>NZ_DALZXU010000001.1:0-2669082 GCF_031989085.1 Ensifer sp.
AAATACATACCTAAAAGCCCGCTGGACAATAACGTCCGCGGGCTTTTTGGCGTTTCGGGCTTCACGCAATGACATGATGATCAGCGAACCGCTATTCGGTCCGCCGGGCATACGCGCCGCACACGTGTGCCGTCCCTAGAGCCGTCGGCCCTGCCCAGGACGAAAAACCGCGCCGGATGGTGCAATTCGCTCTTGCAGCTCTAGTCGCTAGAGGTCGTAGCCTCCTTTCACGTTATGCAAGGAGCAGGTCATGGCAGGCAATATTCGTGAAAACCGCTATCGGGTCGAAGGCATGGATTGTGCGTCCTGCGCTTCGAAGATCGACACCGCCGTTCGGCGCATGCCAGGCGTCGAGGATGTCTCGGTTTCCGTGGCCGCCGGCACGATGTCGGTGAAACACGCCGATGAGGATGACCTTGCGGCAAACATCGTCAGCAAGGTCGGAAAGCTCGGTTACCGGCTGCATCCAATCGCCGCCCACCAGAAGCCGCCGGTTGCGCCCGTTCATGTTTGCTCGGGCGATCACGATCATTCCCATTCCCATTCCCATTCCCATTCCCATTCCCACGACCACGACCACGACCACGACCATCACCACCACGACCATGCGCATGATCACGCCGCACATACGCATGCCGGCCACGAGCACGCCGCCGGCAATGCAGCGCGCCCGGCATCGTCGGCGCCGATCAACGTCCATGGCCACGATCATGGCCCGACCAACGGTCCGTGGTGGCGCTCCGGCAAGGGCCGGCTGACGATCGCTTGTGCGCTGGCGCTTGGCGTCGCCTACGGCCTCGGCCATCTCGTACCGGCCACTGAGCCCTGGATCTTTACGCTCGCCATGCTCGTCGGCCTGTTGCCGATCGCCCGGCGCGCCTTTGCCGCCGCGACCTCCGGCACGCCGTTTTCGATCGAGATGCTGATGACGATCGCGGCCGTAGGCGCGGTCTTCATCGGCGCCACGGAAGAGGCGGCGATCGTCGTCCTGCTCTTCCTCGTCGGTGAGCTGCTGGAAGGCGTCGCTGCCGGCAAGGCGCGGGCGAGCATCCAGGCGCTGACGGCGCTGGTGCCGAAGTCGGCCTATCTCGAACGCAATGGCCGGATGGATGAAGTGCCGGCCGATAGCCTCGAAGTCGGTGCGATCATCCTGGTGCGTCCGGGCGACCGTGTTCCCGCCGATGGCATCATTCTGTCGGGCGAAAGCGCCGTCGACGAGGCGCCGGTCACCGGCGAAAGCACGCCGGTGCACAAGGCCGCGGACGATCAGCTCGTCGCCGGGACGGTCAACGGCGACGGCGCGCTGCGCGTGCGCGTCACGGCGGCCGCCTCGGACAACACCATCGCCCGCATCGTCAGGCTGGTGGAGGAGGCGCAGGAAAGCAAGGCGCCGACCGAACGCTTCATCGATCGGTTTTCGCGTTACTACACCCCGGCGGTTGTCGTCGTCGCGGCGCTTGTCGCGATCCTGCCGCCGCTGCTGGGCGGCGGCGACTGGAATGAGTGGATCTATAAGGGCCTCGCGATCCTGTTGATCGGTTGCCCATGCGCGCTCGTCATCTCGACACCGGCCGCCATCGCCGCCAGCCTCTCGGCCGGTGCACGCCGCGGCCTGCTTCTGAAGGGCGGCGCCGTGCTTGAGAACGTCGGCAAGATCACTGCCGCCGCCTTCGACAAGACCGGCACGCTGACGGAAGGCAAGCCGCGGGTGACCGATATCGTCGGCTTTGTTCGCGCCGAGAACGAGGTGCTGGGCTTGGCTGCAGCGCTCGAGCAGGGATCGAGCCATCCGCTGGCGCGTGCGATCCTGCAACGGGCGGACGAACTGACATTGCAGGTTCCGGCCATCACGACGGTCAAGGCCATCGGCGGCAAGGGCCTGGAGGGTATTGTCGGCACAACAGAGGTTTTCCTGGGATCTCCCCAGGCGGCCAACAGCCGCGTGGCGATGTCACCCGAGCAGGCAGCGCGTGTTTCGGCGCTCAACGACGAGGGCAAGACGGTATCGGTGCTGATCGCCGACAACGAGATCGTCGGCGCCATCGCCATGCGCGACGAGCCGCGCCCGGATGCTGCAGCCGGCGTCAAGGCGCTGACCGATGCCGGAATTCGCGTGGTCATGCTCACTGGCGACAACCGCCGCACGGCCGAGGCGATCGGACGCCAGTTCGGCATGGAGGTGCGCGCCGAACTGCTGCCCGAGGACAAGCAGCGCATCGTCGGCGAACTGAAGAGCGCCGGCTTCAACGTCGCCAAGATCGGAGACGGCATCAACGATGCGCCGGCGTTGGCCGCGGCCGATGTCGGCATCGCCATGGGCGGCGGAACGGATGTGGCATTGGAGACGGCCGACGCGGCGGTGTTGCACGGTCGGGTCGGCGACGTCGCCGCGATGGTCACGCTTTCCCGCTCTACAATGCGAAACATTTTCCAGAATATCGCTATTGCGCTTGGTCTGAAGGCCGTTTTCCTCGTCACCACCATCGTCGGGATCACTGGCCTCTGGCCGGCAATCCTTGCCGATACCGGCGCGACCGTGCTCGTGACCATCAATGCGCTGCGGTTGCTGCGGCCGGTCAAGGCTGCCTGAAGCAGGCGCTTGCAACGGAACCGGCGGCATGGATTGCCGCCGTTTTTTTGTGGCCGATTGGCCCGATCAGCCTGTGTATATTCGCGCTGGACTCTCATCAGCGATCCGGTGAGAGTATAAGGAGATCTCGTTTTGAGGGCTTCCGCGCCGGCAAATCGATGATAAACCTATACCAAATGGTAAAAAAATCGCCGGCACGGTTTCTGGGAAGAAGACCGAAGCGGGCCAGTTTGGGGATCGCAAGGCCAATATGGACAGTATTGCCATCGAACTGCGTGGGATCGACAAGAGTTTCGGTCCGGTTCACGCCAACAAAAACATCAATCTGAAAGTCCGCAAGGGTACGATCCACGGCGTCATCGGTGAAAACGGTGCAGGAAAATCGACCCTGATGTCGATCCTGTACGGCTTTTATCAAGCCGACAGCGGCGAGATCCACGTCGATGGCAAGCAGGTCACGATCCGCGACCCGAATGCGGCGATCGCAGCCGGCATCGGCATGGTGCATCAGCATTTCATGCTGGTCGAGAACTTCACCGTGCTCGAAAACATCATGCTCGGCGCGGAAGAAAGCCAGATCCTCAACAAGGGCATTGCCAAGGCGCGCGAGGAGCTGAAGCGGCTCGAGCGCGAATATGCGCTGGAGGTCAATCCGGACGCAATTATCGAGGAACTGCCCGTCGGCCTGCAGCAGCGCGTCGAGATCCTCAAGGCGCTTTATCGCCGGGCTGACATCCTGATCCTCGACGAGCCCACCGGCGTGTTGACGCCGGCCGAGGCCGATCACCTCTTCCGCGTTCTCGAGCAGTTGAAGAGCCAGGGCAAGACCATCATTCTCATCACCCACAAGCTCAGGGAAATCATGGCGATCACCGACGAGGTTTCGGTGATGCGGCGCGGCGAGATGGTGGCGACGCGCAAGACGGCGGAAACCTCGGTCGAGGAACTCGCCGAACTGATGGTTGGCCGCCGCGTGCTGCTGCGCGTGGAAAAGGGCGCGGCCAATCCCGGTGACGTCAAGCTGTCCGTCAAGGGCCTGACCGTCAAGGACGGCCGCGGCGTCACCATGGTCGACAACGTTTCCTTCGACCTCAGGGCTGGCGAGATCGTCGGCATTGCCGGCGTCGCGGGCAACGGACAGTCGGAGCTGCTGGAGGCGATTTCCGGTATTCGCCGTGCGGTTTCCGGCGACGTCCAGCTGAACGGTCAGCCGGTCAACGTCACCGGCCATGTCGATCCCAAGGACCTGCGCGACCGTGGTCTCGCGCATGTGCCGGAAGACCGGCACCATGTCGGCCTGGTGCTGAAATTCGAGGAATGCGAAAACGCCATCCTCGGCTATCACCACGACAAGCGCTACCTCAACGGCGTGTTTCTCAACGTCGATGCCATCCGCAAGGACGCCGAGCAGAGGATCGCCGAATACGACATCCGGCCGCCGAACGCCCGGCTGAAAACCGCGAATTTCTCCGGCGGCAACCAGCAGAAGATCGTTCTCGCCCGCGAAATGGAGCGGGGACCGGACGTGCTGATCATCGGCCAGCCCACCCGCGGCGTCGACGTCGGCGCCATCGAATTCATCCACAAACGGATCATCGAGATGCGCGACCAGGGCAAGGCTGTCCTGCTTGTTTCCGTCGAACTCGATGAAATCCGCGCCCTGTCGGACCGTATCCTGGTGATGTTTGCCGGCCGTGTGGTCGGCGAGCGCGATCCTGACGCGACCGAGGGCGAGCTGGGCCTGTTGATGGCCGGCGTCGAAGGCCGCAAGGAGGCCGCAGAATGAGCAATCCCTATGCAAAGCTTCCGGGTTGGGTCGAATACGGCCTCATCCCGCTGGTCAATCTCGCCGTCGCCTTCCTCGTTGCCGGCCTCGTGGTGCTGCTCGTCGGCGAAAATCCGTTCGAGGCGGCCTATCACCTGATCAACGGTGCCTTCGGCCGCGGCGAATATATCGGCTTCACGCTCTATTACGCCACCACCTTCATCTTCACCGGCCTTGCGGTCGCGGTCGCCTTCCACGCCGGGCTTTTCAACATCGGCGGCGAAGGCCAGGCCTATGTCGGTGGCATCGGCGTTGCGCTCGCCTGCCTCTGGCTCGACCAGACGATGCCGTGGTTCGTGGTCTTCCCGCTTGCGATCATCGGTTCGGCGCTGTTCGGCGCGGCCTGGGCGTTCCTGCCGGGCTGGCTGCAGGCCAAGCGCGGCAGCCACATCGTCATCACCACCATCATGTTCAACTTTATCGCCTCGAGCCTGATGGTCTATCTCCTGACCCGGGTGCTGAAGCCGCTCGGCTCGATGTCGCCGCAGACGCGTACCTTCGCCGAGGGCGGCCAACTGCCCAAGCTCGATTGGCTGCTGTCGATCTTCGGACTTGAAATCGGAACGGCGCCGTTCAACGTGTCGTTCCTGCTGGCGCTGGTTGCCGCCTTCGGCGTCTGGCTTTTGATCTGGCGCACCAAGCTCGGCTACGAAATGCGCACCATGGGCCATAGCCCTTCGGCAGCGCGTTATGCCGGCATGAGCGAGAGCCGCATCACCGTCGTCACCATGATGATATCGGGGGCGCTTGCCGGCATGATGGCGCTCAACCCGATCATGGGCGAGCAGGGCCGGATGCAGCTGGATTTCGTCCAGGGTGCAGGTTTCGTCGGCATCGCGGTTGCCCTCATGGGCCGCTCGCATCCCGCCGGCATCATCCCTGCGGCCGTTCTCTTCGGTGTGCTCTACCAGGGCGGCGCCGAGATCTCGTTCGAAATGCCTTCGATCTCGCGCGACATGATCGTCATCATCCAGGGTCTCGTCATCCTGTTTGCCGGCGCTCTTGAAAATATGTTCCGGCCGGCCATCACCCGGTTGTTTTCCACATCCAGCCGGCGCGCCGCGGTCGTTGCCCAGACCAAGGGAGCTTGAGCCATGGATTTCTTCCACGTCATCGTGGTGCTCCTCGAGTCCACCATCCGCGTTTCCGTTCCGCTGATCTTCGCAGCCCTCGCCGGTCTTTTCACCGAGCGTGCCGGCATTTTCGATATCGGCCTTGAAGGCAAGATGCTGGGCGCGGCCTTTGCGGCCGGCGCGGTCGCGGCGATCACCCAGTCGGTCTGGCTCGGGCTGCTCGCCGGCGTCCTCATCTCTGTGTGCCTGTCACTGGTTCACGGCTATGCGTCGATTACACAGCGCGGCAACCAGATCGTCTCGGGCGTTGCCATCAACTTCATCGTCGCCGGTTCCACCGTCATTCTTGGCGAAGCCTGGTTCCGCCAGGGCGGACGCACGCCGGCGCTCGCCGAAGGTGCGCGCTTCCAGACGATCACGTTCCCCTTCGCAGACAAGATCCGCGAGATACCCTTCATCGGGCCGATCTACGCGGACTTGCTGTCTGGCCATTTCATCCTGACCTATCTCGCCTTCGCCATGGTGCCGATCAGCTGGTGGATCCTCTATCGGACCCGCTTCGGCCTCCGGCTGCGTGCCGTCGGTGAAAATCCGGGTGCGGTCGATACCGCCGGCATTTCGGTGATCTGGATGCGGTATCGCGCCGTCATCTGCTGTGGCATCCTGTGTGGCTTTGCCGGCGCATACCTGTCGCTGGCAATGACCGCCGGTTTCGTCAAGGGCATGACGGCCGGCAAGGGCTATATCGCTCTTGCAGCGCTGATCTTCGCCAAGTGGCGCCCGTTCAACATCATGCTGGCGTGCCTGCTCTTCGGTTTCCTCGACGCCTTCGCGATCCGCCTGCAGGGCAACCCCCTGCCGCTGATCGGCCAAGTGCCGGTGCAGCTGATGCAGGCGCTGCCCTACATTCTCACCGTCATCTTGCTTGCCGGCTTCATCGGCAAGGCCATCCCGCCAAAGGCCGGCGGCGTCCCCTATGTGAAGGAGCGGTAGGACCATGGAAAACGAGCTCTTCGAGGCCGCGCGCGAGGCGATGGCCAAGGCGCATGCGCCCTATTCCAAGTTTCCCGTAGGCGCTGCCATCCGTGCGGAAGACGGCCAGATCTACACTGGCGCCAACATCGAGAACCTGTCCTTCCCGGAGGGATGGTGTGCCGAGACGACGGCGATCAGCCACATGGTCATGGCCGGCCAGCGCAAGATCCTGGAAGTGGCCGTGATCGCTGAAAAGCTGGCGCTCTGCCCGCCCTGTGGCGGGTGCCGGCAACGGCTTGCCGAGTTCTCGGGCGCCAGCACCCGTATCTTTCTCTGCGACGAGACCGGTGTGAAGAAGACGCTGGCACTGTCGGATCTGCTGCCGCACAGCTTCGAAACCGAGATCCTCGGATGAACAGCGCTGCTGCATTCCTGCTAGCCAGGCTTGGCGGCCTGTCGCCGCGCTATGGCATTGTACTCGGTTCAGGCCTTGGCACGCTGGTCGAAGCGGTCTCCAGCCCTATACGCATTTCCTATGCCGACATCCCGGGCTTTCCCGTCAGCAGCGTTTCCGGCCACGCCGGCGAGCTTGTCGCCGGCTTTCTCGGCGATGTCCCGGTGGTGATGCTGTCCGGCCGTGTGCATTATTACGAGAGCGGCGACGCCAATGCCATGCGCGTGCCGCTCGAGACGCTGAGGGATCTCGGCATCGGAAATCTGGTGCTCACCAATTCCGCGGGCTCGCTCAAGGATGAGCTGCCGCCGGGATCGGTGATGCGGATTTCGGACCATATCAATTTTTCCGGCTTCAATCCGCTGATCGGCGTCGAGAGCGACGATCGGTTCGTCGGCATGACCAGTGCCTATGACCCCGCGCTTGGCGACCGCATGCAGGCTGCCGCCGAGCGGCTTGGCATTCCCCTGCAAGCTGGCGTTTACATGTGGTTTTCGGGCCCGAGCTTCGAGACGCCGGCGGAAATTCGCATGGCGCGCGTTCTCGGGGCCGATGCGGTCGGCATGTCCACTGTGCCGGAGGTCATCCTCGCGCGCTTCATGGGGCTCAAGGTTGCGGCTGCCTCGGTGATCACCAACTTCGGCGCGGGCATGACCGGCGGCGAACTCAGCCACCATGAGACGAAGGACATGGCGCCTGTCGGCGGCAAGCGGCTCGCCGCCATTCTCAAGGAAATGATCTCCACCGACACGGCGGCCGGCTGACCATGCTTCCGCAGGAGATCATCCGTCGCAAGCGAAACGGCGAGCGCCTCGAAGCATCGGATATCGCAAGCTTCGTGCGCGGCCTTTCCGAAGGCTCGATTTCGGAGGGCCAGGTCGCCGCCTTCGCCATGGCCGTGTGGTTTTCGGGCATGAGCCGCGACGAAACGGTGGCGCTGACCCTGGCGATGCGTGATTCCGGCGAAACCCTCGATTGGAGTGCCGTCGGCCGACCGATCGTCGACAAGCACTCGACCGGCGGCGTCGGTGACAACGTCTCGCTGATGCTTGCGCCGATCGTGGCAGCATGCGGGCTGGCCGTGCCGATGATATCGGGACGAGGGCTCGGCCACACCGGTGGCACGCTGGACAAGCTCGAATCCATACCCGGCTATGATATCCAGCCGTCGGCGGCGCTTTTCAGGAAGACCGTTGACGAGGTCGGATGCGCCATCATCGGCCAGACGGCCAATCTGGCGCCGGCCGACAAGCGGCTCTATGCCATTCGTGACGTGACCGCGACGGTCGATTCCGTTCCGCTGATTACCGCGTCCATACTTTCAAAGAAGCTTGCCGCCGGCTTGCAGTCGCTGGTGCTCGACGTCAAGGTTGGCAATGGCTCTTTCATGAGCGACAGCGCAGAGGCCGAGATCCTGGCCCGGTCCCTCGTCGATGTCGCCAATGGCGCTGGCGTGCGCACGTCGGCGCTGCTGACGGACATGAACGAACCTTTGGCCGATGCTGCCGGCAACGCGCTTGAAATCTGGAACTGCATCGCCTTTCTCAAGGGCGAGAAGCATGGCACCCGCCTCGAAACCGTGGTGATGGCCTTTGCCGCCGAAATGCTCGTTGCGGCGGGTGTCGTGCCGGATCCGGCCTCCGGCGAAGCACTTGCTCGAGCGGTGCTTGAAAATGGCGCGGCCCTCGAGAGGTTTGCCCGGATGGTGCATGCGCTCGGTGGTGCGGCGGATTTCGTCGATCGGCCGGGGCAATATCTTTCGGCTGCACCCGTCATCCTGCCTGTCACAGCCGAAAGGCACGGCTATCTGCACTCCTGCCGAACCCGTGATCTTGGCATGGCGGTCATCGGGCTTGGCGGTGGACGGACGCACCCGAACGACGAGATCGACCACCGTGTCGGCTTCTCCGCGCTGAAACCGTTGGGGACGCGGATCGAAAAGGGGGAGCCGATTGCGTTCGTGCATGCGGCTGACGAGAGCGCGGCCGAACGGGCGCGCCAGGAGCTCCTGGCGCTCTATGAGATCGCCGATGTTCAGCCGGAGGCGGTCTCGCCGATCCTTTCCAGGATCATCTGACGAGGTGCATCGCACCATCTTCGACGCGGTAGGACGATAGGCGGCGCAGGAAGCTCATGCCGACGAGCATCCCCGAAAGCGATTTGTCGGGCAGCACCAAGGCGTCAACGTCGCGCAGGGAAATGCCGCCGATCTCGACCCTGTTCAGCTTCGCCCGTGCTGCTTCGACCTCGCCATTGGCAGTTCCGACGCGAACGTCGAATGAGAGTGTTCCCGTTGAAAGGCCGAGCCGGCGTGCCGTCGAGACATTGATCGCAATGGTGCTTGCACCGGTGTCGACGAGGCCGCTCTGCGTGCGGCCATTGATGCGGAAATCGCCGAAGAAATGGCCGGACCGGTCGGCCTGAAGCACGATGGTTCTTCCAGAGGCATACTTTGCCGTTGACGCCGGAGTGGAGCGGTTTGCTGCCGCCTTGCCCGTATCGGGCGCGTCAGGGCGTGAAAGATAGGAGCTGGCAAGGTCGGGGACGACCAGCGCCGCAACGGCGATGCCGCCGGCAAATGTCAGCAAACGTCCGAACATGGCCTTGGTCCTCCACACCGGGCTGCGAACACGCGCGCCGATCCAGGGCAGTAGAACAGGCAAGGGCTAACACCACACAAAAAAACCGCCGGATGGCCGGCGGTTCAGGGTCAAATTCGCGTGCTGGTTAAGAAACGGAAAATCACTTCGTTCCGTACATGCGGTCGCCGGCATCGCCGAGCCCAGGCATGATGTAGCCAAGCTCGTTCAGGTGGCTGTCGATCGACGCGGTGAAGATCGGGACATCCGGATGGGCGGCCTGGAAGTTGCGGATGCCTTCAGGAGCCGCCAGCAGGCAGAGGAAGCGCAGGTTCTTGGCGCCGCGTTCCTTCAGCTTGTCGATCGCCGCGATAGAGGAGTTGCCGGTGGCAAGCATCGGATCCACGACGATGATCAGCCGCTCGGAGAGGCTTTCCGGCGCCTTGAAGAAATACTCCACCGCTTCCAATGTGTCGTGGTCGCGATAGACCCCGATGTGGGAAACGCGTGCGGAAGGCACGAGTTCGAGCATGCCTTCAAGCAGACCGTTGCCGGCGCGCAGGATCGAGGCGAAGACAAGCTTCTTGCCTTCGAGCACCGGCGCGTCGATCTCCTGCATCGGGGTCTCGATGCGCTCCATCGTCAGTTCCAGATCGCGCGTCACCTCGTAGCAGAGCAGCGTCGAGATTTCCCGAAGCAGCCGCCGAAAACCGGCGGTGGAGGTTTCCTTCTTGCGCATGATGGTCAGCTTGTGTTGCACAAGCGGATGATCGATCACTGTTACGCCGTCCATGGCTACCTTCCCGGAAGTTTCTGTATTCGCCCTTTTTCCATGGATTGCTCCGCGGCCGCAAGGGCATTGGGCGGCTCGTTGTGGTCATCCCCAGCCGTGCCGTTCGCGCGGACAGGCGCAGGCACCGGTCAGAGGCGTGAAATCAGGGCCCGACGTGTCGCCTCGTCGACGAACGCCGCCTCGATCGCCGTCCTGGTCATGCCGTTGATGTCGTCTTCTTCAAAGCCCATCACCGACGAAGCGATGTCGTATTCCTGGGCAAGGGAGGTGTGGAAGAATGGCGGATCGTCGGAATTGAGCGTCACCCGAACGCCGGCCTGGTGGAGAGCCCGCAATGGGTGGGCGGCGAAGTCCGGGAACACTTGCAGCGAGATGTTGGATCCGGGGCAGACCTCCAAAACGACACCCTCGTCGGCGAGCCGCTTGACGAGATCCGCATCCTCGATCGCCCGCACGCCGTGGCTGATGCGCGACGGTCTCACATGGTCGAGCGCATCGCGCACGCTGAAGGCGCCCGAAAGCTCGCCTGCATGGATCGTCAGACCCAGGCCGGCATCGCGCACGATATCGAAGGCCCGGGCAAAGTCGGCGACCCGGTGCATGCGCTCTTCGCCTGCCAGATTGAAGCCGGTCACCAGTGCGTGCTCTCTCCTGGCGGCAAATTCTGCTGTCTTGATAACGGATTCCGGCCCGAGGTGGCGGATGCCGGTGATCAGCATGCGCGCTTCGATCCCGGTCTTTGCCCTGGCAGCGACAATGCCGGCGGCCAGGCCCTCGAGATAGGCGTCGGCGCCCAGCCCGATGGTGTTGCCATGATCCGGCGAAACGATGATTTCGCTGTAGATCGTGCCGGCCTCCGCCAGTTCCGTCAGGTAGGTTTCGGCAAGAAGCGCGTAGTCTTCCTGGGTGCGAAACAGCGAGGCGACGCTGTCGTAGCATTTGACGAAACTGGTAAAATCCGTCCAGACATAGGCGCGGTCGGCGATGATGTCGCTGGTGTCGAGCCCATATTTCTGCGCCTGCCGCAGCGCGAGTTCAGGGGGCGTCGCGCCCTCGATGTGGCAGTGCAGTTCCGCTTTCTTCAGATGTGCGGTCAAATGAGGCTTCTCCCGTGTAGGCCCGGTGCGATACCGAGATGTCTGGCGACCGTTTCGCCGATATGCGCAAAGGTATCGGCAATCCCGAGCGAGCGGCTGCGCACGGCCGGGCCGAACATCAGCACCGGCACGCGCTCGCGCGTGTGGTCGGTTCCGCGCCAGGTCGGATCGCAGCCGTGGTCGGCGGTCAAAATGACGATGTCGCCCTGCTTCAGCCGGCGGTCGAGATCGGGCAGGCGCGCGTCGAAGGCTTCGAGCGCTGCGGCATAGCCGGCGACATCGCGGCGGTGACCGAAAAGCATGTCGAAATCGACGAAGTTGGTGAAGACCAGGTCGCCGTCCTCGGCCTCGTCTATGGCCGCAAGGCTTGCATCGAACAGCGCCATGTTGCCGTCGGCCTTGGTCAGCTTGGTCACGCCCTGGTGGGCGAAGATATCGCCGATCTTGCCGATCGCATGCACCGTGCGTCCGGCCTGCGCCAGCCGGTCGAGAACCGTCGGTTCCGGCGGCAGGACCGAGTAGTCGCGCCGGTTGCCGGTTCGCGTGAAGGTCTGTGCGTTGTGGCCGATGAAGGGGCGGGCGATGACGCGGCCGATATTGTAGTCGTCGACGAGGCGCCGGACGATCTGGCAGAATTCCAGCAGGCGCTCCAGTCCGAAAGTATGCTCATGGGCTGCGATCTGAAAGACGCTGTCCGAAGAGGTGTAGCAGATCGGCTTTCCCGTGCGCATATGCTCTTCGCCGAGCCGGGCGATGATGTCGGTGCCGGAGGCGTGGCAATTGCCCAGAATGCCGTGGACATTGCCCTCGCGGCAGATCGCCTCCACCAGCTCGGGCGGAAACGCATCGCCCTCGGCGGTGAAATAGCCCCAGTCGAACATGACGGGCGTTCCCGCAATCTCCCAGTGGCCCGACGGTGTATCCTTGCCGCGCGACACTTCGCTGGCCGCACCATAGGCGCCGTAGACCCGGCCCGGGACCGGCATGCCTGCGGGTGTGCGGCCGGTGGCCAGCTTGGCCGCGTGCACCAGGCCGAGGGCAGACATGTTGGGAAGATTGAGCGGTCCCTCGCGCAGGCCAGGACGGTCAGCCGCCCCGTTTGCGCAGAATTCGGCGATGTGGCCCAGCGTGTCGGCGCCGAGGTCGCCATAGGTCTCGGCATCAGGTGCACCGCCAATGCCGAAGGAATCAAGGACGAAGAGAAAAGCGCGCGCCATGAACGTTCCGATAGGCCGAAGCGCATGGGCAGAGCCTCACGGTTCGGTGCTGCAACAGGCGCGCAGGCGTATCCCCGAGCGCAATCCCGAAGGAATAGCGCTGGTGGCCCCGCATTGCAATTGGGTCGGCAGGGCTCAGATCAGCAGTTCGTGCAGCTGATCGTTTCGGCCTGACGCGAGCGGAAATACGCCGTCTTGGCGAGGTTGATTTTGGTGATCGATTTCGACGCGAGGTTCGGAGCAAACAACAAAAGCTCATGCGGAACGATCAGCTCCGTGCGGATGACGAAGGCGCCCTTTGTCGCAAATTGCGCCGGCAGGTTCACGATGCTGTTGACCGCGTAGGGCGTTGCGCCATTTTGGTCGCGGGACCAGATCACGGTGCCCTTGTTTGTGTTGTCGACCTTGATACCGCTGATCTTGAGCGTGAAATCGGAGCCCTTGTAGGGTGCCAGCATCGTCTGGGCGACATTCTTCATGTTGCCGAGATAGGTCTTGTCGACCGTCGATTGCTGGGCGACCAGATCGGCGACCGTGCTTGATGCCCTGGCGACCTTTCCCGATACGGTGAACCCCAGGGAAATCTCGAAGGCTCCGATATAGGCCATGATCAGAATGGGTGTGACGATGGCGAATTCGACGGCGCCGACCCCCTTCTTGTCCCTGGCCAGCGACGAAAAGAGCGATCCGAGGCGGGGAGCGGTCAAGCGCATGGCTTTCGTTAGCGTTTTCACCTTGCCCTCACTCGCTCTCGGTTCGGAATATGGCGGTCGAAACCATCAGGTAGTCTTTCGGCATGCTAGTGCCGGCCGGGCGCAGATTGGTGATGAACGGTCTGACGAGATCCGTGATGACGCTCCACCTGTAAAAGGCGCGCATCATGTTGGTTGTTCCGGGTCCTCCCGGGGCGAACTTGAAGTCGGCCACACTGACGTCGGACGAGTTCGAGGTTGTCGTGCGGGGGACAGCATCGGGAAATTTAGCGAGGTCCGTAACGGGGCGAACGTCGATGTAGAGCTTGTTGGGCAGTGTCGTCTCGGTCGCCGAACATGTCATCATGACAGAGATTTCGTCGCAGAAGGCCTGCCTGAACTGTTCATTGCTCTTGTAGCCCGGCTTTCCGACCTGGAACGTGATTTCGCCGGTGCGGATCTTTCGCGCCATCGTGTCGGTCGCGCTCATGAGCAACTGCTCGCCGGTGAAGGCGATGAACGTCTCGATCGACGCAAACAGAACCATCATGAAAGGGATTGCGAGAATGGTGAATTCAATCGCGGCCGCACCTTCGCGATTACGAAAAAGGCGACGAAATATTCCGTCACGGCAAACTGACGTTTGCTTCGGCTGCGGTGTTTCCTGCTCGATCGTCATACCGTCGTTCCATCATGTCACGCCTGTCGGACGGCACAGTGATGGGCAAGCGTTGATATTTCGTATGCGTCAATTTCAAGCATTTTAGCGATCTGCAAAAATCGCAGCGGCAGAATCAGTTGGTCGCGCCCGTTGCTTTTCGCTCCGCGTGCCGTTCGCAATTGGGGGTGCAGGACAGGACCGTTCGCGATGTCTGCTTGTAAACACGCACCGTGTTGCCCTCGTCGATGGTGACGAGAATGCGCTCGTCGACAATCGCGTTGCCGTCTTGATCCAGGATGACAAGGTTGGTCGTGCCGAAATTGCGCCCGGTAACGACGATGGTGCGCGCGTCCGCGACGGTTGCGTCTGCGACCTCTGCATTGCCGATGATGACCTTGCTCACGGGGCGGTCGAGTTTCAAAACACGTGCGTGATCCATGTAGACGCGCATCGTGTCTTCGGCGGCATGGGCGCTGCCGGCCGACGCAAGCGCAAGCTGGCCGGCGATCGCGACTGCAAGTATGGCGGCTCGGCTGCCGGCGAGGGGCAAGGTCATCGTTTTTCCTTGAAATGACGTTCGACCCATCCTCGCCGTTCTTGGTGAATGAAGCGTTAAGTGGCGAAGATCGACTTTCAAGGCCACTCGGCGATCACCGGATTTGCCGTTCGTTTACCCAAAAATCAGCGATGCGACGTTCATCATTTGGTAACTGCTTTCCTTAAGCCAGTAGCAATCCGACGGGCCTAGGGTGAGTGCATCCGATCAACGGCAACAGTTGGCGGACGTGCTGAACAACAAACGTGAAGTTAGGAGAATCATCATGAAGAAGATTTTTGCCCGTCTGATCAAGGACGAGTCCGGCGCAACCGCCATCGAATACGGCCTGATCGCAGCTCTCATCTCCGTTGCCCTCATCGGCGGCGCAACGACGCTCGGCACCAAGTTGAGCAACCAGTTCACCAACCTTGGCTCGTACATGAATGTTGCGAAGTCTCCGTGATCTTTGCATCGTTTTCTGAGCGCAGGGCGACATAACGCCCGCAATCAGCTTAAAGTGCGAGGCCGCCCTTCCGTGGGGCGGCCTTATCTTTGTGCAAGCATCGACCTGGACCTTTGTACGCCGGCTGCAGGGTCGGGATGGATCATACCCAGAACCCGAGAGGGTTAGGCGACGAATGAAGATTTTCACTCGAGGAGACGACCGGTGATCGTGGCTGCCATCTTCGTAGTTTTTCCGTTTTGTCTGGCGTTCTCCGCCTTCTCAGACGCATTCACCATGACGATACCCAATCGGGTTCCGATCATTCTGATGGGGACATTCGCCATCGTCGCGCCGCTTGCGGGGCTCGGACTTTCGGAAATCGCGTTCCACATCGCCACGGCCCTTGCTGTTTTCGGCCTCTGCTTCGTTCTCTTCGCGCTCGGGACCATGGGTGGCGGTGACGCCAAGCTTCTGACGGCGTGCGCCCTGTGGTTCGGCGCCAACGGCTCGCTGATGGAATTCCTGCTTTCCGTTTCCCTGTTTGGCGGTGTGCTGACTGTCGCGATCTTGCTTCTGAGGGCACAGGAGGATTTCATTCTGTCCTCGCGGCTCCCGATCCCGAGATTGCTGTTCACCGCCAACAAGATCCCCTACGGGATCGCGATCGCCGCCGGCGGTTTTGTTGCCTACCCCTCGTCCCCGCTCGTGCAACTGGCGCTATCCAGCCTCCATTGAGCTTGCGGTCGGTGCCGCGGCGCGTGTTCGCGGCACGCAATCAATAAGGTAGGCAATTGTTAACCATGGCCGTAAGTGCCTTGTTAACTATAATTACACCAATTCCTGATCAATCTGCCTCCAGCATCTCTCTGGGGCCTCGAAACGATCATGAAACCGGTTCGCATCATCATCCTGGCAGTGGCCGTTGGTTCGGCTGTTCTGGCCGGCTTGCTCGCGATGAACCTCACGCGTGGACCAGCGCCACAAATGGCGGAGCCGGTCATCGAGCGCGCTCCAACCGTCAACGTGCTGGTCGCCAGCAAGAGCCTGCCCGTGGGGTCGCGCCTTGGCGGCGACCTGGTCCACTGGGTGGCTTGGCCGAAGGACGGCATCGTCGATGGGTTGATCACCGAGGAAACCCGTCCAACCGCCATCGATGATCTCACCGGATCCGTCGTGCGCCTGCCGATCTTCAACGGCGAGCCGGTGCGCAGCGAAAAGATCGCCGACAGCTCCAGCCGCATCATGTCGTCCTTGCTGCCGGCGGGCAAGCGCGCCGTCGCGACCGAGATCACCGTTGCGACCGGTGCCGGCGGTTTCATTCTGCCGAACGACCGGGTCGACGTCATCATGGTACGCAAGGGTGATGGCGAGCTCTTTCTGACCGAAACCGTTCTCAGCAACGTCCGCGTTTTGGCGATCGACCAGCAGGTCGAGGAAAAGGACGACGGATCCAAATCCGTGGTCGGCACCACGGCCACGCTGGAACTGACGCCGGATCAATCCAAGGTCATGACCGTGGCACAGCAGATGGCCGAGCGCATCTCGCTTGCCCTTCGCAGCGTTGCCGACGCGCAGGAACCTGACACCGCTGCCGCGGACTATCTTCTGAGCGGCGACGGTCAACCGAGCATTCAGGTCATCAAATCCGGCTCGATCGTAAAGAACGACGGTTCCGTCGGCCAGGGCCAACAACAATGAGCGATCGAGCGGAGCGCAAGGTGAAACGGAACGGTAACAAATTTCGGGCCTCGATCGCAGCCGGCCTTTCGTTCTGCCTGACATTTTCGGGCATGGCGCTGCCGACGCTGCCATCCGCGGAGGCGGCTGCCTCCTCGGTGGTCAGGATCGTTGAAAGCGGCCCGGGCGTGAAAAAGAAGGTGAGCCTGGGGCTGAACAAGGCCGTCGTCATCGATCTGCCGGCCGACGCCCACGATATTCTCGTTGCCGACCCGTCGCTTGCCGATGCCGTGACCCGCACGTCGAGACGCATCTATCTCTTCGGCAAATCCGTCGGGCAGACCAACATCTTTGTCTTCGGAGCGAACGGCGAGGAGGTCGTCAGCCTCGATGTCGAGGTCGAACGCGACATCGCCAACCTGCAGTCCAATCTGCGGCGCTTCATTCCCGATGCCGACATCAATGTCGAAATCATCTCCGACAACATCGTTCTGACCGGGACCGTGCGCACGCCGCTCGATTCGACGCGCGCCGTCGATCTCGCCAAGGCCTTCCTCCAGGGCGGTGAAGCGACGACGCGCAACATCACCGCGCAGGGCAACAATGGCGACGCCGACATCTTCGCCGAAGACCGGCAGGTCTCGCAGATCGTCAATCTCCTGACGATCGACGGTGACGACCAGGTCACGCTGAAGGTGACGGTCGCCGAAGTCAGCCGGCAGGTGCTGAAGCAGCTTGGCTTCAACGGCCGTGTCGGCGACGGCGAAAGCGGCATCGCGTTCCGTAATCCGGCGAACCTCGGCGATGCCGTCGGCGTCGCGGCGAACGCCGTGATCAAGGGATCGATCGGCGGAACGACGATCGCCAGCTACATCAATGCCATGGAGCAGGCCGGTGTCATGCGCACGCTGGCCGAACCGAGCCTGACGGCGATTTCGGGACAGGAGGCCAAGTTCTATGTAGGTGGCCAGTTCCGGATTGCCGGTGTTCAGGAGGTCGGTACCGGCGAGAACGACGGCATCGAGGTCAAGCGCGAGGTCAACGACGTCGAATACGGCATCAGGCTGAATTTCAAGCCGGTTGTCCTTGGCCCCGGCCGCATCAGTCTCCAGATCGAGACCAACGTCTCCGAGCCAACCTATGAAGGCTCGGTCGTCACCGGCAACGGCATGACCAATGTTCCCGGTCAGACCTTCCTCGGCATTCGCAAGCGCGAGGCATCGACCAGCGTCGAGCTTCCCTCGGGCGGTTCGATCGTTATCGCCGGCCTGGTACAGGACAACATCCGCCAGGCGATGTCGGGTCTGCCTGGCGCCTCGAAGATCCCGGTTCTCGGAACGCTGTTCCGCAGCAAGGATTTCGTCCGCAACGAGACCGAACTTGTCATCATCGCCACGCCCTATCTGGTGCGCCCGGTGCCCAGAAGCGCGATATCCAGGCCCGACGACAATTTCAACGCCGCCAACGATCTCGAAAGTTTCTTCCTTGGTCGCGTGAACCGCATCTACGGCCGCCCGGAAGCATCCGCACCTGCCGGACGCTACCATGGCAATGTCGGCTTCATCTACAAATAGGTCGGGCCATGCAACCGCGAAACAGCTTCAACGAGAGTTCCGAAAGGCCGAGTGCCATGCGCCACAGCACGTCCGCAGTTTCCGCCCGTCATTTGCGGCGCGCTGCAATCCTCGTCGTTGCCGCCGGGCTGCTGGCCGGCTGCGGCACCAAGGACAATCTCGCAACGGGCTCCATCCCGGATGACTACCGCACCCGTCATCCGATCGTGCTGGCCGAGGGCGAGCGCGCGATCGATATCCCGGTCGCCTCCGGCGACCGCCGGCTGACGCAGGGCACGCGCGACGTCATCAGCGGCTTTGCTGCCGAGTACCGCAATTCGTCGACCGGCGTGTTCCAGATCATGCTGCCGCGCGGCTCGGCAAACAGCCATGCCGCGCAAGCGGTGCGCAAGGAGATCCGCGGCGTGCTCGTTGCTGCCGGCGTCCCGGCCAAGCGCCTGATCGAGGCTGGCTACGAGGCTGGCCAGACCGGCGACGCTGCCCCGATTCGCCTCAGCTACGTGGCGATCATGGCGCAGACCGGACCGTGCGGCGAGTGGCCCGAGGATGTGGCGCTCAACACGATGCAGAACCGCAACTACTACAATTTCGGCTGCGCATCGCAGTCCAATCTTGCAGCGCAGATTTCCAACCCAACCGATCTGCTCGGACCGCGGCAGATGTCGCCGATCGATGCGGAACAGCGCGGTCAGGTCATCAAGGACTGGCGCGGAACCGAGAAGAGTGACGGACCCGTCATCATCTTCAATTGATATCGTTGGGATCAGCAGATGAGCACCATTGACTACAGGATCGAAACGGGTGCCGAAGCCGGCGACCTCGGCTTCGATACGGTGCAGCCGGGCGACCTCGATCAGGTCCGCCCGTTGCCGCGCATCTCGATCCATGCGTTTTGCGAGAGCGAGGCCATGCAGCGGCTGATGGAGCGTTGCGGCCAGGATCGCCGCATGGCGAAGGTCAGTCTGCGTATCAACAGCGGTGGCATCGATGCGGCGGCCAACATGTTCGCGACGGTGCCGACGCCGAACCTGATCGTCCTGGAAACATCGACCGAGCCGCGTGCACTTTTGACCGAACTCGCGCCGCTCGCCGCGGTCTGCGATCCGAGCACCAAGGTCGTTCTCCTCGGCAAGCACAACGATATCGCGCTCTATCGCGACCTTATCCGCAACGGCATTTCCGAATACATGGTCGCGCCCGTCGCGATGCCGGACATTCTGGCGGCGATTGCATCGATCTTCGTCGATCCCGATGCCGAGCCCTTGGGACGCAGCATGGCGTTCGTGGGCGCCAAGGGGGGCTGCGGATCGTCGGCCATCGCGCATAACTGCGCCTGGGGTATCTCCAACCTCTTTTCGACCGAGACCATCCTTGCCGATCTCGATCTGCCCTATGGCACCGCCAACATCGACTTCGATCAGGACCCGCCGCAGGGCATATCCGAGGCGGTCTTCGCTCCCGAGCGGCTCGACGAGGTCTTTCTCGATCGTCTGCTGACCAAATGCTCCGAGCATCTTTCGCTGCTGGCTGCGCCGTCGATGCTCGACCGCGCCTATGACTTCGAGGGCGCCGCCTTTCATCCGATCCTGGAGATCCTGCAGCGCAGCGCCCCGGTGACCGTGCTCGATATTCCGCATATGTGGACGGAATGGACGCGCTCTGTCCTTGGCGAGGCGGATGAGGTCGTCATTACGGCGGTCCCGGACCTTGCAAGTCTGCGCAATACCAAGAACCTGCTCGATGCGATGAAGAAGCTTCGGCCGAACGACAAGCAGCCGCACCTCATCTTGAACCAGGTGGGCATGCCGAAGCGCCCGGAGATCGCCGTCAGCGAATTCTGCGAATCGCTGGAGATCGAAGCGGCAGCCATCATTCCGTTCGACGCCATGCTCTTTGGCAACGCGTCGAACAGCGGTCGCATGATTGCCGAGATCGACAAGAAATCGGCAGCCGCCGAAACCTTTTCGCAGCTCGCACATCTGTTGACCGGACGGGCATCGATGAAGAAGGCGCGTCGCGGCGGGCTCGGCAAGGTGCTGGCCGCACTCGGCAGAAAATAGACGACGCATAGAACGGACGGATCAGGAACATGTTCGGCAAACGCGGAAACGAAGGCTTCGGCAAGGGCGGCGCGACGGGTGTCGCAATGCCGCCGATCGCGCCAGCCACGCAAGCGGCAGTGATCGAGCGTGCCGTGCCGGTGCTCGCCGACGCGCATGCGCCCGCAACGCGCGCGCCGTCGCCCGCTCCAGCCCAGAGGAAGCGCCCGGCCCGCAACGAGGATTACTACGATACGAAGTCGCAGGTCTTCTCGGCTCTGATCGATACGATCGATCTTTCGCAGCTCGCCAAGCTCGACACGGAAAGCGCCCGCGAAGAAATCCGCGATATCGTCAATGACATCATCACGATCAAGAACTTCGCGATGTCGATTTCCGAGCAGGAGGAACTGCTCGACGATATCTGCAACGACGTGCTTGGCTACGGTCCGCTCGAGCCGCTGCTGGCACGCGACGATATCGCCGACATCATGGTCAACGGTGCCGGCCAGACCTTCATCGAAGTCGGCGGCAAGACCATCGAATCGGAAGTCCGCTTCCGCGACAACGCCCAGCTTTTGTCGATTTGCCAACGCATCGTCGGACAGGTCGGCCGCCGGGTCGACGAATCGAGCCCGATCTGCGATGCGCGCCTTCCGGATGGCTCGCGCGTCAACGTCATCGCGCCGCCGCTCGCCATCGACGGCACCGCGCTGACGATCCGCAAGTTCAAGAAGGACAAGCTGAAGCTCGATCAGCTGGTGAAATTCGGTGCGATCACGCCAGAGGGCGCCGTCCTCCTCCAGATCATCGGCCGCGTCCGCTGCAACATCGTCATCTCCGGCGGTACCGGTTCGGGCAAGACGACGCTGCTCAACTGCCTGACCGGCTTTATCGACCTCGATGAACGGGTGATCACCTGCGAGGACACGGCCGAACTGCAACTGCAGCAGCCGCATGTGGTGCGCCTGGAAACCCGTCCGCCCAACATCGAAGGCGAAGGCGAGATCACCATGCGCGATCTCATCAAGAACTGCCTGCGCATGCGGCCCGAGCGCATCATCGTCGGCGAAGTGCGCGGACCCGAGGTGTTTGACCTCTTGCAGGCGATGAACACCGGTCATGACGGCTCCATGGGCACGATCCACGCCAATACGCCGCGCGAATGCCTCGCTCGCATGGAATCGATGATCGCCATGGGCGGTTACACCCTTCCGGCGAAGACCGTGCGCGAGATCATCGCCGGCTCCGTCGACGTCATCATCCAGGCGGCGCGCCTGCGCGATGGCTCGCGCCGCATCACCCACATCACCGAGGTGACGGGCATGGAAGGCGATGTCATCATCACCCAGGACCTGATGCGCTACGAGATCGACGGCGAAGATGCCAACGGTCGCATCGTCGGGCGCCACATGTCGACCGGTATTGGTCGCCCGCATTTCTGGGATCGTGCCCGCTACTTCAACGAAGACAAACGCCTGGCGGCGACGCTCGACGCCATGGACAAGGGCTAGGAGCCGCGATGTTCGGCATCAGCATTCCCGTCCTGGCGCTGGCTCTGCTCGTTGCAATCTCTGCAGCGGCGCTCGCCTATGTCGTCCTCTATTCGCGCATCGAGACCGAGAAGAAGGCCGAAGGCCGCATCCGCAAGGTCGGTGCCGCCGAAACGGACCGGGTCAAGGTCAAGGCGGCGCGCGATCGCGTCAGCGAAATGTCGAAGCGGCGCAAATCCGTTCAGGACTCGCTGAAGGAACTCGAAAAGAAGCAGCTGGAAAAATCGGCAAAGACCGCACCGTCGATGAAGGTGCGCCTGGCGCAGGCCAATCTGACGATATCCCTGACCCAGTTCTACATTTTCAGTGCGGCTTTCGGCTTTGTCGCCTTCATCCTGGCCCTCATGGTGGGCGCGGGTCTCGCGATATCAGCCGGCATCGGCATCATTGCCGCGGCCGGTTTGCCGCGCTGGTTCATCGGTTTCCTGATCAAGCGCCGCTGTAAGAAGTTTCTCGAAGAGTTTCCGAACGCGCTCGACATCATGGTCCGGTCGATCAAGTCGGGCCTTCCCCTGAACGATGCCTTGCGCCTCATCGCAAACGACGGACAGGAGCCGGTGAAGACCGAATTTCGCCGCGTCGTCGATTCGCAGCAGGTGGGCCTCAGCGTCACCGAGGGATGCGCCCGCATGATCAACAGCATTCCGCTGGCGGAGGTGAATTTCTTCGCGATCGTCATCGCCATCCAGGCACAGGCCGGCGGCAACCTGTCAGAAGCGCTCGGCAATCTCTCGAAGGTGCTGCGCGAACGCAAGAAGATGAAGGCCAAGGTCAGTGCCCTCTCGATGGAAGCGAAGGCTTCGGCGTGGATCATCGGCGCCCTGCCGTTCATCGTGTCGTTCCTCGTCTATGTGACCTCGCCCGCCTACATGACGGTCCTGTTCACCGACCCGCGCGGGCATCTCATCATCGGCCTCGGCCTGGCCTGGATGTCCATCGGCATCCTGGTGATGCGCAACATGATCAACTTCGATATCTGAGGGGCGGCGATGAGCGACGATTTGATCAAGACACTGACGGATCCCAATATCGTCTTCGCCGTTCTCGTCTCGTTTGCGGTGCTGGCGACGTTCTATTCGCTCATCGTGCCGCTGTTCGAGCGCGGCGACCTCGGCAAGCGCATGAAATCGGTCGCGACCGAGCGCGAACAGATCCGGGCGCGGGAACGCGCGCGGCTGGCGAGCGAGGTCTCGAACGGAAAGGCCAGCCTGCGCGGGCAGCACAACACCTCCGTGCGCCAGGTCGTAGAGCGGCTGAACCTGCGCAAGGCGCTGGTCGACGACAACACCGTCAACCGCCTCAAGACAGCAGGCTATCGCTCCCAGAACGCACTCAATACGTTCCTCTTCGCGCGCTTCTGCCTTCCGTTCGTGTTTCTCGTCATCGCGGTCATCTATATTTTCGTTCTCGGGAATTTCGCCGACAAGCCGTTCATGATGCGGTTCGCCTTCGCCGTCGGTTTTGCCTATGTCGGTTTCTATGCGCCGAACATCTTCGTCGCCAACGCCATCTCCAAGCGACAGCACTCCATTCGGCGCGCCTGGCCCGACGCGCTCGATCTCCTGCTGATCTGCGTGGAATCCGGTGTTTCGATGGAGCTTGGCATGCGCCGTGTCGCCGACGAAATCGCCGGTCAGTCGCCGGCTCTCGCCGAAGAACTCGTGTTGACCACGGCCGAGCTTTCCTTTCTTCCCGAACGCCGTCTGGCGCTGGAAAACCTTGGTCACAGAACCGGGCTCGACGACGTGAAGTCGGTGGTCCAGGCCCTGATCCAGGCGGACCGCTACGGAACCCCGATCGCGCAGGCACTGCGGGTGCTGGCGCAGGAAAGTCGCGACCAGCGGATGAACGCCGCCGAGAAGAAGGCGGCAGCTCTCCCGCCGAAGCTCACCGTGCCGATGATCCTGTTTTTCCTGCCGGTACTCGTCGCCGTCATCCTGGGACCGGCCGGTATCCGGGTCGCCGATAATTTCTGAGCTGCTGCTGCGGCCGCCTCGACGGGGAAGCGATTGCGCAGACGCGTGGCGCGACATTCAGGGCGTGCGCGCGCCCGACGCGTCTCTGATCGCGCCGCCGCCGTTCCGCAACGACCGGCCGCGCGCATCACAGCGGCCGAGCCAGGCCGGTCCGTGGCGAGACTGCCACGTTCGGCAGAATCGCCTGCACGCACGAATGTCAGTTGGTGTTTTTGGCCTGGTCTGCCTTGGCAAGCTCTTTCCAGGCGCCCTGCTGCGACAGCATCGAGCGCAGGTAGGTGACGTTCGCCTCGGCCTGGTCTGCGGACAATTCCTGGCGCGCGATCGTCTCGGCTTCCTGGAAGCGCCCCTGCAGCCCGACGGCAAGAGCGAGGTTCTGCCTTACGCTGCTGTCGGCGCCGGGCTGGCCGGTTGCCGATTTCAGGTAGGTTTCCGCCGTGCGCAGGTCCTTGGTCAGGAGATAGGACATGCCGAGATTGGAAAGGACCGAGGGTTCGTTGGGCTTCAGTTCGAGCGCTTCACGGTAGCGCAGGCGCGCTTCCTGTGCCCGGCCAAGCTGGTCGAGGATCGCGCCTTCGGCGGATTTCAGCTTCCAGTCCGGCCGGTCCGGCGTCTGGGCGCGGCTGATCGTGTTCAAGGCCAGTTCCAGCTGTCCTGCTGCTGCCTGCGCCTTGCCGTAGGCGCCGAGCACCTCGCGGTCCTGCGGATGGTTGATGGCGACCTGCTGCATGACCGCGAGCGCCTGTTCGTTGCGACCGGTCATGCGCAGAAGATTGGCGTAGTTCAGCCCCGCCTCGCGATCCCGTGGGTTCTTTTCATAGGCCTGGCCGATGCCTTCGGCGGCCTGGGACAGTTCCGAGGCGGTCATCGATTGAACCGGCTTCGACGTGCGCGAGATGGAACCGGTCGTCAGCTCCTTCTTCGGCTGGTTGGCACAGCCGGCGACCGACAGGGCGACGATCGTGATCGCGACGCCCTGCAGCAGGCGGGTAACGGTTCTGGAAGAGGTCGTGCGTTTGGCCATCGGTGGTGTCCCCAGCATGCATTCGCGCACCAGAACTCCAAACAACATCGGCGCAACTTTCACTCCAGCAATAATCTGTTAACCCTAACAGAGCGTTAATTGCGCGAATCCATCTCTGTCATTCGAGGACTTCCATGGCCCCCTATCAGTTCATCGAGCGGCCGTCGCCGTTCAACACCAGCGCCGGCAAGACGCTGCCGATCTTCGCGGTCACGCCGGCGCATATCGAAACGGGAGCCATCGATCCGATTGCGCTTGATTGGGCTCGCAAGGCCGGCTTCAAGGCCGAATCGGGCGCCGTGTTGCTGATCCCGTCGTCGGACGGGCATCTCGGCGGCGCCCTTTTCGGCCTCGGCGGCAACCCGTCCGAGGCGCCGTTCCTGACGGGCAAGCTCGCCCGCGCCCTGCCGGCCGGCAAGTGGCACATCGAAACGGCACCGCTGACGGCAAACCGGCTGGCGCTCGGCTACGGCCTCGGCTCCTATCGCTTCGAGCGCTACAAGACGGCCAAGGGCGAGCCACCGACCCTGCTGATCCCGACCGATGCCGATGCGACCGATATCAAGCGCCAGCTCGCCGGCGTCTTTCTGGCCCGCGACCTTATCAATACGCCGACCAACGACATGGGGCCGGAAGCGCTGGAAGGGGCATTCCGCGCGCTTGCCGCACACTATAAGGCCGATGTCTCGGTGATCTCGGGCGAAGCGCTTCTGACGCAGAATTTCCCGCTCGTGCACACGGTCGGTCGGGCGAGTGCCGAAGCGCCGCGCCTTCTCGAGCTGCGCTGGGGCAAGAAGGGTCACAAGAAGGTGACGCTGGTCGGCAAGGGCGTGTGCTTCGACACCGGCGGCCTCGACATCAAGCCGGCATCCTCGATGCTCCTGATGAAGAAGGATATGGGCGGTGCCGCCAATGTCATGGGCCTGGCGTTGATGATCATGGACGCCAAGCTCAAGATCGATCTGCGCGTCATCATCCCCGTCGTCGAGAATTCGATCTCGGCCAATGCCTTCCGCCCCGGTGACATCTATCGCAGCCGCAAGGGCCTGACGGTGCAGATCGACAATACCGATGCCGAGGGACGTCTGATTCTCGCCGATGCGCTGGCCTATGCCGACGAGGAGAAGAACGACCTGCTCGTCGACATGGCGACGCTCACCGGTGCTGCCCGTGTCGCGCTCGGGCCCGACCTGCCGCCGTTCTTCACCGACGATGCAGAACTGGCGCGCGATCTCTCCGACGTGAGCCTCGAGGTCGACGATCCGATGTGGCGCATGCCGCTGCACATGGGCTACGACAAGGATGTCTCTGCGCGCATCGCCGACCTGACCAACGCGCCCGCAGGTGGCATGGCCGGCTCGATCACGGCAGCCCTGTTCCTCAAGCGTTTCGTCACCAACACCAAAAGCTGGGTGCATTTCGACATCTTCGGCTGGGCCCAGTCCGAGCGGCCGCATTCGCCCGTCGGCGGCGAAGCGCAGGCAATACGCGCGCTGTACCAGCATATCGGGCAGATGGCCAAGTAAAGCGCCATGCAAGGACGACCGGCGCGCACCCCGCGCCGGTCGTCGAAAATGAAACGCTTGCGTAACGGTCCGCGGCTATGGTTGCGGGTCACGGGGCAGTCCCGCGCGTCATCGGGACGCGAAGGGGACGCCGTTAGATTGCCCGCATTATCCTCTCACGCAGGGGAATGCGGCCGCGCAGGAGGCGCCATTGCCGATCGAACTGACGCCCTCCCAGGCCCTTGGGCTCTGGCACAAGGTCTCGCTGGAGCAGGTGAGGGTCGATGGCCGCGACCTGACGCTGCGCCAGATGGCGATCCTGCTGCAAATCTATCTCGTGCCGCCACCACACACCGTTCGCGGTCTTGCCGCCACGCTTGGCGTCACCAAGCCGGTGATCACGCGGGCGCTCGACACCATGGGTGCGCTTGGCCTCGTCGATCGCGTCCGCGATGACCGCGATCGCCGCAATGTCGTCATCAAAAGGACAGTCGATGGTGCTCTCTATCTTGAAAAATTCGGCGACCTGATCATTGATCAGGGCCGCAAACAGCCTAAGTGAGTTGACATGTCGACACTTCCCGATCGCCGTCTGAATGCCTACCGAGCCGACCTCGCAGAAAGCCGCCTTCGCGGTGTTGTCGAAGCCGAACGTTATGTGGAGGGCAGCGTCGCCCGGGTGTCCGTGCCAGTGACGCCGCTGCGCGCAAAGCCCGATCTGGCATGCGGAACCGACACGGAATTGCTGCTCGGCGAGAGCGTGCATGTGATCGATACCAATGAGAGCTGGTGCTGGGTCAAGGCCGATCTCGACGGCTATGTCGGCTATCTGCCGGAATATTGCCTCGCGCCCGTCATCAAGAGCCCGACCCATATTGTCTCGGCGCCGCGCACCTTCGTCTATTCCGGTCACGACCTGCGTCTTCCGACCGTCTATCCGTTGTCGATGGGCAGCCGCCTGACTGTCGTCGACGAACGCGAAACCCGAGGCACGCGCTATTTCCTGCTCGATGGTGGCCAGGCGGTAGTCGCCGACCACTGCATCGAGGTCGGCAGCGTCCTGGCGGGTGATTATGTTTCGGTCGCTGCCCGCTTCGTCGAAACGCCCTATCTCTGGGGCGGCCGCTCCGGCTTCGGCATCGATTGCTCCGGCCTCGTGCAACTGTCGATGATGATGGTCGGCCAACACGCTCCGCGCGATTCCGACATGCAGGCTGCGGGCCTGGGTACGCCGATCTCCCGCGAGGCGCTGAAGCGCGGCGACCTGGTATTCTGGAAGGGCCACGTCGCGCTGATGGAGGACGAAGAAACGCTGATCCACGCCAACGGCCACACGATGACGGTTGCGCGCGAAGGCCTTGAAGCCTCGATCGAGCGCATCGGCTGGCTCTATGACCAACCGACGGGCTATCGCAGGCCCTGATCGCCCTGTGTTTCAGTAGCCGGCTAATTTATCGACGACGTGCTGCAACGGCTGGCCCGATTCCAGACGGGCAATCTGCTGTTCGACGTGAGCAAACAGCGCCTTGACGTCCGAGGACGCGGCGACATGCGGCGTAACATAGACATTCGGCATCTGCCAGAAACGGCTGCCTGGCGAAAGCGGCTCCTCCTCGAAGACATCGAGGGAGGCCGCGCCGAGAATACCGGTATCGAGGCACGTCAAGATATCGGCCTCGACCTGGCTGCCACCGCGGCCGCCATTGATGAAGACCGGCGCGCCCAGCGGGCCGTTTCGGCGCAGCCTGGCGAAAAGCCCGGCATTGAAGATGCCCCGCGTCTCCGGCGTCAACGGCAACAGGCCGACCAGAAAATCGGTACGCGCAAGGAAAGTGTCGAGTTCGTCGCCGCCATAGGTCTCAATGCCCTCGACGGCCTTCTTGCCACGCGACCAGCCGACCACCTTGAACCCCATGGCCGAGAGCTTGCGGGCCGCATCCTGGCCGAGAACGCCCATGCCCATGATGCCGACGGTAACGTCGGCCGCTTCCGGTTGGGACAGATCGCGCCACTGGCGCTTGGCCGCGAGCGCCTCGTAGGTCCGGTGCTGGCGCAGATGCATCAGGCATTGCATCACCACCCACTCGCTCATGCGCGTCGTCAGGCTGCGATCGACGAAACGCACGAGCGGCACTTCCGGCAATCCCGGCAGCGTCAGCACATGGTCGACCCCGGCGCCGCCGGAGAACACCACTTTGAGATCGGGCGCCCTGTCAAAGAGATCCGGTGCCGATTTCCACACCACCGCATAGTCGATGCCGGAGAGGTCGCGATCGTCATGGATGGCGTCGGCCCGATTGATCACGTCGCGGTCGGGAAAGGCGCCTTTCAGCGCAGCCTCCACCTCTTCGGGGATGAACTTCAGATCGACGATGACGGGGCTTTTCGACATTGCGAGGGCTCTACTGGCGAATGGCTGAGAGATTGACGGCTTCGAGGTTGAAGGCGGCGGCCATCAGCGCCTTCGTGTAATCTTCCCGGGGCGTGTTGAAGATACGCTCGGCCGGGCCCTGTTCGACCACCTTGCCCATGCGCATGACGATCATCTCGTTGGCCAGCGCCCGCACCACCTTTAGGTCGTGGCTGATGAAGAGGTAGGCGAGATCGTGCTTCTGCTGCAGGTCGCGCAACAGGTCGACCACCTGTGCCTGCACGCTCATGTCGAGCGCCGATGTCGGCTCGTCCAGCATCACGAATTTCGGCTTCAGCACCATCGCCCGCGCGATCGCGATGCGCTGGCGCTGGCCGCCGGAGAACTCGTGCGGATAGCGCCAGCGGGTGGCGGGATCGAGCCCGACCTCCTCCAGAGCCGCCGCGACAAGCGCATCGCGGCCGTCATCCGATAGCGCCGGTTCGTGGATCTTCAGCCCTTCGGCGATGATGTCGGCAACCGACATGCGTGGGCTGAGCGAACCGTAGGGGTCCTGGAATACCACCTGCATGCGGTTTCGAAGCGGCCGCATTTCGCGGAAACTGTAGGCATTGATGTCCTTGCCGACGAAGGCGATCCGCCCCTTGGACGAGATCAGTCGTGTAAGCGCCAGCCCCAGCGTCGTCTTGCCGGAGCCCGATTCGCCGACGACGCCGAGCGTCTGGCCGGCGCGCAATTGCAGGTCGATGCCGTCGACCGCCTTCACGTGGTCGACCACCTTGCGCAGGAACCCGGCCTTGATCGGAAACCACACCTTCACATCGTCCGCTTCCATGACGACCGGCTTGGAGGCGTCGGAGGGTGGCGGGTTGCCCCGTGGCTCGGAGGCGAGCAGATGGCGGGTATAGGCATGTTGCGGATTGGCGAAGATCTCGGCGGTCGGCCCGGTCTCGACGATCTTGCCCTTGGTCATCACGCAGACGCGGTCGGCGATCTTGCGCACGATGCCGAGGTCGTGGGTGATGAACAGCATCGACATGCCGTGGTCGTCCTTGAGCGTCTTCAAGAGCTCGAGGATCTGCGCCTGCACGGTGACGTCGAGCGCCGTCGTCGGCTCGTCGGCAATCAGCAGCTCCGGTCGGTTGGCGAGTGCCATCGCGATCATCACACGCTGGCGCTGACCGCCGGAAAGCTCGTGCGGATAGGCGCCGAGCCGCTTTTCCGGCTCGCGAATGCCGACCTGATTGAGGAGTTCGAGAATGCGCGTGCGGGCGGCAGCACCTTCAAGCCCCTGGTGCAACTCGAGAATCTCGCCGATCTGCCGCTCGATCGGGTGCAGCGGGTTGAGCGATGTCATCGGTTCCTGAAAGATCATGGTGATGTCGTTGCCGCGCACATGGCGCAACTCCGCATCGCTGGCTTTCAGGAGATCCTTGCCGTTGAACCGGATCTCGCCGCTCGGGTGGCTTGCCGAGGGGTAGGGCAGGAGCTTCAGGATGGAGTTGGCGGATACCGACTTGCCCGAGCCGGACTCGCCGACGAGGGCTACCGTCTCGCCGCGTTTGATGTCGAAGGAAATGCCGTCGACCGCCAGCGAGGTGTTGCCACCCTGATGAAAGGCGACCGACAGATCGCGCACGGAGAGAATGGGGTCGGTCATCGTCGCGCTCACCGGAATGTCTTTCTCGGATCGAAGGCATCGCGGGTCGCTTCGCCGACGAAGATCAGCAGCGACAGCATGATCGACATGACGCAGAAGGCCGTCAGCCCGAGCCAGGGTGCCTGCAGGTTGGATTTGCCCTGCGCGATCATTTCGCCGAGAGACGGCGAGCCGGGCGGCATGCCGAAGCCCAGGAAGTCGAGCGAGGTCAACGTGGTGATCGAACCGGACAGGATGAACGGCAGGAAGGTCAGCGTCGCGACCATCGCGTTCGGCAAGAGGTGACGATACATGATCGTGCCGTTGCCGACGCCGAGCGCGCGCGCCGCATTCACATATTCGAAGTTTCGCGCCCGCAGGAACTCGGCGCGCACCACGCCGACGAAACCCACCCAGGAAAACAGGAGCATGATGCCGAGCAGGATGAAGAATCCGGGCGGCAGGATCGCGGCGATGATGAGCAGGATGTAGAGCACCGGCATCGACGACCATATCTCGATGAAGCGCTGCATCAGAAGGTCGGTCCAGCCGCCGAAATAGCCCTGAACCGCCCCTGCCGTCACGCCGATGACGGCCGAGGCGATGGTGAGAATCAGGCCGAAAAGCACCGAAATGCGGAAGCCGTAGATCATGCGCGCGGTGACGTCACGCGCCTGGTCGTCGGTGCCGAGCCAGTTGAGGTTGCCGGCGATGCAGTTGCGGTCGGCCGACCCTTCCGGATAGGCGGAGCAGCGCTCGTCCTTGCTCATCAGCCAGAAGGGCTTGGTCGGCGCCGAATGCGGAATATTCGAGTTGACAGTCTGGTAGGAGTAGCGGATCGGCGGCCAGACCATCCAGCCGTTGGCCTCGATCTCGTCGCGGATGAAATCCGAGCGGAAGTCGGTCTCGGCGAGGAAGCCGCCGAACTTTTCTTCCGGATAATCCACCACCGCAGGAAACAGAATCTCGCCCTTGTAGGAGGCGATGATCGGCCGGTCGTTGGCGATGAACTCTGCAAAGAGACTGAGCACGAACAGGAGCAGGAACAGCCAGAGCGACCAGTAGCCGCGCCGGTTCGCCTTGAAATTCTGCCAGCGCCGTTTGTTGACCGGCGAAAGCCAGCCGCGCGGCGGGGCTGCAGCCTGCGTGGGGGCAGTGGTGACGATGCTCATCACACGTCCCTCCGCTCGAAGTCGATGCGCGGATCGACCCACGTATAGATGAGGTCGGAGAGCAGGCTGACGAGCAGGCCCATCAGCGAGAAGATGAAGAGCGTCGCAAAGACGATCGGATAGTCGCGCTTGACGACGGAATCATAGCCGAGCCGCCCCAGCCCATCGAGGGAGAAGATGTATTCGATCAACAATGAACCGGTGAAGAAGGCGGAGATGAAGGCGCTCGGGAAGCCGGCGATGATGATCAGCATGGCGTTGCGGAAGACGTGACCGTAGAGCACCTGACGGTCGGTCAGCCCCTTGGCGCGCGCCGTCGTCACATATTGCTTCTTGATCTCGTCGATGAACGAATTTTTGGTCAGCAGCGTCGTCGTCGCGAAGGCCGAGAGCAAAAGCGTAATCAGCGGCAGCGTCATGTGCCAGAAATAGTCGAGGATCTTCTGCCACCAGGGCAGGTCCCAGAAATTGTCCGAAACGATGCCGCGCAGCGGAAACCAGTCGAGGAACGATCCGCCGGCAAAGACCACGATCAGCAGGATACCGAACAGGAAGCTGGGAACCGCATAGCCGACGATGATGATGCCGGATGTCCAGATGTCGAAGGTCGACCCGTCGGACACCGCCTTCTTGATGCCGAGCGGGATCGAGATGGCGTAGGAGAACAGCAGGATCCAGAGGCCGAGCGAGATCGAGACCGGCATCTTCTCCTTGATGAGGTCGATGACCGAGGTGTTGCGGAAGAAGCTCTCGCCGAAATCGAAGCGGATGTAGTTCCACATCATCGTGCCGAAGCGCTCGAGCGGCGGCTTGTCGAAGCCGAACTGCTTCTCGAGCTTGGCGATGAATTCCGGATCCAGCCCCTGGGCGCCGCGATACTGGCCGCCCTGGTCGCCGCCCGCCTGCATCAGGTCGCCGCTGCTGCCGCTCAAGCGGTCGGAGCCGCCGGCGTTGGTGAGGTCCGAGATCACCTGTTCGACCGGTCCGCCGGGGGCGAACTGGATGACGGTAAAGGAAATCGCCATGATGCCGATGATCGTGGGGATCATCAGAAGCAGGCGACGCAGGATATAGGCACCCATCAGGCCAGCCTCTCGATCGACGTGTTGCCGGTGGCCCGGACCCGCGAAGCGTCGGCGTGCGCCCTATTGTGTCTCAATCCTCACGTCTCCTTGCGGCTGTCGGGCCCAGCTCGGGCCTATATTCGATTTCAGTGATTCGTTTTTCTGCATTTGGAATCGAGACGGCTTCCAAGCGCAAGGGCTTCATTTGGCCGTGGCGTTTTTCGACCACCAGGCATCCGGGAAGCCGGTGCCGTAATAGGGCAGCTCCTTCGGGTGGGCGAGGTGGTTCCAATAGGCCACGCGGATGGCTTTTGAATAGAAAAGCGGGACGACGTACTGATGGGCAAGAAGGACGCGGTCGAGCGCCCGCGTCGTTGCGATCAGTTCCTCGCGATTGGGCGCGAAGATGATCCTGCGGATCAGCTCGTCGATCGCCGGATCGGCAATGCCGGCATAGTTCCTCGATCCCGGCTGGTTGACCGAGCCCGAGCCCCAGTAGTCGATCTGTTCGTTGCCCGGCACCAGCGTCTGGGCCCAGATGCCGTAGATCATATCGTAGTCGAAGCTTCTGACGCGGTTGGTGTATTGCGAATCGTCGACGGTGCGGATGCGGGCGTCGATGCCGATTTTCTTGGCGCTGTTTATGAACGGCGTGACCGTGCGCTCGAAGGACGGGTTGGACAGAAGCAGCTCAAAACCGAAGGGTTCGCCGGTCTTGGTATTGACCAGGCGGTTCCCCTTGAGCTCGTAGCCCGCCTCCTTGAACAGGTCGAGCGCCTTGCGCAGGTTGGTGCGCACTTTCTGCGGATCGCCGTTGATGGGGTTCACGTAGGGCGTGGTGAAGACCGAGGCCGGCACCTTGTCCTTCAGTTCCTCGAGGATTGCCTTCTCGCGACCTTCGGGAAGCTTGGAGGAGGCAAGCTCGGTGCCCCAGAAATAGCTGTCGACCCGCTGATAGGCGTTATAGGCGAGATTGCGGTTCAGGTCTTCGAAATCGAAGACATAGTTCAGTGCCTCGCGTACCCGCTGATCCCTGAATTTCTCGCGGCGCATGTTCGGCACAAAGGCCTGCATGACCCCCGTTGCCCGCAGCGGGTTTTCGATCTCCTCGCGGATCACCCGGCCGTCCTTCATCGCCGGAAAGTCGTAGGCGGTTGCCCAATGGCTCGCGCTGCTGTCTCGATAGAAATCGACGTTGCCGGCGCGAAATGCTTCGAATTCCACGTTCCTGTCGCTGAAGAAGGCATAGCTGATCGTGCGGAAATTGTACTGGCCGACATTCACGTTGAGGTCCTTGCCCCAATAGTCGTCCCTGAGTTCGAAGCGGATGGATCCGCCTGCCTGGAACGAGGCGATCTTGTAGGGGCCGGAGCCCATCACCGGTTCCAGCGTCGTGCGGGAGATATCGCGCTTGTTGCCCTTTTCGTCCTGTCCTTCCCACCAGTGTTTTGGGACGATCGAGAGCTGGCCGAGAATGTTCGGCAGTTCGTGGTTGTTCTTCTCGTCGAAGCGGAAGGTAACATCGCGCTCGCCGGTCTTTTCCGCTGCAACCACGTGGCGGTAATAGTTCGACAGGAGCGCATTGTGCTCCTTCACCATGTTGAGGGAGAAAATGACGTCCTCAGGCGTCACCGGCTTGCCGTCCGCCCACTTGGCCTCCTCGCGCAGACGAAACGTCGCCGACGAGATGTCGTCGGGATAGGAGACGCCCTCGGCAAGCAGGCCGTAGGACGTGGTGATCTCGTCCTCGGCGGATTTCAGCAGCGTATCGAAAACCAGGGACGCAACGCCGGTCGCTGCCTCGCCCTTGGAAAGGATAGGGTTGAAGGTGTCGAACGTGCCGCTTTCAGACAGCCTGAGCTCGCCGCCTTTCGGTGCATCCGGATTGACGTAATCGAAGCGCGCAAAGCCATCTGCGTATTTGAGCTTGCCGATCGACGACGTGCCATGGTGCCAGACGGGCTCTTCTTGCGCATTCGCTGCAGGGGGAAGGAAAAGAAGTGCTGTCAGAAGCGAGGCCGCCAGGCCAGGTTTCACGGTCCTGCAGAAGTTTGGCATCCAGCCGGTACCCCTTATATTTCAAGGTTCTTTTGCCAGAGAATAGGCGAAATCGGGGCAAATGACAGGCGCCGCCGCAAATCAGGCGAAATTTTTGCGTCACATCCCGGTGATTGACAAGGCTGAGGCAACGACCACGGCTTAGGATAGGGGTTCATCGGGTACGGCGCGCCTCGCGTTGGCCGCGATGTCTGCGGAACATGAACGGGACGAAATTGATGGTTGCTCCACTTCGACGTTGCGGCTCGGCGCTTCTGGCGCTTTTGCTCGGCACGAGCGTCCTGATCGCCGATGGCGCAAGGGCCGATGAGACGCCGGCAAAGGCGCTGTTCGGCGCCAAGGCCTTGCCGGCGCAGATGGCGCCGTCGTCCTATGGTTTTTATGCCAAGGGCTGTCTTGCCGGCGGCGTGGCGATCCCGACGGATGGTCCGACCTGGCAGGCGATGCGGCTGTCGCGCAACCGGCGCTGGGGTCATCCGCAGATGATCGCGCTGATCGAGCAGTTTTCCCACGATGCCGCCGAAAAGGTCGGCTGGCCCGGGCTTCTGCTCGGCGATATCTCGCAGCCGCGCGGCGGCCCGATGGTATCGGGCCACGCCTCCCACCAGATCGGTCTCGATGCCGATATCTGGCTGACGCCGATGCCACAGCGCACGCTGACGGGCCGCGAGCGCGAGGACATCTCCGCGACGTCGATGCTGCAGAAGAACAAGTTTCTGACGGTCGATCCCTCGATCTGGACGCCTGCGCATGCGCGTCTGATCATGCTGGCGGCGAGCTACCCGCAGGTCGAGCGGGTCTTCGTCAATCCGGCGATCAAGAAGAAGCTCTGCGACACCTGGAACGGCGACCGCTCCGCGCTCGGCAAGGTCCGGCCCATCTACGGGCACGACTACCATTTCCACATCCGCATCAAATGCCCTGAGGGGTCGACCACCTGCAAGGATCAGGCGGCCGTTCCGGCCGGCGATGGCTGCGACAAGTCGCTCGCCTGGTGGTTTACAGACGAGCCCTGGGCAAAGCCGAAGAAGAAGCCGGACGAAAAGCCGGTGAAGCCGAAGGTGACAACCATGGCCGATCTGCCGAAGGCCTGCACACTGGTGCTGAACGGCCCGGCGCCCGCCTCCGAGCGGGACGCGACGTTCGGCATGGCCTATCGCGCCGCCGCGCCGGCACCCGCTGAGCAGGGTATCGAGCAGGTGATCGGCAACGCGGCGACGGATCTGCCGCCATCGGATGTTCCCGTACCGCTGCCGCGCCCGGCGCTGCAGTAGCGGTCCGGACTGGCGCCTTTTCAATCCCGCCACGCTCATGTATACGGCAATCAAATCGATTTAAATTTGATGGCGGGGAGATGGCATGGCGGATCGGAAATGCGTGGCCCTGATCGCGCACGATCAGAAAAAGGACGATCTGGCGGCCTTTGCCAAGGCAAACGAATCGGTCTTTGCGCAGTGGAAGATCGTCGCCACCGGAACGACCGGGGGCCGCGTTCTTGACGTTTGCCCCGGCCTCGACATCACGCGGCTGAAAAGCGGTCCGCTCGGCGGCGATCAGCAGATCGGCGCGATGATCGCAACCGGCGATATCGAGCTTTTGATCTTCTTTGTCGATCCGTTGACGGCGATGCCGCACGATGTCGACGTCAAGGCGTTGATGCGGCTTGCGATCGTCTACGATATTCCGATGGCGCTCAACCGCGCCACGGCCGAGCAGTTGATCGACTTCAACCACAACTGATATTGCATAACTCCTGGGATCGGATCCGATCTCAGGAGTTATGCGGCAGCTTAAGTGCTGCAGCGTCCCTTGCGCGTCATGTTCGACGCGCGGCACTGCAGCGAATTCGAAACCAACGGCGACGATCAGGATGGACAGTGCGATGCCCGGTGCGAGTGAGAACAGCTTTTCCTTTCCGATCCTGATCGGCGACATCGGCGGCACCAATGCGCGCTTCGCTTTGCTGCTCGATGCCTTCGCCGAGCCGAAGCAGTTGCCGCCGATCAAGACAGGCGATTTCGAGACCATCGAGGAAGCGCTGCAAAAGAGCATCCTCGACAAGACCTCTGTCCAGCCGCGCTCGGCGATCCTCGCCGTCGCCGGCCCGATCAAGGGCGACGAGATCCCGTTGACCAATGCCGGCTGGGTGATCCGCCCGAAGGACATGCTGACGAGCCTTGCCCTTGAGGACGTGCTGATCATCAACGATTTCGAAGCGCAGGCTCTGGCCGTCGCGGCGCCGGCTGCCGAAGATCTGGTGCAGATCGGCGGCGGCAACGTACGCCCGCTGACATCCCGAGTCGTTCTCGGCCCGGGCACGGGCCTGGGCGTTGGCGGCCTCGTCTTTGCGCAGCACACCTGGTTTCCGGTGCCGGGCGAAGGCGGGCATGTCGATATCGGTCCGCGCACGGAGCGCGACTTTCAGATCTGGCCGTTCCTGGAGCCGATCGAAGGGCGCATGGCCGGCGAGCAGATCCTGTGCGGTCGCGGGATCATGAACCTCTATCGGGCCGTTTGCGCCGCCGATGGCGAGGAGGCCGTGCTGACCGATCCTGCCGAGGTCACCACGAGCGCGCTTTCCGGCAGCAATCCGACTGCGGTGGAAACGATATCGCTGTTTTCGACCTATCTCGGCCGTGTGGCCGGTGACATGGCGCTGATCTTCATGGCGCGTGGCGGCGTTTTCCTGGCGGGCGGCATTTCCCAGAAGATCCTGCCGGCGCTGCAGAAGCCGGAGTTCCGTGCCGCCTTCGAAGACAAGGCGCCGCATTCCGCGCTGATGGCGACCATTCCGACCTTTGCAGTCATTCATCCCATGGCGGCCCTGTCCGGTCTGGCGGCATTCGCTCGCACACCGAGAGACTTCGGTGTTGCAACAGAGGGACGCCGCTGGAGAAGCTGAAGGCGGCGACGCGCGCAAAGACTCGCCAAAGCCGCATCAAACCACTATAGAGCCCGGGAAAGGTAGCGTCGACTTCCGATGCACCGCACAGGCTCAGGGAAAACAGGCTTTTTGAGCGCTAAAGATAAAACTCACCACGCTGTCGATACCGACACCATCAGCGGGATTCTGAAGCGGGTCATCGCGGAAAACGGCCGCGATCACATCCGTGGCTACCTCTTTGCCATTTCCTGCCTTGTCGTCGTCGCCGCGACCACCGGCTTTACCGCCTCGATCATGGAAACCGTGATCAACGAAGCCTTCGCCAACAAGAATGCCAGCATCGTGCTGCTGGTCTGCGGCTCGATTTTCGCGGCCTTCGTTCTGCGCGGTTTTGCCACTTACGGCCAGGCCGTTGCCTTGTCGAAAATCGGCAACAACATCGTCGCGCGCTACCAGAAGCGGCTCTACGCGCATCTGATGGCGCTGAGCATCGGCTATTTTAGCGAGACGCGCTCGGCGCAGCTTGCGGCACAGATCAGCCAGAACGTCAGTGGTATCCGCGACGTGCTCAATCTGACAGTCACCTCGATCGCGCGCGATCTGTTGACCCTGATCGGCCTGATCGGCGTGATGTTCGTCAAGGATTGGCTGCTGTCGATCATCGTGTTCGTCACGGCTCCGCCGCTGCTGCTCGGCCTGCGATATGTTTCCAAGCGGCTGCGCGCGGCGACCCGGGAAGCCATCGATGTGAACAGCCGTGTTCTCGGCGCCATGCAGGAGACGATCCAGGGCATTTCCATCGTCAAGGCTTTCACGATGGAGGGCGAACTGCGTGGCAAGGTCGATGCGATCGTCGAGCGGGCGGAGAACCGTGCCAACCGGATTGCGCGCCTGAGCGAACGCACGGCGCCGATGACCGAGACCTTTGCGGGTCTCGCCATCTCCAGCGTGCTTGCCTATTCCGCGTTTCGCGCGATCTACAACGACGTTCCGCCCGGCGCCTTCTTCGCGTTCGTGGTTGCCCTGTTGATGGCCTATGATCCGGCCCGGCGGTTGGCCCGGCTCCAGGTTTCAATGGAGCGCGCCGCGGTTAACGCCCGCATGGTCTACGAGATCCTCGATACCGTCCCGCATCAGCGCGACAAGCCCGACGCAAAGCCGATCGACTTCAAGGACGCGACGGTCGAGCTGCGCGACGTCAGGTTCCGTTATGCCAATGGCGACGAGATCCTCAAGGGCGTCAGCTTCGTCGCCGAAGGCGGCAAGACCACCGCGCTTGTCGGCCCTTCCGGGGCCGGGAAGTCGACGGTGATCAGCCTGGTTCCGCGCTTCTACGATCCGACTGCCGGTCAGATCCTGATCGACGGACAGGATATCGCCGACGTGACCAAGCAGTCGCTGCGCAGTGGTATCGCCTATGTCTCGCAGCAGCCTTACCTGTTCGAAGGCTCGATCCGCGACAATATCCGCTACGGCCGCCCGGAGGCCACGGACGCCGAAATCGAGGAAGCCGCGCGTCTTGCCTATGCGCATGACTTCATCCTGACCCAGCCGCAGGGATATGACACGCCGGTAGGCGAGAACGGGGTCACGATGTCTGGTGGCCAGCGACAGCGCCTGTCGATCGCTCGCGCGCTGGTGCGCAACGCACCGCTCCTGCTTCTCGACGAGGCGACCTCGTCGCTCGATACCGAATCGGAAGCGGCAGTCCAGAAGGCACTGGACGAGGCGATGCACGGACGCACCGTGATCGTCATCGCCCACCGTCTTTCGACCGTCGTCAACGCCGACAAGATCATCGTCATGAAGGACGGGCTTGTCGTCGAGGAAGGCCGGCACGAGGATCTTGCGCGCTTGCAGGACGGTCTCTACGCTCGCCTGCACAATCTCCAGGGCAAGGCCCCAGAGGCGTCTGTCGACGCCGCAATCTAGTCATGAGCCGGAAGGAAATGCGCCGATGAGCACGACGGAGATGAAGCTTGTGGTCGTCGGCGCGGCTGGCCGGATGGGCCAGACGCTGATCCGCGCGGTCCATGGCATGGAGGGGGTTCGCCTGCATGCCGCCATCGAACGACCGGGCTCGCCCTTCCTCGGGCGGGACGCCGGTGAGCTTTCCGGCCTCGGTTCGATCGGCATCGCCGTCACCGACAAGCCACTCGAAGCCTTCGTCGAAGCGGAAGGCGTGCTCGATTTCACCGCGCCAGCCGGCACGGTCGAGTTTGCCGGTCTCGCCGCACAGGCGCGCATCGTGCATGTCATCGGCACCACCGGCTGCGGGGCGGACGACGACGCGAAAATCCGCGCGGCTGCCCGTCATGCCCGCATCGTCAAATCGGGCAATATGAGCCTCGGCGTCAACCTTCTCGGCGTGCTCACGGAGAAGGCGGCGCGTGCGCTTGGCCCGGCCGCCTGGGACATCGAAATCCTCGAGATGCATCACAAGCACAAGGTCGACGCCCCCTCCGGGACAGCATTGCTTCTGGGCGAGGCGGCCGCCAAGGGACGCGGCATCGCGCTGTCGGAACATTCCGTGCGCGTGCGCGACGGTCACACCGGCGCCCGCGCCGAGGGCACGATCGGTTTTGCGACGCTGCGTGGCGGCTCGGTGATCGGCGAGCACTCGGTGATTCTCGCCGGGGAAGGCGAACAGGTGACCCTGTCCCACAGCGCCACCGACCGCTCGATCTTTGCCCGCGGCGCGGTTACCGCGGCGCTCTGGGCACGGGACCAGAAGCCCGGCTTCTACTCCATGCTCGACGTTCTCGGGCTCAACTGACACCATCTCTATCGTTTCAAGGGGAAAATATATGAGCGGCACTCTCGTCCTCGTCCGGCATGGCCAAAGCGACTGGAACCTGAAGAACCTGTTCACCGGATGGCGCGATCCCGACCTGACCGAGCTTGGCGTCGAAGAGGCCAAGGCAGGCGGCCAGGCGCTCGCCGACTACGGTATCAAGTTCGACATCGCCTTCACCTCGTCGCTGATCCGCGCCCAGCGCACCTGCCAGTTCGTGCTCGATGCCGTCGGCCAGCCGTCGCTCGAAACCATTCGCGATCAGGCCCTGAACGAGCGTGACTATGGCGACCTCTCCGGCCTCAACAAGGACGATGCCCGCGAAAAGTGGGGCGAAGAGCAGGTGCATATCTGGCGCCGGTCCTACGACATCCCGCCGCCGGGCGGCGAAAGCCTGCGCGACACGGGCGCGCGCGTCTGGCCCTACTACCTGACGGAAATCCTGCCGCGCGTTCTCGCCGGCGAGAAGGTCCTGGTCGCCGCGCACGGCAATTCGCTGCGTTCGCTGGTCATGGTTCTCGACCGCTTGAGCAAGGAAGAGATCCTCAAGCTCAACCTCGCGACCGGCGTGCCGATGGTCTACAAGCTCAACGCCAATTCGACCGTCGCTTCCAAGGAAGTGCTCGGCGACATGTCGGCTGCCCACTAAGCTGACATGCATCAATAAGAAAAAGGGGCGCATCGCGCCCCTTTTGTCGTTTTCAGGCCTTGCCGGCTTCCCAGCCGAGGATCGCGCGCTTGCGCGTCAATCCCCAGTGATAACCGGTGAGAGCGCCGCTCTTGCCGACCGCCCGATGGCAGGGAACGACGAAGGAGATCGGGTTGGCACCGACGGCCGCTCCGACGGCGCGCGAGGCAGTCGGCTGGCCGATCTCGCCGGCGATGGTCGAATAGGTCGTCGCGCGTCCAAGCGGGATCTTCAAGAGCGCCTGCCAGACCCGGATCTGGAAGTCGGTGCCGATCAGGAAGATGCGCAAGGGCTGGTCTGCACACCAGCGTTCCGGATCGAAGATGCGGGCGGCATACTGCGCCGTCGCCGCGCTGTCTTCGACATAGCTCGCGTTCGGCCAGCGATGCGCCATGTCCTCGAAGCTCTCCTGCTCGCCGCCGCCATCGGCAAAGGCAAGGCCCGCCAGTCCCCGTTCGGTGATCATCACCAACGCGGTCCCGAAAGGCGAGGGGTGGTAGCCATAGCGGATGGTGATGCCGGCGCCGCGGGCCTTCCACTCGCCCGGCGACATCGCCTCATGGGTGACGAAGAGATCGTGCAGCCGGCTCGGGCCGGATAGCCCGACCTCGATGCTGGCCTCCAGAAGTGGCATATCTTCCTGACGCAGCAGCCGCTTGGCATGATCGAGCGTGACCGCCTGCAGGAAGGCCTTCGGGGAAAGTCCGGCCCAGCGGGTAAAAACCTTCTGCAACTGCGTCGGCGATTGCTTGAGCCTGCGCGCGATCGCGTCGAGCGATGGCTGCTCGCGATACTCTTCGGTGAGCATCTCGATCACGTTTCTCACCGTGTCGTAATCGGTGCCGCCAGGCGTGATATCGGTCGGGAGGGTTGTCGCTATGTTCATCGGTCATCTCCTGTCATGACACAGGTAATCATGGTGCTGGTGTCGTCGCCACCCGAAACTTGATCGGCCTTCGTCAGCGCCGGCGCACGGTGGCAAGCGCCCCGGAGAAGGCCGTGGCAAAGGTTTCGCGATCGTCTCGGTTGAGGAAGGAGCCTATGTCCGTGTGCCGTCCGCCATCGCTTACGCTCATCGAGACGATGCCGATCTCCTGGTGTCGCGCGATGTTGAAGCGTGCCCAGAACGGATTGAAGCGATGCTCGACCATCCGCCCCGATGGCGTGAACTTGCGCACGGAAACGTCGGTGCGCGAAACGCGCACCTCTTCGCGCGCGCGCGCCGAGCGATAGTTCAGCCAGAACGCGCCGAACAGGAGGGCAAAGTCCAACCCGAAGAAGAAGACGATCGGCCAGGCGCCGATCACCATGAAGACGACCGCATGCACCAGGCTCAGCAGCCCGGCGATCAGAAGAAATACCTTGAAGCCCCTGAAACCGAGCGAGCGGTAAGGGGTCAGTTCGGCGCTGAACACCGGCGCTTCGCCGGCGGGCGTCTGGTCGTTGCCATCGGTCATGACCATTGACTATAGATGCATCATGAAAAACGTGAAGCCGAAAGTGCCGGGCAAGCCCGCGAAAACGAAGTCAGCGGCCGGCCGGCGCACCGGCAAGGCGGTGGGCGTCTACAGCCGCGAGGAAATTTCCGAGATCTTCCGGCGCTTCTCGATCCAGCGGCCGGAGCCGAAGGGAGAGCTCGAGCACGTCAATCCCTTCACCCTGGTGGTGGCCGTTGCCCTGTCGGCGCAGGCGACCGATGCCGGCGTCAACCGGGCGACGCGCGCGCTCTTTGCCCTTGCCGATACGCCGGAAAAGATGCTGGCGCTCGGGGAGGAGAAGGTCCGCGAGCACATCAAGACCATCGGCCTTTTCCGCAACAAGGCGAAAAACGTCATCGCGCTCAGCGAAAAGCTGATTACCGATTTCGGTGGCGAGGTGCCGCGCACCCGCGAAGAACTGGTGACCTTGCCGGGCGTCGGGCGCAAGACCGCCAACGTCGTTCTATCAATGGCCTTCGGCCAGGCGACGATCGCCGTCGACACCCACATCCTGCGCATCGCCAACCGGCTCTGTCTGGCACCGGGCAAGACCCCGGACGAAGTCGAAGCCAAGCTCTCGCGCATCATTCCCGACGAATATCTCTACCATGCGCATCACTGGCTGATCCTGCATGGCCGCTATTGCTGCAAGGCGCGCAAGCCGGAATGTGAACGCTGCGTCATTGCCGACATCTGCAAGTCACCGGAAAAGACCTTTGACATCCCGGCGCCGCTGGTCGAGCTGCCGCAGCAGGTTCTACCCGTCGCCGGCTGACGCCGGAGCTTCGCTCAGGTGGCAATCAGGCCGTCGATCAGATCGCCGATTGCTCCGGCATAGAGATCCGTTGCGCCGCCTTCGGCAATTTCCAGCGCTGCGCGATCGAAGGCGGCAGACAGCAGCGTCGCTGTTGCCTTGAGCACGGCCGGATGCAGGGTTTTCGGCGCCATTGCCTCAGCAAGGCCCTCTTCCAGTGTGCGCTGGGCATGTGCCGCATCGATCGCCGCCATCTCGCGCGTGCCGAGCACAGCCGGACCGTCGAGAATGAGGATGCGAACCCTGCCCGTTTCGGCCATCGCCTCGAAATAGGCTCTTGCGCCGGCCAGGAGCGCCTGGCGCGGTGTCAGGCCATCGAATGCGGCCGCTTCGATCTTGGCGGCCACCGCGGCGGCCTCCCGCTCGGCAACGGCACGAAACAGCGCCTTCTTGTCTTCGAAATGATGGTACAGCGCGCCGCGCGTCATGCCGGCGGCAGCCACGATGTCGGGCGTCGACGTTTCCGCATATCCCTGCGCCACGAACAGACCGTGCGCGGCGTCGAGGATCGCAGCTCGGGTCGTATCGGAGCGCTCGCGGTTGGAGCGGCGGGGCGATTCCATTTGCATACATTCAGCCTGTATGTTAATTAAAATATACATGCAGATTGTATGATAATGTGACCATGAGGAAAAGCCATGAAATCGACGAGCTATTACCCAGTCATCATGACGGCGGACGTGGCGGCCACCACGGCCTTCTACGTCGACAATTTTCGCTTCAAAGCGCTCTTCACCAGCGATTGGTACGTGCATCTGCAGTCGGTGGAATCAGACGCCGTGGCGCTCGCGATCCTCGACTATCGTCACGAGACCATCCCGGCAGAGGCCCGCAAGCCTGCCGCTGGCCTGCTGCTGAACTTCGAGGTCGAGGATGCCGATGTCGTCTATGCCGACTGCCGCGCGGCCGGCTTGCCGATCCTGCTTGCGATCCGCGACGAGGATTTCGGCCAGCGCCACTTCATCACTGCGGACCCGAACGGCGTTCTGATCGACGTCATCAAGCCGATCCCGCCGAGCGCCGAGTTTGCGGCCGCCTATGATGCCAGCGCGCTTCCGGCGGAATGATCGCAAAGACCGCGTGTTTTGTCTTCCAAATGGCTGGAAAACCGCTATTAACGAACACCGGCCATTAGGGAAACTGGACGGAGTTCATGACAAAATACGACGTGCTGACGATCGGCAATGCGATCGTGGATATCATTGCGCGCTGCGATGACGGATTTCTGGACGAAAACGGCATCATCAAGGGCGCAATGAACCTCATCGACGCCGATCGGGCGGAACTGTTGTATTCGCGCATGGGCCCGGCCGTGGAAGCGTCCGGCGGCAGCGCCGGCAACACGGCAGCCGGTGTCGCCAGCCTTGGCGGACGCGCCGCCTATTTCGGCAAGACGACCAACGACCAGCTCGGCGAGATCTTCGCGCACGACATTCGCGCCCAGGGCGTCTATTTCCAGACCGCGCCGCTCGAAACGCTTCCGCCGACGGCGCGCTCGATGATCTTCGTCACCGAAGACGGCGAACGCTCGATGAACACCTATCTCGGTGCCTGCGTCGAGCTCGGCCCCGAAGACGTGGAAGCCGACGTCGTCGCCGAGGCCAAGGTCACCTATTTCGAGGGTTATCTCTGGGATCCGCCGCGCGCCAAGGATGCGATCCGCGAAGCCGCCAAGATCGCCCATGCGCACGGTCGCGAAACCGCCATGACCCTGTCGGACAGTTTCTGCGTCCACCGCTACCGCGACGAATTTCTCGAACTGATGCGCTCCGGCACCGTCGACATCGTCTTTGCCAACAAGCAGGAAGCGCTGGCACTCTACGAGACCGAGGACTTCGATCTGGCGCTGGAGAAGCTGTCGAAGGACTGCAAGCTCGCAGCCGTCACCCTGAGCGAGGAAGGCTCCGTTGTCGTGCGCGGCGCAGAACGCGTGCGCGTCGGCGCGACCCCGCTCGCTCAAGTGGTCGACACGACAGGGGCCGGCGATCTCTATGCTGCCGGTTTCCTCTATGGCTATACCGCCGGTCGGTCGCTCGAGGATTGCAGCAAGCTCGGCAATCTCGCAGCCGGCATCGTCATCGGCCAGATCGGCCCGCGGCCGATGGTGTCGCTGGCCGCCGCCGCCAAACAGGCAGAGCTCGCCTGAGGCGAGCCGGCCATTCTTTCAAAGTGCAAAGCGGGCGTTGCCTTTACTTGAAGGCTTCGCCCGGATAGGCGCCCCAGATCTCGCTCTGGACGATCCAGCCGTCGACGCCCTGGGTTTCGATGTGGCACCAGTCGCCGTTGCATTCGCCAACGCGGATGACGACGCCCGGCTCCATGCGGGCAACGATCGACGCGGTGCTCTGCGGCTCTCGGCGCAGGTTGACGAACACGCCTTCGCCCTTGCCGCGCATCCATGGCGCTGTGACGGCGGTGCGGTCGCCCGACAGCAGCGCCTGGTTCACCCAGCCCTCCGTGCCGTCGGCATCGCGGATGCGGCGCCAGTTATCGTATTCCTGAATGATTTCCACCGGTACGCCCGGCCTAAGGTAACGGAACGCCACCGCATAGTCGACGCTCGGGCCGATGCGCAGGTTGACGCTCTTGGCCTTGAGGCTGACGAATCGCGGCAGCGGCAACCCGCTGGCTCCCTTTGCTGCCTGGGCATGGGCGCCCGAAGACGTCATGACCGCGCCGACGAGGGCGGCGATCAACGCAAAGGAGAGTTTGGAAACGACGTGACGCATGACGAAGCTCATTTTCCGTGGCAACTTGCAGGCGCAGTTCACCCAGGGCACAGGACCGGGGCGTAAATCGCGGGGACGACGCAGCGAGTTTTGTTTGTCTTCCCGACCGGGTCTGGTAGAAATTGCGGCTACAAGGAGAAAGTATCACCCAACTTGGTTAAGGACCCGTCAACGAGGCCCATCGCAGCAATGACAAGCAAGAAGAAGCCCAAGGTCTACATCACCCGGAAACTGCCGGACATCGTCGAAACCAGAATGCGCGAGCTGTTCGACGCCGAGCTCAACATCGACGATACGCCACGCAGCCAGCCCGAGCTGGTGGCGGCCGTAAAGCGCGCCGACGTGCTCGTGCCGACCGTCACGGACCGCATCGACGCGGCGCTGATCGAGCAGGCCGGTCCGCAGCTTAAGCTGATCGCGAGCTTTTCGAACGGGGTCGACAACATCGACGTCGACGCCGCCGCGCGCAAGGGCATCACGGTCACCAATACGCCGAACGTTCTCACCGAAGACACCGCCGACATGGCGATGGCCCTCATTCTCGCCGTGCCGCGCCGGCTTGCCGAAGGTGCGCAGATCCTGACGGATCGCAAGGGCGAATGGGCCGGCTGGTCGCCGACCTGGATGCTCGGCCGGCGCATCGCCGGCAAGCGAATCGGCATCGTCGGCATGGGCCGCATCGGCACCGCTGTGGCGCGGCGCGCCAAGGCCTTCGGCCTCTCGATTCACTATCACAACCGTCACAGGGTCAAGACCGAAACCGAGGAGATGCTGGAGGCGACCTATTGGGACAGCCTCGACCAGATGCTCGCCCGCGTCGACATCGTCTCGGTCAATTGCCCCTCTACGCCGGCTACCTATCATCTGCTTTCGGCCCGTCGCCTGGCGCTGATGCGCCCGGAAAGCTACATCGTCAACACCGCCCGCGGCGGCATCATCGACGAGACGGCGCTGATCAAGAGCCTGCGTGAAGGCAAGATCGCCGGTGCCGGGCTCGACGTCTTCGAGAACGAGCCCGCCGTCAATCCCAAGCTCATCAAGCTTGCCGGCGAGGGCAAGGTCGTGCTGCTGCCGCATATGAGTTCGGCGACGCTCGAAGGCCGCATCGACATGGGCGACAAGGTGGTGATCAACATCCGCACCTTCTTCGATGGCCACCGGCCGCCGGACCGGGTGCTGCCCGGCCGCGATTGATCAAAGCGTCTTGCGCATCTCGACCGTTGTCGGGCGGGTAAAGCCGGCATGCGCCGTCCTGCCGGTCTCGACAAAGCCCCAGGCCGCGAAGGTCCGGTGGTTTTCGACAAGCTCGATGCGCGTCTGAAGCCTCAGGGCAGAGAGGTTGAGACTGCGTGCCGTATCTTCGGCCCTAGCCAGCAACAGCCGGCCGACACCTTTGCGCTGGTAAGCGACGGCGACCGCAAGCTTGCCGACATAGAGGCAGTCGCTCTCCGGTTTGCAGAAGATGCAGCCGGCCAGGTCCGATCCATCGAGGGCAATCAATCCGATTTCGGCCGAGGCTTTCTGCTTCAGCCCTTCGATCGTCAGCGTATGGGCCGAAGACGGCGGATCGATCCGCCCGTCCATGGAGGCAAAAGCGCCCAGGATCAGGTCCAGCAAGTCCGCGTAGCGATCGAAGGCCGCGTCGATCCCGATGATCTGCATCAGTCCGCCTGCCTGTCCTTGCGTCTGCGGTAGCGAATGGTGCTGAACTGCGCCGAGAGCGCATCATACATCAACAGCCGGCCGACGAGCGGCTCGCCGATGCCGGCGATCACCTTGATGGCTTCCATAGCCTGCAATGTTCCGATGACGCCGGTGAGTGCACCGATGACGCCGGCCTCGGCGCAGGACGGCACGACGCCCGCAGGCGGCGGCTCCGGAAAAAGATCGCGGTAGGACGGGTTCGGTTCGCCGTCCTTGCCGGCGCGATAGGGCATCAATACCGTCAGCGACCCGTCGAAACGGCCGACCGCGCCGGTGACGAGCGGGATGCCGATGCAGGCGGCCGTATCGGCTGCGAGATAGCGGGTGTCGAAATTGTCGGAGCCGTCGATCACCAGGTCGTATCCGGCAAACAAAGCCTCGGCATTGTCGGCATCAAGGCGAACGGGATGCGCCTCGACCACCACATGCGGATTGAGCGCGCCGATCGCCGCCGTAGCGCTATCGACCTTTGGCTGGCCGATATCGGCGGTGCGGTGGATTACCTGGCGCTGCAAGTTCGACAGCGATACCACGTCGTCGTCGACGATGCCGAGCGTGCCGATGCCGGCAGCGGCGAGATAGTGCAGCACCGGCGCGCCGAGGCCGCCGGCGCCGATGACGAGGACGCGCGCGCGTTTAAGCGTCTGCTGCCCCGCGCCGCCCAGTTCCGGCAGCATGATGTGGCGCGCATAGCGGGCGATCTCCGACGGGTCGAGGCTGGTGTTGCTCATGAGAGGGCACTTTCCATGATCGGCTCCATCATCCCGAAACGCTGCCATGCTCCACGGTCAGGAAGCGACCGCGCTCGCCGAGCGCGTCGAACATTGCACGATCCGTTCCGGTCATGAAGGCCTGACCGCCAAGCCCGTCGACCAGATCGAAAAGCGCGGCGCGGCGGCCCATGTCTAGATGGGCTGCGATCTCGTCCAGAAGCAGGATGGGCGCGTGGCCGGTCATGTCGCCGACGAGGCGCGCATGCGCGAGCACCAGGCCGACGAGCAGCGCCTTCTGTTCGCCGGTCGAGCAGCGCTCGGCCTCCATGTCCTTTTCGCGGTGGCGGATCAGGAGGTCGCTGCGATGTGGTCCGTCCAAAGTCCGTCCGGCGGCCGCGTCGCGTGGTCGACCGTCGCGCAGCATGGCGAGATACTGCTCCTCGAGATCGAAGGCCGGCCTGTGGCTCTCGCCGTCGAGGAAGCCCGCAAGCGCCAGGCGCGCGGAAGGGAAGACGCTGTCGCCGGTGTTTCTTTCGACCAGCGCCGTCAGCAGCCCCAGCATTTCCTGGCGCGCCAGCGCCATCGACACGCCGAGCCCGGCCATTTCTTTTTCGATGGCGGTCAGCCAGGCCGGATCGGGACGAAAGTCGCTGAGCAGCCTGTTGCGGCTGCGCATGGCACGGTCGAACTCGCTGGCGCGGCGGCCGTGCTCGGGATCGAGCGACAGCACCAGCCGGTCGAGGAAGCGGCGCCGATCGGCCGATGGGCCGGTGAAAAGTCCGTCCATTGCCGGCGTCAGCCACAGCACGCGCAGATGGTCGGTCAACTCGTCGACCGCGCTTGCGGCCGTGCCGTTCAACCGCAGCCGTCGCGATTGTCCTTCGTTTGTACCGGCCGTGCCGGTGCCGATCTCGACCGGACCTTCCATGCCCACCACCTCGGCAAAGACCGAGAAGCCGTCGCTGGCGCCGACGCGGGTCACATCGGCATAGGCGGCGCGCCTGAGGCCACGCCCGGGCGACAGGAACGATACCGCTTCCATCAGATTGGTCTTGCCCGCGCCATTCTCTCCGGTCAGCACGATATGCCGCTGGTCAAGGGAAAGCGATAGCGCCGCATAATTGCGGAACTCGCTCAGCTTCAGGCGGTTGAGAAAGACCTTCTGGGGCATTCCGGGTCCGGGCTCGACGTCCGCGCCGACGACAACGCGCCGAACACGACACGCAAGGGCGCTGTAATACTCTAAACGCGCTGTAAATTCATGCCTTGGACCGATGCCGATCCAGGACGTCATGCAGTAGGACGAAAGCGCCCGCCAAGGCAAGACGAAAGGCAATCGCGGCCAAGTGTCGTTGAAAAGGCGCGATAACGGCGGGGAAAGCCCCGCAATCCCTGTGTTTCAGCGCTTTTCTTGAAGGCTTGCGTACAATATGACAGCCGCATGACAATCCACGAACGGAAATTTATGTGATGCTGGCCTGGTTCCGCAAACTGCTTCCCCGCGAAGACCGCTTCTTCGATCTCTTCGCCAACCATTCGCGCACCGTCGTCGGTGCCGCCGAAGCGCTCGACAAGCTTCTGGCCGGCGGTCCCGACCTCGAAAAGCATTGCGACCGCATCGTCGCTCTCGAGGACGAGGCCGACGACATCACCCGCGACGTGCTTCTGGCCGTTCGCCGCTCCTTCATCACGCCGTTCGATCGTGGTGACATCAAGGATCTCATCCAGTCGATGGATGATGCCATCGACATGATGCACAAGACGGTCAAGACCATCCGGCTCTACGAGCAGAAGACGTTCGATCCGGGCATGCAGGAAATGGGCGCCATCGTCGTCAAGGCCGCGCATCTGATCGCCGAAGCCATTCCGCTCCTCGACCGCATCGGCGTCAACCATGGTCGCCTCATTGCCATCGCCGAAGAGGTCATGCGCATCGAAGGTCGCTCCGACGAACTGCATGACCAGGGCCTGAAGGACCTGTTCCGCCGCCACGGCGCCGGCAACACCATGGCCTACATCATCGGCAGCGAGATCTATGGCGAACTCGAGAAGGTCGTCGACCGCTTCGAGGATGTCGCCAACGAAATCAGCGGCATCGTGATCGAGAACGTCTGATGGACGCGACACTCGCCCTGCCGCTGCTGATCGCCCTCATCGGGTTCGCGCTGTTCTTCGACTTCCTCAACGGGCTGCACGACGCCGCCAACTCGATCGCGACGATTGTTTCGACCCGGGTGCTGCGGCCGCAATACGCGGTCATGTGGGCGGCGTTCTTCAATTTCATCGCCTTCCTGTTCTTTGGCCTGCATGTGGCCGAAACGCTGGGCAAAGGCATCATCGATCCCAGCATCGTCACGCCTTTGGTGATTTTCTCGGCCCTCATGGGTGCGGTCGTCTGGAACATCGTCACCTGGCTGTTCGGCATTCCGTCGAGCTCGTCGCATGCGCTGATCGGCGGTCTCGTCGGTGCAGGCCTCGCGCGCACCGGTGGCGACGCCATCGTCTGGACCGGGCTCCTGAAGACCGTCGGCGCCATCTTCATGTCGCCGATGATCGGCTTCTTCCTGGCCCTGATGCTGATCCTCATCGTGTCCTGGATTTTCGTGCGCCAGACGCCGTTCGCCGTCGACCGCAAGTTCAGGGTGATGCAGTTCATCTCGGCCTCGCTCTACTCGCTCGGCCATGGCGGCAACGATGCGCAAAAGACCATGGGCATCATCGCGGTGCTGCTGTTCTCGCAGGGCTATCTTGGTTCCGAGTTCTACGTGCCGTTCTGGGTGGTGATCACCTGCCAGGCGGTGATCGCGCTCGGCACGCTGTTCGGCGGCTGGCGCATCGTGCACACGATGGGTTCAAAGATCACCAAGCTCAATCCGATGCAGGGCTTCTGCGCGGAGACTGGCGGCGCCATTACGCTGTTTGCCGCCACCTGGCTCGGTATTCCCGTCTCGACCACCCACACGATCACCGGCGCCATCATTGGCGTGGGGGCGGCCAAGCGCGTCTCGGCCGTTCGCTGGGGTCTTGCCGGCAACATCGTCATCGCCTGGTTCGTGACCATGCCGGCCGCCGCGGCGATCTCGGCACTCACCTACTTCGCCGTCGACCTGTTCCTCTAGGTTGATCCACCTCCGGCCAAGGGCCGGGGGCGGAACCCATTTTCCGTCGGCGCGTCTCAGTCGCCGACGCGCGGGGCCGGATGGCCCCGGCCATCCTGATGCAGTGTCAGCTTTTTCGCGCGGGCCGTTTCGCCAGCCTCGAACGTGAGTTGCGCATCGACCGATTTTGCAAAGAAACGGTGCTCGGCCTCCGGGAAGATCTCAATCGGTTTCTGTCCCGTCGCCTGCGTAAACAGCCTGTCGCCGTCACGCGAAACCGTCAGATCGAAGCCGGGTGCCAGGCGGTAGGTGCCGACATAGGCATCATAGCGCGCCGGGTCCATGGTGATGGCGACGCGCAGGACCGGGGCGGGCGCCAGCGGCTTCTCCCGGTCGAGCAGGTGCAGGCCGATATCGTCGACGCCGGCCTCGGTCGCGGTGTTCGACAGCACCACGACGCCGACACCCGTCGAGGGACGGAAGCCGACGAACGATCTGTATCCGCCGGTTCCGCCATTGTGCCAGACGACCTGCTGGTCGCCGCGCCCGACAATCACCCAGCCGAGCGCCTGCTCGGCGCTGCCATCGCCAAGCGGCACGCGCGTCGCAAGCATCGTGGCAAACGCAGGCGCAAGCGGTGAGGGCTCCTTGCCCATTGCTGCCTTGAGGAAGATCAGCAGATCATTCGCCGTCGAGCGCAAAGCGCCCGCACCCTGTAACGCCACAAGGTCCCAATCGCTGACCGGTTCCAGCCCGGCATCGTGACCCGTGGCTCGTCGTCCCTTCAATTCGGGGCGGGGCGTGATTGCGGTATCGCTCATGCCGAGCGGGGCGGCGATGTGTTCGGTCACGAGCGCTTCGTAAGACCCGCCCGACCGCAATGCCAGCGCATGGCCGAGCAGGCCGGAACCGACATTGGAGTACTCGTTCTCGGCGCCGGGCGCGCGGACTGGCCGGTGGCTGGAAAGAAACGCATAGAGTTCGGTGATGCCATAGTCGGCATAGGGGTTGTTGTCGTCGGCCGGCGCGAAATTGTCCGGCAGTCGCGGCAGGCCGGACATATGGGTTGCAAGATGTCCGAGCGTGATGGACCCGGCACCATCGGCCAGCTTCATGACGACGCTTTGCGGCAGCAGTTGCGAGACCGGCGTGTCGAGCTTGACGTCGCCGCGCTCGATCATGTCGGTGAGCGCAAGCGCTGTGAAGACCTTGGTCACCGAGCCGATCTCGAACACGGTGTCGCCATCGACGGCTCGCGGGTCGTCCTTCGCCAACGTACCGTGGGCGATGATCCGTTGCCCGTCGGGCTCAATGATCCCGACGACGATGCCGACCGACTGCCTGTGCACGTCGATACGCTCGGTGAGGATCTGGCGGATTTCGTCGTCGGTCGCGGACGGAGGCTCTGCGCGAGCGGTGGTGGCGAGGGTCATGAGGGTGATCCCGGTGAGGAGGAGGTAGCGCATGCCAAGGAGATAGGTGTTCCATTCATGGTTGCAAGGCGCGTCGGGCGCATGCGACCTCCGGATTGTGGGGATCCGGTCAAGGCTCGGTCGAGGTATCGCGGACTTCCCGCGAGCGCAGCGCCGCCATCGCCGAAGCAGTGCCGGTTCACGGATCCCAGTGCGGCGGATCGCCGAAAGCCTGCTTCAGGTGTTCGGCGATGGCCCTCAGCTTGGCAGAGGCGCGCCGTCCCTCGGGATGGGCCATGTAGATGAATTCCGGTTCCGGCCGAAATCCGACATCGATTTCGCGCAACCGGTCGTCGCGCACCGCGGGGCCGCAGATGAAGGCCGGCAGCAGCGCTATGCCGAGTCCGGCAATGGCGGCATCGCGGATCATGTCGCCGTTGTTGACCCTGAGCGCCATCTGGCCGCGCACGACGGTTGCGCCCGTCGGCCCCTCGAACCGCCAGTCGGTTGCGCCGCGGTTGGTGTAGAAGATGCCACGGTGACCGTCGAGATCGGCAAGCGACGCCGGCGTGCCGTGGCGGGCGAGGTAGTCGGGCGAGGCGACCAGCAGGCGCCGGCTTTTGGCCAGCTTCCACACGACCAGGCGGCTGTCTGCGATGACCCCGTGGCGCACGATCGCATCATAGCCTTCGGAGGCGACGTCGACGCGGCGATCGTCGAGATCAAGCGTCAGTTCGATCTCGGGATGCGCCGCCAGAAAGGGATAGAGCGCCGGCCCAAGGTGCAAATGCCCGAAGCTGACGGGGGCTGCGATGCGCAGCGGCCCGGTCAGGTTTCCCCGCCGCTCGGCCAGATCGCTGGCGGCTGCCTGGACCTCGCCGACGATGCGCACCGCGCGTTCGCGAAAGGCGATGCCGTCCTCCGTCAGCGTCAGCTTGCGCGTGGTGCGATGCAGGAGTGTGGCATTGAGGCTGCGCTCAAGCTCCGCCACCCGTTCGCTGATGACGGATTTCGACAGCCTGAGCCGGCGGGCCGCCTCGCTGATCGAGCCCGCTTCCGCAACGGCGACAAAGGCGGCAATTCCTTCTATCTTCAGCATCGTTCGGCTTTTCCGAATTCGAATTCCACGATTGGCAGACTAATCCGAACGGCGATCTTCAGCCATATCTATCGTCATCGAAGGACGGCGATCGATGGAAAGAAAACCGGTCCGAACCCCAAAAGCTGAACAGAAGGAATTGCATCATGTCACGTCTAGCAAACAAGACCGCGTTGATTACCGGCGGCACCAGCGGCATCGGTCTGGAGACGGCCCGCCAGTTCATCGCCGAAGGCGCGCGAGTGGCTGTTACCGGCACCAGCCCGAAGAACATCGCCGAGGCGCGCAGGGTGCTTGGCGAAAGCGCCCTCATCATCGAAGCCGATGCCGGCGACGTGGCCAGCCAGGCCGCCGTTGCAGAGCAGGTGAAAGCCGCCTTCGGCCATCTCGATATCCTCTTCGTCAATGCCGGCATCGCCAAGCTGCAACCGATCGAAAGCTGGGATGAAAAAAGCTTCGACCGGTCGCTCGACATCAACGTCAAGGGGCCCTTCTTCCTGATCCAGGCACTGCTGCCGGTGTTTTCGAACCCGGCCTCGATTGTGCTCAACACCTCGATCAACGCCCATATCGGCATGCCGACTTCCAGCGTCTATGCGCTCAGCAAGGCGGCGCTGCTGTCGCTCGCAAAGACGCTTTCAGGCGAACTGATCGGTCGCGGCATCCGCGTCAATGCCGTCAGCCCCGGGCCGATCCGCACGCCGCTGCACGACGGCCATGGCTCCACGCTGGCGGAAAACAAGGAGATCGTCGCGTCGATCGCGGCGCAGATCCCGCTCGGTCGCTTCGGCGATGCCAGCGAGATCGCCAAGGCGATCGTCTTTCTTGCCTCCGACGAGGCGGCCTTCACCGTCGGTGCCGAACTGATCATCGATGGCGGCATGGCCACGCTTTAAGGTTACCCCTGCCGCCGCCGGGGCCCGGCTCCGGCGGCGGCGAAATCTCGCGTCGATTGAAAGGCATGCGCGGTCGCAGTGGCCCCCCTCGGGCTCCTCGCCAGCTTTTAGTCCCTGCATTCGGGCAATCACCGCAAAAACAGCAATCTGGCGCCGACAGATGTTGCCGGGCGCCGGGTCGCTTCTGCGCCGGATAAGCCTGTTTTGGTGGAGGGAGTTGATGGGCGTCACCGAAGGACGCCTGCGCGGGGCAATGACCGGAACAGGCTACAGCGCCCCCAATCGTCATGGCCTGGCTTTTGGCAGCCTGCGGCCATGACGTGGTTCCGTCCGAATGGCTGAGCGTCAGTCGCTCAGCGTGTCGAAGAAATCCTTCATCCGGGCAAAGAAGCCGGCAGATTCCGGGTTGTTGTCCTTGGAGGAGATCTGTTCGAACTCCTGCAACAGTTCGCGCTGGCGCTTGGTCAGCTTCTGCGGCGTCTCGATCTGCATCTGGATGTAGAGATCGCCGGTCTGGCTGGAGCGCAGCACCGGCATGCCCTTGCCCTTCAGGCGGAACTGCTTGCCGGCCTGGGTGCCTTCCGGCACCGTCACGCGCGACTTGGTGCCGTCGAGCGTGGTGACGTCGAACTTGCCGCCAAGGGCTGCCGTCGTCATCGAGATCGGCACGCTGCAATAGAGATCGGCACCGTCGCGCTGATAGAACTCATGCGGCTTGACCGAGAGGAAAATGTAGAGGTCGCCTGCCGGCCCGCCACGCACGCCTGCCTCCCCTTCGCCCGAGAGGCGAATGCGGGTGCCATCTTCGATGCCGGCCGGGATGTTGACGGAGAGCGTACGCTCTTCGGTGACGCGGCCATGGCCGTGGCACTTGGTGCAGGGATCGGTGATCGTCTGGCCGCGGCCGCCGCAGGTCGGGCAGGTGCGTTCGATCGAGAAGAAGCCCTGAGCGGCGCGAACACGACCGGAGCCCTGACAGGTGCCGCAGGTCTTCGGGCTGGTGCCCGGCTTGGCGCCGGAGCCGGTGCAGACGTCGCAGGTGATCGAGGTCGGTACCCGGATCTGCGCGGTCTTGCCGGAATAGGCTTCCTCAAGCGAGATTTCCATGTTGTAGCGCAGGTCGGCGCCGCGTTCGCGGCCGCCCGACGAGCGTCGCTGGCGTCCGCCACCCATCATCTCGCCGAAGATGTCTTCGAAGATGTCGGAGAAACCGCCAGCGCCACCGGCACCGCCACCAAAGCCGTTGCCCATGCCGCCCTGCTCGAAGGCGGCGTGGCCGTAGCGATCATAGGCCGCCCGCTTCTGCGGGTCCTTGAGCGTCTCGTAGGCTTCGTTGATTTCCTTGAAGGTCTTTTCCGAGGCGGCGTCGCCGGGATTCTTGTCCGGATGATACTTCATCGCCAATTTGCGGAAGGCGCTCTTCAGCTCCTTCTCATCCGCGGTCTTGGCAACGCCAAGCGTTTCGTAAAGATCACGTTTCATTCTTCAAAGATTGTCCTGTTACAAGACGTGCCAGCGCGGGGGCCCGGCGGCTGCCTGGTTACCTTGCCACAGGATTTAGTAAACCTTGAAGCGCGATACCATAGCCCATCGGGCCGAGGGTGCGGTTTTTTGTCGGAAAAATGACGTTTCTGCCGGTCCTGTGCCCCGCGGGCGCCATTCGTTGCCATTCCAGCCTGCGACGTTGCCCGGTGGCGGCCGTCTGAGTTGCGTCTGGTCAGTGACTGCCTTCCCGTCAAAAGCAGTCCGACGCGAGGCTGAGGAGGGATAAGGAGCAACAAAAAAGCCCGGGGTGACCCGGGCTTTTCCGTCTCTAGCAGAGAGCGACTTAGGCCGAACGCTTGCGGTCGTCTTCGTCGTTGACTTCTTCGTAGTCCGCATCGACGACATCGCCGTCACGGGCCGCGTCAGCGGCGGCATCCGCATGGGCGGCGTCCGTCTGCTGCGCTTCATAGATCGCCTGACCGAGCTTCATGGACACTTCCATCAGCGTGGCGGTCTTGGCCTTGATGTCTTCGGCATCAGGCTCGGACGCCTCGACGGCGGTCTTCAGCGCGGCAATGGCGTCGGAGATCGACTTGCGGTCGGCTTCCGAAACCTTGTCACCATAGTCCTTCAGCGACTTTTCCGAAGAATGGATCAGGCTTTCGGCCTGGTTCTTCGCTTCCACGCCTTCGCGGCGCTGCTTGTCGACTTCGGCGTTTGCCTCGGCGTCCTTGACCATCTTCTCGATGTCGGCGTCGGACAGACCACCGGATGCCTGGATGCGGATCTGGTGTTCCTTGCCGGTGCCCTTGTCCTTGGCCGAAACCTGCACGATGCCGTTGGCGTCGATGTCGAAGGTCACTTCGATCTGCGGCATGCCGCGCGGAGCCGGCGGAATGCCGACGAGGTCGAACTGGCCGAGCAGCTTGTTGTCGGCGGCCATTTCGCGCTCGCCCTGGGAGACGCGGATCGTCACGGCCGACTGGTTGTCGTCGGCGGTCGAGAAGGTCTGCGACTTCTTGGTCGGGATCGTCGTGTTGCGTTCGATCAGGCGGGTGAAGACGCCACCGAGCGTTTCGATGCCGAGCGACAGCGGGGTCACGTCGAGCAGGAGAACGTCCTTGACGTCGCCCTGCAGAACGCCGGCCTGGATGGCAGCGCCCATGGCGACCACTTCATCCGGGTTCACGCCCTTGTGCGGCTCCTTGCCGAACAGCTGCTTCACGGTTTCCTGAACCTTCGGCATGCGGCTCATGCCGCCGACGAGAACGACTTCGTCGATCTCGGCAGCCGAGACACCGGCATCCTTGAGGGCTGCCTTGCACGGCGCAACGGTGCGCTGGATCAGGTCGTCGACAAGCGCTTCGAACTTGGCGCGGGTCAGCTTCATCGTCAGGTGCTTCGGACCGGAAGCATCAGCCGTGATGAACGGCAGGTTGATTTCGGTCTGCTGCGACGAGGACAGCTCGATCTTGGCCTTTTCGGCAGCTTCCTTCAGGCGCTGAAGAGCGAGCTTGTCGTTCTTCAGGTCGATGCCCTGTTCCTTCTTGAACTCGCCGGCAAGGTACTGGACCAGACGCATGTCGAAGTCTTCGCCGCCGAGGAAGGTGTCGCCGTTGGTCGACTTCACTTCGAAGACGCCATCGCCGATTTCGAGAACCGAGATATCGAAGGTGCCGCCGCCAAGGTCGTAGACGGCGATCGTCTTGCCGTCCTTCTTGTCGAGGCCGTAGGCGAGCGCGGCTGCGGTCGGCTCGTTGATGATGCGCAGCACTTCAAGGCCGGCGATCTTGCCGGCATCCTTGGTTGCCTGGCGCTGAGCATCGTTGAAGTAGGCCGGAACGGTGATGACGGCCTTTTCGACCTTTTCACCGAGGTAGGACTCGGCCGTTTCCTTCATCTTCTGAAGGATCATGGCGGAGATCTGCGACGGCGAGTAGTCCTTGCCGTGTGCTTCGACCCAGGCGTCGCCATTGTCGGCCTTGGTGATCTTGTAAGGAACCATGTCCTTGTCTTTTTGCGTGGTCGGGTCCTGGAAGGTCCGGCCGATCAGGCGCTTGATCGCAAAAAGCGTGTTTTCAGGGTTGGTGACCGCCTGGCGCTTGGCCGGCTGGCCAACGAGACGTTCGCCGTCTTCGCTGAATGCCACCATCGAGGGGGTCGTGCGCGCGCCCTCGGCATTTTCGATGACCTTCGCATCTTTTCCGTCCATGACGGCGACGCAGGAGTTGGTCGTTCCCAAGTCAATACCAATTACTTTAGCCATGTCGTTCTCTCCTTGCAGCGGACTGTCGGAACCCGGTCAGGCATTCGTGAGACAGCCCCTAACGGGATGGTCTTAGGATTTCTTCGCAGCGGTGGCTGCGCCGATGCGGCGTATATAAGGACCGGCGTTTCGGACTGCAAGGCATTCTGGGGGGCGATTGGGGGCAAAAGCAAGCCTGCGTTTGGCGCGCGGCACACAATAGCCGCCCCGCCTGTCGTCGGGGCGGCGCGCAAACGGCGGGAAGGCGCCGTTTGCGCCGCCTCAGCCGCCGGTCAGGATGTCGAAAAGCGTGGTTCGCTTGGTGGCGCCGGTGGTCTGACCGACATCGGCTGGCGGCACCATGCCGCCGTTGCCGTCGGGAAGGGGGCGGGTCTGGTCAACGGCGATCGAGCCGTCGACGCCGACAGGCGGAGCGGGAAACGCGTCCGGATCTCCTGACATGACGTCGCCCGTCGCGGCAGGCGGTGCGCCGCCTTCATCGAAGACCGGCTGTACCCCGGTGGTGCCGAACAGCGGCGAGGGCGAAAGCCCCTCATGCGCGGCCAGCATGTAGTCGTGCCAGGCCCTGGCAGGCAGACCGCCGCCGGTCACCTTTTTCATCGACTTGCCGTCGTCGTTGCCGAACCAGACGCCGGTCGTCAGGTTGGAGGTGTAGCCGACGAAGAGCGCGTCGCGGAAGGATTGGGTGGTCCCGGTCTTGCCGGCGGCTTCCCATCCCTTCAGCTGCGCCTTCTTGCCGGTGCCGTTGGTCAGCACCCGCACCATCATCTGGTTCATTTCGCTGACGATGGCCGGGTCGAGAACGCGCGGCGGGTTGTCGTAGGTATTTTCGTAGAGCACCGTGCCGTCGGCCTTAGAAATCCGGCGGATGACATGCGGCGTCGCCTTGAAGCCGCCGTTCATGAACGGGGCATAGGCAGACGTCAGTTCGACCAGGCTCACTTCCGAGGTTCCGAGCGCGATCGAGGCATTGGCCTGCATCTCGGAATCGATGCCGAGACGGTGCGCGACCTTGACGACGTTCTGCGGGCCGACCTCCATCACCAGCTGGGCCGCGATGGTGTTCAGCGAATTGGCAAGCGCATCGGCAAGCGTGACTTCGCCACGGTATTTCTGGTCGTAGTTTTCCGGCGTCCAGTTGCCGATCCGGACCGGGCCGTCGTTGCGGACCGACATCGGCGTGCGACCGATCTCGAGCGCGGCCGCATAGACGAAGGGCTTGAAGGCAGAGCCTGGCTGGCGCTTGGCCTTGGAGGCGCGGTCGAACTGGCTCTCGGCATAGTCCTTGCCGCCGACGAGCGCGCGGATGGCGCCCGTGCCGTCGATCGACACCAGGGCTGCCTGCGAGGCGTCGAGCTTCTTGCCGTCGCCGTCAAGCGTGGCGCTGATCGCCTCTTCCGCCTTCTTTTCCAGGTTGAGGTCGATGGTGGTGTCGACGATCAGGTCTTCCTTGATTTCGCCGATCATGCCGGGAAGCTGGTCCATCACCATGTCGGCGACATAGTGTTCGGCGCCCGACCAGTAGCTCTTGGCCTTGGTCGGCGTCTGCGACATCGCCGTCTTGATCTCGCTGTCGGTGACGAAGCCTTCCTCGCGCATGGCGCCGAGAACGACCTGGGCGCGCTCTTCCGCGGCCTTCGGGTCGCGGGCGGGCGAGAGGCGCGAGGGCGCCTTCAAAAGGCCGGCGAGCAGGGCTGCCTCGCCGAGGTTCACGTCGCGCGCCGACTTGTTGAAATAGCGCCGCGAAGCAGCCTCGACGCCATAGGCGTTCGAGCCGAAGAACACCCGGTTGAGATACATCGCCAGGATCTGGTCCTTGGAGTATTTCTGCTCCAGCCAGAAGGCGAGCAGCACTTCCTGGACCTTGCGCTCGAGCGTGCGATCAGGTGACAGGAACAGGTTCTTGGCCAGCTGCTGGGTCAGCGTCGAACCGCCCTGGACCATGCGGCCGGTGGTGACGTTGGTCAGCATGGCGCGTGCAAGCCCCAGCGGGTCGACGCCGAAATGCGAATAGAACCGCCGGTCCTCGATGGCGATGACGGCCTGCGGGATGTAGGGCGACATGTTTTCAAGCGAAAGCGCTTCGCCACCGGTGGTGCCGCGATTGGCGATATCGTCGCCATTGACCGCAAGGATCTTGACGTTGGGCGGGCGCTCGGGGATCGACCAGCTTTCCGCGCTCGGCATGCGCGCGCCGTAATAGAGCACGAGACCGCCGACGCCCATGGCGCCCCAGATGCCGATGACGATGCACCAGTAGAATAGGGTGCGCACCAGGCCGATGAAGCCGCCGCCGCCACCGGAGTTGCGGCGCGATCCACCGCGCTTGTTTTTCTGTGCCTTCTTCCTCCGTTGGGAAGCCTGTTTACCACGGACTGGCTTGCGGCCGCCGCCGGTCACGCGATCGCTGGCCTCGATGCGAAAATCGTCGTCATCGTCATCGGCGCTGTTGCCGAAGGAAGGCTCGATCCGTTGTCCTGACTTGCCGCTTGCTGCCATGCCGTTTGGATTTACCCTTCATGCCGCATCGCGGGCGACGAGCCGCTCGCCCCAGCGGCGAACGCACTCTCAAGGGCGGGGAGGAATTGCTCTATCGACCCGCCACGGCGATGCGGTGAACTTTAAATGCGGCAATTTAAGGGGGCGTTAAAAACCGGTTTGTCAAATATGCATGGTCTTCAACAGCTTGGCCGATACGCAGCCCTGCCACCCTGCCAGTCGTTGGCCCTGCGGGTGCCATCGGCGCGCGACGGGTTGCCGGCGCGGCCGGGTATTCATGACCCTGATTTGCCCCGTCGTCTCTGTGGGGCCTATTCGGCGGTTCTTTCGTGCTGCACGATCCGACCGGTCTTCTTCAGAAGGACCGTTTCCTCGGGTGCCGGCTGGCTGTCCTTGGTGATGCTGGCGGTCGTCGTCGTCGTGTCGATCGCCGCGTTGGTCTTGGCGTGATAGGCGCATTCGGCGAATGCCATGGAGGCAGACAGGCCGACTGCGGCCACAGCCACAAGAAGCATCTTCATGATCTTCTCCTTTTCGCTCAACGCCGAAATCCTACGCCTCGACGGGGTTTGCCCGAAATCACGTTTCTGTTTGCCGCTTCGATGCGAGGCCGCAGGGCCGTTCGAAAGCGAGTGCTACTCGATCGAGGTCCGGAGCGGCGTTTCGCCGACGAGCCTTGCCTGTTTGCCCGGGTCTGGATTGGTATAGTCGTAAAGCCATTGGCTGTAGGGCATGCGCAGCAGCACCGAATTGACCAACCTGTTGGTGGCGACCGCGTCGCAGTCGCGCGCCGGATGCGCCTGTCGGGTACACAGCGCCTGAGGGCTATCGACCAGGCGATAGCCGTGGCCTTGAAAGACCAATGCCGTCATCGCCGCCAACTTGTTCGGACCGGGCGGCAGGACGACAACGCGCAGGCTGGCAAGCCAGATTGCCAGGATTACCAGGACGATCATCGCGGTCGGGATCTGGAGCAAAAGTTTCATGGGAGGATCTGCCGTTCCTGAGTGCAACGGCATCTAGAGAACCACAGCGCGTCGACATGTCGAGAGAGATGTGTTTTTTCACATCAAATATCATGGGTTGTGGTTTACAACCTGTAATATTAGTCGGCCATTATGCACTGCAATCTGCGGCCGGCGAAAGAGCGGAAATCGGCAATTCATGGTGCAACGCAGCAATTCCACCCTTGAAAATATTGCGGCGCATGATTATTATACGACTTATCGAAGCGCTGCACCTCCTCCCGCGGCGCCCGATGTGGATCGGTGGCACTCCTCCTCCCAGTCACCGGTCAAGTTTGAGAGCTCCGTGCACCTCCTCCCGCACGGAGCTCTTTTCATTTCCGGTCCTGGCAGAAGTCACGGTCTGGCGCGAAATCATGGTCGCCCGGCGCGAGGCAAACCTGCCACCGGTCTCTCCGGCAATATCGATATTTTCGCGAATCCTGCTATGGCTTCGCCTTGATGTTGTGCTCGGCTGGCCTCCCCGAAAGCCGATGAGGAGGAATTCGATGAAGTTTCCGTCCGCCGCGGTGCTGGTGTTTTCAACGCTTGCAATCGTGAATTCAGATGCTCTGGCGCAGGACAACGTCGCCTATGTCGACGATCGCTCTGACGGCGCGGCCGTCGTGCGCTCGCTCTACAACGCCATCAATCGCAAGGAATATGCCCGCGCCTACGGCTATTTCGGCGAGACGAAACCGGCCGGCGGCTACAAGGCGTTCACGCGCGGCTACGAGCGCACCGTTGCGGTCGAGGTCAAGCTTGGCAAGGTCAAGACCGAGGCGGGCGCCGGCAGCATCTATTCGGCGGTGCCGGTCGCGGTCAAATCGATCGAGCAGCGTTCAAGGGTCCGGTTCTTCGCCGGCTGCTACGTCACCCGGATCATCAATCCATCGCTTCAGGTGCCGCCGTTCACACCCTACCAGATCGAAGCGGCACGCCTGAAGGAAGTGAAGGGGCCGCTCGACGCAGCCCTTCCGACCGTCTGCAACGCACCCTGACGAACGTGCCGGTTGTCCGCTACTGAAGCGGCCCGCGCCGGTCGGCCAGGAATCGCGAGCGCTCGAACACCAGGATGACGCCAAGCGCCATGATGAATGGGATGAGCAGGTAGAGGATCCGGAAAATCGCCAGTGCCGCCAGCACGTCGGCCGGGTTCATTTCCGGCAGGGCGGCGATGAAGACGAGCTCCAGTACGCCGAGACCGCCAGGCGCATGCGACAAGAGTGCCGCCGAGAAAGACGCCAGGAAAATCCCCAGAATGACGATGAAACCCGGGTTTCCGGCCTCCGGCAGGGCGAAATAGATGATCCCCGCTGCGCCGATCAGCTCCACCGGTGCGATGACCAGCTGCCTGAGCACGATGGCGGGCTTGGGATAATGCAGCTGGAACCAGCGGGTCCGGATCGAAGGCAGGCCGACAAGGCTGCCGATCAGATAGAGCGCGATCACCACCAGGATCAGCACGCCCGTTGTCAGCGACATCTCGACCGGCAGGAACTCGGCGAAACGCTCGATGATCTCCGGCTTCACCAGAAGCACGATCGCAGACAGCATCAGCGTGCCGAGCGCGAAGGTGAAGGAGCAGAAGGCGACGAGCACGCCGACTTCGCCTGCCGTCAGCCCCTTCGATCGATAGGCCCGGTAGCGCACGACCGCGCCTGAGAACACCGAGGCGCCGAGATTGTGTGAGAGTGCATAGGTGGTGAACGAGCAGACGGTGATGAACCAAAGCGAGATGCGATGGCCCAGGTGATCCAGTGCCAGCTTGTCGTAGCCGGCAAGCGCCGCATAGGCGACCAGCGTCGCCCCGATCGCCAGAAGCCAGCTTTTCAGCGAAATTGCCTTGAAGCTGGCGAGGAACTCATCGACCGAAAGCCCGCTCAGCTCGTGATAGAGCGCATGCACAGAAAAGATGATCGCCGCCAGCCCGACGATGGGCCAGAAATACGCGCGCAGCCTGCTCATGCCGGCGTCGCGATCGCTGCAAAAAATCGGGCCGAAGGCTCATTCGACGGCGTCGGCTCTATTTCGGAACGCATCTGTTCATGAACGCGGCCGCCATCGCGGCCAAAGCTTTTCACAGTTTCGCGTCCGCTACGCGACGTCTCGGTCCTTACACGTGCCAATGATCCAATGTCCCATTCTGATTTGTTTTGCAAAAGGGAAGCATCTGAGGCCGGTGAGGTCAAGGATCGATGCCCCGGCAGCGGCCGGTGTTTGGTCAAGAAATCGTCGGGACGACACGGTAAAGCGCGTGGGCAAACGTCGATTTGCAGCCGGCATGCCGATGGCGCCGGCTGGCGCGATTTACCGTGCTTCCTGTGCGGCCCGGTGCATATGGCCGCTCCAGCGCTGATTGCCCGGTCTGTCGCAGTGGTCTTGAGCGTCGCATGACCGTCGTGGCGGGTGTGCCCGCCACGACGTCGTTTGATATCAGGCCGCAAGCGCGTCCAGGATGCGGATCCACGAGCGGATGCCCTTGTGATAGGACTGCAGCTCGTACTTTTCGTTGGGTGAATGGATGCGGTCGTCGGAAAGACCGAAGCCGACCAGCAGCGATTCCATGCCGAGCATCTTCTGGAAATCGCCGACAATCGGGATCGAGCCGCCCATGCCGATGACGACGGCCGGCTTCGGCCACTCGTCGGAGAGGGCGAGCTTGGCCGTGTTGAGCAGGTTCGAATCGTAAGGCAGCTGGATGGCCGGCGAACCGCCATGGGCGTGGAACTCGACCGTGCAATCGGCGGGCACCTTCGAGCGCACATAGGCGCGGAAGGCTTCGCGGATCTTGTCCGGGTTCTGGTTGCCGACGAGACGGAAGGAGACCTTGGCGGAGGCCTCGGCGGCAATTACCGTCTTGAAGCCTTCACCGGTATAACCGCCGGTGATGCCGTTGATCTCGGCGGTCGGGCGCGCCCAGGTGAGTTCGAGAACCGAGCGGTTCTTTTCACCCGACGGGATCGACAGTCCGATCTCGCCGAGGAACTTTTCCGCCGTCTGGCCGAGCGTCTCCCAGCCGGCCTTGATCTGTTCCGGGGTCTCCTCGACCCCTTCATAGAAGCCGTCGAGCGTTACGCGGCTGTCGTCGTCGTGAAGGCCTGCGAGAATGCCGGTGAGGATACGGATCGGGTTGGCGGCAGCGCCGCCGAAATAGCCCGAATGCAGGTCGCGGTCGGCGGCCTTGATGACGACTTCCTCGCCGACGAGGCCGCGCAGGCCGGCCGAGATCGCCGGCGTGTCCCGGTCCCACATGCTGGTGTCGCAGACAAGGGCGTAGTCGGCCTTGAGTTCGGCGGCATTGGCTTCGAGGAAAGGCTTCAGCGACGGCGAGCCGGATTCTTCCTCGCCTTCGAACAGGATGGTGACGCGGCAGGGCAGCGTTCCGTGAACATCCTTGTAGGCGCGCGCCGCCTCGACGAAGGTCAGGAGCTGGCCCTTGTCGTCGGCGGTGCCGCGGCCGGTGATGACCTTGCGGCCGGGCTCCAGTTCCTTCAGGCCGGGCTCGAACGGGTCGGTGTCCCAAAGGTTCAGGGGGTCGACCGGCTGGACGTCATAGTGGCCGTAAAACAGCACGTGCGGGGCATCGGCCGTAGCGCCGGCGTGATGGGCGACGACCATCGGATGTCCGGGGGTGTCGCGCACGGACGCGGTGAAGCCGAGGCCGTTCAGTTCCGCGACCAGCCATTCGGCGGCCTTGCGGCAATCGGCCTTGAAGGCCGGATCGGTCGAGATCGACTTGATGCGCACGAGGTCGAAAAGCCGGTCCAGGCTCTTCGGCAGGTTGGCATCCGCGCGCTCGAGAATGGGGGTGATATCTGCCATCATGCATATCCTTGCTTCATGTTTGCCGGAACCTACTGCATGACGTCGTAAATCGGAATCGATTTCAGCGGCGAAATCAGGCAGTCGTTCGACGGGCGGCAGCTGCTCAGGCGCGTCCGAACGGACACGCTGACGTTGCTTTAGAGCCTGAAGCGATCGGGTTTAAGCCAAATCTTTTGATGGAACGATCAGAGAGGGTTCTTCCCCCTCATGGCGCGCTGCCGTCCTGCCCGGCACGGGCAAGCGCCATGCGCATGTATTCGAGCATCAGCTCGCGCTCGAATTGGCGCAGACCCGACAGCAGCGACTGATCGGCGGCGAGTGCCGCCTCCTTGGCCGCAGCCTCGATATCGCGCGCCCGCTCGGTCAGGAACACCTGCTGCGACCGCTTGTCCTGCGGATGCCTGCGGCGGGTGATGAGCCCGTCGCGCTCCATCCGCGCCAGCGTGTTGGCCATGGTCGCCTGCTCGATATCGAGCCTGTCGAGAAGCTGCTTCTGGGTCAGGCCCTCCTCGGCCCACAGTTCCAGGAGGACGGGAAACTGCCCGGGTGCGAAGCCGAGCTTTTGCGCGCGTTCCTGGAGGGCACGCGAGAAACTCTTGGCCAGCAGGCTGGCCAGGTAGGTCGCCGATTGCATTCGATTGAAGGCCATGTCCCATGGGTACGCCCGAAGCGGCGCGAAGACAAGTTACAAAGCAGGCGATGGAGTTTAGAAAGCCTTGTCTCACAAGGATTTGACCCCAGAAACGAGAAACCGCCACGGCGCGGAGGCGGCGCCGTGGCGGTTCTCTGAAAACGGGACAAAGGCCCGGAGAGGGGGATAAGGCCTTTGTCCTCATCTGGTGCGGGCGGGGGACAGGCCAATCACCAGAAGACGGCATCACTCGGTGCCGTTGATTAGGATTTGAGGATTCAAATGTGGCTTTTCAAGGATAGGGGGCCCGAATCCGACATTACAAATGCGTAACGTTTCTGTGAGACTTACGTCGTTCTCGGCACCGTCCCGAAACCGGACGGGATCGCAGCTCTTCGTTATCGCAACAGCCCCGACCAGACCCGGAAAGACCCGGCGCGCAGGCCTTCCCCTTGCTGCCAGAAATAGGCATTGCGCCCCCAGCTGACAAGCAGGCAGATCGGCCGTATCCAGCCATCTTGCCCGGAGCACGCGCCGGCGATCGTGCGCCTGTTCGAGCCCCTGTCGGAAGCGCTTGCGACAAAGAAGAGAATGTCGGGCGCGCTGAAAACCGCAATGGACGTTTCGCTCCCCTCGCGCTATCCATTGCCGATGAAAAACGGTGATCACCTCTTCCTCGTCGACGGCTCCGGATTCATCTTCCGGGCGTTCCATGCCATCCCGCCGCTCAACCGCAAATCCGATGGCCTTCCGGTCAATGCGGTGTCCGGTTTCTGCAACATGCTGTGGAAGCTCTTGACCGATGCGCGCGACACGTCGGTCGGCGTCACGCCGACGCATTTCGCCGTCATCTTCGACTATTCCTCGAAGACGTTCCGCAACGAACTCTATGACCTCTACAAGGCCAATCGTTCGGCGCCGCCGGAGGAGCTCATCCCGCAGTTCGGGCTGATCCGCCACGCCACCCGTGCCTTCAACCTGCCCTGCATCGAGAAGGAAGGCTTCGAGGCCGACGACCTGATCGCCACCTACACGCGCCTTGCCGAAAAGGCGGGCGCCAGCGTCACCATCATCTCCTCCGACAAGGACCTGATGCAGCTGGTGACGCCGAATGTGTCGATGTACGACAGCATGAAGGACAAGCAGATCTCGATCCCGGAAGTGATCGAGAAATGGGGCGTGCCGCCGGAAAAGATGATCGACCTGCAGGCGATGACCGGCGATTCCACCGACAACGTGCCCGGCATTCCCGGCATCGGTCCGAAGACGGCTGCGCAATTGCTGGAGGAATACGGCGACCTCGATACGCTGCTCGCGCGTGCCGGCGAGATCAAGCAGGCCAAGCGCCGCGAAAACATCATTGCCAACGCCGATCTCGCACGCCTCTCGCGCCAGCTGGTGACGCTGCGCACCGACACGCCGCTCGACGTGCCGCTCGAAGATTTTCAGCTCGAGCCGCAGGACGGGCCACGCCTGGTCGCGTTCCTGAAGGCGATGGAATTCACAACACTCACCCGCCGCGTCGCCGCGGCCACCGGCACGGACGCCGATGCGATCGAGCCGGCGACGGTGCCGGTCGAGTGGGGTGACGACGCGCGTGGGCCCGATCTCGACAAGGCGGCGGTTTCGAAGGCGCCGCTCGGTGCCGGTGAGGCCGTGCCCGCCGGCGAAGCCGAGGCCGTCGCGACTGCAGGAGCCGGCGACGCCACGGCCGAGGCGCTCGCGCAGTCGCGCGCAGCCCTTTTCGCCAGCGCCGCCATCGATCATTCGACTTACGTCGCGATCCGCGACCTCGCGACGCTCGATGCCTGGATTGCCGACGCCAGGGACGCGGGCCTCGTTGCCTTCGACACCGAAACCACATCGCTTGATGCCATGCAGGCCGAGCTCGTCGGCTTCTCGCTGGCGATCGCCGATTACGCCAGGGATCCTTCTGGAACCGTGATCCGCGCGGCTTACGTGCCCCTGATCCACAAGACCGGCGTCGGAGACCTTCTGGGTGGTGGCCATGCGGAAAACCAGATCCCGGTGCGCGAAGCGCTGAGCCGGCTCAAGGTCCTACTCCAGGACCCCTCGGTGCTGAAGGTCGCGCAGAACCTGAAATACGATTACCTGATCATGAAGCGGCACGGCATCACCGTTCAGGGCTTCGACGACACCATGCTGATGTCCTACGTCGTCGATGCCGGAAACGGCACGCACGGCATGGATGCCCTGTCGGAGCGCTGGCTCGGCCACAAGCCGATCGCCTACAAGGACATGACCGGCAGCGGCAAGTCGTCGGTGACCTTCGATTATGTCGATATCGACCGCGCCACCGCCTATGCCGCCGAGGATGCCGACGTCACCCTGCGGCTCTGGCACGTGCTGAAGCCACGGCTGAGCGCCAAGGGGCTGGTGCGTGTCTATGAACGGCTGGAGCGGCCGCTGGTGCCGGTTCTGGCGCATATGGAGGAGCGCGGCATCACCATCGACCGCCAGATCCTGTCGCGCCTGTCCGGTGAACTGGCGCAAGGCGCCGCAGCCCTTGAGGACGAGATCTACAAGCTGGCCGGCGAAACCTTCACGGTCGGCTCGCCCAAGCAGCTCGGCGATATTCTCTTTGGCAAGATGGGCCTGCCGGGTGGCTCGAAAACCAAGACCGGCCAATGGTCGACCTCGGCGCAGGTGCTCGAGGATCTTGCGGCCGAAGGCCATGAACTGCCGCGCAAGATCGTCGACTGGCGCCAGATGACGAAGCTGAAGTCGACCTATACCGACGCCCTGCCGGGCTTCGTTCATCCGGAAACCAAGCGCGTCCACACCTCCTATGCGCTGGCATCGACGACCACGGGGCGTCTGTCGTCGTCCGAACCGAACCTGCAGAACATCCCGGTGCGTACCGCCGAAGGCCGCAAGATCCGCACCGCCTTCATCGCCACGCCCGGCCACAAGCTGCTGTCGGCCGACTACAGCCAGATCGAGCTGCGTGTGCTCGCCCATGTCGCCGATATTCCGCAGCTGCGCCAGGCCTTTGCCGACGGCGTCGACATTCATGCCATGACCGCCTCGGAGATGTTCGGCGTTCCGGTCGAAGGCATGCCGAGCGAAATCCGCCGGCGGGCGAAGGCCATCAACTTCGGCATCATCTACGGTATCTCTGCCTTCGGCCTCGCCAACCAGCTGTCGATCGAGCGTTCGGAAGCCGGTGACTACATCAAGAAGTATTTCGAGCGCTTCCCCGGCATTCGCGACTACATGGAAAACACCAAGGCCTTTGCCCGCGAGCACGGTTATGTCGAAACGATCTTCGGCAGGCGGGCGCACTATCCCGACATCCGCTCGTCGATCCCCTCGCACCGCGCCTTCAACGAGCGCGCGTCGATCAACGCGCCGATCCAGGGATCGGCCGCCGATATCATCCGTCGCGCCATGGTCAAGATCGAGCCGGCGCTCGCCGAGGCGAAGCTGTCCGCCCGCATGCTGCTTCAGGTGCACGACGAACTGATCTTCGAGGTCGAGGATGCCGAGGTCGAGCGCACCATTCCGATCGTCGTCTCAGTGATGGAGAATGCGGCCATGCCCGCGCTCGACATGCGCGTGCCGCTCAAGGTCGACGCCCGCGCAGCCATGAACTGGGACGAGGCGCACTGAGGTTTCCTGAGGGGTTCCATCAGAAGCCTCTGGTCGACAGATGCGGTTATTCTTGCAAAAGGCGGCCCCCACGGCCGCCTTTCGTTTGTCCTGATATCACGATGAGAGAAAGCGTCTCCTGCGGCCATGTCGGCCCCATGCCGGCCGTTGCGGCAAGCGCGGTCACCTTCTAGGCAGCGACCTTGGAAGGCGCCAGCGCGCCCGGTAAAACCGTTGACCGGAGGGGACCATGACCACCAACACGTTCATCCTTGTGCTGGCCTGTGACGACAGGCCCGGCATCGTCGCCCAGGTGACATCAGAGCTTGCTGCCCTTGGCGCCAACATCGCCGAAAGCAGCCAGTTCTGGGACCGCGGCACCAATGGCTTCTTCATGCGCATCGCCTTCCAGGCGCCGGAGGGCGTGCTGCGCCACGATATCGAGCGAGCGCTGCAGCCGGCTATCGACCGGTTCCAGATGCGCGTCACGCTGAGCGAAGCGACACGCAGGCCGAAGGTCATCATCCTGGTGTCGAAGTTCGACCACGCGCTCTTGCATCTGCTCTATCAGATCCGTGTCGGCTGGCTTCATGCCGAGGTCGTCGCGATCGTTTCCAATCACGAGGATAGCCGGCGGACGGCCGAGCTGGAGGCGATCCCCTATCACCACTGGCCCGTGTCGAAGACCAACAAGGCCGAGCAGGAGGAGAAGCTGCTCGGCCTGGTGCAGGAGACCGGAGCTGACCTGGTCATCCTGGCGCGCTACATGCAGGTGTTTTCGGATACGCTGTCGAAACGCCTCTATGGCAAGGCGATCAACATTCACCACTCGTTCCTGCCGTCGTTCAAGGGTGCAAAGCCCTATCACCAGGCGCACGAGCGCGGCGTCAAGCTGATCGGCGCGACCGCGCACTACGTCACCCCGGATCTCGACGAGGGCCCGATCATCGAGCAGGAGACCGAACGCGTCAGTCACGCGCTGACGGCGGACGACTTCGTCGCCAGCGGCCGCGACATCGAGAGCCGCGTGCTGGCGCGCGCCGTCAGGCTGCACCTGGAGCGGCGCGTCATGCTCAACGGTCACAAGACGGTGGTGTTCAGCTAGAACGCGTCCGCTTACGGATGAAGCGCTCGTTCGGCGGTCGATGGCGCGCTGACGGCCGGCGGGGTGCGAAAGCTCGAAAACAGCCGGCTCAAGCCATCGCGCCCTTCGATGACGAGATCAAAGCGGCGGCCGAAGAGCAGCCATTGGGTGCACAGGCCCAGCATCATCCAGTGAAGCGTGCGGGTCGCCGATGTCGGCGTCCAGTTGTCGCGCATATGACCCTTGGCAAGGGCGCGGGCGAAGGCCAGCTCGAGCAGGGCATTGTGATGCTCGTCGAGCTCCTTGTGCCGGGTCAGGACCTCGGCCATGTCGCCGTCGTAGTTGGTGCGCAGCATGATGGTGAGAATGCGCTGACGCTGCTCGTCAGCGGCCAGGATATCGATCCAGGCACCCATCGCGTCCTCGACGATCGCCAGCGTATCGGCAGCTTCCGCCTCGATCTCCTGGGCGATCATGTCTTCCTGCGGCAGGGGGACTGCGTCATGCAGGGCGAGGAAAAGGTCAGTCTTGTTGGAAAAGTGCCAGTAGATGGCGCCGCGGGTTACGCCCGCTTCCTTGGCCACTTCCTCCAGTGTCGTGTTGGAAACACCCTTTGCGTAGAAAACGCGTTCGGCCGCATCCAGGATCTTCTGCCGGGTTGCCTCCGCATCGGCTTTCGTTCGGCGCATTCATTCCTCCTTGCAGAACGGCCCGCCCAGGGGGCGGGCCGTCGATTGTCATCTTACTCGGCGGGTGTGGGTGTTTCGGTCGCAGCCGGTGTGGCTTCTGCCTTCTTGCGTCCGAACAGCTTCGTGACGAACACGAAGAACACCGGAACGAAGAAGATCGCCAGCACCGTTGCCGAGATCATGCCACCCATCACGCCGGTACCGATGGCGCGCTGGCTGCCTGAGCTTGCGCCCGTCGCGATCGCGAGCGGCAGAACGCCGAGCGTGAAGGCGAGCGACGTCATCAGGATCGGACGGAAGCGCAGATGCGCCGCCTCCAGCGTCGCGTCGATCAGCGACTTGCCCTGCTCGCGCAGTTCCTTGGCGAACTCGATGATCAGGATGGCGTTCTTCGCCGACAACCCGATGATCGCGATCAGGCCGACCTTGAAGTACACGTCGTTCGGCATGTCGCGCATCGTCACGGCCAGAACCGAGCCGATGACACCGAGCGGAACCACCATGATGACCGCGACCGGGATCGACCAGCTCTCATAGAGGGCTGCAAGGCACAGGAAGACCAGCAGGCACGACAGCGCGATCAGGAGAGGCGCCTGGGTGCCGGACTGGATTTCCTGCAGCGACTGGCCGGTCCACTCGTAGCCGAAGCCTGCCGGCAACTGCCCAGCAAGCCGCTGCATCTCGTTGATCGCGTCACCTGACGAATAGCCATGGGCCGCTTCGCCACTGATACGCACCGACGGGTAGCCGTTGTAGCCGATCGTCTGGGTCGATGCCTTGACCCACTCCACGGTCGCAAAGGCCGACAGCGGAACCATGCCGCCATTGGCGTTGCGCACGTTGAGGTTCAACAGGTCCGACGTCTGCATGCGCTGACCTTCGTCCGCCTGCACCGTCACGCGCTGCATGCGGCCGGCATTCGGGAAGTCGTTGACGTAGGACGAGCCGAGATTGGTCGAGATCGTCGAGTTGATGTCGGCAAAGGTGACGCCGAAGGTATTGGCCTTTTCGCGGTCGATGGTCACGCTGACCTGAGCCGCATCGGGCATGCCTTCGAAACGAACGCCAGTGACGATCTTGCTTTCGGCCGCAAGGCCGAGAAGCTGGTCGCGGGCCTGTGACAGCGCCGCTTCGCCGAGACCGCCGCGATCCTGCAGGCGGAAGGAGAAGCCGCCGGTGGTGCCGAGACCCTGGATCGCCGGCGGCGACAGCGCGAAGCTGATCGCATCCTTGATCTGGCTCATCGCCATCGTCGCCCGCATGGCGATCGACTGGGCGGCGTTGTCGGCGTCGCGTTCCTTCCAGTCCTTCAGCGTCACGAAGGCGAGCGCCGCGTTCTGTCCGGTGCCAAAGAAGGAGAAGCCGTTGATCGCGATGATGCGTTCGACAGCGGGCTCCTGGCCGAAGATCTTTTCGGCCTGCTCCACCACCTCGGTCGTGCGGTTGCCCGTCGCCTCGGAGGGGAGCTGCATCATGACGATCACGAAGCCCTGGTCTTCGTCCGGAAGGAACGACGACGGCAGCTTCATGAACAGCCAGCCGAGACCGGCCAGAACCGCAAGGTAGACGATCATGTAGCGGCCGGTCCGGTGGACCATGCGCTTCACGAGGCCGCTGTAGCCATGCGAGGTCTTGTCGAAGCTGCGGTTGAACCAGCCGAAGAAGCCGCGCTTGGCGTGGTGGTGGCCCTTGGGAACCTGCTTCAGGAAGGTGGCGCAGAGCGCCGGCGTCAGCGACAGGGCAAGCAGCGCCGAGAACAGGATCGACACGACCATCGTCAGCGAGAACTGGCGATAGATCACGCCGACGGCGCCCGGGAAGAAGGCCATCGGAATGAACACCGAAGCCAGGACCAGCGTGATGCCGATGACGGCGCCGGTGATCTGCTTCATCGCCTTGCGGGTCGCCTGCTTCGGCGTCAGTCCCTCTTCGGACATGATGCGTTCGACGTTTTCGACGACGATGATCGCATCGTCGACGAGAATGCCGATCGCCAGCACCATGCCGAACATGGTCAGAACGTTGATCGAGAAGCCCATCGCCAACATGACCGCGCAGGTGCCGAGCAGGGCGACCGGCACGACGAGCGTCGGGATGATGGTGTAGCGGATGTTCTGCAGAAACAGGAACATCACGATGAAGACGAGCGCGACCGCTTCGACCAGCGTCGAAAGCACCTTCTCGATCGAGACGGCAACGAACGGCGAGGTGTCGTAGGGAACCGAATATTCGAGGCCCTGCGGGAAGAACTTCGACAGTTCGTCCATGCGCTCCTTGATCGCGGTCGATGTCGACATGGCATTGCCGCTCGGCGACAGCTGCACGGCGATGGCCGCAGACGGCTTGCCGTTCAGGCGGGTCGAGAACGCGTAGCTTTCACCGCCGATTTCGACGCGGGCAACGTCACGCAGACGAACGGAGGAACCGTCCGGATTGGCGCGAAGCACGATCGCTCCGAATTCCTCGGCGCTCGACAGCTGGCCCTTGACGACGACGGGCGCGCTGATCTGCTGGGTGATCGGGTTCGGCTGCGCGCCGATCGAGCCGGATGCGATCTGGGCGTTCTGCGCCTGGATGGCATTTGTCACGTCGGCGGCCGTCAGGTTGAGGCCGAGCATCTTGTCGGGATCGAGCCAGATGCGCATCGACCGTTCGGTCGCAAACAGCTGCGCGCGGCCGACGCCGGGCACGCGCTGAACTTCGTTCAGCACGTTGCGGCTGAGATAGTCGCCGAGACCGATGGCATCCATCGAGCCGTCGGTCGAGGTGAGCGCGACGATCATCAGGAAGCCGGAGCCGGCTTCGTCGACCTGCACGCCCTGGCGCTTGACCGAATCGGGCAGGCGCGGTTCGACCCGGCGAACGCGGTTCTGGATGTCGACGGCCGCCTGTCCCGGGTCTGTACCGGGTGCAAAAGTGGCGCTGATGTCGACCGAGCCGGAAGCGCTGGAGGTCGATTCGAAGTAGAGCAGGCCCTCGACGCCGTTCAGCTCGTTTTCGATGAGCCGGGTGACGCTCTGGTAGGTGTCTTGCGACGAGGCGCCGGGATAGCTCGTATTGATGGAGATCTGCGGCGGCGCGACATCAGGATATTGCGATACCGGCAGGAGCGGTATCGCAATGATGCCGGCGAGCATGATGAAGATCGCCACCACCCAGGCAAAAATCGGCCTGTCGATGAAAAAACTGGGCATTAATCAGCACTCACTTTGTGGCTTCAGCGGGCTTTTCTTCGGCGGCTGCAGTCGTCTGGGCTGCTTCGGCCGCGGGCTTGGCGTTCGGGTCCCAGTCGGTCGGCTCGACCGGTGCACCGGGTCCGATCTTCTGGAAGCCTTCGACGATGACCTTCTCGCCGGGCTTCAGACCCGACGTGACCTGCCAGCGGGTTCCCACGGTGCGTCCGAGCGTGACGTTGCGGAACTCGACCTTCTTGTCGGCATCGACGACATAGACCTGCGACTGACCGGCAACATTGCGCTGGACAGCCTGCTGCGGCACGGTGATCGCGTTCTTTTCGACACCCTGCTGGACCAGCACGCGGACGTACATGCCCGGAAGCAGATCGCCATCTGGGTTGGGGAATTCGCCGCGCAGCGTCACCTGGCCGGTCGTCGCATCGACGGCGGCTTCGGAGAACAGCAGCTTGCCCTTGTGTTCGTAAGGCGTGCCGTCGTCGAGGATCAGCTGAACCTCGGCTTCCTGGTCGCCGCTCATCATCTGGCCGTCCTCGAGTGCCTTGCGCAGGCGGATGAGATCGGTCGCCGACTGGGTAAAGTCGGCGTAGAGCGGGTCGAGCTGCTGGATCGTGGCGAGGTTTTCCGAGCTGTTGGCACTGACGAGTGCACCCTCGGTGATCAGCGCGCGCCCGATCTGGCCGCTGATCGGCGCGGTCACGTTGGCATATTGCAGGTCGAGCTTGGCAGCGGCGAGGCCGGCCTGGGCGATGGCGACGTCTGCAGCAGCTGCGGCGAGCAGGGCGGCGGCGTCGTCGAACTGCTGGGCGGCAACGACGTTGGCCTTTTTCAGTGCTTCCTGGCGTGCAGCTTTCTGCTCCGCCTGCAGGCGCACGGCCTCGGCGCGGCGCAGCGTCGCTTCAGCCTTTTCGACCTGAACCTGGAAGGGAGCCGGATCGATGCGGTAGAGCACGTCGCCTTCCTTCACCTTGGTTCCCTGCTGGAAGACGCGCTCGACGACGATGCCGGAAACGCGCGGGCGCACCTCGGCGACGCGTGTCGCGGTGATGCGGCCCGGCAGTTCGTTGGTGATCGGCAGCGTCTCGGATGCGGTCGTGAAGACGGCAACGGCTGAGGGCGGGAAGGCGGGAGCGGCCTGTTCTTCTTGTTTCTGGCAGCCGGAAAGCAGAATCACGGTTGCCAAGGCGGCGGCCAGTGTCGGTCGGTTCATGCGCATAGCGATGTCCATGTTCGGTGACCGTGCGCAGCCAGATTGGGAGGGCTGCGCGGTCCGGAAGTGAAGGGAAGCGGGACCGGCATGGGAACGGAGAATACCGGAACGCTAATATACAAACATAAATGTATGTTAATTTGCGCCGCAGTGCAACACCGTGATGCGGTGCGTTGGTTCCAGCAAAAAATCAGCCGCCGCAGTGCGTAGAGCACCACGGCGGCGTGATATCACCAAGCTGTGATCCGTCCGTCAGGCCGGATTGTTTGCCTCAGGCGAGGATGCGGTCATCGGCACCGAAGCGGTGCATGCTGCCGACCATCGGCGTCGCATAGACAATGTCGTCAGGCGCGTAGCGGTGTTCGCCGAACAGCCTGACCGTGATCAGGCCGACCTGCTCGGACTCGATGTAGACGATGGTGTCGGCACCCAGATGCTCGACATGCACGACCTTGCCCTTCCAGTCGCCGCTGTCGCGCGACAGGCCGATATGTTCCGGTCGGATGCCGATCGTCTTGGCGCGGCTATCGCCGAGCCGGGCGCCGTCGACGAAGTTCATCTGCGGCGAGCCGATGAAGCCGCCGACGAAGACGTTGGCCGGGCGGTTGTAGAGATCCATCGGCGAACCGATCTGCTCGATCTGACCGGCGTTCAGCACCACGATCTTGTCGGCGAGCGTCATCGCCTCGACCTGATCGTGGGTAACGTAGATCATCGTCGCCTTGAGGCTGCGGTGCAGCCTTGCGATCTCGAGCCGGGTGTTGACGCGCAGCGCCGCGTCGAGGTTCGACAGGGGCTCGTCGAAGAGGAACAGCTTGGGTTCGCGCACGATGGCGCGGCCGATGGCGACGCGCTGGCGCTGGCCGCCGGAAAGCTCTGCCGGGCGCCGTGCGAGATAAGGGTCGAGCGACAGCATGCTCGCCGCCTTGCCGACCTTTTCTTCGATTTCCGCCTTCGGTTTGCCGGCCTGCTTCAGGCCGAGGCCCATATTGTCCTTCACCGTCAGGTGCGGATAGAGCGCGTAGGACTGGAACACCATGGCGATGCCGCGCTTGGCGGGTGCGACGTGACCAACTTCGACGCCGTCGATCTGGACGCTGCCGGAGGTCGCATCCTCGAGGCCGGCGATGGTGCGCAGCAAGGTCGACTTGCCGCAGCCGGAGGGCCCGACGAAGATGACGAACTCGCCGTCCTTCACTTCGAGATCGATGCCCTTGAGAACCTCATGGCTGCCATAGGCCTTGCGGATGGATTTGAGTTGAAGTGATCCCACCTGATTGCCCCTCTTAAAGTTTGACCGGCTGGCCGCTGCGCACGCTTTCATCAGCGGCAAGGCAGATGCGCAGCGACTGGACGGCATCGTCCATGTGGCGGTCGAGATTGATATCTTCGCGGATGGCCTTCAGCACATAGGCCTGCTCCCGGTCGCACAGTTCCTGGTGGCCGGGCTCGCCGTCCATCTTCAGGTCGTCGTCCGGTTTCAGGAAACGCCCGTCTGGGCCGGTTTCCGCGCTGTGGAGGCGAATGACCGCCGTCTTGGTGTGCATGTCGATATCGTCGGACTTGGCGTTCTGGTCCATGACGATCGAGACGGATCCCTTCGGCGACATCACGTCCTTCACGAAGAAGGCGGTTTCGGAGATCATCGGACCCCAGCCGGCTTCGTACCAGCCGGTCGAACCGTCCTCAAAGATCACCTGCAGATGGCCGTAGTTGTACATGTCCGGCGCGATTTCGTCGGAAAGACGCAGGCCCATGCCGCGCACTTCCACCGGCTTGGCGTCGGTGATCTGGCACATGACGTCGACATAGTGCACGCCGCAGTCGACGATCGGCGAGGTCGTCTTCATCAGCGACTTGTGCGTCTCCCAGGTCGGGCCGCTCGACTGCTGATTGAGGTTCATGCGGAAGACGTAGGGGCCGCCAAGCTTGCGGGCTTCGGCGATCAGCCGGATCCACGACGGGTGATGGCGCAGGATATAGCCGATGATCAGCTTGCGGCCATGCTTTTTTGCGGCGGCAACGACGCGCTCGGCGTCGGCGACCGTCGTTGCCAGCGGCTTCTCCACGAACACGTCGCAGCCCGCTTCGAAGGCGGCGACTGCATAGTCCGCATGACTGTCGGAATAGGTGCAGACCGAGCAGAGCTCGGGTTTCAGTTCCGCAAGTGCCGTCTTGAAATCCGGATGGATCGTATAGCCGCTCAGCTCTTCCGGCAGCGGCACCTTCGAGCGGTTGACCAGGCCGACGATCTCGAAGCCGGGGTTGTTGTGGTAGGCGAGCGCATGGCTGCGCCCCATGTTGCCGAGCCCTGCGACGAGGACGCGGACCGGTTTGCTGTCTGAACTCACTTGACTGCTCCTGCGGTGATGCCGCGGATCAGCTGCCGCGAGAAAATGACGTAGAGGACGAGAACCGGAAGGATCGCAAGCGACAGGGCCGCAAGCACCGCGTTCCAGTTGGTGACGAACTGGCCGATGAAGATCTGCGAGCCGAGCGTCACCGTCTTGGTGGCTTCCGCCGGCGCGAGGATCAGCGGGAACCACAGATCGTTCCAGATCGGGATCATCGTGAACACGGCGACCGTCGCCATCGCTGGCCGGATCAGCGGCAGAACCAGGCGGAAGAAGATCGAGTATTCCGACAATCCGTCGATGCGGCCGGCATTCTTCAGGTCATCGGAGACCGTGCGCATGAATTCCGACAGGATGAACACCGCAAGCGGCAGCCCTTGCGCGGTGTAGACCAGGATCAGTGCCGTCAGCGTGTTGACGAGGTTGGTGGCGACCATGCCCTGAAGGATGGCGACGGTGCCAAGCCGGATCGGGATCATGATGCCGATCGCCAGATAGAGGCCCATCAGCGTGTTGCCGCGGAAGCGATATTCCGAGAGGGCGAACGCTGCCATCGCGCCGAACAGCAGCACCAACGCGATCGCGACGATGGTGACGATGAAGCTGTTCTGGAAATAGGTGGCGAAATCACCCTGGCCGAGCACCGTCTGATAGCCGATCAGGCTGAATGTTTGCGGCGTGGGCACAGACAGCGGCGCCCGGAAGATGGCGTTTCGGTCCTTGAACGAGTTGATGATCGTCAGGAACACCGGAAACAGCGAGATCAGCGTATAGGCGATCAGGGCTGCGTGGACGAAGCCGGTGCGGAAAATGGAGTTGCGTGCTTGCGACATCTCGGCCTCCCTTAGAACTGATAGCGGCGCATGCGGCGCTGGATGACGAAGAGGTAGAGCGAGACGCCGGCGAGGATGATCAGGAACATCACCGTTGCGATCGTCGCGCCCATCGAGCGGTCACCGAGCTGCAACTGGAAGCCGAAGAACGTGCGGTAGAGCAGCGTGCCGAGAATGTCTGTCGAGCCGTCAGGACCGGCAAGCGCCCCTTGCACCGTATAGACGAGGTCGAAGGCGTTGAAGTTGCCGACGAAGGTCAGGATCGAGATGATGCCGATCGCGGGCAGGATCAGCGGCAGCTTGATCTTCCAGAATTGGCTCCAGCCGGTGACGCCGTCGCATTCGGCCGCCTCGATCACCTCGTCGGGAATGTTGAGGAGCGCAGCATAGATCAGCATCATCGGGATGCCGACATATTGCCAGACCGAGATCAGCGACACGGTGATGAGCGCCGAGCCGGGCTTGCCGAGCCAGGGCGCAAACAGCGACTTCAGGCCGACGAGGTCGAGCATCCACGGGGAAACGCCCCAGATCGGCGACAGGATCAGCTTCCAGATGAAGCCGACGATCACGAAGGAGAGAAGCGTCGGCAGGAAGATCGCCGTGCGGTAGAAGGTGACGAAGCGCAGCTTGGGAATGGACAGCATGGCCGCGAGCGCCACGCCGATCGGGTTCTGCACGCACATGTGGATGATGAAGAAGATGACGTTGTTCTTCAGCGCGTTCCAGAAGTCATGGGCCCAGCGTTCCTCGCCGAACAGAACCTGGAAATTCGCGAGGCCGACGAAGGTCGGCTGACCGTCGACCGTGTTGTACAGCGACAGGCGCAGCGTCTCGATCAGTGGCAGGATCATCACCGCCGTGTAGACCACGAGGGCCGGCAGCAGAAAGACGAGGATGTGCCAGCGTTTCGGCCGTCTCGCGGTCGGCTGTTCCTCATGCAGTGAAGTGGCGTTGCTCATTGATCGTACCCGCTTGTTCGACCGGTTCCCCTGGGCATCATGATGCGTATCGGCGCGATACGGCCGGTCCTGCCGCATAACGCCTGCCCCGATCCGGGCTCATGACGAAGGTTAAGGCTATCGCGTTTTTTTGCAAACGACTGCGTCGGTGGCCTCCCCATAAAGGGGAGGCCGATGACGCTGCGGCTGGGGGAGTGCCTCTTTGGACATTGTCGCCCCGCCCGGCCCTTGCTGCATGCTTCGGTGGAACCATGCAGCAACTCGAAATGCTACGGCGACGTTTGCGCGTCTCATCAGACGCATGGCGCCGTAGGGCCGACCCTCCCCGTGAAGGGAGGGAACCAGTTGCACTTACTTTGCCGGCTTGTACCAGCCGTCGAGGCCCTTCTGCAGCTTTTCCGCGGCCACTTCAGGCGTATCGGTGCCGTTGATGACGTTTGCAGATTCGACCCAGGTCTCGTTTTCGAGGTTCGGCGTGCCGCGCGACAGGATCTGGTAGGTCGAGCGGATCGTCGGCTTGCACTTTTCGCGCCAGGAGACGAATTCCTGTGCGAGCGGATCGGCCATCTTCACCGCGGTCGAGTTCAGGCTGAAGAAGCCCGGCAGCGCGTTGGCGTAGATTTCGGCGAATTCCGGCGACGAGATCCAGGTCAGGAGCTTCTTGGCTTCTTCGGCATGCGCGCTCTTGGCGTTGAGGCCGACGCCGATGTCGTTGTGGTCGGAGATGTAGCAAGCGTCGCCGGCGTTCTTAACCGGTGGCGGGAATGCGCCCATCTTGAACTGGGCCTGGGTGTTGAACAGGCCGATTTCCCACGAGCCGGCCGGGTAGATCGCGGCGCGGCCGAGCGTGAACAGGTTCTGGCTGTCCGGATAGGTCTGGGCTTCGAAACCGTCGCCGAGGTAATCCTTCCACTTGGCCAGAACCTTGTAGGGCTCGACCCACGCGGCGTCGGTCAGCTTTTCTTCGCCCTTGATCAGCTTGGCGCGGCCTTCTTCACCCTTCCAGTAGGTCGGGCCGATGTTCTGGTAGCCCATGGTCGCGGCTTCCCAGAGGTCCTTGGTGCCCATCGCCATCGGGATGTAGTTGCCGTCGGCCTTGATCTTGTCGAGCGCCGCGAAGAATTCGGCTTCGGTTGCCGGCGGCTGGATGCCGAGCTGGTCAAAGGCGTCCTTGTTGTAAATGAAGCCGTGGATGACCGATGCCATCGGCACGCAGAAGGTGGCTGCGCCATCGTCGGTGGTCCAGGCGGACTTGGCGACCGGCGAGAAGTTCTCCATGCCCGGAAGGGCCGTCAGGTCGGCCAGGTGCTTCTTGTTGTAGAGTTCGAGCGAGGCGTCGAACGGACGGCAGGTGATGAGGTCGCCAGCCGAACCGGCGTCGAGCTTGGCGTTCAGCGCCGCGTTGTATTCGGTCGGCGCGGTCGGTGCGAACTTGACCTTGATGCCCGGGTGCTTGGCTTCAAACGCCGGGATCAGCTTTTCCTGCCAGATCGCCAGGTCGTCGTTGCGCCAGCTTTCGATCGTCAGCGTGACGTCTTCGGCGTGTGCCAGACCGGCCGAGCCCAGAATGCTCGACGCGAGCAGCAGGCCCTTGAGTGTTGTACGGGTCATTCAGCTTCTCCCTCTTATATGCGCCGTTCCGGCGCGGTTTGAATCCCAGTTTCTTGTCAGGCCGAGACGATATCGATCGCCCGGCGCAGATTCTGCTTGCTCTGGTCGAGCGCCGCTTCGGCCGCCGCCACATCCTTGGCGCCGGAGGCGAGCAGGATGGCGATCTTGACCGAGCCGGAGGCGGTATTGATCAGCCGGCCGGCCTCGGACGCGCTGATGCCGGTAATGTCGGCAACGATGCGCACCGCCCGGCCATGCAGCTTGATGTTGTCGGCGCGCAGGTTGACCATATGGCCGTCGAGCACGTGGCCGAGATGGATGCCCACCAGTGTCGAGAACATGTTGAAGGCGATCTTCTGCGCCGTACCGGCTCCCATGCGCGTCGAGCCGGAGATCACCTCCGGCGGCGTCTGCAGCAGAATGGCGACGTCGGCGTCCTTGAAGAGAGCGGCACCCGGATTGTTGGCGACCGCGATCACCTTGGCGCCGCGCTGGCGCGCTTCGTCGGACGCGGCAAGCGCATAGGGCGTCGAGCCGCTGGCCGACACCGAAATCAAACAGTCGCCGGCCGTGATGCCGGCCTTGCGCACGTCTTCACGCGCAAGCTCCATATCGTCTTCATAGCCGCCGGCAAGGTCGCTGAGGCTGGCAGTGCCGCCCGCAAGCAGCACGACGATCTGGTCCTGGGGGATGCCATAGGTGCCGGGGAGTTCCAGCGCGTCGGCCATGGCCATCAGGCCCGAACTGCCGGCCCCGGCATAGGCAAGCCGCCCGCCGGAGGCAAGCGCTTCGGCAGCCAGGGACGCTGCGGCGGAGATCGGCTCGATTGCCGCGTCCACCACCTTTGCCGCCGCCTGCTGCCCGGATGCGAGCAGCCGAAGCGCCAGCGCCGGATGCATGACATCGAGGCCCTTGGCGTTATCGTGACGCTCCTCGGTCTTCACTGAAGGCATAGGTTGTGTCTCCTCTGAGCGAATTAATGCCAAAAAAATACCAATTGTCTAGGGCAAATTACATTTTGAAGCCAGAAAAAAGCAATCTCTGAAATTATCCGTTGTTATTCAATGCATTATTTCAAAAAACGCGGTCGAGACCGATTCGGACTTGGTTATTGGTACTTTTTTGGTATCTTCAACGGGCGGAGGTACTCATGCCAAACTACCTAATAGGAATCGACGGCGGCGGAACGAGCTGCCGGGCGGCTGTGGCTGCGGGGGATGGACGGATCCTTGGCCGCGGCAAGGCAGGTGCTGCGAACATTCTGACCGATCCCGAAACGGCGCTCGCCCATATCGGCGATGCCGCGCGGGCCGCGTTCGAAGAGGCCGGTCTTGATCCCGACGGCATTGCCGCGGCGCGCGCGATCGTGGGTGTCGCCGGGCACAATGTCGGCGATGCCGTGCACTATGTGAAGCGCCGCCTGCCGTTTGCCGCAGCCGATATCGAATCGGATGGCCTGATCGCGCTTCAGGGTGCGCTCGGCAACGAGGACGGTGCGGTTGCCATTCTTGGCACCGGCAGCATCTACATCCTGCGCCAGGGTGCAACGGTCAGCTATGTCGGCGGCTGGGGCTTCACCATCGGCGATCACGGCAGCGGCGCTCGCATCGGCCATGCCCTTCTGCAGGAGAGCCTGCTCGCCTTTGACGGCATCCACGAAGCGTCGCCCGTGACCGACAGCGTCATGGCCGAATTCAGGAACGATCCGGGCAATGTCGTCGATTTCGCGCGACTGGCAAAGCCGGGTGAGTTCGGCCGCTACGCCCCGCGTGTGTTCGAGGCGGCGCAACTGGGCGACCCGGTCGCCGTGCGACTGTTGAAGTCGGCAGCGACCACCATCGACGAAGCGCTCGACGTGGTGGTGGCCCGGGGCGGGCGCAAGATCTGCCTGCTTGGCGGTCTCGCTCCGATCTACCGTCCGTGGCTTGCGCAGCGCCATCAGCCGCTGTTCGTCGAAGCCGAGGCCGACGCGCTCACCGGCGCCGTGGCGCTCGCCGCCCAGCGCTTCGGCTCCAGCCCGGAGGTTGGAGCATGACCGATCATCTCGCCGCCATCCTGCCGCTCGAGGGGCTTTTGGCCGGCGGATCCGGCCCGCTCTATCTCAAGCTGCGCCAGTCGCTGGAAGATGCTATCCAGTCGGGCAAGCTCAATCACGGCGACGCCCTGCCGCCGGAGCGCGACCTGGCCGACTACGCCAATATCAGCCGCGTCACCGTGCGCAAGGCGGTCGACGACCTCGTGCGCGACGGTCTGCTCGTGCGCCGTCACGGCTCCGGCACCTTCGTGGTCAAGCCGGTGTCCAAGGTCCAGCAATCGCTGTCGCGGCTGACGTCGTTTACCGAGGACATGGCGCGCCGCGGCCTCAACACCCACGCACGCTGGCTCGAGCGCGGCCTTTTTCATCCATCGCCGGACGAAATGATGGCGCTGGGCCTGCCGGCAGATGCGCTGGTGGCGAGGCTGGGGCGCCTGCGCATCGCCGGCGACATGCCGCTCGCGATCGAGCGTGCCAGCATTTCGGCCGAATTCCTGCCCGATCCGCAGGCCGTCACGGCGTCGCTCTATACCGCGCTCGACAAGACCCGCTCGCGCCCGGTGCGCGCCGTGCAGCGCATCTCCGCCTGCAACATCAAGGATCCCGACGCCTCCATGCTCGGCGTCGCGGTCGGCTCGGCCGGCCTTTCCATCGAACGTGTCTCCTATCTCGCATCGGGACGCGTCGTCGAATTCACCCGCTCGCTCTATCGGGGCGACGCCTATGACTTTGTCGCGGAACTGACCCTGTCGGAATCCTGACCGACGAAGCCGCCAAGAGAGGAATTGACCATGCAGACCAACATGCGCCGAGAAATCGACGAGATCCCCGAAGCCGCCCAGCGCTTGCTGGAACGCTCCGCCGATCAGTTGAAGGCAGCCGGCGCGGCACTGCGCGCCAAGGATCCGGCCTTTCTGGTAACGATCGCGCGCGGCTCTTCCGACCATGCGGCCCTGTTTCTGAAATATGCGATCGAGCTGCAGGCCGGTCGCCCGGTCGCCTCGCTCGGACCGTCGCTGGCCTCGATCTACGGCGCCAAGCTTAAGCTCGGGGGCGCTGCCGCCATCGCCATTTCGCAATCGGGCAAGAGCCCTGACATCGTCGCCATGGCGCAGGCGGCAACCGATGCCGGTGCCGTTTCGATCGCGCTCACCAATACGCTTCCGTCGCCGATTTCCGAGGCCTGCACCCATCCGCTCGATATTCTCGCCGGGCCCGAGATCGCCGTCGCTGCGACCAAGTCCTACGTCAATTCCATCGTCGCGGGCCTTGCCGTTCTCGGCGAATGGACCGGCGATGCGTCGCTGCAACGTGCCGTCGCCGACCTGCCGAACCAGTTCGCAAAGGCTGTGAAGCTTGACTGGCAGTCCTTTGCCGACGACCTCGGTGAGGCCGAATCGCTCTACGTGCTCGGCCGTGGCCCGGCGCTGGCGATCGCCAGCGAAGCGGCGCTGAAATTCAAGGAAACGTCGGGCATGCATGCCGAGGCCTATTCCGCCGCCGAGGTGTTGCACGGACCGGTGGCGCTGGTCGGTGCCAAATTCCCGGTGCTGACGCTTGCAGCGCGCGACGCGGCCGAAAGCTCGGTCGCGGGCATCGCCGACGGCATGGCCGAAAAGGGCGCGGTGGTTCACGCGACCTCGAGCCTTGCCGCCAAGGCCAAGCGTCTGCCGTTCGTTGAAACCGGTCACCCGATCACCGACGCGCTGACGCTGATCCTGCCGTTCTACGGCTTCGTCGAGGCCTGGTCGCGCTCGCGCGGCCTCAACCCCGACGCACCGGCGAGCCTCAAGAAGGTAACGGAGACGAGATGACCGAGACGAAGGCAATCATCGGCGCCCGCCTGTTCGATGGCATCGAATGGCACGATGGCGCCGCCCTCCTGATCGAGGCCGGTCGCGTCAAGGCGATCGTTGCCGCCGGTGATGTGCCGGCCGGCGCCGAGACCGTCGATGCGCATGGCCTGTTGCTGGTGCCGGGGTTCATCGACCTCCAGGTCAATGGCGGCGGCGGCGCGCTTCTCAATGCGCAACCGACGCTTGAGGGCATTCGCCAGATCTGTTCGGCCCATGCGAAGTTCGGCACCACGGCGCTGCTCCCGACGCTGATCACCGATACGCGCGAGGTGCGTGCGGCGACGATTGCCGCCGGCGTTGCGGCAAAGGCGGCAAGCGTGCCCGGCTTCCTCGGCCTGCATCTGGAAGGCCCGCATCTCTCTGTCGCGCGCAAGGGCGCGCACGACCCCGCGCTGATCCGGCCGATGGATGAGGCCGACCTCAAGGACATGCTGGACTGCGCACGCGCGCTCGGCGTGCTGATGGTCACGGTCGCTCCGGAAAACGCGACGAAGGAGCAGGTGCGGGCGCTCGCCGATGCCGGCGCCGTCGTCAGCCTCGGTCATACCGATGTCGGCTACGAGACCGCCGTCGCCTATGCGAAGGCCGGGGCAAGGACGGTGACACACCTGTTCAACGCCATGAGCGGGCTTGGCCACCGCGAGCCCGGCGTCGTCGGCGCAGCACTTGCGACCGGCACGTTGCATGCCGGCCTGATCGCCGACGGCTACCATGTCGAACCGGCCTCGATGGGCGTCGCGCTGCGCGCGAAGACCGGTCCCGGCCAGATCTTCCTGGTTACCGACGCCATGTCGCCGATCGGAACCGATATGACGAGCTTCGAGCTCAACGGTCGCGAGATCCTGCGCCATGGTGGCCGATTGACGCTTGCCGACGGCACGCTCGCCGGCGCCGATATCGACATGCTGTCGTCGGTGCGCTTCGTGCACGAGAAGCTCGGGCTTCCGGTCGAGGAAGCGCTGCGCATGGCGTCTGCCTATCCCGCCGACGCGATGGGCCTCTCCTCGCACAAGGGCCGTCTGTTGCCCGGCTCCGACGCCGACTTCGTGCTTTTGACGCCGGACCTCGGCATGGGATCCACCTGGATCGGCGGAACGCAGGTCTACGCCGCCTGATTGCAGCGACGAAAGAACCGGAAAGCCTGAGCGCTTTCCGGATTTCGGCATGCGTTTGCTTAAATCACGACAACGGTCGCGCCGGTCGGGGCCTTGTCGAAGAGGTCGATGATATCCTCGTTGACCATGCGAATGCAGCCGGACGACGCCTCGGTCCCGATCGTCCAGGGCTCCGAGGTGCCGTGGATGCGATAGAGCGTGTCGCGACCATGCTGAAACAGATAGAGGGCGCGCGCGCCAAGCGGATTGTCGACACCAGGCGCGATCCTCGACGGTAGCCCTTCGACATTGCGTTTCATGTCGTCGGTCGGATACCAGGCCGGCCACACCGCCTTGCGACCGACGATCGCCTCGCCCTTCCAGCTGTAACCGGAGGTGCCGACCGCAATGCCATAGCGGTCGGCGGTGCCGTTGCCACGGATCAGGTAGAGCAGCTTTTGCTGCGTGACGACGACGATGGTCCCGGCCGCGTAGCCGGGTGGCGCCGCTACCGTCGCCGGTCTGAGCCGCGGCGCAAATTTGCTGCGGTCGACGATGCGGACCGGATAGGCCTCCTGCGCATAGGCCCGCGGGGGCACGGCGATTGCGGCGGCGGAAAGTCTTGGGTCGCCTTCCGTGCGAGGGCTGCAGGACGTACACGTGATAAGGACCGCGGCGAGGACAGCAGCTCTGCAAAGCGACGGCCGTTTTGGGCCAATCTCACTGTGCGCCATCGGACATCTCGGCATTCGCGGAGAGTTTCTTCAGCCGATCGAGACTTTGCGAGAAGCCCTTGAGCGATACGGCGACATCGACACGCTGCCCGCTATCGGCCGCGGTCATTTCGATAACCAGCTTGGCGCCTGCTCTCAGCGCGCGTTCGAGCTTTTCGTCGGGTGCAAAAGCGGCGAGACACCCTTGAGGCAGACATGTCTTGAAGGTGGTCGTCAACAGCATGTCCTTCTCGATGCGCAGCCTAATGCCGGACTGCAGATCCAGTCCGAATGGCGCGACGATCGTCCCGCTCAGCCCGTCTTTGCCCCCCGACGGAATGGCGAATGCGATCGTCAACACGCGCTCGTGCGAATTCGCCTGCAGCAGGCTCTGCGAAATCTGGCACACTTTCCTGCCGGCCTGCTTTTGCGCAGCCTTGTCTGCGGATCGCGCGGTGGTGCATTCGACCACCCAATCCTGATAGGTCTCCGACAACGCCGACGGTGTGGCGTCCTGTGCGTTGGACCGATCGGCAAGGCCGAAAGACAGCGTGCTCAGCGCCGCACCGATTGCCCAGCGGGCGAAAGGCCCTGGCCCCTTACGTGGGCAGGTGGGGCGTCTTGCGCGTGTTCCTACCATTTGACGCGAAACCCGATTGAGCCGCCGACGGTGTAGCTGTCGGCGAAGTTGGCAAGGCTGGTGTTGAGCGAGACCTCGCCATAGACGGAGTATTTGTCGTCGTCCCAGTTGTAGCTGCCGCCGGCGCCGATGCCGCCCCACAGTCTCTCGGGCCGGGTCTGGAACTTTGTGCCGGAAACGTCGACCTGGCTTGCGTCGAGGAACTCGTAATAGAGGTTGGCGATGCCGTAGAGGTGGCTGCGCCGGGTCTTGCCCTCGTCGTCCTTCCAGGTCTGGTCGCGGTCGGCGGAGATGCCGAGCCGGCCGCGCAGGCTGTCGCCGTCGTCAAGCGAGACCGACGCGTCGAACGGGTCGGTGAAGCTGTCGAAGTCGACATGGGAATAGATCAACTGCGCCTGGGGTGTGATCGTCCAGGTCTCGTTGAGATCGATCTTCTTGCCGGTCTCGATCGACAGGGCATAGCCGATGCCGTTGTTGCCGTCTGCAAGGCCGATGCCGGCCGTGTCGGAGAAGAGGTCGCTGTCGTACCAGGTGACTGTGGCCTGGCCGTCGACATAAAAGCCGTTCTGGTCGAGCCAGGTCAGCGTGCCGCCGAAGCCGAAGCCGGTCGTATCGATGCCGCCATTGCCATAGATCGAGCTGACGTCGCTGGAGGCCTGTCCGTAGTGAATGGTGATACCGCCGATCAGCCTGCTGCCGTCATCGGCCTCGTGCAGCAGGCCGTCGAGCCCGGCCTGCAGTTTCCAGCTGTTGGTGTCGTAGTCGGTGCCGCTGGTGGTGACATCAGGTTCGATGCTGCTGTGCAGACCTTCCAGCCGGCCCCAGACGCCGCTGGCCTCGATCGTCGCGCGGGCGGTCTGGCCGTCGACGTAGTATCCCGCCTGCTCCGGGGTCACCGTGCAGCGGAAGTTGCGCGACGGATCCTTGCAGAAGATCTCCGCCGGGGCAGGCTCCGGTTCGCGCCAGTAACGATTGCCGACCCGCTGCTGCATCGTCGGCATGCCGTTGAGCGCAAGCAGGTTTTGCGCATAGACCTCGTAGACCGGTACCCCAGGCTGGTAGAGTGGCGGTCCCGGATCGGGATCGGGATCGGGATCCGGGTCGGGGTCCGGGTCGGGAGCCGGGATCAACCGCGAGCGAAGATACCAGTTGTTGTCGGCGACATCGGCGCCGACGCCGCCGTAGTTGAGGGTATAGGCATAGGCGCCACCGACGACGGCCTGCTCGCCATTGCTGGTGATGTAGTCGCCGACGAGCGTGAAGGCGGTCGATTCCGAGGTCGCACCATTGATGGTATCGACCACCAGGATGCCGTTGGCTGTCGTCAGCGCTCCCGGTCCAGTCGTGTTGCGCACGATCAGCGACGTCGCGCCGGTGGCAGCACCGCCATCCACCACCAGAATGTCCGATGGCGCGCCATCCGCGCCGAGATAGGTGTTGAGAGCGATCTGGCCGTCTTCGCCGACATAGTTGACGACCGTCAGCGTCTTGTAGCTCGCAAGCAGAGTCGGGTCGCCCACGGGCGGCGAGAAGTCGATCAGGCTCGGGTCGTTGAGCAGGTTGGTGAGGTTGGAGGAGCCCGTCAGGTTCCAGACGCTGTCGCTCCGCATCACCACGTTGGAGACGCTGTCGACGGCGGTAAAGGCCGAACCGGTGACGGTGGACGCCGTCAGGGTGATGTTGGCAAGGCCGGGGACGACGGGCAGGGCGGCGGGCGGTGAAAAGACCGGCGGCGTCTCCGTTCCCTCCGGATCCGTCAGCCCTCCCGGGCCGCTGTCAGGAAGACCAAGGGGTGGAAACTCGGCGATCGTCGCGACCCGCAGCCACTCGCCGCTGCCGCCAGCCGTCGAATTCGTCAGCGTCACGTTGCCGTTGCCGCCGACCGCGATCGTCGGACCGCTCGCATTGGTCAGCGAACTCCCGGTAAAGCGGGCTTCGGAGACAAAACCCGGCGCGCCGGCGACATAAAGGGCGGCCGCCTGCGTGCCGGTCGCCTCGACGGTCGAGTTGAGACCGGTGACCAGGCCGCCGGCTTCGGCAAGGGCGCCGTGCCCGTTCGTCCCGGTCGCCAGTACCGCGGTGCTGTCGAGATTGACGGAGCTGCCATTGTCCCTGGCATGCATGCCGGCGGAGCGAACGCCTTCGACGAGAACATTGCTGCGGTTGGCGTTGACCGTGCCGGCCATGATCGCACGCAAGCCATCCGACAGGGCGCCGTGGGTGGTGACCGCGGAATCGTTGAGGGTGATGACGGAAGGGGCTTCGAGGAAATGCTGGTTTGCCCCGGCGCCATGGGCGGCCGCGCCTGACGTCTCGACCGTTATGCCGTTTGCCGTGATCGTTGCCGGAAACTGCGCACCGGCCTGTTCGACGGTCGCGTAGAGACCGAGGCTTCCGGGGCCGAGCGTCGTGATCGTATTTCCGTTGAGGAACACCGATCCGCCGTCGTCGGCCACAGCACCCATGGCGATGTTGCCCGTCGTCAGGATCGCGGTGCCCGTCGCCGTCAGCACGCCGTTCGGGTTGCGCGCCGCCACGCCATGGGGAAACGAGCTCAGTCGCACTGCGTCGCCGGTGGTCGTCACCGAGCCGCCGTTGAGGGTGATCTGCCCGTTCAGGTCTGCGAGCACACCCATCGCGTTGTCGGTGCCGGATGTGCGGATGGTGACGTCTGTGGCGGTGATCGTGCCGTTGGCCGCATAGAGGGCGGGGCCGTCACGCCCTTCGGTGGTCGACGAGCCGCCATTCATCGTGGCGGATGCGCCGGACACGACGCGCAGGCCATAACCGACAGGCCCGGTGCTTCGAATGGCGCTGTTCGTGAGGCTGATCGTCGAGCCTGCGTCCTGCACGAGGATGCCGGTGTTGTTCTGCGACAGGAATGTGCTGCCGGTGACTGTCGCCTGGCCGCCGTTGAAGAGGAAGACGGCGGGTGCACGTGTGCCGGCGACCGTCACCGTCGTGTTCTCTATCGTGGCCGTCGAGCCGGCGTCCTGAACGGAGATGCCGACACCGCGCTGGCCGGTCGCGTCGATCGTGACCCCGCTCAGACTGAGGGTGCCGCCGGACAGCGCCCTTGCCGCCGAAGATGGATCCGTGTCGGCACTGGCGTTGCTGCTCGAATTGATCGTGCTGTTCGTCAGGCTCACACTGCCGCCCTGCTCGGCACGCGCGCCACTCGCCAGCAGGCCCGAGGTGCTCACGGTAATGCCGGTCCCGTTGATCTGGCTGCCGGCGCCCGTCGCGATCAGGCCATGGCTGCCCACTGGCCCAACCGTGTTCTGCACACCGGTGGTCGTGATGGTCGCACCGCTGTCGAGGGTGATCGCGCCGCCGCCCTGCGCGAGCGCGCCGAAGGAGCCGCGCGACAGCGTTGCAATCGAGCCGCCCGAAAACTGGATCTGGCTGCCCGGGCCGGTTGAAATCAGGCCATGGTTTGTCAGGCCGTTGCCGCCACCGAGCATCCGGATCGCGGTGTTGGTCAATGTGAGCGCGCCGCCTGCCTGCGCCGTGGCGCCGACCATGTTGCTGGCTGTCGTGGTTCCGTTCGGCGGCCCCATGGTGATCGTTGTGCCCGATGCGGCGATCGTGCTGCCGGTTCCGGTCGCACGCAGCCCGATCTGTCCGGCGGAGGTGGCTGTTGTCACTGCCGTCGTCACAAGCCTGCTGTCGTTGAACTGGATGGTCCCGCCCGACTGCGCCTGGACGCCGATCGTCGTCGCCGCGCCGAGGTTGACGGTGATGCCGTCGCCTATGATCTGGCCGAGCGTGCCCGAGGCGTTCAAACCGACGGCGTTTGCCGGCACCACGTTGATCGTTGTTCCCGGCGGGACTGTACATTGGGTGTTGTTGACGGTTGCGGGGGCCGGGCAGGCCTGGGCGAACGCGGTGCCGGGCAGGGCAAGCGACACAAGGGCCGCAGCACCAGCGCTTCCGAGCCAGCCAGCTTGATGCTGCCTGTCGTTGACGACGTTCTTGGGAATGGAAGACGGCGCCCGTCTGCGCGCAGCATTCGCCCTGCACCGGTGGTGATGCTGCTTGTCGGTCGTCATTGAAACGTCCCCTCGCATGCCTCAACGGATCGTCGGCGTCGGGGGAAGGTTCGGGAGCCTTGCTTGTGCTACCGAACGAGAATCAAGATCCCCCGTAATCTACAGCAATACGCTCGCAATTGTGATAACAATACCCTGCATTTTAGTGGGTGCTTTATTATCTTTCTGAAAGAATTAACGACCTATTACCGTCTGTATTCTTCGCTGCCGGCGGCAAGTTTGAAGTGGTGCGCCCTTCACGCCGGAATGCATGCTGGATCTTCTTGATCATCGGGCAGCGCAAGCACGTCTGCAGACGTAGAGCGAGCACGCCGCGTGGCGCCCACTCTCGATGGAGGCAGGGCAGGGTATGGTTGGCGGGGCATGGCAGGGTGCGCGACGCGCCAGGAGCAGATCAGGCCGTGATGGCTGAGCCTTTACCGTGCATCGTGTGCGGCGAGCTTCGCCTTCATCGCCTGCACCGTCGTGGTGTCGGTGCGGCGCCGATCCTCGGTCACAAAGCCCATGCTCAAAAGTCGTGGATCGTGAGCCGGCTCACGGATCGAGCATGACGAATGCACTTCGCTGACCGAAAGTCGGGCGAGCAGCGCGTCGACTGTATCTAGTGTTACGCCGGAGCCGGGCATGATCGACAGTCGTCCGGCCGACAGCTGCACGAGTTCCGCGAGCCTGTCGATTGCCTGCGGCGCGCTTTTCGCGCCGCCCGACGTCAAAATCCGCTCGAAGCCGAGTTCGACGGCAAGCTCCATCGCGTCATTGAAATCCGGCACCAGGTCGAAGGCGCGGTGCAATGTGAGGCCGAGGCCGGCGGCATGGCCCGTCAGTTTCCGCAGCATCGGCGCGTCGAGACTGCCGTCGGCGAGCGACGCGCCGAGCACGACACCCGCAAGCCCGGCATCGCGCACGGCATCGATATCCCGGCGCATCATGTCGAGGTCGCCGGCGCTGAAGACGAAGTCGCCCGGACGCGGTCGGATCATCGCGTAGACGGGAACCGGTGGTGGTCCGGCAAGCGCCATCAATCCGGCGGTGGGCGTCAACCCGCCGATCGAGAGCGCCGCGCAGAGTTCGATGCGGTCGGCGCCGCCCTCGATTGCCGCTGCCAGCCCGTCGGCGTCGTCGACGCAAACCTCAAGTCCAGTCACGCTCATGCTCTTTCCTCTCCCAGTCCCAGCAGTGCCGCGCCGATCAGGCCCGGCTCGACCCGACACTCGCCGCGCACCACCAACGGCCGCTTGAACTGCCGCAGGATCCGGCCGCGGACCGCCGTGTCGATTTCTTCCAGCAACGGTTCCACATTGGAAAGGCCGCCGCCGACCGGCACGATCGTCGCACCCGTCGTGTTGATGACCACCGCCAGCGGCGCGCTGACGAGATCGACAAGCACCTCGACGGTGCGTTTTGCTTCGGCGTCGCCCTTCAGCCACGCCTCGATGATCTCGTGGCTCGTCATCGTCTTGCCGTGGATGGTGTCGTGCAGGCGCTCGAGTCCGCGCGCGCCGCCGACGGTGTCGACGCAGCGTCGCTGGCCGCAGCCGCAGGCATAGGCGGGAATGGCAATCGGCGGATCTCCGGCTTCGGCAGCCAGAGCCGGCCCGTGCCCCCATTCGCCGGCAAAGCCGCCATCGGCGTTGATCAGCTCGCCGCCGACCACCAGGCCGCCGCCGACGCCGGTGCCCAGGATGGCGCCGAAAACGATGCGATGCCCCCGTCCTGCCCCGGCGCCGGCTTCTGCAAGCGCGAAGCAGTCGGCGTCATTGGCGATCCTGACTGGCAGATGCAAGGCGCGTTGGAGCTCTGTCACCAGTTCGCGGCCATCGATGCAGGGTATGTTGGCGCATTTGATCCGGCGCGTTTCCGGGTCGATGACGCCGGTGATCGAGATCGCCACGCATTCCGGATGGCCGCCGGCCTCGTCCAGCACGGACTCGAGCACCTGGACGAACTGGCGAAAGTCGGTGAGCGGCGTCGTGCGGCGCGGCAGCGGAAAGATCCGGTCCCGCGCATGCACGACCGCGCCCTTGATCGCCGACCCGCCGATGTCGAAACAGACGATCATGCCTCTCCCCGGATCACCGTTTCGGCCGCAAGCGCAATCGACAGCAACCGGTCATCCTGATGATGTGGTGCGGCGAGCTGCAGGCCGACGGGCATTTCGCCGGCGCCGGTGCCGCAGGGGATCGAGACGCCGCAGAAGTCGAGGAAGTTGCCGATGAGCGTGTTGCGCAAGGTCCTGGCATTGGTCTTGAAGAACAGCTCGTCGTCGCCAAGCAGTGGCGCGACGGGCGGGGCCACATGCGGCAGCGTCGGGTGGACGATCAGCTCGCCGGGCTTCAGGCTCTCGATCGTCTCGTGGATCAGCTGGTCGCGTGCATCGAGAAGCGCGATGTAGTCGGGCATGGTGATCTTCTCGCCCAGCCTGGTGCGGGCGACGACGCGCGGGTCCATGCGTTCGGCTTCGGGTCCAGCAAGCCGTTCCCGATGCAGCGCAAAGGCCTCCGCTGTCACCAGCGCACCATGGCGGGCCATCAGGTCGAATACCGCCTTGAAGGTCGGGAAGGCGCGCCGCGTCACGCTGGCACCGGCCTTTTCCAGCCGCTTGATCGCATCCTCGAAGGCTTCGACGACTTCGCTCTCGGCCTCGTCGAAGACGATGGTTTCAGGAATGACGATGGCAACGCCGGCGATCTCGCCGCGGCGCACCACCGGTGCGGTCAGACCACGCATGGCGGCATCGATCCAGACCGCATCCTGCACCGTGTGGCAGAGGGGGCCGAGCGAATCGAGGCTCTCGGCCAGCGGAAACACACCCTTCATCGAATAGCGGCCACGCGTCGCCTTGTAGCCGACGATGCCGGTCATTGCCGCCGGGATGCGAATGGAACCGCCGGTGTCGGTGCCGATCGCCGCCGGCACCAGGCCGGCAGCGACGGCTGCGGCCGAACCGGAGGAAGAGCCGCCGGTGATGCGCTCGACATCGGTCGAGGCCGGGTTGTGCGGCGTGCCGTAATGCGGATTGATGCCCAGGCCGGAAAAGGCGAATTCGCTCATATTGGTTCGCCCGACGCTGACCATGCCTGAGCCGGCAACCGCGCCGACCACTGCCGCGTCGATGCTGGCGGGTGCATTGTCCTTCAGGACGACGGAGCCGGCGGTGGTGACGCTGCCCTTGACGTCGAAGAGGTCTTTCCACGCGACCGGAAGGCCGTCGAGCAGGCCGAGCGAGCGGCCGGCCCGGATCCGGCTGGAGGCAGCAGCCGCATCCTTCAGCGCGCGGTCGCGGGTGGGGCCGACGAAGATCGCCTTGTCGCCATGTGCCTCGATACGGGCGAGCGTTTCCTCGGCAAGCGTGACCGGATCGAGCTTACCGTCCTGGATGAGGACCGATAGCCCGGCGAGCGTTTTCTGTCTGGTCATTGTCTCCCCTTGTCCGCCGGCCATCCGTGGCGGTTCGTCTGTGTCCTGTCGGCCTGTCGGGCCGTTGATTTCGCGCGTCGCGATCCCTCGGGCGCGCTTCACGCGCCGGCCGTCATCGTCGACATGGCTTACCATATCGCTCCCCATGGCGTTTGCCATGGCCCGACCGCCTCCGCCGCCAGAATTTTGCCGAATTGGCGGGATGCCCGCCCTCCCGCCTTGTCGATGCGAACGCTTCTGCCTACATGCCTCATCGAACCCTGCCCGGCACTGGAGAGAATTGATGATTTTGGACGCGGCGCGACTTTCTCTCGCCAATCTCTTTGCGCCGGAAACGCGCTCCGTGTTCTGGAAGGTTCTCGGCCTGACGCTGCTGGCGCTGGCAGCGCTCTGGTTCGGGCTTCGCGAAGTTTTCATCTGGCTCGCCTTGCCATGGCTCGACGCGCTGATGCCCGGCACGCCTGCCTGGGCGGGCTGGCTCACCTTCGTGCTCGGTATCTTTGCCAGCCTCGGGCTGGCGCTGGCGCTCGCCTTGTTGCTCGCACCGGTAACCGCGCTGATCGCCGGCTTCTTCCTCGATGATGTCGCCGAAGTGGTCGAGGCGCGCGATTATCCGAACGAGCCAGCGGGCAGGGCGCTGCCACTCGGCGAGGCGATCGCCGGCTCCGCCAAGTTCCTGGGCGTCGTCATCCTCGGCAACATCCTTGCGCTGTTCCTGCTGCTGGTGCCGGGCGTCAATCTCATCGCCTTCTTTCTCGTCAACGGCTACCTGCTCGGCCGGGAGTTTTTCGAGTTCGCCGCCATGCGCTACCGTTCGCCGGCCGAGGCGCGGCTCTTTCGCGCCAAGCACCGCTCGACCGTGTTTCTGGCCGGCCTGCTGCTGGCGGCCTTCCTCGCCGTCCCGCTTCTCAACCTTTTGACCCCGCTTTTTGCCGCAGGCCTGATGGTGCATCTGCACAAGAGGCTGTCGGCGAGCGATCCCGGATTTTCGTCGACGCCTGGGGCGCGACCGCCAGCGCGTGAACGGCAATCCGCTTGACAGCGGGCTGCCGCTCGCCAATCTGCCGGCAAACCCAAAATGACGTCGCGCGCCCAGGTGGCGCAGACCGGACGGAGAGCCGCAATGAACAATGAAGACCGGGTCACCAGGCTCGAAGAAACGATCGCGCACCAGGCCAAGACGATCGAGGAGCTCTCCGATCAGCTTGCCGAGCAATGGAAGGTCGTGGAACAGACGCGGGCCAAGCTCGACCGCTTGACGGAGCGCTTTCTCAGCCTCGAGGAGCAATCGCTCGACGCGCCGCCGATCACCCGCCCGCCGCATTACTGAGAGGCAAATCCGGAAAACGTACAAAAAAGGCCGCCGTTCCTGCGAACGACGGCCTTTCTCGTTTGAAGGCGCTAGCCCTTAGTAGGGGCAGGCTTCGTCGCTCATGTAGTCGTGAACCTGGACCTTGCCGGCGATGATTTCGGCTTTCACCTTTTCGACCGCGTCGAGCATTTCCGGGGTGATCAGGGCCTTGTTGTTGTCGTCGAGCGCGTAACCGACGCCATCTTCCTTGAGGCCGAGGTTGGAGATGCCGAACTCGAACTTGTCGTTCTTGGCTGCGGTGAAGGCTTCGTAGACGGCGACGTCGACGCGCTTGAGCATCGAGGTCAGCACCTTGCCCGGCTGCAGGCCGTTCTGGTTGGAATCGACGCCGATACCGAGCTTGCCGGCATCTGCAGCTGCCTGCAGGACGCCGACGCCGGTGCCGCCGGCTGCGTGGTAGACCACGTCCGAACCCTGGTCCATCTGCGACTTGGCGATTTCGCCGCCCTTGACCGGGTCGTTCCAGGCATCCGGCGTCGTGCCGGTGTAGGCTTCGAGAACCTTCACGTCAGCGCCGGTCGACTTCGCGCCGCCGACATAGCCGCAGGCGAACTTGTGGATGAGCGGAACGTCCATGCCGCCGATGAAGCTGACGGTCTTCGACTTCGAAGCGAGACCGGCGAGCACGCCGACGAGGTAGGAGCCTTCCTGTTCCTTGAACACGATCGACTTCACGTTCGGCTTGTCGAGCACCATGTCGATGATCGCGAACTTGGTGTCGGGGTATTCGGCGGCGATCTTTTCGAGCGGAGCGGCCCAGTTGAAGCCGGCCATGACGATCGGGTTGTTGCCGTCGCTGGCAAACCGGCGGAGCGCCTGTTCGCGCTGTGCGTCATTGGCGATTTCGAACTCGCGGTATTCGACGCCCGATTCTGTCTTGAATTTTTCGGCGCCGTTGAAAGCGGCTTCATTGAACGATTTGTCGAACTTGCCGCCCAGATCGTAAATGATGGCCGGCTTGATGTCGGCGGCCAGAGCCGTCGCGGACATCATGGAAAAGGCAAAGAGACCGAGAATTGTTTTTTTCATCGTGCAGCCCTGTTGTCGCTATTGATCTTTATCGGGTCCTCCCGCGGGCTCCTGACGGAGCCTGTCTGCGGAACCCACCCCTCTCGCGGGGGCTAGGGTGGGCGCATCCTTGCACGGTCACGGCAAAAAAACACTCAAAATTTTTCGGATGGTAAAAATGTCGACCGACATTCACAGACATCGTTAAAATGCCGGTTCCCTTGACCTTTTGGCGTCCGGGGATGGGCGCCGCGCGCCGCGCGCACGGCGGAAAAGGGCTAGCCGCCGATCGGGCAGCTGACCCCGGTGCCGCGCAGACCGCAATAGCCGCTGGGGTTTTTCGCCAGATACTGCTGGTGGTAGTCCTCTGCAAAGTACAACGGACCGGCCACTTCGATTTCGGTGGTGATCCTGCCGGTATTGCCCGACTGCTTCAGGGCACGCTGGAAGGCGTCGCGCGCGTCCTTGGCCTGTCTCAGCTGCGCGTCGTCATAGGCATAGATCGCCGAACGATATGTCGTGCCGATATCGTTGCCCTGGCGCATGCCCTGGGTCGGGTCATGCGCCTCGAAGAAGGTCTTGAGCAGACTGGCAAGTGAAACAGTCTTCGGGTCGTAGACCACCAGCACCACCTCGGTGTGGCCGGTGAGCCCCGTGCTCGTTTCCTGGTAGGTCGGGTTCGGCGTCAAGCCGCCGGAGTAGCCGACCGCCGTGACGTGCACGCCGGGAATGTTCCACAGCAGCCGTTCCGCCCCCCAGAAGCAGCCCATGCCAAGCAAGATCTTCTCGGTCCCTTCGGGGTAGGGGCCCTTCAGGGCGCGTCCGGAGACGAAATGGGTGTCGGCGGTCGCAATGGCTTCCGCGCGCCCGCGCAGTGCCGTCTGGGCGTCGGGCAGAATGGTCTTCTTGTTGAACATGTCGATCAGGAACATCGTCAAACTCCTTGTCGTCGGGGCGGGTGAGCGCCCTTCGATGATCAGGCGGCGAAGCGACCGGCGGCCGGCCGCTTCTTGTATCCGGCCATCCAGAGCAGCAGGGCGAGAAGGGCAAGCACCGCAAAGGCGGGCTGCGTCAAAAGCCAGTGCAGCGCCTGGTGCCAGAGTGTCGGTGCGCTATCGGAGCGCTGCGCAAACTGCACCCAGCTGGCGGTATCGGCGCCGAGCGCCTCGAGATCGTCGCCGAGCGAGGTCATAACGAGTTCGGATGCGGCGACGGACTGGATGGCATCGACCGCACCGGCCAGGACGGCTGCAAGCAGCACCACGAAGCTTGCCAGTCTCAACACGAAACGCATCGGTCCCTCATTCCTCAAATTCTGTCCCGCGGGCGGACCCGTCGCTCCTTCGGCGGCCCTTCCGAGGCGGAAAGCCGGCGAGGCCAGGGCACGCGATATTCCGGGATGGCGCAGCCTTCCGGCGATGTCGGTCGCTACGGGTCGAACAACGCTTCGGCAAGAGATAGGCCCGCTCGTTGGCGAGCGCAATGGCGAGCCTTGCCTGCCAAGTTATACAAGATGTCAACAATCTGTCAGAAAGCAGTTGATCCCGGACAAATCATCGGTATATATCCCGCCCGTCCGCCGGTTCGCGCCGGATGACACGAAGGGCCAAGGCTCTTCCCATCCAGCCGCATGACCATCGGCTGTTGACGGATGGACAGGTGGCCGAGTGGTTGAAGGCGCACGCCTGGAACGCGTGTATACGTGAAAGCGTATCGAGGGTTCGAATCCCTCTCTGTCCGCCATCACCTCTTCCCAAGCCTTGCTGCAGACACTCGCAAAGCCCTTGGCCTCCAGGATTCGTCACGCTTTGTGTTTCCCAAGGCTTCCCATCGGTAGGGACCGCGACCCACGCATATGTTGGCATATCCTCATGCAAACCTAACGAAGCTGGCCGCCGCGCGACCATGTTCATAGTGTCTGCTTCAGATTGTCGACCAGCTTACGAACCCGGCGTTCCCGCACTTCAGCGGTCTTGGCCTCCTCGATCGCGTTGACGTGTTTTTGCCGAAGCCCGAAAGGCAGGCGCTCAAAAGCCATTCGGGCGTGCGGAGCACTGTCGAAAGCCTCGGCGAGTTCGGCAGGCTCGGCGACCTCTCTCGGCGCCTCGTCGAGCGCGACATCGATCTCGATGATATCGCCTTCGTTGATCCCGGCGGCGGCGCGGTGGGCCGCGCTGATCCCTATCAGCCGCTGGCCGCGCATGGCCGCCACCCGGGTGCGCCAGCTAAAGCCATTAATCGTCACCGTCACCGGTGGGCGGCCGGCGGGACCCAGTATTTCCATCACTGGGCCGGGGACCTCGACGCCTGTTGCATTGCCCGAAGGGACGACCTTGGCCTGGAACGTTGCCGACCGCCTACCTGCATTCGTGTTCTGCTCGTCGCTCGATGCCATCGCCCAGATCCATGTTCATGCCACCCATCCATACGGCGTTAATTCGCAAGAGGAGTAAAGGTGCAAAATCCATTCGGTTTGCAGGGCCGTCGCGCGATCAGATGCCCATTGTCGATGCCGCCAAGTGCCTCCTGTCCTGCCTGTACGTTCCGCTTCCGTCCGGGGCTTGGTCGATCGGACATGCTTCACGCGTCGATGACGCGGCCGGCGGCGGTTCCGGCAATCTGCATCGCGGCAACCATCATCTGGTGGATCTGATCAGGGTCGTCGCCCCAGCGATGCGTTGCGGGCGGATCTGAATGTCGAAATTCGGCGTGATCAAGCGCGCCCGCTATCCAGTCATGCGGGCATTTTATGCGCAAAAATATACTTGATGATCCGCTAAAGGAGAAGAAAACCCAATAAATATGAAACAGATGAAATTTCTCTTGCGGAAAACCTCAACGTGCATGTAGTGTTTATGTGCATAAAAAGAGGTGAACATGTCGGTCTTGCAATTTCCACTTATTGAGATTCACGGTTCCCCGCGAGAGCGGGGGCGCATGCATGGAATGCAGGCGGCGGATCGCATCAGGCTTGGTATCGGTCACTACCTCACGCAGTTTTCCTCCTACGGTCTGGGGCCCGCCGCAATCGGCCGGCACGTCGACGCCTATCTGCCGCGCATCCAGGCGTTCGACGCCAATCTCGTGGAGGAGATGCGTGGTATCGCCGAGGGGGCGGCCGTCGACTTCGAGGCAATCGTGCTGCTCAATGCCCGCACCGAGCTGCTGTACGAAGCGCGCGAAGTCAGGGATGCGGCGCTTGCCAGCGAGAGCGCTGCTCCCGATGGCTGTACCGGCGTGGTCGTTCTGCCCAGCGCTGCCCGGGACGGGCGGTTGATCCATGCTCTCAACTGGGACTGGAAGGCCGAGTGCGCCGAGACGTCCATCGTCATGCGGGTTCGTCGCGACGACGGTCCCGATGTGATGACGTTCACCGAGGCTGGCGCGTTGGCGCGGGCGGGATTGAATGCGGCCGGCATTGCCATCACCGCCAACTACATCGAGTCCGATCGCGATTTCCAGACGCCAGGCATTCCGCTCGCCCTGGTTCGCCGCAAGGTGCTGGAAGCCCAGACCTACGCGGAGGCAATCGGTGTGGTTGTCTCGACGGACAAGCTGACCTCGAACAACCTGATCCTCAGCCACCGTGACGGCGTGGCAATCGACTTTGAATGCGCTCCGCGCGAGACCTTTGCGCTTTATCCGGACAACGGGTTGCTGGTTCATGCCAATCACTGGACCAACAAGTCCGCGCTTGCAAAGTATCGCGACGTCGGCATTCGCAATACGCCCGACAGTCTCTATCGTGACCTTCGGGTGCGCAGCCTGCTCGAGCCGAGCATAGGCGCCATCACCCAGGACGATGTCATTGCCGCCTTGCGCGACGATTTTGGCGCGCCTTATGCCGTTTGCCGTGCGCCCCTGGCCAACCGCCGTGGCAATCTGACCGCGACCGTCGCGACGTTGATGATCGACAGCACGGCGGGGACGATGGAGATCACGCCGCTTCCTGCCACGAACCGAAAGTCGACGACCTACAGTCTCACGCAACCGGCCTCACTGGCTGCCTGAGATCGAGGTATCGATGTTTCGCTATTTCCTTCGCCGAACCTTGATGACGGGCATCACGCTGTCGCTTGTCGGCATCACTGTCTTCTTCATCATGCGACTGATCCCCGGGGATCCGGCGTCACTGATGCTGGGCGAGTCTGCGACCGACGAGCAACTCCAGATCCTTCGCGGCCGCTGGGGGCTCGACCAACCCTTGCCGGTGCAGTTTGGTTACTGGCTTGCAAGTCTGCTGTCGGGCGACTTCGGCGTTTCGACGCGAACAGGGCAGGATGTTCTGCCGCTCATTCTCGACCGCTTCGGCGTCACCGCGACGATCGTCGTCCTGGCCGTTGCCATTGCCGTGGCAATTGCGGTTCCCGCGGGCATGATCGCCGCATGGCGCCAGAACAGCCTGACCGACGTTGTTGCGATATCGCTCGCAACTCTGTTGCTGTCCATTCCGAGCTTCTGGCTCGGACTGATCATGCTGCTGGTCTTCGGGCTCAAGCTGGGCTGGGTCCCGGTCCTTGGTTTCGTCGGCTTCGACGGGGACATCTTGCGTGCGCTATCATTCATCATCCTGCCTGTCGTCACGCTTGCGCTGATTGAAATCGGCGTGCTGATCCGCATGGCGCGTGCCAGCACCATCGAGGTGCTCCGGCTGGAATATGTCACGCACGCCCGCGCCAAGGGCATTCCCGAGTGGAAGGTGCTGGTTCGACACGTCTTTCCCAACGCCTTCGCACCGACGCTCACCCTGATCGGGCTGATGCTGGGCAATCTTCTGGGCGGTATCGCGGTGCTTGAGACGGTGTTCACGCTGCCGGGCATCGGCAAGCTGCTGGTGGAGTCGATTTTCGCCCGTGACTACCCTGTCGTGCAGGGCTGCCTGCTGCTGACCGCCACAGTCTTCGTGCTCATCAACCTTGTTGTCGACCTGCTCTACCCGGTCTTCGATCCGCGCGTAACGGTGGAATAGCGCAATGATAAATAAGGCAAATCTTTTCGCTGGGGCGGCGTTGACCGGTGGGCTGCTGGCTGCGGCAATTCTCGGCGCCTTCTGGACACCTTACAATCCATTGCAGCTCGATATGCTCAACCGATTGGGCGTGCCGTCATCGACCAACTGGCTCGGAACAGACGAATTTGGTCGGGACGTGCTGAGCCGCTTGATGGCGGGGGCGACGGCGAGCCTGAGTATCGCGGCAATAACGGTCGCCCTGGCCATCGTTTCCGGCACGTTTCTGGGCATGCTTGCGGGTGTCACCCGCGGGTGGGCTGCCCGCGGCATCAGTGCCGTCAGCGACGCCCTGCTTGCATTTCCCGGCATCCTCTTGGCACTCACTTTGATCGTCATTGTCGGCGCGGGCCGCAATGGCATCGTGATCGCGCTCGCCATCGCCTACATGCCCGGTGTCATGCGGATCGTGCGCAGTTCCGTGCTTTCCGCCCGCGAGAGGGAATATGTCGAGGCGTCACGCGTCATTGGAAATTCGGAACTGTACACCATGCTGGTACATGTCCTGCCCAATTGCCTGGCGCCGATCACCGTCCTTGGCACCTCCATGTTCGGCTGGGCGATCCTGTCTGAAAGCGCCCTGTCGTTTCTCGGGCTTGGCGTTCCGCCGCCGGCTCCCACATGGGGCAACATGCTGGCCTCCGGTCAGCCGTTCTTCGAACAGGCGCTTTGGCTGAGCCTGGCACCCGGCATCTGTATCTCCGTCGCACTGCTGGGCACCAATTTGCTCGGCGATGCCCTTCGCGACCGTCTTGACCCACGAATGGCTGCAATATGAGCACTCCAGTCCTCGAAATCAGCGGCCTGCGCGTTGCGACCAATCGCCTGGAAGTCCTGCATGGCGTCGACCTGTCGCTCGCGGCCGGACAGCTTTCTGCCCTTGTCGGCGAGTCGGGCAGCGGCAAGACGATGGCGGCCCGCGCCGTCATGCGGCTGTTGCCAGGCGGACTGCGCATTACCGGCGGTTCGATACGCCTTGATGGCGAAGAGATCACAGGCGTCAGCGACCGGCGGATGCGCGCCCTGCGCGGACCCGGCATGGGCATGGTCTTCCAGGAGCCAATGGTGTCGCTCAATCCAGCGATTTCGATCGGGGCGCAGATGGCCGAAGGCCTCGTCCAGCACCGGCGCCTGTCGCGCGCCGATATCAAGGCACTGTCGCTGGCAATGCTGGAGCGTGTCCGCATCGCTGATCCGGAAGCCTGCCTGAGGGCTTTCCCGCACCAGTTTTCCGGCGGCATGCGCCAGCGCATCCTGCTGGCCTCGGTCATGTTGCTCAAGCCGCGCCTGCTGGTGGCGGATGAGCCGACAACGGCACTGGATACGCTCGCCCAGCGCGAAGTGCTGGACCTGATGGTCGAACTTGCGCGCGAGAACAACACGGCCGTGCTGCTCATTACCCACAATCTCGGGCTGGTATCGCGCTACACCCAGGAAATGACGGTTCTGAAGAATGGCGATGTGGTCGAAAGGGGTTCGACCAGGCGCATCATCGACCATGCCGAACATCCCTATACGCAAGAGCTGGTTGCGGCAGCGCGCCGCAGCGATGGCGCACCGCCAGCCCCTGCCGGGACCGTCGTTCGTGAACTGGTCCGCGCCAAGGCGGTTTCGGTCACCTATCGCGGCCGCCACAGCAATGCGGTCAACGGCGTCGACCTTTCGATCGGCGAGGGCGAGACGGTGGCGCTTGTCGGCGGCAGCGGCTCGGGCAAGACGACGATGGGTCGGGCCATTCTCGGCCTCGTGCCGCTCTCTTCGGGCGAGGTGACGTTTCGCGACCGCAGCATCATGTCGGGCGGCGCCGTCGACCGGGACGTCCGTCTCGCCTGCCAGATGGTGTTCCAGGATCCATACTCGTCCCTCGACCCACGTCAGCGCATTGGCGCGATCGTGCGCGAGCCGCTTCGCCATGTCGGCGATATGACCGGTGCCGAAAAGGATGCCCGCGTTGCCGAGGTCATGGCCGATGTCGGGCTCACGGGCATGGAGCGACGGTTCCCCCATGAATTGTCGGGAGGCCAGCGCCAACGCATTGCGATCGCCAGGGCGATCGTGCGGCGCCCGGCGTTTGTGGTTGCCGACGAGCCGGTTTCGGCGCTCGACATGACAATTCAGGCCCAGGTTCTCGACCTGATCCTTTCGCTTCAGGCGCGATATGGCTTTGCGTGCCTGTTCATCAGCCATGATCTCTCTGCGGTGCGGCGCATCGCCCAGCGCGTGGTGGTCATGGAGAACGGCGTCGTTGTCGAAGCCGGGCCGACGGCTTCGGTCCTCGACAAGCCGAGCCATCCCTATACGCGTCGGCTGGTCGAAGCCGCACCGGTAATCGACAGGCCTTCGATCGCACCCAGACGAGCTGCCGGTGATCATCTGGATCAGCGAGACAAGGAATTGTTGTAATAATTTCTTATAGTTATCTCTAGACAACGACGACATATAAAAACGGGAGGTGGGGATGATTTTCAGTTTTCAGAGATTTGCGAACGTTCGATCAGGGCGCTTGGGGGTTGCCTTTGTCGTACTGTCACTGGGCATCGGCTTTGCCGACCCGGCTATCGCTCAAGGGGGCAGCATCATCCGTGCTGCCCTGAACGAAGACATCAGGGGTGTCGACCCGGCGCGCCAAAGCGAGGGCATGGCTGACCCGGTTCACATGCATGTCGTCGAGGGCCTCGTCGCATACGGCAGCAATCTGGAAGTCGGGCCCGTTTTGGCCGAGTCCTATTCGGTCGAGGATGGCGGCAAGACCTACGTCTTCAAGCTGCGCGACGGCGTGAAGTTTCACAACGGCGAGACGCTGACCTCGGCCGATGTCAAATGGTCCTGGGACTATCTGATGGCCGAGGGGTCCGTCTGGCGTTGCAAGGCGGTCTTCGAAGGCAACGTCAAGGTGCTCGCCGTCGAGACGCCGAATCCGCTGACCGTGGTCTACAGGCTTGCAGAGCCCAACGGTTCGTTCGCCTACACCCTGGCGCGGACCGACTGCGCCGGTACGCCGGTGTTTCACAAGAGTTCGCTGAAGGCCGACGGCAGTTGGGGGTCGGTCATCGGCACCGGCCCGTTCACGGCAGGCGAGCGGAAGATCGGTGAGTATGCTGAAGTGCTCCGTTTTGCCGACTACAAGTCGCCCGCCGGCGAAGCCAATGGCCGGATCGGCCGCAAGGAAGCCATGGTCGACAAGATCCGCTTCTCGGTTGTCACCGATCCGGCCGCGCGCATCGTTGGGCTGCGTTCGGGAGAGCTCGATGTTTCCTCGGTCGCCAGCCAGTCAGTGGATCAGATCAGGCAAGAGGCGGAGCTGGACGTCGTGCTGTCCGAGACAACGGTCTGGTATGCCCTGCTGCTCAACCAGAAAGATCCGCTGCTGCAGAACAAGGCGCTGCGCCAGGCGATTGCATCGGCCATCGACCGGCAGGCAGTCGCGCAGGGTGTGACCTACGGTCTGGCCACAGGCACGTCCACGCCGATGCCGCGCGTCAGCCGTTACTACTCGCCGATCGCCAACGAACCCTTGGCGGCCAATCCGGACCGAACGCGCGAATTGCTGGCTGAAGCCGGCTATGACGGCGAGCCGATCACCATCATTGCCAACAGGAGCTTCCAGTCGATGTTCGACCAGGCGATCATCATTCAGAGCCAGTTGCAGGCAGCCGGCATCAATGTGACGATCGAGACGCTCGAATGGGGTCTGCAGCTCGAGCGCTATACGGGTGGCAAGTATCAGTCGCAGTCGTTCAGCTATTCGGGCCGTTTTGACCCGATGGGAGCGTGGGAGCGCATCATCGGGCCGGAATCACGCAAGGTCTGGAAGGATGAACGCGCCATCGCACTGCTCAAGAAGGGGCTCGTGGCCACCGACCCTGACGAAGTTCGGGCGATCTCGGACGAAATCTATGCCCTTTTCATCGAGGAAGCGCCTGCTGTCAGCCTCTTCCACATGACGCTGGCAAACGGCTTCAACAAGCGTCTTGAAGGCATCAAGTCGGCGCCCTTCGACACCCCGACATTGTGGAACGTCTCCATCAAGTGACCTGCCTGACATGCGCTTGCCGAGCGCATGTCTCTCGCGGCCTCGCGGCAGCTCCTTCCCCGGAGCGGTCGCGAGGCGGCTTCGCCTGCAAATCTTGACAAGGAAAGAGTGAAATGAACGCATCGGAACTGGACGCCAGGCTGCAAGCCCTGTCTGAAAATCGAGGCTTCGATATCTACTGGCACGTCCGGTTGGCAGCCGGCGGGGAAGAGCTGACGCGCGGTGGCGACGCCGTTCTTCCCTCTGCGAGTGTTCGCAAGACATCCGTCATGATGGCTGCGCTGCATGCCGCTGCCGAAGGGCGCCTGGACCTTGACCAGCCAGTCGTCATCGCGAAGGAGGCGCAGCCGGGAATTCTATCAGGCGTGTGCCAGTACATGACGCCAGGCCTGACCTTTCCGATGCGCGACGCCATCCTGCAGATGATCATCACCAGCGACAACATCTGCACCTATGAGGTGATGAAGGGTTTGGAAATTTCCGAATTCACCGACTATTGCCGCCGTATCGGCATGGCCAACACGACGCATCGCACCCGCTTGCCGCCTCTGGGATTGTCGCCCGAGCATGCGCTTGACCATGTCACGACAACAACGGCGCGCGACCAGGTGCTGCTGCTGCAGCTGATCTACGCCGGCGCCAAGGGCGATGCGGACGCGATTGCACGGCTTGGTGTCGACGCCGAGCATTGCGCCATGGCGCTGCGCTTTCTGACCTGGCAGCGCTTCCGCAGCATGATTCCGGGGCATCTTCCGACGATGGCCGAGGTGGCCAACAAGACGGGCTGGGGCGAACGTGGCTGGATGGATTCGGCAATCGTCTTCAAGGACTCCGCTCCGCTCTACATCATGAGCATAACGACCGACCGGGTGCCGAGGGTCATGCCCAACGGCCTGCCGGGTCGCGTCGCCTCGACGGCGGCTATCGCCGAACTGTCGCGGGCCTGCTGGGACGCATTGGGCTGACGCTGAGGACGGTGCAGGCGTTCAGAACGCCTTGATGTGGCCGACGATGGCCTGCTCGACCTCATAGGGATCGCGCTCCTCGATCGCCGCCACGATGGCGAAATGGTCGCGGCTGCTCGCCTGCAGCCCTTCCACCGAGCGCCAGCGGCCGGTGGTGAACTGGCCGCTGCGGTTGCGCATCTCGTTGATCGTCTCGCTCAATACGGTGTTGCGTGTGAGCGAGTAGAGATAGGAGTGAAAATTGTGGTTGGCGTGGGCCTGCGCCTGCCTGCCGTCTTCGGAGATGCTGGCTTCGAAGATCAGGGCAAGCCGCCGCAGCTCGGCGATGTCGGCCGCGTCGGCCCGGGCGGTGATGAGGGGGGCCGCGCTGCGCTCGAGCAGTATGCGTACGAACAGCGTCTCGTTTCGGGTCGTCACATCGAGCGTCGCGACGCGGAATCCTGCATTGGCAACGTGATCGACGAGCTTGTCGTTCTTCAGATGGTCCAGTGCGCGGCGGATGTGGAACGGGCTTGCATCATACTGATGCTGCAGTTCGCTCAGCTTCAACCATGTGCCGGGCGCATAGGCGCCAAAGATGATGTCCCTGCGGATCGTGGTGATCAACTGCGCCAGTTGTTCGGCCGCTTCATGTGACTTCGCCATAACGGTCCATTCTGTTCAACGCGCCCATTCTAGGTGGGCGGAAAGGCGAAGGCCAGCGCCAGACAGCGTTGAAGCCATATCTTTCACCGGTTCGGTGGCGACAGCCGCACAGTAACCGCGACGGAAGCATCCGGCGGGCTCCCGCCGACTGCGACAGGATCTGGACGATATCCGGTATCGGCAAGGTTGAGGACGATCGGCATGCGAACGGGGAGAATGGGATGCCAGTCCGGCGACGCGTCAGTCGCCAAACCGCGCATTGGCCAGCAGATAGACCGCGCCAGCCTCGATATCCTTGATGATCGCCGCGCTCGCTGCATCCGCATTGCCGGCTTCAAGGGCAGCCAAGGCATCCTCATGATAGTCGATCGCCAATATGCCGGACAGGTCGCCGTCAAATCCTTCGGCAAAGCGCCGAAGGAAAGGCCCGACCTGCATCCAGAGCGTCTCGATCAGGAAGATCAGCGCCTCGTTGCCGCAATGGCGATAAATCGAGAACTTGAAGTCGTAATTGGCCGCGAGATACTGGCCGATATCGCCCTTGCGTGCGGCTTCGGTCAGTTCGTTGCTAAGGCGGCGGACGGTCCGCAGGTTGTTGCCGTTGAGCAGTGCCGAGGCTCGAGCCGTCGCGCCACCCTCCAGCAACTTGCGGGCATCCGTGAGCTGGCTAAACGCCTCGACCGTCATCACCGGGACTTCCAGGCTTCCGTTGGGCAGCGCATTGAGCGCATGCAGGGCCTGCAGCCGGAGAAGGGCGCTGCGCACCGGCATATCGCTCGTGCCGAGCTCCTTTGCCAGCTTGCGTGACGTCAGCTTCTGCCCGGGCTCGAACTGGCCGGAAATCAGAGCCCGCGCGATCTCGCGATAGACCTTCTCGTGCAGCGGCTCGGTTTCCACGGACGCGAGACCAAACTGTGTCCGTTTCTCCACTTCAGTCTCCATCTCTGTGCCAAGCTGGCCATCATCCAATGACCATGCAATATAACGTTCACACCCCGAGTGCCATCCGTAAGTTCCAGCGAATACACCATATTTGCGCGATCGGTGATCGAGCGACGCGTCACGAAACGGCATGTCGACGCACGGCCTCGCCAAAGGCCGCAAAGATCGCCGCCGATGTGGGATCGCTGCTGACCCAGTATTCCGGGTGCCATTGAACACCCAGGATGAACGCGCCGGTGTCATCCGTCGACACGGCTTCGATGATGCCGTCCTCGGCCAGTGCCTCGACGCGCAAACCGTCCGCCAGCCGATCGATAGCCTGCCGGTGGAGGGAATTGATCTGCAAGGGCGCCGTGCCTGCAATCGCAGCCAGGCATGCGCCGGGCGCCGCGGTCACGGTTTGTCGAATGGCAAAGCGCTCGTCGCGCGTCGCGGCTTCGGGCATCCGGTGGTCAAGCGCTCCGTCGCGCTCCTGGATTTCCGTCTGCAATGTGCCTCCAAGAGCAACATTGAGTTCCTGCATGCCCCGGCAAATTGCCAACACCGGGATGCCACGCGCCAACGCTTTGCGGATAAGCGGCAATGAGGTCGCATCCCGGGCCTGGTCATACGGCCCGTTCGTTTCGCCGGGATCGCCACCGTAGAGACCCGGAAACACATTGGATTTCGACCCGGTGGCGATAAGTCCGTCGACCGCATCCAGCACGCGGTCGAGGTCGAGTGCATCGCCAAGGGCAGGCACCAGCAATGGTGTGACCTGCGCGCCGGCGGCGGCCGCCACGACATATTGCTGCTGCGCAACATGCCATAGCGTGCCGTCGAACTCTCTGGTGTCGCAGGTCATTGCAACAAGCGGCCTGTTCGCGCTCATACGCTTTCCAGATAGGTCTGGTGTTCGAACGGGCTGACATGAGCGGCAAAGATGTCCATCTCCTGCCGCTTGCAGGCCAGCATGGATTGCACCAGCTCCGGTGCGAAGATATCGGCCACCATCGGACCGGCCTCGAAGGCGTCTGCTGCCGCGCGCCAGCTATTGGGCAGCTTCGGCAGGTCGTCGGCATAAGCATCAGCCCGGCGCGGATCGCCCGGCGATATGGTGCGCTCGATGCCGATGAGGGCTGAGCCCAGCATGGCTGCCATCACCAGATAGGGGTTGGCATCAGCACCGGCCACCCGATGCTCGATGCGTCGCGCCTGGTGCGGTCCGCCGGGAATGCGCACGGCAACCATGCGGTTTTCATAGCCCCAGGCGACGGACGTCGGTGCGTAGGAATTGGGGCGCAGGCGCCGATAGGAGTTGTAATGCGGCGCAAAGATCAGTGTGCTTTCCGCCATGCCCGCCAGCATGCCGCCAACCGCATGGCGCATCATGTCCGTGCCCTGGTCGGTGCCGTCATCGAACACATTGTTGCCGTCGCGATCCAGCAGGCTCATGTGGATATGCAGACCGTTGCCTGAGAAATTGCCATAGGGCTTGGCCATGAAGCTGGCCGCAAACCCGTGCTTGCGTGCAATGCCCTTGACGGTGCGCTTGAAAAACACGGCGTCGTCGGCCGCGCGCAAGGCGTCAGGCAAATGGCCAAGGTTGATTTCGAACTGGCCGCTGCCATTTTCGGCGATCGTCGTGTCGACCGGAATGTCCTGCTGTCGGCAAGCGGCATAGACCTCGTGAAAATAGGCCTCGAACTGGTCGAGCTCCTCCATCGCCATGGCGGCAGCCGTGTCGAGGTTGCGGCCGGTGATCGGCGATTTGGCGCCCTTTGGAACATCGCCGCTGGCGTCGACGAGATGGAACTCAAGTTCAACCGCAGTGACCGGCGTCAGGCCAAGGGCCTTGTAGCGCGCCAATACGGCCGCCAATGCCCGGCGCGGATCGCCGAGATAGGGCATACCGGCATCGTCCTGCAACCAGACGGGCAGGAAGGCGGTCGGATGTGCGGTCCATTCCACAGGCAGGATGTTGCGCCCGGTCCAGGCGGCGATGCCGTCGACGTCCCCGGTCTTGAACACCATGGGGTTGTTGTCGATATCGCCGCCCCAGATATCGAGGCCCGCCACGGACAGGGGCATGCGCAGCTTGTTTTCCATGATCTTGATCGCCTGATCCGCCGGAATGCGCTTGCCGCGCATCACCCCGTTCAGATCGCAGGCCGCAGCGCGCACGGTGTGAATGTCGGGCCGGGTCTCCAGCCAGCGCAGGACATCGGAGATCGTCGAAGAAGTGTACATTTTTAGCTCCAGGGCTTGGTCGAGCAGGCAACGCCAGTGACAATGGGCATGTTTCAGTCCTTGAACCGGATCCAGGTGGTCTTGAGCGCGGTGTATTTTTCAGCGGCGTGCCGGGAAAGGTCCCGACCCGAGCCAGACTGCCGGAAGCCGCCAAACGGTATGGCGGGATTGACCGGATCGACGACATTGACGCCAACCACGCCGGCGACGATCTGTTCGGACACCCGATGGGCGCGAGACAGATTGTCGGTCCACACGGACGCGCCGAGGCCATAGACACTGTCATTGGCCAGTGCGATGGCTTCCGCCTCGTCGGCAAAACCGAGAACGGCAAGCACAGGTCCGAAGATCTCCTCGCGGGCGATGACCGCATCCGGCCGCACATCGGAAAAAATCGTCGGTTCGATAAAGCTGCCGCGACCGTTGACGGTCACGGCATTGCCACCGGCGACCAGCGTTGCCTCACGGCACCCGGCCTCGATGTATCTCATGACATTGGCGGCATGTTTTGCCTCGACCATCGCCCCGAGGCGCGACTGCGGATCAAGCGGGTCTCCCGGGCGGTATTGCGCCATTCGCTCTGTCAGCAGATCGAGAAACCTGGCGCGGATCGAGTCTTGCACGATCAGGCGTGATCCCGCCGAGCAGACCTGTCCCTGATTGTAGAGGATGCCTGACACGACCTGATCGGCCGCGGTTTCCAGGTCTTCGCAATCTTCGAAAACGACAACCGGCGATTTGCCGCCGCATTCGAGCCAGACCTGCTTGAGGTTCGAGTCCCCGGCGTAGCGCAGGAACATCTTGCCGACGGCCGTCGAGCCGGTAAAGGCCAGGCAGTCGACATCCATGTGGCGACCCAGCGCCTGGCCCGCCGTTTCTCCGAAGCCGGGCACGACGTTGAGCACGCCCTCCGGCAGCCCGGCCTCAAGCGCGAGTTGGGCGAAGCGCAGAGCGGTCAGCGGCGACTGTTCGGCCGGCTTCAGCACGACGCTGTTTCCGGCGGCAAGCGCCGGGGCGCATTTCCAGATCGCCATGTTGAGCGGAAAATTCCACGGCACCACGGCGCCGACGACGCCGAGCGGCACCCGGCGGATCAGGCCGACATTGCCGACGGGCAGGGGAGCGACTTCGTCATAGGTCTTGTCGACCTCCTCGGCGTGCCACTGCAGGATGTTGATCGCGGTCGGTATGTCATTGCCGGCGGCGTCGCGCACCAGCTTGCCCATGTCGAGCGATTCCATCGCCGCCAATTGCTGCTGTTCGGCATTCAGCAGCTCGGCCAGTTTCAGGAGCACGCGCTTGCGGGCCAATGGGCTCTGGTTGCGCCAGTGGCCAGCATCGAAGCTTCGTCGCGCAGAGGTGACCGCATCGTCGACATCGGTTGCGTCGCCTTCGACAATGTCTGCGAGGGTTTCACCCGTCGCCGGATTGATCGTGGCAAAGCGCTTCCCGGAGCGGGCATCGACTTGCCGCCCGCCAATGATGGCCTGCGTGGGCAGGGGCACGGATTTGGCTGTTTTGTGCCAGTAGCTGCGATCTTCGATGTCTGCAATTTTAGCCATCTATCATTCACCCTGATCTGTAGTTTTTCCGCGCTAATTTTGGTCCGTGTCGAAATTTTATGTCGTTTTTTTAGTGCTTTATGGCATCTAAAAATGAAATTATCAAACATCATTGCGCGATTTGCGATCGCAGTATATTGATACCTTCAGAGCTTGCCAAGCGCCTTGTGTGTGCTGGCTGGCATAATCTTTTCGGCAGCCAGGCGGGGCGGATAGGCAATGGATGTGATGGCAGTTCGCCCCAACCTGATCGGTGGTGCGTGGATCGGCGGCGACGAGGTGCGCGAGAACCGCAACCCTTCCGATATCGATGAGACCGTCGGGCTCTATGCAAGCGGTACGAAAGCCTGCGTCGATGCGGCCGTGGATGCGGCGCGCAAGGCGTTTCCGGCGTGGGCGATGTCGACGCCCCAGCAGCGTTTTGAGATCCTCGATCGTGCCGCGACGGAAATACTGGCCCGGCGTGACGAGCTGGGCGACCTGCTGAGCCGGGAGGAAGGCAAGATCAGCGCCGAGGGGCGTGCCGAGGTGCAGCGCGCCGGCATGGTGTTCAAATACATGGCGGGCGAAGCCCTGCGCAACCCTGGCGACGTGCTGCCTTCCGTGCGTGCCGGCGTCAAGGCGGAGGTCACGCGGGAGCCTGTCGGCGTCATCGGCATCGTGACGCCATGGAACTTCCCGATCGCGATCCCGGCCTGGAAGATCGCCCCCGCGCTCGCCTATGGCAACACGGTGGTGTTCAAACCGGCCGACCTCGTTCCTGCCTCGGCCTGGGCCCTGGTCGATATCCTGCATCGCTCGGGCCTGCCGGCCGGTGTGCTCAACCTGGTCATGGGCCCCGGCCGCGTGGTCGGGCAGGCGATCATGGCGCACCGCGGCGTCGACGCCGTGTCGTTCACGGGGTCGGTCGCGACCGGTCGCGCCGCCATTGCGACGGTCGCCGGGCGCGGCGCGCGCATCCAGGCCGAAATGGGTGGCAAGAACCCCTATGTCGTGCTCGACGATGCCGATCTCGATACGGCCGTCGAAGCCGTTGTCAGCGGGTCCTATTATTCCACCGGCCAGCGCTGCACCGCGTCGAGCCGGATCATCGCGACGAGGGGCATCCATGACCGCCTGATGGATGCGTTGCGTCGGCGGATCGCCGACATTCGCGTGGGTCATGCGCTGGATGCGGCCACTCAGGTCGGTCCCGTGGTCGACGCACGGCAGTTGCAGCAAGACCTCGACTACATAGCGATCGCCAAAGGCGAGGGTGGGATACTCGAGGCCGGTGGCGAACTGGTCGAGCGGCCGACCAGGGGCTTTTTCCTGCAGCCTGCCCTGTTTTCGGGAACGCACAACGCCATGCGGATCAATCAGGAGGAAGTGTTCGGTCCGGTTGCCTGCCTCATTCGTGTCGAGGATTACGAGGAGGCGCTGGCCGTGTCCCAGGATACCGAGTTCGGCCTCTCGGCGGGGATCGCCACGACGTCGATCAAATATGCCGAGCACTTCAAGCGCCATGCCCGCAGCGGCATGGTGATGGTCAACGTACCCACGGCCGGCGTCGACTTCCACGTGCCGTTTGGCGGCACCAAGGCGTCCAACTACGGGCCACGCGAACAGGGTGCCTACGCCAAGGAATTCTATACCACCGTCAAGACGTCCTACGAGGGCTGGTAGGGGCATGGACACCAACCGCGCCCGGCTCGGCAGCATCCATATCTATCCGCTGAAGTCGGCCGGTGGCGTTGCCGTCGCCAGTGCCCGGCTGGAGGCGAAGGGCCTGGTCGGTGACCGTCGGATGATGGTCGTCGATGCGGATGGCGCCGCGCTGACCGCGCGAACGGCGCCGGCTCTGCTGACGGTCAACGTGCAGCTCGATCAGGACGAAGTGGTGCTGACGGCACCGGCAATGGCGCCGTTGACGATAGCGCTGTCGGAGTTGCTCCCGATGGCGCAGCAGACCAGCGTATGGGGCGATGTGGTGGCGACCCTGGATGGCGGCGACGCCGCCTCAGCCTGGATGACGTCGCTGCTCGGGCGTTCGTGCCGCCTGGCTGTCGAACGCTGGGACACCGAGCGGCAAGCGGGGTTGGCTGAGGGCGGTCCGGTGAGCTTCGCCGATACCGCGCCCTTGCTGCTGGTCAATGCCGCGTCGCTTGCCGCAGTCAATGCCCAACTCGAAACCCCCGTCGACATGGCGCGCTTCCGGGGCAATCTGATCGTCGACGGTGCTTCGGCCTTCGATGAAGACGAATGGGACACCATTCGTATCGGCGGTGTCGAGTTTACGGCTGCCGGGCCCTGCGACCGCTGCGTCATGATCACGCTCGATCCCGAAAGCGGCGCTGCCGACCCGGAGCGCGAGCCCCTTTCGGTTCTGGTGCGTCACCGGCGCGGCGCGGACGGCAAGGTCTATTTCGGCCAATTTCTTGTGCCGCGCTCGACCGGTCGCGTGTTCGCAGGCGATCCGATCGAGGTCCTCACCCGCAAGGTGCCGCCCGTCCTGTCCGGGCCGCCGCTCGTCGCGCCGAAATCCTTGGCTCCCCTGGCTCGGCCGGCAGCGAGCGGCAAGCGCTCGGAACTGATGCTGACCTGCGTCGCCCGGATCCGGGAAAGCGCTGACATGACGACCTTTCGCTTTGCCGCGGACCGGCCGGTCGATTATCTGCCCGGGCAGTACATCGCCATCTTCCCGGCGATCGACGGCAAGGAGACGCGCCGGAACTACACGATCTCGTCCTCGCCATCGCGTCCCTCGCACCTTTCCATCACGGTCAAGCGCGTGGCGGATGGCCTCGTATCCAATCATCTGCATGACAATCTGCAGATCGGCGATCGCCTGCGCGCCCAAAGCCCGGCCGGTAAGTTCCACCTCGGCTCCGCCATCGACGGGCACGGCATTCTCATGATTTCGGCCGGCAGCGGCATCACGCCGATGATTGCCATGCTGCGTTACATTGCCGACCACAACCTCGATCGAGATGTCATTTTCCATCACAGTAGCCGCAGCGAAGCTGACCTGCCGTTCCGGCGCGAACTGGAGGTGCTGCGGCGCCAAATGGTCGGATCGCTCACGGTATCCTGGAATGTCACGGGCGAGGGGCGCGGCGCGGGATCTGCCGGCAATATCCATCTCGGGCGCCTCGATATGGCCATGCTGGCCACTGTTGCTCCCGACCTTGGCCGGCGCTCGGTCCTGTGTTGCGGACCGGACGGCTTTCGCGCGCTGGTGCGCGAGCTGCATTCCAGCTGGCCGGCACCGATTTCCGGCCTCTATGCGGAAGAGAGCTTTGGCGGCGGAAGCATCGCAGCAAGCCAGTTGCCGCCGATCGCCTCCTACGACGTCGCTTTCCTCAAGAGCGGCCAGACGTCGCAAGGCGAAGGCGCCCGCACACTGCTCGAACTGGCGCGAGACCGGGGCATCTCGATGTCATCAGACTGCGAGGCGGGCATTTGCGGTTCCTGCCGTTGCCGCGTGCGCTCCGGTCAGTGGCAGCTGGCCGAAAACTGCGCCGATCCGGCTCGAAATGCCCTGTCGGAACAAGACAAGCAAGACGGTTACGTGTTGGCCTGCACCACCAATCCGGTTGGCGTTGTCGAGGTCGAACTCTAGAATTTTGCTTGTCTGAGCATGAACTTTCTTTGGTAGCATTGTGCGATCTGCGATCGCATTATATAGAAGCAATCAGGGATGGTCGGATCTGCAGAAATGCAATGTCCGGTTCGAGGATGGGAGGGTGTGATGGAGAGTGCGTTTGATGGTGCCGCTGCGGGTATCGACCATCTGAAGGAGCAGGATCGCTCTTCCTTCTTCCACCCGTTCACCGCGATCAAGGACCAGCGCGCCGGCAGCCCCATCGTCATGGCGCGGGCCAATGGTTGCTCCATCACCGATGTCGATGGCCGGACCTATCTCGACGGTGCCGCCGGCCTCTGGTGCGTCAATGTCGGCTATGGCCGCGAAGAAATTTCATCCGCTATCGCTGCCCAATCACGCGAGCTGCCGTATTTTCATTCGTTCAACGGCATCAGCAACGCTCCCAGCATTGCCTTGTCCGAGCGGCTGCTGCGTCTGGCGCCCGCGGGCATGAAGCGGGTGTTTTACGGCTCCTCGGGTTCGGATGCCAACGACACGGCCGTCAAGATGCTCTGGAGCTACAACATCTGCCGCGGCAAGCCGGAAAAGCGCAAGATCATCTCGCGCGCTTATGCCTATCACGGCGTGTCGGTCGCCTCCGGCAGCCTGTCCGGCGTGCCGATGGTGCATCAGCATTTCGGCCTGCCGCTGGATTTCGCGCGTCACGTCTCGCGGCCTGACGTCTATCGCGACGCGCCAGCCCGGCAGTGCCGCAGCGAAGTTGAATATTCCGCGCTGCTGGCACGCGAAATCGAGGACATGATCCTTGCCGAGGGCCCCGATACCGTTGCCGGCTTCATCGCCGAACCCGTCATGGGCACGGGTGGTGTGCTGCCGCCGCCCGAGGGCTACTTTCAGGCCATCCGTGCCGTGCTCGACCGCTACGACGTGCGGCTCGTCGCCGACGAGGTCATCACCGGCTTCGGACGCCTCGGCGCATGGTTCGGTTCGCAACTCTACGGCATGCAGCCCGACCTCATCCTGACCGCCAAAGGGCTCACAAGTGGCTATCTTCCGCTGTCGGCGGTGCTGGTCGGCGACAAGATATGGTCGGTTTTCGAGGAGGCCTCCGCCGACGGCCGGGTCTTTGCCCATGGCTTCACCTATTCGGGTCACCCGACCTGTGCTGCGGCCGCCATGGCCAATCTCGACATCCTGGAAAGGGAGGGGCTGGTCGACCGTGTCGCCGAGATCGCGCCGGTCTTTGTGCGTCTGTTCCGCGACACCCTATCCGGGCTGCAACTCGTCGGCGATATCAGGTCCGCCGGATTGATGCTGGGCGTGGAACTCGTCGCCGATCAGGCGAGCAAGGCGGCCTTTTCCCCGGCGCTCAAGGTCGCCGGGCGTGTGTCCCTTGCGGCCCGCCGCCGTGGCAGTCTCGTGCGGGCTCTGCCCAATTCCGACACGATTGCGCTCTCGCCTCCTTTCATCGTCAGCGAGGCAGAACTGGCAGCGCTGGCCGTCGGCCTTGGCGAGGCCATCAATGAGGTCGCCGCCGAACTGCGCGCGGAGGGGCATCTTTGAGCGAGCCCCAATTCCGGTCAGATCGCATTGCGACTGTCGCCATCATCGGCGGCGGTCTCATCGGCGGGTCATGGATAGCGTTCTTTCTCAGTCGTGGCCTGGCGGTGCGCGTCCACGATCCACGACCGGATGCGGAGGCTACCATTCGTCCGATCGTCGAGCGGGCACTGGCGGACCTGGCGCAACTGGCCCCGCTGGCGCCACTGCCGGCGATGTCCGCCGCCGCGCTGGAATTCTGCACTGAGCTCGAGGATGCCGTCGCGCGGGCCGATTATGTTCAGGAAAACGCGCCTGAAGTCCTGGACCTGAAGCGGAGCTTGCTGGCGCGGATCGACGCAGCCGCAGCGCCCGACGTGCTGATCGGCTCAAGCACCTCGTCCTTGCGCGCGACCGATCTGCAGCGCGACTGCAAGCATCCTCAGCGGGTCATGGTGGCCCATCCGTTCAATCCGCCCCATCTCGTGCCGTTGGTGGAGCTGGTGCGCGGCGACAAGACCGCGCCGGAGGCCCAGGACGCCGCCTATCTGTGGTTCGTATCGCTGGGCAAAGCGCCTATCCGCGTCATTAGGGAAGCCCGGGGCCACGTCGCCAACCGAATGAGCTCGGCCCTCTGGCGTGAAGCCGTGCACATTGTCGCCGAAGGCATCGCCAGCGTCGAAGACGTGGACCGGGCGATCCGCTTCGGTCCCGGTCTGCGCTGGGCCGTGGATGGTCCACATATGCTCTATCATCTCGGTGGTGGCGAAGGCGGCATGGCAGACTATCTCGCTCATCTGGGGCCGGCACAGGAGGCCCGCTGGGCCGAGCTGGGTGCGCCGGTGCTCGACGGCCGCACGCGTGAGCTGCTGGTGGCGGGCGTCACCGACGAAGCCGGCAGTCGCTCTATCGCCGACCTGGCGAGTGCGCGGGATCGGAGGCTGATCGCAGTCCTGCAGGCGCTGGACGAAACGTCATGATGACCTTGCCACAGATCATGGTGGCTCCAACGGGCGCCCGCCGCACCAAGACTGACCATCCCCAGCTGCCGATGACGCCGCGCGAGATCGCGCAGACGGCCCGGGCGTGTCAACTGGCGGGTGCTGGTGCAATTCACGTGCATGTGCGCGACGACGCGGGCGGGCACTTGCTTGAGGCTGAGCGCTATCGTCGCGTCATGGAAATGATCGCCGAACAGGCGCCGGGTTTGCTGGTGCAGGTCTCGACCGAAGCGGTCGGGCGCTATGAGCCACCGCAGCAGATCCAGCTCGTGCGCGACCTGCGTCCAGCCGCCATTTCGATTGCATTGCGCGAGATCGCTCCGACCAGCGCGGACGAGATGCGTGCGGCGCAGTTCTATGCCTGGTGCGCCCATGCCGGCATCGCCGTGCAGCATATTCTCTATGACGCCGCGGATCTGCAGCGGCTTGGCGGCATGATCCAATCCGGTGCCGTGGACGGGAGCGGTCTTTCGCTGCTCTACGTTCTGGGACGCTATACGTCGGGTCAGCAAAGCGCGCCTTCGGATCTCGACCCCTTCCTGACGGGTGCATCTCATCTGGCCAAGGCGCCCGATTGGATGGTCTGCGCCTTCGGGCAGGGGGAAACCGAATGCCTGGCGACGGCGCTGCGAGCAGGAGGCAAGGTGCGGGTTGGCTTTGAAAACAACCTGCTTCACGCCGATGGCAGTCTGGCTCCCTCAAATCAATCGCGCGTTGCAGCTATCCGGCAGATCGCCGACACGCTTCCATCAACCCTCCATCAAGGCGTTGCCCAATCATGATCGCCGTCTCAACCCCTTCGCCAAGCTGCCGGCGTTTTGAACTGCTGCGCCTATGCGCCCGCATCGGCTATTCGCCGCCCGTCCATTCCTGAGCGCGCTCCCGACCGATTTTCAAAGATAGCAATCAGGATAATGTGATGACCAAGACCGGTTATTCCCGCCAGCAACTGCAGCAGGCCGACACCCACCACTTGCACCCCTTTACCGACCACAAGGAACTGCGTGCCAATGGCGCCCGCATGATCGTGCGCGGTGAGGGCTCCTATATCTACGATACCGAAGGCCTCGAGCTGCTTGACGGCATGGCCGGCCTCTGGTGCGTCAACGTCGGATACGGGCGCAAGGAACTGGCCAATGCCGCGGCCCAGCAGATGGAAGAACTGCCGTTCTACAATTCCTTTTTCCGGTGCTCGACGCCGGCACCGGTCATGCTGGCCGCCAAACTGACGGAAATCGCCCCTGACAATATGAACCAGGTGTTCTTCGGCACGTCAGGCTCGGAGGCCAACGATACGGCTCTGCGCCTTGTGCGTCACTTCTGGGCGCTCGAAGGCAAGCCGGAGAAGAACATGGTGATCGCCCGTACGTACGGCTATCACGGCTCGACCATTGCCGGCGCATCGCTCAGCGGCATGCCGGACATGCACAACCAGCTCAATGGTGCTGTGCCGAACATCGTCCATGTCATGCCGCCCTATGCGTTCGAGCTGGCAAGGGCCGGTGAGAGCGATCACGATTTCGGTCTGCGCGCCGCCCGTGCCGTCGAGGACGCGATCCTTACGGCCGGAGCAGACAAGGTCGCGGCCTTTATCGGCGAGCCCATTCTCGGCGCCGGCGGCGTCAAGATCCCGCCCGCCAGTTATTGGCCGGAAATCCAGCGCATTTGCGCCAAGTATGACGTGCTGCTGATGCTCGACGAAGTCATCACCGGCTACGGCCGCACCGGCAATTGGTTCGCGGCTCAGACCTTCGGGATCAAGGCCGATACCATCACGACCGCCAAGGCGCTGACATCGGGCTACCAGCCACTCTCCGCACTGCTGGTGGGTGACCGGATCGCCAACACGCTGGTCGAAAAGGGCGGGGAATTCTTCCACGGCTACACCTATTCGGCTCACCCGGTCTGCTGCGCCGTGGCGCTCAAGAACCTTGAAATCATCGAGCGGGAAGGACTGATCGACCGCGTTCGCGAAGATACCGGCCCCTATCTTGAAACGGTGCTCAAGGAGCGGATCGCCAGCCATCCGTTGGTCGGCGAAGTGCGCAGCGTCGGGCTGATGGCGGCGGTCGAACTCGTCAGCGACAAGGCAACCCGCGCGCGTTACATGCCGTCCGGCATCGCCGGCTCCAAGGTGCGCGATTACGCGATCGCCAATGGCTTGATGGTGCGCGCGGTCGGCAGCTCCATCATCATGGCTCCGCCCCTGACCTGGGACCGCGCGACCATCGATCTGGCCGCAGACCGCCTGTCGAAAGCGCTCGATAGCGCCCTGGCCGAGCTGCAGGCCTGAACTGATGCGGGTCGGCCAGGCGCCGGCCCGCATCTCTGTCGGCCCCGACAAAGCGGGCTGATCGCCGTCCGACAAGGTTCTGACAGATGACAAGTGGAGATCCTATCCAATGACGCAGCCATTCAATCGTCGCGATGTCACGCTGAGCAATTGGCGTACCTTGCCCTATTCGCAATGGGCGTTTCAAAATGCCTGCGAATTGGTCCCGTCCGCCATCATCGCCTCCAGGCGCCAGGCTGAAACAGCGCCCCTTGATCTCGGGGCTTTGGCCACTCTTCCGGTTCAGTCGCTCTCAGGAGCGATGGTGACGCTGCCGGAATTCCTGACACAAAACTCCACTGACGCCTTTGTCGTGATGCGCAAGGGCGTGATCGAGGCGGAGTGGTATGCCCCCCACTACGATCCCGCCCAGCCACACCTGCTGTTCTCGATCACCAAATCGATCACCGGGCTGATCGCCGAAATCCTTGCCGAACAGGGCAAGCTCTCTTTCGACGATCTGGTCGGCGACCACATGCCCGATATGATCGGCTCCGCCTATGGCGATGTCAGCCTTCGGCACCTGTTCGACATGCAGGTCAGCGTCCAGTTCACCGACGATTTTCTCGATACCAGCGGCGCCTTCGATCGCTATCGCCGCGCCATGCTTTGGAACCCGGAAAAGCCGGGCGAGACAGCGCCTGATCTGCGGCCTTTCCTGGCCAGCATAGAGAGGGCGGCCCACGCGCACGGGACCTGCCATTCCTACCACTCCATCAACACCGACCTTGCCGGCATCCTGCTGGAAGTGATCACCGGTTCCCGCTTCGCAGACCTCGTTCGCGACATGATCTGGCTGCCGATCGGCGCCCATTCCGACGCCCACATCACGGTTGATCGCGCCGGCACGGCGCGGGCCGGGGGTGGCATGTCGGCAACGGCACGCGATCTTGCGCGGGTCGGCGAAATGCTGCGCCTCGGCGGTCTCGGCGTTGTCCCCGCCGACCGCGTTGCTGCGCTCTGGCGCGGCGGAGATCGCCAGATCTGGGCCGATGGGGACCAGGCTTACCTCTTCGACGGCGGCAGCTACCGCTCCTATTTTTATGAGGACGGGCACGGCGTTGTGGCTGGCATCGGCATTCACGGCCAATGGCTGTGGATCGACCCAGCCACCGAAACGGTCATCGTGCGGCTTTCGGCTGAACCCCTGCCGAGCAACGAGGAGCTCGACCACGTCGTCATCGCCATGTTGCGCGACGTCAGCAAGGCGTGACGTTCGGATCAGCCTGTCGAGGAGGCCTCTGGATGAACCACGGGCGTGACGCCAGCTGAATGTTGCGGGCCGCGACGTCGTGCGTTCATTGGCGCACGCCGTCGGCTCGTCAACCTGAGTTGACGGCGCGCATATCGTCAACTAACGTTGACGGCATGATTGATCCCGATGCCTTTCAGCCGTCCGAAGATCCCGCCGAAACGCTTGCCACCGTCGTGGCGCTCCGAAGGCTCGCTGACAGCCTGGAGCGCCAGGCCGTCGCGGCGGCGCTGGAAAAGGGGTGGTCGTGGGCAAGGGTTGCGCAGTGCCTCGGAATCTCGAAGCAGGCGGCACACAAGCGATTGTCGGATCTCGTCACGGTCAACAGGCGATAGGGAGCTCCATGTTCAAGCTGATCAAGCAGCGTCTCAACGATATCGGCACGCTAAAGGCGCTTTGTGAAGGCGCGGAGCGGCACGCCTTGCAAGACCAGCAGCGTGCTCCGGGAGCGGAGCACTTCCTGCTGGCCGCTCTCGATCTGCCGGACGGGACGGCGGGTCGGTCATTCGAGCGCGTCGGCGTCGACGCGTCCGGTCTTCCGCAGGCCATTCAGCGCCAATACGCCGAGGCGCTTCGTCCACTCGGCCTCGATCCCAGGATCGCAGCCGAGCTTGCACAGGCGCAGGCACCGTTGCCCAGCAATCGTGGTGCCTATGCTGCGGCCCCCTCGGGAGAAGAGGTGATGCAGGCACTGGCGGCCGACCGGGCAGGTCGAGGGCCGTTGCTCGGTGCCGATGTGGTGGCAAAGGTCGCCGGTCTCGATCGAGGCGTCGCCGCGCGCGCCTTGCGCCTGATGGGCGTCGAACCCGCTGCCCTCAGGGCCGCAGCCGAGGCGGAAGGCGATGCATGGCGCAATGCGCGTTGATCCGTCGCAGCGTATCGTTTTGCTCCGGCCGGATCCTGTGCGCCGACCTCACCGCGACAGCGATCGACCCCGCCGGCTGATCGTCGCAGCTGAATACTAATCCATTGCGCTAAGTGTCGGCATGTGATACTTAGCCTTATGGAACAGTATTCAGATCCACTCGACGGCATTTTCCAGGCTCTGGCCGATCCGACACGACGCGCGGTGCTGGCAAGGCTCGGGCGCGGTCCCGCCAGCATCAGCGATCTGGCAGGACCCTTCAGCATGGCCCTGCCATCATTCATGAAGCACATCCACGCCCTTGAAGGCAGCGGCCTGATCCGCACGCAGAAGCAGGGTCGGGTGCGCACCTGCGCCATCGAGGAAAGCCGCTTTGCCGCGATCGAAGCGTGGATGTCGACGCAGCGTGCGCTCTGGCAAGGCCGCACCGATCGGCTGGAGCAGTTCGTCACATCTGCAGAAAACAAGGAGAAATGACATGATCCGCTCTCCCGACCCCGATCTCGACCTGACGATATCGCGCCTGATCAAGGCGCCGCGGTCGGTGATCTGGCATGCCTGGACCGATCCAGCCCGCTTCGAACAATGGTGGGTGCCGGCGCCGGCCCGGTGCCAGGTGGTCGATATGGATCTGAGGCCGGGCGGCGCCTTCGTCACCCGGATCAGCGAGGGCGGCGGCGCTTTCGTGCCGCATCTGGATGCCTGTTTTCTGGCCGTCGACGACCACGCGCGCATCGTCTTCACCAATTCGCTGGTTGCCGGATGGCGCCCGGCCGAAAACCCTTTCATGACGGCGATCATCACGCTCAAGGATCATCCCGAGGGCACAGACTATGCCGCCCATGTCATGCACCGCAGCAATGCTGATCGAAACATGCACGAAGAAATGGGCTTCCACGATGGCTGGGGCACGGTCATCGGCCAGCTCGCCCGGCTCGTGGAGGGCAAGATCCAATAGCGGAGGCTCGCATGCGCAAGATTGTCCTGCAGATGATGACGACGCTCAACGGACGCCTCGACGATCCGCTCGCCTGGATGGGCACCGTCGGCGACGACCAGTACCAGGCGATCGACCGGCTCTACGCCGCCTATGACACCGTGCTCGTCGGCCGTGTCACCTACGAGGAGATGGCAGCCTATTGGCCGGGGGCCCTGTCGGAAGAGGTCGGCACCGAAACCAACCGCAAGATGGCGCGGCGCATGCACGACTATCGCAAACTGGTCTTCTCGCGCTCGGGGTCGCAGGCTCTGACAGAGTGGCATAATGTCGATCAGGTCGTTGCGGCCGACGACGCGGCACTGGCCGCCTGCCTTCGCGATTTGAAAGCGCGGCCGGGCGGCGACATCCACCTTTCGGGCGGTGCGAGCCTGGCGCGGAGCGTTGTCGGCCTCGGTCTCGTCGACGCCTTCCACTTCTTCGTCTATCCCGTCACATCGCCGGGCGTTTCATGGTTTTGCGGGCTTTCGCAACGGTACGACCTGCGCCTGATCGGCACGCAGACCTATGCGAACGGCGTCGTCGGTCTGCATTACGAGCCGCTCAAGGACCAGGGCGCGGAGCGGGCGGCGAGCTTTTCCGAACTGCTGGTTTGACGCCGCGCCGCCCGGCTTAACGGCGGGCCCTGTTTCATTCGTGCGCCTGACCGTCGCCGACGACACCGACCGCCCGCAGCAGGACGGCGGCAAGAACGGCGAGAATGCAGACGCCGGCGGCACTGACCATGGCGGCGCTGGAAAACCCTGCCATGAACGCCGCCTGTGCCTCCATGATCAGCCCGGCCGGCAGGGACAGGCCGGCCGCAGAGGCGGCCCACAGGCTGTCGGCGACCGCCCCCCGGACGTCGTCGCTCAGACCCGCCGGAATGCGGTCGAGGATGGCGCTGCGGTAGATGGCGGTCGCAAGGCTGCCCAGTATGGCGATGCCGAGCGAGATGCCGAGGTCCTGAACCGTTTCGGAGAGCGCCGCGGCCGAACCTGCCTTTTCGGACGGCGCCGATCCGACCACGAGGTCGGTGCCGAGCGCTGCGATCGTGCCCAGTCCGAGATAGGCAAGCGAAAATCCGGCGACGGCGATAATCGCTCCGGAAGCGTCACCGGCCACCTGGCTCAGCATCAGATAGCCGGGAACCGAGAGCCCCAGCGCGCCGGCCACCACGAAACCGGGGCGAACGCGCCGCGCAATCAGCGGTGCGGCAATACCGGCCGCAACCATGGCAAGGGCCGGCGGCCCCATCCAGAGACCGGCGACGAGCGGCGAGAAACCGGCCACGAGTTGCAGATACTGGGTCACCAGCAGCATCGTGCCGCCGACGGCAACGAGGCCGAAGAGGAGCACGATCAACGCGACGCTGAAGGCCCTGTCGGCAAACAGCGAAATGTCGAGCAGCGGATCGGCAAGGCGCCGCTGGCGGCGCACGAACAGGGCGGCAAAGACAAGGCCGACCACGATACCCGCCACCGGATCTGGACCAAGACCGCCTTTGGCGATCTGCTTGATGCCATAGATCACCGGCAGCATGGCGGCGAGCGACAGGCCGACGCTTGCCAGGTCCAGCGCGCCGGCCCGTGGCGCGCGATATTCCGGCAGAAGCACGGGCGCCAGGATAAGTAGTAGGCCGACGACGGGCACGGCGATCAGAAAGGCGGCCCCCCACCAGAAATGCGCCAGCAGTCCTCCGCCGACGACGGGGCCGAGCGCCATGCCGAGCGCGAACATCGTCGCCCAGATGCCGAAGCCAAGGGCGCGCTGGCGCGGATCGGCAAACATGTTGGTGATGAGCGCCAGCGTCGAGGGCATCAGGGTCGCACCCGCAATGCCCAGCAGCGCCCGGGCCGCGATGAGCATCGCGGCGGTGGTGGAAAAGGCGGCGATCGTCGAGGCCACGGCAAAGGCCGCCGCACCGATCATCAGCAGCCTGCGCCGTCCGATGCGATCACCGAGGGTTCCCATGGTGATGAGGAAACCGGCGATCATGAAGCCGTAGGCATCCATGATCCAGAGCGCCTCGGTGCTCGTCGGCTGCAGGTCGGCGGCCAGCGCCGGCAGCGCCAGATGAAGCAGGGTCAGATCGAGGCCGAGCAGGATGGTCGGCAGCGCCAGGAGGGCGAGCCCGAGCCATTCTCGGGCGCCGGCCGTGGCGGCGCGTGTCCGGGCTGCGCCTGTGGCATTGTCGGAAATCGTGTCGTGGAATTCGCACTGGGAAGTCATGTTGCCTCCTTGTTGTCGGCAGACTTTCCAGATGCAATCATCCTGTTACAATATGGGAAATTATCCTGTTACCAGAGGCAATAGCCATGTCCGACCGCACGCTTTCGCGCACGCGAGCCGATCTCTCTGCATTCCTGACGCGCCACCGCAAGAAACTCACTCCCCTCGACGCGGGCCTGCCGGCCACCGGCCACCGCCGCACCCCGGGGCTGAGGCGTGAGGAAGTGGCGTCCCTCGCGGGCGTCGGGCTCACCTGGTACACCTGGTTCGAGCAGGGGCGGGATATTCAGGTTTCGGAGAGTTTTCTGCTCAAGGTGGCGAAGGCGTTGAAGCTGGATGATGCCGAGTGCAGCCACCTGTTCCTGCTGGCGCACAGGCGGCCGCCGCCACCGGAAGCCTATCAGTGGCCATCGGTCAGCCCGCTGATCCAGCAATTGCTCGACGATCTCTCCGCCCGGCCTGCCTATGTCTTCAACCTGCGCTGGGACGTCGTCGCGTGGAACGGGCCTGCCGATGCCCTGTTTGCCTTTACCGGCCGCGCGCGATCGGATCGCAACATCATGCGGTTGATCTTCGCCGATCCGCAGTTCCGCCAACGGCTCCTCCACTGGCGAGACGAGGCGCCGAAGCTGCTGGCGCAGTTTCGCTATGATCTGGCGACCGCGCCCGACGATCCGGCGATGCTTCAGCTCGTCGACGAGCTGAGGCGGTTGTCGCCCGATTTCCGCCGCTGGTTCGACGAGCCGGGCGTGGAAAGCTGCGCGCGGGGCATCGAGGCCATGCTCGATGGCGGCGATGCCCCGCGGGCTTTCAAGCATGAAGTGCTGACCGTCGACGCGTACCGGCACCTCAGGATGGTCGTCTATTTCAGGCAGTAGCGCGGCCGCTCGCTGCGGCGGCCGTGCCACGTTTGTCGGGAGCCGGCTTATCCGTCGTGCTCCAGCGCCGCCTTCATGCGGTCATAGGTCGGGGCGAGGTCGCGCAGAATGGCGGCCGCTGCCGCATCCTTGTGCACGACCAGCGGATGCTGCAGCGCGCCGATGAGCCGGGCCTGTTCATCGGCAATGCGCGCCCCCTTCCGATAGCCCGCCCGTGCAAGGCAGGCGGCCGCGTCGGCCGCGCGACGGGCGCCGACGCCGACGGCAAAGTGGACCATGTGCGCGCGCAATCCCTTGTCGCAATTCGTCTCGATGCGTGCGGCAAGCGCTTCCGCGGCTCGCGAATTGCCGAGCGTCCCCGGGGGAACAGGCAGGGTTGTCTCCATCGACAGCCAGTGGATGGCAGCGGGGATCGACGCCCGGATCGTCTCGACCTCCGAAATCTCGGCAATACGGACGAAATCGGTGCGCATCGTATAGGCATCCCCATAGGTCAGCGTGTCGGCGCGCCAGGCTGCCATGAAGTTGGCAAGCGGCAGGCGCACATAGGGATGGCCGTGCGGATCGTGCATCAGCACGCTGTCCTCGTCCAGTTCGAGCACGACGACATAGTGGTCGGCCTCGATCGGCCCGCTCATGCCGGGCTGGTGGCGCAGGTGCCCCATCTCGACCGGGCCGATCCAGACCGGCCCGTCCTTGAGGGCCGAGCGCAGGCGCGAAAGCGCATCGTCGGCATCGCCGCCTTTGCTCAAGGTCGATGTCCAGCCGAGCGCGGCAAGCGCGCCCTCGGAACCGGCCTCCGGATCCCAGCCATAGGGGTCGAAAAAGGGCAGGGTGCCGCCGAGCATCTGCATGCCGAACGGACTGCCGGTGGCAAACTCGATCACCGCGGTGGAAGGCGCCTGCCCGCCGAACATCATCGCAAAAGAGTTGGCGTAGCAATAGGGGCCGGAGCCCGTATAGGCGAAAGGCGTCATGGTCATCGGTCCTTCTGGATCGTTTGAGACGTTGGATCGTGGGAGGTGATTCAGGTGATCGGGTAGGCGACGTCGAAGGATGCGCCGTGGCTACCCGGGGTGATCTCGTAAGGGCTGCCGCTGCCGTTGATGTCGCTTTGCGCATCGAGCCAGGCCTCGATGGCGTCGTAGACCCGCAGTATCCGCGGGAAGGCTTCGTAGGATGGCGGCACCGGCAGATAGACCTCGCGCCGTGTCGCCTGAAGGCGGATGCGCAGATCGTCGGCCGGTTCGACGCTGCCGGCATAGGCAATGGCGACCTCCACCAGTCCCTCGCTGTCGCGACTGACGGTGTCGTGGAAATGCACCGTCATGGCGCCGTCATTGGCAATGCCGCAGCGGCCGAGATAGCTGCGTATGTCTGCCTCGGCAGAGGCAACGAACGGATCGAGGCCATCGATCGCGACCAGCCGTTGGCGGTAGATCAGCTTGCAGGCGGGCACATCGCGTATCGCGATGGCTTGCGCCAGTTCGGCGTCTTGGCCATCGGTCTGGCGCGCGATCGCGTCCACCAGTTCGCTCTGCTCAACCAGCCGCTCGTTTTGCGCCGCGAGCCAGGATCGCAATTCGGCAAGCCGGCTTGTCGCATCGAGTTCGATCAGTTGCGCCACGCGACCAACCGGAATTCCGAGGCGCCGCAGGCGTGCGATCAGCCGCGCCCGGGCGGCCTGCTCCGGTGCATAGTAGCGATAGCCGGTCGCCGGATCGGTATAGGCAGGCACCAGCAGCCCCTGCTCGGCATAGAGCCGCAGCGCCTTCGGCGTAAGTCGTGTGGCCGCCCCGAAGCGGCCGGCAAGAAGATAGGATTCGCTCATGCAGTCGACTGTGGGGCTTGCCCCAGGGGCGAGGTCAAGAGCTATTCTTCGTCGTTGCGCGTCTCTGTGATCGCGCCTTCATTGATCCCCGGGCGACGGCGGGCACGGAGGTCTACCGCAGGGCGTTCCCACATGGCCGGAACGCCCTGCAGTGCTGTCATACGCTTAGGCCCGCGCTGCCCGCTGTCGCTTCAGCAAGCCGAGCGCGGCCAGCGTGACGACGGCCATCGTCGACGAATAGCCGGCTAATGGATAGGCGGTGTCGCCCCCGAGCAGCACCACCGCCAGCGTACCGAGCACCCCGACGATCAGGCTCTGGACGCAGAAATAAAGCGCGACCGCAGTTCCCGCCACGTGGCCGAAGGCCTCAAGCGCACCATTGGCGGTGACAGAACCGGTCAAGACGATGCCGACGGCGATCACCCACATCGGCGCCACGAAGGTTGAGAACGACGGGACGCCGAAGCTCTGCCCGATGACAAGCAGCACCGCGCCGACCATGAGAAGCGTCATGCCGCGGGCAAGACTGCCGGCAACGCCCCAGTGCGGCACGAGGCGTTTGGCGAAGCGGGTGGTGACGATCATCACCGCGGCCGCGGTCGCAAAGATCAGGCTGAAGGCGAGCTCGGAATAGCCCGCCCGGTCGATCAGCACGCGCGGCGCGGTCGAGAAGAACACGAAGAACGCGCCCATCGCCGCACTGAAGCCGAGCGTGTAGGTCCAGAACGCGCCGTTGCGCAGGATTGGCGCAAAGGACGGCCGGTGGCGGTCGATGCGGACAGGTCGGGTTTCCGGCCAGCGGGCGAGGGCGTGTGCGGTGGCACCTATCGCCAGCAGGCCGAGCGTGATGAAGATCGCCCGCCAGCCGTACTGGCCGGCGACAAGCGCACCGGCGATCGGTCCGAGCGCCGGCACGAAGGCGAGCATGGCGCTGAACAGAGCATAGATGGTCACGCCTTCGGGCCGCTCCGCATAGACATCGCGAACCGTGGCGAAGGTGGCGACAAGGGCCGCCGATGCGCCGATCGCCTGCAGCAGGCGCAGCGCGAGAAAGGCCGGGGCGGTCGACGTGGCAGCGATCATCAGGGACGCCGCCGCAAACAGAAGCGCGCCGCCGAGAAGCACCGGGCGCCGGCCGATGCGATCGGAAACCGGTCCGAAGACGATCTGGCCGACGCCGAGCACGATCATGTAGAGGCTGAGGCTCAATTGGATGACCGCCGGCGTGGTGCCGAGAATGCCGGGCATGGCCGGAACGACCGGCAGGTAGATATCCATCGCCAGCGAGGCGAGGATGTCGAAGGGCGCCATCAACAGCAGCGCTGCCGGCACCGAATAGGTCCAGTTAGGTGAATTGTGATTGGGCACGATAAAACATCCGCTCAAATGAATGACATTCGGCGGCGCTCTGCCTTGATATCGGGGCATTCAGTGACCGGACAGGCGCCGCAACAACGATTGGGACAGTTGTTGCGGCTTACCTGGTTGCTGTTTCAGTCGTCCCCATTCCGGTCTCCATCGAAATTCTGTGCGCCGTGGTTGACGCGCAATCCGTCATACCAGTCGAGCGGGCAAGCGACAACCGCTGGGCGCGGGTCTTTCCGGATCACGATTGCGGGCCGGGTTTCACCGTAAGCCGGTTCTCGACGGTCGCGACGCCAATGACCGATCGCGCCGCATCGCCCGCGCAGGCGACATCGGCCTCGCTTGGCACCTGGCCTGACAGCACGATCATTTCGCCAAGCGCGAACACCTCCATATCGGTGGTGTCGATGAAGGTGGCATAGCGGATGAAGCGCAGGACCTTGCCCGCCAGATCGTCATCCTTCAGGTGAGGATCGTCGTCTTGATGCGAATAGATCGGCTTCTCTGTTGGCATTGGCTTTTTCCCGGTGCTGTTCGGGAACGCTGGGGATAGTGGAATGTTCCGGCCTTTCGTCTCCGGCCCTGCGGCTGCGGCCGATGGATCCCGCAACCTTGCGGCGGGGCCGCGAACGGGTCTATCTCTGTCGGACCGATCGCAAGGCTGATGCATGTCCGATATTTTCCTGAACGTCCTGCCCGTCTTCATCCTCATCCTCACCGGCTGGCTGATCGTCAGGTTTGGCTACCTGAAGCCGACCGTCGGCGACGCGCTCGGCGATTTCGTCTTTCGCGTCGCGGTGCCGGTTCTCTTGTTTCGCACGATCGCGGAGGCAGACTTCAAGGACGGCTCGCCCTGGCCGCTTTGGGTCGCCTATTTTTCCGGTGTCGCGGTCACCTGGACCATCGGGCATCTGGTGGCAACGCTCGCCTTCGGGCGCGATGCGCGCATGGGCGTGCTTGCCGGCGTTTCCTCCGCCTTCGCCAACACGGTCTTCATCGGCCTGCCGCTGGTGTCGCGCATCGTCGGCGAGGAGGGGATCGTGGCGTTGTCGATCCTGTTGTCGGTGCATCTGCCTTTCATGATGATCGCCGGCACGGTGCTGATGGAGCGCGCCGAGCGCAAGGTGAGCGGCAAGCCGGGGCAAAGCCCGCTGAAGCTCTTGGCCGGCGTTGCCCGCAACCTCGCGCGCAACCCTCTCGTCATCGGTCTTGCCCTGGGCGCCGCCTTCCACCTCGTCGACCAGCCGCTCGTGGGCCCGCTCAAGAGTGTCGTGGATCAGCTTGCAGCCGTCGCGGCGCCAGCCGCACTCGTCTCGATTGGCATGGCGCTCGACAAGTATGGCCTTGCCGGCAATCTGGGTCTCGCGACGGTGACGAGCCTTCTGAAGCTCGTCGTCCTTCCGGGTGTCGTCTTTGCCGCCTGCCACCTACTCGGCCTCAACGATAACTGGACGACGGCGCTCGTCTTGACCTCGGCGGTGCCAACCGGCGTCAACGCCTGGCTGATCGCCAACCACTTCAATGTCGGACATGCGCTGGCGTCTTCGACGATCACCCTGACGACGGCACTCGGGGTCGTCAGCGTTTCGGCCTGGGCCTATGTGTTGATGTAGAGCAACGCGGGGCACGCGGGCTTCCCAGACGAAAGACAGCAAAAAGCCCGGCGCGGTGGCCGGGCTTCTCGAAATCGGATCTTGAAGATGCTGCGGCTTATTGCGCCGGTGCCGGCTGGCCTTCCGGAGCAGCCTGGCCCTCGGTCGGCTTGGCTTCGGTTGCCGGTGCTGCGGCCGGAGCCTGCTGGCCTTCGGCCGGCTTCTCGGCGGCACCTTCGGCAGCAGGAGCGGGTGCAGCTTCTGCGGAAGAAGCGGATGCGTCTGGCAGAGCGACCGGGGTGTCGGCATGTTCGCGCAGATAGGCGATCAGGTTGGCGCGCTCGTCAGGCTTCTTGACGCCGGCAAAGCCCATGGCGGTGCCCGGAACGTGCTTCTTCGGTGCTTCGATGAAGAAGCTGAGGTGGTCGTAGTCCCAGACGACCTTGCCGCCTTCGGCAAAGGTCTTCATGCCAGCCGAATAGCTGAAACCTTCATGCGAGGCGATCGGGCGGTCGACGAGACCCCACAGGTTGGGGCCGACCTTGTTGGCCCCTCCCTTATCCACGGTGTGACAGCTTGCGCATTTCTTGAACACGGTTTCGCCGGCCGCAGCGTCTGCCTTCAGCAGCAACGGCTTGATGTCGACTTCGGCCGCTTCCTGGGCGCCTGCGCCGGCGTCAGCGGTGCCTTCTTCGGCAACGATCGCGAAGCCTTCCTTTTCGGGAGCCTCGGAATGGAAAATGCCTTCCGACGCAATGGATACGGACATCAGAACGAAAACCGTACCCAGAAAGGCACCCACGCCCATGTTCACATATGAGTTCATCTGCAAACGCTCCCTTTGCCACCGGCGTAAACAAAAACCCGGCCCATCTTGAAATCGCGCGGAACCTATGTCTTTTGGCTCTGCGTTGCAACAGACATTATGGGCCCCGAACTGAGACTTTTTGACACTTTGGCGGGGTTTTTGAAGGCCACATCATGAATCGCGAAAATTCAGGCAAAGCCATCGTGCTCATTCCGGCGCGCATGGCCTCCACCCGTCTGCCGGGCAAGCCGCTCGCCGATATTTGCGGCCTGCCGATGATCGTCCAGGTTGCCAGGCGCGCGGCGGAAGCTGGTGTCGGACGCGTCGTCGTCGCCGTCGACGACCAGACCGTGTTCGATGTCGTACGCGACGCCGGCTTCGAAGCGATCATGACAAGGGTCGACCACCAGTCCGGATCCGACCGTATTTACGAGGCCCTGCAAAAGGCCGACCCGCACCGCGAGGCGGAATTCGTCATCAACGTGCAGGGCGATCTGCCGACGATCGAACCCGCTCCGATCCGCGCCTCGCTGCGGCCGCTCCTCGACAACGCGGCGACCGATATTGCCACCCTGACGGTGGCAATCACCGACGAGGACGAGAAGAAGAGCCCGAACATCGTCAAGATCGTCGGCTCGCCATTGTCCCAGACGCGCCTGCGCGCGCTTTATTTTACGCGCGCGACCGCGCCCTATGGCGAAGGTCCGCTCTATCACCACATCGGTCTTTATGCCTATCGCCGCCAGGCGCTCGAAAACTTCGTTGCCCTGAAGCCGTCGACGCTCGAAAAACGCGAATCGCTTGAGCAGCTGCGGGCGCTTGAAGCCGGCATGCGCATCGATGTCGAAATCGTCGACACGGTTCCGCTCGGTGTCGATACGCCGGTCGAGCTGGAAAAAGCCCGCCGCATCCTTTCCGAAAAAGCCTGAGAAGGAAGACAGTGTGACCACGAAGACCAACAGGATCTCCTTCCAGGGCGACTACGGCGCCAATTCCGACATGGCCTGCCGCGACATGTTTCCGTCGATGGAGCCGCTTCCCTGCCAGACCTTCGAAGACGCCTTCGTGGCGGTGGAAAACGGTGAAGCCGATCTGGCGATGATCCCGATCGAAAACACCATTGCCGGCCGCGTCGCCGACATCCATCACCTTTTGCCCGAATCGCGCCTGCATATCGTCGGCGAGTATTTCATGCCGATTCGCTTCCAGCTGATGGTGCTGCCGGGCGTGGCGCGTGACGAGATCCGCACGGTGCACAGCCACATTCACGCACTCGGCCAATGCCGCAAGATCGTGCGCGCCAACGGCTGGAAGCCGGTGGTCGCCGGCGATACGGCCGGTGCCGCCAAGCTGGTATCGGAACAGGGCGATCGCTCCATGGCGGCGCTGGCGCCGCGGCTTGCAGCCGATCTCTATGGTCTCGACATCGTCGCAGAAAATGTCGAGGACACGGAAAGCAACGTGACGCGCTTCGTCGTGCTGTCGCGCGAGGAGGTGCGTCACGACCGTCATGCCGATGACGAACTGATCATCACGACATTCGTGTTCAACGTGCGCAACATCCCGGCCGCCCTCTACAAGGCGATGGGCGGCTTTGCCACCAACGGCATCAACATGACGAAGCTCGAGAGCTATCAGCTCGGCGGCAAGTTCGTCGCCACGCAGTTTTATGCCGACATCGAGGGGCATCCGGATGACGTCGGCGTGCGTCACGCCATGGACGAGTTGCGCTTCTTCTCCGAAAAGGTCCGCATCCTCGGCATTTACAAGGCGCACCCGATGCGCGGAGTCCTCTAGGTCTCCGCAACTGCAGATCAGGCTTACCAATGCGTTAACCCGCTACGCGTCTGGTGCATGCCCGGTCTGCAATCGCGGAGGTACCTAAATAATGTGCAAATGCCTATTTGACACTCGTTCACATATGGAGTGTTAAAAATGAAGATCCGTCAGAAGATCGTTGAATATGCAAAAATGCGCCGTGCGATCCGCGAGCTGAATTCGCTGGACGACCACGCCCTGAGCGATATCGGTATCTCCCGTTCGCAGATCCAGGCTGCCGTTTACGGTCGCTAAACAGCACCATTCGCCGTATCCCGCCACCCAAGCTGGCGGGATACGCGCAACGCACTACGGCGTCCTTTGCACATCGCTACGATGCGCAAAGGACGCCGTAGCACTTTGAAGCGTCAGCATGATTTCATGCTGTGGACCTAGTCGTCGAAGAGGCACACGCGCAGGCGGTGTCCATCCGGGTCAAGCGCTACGAAGGTCGGTCCGAAATCCATCTTCGTCAGCTCCTGCGCGATCGCCAGGCCAGCACTTTTCCAGTTTTCATAGTGCGCGCGCACCGCGTCTTCGTCCTTCACCATGAAGGCCAATTCGCTGCGGCTGGCGATCTTTGAAGGTGGCGGCACGACCGTGTCCTGCGCCCAGAGCCCGAGCACGAAACCGTTCTGCAGGTCGAAGGACGAAAAGGTCGGGAAGGAAACGAGCGGCTCCCTGCCGAGCAGCTTGCGATAGAAGCCGACGCTTGCCAGCGGATCGGCGACATAGAAAATGATGAGATTAGCCTGAGCCATGATCTGTCTCCTTGTTGGGAGTTCAGACTAGCGCGCCATACTGCCAATTCCTGTCAGCATCGATGGGGCTGCGCTACGGCGAATTCGCCCCGGTGTCAGGGGCGGTAATCTTCTGGCTCGCCCGCCATTCGGCAAGCAGCGCCTGCCGCCGGCGACCATAGCGCGTGGCGCTCATATCGGCCCGCCGGATCCTGTCGGTGCGGAAATGCCGGAACCCCTGGCGCAGCTCGCACCATGCCACCAGCACCCGGACATTCTCGAAGAAGCCGAGCGCAAACGGCCAGACGGTGCGTCGGGTCTCGCCGCCATCGGTGTCGATATAGGCGATGTCGAGCTTGTGCTCTTGGCGGATGGCTTTGCGCAGAAGCGCAACGTCGATGCGCTCGGCTGCGGTCGGGGCTGGTCCGACAAGCAGCGTCGAGGCGTCGAGTTCGTCGCGAAGGTCTGCCGGAAGCACTGCGGCGATCTTGGCAAGCGCGTTGCCGGCCGCCGCCGCCAGATGGGTGTCGGCACGTTTTGCCACCCAGCGCGAGCCGAGCACCAGCGCCTCGATCTCCTCCTGCGAGAACATCATCGGCGGCAGCATGAAGCCGGGCTTCAGAATGTAGCCGAGCCCCGGCTCGCCCTCGATATGGGCGCCCTGCGCTTGCAGGCTGGCGATGTCGCGGTAGAGCGTCCTGAGGCTGACGCCGGTTTCCTCGGCCAGCCGTCGGCCGCTAACGGGCTGCCGGAAGCGCCGGAGAACCTGCAGGAGGTCGAGCAGCCGTTCGGAGCGGGACACGTCGGACCTCCACGTATCGGCTGGCGATGCTCAGCCGTTTTCGCCCCAGGCCAGCCAGTCGCGCATCAGCTGATGGGCGATGGCGCCCTTCGGCGGCGGGACATGTTGGTTGCCGGTATCGGCTACACCGGTCGTGCGTTCCAGCATTGCAGCGGTTTCTGCGCGCGTGAACCAGCGCACGTCCTCGAGTTCCTGTTCGTCGCGTTTGATGACGGTCGATTGCGCCTCCGCATAGCAGCCGATCATCAGCGTATGCGGCATCGGCCAGGGTTGAGAGGCATGGTAGCGCACCCGGCCGACGCGGATACCGGATTCCTCATGGGTCTCGCGGCGGACGGCATTCTCGATGGTCTCGCCCGGCTCGACGAAGCCGGCAAGGCACGAATACATGCCTGCGGTGAAGTGCGGGCTGCGGCCGAGCAGGCAAAGATCGCGCTCAAGGTCGATCGTCAGCATGATGACCACGGGGTCGGTGCGCGGAAAGACCAGGTGGCCGCAGGCGGTGCAAACCCGGCGATAGCCTCCGGCCTTGCCCTCCATCGGTCCGGCGCAACGGCCGCAAAAGCGGTTGTTGGCGTTCCAGGTGATGAGGCTCGATCCTTGCGCGAATTGCCCGAGAAGCTCTTCGCGCAGCATCTGCTGGCGATAGAGCGTGCGCCCGTCGGCGATCTTGAACGGCTCGGCGATCGTGTCCTCGGTCAGCCCGGTCGGCACGGCCAGTCGCGGCTCGCCGTTCGGCAGGTAGCCGAGCAGGATGGTTTCGTCGAGCACCGGGTCGAGCCCCTCGAGTTCATAGGGGGCAAACAGCGGATCGATGATCTTCTCGTCGTGCTTGACGATGAGCTTCGGTCCCGAGAAGGCGAGGAAATGCGCGCCGGGATGCTTGAGCGCGACCTCGACGCAATCGTCGGCGCGGTGCTCGGACTGGCGATCGAGGTGATTTTCGGAAAAGGCGACGAGGGTGCTCGGCTCCGGATGTGGGCTTCGAAGGTCAAAGATCGATTTCGTCATGTTCAGAGATTTTCCAGAATGCGGGCTGCAAATACCTGATGGTCTCTTTCGCCCCACGGCTGCGACGTGCCGAAGCCCCAGACGGGTCCGGGCCAGTTCGGGTCGCCGTCGCTGCGGGCGATGATATGCACGTGGAGCTGCCGGACGATGTTGCCAAGCGCGCCGACATTGATCTTCTCGGCGCCCGTCACCTTTTTCAAGGCCGTCGCAACCATGTTGGTCTCGAACGTCAGCATCGTCTGGTCGAGCGGCGTCAGATCGAAGATCTCGGAAATGCCCGCCCGTTGGGGAATGAGGACAAGCCAGGGCCAGCGGCGATCGTTCATCAGGCGCATCTGGCAAAGGCCGATCGAGGCGATCGGAATGCCATCGCGTTCAAGCCGCTCGTCAAGGGTGAATGTCGTCAAGCAAGTCTCCTTGGGCCGGCGGCAGATTCGTCTTGTTTTGCATATCGATATCAGTTTTTTGACGGCTTGGCTTGCATTTGCTTGCGATATTGCCGATATGGGAGCCGGGAGGTTGGTGGTGGACGAGCCACTCGCCAACCGGGTCAGGTCCGGAAGGAAGCAGCCCTAACGAGCCCCGGCACGGGTCATCGTGCCAGCCTCCCACCTGCCTGTTTGCTGAGGTCGAAACCGCTCTCAGCAAACAGGCAGAACCACACAAGGTTACGGCGATCAGGCGCATCCGTTGCGAGGCGCGGTCCCGTAAATCCGTCCTGTCGGGACACGAATTCATAAAGCGGCAGGGTCGATGAGCGACGAAACGTCCATTTCATCCGAACAGAAACCAGCCGCCTATCGCGTTCTGGCGCGCAAGTATCGCCCCAAGGATTTCTCCGACCTGATGGTCGGCCAGGAGCCGATGGTGCGCACGCTGACCAACGCGTTCGAAACCGGCCGCATCGCCCAGGCCTATATGCTGACCGGCGTTCGCGGGGTTGGAAAGACCACCACCGCCCGTATTCTCGCCCGCGCGCTGAACTACAAGACGGCCGATATCGATCGGCCGACGATCGACCTGCGCGTCCCCGGCGAGCACTGTCAGGCGATCATGGAGGGGCGCCACGTCGACGTCATCGAGATGGACGCCGCTTCCCATACCGGCATCGACGACATCAGAGAGATCATCGAGCAGGTCCGCTACCGTCCCGTGTCGGCGCGCTACAAGGTCTATATCATCGACGAAGTGCACATGCTGTCGACGCAGGCCTTCAACGGCCTGTTGAAGACGCTCGAAGAGCCGCCGGAGCATGTGAAATTCATCTTCGCGACCACCGAAATCCGTAAGGTTCCGATCACCGTTCTGTCGCGCTGCCAGCGCTTCGATCTCCGGCGCATCAGCGGCTCCGACCTCGTCGGCCTGTTTTCCACCATTCTCGGCAAGGAAGGCGTTTCGTTCGATCCCGAAGCGCTGGCGATGGTCGCGCGCGCAGCCGAAGGTTCGGCCCGTGACGGCCTGTCTCTGTTAGACCAGGCGATCGCCCATGGCGGCGGTTCGGTCGAGGTCGAGACTGTGCGCTCGATGCTCGGCCTTGCCGATCGCGCCCGCATCGTCGATCTGTTCGAGCATATCGTTAAGGGCGATGTTGCCGCGGCGCTCGGCGAATTCACGGCGCAATACGAGGCCGGCGCCAACCCGACCGTTGTTCTGACCGACCTTGCCGATTTCACCCATCTCGTCACCCGGCTCAAATACGTGCCGGATGCCGCCAGCGATCAGTCGCTGAGCGAGATCGAGCGCACGCGCGGCGCGGAATTTGCCGGCAGCGTCGCCGTCACCACGCTCTCGCGCATCTGGCAGATGCTGTTGAAGGGCATTCCAGAGGCCGAAAGCTCGTCGCGCCCGGCGGGTGCGGCCGAGATGGTGCTGATCCGGCTTGCCCATGCGGCCCATCTGCCCTCGCCGGAAGACGCGGCGCGACGGGTGCTTGAACTGTCGGGCAGCGATGGCGGCGGTGCCCGCCCGGCCCCAGGTGGCGGCAATGGCGGCGGCATGCAGGCGTCAGTCGGTGCACCCGTGCAGGCACAGGCCATTCAGCCGGCATCGATGGGACGCCCGACCGGCAATGGCGCGACGATGCTGCGCGCGGTCCCCGATGTCAGCCCTCAGCCGATCAGCGTCGGACAGATCGAAGAGCGACCCGCGATCGCGCCTGTCGCCAAGGCGCAAGCCTCGGTGCCGGTCAATTCGGTCAGCGACATCGCCGATCTCTGCGGCAAGAACAAGGATATCAAGCTCAAGACGCTGGTGCGCGGCTTCGTGCGGCTGGTTCGCATCGAGCCCGGGCGTCTCGATGTCAATGTGACCGATGACGCGCCCAAGACCTTGCTCGGCGAACTCGCCGTCAAGCTCAAGGAGTGGACGGGCATTCACTGGATCGTCAGCTACAGCCGCGAGCCCGGCGAGCCGACCCTGATCGAAGCCGAGCAGCGCGCCCAGGAAAAACGTGTGAGCGATGCGCGCCAGGATCCTGATGTCGCCGCCATTCTCGCCCGCTTCCCGGGCGCCAAGATCACCGACGTGCGCATCCGCGCCGTCGAGGAGGAAGAGACCGAGAGCGTTGCTCCGGCCACAGCCGAATCTGCCGATGGCGATATCGTCCCCGGCGACGATATCGAATAATCAGTCGGACGAACGACCGGACATTTTTTGAGAGAACAGGAGACGACGATGCGCGACATCATGGGGATGATGGGCAAGGTCAAGGAAATGCAGGCCAAGATGGAGAAGATGCAGGCGGAAATCGCCGCACTCGAAGTCGACGGCACCTCCGGCGGCGGTCTCGTCACCGTCCGCCTCGACGGCAAGGGCGCGCTCAAGAGCCTGAAGATCGATCCGTCGCTGTTCAAGGAAGACGACGTCGAGATCCTCGAAGACCTGATCGTCGCCGCCCACAAGGACGCCAAGGACAAGGCCGAAGCCGTCCAGGCGGAAAAGACCCGCGAACTCACCGCCGGCCTGCCGATCCCGCCCGGCATGAAGCTGCCGTTCTGATTGTTTCTCAATTCATCGATGCGTAAGCAGGCGGGCTGTTGACCGGTTCGGTTACCAGCCTTGACCGTTCTGAAAATACCCTGCGCCGCCGGTTGATCCGCACGGCGCAGTGCCGTTTGATCGTTCGCCTCGACCCGCCACTGGCGCCGACGGCAAAGCGTGGTAAATTGCCGCCTCCTGAGGAGGATCGCGCAATGTCGCTCACATCCCTGCTTATGTTTGCCGGCGCCTTGTTGCTGGCGGCCGGTTCGCCCGGGCCGAGTGTCGCAGCACTTGTGGCTCGCGTCCTGTCCAAGGGCGCGCGCGACGTCCTGCCTTTCCTCATGGCGCTCTGGATCGGCGAGGCCATCTGGCTTTCGTTTGCGGTCGCGGGTCTTGCGGCGATTGCCGAAAGCTTCCACCTGCTCTTCGTCGCCATCAAATGGCTGGGTGTCGCCTACCTGCTCTATCTCGCCTGGAAGATGTGGACGGCCGAGCCCGATATGCCGGGCGAGGGCCTGCCGCCGTCCCGTTCGGCCTCGAAGCTCTTCTTCGCCGGCCTGACCGTCACGCTCGGCAATCCCAAGGTGATGATGTTCTACGTGGCGCTGCTGCCCTCGATCATCGATCTGCGCTCGGTCACCCTGATCGGCTGGATGCAGCTGGTCGCAACCATGCTGGTTGTCCTCGTCGTCGTCGATCTCGGTTGGGTCACCATGGCTGCCAATGCGCGCAAGCTGTTGAAGAGCAAGCGTGCGGTTCGCATCGCCAATCGCGCCAGCGCCGGAACCATTGCCGGAGCAGCCGTCGTCATCGCCAGCCGTTGAGCCTTGTTCCGCTGCGTCCGTTGGCCGCGTCATATTCCGGTTAGGCGATTCCGTTTGCCGGCGATATGGGCTAAAAGCGCGGCATGGCAAAGCGAGTCACCGGTCCCGAAATCGAAAAACTGATCCAGCTTCTGGCGAAGGTGCCGGGGCTCGGGCCGCGCTCGGCGCGGCGCGCGGCGTTGCATCTGGTCAAGAAGAAGGACCAGCTTCTTGGCCCCTTGGCGGAAGCCATGGGCGAGGCCCACCGCAAGGTGCGCATCTGCTCGTGCTGCGGCAATGTCGACACCATCGATCCCTGCACGGTGTGCGCCGATGAGCGCCGCGACCACACGATGATAATCGTCGTCGAGGACGTTGCTGATCTCTGGGCGCTCGAGCGCGCCGGCGCCATGAACGCCGCCTATCACGTGCTCGGCGGCACGCTGTCTCCGCTCGACGGCGTCGGCCCCGACGACCTCAACATCAAGGGCCTGGTGCAGCGCGTGGCCAATGGCGGCGTGCGTGAACTGATTATCGCCGTCAATGCCACCGTCGAGGGCCAGACAACCGCCCACTACATCACTGACCAGCTCGAGGGCATGGACGTGAAGATCACCCGGCTCGCCCACGGCGTGCCGGTCGGCGGCGAGCTCGACTATCTCGACGAGGGCACGCTGGCCGCTGCCCTTCGCGCCCGCACCTCGATCTGACGCTGTGAACCGCCGCGCACTTTCGCGCGACACGCATTAGGAAAGCCGGATGCTGAGATTTCTATCACTGTCGACCCTGCTGTTGGTTGTTTTCGCGGGCTTCGCCCAGGCCGCCTCCAAAGCGGATGTCGAAAACCAGTTTCGCCAGTGGCTGCAACGCGATCTCTGGCCTGAAGCCGAAAAATCGGGCGTGTCGGCGCGGTCCTTCAAGGCGGCCTTTGCCGACGTGAAGCTCAACTGGGACCTGCCCGACCTGGCACCTCCCGGTTTTCCGAAACCCAGGGAACAGAAGCAGAGCCAGGCGGAGTTTTCCTCGCCCGGCAGCTACTTCTCGGAAAAGCGCCTGCAGGGGCTGGCGGCAACCGGGCGGAGCCTTGCCTCGACCCACGCTTCCACCTTGAAGCGGATCGAGAAGACCTATGGCGTGCCGGCATCGGTGGTGGTGGCGATCTGGGGGCGAGAATCCGGCTTCGGCCGTGCGAAAATTCCCTATCCGGTCGTTGACGTGCTGGCGACCAAGGCCTTCATGTCGACGCGACCGGACCTGTTTCGCCGCGAACTGATCGCCGCCCTGCATATCCTGGAAAGCGGCGACGTCGAGGAGGCCTCGATGCGCGGTTCCTGGGCCGGCGCCATGGGCCAGCCGCAGTTCATGCCGTCGAGTTTCCTGCAATATGCCGTCGATTTCGACGGCGACGGTCGCCGCGACATCTGGAATTCGGTGCCCGACAGCCTGGCCTCGATCGCCAACTATCTCGTCAAGAAGGGTTGGCAGCGCGGTCGCGACTGGGGCTTCGAAGTGTCGATCCCGGCGGGCGTCACCTGCGCGCAGGAAGGACCCGATCTCGCACGGCCGATGTCTGACTGGGCCGCCAAGGGCATCACCCGCATTTCTGGCAAGGCGTTCCCCTCGCACGAGCTTTCCGCGCCGTCGATGATGCTGGTTCCGGCCGGCACTCATGGGCCGGAATTCATCGTCACGCCGAATTTCTACGTGCTCAAGGAGTACAACAACTCCGACCTCTATGCGCTGTTCATCGGTAATCTCGCCGATCGCATCGGCTCGGGCGGCGGTGCGTTCCGGGGCGCCTGGGGCGATGTCGGCAACATGCTGCGCTCCGATGTGCTCGCGATGCAGAAGGCGCTGGTCGCCAAGGGTTACGACGTCGGCAAGGCCGACGGTCTTGCCGGCTACAAGACCCGCCGCTCGCTCGGCGACTGGCAGGCCAAGAATGGTCTGGCGCCGACGTGCTTTCCCGATGCCTCGCTGAAGGCGAAGCTTCGGTAAGCCGGCACTCTCCGTCAGCGGCGAGCAGTCCGGGCCGTTCGGCGTCGATTGGAGGGGAGTGCGCCCTCGACCGGGCGCAGTCGGTCAGTGCATGTCGACATCCACCTGTCGCTTGTAGCGCTCGTAGTGGGTGGGAACGATCGTCTGGCGCTCGATCATGCGGTGCACCCGCGGCGGTGCGGCACCGCGATGCAGAGCCGTCAGTTTCTCGCCGACCGAGGCGTCGGCCTGGGTGCGGCGCTGGTTGTGGCGCACATATTCCACCCAGGTCGGCACGTGATAGGTCTCCGTCCAGGTGGTCGGGATTTCGAGGTCCCGCATCAGCGCCCAGTGGCCGGCGCCGTCGCGGATGCGGATGCGCCGCCGCTCGGCCATGGTTTCCAGAAACTCCGGAATGTCGCCATCGTCGATCTCGTAATCGATCATGATGACGATCGGGCCGCTGCGCGGCTTGAGGTCAAGCTCGAGCAGCGGCTCGTTGAACCGGTTGAGCGGATCGAGATTGAGCGACTTGAACTCCGGCAGCGGCAGGCGCAGGCCGACAACCGCCCCCGCCAGCATCAGCAGACAGGAGGCGAGCAGCGCGGTGGTCGCGCCATATTGTTCGGCCGTCGTGCCCCAGAGCCAGCTGCCGCCGGCAATGCCGCCGAAGGTCATGGTCTGGTAGAGCGACAGCGCCCGGCCGACGACCCAGCGCGGGGCCGAGAGCTGGACCGTGGTGTTGAACAGCGACAGCGCCAGCACCCAGGACGCGCCCGAAGCCAAAAGCACGAGACAGCTCAGCCATGCATAGGGGCTGAACGCGATCACTAGCGTGCTCAAGGCAAAGCCGCCGAAGGCCAGACGCACGATCGCCTCGCTCGACATCATCTCGCGCAGCCTTGCGCTCAACAACGCGCCGCCGATGGCGCCGAGGCCGAAGCCGCCGAGCATCAGGCCATAGGTGAGCGGGCCGCCCTTGACCAGATCGCGCGCCACCAGCGGCAGAAGCGCCAGGATGGCGCTCGCCGACAGGCCGAACAGGAAGCCGCGCACCAGCACCTTGCCGATGTTGGGCGACATCACGACATAGCGCAGCCCCGCCGTGATCGCCCGCCCGAGCGTTTCGCGCGGCAGCGGGCTCATCGTCACCTCTCGCCGCCAGCGCACCAGCGCGAACAGGATGGCGAAGTAGCTGAGCGTGTTGGCGGCAAAGGCCGCCGCCGCCCCGGCGGTCGCCACGATCACGCCGCCGATCGCCGGGCCGACGCTGCGGGTGATGTTGAAGCCCATGCTGTTGAGCGCGACGGCTGCAGGAAGATCGTCGCGCGGGACCATGTCGCCGACCGAGGCCTGCCATGAGGGGTTGTTGAGCGCGGTGCCGCAGCCGATCAGGAAGGTGAAGAGCAGGAGAAGCCACGGCGTGATGAGGCCGAGATAGGCACAGACGGTCAGAAGTGCGGACACGGTCAGCATGAAACACTGGGCGATCAGCATGATCCGGCGCCGGTCGAAATTGTCGGCGAGCGCGCCCGACACCAGCGAGAACATCATGATGGGAAGCGAGGTCGAGGCCTGCACCAGCGCGACCATGTTGGCCGAGGAGGAGATCGAGGTCATCAGCCAGGCGGCGCCGACCGACTGGATGAGGCCGCCGAAATTGGAGGCGAGGCTCGCGATCCAGATCGTGCGGAAGATGTCATGCTTGAAGGGGGCAAGTGGGGAAATTCGGGTGGGCACCTCGTCTTCTCTCTCGTGTCTCTTGATTGCGATATCGAAGCGGTTCGTTGCCTGTTATAAACCTCGAAGACCGAAGTGCCAGCCGCTGAAACTTGCCGTCCTGTCGATTGCGTCTCGCTCGCGCCGCGCGGGCGCCCCGGGCGGCCTGCGGTCTAACACCTTGCAATTTGCGGCAACGAGGCGTATATGGGCCTCAAATTCTTGATCGGTAGATGAAGAGTGGGCCCGTCAGGACCCGCTCTTTTTTATTACCCGGTCCCATGAGGAGACATCGTTTGTCCGATCCGACAACCGCTGAAAATGAATATGAACCCCGCCTGATCACCGAGACCGGTCTTGATCAGCGCATTGCCGACATCATCGAGCCGGTGCTGACGCCGATGGGCTATCGCCTGGTTCGCGTGCGCATGTCCGGCCAGAATGGCATGACGCTGCAGATCATGGCCGAGCGCAACGACGGCACCATGACCGTCGACGATTGCGAAGCCATTTCGATGGCCATCTCGCCGGTGCTCGATGTGGAAGATCCGGTCGACAAGGCGTATCATCTGGAAGTGTCGTCGCCCGGCATCGACCGCCCGATGGTTCGCAAGTCCGATTTCTTCCGCTGGCAGGGTCACCTGCTGAAATGCGAGACTTCGGTCCTGGTTGAGGGCCGCAAGCGTTTCCGTGGTAAGATCGTGTCCGTGGATGCGGATGGCTTCCAGCTCGAGCGCGACCAGCCTGCCTATGGCGAGGAAGCCACGGTCAACGTTCCGTTCACCACGCTTGCGGAAGCGCGGCTGATCCTGACCGACGATCTGATCCGCGACGCCCTGACGGCCGACAAGAAGGCCAAGGCAGCGCGCGCCGCGAACGAGAATTTCGAAGACGAAGATTCACCTATCGAAGAATAAAAGCCGGGGCGGTGCTTGAGGCCCCCTGCAACCAGACGGAGACATGAGATGGCAGTCAGTGCTAACCGGCTCGAGCTTCTGCAGATCGCAGATGCAGTGGCACGCGAAAAGGTGATCGACCGCGAGATCGTTCTGGCCGCGATGGCCGATGCGATCCAGAAGGCCGCGCGCTCCCGCTATGGCTCGGAATCCAACATCCGCGCCGACATCAATTCCAAGACCGGCGAAATCCGCCTGCAGCGTCTCCTGGAAGTGGTCGAGAAGGCGGAAGACTATTCCACGCAGATCCCGCTCGAACTGGCACGCGACCGCAATCCGGACGCCAAGCTCGGCGACTTCATCGCCGACCCGCTGCCGCCGATGGATTTCGGCCGTATCGCCGCCCAGTCGGCCAAGCAGGTCATCGTGCAGAAGGTGCGCGAAGCCGAGCGTGACCGCCAGTTCGACGAGTTCAAGGATCGCGTCGGCGAGATCGTCAACGGCACGGTCAAGCGCGTCGAATACGGCAACGTCATCGTCGATCTCGGCCGTGGCGAAGGCATCATCCGTCGCGACGAGATGATCCCGCGCGAAAACATGCGCTACGGCGACCGCGTCCGCGCCTTCGTCTACGACGTTCGCCGCGAACAGCGCGGCCCGCAGATCTTCCTTTCGCGCACGCATCCGCAGTTCATGGTCAAGCTCTTCACCATGGAAGTGCCTGAAATCTATGACGGCATCATCCAGATCAAGTCGGTTGCCCGCGACCCGGGTTCGCGCGCCAAGATCGCCGTGATCTCGAACGATAGTTCGATCGATCCGGTCGGTGCATGCGTCGGTATGCGCGGTTCGCGCGTTCAGGCCGTCGTCGGCGAACTGCAGGGCGAAAAGATCGATATCATTCCGTGGTCGCAGGACCCGGCATCGTTCATCGTCAACGCGCTGCAGCCGGCGGAAGTCGCCAAGGTCGTTCTCGACGAAGATGCAGAGCGCATCGAAGTGGTCGTTCCCGACGAGCAGCTGTCGCTGGCCATCGGCCGTCGCGGCCAGAACGTTCGCCTCGCTTCGCAGCTGACCGGCTGGGACATCGATATCCTCACCGAGCAGGAAGAAAGCGAACGTCGCCAGAAGGAATTCAACGAGCGCACCAACCTGTTCATGGACTCGCTCGACGTCGACGAAATGGTCGGCCAGGTCCTGGCTTCCGAAGGCTTTGCCGCCGTCGAGGAGCTTGCCTATGTCGAACTCGACGAAATTGCCTCGATCGACGGCTTCGACGACGAGACCGCCACCGAAATCCAGACCCGCGCCCGCGAGTACCTGGACCGGCTGGAAGCCGAGATGGATGCCAAGCGCAAGGAGCTCGGCGTTGCCGACGAACTGCGCACGATCAACGGCCTGACCAGCCCGATGCTGGTTGCGCTCGGCGAGGAAGGCATCAAGACCATCGAGGACTTCGCCGGTTGCGCCGCCGACGACCTGGTCGGCTGGAGCGAACGCAAGGATGGCGAGACCAAGCGCTTCGACGGCACGTTCTCGAAGTTCGAGGTTTCCCGCGCCGAAGCGGAAGCCATGATCGTTCAGGCCCGTCTTGCGGCCGGCTGGATCACTGAAGACGACATTGCCGGTGAACAGGAAGAAGAAGAGGCGATCGAGGTTGCCGAAGGCGCGGAACAGGACGCCTGATGGCGACGACCGCATCGACTGACGCTGATGCTCTGCCTTCGGACAAGGGTCCGAAGGACAAGAGCGACAGCACAAGGACTTGCATCGTCACGCGCGAGAGTGGCTCGCCCGACGATCTGATCCGCTTTGTTGCCGGACCCGACGGCCGCATCGTTCCCGATCTGAAGCGTCAGCTTCCGGGACGCGGCTGCTGGATCAAGGCGGAGCGGGCGCTGGTCGAAAAGGCCATGGCGAAGAAACTCTTCGCCCGGGCCCTGAAGGCCGACGTCAAGGTCGATGCGACGCTTGCCGACGACTTGGACAGGCTGCTCGTCGAGCAGCTTGCCGGCATGATGAACTTGGCGCGCAAGGCGGCCCAGTTCATCTCCGGGGCGACGAAGACCGAGCAGGCAGTTCGTGGATTGGCGGCGCTTGCCGTCTTCCACGCGAGTGATGCGGCCGCCGACGGCGTCCGCAAGATAGACCAGGCCCGCAAGGCGATGAGCTTTGTGGTTGAAGATGAAACGGAAATACCCGCGTTCCGCCCCTTCACGGCGGCGGAAATGGAGGGCCTTTTGGGAAGTAATGCTTTTATCCATGCCGCAACGCTTGCAGGGCAGGCGGGTGAGGGTGTAGTGAAGCGCGCAATCATGCTCGAAAAGTACCGTGGATCCGTCCCGGTCCGGGCCGAAGGCGGCGCTGGCAAGCCACAGCAATGACCCGCGTCACCGGCACAGTCTGGCACCGCGTACATTGTTTGAGACAATTTGGAAGACAGGGTCAGGTGATACGCATCCGGCCCTGATCGCTAGGAACGGAACGGAATGACCGACGACAACAACGATGACAAGACTGGCGCAGCAGGCAAGAAGACGCTGACCCTGAAGCCTTCCGGGGTTTCGCAAGGGACCGTGCGTCAGGATATCGGCCGTGGCCGCACCAAGGCGGTCGTGGTCGAAAGGAAGCGTCCTTCTTCTTTCCACCGCCCCAAAGATGAACGCACGATCACGCCGGTCGCCGCGGCTCCCGCCGCACGCCCGGTCGAGCAGCGTCCGGCTCAGCCGCAGCAGTCGGGCCGCCCGGCACCGCAGCCGCAGCAGCATACGACCCGCCAGGAAGCCAATCAGGCCAACCGTCCCCGTGTCGGTGTCGTTCTGAACCAGCTCTCCGCCAGCGAGATCGATGCGCGCCGCCGTGCTCTGGCCGAAGCCCAGATCCGCGAAGCGGAAGAAGCCGTCATCCGCGCCGAGAACGAAGCGCGCCGCAAGCGTGAGGAAGAAGCCCGTCTCCTGCAGGAGAAGGAAGAAGCCGCACGCCGCGCCGCAGAGGAAGCAGCCCGCCCGGCTGTCGAGCCCGAAGCAAAGACCGAAGAGGTTGTCGAAGAGCGCCCCGCGGCTGCTCGCGCACCTGCTGCCGGCGAGCGTCGCGTCGACAGCCGTCCGCAGGCTGGACGTCCCGCCGCTCCGGCAGCAGCCGTTCCGACGCCGGCACCGGCCGGTGCTCTGCGCGGCCGCAAGGTCGACAACGAAAAGGATGACGACCGTAGCAGCCCGCGTCCAGGTGCAGGCCCGGTTCGTGGCAAGGTCGTTCGTCCGGAGCCGGCAAAGCCGGTTACCCGTCCGAAGGGTGACGATGGTCGCCGCCAGGGCAAGCTCACGCTGACGACCGCTGCCGACGAGGATGCCGGCCAGCGCGCCCGTTCGCTGTCGGCGATGCGTCGCCGCCAGGAAAAGTTCAAGCGCAGCCAGATGCAGGAGACCCGCGAAAAGATTTCGCGCGAAGTCGTTCTGCCGGAAACCATCACGATTCAGGAACTGTCGCAGCGTATGTCCGAACGGGCCGTTGACGTCATCAAGTACCTGATGAAGGAAGGCCAGATGATGAAGCCCGGCGATCTTATCGACGCCGACCTAGCAGAGCTCATCGCCGGCGAATTCGGCCACACGGTCAAGCGCGTCTCCGAGTCCGACGTCGAAGAAGGCATCTTCAACGTTTCCGACGTCGAGGAAGAGCTGGAATCGCGTCCGCCGATCGTCACGATCATGGGTCACGTCGACCACGGCAAGACCTCGCTGCTCGACGCCATCCGTCATGCAAACGTCGTTGCCGGCGAAGCGGGTGGTATCACCCAGCACATTGGCGCCTACCAGGTCGAGCAGAACGGTCACAAGATCACCTTCATCGACACCCCCGGCCACGCGGCGTTTACCGCCATGCGTGCCCGCGGCGCCCAGGCGACCGACATTGCCATCCTGGTGGTGGCGGCCGACGACAGCGTGATGCCGCAGACGATCGAATCCATCAACCACGCCAAGGCGGCTGGTGTTCCGATCATCGTGGCGATCAACAAGGTCGACAAGCCGACGGCCAATGCCCAGAAGGTTCGCACCGAACTTCTGCAGCACGAAGTCTTCGTCGAATCCATGGGCGGTGAAGTTCTCGACGTCGAAGTCTCGGCCAAGAACGGCACCAACCTCGACAAGCTGCTCGAAGCGATCCTGCTCCAGGCCGAAATCCTCGACCTCAAGGCCAATCCGAACCGGACGGCCGAAGGTACTGTGGTCGAAGCCGAGCTTGACCGCGGTCGCGGTGCGGTTGCGACCGTTCTCGTCCAGAAGGGCACGTTGCGTCCGGGCCAGATCATCGTTGCCGGCGACCAGTGGGGCCGTGTGCGCGCGCTCGTCAACGACAAGGGTGAGCACGTCAAGGAAGCTGGCCCGTCCATGCCGGTCGAAGTTCTCGGCCTGTCGGGCACGCCTGCAGCCGGCGACAAGTTCGCCGTCGTCGAGAACGAAAGCCGCGCTCGCGAGATCTCGGAATACCGCCTGCGGCTTGCCCGCGACAAGGCCGTTGCCCGCCAGTCCGGTTCGCGCGGTTCGCTCGAGCAGATGATGACCCAGCTTCAGACCTCCGGTCTCAAGGAGTTCCCGCTGGTCATCAAGGGCGACGTGCAGGGTTCGATCGAAGCGATCGCCGGTGCGCTGGAGAAGCTCGGAACCGACGAAGTGCGTGCGCGCATCGTCCATTCGGGCGCCGGCGGTATCACCGAGTCGGATATCTCGCTCGCAGAAGCGTCGAATGCCGCCATCATCGGCTTCAACGTTCGTGCCAACAACCAGGCCCGTTCGGCAGCCGAGCGTGCCGGCATCGAAATCCGCTACTACAACATCATCTACGATCTGGTGGATGACGTTAAGGCGGCGATGTCCGGCCTGCTTTCGCCCGAGCGTCGCGAAACGTTCCTCGGCAATGCCGAGATCCTGGAGGTGTTCAACATCACCAAGGTCGGCAAGGTCGCGGGTTGCCGCGTCACCGAAGGCAAGGTCGAGCGTGGCGTCGGCGTCCGTCTGGTTCGCGACAACGTCGTCATCCACGAAGGCAAGCTCAAGACGCTCAAGCGCTTCAAGGACGAAGTCTCGGAAGTCAACGTGGGTCAGGAATGCGGTATGGCATTCGAGAACTACGAAGACATCCGCGCCGGCGACACGATCGAGTGCTTCCGCGTCGAACACATCACGCGGACGCTGTAAGATCCGTCCGATTAGAAATTGTGCGGGCGCCGGGTTATCCTTCGGCGCTCGCATTTTTTTGAGGTATTGACCAATGACCAGAGCCACAACCTCTGCCCCCAATCAGCGCATGCTGCGCATCGCAGAACAGGTGCGCGCCGCGATCACGCAGGTTCTACAGCGTGGCGAAGTCCGCGACCCCGTGATCGAGAAGACGCTGATCGCGATTTCCGAAGTGCGCATGTCGCCCGACCTGAAGATCGCCACCGCTTTCGTCACGCCGCTCGGCGTTGCCGACCATTCGCAGGTCATCGAGGCGCTGAACAAGCACGCCAAGTATATCCGCGGCCGTCTCGGCCCGCAGCTTCGCCAGCTGAAGTACATGCCGGAAGTCCGCTTCCGCGATGATACGAGCTTCGACAACTACAAGAAGATCGACGCCCTCCTTCGCTCGCCCGAAGTCAGCCGCGATCTCGATCCGAATACCGACGACGAAGAATAGAAGAGTTCATGTCCAAACCGCGTAAACCCAAGGGCCGCCCGATTTCGGGCTGGCTGATCCTCGACAAGCCGCTCGATTTCGGCTCGACCGAAGCCGTCTCAAAGATCAAGTGGCTGTTCAAGGCGCAGAAGGCGGGCCACGCCGGCACGCTCGATCCGCTGGCTTCCGGCATGCTGCCGATTGCCCTTGGCGACGCGACCAAGACCGTCCCCTATGTCATGGACGGCCGCAAGATCTACGAATTCACTGTCGCATGGGGCGAGGAACGCTCGACCGACGACCTCGAAGGCCAGGTCACGCATTCCTCGGCAGAACGGCCGACGGAAGAGGCGATCCGCGCCCTGTTGCCGAACTATACCGGCGTCATTAGCCAGGTGCCGCCGCAGTTTTCCGCGATCAAGATCGACGGCGAGCGCGCCTACGATCTCGCGCGCGAAGGCGAGACGGTCGATATCCCGGCGCGCGAAGTGGAAGTCTTCCGCCTGACGCTGCTTGGCGCAACACCCAATCTCGCCCAGTTCGAGATCGAATGCGGCAAGGGCACCTATGTTCGGTCGCTCGCCCGCGACATGGGCCGGGACCTTGGCTGTTTCGGACACATCGCGTCGCTGCGGCGTACCTTCGTTGCGCCCTTCGGCGAGGATGACATGGTGCCGCTTGCCGATCTGGTCGCGCTCGAAAAGATCGAGAGCGACGAGGAGCGGCTGGCAGCGCTCGACGCCTTCGTTATCGAGACCGGCGAGGCGCTTTCGAGCCTGCCGCATATCGCCGTCAGCGACGACCAGGCGCACCGGCTGAAGATGGGCAATCCGATCATCCTGCGCGGCCGCGATGCACCGCTGGCGACACCCGAGGCCTATGCCACGACACGCGGCAAGCTGATCGCCATCGGCGAGATCGCCGAAGGCGAGTTCCGCCCCAAGCGCGTCTTTGCCGTCGGCTGATTACGTCGATCGCGGCATTTGCCTTTGCCGCATCGCTGACGCATGATCCGGCCCAAGGGGCTTGCGACTGCTTCGGCGCGTTTCCGCTTCGCACGGGCGCGCACGTATCCTTCGGTTGCAGCGAGCGCCCGTCTCGGCCGCCGTTCGGCGGTCGCTTCACCTGCGCGTCACGGTCGACGCGCGGATCGGTCAATGAGAGGCGGTACGGTTGGCGCAGGTTTCGCATGAGCAGAGGGAGCATGCCGCGGGTCGCCTGTCGACAGCGCTCGATTTCATCCGCCACCGACTGACGCGGCCCTTTCGCTTCTACCTGACATCGTTGCTTCTGATCGCAATCGTGCCTGCGTTCATCTTCTCGCTCGTCGTGCTGAAACGCAGTGTCGATGCGCAGGAGCAGGTGATCACCGCGCTCTTGCAGGCCTCGACCGGATCGGTCACCCGCATCGTCGAGCGCGATGTGGAGGGAATGCTGACGACGCTGAAAGTGCTCTCCACGGCACCGGCGATGGAGGGAGGCGACATGGAAGCCTTCTACCGCAGGGCTTCGACGGCGCTGGCCGATACCGGTTCCTACCTGATCGTCATCGACCGCAAGCATGATCAGCAGCTGAATACGCGGGTGCCCTACGGCACGCCGCTCGGCAAGGGCTCCGATCCCGAATCCGTCGAACGGGCCTTCACCAACAACGGCGCACCGCTGGTCTCGAACGTCTTCTTCGGCCAGACCGCCGGCAAGTGGGTTTTCAATGTCTATCTGCCGGCGAAGCTTCCAACCGGTGAGGACTACCTGCTGACGCTGACGCAGAACGCCGAGAGCATGGCCAAGGCCGTCAATCGCGAGACGCTGTCGCCGGGCTGGAACGCGGCGCTGATCGACGGAAACGGCAAGGTCATCATTTCCTCCGACGCCGCGGTCAAGGCGGGCGAGCCGTTCTTCCTCGACAAGGTGCCGGCCATCAGCATCGGCGTGCGCAACATCACCGAGAACGGCACGGCCTATCGGGTGGCGACGGAATTCTCGGTCATCACCGGCTGGCGGATCATCGCCTGGGCGCCGCGCACCACCGTCGACGCGCCGGCCGCCTGGTCGTTCCTCTGGCTGTCGCTCGGCGGCATCATCTTTGCCGGCATCGCCGTTGCCGGCTCGCTGGCGATCGCGCGGCTGCTGTCGCAAGGGGTCAAGCTGGTCGCGCAGGACGCACGCCGTCTCGGCGCCGGCGAGAGCATCGAGCCGCGGCCGCACATGATCGCCGAAGTCGAGACCGTGTCTGCAGCCCTGGCAAAAGCGGCAGCGTCGCGCACCAAGGCCGAGAGCGAAATCCGCTTCCTCATGCGCGAGGTGGCCCACCGTTCGAAGAACCAGCTGACGGTCATCCAGTCGATGCTGAACCAGTCGGTGCACTCGGCGGAAAGCGTTGCCGATTTCGCCGAATCCTTCCGCAAGCGTATCGCCGGCCTTGCCCGCTCCACCGATCTGATGATCGCCAATGCCGCCCAGGGCGTCGATTTCCGCGAGCTTGCCCAGAACCAGCTGCAGCCGTTTACGCCCGATGATCCCAAGCGCGTGGTGCTGTCGGGACCGCCCTTGAGGCTCGACACGGAAAGCGCCCAGACGCTCGGCATGGCGCTGCACGAGCTGGCGACGAACGCCACCAAATATGGCGCGCTCGCCAACACGTCGGGGGTGGTGAAACTCTCCTGGTCGCTGTCCGATCAGGGCATTGCCATCCGCTGGCGCGAGGAGGGGGCCGATATCGGCCCGCAGATCGCGCCGGCTCGCAAGGGATTTGGCACGCTGGTGCTCGAGCGCATGCTCGGCATGGCGCTGAAGGCCAAGCTCGAGCGGATCATGCATCCCGATGGTATCGAGTGGCGCATCGACATTCCGCGCAACGCCGGCGAAACCGACGGAGAGGATGTCTAGACCTCAAGGCGCAGCCGGACGACCGCATCGTCATGACGCTCGCCAATGGCCGCACGGTTCGAAGGGGCGCCGCAGGCCAGCCTCTATGGCGTTGCTGTGGACGGCAACTGGCGGAAATCGGCGCCGATGCGTCCGCGGTCCTCGATCAATTGTGAGGCGCCCGGCCTGCGCGCAAGGGCAATTTCATGACCCTTTCCTTTTTCATCCAATTCGGTTATAGGCACGCCAGCAAAAGGCGCATGCCCATTGCATTCACGGCCACAGCTGGACGACATCCCGGCTGGAGGCGTCCCTAAATCCTCGAATTTGAAAGGATCATCCGATGTCGATTGCTGCAGAGCGTAAGGCTCAGCTCATCAAGGAATACGCAACCGTTGAAGGCGACACCGGTTCTCCGGAAGTCCAGGTAGCTATCCTGACGGAACGGATCAACAACCTGACCGAACACTTCAAGGGCCACAAGAAGGATAACCATTCCCGCCGTGGCCTTCTCGCGATGGTTTCCAGCCGTCGTTCGCTCCTCGACTATCTGAAGAAGAAAGACGAAGCGCGCTACACCAAGCTGATCGGTGCCCTCGGCATCCGTCGCTAAGCGACTTGCCCGGCGGATCGCATGCGGTCCGCCGGCCTTTTTTATTATGGGGCGCAGAGCGCTCGAGAAATGAACTCTCCACACGCGCACTAGGCGCAAAAAGGAGAGGTATCCAGCGGGCCGGATGGGCCGGATCCGCGGATCAACCGATGGCCCGTCATGGGGCAGGATTGCAGGATGCTTCGGCGCCTGCTTGCAGAACCCGCTGCGGAGCAGCCAGGTCTTGCACAGCGGAAAGCGGCCGGTCTCGTTTGAAGCCTCCCGTTGTCTTGCCCGTGATGCGCCATACCAGGCGGTTTTCCGACCACCCGCGCTGCAACAGCCGCGGAAAGGTCTGCCGCACACGAAGGACAGAACATGTTCGATACCCATAAGGTCGAAATCGAATGGGCTGGGCGTCCGCTCAAGCTCGAAACCGGCAAGGTCGCCCGTCAGGCTGACGGCGCCGTTCTCGCCACCTACGGCGAAACCGTCGTTCTCGCCACCGTCGTTTCGGCCAAGGCGCCGAAGCCGGGCCAGGACTTCTTCCCGCTGACCGTCAACTACCAGGAAAAGACCTACGCTGCCGGCAAGATCCCGGGTGGCTACTTCAAGCGCGAAGGTCGTCCGAGCGAAAACGAAACGCTGGTTTCGCGCCTGATCGACCGCCCGATCCGCCCGCTTTTCCCCGATGGCTACAAGAACGACACCCAGGTCGTCGTTACGGTCATGCAGCATGACCTCGAAAACAATCCCGACATCCTGTCGATGGTTGCCGCTTCCGCTGCGCTGACGCTGTCCGGCATCCCGTTCATGGGCCCGATCGGCGGCGCGCGCGTCGGCTACATCAACGGCCAGTACGTTCTCAACCCGCATCTCGACGAGATGGACGAATCGACCCTCGACCTCGTCGTCGCCGGCACGCAGGAAGCCGTGCTGATGGTCGAGTCGGAAGCCAAGGAACTGGGCGAAGACGTCATGCTCGGCGCCGTCGTGTTCGGCCAGAAGGGTTTCCAGCCCGTCATCGACGCCATCATCAAGCTCGCTGAAGTCGCTGCCAAGGAGCCGCGCGATTTCCAGCCGGAAGATCATTCCGCGCTCGAAGCCGAAATGCTCGGCATGGCCGAAGCCGAACTGCGCGACGCCTACAAGATCACCGAGAAGGCTGCCCGCTACGCTGCCGTTGACGCCGTCAAGGCAAAGGTGAAGGCACACTTCTTCCCGGAAGGCGCAGAGCCGAAGTACGCCGCTGAAGTCATCGGCGCGGTCTTCAAGCACCTGCAGGCCAAGATCGTTCGCTGGAACATCCTCGACACCAAGAGCCGCATCGACGGCCGCGATCTGGAAACCGTTCGCGCGATCGTTTCGGAAGTCGGCCTTCTGCCGCGCACTCACGGTTCGGCGCTGTTCACCCGCGGCGAAACACAGGCGATCGTCGTCGCCACGCTCGGCACCGGCGAAGACGAGCAGTACGTCGACAGCCTGACCGGCATGTACAAAGAACGCTTCATGCTGCACTACAACTTCCCGCCCTACTCGGTCGGTGAAACCGGTCGCATGGGCTCCCCGGGCCGCCGCGAAATCGGTCACGGCAAGCTCGCCTGGCGCGCTATCCGCCCGATGCTGCCGGAAGCCGAGCAGTTCCCCTACACGCTGCGCGTCGTGTCCGAAATCACCGAATCCAACGGCTCCTCGTCGATGGCAACGGTCTGCGGCACCTCGCTCGCACTCATGGATGCAGGCGTTCCGCTCGCAAAGCCGGTTGCCGGTATCGCCATGGGCCTGATCAAGGAAGATGAGCGCTTCGCCGTTCTCTCCGACATCCTCGGCGACGAAGACCACCTCGGCGACATGGACTTCAAGGTTGCAGGCACCGACGCCGGCATCACCTCGCTGCAGATGGACATCAAGATCGAGGGCATCACCGAAGAGATCATGGGCATCGCGCTCAACCAGGCCAAGGGCGGCCGTCTCCACATCCTCGGCGAAATGGCCAAGGCCATCTCCGAAAGCCGTGGCCAGCTCGGCGAATTCGCACCGCGCATCGAAGTCATGAACATCCCGGTCGACAAGATCCGTGAAGTCATCGGCTCGGGCGGCAAGGTCATCCGCGAAATCGTCGAAAAGACCGGCGCCAAGATCAACATCGAAGACGATGGCACCGTGAAGATCGCCTCTTCGTCGGGCAAGGAAATCGAAGCGGCCCGCAAGTGGATCCACTCGATCGTTGCCGAGCCGGAAGTCGGCCAGGTGTACGAGGGTACTGTTGTCAAGACCGCCGACTTCGGCGCCTTCGTCAACTTCTTCGGCGCCCGCGACGGCCTCGTCCACATCTCGCAGCTCGCCTCCGAGCGCGTTGCCAAGACGACCGACGTCGTCAAGGAAGGCGACAAGGTCTGGGTCAAGCTGATGGGCTTCGACGAGCGTGGCAAGGTTCGCCTTTCCATGAAGGTCGTCGACCAGGCGACCGGCAAGGAAGTTGCTGCAGAAAAGAAGGGTGACGGCGAAGCCGCTGAATAAGCGGTCTCTGCCCGAACGCATTCGGGGCGCGGAGCGGATCGCTCCGCGCCCTTTTCTTGTACGAGATCGACGGAAGAAACCGATGAGCCGAGATGCATTGAAGACCCTGTTCCACCCGTTCGAAACCGGGATTATCGACCCGCCGGGCGAGGGCGAGCGTGTGCTCTTCCTCGGCGCAGAGGCGGGCTACAGGCTGCCCGAGGGCTTCGGGGCGTCGATCGCCGCCGTCCAGCCGCTGAGGCCGCTCTATCGCGCCCTGGAGGCCCAGCGTGCCGATGTGGCGCCTGTCGTCACCGGCGAGGACTATGACGTCGCCCTGATCCTGTGCGGCAAGCACAAAGGCGAAAACGAGGACCGCATCGCCGAGGCGCTGAAGCGCACCCGCGATGGCGCGCTGATCGTCGTTGCCGGCGGCAAGGAAGATGGCATCCAGTCGCTGAGAAAGCGCATCGCCAAGTTCGAATGGGACGGCGATCACCTGCCGAAGTATCACGGCGTCGCCTTCTGGTTCACGCGGCCGGAAGACGCAACCGATGCCGTGCAGAAGCTTGCCAAGGTGCCGGTTCGCGTCGATGGCCTGTTCGAGGCGTCGCCCGGAATGTTCTCGCACGACCGCATCGATGCCGGCTCGGAACTGCTGGCCTCGCGCCTGCCGCGCGACTTCAACGGCCATGCCGCCGATTTCGGCGCCGGCTGGGGCTACCTGGCGGTCAAGCTCGCCGAGACGTCGCCGGGCACCAAGGGCATCGATCTGTTCGAAGCCGATCACGATGCGCTGGAAGCGGCCCGCGTCAACATGATGGCGAACGCGCCGCGCATGCCGGCGCGCTTCTACTGGTTCGACCTGACGAGCGAAGAACCGCGCGACAAGTACGACCTCATCGTCATGAACCCGCCCTTCCACGAAGGCCATGCCGCTGAGCCGGCGCTGGGCGTGGCGATCATCAAGGCGGCGCACAAGGCGCTGAAGCAGGGCGGCAAGGTCATGCTGGTCGCCAATCGCGGCCTGCAATACGAGCCGGTACTCGCCGAGACCTTCAAGGAATATGGCGAGACCTGCCGCAACGCGCGCTTCAAGGTCCTTTGGGGCAAGCGCTGAGCCGCAAATAAAGTAAAGCAAAAGAGCCGGGTTCGTCGCCCGGCTCTTTTGTTTTCGCGCGCAGGCGATCGGTGGATGCAAACGCCGATGATTGCCTGTTGCCATCCCTTGCGATCGGGCTCACCATGGTCGACGCCGACGTGTCTCGCCGAAGGATGGGTGCCATGACGTGGGGATTGAACAGGCCGCCACTGACCGAGGATGCGGCCGAAGCCATCGCAAAAGATATCAAGCATTCCGAGGGGCACGGCGCCACCTCCGAAGTGCCACTGTCGTTCCTGCAAAGCCTCTACCGTCTGCCGATGGGGCAGGCGCGGCGCACGCACACCGGATTGGTCGTTCTGGCGATCATCGTCGTCGTGCTTGCCCTGTTCCTCTGGACCTGAAGCTGCCGATTTTCGGCCATCTGGCGCCGGCGTCGGTCGTACGCCGGCACAGCAAACCCGCTTTTCCCTTTCGCCTGACCCGCCAATGGTCGACACCCGTGATGTCGCCTGCGCATTCAAGCGGCGTTATCGGTTGCGCCAGCGCCACCGGTGGCGTGGCGAACCTCGACCAAAAGACACAGCGCCGTCGAAAAAATGGGCCAGCGCTCCGCGATCCCGGTTGTGTTGCGCTCGCTTTTTTTCTCGCGCTATCGTTGGTTTTAATCCACGGATATGCAACCTTATTGGCGGCGATGGGTGATCTGCGCGGATCTTGACAGAGACATTTTCTTCGACGGGCACCATTGCCGCATGGGGAATGCGGCTTGAAATTGTTCTTAAAACAGTCGGGATCAGGGGCGCATCTTTGCTCGGAACGAAAGTGCTACGTGACGGCCTTCTTTTTTGCGCGGCAACCGTCTGCCTGATGGCCGCGCTCGTGGCCTCGGCCGCCACAGTTCGTGCAGCACCGGCCGGCGGCGATGCCATGCAATTCCTCGTGGTGCGCAGCAATCAGGTGGGGTGTGAGCCGACATGCCCGGAGTGGATCTCGGCTGAAGGTACGATCGTTCGCGACAGTCCGGCGCGCTTGCAGAAGCTGCTCAAATCCATCGGCAATCGCCGCTTGCCGATCGTGGTGACATCGCCCGGCGGCGACGTCGACGCCGCCATGGCGCTCGGGCGGATCATCCGGGCGCGAAAGCTCGATGTGGCGGTGGGCAAGACGCGCTTTATCGGTTGCCAGCCGCAGCAGAAGGATTGCCGCGACAATGACGGCAAGGGCGCCCGTTTCATCGGCATTACCTATTCGGGCGAGGCCTATTGTGCGTCTGCCTGCCCGCTGATGCTTGCCGGCGGCATCCGGCGCGTCGTCGGGCAATGGGCATACCTCGGCGTCCATCAGATCACCACCGTGCAAACGCGGATCCAGACAAAGTATCTGGAGAAGTATCGCATCGTGAACGGCAAGAAGAAGGTGACCAGCAAGAAGGTCGTCAGCCGAAAGAATGTCGGCACCCGCACGATCTATGAGATGAGCAAGGCGATGGAGCGCGAGCTGGCGGCCTACCTGGCGGAAATGGGTGTCGGGCGTGCGGTCATCGATCAGATGAAGATCACGTTCGCCAACGACATGCGCAAGATCGAGCCGGTGGCGATGATGGAAATGAAGTTGATCACGCAACTGGGCGGGGTCGAATTGCTGACCGCGGCCGGGGTCTGCAAGACGGTGCCCGCCTCCGCCCATTGCCGGGTTTTCGTCATGTCGGACCTGAAGCGTTAGCCGCCGGGGTCGTTAGGGTTGGAGACTGCGATGCGCGTATTGAGTTCGTCAACCGGTGTCGCCAAGCTTGACCTGCGATCGGTGCTGGCTCTGATCTGCCTGCTGGCCGCAAGTCTGCTCCTGGAACGGCCGGCAATGGCGGCTGAAGAGCAGATGCGGTTTGTCGTCGTGCGCTCCAACCAGGATGGTTGCGAGCCGACATGTCCGGAATGGATCTCCGCAACGGGCACCATAGGTCCGAAGACGCCGGCCCTCCTGAAGGCAACGTTGAAGACGCTTGCCGGGCGCAAGCTGCCGTTGGTCCTGCGATCGCCCGGTGGCGACATCGCGGCGGCGATGGCGCTCGGCCGCCTCATCCGCAAGAACCAGCTGAGCGTGGCGGTGGGCACGACCATGTTTTTCGGATGTCAGCGCGACGAGAAGAACTGCACCGCAAACGACGGCAAGGGAGCCGACTATATCGGCAAGGCCGTTTCGCTTGGTGCCTGCTCACGGGCCTGTACGCTCGTCCTTGCCGCAGGCAAAAGGCGGATCGCGGGAGAAGGGACGCTCGTCGAAGACATCCCGACGCTTGGCGGAAACGAGCGCGAGACCCGCAAACTCGTGGCCTACTACGGTGAAATGGGCGTGCGCTACCAGTCCCTGGTCGAACGCCTGCGCGACACCGGCGGCAATCCCGGCCACTATGATCTATCCACGGTGCTCCTGTTGACGAGCACGCTTCCTGTCGGCCAGCTGGTCGATGCGGTGATTTGCCGTGGCACGCCCGCGCCAGACAATTGCCGGGTCTTTACCACGATGGACCTGGAATAGCCGCAGGCATCAGCCAAACGGCAAGACACCCCAACGAAAAAGCCCCGGCGAGAACCTCACCGGGGCTTTTGCATGCAGTTCGCAGAGCCCATAGACCTGTGGTCCTGGGCTGGATGTTCTACTCGACGTCGGCCGTCCTCAGCGCCTCGAGCGCCGGCATCGAGGTGATGTTGTAGCCGGAGTCCACATAGTGGATTTCGCCGGTGACGCCGCTCGACAGATCGGACAGCAGGTAAAGCGCGGAGTTACCGACATCGTCGATGGTGACGGTGCGGCGCAACGGCGAGTTCTTCTGCTGCCAGGAGAGCATGGCGCGGGCGTCGGCAATGCCGGCGCCGGCGAGCGTGCGGATCGGGCCGGCGGAAATGGCGTTGACGCGGATGCCGCGCACGCCATAGTCGGCCGCCAGATAGCGCACGGACGCCTCGAGTGCGGCCTTGGCAACGCCCATGACGTTGTAGTTCGGCATCACTCGCATCGAGCCGCCATAGGTCAGCGTCAGCATGGAGCCGCCGTCGTTCATCAGTTCGGCGGCGCGCCTGGCGATCTCGGTAAACGAGAAGCAGGAGATCACCATGGTGCGGCTGAAGTTGTCACGGCTGGTGTCGGCGTAGAGGCCCTTCAGCTCGTTCTTGTCGGAGAAGCCAATGGCATGGACGATGAAGTCGAGCGTGCCCCAGCGCTCCTTGATGGCCGAGATGACCGCATCGACGGAAGCGATATCCTCGACGTCGCAGGGAAGCAGGAAGTCGGAACCGACTTCGGCCGCCAGCGGCTTCACGCGCTTGCCGAGCGCTTCACCCTGGTAGGTGAAGGCCAGTTCCGCGCCCTGGGCTGCCAGCGCCTTGGAAATGCCCCAGGCAATGGAGTGGTTGTTGGCCACACCCATGATGAGGCCACGCTTTCCGTTCATCAGTCCCGTCATGGTGTTATCCGTTGTAGCGCTGGAAGACGAGCGTCGCATTGGTGCCGCCGAAACCGAACGAGTTGGAAAGCACCGTATCGATCTTGGCATTGTCGATGCGCTTGCGCACGATCGGCACGCCGTCGAATTCCGGGTCGAGCTCGGTGATGTGGGCGCTTTCGCCGATGAAGCCAGCCTGCATCATCAACAGGCCGTAGATCGATTCCTGCACGCCCGCAGCGCCCAGCGAATGGCCGGTCAGCGACTTGGTCGACTGGATGTGCGGAATCTTCGAGCCGAACACTTCGCGGATGGCGCCGATTTCCTTGCTGTCGCCAACCGGGGTCGAGGTGCCGTGCGTGTTGATGTAGTCGACGTCGCCCCTAACGGTCGACAGCGCCTGACGCATGCAGCGGATGGCGCCTTCGCCCGAGGGCGCGACCATGTCGTAACCATCGGATGTCGCGCCGTAGCCGACGATTTCGGCGTAGATCTTGGCGCCGCGGGCCTTGGCATGTTCCAGCTCTTCGAGCACCAGCACGCCGGCGCCGCCGGCGATGACGAAGCCGTCGCGGCTGGCGTCATAGGCGCGCGAGGCGGTCGCGGGCGTGTCGTTGTATTTGGAGGACATCGCGCCCATGGCATCGAACAGGTTGGACATCGTCCAGTCCAGGTCCTCGTGGCCGCCAGCGAACATCACGTCCTGCTTGCCCCACTGGATCATCTCGGCGGCATTGCCGATGCAGTGCGCCGAGGTCGAGCAGGCCGACGAGATCGAGTAGTTGACGCCGTGGATCTGGAACCAGGTCGCAAGCGTGGCCGAGGCCGTCGACGACATCGCCTTCGGCACGGCAAACGGGCCGATGCGCTTCGGGCTGTTGTTCTTGCGGGTGATATCGGACGCTTCGACGATGGTGCGGGTGGACGGTCCGCCCGAGCCCATGATGATGCCGGTGCGTTCGTTGCGGGAAATCACCGCTTCCTCGAGACCGGAATCGGCGATTGCCTGCTTCATCGCCACGTGGTTCCAGGCGCCGCCCTGCGACAGGAAGCGCATGGCGCGCCGGTCGACGAGATCGGTCGGATCAAGCGTCGGTGCGCCCCAGACCTGGCACTTGAAGCCGTTTTCGGCGAAATCCGGAGAAAACGTGATGCCCGACTTGGCGTCGCGCAGCGATGCCGTGACTTCGTCGGCATTGTTTCCGATCGAGGAAACGACCCCGAGGCCCGTGACAACAACCCGTCTCATGGTGATGACCTTTTCTTTATCTCATTCGGTGCGGAGAACCCGCGGCTTAGTCGGTCTTTTCCTTCGACAGACCGACGCGCAGGTCGGTTGCCTGGTAGATGGTCTCGCCATCGGCCTTGAGCCAGCCGTCGGCCGTGCCGAGCACGAGACGTCCGCGCATGACGCGCTTGAAGTCGATGCCGTACTGGAGCAGCTTGGTGTGCGGGCGAACCATGCCCTTGAACTTCACTTCGCCCGTCGACAGCGCCATGCCGCGGCCCGGCTCGCCGAGCCAGCCGAGGAAGAAGCCCGTCAGCTGCCACATGCCGTCGAGGCCGAGGCAGCCGGGCATGATCGGATTGCCCTGGAAATGGCAGGGAAAGTACCAGTCGTCCGGGCTGACGTCGTATTCGGCGCGGATGAAGCCCTTGTCGAAAGCGCCGCCCGTCTCGGAGATTTCCGTGATGCGGTGAACCATGAGCATGGGCGGCAGCGGCAGCTGCGCATTGCCCGGGCCAAACAGTTCGCCTCGGCCGCAGGTCAGGATTTCCTCATAGCTGAAGCTGGATTGTCTGGTCGTCATCAATGGTTGTTTCCCCGAGTAACAAAAAGTGTTGTCAGACCTGCTTTAGAGCAAGTTCGCTGTGAAATGAAGCGCGCCGATGGCCGTTTTCGATGTTTCCGGTGTCGGCATCGCCCATTGTGGTGGCGATATCGTCTCGCCGTCGCTTACAGGATCAATGTGGGTCCGACCAGAGTTAAATACCAGACTTACCCGAAATAGGCCGGTTTTTCAGGCATTCCAGCCCATCTGCACCTTAGAATCTATTGAAAGAACGGTGCGCAAAAGTTATATCGCAACGGAAGTATTGTAAATTTTACGGGATCCATGGAACGCGCCTTGATGATCAAAGCAACCGAAGTGAATTCGGAAGAGAGATTGCGCAGCTCGGGCCTGCGCCCCACGCGTCAGCGTGTCGCGCTTGCCGATCTGATCTTTGCCAAGGGCGATCGTCATCTGACCGTGGAAGAGCTGCATGAAGAGGCTGTCGTTGCCGGCGTGCCGGTTTCACTGGCAACCGTCTACAACACGCTGCACCAGTTCACCGAGGCTGGCATGATCCGCGTGCTCGCGGTGGAAAGCGCCAAGACCTACTTCGACACCAACGTGTCCGACCATCACCATTTCTTCGTCGAAGGCCAGAACGAAGTCCTCGATATCCCGGTCAACAATATCGAGATCGGCAACCTGCCTGAGCCGCCCGAAGGCATGGAGATTGCCCATGTCGACGTCGTCATTCGTCTGCGCCGCAAGCGCGAGCGGTCGTAACCGCCCATCTCCTACATAACATCGTCGGGATCGCGGCCGGGGCCCGCCTTGCCGATCGGCAGCGTCCAGCCATATTTGAGTGCGCCGGCGCGCACGGTGAAGGCTGCGACCACGCCAAGCGTCGACGTTGCAAGCAGCGGCAGTCCGAGCATCGTCGCGACGACGAACACGGCAGAGCCGACGAGGGCGGCCGTCACATACACCTCCGGACGCAGCAGCACGGAAGGTTCTCCGGCCAGAATGTCGCGCAGTACGCCGCCGAAGGTCGCCGTCAGCATGCCGGTGACCAGCGCGACCCCCGGCGAACCGGTCGCAGCCAGCCCCTTGGCCGCGCCCATGACGCAATAGGCCGACAGCCCGATCGCATCGAGCCAGACCAGCACGCGGTAGCGCGATTCGAACAGGTGTGCCGTGAAGAACAAAAGCACCGCCACCGAAGCGCAGACCAGCAGATAGTTGGGGTTGAGCACCCAGAATACCGGCGTCGCGCCGAGAACGACGTCGCGCATCGTTCCGCCGCCGATGCCGGTGACCGAGGCGAGGAACAGATAACCGATGATGTCGAGCTGTTTGCGCGATGCCGAGAGCGCGCCCGTCGCCGCGAAGACGGCAACGCCGGCATAATCGAGGATTTCGAGGATCGTCATGGCCGCTCCTTTGGAAGGGGCATCGCTTTGGTCGGTCGCGCTGCAGGCTGGAGCATCAGGGCCTGCCGCGTCAACGGGGTGTCGCGTCTGTCGTTGCAGCGGGCTCGGCAGGGCCCGGAAACAGGCTGTGCGTGCGGCCGCCATAGGCGTAGGCGGCAAGCCCGATCCATTCGCGCATGGCCGTCGTCGTCAGCTGGGCATTGAGCGAGGGCTGGGTGAAGTCGAAGCCGAGCGTGACCGTGCCGCTGGTGCGATAGTCCGCCGGCCACGGCGTGACCTTGAGCCCGAGCGTGCGGAACAGCCCCACCGAACGGGGCATGTGGAAGGCCGACGTCACCAGTGCGCAGTTGGAGAGGCCGTTTTCGGTGAGCAGTTCTTCGGTGTTGCGGGCGTTTTCGAATGTCGTCCGGCTCTGTTCCTCGCGGATCAGTCGCTCCGGGCCGATGCCGAAGGCGGCAAAGAACGCTGCCGATGCCTTGGCGTCGCCGTCATAGGTGCCGCTGAACGAGCCGTCGCCGCCGGAGACCAGGATGCGGGCCTGTGGGTAGCGCTTGGCCAACGTCGCCGCTTCGATGAAGCGGTCGGCCGCCTGGTTGAATTCGATGCCGCCACGGCTCGCCATCACCTCGTTCTCGAAGGCGCCGCCAAGCACGATGATGCAGGAGAGCGTCAATGGCGGCTCTGCCGGCCGCTGGAAGCGATCCTCGAGCCTCTGCAGGAAATAGGATCCCGTCGTCGTGAACAGGCTGACGAAGAGCACCAACGCGCCAAGCAGGCCGAGGCCGGCGCCGATGCGCCGGAGCCCGGCGGCCGTCGTCAGCAGGCCGGTGAAGGCGGCAAGGAACGCCAGGGAAAGGGGCTGCGCGAAGAGCCAGAAGATCTTGGAAAGCAGAAACATCAGCTGCGTTTCTTGCTGCCAACACTTAATATTTCGCAAAGCCCGGGTTTCAGGCGGTGACGCCACCCGCGATCGGCTTGGCCTTGCCGGCGCGAAGGTAGAAGATCGCGAAGCCGACCAACGCCCCGGCGGCGACGATCGCCAGCGACAGCAACGGGCGATACGCAAACCAGGCGATCGCGATCACCAGCGGACCGAGGAGCAGCGTCAGGATCGCCGCGATGATGCCGGTTCCGAATGCCACCACCGAGCCAAGCACCGGGATGACATCGGCGATGATCGAAATCAGCGACAGCATCAGCGTGAAGCCGATGAACAGGCCGATGAGCCCGCCGACCCGAACGAGCCATGTGATCAGCGTGTTCTCGCTCTGGGCGGCGTTGAACATGTCGGCGGCGCTGGCGATACCGGCTGAACTCAAGAACAGATCGCGCCCGTTGCTGGTGCGATAGGAAACAAGGCCGCCGCCCTTCTGCGCGCCAACGAAGCTCGCCGCCTCGGTGTCTTCGCGGGTAAAGCTGATGCGCAGGTCGCCGACAGCCGGGTTCTGGCGATCGGCGGAGACGAAGATCGTCTGGCTGTCGGTCTTGACGGGGCGGGTCACGCCGAGCGCCTCGGCCATGCGCTCAAGATCGGCGTTCGCCACGGGCACGACGCTGTCGCTCCCGAGATCGGCAACGGCCCGGCCATCGATCGAGAATGCACCGAGCATCGCGCGTTCGACGGTAAAGCGTTCGCCCGAGATCGGCATTTCCGGGTTCTGGTGGCCGTTGCCGTCGCGGAAGTCGGCCGAATCGGCGCGGTCGCTACGCCATTCCTTGGCGTAGGCGTAGGTCGTGACCGTTTCCTCGCCGCCGCCGAGCGTCTTGCGCGTCTCGCTCTTCTTCTCCTCGACCCATTGATACATCTCGACCGAGCGGCGCAGGCCCGAGGCGCCGCTCGCCGATACTCCGAGCACGCTGTCCGTCGGGGTGCCGATCGGATCGACGCGGCCGGCGATGTGCACCAGCTTGCCCTCGTTGCCAGCCTCCACGGCGCCGATGTCGATATCGATGACGGCGCCGGCGCCTTCGACCAGCGCCCGGTAGGTCTTGACCGATCGGCCTTCGTTCCAGGCCAGCAACCAGATCATGCCGAAAACCAGGATGAGGCCGATGAAGATGCCGATGACGCCGCTCTTGAGGCGCGAAAACCACGACGTTCTGGTCGTTTCAGTAAAGCTCATCGGATCCCCCGGCACGTGCATTCCCCCGGATCGCAAAGCGAATCCTTCGATTTTCCCGTTGGTATCAGAAAAATGGCGCAAGGGAACATTGTGGCCGGCATGCGCGGGCGTTTGGCCCAAACATGGTGAAATCGGTCGTTTCAGAAGCGTGTATCGAGGGAGAAATTTGGTGGAGCTAAGCGGGATCGAACCGCTGACCTCTTGCATGCCATGCAAGCGCTCTCCCAGCTGAGCTATAGCCCCATATCGGGTCCGGCTAGGCCGGTTCCGGGAAACTTGTCGGGTTGTTGTGCCCGGCGAGTGGCGGCTTATTACGTCTGCTTTTCGCGGATAGCAAGCCGAAAATGTGAGGCCAGGCGAAAAAAATTCTGGACCGGGCCATTTTTCTCCCGTCCACGCCAGTTGGCTGTGGACGGGAGGCATTCGCGAATGGTTTTAAGCGCTTAGACGTCGTCTTCGTCGTCGGACACGCCGATGAGGTCGCTCATGTCGTCGTCATCGTCTTCGTCGTCGGTCTGCAGGAAGGTATCGTCGTCGTCATCGTCGCCGTCGATCTCGACGTCGTCGTCACCCAGATCCGGGATCTCGTCGCCGCCGGCTGCCTCGTCGTCTGCTTCCTCGAGCGATACGAGTTCGACTTCCGTGTTCTCGGTGTCGACTTCAGCGACGTCCTCTTCCTCTTCCTTCTCGAGCACCTTGGCAACCGAGGTTTCTTCGAAGAAGGACAGCGGGTAGGACTTGCCGGTGTAGGGGGAAACGATCGGATCACGATTCAGATCGTAGAATTTGCGCCCCGTTTCCGGGTCGATGCGCTTTGTGCCGAGTTCCGCTTTTGCCACAGTCAAAGCCTCTTGAATGGCCGGCCGAGCCGGCGCTTGCCGGAAAGCCGGCGGGTGGAAATGATATCAAGCCTATGATGATTAGCCGGTCCCCATAATCATCTTGGCCGCATCTGTCAAAGATAAAACTTGAAAGCCCTGCGCCGCCTGCTTTTTCTTCGCACCCGCAGGATGATCGCGCCATCGCATTGTGTTAGGCAGCGCAAGCTTGAGGCGCTCGCGCCTTCGCTGTCGATCGGCGCGTCGCTTAGGATGGCACGGTCGCAGGTTTGAGGAAGGTTTGGCAGGTTTGAGGAAGGTCTGAATGTCCGCTGGCTCGATCGCAAAGTCTGCCCTTGCACGCAAGCCCATGGCGTTGACCGGCACGGTGCGCAGTCCGGGCGACGGATCGATATCTCACCATGCGCTGATCCTTGGCGGGCTCGCGGCCGGGCGGACACGCATAAACGGCCTGCTGGAGAGCAATGACGTCTTCGATACGGCAAGAGCGATGCAGGCGCTCGGCGCGACGGTGCGCCCGGACGGCGACGCCTGGATCATAGACGGTCTCGGCAACGGCGCGCTGCTTGCACCGGAAAAGCCGCTCGATTTCGGCAATCGCGGAGCCGGTTGCCTGCTCGTCATGGGACTGGTCGGCACTTACGATTTCGCCACCACCTTCGTCGGCGAGATATCGCCGGGTGGGTGTTCGGTGGAGTGGGTGCTCGACGCCTTGCGGCAGATGGGCGTTCAGGCGATCGCAACCGGGGGCGGCCACCTGCCGGTGACGCTCCACGGGCCGAAGACGACCAGCCCGATGACCTACCGCTTGGAGACGGCCTCGGCCGATCTGAAATCCGCCGTGCTGTTCGCCGGCCTGAATGCGCCCGGCATCACCACGGTGATCGAGCCGGTGCCAACCGCCGACCATGCCGAGCGACTGCTTCAGGCCTTTGGCGCGAACCTGACGGTCGAGGATGGCGCTGACCGCGAACGCATCATCCGCCTCGAAGGGCAGGGCAGGCTCATTGGTCAAGACATCGACATCCCCGGCGACCCTTCCCTGGCGGCCTTTCCGCTGGTGGCGGCGCTGCTGGTGCCAGGCTCCGACATCACGATCCTCAACGTGCTGATTAACCCGTCCAGCACCGGACTGATCCTGACGCTGCAGGAGATGGGCGCAAAGATCGATGTGCTGAATGTGCGGATCCAGTGCGGCGAGGACGTGGCCGATCTGCGTGTCCGGTTTTCCGGGCTGAAGGGTGTCACTGTGCCGGCGGACCGTGTTCCCTCGATGATCGACGAACTGCCGATCCTTGCTGTTGCGGCCGCCTTTGCCGAGGGGCGCACGGTGATGGCAGGCCCTGAGGACCTGCGGATCCACGACACCGATCGCCTGGCTCAGCTTGCCGCAGGGTTGAAGCATAATGGCGTCCAGTGTGACGCTGAACAGGGTACTCTCGTCGTTTGCGGCCGCCCCGGCGGCAAGGGTCTCGGCAATGCCGTCGGGGCTGCCGTTGCCACCCATCGCGACCCTCGCCTTGCCATGAGCTTCCTCGTCATGGGCCTCGCCTCGGAACATCCGGTCGCCGTCGACGACACGACGATGATCGCGACAAGCTTTCCAGGATTTATAAAGCTGATGGTCGGACTGGGCGCGGCGATCGCGCAAGGTTCGTAATCGACGCAATCTAACTGCCGTAAAGGGACGGTAGCAAAGGACGCGTGGATTCCATGCGGTTTTTGATTTATCTGGCGCAACAAGCTATTTGATTGCAGGACCAACCATGATCACCATCGCCATCGACGGCCCCGCTGCGGCAGGAAAAGGCACGCTCTCGCGCCAGATCGCCGAAGAATACGGCTTTCACCATCTCGACACCGGGCTGACCTACCGCGCGACGGCAAAGGCCCTGCTTGATGCCGGCCTGCCGCTCGACGATGAGGCTGTGGCCGAGCGCATGGCGCTGGAGGTCGAGCTCGCGGGCCTCGACCGTTCTGTGCTGTCGGCTCATGCGATCGGCGAGGCGGCCTCGAAAATCGCCGTCATGCCGGCGGTGCGTCGCGCGCTGGTGGAGGCGCAGCGGGCGTTTTCGAGGAAGGAGCCCGGCACCGTGCTCGATGGCCGCGATATCGGCACTGTCGTCTGCCCCGATGCCGCAGTCAAACTCTACGTCACGGCCTCGCCGGAAGTGCGGGCAAAACGTCGTTTTGACGAGATCGTCGGCAATGGCGCAGCCGCCGACTATGCGGCGATCTTCGACGATGTGAAGAAGCGCGACGAGCGCGACATGGGCCGCGCCGACAGTCCCTTGCGCCCCGCCGATGACGCGCACTTGCTTGATACGTCTGAAATGAGTATAGAGGCGGCGTTTCAGGCCGCGAAGTCTTTGATCGACGCGGCCCTGATCAAGAAGATCTGAAGAAGAGCCTTTTCCCGACACTGTCAGGATCGCTCTTCTTGCATAAGCCTGAAATCCCGTCCACGCGCCGGATTGTTCCTTTGATGGGACGGACTGGGTTCAGGCTTTTTCAACACCAACCCCCGGCGCATGTGCGTCTCTGATTGAGATGCATGCAGGAGATTCCATGTCTGCTACCAACCCAACCCGTGATGATTTCGCAGCGCTTCTCGAAGAATCCTTCGCGAAGACCGATCTGGCCGAAGGCTATGTTGCCAAGGGCATCGTCACGGCCATCGAAAAGGACGTCGCCGTTGTCGACGTCGGCCTGAAGGTCGAAGGCCGCATCGCTCTGAAGGAATTCGGCGCGAAGGCCAAGGACGGCTCGCTCAAGGTCGGCGACGAAGTCGAAGTCTACGTTGAGCGCATCGAAAACGCGCTCGGCGAAGCTGTTCTTTCGCGCGAAAAGGCTCGCCGCGAAGAAAGCTGGATGCGCCTGGAAGTGAAGTTCGAAGCCGGCGAACGCGTCGAAGGCATCATCTTCAACCAGGTCAAGGGTGGCTTCACCGTCGATCTCGACGGCGCCGTTGCCTTCCTTCCGCGCTCGCAGGTCGACATCCGTCCGATCCGCGACGTGACCCCGCTGATGCACAACCCGCAGCCCTTCGAAATCCTCAAGATGGACAAGCGTCGCGGCAACATCGTCGTTTCGCGTCGTACCGTTCTGGAAGAATCCCGCGCCGAGCAGCGTTCTGAAATCGTTCAGAACCTTGAAGAAGGCCAGGTTGTCGAAGGCGTCGTCAAGAACATCACCGATTACGGTGCGTTCGTTGACCTCGGCGGCATCGACGGTCTGCTCCATGTCACCGACATGGCATGGCGTCGCGTGAACCATCCGTCGGAGATCCTGAACATCGGCCAGCAGGTCAAGGTTCAGATCATCCGCATCAACCAGGAAACCCACCGCATCTCGCTCGGCATGAAGCAGCTCGAGTCGGATCCGTGGGATGGCATCGGTGCGAAGTACCCGGTCGGCAAGAAGATCTCCGGTACCGTCACGAACATCACCGACTACGGTGCGTTCGTCGAGCTGGAGCCGGGCATCGAAGGCCTGATCCACATCTCCGAAATGTCCTGGACCAAGAAGAACGTACATCCCGGCAAGATCCTGTCCACGAGCCAGGAAGTCGACGTTGTCGTTCTCGAAGTCGACCCGACCAAGCGCCGCATCTCGCTCGGCCTCAAGCAGACGCTCGAGAACCCGTGGCAGGCGTTCGCGCACAGCCATCCGGCTGGCACGGAAGTTGAAGGCGAAGTCAAGAACAAGACCGAATTCGGCCTGTTCATCGGTCTCGACGGCGACGTTGACGGCATGGTGCACCTTTCCGACCTCGACTGGAACCGTCCGGGCGAGCAGGTCATCGAAGAGTTCAACAAGGGCGACGTCGTTCGCGCCGTTGTTCTCGACGTCGACGTCGACAAGGAGCGCATCTCGCTCGGTATCAAGCAGCTCGGCAAGGATGCAGTCGGCGACGCCGCCGCTTCCGGCGAACTGCGCAAGAACGCTGTCGTTTCGGCCGAGATCATCGCCGTCAACGACGGTGGTATCGAAGTGAAGCTCGTCAGCCACGAGGACATCACCGCGTTCATCCGCCGCGCCGATCTGTCGCGTGACCGTGACGAACAGCGTCCGGAGCGTTTCTCGGTTGGCCAGGTTGTCGACGCACGCGTCACCAACTTCTCCAAGAAGGACCGCAAGATCCAGCTGTCGATCAAGGCTCTGGAAATCGCGGAAGAGAAGGAAGCCGTTGCTCAGTTCGGTTCGTCCGACTCTGGCGCATCGCTCGGCGACATTCTCGGTGCCGCTCTGAAGAACCGCCAGACCAACGAGTAATCGTTGCCTGACGTGTGAAACAAAAAGGCCCGCGGAGAGCGATCTCCGCGGGCTTTTTCGTGCGAGCGTTTCGCTCATCTGAGGCAGTCGCTGTGCTTGCCCGTCTGCTTCCCATAAAGGATGCCTACGGCCGAGCGCGCTGGGCGCGATCATGAATGGCTTGTGGAAGCGTCAGCCGAGGCCGCCAAGCTTGCGATAGAGGTCGTAGACGTCGGGCTCGCCGTTCCCTTCGCCCTCTTCGAGATCCGTGTCTTCGGCCCGATCTGGGTTCTCGGAGGCGTCATCCGACGCGGCCTCGCCATTGTCCTCTGGCGCATCACCTTCGCTTCGGCCTTCGTGCCGCTCGCTTCTTGCCGCCTCATCCTGTCCGTCCTCGACCGTGATCGGATAGGGGATCATGGCAAAGGGGATCGCCTCTCGCGGCAGGCCGTTCTCGATCAGTCGCGCGATTGCCTGCTGCATCGTCGGGTCGTCAGCGGCTTTCTGGAGGCGCTGGGCGGCGGCGCCGCCAGCCGGGCCCGGTTGCTCCGCCTGCTCGTCCGATGCGCTGAGCGCGGCAAGCTCGGCGGCTACAGTGTTGTCGCGCGGGCGCAACGGGTTTGTGCCGCCCGGCTCCGCGCCGTCCGTCTCAGAGTGGGCTGTTGCCGCCATCGCCTGCGCACTTTCATTCTCCGCCGTGCCGACTTCGGGTCCGCCGGTGCCTGCGGGTTGGCCCGGCAGCCCGAGCGTATCGCGAACGATCGTCTTGATCGCGTCTGACAGCGCCGCACGCTCGGCGCGGCTCTCGTTGACGCGCGTGGCCGATCGGTCGTCCGGTCGCTGATCCTCGCCGTCGGGCAGGGGGCGATAGGTGCCGTCAGGCTCCTGGCCGTCGCCGGCGGCGCGGGCGCTACCCGGTGCAGTATCTGCCCTGGCAGCGCCGTTGCGTGGTTCCGCTGGCTTTGTCGGTATCTCGCCATCGTCGGTCGCGGCGGCTGCGCGCGCCGGCGCATCGCCCGCTTCATCCGCTGGGGGCTTATCCGCGCTCGCTTCGGGCTCGATGGTTTCGGGCTCGGCTTCGCCGTTGATCGTGGCCGCCATGGCTTCGATCTCGGGACCATCAAGGGAAGGTGGAAGGCCGGGCGCCGGCCTCGGTTCAGCGCGTTCCGGCGTGGCCTGTCGTGGTGTCGCCGCCATGTCGTCGGCGGCTGGTGCTGCGTCCATGTCCTCCAGAACGAGGCTGGTTGCGTCACTCTCGTTGCCGACGCCAAAGGTCTTTTTCAGGACCGATTGCAACAGTGCGACCTCGCCTGCGACCGGTGCCCTGGCGGCGGCCAGATGCAGCGGGATTGCGGGCTGAAGCGGCAGTTTGCTCGGGCCGGGCAAGGTGCTGCCCGTCAGGATGGATCCGCTGCCGTTGCGGATGGCGGGGAGATCGGCCAGCACGCCGATCCTCAGCGCCAGGCTGCGCCCGCCCAGCTGGCGTTCGAGCGCCAGGCGTTCCGGCATCGGCATCGATTCGAGGAAGGTGACGAGCCGGCGAACGAAGTCGCGCCCGCCTTCCTGCGGCAGAGGCGGAAATTTGAGTATGCGCGCCAGATCCTCCATCAGCCGCACAAGGGCGTCCTTCGGCAGGATCTCGCGGCCGGCGAGATGGCGGGTCAAGGCATCGAGGATCTTCTGGATCGCCTCGCCGCGCTGGGCTGATGTCATCGGCGCTGCCGGCTGCTGGGGTCGGGCGGCAGTCTCCTCCGCGGGTCCGGTCGCGGTTCTGACCGTGAGAATGGGTGTCAGCATTCTGGTCTCCCTCTCGCTTGAGCCTCGGGTTGACGGTCGCCGCTGGCAGTGGGCGCTCCAAATCGGCGCGATTTCATGGGCGTGCGTCGCGCAAGATTGTCATTTCGCTTCGGGCTGGCGCCTCATGCGCGTCTCGGCCAACCGGCCAGACCTGACGCAGCCTGAGGCTGCGGATACGGGAATCGGCATGATGTTTCGACATTAGGAGAGATAGGTTTATGAATTCTTAACCATGCGTCGGGCCCGACCAGGGCCTGCGGCGGTCGTCGTCTCGCCGGACCCTTTGCATCGCGCTCGATCTGGCGGCAAGATCAGGCATTGCGACAGCGGCGCGTTCCCGGGGCCGCGTGGTGCCATCTTATGTCACAGCCATGGAGCTTCGGATGACCGTTCGCCCGCCAAAGTCGCTGAGCCCCTCATACTCCGCATCCGGCGCTCTCAGCGCCCTCGAATACGAGCTGTTGTCGGAGCGTGCCGATGCGCTCGGACGCCATGGTCTGAAGGTCGAAAAGGCGATCGCTGCGTTGCAGGCGCTCGAATCGAGCGAAACCACGCTGGAACGCCGCGAACAGCTGCTTGACGATGCCGCGGATGCGGTCTGGGCGTTTTTCATCCAGCGGGAAATCTGCGGCCTGCGCGACAGCCGTGACGCGGTAAAGCGCTATGGCATCCCAAGGCAAGTCATGGCGCGTCTGGGGATAGTCCGCCGAAAGTGATCAGGCGGCGACGAACGTCTGGCCGGCGAGGCTGTAGAGGCCGATTTCATCGATCTGCAGCGGCAATGGCCGCTTGGCGTCATCAAGCTCGTCCTTGACCAGCAGCGCCTGCAGCTCCTTTTCCTTTTCGGCAACGCTCTCCGAGCCGGCAAGGCGGGTCGGGTCGGTGTTGAGACGGCCCAGCTGCAGCTCGTCGAGCGACTTCGTCTCCGCCGCATCGGCAAGGCGTTGCACCGCCTTCGTCGCGCCAGCGGCCTGGCCGCTGCCGGTGGCGCTCTTGGTCTCCAGCGCGTCTTCCAGTTTCCTGCCCTGGCTGCTGTCAGGGTTCTTGATCGCCTCGATCAGATCCATCAGCGAAACATCGAGATTGGTCAGCCCCAGCTTCTTCTCGATCTCGTTGACCATCGTGGGCTCCAGGCCCTTGACGATCTTTTCGACTTCGCTGCCGAAGGCGTAATCCGAGTTGAAGTCTTCGCGCTTCAGGTCGAAGAGCTTGCCGACCTCGCGGATGAGCACCATCCGGTTGCTGTTGGCGTCGTTTGCGGCCTGGTTGAAGAAGTGGTCGTTGATCCTGGTGTTGGCCGTCTTCTGGGCGTCGTCCGACTTCACCTGTGCCTTCAGGATCTTGTCGTCCTTGGTGCCACTGGCCTTTTCAGCCTCTTCCGCCTGGCGCTTCTCGATATCCTTGAGGATGGAGCCGACCAGATTGGTCGTCGCTGAGGCGCTGAATTGCTGGGTCGGGAGCAGCATCGTTTCGTTCCGGCGAAGGGTTGGCAACGGTATGAAACGGTAGAGTGACGAGGTTAATTGCGGCTTAACCGTTCTTTCCAAGAACTGGGGGAGATCGCCGGAGCGGGAAAGCGGCGCACCGTTGTCGATGCGCCGCCTGGATGTGGTCTACCGGTAGGGCGAATAGCAGGGGCGATAGACGCCGCTATAGGTGAGGAACCGGTTGGTCGCCGGATTGTACGACCGGTAGCGCGACAGGCACCAGTTCACATGGGCGCTGGTGCCGCCGCGAACGTAGTTGTCACGATAGTAGTAGCGCTCGCGGTAGTACCGACGCGGGTAGTAGTCGCCGTAGTAGCGCGAATAGTTGTTGTAGTAGCCGCCGTAATAGCCCTGTCCGAAGTAAAGGCTGAAGCCCGGGCGGTAATAGCCGCCCCAGCCGGGGGCGTAGCCGGGTCCCCAGCCGCTGCCCCACCCGCTGCGACCCCAGCCATTGGGGTACATCACGCCTCCATAGCGCCTGTAGGGGTAGTACTGGACGTTCTGCACGTCGCCCGGCGCCGTGATCTGAAGATCGCGCGCTTGCAGCGGCATGGCCTGGCTGGGCGCGACCGGTGTCATCAGGGAAGCGGCGGCCAAGGCGCAGCCGACAACGAAGTTCCGAATTCCCGTCATGCTTTCCTCGCTTTCCGAAGGGGTTGCTTTCCGGTTGTGTCCCTGCTTCACATTGCCTGTTTTTTCTGAACGCGTTCCTGGCGAAGCGGTGCTCGTCCGCCTGGCCGTTGGTTGGATTTCCACGTCGTCCGTCTATCGGCTAGGATGCGCCGTTGCGGACGCCATGTCACTGTTATTTTTGCCGATTGCCGCCGGTTGGTTTTCACGGAGTATGAGATGCAGTTGAAGTTCGGGACCAGTGGCCTGCGGGGCCTGTCGGAGGAGCTCAAGGGCGAGCCGTCTGCACGCTATGCGACGGCCTTCGCGCGCCATCTCGTCGCTTCCGGACAGGCGAAATCGGGAGATCCGATCCTGATCGCCCGCGACTTCCGCCAGTCGAGCCCCGAGATCGCTGCCGTCTGCACCGCTGCCCTGAAGAGCGAAGGCTTTCGCGTGCTCGATTGCAGCACCGTACCGACGCCAGCGCTGGCGCTCTATGGACTTGCCAACGGCGCGGCCGGCCTGATGATCACCGGTTCGCATATTCCCGCCGATCGCAACGGCATCAAGTTCTATCGGCCGGACGGAGAGATCGACAAGGCCGACGAGCTGGCGATCAGTGCGATCGCCGACGCGATCGCCGGCACGGTCACGCCTTCGGCCGCTTCGGCGGAAGATCATGCGGCCGCTGCCGAAAGCCTGTTTATTGAGCGCAACAGGGCGCTGTTGCCGGCGGGCGCGCTTCAGGGCCTGCGCATCGGCGTCTACCAGCACAGCACCGTCGCGCGTGACATGCTTGTCGACCTCCTCGCTTCGCTTGGCGCCGAGACGATCGTTCTTGGACGATCCGAGCAGTTCGTGCCGGTCGACACCGAGGCCGTTTCGCCGGAAACGCTTGCGAAGCTGGCCGCGTGGGCGCCCGAGAATCGGCTTGATGCGATCGTCTCGGCCGACGGCGACGGCGACCGGCCGCTGGTAGCCGACGAGAACGGCGCGCCCCTTCGTGGCGATCTTCTCGGGCTTGTCGCCTGCGCGTTCCTGGGGGCCGAGGTCGCGGTCACGCCGGTAACCTCCAACTCCGGCCTCGAGCGAGCTGAAGGCCTATCGGTCATCCGCACCCGCGTCGGTTCGCCCTATGTGATCGCTGCAATGGCGCAGGCGGTTCGGGAGGGCGCCACCAAGGTCGCCGGCTTCGAGGCCAATGGCGGCACGCTGACGGCGAGCGACTTTTCCGTCGGCGGCAAGGTTCTCAAGGCGCTGCCCACCCGTGACTGCTTCCTGCCGATCCTGGCGGTGCTGGCAAGCGCCGCAGAGCGCGGGACGACGCTGTCGGGCCTGGCTGCGTCCTATCGCCTTCCGGTCGCGCTCAGCGACCGGCTGGAGAACTTTCCGGTCGAAACCAGCACCCGGCTGATGGCGTTTCTGCGCGCAGAGACCGCAAACCTCGGAAGCTTTCTTGCCGACATTGGCCGCCCGGCAGCCGTCAGCGACATCGACGGTCTGCGCGTGACCCTTGCCGATGGCCGCACGGTCCACTTCCGCCCGTCCGGCAATGCGCCGGAGATGCGCTGCTATGTCGAGGCCGAAACGGTGGCGGAAGCGGAAACGCTGCTTGCTCAAGGACTTTCCACAGTCCGGTCCTGGGCAAAAGCGACGTCAGACTGACTTTTTTGCGTCCTGACACGAAAACTTCAAAATGCCTGTTGACACTTCGGCTCGGTCCTTTTACACCCCCGCTCGTCGCCCAGATGGCGGAATTGGTAGACGCGCCAGCTTCAGGTGCTGGTACTCGAAAGGGTGTGGAGGTTCGAGTCCTCTTCTGGGCACCATTCCTTTAACCAAACATTTGTTTTGGTTTGAAAAACCCCGGCTTGCCGGGGTTTTTTCGTTTCCGGATTTCTGTCCTTCGTTCCTGTGCCGCGGCGGCCCATTTGGCCTGCGGGGCAACGCCTGTGCTCCCACCAGTGCGGCCGCCGCGCCAGTGCCGGCCATGATGGCCTCGGGCGCGCCAATGGCGCCATTTCCACGCAGCGCAGCGATAGATCAGGGCGAAGAGCCGTCAGCCGGCGGACAACCCTTCCGGGCGTCGCATCTTGCGATCTGTGCCGGGCTCACTACTATCTGTGTGTCCGCTGCAGCAGCGGACCTTGTGCGAGGAACAACCGCGATGGCTGAAACGCGTCGCAAGCTGACGACCATCTTCTCCGCCGATGTCCAGGACTACTCCCGCCTGATGCGGGCGGACGAAGAGGGTACGCTTGCCACTCTCAAACGGTACCGGGATGCCATGACGCGCCTGATCGAGGCACATGGCGGTCGGGTCATCAATACCTGGGGCGATGGGCTGATCGCCGATTTCCCGAGTGTCGTCGAGGCGCTGCGCGCAGCGATCGACGTCCAGAGCGAGCTTGCCGGATACAACGCCAAAACCATGGACGGTGTGCCGATGCAGTTTCGCATCGGCATCAACCTTGGTGACGTGATCACCGAGGAAGACGATATCTATGGCGACGGCGTCAACGTGGCCGCGCGCCTGCAGGCCTCCGCGCCTGCCGGCGGCATCGTCATTTCCAATACGGTCTACGACCAGGTGCGCAACAAGGTTGCCGTCGGCTTCGAATTCCTGGGCCAGCTCGAGGTCAAGAACATCGACGGCGGTGTGCCGAGCTATTCCGTGCGCATCGGAACTGCCGACGACGTCGCAGGCGGATCGGAACGCCAAGGCGAATGGGGCCGGCCGGCCGGGCAGCCTGCTCAGCCTGCGCCACCGGTTGCAACCACCACAAGGCTTGCGGGCCTCACCAGCCGGCTTCTCGGCACGCTGGCGGTGGTCGGCGCCGGACTTGCCGCGCTCAATCTCCTGACCTGGCAGGGCACCTTCTGGGCCGCATGGCCAATACTCGGGCTTGCCGTGCTTGCGGCGCTTCGGTGGGTGCGCGCAGACACCCGGATCGATCCGGCCATCGGCACGCTCGCCGTCACCGGTCTGACGTTCGTCGCCATCAACGCCCTGTCCTGGCGGGGCGTGTTCTGGGCCGTATGGCCGCTGCTGGCCATCGCCGTTGCGGCCGGCATCCGCTGGGTGACGCGCCAGAGAGATGGCGCCCGGCGGTGACAGCGGGTGTCGTCACACCTCTCAGGATGAGATGACGGGCGTCTCAGCGGTCGCGGTGTCGACGATCGGGCGCGCGCTCAGAACCTCATAGATTTCCAGAGCCGTGGTGCGCCCCTTGGCCTGCGCCGTGCCGAGCGGGCGGAAGGTGATCGCGTCGGACGCCTGCGCGACCACGGCCCCGCTTGCCATGATCGTCGTGCCGTAGTTCTTGTTCATGCCTTCGAGCCGCGAGGCGACGTTCACCGTGTCGCCCATGGCGGTATATTGCAGCCGTTCCTTGGCGCCGACGCTGCCGACGACGGCGGTGCCGGTGTGGATGCCGAAGCGGGTGCGGAACTCCGGCAGGCCTTTTTCGCGCTGCGCCGCGTTGAACGCCTGCAGCCGCGCCTCGACCGCCAGCGCGCAACGACAGGCATTTTCCGCATGGCGCTCGTCCTGCGCCGGCGCGTTCCACATCGCAAACACGGAATCACCGAGGAACTGGATGATCGTGCCGCCATGGGCATCGACCACCTCGCTGAAGATGTCGAAATATTCCGAAAGCATCGCCACGACTTCTTCCGGCGCGTGCTGCTCGCTCAAGGTGGTGAAGTCGTAAATGTCGGTGAAAAGCGCAGTGACCTCCTGGCGCCAGGCGGCGCGGCCGCTGAACTGGCCGGATTCGATGCCCTTGCGCACCAGTTCGCGCGGGACGTAGAGCGCAAAAGTGAAGATCGCGTCGCGCGCCCGGTTCATCGCGCCGCCGAGGGTGGAAATCTCGCTGACATGGGACGACACGTCGATCGGCGTGGTGAAATCCAGATCCTGCAGCCGGTTGGCGCTGGCGGTCAGCTGGTTCAAGCCCTTGGTGATCAGATGCGCAAGCACCAGGGACGCAAGCACCGCAAGCGCCACGACCGCGCCCGAGATCGCCAATCCCTGCACGAGCGTCCGGTTGGCTTCTGCCATCAGTTCATCGAGCGGCGCCGCCACCACGGCGCGGTTGCCGGAAAGAAGCAGCGCGGATTCGAGCGGCGTCACCATGACGAGGTAGGTTCGGTCTCCGACCTCGACGAGATCGGCCTTGCCCGGCGCTGGCGGATTGAGGCGGATGCTCTTGATCAGGGGATCGCTCTCGGCCTGGACGATCGGGCCATCCTTGTCCTTTGCCGCCATGATGCGTCGCATCATCACCCGGTCGGAATGGATGATGGGTTTGCCCACGGAATCGAGGATGAACGAGACCGAGCCCGCCGTCAGCCGCTCGCGGGCGAGGAAGTCGGTAATCGTATCGAGCACGACGTCGGCGCCGATGACGATCTGCGGATTGCCGCGATGCGCCTGCGAGATCGTCATTCCAAGCGTCTCGGTCGTGGCGCTTTCGTAAGGGCCCGTCGAGACTGCAGCCTTTCCGTTGACGGCGGCGCGATACCAGGGCCTGGTGCGTGGATCGAAGCCCGTGGGGGGCACCCGTCGTTCGGAGAATTGCGTGCCGTCCTTGTCCAGGAAGAGCAGGCGCTGGAGGGGCTTGCCGCTCCCATCCTTTTCCATCGAGCGCACTGCAATGGCCGCACCGCGCGGCGCATCGAGCGCCAGGCGCCATGCGACCTGCTTGAGGTCGACCATCTGAAAGAAGGCGCCATTGGGGTAGCCGACATAGACCCCGTCGATATGCGGCGACCGGCTGATGCCCTCGCGCAGAACGGCCACCTTGTCGTTTATCCGCTCCGGTGGTGGCACGAGGAAGGAGTTGGCAACCGAAGAGACGAGGCTGACCAGTGCGGAGGTATCGCCTGAGAGGACGCCCAGCCGGTCGACCAACCGGCTCATGAAGCCGCGCATATTGGCCTCTGCGTCCGCGATCGCGGCATTGCGCGAGCGGTGGTAGTCGAGCCCCACCAGAATGCCCGACACGGCGATCAGCATGGCCACCATCACCAGGCTGAACAGCGAGCGTAGCGAACTGTGCCAGCTGTCGCCGATCCTGGTTCCGAGAATGCCGGGCGTTTCGTTGGCCATTGGGTATCTCTGATCTCGCGCCTGTCCTGCGTTATCTTAAATGCGTTTCCCATAAAACACGTTAATCGGCAGGATTGCATACCCCGCCGCCGGCGAAGTGCTGGCGTCGCCCAATGGCGCCGCGCCACTGCTGGCCGCCGTCAGTTGACCGTCACCGGTTTCGAGCGCATGCGGGCGACGGTTTCGCGCTCGGCGCGCTTGCAGCGCATCGGTGGCAGGTCCCGGTCCATCAGGTCCATGTCTTCGAGCACCATGTCGCCCATCTTCTTGAACGCGCTGTCGAGTGCGCCCGCCCGGTGCGCCGAGCGCAGGAAGCCGGGAAGGGTGCGCACCTTGTGGTCCCGGGCAAGCGGTTCCTCGGGGAAGACGTCGCTGGCGGCCACGATGTGCCCGCTTTCAACCGCAGCCACCAACGCGTCGAAATCGACGACCCCGGCACGGCTGAGCAGGATGAAGGCGGCGCCAGGCCGCATGCTGGCAAAGGCCTTTGCGCCCAGGAAGCCCTCGTTTTCGCTGGTGACCGATGCGACGACGAAGACGAAATCGCTTTCCGTCAGCACGGTTGCAAGCGATGCCGGTTCGACGCCGTTGTCCTTGAGGATCGAGGCTGGCATCCAGGGATCGAACACGCGGATCCTGGCGCGAAAACCGGCTAGCACCCGGTTCAGCGCTTTGCCCAGATCGCCGAAGCCGACAATGCCGATGTCTGCGCCGGACAGGAGCCGCGCCTGGCGATTGCCGTCGCCGCCCCAGAGCTCCCGTCCCTCGCGAAAGGCCAGGTCCGCCTCGACGACGCCGCGCGCGAGATTGAGGGCCATGGCAAGGCCCATCTCGGCAACCGGCTCGGCAAACACCTGCCCCGTCGTCACCACGTGGATGCCGCGCTCGAACAACACCTCGTAGGGCATGTTGTTGATCAGGTTGCTTTCGACATTGAGAATGGCGCGCAGCTTCGGCAGGCGCGCCAGCGTTGCATGATCGAAGGGCGGCTGGCCGATGATGTAGCGCGTCTCCGACAGCACCTCGTCGCCAAGGCCGGCAACATCGTCCGGGTCGGCCTCAACGATGCGGTAACGCGCATGCAGTTGCTTGAGGGCGTCTTCAGTAAAGATCAGCTCGAGCGTGCGCGGCGCCGGCACGCTGATGGCGAGCGGTCTCGTGTCGTTGGGCATTGGTCCTCCTCGGTGGAAGCAGGACGCCTCCACGGTTCCTCGCCCAAATGTGTAGGAACTATTCGCCGGCTTGCCAAGCCGGGCCGGCGGGGCCGGCTAGTAGCCGAGCCCGCGTTTCTGCCGGTAGAGCGAGGGCGGCAGGTCGCTGCCCTGGAACACGGGGCCGTCGCCGCGACGGCAATTGTAGATCGTGTCGTAGCGTGGGCCGCCGCGCGCGCTCGATTCGAACGGATAATCGCGGTCGACGAGCGTTTGCTCGCAGGTAACCTTGTCGCCGCCATCGTTCAAGGGATCCATCGGCCGCACGCCGGGCAGGTCCGTATAGGACTGCGCAAGGGCTGGCATGGCGGACAGGGCGAGAAGCAGGCAGAGCGTCGAAAGAGCGAGAGCGGGGCGGCAGGAGATCATCAATGCGAACTTTCGAGGATGGCAACGGCGAGCAAGGGGCCATGACACGGTTTCGTCAGGGTCAAACTTGCGCTATAGGCGACACGACTACCGACTGATCTGGGGATTTTCGATGGCGAATGCAATACGGTTTCACGAAGGCGATATCTCCGCAACCGATGCCGCCCGCTACAGAGGCGCGATTGCCATCGACACCGAAACGCTCGGCCTCGTGCCGCGTCGCGACCGGCTCTGCGTCGTCCAGCTTTCCCCCGGAGACGGCACTGCCGATGTGATCCAGATCGCTGCCGGCCAGACGCAAGCGCCAAACCTTGTGGCCATGCTGGAAGACCCGGCCCGCCAGAAGATCTTTCATTTCGGCCGTTTCGACATTGCCGTGCTGTTCCACACCTTCGGCGTGACGACGACACCGGTGTTCTGCACCAAGATCGCCTCGCGCCTCACTCGCACCTATACGGATCGCCACGGGTTGAAGGACAATCTCAAGGAAATGCTCGACGTCGACATTTCCAAGCAGCAGCAGTCTTCCGACTGGGGGGCGGCAGTCCTGTCTCCGGCACAGCTCGAATATGCGGCATCCGACGTGCTGCACCTGCATGCGCTGCGCGAGAAGCTCACCGCGCGGCTTCTGCGCGATGGCCGCATGGAGCACGCGGACGCGTGCTTCGCGTTTCTTCCGACCCGCTGCAAGCTCGACCTGCTCGGCTGGGACGAGACCGACATCTTCGCCCACAGCTGAACGGTCCTTCCAGGGCTTGCGGGATGGTGTCAGGGCGTCAGCCACAGCACGACGCCATAGCGCGCCGCCTTGCCGATCGCCACGAACACCAGGAACAGTCCGAAGGGCATTCGTAGAAGCCCTGCGACCAGCGTCAGCGGATCGCCGACCACGGGCAGCCAGGACAACAGCAGCACCGGTTGGCCATAGCGGGCAAACAGCGTCTCTGCCTTCTGCCGGCCTGATGGCGATATCGGAAACCAGCGCCGACCCTCGAACCGGATGAGGAACCGACCAAGCACGAAATTGACGACGGCGCCAAGCACGTTACCGGCAGTGGCAGCGACGAACAGCGCGACACGGCTCGTCTCGCCGTGCAGGGCTGCGGCGACGATTGCCGCCTCCGACATGCCGAACAGCAGCGTGGCCGAGAGAAAGGCGGCCGAGAAGACGCCTGCAAGAATACCGAAATCCAGGATCAGCTCCTGTCCGTGTGGCCGAGATCGCGCTCCGGCTCGATGATGTCGCGGATGCGCTGCTTCAGTTCCTTCGGCCCGGGAAAGCCGCCGTCGCGTTTGCGCTCCCAGATCAGTTCGTCGTTGACGCGGATCTCAAAATTGCCGCCGGTGCCGGGAATGAGCGCTACTTCGCCCAGCGACTGGCCGAAGGTCTGCAGCAGCTCCTGCGCCATCCAGCCGGCGCGCAGGAGCCAGTTGCACTGCGTGCAATAGAGAATGGTGATCCGCGGCTTCTCGTCCATATCTGCTTCCCGGTTGGCTTGTGCGCGGCAACATACTGTAATTCGCGGCAAGACAGAAACCGCTGAGATCAGAAAATTATGCTGCAAGTTTCGCGCGTTACCATGCCCTGACGCTCCGTCAGCCGCGTCTCGCGCCGACGTGGGGGCGCCCAGACGCCGCCGGTCACGCGCCTCTCACATAATTGTCAACTGATTTAGTCATGTTTTTATCGCCGGTACCCTTGCAAAGGAAAAGGCGCCCGGCGAGACATTGCTGCATTGCACATATTGTCGCAGCCCCCCTCAAAGAGGACCTAACCATGACTGACGCCACCGTTTCGACTTCCCGTCCCCGTGCAATCCTGCCGGCGCTCGAAAAGATCTATCTGCCGCTCGACACCTTTGCCGAAACGCTGCTGCGCGTTCTGTGCGGCGTGCTGCTCGTAACCCACGGTTACGGCAAGATCGTCAATCCCTTCGGCGCCGTTGGCATGGTCGAAAGCCTCGGCTTCTACCCGGGCGTCTTCTGGTCGCCGCTCCTGGCCGCGACCGAGTTCTTCGGCGGCATCCTGATCGCCATCGGCCTTTTCACCCGTCCGGCTTCGTTCGCAGCCATGATCGTGCTGCTTGTGACCGTTTATTTCCACGGCATCGTGCAGGGCGAGGGTCTCGGCGGCGCTGAAAAGTCCATCCTCTGGGCGGCGATCCTGTTCTTCTTCGCCATTCGCGGCGCCAACAGCCAGTCGGTCGACGCCAAGCTCGGCAAGCAGTTCTGATAGGCTTCTGCCTCGTGAAATGCGGGGAGGGCGGTCTGACGACCGGCCTCCTCGACGCGTTCCAGGGGTAGGGGTGCGCAGACTGTCGTCCCTTGTCCGCAGCGCGTGGGCGTCACCGCCCGGCGGCCAGGTTCAGCCGGATCAGGCCTTCTCGGCGGCGGTAACGCTGCGGATGGTCATCCGGTGCACCTTGCCGGAGCGATCGTGCCAATCGATCGACTGGCCGACGGAGAGCCCGATCAGGGCCGCGCCGATCGGCGTCAGAACGGAAATCCGCCCAGATTCGATATCGGCTTCGCCGGGATAGACCAGCGTCACCTGCTTGGCAAAACCATTGTCGGCTTCGAAGGCGACGGTCGATCCCATCTGCACGCTGTCGGCCGGCAGCTTCCCGGGTGCTGCGATGCGTGCACGCTCGAGCTCGGACAGAAGAGCCTCGGCGACTTCGGGAACACGGTCGAGGGCGGACGAGGCAAGCGCCGTCAGGCGCTTGTGGTCCTCGGCATTGATAATGATCGCGGGAAGTTTGTTGCGGGCGTTCGTCGCCATGATGATACCTGACGTTGTCTTCGACGGGCGCCTCAGCGCCGTCATCACTCATTCGATTTGGAAAAACTCGGCGCTCGGATCGTGGCCTGGGAACGATGGTTCTCATTTGCCGACGCGAAAGGCTCCCCTGACCCGGAGAGCGCAAGCATCCGGGCTGGGGTCAGGTTCCTGCGATCGGGCACACCCGGAAGCAGTGAAAAGAGGTAACCGTGAGCATCATGATCCCCGGAAGGTCGGAAAGTTTGAGGCGGAAGTCAAGTCCCCGACGCGTGAGGTTCGCAGCGGGGTGACCGCTTTGGCCTCTTGAACCGCGGCGTTTCTCGTGATCAATCTTGCGCCCGGACGGCGAAGGGAATGTCATCATGCGGGTACTGGTGGTGGAAAACATGGCGAAGACCGAGCTCGGCCAGGTCGGCACGGCGCTTCGCGAGGTCAAGGCGGAGATCGAAGTTCGCCGCGCCTATGCCGGCGAACCGGTGCCGGAAACAGCAGAGGGCTTCGACGCGCTGGTGGTGCTGGGCGGCGAGCAAAGCGCGCTTGACGATGCCGCCTTCCCCTATCTGCCGCAGCTTGCAGCACTGATGCGCCACTTCGGCGACAGCGACCGGTCCGTGCTCGGCATCTGCCTCGGCAGCCAGCTGCTGGCGCGCGCCTATGGTGCGACAAACCTTCTGGGCGAAGCCAAGGAATTCGGCTGGCACGATGTGCGGGTCCGCCCCGAGGGGCAGAGCGACCCGGTGCTGGCATCCGTCGGCGAGAGCTTCCCGATCTTCCAGTGGCACGGCGACACCTTCACGCTTCCCGACGGCGCGGTGCATCTCGCCGAAAACAATGTGACGCGGCATCAGGCGTTTCGCGTCGGGCGCGCCGCCTATGGCACGCAGTTTCATTTCGAGGCCGACACCGATCTCGTCGAGGACTGGAACCGGGCGTTTCCGCAGACGATCAACCGTCTCGACCCGACCTGGCTGGCTGAGTATCCGGCCCATGCGCGGCGTCATGGCGAGAAGGCCAATGCCGCAGGCCTCTCGCTCGCTCGCGCCTGGGTCGCCACGATCCGGCAGGGTGAGGCCAGAGCTCCGAGCGACGAGGTGTTGGAGGAGGCCTGCTGATGGACGACGGGTGGGGCGGCGGCTGTTTCTGCGGGCGCATCCGCTACCGGCTGAAACGCAGGCCGATGTTCGTCAATTGCTGCCATTGCAGCGATTGCCAGCGTCAGGTGGGAAGCGCCTTCGTCATCAACGGCGTCATCGAGCGGGAAAATATCGAGCTGACGGCGGGCGAGCCCGTCGTCGTGTCGCTGCCGACCGACAGCGGTCGTCCGCACGATGTCTATCGCTGTGCTGAATGCCAGACGGCGCTCTGGAGCGATTACGGCCGGCGCGGCTGGCTTTCCTTCCTGCGCATCGCCAGCCTCGACCATCCGTCGGATTTCCCGCCGGATGCCCATATCTTTACCCGCTCGAAGGTCGCCTGGCTGTCGCTTGAAGGCGGAGCGCCTGCCTTCGAGATCTACTACGACATGAAGACGATGTGGCCGCCGGACAGTTTGGCGCGGCGCGCGGCGGCCGAAGAAAGGGCCAGGGCGTAAGCGTGAGCGAACGTCAAAAGATGGCGGCGGGCGATTGGTACTGCTGCCTCGACCCCGAGCTTGAACGATTGCGAGAGCGCGCGCGATGCCGTGCACCAGCATAACACCATGGCGCACGACGCGCGGGGCGCGATGGCGCCGGCGCTGCGGGCGCTGTTTTCGAGCGCTGCCGACGATGTCTTCATCGAGGCACCGTTTCACTGCTCCTACGGCATGCATGTTTCGCTTGGGTCGCGCGTCTATCTCAATGCCGGCTGCACTCTGCTCGACAGCGGTCGCATTTCGGTCGGCGATGGTTCAATGCTCGGTCCCGGCGTGCAGATCTATTGCGCCGAACATCACAAGGACGTGCCGCTCAGGCGCCGCGGCATCGAGATTGCAAGACCGGTCGTGATCGGCAAGGACGTCTGGATCGGCGGCGGAGCCATCATCCTCGGTGGCGTGACGATCGGCGACGGCGCCATCGTCGGGGCCGGATCCGTCGTCACGAGAGACGTGGCGGCCGGCGCGACTGTTGTCGGCAATCCGGCGCGGCCGCTGTCGCCATCCGGCAAACAATAATTCAAAGGAGATTCTGGTGGCCGACGAGACGACAACGATCAGGGTGCGCCCGGCAACGACGGGAGACGTGCCGGAGCTTTGCAGCTTCCTCAACGAGATCATCCGGATCGGCGGCACCACCGCCAACGAGACGCCGTTCACAGCAGAGAGTTTTATCGCCCACTATCTCGCCGGTCCCGGCTTCGTCAGCTGCTTCGTCGCCGAGGATGCCGATGGCCGCCCTTGCGCCTTCCAGGCGCTGGAGCGCTATGACGCATTACCCGAAGGCTGGGCTGACATCGGCACCTTTTCCCGGCCCGACGCCAAGGTGCGCGGCGCCGGCACGGCGCTGTTTGCGGCAACGCGCGACAATGCCCGTGCGTTGGGCCTGAAGGTGATCAACGCCACGATCCGCGCCGACAACACGGGCGGCCTTGCCTATTACGGCAAGATGGGCTTCGTCGACTACAAGGTGGACAAGGCAGTACCGCTGAAGAGCGGTCTGCCGGTGGATCGAGTGTCGAAGCGGTTCTTGTTGACCGAAGGCTGAGGCGGGCTCGCACTTTAGCTTGTTCGTGCTGAGCGCACGCGCTCCGCCTGCGGTCGATGTATGGATCAAAAAAAACGGGCGAACTCGAGGTCGCCCGTTTTGCACGTTGATGTCGTGTTCGTCGAACCGCCTATTCGTCGCCCATCTTGAGTGCGGCGATGAAGGCTTCCTGCGGGATCTCCACCTTGCCGAACTGGCGCATGCGCTTCTTGCCGGCCTTCTGCTTTTCGAGCAGCTTGCGCTTGCGGGTGGCGTCGCCGCCGTAGCACTTGGCCGTCACGTCCTTGCGCAGCGCCGAGATGGTTTCGCGGGCAATGACGTTGCCGCCGATGGCCGCCTGGATCGGGATCTTGAACATGTGCTTCGGGATCAGCTCCTTGAGCTTCTCGCACATTTCACGACCGCGCTTTTCAGCGGCCATCCGGTGCACCATCATCGACAGCGCGTCGACCGGCTCGCCGTTCACGAGGATCGACATCTTCACAAGGTTGCCTTCCTTGTGGTCGGTGATCTGGTAGTCGAACGAGGCATAGCCCTTGGAGATCGACTTCAGGCGGTCGTAGAAATCGAACACCACTTCGTTGAGCGGCAGGTCGTAGGTCAGCATCGCGCGGGTGCCAACGTAAGTCAGCTCGATCTGGATGCCGCGCCGGTCCTGACAAAGCTTCAGAATGCCGCCGAGATAGTCGTCGGGCGTCAAGATCGTCGCGCGGATCCACGGCTCGTGGATCTCGGCGATCTTGACGACGTCGGGCATGTCGGCCGGGTTGTGCAGCTCGCGCTCGGAGCCGTCGGTCATGAACAGCTTGTAGACGACCGAAGGCGCCGTCGCGATCAGGTCGAGGTCGAACTCGCGCTCCAGGCGTTCCTGGATGATTTCCAGGTGCAGGAGGCCGAGGAAGCCGCAGCGGAAGCCGAAGCCGAGGGCTGCGGACGATTCCATTTCGAACGAGAACGACGCGTCGTTGAGGCGCAGCTTGCCCATCGCCGCGCGCAGATCTTCGAAGTCGGCGGCATCGACTGGGAACAGGCCGCAGAACACCACCGGCTGTGCCGGCTTGAAGCCCGGCAGTGCCTTGGCGGTCGGGCGCTTGTCTTCGGTGATGGTATCGCCGACGCGGGTGTCGGCCACTTCCTTGATCGAGGCAGTGATGAAGCCGATCTCGCCGGGGCCGAGTGCATCCATCGCCACCATCTTCGGCGTGAGCACGCCGATGCGTTCGACGGAGTACTTGGCATCCGTGCCCATCATGCGGATGGTCATGCCCTTTTTCAGGGTGCCGTCGATGATGCGCACGAGAACCATGACGCCGAGATAGGTGTCGTACCAGCTGTCGACCAGGAGGGCCTTCAGCGGCGCGGTTTCGCCGCCCTCGCTCTTCGGCGCCGGCAGTTTGGTGACGATCGCCTCGAGAACATCGGGAATGCCGAGGCCGGTCTTTGCCGAGATCAGCACGGCGTCGGACGCGTCGATGCCGATGACTTCCTCGATCTGTTCCTTGATCCGCTCCGGTTCGGCGGCGGGAAGGTCGATCTTGTTGAGCACGGTAACGAGCTCGTGGTTGTTGTCGATCGCCTGGTAGACGTTGGCCAACGTCTGGGCTTCGACGCCCTGTGACGCGTCGACGACCAGCAGCGAACCTTCGCAGGCCGACAGCGAGCGCGAGACTTCGTAGGCGAAGTCGACGTGGCCGGGCGTGTCGATCAGGTTCAGCACGTAGGTTTCGCCGTCATTGGCCTTGTAGTGCAGACGCACGGTCTGGGCCTTGATGGTGATGCCGCGCTCGCGCTCGATATCCATGCTGTCGAGCACCTGCTCGGACATTTCCCGCTCGGCAAGGCCGCCGGTCGACTGGATCAGTCGGTCGGCCAGCGTCGATTTGCCGTGGTCGATATGGGCCACGATCGAGAAGTTTCGGATATGCGACAGGGGCGTCTTGGAAGATGTTGTGCTCATGGGCCGCATATAGCAGTGCCTTCAAGCCGCGCAAAGCGGGAAATGAAGGCTTCGTTCACTATAAATCGCAAGGCTTGCGCGGCTATTCGGCTCTGGCCTCGGCGTCGATCAGCGCGCCGGCGTTCGGGATCTGCGCGCTCTTCAGTTCGAAGGTCTCGCGCTCGCCCGCCGGCACCTCGTCACGCTTTCTCAGGCGCGCCAGCACGAACAGCGCGTAGAGCGCTGCAACGGCCATCGCGGCATAGATGAAGGTGCGCGGCCCGAACACCGGCGTCAGCACGGTCACGAGCATCGGCACCAGTGTTGCTGCCACCGACCAGGCAACCAGCATGGTGCTTGCCAGCGGCACGAAGTCCGCCGGGTCGGTGCGGTCGTTGGCATGCGCGTTGGCGATCGAATAGACGGTCTCGACCGCGCCGGCGAAAAGCGCGAAGACGACCATCAGCAGCAGGAGGTTGCCGAAGCTTGCCGAGAGCGCGAAAAAGCCGGCGACGACGATGATGAGGCAGGTGGCGATCAGCACCAGCCGGCGGTCGATCCGGTCCGACAGCGTGCCCATCGGATACTGGATCGCGATCAGCCCGAGCTGCATCACGAACATCAGGTTGGCAACGTCGCCCTGGCTCACCTGGTTTGCCGCCGCATAGATCGGTGTGAAGCCCTGCACCACCATCGACAGCCCGCCGGCGGCAAGCACGCCGATGAAGGCGACGGGCGAGGCGCGCCAGACCATCGGAATGTCGATGCTGACCTTGGCCGGCGCGGGTGGCGTCGGCAGGCGGGTGAGGCCGATCGGCAGGATGGCGATCGCGGTAAAGAAGATGGTGATGAGCGGCGGCATGTTGCCGTCGGCGGGGATCTGTCCGAACAGCCAGGCGCCCGTGCCGAGCCCGATCACATAGGCCATGTAGAACATCGCCATTGCCCTGCCGCGCCAACGATTGTCGCTCGCATGGTTGAGCCAGCTCTGGCTGATGATGAAATTGGTGTTGCCGGCAGCGCCGTAGAGGCCGCGGGCGAGCACCCACAGGATCGGGTGCATGCCGAGGCTGATCGTCAGCGCCGAAAGGATGACGAGCGCCATCGAGCAGGAAAACGCCCGGGCATGGCCGACGCGGCGGATCATCGGCCCGGCGATGACGCAGCCGACGAGGCCGCCGAAGGCAACCATGGTGACGGCCGCGCCCGGAACCCAATCGGGCGCGTCGGACCGCGTCAGCACGAAGGGCACATAGGCGAGCATCATGCCGTTGCCGATCGCGACCGATGTCATCGACGTCACGATGCTGGCGATCGACGTCAGCGAGGAAGGCTGCTTGTCCATGTCTTGCCGGTCCGTTTTCGCATGTCGCAACGGCATGTTGCGTAAGGATCGTCTAAATTGTTGAGGTGGAACGTCTTTTCGGTTCGAATGTCGTCGCGGACCTTAGCCGAAATCGCCTCGCTGCAATGTCGCCAAAGCGGCATTTGCCGCCTTATATTTTCGGTTCGCAATGGTCTTGACTCTATTATATGAGAAATGCAATCTCAAATAATGGAAAACACCACCGACCCACTCGAACAGGCCATCGGCGAACGCGTTCGCTCGCTCAGAGCCGAGCAGAACCTGACGCTCGACGACCTCGCGACGCGATCTGGCGTCAGCCGGGCAATGATCTCGCGCATCGAGCGCGGTGAGGTGAGCCCGACGGCGCAGCTGCTGGCGAGACTATGCAGCGCGCTTTCCACTACGCTGTCGGCGCTTTTCGCCTTCGAAGGCGCAGAGGCTTCGCCGGTGGCAAGGAGAGCCCAGCAGCGCGTCTGGCGGGATCCGGAATCCGGCTATCTGCGCCGTTCGGTCTCGCCGGAGGGCGTCGGCTCGCCGGTCGATATCGTCGAGGTCGAGTTTCCCCCGGGCGCGCGCGTCGTCTTCGAACGCCAGCCGGCCGACCGCGGCATCACCCAGCATCTCTGGCTCTTCTCCGGACGGCTCGAACTCACCATGGAAACCGGGCCGCATGCGCTCGAAGCCGGTGATTGCCTGTTCATGGGGCTCGAACAGGCCCACGTCTTTCACAATCCCCATGATGAGCCGGCTCACTACGCCGTCATCCTCAGCCGCACCAGGACCTGACCATGCCTGAAATCACGACCCGCCTTCTGAGCGAAACCGAGGCCCGCTCCGCCATGCCGGCTTTGGCCGAAGTCTTGTCCGATTGCGTCGAGGGCGGGGCCTCCGTCGGCTTCATGCAGCCCTATCCGCCGCAGGCGGCACTCGCCTATTGGCAGGGCGTTGCCGATGCGGTCGCCGCACGCGAAACGCTGCTGATGGTCGCCGAAGACCAGGGGCGCATCGTCGGCACGGTCCAGGTCGGTGTGGCGCAGATGCCCAACCAGCCGCATCGCGGCGACCTGAAGAAGCTGCTCGTCCATCACGCCGCCCGCGGCAGGGGCGTCGCGCGCCTCCTGATGCAGGCCGTCGAGAGGGAAGCGGCTCTGAACGGCAAGACGCTGCTGGTGCTCGACACCGCAACAGGCAGCGAGGCCGAAGCGATCTATCCGCGGCTCGGCTGGGAGCGCGTCGGCGTCATCCCCGATTATGCGATGTGGCCGGAAGGCGGCCTGTGCGCCACCACGCTCTTTTACAAGCGCATCGCGACGTAAGGGTTTCTCTCTTTTTCTGCATGGCTCCTCTCCTTGCGGGGAGAGGGAAAACGGGAGCTTGCCGCATGTCCCTTCGCCCCGCTTGCGGGGAGAAGGTGGCCGGCAGGCCGGATGAGGGGCGCCTGGCGCTCCGGCAGGCTGGACGAGGGGCGTCGAGGTTGCCAAGGCCGCATGCTCGGGTAGTCTGGCGCCCTTTGTTGCTGACTTCAGGACCCTTCCCATGCGCATCTTCTTCTCCGAGGACCACAAGCTCCGAGACGCCAGGACCGAACTTTTCGGCGGCGAACTCGTGTCGCCGTTCGAGGCGCCGTTCCGGGCCGAATGGATCCTGGCAGCGGTGAAGGAAGCGGGGTTCCGTGACGTCGTCGCGCCTTCGCGCCACGGGCTGGAGACGGCCGGCAAGCTGCATGCCGCCGACTATCTCGACTTCCTCGAGACCGCCTGGGCACGCTGGGTCGCCGACGGTTATCGCGGCGAGGCGATCCCGACCAGCTTTCCCGCGCGCCGCATGCGCCAGCACCCGCCCAGGGATATCGACGGCGCACTCGGCTACTACGCCTTTGCCGCGGAGACATCGATCACCGAAGGTACCTATGCGGCTGCGCGCGCGGCGATGGATTGTGCGTTGTCGGCGGCCGAAGATGTCAGTGGTGGCGCGAAAGCGGCCTTTGCCCTTTGCCGCCCGCCCGGCCACCATGCGGCGATCGATCTCTATGGCGGCTATTCCTTCATCAACAATGCCGCCTGCGCCGCTCAGCGGCTGCGCGATCTCGGTGCCGCCAGGGTCGGCATACTCGATGTCGACTTCCATCACGGCAACGGCACGCAGGATATTTTCTACGAGCGCGGCGACGTCTATTTCGCCTCCTTGCATGGAGACCCTGTCGACGCCTTCCCCTATTTTCTCGGCTTCGCCGACGAGGAGGGCAAGGGGGAGGGCCTCGGCTCCACGAAAAACTACCCGCTGCCGCGCGGGACCGAATTTTCCGCCTGGTCGGCCGCGATGGACGACGCGCTCAACCGAATCGAAGCCTTCGGCGCCGAGGCGCTGGTGGTCTCGCTCGGGGTCGACACCTTCGAGCGCGATCCGATCTCGACGTTCAAGCTGAAATCGGACGATTACCTGCGCATGGGCGAGCGTCTGAAGAAGTCAGGCCTTCCGGTCGTCGTGTGCATGGAGGGCGGCTATGGCGTGCCGGAAATCGGACTCAACGTCGCCAATGTGCTGAAGGGCATTGTCGCCTGAGCGGACACTGCGGATTTTCGACCGCCCCCTGTTGACCTCAACTTTGCTTGAGGTCGTACGCATGTCCCTGCCCATCGTCGAATGGTCGCCGGCGGGCCCTTGAAGAGACATCTGAGGGAGAATTTCATGAGCAGCAACATACCGGCTGGCGACATCGCGCCGCTCTATCGCATCAACAAGTTCGCCGTGCCGGCTTCGGCCCGGGCCGAATTCGTGGATCTGGTGGAAAAGACGCTTGTGGTGATCCGCAGCCAGGACGGTTACGTCAAGGATCTGTTCCTCGAGCAGCATGCCGGCCCGGGAAAATATAACTTCTGCACCATGATCGAATTCGAAAGCGAAGCGTTTGCGCCGAAGGTTGCGGCCGCGATCGCCGATTTCGACACACGCCTCGGCGTCGACCGTGCCGCCCTTATGGCCAGGCTCGGCGTCGAGACCGATTCCGCCAGCTACAAGAGCTTCCAGCCGGCCTGACATCCGTCGCCCCTGCGCATCCGCCGGACTGGCGACCGGCGCGTCGACCGTGACGCGCCAGGCTTTCTGTGGCGTTGCCGATCAGGAAACGAAGAAGGTGGACAGGCCCTGGCCGGCCGCAAAGGCCATATAGGCGAGAACAGTGAAGTAGATCGTCGTTGCGATCAGGAAGAGATAGCCGCCGGCGACCATCAGCCCGTCGCGCTGGATGATACCGAGCGACAGGAGCAGGATGGCGATGCCCGGCAGCGTGTTCGACAGCGGGATGAGGCCGAGCGGAAACATCAAAAGCACGCCGCCGGCCATGATCATCAGGCCGTTGAAGCGGTTCATCAGCGCCCCTTGCGTCAGGAAGCCGAAGCGCGGCTTGACGAAACGGTCGAGCTTGGAGACGAGGGCGGCACCCTTCTGAAGCGTCGGCACCAGCTTTTCCGTCTCGATCTGCCGGTCGAGGATACGTTGCGGCATCCAGGGCATGCGGTTGAGGGTGATCGAAATCGAGATCAGGATGATGGCCGCGCCGAAGACGGTGCTGACGCCGGGAATGGAAACCGGCAGCAGGAACGGCAGGGTCAGCAGTGCACAAAGGAGCAGAAAACCCTGCTCGCCGATTCCGGTCATCAGGTCGCGAAGCGTGATCGTATTGCCGCGGATCGAGCCGATCATGCCGTTCAGCGTGTCGCTGAGACTGCGTTGCGTGTCGCCAAATTCGATTGCCATCAGATCGTCCGCCTCGATTTTTCCAGAACGCACTTGCTATCAAGAGCGCGTGAAGGATCGGTTAGTATCGGGCCGCCTCGTGACCTGGATTGCGACCGATGCGCCATTTGTCGTCAAACCATGGCATCAGTGGGACGCCTCTTCATCTTCCTGCCGCAATCGCTAGTATGAAGCACTTCAGAGCACGAATAGGGACCATTGATTCTATGATCAAGAAATGCGCCATAGTGGCTGTTGCGGCCATCTATCTCTCGGGATGCACGACCACCGATCCCTATACGGGTGAGCAGAAGATGTCGAACACCGCCGGTGGCGCGCTGATCGGTGCCGGTCTCGGTGCGGCGACCGGCCTTCTCGTCGGCGGCAGTGCTGCAGGGCGGCGCGATGCAGCGCTCGTCGGCGCCGGCATCGGCGCGCTCGGTGGTGGCCTCGTCGGCAACTACATGGACAGCCAGGAATCGGAACTGCGCGCGCAGCTGCAGGGCACCGGCGTTTCGGTCACCCGCGCCGGCGACCGCATCATCCTGAACATGCCGTCGAACATCACGTTTGCGACCGACCGCGACCAGGTGATCCCGGCCTTCTACGACACGCTGAACTCGGTGGCGATCGTGCTGCGCAAGTTCAACAAGACGCTGATCGACGTCGACGGCCATACCGATTCCACTGGCAGCGCCTCCTACAACCAGGGGCTTTCCGAGCGTCGTGCAGCGTCTGTTGCCAACTACCTGGCAAGCCAGGGCGTCGACCAGCGCCGCATGGCCACCATGGGCTTCGGCCCGCAACGGCCGGTCGCCTCCAACGCCAGCGAAGCCGGCCGCGCGCAGAACCGCCGCGTCGAGATCTCGATCGCGCCGATCAAGCAGGGCTGATCGGTCTAAACCGATTGCTGACATCCAGGAGGGTCGCACCGCAACCGGTGCGGCCCTTCTTTTTTTCGGGGAAAGGGGCAGGCGGGGTTGTCAGAAGCGGTAACGCAGGAGCCGTCCCATCCGATGCAGCGCCGGGATGACGCTGAAGAGCTGGACGGCGATGCGAGCGGGCAGCGACATCCTTTCGATCTGGCTCGGCTCGTAATCCGTCACCTCTTCCAGAAGGCTCAGACCCGGCACCTGCCGCTCCAGCATTGCGGGATCGTCGATGCCCCAGGAGAGGGTGGCGCCGGTGGCGCGGATCGCGGGGTTGAAGCGTAGCAATTGCAGGCCGAGATGGCTGTAGCCGTCGAACACGATTTCGCCCGCCGGCAGATGATCGACGAGGCGGGCAAGCAGACTGTAGACGTCGTCTGCCGCCAGATAGGGCAGGACGCCTTCAGCGACGACGATTGCCGGCCTGTCGTGCGGAATGTTGGCAAGCCACCCCGTTTCCGTCACTGACGATTCGATCAGCATGGTGTTGGCACGTTGCGGATAGAGCCGCCGGCGGAGCGCGATGACATCAGGGAAATCGACGTCGAACCACCGCACCTCGGGCGGCGGATCGATGCGGAAAACCCGGCTGTCGAGGCCACAACCGAGGTTGAGCACCGTGGCATCCGGGTGCCGGGCGATGAACGACTGTGTCCAGCGGTCGACGAGATGGGCGCGCATGGCGATGCCGATCGTCATGTCGTGGCCGACGTCGAGATGCGGTGCCGCCTTCCCGAGACGCCGAATGGCATCGGCGGCAAAATGGTCGCGCAAGAGGGAGTGAGGCATACTGCTTTCCGCGGCCTTCGCCTGCAGCGTGATCAGCAGCGTTTCCCGGGCACCTGTGAGGTCGATCCGGTCGCCATCCATCGTTTCCTCCTTGAGCGCTGCGCGTCGGTCACGGCCCGCAGGGCCGTTACCGCGCTTCCAGCCTGCCGGGCATTTTAACCCCGAATCCGCTGCGATTTAAGGGCCAAAAGGGCAGGCGGCCGAGGAGGAGCTGGCGCCGATCCGCGGTCTACTCGCCAGCGGCTCTCGCCGCCCGCGCCCGCCGCACGCGCCTTGCCGTCAGCATCGCGAGCGCCGGGGCAAGCGCGAACAGCCAGAACAGCCACTGCGTCGCCCGCGCCACGCCTTCGGCGGCGCTCGCTTCGATGCCCGCGAGATTGGCCGTCAGGCCGGCAAGCGCAGCCCCCAGCGCGGCGGCGAAAAGCTGCACGGTGGTGATCGAGCTCGACGCTTTCTCTTCCTCGCCCTTGGGCGCCAGGTCGTAGACGGCCGTGACGATATGCGGCCAGGCAAAGCCCATGCCGAAACCGACCGCCATGATGCCGGCCGACAGCGGTACGGCGATCGTGGCGAAGCCGAAGCCGGACATCGGCATGAACACGGCAATCAGCGCCAGGCCGACAAAGCCGAAGCCCGGTCCGGCGAAGATCGTCTGTTGCGCCCGGTCGCCGTGCCAGTGGGCGCTCGTCATCGATCCGGCGGTCCAGCCGATCGACATCAGCGCGGCGATATAGCCGGCCACGAGCGGCGACAGCCCATGCAGTTCCTGCAGCAGGTAAGGCACGTAGATCTCCGGCTGCATGCCGATCATCAACAGCGTGATCGTCGCATAGAGCGCCGCCAGCGGGGCTGTGATTGTGAAACTGCCGCTCGGCAGGAGCTTGCCGGCAGCTCGGCGTTCGACCAGCAGAAGTGCCGCAAACATCGCGACGGCCGCGCCGACGGAAGCAAGCTGCTCGGTCGGTGTCGACAGCGTGCTGGCGATCGAAAGAGCAAGGACAATGCCGATCAGAAGCATCAGTTGCAGCACCGGCAACGGCGTGCGGCTGCCTTCCGACGAAGCGTTGCGCGGCAATGTCCAGAAGGCAAGCGCTGCCAGAAGCGCCGTCAGAGGCAGCAGCGACCAGAAGGCCGTGCGCCAGGTGGCAAATTCTGCAAACATGCCGCCGACGGCGGGGCCGATCAGCGTTGCGGTGCCCCAGGTGGCCGAGATCAGGCCGATGGCGCGGGTCCACAAAACAGGCGCGAACACCAGGCGGATGACGCCATAGGCGAGCGCATAAAGCAGGCCGCCGCCAAAGCCCTGGACCGCCCGGCCGCCGAGCAGCACCAGCATGTCGGGAGCGGAGGCGCAGAGCAACGTGCCGAGGCCGAAGACGAGCGCGCCGATGGCGTAGGCCGTGCCGGCGCCGACGGCGGCAAGCAGCCGGGCCGAGAGGGCCGCGCCGAGGATGGAGGCTGCGACGAAGACGGTCGTGCTCCAGGCATAATATTCCAGTCCGCCGATCTCGCGCACGATCGATGGCATGATGGTGGTGACGACATAGATGTTGAGGGCGTGCAGCGCCACGCCGCCGCTCAAAACGATGGAATGGATGGCGTTTTCGCCTGACAAGAGCGCGAGCCAGCCGCTCTCGGCCTTCTCGGTGGTTTCAGGTGTCTTGTCGAGCATATGTCTGCGCCTTTCCTGTGCGTCGCGACGGTACATCCCGACTGCGGCGCATCTGTCCGCACCCGTTGACATGACCCATCGGTCGCAAGAGAACGCTCCCGCCTTGTAAAGGGCCGGGGAGCCGCTCTATCCGTTTGTTGCCACGCATTTCCCGGCGGAAGACCGCCTCGCGCTTTTCTCTGGAAATGTTCTAAGTCAATGGACCGCAGCGTCACCGAGATGGGCGAGCTTGTCCGGATTGCGAACGATGAAGATATCGTTGACGTTTCCATCGCCGTCATAGCCGAATGAAACGCTGGCGGCGATATCATTTTCGGCCTCGCCCCGGAGCACAATGCCGCGGCCGCCGTTGATCTCGGCAATCTCCCAGACATAATGTGCCCAGTATTCCGTGAGCCGCTCGGCGATGAAGGCGACCACGGTCTCCTTGCCAGCGAGCACGCCGAGCACGGTCGCCACCTTGCCGCCGCCATCGGCGGTCAGGCGCACGTCGGCGGAGAGCAGGCTCGAAAGCCCGGCAATGTTGCCGCCGTGGATTGCCGCATGGAAGGCTGACAACAGTTCGTCCTGGCGCTCGCGCGGCGTCTGGTGACGGCTCTTTTCGACGCCGATATTGCTCTTGGCACGCGATACGAGCTTGCGGGCGGCCGCCTCTTGCATGTCGAGCGTTTCGGCAACCGCATCATAGGGTTGACCAAAGATTTCGTGCAGCAGATAGGCGGCACGCTCCTTCGGCGTCAGCCGCTCCAGCATCAAAAGGAACGCGGTGGTGAGCGACGAGGTCAGCGCCAGCTTCTCCTCCGCATTGTCGTCGCTTGCCGTGTGGATCGGTTCCGGCAGCCAGGCGCCGACATAGTCGACGCGCTTGCGGTGCGCCGCCTTCAACAGGTCGAGACAGCGGCGGGTGCAGGCGGTGGTCAGCCAGGCTGCCGGCGTTTCGATCGCCTTCTGATCGGCTTCCTGCCACTTCACGAACGTGTCCTGCACCGCGTCTTCGGCATCGGCGCGCGAGCCGAGGATCCGGTAGGCGAGGCCGAGAAGTCGCGGCCGTGCCTCTTCAAAGATATCGATGCTGTTCATGTGACCCATCTTGGCGCCTCGGCTGCGGTTCAAGCGGCTGGTCGCCGCGATCGTTGATCATGACCATCTGACGAACGACCTTGCGCAGTTGTGACGCTACCTCGAAAATTTTCTCAGATCTTTGGCGGGTAGGCGTGCTCCTCGCCGCGGAAGTCCGTGACGGTGTAGCCGCCGCCGCCGTCGGCCTCGATCGACGCGGCGCTGATGACCGCCTTGCCGTGGCCGCCGGGGATGTCGAGGATATAGGTCGGCTGGCAGAGGCCGGAGACCCGGCCGCGCAGCGACGCGACCAGCGCCTGGCCCTCCTCGATCGAGAGCCGGAAGTGGCTGGTGCCGGGAGCCAGGTCCGGGTGATGCAGATAATAGGGCTTGATCCGGGTTTCGACGAAGGCGCGCATCAGGGCGGCCAGCACGTCCGCATCGTCATTGACGCCCTTCAGAAGCACCGACTGGCTGATCATGACGATGCCGGCGTCGATCAGCCGGGCAGAGGCGTCGCGGGCGTCTAGCGTCAGTTCGCGCGGATGGTTTGCGTGCAGCGCCACATAGGTCGCCTTGCCGCTCGCCTTCAGCGCCGCGATCAGATCGGCGTTGATGCGCTCCGGCTCGACCACCGGCACGCGGGTGTGAAAGCGCACGATCTTGACGTGGGCGATGGGCTTCAGCCGTTCCATCAGCTCGGCGAGCCGGCGCGGCGACAGCACCAGCGGATCGCCGCCGGTGAGGATCACTTCCCAGATCTCCTCATGCGCGGCGATATAGGCGATCGCCGCGTCGAGCTCTGTTGGCGTCAGTGTGCCGAGCCCCTGCGGCCCGACCATCTCGCGGCGGAAGCAGAAGCGGCAATAGACCGGGCAGACATGCACGGCCTTCAGAAGCACGCGGTCGGGATAGCGGTGGACGATGCCGGCAACGGGACTGTGCGGCTTGTCGCCGATCGGGTCCTCGCGCTCTTCCGGCAGCAGCGTCAGCTCGGCGGCATCGGGCACGAATTGCCGGGCGATCGGGTCATGCGGGTCGTCGCGGTCGATCAGCTTTGCGATCGCCGGGCTGATGGCGACGGCATAACGCTCGGCGACATCCGAAGCGGCGGCCCGTTGCGATGGTTCGATCAGGCCTGCCTCGACGAGGTCTTCGGCGGTCCTGACCGGGCGGTGAACGTTCATCTCGCGGTCTCCGCCACTGGCGCCCAGAGCACCTGGTCGATGCGGGTGGCGCCGGTCGCCAGCATCGCCAGCCGGTCGAAGCCGAGCGCGATGCCGCTCGCTTCGGGCATGATGACAAGCGCTGCCAGAAAGTCTTCGTCGAGTGGGTAGGTCTCGCCGTAGACGCGGGCCTTCTCCGCCATTTCCATCTCGAAGCGGCGCCGCTGCTCGGCTGCGTCGGTCAATTCGCCGAAGGCATTGGCAAGTTCGACGCCGCAGGCATAGAGCTCGAACCGTTCGGCGACGCGACGGTCACGTGCCGTCGGCCGGGCAAGGGCGGCTTCCGCCACCGGATATTCGTCGAGGATCGTGGCGCGGCCGAAGCCGAGATGCGGTTCGATCTTTTCGACGAGCACACGGCTGAAGAGATCCGCCCAGGTGTCGTCGGCGGCCACGCGTAGGCCGACCGATGCCATGGCGGCGGCAAGCGTCTGGCGGTCGGTCCCGCCATCGGAGGCGATCGAGGCCAGCAGGTCGATGCCGGCAAAGCGCTGGAAGGCGTCGGCCACGGCCAGCCGTTCCGGCTCGGCGAAGGGATCGCAGGTCTGGCCCTGGAAGGTGAACTGGCGCATGCCCGTCGTCTCCGCGGCGAGTGCGAGGATCTCGGCGCAATCGCGCATCAGCGTCTCGTAGGTCTCGCCGGCCCGATACCATTCGAGCATGGTGAATTCGGGATGATGCAGCGGCCCACGCTCGCGGTTGCGGTAGACATGGGCAAAGCAGGCGATGCGTCTTTCGCCGGCGGCAACCAGCTTCTTGCAGGCGAACTCCGGCGATGTGTGCAGGTAGAGCGGATGGGCGGAACCGTCATGGTTGAGCGCTTCGGTGGCGAAGGCGTGCAGATGCGCCTCGTTACCAGGCGAAACCTGCAGCGTCGCGGTATCGACCTCGACGAAATCGCGGGCGTCGAAAAACCGGCGCAATGCCGACTGGATGCGGTTGCGTCCGATGAGAAACGGACGCCGGTCGGCATGGACATCGGGCGTCCACCAGGGTGAGGCATGCGACATGGTCGTTCGATCCAGGCTTTCTTCGGCCCCCGGGGTTTTTCAGTGCCCGGGGCTTTCTTCGCGCCAATGCCGGCGCAGGCTGGCTATTTGCACGAAATTAGGGTAGTGGCGGCGCGATATCATTATTTTCGCGTCTTTCGGGGCCGGCTTTCCCGGCGCGCCGTGTCGCGCATACCTCTGTTACAAGGAAGACTAATGGTCAAGGTCATCGCTTCATCTGTCCGCAAGGGCAACGTTCTCGACGTTGACGGCAAGCTCTATGTCGTTCTGACCGCGCAGAACTTCCACCCGGGCAAGGGCACGCCGGTCACCCAGGTCGACATGCGTCGCATTTCCGACGGCGTGAAGGTTTCGGAACGCTACCGCACGACCGAACAGGTCGAGCGCGCCTTCGTCGAGGACCGCGAGCACACTTTCCTTTATGAAGATGGCGAAGGCTTCCACTTCATGAACCCGGAAAGCTACGACCAGCTGGTCATGACCAGCGACGACATCGGCGACCTGAAGCCCTATCTGCAGGAAGGCATGGCCTGCATTCTTTCGATCCACGAAGGCCTGGCGATCGCCATCGACCTGCCGCGCCACGTGACGCTCGAAATCACCGAGACCGAGCCGGTCGTCAAGGGCCAGACGGCGTCGTCGTCCTATAAGCCGGCGATCCTTTCGAACGGCGTGCGCACGCTGGTTCCGCCGCATATTCAGGCCGGCACCCGCGTCGTGATTGCGACCGAAGACGGCTCCTATGTCGAGCGCGCCAAGGACTGATCCGGTCTGACGACCGTTACGAATGATTATCGCATGAAACGGGGACGGCGGGTGCAACCTGCCGTCCCCGTTGCCGTTTCTGCGGCAGACCTTGCCTGAGCGTTGACGCCCGCAGGGCAGAACCCCTTGCGCATTCGCGTCCCTGCACGCCGTGCCGACAGCTCGATAAGCAACCACAAATTTAGGGGGAGCATTTCGAAAAACGGGTGCTAGGATGCCGGCGCACTGGCGTTTCTGTCACGAGAGGGTCTGCATGTTTCCACTGTCGCACATGATGAAGTCGTTCATTCGCAAGGGTCGCCTGACGGTGATCGACGCCGATGGCAAGAGGCATGTTTTTTCCGGCGAGCCCGGACCCCACGTAACGATGCGGCTTACCGACAAGAAGCTCTATCGCAGCCTCGTGTTCAATGCGGAGCTTGCGGCCGGCGAGGCCTACATGGACGGCACCATGCGCTTCGAGGAAGGCTCGACGCTCCGGGATTTCCTGACGCTGTTTTCGATCAACCGGCTGTCGCTCGGCTCCTATCCGATCCAGAAGCTGCTGCGCGCGGTCAAGATGCGCTTCCGCAAGCGCCAACAGGCCAATCCCAAGGGCAAGGCGCAGGAGAACGTCGCTCACCACTACGATCTCGGCAACGATTTCTACAAGCTCTTCCTCGACGAGAACATGCTCTATTCCTGCGCCTACTTCCGCGAGCCGGACGAGAGCCTGGAGAAGGCCCAGCGTAACAAGCTCAGGTTGCTTGCCTCCAAACTTTGCCTGGAGCCGGGCATGAAGGTGCTCGACATCGGCTGCGGCTGGGGCGATCTGGCGATGTACCTGGCGAAACTCGAAAACGTCGAGGTGCTGGGCGTAACGCTTTCGAAGGAGCAGCAGGCGCTCGCAACCCAAAGGGCAAAAGCCGCCGGGCTTGCCGACCGCGTTCGCTTCGAACTCAAGGACTACCGCGATGTCGTGGGCCCGTTCGACCGCATCGTTTCGGTCGGCATGTTCGAGCATGTCGGCGTGCATCACTACGACGAGTTCTTCAAGAAGCTCAACGCCCTGATGCCGGACGACGGCGTGGCGGTGCTGCACTCGATCGGCCATATGAGCCCTCCGGGCATGGCAAGTGCGTGGCTCAGGAAATACATCTTCCCTGGCGCCTATTCGCCGGCGCTGTCGGAAGTCTTCGACGTCGTCGAGCGCAACAGTCTGTGGGTCACCGATCTGGAATTCCTGCGTGTGCACTATGCAACGACGCTGGCCCATTGGGGCGCGCGCTTCGATGCCAACCGCGACAAGGTGATCGCCCTTTATGACGAGCGCTTTGCCCGGATGTGGGAGTTCTATCTCATCAGCGCCGAGATGATGTTCCGCACCGGCAGCCAGCTGGTCTTCCACATGCAGCTGTCGCGCGCGCGCGATGCCGCACCGATCGTGCGCGACTACATCACGGACCGCCAGCGCGACTACATGGCGCGTGAGCCGGCGCTCGACCTCAACATCTGATCGGCTTTACCCGGCGTCATCTGGCCGGCGTCATGTCGGTCAGTCGCCGTTCCAGCGCAATCGCTTGTAGTCGAAGCCGAATTCGAGCGTCGGTTTGACGATCGAGAAGAACGGCGAAAGATCGAAATCGCGCGGCGTGTAGAGCGAGTGGTGGCGGATATGCAGGATCTCTTCGCGTGAATAGGTGGACGTGGCGGCGGCGCGCCCGGGTGCGCGCGTGACCTCCGGCAGGATCGGATAGCGGATCCGCTCGAAGGCTTCGGCAATCAGCGTCGAGCAGATCGCCCGCGTCGGATCACCCGAACCGAAGGCCAGAAGACGCCGTCGCCAGCGCACCGGCACCGGCGGTGTCGGCATGAAATAGCGCAGCATGTCGAGAATGTTCTTCAGGTCGTATTTCATGCCGAGCCGGGAGATCATGAAGCCTACCAGCGCCGAGCGATCGTCTGGCGTCAGCGCCACCGGCCGGCAGATGCGGGTGTTGAACGAGGCGTATTTCTTTAGCGGCACGGCGACGCAGCCTTCGCCGATATTCACCTCGATCAACTGCGGTCGTTCGATCACCGGCAGGGTTGCCTGATCGAGCGTCAGCGGCATCTGGTCGCCGGCGAAGAACGCCGCATGCGACCAGGTGGATTGCGTCAGATACTTGATCGCGGCCGAAACCTTCTGGTTGCCCTCGATCAGCAAAACGTCGCCCGGACGCAGCGTGCGCGCCAGCGTTTCCGGGTCGGAGGGCGTGTAGGGCTCATAGCCGAGTGTCTGCGTCTGCAGCCGTGCGGCGAGGCGGGCGCCGAACCGGTCCAGAAACGTATCCTTGCTTTGTGAAAGCGGATAGATGGTCCTCATGGAGGCGATCGCTCCAGTGGTGGGAAGGGATTTAGCATGCACGTCTATGGTGTCCGAGCCGCGACACTCTGTCGAGTGATTGTCGCGTGATTGCACGGCTTTGGCCTTGACGCGCACGGTTGCGGTTTCTATTTTAGAATTATTCTAAAGAAGGTTTTCGCCGATGTTTTCCCGCCTCTTCTCCCGCTCAAAACGTCCCTTTCTCTCGCTCAACGAACAGGAAATCCTGGCACTCGCCATCTCGTCGGAAGAGGACGATGGCCGCATCTATCTCGCCTATGCTGATGCGCTGAGGGAGAAGTATCCGCACTCGGCAAAAGTGTTCGAGGAAATGGCGGAGGAAGAGAGCCACCACCGGCAATGGCTGATCGACATGCATGTCCAGCGCTTCGGCAACCGCATCCCGCTGATCCGGCGCGAACATGTGCGCGATTTCCCCGATCGAAAGCCGGATTGGCTGATTGCCGAGATGCCGATCGAGAAGGCGCGCGCAGAAGCCGAGGCGATGGAGGAGACGGCGCACCGCTTCTATGTCGAGGCGGCGGGCCGGACCCAGGACGCGGCGACACGCAAGCTGCTGGGCGATCTGGCCATCGCGGAGAAGTCGCATGAATCGCTTGCCCGCAGGCTGGGTGAAAAGCACACACCGGACGACGTGCGCGAGGAGGAGGACCAGACCGCCCGTCGGCAGTTCATCCTCACTTACGTCCAGCCGGGTCTCGCAGGCCTCATGGACGGCTCGGTCTCGACGCTGGCACCGATCTTCGCGGCGGCATTTGCGACCCAGGATACCTGGCAGACCTTCCTCGTCGGCCTGTCGGCCTCTGTCGGTGCCGGTATCTCCATGGGCTTCACCGAGGCCGCGCATGACGACGGCAAGCTTTCGGGACGCGGATCACCGATCAAGCGTGGTCTTGCTTCGGGTATCATGACGGCGCTCGGCGGCCTTGGCCACGCTCTGCCCTATCTCATCCCGCATTTCTGGACCGCGACCATCACGGCCGCAGTCGTCGTCTTCTTCGAACTCTGGGCGATCGCGTTCATTCAGAACCGCTACATGGAAACGCCGTTCCTGCGCGCCGCATTCCAGGTCGTGCTGGGCGGCGGCCTGGTGCTCGCCGCGGGCATCCTGATCGGCAACGCCTGATCAGCCGCAGGCTGAAACGCAAAAAGGGCCGGTTCGACCGGCCCTGGTAAAGTGATGAACTTGGTTGCCTGCCGTGTCTCTCCGTCATCCTCGGGCTTGACCCGAGGATGACGGAGAGATGGAGGCTATCAGTTGCCGACCGAGCCGACGACGACTTCGGCGCCGTTGTCGATGGTGACCCAGCGGCCGCTGTTGAACGAAGCCTGGCGCTTGAGGTAGCGGTAAGGCGTCTGGGTCCAGAGCTTCACGCCATTTTCGAGATTGTCGAGCACGAAATCGCCCTGGGCGGTGCGCACGGTCAGGACCGCGTGGCCTTCGCCGTCAGGCTTGCGAACGACCGTGATCAAAAGTTCGCTGGCGGAGAAGCCCTTGCGCATCAGGCGCTTGCGCTTTTCGAGAACGAAGTCCTCGCAGTCGCCGGCGTCCTGCGGATAGGCCCAGACCTCATCCCTGCCGAAGAGCTCCTGGTCTGTGACCGGCGTGATTTCGCGGTTCACCTGGGCGTTGACCTGGCGGATTGTCGCCCAGCCGCGCTCGGTGACGCGCGGCGCCACGCTCGTCTTCGATTTGACGCTGCATTCGCTCTTGTGCTTCTGGCAGAACTCGTAATGTCCGATCGGCTGCGAGGTAACGGAGCCGGTCTGCATCCAAGGAGAGGATCCCGCCTGGGCGGGAATTGCCGTGTTCGCTGAAATGAAAAGTGCGCAAAACGCCGCGATACTTCCCTTAACTCCAGTCCAAGACGCCATTCATGTCCCCTGCGTAACGCGGTATGCCGAACTCTTCATGTTCGGACGTATTCGCGCAATCCTGAGTTGCTGGCGGCTTGTTCGGATCTTCCGTTTCACGCCGCTCTAATCGTTAATAAAGAGTTAATAGCGTTGGGGGAGGAGAGTCAATCTACTGATTCGGGCATCGGGCTTTATGGTTAAGGCCGTTGCCGAAATGCAGCTCAAAGCCTTGCGTTGCAGGGGGTCTGCAGCACAAGGCGCCTGTTGAGCAGGGGGTAGGTGGATGTCGGGCGCTGACCTTGCGGCTTAAGCCGAAGGCAGCATGTTGCCGATCGTCTGTCTCATTTTAGCAATGTCTTCCTCGCGTGAAAGACGATGATCGCCGTCGCGGATCAGCGTCATGACGACGTCATCGGAGGGAAGATGCTCCATCAGTTTCAGCGCGTGCGTGTAGGGCACGTCGGGGTCGCGCATGCCCTGGAGGATGTGCACCGGGCAGCCGGTGGTGATCGTGCCGACGAGCACGCGGTTGTCGCGGCCGTCCTCGATCAGCGCGCGCGTGTAGATGTTGGGCTCGGGGCTGTATTCGGAGGGCTCTTCGAAATAGCCGCGCTCTTGAAGCGAGCGCTGCTCGATCTCGGTCAGGTTGGGCTCGATCAGCTCGGCGGTGAAGTCCGGGGCCGGGGCGATCAGCACCAGCCCGGCGACGCATTCGCCCACGCCGCGCTTGCGCAGTTCTTCAATCAGTCTGAGCGCGATCCAGCCCCCCATCGACGAGCCGACGAGGATCAGACGACGCCCGGGGGCTGCGTGGTCGACGACGGCAAGGCTTTCTTCCAGCCAGCGCGAGATCGTGCCGTCCTTGAAGGCGCCGCCGGAAGCGCCGTGGCCGGAATAGTCGAAGCGGACGCAGTCGGTTGCTCTCTCGCGAGCCAGCCGCTCGACCTCTATGGCCTTGGTTCCGGTCATGTCGGAACGATAGCCGCCGAGCCAGACGAGCGTCGGCCGATCGGAAGCCGTCTGGCCGCGCAGGATCCGCATGGCGATGCGGCGACGGGCGGCGTCCGTGCCAACCTCGAGGAAGGTCGTTTCGGTTTCGGCTGGCGTCGTTTGCATGTCATTTCTCTCCAAATGCCCGGATTGGCGGCGAATTTCTTTCTAAAACAGATTCGTCTTGGCTTCGACAGGTGGTGATTTTCCCTGCGAGCCATGCTATTGACTCTCCCGTCGCAATTCACACATTGCCGTCGGTGGCTGATTGCAGCTTTTCGGCCAAGGCCGCGCCGACCAGAAATTGAACCGTATTTCGTAAACAGCTCGAGGAGAGTACGACCATTCGCAGACCGTTCAAAACGGACGCCCCCGTCAAGGAGGGACCGCGCTCAAACAAGGAAATCCGGGTACCCCGGGTTCAGCTTATCGATGCCGAAGGCCAGAATATCGGTGCCGTCCCGATCGACCAGGCGCTCCGCATGGCGGAAGAGGCCGGTCTTGATCTGGTAGAGATCGCACCGAACTCCGAACCGCCGGTGTGCAAGATCCTCGATCTCGGCAAGCTGAAATACGCCAACCAGAAGAAGGCGGCCGAAGCGCGCAAGAAGCAGAAGATCGTCGAGATCAAAGAGATCAAGATGCGTCCCAACATCGACACGCATGACTATGAAGTGAAGATGCGCGCGATGAACCGCTTTTTCGAGGAAGGTGACAAGGTCAAGGTGACCCTGAAGTTCCGCGGCCGCGAAATGGCGCACCAGGAACTCGGCATGAAGCTCCTGCTTCAGGTCAAGGACGACACCCAGACGATCGCCAAGGTGGAAGCCGAGCCGAAGCTCGAGGGACGCCAGATGATGATGGTCCTCGCGCCGCGTTGACCTCAAGGTGTCCGGGCACAGTGCCCGGAGACGCGATCAGGTAGGAAGCCGCCCATGGGGCGGCTTTTTGCGTTTCAGGTCCTCGCCGCTTTGCTGACAGAATGCTGACAACCGGGCTCAGCGAGCTGTCAGTGGCGCCATGCCATTCTCCCATCATCGAAATCGGGAGAAGGACAAGAGATCATGACCGCCACGCTTCGAAAGGCCTTGCTTGTTTCCACCATGGGCGTTTGCGCTCTGGTATCGGCGCCCGTCGCCTCCTCCCTGATTGCCGCCGGTCCGGCGCATCCGTTTGCCACAGCGGCGCTTGCCCACGGCGGCGATGACGACGACAGCAGCAGCAGCGGTCGCGGCGGCAATGACGATCGCGACGACAACGACGATCGTGGCGGCAACCGCGGTTCTGGCGGCGGCCACGACAATGATGATGACGATGATGACGACGACCGCGGCCGGCATGATCGCGACGATGACGACGGCGACGACCAGAACGACGATCGCGATCGCGACGATCGGGACGAAATGACGCTCAACGTGTCGGAAGACAGCCTGCGCGGATTGCGCGACGGCTCGTTGATCGCCGTCGACAATCTCGGCCGCGTGCTCGAGGTGGAAGTCGAGTTCGAACACGGCCAGCGCGTGGTGAAGGTCGAGCCACATGGCGGCGACGCCCGCCGCAATCCGGGTCCCATTACCAGCGTTTCGATCGTGCCCGCCTCGGCGCGGTGATCTGAACGGCGAATGTCCGGTGCTTCCGCCCCCGTAGTGCACCGGAACGACGGGCTCATTTCGCTTAACGCCCGCCCAGCGGAGTGGCCCAATGAACGCATGACCCCCCGCGCCGGAAGCGACGCAGGGGGTCATGCGCTTTTGCCTGTTCGGGCTGACGTTGCAAGCGTCGCGCTCTTGCGCTTGACGGTGCCTGGGGTCAGTCTGTCTGTGCTGGGCGCAAGCGGGAGATGATCGTGCGGGCAGAAAATGCGTCTTGCGATGCCGAAACGCCGACGACGAAACCGGGGAACCGCCTTCGAATGCGGGAGAATGTGGAACTGACGAAACGATGCCGATGAAACGTCGAACCCTGGTGGCGCTGTTTTGCGCCTCATTGCTGCTCTCGCTCGGCCCGCAGCCGGGCGGGCTTTCGGCGTTTGCCAAGGATGACGACGATGACGACGACAACAGCGGCAGCGGCAGCGGACATGGCGGCAGCGGCTCCAGCGGGCATGGCAACGATGACGATGACGACGACGACCACAGCGGGCCGGGCGGGGGTGGCCATGGTGGCAACAACAACAATGACGATGATGACGACGACGACAATTCCGGCAGCGGCCGGCGCAGCGACCAGGAGCGCGCCCGCGATGGCGTCGCAAAGGGCCGCATCCTGCCGTTGAAGGATGTGCTTCGGCTTGTCGATGAGGATAAGTACGGCACCGTCATTGCCGTCGATCTGCGGCGCCTCGACGGGGACGAGGTCTATCGGCTGCGCACGCGCGACCGACAGGGGACGATCCGAAATCTGCGCATCGATGCGCGCACGGGCAAATTCATGAACATCTTCGGATTCTGAGGGCAGGATGCGCATTCTTCTGGCTGAGGACGATCGCAATATCGCCGCCCATGTGGTGACGAAACTGGAGGCCGAGGGCTACGGGGTCGACACGCTCGCCAACGGACCCGACGTGTGGGAAAAGGGCGAGCACGGGGCGTATGCCGCCATCATTCTCGATCTGGGCCTGCCGGGCATGGACGGCCTGTCGATCCTCAAGCGCTGGCGCCAGGCGGGATTGGAAACACCGGTCCTCGTGCTGACGGCCCGCGGCTCCTGGATGGAGCGGGTCGACGGCTTCGACGCCGGCGCCGATGATTACCTGCCGAAACCGTTTCGCGCCGAGGAGCTGGTGGCGCGCCTGCGTGCGCTGCTTCGGCGCGCCGGTCCGCGGCTTCAGTCCGTGCGCTCGGCCGGCCGCTTCACGCTCGACGAGGCGACCCGGCGCGTCACCTTCGATGGCGAGGTGCTGGAGCTGAGTCCGCTCGAATATCGCATGATCGCGCTGTTCGTGGAGCGTAAGGGCCAGGTTCTGACCCAGCTCGAACTCGCAAGTCACGTCCAGGGCCGCGAGGATGACGCTGCCAAGAATGCGGTCGAGGCGATGATCGCACGCGTACGAAAAAAGACCGAAAGCTCGGCGATCGAGACGCGGCGCGGCTTCGGCTACCTGCTTCCGGATGACGGCAGATGATCCGCTCGCTTCGGCTGCGGCTGGCGATTGGCGCGCTGATCGCCATCGGCCTGGTGCTGCTTGTGGTGTGGTTTTCGCTGTCGCGGCTGTTTACCGATTATGTCGTCGGGCGCTACCGTGCTGAAATGGCGACCATCGTCGATACGATTGCCGCCCAGGTGGTCGTCAGCGATGGCGAGATCGCCTTGCCGCGCGAGCCTGCGGATCCGCGCTTTTCGCTGCCGGCCGGCGGTCGCTACTGGCAGCTGGCCCCGGCGACAGGCGCGCCTATCCGGTCCCGATCCCTGTGGGATACCGTCATCGATACCCAGGCCCGGTCGACGGGCAATTACGAGGGCTTCGTCGAGCTTGAAGGACCTGACGGTGCGCCGATGCTCGTTCACGGGCAGGCGCTTTCCCTCGGCGATGGACCTGATGCCGAGCGCTTCTCCGTTCAGGCCGGTTTCGGCCGCAAGGAGCTCGACGACGCGCTTGACGCCTTTCATGGTCGGATGCGGCTGATGTTGCTCGCAACCGCCGCGGTCCTTGCCGGTGCCGCCTTCCTGCAGGGCGCGCTCGGGCTTGCGCCGCTTCGAAAGTTACGCGAACGGGCAGCCCTCGTGCGCGCAGGCAGCGAGCGCAATTTCGGTTCGGCCGGCCCGAGCGAGGTCGGCCCCGTCGTCAACGAGATCAACCTGCTCCTGGCCGAACGGGAAACCGCCGTCGAGCGCGCCCGCGCCCGTGCCAGCGATCTCGCCCACGGCCTGAAGACGCCGCTGACCGTGCTTGCGCAGCTTGCCGAGGGGCTGCCCGATGCCGAGCGTCGGGTGGCGTTGCAGCAGGTCGATCTCGTGCGCCAGCGCGCCGATCGCCAGCTCCAGGCCGCCCGTATGGGGGTCGAACGCATGGTGACGACGTCGGTCGCAGGCATGGCGGGCAAGCTCGTCAGCGTGCTGCATCCGGTTACCGCCGAACGGCACATCGTCTGGGACATGGCGATCGATCCTTCCCTGTCGCTCGATATGGATCCGGCCGATCTCGCCGAATGCCTCGGCAACCTGCTCGACAATGCGGCCAAGTGGGCGCGCTCGCGCATCCGCGTCTCGGCGACACGCATCGAGGATCGATTGCAGATCGTCGTCGGCGACGATGGGCCGGGTATCGCAGAGGGGGACCGCGAAAGGGTCATGCGGCGCGGCGGCCGCGTCGTGGACGGCGAGGCCGGCGCCGTGCCCGGAACCGGCCTCGGTCTTGCCATCAGCGCCGATATCGCCGATGCCTATGGCGCGACGCTGACGCTCGGGCGTTCGCCGCTCGGCGGGCTGGAGGCGGTGCTGGCCTTCGAAACGTCCGGCGGCCGAAAGCGCTCGCGCGATCCCGTTTGAGGCCGGATGTCGGTTCTGTGACGCTTCTGCGATTCACCGGTTGCGCTTTTCGGGATGTCCGGGTATAAGCCCCCGTCCGAACGGTCCGGCAGGGCATGCCGTGGCCGTTCTTAACGCTGGAAATGGACCTCGTCTGTCCGTTTCGCATTCTTAAGAACAATGGAGTAGCAAAATGCCCAAGATGAAGACGAAATCGTCTGCCAAGAAGCGGTTCAAGATCACCGCAACCGGCAAGGTTCGTGCAGCAGCCGCCGGCAAGCGCCACGGCATGATCAAGCGTTCCAACAAGTTCATCCGCGACGCACGTGGAACCATGGTTCTCGCGGAGCCCGATGGCAAGAAGGTCATCAAGAACTACCTGCCCAACGGTCTCTAAGACTTTCAGGCATTTTGGACACGTTAAGGAGATCATGACATGGCACGTGTAAAACGCGGCGTAACCGCTCACGCCAAGCACAAGAAGACACTCAAGGCAGCCAAGGGCTTCTACGGCCGCCGCAAGAACACCATCCGCGCTGCAAAGGCTGCGGTTGATCGTTCCAAGCAGTTCGCTTACCGCGACCGCAAGGTCAACAAGCGCAACTTCCGCGCTCTGTGGATCCAGCGCATCAACGCTGCCGTCCGCGAATTCGGCCTGACCTACGGCCGCTTCATCGACGGCCTGAACAAGGCTGGCATCGAAGTCGACCGCAAGGTTCTGTCCGACATGGCTATCCATGAGCCGGCAGCATTCGGCGCCCTCGTCGAAGCTTCCAAGAAGGCACTTGCCTACCTCAAGGAAGCCGGCACGACCAACGAGTTTGAAAGCGCTGTTCGTTAAGCCAGCGTTTTCCCAAAACCGTTCTTGAATTTGTTGGGAAACCCGCGCTGGCAGGGCTAGCGCGGGTTTTTCTTATTTGGCGAGATGAAGGTGCACGACGATCGAAAAGGACCGCATGCGGTTCCGCAGCTGGACGACGAGGACATGGCGGCTCTGCTGGCAGCACTTGCCTGCGGATCGTCCCGTGTCGAGTGCTGCCAGCTTGGGGATCGCGCTGTCTGGATCAAGCGCTACCAGCGCCTCGGCCCCCGTATCGGCCAGCGCCTGCAATGGCTCGCCGCGCGCCTGAGCGGTGTCACCATCCTCAGGCCGGCGCCCATTCTCGATCCGCAGGGCATGCTCGACCGCGAGGTCCGGCAGATCGAGGCCTTTTCCGCCGCCGGTTTCAGGACGCCCGAGATCCTGTACCGCGGCAAGATGGCACTGGTGCTTTCCCATCTCGGCCTGCCGGTCAGCAAGCAGATGAGCGCGCTTCGCGACAAGGATGCCGATGCTCACGATGCGCTGCTGGTGCGCTGCGCCGTCGAGCTTGGCCGGCTGCATGCGGCGGGTCTCTGCCACGGCCGCCCGCATCCGCGCGATTTCATCCTTGAAAACGGCGAGTTCTGCTTCCTCGATTTCGAGGAAGAACCGGCTGCCGTCATGCCGCTTGCCACCGCCCAGGCACGCGATGTCTGGCTGTTGTTCCTGCAGATCGCCAGCCGCGCGCTGAAGCCGGAGACGCTGGACCGGGCCTTCGTGGCCTGGAAGCTTGCCGCTCCGGCGCAAACCGCGGTCGCACTCGCGGAAATCATGCCCTTCTTCGCGCGGCTCTTGCCGCTGGCGCGCTTTCTCCTGCGCATCCAGAACGGCCAGGATCTGGTGCGCTTCGTAGCGGCGACGGACTATCTGGCGGGCGTTACGCAATCACAATCCTGAAGACAAATACCGATATAGAACCGAACCCATTCCCGCATCGAGGCAGGACAGAATGAGCGAACTGGAAACACTGGAACGGACACTGCTGGCGGACATCGATGCCGCTGGCGATGAAGGATCGATCGAGGCGGTGCGCGTCGGTGCGCTTGGCAAGAAGGGCTCGATCTCCGAGCTCCTGAAGACGCTCGGAACGATGACGCCGGAAGAACGCCAGACCCGCGGCGCCCAGATCAATGCGCTGAAGACCACGGTCGCCGACGCGATCACCGCCCGCAAGTCGGCGCTGAAGGACCTGGCGATCGCCGAGCGCCTGGCGCGCGAAACCGTCGATATCAGCCTGCCGGTGCGCTCGTCGCCGGCCGAGCGTGGCCGCATTCACCCGATCAGCCAGATCGTCGACGAGATCACCGCCATCTTCGGCGACATGGGCTTCTCGATCGCCGAAGGTCCAGATATCGAGACCGACTACTACAACTTCACGGCGCTGAACTTCCCGGAAGGCCACCCGGCCCGCGAGATGCACGACACCTTCTTCTTCAATGAAGACGACAAGGGCGAGCGCAAGGTGCTGCGCACCCACACCTCGCCCGTGCAGATCCGCACGATGGAGGCGCAGGACCCGCCGATCCGCATCATCATCCCCGGCAAGACCTATCGCCAGGATTCCGACGCCACCCACTCGCCGATGTTCCATCAGGTCGAAGGCCTCGTCGTCGACAAGTCGGCCAACGTCGCCAACATGCGCTGGGTGCTGGAAGAGTTCTGCAAGGCCTTCTTCGAGGTCGACCAGGTGACGATGCGCTTCCGCCCGTCCTTCTTCCCGTTCACCGAACCGTCGTTCGAAGTGGACATCCAGTGCGACCGCTCCGGCCCGATCGTCAAGTTCGGCGAGGGCACCGATTGGATGGAAATCCTCGGCTGCGGCATGGTCCACCCGAACGTCCTGCGCTCCGGCGGTCTCGATCCGGACGAGTACCAGGGCTTTGCCTGGGGCATGGGCCTCGACCGCATCGCCATGCTGAAATACGGCATGCCGGACCTGCGTGACTTCTTCAACGCCGACGTCCGCTGGATGAACCATTACGGTTTCCGCCCGCTCGACATGCCGACGCTGTTCGGCGGTCTTTCGGCCTGATCGCGAAAAATTAGGACACAGGTGAAATCATGAAATTCACGCTTTCCTGGCTCAAGGATCACCTTGAAACCGACGCCACGCTCGAAGAGATCTGCGCGCGCCTGACGATGATCGGGCTCGAGGTCGAGGACGTCGACGACAAGGCCGCCTTCAAGCCGTTCGTCATCGCCAAGGTCGTTTCCGCCGAGCAGCATCCGAATGCCGACAAGCTGCGGGTGCTGAAGGTCGACACCGGAACGGGCGCGCCGATCCAGGTCGTCTGCGGCGCGCCGAACGCGCGCGCCGGCCTCGTCGGCGCCTTTGCCGCCGCCGGCACATACGTGCCGGGCATCGACGTCACGCTCTCCGTCGGCAACATTCGTGGTGTCGAAAGCCACGGCATGATGTGTTCCGAAAAAGAGCTTGAAATCTCCGAGGACCACAACGGCATCATCGACCTGCCTGAGGACGCGCCTGTCGGTACGAGCTATGCCGCCTATGCCGGCCTCGACGATCCGATGATCGAGATCAACCTGACGCCGAACCGTCCGGATTGCACCAGCGTCTACGGCATCGCCCGCGATCTTGCAGCCTCCGGCCTCGGTACGCTGAAGACCCGCCCGTCGCCGAGCTTTGCGGTCGAAGGCGAGACCACGACCAAGCTGACGATCGACCTCGGCGAAGACCGCCATCTTTGCCCGGGCTTCGGCCTGCGCCTGGTGCGCGGCGTCAAGAACGGCCCGTCGCCGAAGTGGATGCAGCAGCGGCTGCTGTCGATCGGTCTTCGCCCGATCAACGCGCTGGTCGACATCACCAACTACATGACCTTCGACCAGGGCCGGCCGATGCACGTCTTCGACGCCGCCAAGGTTGAGGGCAACCTGACGGTACGCTGCGCCAGGGACGGCGAAACCGTGCTGGCGCTCGACCAGCGTGAATACAAGCTCGGCGCCAACAACGTTGTCATCTCCGACGAAAGCGGCATCGAGTCGATCGGCGGCATCATGGGTGGCGAACACTCCGGCTGCGACGAGAACACCACGGATGTGCTGATCGAATCGGCGCTCTGGGATCCGATGAACATCGCCAAATCCGGCCGCACGCTCGGTATCATCACCGATGCGCGCTACCGCTTCGAGCGTGGTGTCGACCCGGAATACATGGTGCCCGGTCTCGAGCGCACCACCGAGCTGGTCGTCGAGCTCTGCGGCGGCACGCCCGCCAGGGCCGAGATCGTCGGCTATGCCGGCTATACCGCCAAAACAGTCGATTTCCCGATGTCAGAGGTCAAGCGCCTGACCGGACTTGAAGTCTCGTCCGAGGAGAGCGTGACGATCCTGAAGAAGCTCGGCTTCGGCGTCGAGGGTTCGGGCGAACGCGTCAAGGTTTCGGTGCCGTCCTGGCGCCCTGATGTCGACGGCAAGGCCGATCTCGTCGAGGAAGTGATGCGCATCCACGGCGTCGACAATATCGTTGCAGCCCCGCTGCCGAGCCACGGCACCGTCAACGGCAAGATCCTGACGACCCTGCAGATCCGCACGCGGCTTGCCAAGCGCGCGCTGGCAAGCCGCGGCATGCTGGAGGCCGTCACCTGGTCGTTCATCTCCGAAGATCAGGCAAAGCTCTTCGGCGGTGGTTCGCCGGCCTTGAAGCTCGCCAACCCGATCGCCGTCGACATGTCCGACATGCGTCCGTCGCTGTTGCCGGGCCTGCTGACGGCGGCCCAGCGCAACGCCGACAAGGGCTTTGGCGACGTTGCGCTCTTCGAAGTCTCCGGCACCTATGAGGGCGACAGCCCGGACCAGCAGCGCCGGGTCGCCGGCGGCGTGCGCCGCGGCACCGCATCGCTCACCGGTTCCGGTCGCCTCTGGTCGAACGCCGCCAAGGGCGGCGGCAAGCCGGTCGACGTCTTCGACGCCAAGGCCGATGCCATCGCCGTGCTTGAGGCCTGCGGCGTGCCGATGGGCAATGTTCAGTTCGAAGCCGGTGGCCCCGCCTGGTATCATCCCGGCCGCTCCGGCACGATCAAGCTCGGGCCGAAGATCGTGCTCGGCTCCTTCGGCGAATTCCACCCGAAGACGCTCGAGGCGCTCGACGTCTCCGGCGCGCTCGCAGGCTTCGAGATCTATGTCGACGCCATGCCGGAACCGAAGAAGAAGGCGACCCGCACCAAGCCGGCGCTCGACCTTTCGCCCTTCCAGGCGGTCAAGCGCGACTTCGCCTTCGTCGTCGACAAGGGCGTCGAGGCAGGCGTGATCCTGCGTGCGGCCTCCGGTGCCGACCGCAAGCTGGTGACCGGTGTCAGCGTCTTTGACGTGTTCGAAGGGGCTTCGCTTGGCGAAGGCAAGAAGTCGATCGCCATCGAAGTGACGATCCAGCCGGTCGAGCGCACGCTGACGGACGAGGATTTCGAAGCTTTGACCGCCAAGATCGTCGCCAACGTGACGAAGACGACCGGCGGCGTGCTGCGCGCCTGAGAATGGTTCGCTCCATGAACATCAAAGAGGCCGCTGCTTGCAGCGGCCTTTTCCATGTTGGCACCGCATCGAGCATGCCTGTTTGACGGGAGACACACACCGTTCTCCTCTCATTCCGGCCCTGTGCCGCAATGCAGCGAACGGACGTCCGTCAGGTAGAAGGGCATTTCAGCCCAAGGACCTGGGTTGGCCCCGCAGTTCTTGCGGAAAGGCTCGAGATCCCTGTGACCGGCATAGGGATGAGGGAACCTCTCGTTGACGCTGGGCTTTCTACGCGCCCGAGCAACGCTTTGCGCGTGTGTTGCAACAGCCCAAGATCGTTGCGCGCTCCGCTCTTCAGGCGTGAAGATGATAGATCTTGTTGACGATGACCCAGCGCCCGTCGATCTTCACCAGCGACAGATAATCGGAAAAGCGCTCGCCGGCAAAACTGTCGATCACCTTGACCGTCGCCGCATCGCCGGCAATGTCGGTCATTTCCACATCCATCTCCGGCTGGGTGCCGGGCGGCGCTGCGCCCTGGTCGAGCACCGCCTTGATGAAGCCGTCGCGCGTCATCCATTCGAGCGCGCCCCTGTAATTGCCGATGATCGCCGCATCCGGGTGAAATGCCTTGCGCAACGCACCCTCGTTGGCAAAGGCCATGCCGTCGACATAGAGATGCACCACGGCGCTGATCGCCTGCTCGTCGGACATTCCCGCTCCTCCGCAAATGTTGGTTCCGTTTGCAGAGGTAGTGCGGCCGACCCAAAATTCGATGGGGCCTTGCCCCGCCACGGCAAGCTGGCGGGGCAAGGGCGTTCAACGATTGGTGAGCGCCAGCGAGGCGTCGGTGTAGCGTTTGCCGGCAACCAGCGTCGGTGACAGGGCGTCGCCGAGCCGGGCGCGCTCGTCGGCGGTGAGCGCGATATCAGCGGCCGCCGCGTTCTGCTCCAGGTGGTTGAGCTTCCTCGCGCCGGGGATCGGCACGATGAAGTCGCCCTGGTTGATCACCCAGGCGAGCGCCAGTTGCGCGGCGGTCACGCCTTTTTCCCGTGCGAGCGTCTCCAGGGTGTCGACCAGCGCGGCGTTGGCGTCGAAGTTTTCGGCCTGGAAGCGCGGCAGCGAGCGGCGGAAATCGTCGGGCGCCAGATCGTCCGCCCTGCGGATCGCCCCCGTCAGCATGCCGCGGCCGAGCGGGCTATAGGGCACGAAGCCGATGCCGAGCTCACGGCAGGTGGCAAGCACGTCCTCTTCCGGGTCACGAGACCAGAGCGAATACTCGCTCTGGACGGCCGCGATCGGATGCACCCTGTGGGCGCGGCGGATCGTTTCGGCGCTGGCTTCGGAGAGCCCGAGCGCGCGCACCTTGCCCTGCCGCACGAGGTCGGCCATTGCGCCGACGGTTTCCTCGATCGGAACCGCCGGGTCGACGCGGTGCTGATAATAGAGGTCGATCACATCGACCCCCAGTCTTTTCAGCGAAGCATCAGCCACGGCTCTGGCGTTTTCCGGACGCCCGTCGATGCCGTTGATCGCCTCTGCCCCCGACTTTCCGGGCGCGATGCGGAAGCCGAATTTGGTGGCGATCGTCACCTGGTCGCGAAACGGCTTCAGCGCCTTGCCGACAAGCTTTTCATTCTCGTAGGGGCCATAGACTTCGGCGGTGTCGAAGAAGGTGACGCCGAGGTCGACGGCGCGTTGCAGCGTGCGGATCGATTCCGCCTCGTCGGCGCTGCCATAGGCAAAGCTCATGCCCATGCAGCCGAGGCCGACGGCGGAGACGGTCAGTTCATTCCCGAGTTTGCGGGTTTTCATGTGATGTCCTTTCGGGGTGGGGCGGCGATACCTGGCGCGCCGGAGTGGCGGCCCAAAGTATCGAAGCAAAAGGCATGGTCGTGGCTGGCTCGGCCGCCCCGAAGCGGCGCTCCTGGGCGCCGCGCCTTTCGGGGCCGTTTTGCCGTGTCGATAGCGAGAGGATAGAGCCGGGGAACGCCGGTGAAAATCTCTGTCAATTCTCACGGGCTGTTCTATTATTTAGATCAATGAACCGAACCCAGCTTTCCCAGCTCGCCGTTCTCGCCGCCGTCGCCGCCCATGGCAGCTTCCGTGGCGCTGCCCGCGAGCTTGCCATTGCGCCTTCGGCGGTCAGCCATGCTGTCGGCAGTCTCGAGGCAAGCCTCGGTGTCCGGCTGCTCGCCCGCACCACCCGCAGCGTCGCGCCGACAGAGGAGGGGCGGCGGTTGCTGGATCGTCTGGCACCGGCGCTCGATGAGATCGCCCACGCGCTCGAGGCCGTTGCCGACACGCGTGACCGGCCGGCCGGCAACCTGCGCATTACTGCGCCGCGGTTTGCGGCCGACCTCATCCTGGCGCCCCGGCTCGGCGAATTCCTCGATCGCTACCCGGACATCGTGCTGGAAATCGCCAACGAGGACGGCTTCACCGATATCGTCGAAGAGGGGTACGATGCCGGCATTCGGCTGGGTGAAAGCCTTGAGGCGGACATGATCGCCGTCAGGGTCGGGCCGGAGCTCGAAAGTGCGGTCGTTGCCTCGCCCGGCTATTTCGAGCGCTTCGACCGCCCTTCGCATCCGCGCGACCTTGCCGGCCACCGTTGCATACGGCGGCGCTTTTCCAACGGCACGCTCTACCGCTGGGAGTTCGAACGGCAGGGCGAAGAGCTGACGGTCGCGGTCGAAGGGCCGCTGATCCTCGGGGAAGACAGGCCGATCATCAAGGCTGCCATCGGCGGGGCGGGGCTTGCCTATCTCTTCCTGTCGCGGGTGGAAACGGCGATCGCCGAGGGCCGTCTGGTCCGCGTGCTCGACGACTGGTGCGCGCCCTATGCCGGGCCGTTTCTCTACTATCCGAGCCGGCGCCAGATGCGACCGGCGCTTCGCGCCTTCATCGATTTCTTCAGATATGCCGGGTAGGTGAGATCTTCAGCTGAACGTGCCGAAGTTCAGCTTGTAGCGGACGTGCTCGTCGGTTGCCGAATAGCGATCATAGAGACGGCGCGCCACCGCATTGTCCCGTTCGGTATACCAGTAGAGCCGGTCCCAGTCCGACGCCTGGCAGAGCGCGATCAGGTCGTCGATCATGGTGCGGGCGACGCCTTGCCCGCGCGCCGACGGATCGACATAGAGATCCTCGATGTAGCAGATCGGCCGTCGAAAGAAGGTGGCGAGCTGCTCCTGGCAGATGGCGAAACCGACCGGTTCACCATCGAGGATCGCCAGTCGGGCAAAGAGCGGTGCTGCGGGATCGATCAGCCGGCTCCAGGTGAGATCGATGATGTCTTCGGCGAGTTCGGTGCCGGAAAAGGCCACGTAACCGGCCCACAGGCGGCGCCAATGCGTTTCGTCGCCGGCGGTCGCCGCACGTATGCTCAATACCATGACCTTCGTCTTGTCCCTGCTATTCGCTGACGTCGTTGAGCTTGCGCATCGCCTCGTCGCTCAAGGTCAGCTCGGCCGAGCGGATAAGGCTCGTCAGCTGGTCGAGGTTTGTGGCGCTGGCAATGGGCGCGGTGATGCCCTTGCGGTTTCTGACCCATGCAAGGGCGATCTCCGCCTGGGTCGCTCCGGTCTCCTCGGCAAGTTCGTCGAGGACGCCGAGAATGCGCATGCCGCGGCCGTCGAGATATTTTTCGACGCCCGAGCCGCGGGCCGATCCTTCGAGATCCTTGTGGGTGCGGTATTTGCCCGAGAGGAAACCACGCGCCAGCCCGAAATAGCTGATGACACCAATCTCCTCGCTGACGCAGAGATCGCGCAGGGGGCCGTCGAAGCTGTCGCGGTCGTAGAGATTGTATTCCGGCTGCAGCACAGCATAACGGGGCAGGCCGCCATTGGCGGCGACGTCGAGCGCTTGGCGAAGTTGCAGCGAATTGAGATTGGACGCGCCGACGGCGCGCACCTTGCCCTCGGACAAGAGCTGGTCGTAGGCGGCCAGCGTTTCCTCGTAGGGTGTTTCCGGGTCGGGTTTGTGCGACAGGTAGAGGTCGACATAATCCGTCTGCAGCCGCTTCAGCGAAGCTTCGACCGCCTGCAGGATCCAGCGACGCGACAGGCCGTTGGCATCCGGCCCAAGCTCGAATCCGACCTTGGTGACGATGATCGCCTGGTCTCGGCTGCGGCCGGATTGCTTCAGCCATTTGCCGATGATCGTCTCGGATTCACCGCCCTGGTTTCCCGGCACCCAGGAAGAGTAGACGTCGGCGGTGTCTATGGCATTGAAGCCGGCATCGAAGAAGGCGTCGAGCAAGGCGAAGGACGTCTTTTCGTCCGCCGTCCAGCCGAAGACGTTGCCGCCGAAAACAAGCGGCGCGATTGTCAGGTCGGTTCGGCCAAGTCTCAGTTTTTCCATGGTTTCGCTCCATTGGACTGGATGAAAGCAAGTGCGCGATCGGGAGGACTGCCGGCAGGAACATAAGGCAAGCGAACAAAGTTTGTCACCTGCCGCCCGACTTTTTTATCGTCGCTGGCCGCTTGATAGGTACGTACCTCGCCGCTAGTCTCTGGCGCGCAATCAGGGAGCCCCGCCATGTTTCGTTTCGGAATTCTGTCCACGGCCAAGATTGGCCGCGACCTCGTCGTGCCGGCCATTCAGGACGCCGAAAACTGCGTCGTTTCGGCGGTCGCCAGCCGCGACCTTGCTAAGGCGCGCGCCATGGCCGACCGCTTCTCCGCGCCGCATGCCTTCGGCTCCTACGAGGAAATGCTCGCCTCCGACGTGATCGATGCGGTCTATATTCCGCTGCCGACGTCGCAGCATGTGGAATGGACGATCAAGGCCGCCAATGCCGGCAAGCACGTGCTTTGCGAAAAGCCGATCGCGCTCAGGGCATCCGAGGTCGATCAACTGATTGCCGCGCGCGATCGTAACAAAGTTCTGGTCGCCGAGGCCTTCATGGTCACCTACAGCCCCGTCTGGCGGAAGGTCCGGTCGTTGATCGCTGAAGGTGCGATCGGCCGCCTGCGGCACGTACAGGGGGCCTTCACCTATTTCAACCGCGACCCCGGCAACATGCGCAACATCCCGGCGCTCGGCGGCGGCGGGCTGCCGGATATCGGCGTCTACCCGACCATCACCACCCGTTTCGTCACGGGCAAGGAGCCGGTCAGGGTGCAGGCGAGCACCGATCGCGATCCGGAGTTCGGCACCGACATCTATTCGAGCGTGCGCGCCGATTTCGGCGATTTCGAGCTGAGCTTCTATATCTCCACCCAGCTTGCCGCCCGCCAGGTCATGGTCTTTCACGGCGACAAGGGTTTCATCGAGGTGAAGTCGCCCTTCAACGCCGATCGTTACGGCCGCGAGGAGGTCGAACTCACCAACCAGAACCATGCCCAGTCGCAACTCTTCCGCTTCCAGGACGCGCGCCAGTACAAGCTTCAGGCCGAAGCGTTTGCGCGGGCCGCCAAGGGCGAAGACGAGGAAGTGGTGACGCTGGAAAATTCTCGGGCGAACCAGAAGCTCATCGATGCGATCTACCGCGCCAGCGACAAGGACGGCTGGGAAAAGATCTGATCAGGTTGTCGCATGACAAGAGCCTGCCGGCATGCGCCGGCGGGCCCGAGCGACTGATCGATGAAAGTGCCTTTTCTGCGCGAGGAGCGTTCGATTTCCCCTCATTCCGGCCTTGTGCCGGAATCCAGTGATCTGACGTCCGTCAGATCAGAAAACTGACGCAGCCCAAGGGCTTGGGCTGGCCGGATTGCTGTGACGAGCACAGGAATGAGGGAGATCTGAGACTTGGCGATGGCCAACCAACACCGTGCCGACCTTGTCCGCAGAAAACCCGCCGGCTTGCGCCGACGGGCTTTTGTCCCCACAGGATCAGGCAAGTGCCTCGCGTTCCCGTGAAAAGCCCTTCAGCTTGAAGAACAGGAAGTCGGCGACGCTGATGATGCCGATGATCACGAAGCCGAGCCCGATCGCGGTGAGCGAACTGTAGGCGGTCGCGAGCAGCGCGAGGCTTGCGACCTGCCACAGGATGTCGCCACCGATGCTGATGCGGGCAGCGGTCGATACCGGGCCGCCGTTGCGGGCAGCAGCGAGATGAAAAATCCCCCAGGCAAACAGCCCGATGCCGAGCAGCTTCATCATCAAGGGGGTGGCGAGCGGGCTGAAAAGGGCGGCCAGCGGCGCTGCGCCGAGAATGAGGACAGCACCGATGAAGAGCGAATACACGCCGTCGGCGATGAAGGTCTTGTTGAGCAGGCTGCGGCTGGAAAGGGTCAACATGTCAGGCTCCATTGGTTTGTCGATGCCCTGATGTTGCGGCCTTGCGATCATCAAACCAATTACCTCAGGGGTAATGGGAGCTTTACCCCCGGGGGTAATGCAGACATTCCCCCTAGTAACACTGGCCATACCTGGGTGGGCGAAACCCATCTTCGACAGAATTGATCGCATTACCCCGCAGGTAATGGATTTTGCGCGGCGCTTGCTCCAATCTGCCGAAACAATGGAGATCGGCATCGATGGAATTCGGCAATCACCTGAAGGAATGGCGCGGGCACCGGCGCATGAGCCAGCTTGATCTGGCGGTGGCGGCCGGTATCTCGACACGGCATCTGTCGTTCCTCGAGACCGGCCGCTCGAGGCCCTCGGAAGGCATGATCCTGCGGCTGGCCTCCGTGCTCGACATTCCGGCCCGCGATCAGGGCACCCTGTTTTCCGCCGCCGGCTTCCGTCCGCGCATGACGACGCGTCCGGCCTCTGGGCTCGACGCCATGCCGCCGGTTGTCGCCAATGCCATCCGGCTGATCCTGGCACGGCACGATCCCTATCCGGGCCTCGTGCTCGATCACGAGTATACGCTTCTGATCGTCAACCCGGCCCTGGCGGCTCTCGCAGTGTCGGCCGACGTGCCGTTCAATCCCGGCCAGAATTTCCTCGATGCTTTCCTCACATCGGAAAATGTCCGCTCTCTCGTCGTCAACTGGGAGGCAGCGGCCGCCGATCTCGTCCAGCGCGTGCGCACGGAGGCCTGGCTGCAGGGGCCGCGCAGCCGCCTCGGCAAGCGGCTGGAAAAGCTGGCGACCGATCCCGCCGTCCGGCGCGCGGTTGAAAATTACCCGGATACGGACCGGCTGCCCGTGCTGCCGGTCGATCTGCGCATCGGGCCGGTGAACCTAAGTTTCATCACCACGCTGCAGACCTTCGGCTCGACGCAGGACGCCTTGGTCGAAGGCGTGCTGATCGAATCCTTCTTCCCGGCCAACGAGGAAACGAAGAACTTCTTCGAGCGCAAGGGCTGAACGGGCCTACCGCCCGTGTGGCGGCCCAAGGGCAATGGCGCCGCAGAGCGCCAGCGCGATACCCATGTTGTAGCCGCCAATCGCGGCCGCGACCTGCTGCCAGTCTCCAGCGGCACCCGACAGAACGCAAAGCGCAGCCGCGACGAGAACGCAGATCCGGGGCGAGCGCAGGCCCGTCGTCAGCAGTCCGAGCACGAAAGTGGAGACGATGATCATCAAGGGTGCCTTGCCGTCAGGAGTTGATGATGATCATGCCGCCGATGATCAGCGCCGCGCCGGCCGCATAGCGCAGCGTCAGGGTTTCGCCGAGGAAGACGGCGGCCAGCAACGGCACGATGCAGAACGTCAGGGCCATGAACGAATAGGCGATGGTCAGCGGCACCGACTTGATGGTGAAGATCCAGACGATCGTGCCGAAGCCGTAGACGGCGAGCGCGGTCAGCAGCGTCGGGCTGAACAGGAGCGCCAGCAGTCCCTGGGCGTCCGGACTGCCGGTCTTTTCGCTCGTCAGCTTGAACAGGATCTGCCCGGCCGAGATCAACAGCGGCGTGAAGAACAGGCCAAACCATACGGCCGGAGCGAGATTGAGGTTCACGACAGCTTGCCTCCCATCGGTTGCGTCCTGTCTTCGCAGTAGAAAATGTCGCGGCCGATATCGACGCAGACGTGCCGTGCCGGCACGGGGTGCATCGCCCTCAGGAAGGAGTGGGTGTAGGGGAAGAAGTTGAAATGCGGATTGAACGTGTAGCGATACTCGCGCTCGCGCGGCACGACGATGATCAACCGTTGCCGGGTGACGCGGCGCAATTCGGCGATCGCCTTGCGGTAATCGAGAATGTGCTCGATCACATGGGTGCAGACGACGGTATCGAATTCGCCGTCGGCGAAGGGCAGCTCTTCGATCATCGCGGCGACATATTCCACGCCCTCGATCGCGGCCGCGTCGTTTATGGCGAAGTCGACGCCCGTCAGCCGCTGCAGCGCGGGATTGGCGGCGCGGATGTGCTTCAGCAGCACGCCGGTGCCGCAGCCGACGTCACAGACGGATGTGCCGCTGATCTCGGCGGCAATCTTGCGCACACAGGCCTCGGAGTTGTCGGTGCCTTCGTGGACGCGCGGATGTTTCCTGTAGAGCTGCTCGTACTCGCCAGCCGTCAGGAACGGCGCCCGTTCGCGAAATCGCGCGAGGTGACTGATATGGTCGCCCCAGGCAAGGCTCGCCACGCCCTTGAACAGCGCCGAGTCTCTGAGAAACGGCGGCAGGATGTCTTCGAGGACGAAGCGGATGCGGTTGGTCGTTTCACGGTTCATCTGCTGTCGTTCCATCTCTCTCGTAAGCTCAGGCCGCGCCGGTTCCGTGACGCTGCGCCAGCCGCTCCTGGGTGACCGGCATTTCGGCTGCGGTCGTCTTCTGGGATCGACGGTCGGTCGCGATGTAGTGCAGCCGCAATTGTTCGGTGCGGGCCCGCGAAACGGAATCGAGAATGAGCCCGGCGGTGAACATCACGATCGACGTCAGCAAGAGCACCATCGAAAGCACCCAGGTCGGCATGCGGGGAACCAGACCCGTCTGGAAATACTCGATCAGCACCGGCGTCATGAATGTGAGGCTCGCTGCCATGAAGGCGAGGCTGATCAGGCCGAAGAAGGTGAAGGGCCGTGTTTCCTTCATCAACATCGCGAACATCCAGAGGATCCTGCCGCCGTCGCGGAAGGTCGAGAGCTTGGAATGCGAGCCTTCCGGGCGCCGGCCATAGTCGAGCTCCAGCTCGCTGACCGGCAGCTTCAGTCGCGAGGCATGCACCGACATCTCGGTCTCGATCTCGAAGCCGGCCGATATCGCCGGAAAGCTCTTCACGAACCGTCGGGAAAAGGCGCGATAGCCGGAAAAGATATCGGTGAAATCGGTGCCGAAGATCGATCGGTAGAGATAGTTGAACAGCGTGTTGCCAAAGGCATGGCCCTGCCGTCCGGCATCGTTGCGAATGTTGCGCCGTGTGCCGACGACCATGTCCGCCTGCTCGGTAATCAGGGTGCGGATCAGGTCTTCCGCGTCTGCCGGAGAATAGGTGCCGTCGCCATCGGCCATCAGGTAGACATCCGCGTCGATGTCGGCAAACATCCGCCGAACGACGTGGCCCTTACCCTGCCGTCTTTCGCGAACCACGGTCGCGCCGGCAAGCATGGCCTGCAGCGCCGTTCCATCCGTCGAGTTGTTGTCGAACACATGTATGCTTGCCGTCGGCAAGGCGCTTCTGAACTCGCGCACCACGCGGCCGATGGTCGTGGCCTCGTTGTAGCAGGGCAGAAGGACAGCAATGCTCAAGGGTTCAAACATCGGAGTGGCTCGATTTCAGGATTGTCGAGCCATGATAGGCACTGCCGGTTAACAACACGCCAAGCGACCCATGCGCGCCCCGACTTTACGGTTTTTTGATCCACCGCGCTTAGGGTCGTCGGCGGACAGGAGCCCGATCAGATGCTGGACAGAATTGCGACACACCAGGAACCGCAAGCGGTGAACGCAAGCAACAGGCGCTGGTCTAGTCTCGTATGGATGACGCTGCTCTACGGCATGCCCGTGGTCCTGGTTCTGGTCGCCCGTTTCCTGCAGGCAACGGATTATGTCGGCCGCGACAACGACGACGTGATGCGGCTGGTTGAAGTGCGCGATCTTCTGGGCGGTCAGGGCTGGTTCGATCTGGTTCAGCTGCGTCTTGGCCTGGAGGGCGGCACGCAGATGCATTGGTCGCGCCTCATCGACCTGCCGATTGCCGGATTGATTTGGCTGTTCGGGTCGATCTTCGGCCCCGACAAGGCGGAGATGCTGGCCCTTGCCGTCTGGCCGATCTTTCTTGCCGTCCCGTTGCTGATGGTCATGGGCCTTGCGGGCCGGCGCATCGCAGGAACGCCGGGCATGCATTTCTGCTTCGGCCTGACCGCGATCTTCATTGTCACCAGCAACCGGTTTCTCGGCGGCGCGATCGACCACCACAATGTGCAATTGCTGCTGGCTGCGATCATGGCGGCGATGCTGGTGGACCTCAGCGGTCGCGCCACAAGCGGCGTTATTGCCGGCGTAGCCGCCGCACTGGCCATTGCCATCGGCGCCGAGACGACACCGCTGGTGGCGATCGTATGCGCCATCGTCGCCTTGCAATGGGCACTTGTCGGGCGCGACGTGGCCCGCGCCACCATCGCCTTCGGTCTTTCGCTGGCGGTGACCTTGAGCGCCGCCTTCTTCCTCACGGTGCCGCCCCATCTCTATCGCGTGGCGACATGCGACAACCTGTCGATCGCTTTTTATTCGCTTGCGCTCGTCGGCGGCACGGTGCTGGCCGCGTCCGCGGCTTTCGTTAGCGACCGCGGTACACCCATGCGATTTGCCGCACTCGGCGTCAGCGGCTCGCTGGTCCTTGCCGTCGCGCTGGTCGTTGCCCCGCAATGCCTTGGCAATCCGCTTGCCAGCCTCGATCCGCTGCTGATCGAGCTCTGGCTCAACAACGTCGCCGAAGCACAGTCTTTCTCGACCGTGCTGGCGCTACAGCCTGAAAATCTTGGTGCCTATTACTTCTGTGGCGCGTTCGGATCGCTCGTCTGCGCCTGGCGCATCTGGCGGGGCGATCGGGTCCGGCTGCATCTCATCCTCATCGGCCTTGTCGCCGCCAACCTTGCGATCGCCCTGGTTCAGGTTCGGGCTATGGCGTTCTCCAATCTTCTTGCCATCTTGCCGCTGTCGGTGCTGCTCGTAGACCTGCGTGCCTGGTCGCAGGGCGGCACCCGGGGTGCGGCCGCATCGCTCGCCTATGTCCTTGCCCTGGTCGCCGCAGTGCCAGCGGTCTGGGCGATCGGCGGTACCGTGGCCAGTGACGGCCTTGGTGGGCTGAAGACAGAGGCGGTGTCCAATGCGCAAAGTTGCCTGACGGGGTCGGCCCTGTCGGACATCGCCGCGCTTGCGCCATCCACGATCGTCGGTCCTTCCGATATCGGCGCCTCGATCCTGCGGCACACGAAACACCGTGTCCTTTCAGCCCCCTACCATCGCAACGCCGAAGGCATCCTGTTGGAGCTGAAGATCGGTCTGGCGACGCCTGTGGAGGCCAAGGCGATGCTGAGCCGGCTCAACAACCCGGTCCTGGTATTCTGCGCCAACGATGTTCAGATCGGCATGATCACCAGACGTGAACCTCAGGGCTTCTACGCGCAGCTGGCCGCCAACCGGGTGCCCGATTTTCTGACGCCGCTGCCCGTCTCCGCGGGCTCCAGCATCCAGCTCTACGCGTTCAAGCCCTGATCGCGCGGCATCTTGCAAGAAACCGTTAGAAAGCCGCGACCGTTTGCTGACCTTGCGCCTCGGGTCGGCTACAACAGGCGATGAGCTCCATTTTCGACAACGATTCTCCGAGCAACCTCACCGAATATTCGGTCTCCGAGCTGTCCGGCTCGATCAAGCGCACCGTCGAACAGGCCTTCGACCAGGTTCGCGTTCGCGGCGAGATCTCGGGCTATCGCGGTCCGCATTCCTCGGGACACGCCTATTTCTCGCTGAAGGATGATCGCGCGCGCATCGATGCGGTCATCTGGAAGGGCACATTCTCGCGCCTACGCTTCCGTCCGGAAGAGGGCATGGAAGTCATCGCCACCGGCAAGGTCACGACCTTCCCCGGCTCGTCGAAATACCAGATCGTCATCGAGACGCTTGAGCCGGCCGGAGCCGGCGCGCTGATGGCATTGCTCGAGGAACGCAAGCGCAAGCTCGGCGCGGAAGGCCTGTTCGACGCGGCGCGCAAGCGCCCGCTGCCCTACATGCCCCGCGTGATCGGCGTGGTGACCTCGCCGACCGGCGCGGTCATCCGCGATATCCTTCACCGCATCGCCGACCGGTTCCCGGTCCACGTGGTGGTGTGGCCGGTCAGGGTCCAGGGTGAAGGCTCCGGCGACGAGGTGGCTGCCGCCATTCGCGGCTTCAACGCCTGCGAACCCGGCGGACCGATCGCACGGCCCGATGTGCTGATCGTCGCGCGCGGCGGCGGCAGCCTTGAAGATCTCTGGGGCTTCAACGACGAGGCGGTCGTGCGCGCGGCTGCAGCCTCCGCAATCCCGTTGATCTCGGCTGTCGGTCATGAGACCGACTGGACGTTGATCGACTATGCCGCCGACCAGCGGGCGCCGACGCCCACGGGGGCGGCGGAAATGGCCGTCCCGGTCAAGGCCGATCTCGAGGCGGAACTGTCAGGCCTTTCGGCACGATTGAAGGGCGGCATGACCCGGCAGATGGAAAACCGTCGCCAGGCCGTCCGCTCGCTGGCGCGCGCGCTGCCATCGCTCGATCAGTTGCTGGCGCTGCCGCGCCGCCGCTTCGACGAGGCCGCCCTCGGCCTTGGTCGCGGCCTGATGATGAACACGACCAACAAGCGACGGCTGTTCGAACGCGCTGCCGCCGAGCTCAGGCCGGACCTGGTCAAGGCAAGGCTCGGCGATCGTCGGCAAAGGGTACAGGATGCGATGAACCGCGCCGACCGGGTCGTCGAGCGCCAGGTCCACCGCGGACAGTCGCGTGTCTCGTCGGCGGATGCATCGTTGCGCACGCTGCCCGCGCGCCTGCTGGCCCAGATTCACCGCTCGTCAGACCGTGTGGCCGGCCTGGTGGCGCGTTCCGATGCCGCGATCCGCACGGATATCCGCCGGCTGACGGGCGTCATCGCCGCACAGGACCGCATCCTGCAGTCGCTGTCCTATCGCAACGTGCTGCAGCGCGGCTTTGCGCTGGTGCGCGACGGGGAGGGCGCATCGGTGCGCCAGGCCGCCGCCGTCCAGCCGGGCATGGCGCTGTCGCTCGAGTTTGCCGATGGCAGCATTTCTGCGGTCGCGGGTGAGGGCGGCGAGCCGCCGGCGCAGGCGGCCATGAGGAAGAAGCAGCCGAAGTCCGGCAATCCCGGCGGCGATCCGCCGAAACAGGGCAACCTGTTCTAGCCACACCCCAGGAAACGATGAATGCGCATTCTGCTCGTGCTTGCCCACCCGCTTGAAGACAGCTTTGCCGCAAGCGTCGCCCGCCAGGCGCAGGAGACGCTTGTCGCCGGCGGTCATGTTGTCGATCTGCTCGACCTTTATCGCGAGGATTTCGATCCGAGATTAAGCACGGCGGAGCGCGCCAGCTATTTCAGCGACAGCTACGATACCAGCCTGACGGCCGGGTTGATTGCCCGGTTGCAGGCGGCGGATGGGATCGTTCTGGTCTTTCCGCAGTGGTGGTTCAATTTTCCGGCGATCCTCAAGGGCTTCTTTGATCGCGTCTTCGTGCCGGGTGTCGCATTCGACAATGATCCGGCCGGCGGTCGCATCATCCCGAGACTTTCCAACATCAAGCTGTTCTGGGCGCTGACGACGACGGGATCGCCGTGGTGGGTGGTGCATCTCTATATGGGCAATCCGGTGCGGCGGCTGTTGAAGCGCGGCATTGCCGCCTTCTGCGCCAAACGCCTCGATTTTCGCATGCTCAGCCTGCACGACATGGACCGGGCGACGGTCGAGAAGCGCAAGGCGCATCTGGCGCGCGTTCGCCGGATGGCGGCAGGGATCTGACCCGTCCTACTCGAATGCCGCGAGGTATTTGCGCAGCAGCGCGTCGAGCTTTTCCTTTTCTTCGGGCGACAGATCGGAAACGACCCGATGCTGGTTGGCCACATGGGCGGTCGCAGCTTCGTCGACGCGCCTCAGTCCCTCATCAGTCAGGGCGATAATCACGCCACGCCGGTCTTCAGGATTGTCGAGCCGCTCCACCAGGCCCGCTTTTTCCAGTTGGTCGATACGGTTCGTCATGGTCCCGGAGCTGACCATCGTCGTCGCCAGCAGGTCTCCGGGGGAAAGCCGATAGGGTGGGCCGGAGCGGCGCAGCGTCGCGAGCACGTCGAAGCTCGACGAGGAAAGCCCTCGCTCCGAAAAGGTCTTCTCGATTTCGCGGCCGATATGGGTCGACAGCCGGGAGAGGCGGCCGAGCAGGCCCATGGCCGAAACGTCGAGATCCGGCCGTTCCCGGTGCCATTGCGCCAATATCCTGTCGACACGGTCCATCGCGAAGTCTCCCTGTTTCGTGGTCAGCTATAGAGTATCTTGACGTAGAGAGAAACTTTGTTATCGTCAATTTATCTTGATATAGAGATTCTTGAGGTAAAGATATGAGTCCGACCCGCAACCTCGACCTCGCCCTGACCGCGCTCGCACCGGCCGTCTGGGGCAGCACCTATCTCGTCACCACCGAGTTTCTGCCGGCCGGCTATCCGCTGACCGTCGCCATGCTCCGTGCGCTGCCGGCCGGGCTCCTGCTCCTTCTCATCGTCCGCAAGCTGCCTTCGGGCATCTGGTGGCCGCGCACCTTCCTGCTCGGCGCGCTGAATTTCTCGTTCTTCTGGGCGATGCTGTTCGTCTCGGCCTATCGGCTGCCGGGCGGGGTCGCCGCCACCGTCGGTGCGATCCAGCCGCTGATCGTCATCCTCCTGTCGCGCGTCTTTCTCGGTTCGCCCATTCGCGTGCTCAGCATCGTCGCGGGCATCGCCGGCATTGTCGGCGTCGGCCTGCTCGTTCTGACGCCGGGGGCAACGCTTGATCCGCTCGGCGTCATCGCCGGTCTCGCCGGCGCCGTGTCGATGGCATTCGGAACGGTCCTGAGCCGCCATTGGGCGCCGCCGGTGTCGCCATTGACCTTTACCGCCTGGCAGCTTGCCGCCGGCGGACTGCTGCTGGTCCCGGTCGCGCTGTTCTTCGAGCCGGCTCTGCCGAGCCTGACCGTCGCCAATGTCGCCGGCCTTGCCTATCTCGGTCTGATCGGTGCCGCCTTCACCTACCTGCTCTGGTTCCGGGGCCTGTCGCGCCTTGAGCCCTCGGCGGTGGCGCCGCTCGGCTTCCTGAGCCCTGTCGTCGCCATCCTGCTTGGCTGGGGCGTGCTCGATGAGCGGCTGACATCAGTCCAGGCGCTGGGCATTCTCGTGGTGCTCGCCAGCGTCTGGCTGAGCCAGCGGGCGCAATTGCCGGCGAAGGCGCAGCCGGTCCGCGCATAGACAGCAGGGATCGGCGATCGCGCGATTGCGGACCTGGGTTGGGACACGCTGCAGTGGGAAATCGACGTCGCGAGAAAGTCGGCCTATCGGCTGTTCGTTCCGGCTGCCGCCCGGGCGGCGGCGGCCGTCAGGCCCCGGGCGATCGGGGTGCGGATATCGGCAGCCGCCATGGCTTCAAGCCCGGCAGCCGTCGTGCCGGCATAGGCGAGGAAGGTTTGCATGATCTCGGCGGGCGTCTGACCGCTGTCGGCCATCAAAGCGCTGCCGCCGAGGAAGAGCTGGCGCACGGCGCGTTCGGCAATGTCCGGTTCGATGCCCTTCGTCACGGCGTCCGACATCATCGCGTCGGCAAAGGCTGCGAGAAAAGCCGGGCCGGATCCGGTCAAGGCGGTGAAGTAATCGAGGTCCGCTTCGGTCTCGACCCGTTGTGCCATGCCGGATGCACGGAAGAACCGTTCTGCGAACGCGCAATCCGCCACGGTGGTTTCGGGGCTGGCAAGCCATGGAGTGAAGGAGAGCCGCTTTTCCGCGGCGGCATTCGGCATTGCCCGGATCACTCGACGTGCCTTGAACCGCTCGGCGAGTTCGGCAAGCGGCACCATCGCCATCACCGAGATGACGAGCTTGCCGGAGAGATCGAGCCTTATGGCGTCGAGATCCTGGGGGCGGACCGACAGCATGACGATATCCGCGTCGGCGGCAAGCGCGGCGTTGTCTTTCGTCTGGCGGACAGCCGGCCAGGGCTCGAAGCCCGCAACAGGGGCGCTGCGCGAGGAGACGGTCAACGCCTCCCCGGCGACGGCGCCATCGGCAAGGGCCGCCAGCAACAGGGCTTTTCCCAGCCAGCCGCCGCCACCGATGACGCCAAGCTTGGTCAAGCCCATTCGCCCTGGCGCATCACCGGCACGCGGCTGCCGTCGGCGCTGATGCCGTCGATATCGACCTGGCCGGAGCCGATCATCCAGTCGATATGGATCAGGCTCGAATTGCCGCCCTGGGCGCGGATCTGTTCCGGCGTCAGTTTGGTGTCGTCGACGAAGCATCCCGAGTAGCATTGGCCAAGGGCGATGTGGCACGAGGCGTTTTCGTCGAACAGAGTGTTGTAGAACAGGATACCGCTTGCCGAGATCGGCGAGGAATGCGGCACCAGCGCCACTTCGCCCAGCCGGCGGGCACCCTCGTCGGTGTCGAGCACCTTGTTCAGCACCTCCTCGCCGCGCGAGGCCTTCGCCTCGACGATGCGCCCGCCTTCGAAACGGACTTGGATGTTGTCGATCAGGGTGCCCTGGTGCGACAGCGGCTTGGTCGAGGACACATGTCCCTCCACGCGCAGCGCGTGCGGCGTGGTGAACACCTCTTCCGTCGGGATGTTCGGATTGCAGATGATGCCGTTTTTCGCTTCCGACGCACCACCACACCAGAGATGGCCGTCAGCCAGGCCGACGACCAGGTCGGTGCCGGGACCGGTAAAGTGCAGCGACGCGAAGCGCTGGCCGTTCAGCCAGGCGGAGCGGCGCGCCAGATTGGCGTTGTGTTCGTTCCAGGCGGCGACCGGGTCGTCGAGATCGACGCGCGAGGCAGCGAAAATGGCGTTCGCCAGCTTTTCGACGGCGATCGGCTCGGGATCGTTCGGGAAGACCAGTCGCGCCCAGGAGGGGTTCGGATAGGAGACGATGTTCCAGTTGATGTCGAAGTTCGAGATCTTTTCGAGCGCCGGCTTGTAAGCGATCGAGTTGGCCTTGTTGGCGCGCGCGACCTTGCTCGGGTCCTGGGCCGACAGCATCATCGGATTGTCGCCGGAGATGGCGAGCCGTGCCGCACCGCCGGCAAAGGCTTTCGCCATGCCCTCGTAGAGCCAGTCGCTCGCCCGGTCGAAGCTTTCGTCCGGCGCATGTTCATAACGCGCAAGCGTCGTTTCCTCGTCGGAGTAGAAGGTCGTCACCAGGCCGGCGCCGGCCTTGTAGGCGTGTCGGGTGATATCGCGCACCAAAGGCATGGCGGCAATCGGCGCCGTCATCACCAGGTCCTGGCCCTTCTGCAGCTGCAGGCCGATCTTGATGGCGACCTCCGCGAGCTTGTCGAGCTTGACCGGATCGATCGGGGTGGGGGTGTTGGCGGGATAGGTCATGATCTGCCTGTCGTTATGAAATCGGACGAACCAGACTTAGTGCTGTTTGCGGCGAAAATGAAGGCTGCCGGTTGCAAACGTCAGATGCTGGCGGCCGCCGCCTGCATTCTGGCGACGTTGCTGTCGTGCACGTCCTCATAGGGCGCAAAATAGAGGATCGACCCGGCGGCGATCTCGTCGGCTGCAAAGTCCTTGAGCGGGCCGATCGGCGCTCCCGTCGCTGCGGCGGTCTTCAGGCGTTCGAGGTAGTGTCTGTTGGCGTCGATCAGCGTGTCGTCGTAGCCGCCGGCGGCGATGCGGTCCCGGTCGCCATGGCTCGGCAGGATGCGGGTGATCGGCAAAAGGCGGAGCCGTTTCAGTTCCTCGATATGCGTGGCGACATGCTCGGCTTCGGCGATGAAGGTGGCGCAGTCCTCGACAGTGTCACCAGCCAGAAGCAGCTTCTCCTCGGGCAGAAAGAGCACGTTGCCGTCGGCGCTGTGAATGGCGAAGTGGTGCAGCTCTACCTTGCGCCGTCCCACCTCGAGGTCGAGGCGGACGTCGAACAGCCGGTTGGGCATGACGAGGGGATGGATCGGCGGTGTCGCCATCTCGATCTTTTCGCGGTTCTCGGCAAGCCGCTCCGCAGTCAGGGCCAATGCGATGATCTCGCAGTCGGCAAAGGCGGCGTTTCCGGCCACATGATCCTTGTGCCAATGGCTGAGCACAACGCGGATCGAGGTGACGCCGAGACCTTCGAGATGAGCGCGGATCGCTTTGGCGTGCGGTACGGAAATGTGGGTATCGTAGACCAGCGCCTCCTGGCCATCGACGACGGCATAGGACGCGACGCCGAGCGCATAGGCGCCGTCGTCGAGCCAGTTCGGCCCTTCGGCATGCAGCCGTGTCCCGGCGATCCTCCCGTCGTAATAGGCAAAGATGCCGGGATAGGGCTCAAGTATCGTCAGTGTCGACGTCATATCAGGCACGGGCGTTTCTCCTCCGCCAGGTTTGCACCGTCATAGGACGGTGCGGGCCGAAAAAGAAGGGCCGGTGCTGCCGTGCTATTGCGCGCGCAGCAGATAAGCGTCGTGCTCCCTGAGGAATGTCATCAGGCGCGCGTTGTAGTCCGATCCCACGGCGGCCCTGACGCTCGGACGTTCGGCGAGCGCCTGCCGCCAGGCGGATACCCGCGCAAGCCCGTCGAAAATTCCGTGGTCGACCAACGTGTCGAACAGGTCGAAATAGCGGAAGACCGGCGCAAACACCGCATCGACCAGAGAGAAATCCGCTCCGGCGAAATAGGGGCCATCGCCGAGCACAGCCTCGATGGTCGCGAATTTGGCCGCGACCGCCTGGCGCTTCTGCGCGAAGACGTCGGCATCGCCCGTGGTCTCGAAGCCCCAGAGGTCCGACAGGATCGACGAGCCGTATTCCATCCAGCCACGGTGGCGCGCCCGTTCGAGCGCGTCCGTCGGATGCAGTTTCGCGCCGGCCTGCGTCTCCTCGAGATACTCGCAGATGACCGAGCTTTCAAACAGCACGGCTTCGCCCGACGCCTGCGGGATCTGCAGCAGCGGCACCTTGCCGAGCGGCGAGATCTTCAGGAACCAGTCGGGCTTGGCGGCGAGGTCGATATTCACGCGTTCGAAGGCGACGCCCTTCTCGGCAAGCGCGATCGCGGCGCGTTGGACATAGGGGCAAAGATGATGGCTGATCAGGGTAAGGGTGTTAGCCACGGGCGGTCTCCAGGGTTGGATCAATGTAGATGCAATTGCATGTATGAAGGCTTGTCAAAGAATTCAAGATCGATGTAATTGCATCTATGAGTAATTTTTCCGAGAATCCGGCCTCGCCACCGTCTGCTTCCGTCACCCGGGCCTGGATCGGCCTCATGCATGCGCAGCGGCGCGTGCTCCAGGCGATCGAAACCGACTTCAAGAAGGCCGGCTTGCCGCCGCTTGGCTGGTACGACGTGCTTTGGGAGCTCGTGCAGGCGGAGGGCGGCAGGCTGCGCCCTTTCGAGATCGAGGCCCGCACCTTGCTCGCCCAATACAATCTCTCGCGCCTGATCGATCGGCTGGAGGGGCAAGGGCTCGTCCGTCGCGAGGCGTTCGATGACGATGGGCGCGGACGCTGGGTGGTGGTCACCAGCGAAGGGAGCGCAATGCGCGCGCGCATGTGGCAGGTCTATTCCCGCTCGATTGATGCGCATGTCGGCGCGAAGCTCGCTGGCGATGAAGCGCAGGAACTGGCGCGGCTGCTCGGCAAGCTGCGCTAGTCCTTCAGGGACTGGCTCCGCCTGTCGAGGCGGGATGTCTCTGTTGCCTCGAAAGTCTGCGCCGTTGCGAATGTCGACGCAACTGGTGGCGTCAGGCGATCAGCGGTGCCGAGACGGCCTTGAGCGCACCCTTGGCGTCGGCGGGCGCAAGCCGCACCTGCAGCCCGCGCTGGCCGCCATTGATATAGACCTGCGCCTCGGAAAGGGCCGTTTCCTCGATCGCGGTCGGCACCAGCTTCTTCTGCCCGAACGGGCTGATGCCGCCGACATGGTATCCGGTCAGACGCTCGGCATCGGCCGGCTTCATCATCGCCGCCGACTTGCCGCCGAAGGCGGCCGCCAGCTTCTTCATGCTGACCTCGCGGTCCGACGGCACGACGCAGCAGACCGGTTTGCCGTCGACCTCGGCCATCAGCGTCTTCAGCACCCGGCTCGGATCCTCGCCGAGCGCCTCGGCGGCCTGCAGGCCGACGCGTTCGGCGTTCGGGTCGTAGTCGTAGCTGTGAACGGTGAAGGCGACGCCGGCCTTGACGAGCATTTGCGTGGCGCGGGTGGTCTTGGACATCATGCGGCTCCGCTCGTCAGGCGTTCGCCTTGGCAAACAGCGCTTCGTAGAGATCCGGCTTGAAGCCGATGAGCAGATCGCCATTGGCCTCGAGCACCGGGCGCTTGATCATCGAGGGCTGCACCAGCATCAGCGCGATCGCCTTGTCGGCATCGAGGTTCTGCTTGTCGCCGTCGGACAGGTTGCGGAAGGTGGTGCCGGCGCGGTTGAGCACGATCTCAAAGCCTGCCTGCGCGCACCAGCGTTCGAGATGCGCGCGGTCGATGCCTTCCGCCTTGTAGTCGTGGAAGCGATAGGCGATGCCCTGGTTGTCGAGCCAGGTGCGGGCCTTTTTCATCGTGTCGCAGTTCTTGATACCGTAGATCGTGACCGTCATTCCCATGCCTTTCCTGCCTTGCGGGCAATTCGTGGCGGGAGTGATAGCCTCCCGCGTCGAACGAGGGAAGACGTTGTCTCAGGTCACGCCGGCATAGCGGCCGGGTTTGTGGTTGATGGCGAGCGTCATGTTGACGACGGCGGCACCCACCACCGAAAGGACGAGGTTGGCGGGCGGCAGCACGAAGAAGGCGGCCGCGAGGATCGCAAGGTCGACGGCCAGCTGGAAATAGCCGGCGCGGATGCCGAACTTTTCCTGCAGATAGATCGCCAAGATATTGATGCCGCCGAGCCCGGTGCGATGGCGAAAGAGGATGAGCAGGCCGGTGCCCATCAGTCCGCCGCCGACAATGGTGGCATAGATCGGGTCGAGCCGGGCAAATTCCACCCAGCCCGCCGTCAGCTTGGAAAACAGCGCCACCAGGGTGACGGCGAGGAAGGTGCGCAAGGCAAACATCCAGCCGAGCCGTTTGACCGCCAGCACGTAGAAAGGCAGGTTGATCAGCGAAAACACCAGCCAGAATTGCGCGCCGGTCGCATATTGCAGGAGCAGTGCGAGACCGGAGGTGCTGCCGGTCAGGAGCATCGCCTTGCTGTAGATGATGACGCCGAGCGACATGATCAGCGTGCCCGTCAGGATCGCCAGCGCATCCTCATAGAGGCGGTGGCGTTCGGCTGGCACGTTGCTTGCGTCGATCATGCGCTCGGTCTTCATCTTGTCTGTCGGTCCTCAGAGGTTCTTGAACTTGCCGATGATGTCACCGACCTCGGCCGTCTTCAGCCCGGCTATGTTGATGCGGCCGGAGCCCGGCATGTAGATGCCGTGCTCGTTCCTGAGGCGCATCACATCGGCTTCCGCAAGCGGCAACAGCGAGAACATGCCTTCCTGGCTGGCGACGGCGCCGAGCGCCTGCCAGCGGTCGCGCAGGCCTTCCGCCAACGACTGGCGGATGCCGGAAATGCGCAGCCGCATGGTTTCGAGCTCCTGTCTCCAGTCGCTGGCCAGGTCCGCATCCGACAGAATGGTGCGCACGACAGCGGCGCCGTGATCCGGCGGCATCGAGTAGCTGGTGCGTGCAAGGCCCGCGAGGTTGGAGCGGACCGTGTCGGCCGAGGAAGACGACGTGGTCACGGCGAAGATCGCGCCGGTGCGCTCGCGGTAGAGGCCGAACGATTTAGAGCAGGAGACGCAGATCAGCGCTTCCGGCACGACGCCGATGAGGTGGCGAAGCCCGACGACGTCCTCGTCGAGGCCCCGGCCGAAACCCTGATAGGCAAGGTCGATCACCGGCAACAGGCCGCGCTCGGCGACGACGGCCGCGATCTCCATCCACTGCGCCTCGGTCACCACGCCGCCGGTCGGATTGTGGCAGCCGGCATGCAGCAGCACCGCATCGCCGGGCGAAGCGCCTTGAAGTGCGCTCATCATGGTATCGAAGAGTACGGTCTGGGTGGGGATGTCGAAGAATGGATAGCCGGCTGTCTCGATGCCGCCGGCCTTGAAGATGCTGGCATGGTTCATCCAGCTAGGCAGGCCGATCCAGATGCGCTTGCCCCCCATCTGGCGGATCAGGTCGGCTGCAAGCCGGAGTGCGCCGGAGCCGCCGGGCGTCTGTACGCCGGCGAGATGGCTGCGATTGATCGTGTCGCCGCCGACCAGCGTCCAGAGATGATCGACGAAGAGGAGGTCGCCCTCGGGGCCGACATAGGCCTTGCTGTCCTGCGCTTCGAGCAGGCGCTTTTCCGCCTCCTTGACCGCGCGGAAGATGGGGGTGTGGCCGGTCTCGTCGCGATAGACGCCGACGCCGAGATCGACCTTTCCGGGACGCTCGTCCTTGCGATAGAGCCCGATCAGGGCCAGCAACGGATCGTCGGGTTGGCGGGTCAAAGCGTCGAACATTCCGGTGGTCCCCCTTGGCAATGGCTGAACTGGCGATCAGCGGTCGAGGCGATCGCGCCGGTGGCCGTCCTCCGGCCGCCGTCGGGGTCCTTCATTAAGGCAAGGGACGCGCAAAATCGACGTCATATTTGCCACGGAGACAATATTCGCATAGATCGAATTGCGTGAATTGCCGCATTTCTTTTGCTGATTTGCGCAAATGCCGGAAAATCGGCGAAAGGGCTTGCTCATGGCGGAGCGTGGCGCGACCGAACTCGATGCGATCGACAGACGGATCATCCGGCTCCTGGTCGAGGATGCGACCCGCAGCAACAACGAGCTTGCCGCGCGTGTCGGGCTGTCACCGGCGCCGCTGTCACGCCGGCTGGCGCGGCTCTATTCGGCGGGGGTTATCCGGCAAACGGTCGTGATCGACCCGAAGGCGGCAGGCGTCGGCTTCCAGGCCTTTCTCGAGGTGACGCTGGAGCGGACGGCAAGCAAGGTCGGGCAGCGCTTCATCGAGCTGGTATCGCGCATGCCGGAGGTGGTGGAGTGCCACACGGTCGCCGGCGATTTCGACTTCCTGCTGAAGATCGCCGTGCGCGATGTCGCCGACTACAAGCGGCTCTTGTGGAGTGAGTTCGAACAGATCGCCGAGATCAAGACTTTGCGCTCGACCATCCTGCTCGACAGTCCGAAGATGTCGGCAACCTTGGCGCCTTGATGGACGAAACGCCCGGGGGCGTTCCGTGATCGTGATGACGAAGCCGCGATGGCGTCAGGCTTCGAGCGGTCCCGGCTTGCGCGTGGCGCTGGAGGCGGTAGCACAGGCGATCTTCATCAGGTCCGAACGGCGGCGGGCGTGCCGTGTCGATACCCGGGTAACGATCAACCCGTCCTGCGGCGCACGCACCTCTACGGCGCCATCGGGTTGTCCGGGACGGTTGAGGATCGTCACCAGCAGATCGCCGGCCTTCACGCGGTCGCCGATATCGCGGTGGAAGAGAATGGCGCCGGATGCCGGTGCGCGGATCATCTCGATATTGTCGAGCGGGGCAACGACGCCGCCAAAGGCGGGAAGGGCGGGCTTGTCGGCGGCAACGACGCCGCGGGCGATGAGGAAGCGGAGCAGGCCCTCGGCATCCTTGCGGGCCATATCGGGGTAGACGTCGCGTGTGCCGCGAAGCTCGACCGTGACCGAAAGCCGCCCGGACAGGCTTGCCTTCTTCTGTCCGGCCGTCTCGTATTTCCAGGCATAGGCGACGGCCTCTTCGAAGGCGGAGCTCTCGCCGTCGGAAAGAAACACTGCTTCCATGTCGAGCGCAGCGGCGAGATCGCTCGCTTCCGGCCAGAAGGCATCGTCGATATAGGCGTATTGCAGCGCTTCGTCGTCGCAGTGCAGGTCGATCATCAGGTCGGCACCGAGCGCCATATGCAGCAATTGCCGCTTCAGCCGATCCGTCGCCGAGTGGCGATCGAGCTGGTCGAGAAGGCTGTCGCGATCGCCAAGGGCGATCAGCGGAAAGTCGCGGTTGAAGTTGGTGCGCGAGCCGAGATCGAAGCGGCCCTGCAAATCGCCGAAATGCGACTGCGCCGTGCCGATCGGGTTTGCCTGCGGCACGACGGTGATGTCGCCGAGAATGGCACCGTCTTTCTCAGCCTCGGCAAGCATCTGCAGCAGGAAATGGGCAAGTGCGGTTCCGGGCAGTTCGTTGGCGTGCAGGGCAGCCTGAATGTAGGTCTTCGGCGCGTCGGGGTTTTTGCCCTTGAAGCGGAAGACCGGCAGGCGCCATTCGATGCCGGTGGTGTCGCCGGCGATGATGATTTCCGAGATGTCCATGGTTCCTCCCGCGTGTCTCTTCGAAGGCTTATCGGCATTCCCGATACGCTCCGCAAGTGGCTAGATACGGGGAGCTCCTTTGTCGTTCCACAAGCAGCGAGGCTTTGACTTTTGCCGAGCAACCGGTGTTTTCTGGCAATGTTCAAGCGTTGAAAGGGAGCGCGCTCATGATCCTGATCGGCCAATACGATTCGCCTTTCGTGCGCCGCGTCGGCATTGCGCTGACGCTCTACGGCATGGCGTTCGAGCATCGCCCCTGGTCGTCTTTTGCCGATGCGGACAGGTTGCGCCCCTATAACCCGCTGACGCGCGTACCGACCCTGGTGCTGGAGGACGGGACCGTCCTGATCGACAGCCACATCATCCTCGACTATCTCGATGGGCTTGTTGCCGATGATCGCGTGATGTTTCCGAGACGCGAGCCATCACGCCATCGGGCGCTGAAGGTCGCCACACTCGCCTGCGGGCTCGGCGACAAGGTCGTCAGCCTGTTCTACGAGAAGCGGCTGCACGAAAACGCTTCCGCCCTCTGGGTCGATCGCTGCCGCTGCCAGATCGAAGCGACGCTTGCTGTCCTTGAGGCTGATCGATCGGACATTGCGTCGGAGTTCTGGTTCGGCGAGCGGATCGGCCATGCGGACATTGCCGTGGCGGTGGTGCTGCGCTTCCTCGGCGAGGTGCATCCCGAGCTGGTGGCGATCTCCAACTATCCGGCCCTGCGGGCGCACGCGGAAAGGCTGGAGGCGCTCGCCGTGTTCCAGGCGATCAGCCAGCCCTTCATTGCCCCGGCATAGGCCTTCCATGGTCCGTCCGTCGGCCGTCTGCCACATCACCGAAGTTTGATGGTGTCGGCGAGGTCGCTGGTGCGCAATTCCATCGTCCGATCACAAATGCGGAGGATTCTGGGAGCGAGGCTGGCGTTCAAGGGCCTCTTGGGCGTCTGATGCCTCTTGCAAAGGGGATTTCCCATGAACATCACCCGAATAGCAGCCATTGCGGCCCTGTCGCTTTCCCCCTTCATCTTCACCTCAAGCGCTCATGCGCTGTCGATGTCCGAGTGCAGCGCGAAGTACAAGACGGCCCAGGCCGCCGGCTCGCTCAACGGCATGAAATGGAATGATTTCCGCAAGGCGCAGTGCGGAACCGACACGGCAGCCAAGCCGGCGACGATGACCAGCGAGGAGCCAACGGCCAGCAACACCGACAACGCGCCCGAGCCGGCCGCAACGACAGCCAAGGCGCCGAAGGGCGTGGTCTTCCCGAAGAAGGTTGACGCGAAATATTCGAGCGAAACCGCCGGCAAGGCGCGCATGCACACCTGCCTCGACCAGTACAAGGCAGACAAGGCAGACAACGCGCTCGGCGGCCTTACCTGGATCAAGAAGGGCGGCGGCTACTACAGCATCTGCAACACGCAGCTGAAGCATACCTGACCTGAAAATCCATGAAGCCAAGGAGATCGGGCGCTCCGGGTTTCCGCTGAAACCCGAAACGCCGGTCGCTCTGCCGCGGTCGCCAAAAGACCGGTATCGCAACGGGCGCGCCATCGCGCACCCGTTGCGATAGGCGCCGAAGGTTGCCCTGTTTCACGCTGGCGGCATGCCGTCAAACTTCGGCAAAGCCGGGTCGAGGTGATCCCAGGCATGGCCGCGCGATCCGTAGGTGACGGCGTCGGGCTTGTAGCGGCTCGGATCGTCGAGGCTCGCCGCGCGCACCGTGAAGATGTCGGGCATTGCCGCAAAGGTCATGTAGACCGGCGCGCCGCAGGTGGGACAAAAGGCCCGCGTTTTCACATTGCCGCTGTCGGCGACCATGTCCCAGAGGGTCGCCTTGCCTTCGAGCTTCACGCCGTCGCGCCTGAAGCTCAGATGCGATCCATGCCCTGTGCCGCTCTCTTGCTGGCAGTCGCGGCACTGGCAGTCGTTGGAGAACACCGGTTCTCCCGAGATTTCGTAGCGGATCGCACCACAGGCGCATCCACCGATATAGGTCTTGCTCATGTCAAACCTCCTGTTTTGGGCATCAAAAAGCAGGGCGTGCGGCATCGATCGGCGATCCCTGCCGTTCTCTTCATCGCGATATTGTCTGGGGTCGGCTCCGGCGCGCGCCTCGCGGTCGGCGCGACGCGGTCAGCTCTCGTCGTCGGTGACCGAACCGATTTGCGACAGGACTTTCGTCCAGCCCTGGCTCATGCTCTTGAACGCGGTGTCGTTTCTCGGTGTGATGAAGCCGGAATGGACAAGGCGGAGGCGGGTGCCGCTATCGACCTTCGACAGCGTCCATGTGACGATCGTGTCGAGGCGCGACCCATAGCCGGCATTGGTCTCGTGCCCGCCCTTCCAGGCATAGACGAAGCGCTCATGGGGGCGGACCTCTAGGACCTGGCAGTGGATGACGCCATCCCATCTGCCGGCCGGCGTCGTCTGGAAGGTAAAGCGATTGCCTTCGACCGGTTCGAAGCCCGTCGGAGCCATGATCCAGCGGCTCATAAGAGCCCCGCTCGTCAGGGTCTTCCAGATCGTCTCCGGCGGATGGGGGAAGACCTCGTCGACCACGATGTCCTGCGTGTGGGGTTGCAACGCCGTATCGGTCATGGATCGATCTCCTTCAAGAGAGTGCGCAGGTTTGCAAACCGTTCGCGCCAGAAGACGCCGTAGTGGCTCATCCAGTCGGCGAGCGGCGCGAGGCCTTCAGGTTGAGCGCGATAATAGACGTTGCGGCCCTCGGGGCGCTCGGCGACGAGACCCGCCTGCTTCAACGATTTCAGATGCTGCGAAATGGCGCCCTGCGTCACGCCGCTGCCACGGGTCAACTCGACCACCGTGATCTCGTCGGCATTGGCGATGCGCTCGAACACCGCCCGGCGGGTCGGGTCGGCAAGGGCGCGCATGATGGTGGCGACGGGTGCGGCTTCGATCATGAAAAATAATTAGCGCACACTTATCAATTAGTCAATGCTATTGTTTTTCTACTTCGGCCGCTTGGTTCTCCATGTCGATTACCAGTCACCGTCCCGCGTCATGGGGGCTGCAAGCTTTGGTCGATCAAGGAGCGTTCCCTGATTTTTTAAGTGCCGCGATCCGTTTTCATGCGTTTGCACGTCCTTGATGTGTTCGAAACAAAAAGGAGACATGTCATGTCCAATGCGCCCGTCATCTTGGTCAATCTGCTGAAGGCGAAGCCCGGCAAGCAGGACGCGCTGATCGCGATATTAAAGCAGAACACCGAAACCATTATCCGCACGCTTGAAGGCTGGAATACAACCCGGCTGATCGCGTCGGACAATGGCGACGGTGTTGTTATCTACTCCGAGTGGCAGACGTCCGCGGCCGTCGAGGCGATGCGCGCTGATCCACGCATGAAAGCCTATTTTCCCCGGATCCTCGAACTCGCGACCATCGACACGATGATGGGTGCGGCGGTGTTTGGCGAGGCCCGGTAAGCGACGGCGGACAGCCATGCACATCGGCATTCAGGCAACAGAGGGATCGCCATGGCTCGCATGGTCGTGAGCCACCCAATGGCCTCTAAAAACGTCGATGCGGTCGGCCAACATTCTTTCCAAGTTTGCGTGCTGGCCGCATTGTCGAAGACATTGCTCGAAATCGGCGCGGCATCAGATTGAACGGACAGGGGCGGGAGGTGTTGGCGGATGAACGCGGATCAATTCGAGGATAGCCTGAACGCGCTCAGGCCACGCCTTCATCGCTATTGCGCGCGCATGACGGGATCGGCCATCCATGGCGAGGACGTGTTGCAGGAGGCCCTCGTCAAGGCGTTGCGCGCGCGCGCCGAAGGCGTGGTGGTCGATAGCCTCGAGGGCTGGCTGTTTCGCATCGCTCACAATGCAAGCCTCGATTTCCTGCGCGAGAAATCGCGCAACACAGTGGTTTCCCTAACCGAAGACATGGAGGCAGCGACCATTGCCGACCCGGAGATTGTCGCGGTCAGCTTTCAGGCATTTCTGCGGCTGCCTGCGCTTCAGCGCTGCGCGGTCATCCTCAAGGATGTCCTCGGTCATTCGGTCGACGAGATCTCCGGGGTTGCAGATTGCTCCCCGGCGGCGGCAAAGTCTGCCTTGCAGCGTGGGCGCGTTGCCCTGCGTCAGCTTGCTTTGGTGCCGGACGATGTCCGGCTGCCGTTGATGCCCGAGCCGGATCGACGGAAGATTGCCGCCTATGTCCGTCACTTCCACAACGGCGATTTCGATGCGATCCGGGCCATGCTTGCCGATGACGTGAAGCTCGATCTGGTGAACCGCCTCCAACTGGACGGACGCGACCGGGTCGGCCCGTATTTCACCCGTTACGGGGAAGTGACGAATTGGCGATTTGCCTTGGGGGAGGTCGAGGGCCGGCCGGTCATGCTGGTCTTCGACAGCACCGCCACTATGGAAAGACCGAGCCATTTTGTCCTGATCGAGTGGAAAGCGGAGCGCATCGCCGCGATCCGCGATTTCCTGTTCGCGCCCTATGTGCTCGAAGGCATCGACTGGGCGCGTTTGGATTGACAGCCGGTGGGTCAACCCCGCTCAGCGAGCCAGGGGATATGGAACGCGCCGGCGACCGATGGGAATGATCTCCGGTGTCGCTGCCTCGAGCGGCCTGCCATCCCAGCCGCCGAGCCACTGGTCGACGACGAGGCCGGCTTCGGCGATCATCGACGCGAGGTCATCATAGGACGGGAAGGCGATTTTCGACTGTGCCGAGAAGGTGCGCCCGTCGACGGCAATCCGGTAGAAGGTATCGTATTCGACAACGCCGGTATCCGGGTCATGCCGCACGTCGTTCCAGGCGAGCACTTCGCCCAGTTTCGGATGAACGATAACCCGCTCGGATTCGACGGGCGTCCATTCCTGCCATTCCGTGACGACAGGGTTTCGGCTGTCGAAGATGAAGCGGCCCTCAGGCGAAAGATGTGCTGCAATGGTCCGAAGCGCGGCAAGCTGATCTTCTCGTGTGAGGAAGACCTGGAAGGCATGGCCGCTGAGCAGGATCAGGTCGAAGGTCTCGTTCAGGCGGACGGCTCGCGCGTCGCCTGCAATCCAGGCAACCCGGTCACCGCCAGGTCTTTGCCTGGCGATATCCAGCATAGGGGCGGCGGGATCGACGCCGACGACGCGTTTGCCGCCCTGTTGCGCCAGCGCGGCTGCGAGCAGACCGGTGCCGCACCCGAGATCAAGGATCGAGGTGCGGCCCGTGGCCATGGTCTTGAGATATTCGCTGTCGGCGGTCCAGCCGTTCTCGATGTCGTAGAACGCGGCAAGCTCAGGGTCGTGATAGAGCTTGTCCGACGTCATCGAGAGGACCGGATCATTCCCACTCGATCGTGCCGGGCGGCTTCGACGTGACGTCGTAGACCACGCGGTTGATGCCACGGACCTCGTTGATGATGCGCGTCGCCGCGCGGCCGAGGAATTCCATGTCGTAGTGGTAGAAGTCGGCGGTCATGCCGTCGACCGAGGTGACGGCGCGCAGCGCGCAGACGAACTCGTAGGTGCGGCCGTCACCCATGACGCCGACGGTCTGGACCGGAAGCAGCACGGCGAAGGCCTGCCAGATGGCGTCGTAGAGGCCAGCCTTGCGGATTTCGTCGAGATAGATCGCATCGGCTTCGCGCAGGATCTGGAGCTTCTCGCGGCTGATGCCACCCGGGCAGCGGATGGCAAGGCCCGGACCCGGGAAGGGATGGCGGCCGATGAAGCTGTCGGGCAGGCCGAGCTCGCGGCCAAGCACGCGGACTTCGTCCTTGAACAGTTCGCGCAGCGGTTCGACCAGTTGCATGTTCATGCGTTCCGGCAGGCCGCCGACATTGTGGTGCGACTTGATCGTCACCGACGGGCCGCCGGTGAAGGAAACGCTTTCGATGACGTCGGGATAGAGCGTGCCCTGGGCAAGGAAATCCGCGCCGCCGAGCTTCTTTGCCTCTTCCTCGAACACCTCGATGAACAGGCGGCCGATGATCTTGCGCTTGGTTTCCGGATCGCTCTGGCCTTCGAGTTCGCCGATGAAACGGTCGGACGCGTCGACGTGCAGGAGGTGCAGGTTATAGTGCTCCTCGAACATGGCGACGACGTTCTTCGCCTCGTCCTTGCGCATCAGGCCGTGGTCGACGAGGATGCAGGTCAACTGGTCGCCGACCGCCTCGTGGATCAGCAGAGCCGCGACCGAGCTGTCGACGCCGCCCGAAAGCGCGCAGATCACCTTCTTGTCGCCGACCTGCTTGCGGATCGCGTCCACCGCCTTGGCGCGGTAGGCCGACATCGACCAGTCGCCCTTGATGCCGGCGATCTTGTGCACGAAGTTGGAAATCAGCTTGGCGCCATCGGGCGTGTGCACCACTTCAGGGTGGAACTGCACCGCGTAGTACTTGCGCTTCTCGTCGGCGATGAAGGCGAATGGGGCATTTGCCGAGGTGGCGACGACTTCGAAACCTTCGGGGATCGCTGTCACGCGGTCGCCATGCGACATCCAGACCTGGTGGCGCGAGCCAAGCGACCAGACGCCGTCGAACAGCGCGCAGTCTTTTTCGACTTCCAGGAAGGCGCGGCCGAATTCGCGGTGATGGCCGCTCTCGACCTTGCCGCCGAGCTGGGCGCAGATGGTCTGCTGGCCGTAACAGATGCCGAACACCGGCAGGCCGGAATCGAAGATCACCTGCGGCGCGCGCGGCGAACCGATGTCGAGCGTGGAGGCCGGGCTGCCGGAGAGGATGACGGCCTTCGGCTTCAGCCGCTGAAAACCTTCTTCCGCCGACTGGAACGGCACGATTTCACAATAAACACCGGATTCGCGCACGCGCCTTGCGATGAGCTGAGTCACCTGGCTGCCGAAGTCGACGATGAGAACGGTGTCGGGATGGGCTGTCTGGGTCATGTCGGGCCTTCAAACAAGCTTGATCATGGCGAGCCTTTAATCAAAGCCCGTCTTTAGCGCAACGATTCAATTGCACCCCGACAATCCCTGGCTTTCAGAGCCGGATCTCCGCGGCGCCGATCGCAGTCTCGAGCCTGTCGATGACATGGGCGAGCTTCTCGTCGATGACGTGGAGATATTCCGTCCAGTCGCTGACGTGCTTGAGCTCGGCTTTGCCGTCGGAAATGCCGCGGAGCGCAATCAGCGGTACTTCGAAGGATTGGCAGGCACGCAGCACCGCATAGGTCTCCATCTCCACCATGTCGGCGTCGATGCCGTCATAGGCGGCGCCCGATACGATGTTGGCGCCGGTCGACAGCCTTGCCTCCTTGACGTCGGGGATGCGCAGCGGCAGCGAGACGACGGCGGGAAGATCGAGAAACGGCGTCGCCCCCTTTTCGAAGCCTAGGGCGGAGGCGTCCATGTCGCGATAGCCGACCGATATTGCCTGATAGACCTCGGTCTGTTCGAGCCTTGCGGCACCCGCTGAGCCGAGCGAGACGACGAGGTGCGGCAGGTTGCCTTCGGCGGCAAGGCCGGCCAGCGCCTTCGTCAGGGAGACGGCTGCTTCGACCGGACCGACGCCGGTCATCAGCGGCGTGATCCGGGCTTGGAGATGCGGACCGTATTCGGCATCGACGGCCATGACGTAGAGCACCCTGTGCCCGGCGACGTCCTTCATTGCAGAATTCATCCTTCGACATCCTCGCGTCCGCGGATCACCATCATCGTCCCGGTCATCGAGGCGATCAGCTTGGCCGGTCCGTCGGCGCGGATGGCGTAGCCGCGCCCGTCTGAGACGATGATCGTCGTGCCCGGCTTGGTGACTTCGCCGCGAAACAGGAAGCGTTCGCCGCGCCCTGGCGACAGCAGATTGACCTTGAATTCGATCGTCAGGATCGAGGCATCCGGATCGATGACGGAATAGGCGGCATAGGTGCCGGCGGCGTCGAGTGCCGCGGAGATCACGCCGGCGTGCAGGAAGCCATGTTGCTGCGTCAGCTTGTCGTCGAAGGGAAGTTCGATCTCGACCGTTCCCTGCTCGACCAGCGTCAGTTCCGCACCGATCGTTTCCATGGCCGCCTGCCGCGCGAAGCTTTCCCGGATGCGGCTGCGGAAATCTGGGGGATCGCTGTCGTCCATCGGTCTGCACGGCCCTGGTTGTCGCGGAAGGCCCGTTGCCTTCCAGATCGGCGGACAGTCGCATGGCAGCACGAGTGCGACAAGCTCAATTCATGAGGAAAATCGAGCCGTTGAGCACGGTCGCAAACGCCACCCAGACGAGATAGGGCAGGAACAGCAGGGCCGAAATGCGATCCCGGTTCCAGCTTGCAACGATGACGCCGGCCACAGCGACGAGCAGCGCGACGATGACGATCAGCGCCGAGGAAACGTCCTGCATGCCGAAGAACAGCGGCGACCAGAGGAAGTTGAGGAGCATCTGAGCTACCCACAACCGCATCGCCGCGGTGTGGCGATGCCAGAGAAACAGCCGGGCGCCAACGATGCCGATGATGACATAGAGGATCGACCAGACAGGGGCGAAGATCCAGTTCGGCGGATTGAAGGCAGGCTTTGCCAGAGCCTGATACCATTCGCCGGGAATGTTGTTGTAGCCGATGAGGAGCCCGAGACCGAGAACGACGGCGATGAAGACTGCGTGGACGAGGGTTCTGTTCATGCAGCGACAGATAGAGCGGCCTTGACTGCTTTCCAGCGGCGATGGCTGTTTCGAAGCGGCAAGGCGCTTCCTATATCTCTGCCATGAAAACCTTCCGCCGCATCGACATCCGGCCGGCCGGGCCGGATGACGTCATGATGATCGCCTCCGTCATCGTCGAAACCTGGCGATCGACCTTTCGTGGGCTGATTTCCGACGACTTCCTCGATGCCATGCGCATCGAGGAACAGGCGTTGCGTCACGCCAGGCGCATGCGCGTCGTCGACGTCTTCCATCTGGTCGCCGTCGACATGGGCACGAACAGGGTGATCGGTTTTGCCAATTACGGCAAAGCCCGCTCTATGCCGCCGCGGTTCGATCGCGAGCTTTACGCACTCTACATCCTGAAGGAATTCCAAGGGGCAGGCATCGGCTCGGCGCTGGTGCGCAGCGTTGCCGCCCATTGCCGGGAAATGCGCGCGAGATCGCTGTTTGCCTGGGTCCTGTCGAGCAATCCGAACCGGGCGTTCTATGAGCGCCTGGGTGCCATGGCCGTCGGCCAGGGCAAGGTCAGCCTCGGCGGCGAGAACCACGATCAGATGGCCTATCGATGGGACGATCTGGCAAAGCTTGCCGGCGAGGGCCGATTTTCGGCCTGACGCTTACGGTCAGGAACGCGAGAGCCGGACGATATGCTGGTCCCAGGCGACCCGGCTCTCGCGCTCCTTGAAACGGCCGCCATAGGACGACACGGCAAAGCCGGGACGGGCGGCAGCAACGCCGGCCGCGTCGGTGACGCGCTGCTCGCGCAACACCGCGCCGCTGCGCGCATCGAGCGTCACGGCAACGCCGCCCCTGGGCGAAGTCAGGCCGATCAGTCCCTCCGCACGGTTGACGGCGATGGCGCCGACATAGTTGGCGAGTGCTTCGGTGGTGCTCTCCGGCAGCGGCACGAAAGCGAGATCCTCTCCGTGCGAGAAATGGCCGACGAGCGGCGGTAGTCCGTCGCGTGCGCCCTCGTACTGGCAGGCAAACCAGATCTCTCCCTTCAGGCCGATATCGACATGGCGGGTGGATAGCCGGCTGAGCTCGGCCGGCAGCGCGTGCTTCTGGATGAGGGCGCCGGTCTCGGTGTCGACCAGCGTCAGGCTCGGTTCCATGTGGTCGAGGTTGAGCTTGGTACGGCCGAAATCCGGATGGGTCTCGATGCCGCCATTGGCGATCGCCAGCATCCGGCCATCGGCGGAAAGCGTCATGTCGTGCGGGCCGATGCCATAGGTCGGGAATTCGCCGATGCGGGCAAAGGCGGAGGTGCCGTCATAGATGCCGATCATGCCGCGATTGGCGGCAAAGTCGTTCTCGGTGGCGTAGAGCAGCCGCCCATCGGCGGAAAAACAGCCATGGCCATAGAAGTGTCGGCCGTCGGCCGCGGCAATGACGATCGGCTCGGCGCTGCCGTCGGCAGCAAGGATCATCGCATAGGTGCCGGGACGGCGGGCAAAGGCGACCGTGCGCTTGCTTGCGGCGGAATAGGCCATGCCGTGGGCGCGGGCGGGCAGCGCCGTGCGCTCGACGATTTCGCCCGCCTCCGTCAGCGTGGCAACGCCAAAGCTGCCGTCCGGCGCCATGAAGGCGGAGGCAAAGACCGCATCGGCGCGCTCGAGCGCGAAGGCGCCGCGCGCTCCGAGCGTCGCCACCCAGGCGGCGCCGGCCATCTTGATGAAAGTGCGACGGTCGATCAGACCCGTGGTGGCGCCCATGCCATATCCGCCTGCCATTTGATCGGTCCGGCAACGCAGTTGTGCCGCCGGACCTTTCGCTACGATGTAGCAGATTACACCCTCAGAGCCAGCCCCGACGCTTGAAGTAGAGGAAGGGAACGATCGCCGAAAGCACCATCAGAGCCAGCGCATAGGGGTATCCGAAGCGCCATTGCAGCTCGGGCATCACCTCGAAATTCATGCCGTAGATCGAGGCGACCAGCGTCGGCGGCAGGAACACGACGGCGGCGACCGAAAAGATCTTGATGATCTGGTTCTGCTCCAGATTGATCAGGCCGAGTGTGGCGTCGAGCAGGAAATTGATCTTGTTCGACAAAAACAGCGCGTGGTCGCCGAGCGATGTCGCATCGCGCTGGATCAGCTTGATCCGCTGCCGGCTTTCCTTTGCCGCCTTGCGCGGGCCGATGCCTTCGAGCGCGACGTGATAGGCGACCAGCCGACCGATGCTGACCAGGCTTTCGCGCACGATCGTCAAAAGGTCGCCCTTCTGGCCGATTTGCTCGATCAGCGACTGCAGGTCGCGCGTCTTCTTCGTGGCGCTGGCATTGGTCTTGCGGAACACGTCGCGAGAGATGCCGTCGACCTCGCTGCCGGCCCGTTCCAGCGCGTCGGCGGTTCGGTCGATCATTGCTTCGAGCAGCCCCAGCATCACCAGTTCGCCCGTCTCGCAGGCCTGGCCGTTGGCCTTCTGCAGCCGGTGGGCGTAGGTCTGGAACGGCTTGGGATCGGCGTGGCGCACGGTGACCAGTGTCGCGCCCTTGACGATGAAGGTCACGGGCACCTTGACCGGATTGTCGCTGTCGAGCTTGGCAACCGCCGTCATGGTCATGAACTGGGCGCCGTCTTCCTGATAGAGCCGATCGGAGAGCTCGATTTCCTGCATTTCGTCGCGCGTCGGGATCTCGATGCCGAGCTGGCCCTGGACCAGTCGGGTCTCCTCGACGGACGGATTAAGCAGGTCGTACCAGATGACCGGGGTCGGCGACGCGAGGCCGTCGAGCATGTCGACGAGCACGAGGTGGCTGTTCTGGCTTTTGTAGATGCGCAGCATATTGGGCTCCATAGGGCGAGTCATCCGACCGCCGCGAAGCCCTGATCAATCAGGACCGAACGGTCGTGAGCATGAAGGCTCGACTTCGACTGTCGGGGTTCATTGCAAGTTGATCCTTGTGGTGAAACGTGCCCGCGAGAGCGGACACGGGAGCGCTTTGCGCCCAAACGGGGGGATTGTCAACAGCTGCGGTATTGCTGGCCTTTCCAGGCGCACGGGCCCCGCCGCCGCACCTCGATCGAAGGCGACGTGCAGCCGTAAAAGGCTGTCGCTCAGTCGCCGTCGGCAAAGGAGAAACCGGCGCCGAGACCGATGGCGCCACCGAAATCCTTGTTCAACCGGCCGAGAAGATCGACCGTGTTGAGGGTCAGGAAGTCGAGCTTGCCGCGGCTCTTGTCGTCGGCAATGGCGTCGGCGATCGGGCCGTCGATGTTTTGCGAGATGCCGATGACGGACTTGAAGACGAAATCCGCCGATCCGGCGACCGAACGGCTGTCTTCCGGAAGCAGGCTTTGCATGTCGGCCACATCGAACAGGGTCTTGAGGCCGGCGAAGTTGGCGGCGATCGAGGGCATGGTGTTTTCCGAACGCCAGTAGATCGCCGACTTCGGATGGCCCTTGTCTTCAACGCCGTCGACGGTGCCGGCATAAAATGGCTTCAGCCGCTGGTCCTTCACCATTTCGACGCCATGCACGAAAATGCCGAGCAGCTCGGTTGCCGCTTCCTTGCTGTCGCGAAACTCCGGATTTCCGGGCCCCGGGTTTTTCCAGGCAGCCTGGATGCCGTCGGGTTTTTGCCATTCCGCCAGGAATTCGTTGGCGATCGAGTCGAGGTTCTGCGAAATCGCCACGCCGTAGCGGCAACGGAAATCGCCCGTCTTGCCGACCAGCGTTTCGGAGCCGTTTCCGTAGAGCACGTATTCGAGTGCGCCCAGGCCTTGCGCGGCGACACTCTTGCCCTTGAGCGTGGCAGCGCTGGTCGCCGTCTCGTCGCTCTTGGCAAGGATGGCCTGCACCTGCTTCAGCCCGGTGCTCTTGCGATCCGGATAGAACAGGAAGCGCTCGAACCGGTTTTGCGCCAGCGCCGGGCCGAGCCGTATGATCTCGATCGTCGACCAGGCTTGCACCAGATCGGAGAATGCCGCTTTCGCCTTGTCCTGCGATGCCGGGGAGGGCGCCTGGCAAAGAGCGGCCGTCGCGGTCGCGAGCGCCGCGGTTTTATTCGAAAGATTGCGATAGCCGGGGATGATGAAATCGTCGACGGCCTTGGCCATCACCTGGGGCACGGCGGCCTCGTTGACGACGCGGGGCGAAAGAGCGCTCCCTTCCTGCGCAAAGGCCGGCAGGGCTATCGTGGCCAGGCAAAGGCCAAGTGCAAGTGAAGGCATATAGGACATCAAAGAGACTCCAGAAAGGCGAGGAGGTCGCGGCGGTCACGGGTGGCAAGTGCTGCAAAGGCGTCGCGCGCCTTCTGGCCTTCGCCACCATGCCACAGAATGGCTTCGGTGAAATTGCGGGCGCGGCCGTCGTGCAGCAGGAACGTATGGCCGCTCACTGCCTTCGTCAGCCCGATACCCCAGAGCGGCGGCGTGCGCCATTCGCGGCCGCTGGCGACCCCCACGGCCTGGCCGTCGGCAAGGCCCTCGCCCATGTCGTGAAGCAGGAAATCCGAATAGGGCCAGATCAGCTGGAAGGCCAATGCCTTCTGGGACGCGTCGCGTCTGGTCACGTATTTGGGGGTGTGGCAGGACGCGCAGCCGCTCTGATAGAAGATCTCCTTGCCGCGCAGGGTCGTTGGAAAGCTCGCCTTGCGCCTTGCCGGGACGGCCAGGTGCTCCGAGTAGAAAGTGATCAGACCGAGCACCGGGTCCGGCGCCTCGTTGCTACCAAGGCGTGCCTGGACACCGGTCGGCAATTCGAGGCAGGCCGTTTGCGCCTCGGTGCAATCGCCGGCGCTGCGGTCCAGGTCCGGGGTTGAAATGCCGATGTCGGTGGAAAGCGCATCGGCTGTTTGCTGGCGCACCGTCGGCACCTGCGCCTTCCAGCCAAAACGGCCAAGGGCGATTTCTCCCGTCGCGCGATCACGTGCAAGCGACGCCCGTCCGCTGATGCCGTCGCCGTCGGCATCGTCAGGGTCTGCACGGGCGAGAATATCGGCCTCGTGGATCGCCTCGATCAGACCGAGCCCGATCATTTGCGGGGCAACCCTCGGCGAGAGCGTCGTCGTCGGATCAAGGGCGCCGTAGGCGAGATCGTCGACCGCATAGGTTGGTTTGCGCAGGAAGACCAGTTCGCCGTCCGACAGCGTCACCGGAAGCTCGGCATAGCGCATCGTCATCCGGCCTTCGGCGGCGAGCCCCGGCACGGCTTTGTCCTGAAGCTGCGCACCGTAGGTAGGGTCGGGAAAGTTGGGCATGTCGAAGTTTGCCAGCATCTGCCGCTCGCGCTCGTCGCGTGGCGCGCGGGCGAGCCTGTAGAGCATCGACGTCGCGTCGCTGGCTCCTTCCGGCGGGCCGCCACGTCCGTCGCGCGGGTGGCAGCTCAGGCAGGAGCGCGCGTTGTAGAGCGGCCCAAGGCCATCGGATGCCTGGGTTGAGGAGGGCGAGGACACCCAGAGCTTTTCGAACAGCGCGTCGCCCAGCTTGAAGCCTTCTTCGTCTTCGAAGGGCAGGTTTGCGGAAAACAGCGTGAAACTGTCCCGGTTGTTCGGGGCGATCGACGTTCCGGCGCCCGCAGACATCGCTTCGTATCGTTCCGCCTTGGAGAAATCGGTGGTCGGTTCGGTGATCGCCTCGACGCGGCGAAGGTCGGCTTCGGAAAGGTCATCGCGCCTGTGCTTCAGCGCGGACGTATCGTCGGACGCCTGAACCGCCGCCGCAAGAAGACACAGCGCCAGCAGCGACTGCGAAAGGGAGCGGGCAATGCATGCGTTCATCGATGGAGGATCGGGCCGCGTCCTTCAAGGCGCGGCCCGCCTTTTCAGCCTATTGGAAAACAGCGTTAGGATTATCCAAGCTGTCGGAACCTTCAAGCTCAATTGTTCCAAGATCGAGCGACGCGATGACGCGCTGAACGGTCTTGGCCTGGGCGATGAGGCCGTCGATCGCCGCCTGGACGGTGGCGTTGCCCTCGGCATTGCCTTCGCCGATCATCTGGTCGTAGGCCTCGACGGTTTCGGCGCGCTTGGCCATGGCCTGCATCTTGTCGACCGTGGTGGCGAGATTTGCCGTCATTTCCTTGTCGAGCGCCGCGTCCTTGGCAGCGACGAGTTCGGAAAGCGAGGCGCCGGTCAGCTTGGTGCCATCGACGCGGGTGTACTCGCCCGTATAGGCCGACTGGATGCCGATCGCGTCATGCAGGTGCGAATTGTGGGTGTTGTCGGAGAAGCAATCGTGCTCTTCCTCCGGATCGTGCAACAGCAGGCCGAGCTTCATGCGCTCGCCGGCAAGTTCGCCGTAGGACAACGAGCCCATGCCGGTCAGGATGGCGGTCAGGCCGGCCTTCGGGTCTGCTTCGACGACCTTGGTCGCCGCGCCATCCGGCGTCCAGTTGGCGACCATTTCCTTGAGGTCGGAGACGAGCAGCTCGGAGGCAGCCTTCAGGTAGGCGGCACGGCGGTCGCAGTTGCCGCCGGTGCAGGCCTTGGTGTCGTAGTCCGTGTAGGGACGGTTGCCGGCGCCGGCCTTGGTGCCGTTCAGGTCCTGGCCCCACAGCAGGAATTCGATGGCGTGGTAGCCCGTGGCGACGTTCGCCTCGATGCCACCGGCTTCCTGCAGCGTGCCGCCAAGCAGCTCCGGCGTGATGTTGGTGGCGTCGACGTCCTTGCCGTCGATCTTGATCGTCTTGTTGGCGATCACGTTGGCGGTGAACAGCGCGTTTTCGTCGCTTTCGCTGCCATAGCTCGGGTCGACATAGTCGATCAGGCCTTCGTCGAGCGGCCAGGCGTTGACCTTGCCTTCCCACTCGTCAACGATGGCGTTGCCGAAGCGGTAGACTTCCGTTTCCTGGTAGGGGTTGCGGGCCTTGAGCCAGGCTTCGCGCGCCGCCTTCAGCGTGGCTTCGCTCGGCGTTGCGATCAAGGCGTCGATCGCCTTGTCGAGCGCCTGCGCCGTGATCAGCGCATCTTCGAACTTGGCGTGCGCGACGACGGTGTAGTGCTTGACGACGGCGGCTGCATCGGTGGCAGCCTCTGCCGGCTGCAGGGCCAGCGTCGACGTTGCCGTCATGAGCGCCAGCGCCGCGGCGCGGATGAAATTCTTGGTCATGACCCTCTCCTGTTCTTTTCCCGGCGGGCCCGGAACGGACACCGCGGGACGGCGTCATCGCTCGGCGTGGGTCGTCAGATATCCCCCGTCGACCCGCCAGAGCCCGATTGTCATGAACCAAAAGTAAACTGGTGTCAAAGTGTATAGTTTAGAACGTTTTCAATCTGATGCGCGTCATTTGACTGTTGTCAAAAGGCCATCAACCCTTGCGTTGCATCAGGCAGAAGAAGAAGCCGTCGGTGCCGGTCGAGGCTGGCGTCAGCGTCACGGTCTTCATGTCGGCAGACCACGGCTGCGGCTTGTCTGTGCCGAAAAGCCCGGCCCAGATGTCTGCGGCCGACAGGATCTCGAACTCCGGATTGTCCTCGCAGAAGCCGTAGACCTGGGCCTCGTTCTCCTCCGGCAGCACCGAGCAGGTGACGTAGATCAGGTGCCCGCCCGGGCGCACGAACTGCGCGGCACTCGCCAGCGCTTCCTCCTGCTGGGAGATGCGCTCTTCGAGGTTCTTCTGATTGAGCCGCCACTTGGTGTCGGGACGGCGGCGCCAGGTTCCGGTGCCGGTGCAGGGGGCGTCGACGAGAACCCGGTCGAAGCGGCCGGCAAGCGGCGCCAGGCTCTCGGTGTGCTCATGCACCTGGACATTGCGCGTTCCCGCGCGCTTCAAGCGCTCGATGATCGGCGCCAGGCGCTTGCGGTCGGTGTCGTAGGCGTGGACCTGGCCCTTGTTGTTCATGGCTGCCGACATGGCGAGCGTCTTGCCGCCGCCGCCGGCGCAATAGTCGAGCACTTGCTCGCCTTCCTGCGGGAAGGCAAGGTCGGCGACGATCTGCGATCCTTCGTCCTGAACCTCGAACCAGCCTTTCTGGAAGGAAAGTTCGGCGGTGACGTTGGGCAGGCGCGAGGCGCCTTCGCCGGCTGGAATGCGAATGCCGTTGCGTGCGATCGTCGCTGCCTCGGCGCCGCTGCGCTCCAGCGCCTTCAGCACCTTGGCACGCGTCGCCTTCAGCGTGTTGGCGCGCAGGTCGAGCGTCGGCCGGCCGGCGAGCGCCTTGGCCTCGTCGAGCCAATCCTCGGAGAAGTTCTCCTCGAAGGAGGCCTGGACCCATTCGGGAATGTCGCCCTGGATATGGGGGGCGGCATCTTCGAGACGGCGGGTGGCGAAAGCCTTGGTCATGTCGGCGGATGGCATCTCCGGCGCGAACTTGTCGCCGTCGAGCTCGGCGGAAAGTGCCTCCGGCGAAAAGCCCCATTGACGATACATCACCGCATGGCCGAGAGCGGCTGCGCTGTCGCTGTCCATCAGATAGGCGTGGGAGAGCTTCATGCGAAGCGCGTCATAGACGATGTTGCCGATCGCCGATCGATCGCCGGAGCCGGCGAACCGATGGGAAAGGCCCCAGTCCTTGAGTGCGTCGGCGACCGGGCGCTTCCGCTTTTCGATGTCCTCAAGAACTTCAATGGCTCCAGCGAGCCTGCCGCCCAATCGCATCTTCGATCTACTCCTTTTTCGCCGTGGTAACGGCGATGGCATCGAAGAGCAAGACGCTGGCCGGGATTAATACCAGCCGGCACTGATATTCAGCTCTCGCCTGGCGCCGCTATCGCGCGCGTTTCAGCTGCAATTGGTCGAAGCTTAGGGAATGGTGCGCTCTGAAACGGAGCCGCCCGGAACGGAGGCCGGGCGAAGAGCAGCAGCGATCAGGAATTGACGACGCGATAACAGATGCTGGCGTGGCCGGAGCTGATCATGCCGATCTGCGAGGCGGCGGCCTTGGAAAGATCGATCACGCGGCCACGGATGAACGGACCACGATCGTTGATGCGAACGACGACGCTCTTGCCGTTGCGCTTGTTGGTGACCTGCACCTTGGTGCCGAATTTCAGGCTGCGATGGGCAGCGGTCAGTCGGGCGGCGTTCATGCGCTCGCCGGACGCCGTCTTGGAGGTCAGCGCGTACCAGGAGGCGCCACCACAGCCCGCACCTGCCGCCTGGCTGTCGGAAACGGAAACGAGGCCGATTCCGGCGGTGAACAGAGCTGCCGCAGCAACGGACTTGATTTTCGCTGGCGTCAAACTGGCGACCCTTGGTTCGAGCCTTTGGCAGAGGCTCTTGGTTAATTCTTTCAAGGGTCGGTAATTGGGGCGAAAAATGGCGAAACCGTGCTTCAACCATTTACGTTCTATTAGGATTTATTGAAAAAGGACGAAAATTAAAAAACGAAGATTGTTTGAAATAGTTTAGATGCTGGCCGGAAGTTCTTTGGAATCAGCGGTTGAACGCAATTGGCGCGACGCACGCGGCCGCAGATATCGGCTTCACGAAAAAAATCATTAAAAATTTCGATTTGAACGAATCGTCCGGATTCCGGATGGTCGAAAATGCGTTACTATCGCCTGGGTTGCATTCAATGCGCAAAGTATAGAATGAATATCTCAGGAAGGTCATAATTGGGCGCCTTCCTGAGAAGGCCATTACTAACGAACGACCGATCGAGAATGTTCCGTCGCGAGCAGATATGTTGACCAGTTCGCGCAACAATTGTTCAGTCGCCGCGCCAACTGTCTGTCTGCCACAATTGCGCAAGCGAAACGCGATAGTCCGGGTGGGCAAATTGGAAACCGGTTTCGCGGATGCGCGCATTCGAGACACGCTTGTTCTCGCCATAGAAGGAGCGGGCCATCGGCGAAAGCTCGGCGGTTTCGAACGGCATTTCGGGCGGCGGCTCGACGCCCATCAGCCGGGCGGCCTCGGCGACGATGTCTTGCGGCGGCGCAGGCTCGTTGTCGGTGATGTTGAAGATGCCGCCTTGCAGCCTGCCGGAGAGGTAGGCGGTGGCAGCACCGATATCCTCGACACGAATCCGGTTGAACACCTGGCCGGGCTTGATCAGCCGGCGGGCCGTGCCGTTGGCAAGGTTGCAGAAGGCATTGCGTCCCGGGCCGTAAATGCCGGAAAGCCGGAGCACGGCAACCGGGATCTCGTTCTCCACGCCAAAGGCGAGCCAGGCGTCTTCCGCTTCCACCCTTTCCACCGAACGCGCCGAGACCGGCTTCGACAGCATGTCCTCCGTCACCCAACTGCCGCCATGGTCGCCGTAGACGCCGACGGTGGAGAGATAGCCGATCCACTGCAGGGAAGGGGCGAGTTTTGCGAGATCGGCGCTGCCGGGGCGGAACATCGGGTCGCCGTCGCGGCCCGGCGCGATCGACTGGATCAGGTGGGTCGTCTGGCGCAATGCGGTTGCGAGGTCGTCAGATACCACGTTACCGTCAAACACGATGGGGCGGATGCCGGCTTTCTCCAGCTTCGCAGCCTTTTCGGCGCTGCGGGTGGTGCCGGCGACGGTGTTGGCGCTGCCGGAAAGGGCGCGCGCGATCGCCATGCCGGAAAAACCGGCGCCAAGAACTAGGACATGCATCGGCTTACTCCCGCCATTTGCCATTCGGACAACACTTCCTCGTCGCTCTCCGCGCCGCACAGCCTCGCGTGGGCCGCAAGCGCATCGGGCGAAATCAACTTTGACAGCGCCCAGACCGCCATCGCCCGGACCACAGGCGAGGCATCGCCGGTCAGTGCCTTGCAGGCCGCCACCAGGCTGTCATCACCGGAATTGCCTGCCGCGATCAAGACATTTCTGACGAACCGGTCACGGCCGATGCGTTTGACCGGCGAGCCGGAGAAGAAGGTTCTGAACGTCGGATCGTCGAGCGTCAGCAGGAAGGCCAGCGACGGCGCCTTCAGGTCGTCGCGCGCCTTCAGCTTCATCTCGGATGCGCTTTGCGCAAACTTGTTCCAGGGACAGGCGGCAAGACAGTCGTCGCAGCCATAGATGCGATTGCCGATCAGCGGACGAAGCGCCGGGTCTATCGGTCCCTTGTGCTCGATCGTCAGGTAGGAAATGCAGCGCCGCGCGTCGATCCGGTAGGGCGCCGGAAAGGCGGCGGTCGGACAGGCGTCGACACAGGCGCGGCAGGAGCCGCAATGGTCCCGTTCGGGTGCGTCGAAGGCAAGGTCGGCCGTGGTGAAAAGGCTGCCGAGAAACAGCCAGGAACCGAACTCGCGGCTGACGAGATTGGTGTGTTTTCCCTGCCAGCCGAGGCCCGCCTTCTCGGCGAGCGGCTTTTCCATGACGGGCGCCGTGTCGACGAACACTTTCACGTCCTCGCCGGCGCGGGCCGCAAAGCGGGTCGCGACCTCTTTGAGCCGGCCCTTGATGACGTCGTGGTAATCGCGGTTCTGGGCGTAGACCGAGATCGCGCCGCGATCCGGCCGGTCGAGAATGCCGCGGGGATCTTCTTCGGGGCCGTAGTTCATGCCGAACATGACAACCGAGCGCACGTCGCTCCAGAGGGTGCGCGGGTCGGAGCGGCGCTCCGCCGTTTCGGCGAGCCACTCCATCGTGCCGTGAAAACCCTCGTCGAGGAAATCGGCAAGCCGCGCCGGTGCCTCCGGTATCGCGTCCGGCCGGGTGATGCGACAGACGTCGAAGCCCTTGTCCCCGGCCTCGGCCTTCAGAAACTCCGTCAGCTTCTGGCGCCGGCGCTCCTGGTTTTCAGCCTTGGCGGCACTGCCGGGCACAACAGTTTCCTCAGAAGTCGAGATCCGCATAGTGCGGAACCGGGGTGACGCCGCGCACGCGCTCGGCGAGCAGCGGACGGAACGAAGGGCGGGACTTCAGCCGCACGTACCATTCCTTGGCGGTCGGCGCGTCGGACCAGTCGATCTCGCCGAGATAGTCGAGCACCGACACGGTCGCTGCTGCGGCGAGGTCGGCATAGGAGATCCGGTCGCCGGCAAGCCAGGGTCGCGAACCCGCAAGCCAGGACAGATACTTCATATGCTGGCGGATATTGGCGCGCGAGGTGCGCAGCACCTTGCTGTCGGGTGCGCCGCCGCCCTGGTCCGGCGTCATCTGCAGCTTGTAGATACGCTCGCGCACCAGGGGGCGCGTCACGTCCGCTTCCATCTTGTGCAGGAACCATTCGGCCAGCCGGCGGATTTCGGCGCGCTGGAACGGATCCTCCGCCAGGAGCCGCCGATCTCGTTTCATGATGCCGTTCGTCTCGTCGAGATATTCCGAGATGATCGTGGCGCCACAGAGCGCCCTCATACTGTCGTCAACATAGACCGGTAGCGTGCCCGCCGGGTTTAACGCCAGGAAGTCGCGCCGGTTTTCCCACGGCTGTTCCTCGGTCAATTCCGTCTGGTAGCCGTATTCCGAAAGGATAAGGCGCACGAACCGCGAAGCGGAAGACATGGGGTGATGGTACAGTGTCGGCATCGATGATCTGGCTTCTTATGGTCTTTTTTCGAGGGACGTCCGCGTGGCGGCGCATGCGTCTGGCCACGGCTCATCAGAAAAAGCTATAGGAAGTTGTGGTGGCAAACACAAGCGAATCAGCCTTTTCCTCCCACTCCAAAACTTGTCAGGAAAATCTTATATATGGCGGATCAATCGATCATCAGCGCGCTCGTTCTGGGCCTCATCGAGGGACTGACCGAGTTCATCCCGGTGTCCTCGACGGCGCATGTGCTCCTTGCCGGACATTTTCTCGGCTTCCGGTCGCCGGGCAACACCTTCGCCGTTCTGATACAGCTCGGCGCCATCCTGGCGATCCTGCTCGTCTATTTCCAGAGGCTTCTGTCGATCGCGCTGGCGCTGCCGACGAGCGTCAAGGCGCGCCGCTTCGTCGCCTCGGTGCTGCTGGCCTTCCTGCCGGCCGCCGTCATCGGCGCGATCGCCCATGACTTCATCAAGACCGTGCTGTTCGAGACACCGGTTCTGATCTGCCTCGTCCTCATCGTCGGGGGCTTCATCCTTCTGGCGATCGATCGTCTGCCGCTGACGCCACGCTACACCGACGTCATGGACTACCCGCCGTCGCTGGCGCTGAAGATCGGCCTGTTCCAGTGCCTGGCGATGATCCCCGGCACGTCGCGCTCGGGCGCGACCATTGCCGGTGCGTTGCTGATGGGCACGGACAAACGTTCGGCGGCGGAGTTCTCGTTTTTCCTCGCCATGCCGACGATGCTCGGCGCCTTCACCCTCGATCTCTACAAGAACCGGGATGCGCTGTCCTTCGACGATTTCACCGTGATCGCAGTCGGCTTCATCGCCGCCTTCGTCGCCGGCATCTTCGTCGTGCGCTCGCTGCTCGATTTCGTCTCGCGCCGCGGCTTCACGCCCTTTGCCATCTGGCGCATCATCGTCGGCACGGCCGGCCTCGTCGGCCTCTGGATGCTTGGCTGAGCCGGACCAGCAGATCTCGCAAAGAAAAAGGCGCGTTTCGACGCGCCTTTTTCTTTGCGCTCTTTCTTCGCGTGGGAACCGATCCGCTCTTTTGCTGATGCCGTGAAATCGACATCCGTTGAACGCCTGCATCGCCGCCCGTCGCAACCGAGCGGCTGGCCATGGCCTGATTAGAGGCGGTGCAACGGCGTCTCCCGTGCCAAGCTGCGGTCAAATATATGCGGCGCGCATAGACATTTGCGCCGATCTGTGAATTTATATGCGCCGGGCATATAAATTCACAGATCGCAAAGGAGCGAGAAAATGAACGTGTCTTCACTTTCGCAAGTCAACAAAGGCGATCTCCAGGCGCGGGTGCTTGTTGCCGGACGCTTGATTGCGCTGGCTGGCGTGTTCTTGCCGCTCTTTTTGATCGGCATTCTCAAGTTCACGCAGATCGAGATCGACGCGCTGAAGCCGTTGATCTCCGGTACCCCTTGGCTGGCGTGGCTTTACGTCGTGTTCGGCTTCGCCGGCACGAGCTATCTGCTGGGCGTCGTCGAGATTGCGACGGCTGTCCTCTTCGTTCTGGCGGCGTGGTCACCGCGCGCGGCGATCGCAGCCGGCGCGCTCGGCGCCCTGACGTTCACAACCACGGTTTCCACGCTGCTCGCGCTGCCGATCTGCGAAGATGAGTCTGGCGGGTTTCCGTTTCTCAACTTCCTGGGCTCGTTCCTGATCAAGGACGTCGCTCTGCTCGGCATCAGCCTGGTGGTGCTCGGCGAAGGCCTTCTACGGTCAGGGGCTCGCACTTCCTGATCGACGACGCAGGAGCATCCAGGCCCCGGTTCGCCACGCGAGGGGCGTGCGGTCGTTCAATTTCATCCGTCGCATGAGCAGTCGAATGGCCGATCGCAACATTTCCGCGTTGCTGTCTATGCGCGAGGCATATATTCATCGTGTCGATGGAAAAGAAGACGGAAAATGTGGTCGGCGCGCTCGTTCTCGGACTGGCGGATGCGGTTCTCCAGCAAACGGAAAATCATGCGCCGGAAAAAGGCCAGGCTGCTGCTGCAATCGCGTTGCTGCGCCATGAACCAGGCATGACAATCGAGCAGATGCGGCGTGCGCTCGGCATGTCGCATCCAGGCGCGGTGCGACTGATCGATCGGCTTGCCAAGGATGGTCTGGTCGCGCGAAGGCCGAGTGTGCAGGACAAGCGCGCCGTGGCGCTTCACCTGACGCAGGCGGGCGAGACGAGTTGCGACGCGATCCTCAAGGCACGATACCAGCGCATCGCCGATGCCCTCGACGTGTTCGAGCCATCAGAGCGTGAGACGTTCCGATTGCTCACGGAAAAGCTGCTGGCAGCCTTCGTGCGGGACGCCGACCATGCCTATTCGGTCTGCCGCCTTTGCGATGTGAACGCCTGTCCGGATTGTCCTGTCGTCTGCAGCCTGCAATCCCAAAACGGTTCGCCGTAGCGCGCTCCGCGGACCCTCTTCGGGCGAGACCGGCCAAAAACAAAACCGCGTGCGTTTCAGATGAAACGCACGCGGTCCCTGGCCCCCGCCAATAACTTTAATGCTTGTCGCCCCGTGGGCGCCGGCTTACTTGCCGGAAAGATCGATCGATGCCGTCGTGCACGGATCGACGCCATAGGCCGGCGCACATCCCTTGCCGCTGCTCGCGACCGTATTCGGCGCGATGAATGAGCCAGCCAGAATGATCAGTGCCGCACACGCAAAAAAGATTGCGATCGACTTGCCCATGGACGCTATGCCTTTCGAGAGTGATGCTCGCCGCCGAACCTTCGTTTGCGATCGGGGCGCGGGGCGGTTTTTATGCGTTGGATATGTCTTGATCAATATCAGGACATGTTGAATCTGCGGTAAATGCCATTCGCTTTTCTGAGTGCGGCAGAACTGCAACGCTGTTGCCTCGATGCCACAACGAAAAACGCCGCCGGAAGGCCCGGCGGCGCTCGAAAATGCCTTGCTTGGCTGATGGATCAGGCGGCGCGGCCGCTGCGCGTATACTGGCCCTGCGGGCGATAGCGTACGAGATAGGTCGACAGGATCGATTCCAGCATCGTCGGCGCAATCCCGATGCCGCGCAGTGTGCGGCCTTCCGATTCCGCCTTGGCGGAAACGACATTGTCGGATTTCAGCAACACCACCTGGTCGGGTGTGATCGGCGGCGTGATGAAGGGGATCATCGATGCGACGCTGCCCATCAGCGAGGCGATGCCGAAGGGCACGGAGACGAGCGGGCGCTTGCGGTCGATCGTCTCCAGCATGATCTCGAGACATTCGCGGAAGGTGAGCACGTCCGGTCCGCCCAGTTCGTAGGTCGTGCCGGCCGACAGCGTGCCGTCGACCGAGCGCGCGACTGTTTCGGCGACGTCGGTGACATAGACGGGCTGGAACTTGGTGTTGCCGCCGCCGATCAGCGGCAGTGCCGGCGCAAACCGGGCCATCTGGGCGAACTTGTTGAAGAAGCCGTCTTCCGGTCCGAAGATGATCGAGGGACGCAGGATGATCGCGTCCGGCAGCGTTTCGCGGATCGAAATTTCGGCGCGGCCCTTGGTGCGGGCGTAGCTCGATTCCGACTTCGCATCGGCGCCGATCGCCGAGATATGCGTGAGCTTCGCGCCGACATTGCGGGCAGCTTCGGCAACAGCGCGGGCGCCGAAATCCTGTACTGCGTCGAAGGTGTTGCGGCCGCTCTCGAATAGCACGCCGACGCAGTTGATGACATGGTCGGAGCCTTCGACGGCGCGGTCGACCGACTTGCGATAGCGCAGGTTGGCCTGGACGAACGAGATCTGGCCGACATTGCCGAGCGGCTGCAGGTGACCGGCAAGATCCGGCCGGCGGACGGCGACGCGAATGCGATAGCCGCGCTTGGCAAGCGCACGCACGACATGACGGCCGACGAACCCGGATCCGCCGAAAATCGTCACCAGCGGCGGAAGGTTGGACAAGGTCATGGGAAACGCACTCCTGATCTCATTTGGAAGAATTGTCTGCTACATAGCCCAACAGCCGCAAGAGGTGAAGGCCAATCCTCGCGGCGAAGAGCGTTGCAGCAGACTGGTCGCGCCGCGCGCGTCAGATGCCTTCGACGACGACCATCTCGGCATCGGCCACTTCCTGGCGGATGGCGGCGGCAATCTGGTATTCGGGGGAGTTGTAGCAGTCGATAGCGGCCTGCAGCGACGGGAACTCGATCACGACGTTGCGGGCGCGCACGCCACCTTCCAGGCGCTCGAACGTGCCGCCGCGTGCAAGAAAATTGGCTCCGTATTTCTCGAAAGCCGGCTTTGCGGCCGCCACATAGTCCTTGTAGCGTTCCGGGTCGCGGACATCGACCCGGGCGATCCAGTATCCTTTTGCCATGCTGATCTCCTCGTCTTCAGGCACTAGAAGCAGACGGGAGTGTTACTTCCGGCAAATTCCAACCGAGGTCAAGCACAACGACTGCAACGGATGGCGGAGTGCGGCGCACAACGCCTGGCTGTTGCCGAAGGGCTTCAGGTTCAGCGCGAAAGCGCGCTTTCCATCTCGGTGAGAATGGCGCGGGCGGCGACAAGCGGCTCTGTCGCTGCGACGATTGGGCGCGCGACCACGAGGTGGCTCGATCCCGCCTTCAGCGCATCGGCCGGTGTCATGACGCGCTTCTGGTCGCCTTTCTCGGCGCCGGCGGGGCGGATGCCGGGGGTCACCAGCGCCATGTCGGGGCCGATGATCTTGCGCACGGCGGCGGATTCTTCCGCCGAGCAGACGATGCCGCCCATGCCGGCTGCGCGTGCCTGTTCGGCCCGGCGCAGCACCAGCGTATGCGGGTCGTATTCGTATCCGGCGTCGATCACGTCCTGCTCGTCCATCGAGGTCAGCACCGTGACGCCGAGCAGGCAGAGATCCGATCCTCGCGCCGCTTCGACGGCCGCTTTCATCGCCTTGGGATAGGCGTGCAGCGTCAGCATCGACATGCCCATCTTGACGATGTTCTCGACGCCCTTGGCCACCGTGTTGTCGATGTCGAGCAGCTTCATGTCGAGAAAGACCTTCTTGCCGTCGGCGGCAAGGTCCCGGGCAAACTCGAGGCCGCCGGCAAACACCAGCTGGTAGCCGATCTTGTAGAAGGCGACGTCGTCGCCGAGCGTGGCGACGATCTTTTCGGCCTCTGCAATTGTCGGAAGATCCAGGCCGACGATCAGTCGGTCGCGTGCGGTCTCGGTCATGTCGCGGTCACCCCTGCCAGAATTCCATCGGGGTCCAGTCGCATGTGAGAGCGCGATCTGCAAGGCGGAACGCGAAGAGATTGCCGCCGCCGCCGCCCTTCTGGTCGCTGCTTCGGCTGATGGCGGTGCCGCCGAGTTTGCACTTCAGCAAGGTTCCGACGCCGCCATGGCCGACGAAGGCGATGGGAACAGCAGGGTCGTGTTCATCGAGGACGCGGAAGACGGCCGCGGTGATGCGGGCCTGCGCGTCCATGGCGCGCTCCCAGCCATTGAAGCTCTCATGCGGGTTGGCGAAGAACCAGTCCGCAGCCTTTTCGAACTCCGGCGGCGGCAGGAAGCCGGTAGCCGAGCGGTCGTTCTCGCCCATGGTATCGTCGATTTCGACGACGGTCTCGGCAGTCGCGGCGAGCAGGCTCGCGGTCTCGACGGCCTTGGTTTCGTCGCTCGAAACGATCCGCCCGAGCGTTCGAACCCAGGGGAGGCGCGCCGTCGCTTCCGCCCGGGCGCGGCCCGTTTCCGACAGGCCCCATTTCGGCACGGGCACGGCCGGATCGATCTGCACCTGCGGGTGCGTGATATAAAGGCCGAACATGGAAAGGCTCCGTCAGTGCGCCTTGCGATAGACCCAGAGCTGGGCGGGCGGGATGTTGCGCACGACGAAGTCGAGATGCTGGATGCTGTAGCGGTCGGGCATGGCGACGACGGGCGACAGCGGTCCATAGGAAATCTGCACGACAGGGCGACCGACGGGGATGCGCGACAGCAGGTCCTCGATCAGCTCGACCCGGCGGTACATCGGGAAATTGAGCAGCGGCACGGCCGAAATGACGCTGTCGAAGGTTCGATCCTTCATCGCGCCGAGCGTCTGCTTTAGGTCGAAAGCGTCGCCATTGATGAAGTTGACGTTGGCGTAGTTCGCCTTGAGCTGCTGGTAGAAATCGGTGGAGTACTCGACCGACACCAGGTCTTCAGGTGCGACGCCGCGCTCCAGGATCGCCTTGGTGATGACGCCGGTGCCGGGCCCCAGTTCCAGAACCGGCAGTCCCGAATCGGGATCGATGACGCTCGCCATGCGCCGGGCGGTGACGGACGACGTCGGCAGGATGGCCCCCACCGCCTTCGCATTGCTCATCCAGCCCTTGAAGAAACGGATTTCCTCGTCGAATTTCCGGCCGAGCCGTTCCTTCACCTTCACGCGCAAGTTCATTGATCCCCTCAAAACCGTCGTCCTCTCTTAACGGATGGTCCGGTCTCGCTGATTCGTGCGGTGCGCGGACATTGCGAGTATAATGTGATCCCATCTGCGGCAAAAACAAGTCTGTCCGCGCCTGAAAGCGTCGTCTTATCAACAGCGCGCGAATATCCGCGGCAACAAAAAACCCGCCACGCGGGGCGTGACGGGTCGCATTTTTCATCGCGGCACGGGCGACTAGACCCGCATCGGCATCAGCACGTAGAGCGCGTCTTCCGCTGCCAGATCGCGCACCAGCGTCGGCGAGCCGGGGTCGGCCAGCATGAAGATGGCATCCGTTCCCGTCAGCTGCGAGGTGATGTCGAGCAGGTATTTGGCGTTAAAGCCGATTTCCAGCGGGTCGTGGTCGTAGCCGACAGGAAGCTCTTCCGTGGCGCTGCCGGAATCCGGATTGTTGACCGTCAGCGTCATCTGACCGTCGGTCAGCGCCAGTTTCACGGCGCGGCCGCGCTCGGAGGAAATGGTCGAAACGCGGTCCACGGCCTGGGCGAAGGACTGGCAATCGACGCGCAGTTCCTTGTCGTTGTTGGCCGGGATGACGCGCTGGTAATCCGGGAATGTGCCGTCGATCAATTTCGAGGTCATCACGATCGAGCCGATCGTCAGGCGGATCTTTGCATCCGACACTTCGAGCGTCACGACGATATCGGGATTGTCGAGCAGCTTCTGCAGTTCGCTGACGGTCTTGCGCGGGATGATGATGCCGGGCATGCCTTCAGAGCCCGACGGCGCCTCGACGTCGGCGCGCGCAAGGCGGTGGCCGTCGGTGGCCACGGCGCGCAGCTTCAGGTCGCCCTTGCTCTCGACCGTGTGCACGAAGATGCCGTTGAGGTAGTAGCGCGTTTCCTCGGTCGAGATCGCGAACTGGGTCCGGTCGATCAGCATCTTCAGGTCGGTCGCCTTGAGGCGGAAGGTGTGTGTGAATGTGCCGGCCGTGAGGTCCGGGAAGTCGGATTGCGGCAAGCACTGCAGCGAGAATTTCGACCGGCCGGACTGGACCGTCATCGCCGTGCCCTCGGCATTGGTCGCCAAAAGCACTTCCGAGCCGTCGGGCAGCTTGCGCACGATGTCGTAGAGCAGATGCGCCGGAACGGTGGTGGCGCCGGCCTGTTCGACCTGGGCCGGGGTCGCCTCGGTGATTTCGAGATCGAGGTCGGTCGCCTTCATCTCGAGGCTGGCACCATCCGAGCGCAACAGGACGTTCGAGAGGATCGGGATCGTGTTGCGCCGTTCCACCACTCGGTGCACGTGGTTCAGCGACTTCAGAAGATTGGACCGCTCGAGAGTAATGCGCATGGGATGCTACCGCTTTCAACCGTTGCTCGGCGGGCGAGGCTCCCGCCGCAGCGTCAACTGCGTGTGCCGGCCGACCGACCGGAAGGAATGTGGACCGGCAAAATGGCAGAAACATCGCCCGAAAAGCAAGGGGTTTGACGGGCGCTGTCCCCAGATGACGCGCGGGCCCGGCGCTCGGCGCCCTTGCCCTGCCATGTCGGCTCACTCATAAAGGTCAAAACCGGTCAACCGGCACAGCGATCAGGAAGCGGCAGTTGGAAAAGCATAGGACGTCGGACACAACGGACGGGCAGAGGCAGCGCAGCTATCGCCTGCACAACACCAGCGTTCCCGCGCGCCCGCTCGATGTCGCGCTCTATCTCGTGGCGACGCCGATCGGCAATCTCGGCGACATTACCTTGCGCGCATTGGAAACGCTTGCCGGGGCCGACGTGCTTGCCTGCGAGGATACGCGTGTCACCCGCGTGCTGCTCGACCGCTACGGCATCGTCAATCGTCCCTACGCCTATCACGAGCACAATGCCGACGAGGTCGGCCCGCGACTGCTGGCGGCTCTTGCAGAGGGCAGATCCGTGGCGCTCGTTTCCGATGCCGGCACGCCGCTGGTCTCCGATCCCGGCTACCGCCTGGGGCAATTGGCGATCGAGGCCGGTTACCGGGTCGTACCGATCCCCGGCGCCTCGGCGCCGCTTGCAGCCCTTGTCGGCTCCGGCCTTCCCAACGACGCCTTTCTCTTTGCCGGCTTCCTGCCGACCAAGGACAAGGCCAAGCGCGATCGGCTTGAGGAACTGGCGAGGGTCCCGGCGACGCTGATGTTCTTCGAATCGCCGCATCGGATCGCAGCAACGGTGGCGGCTGCCGCAGCCGTGCTCGGTGAAGACAGAAGGGCGACGGTCTGCCGCGAACTGACGAAGACGTTCGAGGAGTTTCGCCGCGGTACGCTTGGCGAACTCAAGGCGTTCTATGACGACGCCGGGGCGGTCAAGGGCGAGATCGTCTTCGTCATCGGCCCGCCCGACGCGCCGCCGGAGCCGGAGGCGGCCGACGTCGACGCGCTGCTCGTCCGCTTGATCGCCGACATGTCGACCGGCAAAGCCGCGACCGAAGCGGCCAAACAGACTGGCCTTCCGCGCAAGGAGCTTTACGACCGGCTGCTGGAACTCAAGGACCGCGATGGCGACTGAGGGGCCAGATCGGCGGAAGCTGGAAGCCCAGAGGCGCGGTCGGTTCGCCGAATATCGCGCCGCCCTCTGCCTGATCGTGAAGGGCTACCGCATCGTTGCCATGCGCCATCGCACCAAACTGGGCGAAATCGACATTATCGCCCGCAGGGGTGATCTCATTGCCTGCGTCGAGGTCAAGGCCAGGCGCTCGGCAGAGGCGGGCGTCTTTGCCGTCACCGCCACGGCGCAGCACCGCATTCGCGCGGCGAGCGATCTCTGGCTCGCGCGCCAGCCCGATTTCGCCAGGCTATCCGTGCGCTACGACATCGTCACGGTGACGCCCTGGCGCTGGCCGCGACACCTGCCCGATGCGTTCTGAGCGGGCGTGCGGCGAAGGAAATGATTGCGCTGTTCCGTTTGCGCGCCCTCATGGAACATATTCGCGAATTTGTAATCGTCCCGACATAAAAGCGTTACCGGCCTGTCATTGAACGCCACTAGTCCACTGCCATCCGCAATCCGGTGGAGAGGACCAGTCATGTTCAAGAAAATTTCGCTCGCAGCTTTCACCCTTGCTTTTTCGGCAACCTCGTCGCTTGCCGCAACCAATATTACCTGGTGGCACGGCATGGCCGGCCGCAACGGCGAGGTCATCAACGAGATCTCGCAGAAGTTCAACGAAGCCCAGAGCGCCTGCGCGCTGACCCCGGTTTCCAAGGGCACCTATGAGGAAGCGCTCGCTTCCGGCATCGCCGCCTTCCGCTCGGGCGAACAGCCCAACATTCTGCAGGTCTTCGACGCCGGCGCCGCAACCATCATCAACGCCAAGGGCGCCGTCGTTCCCGCTGAAGACCTGATCATCAAGGCCGGCCACAACTTTGACCGCAACGCCTTCATCGACGGCGTGCGCTACTTCTATGCCGACAGCGAAGGCAAGTTCGTCGGCATGCCGTTCAATTCCTCGGCTCCGATCATGTATGTCAACGACGAGGCCCTGAAGAAGGCCGGCGTCGAGGCGCCGAAGACCTGGGAAGAGTTCGAGGCCGCTGCACCCAAGCTGAAGGCTGCCGGCTACATCCCGCTCGTCCAGTCGCAGCTCACCTGGCAGTTCACCGAGAACTTCTTCTCGCGCAACAACATCCAGTTCGCCACCAACAACAACGGCTACGACAGCGTCGTCGACACCACGCTGAAGGTCACCGACCCGAACCTGGTCATGATGTTCGACAAGCTCAAGGCCTGGAAGGACGAAGGCTACTTCGCCTTCTACGGCGCCGGCTGGAACGACAACCAGAAGGTCTTCGAAGAAGGCAAGGCCGCGTTCTGGATCGGTTCGTCCGGTTCGTTCGGCGGCCTGCAGAAGACGGCGCAGATGCCGTTCTCGGCAACCTTCCTGCCCTACTGGAACGCCATCGAAGGTGCCGGCACGAACTCGTTCATCGGCGGTGCTGCCCTCTTTGCGATGTCGGGCAAGACGGACGAGGAAAACAAGTGCGTCGCCGACTTCTTCCAGTTCCTGACCTCGCCCGAGATCCAGTACTTCTACCACAAGGCAACCGGCTACGTGGCCATCACCAAGGCAGCCTATGAGCTTGCCCAGAAGGACGGCTACTACAAGGAAAAGCCTGTCGCCGAAGTCGGCATCAAGCAGCTGATGCTGCCGGCCGGTGACTGGTCGAAGGGCTACCGTCTCGGCTTCTATCCGCAGATCCGCGAGATCATGGAGCGCGAATACGGCCGCATCTTCTCCGGTGAGACGACCGTGAAGGACGCCTTCGACACCATCGAGAAGGAAGGCAACGACCTGCTCGCCCGCTTCGCCAAGACGGCCGGCTGATCTCGATGACAACTGGAACGGAAAGCCTCCCCGCGCCGCGGGGAGGAACTGGAGCGGATGGGCGTCGTTTTGGCGCTCTCCGGCTCTTTGGCGGCAAGGCGAAGGGTGGCGAGGATGCCGCCAAGCGCGTGCAGTTCTCCTCGCCCTATCTGCCCTATCTCTTTCTGGCACCACAGCTGGCGATCATCTTCGTGTTCTTCTACTGGCCGTCGATCCAGGCGATCCAGTCGTCCTTCTATCTTGAAGATCCGTTCGGCTTCGGTTCGACCTTCGTCGGCATGGCGAACTACACCGACGTGCTGAAATCGGGCGAATATCTCGGTATCGCCAGGTTCACTGCGATCTTCACCACGCTCGTCACCTTCTTCGCGCTGTCGATCGGTCTGCTGCTCGCCGTCAAGGCTGACGGCGTCATCCGCGGCAATGCCACCTACAAGACGCTGCTGATCTGGGTCTATGCGATCGCCCCGCCGGTTGCAGGCCTCATCGGCATGATGTTCTTCGACCAGCATATCGGCCCGATCGTCGAGCTTGCCCGCTGGTTCGGCTGGGACATCAAGGTCGGTCTCAACTATTCCGACACCGCCTTTGCGATGATCGTCGTCTCGGTCTGGAAGCAGATCCCGTACAATTTCATCTTCTTCCTCTCGGGCCTGCAGGGCATTCCGGTCGCAGTGCGCGAGGCGGCGGCGATGGATTGCCGCTCGGGCTTCCGCCGCTTCTGGACGGTGATCCTGCCGCTGCTCGCGCCGACGGCCTTCTTCCTCCTGATCATCAACGTCACCTATGCGCTGTTCGACACATTCGGCGTCATCGACGTGATGGTGAAGGACAAGGCGGCCAACAATCCGATCACCCTTGTCTACAAGGTCTACATGGATGGTTTCCGCGGCAACGACCTCGGCGGCTCCTCGGCGCAATCGGTCATTCTGATGCTCATCGTCTTCGTGCTCACCATCTTCCAGTTCCGCTTCATCGAGCGGCGCGTGCACTACAATTGAGGCGGGGCCGATGTATCGCACCAAGTTTTTCGACCACGTCATCCTGCTCTTCGGCGTCTTCATCATGGTGGCGCCTGTCGTGGTCGCCTTCATGACCTCGACGCACGAGGCAGCCGATATTCATCGCAACGGCCTCAGCCTCTCCTGGGGCGGTCATTTCGTCGAGACCTACGAGACGGTTCTGACCCGCAAGGGCGGCTTCACCGGCAAGATCACCGGTCTCAACATGATGATGAACTCGATGATCCTGGGCCTCGGCTTCGCGGTCGGCAAGATCATCCTGTCGATGTTGGCCGCCTATGCGATCGTCTATTTCCGCTTCCGGCTCGGCACCTTCTTCTTCTGGATCATCTTCACGACGCTGCTCCTGCCGCTCGAAGTGCGCATCCTTCCGTCCTATGAAGTGATGAACACGCTGAAGCTGACCAACACCTATACCGGCCTGATCGTGCCGCTGCTGGCGTCGGCGACAGGCACCTTCTATTTCCGTCAGTTCTTCAAGTCGGTGCCGGACGAGCTGCTGGAGGCAGCCCGCATCGATGGCGCCGGCCCGTTCAAGTTCTTCATCGACGTGCTGGTGCCGCTGTCGCGCACGATGATGGCGGCGATCTTCATCATCATGTTCGTCTATGGCTGGAACCAATATCTCTGGCCGACGCTGATGACCACCGACGAAGGCTTCTTCACGCTGGTGCGCGGCATCAAGCAGATCCTGCTCGTCTGGGTCGGCTCCAACATCCCCGATTACAACGAGGCCTTTGCGCTGGCGATCCTCGCCATGCTGCCGCCGGTGCTGATCGTGGTGATCTTCCAGCGCTGGTTCATCAAGGGCCTGACGGAAAGCGACAAGTAGACAGCGCGGCGGCGGGATCGTCCTCGCCGCGCGCTCAAACGCAATTTTACCAACGGAGGCAGCCATGGCGGCCATCACCATAGCCGAGGTCTCGAAGATCTATACCGGCAACGTCGAGGCGGTGAAGTCCGTCTCGATCGATATCGAGGACGGCGAATTCATCGTGCTGGTCGGCCCGTCCGGCTGCGGCAAGTCCACGCTCCTGCGCATGGTCGCAGGGCTTGAGGGCATCTCGAAGGGCACGGTGAAGATCGGCTCGCGCGTCATCAACGAGGTCGACCCGGCCGAGCGCGACATCGCCATGGTGTTCCAGAACTATGCGCTCTATCCGCATATGACCGTCTACCAGAACCTTGCCTATGGCCTGAAGAACCGCAAGACGCCGAAGGCCGAGATCGACGCCCGCGTCGCCGAAGCCGCGCGCATGCTGGAGATCGAGCCCTATCTCGACCGCAAGCCGCGCGCGCTTTCCGGTGGCCAGCGCCAGCGTGTCGCCATGGGGCGCGCCATCGTGCGCAAGCCGGCAGCCTTCCTCTTCGACGAGCCGCTGTCCAACCTCGATGCCAAACTCCGCGTCTCCATGCGCGGCGAGATCAAGCGGCTGCAGAAGCGCCTCGGCACCACCTCGCTCTATGTCACCCACGACCAGTTGGAGGCGATGACGCTTGCCGACCGCCTCGTGGTTCTGAACGGCGGCCGGATCGAGCAGATCGGCCGCCCGCTCGATGTCTACCACCGTCCGGCCTCGACCTTCGTCGCGAGCTTCATCGGCTCGCCCGCCATGAACCTGATCAAGGGCAAGATCGAAGGCGCTCGCCTTTCTATCGGCAGCTACAGGATCGAACTCGGCGATCGCGCCCCGGTCGAGGGCCCGGTGACCGTCGGCCTGCGCGCCGAGGATCTGAAAATCGCCGGCGTCGGCGAGGATGCGATGCTGTTCCAGGTCGACTATGTCGAGGAACTTGGCGCACAACGTCTCGTCCATGGGACCATCGAGGATCAGGCGCTGACGGTGGCGCTGTCTCCTGAAATTCCGCTTTCCGGCGATCTTGCCGTGACGATCGCGACCGACCGCCTGCATTTCTTCGCGCCGGAAACCGGCAAGCGACTGGAGCGCGGCACCTCATTCACCAATAGTGGCGAAAGCGCACGTTCCCTCAGCCTGGAGCCGGCATTGTGATCGAAGAGACTGTCAGCCAGCTTGCCGTGCCGTCGCAGGAAACCCGCGCCGGTTTCACCACCATCGAGCGCTCGATCGCCGCCCATGACGCCGTGATGGCGGCACTGGCCGAGATGAACAGCATCGAGATCGGTGGCGCCCCATCATCGAGCGCGCCGCTCGCCTTCCCGTTCACCGTCGCTGCCTGGAACCTGGAACGCTGCCTGTTTGCACCCGAGAGTGCTGCTCATCTGGCGGCAACGGCAGCACCGGTCGTACTGCTGTCGGAAATGGACGATGGCATGGCCCGCACCGGCCAGCGCCACCCGACGGCCGAGGTCGCAGCCGCACTAGGGATGCAGTACGCCTATGGTGTCGAGTTCATCGAGCTTGGCCTCGGCTCCGACACGGAGCTCGAATTCTGCAAGGACGACTTCAACGCGAAAGGCTTTCACGGCAATGCGCTGATGGCCGCGGTGCCGCTCGGCCGGCCATTCATACTGCGCCTCTGGGGCGAGCGGCTCTGGTTCATGGACGGCGGCGACCAGCCACGCGTCGGCGAACGCTTCGCCATCGGCGCGGTGATCGAGACCGAAGCTGGCCCCTTTGTTGCCGTCTCCACCCATCTCGAAAGTGCCACCACGGCGCCCTATCGCGAACGGCAGGTCAGGGAATTGATCGACACTCTGGATGAGGCATTCCCCGGTTTGCCTGTCCTGATCGGCGGCGATCTCAACACCGGCAATCATGCCGGTGGCGATTTCGAGGCCGAAGGGCTGTTTGCCATGAGTGCGGCGCGTGGCTTCAGCCGTCATGGCGGGCCGCTTGCGGAAATGACCACCCGTCCCAGCCTGATCACGCGTTGGCCGGAGCGGGCGATGAAGCTCGACTGGTTCCTGTCGCGCGGCTTGAAGATCGGCGAAAGCCGGATCATTTCGTCGCTCGATCCGACGGGCCGTCCGCTGTCGGACCATCATCTCATCACCTGCCTCGTCGAGGGCTTCGAGTAGCCTTGCCTAAGGCGGGTCCGCATTCTACATGTTGCGGGCTCTTTTAGAGCGGGCCGAAGCAAGCCGCGTGCGAGCTTTTGCGCGGGCCCCGCTCTAAGCTATTAGAATCGATCAAGATCCCGGACGCGTCGACTGCGCGTCATCGGGATCCAGCGGGGACGGGAAGATGGCGAAAATCATCAATGTCGGGGTCCAGATGGACCATGTGTCGGGCATCAATATCGCGGGCGATTCCACCTTCGCGATGAGCCTCGAGGCTCAGACCCGCGGCTACCGGCTCTTCCACTACACCCCCGAAAAGCTCTCCTTGCGCGACGGCAAGGTCATCGCGACCGCACAGCAGATGACGCTGCGCGACGTCAAGGGTGATCACTTCACGCTTGGCGAGCCGGAACGGCTCGACCTTTCGACCATGGACGTGATCCTTCTGCGCCAGGATCCGCCCTTCGACATGGCTTATATCACCTCAACGCATCTGCTTGAGCGCCTGCATCCGAAGACGCTTGTCGTCAATGATCCCGCCTGGGTGCGCAACTCGCCGGAAAAGATCTTCGTCACCGAATTCGCCGATCTGATGCCGAAGACGCTGATCACCCGCGATGCCGCCGAGATCGCACGCTTCCGCGAAGAGATGGGCGACATCATCCTGAAGCCGCTTTACGGCAATGGCGGCGCCGGTGTGTTCCACTCGGCTCGCGACGACCGCAACATGTCCTCGCTCTTGGAAATGTTCGGCCAGATGTTCCGCGAACCCTTCATCGCGCAGGAATACCTGCCGGCAGTGCGCAAGGGCGACAAGCGCATCCTGCTCGTCGACGGCGAGCCGGTCGGCGCCATCAACCGCGTGCCGGCCGAACACGACGCCCGCTCCAACATGCATGCCGGCGGCCGGCCCGAGCCGACCGAACTGACGGCGCGCGAAAAGGAAATCTGCGCCCGCATCGCCCCGGCGCTGAGGGAGCGCGGCTTCCTCTTCGTCGGCATCGACGTCATCGGCGACTACATGACCGAGATCAACGTGACGTCACCGACCGGCATCCGCGAAGTCAAGAAGTTCGGCGGCGCCGACGTCGCGAGCCTGCTGTGGGATGCGATCGAGCGCAAGCGCGCCTGATACCGACCGCCCAAGACCGCGTTGCCGTCGCAAATCGCCGCCATCCGAGGCTGGTGGCGATCGGCGAGATGTTCTGTCATTGTTCTTGTTTTTGTGCGCATTCCGTGCAAGATTTTCCGCTGCGACCGGTAGGGTTGCGGCGGCGCGGCGGCCGCCCTTGTCGAAGAGGCGGTCATGGTTGCACGCGTCAGTACGGTGGCATTCCAGGGAATTGAAGGTGTTCCGGTCGACGTTCAGGTAATGGTCGCGCCCGGCCGGGTCGGCATGCAGATCGTCGGCCTGCCCGACAAGGCCGTCGCCGAAAGCCGCGAGCGCGTGCAGGCAGCGCTTCACGCGTCAGGTCTGGCGCTACCGGCCAAGAAAGTTACGGTCAATCTCGCGCCTGCCGATCTGCCGAAGGAAGGCAGCCATTTCGATCTGGCGATCGCGCTCGGGCTGATGGCCGCACTCGGCGCCATCCCCGGCGATGCGCTTGCCGGCTATGTGGTGATCGGCGAGCTCAATCTCGATGGCACCGTCGCAGCCGTCGCCGGCGCGCTACCGGCGGCGATCGGCGCCAATGCGCTGGGCAAGGGGTTGATCTGCCCGGCCGAAAGCGGACCGGAGGCGGCATGGGCCGGCGCCGAGATCGATATTCTCGCACCCCGCAGCCTGATCGCCATCGCCAACCATTTCCGCGGCACGCAGGTGCTCTCGCGGCCGGAACCGGCCATTCGTGCCGGTGCCGTCGACCTGCCCGACCTGGCCGATATCAAGGGACAGGAGAGCGCCAAGCGGGCGCTCGAAGTGGCCGCCGCCGGCAACCACAATCTCCTGATGATCGGCCCGCCCGGTTCGGGCAAGTCGATGCTGGCCTCGCGCCTGCCGTCGATCCTGCCGCCGTTGACGCCGGCCGAACTGCTCGAAGTCTCGATGATCCACTCGATTGCCGGGCAATTGCCGGGCGGAAAACTGTCTGACCGGCGACCGTTCCGCACGCCGCACCATTCCGCCACCATGGCGGCGATGATCGGCGGCGGTCTGCGCGCCAGGCCCGGTGAGGCGTCGCTTGCCCACAACGGCGTGCTGTTTCTCGACGAGTTTCCCGAGTTCACGCCGCAGGTGCTCGATGCGTTGCGCCAACCGCTGGAGACGGCCGAGTGCATCATTGCCCGCGCCAATCACCGGGTCAGCTATCCCGCGGCAATCCAGCTGGTGGCGGCAATGAACCCGTGCCGGTGCGGCATGGCCGGCGAGCCCGGCCGGTCATGCGCGCGCGGCCCGCGCTGCATGAGCGACTATCAGGCGCGCATCTCCGGTCCGCTGATGGACCGGATCGATCTGCGCATCGACGTGCCCGCCGTCAGCGCCGCTGACCTGATCCGGCCTATGGCGGCCGAGGCAAGCGCTGCCGTTGCCAAACGCGTCGCCCGCGCCCGTGCGCTGCAGATCGATCGGTTCGCGGCGCTCGGCAGCCGCGGAGCCACCAGCAACGCCCGCTGCTCGACGGCGATGATCGAGCGCATCGCCGCGCCCGATGCTGCCGGACTGCAGCTACTGCGCGATGCGGCCGAGAAGCTGAAGTTTTCAGCGCGCGGCTATCACCGCGTGTTGAAGGTCGCGCGCACGCTTGCCGATCTCGAGGGGGTGGCGACAGTCGGCCGGCTGCACCTCGCCGAAGCGATTTCCTACCGGCTTGCCGGCGAGCGCCTGCAGGCGGCGGCTTGAGGCATTGCCCGGAAACGTGCGGCGCGGTCCTCCGTCAGGACATGCGGAAAGGCAAAGACTGCGAGCGTTTCGGTGTTTGCGTCTAAATCGGAGATGCCCTGCCGATCGTTACACGGTCTGTGACTGCGGGGAGGCATGCCAGCGCCTTTGCTTTCCACGCGGTTGCCCGCCGTTCGGCTTCAGGCAGCGAAAAAAAGGGCGACCAGGCGCCCTTTCGTTCGATATCGTCAAAGGCTTACGCGCCAAGACCGTCGAAGAGAACCGTCGAAAGATAGCGCTCGGCAAAGGACGGAATGATAACGACGATCGTCTTGCCGGCGTTTTCCTCGCGCTGGCCGATCTCGATGGCGGCGGTGAGCGCCGCGCCTGAGGAAATGCCGACGGGAACGCCTTCGAGCCTTGCGACCAGCCGCGCGATCTCGACGGCTTCGGCGCTGTTGACGGTGACGACCTCGTCATAGACGCCGGTGTCGAGGATGGCGGGCGCAAAGCCGGCGCCGATGCCCTGGATCTTGTGCGGACCGGGGTTTCCGCCCGACAGAACCGGCGACTCCTCCGGCTCCACCGCGATCACCTTGATCGACGGCTTGCGCGCCTTCAACACCTGGCCAGCGCCGGTGATGGTGCCGCCCGTGCCGATGCCCGAGACGAAGATGTCCACCGCACCGTCGGTGTCGTTCCAGATCTCCTCGGCCGTTGTCCTGCGGTGGATCTCCGGATTGGCCGGGTTTTCGAACTGCTGCGGGATGATCGCGTCGGGCAGGGTCTCGACCAGTTCCTGTGCCTTGGCGATCGCGCCCTTCATGCCCTTGGCGCCCTCGGTCAGCACCAGTTCGGCACCGAGCAGCGCCAGCATCTTGCGACGCTCGACCGACATTGTCTCCGGCATGGTCAGGATCAGCTTGTAGCCCTTGGCGGCGGCGACGAAGGCGAGCGCGATGCCGGTGTTGCCCGAGGTCGGCTCGACCAGCGTGGTGCGCCCGGGCACGATCTTGCCCTGTGCTTCCAGGCTTTCGATCATGGCGACGCCGATGCGGTCCTTGACCGAGGCGATCGGGTTGAAGAATTCGAGCTTGGCGAGCAGGTTGGCCTTCACGCCCTTTTCTCTGGCAAGCTTGTCGAGCCGGACGATCGGCGTGTCGCCGATCGTTTCCGTGATCGAGGAATAGACGCGGCCGCGGCCGGGCTTGCGCGTGTCAGGCATGGGTTTCTCCCTTGGGTTTGACCTGTTTGGTTGTGACAATAGGGTCAATGCCCGTTCTATTCCAGAACGGTAACCGCGACGCGACGATCCGCCGGAGGAAAAAACAGCGACTTAAGTCGCCGCCGGGGAATGTTATTTCAGGCGGCGCGGGTCGCGATATAGGCGGCGGTGCCGGCGAGCACCCCTGCGGCGACGCGGTTGAGCGCCTGCAACGCCTTCGGCTGCTTGAGCAGGGTGCGGGCACGCGCGGCGAGCATGATATAGGGCAGAAGCACGGTCAGGAGCACCAGGAAGGTCGCGATCAGCAGCAGGCCGTACTCGCTCGGTCCGATGGCAGCGATGTCGACCAGCGTCGGCACCAGCGCCACGTAAAACAGCATGGTCTTAGGATTGCCCAGGGTGACGAGCAGCCCGGAGAGGAACGACATCGAGACGCTTTTCGAGGTTTGCGCCTTGATATCCTGCGGCAACAGGCCGGAAGTCCAGAGCTTCCAGGCGATATAGCCGAGATAAAGCACGCCGGCGAACTTGACGAACAGGAAGACGGTGGTGAAGGTCTGGGCAATCAGCGTCAGCCCGAGCACGACGGCGGTCAGATAGACCATGTCGCCGACGATCAGGCCTAGCCCCATGAAGAAGGTCTCGCGAAATCCCGAGCCCAGCGCCCGCGCCACCAGCGCCGTCACGCCTGGGCCGGGGATGATGGCTGCGATGAACAGGGCGCCGCTATAGGCGAGAAGGGCTGCAAGCGTCATGATCGTTCCTCCGACACCGTTCTTAGCGCAAAGTGTCGAAAAGGAAAATCCGGATCGTCTCGGCCGCCAAACTCGCGGTTAAATTGCACGGATGACAATTTCGCCATTGCAAGGCTTTTGAAGAAGCGTACAGCTTTACCGGACACGCAAAAGAGGCGCCTCTCATGCCTGAGCTCCAGAACCTTATCGCCTTTGCTCTGATCGCGCTCGGCATGGTGCTGACGCCGGGGCCGAACATGATCTACCTGATCTCCCGTTCGATCAGCCAGGGACCGGTGGCGGGCTTGATCTCACTTGGTGGAGTCGCACTCGGTTTCGTGGTGTACATGGTCTCGGCGGCGCTCGGCATCACCGCTTTGCTCATTGCGGTGCCTTTCGCCTATGACGCCTTGCGCCTGGCGGGCGTGGCCTATCTCGTCTACCTCGCCTGGCAGGCGGTCCGGCCCGGCGGGCGCTCGCCTTTCCAGGTCAAGAGCCTACCGAAGGACGGGCCGCGCAAGCTGTTCCTGATGGGTTTTCTGACGAACCTTTTGAACCCGAAGGTCGCGGTGCTCTATCTCTCGCTGTTGCCTCAGTTTATCCGTCCCGAGGCCGGAGATGTGCTGTCGCAGTCGATGATCCTGGGCTCGATCCAGATCGCCATCAGCATCACGGTCAATGCGATGATTGCGCTTGGCGCAAGCTCGATCGCCGGGTTCCTCGCCGGACGTCCCCTGCTGATGTTGGTACAGCGCTGGGCCATGGGCACGGCACTGTTCGGCTTCGCCGTCAACATGGCCGCCGAAGCGCGTCGATAGCGCGCGCTTCGGGGACAGGACCTTCTAGTCGAACACCGGCCGCATGAAGCTGCGTTCGTAGCTGACGATGCAGCGCGTCTTTTCCGCGAAGGCGAAGGCCTCCAGGCACTCCGGATCTCTCGCCATTTTCTCGCGGTAGATCTCGTACTCGGCCAGGCTCGGAAAGGTGAACAGCGCCAGCGCGATGTTGTTGGCGCCCTCATGCGGCATGAAATAGCCGTGATGGGTGCCGCCCAGGCGGTTGACCAGCGGGATCCAGAGCTTGGCGTAGTGTTCGAACTCGGCCAGCTTGTAGGGGTCGATAACGTATTTCAGGTAACAGGTGATCATGCGGTTCTCCCTTCGCCTCTGCGCTTGATAGGCGAGGGCAGGCGAAGTTTCCAGCCGAGATTCATACCGGCTGCAGCCAGGAGAATGGCGATCGATCCGACGATCTGGATCGGCTGCAGCGCATGGCCGAAGGCTATGCGATCGACGACGATGGCGGCGATCGGATAGATGAACGACAGGGCCCCCGCCATATGCGTCGGCAGCCGCTGGATGGCGCCATAGAGCAGCACATACATGATGCCGGTATGGATGACGCCGACCGCAATCAGGATCGACCATTGTCCTGTACCCGAAGGCATGGGAGCGCCAAGGGCCATCGGCGCCAGCATCAGCGTGCCGGTCACCACCTGGATCAGTGCGATCAGGTGTGGCGGCGTTCCCTTGAGCAGCTTCGTCAAAAGTGCCGCGATCGCGTAGAAGAAGGCGGCCCCCACCGAGAGCGCGATACCGACGAGGTAATCCTGCGGCGCGAAATTGCCGCCGGGCTTGGCCGAAATGATCGCCAGCATGCCGGCAAAGGAGATCGACAGCCAGAAGATCTTGGTGGCAGTGATTTTCTCGCCGAGGAACAGGGCGCCGAGCCCGAGCAGCATGAACGGCTGGGTGTTGTAGACCATCGTGGCGATTGAGATCGAGGCGTGCGAATAGGCGGCAAACAGCAACAGCCAGTTGACGACGATGGCGATGCCGCCGGCGACCGAGAACATGACGACCCGCCGGGTGAAATGGCGCCGATCGAGAAGGCCGAGCGCGGCGGCGATCGCCACCAGCGTCACCGCGCCGAAGACGCAGCGCCAGAAGACGACGCTCGTCACCGGCTGGCCCGACATCAGCACGAACCAGCCGATCGTACCCGATATCAGCATCGCCGCCGTCATTTCGGCGCTGCCTCTTTTAATGTCTGCGCCCATGGCGATCACTCCTCGATTGATGCGCCAAGTTTAATTGGCATCGATGGCGGTTTATATGGATGATCGCAGGCATCTGGGCTATTTTACCTAATCGAAGAAGATGGTTTCGATCTTTTGGCTTACGAGGTTGCTGATGCTCGATGAACTCGATCGCCGCATTCTGGATATCCTGGCGGCAAACGCACGCGTGTCGCTGAAGGAGTTGGCGCAGGAGGCGGGGCTATCTTCGCCCAGTGCCTCCGAGCGCTTGCGCAAGCTGGAAGAGCGCGGCGTGCTCGACGGTTTCACCATCGCCCTCAACCCGGTGAACCTCGGTTATCCGCTGCAGGCGATCATTCGCGTCCGGCCAATGCCGGGCATGCTGCATATCGTCGAGAAGCTGATCCAGGCAACGCCGCAGATCGTCGAATGCGACAAGGTCACCGGCGACGACTGCTTTATCGCCAGGCTGTTCGTGCGGGACATGGCGGAGCTCGATACGCTGCTCGACCGCATCGCCGAGAAGGCCCAGACCAACACGTCGATCGTCAAGTCGACGCCGGTCAAACGGCGTTTGCCCCCGCTTGGTTGACGAAAAACCGTTTCAGGCTGTTCCTGGACGTGCGTCTCAGACGCCGGTGGAGCCGAAGCCGCCGGCGCCGCGTGTCGTTTCGCTGGCGTTGTCGGCCTCGCGCACGCTTACCTGGGTCACCGGGGCGATCACCATCTGCGCGATGCGCATGCCGCGCTCGATGACGAAATCCGCGTCGCCGAGATTGACCAGCAGCACCTTGACTTCGCCGCGGTAGTCGCTGTCGATCGTGCCCGGGGTGTTGAGGCAGGTGATGCCGTTCTTGAAGGCAAGGCCCGAACGCGGACGGATCTGCGCTTCGTAGCCGGCGGGGATCTCGAAAATGAAGCCGGTCGGCACCAGCGCCCGCTGTCCCGGTGCAAGCGTCATCGGCTCGCCTGCGGCAACGGCGGCGCGCAGGTCCATGCCGGCGGCACCCTCGGTCTCGTAGGCCGGCAGGTCCAATGCCTCGGCATGCGGCAGGCGGATGAGGGTCAAGGCGGGTTTGGTCTGGGATGTGTGCATGGTCATCACATCATAAGCCGGGCGCTGGCAATGTCGGTCAATTGCATAATGAGGGCCGAGCCTGTAAAGACGCGGCAACTCACAGGATTCTAAGATATGGCCGAAAGTCTCGCCGAGGCGGTATCCCGCCGCCGCACATTTGCGATCATCGCCCACCCGGACGCGGGTAAGACCACGCTCACCGAAAAGCTGCTGCTGTTCGGCGGCGCGATCCAGCTCGCCGGCGAAGTCAAGGCGAAGAAGGATCGCATCCAGACCCGTTCGGACTGGATGAAGATCGAGCGCGAGCGCGGCATCTCGGTCGTCACCTCGGTGATGACCTTCGAATATGGCGGCAACGTCTTCAACATTCTCGACACGCCCGGTCACGAAGACTTCGCCGACGACACCTATCGCACGCTGACGGCGGTCGATGCCGCGGTCATGGTCATCGATGCCGCCAAGGGTATCGAGCCGCGCACGCTGAAGCTGTTCGAAGTCTGCCGCATGCGCGACATTCCGATCATCACCTTCATCAACAAGATGGACCGCGAGAGCCGCGATCCCTTCGAGATCCTCGACGAGGTCGAAGAAAAGCTGGCACTCGACTGCGCGCCGGTCACCTGGCCGATCGGTCGCTCCAAGACCTTCTGCGGCTCCTATCACCTGGCCGACAACACCGTGCGTGGTTCCGACACGCAGGAAGTGCTGACGAAGGTCAATGGCCCCGAGATGGCCGCGCACCGCCTGCCGGAAAACGAGCGCGATGCCTTCATCGAGGAGACGTCGCTGGCGATCGAGGCCTGCAAGCCGTTCGACAAGAAGGCGTTTCTCGAAGGCCACCTGACGCCGGTGTTCTTCGGCTCGGCGCTGCGCAACTACGGTGTGCGCGACCTCATCAACGCGCTCGGCGAGATCGCCCCGCCGCCGCGCGACCAGGTCGCCGATACGCGCACTGTGCACGCGACCGACGACAAGATGACGGCCTTCGTCTTCAAGATCCAGGCGAACATGGACCCGAACCACCGCGACCGCATCGCCTTTGCCCGCGTCTGCTCAGGCAAGCTCGAGCGTGGCATGAAGGCGCGGCTTGCGCGCACCGGCAAGCAGCTGGGCCTGAGCGCCCCGCAATTCTTCTTTGCCTCCCAGCGCCAGCTGGCGGACACTGCCTATGCCGGCGATGTCGTCGGCATCCCGAACCACGGCACCCTGCGCATCGGCGACACGCTGACCGAGGGCGAGCATCTCGTCTTCCAGGGCGTGCCGAACTTCTCGCCGGAAATCCTGCGCCGCGTGCGGCTGGAAGATGCGATGAAGGCGAAGAAGCTCAAGGAAGCGCTGCAGCAGATGGCCGAAGAGGGCGTCGTGCAGTTGTTCTCGCCGGAAGACGGCTCGCCGGCGATCGTCGGTGTCGTCGGCGCGCTGCAGCTCGACGTTCTGAAGGAACGCCTGCAGGGTGAATACGGCCTGCCGGTCTCCTTCGAAATGTCGCGCTTCTCCGTCTGCCGCTGGATTTCGTCCGACCAGCCCGCCGAACTCGACAAGTTCGTCACCGCCCGTCGCGGCGATATCGCCCGCGACCTCGACGGCGATCCGGTGTTCCTGGCGCAGGACAGCTTCTCGCTGCGCTACGAAGCCGAGCGTTATCCGGCGATCAAGATGGTCGCGATCAAGGAATATCACGTCGCCAAGGCGGCGTGATAAGGCGGCGTGATCAGGCGCGATGCCAGCCGGGGGGACCCGTCGGCTGGCTCCTGGCTCCTCAGAGCGTCGACATGCGCAGCGCCAGGACCAGCTGCGTGATCCTGAGCGTCACGAAAGCGTAGATCGCCAGAAGCAGGATCTGAAGCACCAGGTGCCGGCGAACCTTCGACAGCCGGTATAGACCGTCAAACAGATTGAGCAGAAACAGCCCGATGCCGATGGCCGACACGATGTAGCCGGCCAGGGCCGTGTTTGGCAGCCCCTTGATGTGGAGGCTTCGGCCGTTCTCGACCGCATGCATGCCGGCGGCGATCACCAGCGTTGCCATGACCAGATTGCGCACATGGCGAAAGATCTCTTCAAGCCCGCCATTGTCGAACAGCATCCGTCGCGCCAGGCCGAATTTTGATTGCATGCCATCCCTCATCGATGAGCCGTGTCTTGCTACAAGTCCCCCATGAACTGAAACCGGAGCCGATTTATGGCCGGAGGAAACAGGCCGGCCGGAAGCAGCGCAACCGGATGTCGGCTTGCCCTGACGTCAAAGTCTTTCGGCATGGGACGCTTTCGCGTCGGCGACGATGGCAAAACGCGGTGATGTCGGGCTCAGCAGCGCCGAAGTCGGCCGGATATCAAAGGCAGAGCCGATGGCTTGCTCCAATGCAGCCATGAGTTCGGCAATGTCGGCCGTTGCGGTTTCGTGCAGCGCCTCGGCGACGACGAGGGCCGACGTGGTCTGGGGGCGGATCGCCGAGTGGCCGCTTTGCCGATTGGTCCATCGGCGCGCATGGGCGCGGCCTTTGGCGTCGCGAAAGATCACTTCGCCCGGTTCAGGATGTTCGGTTTCGCCGGAGAAGGTTTCGTACAACTCATCCCCTCTGGCGCGGGTCACTTCGAGATCACCAGAGACGCGGGAAAGGTCGAAGACGGCAATGGGGATGGCAAAGGCGAGCGACACCGCGTTGCAGAGGTCGATCAGCGGATGGATCGAGGGAAGGTCGCCTTCCTTGCGGAACCGGCGCAACAGCGCTTCCGAAGCGCAGCGATACTGCGTCGGCTTCAGTCCCATCCTGCCGAAGGTCCGGCGCCAAGCCTGGATTTCGACGAGTTCGCCTTCGGGGTGCGTTGCAAGGGCGGTGCTGGCGATGGCCTGAAACCGGGCGACGGCGTCGGCGACGGAAACGTTGCTGCGTACGCCCTCGACGTGGAGCGCGCCGGCCGCAAGCTCGGGAAAATCGCGCCAGATGCTGTCTGAATGCTGGAAATGCATGGAATGCCTCGAAGTTGATGGAGGAAGATGAAGGCGTCAGCTCCGCGTCTGGCCGGCAGCCTTCAGCCGCAAATGCGGCACGGCAAGACTGAGGACGGCGACAAGCACGCAGCCGATGCCGGCGAGCTGGTTGACGCTCACGGGTTCGCCGAGAAGAACGAATGCGAATAGTACCGCTGAAACCGGTGCAAGTGCTGTGAAGACCGAGGCTTCCGTTCCGCTGACCTTGGCGGAACCGGCATACCAGAGGATGAAACCGGCAACGGTCGGGACCAGCGCGTAGTAGAGCACGGCTGCCAGCGACTGCACCGTGACGTCCTGCATCGAAGAGGCTTCGAAGAGAGCGGGCACGAAGGCGACGCCAACGCCCATCCCGGCCATGATCGTCGAGAGCGCCAGCGGTGCTATCGGTGTGCGGATGCGCTTGTTGATCAGGATGAACAGCCCTTCGCAAAACACCGCTGCGAAGACGAGCGTTATGCCGAGGGTCGAATGCTCAGCACCGTCGTCGGGCCGCAGCACGATGGTCAGAACGCCGGCCGCCGCCAGCCCGATGGCGATCAGGGTCGAGCGGCTGGGCCGCTCGCCGAGCAAAAGGATGGCGATGCCGGCCGAGACCACAGGAAGCGTGCCGATGACGACGCCGGCATCGGTCGCCGAACTGTAGCGCAATCCGGCAATCAGCAGCGTGGTGTAGCCGACGCTGCCGGCGCCTGCCTGCAGGATCAGGATCAGCCACGCGCGCCGCTCGAGCCGAGGCCAAGCCGTTCGCGTCAGTCGCATCAGCGCGAGGAACAGCGGGAAGGCGACGGCGAAGCGCAAGGCCGTCGCGATGAATGGCGGCAGGCCGGCGGCGATCAGCTTGCTGGCGATCACGGTGCTGCCGACCATGACCATCGCCAGTGCCAGATAGAGGTATCCCTGAAATCGTTCCGTCATGCGGCCACTCCTGCGTTGGCGCGCAAGTGATCTCATTCGGGTCTACAGGTCTTGAACGGAATTGCAGGCGGCAGGTTATCAGGTCACTGGAAGGATTGCGCATAGGCGCCGGGCGAGAGGCCGTATTTGCGCGCGAAGATCCGCGTCATGTGGCTCTGGTCGGCAAAACCGCCTTCGGCGGCCGCCTCGGCCAGCGGCATGCCGCGGGCGATCAAACGCCGCACCATGTCGATGCGGCGCTGGACGATATAGGCATGCGGCGTCAGCCCGAAGCTCTTGGCGAACCCGCGCACCACCTGAAACCGGCTGAGGTCTGCCACTTCGGCAAGGTCGGCGAGGGCGATGGCGGCGGCCGGATCGTCGTCGATCAGGCTTTGCGCCCGGGCGATCGCCGCCGGCACGGGCTCGGCCTGTCCTTGCCCGTCATTCGTGCGCATTGCATCGGCCAGCAGCGAAAGCAGGCATTCCTCGCCGAGCATTTCCGTCCGGTCGCAATCCTTGGTCGTCGTCACCACGCCGAAGAGTGCCTGGAAATGTCTCGATGTGCGCGCGTCATGAAAGACGGGGGCCGTGAATTCGGCGGCCCGCGTCCTGCTCTGGCTGATGTCCTCCATGGCGTCTGCAATCACGATCGGGTCGAAATAGAGCATGCGCCAGGACCGACCGGCATCGCCGATCGGCATGCCGTCATGGACCTCGCCGGGATTGACCGTGATCATGTCGCCCGCACCCGCTTCGACCATGCCGCGACCGCTCAGCGACTTCTGGGCGCCCTGGTGGATCAGTCCGATGCCGAACTGCTCGTGCGTGTGGCGGTCAAAACTGTGCCCCGATGCGGCCTCGACCGCCTCGACGCCGTCAATTGCGGCTGGGAAAAATCGTGAACCGGCCCTTCGCCATAACCCTGCCTGTCGTCTGTTTCTCCTCTGTCATACAATGACGGCGGCGTTCCGGCCATGGGGGCAGACCTTTAACAGTCTGCCACACCACTGTGCGACAAAGGGCGCACGCATGGGGCGGCGCTTTCTCCTCTCCGGCGTTGCAATCGCCGGCCGCATGCTTAAGGTCCGGCGTCGAAAGACGATGACGACCGGAGTATTGCCGAATGCTGGACCTGCGCCTTCACTTCCTCGAAGCCGACGGATCCCTTGCACCCTGGCGCGAGCGGATCGCCGCCGACATCAGGTCGACGGCGGAGCGCGTCGGCGGCAGCGTTTCGGCATCCGACAGGGCGGCGCCGGTCGATGTCCTGGTGGAGTGCCGGCCGGGCGAGACGATCCCGGAGCTCGGAATGTCCGGCTCCTGCTACCGCCGCGGCCTGGTAACGGTGACCCTCGATCCGGACAATCCCAATTTCGAAGCGAGCCTTGCAGCCGGCGAACTGCGCAAGACGCTCACGCACGAACTACACCATTCCTTCCGCCACGCGACATGCGGTTACGGTTTCAGGCTGGGAGAAGTTCTCGTCACCGAGGGCCTGGCCGACGCCTTCGACGCGGAGATCAATGGCGGCGACGGCAATCCGTGGAACCATGCCATCACCGGCGAGCAATGGCTGGCGGTGGTGGAGCGGGCGGAACTGGAGCTCTGGGCCGACGGCTACAATCACAGCGCCTGGTTTTTCGGCTGGAGCGGCCAAGGCAATCCGCTGCCACGCTGGGCCGGCTACTCGATCGGCTATCACCTCGTCAAGGCCTACCTCGCGGTCAACCCGGAAAGCCGCCCGTCACAGATGACGTCGACCCCGGCGCCGGAGGTCATCGGTCGCGCCTGGGCGCATCTCAAAGCCAGGATATCGGCGACCGGCTGACAGGGTTCAGTCCCGGTCGTGCCCAGGCAACGTCTCGATGTCGTGGATCCAGGGCAGGGCGGACGAGCGCCAGATCTGCGCCTTCGGCGCCAGCGCGCGGCGCTGGTTGATGGTGCCGAGGCGAATGCCGACCTCTTCGGCATCGGCGTCCGTGCCGGTGGTGTAAACCGGAGAGCCGCAGTTCGGGCAGAAGAACTGAAGGCGCTTGCGGCCGTTCTGCGCCGTCTTGACGTAAAGCTTGGGCTCGCCGCCGGTCAGATGGAAATTTTCGCGCGCCGTGCCCGCCGTCACCCGGTAGGCCGATCCGGTCAGTTGCTGGCAATCGGTGCAATGGCAGATCGCCACGTCGTCCGGATCGATCTCGGCCTCATAGGTCACGAAACCGCAATGGCATTGTCCGTCGATCCGCATGGCACCGCCTCCCTGAAAGGCGGTAATCTAGAGCGCAGGCGCGCGCCCGTCCATCGCGCCTGGGCACCGACGCGTTCCGGCTAGACGCCGGTAAACAGCCACTCGTGTTCCCGGGCGTTGTGGAATTTCCAAACCCGCTTCGGCCCCGCCATGACGTTCAGGTAGTAGACGTCGTAGCCGTGCACGGCGGCGACCGGGTGGTATCCCCTCGGGACCAGCGTCACGTCGCCGTCTTCCACCGCCATGGTTTCGTCGAGCGAACGGTCGTCGGTGTAGACGCGCTGCATGGCAAAGCCCTGCGGCGGGTTCAGGCGATGATAATAGGTCTCTTCCAGATAGCTTTCGGCCGGCAGGTCGTCCTGGTCATGCTTGTGCGGCGGGTAGGACGAGGTGTGCCCGCCCGGCGTGATCACCTCGACGACCAGCAGCGACTGGGCGGAGCTGTCATCCTCGGGCATGATGTTGGTGACGTAGCGGGTGTTGGTGCCCTTGCCGCGGGTCATCTGCGGGTGCGTGCCCGGTCTGATCACCTTGGCCTTGAAACCCTCGCCGCCGGGCGCCGAGCAGATCGCAAGATCGAGATCGGTCGTGGCCTCGACCTGCCAGCGGCTGCCCGTCGGCACGTAGACGGCATAGGGCTGTCCTTCGAACGGCGTCATGCGTTCGCCAAGCTCGCCGAAATCCTCGCTGTCGACCGAAACCTTAGCCTTGCCGGATACCAGCACAAGGCAGATCTCCTTTTCGCCGGCCTCGGCCCCTGCCATCTCGCCCGGCTTCAACCGGTTGAGCGCAAAGCCGACATAGGTCCAGCCGGCACTTTCCGGGGTGACGTTCTGCATCAGGCCCGACTTGGCCTTCGGTTTGACGAGCAGCTTGGACATGGGACGGTCTCCTGACTTTTTCCTTGGCGGTCGCGCTCGCGGCCTGCCCCTCACCCTAGCCCTCTCCCCGCAGGCGGGGAGAGGGGATTGTCGAATTTGCCGCATGCTCTCTACCCAGGTCGCGAGTGACCCGAGAATTAGCGGCATATGCCTTCTCCCGCGAGCGGGGAGAAGGTGGCGGCAGCCGGATGAGGGGCGATCCCTGCAAAGCTTGCAGCCGGAGGAGCGGCGGTTACGCCCGGTCCAAGCCCGCTTCCTTGGCAAACGCCTTCAGCGACTTCAGCCCCAGCGACTGATACTCGAAGGGGTTGCGCACGGCCGAGTCCTGTTCGGCCTCGATCACCAGCCAGCCATCGTAATTGTGCTCGGCGGCGATTTTCAGCACGGGAGCGAAATCGACGCCGCCTTCGCTGTCGCCGGGAACGGTGAAGACACCGCGGCGCACGCCTTCAAGGAACGAAAGCCCTTCGCCTTCGACGACCTTGCGCACTGCCGTGCGCACGTTCTTGCAATGGATGTGGCGGACGCGGTGCATGTACTTCTTCGCGACCTCGGCCGGGTCGGACCCGCCGAACCACGCATGGCCGGTGTCGAGCAGCAGCTTGGTCGCCGGACCGGTGTTCTGCATCAGGAGGTCGATTTCCTCGCCTGTCTGGACGATCGTGCCCATGTGGTGGTGATAGACGAGATCGATGCCCTGGTCGGCGCAATACTGAGCGATTGCTTCGAGATCGGCGCCGAATTTTTTCCACTGGTCCGCCGGCAGCACCGGCTTGTCGTTGGCCACCGATTTCGTGTCGTCGCCATGGATAGCGTTCGAGGTCTCGCAGACGATCGCCACCTTGCAGCCGTTGTACTTGAGCAAGTCGAGATGCGGCTGGATCGCCTTCTTCTCGGCTTCGACATCATGGGTAAGCAGGTTGGTCGAGTGCCAGCCGGAGACGAAGACCAGATCGTAGGCGGCGAGCTTTGCCTTCAGCGCTTCCGGGTCGGAAGGCATCTTGTGGCCCTTCTCGATGCCGTCGAAGCCGATCTTCTGGCAATCGGTGAGGCAATCCTCGAGCGTCAGATGCGCGCCGATCGAATGATCGTCGTCGTTGCTCCAGGCGATCGGGTTGGTTCCGTAGCGGATCATGTTTCTTCACTTTCTGATGCCATCCGCAACCATGCGGACAATGGACGTGGAAAAGCGCCTGCGATGGGGTCGCAGGCGCCTGATTGTTTGTTCTCAGCCGAAGCGTTGCGACGCGAGAGCCTTCTCGTAGCCCTTGCGGGCCGCGTTGACCTCGGCGCGCTCGGACACCTCGGGAACCGCCACATCCCACCAGTGGCCGCCTGCGTCGGTGGTAACAAGCGGGTCGGTGTCGATGACGATGACGGTGGTGCGGGCTTCGCCGGCCGTTTCCTTCAGAGCCGATTCCAGCTCCGATATAGAGCCGACCTTGCGCGTCAGCGCACCCATCGCGCCGGCATGGGCGGCGAAATCGATCTGAGGCAGTTCGACATGGTGCGTATCGGCGAGCAGGTTGTTGAAGTTGGCGCCGCCGGTCGCCATCTGCAGCCGGTTGATGCAGCCGTAGCCGGCATTGTCGAGCAACACGATGGTGATCTTGGCGCCGAGCATGATCGACGAGGCGATCTCGGAGTTCAGCATCATGTAGCTGCCGTCGCCGACCATGACGATGACGTCGCTGTCGGGTCGGGCGAGCTTGGTGCCGAGACCGCCGGCGACCTCATAACCCATGGTCGAGAAGCCGTATTCCATGTGGTAACCCCCAGGCGTTTCCGCCTGCCAGAGCTTGTGCAGCTCGCCGGGCAGGCCGCCCGCCGCGCAGACAAGCACGGTGTCCGCGCTACCGCGGGCGCGCTGGACGGCGCCGATCACCTGTGCATCCGACGGCAGCGCCGCATTGGTGGTCGCCGTCGCCTTGTCGGCGGCCTTCAGCCACTCGGTCTTTCCGGCTTTCGCCTTGTCGGTCCAGGCGGTGTCGACCTTGTGGTTGCCGAGCCCGGCGGAAATGCGCTCGAGACCGACGCGCGCGTCGGCCACCAGCGGCAGCCCCTCATGCTTGGCGGCATCGAACGGCTGAACATTGAGGCCGACGATCTTCAGACCCTCGTTCTTGAACAGGGCCCAGGAGCCGGTGGTGAAGTCCTGCAGCCGCGAGCCGACGGCGAGCACGACGTCGGCCGCCTCCGCCAGCTGGTTGGAGGCTGACGTGCCGGTGACGCCGACCGAGCCCATGTTGAGTGGATGGCTGTGCGGCAGCGAGGACTTGCCGGCCTGGGTCTCGACGACGGGAACGCCGTGCTTTTCTGCAAAGGCCGCAAGCGCCTTGCTGGCTTCCGAATAGAGCACGCCACCGCCGGCGATGATGACAGGGCTTTTCGCCGCCTTCAGCGCTGCGATCGCCGCTGCCAGCTCGTCGGCATCGGGCTCGATGCGGCGCGACGACCAGACTTTTTCGTCGAAGAAGGCTTCCGGATAATCATAGGCTTCAGCCTGCACGTCCTGGCAGAGCGAGAGCGTCACCGGGCCGCAATCGGCCGGATCCGTCAGCACCTGCATGGCACGGCGCAGCGCCGGGATGATCTGCTCCGGCCGGGTGATGCGGTCGAAATAGCGCGAAACCGGACGGAAGCAATCATTGGCCGAGATCGTGCCGTCGGCAAAACCTTCCACCTGCTGCAGCACCGGATCGGGCCGGCGATTGGCAAAGACGTCTCCGGGCAGGAACAGGACCGGCAGGCGGTTGACGTGGGCAAGGGCCGCCGAGGTCACCATGTTGAGCGCGCCGGGACCGATCGAGGTGGTGCAGGCCATGAAGCGGCGGCGGAAGCTTGCCTTGGCAAAGGCGATCGCGGCATTGGCCATGCCCTGCTCGTTCTGGGCGCGGTAGGTCGGCAGCGCGTCCTTGATGCCGTGCAGCGCCTCGCCGACGCCGGCGACGTTGCCGTGGCCGAAGATGGCGAAGACACCGCCGAAGATCGGCACCTTGTTGCCGTCGATGACGGTCATCTGGCGGGTCAGGAACCGCGCCACGGCCTGTGCCATGGTCAGGCGCACGGTCTTCTGGCTCATATTCTGTTTCCTCCTCGTGGCGAAATCATCCCGTTTCGCCCACTCGCATCGTTTGCTGGACGGGGGCCGGTGTGAAAACCAGCCCCGATCCTATGCCGCCTTCGTTTCACCCAGCTGCAGCCAGAGATCGACCAGCGCCTTGAATTTTCCGGCCATGTCGGCGATCGCCTGTTCGTCGGTCATGGCGCCGCCGAGCCAGGCCTTGCTGGCATCGGCAAAGATCGTGCGACCGACCGCAAAACCCTTGACCGTCTTCGACGTCCGGGCGGCCGCAAAGCCGTCCTTCAGCGCCTCGTAGGGCGCTTCGAGGCCGAGCAGCACCACGCCGCGGCAGAGCGGGTCGCGCTTTTCGATGACCGCATCGATCGCCGCCCAGGCGTTCCGGCTGGCCTGCGGCTCGAGCTTCCACCAGTCGGGCTTGAGGCCGGCATCGTAGAGTTCGTTGAGCGCGCGCGGAATGGTCTGGTCGTCGAGCTTGCCGTGCTTGCCGGCGATGATCTCGATCAGGATTTCGCGGCCGACCTTGCGCGCCGCCTCGAAGGCCGAGCGGAGTTTGGCAACCTGCGTCGCCTTCATCTCGGCCGGATCATCAGGATGGTAGAAGGATAGCACCTTGATGCAGTGATCGACCGGCCAGTCGATCAGGCGGCTGCCGAGATCCTGGCTGAATTCGAACTGCAGCGGCCGCGAGCCCGGAAGCTCGATCGGCTTGCCGATCCAGAAGTCGCGGTGGGCGCCGGCGGCATAAAGCGCGTCGCGACCGTATTTGTCGTCGATCAGCATGCCGAAGCCGGAGCGGCCGGCAGCCACCTGCGCTGCGGCCTTGACCGCCAGCACCTTGAAGGCGGGGATGCGGGCGAGCAGTTCGGGATTGCCGGCGGCGGCATCTTCGAGCTGGCTGCGATGGTCGATCGCCAGCGCCATCAACAGCGGGATCTCGCGCCGGCGGGTGGTTGCCCAATGCACGTGGTTGATCGCCTCGTCCTTGCGCAGCGCCCGTTCCTTGCTGCCGTTCTCCAGGAAGAATTGCAGCTCGGTCCAGGTCGGGATCTCCGGCGCGCAGAGCAGGCGGGAGACGGCAAAGGCGCCGCAGGCATTCGCCCAGGTGGCCGAGGTCGCATGTGGTTCTTGTCTCAGCCAGCCGCGCAGGAAGCCGGACATGAAGGCGTCGCCGGCGCCGAGTACGTTGTAGACCTCGATCGGAAAGCCCTTGCCGATGATGCCGTCCTCGAGATCGTCGGAAATCGGGCCGTCATAGACGATGCAGCCCATGGGCCCGCGCTTCAGGACGATCGTCGCCGTGGAAAGGGAGCGGATCGTCTTCAGCGCCTGCAAGAGGTCGCTTTCACCCGATGCGATCAGCACCTCTTCCTCGGTGCCGACGATCAGGTCGCAATCGGCAAGCACGGTCTTGAGGTGGGCCGAGACACGGTCGGAGGCGATGTAGCGGTTCTCGCCGGCGTCGTGGCCGGCAAGGCCCCAGAGGTTCGGGCGGTAGTCGATGTCGAAGACGATCTTGGCGCCGTTCTCCTTGGCAAGGCGCATCGCCTTGCGCTGCGCCGCATCGGTGTTGGGCTTGGAGAAGTGCGTGCCGGAAACAAGGATCGCCCTTGCCGAGCGGATGAAGTCCTCGGAAACGTCGTCTTCGCACAGCGCGTTATCGGCGCAATTGTCGCGGTAGAACAGCAGCGGGAAGGACTTGTCGTTCTCGACGGCGAGGATGGCAAGCGCCGTCAGGCGCTCAGGATCGGTGACGATGCCGCGGGTTTCGACGCCTTCGCGGGTCAGCTGCTCGCGGATGAAGCGGCCCATTTGCTCATTGCCGACGCGGGTGAGAAGCGCCGACTTGAGGCCGAGGCGCGCGGTGCCGACCGAGATGTTGCAGGGGCAGCCGCCAACCGATTTGGCAAAGCTCGAAACGTCCTCCAGCCGGGTGCCGATCTGCTGGCCATAAAGGTCGACCGAGGCCCGGCCTATGGTGATGAGGTCGAGCGGCTTTGCTCCCTGTGACGAAACGTTCTGGCTCACTGCTTCCTCCCCGCGGACGCCTTTGCGGCCCCGACCATTCTCGTTCTGTGGGTGATGCAGGTATGAAACATAAATTCCGGCGTTTCGTCAATATAGAATTTTCATTCTATCCGTTCTATTCCGCCCGGGCCTCTTCCTGGAGGCGATGGCGCTTTTCGGCAATGGCCACCGTCAGCGCCATGGCAAAGGCCATGCTGGCGGAAAGCGAGCGGAAGCCGGCATGATCCGCCTCGACAAGTTCGAACCAGACCTTCGAGGATTCGGCGAGCGGCGAGAAGGCAGAGTCGGTCAACGACACCACCGGCACCTTGCGCTCGGCGAGCAACCGCGCCTGAGTGGCGCTTTCGGAGGCGTAGGGGGAAAAGCTGACCGCAAAGGCCGCGTCGTTCTTGCCGGCCATTGCAAGCATGTCGTCGTCGATGCCGGCGGCGGTGCCGACCAGTTGATACTTCACCTTCAGCTTGCCGAAGGCATAGGCCATGTAACTGGAGATCGGATAGGAGCGGCGCTTGGCGATCAGGTAGACCGTCTCGGCCTTGGCGAGGATATCGACCGCGCGCTCGAAGGCTTCCGGATCGACTGATGTGGCGATGTTGTCGAGCGAGCGGTGGGCGGCAGCGACGAAACCGTTGAAGATCGAGCCGCTCTCGAGCTTGCTGTGCTCGTTTTCGCTGAGCGCCTTCAGTCGGTCTTCGTAGCCGGGCGTGCGTTCGCGCAGGCGGGCGCGGAAGATCAACTGCAGGCTGGAAAAACCCTCGAAGCCGAAATGCTGGGCGAAGCGCACCAGCGTCGACGGCTGGACGTCGGCCGAAGTGGCGATGCTGGCGGCCGTGCCGAAGGCAATCTCGTCGGGATTGTCGAGCGAATAGGCGGCCACCTGCTTCAGCCGTTTTGGCAGCTGCGCCTTTCGCTCCAGAATGACCGCCTTCAGCGCTTCGAAATCCTGCGGGACCTCCGTCGTCGTGTCAGGCGTTGCCATTCTTGTCCGTCTCCCGTCTGCGCGGTGTTGCGTTGTGACCTCACCCTAATCGATTGGCGATCCATGGCATAGAACAGGCGTTCCATTTTTGTCGTCTTTTCCGTTTCGGCTTTCTCAGCCGATCTGCACCCATTCATTGGTTTTTGCCGACTGGTAGGTCGCAGACAGCACCTTCTGGACTTCGTATCCTTCGCGGAAGTCGGTCGAGGGCGATTTTCCCTTGGCGATCGCGTCCAGGAATTCGTTGACCTCGATCGCCTTCAGGTCGTTGAAGCCGATCTGATGCCCGGGAGCGACGCAGAAGGCGCCATAGGGCGGGTGCTCAGGGCCGGCCCAGATGGTGCGGAAACCGCGGGTGCGAACGTCGTCGCCGGTCTTGTAGAGGCGGATCTCGTTCAAACGTTCCTGGGTGAAGACGATGCTGCCCTTGGAGCCGTAGATCTCGAAATCGTGCTGCATCTTGCGGCCGGTGGCGATCCAGTTCGCCTCGAAGCTGCCGGTGGCACCATTTTCGAAGCGCACGAAGGCACGAGTAATGTCGTCGACCTCGACGGCGCGCATTTCGGCGGAACCGGCAGAGACGGGGCGCTCGGGGATCTGGATGATGGTTTCGGCCAATACCGATTTGATCGGTCCGACCAGGTGGCGCATGGAGGCGATGATGTGGCTGCCGATATCGGCAAGCGCGCCGCCGCCGCTGGCCGGGTTGAGCCGCCAGCCCCACGGCACGGAGGCGTCCGCCATGAAATCCTCGGCATGCACGCCGCGCATGGAGCGGATCTCGCCGATCTCGCCGCTTTCGATGATGTCCTTGGCAAGGAAGATCAGCGGGTTCTTCAGGTAGTTGAAGCCGACCTGGGTGACGACGCCGGCTTTCTCGGCGGCAGCGACCATTTCGGCGCAATCCGCAACCGTCGGCGCCAGCGGCTTTTCGCAATAGACATGCTTTCCATGGGCAATCGCCGCCAGCGCCATTTCCTTGTGCAAGAGGTTCGGCGTAGTGATGTCGATGATATCGATGTCGGGATCCGTCAAGAGTTCGCGCCAGTCGGCCGTCGCCTTGCGGAAGCCGAGCTGGCCGCGCGCCTTCTCGGCGCTTTCGACGGTCACGTCGGCAACCGACACCAGATCGAGCTCGAACGGCAGGTCGAACACCCGCGCCGCAACGGTGAAGCCAAGCGCATGCGCCTTGCCCATGAAGCCCGTGCCGATCAGGCCGACGCCCAGTTTCTTCTTGCTGCTCATGCCATTCCTCCGGGGCCTGCGGCCTGTATCGTGGTTCGAAATGAAATGAAATGTGCAGGATTTGTCAATATGGAATATTTGTTCGAAAATGCGATTGCGCTGCGGGAGAGGGCCGTTGGGGCGTGTTTCGATCGAAACAGCGTGGCTGGATCGTCAAAGATACTCTGCCATTGGACCCGGGATGAATTTGTTAACGCATTTTTACCATGTTTCGTCGGAACATCCGTCATGGTTAACGAATCGCATCCGTATGGGCGGGCGAAACCGGAGTGATGTCAGCATGTGCCGCTGGGCAGCCTATCGCGGGGAACCGCTTTATCTCGAGGAACTGGTGACCTCTCCGGCGCACTCGCTGATCGAGCAGTCCCATTGCGCCACGCGGGCCAAGACGGCGACCAATGGTGACGGTTTCGGCATCGCCTGGTATGGCGACCACCCCGAGCCCGGGCGCTACCGCGACATCCTTCCCGCCTGGTCCGACTGCAACCTGAAAAGCATCGCCCGCCAGATCCGCTCGCCGCTGTTCCTCGCCCACGTGCGCGCGTCGACCGGCGGCGGCACGCGCCGCGATAACTGTCACCCCTTCGTCTTCGGCCGCTGGTCGTTCATGCACAATGGCCAGATCGGCGACTTCGAGCATCTGCGCCGGCCGATGGAAAGCATGCTCGACAACGACCTCTATTCGGCCCGCACCGGCACGACGGATTCCGAGCTGTTGTTCCTGCTCGCCATGCAGTTCGGGCTCGACCGCGATCCGCTCGGCGCGATCGCCGAAGCGCTCGCCTTCGTCGAACAGCTGGCTTCGCATCTCGAGCGCCAGGTGCTGGTGCGGTTTACCGCCGCCTTTTCCGATGGCCACGACCTTTATGCCGTGCGCTACGCCTCCGACTGGAAGGCGCCGACGCTCTATGCAGCGCCGATGGGCCCGAGCGGCGGCTATTGTCTTGTGTCCGAACCGCTCAATGACGACGACGGCGCCTGGGTCGAGATCCCCGATGGCACAGCCGTGATCGTCGGCGAAAACGGCGTCGATGTGCGTCTGTTCTCGACGCAAGGCGCGCCGGTGCGGGCTTATCGTTCGGCCTGAGGCGTTTCTGAATCCCACCGCCGAGCAGTGACGGCCCCTTATCCGGCTGCCGCCACCTTCTCCCCGCAGGCGGGGAGAAGGGACATGCCGAACTCTCGCCGGGTCCATCAATCGACTGCGAACGCTTTGCTCGCGCAGGGCACGACCCCTCGCTCCGCCTGCGGAGTGAGGAGTAGTCCTCGGGTTGAACCCGAGGAGAGGGGCTCTTTGTGCCGGAAGGGTAAGGGCGCTACCTGAGCGGATGGATCAGCCCCGCTCTTTCCGCTCCAGTTCGGCCGCGATCAGCGCCGCCAGCTTGTCGGCGACGGCGTCCTTGTCCATGTCGGGCCAGTCGTCGTTGCCGGTGGCCGAGATGAGCTTCACCCGGTTGCGGTCGCCGCCCATGATGCCGGTTGCCGGCGAGACGTCGTTGGCGAGGATAAAGTCGGCGCCCTTGCGCTCGAGCTTGGAGCGGCCATTGTCGGCAACATTCTCCGTCTCGGCGGCAAAGCCGACCACGAGCTTCGGCCTGTCGGCGTGGTGGCCGACGGTCTTGAGGATATCCGGGTTTTCGGCAAGCTGCAGCGGCGGCGGCGCCTCGCCGGGTTTCTTCTTGATCTTGTTTCCGGCGGCACTCGCCACCCGCCAGTCGGCAACGGCCGCCACCATCACCGCGATATCGGCGGGAAGGGCTGATAGCACCGCATCACGCATCTCCTCGGCGCGCTCGACATGGATCACCTTGACACCAGATGGGTCGGGGATGGTCACCGGGCCGGAGACCAGCGTCACGTCGGCACCGAGTCTCGCAAGGGCGGCGGCAATCGCGTGGCCCTGCTTGCCGGAGGAGCGGTTGGCGATATAGCGCACCGGGTCGATCGGCTCATGCGTCGGCCCTGATGTAACGATTGCCGTGCGGCCGGCAAGCGGCTTCACGCCATCCGAAAGCAGGGTCTCGACCGCAGCCACGATCGTCAGCGGCTCGCTCATCCGTCCTTCGCCGGCCTCGCCGCTTTCCGCCATCTCGCCGGCTTCCGGGCCGATGAAACGGATGCCGTCGGCAGCAAGCGTCGCGCGGTTGCGCCTTGTCGCGGCATTGGCCCACATCTTCGGGTTCATCGCCGGCGCGACGAGCACCGGACGGTCGCTCGCAAGCAGGATCGTCGAGGCAAGGTCGTCGGCATGGCCGTTCGCCATCTTGGCCATCAGATCGGCGGTCGCGGGTGCGACGACGATCAGGTCGCATTCGCGCGCCAGCCGGATATGGCCGACATCCTGTTCATCCTCGCGCGAAAACAGGTCGAGATAGACGTGGGAGGCGGCAAGCGCGCCGACGGCAAGCGGGGTGACGAACTGCTGCGCGCCAGCGGTCATGACCGGGCGGACGCTGGCGCCGCGTTCGCGCAGGCGCCGGATCAGGTCAAGGCTCTTATAAGCCGCAATGCCGCCGGAGATGATCAGGAGAATGCGCTTGCCCGACAGTGTCATCGCGTCCCGGCCCTCGGGCCGCCTTCTTCCCGGCAGCTTGCCGGTCCATTCCTGTTGTTCGACGTATCCTTTCAACGGAATTTCCGTTGAGCAATACCGGTTGGTGGCGACCCTACTTGAGCGTTTCATCGCGCGCAATGCGTCGGGATGGGTGCCGCGATGATGACCATCGCCGCTGACGGGTGCCTCGATCGCGAACCGTTGTGCAGGCGTCCCGGTGTCTCGCCGATCACGAGGCGTTGATCGTGGTCTGTCGCCGAGAGGGCGTGCGCGCCTCGAATATCCCTTGGTATCTCGGCACCCAAGGCGCATAGTACTTTCATCATCGACCGATCGTACGGGCGTCGGTGGCTGAGAGATCTCGCGCTTTCGCCCCAACAGGAAGATCGCGTGATGTACGCCATCGACGGATTTCGCGGGCGGCCAATCCTTCCCAGCGAATTCTCGATGGTTGCCGATGTGTTTCGCGATGCCGTACGGGTGCGATATGCCGCGCTCGATCGCGAGGAGGCCGAGGCAATCCTGCTCGGGCTCGTGCATTTGCACCGGACGCTTGGCAAGAACACGCTGCCTTCCGTCCAGTAGGTGCTGGCGTCTGGACGCTCAGCCTCGATCTTGACGCTGCCGAATGCACGCAACGGCGGGAACGCGGCTGGCATCAACGCATTTACCAAATGACACGCAGGCGATCGCGTGGCCCTGGGCTGCAATGGCGCCAGGGCATTTCGACGCCAGGGAGAATGCCATGTTTCATACGTTCGCCACACAAATTCGCCGCTACGACTACACCCTCGCCGCCATCAAGATTTCGCTCGTCCTGTCGCTGCTGGTGATCGCGCTGATCACGCTGAAAGGCGTGCTGTGGTAGGCGCGGCAAGCCTTGTTCGATGTGCGCCTGCACTGCGCGCAGCCCACGCCCTTTCCCTTCGTTCCCTTTCACATTCGTCTGTTCCGAACGTCTCGCCTTGAAGAAAACACGATCGCTGCTATCTTTGAGCGCGATAGAAACGATCACAGGATACACGCATCGATGGATTTCCACCTGACAGCAAGGCCCATCTCTTTTGCCATCAGGGACATCCGTATCCATGCCTGTTTCGATTTCGCTCTCCCATCTCACCTGGTCCACGCCTGACGGCCGCAGCCTTTTCTCCGACCTGAACCTGACCTTCGACCCGGGGCGATCCGGTCTTGTCGGGCGAAATGGCGTCGGCAAAAGCACGCTGATGAAGCTGATTGCCGGGACGCTACGACCGCAGGCCGGCACCGTTTCTGTCGGCGGCAGCCTCGGCATGCTCAGCCAGACCGTGCAAGTCGCGCAACGGGAGACGGTCGCCGACCTCTTCGGCATTTCCGATGCGCTGGCGCTTCTTGGCCGTGCTGAAGACGGTACCGCCAGCATCGAGGACCTGTCGATCGCCGACTGGACGCTGGAAGCGCGGCTCGAAGCCGCTCTTGCCCGCCTCGGTCTTCAGGCTGCGGCCCACACGCCGCTATCGTCCTTTTCCGGCGGGCAGTTGACCCGCGCCAAGCTGGCGGCGCTCGTCTTTGCCGAGCCGGATGTCATCCTGCTCGACGAACCCACCAACAATCTCGATCGCGCCGGCCGCGCGGCTGTGATCGACATGATGGCCGATTGGCGTGGCGGCGCCATCGTCGTCAGCCACGACCGCGAGCTGTTGGAAACGATGGATGCGATCGTCGAACTGACGTCGCTCGGCGCAACCAGCTATGGCGGCAACTGGAGCCTTTATCGCGCGCGAAAGGCGATCGAGCTTGCCTCTGCCCGACATGATCTCGCCGATGCCGAACGACGCCTTGCCGAGGTCGAGCGCAAGACGCAGGAGATTGCCGAACGCAAGGCGCGCAAGGACAGTGCCGGGCGTCGCAAGCGCGCCAAGGGCGACGCGCCGCTTCTGTTGCTCGATGCCCGCAAGGAGCGGAGCGAAAAGACCGGCGGCGACCATGCGCGCCTTGCCGAACGGCGGCGCGAGCAGGCGCTCGGCGATCTCGCGACCGCGCGCGACCGCATCGAGATCCTGCAGCCGTTTTCGGTGCGGCTGCCCTCGACCGGGCTGCCGCCAGGCCGCGTCGTCCTGCAGGTCGATGGTGTCAGCGCCGGCTACGTCCCGGACCTTCCTGTGCTCGCGGGCCTGTCGCTGTCGATCTCGGGGCCGGAACGGGTGGCGATCACCGGCCGCAACGGTTCGGGCAAGACGACGTTCCTATCGCTGGTAACGGGCAGTCTTGCGCCCTGGTCCGGCCATGTGCGAGTCCTGACGGACTTCGCCATGCTCGATCAAAAAGTAAGCCTGCTTGATCCCGAAATGTCGATCCGCGACAATTTCCGGCGGCTCAACCCGCAAGCCGGCGAAAATGCCTGCCGTGCGGCGCTCGCACGCTTCATGTTCCGTGCCGACGCGGCGCTTCAGCATGTCGCGAGCCTCAGCGGCGGCCAGATGCTGCGAGCAGGACTTGCCTGCGTGCTCGGCGGCGATGATCCGCCGCCGCTCTTGATCCTCGACGAGCCGACCAACCATCTCGACATCGAATCCATCGAGACGGTGGAAGCGGGGCTGCGGGCCTTCGATGGCGCGCTCCTCGTCGTCAGCCATGACGAGGCCTTTCTGGAGGCGATCGGCATCACGCGCCGGATCGATCTGTCCGAAATTTCGCAGGCAGATCTCCGCTAGAGGTTGACGACGGTGTCACTCCGCCCATTTGACATCGCCGGTAAAGGCGATCGTCAGCCAGCGGTCGCGTCCGGCTTCGCCGATCTCAGCGCCGATCTCGGCGCGGATCGCATCGAGGCTTGCAAGCGTGTCGATACGGGTCTCGGCCGATCCGATCAGATAGATCTCGATCAGGCGGGCGCGGCCGACTTTGGCGACATAGGTGCGGTAATCGGCAAAGCCGTGACGGCTGGCGGCATTGCTGGCCGCCTCGCGCACCTTTTCGTCCAGCTCGGCCGGGGCGACGAGAAAGATCTCCTTCAAGGCGGCATAGACGGTCTTCAGCGGCAGCGGGATCAGGCAGAGCGTCAGCACCACCAGGATCGCCGGGTCGGCATAGGGTGTCCAGCTTTCATAGGCCGTGCCCTTCAGCAGCGCGGCCACGACGAAGGCGGCGAGCAGGGCTGCGGTGATCGTGCCCGACATCGCCCAGGCGCGCACGTCGAGTGCCAGGAATTCGGATCCGATCGTGCGGTTGGCCCGCCGCCCGTAGAAGAACATCACGATGCAGATGACAAGAACGACGGCGGCATAGGCGATCGCCCAGTCGAAGGCGAGTTCGCGACCGCCTGTCAGCAGCGAATCGACCGCGTTGATCAGAGCGTAGAAGGAAAGCGTGGCGAGCAGGCCGGCATTGAGCAAGAGCACCATCGGCTCGATATGCCAGAAGCCCATCTGGAAGCGGCTGCTCTCCCGGGGGATCAGCCGCGTCACACCCAGCGCCAGCAAGGTCATCGCCGCGTCGACGGCGGAAAACACCCCGTCGAACACGATTGAAACCGATCCGGACAACAGGCCGAAGAGCACACCCGTCGCACCGACCACGATGGTCGCAGCGATTGAGCGTTTGAGGACGGTCTGTTCGGTGGCGGCGGTCATGATCTTGTATTCACTCCTGTTTCGACGCGGTGCTTAGGCGGTGCCGGTGACGAAAAGGTGACGGTGATCACACAGAGAGCACGATGGTAACGTTTGTCGACAGGATGGAAAAGCGACCGAGCGCCCGCATGCGCTCACGCGAATGGTGTCACTGAACGTGATGTCAGTGCCTGCGTCAGGCCGCGTGCGTCGGCTCAGCGCTACGCCAGCTGACCGAGCCGCATGAGATCTCCGCCGATGGCGCCGCCATCGACCGTGTCGGCAGGGGCCGCTTGCGGGCGCGGCGGCGGCATCGAATGGCCGATCGCAAACAGCAGTGCGCTTGCCGCCGAAAGCAGCGCGAACAGGAGGAACATGCCGGCGCCACCGATGGCGCCGAGCGCAACTCCACCGATGAGCGGCCCGAGAAAATTGCCGAGCGAAGACAAGGAATGCGCGCCGAAATAGGTACCGCGGTTGCCGGCATCCGAGATACCGTCGACCAGCACGTATTCGGACGGCACGACGAGAACTTCGCCGATGGTGAAGAGGACCATCGAGGCAACCAGCATTTCCATGCCGGAAGAGGCTGCAAAGCCGATTTCCCCCAAAAGGAACAACAGGCAACCGAGCGAGAGCGCCGGCAGCGCGCCGATCCGCTCGATGACGAAACGGGCAGGCGTGCTGGCGATCAGCACGGTGGCGGCGTTGGTGGAAACGAGGAGCGCGAAGAGTGTGACGCCGTCTTCGAAGCCGGTGGTGAGATATTGCGACAGCGTGACGGACCATTGGCCGTGTACGGCCAGAAGCAGCGTGCCGCCGATCACGAAGAACACCAGACGGCGGTCACGCAGGGCGGAAACGAGCCCCCGCCAGCCACCGGCCGCCCGAGAGGTCGTCCCAGTTTCCGCAACCGGCCTGTTGCTGGCGTCCGGAACGGTGAAGAACAGCACGAGGCCGAAGGCGGCGTGCATCAGGCCGGCAATGACGAACAGCGTTGCATAGGCAGCCCCGATCCAGACGCCGATCAGGGGGCCGATTGCCCAGCCGGCATTGATGGCGAGGTAGCGCCAGGAAAACACCCGCAGGCGCAGATGCGCCGGTGCGGCATCGCTCATCAGGGCCCGCGACACCGGCTCGTAGACGGCGGCTGCAACGGCGGAGACGATGTGCGCCAGGGCAAAGGCGGCGATCGATTGCGCCAGGCCCAGGCCCGCGAGCGCCAGCCCGGCCATGCAAAGTGCTGCGGTCAGCAGGCCTTTTCGGCCGATACGGTCGGACAGCGTGCCGGCAAAGGGGCTGACGATGGCGCCAAGGAGCGGACCGACGCCGATCAAGGCGCCGATGCCGGCGGGGCTCAGCCCGAAATCCTTCTGCAGGCGGATGGCAAGGAACGTCAGGCTCATGCCCTTGGCGATCGTCACAACGCCGGAGCCTCCGATGAGAAGCAGCGCAATCAGGCGACCCGAACGTTCGGAATAGGCAGTCATTGCAGACACTCGCAGGCTGGCGTCGGTCGATGTTCGGTGACGAAGACCGGCGGCGGGAAAGGGTACTGGTCTGCGCGATTACACCCGTCGCGTGTGCGCGACAAGAGGTTGGGTGTGGAGCCATCAGTTGTCGCCGAGCGTCGATGCCATCACCCGGTACGGTCAGTCGTGCTTCATCCCTTGTTGCCATTCCGCATAAAGCGATGCCGCCTGCGTGTCGTCGACAGGCACGTGGCGGAAGCGCATGGCCTGCTCGTCCAAGGGTTTTGCCAGCTCGGCGTAAATTTTGGCCGTCGACAGGCCATAGGGCTCGGCGTCGGCATTCGAATGTGCGTAGGCGATCTCGGTGATGCCGGCCATGCGCATGGCGGCAAGGCACATCGGGCAGGGCTGGCCGCTGGCATAGATCGCCACACCGTCAAGCCGGGGAGAGCCGAGATGTTGTGCCGCCGTGCGGAGGGCATTCAATTCAGCATGCGATGTCGGATCCCCGGTCTCAAGCATGCGGTTGACGCCTTCGGCGATCACCTCGCCGTTGCGGACGGCCACCGCGCCGAAGGGGCGACCGCCCTTCTGGCCGTTGGCACGGGCAAGGGCGACGGCTTGGCGGAGAAACTGCTTTTCCTGGTCCATATCCCCTCCGGATTTCATTTGGCGCCGGCGGCGACGAGCAGTTTTTCGATGCTGCCATAGCCGCGCTGGCGGGCATGGGAAAGTGGGCTCACGCCCTCGCCGTCGACCAGGTTGACATTCGCGCCGGCGTCGATCAGCAACCGCACGATTTCCGTGTGCTTTTCACCGCCGGTACCGAGGATGACGGCTTCGATCAGCGCCGTCCAGCCGAGCCGGTTGACGTGATCGACATCGACGCCGGCTTCGATCAGCGTCTTCACGGTCTCGACGTGGCCACGTTCGGCCGCCGGGATCAGGGCGGTGCCGCCGTAACGATTGGTGCTTTTCAGGTTCGCGCCATGGGCCAGCGTCAGTTTCAGGATTTCGAGATGGCCGCGCGCGCCGGCATAGAGATAGGGACTGTCTTCGATCTTGTCCTTGGCGTTGACATCGGCGCCGGCTTCGATGAGCGCGCGCGCCGCGTCGATGTTGTTTTCATGCGTGGCGATGAGGAGTGCGGTGGCGCCGCTTGCATCGCGCGCCTCGAGCGTCGCTCCACGCTTGATCAGCCCAGTGAGTTCGGCGGCATCGCCGGCTCGGGCGGCGGCAATCATTTCCTGTTCAAGCATGGCGGCTCCGGCAGAGGCGGGAAGGAAGATCGAGGCGAAGAGGACCGCCCCGAGCAGCCACCCGGTCGATGGTGGTTTCATGGTTGTCATTCCAGTCCTATGGCCCGTTGTCGTGCCAGTCGTATGGTCATTCGGGCAAGCGTCGCCCGCCTGCAGGTTTACCGCATTAGCCCTCAAACCGGCATCAAAATGCGGTGAAGTTGACGCATGCGCGCCGGGCGCACACGCCAACAAAAGTCGAAACCGCGGACGTTCAGAGCATCGAGCGGCTGAGGCCACCGTCGACGGGCAGCGCCACGCCGGTGACGTAGGCTGCCGGCCGTCCGGCCAGGAACGCAGCCGCAGCGCCGAATTCCGCCGGTGTCCCATAGCGGCCGATCGGAATGTCCGCCTGGCTGCGGGCGGCAACCGTCGCGATATCGACGCCTTCGCTTTCGGCGTCCATGCGGTCGAAACTCAAGGTGCGGTCGGTCGCAAGCCGCCCCGGCAGCAGCATGTTGACGGTGACGCCATCGGCGGCGACCTCGCCGGCGAGCGTCTTCAGCCAGCCGGCAACGGCACTTCGAAGGGCGTTGGAGGCTGTCAGCCCCGGGATCGGTTCGCGGATGCTGGTCGAAGCGACGGCGATGATGCGGCCGAAGCCGCGCTCGCGCATGCCGGGCAGGACCCGGCCGGTGATGCGCATGCCAGCGAGCACCATGGTTTCGAACTGCGTGCGCCAGAAGTCCGGGTCGATCGCCGATGCCAGTGTCGGCGGCGGGCCGCCGCCATTGAGGACGAGAATGTCGATCGCGCCGAAATCGGCGGCCAGCCGGTCGAGCAGGGCATCGAGGCTCTCGGGACGGGAAAGGTCGAGGGCATATCCGCGGGCTGAGGGGCCGATCTCAGCGGCGACCTTTTCGGCGGATGCGCCGTCCCGGCCGGTCAGCGCCACGGCGACGCCTTCGGCCGTCAGCGCTTCGGCGATGCCGCGTCCAAGCCCCTTGCTGCCGCCAAGCACGAGCGCCTTCATGCCTTTGATGCCGAGATCCATATCCGTCTTCCTTCCCATGCGATTTAGAGTGTTGCTTTTGGAGCCCGGCAGCGATGCGGCGTCAATGGGGGAGTGAATGCCGAAGCCGTAATTCAGCCGCGGGATGACAGGGGCAGGCACGCAAAAAAGCCCGGTCGAAAACCGACCGGGCTTCGTGTCCCTCGCCCCCGTTGTGTCTAACGGCAAACGCGGATGCGCTCGTAATAGACGTTGCCATAGGCATCGTAGCGCCGGACCTTCTTGATGAAGCAATAGGGCCGGTACTCGTAATAGTCGCCGCCATAATAGCCGTCGACATAACCGATCCGGCCGCTCCAGCCTTGGCCGTAGGTGCCGTTGCTGAAGCCGATCGTCACGTCGCCGGCCTGCGATGGCGCAGCGAATGAAACGGCTGAGGTGAGGACGACGGCGGCTGCGATGATGATCTTGCGCATGGTGGTCTCTCCTGCGGGGATTGCTGGGATGGGCGCCCGTCATCCATGGGAAGAAGATCGCATGCGGCTGGAATATGCGCAGTTCCGAATGGAACATGGGCCGCGGGCGGCGGCAGACAGGACGGCTGCCGCCATAGGAAATCCCGTGCGGGCTCGGCCCAATCAGCCGCGAATGCGCGCCATCGCCAGGACGTCGGCCAGCACGCCATTGCGAAGCGCATAGGCCCGGTGCGTACCTTCGTGTTCGAAACCGGCCTTGCGATAAAGCGCGATCGCCGCCTCGTTGTCGGTAAAGACGGTGAGTTCGATGCGGCTGATGCCGAGCCAGTTGTCTGCGGCATCGATGAGTGCCGTCAAAAGCGCCTTGCCGATGCCTTCGCCGCGATGATTGTCGTCGACGCTGATGCCGAGGCCGGCCGAATGGTGCCGACGGCCGCTGCCGCGGTGGAGGCCCGCCATGCCGAGGATCCGGCCGTTGCGCTCGGCGACGATCACGGTGCTGTCATCCGACAGGCCCTCGAGCCATTTGCGGGTCTTCTCCGGTGTGTAATAGGGCAGTCTGAGTGTCCCGGAGCGGATGCCCGGCTGGCTCATCAGCGCGGCGATCGCTTCCCAGTCGACAACGCGCGCCGCTCGGATCGTCAGCGTCGGGGAGGGGGTTCCTTCGGTCATGGTTTCCTCTGTGGCTTCAAGGCTGCGAGGAAACAGGGCCACACCCTGCTCGCCTCGGCAGGGTTGGTCGGGGGACGGTCCGCTTAACGCAAATGGTCTCCCGCACACCCCTGGGCGTGCGTGCAAAGCACCATTGCGATCATCGAACGATTGTCCATGCCGGAACGATAACAATCGGCGATGGAATTGCAAGCCGCTTGGGCAATCCGCCTTCGGTCGTCGATCAGGTCGCCTGATGAAGATCAGGCCACCTGATGCCTGTCAGGTCACCTGCCAGGCGATGTAGATGAGCGTGGCGGCGATCAGCCAGAGGGCAATCCGGCCAGAGCGCGTGTGCCGGGCTTCGGCCTTGCCGATGGCATGCGCCGTCTCGGCATCGAAACGCAGGCCATTTTCGCTCATGGCCATGATGTCGCTCGAGAATTTTTCCGTGCGCGCGGCGATTTCCGGGGCAGCCTCGGCCAGACGGAGGGCGGCATGCAGGCCGTCGCGCAGGTCGGTGACGATGCGCTTCGGCCCGAGATTGTCGCGGATCCATTTGCCGACGACGGGCTCGGACGCCTTCCACATGTTGAAACGCGGATTGAGCGTGCGCGCGACGCCCTCGACGACCACCATGGTCTTCTGCAGCATGACGAGCTCGGGCCGCGTCTGCATGTCGAAGAGTTCGGTGACCTCGAAGAGCAGCGTCAGCAGCTTCGCCATCGAGATGGTCTCGGCCGGCTGGCCGTGGATCGGTTCGCCAATGGCGCGGATCGCCTGGGCGAAGCTGGCGGCATCGTGATGCGAGGGCACGTAGCCCGCCTCGAAATGCACGTCGGCGACGCGCTGATAGTCGCGGGTGATGAAGCCGAACAGGATCTCGGCGAGGAAGCGGCGCTCCTTCTTGCCGAGGCGGCCGACGATGCCCATGTCGACGGCGACGATATGGCCGGCATCGTCGACGAACAGGTTGCCCTGGTGCATGTCGGCGTGGAAGAAGCCGTCACGCAGCGTGTGGCGCAGGAACGACTGGATCAGCGTGTCGGCAAGCTCGTCGAGGTCGTGGCCGGCTGCCTTCAGCCCGTCGATATCGGACATCTTGACGCCGTCTATCCACTCCATGGTCACGACGTCGCGGCCGGTGCGTTCCCAGTCGACCTTCGGCACGCGAAAACCGGAATCGTCCTTGGTGTTCTCGCCGAGCTCGGAAAGCGCTGCCGCCTCCAGACGGAGATCCATTTCGATCTTGGTCGTCTGCTCCAGCGTCTTCGTCACTTCGACCGGCTTCAGTCGCCGCGTATGGGGCAGGAAACGCTCCTGCATATGGCTGACGAGATACATCGCCTCGATGTCGGAGGCGAAGCGCTGGCGCACGCCGGGGCGGATCACCTTGACGGCGACCTTGTCCGGCTGGCCGTCGCGCATCACGATCGCCGGATGAACCTGGGCAATCGAGGCGGCCGCCATCGGTTCGGAAAATTCAGCATAGAGGTCTTCGACCTTGCGCCCGAGCGAGCCCTCGATCGCGGCTTTCGCCTCGCTTTGCGGGAAGGTCGCCATCTGGTCCTGCAAGAGCGACAGGTCGGCTGCGAACTCCGCGCCGACGACATCGGGACGGGTTGCGAGAAACTGGCCGATCTTCACATAGGACGGGCCGAGGCGGGCAACCGCGCGCGACAGCCGGTCGCTGCGCTCTTCGCCGGGCACCTTGCGGCGGGCGAAGATCCCGGCTGCCTTCTGGGCGAAACGGGCAAAGGGCGGCAGGTGTTCGGCAGGCACCGCCGAGACGACACCCTCGCGCACGAGAACCCAGCCAATCCGCGCGAGGCGGACATATGCTCCAGCTGTGCTCATAAGATCAGATTTTCCAGCCGGAATGCAGCGCTGCGATGCCGCCGGTGTAATTGGTGAAGGAAACGCGGGCAAAACCGGCGTCCTTGATCATGGCGGCAAAATCGCGCTGGTTCGGGAACTTGCGGATCGATTCCACCAGATACTGGTAGGGCGCTTCGTCGCCGGTGATCAGCTTGCCGAATTTCGGGATCGCGTTGAACGACCAAGCGTCATAGAACCGGTCGAGCAGCGGCATCTCCACCTCGGAGAATTCGAGCACCAGCAGGCGTCCGCCCCGCTTCAGCACGCGATAGGCTTCCTTCAGCGCCACGTCGATGCGCGGCACGTTGCGGATGCCGAAGGCGATCGTATAGGCGTCGAAGGAATTGGCCTCGAACGGCAGTTCCTCGGCATTGGCCTCGACGAAATCGAGATTGGCCGACAGCTTCTTCTTTTCCGCGCGCTCCGCACCGACGGCCAGCATCGAGCCGTTGATGTCGAGAACCGTCGAATGTGCCTTGCGGTCGGAAGCTTCGATGATGCGGAAGGCGATGTCGCCGGTGCCGCCGGCAACGTCGAGCGTTCGGTAACCCTCGCGGCGCGGCGGGTTGAGTGCTGCGATCATCGCGTCTTTCCAGGCGCGGTGCAGGCCCGCCGACATCACGTCGTTCATGATGTCGTAGCGCTTGGCGACCTTGTGGAAGACGTCGTTGACGAGCGGCTGCTTTTCGCCCGAACCGACATTGCGGAAACCGAAGGAGGTTTCCATGCCGCCATTGGCCGATACCCGCTGATCCGTCATACGAAGAACTCCACCTGAACCAATTTTGCCGGCACCATAGCGAAATCACCCGGCCCGCGCTATCTCGGGGGCGGGGCCATGGCTGCGGCATAGCGCACCCCTATAGGATAAGTGGCCCGTCAAGGAAATGCCAACCGCCGGGCTAATGGTGGTTAAGAATGCCCCGCATAGGGTGGGCGAGAAAAAGGAGACGACGCATGCCGGAACTGCCGGAGGTCGAAACGGTAAAACGCGGCCTCGCCCCGACCATGGAAGGCGCGCTTCTCATCAACGCCGAACTGCGCCGGCCGGATCTTCGTTTTCCCTTCCCTGTCGATTTCTCCTCGATCGTCGCCGGACAGCGCATCGTCTCGCTGTCGCGCCGAGCAAAGTACCTGATGATCGATCTGGAGGCCGGCGACGTCATCATCGCCCATCTGGGCATGTCCGGCTCTTTTCGCATCGAGCAGGGGACGCTGCCGCAAACGCCGGGTGAGTTTCACCATCCGCGCGGCAAGGACGAGAAGCACGATCATGTGATCTTCCATCTCGACGGCGCGGCCGGCCCGGCCCGTGTCATCTATAACGACCCGCGCCGCTTCGGCTTCATGGATCTCGCCCGCCGCGAGACGGTCTCGGCCCACGCCTATCTGCGCGGGCTCGGCGAGGAGCCGACCGGCAACGCGCTCGATGCCGACTACCTTGCCGGCCGATTTGCCGGCAAGGCGCAGCCGCTGAAGGCAGCACTTCTCGACCAGAAGAACATTGCCGGCCTCGGCAACATCTATGTCTGCGAGGCGCTCTGGCGCTCCGGCCTGTCGCCGCTGAAGCCGGCCGGCGCGCTTGTCGACAAGCAAGGCCGGGCCGGCTCGGCGCTGCAGGGCCTGACCGTCGCCATCCGCGAGGTCATTGCGGATGCGATCGCCGCCGGCGGCTCCTCGCTCAAGGACCATATCCAGGCCGATGGATCGCTCGGCTATTTCCAGCATTCCTTTTCGGTCTACGACCGGGAAGGGGAGGCTTGCCGCACGCCGGGTTGCGGCGGTACGGTCGCCCGCATCGTGCAGGCGGGGCGCTCGACGTTCCATTGCCCGCGCTGCCAGAAATGAACATGAGGGTTCCGCCCGGGGCCTGAAGGCTGACACGAATTCGGAGGAGACGAGAATGAGTTACGAGACGCTGCTGGTCGAAACGCGCGGACGCGTGGGTCTGGTCACGCTCAATCGGCCGCAGGCGCTGAATGCGCTGAACTCGACGGTCATGCGCGAACTCGCCGCAGTGCTGAAGGCGTTCGATGCCGACAAGGCGATTGGCGCCGTCGTCGTCACCGGTTCGGAAAAGGCCTTTGCCGCTGGCGCCGACATCAAGGAGATGCAGACGCTGGACTTCGTCGAGAGTTATCTCGGCGATTTCATCGGCGGCTGGGATCAGGTGGCGGCGGCCCGCAAGCCGGTCATCGCCGCCGTTTCCGGCTATGCGCTCGGTGGCGGCTGCGAGCTTGCCATGATGTGCGACTTCATCATCGCCTCCGAGACGGCAAAATTCGGCCAACCGGAAATCACGCTCGGCGTCATCCCCGGCATGGGCGGCTCGCAACGCCTCACCCGGGCGGTCGGCAAGGCCAAGGCGATGGATCTGGTCCTGACCGGACGGATGATGGACGCGGCTGAGGCCGAACGCGCAGGACTCGTATCGCGTGTGGTCGCGCCGGAGAAATTGATCGAGGAGGCGCTCGCCGCCGCCGACAAGATCGCATCCTTCTCGCTGCCGGCGGTGATGATGGCCAAGGAGGCCGTCAATCGCTCGCTGGAGCTCACATTGGCCGAAGGTCTCAGGTTCGAGCGCCGGCTTTTCCATTCTCTGTTTGCGACGGAAGACCAGAAAGAAGGCATGGCCGCCTTCGCCGCCAAGCGCAAGGCGGAGTTCAAACACAGGTAGATCAGGGGTCGACGCGCAGTTTTCTCCAAATTGCGCGTTGACGAGGCGGCTGTTTCTCGTTATATGCCGCCCTCAGTTTGGAACGCCAAATCTGGGCTTTCCGATAATGCTCCCGAATTGCTTTGATGACAGGTCGCAGTGACCCGGCACGGCGAGGGCGGAGTTCATGTCAGTTTTCGAAGAGAGGCATCAATGGCCAATACAACTTCGGCGAAAAAGGCGACCCGCAAGATCGCACGCCGCACTGCAGTGAACAAAGCCCGTCGTTCGCGCGTCCGCAACTTCGTCCGCAAGGTCGAAGAAGCGATCGCAACCGGCGACCAGGCCGTCGCGGCCGCCGCTCTGAAGGCCGCTCAGCCCGAGCTGATGCGCGCTGCCACCAAGGGCGTGCTGCATTCCAACACCGCTTCGCGTAAGGTTTCGCGCCTTGCACAGCGCGTGAAGGCGCTTTCGGCCTAATCCGGCTAATAAAAATCTGTTAATTGAGAGCCCGGCCCTTGCGCCGGGCTTTTCCGATTCATACATCTGTCACAGCGATGGCTAACCTGCACGGGGTTTCTCGTGTCAATGCGATGACAGAGTTTCTCTTGTTATTTCAGTGGCTTACACGAGGTCCTTGCCAAAAGGATGTCTCCGGCTGGGGGCCTTCCGGGCCTATGATGAGTCAAGCGAATTTTTATTTTTTTTCTTTTTCGCCAGCTAATCAAAGAGCCGAAAAACAAAACCCTTGATTCAACAGGGATTCTTCCCGGACTCGGATTGCGGCAAGCAAATGGCAGCGGGAGAGTCAACGGGCAGCGCTTAAGGTTGCGTAAAAATCGCGATTGATCTTGCCCATCGATCCTGCCTAAATGCCCTCCACAGGGGACACGGACCATATCTGTAAAAGGAAGTGCAGAGGCCATTTCAACGAGATGGTTTCGGGCTTTCTGTTCCCTGTATCAGGGCGGCTCCACGTCGTTCAATCAGACATGTCGAGGACGAAAAACCGGATGGGTTGACCATTCCGGACGGGGACCTTTCGACTTCTGGTTGCCGGTGGTGACGCTTGTCGAAGTCGGGTGCAAGCGGTGCCTGACAAGAGACGAAATCCAACGCGCGACTGTCCGCTTCGTACGAGGGTGCGAGACAGTTGTCGACGAGGAGGAGGATCCGGCACGGTCCAGAGCGGACCGGGGGATTTGTTGACATTGAGGCGCGAGGGGACATCTGCCGGCCGTTGAGGTTTGGCGGATGCGCGTAGCGCGCAGCCGGTCGGGAGATGAGGAGCCCGGCGGGATTGCGACTGTGACGTTCGGTGAAGCGGGATGACCTCCATGAGGAAGCCGTGGCAACCGGACATACGAGATGGGGCCGGCAGAGATGACGGCGTCTGAACATAATCGGAAGGCGGCAAAATGCGGATGAATGTGGCGACGGCGGCGGGCGCGTTTCAAAAGGACGGCGGCGCGTTTCAGGCCGGGAGCAATCTATCTCAGGCGGCGGGGGACAAGCACGACATGAGGCACGACGCACTTTTCGAGCGGGTGAGTGCGCGTTTGAGAGCCCAGGTCGGTCCCGATGTCTTCGCCAGCTGGTTTGGGCGCCTGAAGCTCCATTCCGCATCCAAGAGCGTCGTGCGTCTCTCGGTGCCCACGACATTCCTGAAGTCCTGGATCAACAACCGTTATCTCGATCTCATCACCCAGATCTTCCAGCAGGAAGACGGCGAAATCCTGAAGGTGGAGATCCTGGTGCGCACCGCCACCCGTGGCGCCCGTCCGGCATCGCAGGAAGAAACGCTGCCGCAGGCAACTGAAACGGCTCCGGCAACGCCGGCTCGGCGCCCTGCAACGGCCCAGTCCGTCGCTTCGGTCGCAACGGCTGCTGTTGCCAGCGTCCAGCGTCCGACCCAGGCGCCGCTTTTCGGCTCGCCGCTCGATCAGCGCTACACCTTCGACAGCTTCGTCGAGGGCTCTTCCAACCGTGTCGCGCTTGCCGCCGCCCGCACCATCGCGGAAGCCGGCGCCGGCGCCGTGCGTTTCAACCCGCTGTTCATTCATTCGAGCGTCGGCCTCGGCAAGACCCACCTTCTGCAGGCGATCGCCATCCAGGCGCTGCAGAGCGCCAGGGCTCCGCGCGTCGTCTATCTGACGGCCGAATACTTCATGTGGCGCTTTGCCACCGCGATCCGCGACAACGACGCGCTGTCGCTGAAGGAATCGCTGCGCAACATCGACCTCCTCGTTATCGACGACATGCAGTTCCTGCAGGGCAAGTCGATCCAGCACGAATTCTGCCACCTCTTGAACATGCTGCTCGACTCGGCCAAGCAGGTCGTCGTTGCCGCCGACCGCGCTCCGTGGGAACTGGAATCGCTCGACAGCCGCGTTCGCTCGCGCCTTCAGGGCGGTGTCGCCATCGAAATGGACGGCCCGGATTACGACATGCGCCTGGAAATGCTGACGCGCCGTCTCGACACCGCGCGCCAGGACGATACCTCGCTCGATATCCCCGGCGATATTCTGAGCCACGTCGCACGCAACGTGACGGCGAGCGGCCGTGAACTCGAAGGCGCGTTCAACCAGTTGCTCTTCCGTCGGTCGTTCGAGCCGCAGCTGTCGATCGAACGGGTCGACGAACTGCTCGGACACCTCGTCAATGCCGGCGAGCCGCGCCGTGTCCGTATCGAAGACATTCAGCGCGTCGTTGCCAAGCATTACAACGTTTCGCGCCAGGAACTGGTTTCGAACCGCCGCACCCGCGTCATCGTCAAGCCGCGCCAGATCGCCATGTACCTGTCGAAGACGCTGACGCCGCGCTCCTTCCCGGAAATCGGCCGCCGCTTCGGTGGTCGCGACCACACGACGGTTCTGCATGCGGTGCGCAAGATCGAGGAACTGATCTCCGGCGATACCAAGCTCAGCCACGAGATCGAGCTTCTGAAGCGTCTGATCAACGAATAGTCGCTGCTATATCTGTTCTAAAGGCCCGGTTTTCCGGGCCTTTTTGCGTTGAGAGCGCCGCTGGAAGATATGCGGCCGCCTGTCCGCCAGGAAATGCGCAAGACAAGGAGCCCTGGCGCTTCTGCGGTTTCGTCCCAATCCAAGCCGCTCCAAGACGCAGCTCTAAGACATCACCTTCAACGATGGGCTTGCCGGATCGTCGAGAGATCGCGCGCGTGCTTGTTCCAGGATCCAGGCGCGGAAGGCGACAACCGACGGACGATCGAGTGCCGCCGGCGGGTAGACCAGGTGATAGGCAAGGCCGGTCATGACACCCTCCGGGAAGGGGGCGACGAGCACGCCGTCCGCAACTTCTCGCGCAACCAGCGACAGGCGCACCAGGGCGACGCCGTCGCCCGCCTTGGCCGCATCAATGGCGCCGTTGCTGTTGAGGAAGACCGGTCCACGCGCCGCGTCTACGCCCTCGGCTCCGGCGGCATCGAGCCAGAGCCGCCAGTCCTGGCGGTGCACGTCATGGAGCAGCGAATGATGGGCGAGGTCGCCCGGGGTGTCGAGGGGCTGTTTCCGTCTGAGCGCGGGATGGATGACCGGCACCGGGTCGTCGTCGATCAGGCGCTCGCTGGCAAGGCCTTCGTAACGACCGAGCCCGTGCCTGATGGCGACGTCGACGCCGTCGCTGCGAAAATCCGTGAGCCGGTTCGAGGTGCTGATGCGGACGTCGACGCCGGGCATGACCTGCTCGAACAATCCGATGCGAGGCACCAGCCATTGGGCGGCGAAGGTCGGCGTGCAGCTTACGGTCAGCATCGGCGCACGTTTGCGTGCCAACAGTTCCTCGGTTGCCTCCCGCATCAGGCGGAAGGCCCGCCGCAACGTTGCGAAATAGCTGGCGCCATCCTCCGTCAAGACCAGTTGCCGCGGTCGCCGCTCGAAGAGCGTCACGCCAAGCGTCTGCTCGAGTTCCCTGACCTGCAGGCTGACGGCGCCGGGCGTGACGTTGAGTTCGCGCGCGGCGTTGGTCACGCTGAGATGGCGGGCTGTCGCTTCGAAAGCGCGAAGCGAGGCGAGGGAGGGTAGCTGTGTCGACATGGTTTAGTAAAACTCAATCATGTGCCGAAAAATGATCGTTTGTCGTTTCGCTAATATCCGGAGAATATTGAGGTGTTGTCAAGGATGTCAAATCCAGACGGTTGAGTTCAGCAAATAGATGTGAGGGTTCGACGATGGTGCAGCCGGTTCAGGCCAAGGTCATGGGCGCCCGGGAATGGGGCATGTTGATCACGTTGTCGCTTCTGTGGGGCGGCTCGTTCTTCTTCGTCGGTGTCGCGGTCAAGGCGCTGCCGCCTTTCACCATCGTCGCGTTGCGGGTGCTGCTTGCGGCCGCGGCACTGCTCGCCTTCCTGCGCGTCACCGGACGCTCCATGCCGCGCGACCCGCGCATCTGGCTTGCCTTCTTCGGCATGGGCCTGCTAAACAACCTGATCCCGTTTTCGCTGATCGTCTGGGGCCAGACCCACATCGCCAGCGGCCTTGCTTCGATCCTCAATGCCACCACGCCGCTTTTCGGCGTCGTCGTCGCCCATTTGCTGACGGACGACGAAAAACTGACCGCTAACAAGCTCACCGGCGTGTTGGTCGGCTTTCTCGGCGTGGCGGTGATGATCGGACCGGCAGCGCTCGGCGGCCTCGGCTCGAACGTGCTGGCGCAATTCGCGGTGCTGGGGGCTGCCCTTTCCTATGCCTTTGCCGGCGTCTTTGCCCGCCGTTTCAAGTGGATGGGGGTTGCGCCCATCGTGACGGCGACCGGGCAGGTCAGCGCATCGAGCATCATGCTGGTGCCCGTAGCGCTTCTCGTCGATCGACCATGGACCCTGGTCGCTCCGGGCATCGAGGTCTGGGCCGCGATTGTCGGCATCGCCCTGATCTCGACCGCGCTTGCCTATGTGCTGTTCTTCCGCATCCTTGAGACGGCAGGCGTTACCAACCTGATGCTGGTGACGTTCCTGATCCCGGTGAGCGCGATCCTGCTCGGCGCCCTGTTTCTGGGAGAAAGCCTGGAGACGAAGCACCTCCTCGGCATGGCGCTGATCGCCGCCGGCCTTGCCGCCATCGATGGCCGGCTCTTCCGGCGCAAGGTCGCGATCGCGCCCGATCCCGCCGGCAGCGGGAAGATCTGAAATCGGCGTTTTTTTGAAGATCGCGGCGGTGCGCAGGCACACGCCGCGATCTTCCTGTTTGAACCCGCGGTTGCGGCTATTTTTTTTGTCGATGCTGTCGACTATCTCTAACCCAGATCGTCCTTGTGACAGGAGCAGGAGAGTTCCAATGCTTTACGCCGTGTTTTGCTACAACCAGGAAGACGTGACCGCCAATTGGTCGAAGGAAGAGGACGACAAGGTCATGCGCGACCTGGCAGCCGTGCAGCGCAAATACGGCGATGCCGGCCGGCTCGGGCCGGTGGCGCGCCTGCTGCCGACCACGGCGGCAACGACGCTGCGCCACAGCCCGAGCGAAACTGTCGTCATCGATGGTCCGTTCGCCGAAACGAAGGAACAACTTCTCGGTTTCTACGTCGTCGATTGCGCGTCGCTCGACGAGGCCCTCGACTTTGCCCGCGAACTTAGTGCGGCCAATCCGGCCACCGGCTCCTATGAAATTCGTCCCCTTGCCATCTACAAGCCAAGTGAGCTTACTTCATGACAGACACGACCTGGATCGACCTCGCACTTGTTTCCGCTCGGCCGCAGGCAATGGGCGCGCTTCTGCGCTATTTCCGCAATCTGGATACGGCAGAGGAAGCATTCCAGGAGGCCTGTATCCGGGCATTGAAGGCGTGGCCGAAGAGTGGTCCGCCGCGTGACCCCGCCGCCTGGTTGATCTTCGTCGGCCGCAACAGCGGTATCGACAAGGTGCGCCGGCAGTCGCGCGAAACCGTGCTGCCGCCGGAGGAATTGCTGTCCGATCTGGAAGACCAGGAAAGCGATCTCGCCGATCGGCTGGATGGCTCGCATTATCGCGACGACATCCTCAAGCTGTTGTTTGTCTGCAGCAATCCTGTTCTTCCGGCAACCCAGCAGATCGCGCTGGCGCTGCGCATCGTCTCCGGCCTCTCGGTCAAGCAGATCGCCCGCGCCTTCCTCGTCGGCGAAGCGGCGATGGAGCAGCGCATCACCCGGGCCAAGGCCCGTGTCGCTGCCGCCGGCATCGAATTCGAAACGCCTGACGCGGCCGATCGGGCGGAGCGGCTGGCTGCTGTCGCGACCATGATCTACCTCGTCTTCAACGAGGGCTATTCGGCGATGAACGGGCCGGAGAGCGTGTCGGCCGATCTCTGCGAGGAGGCGATAAGGCTTGCGCGTCTGCTGCTGCGGCTGTTTCCCTCCGAGCCCGAGATGATGGGGCTGACGGCGTTGCTCTTGCTGCAGCATTCGCGATCGCGCGCGCGCTTCGATGCCGATGGCGGCATCATCCTGCTCGACGACCAGGATCGCAGCCTCTGGAAGAAGCCGCTGATCGTCGAGGCACTGGCGATGATCGACAAGGCGGTGCGCCATCGCCAGCCGGGCCCCTACCAGATCCAGGCGGCAATCGCCGCGCTGCATGCGCGCGCCACGCGCCCGCAGGAAACCAACTGGGAGGAGATCGACCTGCTCTACCAGGCGTTGGAGAGACTGCAACCGTCACCGGTGATCACGCTCAACCGCGCCGTCGCCGTATCGAAGCGGGATGGGCCGGAGGCGGCGCTGGCTCTGATCGAACCGCTCGCCGAAAAGCTCGCCGGCTATTTTTACTTCCACGGGTTGAAGGGCGCGTTGCTGAAGCAGGCGGGCCAGGTCCGCGAGGCGCGCATCGCCTTCGACCGGGCGATCGCCCTTGCCACCAACGCCGCCGAGGCGTCCCACATCCGCATGCAGCTCGATCACCTGTGCAAGGATGAGTGCGAAAAAGACCTGGCTGAAGAAAAACGATAAAAATCTGTCGGCGGCTGTCGGAACCGCGCTTGTTGCTTCGTCCTTGCAATGAACACGCTGACGGAGAAGCAGAATGACCGATGTCACCGACATCAAGGCCGCCGACGATCGGGAACTGCTCATCACCCGCCTGATCGATGCGCCGCGTGAACTCGTCTATCGCTGCTGGACCGACGGCGAACTGCTGAAGACGTGGTTCACACCGTCTCCCAGTACGATGCCTGAGGCAAGGCGCGATGTTCGCGCCGGTGGCGCCGTCCGCGTCGTCATGCGCTCGCCCGAGGGCGCGGACCATCCCAGCCTCGGCGTCTTTCTTGAAGTGGTGCCGAACGAGAGACTGGTCTTCACCGATGCCTTCACCGGCACCGGCGCGCCGTCGGACACGCGGTTCATGGTCGTGACAGTCACCTTCGAGGATGTCGGCACGAAGACCCGCTACACGGCGCGTGTCCGCCAGTGGTCCATCGAAGATCGGGAGGTCCACGAAACCATGGGCTTTCACGAGGGCTGGGGCCAATGCGCTGCCCAGATCGAAACGGCACCCAGGCAAGTTTGAAAATCCACCGCGCGAGGCCGTTCCCTCGCGCCGACCAGCATAGGGAAAGGAGACCCTCCATGACCGTGATCGACAACAAGAGTGCTGCCGTCGCCGAAATCCGTGCGGTGATCGAAGATTGGGCCGATGCCCTGCGACAGAAGGATGCGAAACGCGTTGTCGCGCATGGCGCGCCCGATTGCGTGGTCTTTTCGCTCGCGCCGCCGCTGAAGAGTTCCGATGCAGGTGAAGCCGGGCTCGAACAGTGGTTCTCCAGCTGGCGCGGACCGCTCGGCTACCGCCTCGAGGATCTGGACATATCGGCCGGCGGCGACGTCGCTTTCGTCTCGATGCTGACCGAACTCTCCGGCGAGAAGGTCGATGCCGGCAAGATCTCGGTCTGGTTCCGCCAGACCCTCGGTCTGAAGCGTCTGCCCGCCGGCTGGAAGATCGCGCACCAGCACGAGTCCGTACCGTTCTACATGGATGGCAGCTTCAAGGCGGCCGTCGATCTCAATCCGGCCTCCACGATCGACTGGCAGGCGGAGGCGCAACCGCCGATGCCGGGCCCGATCGCCTATCTCTGCGTCGAGGATGCGGCTGCGAGCGCCGATTTCTACACGCGGGCCTTCGCCGCCACCGATGTCGGACGCAAGCTCGCCGATGACGGCAAGCGGCTGATCCATTGCCACCTGACGATCAACAACGGCGCCTTGATGCTCAACGACCCGTTCCCGGAACACGGAATGCCCTATGCGGAACCGCAGGGCGTCGTGCTGCATCTGGTGGTTGACGACGCGCAATTCTGGTGGGATCGGGCGGTGGCCGCCGGCGCCGAAGTGACGATGCCGCTTGCCGTCGCCTTCTGGGGTGATCTCTATGGCCAGCTGCGCGATCCCTTCGGCATCCGCTGGGGGATTGTCGGGCCGGCGAAGAAGACAGACTGAAAACGAATTGCGACAACGGGAAACGAGGAGATCTCCCCGAATGAACACTGCGCTTGTGATGCCGGCCTCGACCGGAAAGATGGTGATCCTCGGCCGCGTGCTGAGCGGTCTTGTCGTTGCCTTCCTGGCTTTCGATGGCGCCATCAAGCTCGTGCCGCTGGATGTGGTGACCGAGACGCTGTCGGTGCTCGGCTATCCCGCCGATGTGGGCCTTGCCCGTCTTCTCGGCGTGCTCACGCTTCTATGCGCCTTGCTCTACGCGATCCCGAGAACGTCGGTGCTCGGCGCCATCCTGCTGACCGGCTATCTCGGTGGCGCCATGGCGACCCATCTGCGCGCCGACAGCCCGCTCTTCACCCATATTCTGTTCGGCTTCTATCTCGGCGTCATCGCCTGGGCCGGCCTGTGGCTGCGCGATCGTCGCGTGCGTGCGCTGATCCCGTTCAAGAACGAGGCTTGAGGGCAACAAGATGAGCAAGACGGTCAACGACTACATCTCCGGCCTCACCGGCACGCCCGCCGATGTCGCCAAGGCCTTGCACGGCGCCATTCTCGCCGCTGGTGGCACGAAGGACAGCGTAAAATGGGGCCATGCGATCTACGAGGCCGGCGGTCCGGTCTGCCTCATCAAGGCAGCCAAGGATCATGTGACGCTCGGTTTCTGGCGTGGCGCCGACATGCTCGATCTCGATCCGCGCATGGCCAAGGGCGGCGGCAAGGGCGACATGGCCTTCATCAAGGTGAAGGCGCTGGGCGAGGTCGACCAGGTGCAGGTGGCCCGGCTCGTCGCCAGGGGCATCGCTCTCAACGTGGAAAAAGGCGATCCGTTCAAATCGTGAACGACGAAACAAACTTGCGAAAGGCGCTCTGAAACAGAGCGCCTTTCTCTTGTTCGATGCAATACATCTTCGCGGGATCGACGAATTCACAACGCTCGCGAGGCACCATGATCCTCTATTACCAGACCCATTCCCCTTTCGCCCGCAAGGCACTCGTCTTCGCCCATGAGGTCGGCATCGCCGGGCGGTTGCAGGTCATCCATCACGAGACCAGCCCGACGCTGCGCAACGAACAGGTCCATGCCGAAAACCCGCTGGGCAAGGTGCCGGTCCTGCTGCGGTCCGATGGTGAAGCAATCTTCGATTCCGACGTCATTTGCGCCTATTTCGATACGCTGCATGAGGGCCGCAGGCTGATCCCGGAAGAAGGCGAGGCACGTTGGCGCGCCTTGAGATTGCAGGCGGTTGCGCAAGGCCTGGCGCAGGCGGGCATCGGGCTTCGCTGGGAAACCGATCGCCGCCCCGAAGGCCTGCGCTATCGCGCGCTCGCCGACGGCTACACCGAAAAGGTCGAGCAGACCTATGACTGGCTGGAGCAGACGCTCGACGCCGACGTGCCGCTCGATATCGGCCACATCGCGCTTGTCACCACCCTGTCCTGGATGGCTTTCCGCAACCTGCCGTCGTTCCGGGACCGGGCCAAGCTGAGCGCATGGTTCGACGCATTCGAGCAGCGTCCGTCGATGCGCGCGACGCCACTTTCCGGCGAGACCCACGATTGACGGCTGGTTCGTCCGGGCGTTGAGCCCGGGCTTGCGCCGGCTGTTGCGTCAGCAGGCGAGGTCGGCGACGACGGCGTCGAGGATCAGCATGCCGGAGGGCGTGCAGCGCAGCCGCGAATTGCCGAGCCGTTCGATGAAGCCGTGGTCGATCAGGAACTGTTCGCGCTCCGGATCGGGGTCGCGACCGGACAGCGTCTGCCAGCGGGCGAGGTCGACGCCTTCTTTCAGCCGAAGCCCCATCAGCAGCAATTCGTCCGATTGCGCCTCGAGATCGAGCACTTCGCGCTCGACCATGCCGTGGCCGTAGGTTTCGACGAGGCGCAGCCATTCTTCCGGCTTGCGCTCCGTCGCCGTCGCCACCTTGGCGCCGCCAACGTTCAGGCGGCCATGGGCGCCGGGGCCGATGCCGGCGTAGTCGCCATAGCGCCAATAGGTAAGGTTGTGCCGGCTTTCGGCCCCCGGGCGGGCGTGGTTGGACACCTCGTAGGCCGGCATGCCGATCGAGGCGGTGATGTCCTGCGTCGCCTCGTAAAGGACCGCCGACTGCTCTCCATCCGGAACGATCAGCTTGCCGGCCTTGTGCAGGCCGAAGAAGGGCGTGCCCTCCTCGATCGTCAGCTGGTAGAGCGACAGGTGGTCGACGGCGTAGGAGACGGCCTCCTTGAGCTCGCGCTCCCATTCCTCGACGGTCTGTTTCGGGCGGGCATAGATCAGGTCGAAGGACATGCGGGGGAAGATCTCGCGCGCGAGCCGGATCGCCTTCAGCGCGTCCTCGACATTGTGCAGCCGTCCGAGGAATTTCAGGTCCCGGTCGTTCAGCGCCTGGACGCCGAGCGAGACGCGGTTGACGCCCGCGGCGCGATAGCCGTGGAAGCGCGTCGCCTCGACGCTCGACGGGTTGGCCTCCATGGTAATCTCGATGCCATCGGGCACGTGCCATTCGCGGGCGATGCCCGAGAGGATGGCGTCGACCGTTGCCGGATCCATCAGCGACGGCGTGCCGCCGCCCATGAAGATGCTGGTAACGGTGCGTGGACCGGAAAGCTGGCGCGCCTCGGCCATTTCCTTGAGGAAGGCGGCGACGAAGCGCGGCTGGTCGACCGGCTGGTGGCGCACATGGCTGTTGAAGTCGCAATAGGGGCATTTGGCCGCGCAGAACGGCCAGTGCACATAGATCCCGAAGCCGGGATCCATGCCGTCACCGATCGCAGATAGCGTGGCCGTGTGCATCGTTGCGTCTCTCATGCGCCGAGGCAGGTTTCGGCGAAGATCTTGAAGGCGCGGGCGCGGTGCGACAGCGCTTCTGCGTCGCCCGGCTTCCAGCCGTGCTTCTCGTCCGCACTCATTTCGCCGAATGTGGTGTCGTAGCCGAGCGGCTGGAAGACCGGATCGTAGCCAAAACCCTGCTCACCGCGCGGCGGCCACACGACATGGCCCTCGACTTCGCCGCGGAACAGTTCGACATGGCCGTCCGGCCAGGCAAGGCACAGCACCGAGACGAAGCGGGCGGTGCGCCTGTCATGCGCGCTTGCACCCTTGTCCTGAAGCGCGTCTTCGACCTTCTGCATCGCCATGGCGAAGTCGCGGCTGCCGTCCTCTCGTTCGGCCCAATTGGCGGTGTAGACGCCGGGCGCGCCGTCGAGCGCGTCGATCGCAAGGCCGGAATCGTCCGACAAGGCCGGCAGGCCCGACGCCCTGGCCGAGGCAAGCGCCTTGATCGTGGCATTCTCTTCGAACGTCGTTCCGGTTTCATCCGGCTCGACGAAGTTGAGGTCGGCCGCCGACTTGGCCTCGAAGCCGAGCGGGCCGATCAGGTCGCGGATCTCGCGGATCTTGCCGGCATTGTGGCTGGCGACGATGAGCGTCTTGTCATCCAGTGTGCGCATGATGTGTCGTCTCTTAAAAGATGCGGCGCTCGGGCCGCGGTTCATTCGATGGACCAGAGGCCCGGTTCCGCGCATTCGAGGCTGTTGCCGGCCGGATCGCGGAAATAGAAGGAGCGCGCGCCGCTTGGCCAGACCAGATCGGCCTCGATCGCAACGCCTGCCGTTTCAAGCTTCGCCTTCCAGGCGTCGAGCGCCTCGCGGGCGACGCGGAAGCACATGTGGCCCTGGCCGGCGGTCCCGTGCGGCGGCACCGGCAGGGCGGCGCCCGGCTGAGGCGGCTCGACCGTCTCCGCCGGATTGAAAATCAGGAGAACGCTTTGGCCGCAGCGGAAGAAGACATGCCGGTTGCCGGCACGCGTGATCTTCTTGAGCCCGAGCACGCCGCCGTAGAAGGCCTCGGCGCCATCGAGATCCGGCGCGTAGAGCGCAGTCTCGAGAATGCCTTCCAGCGCCGGAGCCATCGTTTGCGTCCTTTGTCTCAGCCAGCAATCGCCTGCTTCTGCAGGGCGACCAGTTCGGCAATGCCGGTCTTTGCAAGGCCGAGCAGGCCTGCGAATTCTTCTTCCGAGAACGGCTTGCCCTCGGCCGTACCCTGGATCTCGACGATGCCACCCGTTCCGGTCATGACGAAATTCGCGTCGGTCTCGGCAGCCGAATCCTCGAGATAATCGAGGTCGATGATCGACTGGTTGGCGAAGATGCCGCAAGAGATGGCGGCGACATGATCCTTCAGGACCTTCTCGACCTTCACCATGTTGCGGGCTTCCATCCACTTCAGGCAGTCGTGCAGGGCCACCCAGGCGCCGGTGATCGAGGCCGTGCGCGTGCCGCCATCGGCCTGGATGACGTCGCAGTCGATCGAGATCTGGCGTTCGCCCAGCGCCGGCAGGTCGACGACGGCGCGCAGCGACCGGCCGATCAGGCGCTGGATCTCCTGCGTGCGGCCGCTCTGCTTGCCGCTCGAGGCTTCGCGGCGCATGCGCTCGCCGGTGGCGCGCGGCAGCATGCCGTACTCGGCCGTCACCCAGCCCTTGCCGCCGTTGCGAAGCCAGGCCGGAACCTTTTCCTCAAGGCTGGCGGTGCACAAGACGTGCGTGTCGCCGAACCGCACCAGACAGGAGCCTTCCGCGTGCTTGGAGAAATTGCGCTCGAACGAAACCTTGCGCATTTGGTCGATTTTTCTGCCGGATGGCCGCATCATCTAACTCCTGATCGTATCTGCTGAGCCTTCTAGAGCATGGCAGAGGTAAAGGGAACCGGTGGATAGCGGGCGATCGGGGCGATTTTTCCCTTTTGCCATCGGGCGTCGGCATTACTATATTTCCGGCGGCAGGATTGGCCTGCGAACTTGGAGCGACATGGTACTGCGCAATCCCGGAGTGAGCGATATCGCGGCGGCGCTGGACGAGCGTTCCGGTGAAATCTTCCGTCGCATCGTCGAAACCTATTTGAACAACGGCGAGCCCCTCGGCTCCCGCAACCTGTCACGTCTGCTGCCGATGTCGCTGTCGCCGGCGTCCGTGCGCAACGTGATGAGCGATCTGGAAGATCTGGGGCTCATCTATTCGCCGCATGTGAGTGCCGGGCGCCTGCCGACGCAGACGGGCCTGCGCTTCTTCGTCGATGCCTTCATGCAGGTCGGCAATCTGTCGCCTGAGGATCGCGCCTCGATCGACCGGCATGTTCGGCGCACCGACCATGCCCAGCCCGTCGATACGCTTTTGACGGAAGCCAGCCAGATGCTGTCGGGCATGTCGCGCGGCGCCGGCCTCGTCATCACCGCCAAGAACGATCCGGTGCTCAAGCATGTCGAGTTCATCCGGCTCGCGCCCGCCAAGGCGCTGGCGGTGCTCGTCGGCGAGCACGACCAGGTCGAAAACCGCATCATCGAACTGCCGGCCGGCGTCACGAGTTCGCAGCTGACGGAGGCGGCGAATTTCCTCAACGCCCATCTCGCCGGCCAGACGATCGGGGAGGTGCGCTCGCAGCTCGAAACGGTCAAACAGACCGTGCGCGGCGAACTCGATGCCCTGTCCCAGGATCTGGTCGAGCGCGGGCTCGCGATCTGGTCGGGTAGCGAAGGCGACGAAAAGCCGGCGCGACTGATCGTTCGCGGCCGCGCCAATCTGCTCGAGGGTCTCGACGGGACCGAGGATATCGACCGCCTGCGCATGCTCTTCGACGACCTGGAAAAGAAGGACAGCCTGATCGAGCTGCTCGATCTCGCCGAAAGCGGCCCGGGGGTCAGGATCTTCATCGGCTCGGAGAACAAGTTGTTTTCATTGTCGGGTTCGTCGCTGATCGTCGCGCCCTATCGCGACAGCGAGGACCGGATCGTCGGCGCCGTCGGCGTCATCGGCCCGACGCGGCTCAACTATTCGCGCATCGTGCCGATGGTCGATTATACCGCGCAGTTGATGTCGCGGCTTTCGCGGTGAGACGGCGCATTTGGCCATCGACAGCATTGAACCCTTGATTTTTCGGCCCTAAACCTCGATATCGGCATCAAATCCAGTCACTGGGCATTTTTACGCCATGCGGCCATCGTTCCGCGCGGGCGTGAAATGCGGAAGACAAGACAGACGATACACCGGAGAACGTCATGACCGACGAAACAAACAAGCACGGACACGAAGCTGCCGCCAACGACGAGGCAGACAACGCGACGCCCGAGGTTGTGGAAGCAGCGCCGGTTGCCGAACCCGATCCGCTCGAGCTTGCCCGGGCCGAGAACAACGACCTGCGCGACAAGTACCTGCGCCTTGCCGCCGAGATGGACAACTTGCGCCGCCGCACCGAGCGTGACGTCAAGGATGCAAAGTCCTATTCGGTTGCAGGCTTTGCCCGCGACATGCTGGCCGTCTCCGACAATCTGCGCCGTGCGCTCGATGCCATCCCGGCCGAAGCCAAGGAAGCCGGTGAGACGGGTCTCAACGCCCTGATCGAAGGCGTCGAGATGACCGAGCGCGCCATGCTGTCGGCGCTGGAGCGCCATGGCGTGAAGAAGCTGGAGCCGGAAGGCCAGAAGTTCGACCCGAACTTCCACCAGGCGATGTTCGAGATCCCGAACGCCGACGTGCCGAACAACACGGTGCTGCAGGTCGTCCAGGCCGGTTACACCATCGGCGATCGCGTCCTGCGCCCGGCCATGGTCGGCGTGTCCAAGGGCGGCCCGAAGGTGGTTGCTGGCGAAGGCGACAGCCCGGCCGCCTGAGCCGTAGCCTGATCTGTTTGAACGCCGCGCATCCCAAGGGACGCGCGGCGTTTTCATTTTCGGCGTTGCGTCGACGAAGGACGGCTTCAGCCGAACAGCTGCCGCAGATGGTCGTTGAGGAAGCGTCCCTCCGGATCGACCTTTGCCCGCAAGGCCCGGAAGTCGCCGGCCCTGGGATAGAGCGCGGTCACGTCCTCGGCGCCGAGGAAATGCAGCTTGCCCCAGTGCGGCCGCGAGCCGTATTGGCGGAGAATTGTATCGACATCGCGAAGATACTCCCAGTAATCCGTGCCCGGCTCGCCCGACACCGAAAGCGTGATCGAATCCTGCTCGAAGAACGGGCTGATCCAGCCGCTGTCGCCGGCGGTGAAGCGGTATTCGATCGGGTAGATGCAGGTCGGGTGCTTTTCCAGCATCAGCTTGCGCACCGCTTTGACCGCTTCCTTGCCGTTTGCGACAGGCACCGCATATTCGAGCTCGTGGAAATTTGGCACATATTCGATCGGATAGATCTCCGAGGAGTAGGCGATCTTCTCGAATCCGTCTTCCATCGGCGGCCGGTCGGTGATGTCGATCACCTTCATTTCGCAGACGTCTGAGGTCCTGTCCGTCGTCGACACCGATGCGGTATCCGGCAGGCAGTAGCAGTGGCGGCTTTCCGGTACCGGGCACCAGAAGAAGCCGAAGTGCCGATGCTTGGCGGCGAGCTCGTCGTGCTGTTCGATCATCTCGTCGAAGGTGCAGCGCCAAAGCTTCTCATGCAGGTTGTAGCTGTCCATTGCCTGCAGGGTGATCTCGGAGATCACGCCGAGCATGCCGACCGAAACGCGCGCCGCGTCCAGGAGGTCCGGCGTCGTCTCGTCGACGACGAGGATGCTGCCATCGGGCTCGATCAGCCGCATGCCGACGATCTGCGAGGCCATGTTGCCGAGCGTGGCCCCGGTGCCATGGGTGCCGGTGGTGAGCGCGCCTGCAAGCGCCTGGCTGTCGATGTCGCCCTGGTTGATCAGCGAGAGGCCGCTCGACTTCAGGACCTTGCCGAGCTGGTTGATCGTCGTGCCGGCCCTCACGGCGACGCGTTTGCGCGCCTGGTCGATGTTGACGACGCCCTGCATGCCCGACAGCGTCAGCTGCAGCCCACTCGTCAGCGCGACCGGCGTGAAGGAATGACCGGATCCGGCGCAGCGGACGTTGAGCCCCTGCGACGTCGCCTCGCGGACCATCTCGGCGAGCTCTGCCTCTTTCTCGGGCGCCCCCCGGTAGCGAACGATGCATGATTGGTTTCCGACCCAGTTGCGCCAGTGGCCACCTGCCTGAAGCATGTCTATCCCCTCCCTCAGACCGCTGTGAAGCAATTGTCGACGAACAGATGCGTGCCGTTGACGAAGCTTGCCTCGTCGCTGGCGAGAAACAGCGCGGCGTTCGCCACTTCCTTCGGATCGCACATGCGGCCCTGCTGGGCGGCGATCGCGGCTTCCGAGACGTCGACGCCGTATTTGCTGAGGCCGACCAGCTCGCGCTTGCCGTGGTCGGTGGCGATGAAGCCGGGGCAGACGGCGTTGCAGCGGATGCCGCGGTCGCGGAATTCCACGGCAATGGCGCGCGCGAACATGTGGCAGGCCCCCTTGGTGGTGTCGTAGAGAACCTCCATCGGCGTTGCTGCCACGGCCGAGATCGATGAGGTGCACACGATGCTGCCGCCGCCGGCCGCCAGCATGCCCGGAAGCACCGCCTTGGTCATCAGGAACATGCTGCGTACGTTGACGGCCATCAGCCGGTCCCATTCGTCCTCTTCGGTTTCGAGGAACGGCCCGACCGCCAGGATGCCAGCGTGGTTGAAGAGGACGGTGATGGCGCCGAAGTCCGCCTCGACCGCCTTGACGGCCGAGCTCACCTCGGAAGAAACCGAGACGTCTGCCGGTGCGAACACCGCCTCGCCGCCGTTTGCACGGATGGCGGCGGCCACCTCTTCGCCCTTGCTGCGCGGCAGGTCGACGATGCCGACCTTCGCTCCCTCGCGCGCAAAGAGTTCGGATGCGGCCAGCCCGCAACCGCCGGCACCACCACTGATCAAAGCCACTTTTCCCGAGAGCCTGCCTGTCATCCGATCCCCCTTGCGCTTGGGCGCCGCGCCTTGGCCGGGCGGCGTTCTCCATCCCTCATCGCTCGGATTATTGTTGACGAAGCGGGGGCTGTCGATATCCCATGGGGGATATGCGGGAAGGGGAGAGTTCGACGCGGATGCTGGCTCGGGAATCGGCCGATATATCGGCCATGATCGGATTGATCGGAACGCAGGATTTCGGCAGCGCGCTCGATCGCATGCTGCGCTCGGTCGCCGGTTTCGACCTCTCGGTCGCCTTCGCCTATCCCTATGACAAGAGGCCGATCGTTCTGCATGACGGCTATACCGCCAAGGTTTCGGCGAGCGCACTGTCGGCCTATCTCGGCGGCGCCTATCTGCTCGACCCGTTCTATGTCGCCTGCTGCGGCGGCCAGCCGCCGGGGCTCTGGCGCATGCGCGAACTGGCGCCCGACCAGTTCTTCCGGTCTGATTTTTCAGGCTCGGCCGAGGTGCATCCTTGCATCTCGATGGAAAGCGGCGTGCTTGTCGAGGAGATCGGCTTCGTTATTCCGCTCGAGGATGGCGTCCAGGCCACCTATTCGCTGATGCGCGGGCTGGGCGGCGTGCCGTTCAGCGACGAGGAACTGCTGTGCCTGAAGATCTACGAGCCGATCGTGAGGGAGGCCGTGCGCTCGAACTGGCGCCAGCAAAGCCATGCGGTCGCGGCAACGCCAAGGGATGACGACGCGATCGAGACCGCGTTCGACAGCCTGTGTGCCGATCGCCTGACCCGGCAACAGCGCAACATCGTCCGGCTGATCCTGCGGGGACACAGCAACCTGTCGATCGGCAAGACAATGTCCATCGCCGAAGGAACCGTCCGAATCCACCGCAAGAACATCTATCGCCGGCTCGGTATTTCGAGCGAGGGCGCGCTGTTTCGGATTTTCATTGATCATTTGAACCGGCGTCAGCTCTACTGACGGCCGGTCCAAGGCCGCTTCAGGCGGCGTGCGAGGTCGTGTCCTCGTTGAGCAGCGTATAGATTGCGCTGGCGGAATCGCTCGACCGGATCTTGGCGACCATGTCGTGGTCGCGCAGCACGCGGGCGATGCGCGACAAAGCCTTCAGATGGTCGGCACCGGCGCCTTCGGGAGCCAGCAGCAGAAACACGAGGTCGACAGGCTGGTCGTCGAGGGCCTCGAAATCCACCGGCGTATCCAGGCGGGCAAAAATCCCGACGATCGACGGCAGGTTGTTGAGCTTGCCGTGCGGGATGGCAATGCCGTTGCCGACCCCGGTGGAGCCCAGCCGTTCACGCTGCAGGATGACATCGAAGACTTCGCGTTCCGGGAGCCCGGTGATCTTTGCCGCTTTGGCCGCCAATTCCTGAAGAAGCTGCTTTTTCGAGTTGGCCCTCATGGCCGGGATGATCGCATTTTGGTGCAGTAAGCCTGCCAATGCCATTCTTTTATCCTCGTTCGCCGGTTAGAGCCGGACAACATCATCACAAATGCGTCGCAATGGCTCTAACCATCTTTGTCTTGGCAGGGTCCATGCACAGAAAAGACATATTTCCCGGCCTGCCCGCTTGATCCAAGTGGAAGGAGCGCCGGCAGGCCGGCACTCCCTTTTTCCACTCATCCCTTGATATTGGCAGCGTCAATCCAGCCAATATTTCCGTCGTTGCGTCTGTAGACGATATTCAGTTCTGCCTTGCCTGGAGTGCGGAACATGAGCACGGGTTCGTCCGTCATGTCGAGCGCCATCACGGCGCTGGCGACAGACATCGTCCTCAATTGTTTCGAGCTTTCGGCGACGATCGTCGGTGCGTAATCCTCGGGGACTTCGTCATCCTCGAACGGCACCGAGTCCATCACTGTGTATGCCACCTCGGTACCTTGACCATTACCGTTGTGGTGGTCCTTGAGCTTGCGCTTGTAGCGACGAAGGCGCTTTTCGATGCGCTCCGACGCTGCGTCAAAGGCAGCCTGGGGGTCATTGGCCTGTCCACTCGCCTGCATAACCACGCCCGTATCGAGATGAAGCTTGCAGTCGGCGCTGAAGCGCGGTCCAGACTTTTCCACAGTGACCTGGCTTGAATATCCTCCGTCGAAATATTTGGTAACGGCCTGCTCGATCTGGTCGCCGATGCGGGCGCGGAACGAATCGCCGATTTCCATCTGTTTACCGGATACACGCACACTCATGGAGTTTCCTCTCTATTTCGTGATTTGCGTAGCCAGTCTATTCCAAGCGCTCCCGTCATCCAAGCCTTTCACGCTTGCGGGAGCCTCTGTGTCGCACCTACCGGTCGCACCGGCCGGCCGAGGAAGACCGTGTCCTCGGCAATTGCGGCGGGCTCATATCCCCTGCGTCGCGGAGAGTCAATCGAAGGTCGCAAAAAAGTTAACGGACCTTAACTTTACGGCTGCGTTTTCCGGCGCTTTTTCCTTCGCAGGTCGTGATCGCCGAGCCGGTTGGCGCGAGCGCCATCAGGCGCCGGATGCCTTGGCGAGTGCCCGCTTCTCGCGGCGTCGCTGGACGGAGGAGGGGAGGTTCATCGCCTCGCGATACTTCGCCACCGTGCGCCGCGCGATATCGATCCCGGCCCTCTTCAGGCTGTCGACGATATCGTCGTCGGAAAGCACGGCGTCGGCACGCTCTTCATGGATCATGGCGCGGATGCGGTGGCGCACGGTCTCGGCCGAATGGCTGTCGCCGCCCTCGGCCGAGCCGATCGAGACGGTGAAGAAATACTTGAGTTCGAACAGTCCGCGCGGCGTCAGCATGTACTTGTTCGAGGTGACGCGGCTGACGGTCGACTCGTGCATCTTGATCGCGTCGGCCACCGTCTTCAGGTTCAGCGGCCGCAGGTGACCGACGCCGTGAACCAGGAAGGCATCCTGCTGGCGAACGATCTCGGTTGCGACCTTCATGATCGTCCTTGCACGCTGATCGAGGCTTCGGGTCAGCCAATTGGCGGTCTGCAGGCATTCGTTGAGGAAGATCTGGTCGGCGCTGTTCTTGCTCGTGCCGCGTGACACCGTGTTGAAATAGGCCTGATTGACGAGCACACGCGGCAGGGCGTCCGGATTGAGCTCGATGAGCCAGCTCCCGTCCGGTGCCGCCCTGACGACGATATCGGGCACGATCGCCTCGCTGACGCTGGTCTCGAAGCTCGTGGCCGGCTTCGGGTCGAGCTTGCGGATCTCGGCGAGCATGTCGATCAGGTCTTCCTCGTCGACCCCGCAGATCTTCTTCAGGCTGGCGAAATCGCGCCGGGCCAGCAGTTCGAGATTGGCGACGAGCGCCTCCATCGCCGGATCGAGCCGATCGCGAAGGCGAAGCTGGATGGCGAGACATTCGCTGAGCGTGCGGGCAAAGACCCCCGGCGGATCGAACTGCTGCAGGGTGAGAAGAACGCGCGTGACGTCGGCGGGAGGCGCGCCGAGCCGCTCGGCAACCTCGCCGAGATCGGCCTGCAGGTAGCCTGCCTCGTCCAGCTGGTCGATCAGGTGCTGCGCGATCAGCCGGTCGGAGGCAGACGTCAACGCAAAGGGCAGTTGCTCCAGAAGCGTTTCGCGCAGGCTCTTGGCGCCAGCGACGAAGTCGTCGAAATCGTAGTCGCCGCCTTCGCCACTGCCGGGCATCGATTTCCACTGGCCGAGCAACTCGGGCGCGTCGGCGCGCTGCGGCGCCGCGTCGTCCTGATAGACATTGCCGAAGTCGGCATCGAGTTGCTCGCCGAGCCGCTCGCCGTCCGTCGCCGTGGCATTGTCGTAGAGATCGCGCTGGCCGGGTGCCTCGTCCGCCCCGCCTGCGTCCTCGCCGGATGCGGGCTCTCCCCGGCTGCCGTGCTCGGAACTGATGCCGAAATCCTCGTCATTGCCGTGAAGCTCGAGCAGCGGGTTCTTTTCGACTTCCTGTGCGATGAACTGGTTGAGTTCCAGATGCGTCATCTGCAGCAGCTGAATCGATTGCATCAGCTGCGGGGTCATGACCAGCGACTGTGACTGGCGCAGATGAAGGCTGGCCGACAATGCCATGCGGACGTCAAACTCCCGACGAAATCTCCGCCGGTCGGCCAATGGCGGGCCGGCTTTTTCACTTGGCCCAAAAATTGCTTATTGGAGGGGTTTGGTCAAGCGCGACCGCGGGGCGAGATGTCGGATTCGCCCGCGGATCGCGTCAAAGGCTGAAATTGTCGCCGAGATAGAGCCGGCGAACGTCCGGATTGGTGACGATATCGTTGGCGCGGCCGTGGGTCAGCACTTCGCCGGCATGGATAATGTAGGCCCGGTCGATCAGGCCGAGCGTCTCGCGCACATTGTGGTCGGTGATGAGCACGCCGATGCCGCGCGACGTCAGATGGCGCACCAGCGCCTGGATGTCGGCAACGGAAATCGGATCGACGCCCGCAAACGGCTCGTCGAGCAGCATGAAGGTCGGGTCGGTCGCCAGCGCGCGGGCAATTTCGAGCCGGCGCCGCTCGCCCCCGGAAAGTGCTATGGCCGGCGACTTGCGCAGATGGGAGATGTTGAACTCCCCGAGCAGGTCGTTGAGCTTGCTTTCGCGCCGCTCCAGGTTCTTGTCGTGCACCTCGAGCACGGCGCGGATGTTGTCTTCCACCGTCAGGCCGCGAAAGATCGAGGCCTCCTGTGGCAGGTAACCGACGCCGAGACGGGCACGGCGATACATCGGCATCGTCGTGACGTCGTTGCCGTTGATCTCGATCGAGCCTTCGTCGACCGGCACCAGGCCGGTGATCATGTAGAAGCAGGTGGTCTTGCCGGCGCCGTTCGGCCCGAGAAGGCCAACGGCCTCCCCGCGTCGAACCACCAGTGACACGCCATTGACGACGCGCCGCTCGCGATAGGCCTTGGTCAGGCCGCGGGCGATCAGCGTACCGTCGTACCGCGCCTTGTCGACCGCATGGCCGGCTGGGGCGGGTGTGGCCGCCAACGGCTTGCGGACGCGCTTGCGCTTGTGAAGGAAGGGGAGTTGCACGAGCGGGTCTACGTCAGTTCTTCTTCTGCGACTTCGGGTCGAGCTGAATCTGCACCCGACCGCCACAGGCCTCGAGTTGCGCTTCGCCCGTGTTCATCTGCACATTCAACTGGCAGCCGACGAAGACGTTCTTGCCTTCCGACAGCACGACCTTGTCGCCCTTCAGCACGAAGGTCTGCTTGGTCATGTCGAATTCGCCGCTGTCGGCAGTTGCCTGCTGGGTGCCGGAGCTCAGGAATACGCGCTGGCTGACTTCGATGCGGTCGATGTCGGCGTCGCCGCTCGAGACCGATCCGGCGCCGGACTTGTAGAACACGGTCATGCTGCCCGCCTGGAGCGTCGTCGTGCCCTGTAGCACCTTGACGTTGCCGGTGAAGATCGCCTTGCTCTCCGGATCCTTGATCTCAAGCTTGTCGCTTTCGATCTGGATCGGCTGGTCGTTGGAGAGTTCGAGGCCCTTCATCTTGCTCGATGTGGCCTGGGCTGATGCGCCCGAAACAATCATCAATGCGCCGATGCCGGCAACGGCCAGGCTGGCTGAAATCCTGAAAAAAGTAGCGGCTAGCGACATGGATGCACCAGATCCTAATTCGTGTTCTTGCGTATGGCCGTGGGTTCGAGAGTGACCCGCACCATGCCCTCAAATGTTACTATGCGTCCCTTATCCGTCATTCGCAGCCGCTGCGCAATGATCGAACCGCCCTTCATGCTGATCGCAATCGGTTGTTTCGTTTCCATTTCGCCGGCATTGATGTCCAGATAGGCCGACTGGAAGTCGGCGTTGACGCCATTATTCATGGTAATCGTGAACGGGGCGTTCATATCGAGCGTATTGGCACCACGGTCATAGATGCCGTTGGTCGCATCGACGGTGGCGATCAGCTTGTCGTTCACGGGCATTTCGGCATGGATGGTCTGCAGCGTGATGATATCGGGATTGGCGATATCCTGCAGCGCGCGTTGCGCCTTCATCGAATAGCTGATGCCCTGCTTGTTGCGCCCGGCAATCGCCGGGTTCTGCATGACGATCTTGCCATCTTCGATCGTTGCGCTGTCGAGCTGCAGATCGACCGGCATGAAGGCGCGCACGAAGGAAATGGCGGCGAAGATCACAGCGATGATGCCGGCGACCACAGGCAGGATGATCTTCAGGCGTTTGACGCGCGCCGAATGCCGCGCGGCGAGCGCGTAAGCGTCCGACGAGCTCGAACCCGTATCGGCAAAAAAGCCGGGGGCTGGCGCATGATCTAGCATGAGAAGGCCTGTTGGTTCCGTTGCTCGCGCGTGGTCTCGCGACAAGCGCATTTTACATACATTCGTGTAAGTCGTCGCAAATATGGATATTTTTAGCCGCCGCACAATGGCGCGGCGAAAAACTTCGTGAAGACAGGAAAACGGCGGGCACGGCTTTTAACCGGGACCGACCGCGTCTATTGAATATGCCACCTGCCGCGCAGATAGCATGTTCCTTCGGAAACTGACAGAAGCTGCGCCAACAAATTCGGAGAAACCGACATGGATGAACTTGCCATCGCCGATCGCCGCAGCCTGCGCCGGAAATTGAGCTTCTGGCGCTGGATCGTCGCCGGCCTCATCGCTCTGGTGGCCTTGGCGATGTTTTCATGGTCGGGCCTGGGCGAAAACGCGGGGCGCGGCCGCGATCATGTCGCCCGCGTGACGATCTCCGGCCTGATCCAGGATGACCGTGAGTTGCTGGAAAGGCTTCAGCGGATCGAGGACAACGCCTCGGTCAAGGCGCTGGTGGTCACCATTTCGTCGCCCGGCGGCACCACCTACGGCGGCGAGGTCATCTACAAGGCGATCCGCAAGGTTGCCGCCAAGAAGCCCGTGGTTTCCGATATCCGTACGCTTGCCGCCTCTGCCGGCTACATGATCGCGCTTGCCGGCGATACGATCGTCGCCGGCGAAAGCTCGATCACCGGCTCGATCGGCGTCATCTTCCAGTACCCTCAGGTCAAGGAGCTCATGGACAAGCTCGGCGTCTCGCTGGAATCGATCAAGTCGAGGCCGTTGAAGGCGGAGCCGTCACCCTTCCATCCCGCGAGCGACGAAGCCAAGGCGATGATCCAGGCGATGATCGACGACAGCTATGGCTGGTTTGTCGACCTGGTGGCGGACCGCCGCAAGCTGCCGCGCGACGAGGCTCTGCTGCTTGCCGACGGGCGCATTTTCACCGGCCGCCAGGCGCTCGGCCTGAAGCTCGTCGACAAGCTCGGCGGCGATGATGAAATCCGCGCCTTCCTGGCCGAAAAGAAGGTGTCGAAGGACCTGCCTGTGGTTGATTGGGAAGCGCCGCACAAGACGTTGCCATTCGGCCTGGGCTCGGCGGTGTCGGAATGGGTCAAGATGTTGGGATATGACGCTTTTCCGGCGATGAAGGGCCTCGAAAAAATCGGGGGTGACAAGTTGTTTCTTGACGGTCTTGTTTCGGTTTGGCAGGTTGATGCTCCATGAGGATGGCAGCATATGCCCAGCCTGATCCGTGACATGGCCGCTTGCGCCAGCCAAGCACCGGCCATATTCTTGCGGTAATCACAGTGCAGGCCGAAAAAGCAAAACAAACAAGAATTTAAGGGGGCGACAGTGATCAAGTCAGAACTGGTGCAGATTGTTGCAGCTCGCAATCCGCATCTCTACCACCGTGACGTCGAAAACATCGTCAACGCGGTGCTCGATGAGATCACAGATGCGCTGGCTGCCGGAAACCGTGTCGAGCTGCGGGGTTTCGGTGCATTCTCGGTCAAGAACCGGCCGTCGCGCTCCGGTCGCAACCCGCGCACCGGCGATTCCGTCTTCGTCGAGGAAAAGTGGGTTCCGTTCTTCAAGACCGGCAAGGAACTGCGCGAGCGCTTGAACCCGGGCATGAACGAGGACGATGAAGACTGATCATCCCGCCCGATCGTCATGACTCCGGATTGACCGTCGCGGACCGCGCGGGTGCGCCAATTCGGAAAAAAGGAGCGGCTGAATGCTCAAGAAACTGATCAACATCGTTGTGCTCATTCCGGTCGGCGTCATCCTGATCGTGCTCAGTGTCGCCAATCGTCAGAGCGTCACGCTCGCACTCAACCCATTCATGCCCGAAGACAGTGTGCTGTCCGTCAGTGCGCCGTTCTTCGTTTTCCTGCTTCTGGCCGTCGTAGTCGGCCTGATCCTGGGCGCCGCTGCCACCTGGTTCACCCAGGGCAAATACCGCCGGCGCGCCCGCAATGAGGCGAGCGAAGCCGCGAAATGGCATCGCGAGGCCGAAAAGCACCGCAGCCAGGCGGAAAAGCTGGCCACCCAGGCAACGCTCGCCGCCCCGCAAAACTGAGGGCCGGCGGCGCCCCGCCCGTCAGCTCGCCGCTTGCGCCGGGCCGCCGACCGCAACGACGAAATCACTGAAAAACTGCTGAGCCAGCTTCTTGGCGGTGGAATCGACGAGCCGCGAACCGAGCTGCGCCAGCTTGCCGCCGATCTGTGCCTTGACGTCGTAGCGCAGCACCGTTTCGGCGCCGTCGTCGACGAGCGTCACATCCGCGCCACCCTTGGCAAAGCCGGCGATACCGCCCTTGCCCTCTCCGGAGATCGTGTAGCTTTCCGGCGGGTTGAGGTTTGAAAGCGTGACATCGCCGCTGAAGGTCGCTGAAACCGGGCCGATCTTGATCTTGACGACGGCGGAAAGTTCGGTCGGTGATTTCATCTCGATCGACTGACAGCCCGGGATGCATCGCTTCAGGATTTCGGGGTCGTTGAGGCCGCGCCACACGGCGTCGCGCGGTGCCAGGATGCGTTCTTCGCCGGTCATGTCCATGCGGTTTCCTCCCGTTGACGGTGTCGCGCATCGGCAGGGATGCGCTAGGGGTCATGTAATCCCTTGAATTCACTTTACAATGTTTCTGAACGCTTGATGTCGGCCGATGCGTCGTTGCAAATCTCGCTCCCGCCACGATCTTGGCAAATCGGAAACGGCTTTGCCAAGAGCGGGAGCGGTGCTATTTGCACCGATAGAACACGCCTTGCCTCGTAATTCGGGGTGCGGCGGCATACCTCATGGCGCCGGCCCGTCTGCATCCGATATTCGGGAGGGTAGCGCCTCGTGACAAAACAAAGCCCAGGGATCTCAGCGTGAAGGAAAAGGACCGGCGGTCGAAGAATGCCTCCGTGACGACGGCGAAGGGCCGCGGTGCAGAGGCGCGTGGCGGTGCACGCCAGGAAAAGAAGCGTCCGCCATTTGCCAAGGCCGGCGAGTTCAAGGAGCGCGCGGCAGCGCAGGCCACGGTGAAAGCCGCCGAACCGCGCGAGCGGCCATCGCGCACGCAGCCCGAAAACGAGGCGCCTGCGCGCGTCATTGCGCGGCGCACTGGCGACAAGCCCGGCGAGCAGATCCCGCTCATTCTCGAAACATCGGGTGTTTCCGGCTACCATCTGATCGATAGCGGCGCCGGTGAAAAGCTCGAGCAGTACGGGCCTTACCGCATCGTGCGGCCGGAAGCGCAGGCGCTGTGGCCGCGAACCCTGCCCGACAGCGTCTGGGAAAACGCGGATGCGATCTTCACCGGCGACACCGACGAAGACGGCATGGGCCGCTGGCGCTTTCCTGGCGCGGTTCTTGGCGAAACCTGGCCGATGCAGCTTCTGGGCACCGAGTTCCACGGCCGTTTCACCTCCTTCCGCCATGTCGGCGTCTTTCCCGAGCAGCTCGCCCATTGGAGCTGGGTGAAAGACCAGGTCGAGGCGTCGCGCCGTCCGCTCAAGGTTCTAAACCTCTTCGGCTATACCGGCGTCGCCTCGCTGATCGCCGCAAAAGCCGGTGCCGAGGTCACCCATGTCGACGCCTCGAAGAAGGCGATCGGCTGGGCCCGGGAAAACCAGGCGCTGGCGCGTGCGGAAAAGCTGCCGATCCGCTGGATCTGCGACGACGCGATGAAGTTCATCCAGCGCGAGGAACGTCGCGGCAGCCGCTACGATATTATCCTGACCGATCCGCCGAAGTTCGGGCGCGGCCCGAACGGCGAGGTCTGGCAGCTGTTCGACCATCTGGCGGCGATGCTCGACATCTGCCGCGAAATCCTGTCGCCCGAGGCCCGCGGTCTGGTGCTGACGGCCTACTCGATCCGCGCCAGCTTCTACTCGATCCATGAATTGATGCGCGAGACGATGCGCGGGCGTGGTGGTCGGGTCGAATCCGGTGAACTCATCATCCGCGAAGGCGGGCTCGACGGCCGCGAGCCGGGACGGGCGCTTTCGACCTCTCTCTTCAGCCGCTGGGTGCCGTAATGAGCAATGACAGAAGCGAACACGGCGCGGGCCGTGTCGGGCAGGTGAAGGAAGTCACCAGCCTCACCAATCCGATCATCAAGGACATCAAGCTGCTGGCGCAGAAGAAGCACCGCGACGAGACGCGGTCCTTCATGGCCGAAGGCCTGAAGCTGGTGATCGATGCGCTCGATCTCGGCTGGAAGATCAAGACGCTGATCTATGCCAAGGCGGCCAAGGGCAAGCCACATGTGGAACAAGTGGCGGCAAAGACCTTCGCCCGCGGCGGGCTCGTGCTCGAAGTCAGCGAGAAGGTGCTCGCGACGATCACCCGGCGCGACAATCCGCAGATGGTCGTCGGCATCTTCGAGCAGCGCTACCGGGCGCTGAAGGAAATCCGCCCCGAGCTCGGCGAGACCTACGTGGCGCTCGACCGGGTTCGCGATCCCGGCAATCTCGGCACGATCATCCGCACGGCCGACGCGGCCGGTGCCTCAGGCATCATTCTCATCGGAGAAACGACCGATCCCTTCTCGCTCGAAACCGTGCGGGCGACCATGGGTTCGGTCTTCGCCATGCCGGTGGTGCGCGCCAGCGCCGACGATTTCGTCAAATGGCAGAGGCAGGCAGGGGTGAAGGTCGTGGCGACCCATCTCGCCGGTTCGGTCGACTACCGCACCATCGACTACAAATCGAAGCCCGTCGTGCTGCTGATGGGCAACGAGCAGGCCGGCCTTCCTGAGGAGCTCGCCCGCGAGGCAGGCGCGCTTGCCCGCATTCCGCAGGCCGGCCGCGCCGATTCCCTCAATCTGGCGATCGCCACCGGCATCATGCTGTTTGAGGCGCGACGCCATCTCCTGGCGCTGGATGCCCGCGCATGAGCGAAAAGCAGGTGTTGTTTTCAAGGCCGCTGCCGATCGCGATCTTCATCGCGCTGGCGCTCGCCGCCGACCAGTTGATCAAGTATCTGGTCGAGGCCTATCTGCCGTTCAATGAAGCGGTTCCGGTCATGCCGATGCTGGCGCTCTACCGGACCTACAACTACGGCGTCGCCTTCTCGATGCTGTCGGGCATGGAAGGCTGGTTCATCGTCGGCATGCGTCTGATCGTCGTTGCCTTCGTCTTGTGGCTGTGGCGGCGCACGCCGAAGGACCGGTTCTTCGCGCATCTCGGCTATGCCCTGATCATCGCCGGTGCGCTTGGAAACCTGGTCGACCGGCTGATCTTCGGCTACGTCATCGACTACATCCTGTTTTACACGCAGACATGGTCGTTCGCGGTGTTCAATCTTGCCGACACGTTCATCAGCATCGGCGCCGGCGCGATCATTCTCGACGAGCTTCTGCAGTCAAAAAAGGCCAAAGCTTAAGATTTTATCGAAGCGCTGAAGCCATTTCGAACGCTTGGCGTGTTAGCCGGATGGCATGAGTGAGCCGTCACGATTGCTAGAGCAGATCGAATCCGGGTTCGGTGCGCAAGCCCGAAGCGGCGGCGCGTTGCCCGTCGGCGGCGCGACCGACGGCACTGGTACGATGGGCAAGTCCGCCACATCGGGGTTTGCGCTTCGCCGTCTTTCGCTGGCATCTCTCGGCGTCATCGCCTCCGGTCTGGTGCTGGCAATGGGCATCGCCGCCGGTCTCTATCTGTTTTCCGCAGCGGTCGCGGCGGCGGGTCTTGCGGGCGTGCTTCTGCTGGTTGCCGATGGCATCAGGGCTGCCGACAGTGACGGGCGGGGCGCAGAAACAAGGCGGGACGGCGACTGGGATCGCCAGGAAACCTCGGCACTGCTTGCGACCATCCATGATGCACTCGGCGATATCGCGATCACGCGGGGAATGGACGGTAAGATCGTTCATGCCAACGCCGCGTTTCATCGGGCCTGCGGCCTCGACGATGCGCGCGGACTGACCTGCGCCGCCATCGGGCTGAGTTTCGAGCCGAAGATCGAGCCCAATCACTACCTCGTGCGCACAGCCGCTCCGGAAGGCTTGCGCCTCTACGATTGGCACGACGTCATTGCAAGGGATCCGGCCAGCGGCCGGCTGATGCGCCACAGCATCGCGCGCGACGTGACCGAGGAGGCCCGCGCGGCGCGTGAACGCGAAGACGCCCGCCGCCGCGCCGAAGAGGCAAGCCAGGCAAAGTCGCGGCTGCTCGCAACCGTCAGCCACGAGATCCGCACGCCGCTGTCCGGCATCCTCGGCATGAGCCACCTGCTCGGCCAGACCCGGCTGTCGAGCGAACAGAAAAACTATCTGGCCGGCATGCAGCAGTCCGGCCATGCGCTGGTGCAGCTCGTCGAGGATCTGATCGACTTCTCGTCGCTGTCTGCCGGCCGTTTCCAGTTCCGGCCATCGCGCCAGGATCCGCGCAGCGTCATCGAAAGCGTCGTCGAGATGCTGTCCAATCGCGCCCACGAAAAGGGCATCGAGATCGGTGCGACCGTGACCGCGGACGTGCCGGCGCTGATGGAGTTTGATGCGGCGCGGCTGCGCCAGGTGCTGTTCAACGTCATAGGCAACGCGGTCAAGTTCACCGAGGTCGGGGGAGTGTTCGTTAGCGCCGATATCGTCGAGGATTGCGTTCGCATCCTGATCGACGACACCGGCCCGGGCATGTCGGGCGACGAGTTGAAGCGCATCTTCGACGAGTTCGAGCAGGCCGGCAGCGACGAGCAGCGTGCCAAGGGCACCGGTCTCGGCCTGGCGATCTCGCGTCGGATCATGCAGGCCTGCGGTGGCAGCCTCACGGCTTCGAGCGCGCCCGGACGCGGCAGCCGCTTCGAGATCCGCCTGCCGCTTGCCGAAGTCGAGCGGGTAACGGCGGATCGGCGCCAGCGGCTCGCCCGCTCGCATGTGCTGGTGATGGCGCCGGACGGACCTGCGTCCGCAGCACTCTCGGCCACCATCGCCACGCTTGGCGGTCGCTGCCATCGGGCAACGACGCTGGCGGCAGCCCAGAACGTCTTTTCCGACGTGTTCGCAGGCGGCGCGCCGTTGACGGACATCATCGTCGACCATCGCCACGCCGGCCAGTTCAGGCAGCTTCTGGCGTTGCAGCCGGCCGTTGCCCGCCTTGACCTGCGCCGCACCTACCTGATCAATCCGGAGGAGCGCAACAACCATCCGGTCGACCAGATGGACGGCTACGAGGCCTGGCTCATCCGCCCCTTGCGCGAGAAGTCGCTGGTCGAGGTGCTGCTCGGTCGGCTGAAGGGCATTGAAAAGCGCGACGCCATCAACGACAACCGGCCGATCCTTCGCGAGGAACCGACGATTGCGCCCGTCAGGGCGAGCCCGCGCGGCATCCTCTTGGCGGAAGACGATCCCGTCAACGCGCTGATCGTGCGCACCGTCCTGCAGCGCGCGGGACAGGCGGTCCAGGTGGTCACCGATTTCGTCGCTGTCGATCGCGTTCTTTCGGGTGGCGGCCCTGGTGTCGAGGCGATGCCGGCGTTGCTCGTCACCGATCTCAATATGCCCGGCGGCGACGGATTTTCGATGTTGAAGCGCCTGCGCGAGAGGGAGGCGATGCAATCCGACCGGCGCCTTCCGGTGATCGTGCTGACATCGGACGCACGGCTGGAGGTCAAGGATAGGCTCATCGAGGCCGGCGCCGACGCCGTACTGCCGAAACCCGCGGATCCGCAACGGCTGATGGCGGAAATAGGGCGCCTTGTCGAGTTACGGTAACCGCCGAAGTCGTAACGGTATCGGCGCATCGAAGCGGGGGTTGTGCGCCGTTTTCATGTCACTATGTTGTTGCAGAAACGTGGTCTAAGCCCGGCAGATACGAATGATTCGGGATGACGCGGATGACGATCGAGCTTCTGGATTCGACGAGCGTGGTAGACACTTCTCAGGCTTGCGTCGGCAAGACAATGACCGCCCCGGCGACCGACGTTCTCGGCCGAATAGCCAATCTTGAGACCCGGCTTGCGCGCAACGCATCTGAGATCGATGCGGCGCAGGCCGTGCGCTACAAGGTCTTTGTCGAGGAGATGAAGGCGCAGGTCGGCCCCGAGCTCGACCGTCGCAAGCGCGACGTCGACAGCTGGGATGCTGTCTGCGATCACTTGCTGGTTCTCGACACGGCCATCGAGGGCGACCCGGAAGATCAGATCGTCGGCACCTATCGCCTTTTGCGCCAGGATGTGGCCGAGCGGGCGGGTGGCTTCTACTCCGCTTCGGAGTTCGATGTCGGAGCCCTGGTCTCGCGCCATCCCAAAAAGCGCTTCATGGAGCTTGGTCGCTCCTGCGTGCTGCCCGAGTATCGCACCAAGCGCACGGTGGAACTGCTCTGGCAGGGCAACTGGGCCTACGCGCTGCGATACGGTGTCGATGCCATGTTCGGTTGCGGCTCGTTTCCGGGCACCATTCCGGCCGAACATGCGCTGGCGCTGTCCTTCCTGCATCACAATATCCGTGTGCGCGACGAATGGGTCGTCGGCGCTCGGCCGGAACTGCACCGGACCATGGATATGATGCCGGTCGAGGCCATCAATCCGAAGAAGGCGCTGGCCGCCTTGCCGCCATTGATCAAGGGCTACATGCGTCTGGGGGCCATGGTCGGGGACGGCGCTGTCGTCGACCACGCATTCCGCACCACCGATGTGTTGATCGTCCTGCCGATCAGCAACATCTCCGGCCGTTACCTGAATTACTACGGCGCCGACGCCGGGCGCTTTGCGACTTCGGTATCCTGACAGCCAGCTGACGTAATTAACCAGATATTAAGGATGGCTTTGACTTCTTCGCCTGAAAGAGGGAATAGTCATGTCAAGCACTGTTTCAGTTTTATCACGAAATAATAAAATAAATAACGGAGAGAACCGCCAGCTTCATTTGAGATTGGCGTATATTTCGCTCTATCTCCATATTATTTCATCGCACAGGAAGTAAGTCTTCCATTATGTATTGAGCTCGACGCCTTTCCCAGGGCTGTCGAGCTCTTCTTTTTTGCGGAAAGCTCGCGCTGTATCTGTTTCAGTTTGACACACCCTGTTCATCTGCTGAACAGGGTGTGCCAGAACGGGACGCTTCCGCCGGCGAGATCAAACGCCGGCGTTATAGGCGGCGATTGCCGCCATGTTGACGATGTCGGAATCCTTCGCCGACATCGAAACGATCTGCACCGATTTGTCGAAGCCGACGAGCAGGGGGCCGATGACGGTCGAGCCGCCGAGTTCCTGCAGCATCTTGGTCGAGATCGAAGCCGAGTGGAACGCCGGCATCACCAGCACGTTGGCCGTGCCCGAAAGGCGGCAGAACGGATACTGTTCCATCACCTTCGGATTGAGCGCTACGTCTGCGGCCATCTCGCCGTCATATTCGAAGTCGACGCGGCGCTTGTCGAGAATGTTGACAGCCTCGCGCACCCGCTCCGAGCGCTCGCCCGAGGGGTGGCCGAAGGTCGAATAGGCGAGCATGGCGACGCGCGGCACGTAGCCGAGGCGCTTGGCAAGGCCGGCGGCTTCCTCGGCGATGTCGGCGAGTTCCTCCGACGACGGCATGTCGTGCACGGCGGTGTCGGCGACGAGCACGGTGCGGCCGCGGCAGAGCGCGATCGACACGCCGATCACCCGGTGCCCGGGCTTCGGGTCGATGCAGCGGCGCACGTCTTCGAGCGCCGTCGAGTAGTTGCGGGTAATGCCCGTGACCATGCCGTCCGCATCGCCGAGTGCCACCATGCAGGCGGCAAAGTGGTTGCGGTCGTTGTTGATCAGGCGCTGGGCATCGCGGAACAGGTATCCCTTTCGCTGCAGCCGCGCATAGAGATAGTCGGTATAGGCGCCGACCCGCTTTGACACCCGGGCATTGACGATCTGGATCCCGGGGCGATCGAGATCGATGCCCTCGCGCTCCGCCGTCTCGCGCATGCGGTCTTCGCGGCCGAGCAGGATCGCCGTGCCGAGCTGCTGGTTGGCATAGGCGATCGCCGAACGCATGACCTGCACCTCTTCACCTTCGGCAAAGACGATGCGCTTGGGCTGGCGCCGAACGCGCTCGTAGATGCGCTGCAGCGTCGAGGCGATCGGGTCGCGGCGGGCGGAAAGCTGGCGCCCGTAGGCTTCGAGGTCGGTGATCGGCTTGCGCGCGACGCCCGATTCCATCGCCGCCTTGGCCACAGCCATCGGGATCGCCGAGATCAGCCTGGGGTCGAACGGAACCGGGATGATGTACTGCGCGCCGAAGCGCGGGCGGTTGCCCTGGTAGGCGGCGGCCACGTCATCCGGCACGTCTTCCTTGGCGAGGCTTGCGAGCGCCTCTGCCGCCGCGATCTTCATCGCATCGTTGATCGTCGAGGCGCGCACGTCGAGCGCGCCGCGGAAGATATAGGGGAAGCCGAGCACGTTGTTGACCTGGTTCGGATAGTCCGAACGGCCGGTGGCCACGATCGCGTCGTCGCGGATGCGGGCGACTTCCTCCGGCGTGATTTCCGGATCCGGGTTGGCCATGGCGAAGATGATCGGCCGCGGTGCCATCGAGCGGACCATGTCTTCCGACAGCGCCCCCTTGGCCGAAAGGCCGAAGACCACGTCTGCGCCTTCGAGCGCTTCGGCAAGCGTGCGCCGGTCGGTCTTGACCGCATGCGCCGACTTCCACTGGTTCATGCCTTCCGTGCGGCCCTGGAAGATCACGCCCTTGGTGTCGCAGAGGATGACGTTGTCGGGGTTGAAGCCCATCGCCTTGATCAGCTCGATGCAGGCGATGGCCGCAGCCCCCGCGCCGTTGCAGACGAGCTTGGTGGTCTTGAAGTCGCGGCCGGTGAGCGTCAGCGCGTTGATGAGGCCGGCGGCGGCGATGATCGCGGTGCCGTGCTGGTCGTCGTGGAACACCGGAATGTCCATGACCTCGCGCAGCTTCTGCTCGATGATGAAACAGTCCGGCGCCTTGATGTCCTCGAGGTTGATGCCGCCGAAGGACGGTCCGAGGAAGCGCACGCAATTGATGAACTCGTCGACATTCTCGGTATCGACTTCAAGGTCGATGGAATCGACGTCGGCGAAGCGCTTGAACAGCACCGCCTTGCCTTCCATGACCGGCTTGGAGGCAAGCGCCCCGAGATTGCCGAGGCCGAGGATGGCCGTGCCGTTGGAAATGACCGCGACCATGTTGCCGCGAGTGGTGTAGTCATAGGCCGTGGAAGGGTCCTCGGCGATCGCCTTGACCGGGACGGCAACGCCGGGCGAGTAGGCCAGCGACAGGTCGCGCTGCGTGGCCATGGCCTTGGTGGGGGAAATCTCCAGCTTTCCGGGACGACCCTGCGAGTGAAAATCGAGCGCTTCCTGCGCGGTGACGCTCGTCATTGTGCGATCGGTCTTGTCGTTGGCCGGCATGTTTCCTCTATCCTCCTGTGGGCGACCCTGTCGGGGCGCCTCTTTATGGTTGTCGTCTATATTTGCTTGGCGATAGTGTGCCATCTCTTTTTTCGGAACAATCATGAATTTCGTGACAGACTATTCGACCCGCGCGGGGGAGGTTTTATCCGTAGCCGAGTTGGCGAGCGAGGAAAGCCGTTCCACTGCGACGCCGATGATGGAACAGTTTATCGAGATCAAGGCGAACAACCCGGATTCGCTTCTGTTCTACCGCATGGGCGACTTTTACGAGCTGTTCTTCCAGGACGCAGTCGACGCGTCGAAGGCGCTCGGCATCACCTTGACGAAACGCGGTCAGCACATGGGGCAGGAAATCCCGATGTGCGGGGTTCCCGTGCATGCGGCTGACGATTATCTGCAGAAGCTGATCGGTCTCGGCTTTCGCGTCGCAGTCTGCGAGCAGGTCGAGGATCCGGCCGAAGCCAAGAAGAGGGGCGGAAAATCCGTCGTGCGCCGCGACGTCGTCCGGCTGGTGACGCCGGGAACGATCACCGAAGAGAAGCTGCTTTCGCCGTCGGAGACCAACTACCTGATGGCGCTCGCGCGCATCAAGAGCGGTTCGGAACCGGCCTACGCGCTCGCCTGGATCGATATCTCGACCGGCGTCTTCCGGCTCGCCGAAACGGCCGAGAGCCGGCTGCTCGCCGACATCCTGCGCATCGAGCCGCGCGAACTGATCCTTGCCGATACGGTCTTCCACGACCCGGAATTGCGCGCCGTCTTCGACGTGCTCGGCCGGGTGGCAGTGCCGCAGCCGGCGGTGCTTTTCGACAGCGCGACGGCCGAGGGCCGCATCGCCCGTTACTTCGGCGTCAAGACGCTCGACGGTTTCGGCAGTTTCTCGCGCGCCGAAATGGCGGCGGCATCCGCTGCCATCTCCTATGTCGAAAAGACCCAGTTTGCCGAACGTCCGGCCCTTGGCACCCCCGAGCGCGAGAGCGCTGCCTCGACGCTGTTCATCGACCCGGCCACGCGCGCCAACTTGGAACTGGTCAAGACACTGTCGGGCGCTCGCGAAGGCACGCTGCTGAAGGCGCTCGACCGGACGGTGACGAGCGGCGGCGCGCGGCTGCTGGCCGAGCGGCTGATGTCGCCGCTGACCGATCCCGATCGCATCAACCAGCGGCTGGACTCGATCGAGATCCTGGCTGGGCAGCCGTCCTTTGCCGGGGACCTGCGCGACACGCTGCGGCGCGCCCCGGATATGCCGCGCGCCCTGTCGCGGCTGGCGCTCGGCCGCGGCGGCCCGCGCGATCTCGGTGCGATCCTGGCCGGCCTCAGGGCCGCGGAAACGATCTCGCGCCTGCTGGCAGCGGGCAATCTTTCGCCTGAACTCATCGAGGCCCGCGCGGCGATCGACGCCTTGCCGACATCCGTCCGCGACCACCTCGATGCGATGCTTGCCGACGAACTGCCGCTGCTCAAGCGCGACGGCGGTTTTCTGCGCGAAGGGGCCAATGCCGACCTCGACGAAGTCAGGGGGTTGCGCGACCAGTCCCGTCGCGTCATCGCCGGGCTGCAGCTGCAATATTCCGAAGAGACCGGCATCAAGTCGCTGAAGATCAAGCACAACAATGTGCTCGGATATTTCATCGAGGTGACGCAGGGCAATGCCGGCTCCATGACCGACACCGACGAAGGCCGCGCCCGGTTCATCCACCGCCAGACCATGGCGAACGCCATGCGCTTCACCACCACTGCACTTGCCGAACTCGAGAGCAAGATCGCCAATGCCGCCGATCGGGCGCTGACGATCGAGCTTGCCGCCTTCGACGCCATGACTTCAGACGTCGTTTCAGCGGCAGAGGTCATCAAGGCGGCGGCGCTGGCGCTAGCGACCGTCGATGTATCGGCGGGCCTTGCGATCCTTGCCGAAGAGCAGAACTATGCCCGTCCGGTCGTCGATCACACGCGCATGTTTGCCATCGAAGGCGGCCGCCATCCCGTCGTCGAGCAGGCGCTGAAGCGCCAGGCGGCCAATGCCTTCGTCGCCAATGGCTGCGACCTGTCGCCACCTTCGGGTGAAGAAGGTGGGGCGATCTGGCTTCTGACCGGTCCGAACATGGGCGGTAAGTCGACGTTCCTCCGACAGAACGCGCTGATCGCCATCATGGCGCAGATGGGCACCTTCGTGCCCGCGACAAGCGCCCATATCGGCATCGTCGACCGGCTGTTTTCGCGCGTCGGCGCCTCGGACGATCTTGCTCGCGGCCGCTCGACCTTCATGGTCGAGATGGTCGAGACGGCGGCGATCCTCAACCAGGCGACCGATCGCTCGCTCGTTATCCTCGACGAGATCGGTCGTGGCACCGCCACCTTCGACGGCCTGTCGATCGCCTGGGCGTCGGTCGAGCATCTGCACGAGGCCAATCGTTGCCGCGGCCTGTTTGCGACCCACTTCCACGAACTGACCGTGCTGTCGGAAAAGCTCGGCCGACTGTCGAACGCGACCATGCGCGTCAAGGAGTGGCACGGCGACGTGATCTTCCTGCATGAGGTCGGGCCGGGTGCTGCCGATCGCTCCTATGGTATCCAGGTCGCCCGTCTCGCCGGCCTGCCGGCCTCTGTGGTCTCCCGGGCCAAGGACGTGCTCGCCAAGCTCGAGGACGCCGACCGCAAGAACCCGGCAAGCCAGCTGATCGACGATCTGCCGCTGTTCCAGGTGGCGATCCGCCGCGAAGAGGCCAAGCCCGCCGGCAACTCCCGGGTTGACGAGGCGCTGAAGGCGCTCAACCCCGACGACATGACCCCGCGCGAAGCGCTCGATGCGCTCTACGCCCTGAAGAAGGAACTGAGCGCCCGTTGACGGCCCTTCCGTTTTTGCTGTGCATGCGTCGGTGAAAAAGGCTATACAGCGCCGCGCGCCTTGAAAGGGCGCGGCGATGAGCCGGTAGTAATTCGAAATGCTGCACGGTCCCGGTTCGGCCTTGATCGGATGGGAGCCTGCAGGAGCGCTGTTCAGGCAGCGGACCACGCAACCAGTCGGACAGGGCGCCCCTCGGCACTTCATGGGCAGACACGAAACTTCCTTTCCCGAAATTCTCGATGTCGCAGCGCTTCGGGCGAAATGCGACTTCATCGCCTCGGCGCATGCCGAGCAGCGCGAGCCGATGCGCCAGGCGCTGCTGGCCGCCTTCAAGCAGGCCAATGTCGCCGGCCGCGCCAAGGCGCGCGAACTGTTTGCCGGCGACGGCGGCGGCATTCTCTGCGCCGAGCGTATCTCCTGGCTCCAGGACCAGCTGATCACGGTGCTGCATGATTTCGTGCTCAACGAGATCTTTGACGCGGCCAACGCGCCGCCGGCAAGCCGCATCGCGGTCGCGGCCGTCGGTGGCTACGGCCGCGGCACGCTGGCGCCGGGCTCCGACATCGACCTGCTCTTCCTGCTGCCGGTGAAGAAGGCCGTCTGGGCGGAGCCGGCGATCGAGTTCATGCTCTACATCCTGTGGGATCTCGGCTTCAAGGTCGGCCATGCCACGCGCACGATCGAGGACTGCATCAGGCTCTCGCGCGCCGACATGACCATTCGCACCGCGATCCTAGAGACCCGCTATATCTGCGGCTCCGAAATGCTGGCGGCCGAACTCGAAACGCGCTTCGACCACGAGATCGTACGCAACACCGGCCCGGATTTCATCGCCGCCAAGCTCGCCGAGCGCGACGAGCGCCACCGCAAGGCGGGCGACACGCGCTATCTGGTCGAGCCCAACGTCAAGGAAGGCAAGGGTGGGCTTCGCGACCTGCATACGCTGTTCTGGATCGCCAAGTATTTCTACCGGGTCAAGGATTCCGCCGACCTGATCAAGCTCGGCGTTCTCTCGCGAACCGAATACAAGCTGTTCCAGAAGGCGGAGGACTTTCTCTGGGCGGTGCGCTGCCACATGCATTTCCTGACCGGCAAGGCCGAGGAACGGCTGTCCTTCGACATCCAGCGCGAGATTGCCGAGGCGCTCGGCTATCACGACCATCCCGGCCTTTCGGCCGTCGAGCGCTTCATGAAACACTACTTCCTGGTGGCGAAGGACGTCGGCGACCTCACCCGCATCTTCTGTGCAGCACTTGAGGATCAGCAGGCCAAGGATGCACCGGGTATCTCCGGCATCATCGGCCGCTTTACCCATCGCAGCCGCAAGATCGCCGGCACGCTCGATTTCGTCGACGACGGCGGGCGCATCGCGCTTTCGAGCCCTGACGTCTTCAAGCGCGACCCCGTCAATCTGCTGCGCTTCTTCCACATCGCCGATATCAACAATCTCGAGTTCCATCCGGCCGCGCTTCGGCAGGTGACGCGCTCGCTGGGTCTCATCAAGCCGCAACTGCGCGAGAACGAAGAGGCAAACAGGTTATTCCTGTCGATCCTGACCTCGCGCCGCAAGCCGGAACTTATTCTTCGCCGCATGAACGAAGCGGGCGTTCTCGGCCGCTTCATTCCGGACTTCGGCAAGATTGTCTCGATGATGCAGTTCAACATGTACCACCACTATACGGTGGACGAGCATCTGCTGCGCGCGGTCGACGTTCTCTCGCGCATCGAGCGCGGCATCGAGGAAGATGCCCATCCGCTGGTCGCCAAGCTGATGCCGGGGATCGAGGACCGCGAGGTGCTCTATGTCGCAGTGCTCCTGCACGACATCGCCAAGGGCCGGCCGGAGGATCATTCGGTTGCCGGCGCCAAGGTGGCGCGCCGGCTCTGCCCGCGTTTTGGCCTGACGCCGAAGCAGACCGAGCTTGTCGCCTGGCTGATCGACGAGCATCTGACGATGTCGATGGTCGCCCAGACCCGCGATCTCAATGACCGCAAGACCATCGTCGACTTCGCCGAGCGGGTGCAGTCGCTCGACCGGCTGAAGATGCTGTTGATCCTCACCGTCTGCGACATCCGCGCCGTCGGGCCGGGCGTCTGGAATGGCTGGAAGGGGCAATTGCTCCGCACGCTCTACTATGAAACCGAACTGCTGCTTTCGGGCGGCTTCTCCGAGCTGTCGCGCAAGGAGCGCGCGGCCCATGCGGCGACGATGCTGAGCGACGCCCTGACCGACTGGCAGGAAAGCGAGCGCGAGGCCTATGTGCGGCTGCACTACCAGCCCTACCTCCTGACCGTGCCGCTCGAGGACCAGATCCGCCACGCCCGCTTCATCCGCGAGGCCGATGCCGCCGGAAAGGCGCTGTCGACCATGGTGCGCACGCACCAGTTCCATGCGATCACCGAAATCACCGTGCTTTCGCCCGACCATCCGCGACTTCTGACCGTGATCGCCGGCGCCTGCGCGGCGGCCGGCGCCAACATCGTCGATGCGCAGATCTTCACGACGTCGGACGGCCGGGCGCTCGATACCATCCTCGTCAACCGCGAGTTTCCCGTCGACGGCGACGAGACGCGCCGGGCGGCCAGCATCGGCAAGCTGATCGAGGACGTGCTGTCCGGGCGCAAGCGCCTGCCGGAGGTGATCGCCAGCCGAACCAAGGTCAAGAAGCGCAACAAGGCCTTTACCGTGACCCCCGAGGTGACGATCAGCAACACGCTGTCGAACAAGTTCACGGTCATCGAGGTCGAGTGCCTCGACCGCCCCGGCCTGCTGTCGGAGATCACCGCGGTGCTCTCGGACCTTTCACTCGACATCGCCTCGGCGCACATCACGACTTTCGGCGAGAAGGTCATCGACACCTTCTACATCACCGATCTCGTCGGCCAGAAGGTTACCAGTGAAAACCGCCAGATGAACATCGCCGCCCGCCTGAAAGCCGTCATGGCCGATGAGGCCGACGAGGTTCGAGACCGGATGCCGTCCGGCATCATCGCGCCCGCGACGGGCACGTCCTCCGCTCAAAGAACGACAAAAGCCGAAACATGAGTCTGGTCAAGAAATTTGCAACCGTCGGCGGCGCCACGCTCGGCAGCCGTCTGTTCGGCTTCATCCGCGAAACCTTCATGGCAGCTGCCCTTGGCACCGGCCCGGTCGCCGATGCCTTCAATACCGCCTTCCGTCTGCCCAACACCTTCCGCCGGCTCTTTGCCGAAGGCGCCTTCAACTCGGCCTTCGTGCCGCTTTTCGCCAAGGAGATCGAGGCGAACGGCATGGAAGGGGCGCGGCGCTTTTCGGAAGAAGTGTTCGGCGTCCTCTTCACCGTCCTTCTGTTCCTGACGATCGCGATGGAACTGGCGATGCCCTTCATCGTCAGCAACCTGATTGCGCCAGGCTTTGCCGACGATCCGGCAAAGCTCGGCAACACCGTCATCTTCGCGACGATCATGTTCCCCTATCTCGCCTGCATGTCGCTCGCCGCGATGATGGCGGGCATGCTGAATTCGCTGCATCGCTATTTCGCCGCGGCGATCGCGCCGGTGTTCCTCAACATCATTCTCATCGGTGTGCTCGGTTATGCCTGGTACAGCGGCCAGGACCCGATTGCCGTCGGCTATAGCCTCTCCTGGGGTGTGATGGCGGCGGGTCTCGTGCAACTGGCGATCGTCTGGATCGCGGTGCGTGATGCCGGCATCAAGATCGGCCTGCGCCGGCCGCGGCTGACGGCCAATGTCCGCCGGTTGCTGGTCTTGGCCCTGCCGGCCGCGATCACCGGCGGCATCACCCAGATCAACCTCCTGATCAACACCAACATCGCCTCCGCGCAGGCGGGTGCTGTCTCCTCGCTCGTCTATGCCGATCGCATCTATCAGCTGCCGCTCGGGGTCGTCGGCATCGCGGTCGCAACAGTACTTCTGCCGGAGCTCGCCCGCGCGCTGCGTTCCGGCAACCTCAACGAGGCGTCGAACCTGCAGAACCGCTCGGTCGAGTTCACGCTGTTTCTGACGTTGCCGGCGGCGGCAGCGCTGCTCGTCATGTCCGAGCCGATTGTCCGGCTCCTGTTCGAGCGCGGCGAGTTTCATGCCTCGTCGACCGTGGTCGTCGGCCATATCCTGGCGATCTACGGCCTCGGTCTGCCGGCCTTCGTGCTGATCAAGGCGTTCATCCCCGGCTTCTTTGCCCGCGAGGACACGCGCACGCCGATGATCTTTGCCGGTATCTCCGTGGCGGTGAACGTGTCGCTGGCGTTGACGCTGTTCCCGCGACTGGGCGCGAGCGGCATCGCCACGGCGGAAATCGTCGCCGGCTGGGTCAATGCCGTCCTGCTTTTCGGCATGCTCGTCTGGCGCGGCCACTGGGGCCGCGACATTCCGCTCCTCACCCGCATTCCCCGTCTCGTCATCGCAGCCGCCGGCATGGCGGTGGCCCTGCACTTTGCGCTGCAGTGGCTTTCCTACGAAGTGTCGTCGGCAGCGCCGCTGATCGTGCGTGCGACTACGCTCTGCGGCCTGGTCGCCGTCGCCATGGTGATCTATTTCGCCATCGCCTTCGGCATTGGCGGCGCCAATCTCGGCATGATCCGCCGCAACATGAAGCGCAAGGCGAAGGCCAAGGCAGATCCTGAACCGACGCCGAACCCGGACGCCTGACAAGCCTGACGATCAAGTGGCGATGCCGACACCGATCGGCGTCGCCAACCGGCTTTGGGCCCACTTGATTGCACCGCGTCCGACGTGCATAAGCCATGCCGTTAGCAACATGGGCCATAGGCCCTGGGGCCCTCCACCAGCCTATTGAGGACGACATGAACGAATTCAAGCCGCTCGTATTTTCCGGCGTGCAGCCGACGGGCAACCTCCATCTCGGCAATTATCTCGGTGCGATCCGCAAGTTCGTGGCGCTGCAGGAAAACAACGACTGCATCTACTGCGTCGTCGATCTGCATTCGATCACGGCCCAGCTCGTGCACGAGGACCTGAAGGGGCAGATCCGCTCGATCGCCGCCGCCTTCATCGCCTCCGGCATCGACCCGGAAAAGCACATCGTCTTCAACCAGTCGGCCGTGCCGCAGCATGCGGAACTGGCCTGGATCTTCAACTGCGTCGCCCGCATCGGCTGGATGAACCGGATGACCCAGTTCAAGGACAAGGCCGGCAAGGATCGCGAGAACGCCTCGCTCGGCCTGCTCGCCTATCCGAGCCTGATGGCAGCCGACATCCTCGTCTATCGCGCCACCCACGTCCCGGTCGGCGACGACCAGAAGCAGCACCTCGAGCTGACGCGCGACATTGCCCAGAAATTCAACATCGACTTCATGGAGCATATCCGCGCGCGCGGCTACGGCGTCGACATGGTTGTCGGCGAAGAGCCGGTGCATGCGTATTTCCCGCCGGTGGAGCCTCTGATCGGTGGTGCAACGCCGCGCGTCATGTCGCTGCGCGACGGCACGAAGAAGATGTCGAAGTCGGATCCGTCCGATCTGTCGCGCGTCAACTTGATGGACGATGCCGAAACGATCTCAAAGAAGATCCGCAAGGCCAAGACCGACCCGGACGCGTTGCCGAGCGAACTCGACGGCCTCAAGGGCCGGCCCGAGGCGGACAACCTCGTCGGCATCTATGCTGCCCTTTCCGACAAGACCAAGGAACAGGTACTGGGCGAATTCGGCGGTCAGCAGTTCTCGGTGTTCAAGCCGGCTCTGGTGGATCTGGCGGTCGAGGTGCTGGCACCGATCACCGGCGAGATGCGCCGGCTGATGGGCGACACCGCCCATATCGACGCGATCCTGCGCGATGGTGGTGAGCGGGCGCGGGCACGGGCGGAAAAGACGATGCACGAGGTTCGCGATATCATCGGATTTCTGCAGTAAAAGGCGAAAATGAGACCTTGCGGCGGATAATCTGGAATGTAATGTTCGCCGCATGGTCTCGACCCGACTCTCACGACTTGAAGGTCACCGCCGCAAATTCATGGCGGTGATCGACGATACCCCGGAATGCGGCCGCGCCGTGCACTATGCTGGCATGCGCGCCAAGAATTCCAATGGCGGTCTCGTCCTGCTCTATATCATCGCCGACGGTGACTTCCAGCAATGGCTGGGGGTCGAGGAAATCATGCGCGCCGAAGCCCGCGAAGAGGCTGAAGCGACCCTCGCCAAGGTGGCGCAGGCCGTGCGCGAGCGCATCGGGATCGAGCCCGAAATCGTCATTCGCGAGGGAGCGGCGACCGAGCAGATCCACGCGGCGATCGAAGAGGATCGCGATATCGCCATCCTCGTGCTGGCCGCCGGCTCGGCAAAGGAAGGCCCCGGTCCGCTGGTGTCGTCGATCGCCGGCAAGGCGGCAGCCTTCCCGATCCCGGTGACGGTCATCCCGGATCTCCTGACCGACGAGGAAATCGACGCGCTCAGCTGAGCTGCGTCCCTTTGCGCTCTTGCGAGGGCGCGACGAAGACCTTATATTCTTTTGAACTATTCTAAAGAGCCGGTTGAGAACCGATCCCGGCGAGACGGAGAGAAACATGTTCATCCAGACCGAAGCCACGCCGAACCCGGCCACGCTCAAGTTCCTGCCGGGCAAGGTCGTGCTGGAAAGCGGCACGGCCGAATTCCGCGACGAGGAAGAAGCCCGCGCCGGTTCGCCGCTTGCCGCACGGCTGTTTTCGATCCCCGGCGTCAGCGGCGTCTATTTCGGCTACGATTTCATCACCGTCAGCAAGGAAGGGCAGGAGTGGCAGCACCTGAAGCCCGCCATCCTCGGCTCGATCATGGAACACTTCATGTCCGGTGCGCCGATCATGGCCGGCGCCGGCCGCGCCGAGCAGCTGGATGAAGAAGACGAGTTCTTCGAGCCCGGCGACGAGACGATCGTCGCGACCATCAAGGAACTGCTGGAAACCCGGGTGCGCCCGGCCGTGGCACAGGACGGTGGCGACATCACCTTCCGCGGCTTCAAGGACGGCACCGTGTTCCTGAACATGAAGGGTGCCTGCTCGGGTTGCCCATCGTCGACCGCGACCCTGAAGCATGGCGTGCAGAACCTGCTGCGCCACTTCGTGCCCGAGGTGGAAGCGGTCGAAGCCGTCTGATATCGCGATGGCAAGCGGCTCCGGCCTTTTCGGGCGAGCCGCTTTCTGTATCGAGTAAGCGTAACCGCGATGCCATCAGGGCCTCGCGGTTTTGGTGCGTCTGGAAATCGCTGTAACTGACATGATCGTACTTGCCATCGACACATCCGGGTCCGGCTGTTCCGCTGCCGTCTATGACAGCGGCACGAACACAATTCTCGGTCAGTCCGGAGCCGATATCGGCCGCGGCCACGCCGAAAGGCTGATGGAATTCGTCGACACGGCGCTCGCCGCTGCCGATCGCCCGATCGGCGCGATCGATCGCATCGCTGTCACCATCGGGCCGGGCTCCTTTACCGGCATCCGCGTCGGTGTCGCGACTGCACGCGGTCTGGCGCTTGCGCTCGGCAAGCCGGCGGTCGGTGTTTCATCGCTGCACGTGATCGCCGAGGAAGCCCGAACGGCGAGACCGGGCAGGGCCGTTCTCGCGGCAATCGACGCCAAACGCGACGAACTCTACGTCCAGGCATTCGATGCGGCGGGCGAGGCGGTCGCCGAGCCGGAAGCTTTGTCGCTCACCGACGCCCGCACCCGCTTTGCCGGTTTTGACGGAAGCGTTGCCGGCTCGGGCGGCGAGCTTCTTGGCGTGGGAACGCCGATAGGCGCGGCTGATCTCGTCGATATCGCCGTCGTCGCGCGGCTCGGTGCCGCCGCGGATCCAGCCTCGGCCAAGCCGAAGCCACTCTATCTAAGGGGGCCCGACGCAAAGCCGCAAACGGGCTTTGCCGTAGCCCGAGCCTAGACCCCGATGAGCTTCACCGACTATTTCACCCGCCGCGCCGAATTCGACATCTTCCCGCTGGAGGAGCCGGATCTGGCCGCCGCCGCCGGCCTGCATCGCCAGCGTTTCGCGTCTCCCTGGAGTGATGGCGAAATCCACGCGCTTCTCGTCCAGGACACGGTGTTCGGCTTTGTCGCCCGCCAGACCAACGGTTCGCTCCGTCCCGCCTTCGGCGGCTTCGTGCTGTCACGGGCTGTGGCCGGTGAGGCCGAAATCCTGACGATCGGCGTCGATCCGCGCTACGCCCGGTCCGGCCTCGGCTGGCGGCTGATGCAGGCGGCGATGCGTGAGGCCTCGGTCAAGGGATCGGAGACGCTTTTCCTCGAAGTGGACGAGACTAATCAGGCCGCGATCGGCCTTTACCGCAAGCTCGGCTTCCTCAAGGTCGGCGAACGCCGCGCCTATTATCAGGACAAGGCCGGACAGCGCACCGCCGCGCTTGTCATGCGGCTCGATCTTCGCTAGTGCCAACCGGACCGGTCTGGCACGTATCGGACGAGCCAGGCCTTCGCACAACCATGCGGAGTGGCGCGTGAACGGCGCAGGAAATCCTTTTCGATGATCAACTGGCTGCGGATCGCGCTGTTTGCGCTGGTGCTGGCGCTGGTCTCGCTCGTGCTGATGCCGATCCAGATCGTCTGCCTCTGGCTGAACCTGAGGCTGCGCCGCTTGCTGCCGCGCTATTGGCACCGCATGGCCTGCTATCTGCTCGGCATCAAGGTGCGGGTGCACGGAATGCCGGGCCGTCGCCGGCCCCTGCTGCTCTGCTCCAATCACGCGTCCTGGAAAGACATCCTCGTCCTGTCGTCGGTGGCCGACGTCGTCTTCGTCGCCAAGTCCGAGGTCAAGGAGTGGCCCGTCTTCGGCCCGCTGGCGCGGCTGCAGGCGTCGATCTTCGTCGTGCGTGAGCAGAAACGCGCGACCGGCAAGCAGGTGAGCGAGATTGGCCAGCGGCTGGCGGACGGCGAGATCGTCGTGCTCTTCCCGGAAGGCACGACCTCCGACGGCAACCGCCTGCTCGAGATCAAGACGTCTCTGTTCGGCGCTGCCGCGTCCGCCGTGCCGCATTCGCCGACGGGCATGGTTCACGTCCAGCCGGTGGCAATCTCCTATACCGGCATCCACGGCATGCCGATGGGACGTTTCAACCGGCCGATCGCCGCCTGGCCGGGCGATACCGGCCTTGTCCCGCATCTGCTTGGCATCCTGCGCGAAGGGGCAATCGAGGTGGATGTCGATTTCGGCGAGGCTATCGACTACGACCATCACACAAACCGCAAGGAAGTCAGCCGCGTCATCGAGCAGCGCATTCGCTCGATGCTGTCGGACCGCCTGCGCGGACGGGCTTCAGACCGCCAGCGCCGCGGACGAACGGCCGGCGAAAAAACTTCAAATCCAGCCCGCTTTGCACTAAAGAACCGGCATGACCCAGGAAACAGCTCTTCTGACGACGCCCGCAACGGGTGACGAACGCACGCCGGCCCGCAAGGTCTTCGTGAAAACCTATGGCTGTCAGATGAACGTCTACGACAGCGACCGCATGTCTGACGCGTTGACGCGCGACGGCTATGTGTCGACCGACGTGCTGGAAGATGCCGACTTCGTTCTGCTCAACACCTGTCATATTCGCGAAAAGGCGGCGGAAAAGGTCTATTCCGAGCTTGGCCGCCTGCGCGATCTGAAGAAGGCCAAGGCGCTCGAAGGTCGCGAGATGATGATCGGCGTTGCCGGCTGCGTCGCGCAGGCCGAGGGCAACGAGATCCTGCGCCGGGCGCCGGCCGTCGATCTCGTCATCGGGCCGACCACCTATCACCGGCTGCCGGAAGCCCTGAAGCGTGCCCGCAACGGCGAGCGCGTGGTCGAGACCGATTACGCCGTCGAGGACAAGTTCGAGCATCTGCCGGCACCCGACAAGGCCAAGACACGGGCGCGCGGCGTCACGGCCTTCCTGACGGTGCAGGAGGGCTGCGACAAGTTCTGCACCTTCTGCGTCGTCCCCTATACGCGTGGATCGGAAGTTTCCCGCCCGGTCGCGCAGATCCTCTCGGAGGCCAGGAAGCTGGTCGAGGCCGGCGTGCGCGAAATCACGCTGCTCGGCCAGAACGTCAACGCCTGGCATGGGCTCGGCCCGGATGGCCGCGAATGGGGCCTTGGCGATCTCCTGCAGTGTCTTGGCGACATCGAGGGGCTGGCGCGGCTGCGCTACACCACCAGCCATCCGCGTGACATGGACGACAGCCTGATCGAGGCGCATCGCTCGATGCCGAAGCTGATGCCCTATCTGCACCTGCCCGTCCAGGCCGGCTCCGACCGCATTCTCAAGGCGATGAACCGGCGGCATACTGCCGCCGAATATCTTGCGCTCATCGAACGCATCCGCGCGGTGCAGCCCGACCTCGCTTTGTCGGGCGATTTCATCGTCGGTTTCCCCGGCGAGACCGACGAAGACTTCGAAGACACCATCCGGCTCATCGAAGCCGTGGGTTATGCACAGGCATTTTCGTTCAAGTATTCGACCCGTCCCGGCACGCCCGGCGCCGACCTTCCCGATCAGGTGCCGGAGGACGTAAAAGCCAAACGCCTGGAAAGATTGCAGGCTTTGCTGTTTTCGCAGCAGCGCGCCTTTGCCGAAGCCTGTGTCGGGCGCGAAATCGACCTGCTTTTGGAGAAGCCCGGCCGCATGCCTGGGCAGCTCGTCGGCCGATCGCCCTGGCTTCAGCCTGTGAATGTTGATGCAAAAGCATCGCAAATCGGTGACATTATCAAGGTGCGAATCATCAAGGCCGGAAACAACAGTCTGTTTGCCGAGATGATCGGGTAAGGACCGGAAACGAGGAGCCTGAACCGCTTGAACGGACACGAACTGATCTCTTCATCATCGCGCCAGTCGAAAACAACTGCGACAGACGCCAATCACTTCGTGCTCACATTTGAGAACAACCGGTTCGCCAGCGAACTCTTCGGGCAGTTCGACCAGAATCTGAAGCTTCTCGAAGAACGGCTGAAGATCGAGGCGCATCCGCGCGGCAATTCCGTTGCGATCTCGGGCGATGTCGTCACCACCAACCAGGCCCGTCGTGCCCTCGATTTCCTCTATGGACGGTTGCAGAGCGGCGGCTCGATCGATACGTCGGATGTGGAAGGCGCGATCCGGATGGCGGTCGCAGCCGATGATCAGCTACAATTGCCGACCATGGAGAAAAAAGCCAAATTGACGATGGCGCAGATTTCAACGCGCAAGAAGACGATCGTCGCCCGCACGCCGACGCAGGATGCCTATATCCGCGCGCTGGAGCGCTCCGAACTCGTCTTCGGCGTCGGTCCGGCCGGTACCGGCAAGACCTATCTCGCGGTTGCCCACGCAGCCCAGCTCCTGGAGCGTGGCGCCGTCGACCGTATCGTGCTCTCCCGTCCGGCCGTCGAAGCCGGCGAACGCCTCGGCTTCCTGCCGGGCGACATGAAGGAGAAGGTCGATCCCTATCTGCGACCACTCTACGATGCGCTCTATGACATGATGCCGGGCGACAAGGTCGAGCGTGCCATCACGGCAGGCGTGATCGAAATCGCGCCGCTTGCCTTCATGCGCGGCCGCACCCTTGCCAATGCAGCCGTCATCCTCGACGAGGCTCAGAACACCACATCGATGCAGATGAAGATGTTTTTGACCCGCCTCGGCGAAAACGGCCGGATGATCGTGACGGGCGACCCGAGCCAGGTCGACCTGCCGCGCGGCGTCAAGTCGGGACTGGTCGAGGCCTTGCAGATCCTGCGCGGCGTCGAGGGCGTTTCGGAAATCCGTTTCAAGGACGTCGATGTCGTGCGCCATCCGATGGTGGCGCGCATCGTCAGGGCCTACGAGGCCCAGACGGCCGTGCACGACGAAAGCGAGCAGGGCGACCGCCGATAGCGGTCGCCGACAACATGACCGCATTGGATATCCAGATCAGCGTCGAAGAGGGCAATTGGCCCGACGAAGACACGCTTCTCGCCTTTTCGTCGCCGGTGCTCGAGGCTGCGGCCGCCTTCCTGAAGGCGGAAGAACGCCAGCCGTTTCCGAAGGTGGCGCCCGAGCTGTCGCTGGTCTTTACCGACGACGCCTCCATTCGCACGATCAACGCGGAGTGGCGCAGCCAGGACAAGCCGACAAACGTTCTGTCCTTTCCCGCCTTCCCGCTGACGCCCGGCAAGATGCCGGGACCGATGCTGGGCGACATCATCGTTGCGCGCGAGACGCTGGAACGCGAAGCGGTGGATCTGGAAAAGACGTTCGACGCGCACCTGACGCATCTTCTCGTGCATGGATTCCTGCATCTTTTCGGTTATGATCATATGGTAGATGATGAAGCCGAAAGAATGGAAAGCCTGGAGACTCGCATTTTAGCGCGTCTTGGCTTATCTGATCCCTACGGGGACCGATCCCCGGATTAACAGTTTGGACCAATGAGCGACTTTAAAACACAGCCCGTCGCAATGGCGACCGAGGAGGCAGACGCCTCCGGAGAGGCAGAGGCGGGCAGTAGTAGCACCGCCACTCGACAAGAGGGCACCAAGACCACATCGTCCTTCTGGAGCCGGGCCGCGCGCATCTTGCGTGGCGCCAATCCTTCGAGCCTGCGAGAGGACCTTGCCGACGCACTGCTGACGGACGCCGACAGCAACACGGCATTTTCGCCCGAAGAGCGGGCGATGCTCAACAACATCCTGCGCTTCCGCGAAGTGCGCGTCGAAGATGTGATGGTTCCGCGTGCCGATATCGAGGCCGTCGACCAGAGCATCACCATCGGCGAGCTGATGGTGATCTTCGAGGAGTCCGGCCGCTCGCGCATGCCGGTCTATAACGAAGGCCTCGACGATCCGCGTGGCATGGTGCACATCCGCGACCTGCTCGCCTATGTCACCAAGCAGGCCCGCAACCGCCGCCGCAACGGCAAGGCAGCCGCTGTGACCGCAACGCCTGCGGCCGAAAAAGCCCCGAGGTCGCCGAAGGCGACGTTCGACCTGTCACGCGTCGATCTCGGAAAATCTCTGGAAGAGGCCGGCATCATTCGCCAGCTCCTGTTCGTGCCGCCGTCGATGCTGGCCTCGGACCTGATGCAGCGCATGCAGGCAGCCCGCATCCAGATGGCGCTGGTCATCGACGAGTATGGCGGCACCGATGGCCTCGTTTCGCTCGAAGACATCGTCGAGATGGTCGTCGGCGATATCGAGGACGAGCACGATGACGACGAGGTGATGTTTGCCAAGACGTCCGAGGATGTCTTCGTTGCCGACGCCCGTGTCGAACTGGAAGAGATCGCCGAGGCGATCGGCTCCGACTTCGACGTGCGCGAGCAGCTCGAGGATGTCGATACGCTCGGTGGCCTGATCTTCGCGTCGCTCGGCCGGATTCCGGTGCGGGGCGAGGTGGTACAGGCACTGCCGGGCTTCGAATTCCAGATTCTCGACGCCGATCCGCGCCGCGTCAAGCGAGTGCGCATCATGCGCAAGCGCCCGCCGGCCCGCCGCCGGCCCGTGCGTCCCGAAAGCGAACTGGGGCAGGAGCAGACGCCTTCAGGGCGTGGCAACGGCACCGAGCCGCATCAGGCCGCCGGAGAGCCATAACCTTTCCACACACCGCATCCTCGGCGAGGCGCAATCCGCGTTCCTCGCCGAGACCGGCTGCCGATCGGTGATCGGCAGCTCTTCCTTGCGCGTCAAATTCGCCGCCGATGGCTCTAAAGGGGACAAGCGGCGACTTTTTTGGAACACTGCCGGCAACTGATTCGGTTGTTCTTCCCGCGCAGCGTCCGTCTTTCGCGGCCTGCGCCAACAGGAGGCTGCATGGAAAGACTGGCTGGCAGGATCATGCTTCTGTCGGGTGCCCCCCGGCTGTTTCTCGCCTTCGTCGCGGGGCTGCTGGCTGTTCTGACACAGCCGCCATTTGGCATTTTCGCCGCCGCCTTCGTCTCCTTTCCCGTTCTCGTGTGGCTCCTCGATGGCGCGACCGGTCACCCGGACGGCGGTGCAATCCGGCGGCTGCTGCCGTCTGTTGCCATCGGCTGGGCTTTCGGCTTCGGTTATTTCCTCGGTAGCCTCTGGTGGCTCGGCAACGCGCTGCTGGTGGAGGCGGACAGTTTTGCCTGGGCGTTGCCGCTGGCGGTCGTCGGCCTTCCGGCGTTCATTGCCCTGTTCTATGCACTGGCGACGCTGATTGCCCGCATCCTCTGGTCGGATGGCGTCGGCCGGATCGCAGCACTGGCATTGGGCTTCGGCCTTGCCGAATGGCTGCGCTCGTTCATTTTCACCGGCTTTCCCTGGAACGCGATCGGCTATGCGGCGATGCCCATGCCGTTGATGATGCAGTCCGCCAGCGTCCTCAATCTTTCGACCATCAACATGCTGGCGGTTTTCGTCTTTGCCGCACCTGCCTTGATCGCGACCGGCAAGGGCAGCCGGCTTGGGCTCAGCGTCGCGGTCGCGCTGTGTGTCGCCCATATCGGCTTCGGGTTCTACCGGCTTGCCCTGCCGGCGCCCACGGCGCCGGAACAGCCGCTCGCAATCCGGCTCGTGCAGCCGGTGATCGATCAGGCAAAGAAGCTCGACGACAACGAGCGTGGCACCATCTTCGAAGAGCACCTGGCCTTGACCGCCGCGCCGACGGAGCCCGGCGCCCGCAAGCCCGATATCGTCGTCTGGCCGGAAACTTCGATCCCGTTCATCCTTACCGACAGTCCCGATGCGCTCGCGCGCATCGCCGACGTGCTCGACGACGGACAGATCCTCATTGCCGGCGCGGTGCGGGCCGAGGACGCAGGCACCGGCCTGCCGCCACGCTATTACAACTCGATCTACATGATCGACGGACAGGGGCAGATCATCGGCGCTGCCGACAAGGTGCATCTCGTGCCCTTCGGTGAATATTTGCCGTTCGAGGACCTGTTGTCGTCCTGGGGACTGAGTTCGGTCGCCGCTGCCATGCCGGGAGGATTTTCGGCGGCCAAGAGCCGCTCCTCGCTGACGCTGCCCACGGGGCGCAGGTTTTACCCGCTCATTTGTTATGAAGCGATCTTTCCAGACGAGATCGGGGCCGGCGCGCTGGGTGCCGATGCATTGCTCAACATCACCAATGATGCCTGGTTCGGAGACACGCCCGGACCGCGCCAGCACTTCCATCAGGCACAGTTGCGTGCAGTGGAAACTGGCGCACCACTTATTCGTGCAGCCAATAATGGTATATCAGCGATTGTTGATGCACGTGGGGTTTTAGTGGTAGGATTGGCCTACAATTATAGGGGAGTGGTCGACGCAATTCTGCCAGGTACGATGAAAACGCCCTTGAACGAGACGATACGAAGTCGCGTTTTTTGGTTGTGTGCAATGTTACTTCTGCTGGTTGCAGTCTTCTCGCGTGTTAGTTTTAATATTAGGAAGAATTGACCTAAAACCCCTAAAATTGCATAGTGGTCCGGACCATCGGTTTGTGCTGGGGAGGCTCTTTTGTCGCCACTGCGCTGCGGTAGCAGCGGTGTGCGGTGTCCTCACGCAAAGTCCGTGGATGAACGAAACAGCGTGTTAGGAACGCAAATATGATCGAAAATAAGAAGAAGCCGAACCCGATCGACATTCATGTCGGTAGCCGGATTCGTCTTCGCCGCACGATGCTTGGCATGAGCCAGGAAAAGCTGGGCGAAAGCCTGGGGATTACCTTCCAGCAGATCCAGAAATATGAGAAGGGAACGAACCGCGTCGGTGCCAGCCGGTTGCAGAACATTTCCGGCATCCTGAATGTCCCGGTCTCCTTCTTCTTCGAGGATGCTCCCGGCGAAAACACCAGCGCCTCGGGCATGGCTGAAGCCTCCAGCTCGAACTACGTCGTCGATTTTCTGTCCTCCTCCGAGGGTCTTCAGCTCAACCGCGCATTCGTCAAGATTGGCGATCCCAAGGTGCGCCGCAAGCTGGTTGATCTCGTAAAGGCGCTGGCTGCGGAAGCAGAAAGCGAATAGTTCCCGACCTTCGGGATTACAAAAACAAAGCGGCCTTCAGTGCCGCTTTTTTCTTGCCCGCGGTTTCCCTCCGACATCGGAAGTGATTGGCGCCGATGTTGATATAAAGATATATTTATGTCGTTGTTCGCTTGTTTTTCGGTCGCAAAACCACTAACACGATGCCAGCGCTTATCTTCTTGAGGGGAATTCCCGCATGCGTTCAAACTACCTGTTCACCAGTGAATCCGTAGCCGAAGGTCACCCGGACAAAGTCTGTGACCGTATCTCCGACGAGATCGTCGATCTGGTTTACCGCGAAGCGGCCAAGACCGGCGTCGACCCCTGGGGTGTCCGCATTGCTTGCGAAACGCTGGCGACGACGAACCGCGTCGTGATTGCCGGCGAGGTCCGTCTGCCGCCGAGCCTTCTGAAGAAGGACAAGAACGGCAACGACGTCATCAACCCCTCGAAGTTCAAGTCGGCCGCCCGCAAGGCGATCCGCGACATCGGTTATGAACAGGACGGTTTCCACTGGAAGACGGCGAAGATCGACGTCCTCCTGCACTTCCAGTCCGCGCATATCGCTCAGGGCGTCGACAACGCTGCCGACAAGCAGGGTGAGGAAGGCGCAGGCGACCAGGGCATCATGTTCGGTTACGCCTGCCGCGAGACCTCGGAGCTGATGCCGGCGCCGCTTTACTACTCGCATCGCATCCTGCATCTGCTCGCTGCTGCCCGTAAGAAGGGCGACGGCGAAGTCGCCAAGCTCGGCCCGGACGCCAAGAGCCAGGTCACCGTTCGCTACGTCGACGGCAAGCCGGCGGAAGTCGTCTCGATCGTCCTGTCCACCCAGCATCTCGACGAGAGCTGGGATTCGGCCAAGGTTCGCGCCGTCGTCGAGCCCTACATCCGCGAAGCGCTCGACGATCTGAAGATCGCCAGCGACTGCAGCTGGTACATCAACCCGACGGGCAAGTTCGTCATCGGTGGCCCTGATGGCGATGCCGGCCTGACCGGCCGCAAGATCATCGTCGACACCTATGGTGGCGCAGCACCGCATGGCGGCGGCGCCTTCTCCGGCAAGGACACGACCAAGGTCGACCGTTCGGCTGCCTACGCCGCCCGCTACCTCGCCAAGAACGTTGTTGCCGCCGGCCTTTCCGACCGTTGCACGATCCAGCTGTCCTACGCCATCGGCGTTGCCCAGCCGCTTTCGGTCTATGTCGACCTGCACGGCACCGGCAAGGTTTCCGAAGACCAGGTGGAAAGCGCGATCCGCAAGACGATGGACCTGTCGCCGACCGGCATCCGCCGCCACCTCGACCTCAACAAGCCGATCTATGCCAAGACCTCCGCCTATGGCCACTTTGGCCGCAAGGCCGGCCGTGACGGCTCGTTCTCCTGGGAAAAGCTTGACCTGGTCAAGCCGCTCAAGGAAGCGATCGGGGCTTGACGCCTTGACATTTGCCGGACACAGAACGTCCGGCCGCTAAAGCATCAGGCGGATATCCCGAAAAGGGGTGTCCGCCTTGCTCGTTTAAGGAAGATTGTCATGACTGAACCGCGCCGCAGCCGCGCCACGGAAGCCTTCTTCGGACGCCGCAAGGGCAAGCCCTTGCGCGAGCGCCAGGCGGCCCATCTCGAAACCATCCTGCCGAAGCTTAAGCTCGATCTCGGTGCGAGCGCGCCGGAAGACCTGAAGCAGCTCTTTCCCGAGCCCGTCGATCGCATCCGTCTGGAGATCGGCTTCGGCGGCGGCGAACACCTGATCCACCGCGCGGCCGAGAACCCATCGACCGGCTTCATCGGCGTCGAGCCCTTCGTCAATTCCATGGCCAAGCTGATCGGCCAGATCGAGGAGAAGGGCGTCTCCAACATCCGTCTCTACAACGACGACGCAACGCAGGTTCTCGACTGGATGCCGGCCGCCTGCGTCGACCAGATCGACCTGCTCTATCCGGATCCGTGGCCGAAGCGCAAGCACTGGAAGCGCCGGTTCGTTTCCGCAATCAATCTCGACCGCTTCGCACGCGTGCTGAAGCCGGGCGGTATCTTCTGCTTTGCCTCCGATATCGACACCTATGTCAACTGGACGCTGCTGCACTGCCGCGACCATGCCGCTTTCGAATGGACGGCTGAAGAGGCGTCGGACTGGTTGACGCCCTACGAGGGCTGGCCGAGCACGCGCTACGAGGCCAAGGCCCGCCGGGAAGGGCGAAGCTCCGCCTATCTGACCTTCCGCCGCGTTTAGGGCGCGGCGCTGGAGTGCGCGGCACTCTTGCCCATACGGCATGCGGGGGAAGCGGCGACGCAAAGTTGCCGTGGGCTGATTTGATCGAGCGCGACGCGCTTCAGGCTCTTGCCAATCGAATAGCAATGAGGAGCGCCAAATCGTTCTGGCTGGGCAATTCCTGACGGATTGCCGCTTCGTCTTTATTCCGGAAGTCTGCCCGTAAGGACCTGTTCGAAACGTGGCGCCGCAACTGCTTGCGCGTCAGGTTTGACGCGCGGTCACAGGGCACCGGTGGCGTGGTTCGCCACGACTTGCGATCAATGCAGGCTGACGGTCTTCAGATCGTCTTCTGCGGCCTTGTAGAAGGTGCTGGAACGGTTGTCGGTCAGAAGGATCGGGGTGCCGTCCGCACCGAACAGGGCCCAGAGATCGATGCCCGGTCCCATTTCCGGTGCTTCCGGGAAGCAGCGGGAAACCTCTTCGGACCGCATCTTTCTGATATAGCCGACTTCGCCCTCTCCCAGATGAGCGAGGTCGTTCATGGACAATGACGAGGTGATGGCTTTCAGTCCCATGGTGGTACTCCGTGGTCGCCGGCCAGGGGAAAATCCCGCCGGTTATCCTACTCTGGGACTGAAATGTTAATTTTCTTTACCATACGCACCGGTTCCGGACGAACGAGGTCGACCGACAGCAGGCCGTTGCGCAGTTCGGCACCCAGCACCTTCATGCCGTCAGCCAGAACGAAAGTGCGCTGAAACTGCCGGGCGGCAATGCCGCGATGCAGATAGTCGCGATCGCCGGTGTCGACCTGGCGGCCGCGAATGACGAGCTGATTTTCTTCCGTCGTGACGTCGAGATCCTCTTCGGAAAAGCCGGCGACCGCGAGTGTGATGCGCAAACGCTCAGGCGCATCGGCCGAATCGTCGCCGCGCACGCGTTCTATATTGTAGGGCGGGTAGCCGTCATTTCCCTTGGCGATACGCTCGAGGGTCTTTTCCATCGTGTCGAAACCCAGCAGTAGCGGGCTCGTGAAAGGCGTAATTCTGCTCATTCCCAAGTCCTTGTAAGATCAAGCGACCATTATGCGGACCTGCCAAGCAGCATCCCTCCCTCAATATGGTAGCTGTGCGCAATGAGCGCAAGCCGCTTGCCTCCGGCGTGCACGCAAATCATAGTCCGCAGCGCGAGAATCCCAAGGAGGAACACAAGCGTGCCTGCGCCGAGAAAAATAATCATAGACACCGATCCCGGGCAGGACGATGCCGCCGCCATCATGCTCGCCTTCGGCAGCCCGGAAGAAATCGACCTGCTGGGGATCACCACCGTTGCCGGCAACGTCCCGCTGGCGATGACCGCGCGCAACGCCCGCATCATCTGCGAATTGTGTGGCAGGACCGACGTCAAGGTCTATCCCGGCGCCGACCGGCCGATTGCCCGGCCGCTCGTCACCGCCGAGCATGTGCATGGCAAGACCGGCCTCGACGGCCCTGCGCTCGACGAGCCGAAGATGGCGCTTCAAGCCCAGCATGGCGTCGACTTCATCATCGAGACGCTGCGGGCCGAGGCTTCGGGTACGGTGACGCTCTGCACGCTCGGTCCGTTGACCAATGTGGCGCTCGCGCTGCAGAAGGCGCCCGATATCGCGCCGAAGGTGCGCGAACTGGTGATGATGGGCGGTGGTTTCTTCGAGGGCGGCAACATCACGCCGGCCGCCGAATTCAACATCTATGTCGACCCGGAAGCCGCAGACGTCGTCTTCCGCTCGGGCATTCCGATCGTCATGATGCCGCTCGACGTCACCCACCGCGTGCTGACGCACAAGGCGCGCGTGGCCAAGATCCGCGACATCGGCAGTGCGCCGGCGATCGCCATGGCGGAAATGCTGGAGTTCTTCGAGCGTTTCGACATCGAGAAATACGGCACCGATGGCGGCCCGCTGCACGATCCGACCGTGATCGCCTACCTGCTGCGTCCGGAGCTGTTCACCGGCCGCGACTGCAACGTCGAGATCGAGGTCCAGTCGCCGCTGACGACGGGCATGACCGTGGTCGACTGGTGGCAGGTGACCGGTCGCAAGCACAATGCCAAGGTCATGCGCCATATCGACGACCAGGGCTTCTTCGATCTCCTGACCGAGCGGCTGGCCCGCATCTGATCGGCAAGGCCATCAGGCAAAAAGAAACGGCGCCCCGAGAGGCGCCGTTTTTCGTTCATGGACTGTCGATCAGAACTCTTCCCAATTGTCCTGGGCAAGCGCGTTGGCGCCAGAGGTCTGCGTCAGCACGCGCTGTGTCGATGGCGTGTAGCCGGCGCGTGCAGGGCTTGGGGCCGGACCGGCGTCGCGGGCAGGGGCCGGAGCGGCGCGCTCTGCCGTGCGCATGCGCTGGGCGGTACCGCGCAGCATCTCTGCCGAGTTCGGCTGGGTCGCCGTTCCCGGGCGCTGTGCTACACGGAAGCGGGCGACCAGCGTGCTGAGCGAACGGGCTTCTTCGTTCAGCGCCATGCCGGCAGCCGTTGTCTCTTCCACCATCGCGGCGTTCTGCTGCGTCACCTGGTCCATCTGGTTGACGGCCGAGTTGATTTCCTTGAGGCCGACGGCCTGTTCGGATGCAGAGCTCGAGATCTGGCGGATGAGGCCGTTGATCTGCACGACCTGGTCTGCGATCTTTTCGAGCGCGCCACCGGCCCGACCGACGAGGTCGACGCCTTCGCGGACCTGTCCGGCGGAGGTGTTGATCAGCGTCTTGATCTCCTTGGCGGCATTGGCCGAGCGCTGTGCGAGCTCGCGCACTTCCTGGGCGACAACGGCAAAGCCCTTGCCTGCGTCACCGGCACGGGCCGCCTCGACGCCGGCGTTGAGCGCCAGGAGGTTGGTCTGGAAGGCGATCTCGTCGATCACGCCGATGATGCGGCTGACCTCGTGCGACGACTGCTCGATGCCCTTCATCGCGGCGATCGCCTTCTGCACCACTTCGCCGGACTGCCCGGCGTCGCTGCTGGCCACGTCCACCGACCTGGCGGCGACCTTGGCGTTTTCGGCGCTGGCATTGACCTGCGAGGTCAGCTCGTCGAGGGCTGCCGCCGTCTCTTCAAGGCTTGCCGCCTGCTGTTCGGTGCGGTGTGACAGATCGTTGGCGGCGCTGCTGATCTCGCTGGTGCCGTTGCCGATGTTGACGACGGAGTGGTTGACGGTGCGGATGGTCTCTTCGAGACTGTCCATCGTTGCGTTGAAGTCGCGCTTCAACTGGGCATATTCGCCCGGGAAGTCGTCGGTGATGCGGAAGGCGAGATCGCCCGAGGAAAGATGCGACAGGCCCTTGCCGAGGCGCGCGACGATGTCGCGCTGAAGCGCACTGGAGGAGGCACGCTCTGTCTCGGAGCGGCTGCGCTCATGCTCGGCCTGCTCGCGTTCGTGGCGGGCTTCACCTTCCAGCCGCTTGGTGTCGGCCAGCTGGTGGCGGAAACCTTCGAGTGCCTTTGCCACCTCGCCCGTCTCGTCGGAGCGATCCTGGCCGTTGATCGAATTGGTGTAGTCGCCGTTGCTGAGGCTCTTGACGTCCTTGACGAGGCCCGCAAGCGGCGTCTGCACGAAGCCGCGAACGGCGAAGTAGAGGCCGAGAAGCACGGCGCCGAGCACGACGAGGCCGCCGATGATCATCATGTAGGTCTGGTCGCGGACCGGTGCGTTGATCGCCGTGCGCGGCACGTCGACGAGCACGACCCAGCTGGTGTTCACGCCCGAGACGGCGAAGGGATAGACGACGCGGTCGAACGGCTCGTTACCGTCATAGGAGAGGTTCTTGATGACGCCTGCCGTGCCGGACGCCAGCGCCTTCTTGACGATCTCGTTGCCTTCGCCGTCATAGTCTTTCAGCAAGAGGTCGGGGATCGGGGCGACCAGCCACTTGCCGGACTGCGACAGCAGGTAGACGCGGCCGGTCTCGAATGGCTTCAGCTTCGACAGACCGTCGGCGAGCGAGGCGAGCGAGATGTCGACGCCGGAGACGCCGATCAGCTTGCCGTTGGACATGACCGGATAGGCGATCGAGCTCATCGCGGTCGGGACGTCGGTGTCCTGCGCGGTGTAGGGCGGCGTGATCGCGCCCTTGCCGCTCTTTGCCGCGAGGCTGTACCATTCCGCATTGTAGTCCGCGCCGAAGGTGGAGAACTGGATTTCGTTGTTGCGGTTCTTCGACCAGTAAGGGGCGAAGATGCCCTCCTTGTTGGCACCCAGTTCCTTGTTGTTGACCACCTCTTCCTTGCGGCCGTCGAAGGCCTTGGGCTCTTCGGCAAACCAGCTGCCGAAGGCAGACGGGTTCTGCTCGAGATTGGCCCTGAGGATGTTGATCACGCCGGGGCGTTCCATCGACTTTTCCGCGTGGGCGCGGCCGAGGATGCCGGCCATCGAGCGCGAGGCGCTTGCAAGCTCACCGATGTCGCCGGCGATATCGGACGCGATGGCTTTCGCCTCGCCGCTTGCCTGGTCGAGCACCAGCGTTTCGACGCGATCCTGTGTCTGGGAGATGAGAACGAAGTTGGAGGCGAGCATCACGAGCGCGATCGTGCCGCCTGTCACCGCGATCAGCTTTGTCGCCAGCGATTTGGCTTGGAACTTGAACATGAAATCCTCACGAGCTGGGAGGTCCGCAGGCCAGGACCTGCGGCGAACGCATTTCACAATGTGGGTGAAACTCCATCATGGAGCGCCAGATGCCGACCGGCATAGTGGAGGCCGCCATCCCTTCGGAACCGGCTTTCTCAGGGTCTTGAATAGACGAGCAAATCTTAAGATAGGGCCAACGCGACGGCTAATTCATGCCGCGCTCATTGAGAATTTGCGCACGGAGTTTTACCTCCGCGACATGGGCTGTCCGGATTGCGAAAAGGCCGATAATGCTTTGGTTTGAAGTGCTTGCGCCGGTTCGCGACGCGCTTTCTGCACCTGCGTGCCGCAGGTCTGGATGCGGCGTTCCTATGCCGTGCGAAACAGTTTCCTGACGCCGCGGGGTAATGGCGATCGCCCGTGTTTGCAGAGCCGTTCCTGACGTCCGGTCGGCGAGGGATCGCCGCCGCACGTCAGGATCGAAGTTTGTCCTCAGATGCGTGGCTCCACTTCCGAGGAAAGCGGGATCGAGGGCTGGGCGCCGCGCTTGAGGCATGCAAGCGAGCCTGCAACGGCGGCCCGTCGCAGCGCATCCGGGAAGGCGAGCTTCTCGTCGAGGCTTGCAGCAAGGTAGCCGCAGAAGGTATCGCCGGCGCCGACGGTATCGACCGGATCGATCTTCAGGCCGCGGGCGCGATGGATCTCGCCCTCGTGCACGGCAACGACGCCTTCGGCGCCCAGCGTGACGATAACCGTATGGCCGGTTTCGGCATGCAGTTTCTTCATCGCCTCTTCGCGTTCGGCGCTTTCGATGCCGGTCTTGCCGGCGAGAAGCTCGAATTCCGTCTCGTTGGCGATGACGATATCGGCCAAGCGGCCGAGACGGGCGGCGTCCGGTGTCAGGGGGGCGATGTTGATGACCGAGCGAACGCCCTTGCGCCGCGCTTCCGCAAGCGCCTTTTCCACCGATGCGGCCGGTATTTCGAGCTGCAGCATGAGGGTGTCGCCCGCGTGCATGCCGTCGACGGCGGCAACGGCGTCGGCCTCGTTTACGGTGGCATTGGCGCTGGCAACGACGACGATGACGTTCTCGCCATCACCGCCGACGAGGATATGGGCGGTGCCCGTCGGCTCATCCACGGTCTTGGTCAATGTCAGGTCGGCGCCGGCTTCCTTCAGCAGTTCGAGCGCGCCATCGGCAAAGCTGTCCGAGCCGACGGCGCCGGCCATGTGGACGATGGCGCCGGCCCGCCGGGCGGCGAGCGCCTGGTTGGCGCCCTTGCCACCGGCAGCCGTCGAAAAGCCCGAGCCGGCAACGGTTTCACCCGGCTTCGGCAGGCGCGCGGTCGTGGCGATCAGGTCCATGTTGATAGACCCAAAAACAGTGATCATGTGAGGATGTCCCGTCGATTTGCTGATTTTGGCCGGAGAGTGCCCGAGACCGTCAGTCTTCGTCAACCACCCTGAGGCGCAATTGCCCGACACGATTGTCGACGGCCTGGCGCGGTTCGGCGTCTGGCCGCGCCGCACCTTCCGCCTCCAGTTCCAGCGCTTCGATCTTGGCGCCGCGGCGCGAAAGCTTGCCTGAGGAGATGAGGATCTCTTCGACGTCCTTCTGGCTCATGGCGAAATGGCCCTGCAATTTGCGCACCCTCTCGTCGAGGCGCGCTAGGTCCTCCATCAGCCGCACCACTTCACCCTGGATGAGATGGGCCTGCTCGCGCATGCGGGCATCCCTGAGGATCGACTGGATCACCTGGATCGACAAAAGCAGCAACGACGGCGAGACGATGACGATCCGCTGGCGGTGTGCCTTCTGGACGATCGCCTCGAAATGCTCGTGGATCTCCGCGAAGATCGATTCGGAGGGGACGAAGAGAAATGCCGTTTCCTGCGTCTCGCCGGGGATCAGGTATTTGCCGGCGATATCGCGGACATGCACCTCCATGTCGCGGCGAAAGAGCTGCGCCATCTGCTGGCGGCGCTCCGGCGTCGCCGCGTCGCGCATGCCGTTCCAGGCTTCCAGCGGAAACTTTGCATCGATCACCAGCGGCGGCTGGTCGTTCGGCATGCGGATGGTGCAATCGGGGCGGGCGCCGTTCGACAGCGTCGTCTGGAAGGCGAAGGCACCCATCGGCAGGCCGTCGGCGACGATCGTCTCCATGCGCGACTGCCCGAATGCGCCGCGCGTCTGCTTGTTCGACAGGATGGCCTGCAACCCGGCCATGTCCTTTGCCAGCGACTGGATGTTGTTCTGCGCGGTGTCGATCACCGCCAGGCGCTCCTGCAATCGCCGCAGGTTCTCATGCGTCGCCTTCGTCTGCTCGCTGATCGAGGCGCCGATCCGGTGCGTCATGCCGTCGATCCGCTGGCTCAGCGTCTGGTTCAGTTCCGCCTGGCGGCTGCCGAAGACGTCGGCCATCGCCGCGATACGGCCCTGCATTTCGGTTTGCGCCGAAAGAAGCATGGCCATCTGCTCGTGGCGCTCGTCGTCGCCGGCCCGACGCCGCCGCGAAAGCGACATCAGGACCAGACCCACCGCCAGCACCGCGAGCAGCATGCCGAGATGGGCGACGGTCATCGGGACGGTGCCGACGAAGAAAACCGGTTGGTCGAATGAAATGGGCGCAGGTTCCATGCAGCAAACCTAACAGATTCTCTTTTGAAGGCCAGATCAAAACAAGAACATTCGCCGCGTGGGGTTAACGGCAATCGACATTGCCGGGATGCCCGTGGCGTGCGTGCCAATTTTCTTGCGCCCGCAAGGAAAGATCGGTTATGGGAGCATTATGACGATCAAGCCACTCATCATCCTTCCCGATCCCGTCCTGCGCCAGGTCTCGACCCCGATCGAAACCATCGACGCCGACATCCGTCGCCTGGCCGACGACATGCTCGAAACCATGTACGATGCCCCCGGCATCGGCCTTGCCGCCATCCAGATCGGCGTGGCGAAGCGGATGCTGGTGCTCGACGTCTCCAAGGAAGGCGACGAGAAGACACCGCATGTCTTCATCAATCCGGAGATCGTGGCGTCGTCCGACGATTTCTCCGTCTATGAGGAAGGCTGCCTCTCCATTCCGGACTATTATGCCGAGGTGGAGCGCCCGGCCGAGGTAACCGTCAAGCATCTCGATCGCGACGGCAAGGAACAGATCGTCAAGGCCGATGGCCTGCTTGCGACCTGCCTGCAGCACGAAATCGACCACCTGAACGGCGTGCTGTTCATCGACCACATCTCCAAGCTCAAGCGCGACATGGTGATCCGTCGGTTCACCAAGGCCGCCAAGACCCGCGGCGCAAAGGCGATCTGATCCCCCAACAGGGCGCCCGCCGGGCGCTTTGTCGTCGAAGGGCTTGATTTGAGGCGCGGAAACCCGTTTGAAGGGGCCTGATTTCAAACGGCCGGAGTATCCGCCTTGTCGCTTCGCATCATCTTCATGGGAACGCCGGAGTTTTCCGTGCCGACGCTCGCTGCACTTGCCGGCGCCGGCCACCAGATCGTCGCCGTCTATACCCAGCCGCCGCGGCCCGGTGGCCGTCGGGGGCTCGACCTGCAGAAGTCGCCGGTGCATCAGGCGGCCGAGCTGCTCGGCATTCCCGTGCTGACACCCGTCAACTTCAAGGACGAAGCCGACCGCCAGACCTTTCGCGAATTCGACGCGGATGTCGCCGTCGTCGTTGCCTATGGCCTGCTGCTGCCCGAGGCGATCCTGACGGGAACGCGGCTTGGTTGCTACAACGGCCACGCTTCGCTCTTGCCGCGCTGGCGCGGTGCGGCACCGATCCAGCGCGCCATCATGGCCGGCGACCATGAGACCGGCATGATGGTGATGAAGATGGACAAGGGGCTCGACACCGGCCCGGTGGCGCTCACCAAGGCGGTGCAGATCGGCGAGACGATGACGGCGGGTGAACTGCACGACAAGCTGATGCAGGTCGGCGCCAGCCTGATGAAGGAAGCGATCGGCAAGCTCGAGGCCGACGATCTGCCGCTGACCGAGCAGGCGGAAGAAGGCGTCGTTTACGCCCAGAAGATCAGCAAGGCCGAGACCCGCATCGATTTCAGCAAGAGCGCACGCCAAGTGCATGACCACATTCGCGGTCTGTCGCCCTTTCCGGGCGCCTGGTTCGAGCTGGAGATCGCCGGCAAGCCGGAGCGCGTCAAGGTTCTGAACTCCGAGCGCGTGGCGGGCGAAGGGCCCGCCGGCACCGTTATCGACGACAGCCTGACAATTGCCTGCGGCGAGGGTGCAGTGCGGCCGACGCGGCTTCAGCGCGCCGGCGGCAAGGCGCTTGGGCTTGCCGACTTCCTGCGCGGCACGCCCATCGCCACCGGCACGAGGGTCGGCTGATGCCGCGCTTCCGACTGACCGTTGAATATGACGGCTCCAACTATGTCGGCTGGCAGCGGCAGGACAACGGCGCCTCAGTCCAGGGTGCGATCGAAAAGGCGATCCTGTCGCTGACCGGCGAAACGGTGTCGATCCGTGGCGCCGGGCGCACCGATTCCGGCGTCCACGCCGTTGGCCAGGTGGCGCATGCAGACCTGACGCGCCAATGGAAGCCGCACACGCTGCGCAATGCGCTGAACGCGCATCTCGGCATGGCGGGCGAGGGCGTTTCGATCCTTGAGGCCGAAGAGGTCACCGACGCCTTCGATGCGCGGTTTTCGGCGCTGCGCCGCCACTATCTCTACCGTATCCTTTGCCGGCCGTCGCGGCTGGCGCTCGAGGCGAACCGCGCCTGGTGGGTGACGAAGCCGCTCGATCACGAGGCGATGCACGAGGGCGCGCAGCGGCTCGTCGGCCATCACGACTTCACCACCTTCCGCTCCGTCCATTGCCAGGCGACAAGCCCCGTGCGCACGCTCGACCGGCTGGATGTGACCCGCACCGGAAGCCTGATCGAAATCCGTGCCACCGCCCAGAGCTTCCTGCACAATCAGATCCGCTCCTTCGCGGGCTCGCTGAAGCTGGTCGGGGAAGGCAAATGGACGCCGTACGACCTGCAGGCGGCGCTCGAGGCGCGCGACCGCAAGGCCTGCGGCCCGGTGGCGCCGCCCGAAGGGCTGTACTTCATGCAGGTCGATTATTGAGGCACGGACAACCTTCGTTCCGTTGGCCCCCAGTCGGGTGATTTCACGTCGGCATGAGGCCAAGGACGCCCAGCAGAAGCCGGCCGACCATGAACGAAGGCAACAGGAAAAGCGCCGTCAGTGTCGAGGCGAGCAGGGTCTGATTGCCGGTCACCAAACGCAGAAGCCGGAAGAGGATCGTGACGTTGGCGATGAGCAGGGTGAGTTCGAGCAAGCCCGTCACGCCCTCGCTTCCTGGAATAGTGAGGCGGATCGCCGCCGGTACTGCCAGAGCGTAGGAAAAGGGAACCGCCAGCCAGTTGGTGGTGACGACGACCGGGATGACCGCGCCGGCAAAGCCGAGCGGGCGCGCCAGCATGAAGATCAGCACCAGCGGCAGCAGCCAGCTGGCGATGTCGACGATCAGGAGCTTGAGGATGAAGCTGAAGCCGACGGTTGTGCCAGACGGCATCGCCGAGAGGTAATAGAGCCGCCAGGACGCCCAGGTGACGGCGATGGCCGGCAGGCACCAGAGCATCGCCGCAAACGAGCGCCAGAGCCCGCTCTCGCTGAAGTCGAGCCAGCGAAATCCTTCGCCATTGCCCTGGATCAGCAGCCAGAGGCCCTTGATATAGGACAGAACCTCCTCAAGCAGCGGCATGGCCGAACCAGCTGGAGATGAAGGTTTCATAGATCTGCGTCAGCGTTTCGAGATCGGCAACGGCGACGCGCTCGTCGACCATGTGCATGGTCTGGCCGACCAGGCCGAACTCGACGACGGGGCAAAAGTCCTTGATGAACCGCGCGTCCGAGGTGCCGCCGGTGGTCGAAAGCTTCGGCTGTTTTCCGGTCACCGCTTCCACGGCGCCAGATAGCGATGAGATCAGCGCATTGTTGCGCGTCAGGAACACGTGGCTTGGCCGCTCGTTCCAGGTGAGCTCGTAGCGCACCGGCTCGCGGCCCCTTCGCAAGGCGCCGTCCGCAGCGGCGCGCTCGAGGCGGGCGATGATCTCCGCCATCAGGCTTTCGGCTGTCCAGCTGTCGTTGAAACGGATGTTGAAGGCAGCGCTCGCCTTTGCCGGGATGACGTTGACGGCGCCGTTGCCGACGTCGATCGTCGTCACCTCGAGGTTCGACGGCTGGAAGTTTTCCGTGCCGGCGTCGAAGGGCGGGTCCATCAGCGCCTGGGTCAATTGCAGGATGCCGCGCACCGGGCTGTCGGCCAGATGCGGATAGGCCGCGTGACCCTGGACGCCGTTGACGGTGATCCGGCCGGACAGCGACCCGCGGCGGCCGATCTTGATCATGTCGCCGAGCCGGTCGGGATTGGTCGGTTCGCCGACAAGGCAGGCATCCCAGCGCTCGCCCCTGGCGGCGGCCCAGTCGAGAAGCTTGGTCGTGCCGTTGATGGCAGGACCTTCCTCGTCGCCGGTGATCAGGAAGGAAACCGAGCCCTTTGGCGGCCCATTCTTTTCGATGTGGCGGGCAATCGCTGCGACGAAGCAGGCGATGCCGCCCTTCATGTCGACCGCGCCGCGGCCATACATCTCGCCGCCGGCGACGTCGGCCGAGAAGGGGCCGTGGGTCCACGCGCTTTCGTCGCCGACCGGCACCACGTCGGTATGGCCGGCAAACATCAGGTGCGGGCCGTCATCGCCGAGCCGGGCATAGAGGTTCTCGATATCGGGTGTGCCGGCCTCCGTCGCCATGACGCGGTCGACGGCAAAGCCGAGCGGCGCCAGCATGGCTTCGAGCGCTGAGAGCGCGCCGCCTTCGGCAGGGGTAACGGAAGGGCAACGGATGAGGGTGGCGAGATTGGCGATCGGATCAGTCGAGGTCATGTAGCGATATGCCGTCTGCGTGGCGCTGAGGCCAATGGGATTGAGCGTGCTGGTTTATCCGATCGTCGCGCGGCTGTCACGCGAGATGCAATACGGCGCTGCACCGGGGGCGGAGGTGCAGCGCCGCAGTGTCAGCGGGCCGGGATGGGGCCGGCCCGCATGAACCGTGGAAGGTCGAAGGTCCTATTCTGCGGGTGCCAGATGCGGTGCTTCGATATGGGCGCCGGCGTGCTTCAAGGGCCGCTCGCCGGTAAGCTTGCGGATAAGCACGTAGAACACCGGCGTCATGAAGATGCCGAAGGCAGTGACGCCGATCATGCCGGCAAACACCGCGACCCCCATGGCCGAGCGCATTTCCGCACCGGCACCGGTGGAGATCACCAGGGGCACGACGCCCATGATGAAGGCCATCGACGTCATCAGGATCGGCCGCAGGCGCAGCCGGCTCGCCTCGATCGCCGCCTGGACGGCGGTGCTGCCGGACAGTTCCAGTTCGCGGGCGAACTCGACGATCAGGATGGCGTTCTTGGCCGATAGTCCGACGAGCACGATCAGCCCGATCTGGGTGAAGACGTTGTTGTCGCCTCCCGTCAGCCAGACGCCGGCAAGGGCCGCCATGATGCCCATCGGCACGATCAGGATGATCGCGATCGGCAGGGTCAGGCTCTCATACTGGGCGGCCAGCACCAGATAGACCAGCAGCAGCGCCAGCGGGAAGACGAGCATGCCCGAATTGCCGGCAAGGATCTGCTGGTAGGTCAGGTCGGTCCACTCGAACGCGATGCCCGGCGGCAGCGTTTCGGCGGCGATCCGCTCGATGGCGGCCTGGGCCTGGCCCGAGGAGAAGCCCGGTGCCGGACCGCCGTTGATATCGGCCGACAGGAAGCCGTTGTAGCGGATTGCCCGCTCGGCGCCGACCGTCTGCTCGACCTTCAGGAGTGCCGACAACGGGATCATCTCGCCCGATTGCGAACGCACCTTCAGCTTGCCGATATCGTCGGCATGGCTGCGGTAGTTGGCGTCCGCCTGGACGCGAACGCTGTAGGTGCGGCCGAAGGCGTTGAAGTCGTTGACGTAGAGCGAACCCAGATAGATCTGCAGCGTCTCGAACACGTCGGTCACCTCGACGCCGAGCTGGCGCGCCTTGACGCGATCGAGGTCGGCATAGAGCTGCGGCACGTTGATCTGGAAGCTGGAGTAGATGCCGGCAAGCTCCGGCGTCTGGTAGGCCTTGGCAAGGAACGCCTTGGTCGCCTCGTCGAGCGCCTGGTAGCCGAGGCCGTTCTTGTCCTCGATCTGCAGCTTGAAGCCGCCGGTGGTGCCGAGGCCCTGGACGGGCGGCGGCGGGAACATGGCGATGAAGGCATCCTGGATCGCGCCATATTCCTGGTTCAGCTGCATGGCGATCGCGCCGCCGGAAAGTTCGGGCGTGGTGCGCTCCTCGAACGGCTTCAGCGCCACGAAGACGATGCCGGAGTTCGACGAGTTGGTGAAGCCGTTGATCGACAGGCCCGGGAAGGCGATAGCGTTTTCGACGCCCGGATGCTTGAGGGCGATGTCGCTCATGCGGCGGATGACGTCTTCCGAGCGGTCGAGCGTGGCTGCGTCAGGCAATTGCGCAAAACCGATCAGGTATTGCTTGTCCTGCGCCGGCACGAAGCCGCCGGGAACCGCCCGGAACAGCACGAAGGTGACGCCGAGCATCATGACATAGACGACCATGATCAGCGACTTGCGCGACAGGATCCGGCCGACGCCGCGGCCATAGGCTTCCGAGCTGCGGCCGAAGAAGCGGTTGAAGCCGCGGAAGAACCAGCCGAACACCTTGTCCATGGCGCGGGTCAGCCAGTCCTTCGGCGCGTGGTGGTCGCGAAGGAGAAGGGCTGCGAGTGCCGGGGAAAGCGTCAACGAGTTGATGGCGGAAATCACCGTCGAGATCGCGATGGTCAGCGCGAACTGGCGGTAGAACTGCCCGGTCAGGCCGGTGATGAAGGCGAGCGGCACGAACACGGCAACCAACACCAGCGCAATCGCGATGATCGGTCCCGACACTTCCTGCATCGCGCGGTAGGTCGCCTGAACAGGCGACAGGCCCTGCTCGATGTTGCGCTCGACGTTTTCGACCACGACGATGGCGTCGTCGACGACGATGCCGATCGCCAGCACCAGGCCGAAGAGGCTGAGCGCGTTGATCGAGAAGCCGAACACGTACATCACCGCGAAGGTGCCGACGATCGAGACGGGAACGGCCACGAGCGGGATGATCGAGGCGCGCCAGGTCTGCAGGAAGACGATGACGACGATGACGACGAGCGCGATCGCTTCGAGCAGCGTGTGAATGACGGACTCGATCGAGGCGCGCACGAACTGGGTGGTATCGTAGACGATCTCGTAATCGACGCCTTCTGGCATGGTCAGCTTCAGCTCGGCCATCGCCTTGTGGACATTTTCCGAGATCTGGATCGCGTTCGAGCCCGGCGCCTGGAAGACACCCATGCCGACCGCGGCCTTGTTGTCGAGCAGCGAGCGCAGCGAGTAGTCGGCAGCGCCCATTTCGACGCGGGCGACGTCACCGAGGCGGGTGACCTCGCCACCGGTACCTGACTTGACGACGATGTCGGCAAAATCCTCAGGCGTCTGCAGGCGGCCCTGCGCGTTGACGGACAGCTGCAGGTCGAGACCGGGCACCGATGGCGATGCCCCGATGACGCCGGCTGCCGCCTGAACGTTCTGCGCCCGGATGGCGTTGGCGATATCGCTGGCCGCAAGGCCGCGCTCGGCGGCTTTCTGCGGGTCGATCCAGACGCGCATCGAATAGTCGCCGCCACCGAAGATCTGCACCTGGCCGACGCCCTCGATCCGGGCGAGCCGATCCTTGACGTTGAGAACGCCATAGTTGCGCAGATAGTTGATGTCGTACTGGCCGTTGGGTGACAGCAGGTGCACGACCAGCGTCAGGTCCGGCGAGCTCTTGACGGTGGTGACGCCGAGACGGCGCACTTCCTCCGGCAGGCGCGGCTCCGCCTGCGCGACCCGGTTCTGGATCAGCTGTTGGGCCTGGTCCGGGTCGGTGCCGAGTTCGAAGGTAACGGTCAGCGTCATCAGGCCGTCGGCGGTCGCCTGGCTCTGCATGTAAAGCATGCCTTCGACGCCGTTGACCTGTTCTTCCAGCGGTGTTGCGACGGTTTCGGCGATGACCGCCGGGTTGGCGCCCGGGTATTGAGCGCGCACGACGATCTGCGGCGGTACGACTTCGGGATATTCGGAGATCGGCAGACCGGTCATGCCGATCAGGCCGCCCACGAAAATCAGGACCGATAGAACGCCCGCGAAGACCGGGCGGTCGACGAAGAAGCGTGAGAAATTCATTGACGTATCCCCCTTGGGACGAGTTCAGGCAAACCTTGAGCGGTCGCGGCAAGACCTCTCGCCACGTGTCGGGATTTGCAGAGTGATGTCGGGGCGGCCGATCCCGCGTCAGTGATGGCCGACGCGGGTGCCGTCATGTCTTATTTGGTGGCGATCGACGCCGTCGTTTCTTCCACCTGCTGCGGTGCCACGAGCACGCCCGGGCGCACCCGCTGCAGGCCGTTGACCACGATGTTCTCGCCGGTCTTCAGGCCGCTTTCGACGATGCGCAGCCCGTCGGAATTCGGGCCAAGCGTCACCTGGCGGTATTCGACCTTGTTGTCGGCGCCGACGACGAAGACGAACTTCTTGTCCTGGTCGGAGCCGATGGCGCGATCGCTGATGACGAGCTTTTCTTCCGGCTCCGGTTCGCCGATGCGAATGCGCACGAACTGGCCCGGGATCAGCCGCCCGTCGGCATTTTCAAGCGCTGCGCGAACGCGGATCGTGCCGGTCGCCGCATCCACCTCGTTGTTGATGAGCTGGATATGGCCCGAGATCGGCGTGCCTTCGTCGGCAGCCGTGCCGACCTGCACCGGGATGCGTTCGATGGCGCTGCCGCCGGCGGACGCCTGGAGCCGGGCGAGGGCTGTCGTCACCACCTCTTCGCTGGCGCTGAAGCTGGCATAGATCGGGTCGATCGAGACCAGCGTCGTCAAGACCGGCGAGGCCGAACCGGCGGCAACGAGGTTGCCAGCCGTCACTTCCAATCGGCCGACGCGGCCGGAGATCGGTGCCCTGACTTCGGTGTATTGAAGATCAAGCTCGGCGGTGCGTAACGCCGCCTTGGCGGAGCGCACGCTTGCCTGCGCCTCGTCGAAGGCGCTGAGGCGCTGGTCGACGCCGCTTTGCGGGATCGCGCTGGTGGTGACCAGCTTGCGCCCACGGTCAAGCTCTGTCCTGGCAAGGGCGACGCGCGCCTCGGCCGCAGAGACCTGCGCCGCTGCCCGGTCGACGGCGGCCGCATAGGGCTCGGGGTCGATGGTGAGCAGCAGGTCACCCTTCTTCACCAGCGCGCCTTCGCGGAAGTGGCTTTCCAGAATGGCGCCGCCGACCCGGGGACGAATCTCGACCCGTTCGATCGCTTCGAGCCGCCCGGAAAAATCTTCCCAGGTGGTGATGCGGCGCGACTGGGCCCTGGCCACCGAAACCGGAACGGCCGGCGGCGCTGCCGCTGCCGTTTCGGTTGCGGCATCCGCTTCGAAATGCTGCGGAAGGCCGAGAAGGACGGCCGCTCCGCCAGCGGTAGACAATAGGATACTCAGGCCGGCGCCCCAAAGGGCCCGACGGGTCACTGTCGATGTCATTTTTCTCTCCTTGCCGGTTGGGAGCCGGCGCTTTTGCTGTTGTCGTCAGAAAGGGGGAAGGCCCATCGCCTTGTCGTCCCTTGCTAACGCACCGTCATTTCCGTCGGCTTTGCCCCCGCCTGTTGAAAGAAGCGGGAAAAGATGCCGGTAATCGTTTCCTCCTGGGCGGCCCAGGTTTCGGCATTCACGGTATTCTGCGGTATCCACCCGGCACGGCCGGGGAGAATATGGGACTGAACGCTGACGCCCGCCTGGCGAAGCCGGTCCGCATAGGCCGCGGTCTCGTCGCGCATCGGGCATTCCTCGCTGGTGAGGATCAGCGCGGGCACCAGGCCGGCGAGCCGCGTGCAATGTGCAGGCGCCGCGTAGGGGTGCGTGAAGCCGCCGCATTCGCCGAGGTAGCGCTGCCAGCCCTCGGCGATCGATTGCGCGGAGGTCTCGGGACAGTATTTGCGAAACGATGCGGTCGCCAGGCACGGATCGAGCATCGGCGACAACAGGATCTGGCCCTTGAGGTCGGTGAGGAACTGGTCGCGGGCCATCAGCGCCACGCCGGCCGCGATGTTGCCGCCGGCCTCTTCTCCGGCGATGAACAGCATCGACTTCTTGTGCGCGAACTGCGGGCAGCGCGCGCGCATCGAGGACAGCATCGAATAGGTGACGTCGAGCGCCGCCGGAAAGGGATTGAGGCAGGCGGAAGAATATTCCGGCGAGATCACGACGGCGCCGGCTGCTGCAAGCGCCTTGGCCACCCGCTCGCCGGCGGCAATCGAGCTGCCGACGAAGGAGCCACCGTGCAGGTGCAGTACGACCGGCGGCGGATTGAGCAGCGTCTCGCCAGTATAGACGCGTGCCGGGCACGAGCCTTGGCCCGTCTGCATCGTCTCCAGTTTGAAGCGTTCACCCATCTCTCTTGCCTTTGCCACGGGGTCATCCCACATGAGGCGACAACCCGCCATGATGGGAGAATAACATTGTCTTCTGTCTGGAATAGTCAGTTCAATCCGACTACACTATTCATTATCTCGAACAATCACGGCTATTGAAAATGGACCAGCTCACGGCCATGCGCGCATTTCTCCGCGTCGTCGAAACCGGCAATTTCACACGAGCTTCCGCTTCGCTCAATATGCCGAAGGCAACAGTCACCAATCTCATCCAGGGATTGGAGGCGCATCTGCGCACCAAGCTGCTCAACCGCACCACCCGGCGGGTTATCGTCACGCCCGACGGTGCGCTTTACTACGAGCGTGCCGCCCGGCTCGTCACCGATCTCGATGAACTCGACGGCAGCCTTTCGAGCGCCCAGACCCTGCCGAAGGGGCGGCTACGGGTGGAGATGGCCAGCGCCATTGCCAACCTCGTCATCATCCCGGCGCTGCCGGAGTTCCACAAGCGCTACCCCGACATCCAGATCGATCTCGGCGTTTCCGACCGCACCGTCGACTATGTTGCGGAGAATGTCGACTGCGCCATCCGCGTCGGCGCGCTCACCGACCAGTCGCTGATTGCCCGCCGCATCTCCGACATGAGCTTCATCGCCTGCGCCGCACCAGATTATCTCGATCGCTGCTCGACGCCGCAACACCCCTCCGACCTTTCGAAGAATTGCTACGTCGTCGGCTATTTCCGTCCACAGACCGGCCAGCAGATGCCGTTCTATTTCAAGCGCGGTGCGGAAGAGATCGAGGTCCATGGCCGCTATGCGGTGGCCGCCAACGAATCGACCACCTATCTGGCTGCCGCCCGCGCCGGCCTCGGCGTTATTCAGGCGCCGCGTTTCATGGTGCGCGAAGACCTCAAGACTGGCGCCATGCGTCCGGTGCTCACGGACTGGCAGATCGACCCGATGCCGATCTATCTGGTCTATCCGCCCAACCGGCACCTGAGCAGCCGTCTGCGCGTCTTTGCCGACTGGGTGGTGAAAGTCGTCGCCCAGTCGCAGCTTGACGGTGAATAAACCTATTTTCCCCGCTCCGCGTCGTAGCGGTCACGGGCGGCATCGAGCGCGCCGAAATGCGTCTCGGCCCAGCGATCGAGCACGAGCAGCGTCTCGCTGAGCGACCGTCCGACTGGGCTGAGGCTGTATTCCACATGTGGCGGAACGGTCTTCTTGTCCTCGCGGACGACGAGACCGTTGCGCTCCAGCTCCTTCAGCGTCTGGGTCAGCATCTTCTGCGAGACGTCGCCGAGGCGGCGCATCAATGCGGCATTGCGCATCGGTCCTTGCTCGAGCGCCGAGATGATCAGCATCGCCCATTTGCTGGCGATCAGCTCCAGCGCATGGCGCGACGAGCAGGTCGGATCAAAGACGTCGGGAACGGAGGCTGCGGGCGCATTCTGCAGGTCTGTCGACATTTCCATAGTTACCAAAAGGTGCGTAATTGCTCTCTGGTGCCTATGCTACCAGATTGTTCTCCAGATGAAAGTTTTCGATGGAGACGGCAATGGCATGGATCATCCTGATAGCGGCAAGCCTGATTGAAATCATCATGGGCCTGGCCCTCAAATATGCGGAAGGCTGGACGAAGCTGGTACCGAGCGTGATCGGCATCGCAGCCGCACTCGGCAGCGTCTATCTGCTCACGATCGCCATGCGCGACCTGCCGGCTGGCACGGCCTATGCCGCCTGGACCGGCATCGGCTCGGTCGGCATCACGGTGCTCGGCATCGTGCTGTTCGGAGACCCCGTCTCATGGATGCGCATTACCTGCATCGCCATGATCATCGTCGCCGTCGCAGGCCTTCGCTTCCTCGAAGCCTGAGGTGGTCAGGCTTGATAGCCGAGACGAAAAAAAGCGCCGCGATCGGATCGCGGCGCTTTTTGATTGGCTGTGGCGATACGCCTGGGCCGAGCTTAGCTCTGGCGGTTCTTGGCGTTGTTGCCCTTGGGCTTCGGCTTGAAGCCGCCGTCCTTGCCGGCGTTCGGCTTGGCCTTCTTCTTGGACCAGGCCTCGCGGTTTTCCGGCGGCTTGTCGTCGGTGTGGGCCGGGGCGGCGGCGTAGGCCGGCTTCTTGTCGAACTTGCGCTTCGGCTTGAAGTCGCCGTCGCTGCGCGCCGAATCGTCGGAATAGGGGCGCTTCTTGGCAAAGGCCGGCTTGTCCTTGGAATAGGCGGGCTTGTCCTTGGAGAAGTTCGGCTTGTCCTTCGAGAAGCTCGGCTTTTCCTGGCGCTGCTGCGAAAGGTCGGGTGCGCCCGGAAGCGTCTTGACCCGGATGCCCTTTTCCAGCATGCCTTCCTTGCCGATCGACGACAGGAAGCGCTCGGCGCCGTCGGACGTCATCTCGACGAAGGTTTCGTCCTGCTGCATGCGGATCGCGCCGATGTCGCGCTTGGTCAGCTTGCCGTGGCGGCACAGCATCGGGATCAGCCAGCGGGGCTCGGCGCTCTGCTTGCGGCCAACGGAAAGCGAGAACCAGCTGCCGTCGCTGAAATCGGCGCGCGGTGCGTCATAGTCTTCGCGCGGCCCGGACTTCTCGTCGCGACGCGGCTTGGCACGGCTGTCGCCGACGGCGACTTCGATCAGGTCTTCAGGCGCCGAACGACCCGAGCGGAACTGGCGAACGAAGGCTGCGGCCATCTGTTCAGCGCCGTGGAGTTCGATCAGGGCGCGCACGATCTCTTCTTCGTCCTCGCGGATAGGCTCGGCAAAGCTGGTGTCGGCAAGAAGGCGCTCGTCGTCGCGGCGGCTGACTTCGTCGGCCGACGGCGGACGGGCCCAGTTGGCGGTGATGCGGGCATTTTCGAGCAGGCGCTCGGCCTTGCGGCGCTGGCTCACCGGCACGATCAGGGCGCTGACGCCCTTCTGGCCGGCACGACCCGTGCGGCCACTGCGGTGCAGGAGCGTATCCGGGTTCGTCGGCAGATCGGCGTGGATGACCAGCTCCAGTCCGGGCAGGTCGATGCCGCGGGCAGCAACGTCGGTGGCGATGCAGACGCGGGCGCGACCGTCGCGCATGGCCTGCAGCGCGTGGGTGCGCTCGTTCTGGCTGAGTTCGCCCGACAGCGCCACGACCGAGAAGCCGCGGTTGTTGAAGCGGGCGGTCAGGTGGTTGACGGCCGCACGGGTCGAGCAGAACACGATGGCGTTCTTGGCTTCGTAAAAGCGAAGCACGTTGATGATCGCATTCTCGCGGTCGTTCGACGCGACGGTCAGCGCGCGATATTCGATGTCAACGTGCTGCTTCTGCTCCGAAGCGGTGCTGATGCGCACGGCATCGCGCTGGTAGTTCTTGGCAAGCGTCGCGATCGAGCGCGGCACGGTTGCCGAGAACATCAGCGTGCGGCGATCGTCAGGGGATTCCTCGAGGATGAATTCGAGGTCCTCGCGGAAGCCGAGGTCGAGCATTTCGTCGGCCTCGTCGAGCACGATGGCGCTGAGCGAGGAGATGTCGAGCGAGTTGCGGCGGATGTGATCGCAAAGGCGGCCGGGCGTGCCGACGACGATGTGGGCGCCGCGCTCCAGCGCACGCTTCTCGGTACGCATGTCCATGCCGCCGACGCACGACGTGATCGTCGCGCCGGTCTCGCCATAGAGCCATTCGAGCTCGCGCTTGACCTGCAGCGCCAGTTCGCGGGTCGGGGCGATGACGAGCGCCAGCGGCGCGCCGGGGGCGCCGAAGCGGCGCTCGTTGCCAAGCAGGGTCGGGGCCAGCGCCAGGCCGAAGGCGACGGTCTTGCCGGAGCCGGTCTGGGCCGATACCAGCGCATCCTTGCCCGCAAGCTCGGGATCGCGCATCGCCTTTTGAACCGGCGTCAACTCGTTGTAACCGCGCTTTGCCAACGCCTCGGCGATCGCTGGCGCGATCCCTTCGAATTCTGTCATCTCTCGTCTTTCGGATTTCGGTTTTCGCGCCGGTAAACGATCAAGACCTTGGATCAGGTCGTCATCAGGCGCCGATTGCCGCGGCCAGCATCTTGTCGCCGGCCTGTTCATGGCGCGCTACATACCCGTTCGGGCCCGAAATGTACAGTGCGCCGCTCAAGCGGCGGGTTCATCGCTGCGTTGGCCGAATTCGTTCGGCCCGTCGGTGCCCGGCCAGAGGCAGAGAGCGATGAAGACGAGGGGGCTGAGGACGGGAATGAACAGGCAAAGGGCGAGCGGTCCGGGATAGCCGATATCGTGCAGCCGCTTGATCGCGAGCATCGCGATCGACAGCGTCGAAACGATGCCGGAGACGATGAGCGCCAGAGTCCAGAGCGCGAGCGCTGTCTTGTGGTTTTCGCTCGCAAACATCTGCGCGACGACGAAGGCGCCGATCAGCAACCAGAAAAGCCAGGAGAGGAAGAAGGGCAGGCGGGTGATGCGACCGGAGGGGCTGAAGAACAGCCAGGTCATGCCAGACCGCCGCCCCTCCGGTGTCATCGCATCAATCTCGAAGCAGTTCGTTGATGCCGGTCTTGGAGCGGGTCTTTTCATCGACGCGCTTGACGATGACGGCGCAGTAGAGGTTCGGCGCCGGCTGGCCGTTGCCCATGGTCGAGCCTGACGGCATCGAGCCGGCAACGACGACAGAGTAGGGCGGCACTTCGCCATAGGTCACTTCGCCGGTGGCGCGGTCGACGATCTTCGTCGACTTGCCGATGAAGACGCCCATGCCGAGGACCGAGCCCTCGCGCACGATGCAGCCCTCGACGACCTCGGAGCGGGCGCCGATGAAGCAATTGTCCTCAATGATCGTCGGGCCGGCCTGCATCGGTTCCAGAACGCCGCCGATGCCGACGCCGCCCGAAAGGTGCACGTTCTTGCCGATCTGGGCGCAGGAGCCGACCGTCGCCCAGGTGTCGACCATCGTGCCTTCGCCGACATAGGCACCAAGATTGACGAAGGACGGCATCAGGATGGCGTTCGGCGCGATGTAGGCCGAGCGGCGCACGACGCAGTTCGGCACGGCGCGGAAGCCGGCCTTCTCGAACTCGTTGACGCTCCAGCCGTCAAACTTGGAGGCGACCTTGTCCCACCAGACGGATTCGCCCGGTCCACCGCGGATGATTTCCATCGGGTTGAGGCGGAAGGACAGAAGCACGGCCTTCTTCAGCCACTGATTGACGGTCCAGTTGCCGTCGGCGCCGCGCTCGGCCACGCGCACCTTGCCGCTGTCGAGCAGGTTCAGCGCCGTTTCCACGGCGTCGCGCACCGCGCCGCGCGTTCCGGTGTTGACGGAATCGCGGTCGTCAAAAGCGGTGTCGATTGTGTGCGACAGGGAAGAGAGGTCGTGGTTCGTCATCGGAATTCCTTACGTTCGGCGGTTATCCTGGCAAAGCTCTACTGCATAATTCCGCAAATCGGAATCGATTTAAGGACAAAATTAGCCGGCAACGCGCGGCGCGGCCGCGGCTCGTTCCGTGCCGGCGAAAAGGCGTGCGCCTGGAGCGGGTTCCTGAAAAGTTGAACCGCTTTTCGGCATGCCGGCCCCGGCAGGGCTTGGCAAGCCCGGGCGACTCCGGCATCAGGAGCATTCAAGACCGATGAAACAGGATGGGACGCGTCCGTCTGGGATGCCGATTGTCCGGAACGCGACGGGAAAGACGATAGCATGGCACGCATGAAGAAGCGCAACCTGCGCCGCAAGGATGGGGTTTGGGATCCGCTGGCGGATAGCTCGCAGAGCCGGCAACGGGCTCAGACGGTACCTCTGACGCCGCAATCGGCTTCGCCTTCCTATCGCCTTGCCTATATCGATGACGATTTCCTCTGCCGCGAGGAGCTGCGCCCGGTGCGGCTGCAGCTCGAACTCCTGAAGACGGAGATGATGCTGGAAGAGCACGGCATCAACTCGACGGTGGTGATGTTCGGCGGCGCGCGCATTCCCGAGCCGGGCGGCGACGCCTGGGCTGCCAAGAACGATATCCAGCGCAAGAACCTCGAAGCCGCCTCGGTCTATTACGACGAGGCGCGCAAGTTCGCGCGGATCGTCTCGGAACATTCCGCCAAGCTGCACCACAAGGAATATGTGGTCGTCACCGGCGGCGGCCCGGGCGTGATGGAGGCGGGCAACCGCGGTGCCGACGACATCGGCGCGCCCTCGATCGGCCTCAACATCGTTTTGCCGCACGAACAGGCGCCGAACCGGTTCGTCACGCCGGAACTGTCGTTCAACTTCCATTACTTCGCCATCCGCAAGATGCACTTCCTGCTTCGTGCCAAGGCCGTAACGGTGTTTCCGGGCGGTTTCGGCACGCTGGACGAACTGTTTGAAACGATGACGCTGATGCAGACCGGCCGTCTGGCGCTGGTTCCGCTCATTCTCTTCGGGGAAAAGTTCTGGCGCTCGATCATCAACTTCGAGGCGCTCGCCGAATTCGGCACGATCGCGCCGAACGACGTCGATCTCGTGCAATTCGTCGAAACCGCCGACGAGGCCTGGGACATCATTTCGCGCTTCTACGAGACCGTCGATCCGAAGTCGGTGCCGATGGCAAACGGCCGGCGCTAGAACGCTCCGCCACGGCGGATCTGAGCTTCGCCTTTCCAATCGACAAGGCCGCGCGCCATTTCTGGCGCGCGGCCTTGTCGTTGCGGGAGGATCCGAATTTCACGCCTCCCCCTTGCGATCGAACGCGATGCGAGGGGGAGGCGCCACGCAGGCGACACGCGCCACCGGGCGGAGGAGGGCGTCGCCATCCGGGTTAGATCTTCTTGGTCTCGGTCTTTTTGGTGAAGTCGGCGGCGTCGATGACGCCGTCGCCGTTCCGGTCGCGGCGCTTGAACATCTTCTCGGACGCGCTTGCGACTTCGGCAGCGCTCAGGGATCCGTTGCCGTCGGTGTCCACGCGCTTGAAGGCCTTCGGCCGCATGCCGGGCAGCATGGCCGGTCGCGCTTCCTTCAGCTGGGCAAGCGCGGTGTCGCGTTCCTTGCCCTCCTTGGCCTTGGCATCCTGCCAGGCCTTGCGGGCGTCGCGGAATGCCTGGCGCTTGGCCTTCATCTCATCGGCGCTGATCTGGCCGTCGCCATTGGCGTCGAAGGTTTTGAAGTTCGTTGTCATGCGCGCCTGGAACTCGTCGAGCGAAACCTTGGTGTCGCTGTTGGTATCCAGTCGCTTGATCATGCGTTCGGCCCGCTGCTCGGGCGTCAGCTTGTCTCTGGCGGCAAACGATGGCGCAGCCATTCCCGTAACGGCGACGGCGAGTGCCGTCACGCCAAGGATCAGGGTTCTGTTCCGCATCATGCTTCCTTTCGATCAGGGTTATCCCTGAGCGAATGATAGGCAGACGGGCGGCGTGCACCAGTTAAACTTTGGTAATTTAAGTCTTTGGCGGGAAAGGGGTTTTTCCCTGGCCAAATTGTGTCAGAGGCCGGCGACGACGCGCCTGAGGAAGCCGGTCAGGTCCTCGGTGACGTAGTCGATCTGCTCGTCCTCGTCGTTGGATTTCTCCCAGGATTCGGCGAACTCATATTCGAAGTTGCGCGGCACCAGGAGCACCGTCTTCATGCCGAGCGTCTTCGGAACCAGGAGGTTGCGCGGCAGGTCCTCGAACATCACGGCATTGCGGGTATCGACCCGGTGCAGGCTCATGAACTTGTCATAGGTTTCACCTGCGGGCTTCGGCACGAAATCGGCAGCGACGATATCGAAGATATCGTTGAAGTGATCGAGAATGCCCAGTTGCCGCGCCGTCATTTCCGCATGCGCGACGCTGCCATTGGTGAAGATGAACTTGCGCCCCGGCAGCGCCTTGATCGCTTCGCCCAGCGTCGGGTCCGGCGGCACGATGCTGTAGTCGATCGCATGCGCCATCTCGAGAAAGACGTTCGGGTCGATGCCGTGGTGGATCATCAGGCCTTTGAGCGTCGTGCCGTGATCGCGATAATAATCCTTCTGCAGCTTCTTCGCATCCGCCGGGTCCAGCGACAAAAGCTCTGCAACATAAGCCGTCATGTTGCGGTCGATCTGCGAGAACAGATTGACGTGGTGCGGATAGAGCGTGTTGTCGAGATCGAACACCCAGTCGGTGACATGGGCGAATTCGTCGTGGGTCGGCAGGCGATCGAGCTTTTTCATGACTGTCTTATGGCACGGGGATCGATGGCGGCAAACGGGAAAATAATGCGCCGGCGCGCCGGCACGCAATGCTGGCGCATAGATTTGCGCTTTGAATTGCCGCCAGCGCGTGGCAAATTCCGCCTCGCACGGTTCTTGGCGCGGGGACGCGGATGCCAATGTCGAACGAAGTGTTCTACCTGCTGTTTCTGTTCGGATTCTACACCTTCACCGTCGTGACCTATTTTGCCTTCGGCTACGCGATCACGTGGCTCAACGACCGCAATCCCGAGCGAAAGATCCAGAAGGGGCGCGGTTCCGACAAGCGGCGCAAGGCGGAAATCCGCCAGAGCCTGGCATCGATGTTCAGCGCTTGCCTGCCTTTGACGATCGGCCTCTACGCGCAGCAGAAGGGCTGGACGCCGACGCCCTGGGGTTTCAGCTGGTGGTGGGCGGTGCCGCTCTTCGTGCTCTGCATGATCCTCTATGACGCCTGGTTCTATTTCATGCATCGGCTGCTGCACACCAGGTGGCTTTATCCGCTGCACGCCCTTCATCACAGGAGCGTCGCGCCGACGATCTGGAGCACCTATTCGGAGGATGTCTTCGACAATTTCCTGCTGCAGAGCTTTTCGGCGGTCGTCGTTTTCGTCGTGCCGTTCCCGGCGGCGATCCTCATCGCGCATCGGCTGTTCGAACATTTCAACGGCATGATCGGCCATTGCGGCTTTGAATATTTCGCCACATCGAAGGCACGCTATCCGTCGCCGCTGTTGTGCACGACGTTCCATGATCAGCACCATTCCGGGTTCAGGTACAACTACGCCAACTACTTCTCCTTCTGGGATCGTGTGCTGGGCACGCTGGCGCCGAATTACGATCAGCGGGTGAAGGCGTTCGAGGACGAGGCGCCGGGCATCGCGATCAGCCCGTCGGTCGGATTGATGGACGCACCGGAAAAGGCAGACTGAGGCGCACTGCCCTGTGCAGCGGCCCCTTGGCAATGTCCGGGCCCGCGTGCTAGCTCGCAGCCATGGAAACCTGGGTCCTCATCACCGTCGCTGCGGCGTTCCTTCAGAACGTCCGTTCCGCCATGCAGAAACACCTGAAGGGCGTCATGGGCACGACGGGCGCGACCTTCGTGCGCTTCGGTTTCGGCCTGCCATTTGCGCTTTTTTACCTGTTCGTGCTCTGGCAAGTGGTGGGGCGTCCGCTGCCCGTGCCGAACGGCACCTTTTTCCTCTGGGCCGTCATCGGTGGCCTCGCGCAGATCGCAGCGACGTTCCTGCTCGTTCATCTCTTCTCCTTCCGCAACTTCGCGGTCGGAACCGCCTATTCGCGCACGGAGCCGGCGCAGGCCGCTCTGTTCGGCCTTATCTTCTTGGGCGAGCGCGCAAGCGAGGGCACCCTGGTTGCGATCGCCATCTCCGTCGTCGGCGTGATGCTGATTTCGGTGGCGCGCACGACGCTCAGCCCCCGCTCGCTGGTCACGTCGGTCTTCAGCCGCACCGCCGGCATCGGCCTTCTCTCGGGAACGTTCTTCGGGCTCTCGGCCGTCGCCTATCGCTCGGCCTCGCTGGCACTGGCACCCAGCTTGCCGGCACCCGATTACATGATGCAGGCAAGCTTCACGCTCGGCTTCGTCATCCTCTTGCAGACGGTGGTGATGCTGATCTGGATCGTGGCGCGCGAGCCGGGCGAACTGAAGCTGATTGCGGCTGCCTGGAAGCCGGCCTTCGTCGTCGGCTTCGTCGGCGCCTCCGCCTCCTTCGGCTGGTTCATGGCGATGACCTTGCAGCAGGCGGCAATCGTCAAGGTGGTGGCGCAGGTCGAAATGCTGTTCACCTTCGCCTCGTCCTTCTTCATCTTCCGCGAGTGGATCAACCGCCTGGAACTGATCGGCTGCCTGCTGATCGTGCTCGGCGTCGTGACGCTCGTGCTGATCTGACAACGGGCCGATCTGAAAAAAATAGACGCCCGAAAACCGGCGTCTCTTCGCCCCGTGGTCGTGGTAGAACCACGCCATGTTGTTCGATCTTCCTTCCGATGAAACGCTTTACGACGCCTTGATGGCGCGAAGTACCGAATACGAAGGCTCAGCCTTCGTCTGCGTCAAGACGACAGGCGTCTTCTGCCGCCTGTCTTGCCCAGCCCGCAAGCCGAAGCGGGAAAACACGATTTTCGTCGGCTCGATCGGCACCTGCCTGGAAACGGGGTTCCGTCCCTGCCAGCGCTGTCGGCCGCTCGCCACCTTCGGTGCCAAGGATCCGCTGGTTCAAGAGCTGCTGCAGGCGCTGGAAGCAGCGCCTGAGCGGCGCTGGAGCGAGGATGATATCGTGCGCCGCGGGCTCGATCCGTCGACTGTCCGGCGGGCGTTCAAACGCAATCTCGGCATCACCTTTCTCGATCTGGCGCGGTATCGCCGCCTGGGGCTTGCCGCCCGCCAGCTCGCCGGCGGAGGACGCGTGATCGACGCCCAGCTCGAAGCCGGTTACGAATCGCCGAGCGGCTTTCGCGCCGCCTTCCAGCGATTGCTCGGCGACGCGCCGGCCGCCGCTTTGGGACGGGAGCTGCTCTCCTTCGATTGGCTCGAGACGCCGATCGGCCCCATGGTCGCGATCGGCGACGCCACACATCTGCATCTGCTCGAGTTCCATGATCGCAAAGCTTTGCCGACCGAACTCACGGCGCTGAAGCGAGCGACACGATCGGCGATCGTGCCCGGAAGGACGGCGCCGATCGACAGGATTGAAGGCGAGTTGAAGGCCTATTTTGCGGGCGATATGGGCGCATTCCAAACGCCGCTTGCGCCCGGCGGAACGCCTTTCGAGCGCAACGTCTGGGAGAAGCTTGTTAAAATTCCCGCCGGCCGGACGCGCTCCTATGGTGACATTGCCCGCGAGGTCGCTACGATCCAGTCCGCGCGTGCCGTGGCCCATGCCAACGGATCCAACCGGATCGCCATCGTCATACCCTGCCACCGTTGCCTCGGCGCTGACGGTTCGCTCACGGGTTACGGTGGCGGGCTGTGGCGGAAACAGTGGTTGTTGCGGCACGAGGCGAAAGCGAAACCTGAAAGCCCGTTCGTGGAGGAAACGCAATGAACCAGAAGGAAAAGGCGCTCGCCTTTGCCGCCCTGCATAAAAAGGGCGATCCGGTGGTGCTCTACAACATCTGGGATGCCGGCAGCGCCAAGGCGGTCGCCGAGGCTGGCGCCAGGGCGCTCGCCACCGGCAGCTGGTCGATTGCCGCGGCCCATGGCTTCGGCGATGGCGAGAAGGTGCCGCTGGCGCTACTGACCGATATTGCCCGGCTGATCGTGGTCTCCAGCGAATTGCCAGTAACGGTCGATTTCGAGGGCGCCTATTCCGACGATCCGGCAACGGGGGCGGCCAATGTCTCGCAGCTGATCGACGCCGGCGCCATCGGCATCAATTTCGAGGATCAGGTCGTTGGAAAATCGGGCGTGCATGCGCTCGAAAAGCAGGTTGCCCGCATCCGGGCGATCCGTGAAATGGCGGACCGCCGCGGCGTGCCGTTCTTCATCAATGCCCGCACCGACCTGTTCCTGCAGGCAAGCGATGTGGCCCACCACGCCGGCCTCGTTGACGAGGCGATCGCGCGCGGAGAGGCTTTTGCCGAAGCCGGTGCCAGCGGCTTCTTCGTGCCTTGGCTGGTCGACGCGGATTTGATCGCCAAGGTTTGCGCCGCCTCGAGCCTGCCGGTCAACGTGATGATGCGGCCGGGCGCGCCGGAGAAGACGGCGCTGGCAGCAGCCGGGGTCGCGCGCATCAGCTACGGGCCGTTCCCTTATCGCACGATGATGGAAAAGCTGAAGCAGGACGCCGTTGCCGTCTATCAAGGCTGAGCATGGGCCAAAATGAAAACGGGACACGAGCCGAGGGCCGTGTCCCGTTTTTTATGTCTTCCCGCTTGCTGTCGCTCAGGGAACGATCAGCGTGCCCGCACCGCGCTCGGTGAAGATTTCGAGCAGAACCGAATGGGCGGTCTTGCCGTTGAGGATGACAACACCCTGCACGCCGGCCTTGATCGCGTCGATGCAGGTCTCGACCTTGGGGATCATGCCGCCGGAGATCGTGCCGTCGGCGATCAGGGCACGGGCCTGGGCGACGGACAGCTCCTTGATCAACTTGCCGTCCTTGTCGAGCACGCCGGGCACGTCGGTCAGGAACAACAGGCGCGTGGCGTTGAGCGCACCGGCGATGGCTCCGGCGAAGGTGTCGGCATTGATGTTGTAGGTGTGGCCGTCGCGGCCGGGTGCGACCGGCGCGATAACCGGGATCATCTCCGAGCGGGCCAGCAGGTCGATCAGCGTGCGGTCGACTTCGACCACTTCGCCGACGAAGCCGAGATCGAGCACGCGCTCGATGTTGCTATCCGGATCCTTGATGGTCTTGCGGGCCTTTTCGGCAAAGACCATGTTGCCGTCCTTGCCGCAGAGGCCGATCGCCCATTCCCCGGTCTGGTTGATGAGGGCGACGATCTCCTTGTTGATCGAGCCGGCGAGCACCATCTCGACGATCTCGACGGTCTTTTCGTCGGTGACGCGCAGGCCGCCTTCGAATTTCGATTCGATACCCATCTTCGTCAGCATCGCGCCGATCTGCGGACCGCCGCCGTGTACGACGATCGGGTTGACGCCCGACTGCTTCAACAGGGCGATGTCGCTGGCAAAGGCGCGGCCGAGTTCGGCATTGCCCATGGCGTGGCCGCCATATTTCACGACGATCGTCTTGTTCTCGTAGCGCTGCATGTAGGGCAGGGCCTGGGTGAGCAGGCGTGCCTGGATTTCACTTTCATTGGCGGACATGGCGGACCCTCGAAAAATACCGGCTGCTGTGTAACGCATGTTTCCCGTCGATGGAATGATCGGCGCGCAACATAAAACAGCAATGACGATGTGTGCTGGCCGAGGTTGATTTGTGCGCTATGTTCTTCGCCAGATAGGCATCGGGTCGGGATGGCAATGATCGACGAGGAAATTTCCGGACTGCTCGGCCGTGTTTCGCTGAGGGACCAAGCGGCCTTTGCCGAACTCTACCGACAGACCAGCCCGAAACTTTTCGCCATTTGCCTGCGTATTCTCAGGGACCGGGGCGAAGCGGAAGAGGCGCTGCAGGAAATCTACGTCAGAATCTGGCAGCACGCCGAGCGTTTTTCTGCGGGACAATCGACGCCGATGGCCTGGCTGGCCGCGATTGCGCGCAACCGCGCCATCGATCTCATCCGGGCACGCAAACCCGTCGCCAACGCGATTGACGAAGCCTATGATTTGGCTGATCCTGCTGCCGATCCGGAAAAATCGGCAGTGGTAAGAGCGGAGGGCAGACGGATCGATGCGTGCATGGGCGAGCTCGAAGAAGACCGGGCAAACGCCGTGCGGCGCGCCTATGTCGAGGGTCTGAGCTATCAGGAGCTGGCCGAGATATATGCCGTGCCGCTGAACACGATGCGAACCTGGTTGAGGCGCAGCCTGTTGAAGCTGAGAGAGTGCATGGAGCGATGACAGCGTCCACCCCAGACAAAGGAGATTTTCGCCGCGACGAGGTGATCGCCGGGGAATATGTGCTGGGCGTTCTGTCTGCCGACGACCGTCGCAAGGTCGAGGCTCGCCTTGCATCGGATCGCAATTTCGCCGCCATGGTCACGCGCTGGCAGAACAACCTTTCTACCTTCGACGAAGCCTATGATCCCGTTGCGCCACCGGCCCGCATCTTTGCCGCGATCGAGCGCAGGCTGTTCGAAACGGCGCCGTCCGCCGCCGCCCCGGCGCGGCCGGGTCTCTGGCAATCTCTCGCCCTCTGGCGGGGCCTGGCGCTCGCCTCGCTCGCAGCCGTCGCGATGATGGGTGCGTCGATGGCGGGGCTGTTTGCGCCGCCGTCGGGCGGCCGGCCGCTTGTCGCCGAAATGGCCGGCAAGGGCATCTCCGTCGATCTCGTCGCCCGTTTCGATCGCGGGACCGGCCATCTCCTCGTCACACCCGTTGCAGCGCGGCAGGCCGAGGAGAAGTCGCTGGAACTCTGGCTCATTAACGGCGACAACCCGGCGATATCCCTTGGCGTTCTGCCTCAGAGCGGTGAGGGCGAAATTATCATCGCCCCGGCGATGCGCGGAAAATTTGCGCCGGGATCGGTGCTCGCCGTCAGCGTCGAGCCTTCAGGCGGCTCGCCGACCGGATCGGCAACCGGCCCGATCATCGCGCTCGGCAAGGCGCGCGACCTCTAGGCCCTGCGGCACTCGTGGCCTGTCCCCGGCAATCTGAAATTTTCTGAAACTCTTTTTCCCGAGCGTCCGTTGCTTGTCATGTTCCCGAAGAAGGGAACGGCAGTTTCAACGAGGCGGCATGGGTGTCGTCTCCTGACAGGTTCAACAGGAAGGAAGACCACGATGTTCACCTCCGGGCTCCGTTCGTTCACAGCCATCGCCATACTGGCCGCATCTGCAGCCATCGCCCACGCCGAAAATCCGAAGGTCGGTGGTGCGGCGATGTTTGCAGACAAGAACATTGTCGAAAACGCCGTCAATTCGAAGGATCACACCACGCTGGTCGCAGCCGTCAAGGCTGCCGGGCTGGTCGAGACGCTCGAGGGCAAGGGGCCGTTCACGGTGTTCGCCCCGACGAACGAGGCCTTCGACGCCTTGCCTGCCGGCACGGTCGACACGCTGCTGAAGCCGGAAAACAAGGACAAGCTGACCAAGGTCCTGACCTGCCATGTCGTCTCCGCCGATGCGATGTCTTCGGCAATCGCCAAGATGGTCAAGGACGATGGCGGCGAGCATGACGTCAAGACCGTCGGCGGCTGCATTCTGAAGGCCAAGGACGACGGCGGCAAGATCACGCTCACCGACGAGACCGGCGGCACGGCAACCGTCACGATCGCCGACGTCAAGCAGTCCAACGGCGTGATCCACGTGATCGACAAGGTGCTGCTGCCCAAGGGCTGAGCTTTTTCTTCCTCCGGATCGTCGCGGTAGCAGGCGATCCGTCGCCGGAGATCTCATGGCTCCGGTTATCTGCCACCGGTCGTTCGCGATCGGTGGCCTTTTCGATCGGGTGGCTTCACGCCGCTTTGATCGGTGTTGTTTTGCCGCTCCAATACCCAGCGTCTATCGTGCGGCCTGGCAGCATCGAGGGCATTGCAGCAAGTGTGCGAGCCAAACGCGACCGGAAGCGCTCTATATCTTTGTTTTTTCTGCATTTCCTGAAGGAAAGCCGTCTTTTTCCTTTCCTGGAAATGCTCTCGGGAGGGTTCGATCTTGAACCGGAGGAACTTTCTGATCTACGGCGGAACGCTGAGCGTGATCGCGATCGCGGCCGCAAAGGGCTTTTCGTGGCCGGCGCAGGCTGCGTCGGCCGAGACCTTCGAGATTAAGAAGACCGATGCCGAATGGCAGGCGATCCTGACGGACGAGCAGTATCGGATCCTGCGCCACGAGGACACCGAGCGTCCGTTCTCAAGCGCGCTCAACACCGAAAAGCGCAAGGGCACCTTCCAATGCGCAGGCTGCGCACTGCCTGTCTATTCGTCCGAGGCCAAGTATGACAGCGGCACCGGTTGGCCGAGCTTCTGGCAATCCATACCCGGTGCCGTGGCAACGCGTCAGGACAATTCGCTGTTCATGTCCCGCACCGAATGCCACTGCCGGCGCTGCGGTGGCCATCTCGGCCACGTCTTCGACGACGGCCCGGCCCCAACCGGCAAGCGCCATTGCATCAACGGCTTTGCCATGACCTTCGCGCCGGCAAGCGCCTAGCGGCGGTAGCTGCGGGCGGAGATGCGCCCGCAGGAAAGGATGGCCGGGAGACGCGTCTGAGAGCCGTCCCGGCGCGCCCTTAAATCAATCATTGCCGAAACAGGCTGAGGATGTTCTGGGCGTTGGTGTTGGCGATCGACAGGCTCTGGATCGCGATCTGCTCCTGGCTCTGGATGGCCTTCAGCCTGGTCGACGCCTCGTTCATATCGGCATCGACGAGCCGCCCGACCCCGCTGCTGATCGTCTGCAGCAGGGTCTTGGTAAAGTCGGACTGCAGGTCGACGCGGGCCTTGACCGAGCCGAGAATGGCCGCGCCGTTCACCACCTTCTTCAGCATGCCCTCGATGCCGTTCAGATAGTTTGTCAGATCGGCGCCGGGTGCGGCGATATCGACGTCGAGAATGTTGAAATCGGGCAGATATCCGAAATTGTCGATGACGCTGTCAAACCGGACGAAGGAGCGTACTCCCATTTCCCGGTCGGCGCGCGGCTCGACCGAGAGCGAGTATGTGCTGCCGGCGCTGGACCAGACCACCCCGGTCCCGGCGGTTGCCGCCTGCAGCAGCGTCACCATGTCAGCGGCCGTCGTCACCTTGCCGTCGGTCGTGCCAAGCGTGGCGTCCACCATCGCGCGGTCGATGCCCACGGTTCTGCGGGGCTCGCCATTCACCTGGTAGGAAAATTCGAACAGCGCTTCCTGATGAACGCGGAAGGCGGAAAAGTTGAACGACGTGGTGGCGTAGCCACCATCATTGGTCATCAGAACGTTATCGATGCCGAGCATTCCGCCGATCGATGCGCCGCCCGTCCAATTCGAGAGCGCAACGCTCGACCCGACATGGCCGACACTTTCCGTGGTGGTGAATTGCAGGTCGCCTCCGGCGACGTTTAGCGAGACCGGTACGCTGGCGTTGGTGAGCGCTGCCTGGACGATGGCGCGCCACTGGCCGACATTCGTCACCTTGCCATCGCTGGTGCCGAGAACGGTGTCGACGAGCGCGCGATCGATTGTGACCGGGAATGTCTGGCCGCCCGAATTGACGCTGGCGTCGAGCGTCAGATCGAAACTTATCTGATCAGCTGCCGCGAACTCAGCGGGGCCGACGAAGTCCACGCGTTGCCAGCCGAGGCTGGCGGTGACGTCGCGCACCTGGTTGCGCAGGCCGCCGATCATGCCGAGGCCGCGTTCGTCCACCTGCAGCGCGCCGCCACCGGCAGCATTGAACAGCGACACGAATGCGAGGTCGACGTCCGTGGTCTTGATGGCAACGCCGGCGTCGTTTCGCACGAACGACGACACCAGTGAAACGTTGCTCAACGCCGTATCGTAGATGTCGGAGATTTCAGTTGTCAGCCAGTTCTGGCCATTGAAGCTTGCCGACGACGCGATCGACGAAAGCTGCAGTTTCAACTGATCGAGTTCCTTCTGGACTTTTGCCTTGTCGACGCCCGGCTCCGTCGCGGCAACGATCTTGGCCTTGAACTCGCTGAGCACGTCGACTGCGGCCTTCATCCCGGTATAGGCCACATCCACCTTCGCGGCACTGAGGCCGAGCGTGTCCGATACCGTTGCGATGGCCTTGCCATCCGACTTCATGGTCGTTGAAATCGACCAGTATGCCGCATTGTCGGCGGCGGACCGCACCCGCAGGCCGGAGCCGATCTGCTGTTGCGTTTCGGAGAGTGAAGAACCAATGTTTCTTAGGGTTTGGAGCGCAATTGTTGCTCCCGCATTCGTATGGATGCTGGACATATTAGGCCATCTTAAAATTGAGTTTTGCACGTCATGTGCCATTGAGGTTGTGTCATTGAAATCATGACGTGGTTAACAATGCCTCAATGAAAATCGATAAGCGGTAAGCCGAGGCTAACTTTCCTCCAGGCTCAGTTCGCTCGGGGTCGGAGATAGTCCTGCGGAAACGCAAGCACTGGGCGTGAAAGATCGGCGCCAGCCGGCAGACGGCGTCAATGCCGACCGACCGCTGTCGAGCCCGCGGGTTACCGTCGCGCCAGCAGCAATGACCACCGGGACCCGGGAACGTAAAGAAAATGGATGGGTGCCACATCTCTGCTGAGGATGCGCCTCGGGTTCCAGCCGTCAGTGTGGCGAGGCCGTCGAGGAATGGCCGCTGACCGCAGCGGCCATGTTGCCGCGTTCACCTGACGATCGGTCGTGGTGGCGGGCGGTCCTGCGGGCTGCGATGCCGCGCCCGCAGGCAGATCCGGTTCAGAACGTTCCGGCTTGCGGTGAGGGCGCTTGTGCGTCGGAGAGTGCCGCCTGCAGCTTCTGTTCCTGTTCCGGCGAAAGCGACGTCTTCAGGACGCGACCGCGCAGGCCGGAGAATTCGGCCAGAACCTTTTCCGGCTGCACCTTGCGCACCAGGATGAACAGCGCCGAAGAGTTGTTCGGAATGGTGTTGCCGAGCGATTTGATGAAGTCGTCGTCGATGCCGTAGTCGGTCAGCGAACCGGAGAGCGCGCCCGCGCCGGCGCCAAGCGCCCCGCCGATGGCAAAGCCGGCAAGCGGATTGAGGAACAGCAGCCCGACAAGCCCGCCCCAGATCGAGCCGGACAACAGCCCGGAGGTCGCGCCGATGGCGGTCAGGTTGAGGCTCTGCTTCAGGTGGACCTTGCCTTCCGCGTCGCGCACGACGACGACGGCGTCCTCGAGATCGATCAGATATTCCTTCTTGAGACCGGCGAGCTTGACCAGAACCTTGTCAGCCTCTTCGGGTGTATCGAATCCCACAACGATCAAATCGGACATGTGTCTCTCCTATCCTTGACGCCGTCGCGCAAGGAAACGCGCGACCGCACGCCAGAGATAGAGCGGTTTGCATGTCAGGGTAGTGACGCAGATCAAAGACTTTCGGCCGCGGCCCGCCGCCGACGAGGCGCCGGCCCGGTGGCGGCGCATCGCATGGCCGCATCAACCCCCAAATGGGTGCGCGGAACGACGGAATGGGATGCGACGGGCGCGCGCGCTCAGCGCGAGAGCGCAAGCTCGATGGTCGCGCGCAACTCGTCGATGCCTTCGCCCTTTTCCGACGACGTGGAAAGGACTTCCGGAAAGGCTGCCGGGTGCTTCTTGATCTTCTCGAGCGTCTCGGCAATCAGCCGCGGTACGGCCGGCGCCTTGATCTTGTCCGTCTTGGTCAGGATGATCTGGTAGGAGACGGCGGCCTTGTCGAGCAGCGACAGCACGTCCTCGTCGTTCTTCTTGATGCCGTGGCGGGAGTCGATCAGCACGTAGACGCGCTTCAGGGTCGCGCGTCCGCGCAGATAGTCGAACACCAGCTTGGTCCAGGCATCCACCTGTTCCTTCGGCGCCTGGGCGTAGCCGTAGCCGGGCATGTCGACCAGCGCCATCGGCGGCAGGTCGCCTGCCTCGCCGGAAAAGCCGTCCGGTACGAAGTAGTTGAGTTCCTGGGTGCGCCCGGGGGTGTTGGACGTGCGTGCCAGACCCTTCTGGCCCACCAGCGCATTGATCAGCGACGACTTGCCGACATTGGAGCGACCGGCAAACGCGATTTCCGTCGGGCCTTCCGGCGGCAGGAACTTCATCGCCGGCACGCCGCGAATGAAAATCCACGGCCGGCCGAACAGCGGCTTGTCGTCTTTTGTCTTGGGGTCGGCCATCGGTCTTCATTCCTTCGTCAAGGTTGGCTTTGGCTTTGCGGTTTTGTCCGGCGATGTCAAGCTTTCGGCGTGGCTCGGTTGAGCGACCGGCCGGATTTGCCGGCGCTGGATGTCGACGCCGCATACCCCAAGACCAAAGAAAAACCCCGGACCGTGCGATCCGGGGTTTGGTAAAGGCTCCGTCTGCCGGCGTTATTCCGCCGGCTTGGGTTTCTTCGAGAACAGGTTCTTCAGATTGTCGAACAGTTCGATCTTCACGCCCTGGCGCTTCATGATGATCGACTGCTGCAGCACCGAAAGCGTGTTGTTCCAGGCCCAGTAGATCACCAGACCGGCCGGGAACGAGGCCAGCATGAAGGTGAAGACAACGGGCATCCAGGTGAACAGCATCGCCTGGGTCGGATCTGGCGGCGTCGGGTTCATGCGCATCTGCACGAACATGGTGATGCCCATGATGATCGGCCAGACACCGAGGTGCAGGAACGATGGTGCATCGAACGGCAGGAGGCCGAAGAGGTTGAAGATCGTCGTCGGATCCGGCGCGGAAAGGTCGTGGATCCAGCCGAAGAACGGTGCGTGGCGCATTTCGATGGTGATGTAGATCACCTTGTAGAGCGCAAAGAACACCGGGATCTGGATCAGGATCGGCCAGCAGCCGGCGAGCGGATTGATCTTCTCGTCCTTGTAGAGCTGCATCATCGCCTGTTGCAGCGCCATGCGGTCGTCGCCGAACTTCTTCTTCAGTTCTTCCATCTTCGGCTGAACCTTCTTCATGTTCGCCATCGAAGCGTACTGCTTGTTGGCGAGCGGGAAGAACAGGAGCTTGACGGCGATCGTGGTCGTCAGGATCGCGATGCCGAAGTTGCCGAACAGACGGAAGAAGAAATCCATCATTTTGAACATCGGCTTGGTGATGAAGTAGAACCAGCCCCAGTCGATCAACTTGTCGAAGTTGGGAATGGAGTAAGCCGCCTCGTAGTTGTCGACGACGGGAACTTCCTTGGCGCCGGCGAATACAAGGTTCTTGAGTTCCGAGGACTGTCCTGCGGCAATCGTGATGGCATCGCTCTTGTAGTCGCTCTGGTAGCGGGCGCGGCCGTCGGTGAAGTGCGAGAAACGGGTTTCGTAAGGGGTTGCCTGCGGCGGTACGACCGCTGCAGCCCAGTACTTGTCGGTGATGCCGAGCCAGCCGCCGGTCGCCTTGCCGGGCTGGATTGCCTTGTCGTCCTCGATCTTGGAGTAGCCGACTTCCTGCAGGCCATGCTCGCCGATGACGCCGATGAAGCCTTCATGCAGAACGTAGACGCTCGGTGTCGTCGGCTTGTTGAAGCGCGTGACACGACCATAGGACGACAGCGAGACCGGCTCGGCGGTCGTGTTCTTGATGCTGTCGACCACCTCGAACATGTAGCGGTCGTCGATCGTGATCGTGCGGTTGAAGGTGATGCCCTTCTCGTTGGTGAAGCTCAGCGTCACCGGTGTCGAAGGCGTCAGCTTGTCGCCCCCCGCAAGCGTCCAGACGGTCTGCGGGCCGGGCACGCTGCCGCTTGCCGCATCGCCGACATAACCAATTTCGGTGAAGTAACCGTCAGTGGTTTCGGCCGGGCTCAACAGGGTGATGATCGGGCTCTGCTTGTTGACGGTCTCGTGGTAGGCCTTGAGCTTGAGATCGTCGAAGCGCGCGCCGGTCAGGTTGATGGAGCCGGAAACCGCAGGCGTGTCGATCACGACGCGGGCAGACTTGGCCAGTGCCTGGTCGCGGTTTTCACCCGTGCCGGGAACCGTGCCGCCAGGCAGAGCCTGACCCGTTGCCGGCTGCTGCGCCGTTGCGCCGGGCTGCGACTGGGCCTGCTGGGCCTGCAGCGCTTCCGCAGCGATGCGTTCCTTTTCAATCTTCGGATTGACGTAAAGGAACTGCCAGGCGACGAGGATCAGCACGGACAGGCCAATCGCCACGAAATAGTTGCGGTTTTTTTCCATCATTGTTTCCTGGAACCGGCCGGCGGCCGCTTCTGTTTCGGCTTGTTTTCGATGCGCTCGCCGAGCCCCCGGGTCAAGGCGTCGAAGGGGGCGTTCAGCAGATCGCGTCGGGCGACAATCACATAGTCGTGTCCGGGTTTCATTGCAAACCCGGCGGAAAGCCGCACCGCCTCTTTCAGGCGTCGGCGCATCCGGTTTCGCTCGACGGCATTGCCGTGTTTCTTGGTGACGGTGAAGCCGACGCGGGCTTCGCCGTCCGGATCGTTGCGGTCGAGCACTTCGAGGAGAAACAAGGGGCCTCTACGGCTTTCTCCTGCCCGAACGGCCAAAAACTGCGGACGGCTTTTCAGCCGCCCGACAGTCTTTTTGTCTTTATCTGACGTCATGTGCCCGGACACTGGTTTCGGGCAACTTCGGCTTAAGCCGACAGACGCTTGCGGCCACGCGCCCGGCGGGCTGCGAGGACCTTCTGGCCACCAGCGGTGGACATGCGTGCACGGAAGCCGTGACGACGCTTGCGAACAAGCTTGGACGGTTGGTAAGTACGCTTCATTTATTTTAATACCGCGGTGTGCGGCCCTTCTTGGGTTTGCATGTAGCAAGGAGCGTTTACGTTCCAGACATAGCTCCGCCTGTCGGGCAGGCAGGCTTGGCCGGACGTGGGCGGCTTATAAAGGCAAATTTCACGGAAAGTCAATCAGCCAGGCCTGTTCGCGGGGCAAAAGTGATCGGGTGCTGATGTCGCACGTGCCATCGATCGCCTGCGCAGGCGCCGCGGCGCGCTATCCGATCTCGGTAAACAGAGCACTAACGGGCTCTCCCCAGAATGCCGGATGTCCACCGTGATCTTTATTAACCATGGATGTTTTAGCGTGGCCGCGGTGCAATGAGGCCGCGACCCTTCCGATAACCGGGCAAGTCTTGCGGTGTCGTGGAGGCAGGGATGAAAATACGTGGTAAGATCAATCTGATCGTCGGGGTTATGAGCCTCCTGGCGATCGCGGTGACGGGCATGTCGCTGTTGGTCGTTTCTCAATACAATAGCCGGTTCCATCAGTATCAGAACGCTTCGCAGCGCGCCTTCAACGGCGAGCATCTCAATCGACTGGTGACCGGTGTCGTCATGGAAGCGCGCGGGATTTACGCAGCGCCGACCATCGAAAAGGCAAAGCCCTTCGCTGAAGGCATTTTGAAGAACCTCGACAGCATAGACACGCTGTTTACGGAATGGCGCCCACTGGTGCCGGCCGACAAGCTCGGCTCGTTCGATGCGCTGACCAAGCGCGCGGCGGAATTCAAGGCTTTCCGTGTCGAGACTGCGCGCCTCGGCCAGGAGGTCTCGCCGCAGGCCGCCAACGAACAGGGCAACACCGACGCCAACCGCGCCAACCGCAAGGCGTTCCAGGCCGAGATCGACGCCGTCGTCGAGGCGAACCTTGCAACGCTCGAGATCGTCGAGGCCGATGTCGCCTCGTTCGAGCGCTCGGTCGTCGTCATCATTCTCGCCATCGCCGGGCTCGGGCTCGCCGCCGGTATCGGCACGGCCTTCTACATCGGTACCAATCACCTGAGCCGGCCGATCCTCGACCTGACGGGCAAGATGAAGCAGCTCGCCGGTGGTGATCTCTCGGCCGACGTGCCCTTTGCCGACCGCAAGGACGAAATCGGCGAGATGGCGGCAGCCGTTCAGATCTTCAAGCAGAACGGCCTTGCCGTTCGCGATCTCAACGCCCAGGAAGCGGCGCTGCGCGAGAAAAGCGCCGACCTGCAGACCAGCATCGGCGTCGTCGTATCGGCTGCGGCCGCGGGCGACTTTACCAAGCGCATCGGCAAGGATTACGAGAACGACGACCTCAATCGCTTCGCCTCGAGCGTCAACGAACTCGTCGGCAGCGTCGATGCCGGGATCGCCGAGACGCGCCGCGTCATCGCCAGCCTTGCGGCCGGCGACCTGACCCAGAGCATGAACGGCCAGTTCCAGGGCGCATTCGCCGAGCTGCAGCAGAACGTCAACGAGACGCTGTCGACACTGCAGAAGACGTTGCGCGAAGTGCGTGTCACCACGGACTCCATCAACGGCAATTCGTCCGAACTTCGCTCCGCTGCCGACGATCTGTCGAAGCGCACGGAGCAGCAGGCGGCAGCTCTCGAAGAGACGTCTGCGGCTCTCGACCAGATCACGGTCGCGGTGAGAAGCTCGACCGAGCGGGCGCAGGAAGCGACCGTGATGGTCAACGAGGCCAAGGAAAGTGCGGCCGAATCCGCCGCCGTCGTGCGCAATGCCGTCGACGCCATGGGCCGGATCGAGCAGGCCTCGAGCGAGATCGGCCAGATCACCAACGTCATCGACGAGATCGCCTTCCAGACCAACCTCTTGGCGCTGAATGCCGGCGTCGAGGCGGCACGTGCCGGTGATGCCGGCAAGGGTTTTGCCGTCGTTGCCCAGGAAGTGCGCGAGCTTGCCCAGCGCGCGGCAAGTGCGGCCAAGGACATCAAGTCGCTGATATCGAAGTCCGGCTCGGAAGTGGCGACAGGCGTCCGGCTCGTGCAGGAAACCGGCTCGGCGCTTGGCGAGATCGAGGAGCGCGTGCTCAAGATCAACGACCACATCCACTCGATCGCCACAGCCGCTCGCGAACAGTCGACCGGCCTTGGCGAGGTCAGCACCGCCGTCAACCAGATGGATCAGGTCACCCAGCAGAACGCAGCCATGGTGGAGGAGGCCAATGCCGCAACCCACAAGCTGTCGGCGGAAGCCAACAACCTTGCGAGCCTGATCGCCTACTTCAAGCTTGACGGAACCCAGGCCGCGCGCACGATCGCACCGGCGCGCGAAACCGCCCGCCCGGTGGAATCGCCGGCACGCCGGATGATGGGCAACGTCGCGCGCGCCTTCAGCGGCGGCTCCTCGGCTGCCGTCGCCAGGGACAACTGGGAAGAATTCTGATCCGTCGGACTTACGGATCACAGCCATCGACGCCCGCGGACGATTGACGTCTTCGCGGGCGTTTTTCGTGGATAAGACGCTCGCTGGGAGCCGCTTCCACCCTCTCACGTCAACGTGAGTTGTCTTGGCGGTTCATTCACGCTGACGTTTTGCGACGCGACCATTCGTTATTGGTCGCCGCTCTGGATTCCCGATAGTGCAAGGGCAGGCTTTTCCAAGAAACGACAGCATATGCAGCAACGCGCCATCAACACGGAAGGGGATACTCCTCCAACGCCATCGCAGGCGCTCGCCGAAGGTTCGGGCGAAGACCGCCGCAAGATCGCTGGACGCCTTCTGTTGCTGGCGCTGCTGGTTGCCGGCGGGTTCGCCGCCTACGCCTTCGGTCTGCAGCGTTATCTCTCGTTGAACGCTCTCGTCCATCATCGCGAGGCACTGCGCCTTTATGTCGAGGCCTATCCCTTCCAGGCCGCAGCGGTGTTTTTTCTCCTCTACGTCACGGTCGTCGTCTTTTCGATCCCGGCCGCTTCGGTGCTGACGATCTTTGCCGGCTTTCTGTTCGGCTGCACCGTCGGCGGCTTTCTCGTCGTCGCTGCTGCGTCGCTCGGTTCGTGCCTGTTGTTCCTGGCGGCGCGCAGCATGTTCGGCGATCTCCTGCGGCGGCGCGCCGGGCCTTTTCTCGCGCGCTTTGCCGACGGGTTCTGCCGCAATGCGTTCGTCTATCTTCTCGTGCTGCGGCTGGCGCCGATCTTTCCCTTTTTCATCGTCAACATCGCGCCTGCCTTCCTTGCCGTGAAATTGCGGACCTTTGCGATCGCGACCTTGATCGGCATCATCCCGGCCACCTTCGCCTATACCTGGCTCGGCGGCGGGCTCGACGAGGTCATCGCCCGTGCAGCTGCCGCCGGTCGCGTGCTATCTCTGTCGGATTTCGCCACGCCGAAGCTGAGCGTGGCGCTTGTGGCTCTTGCGCTCATCGCGGCATTGCCACTCGCCTTCAAGTGGGTATGGTCGCGCCGCAAGGCGATCTGATGGGCGTGGAGCGGGTGTGACGAAGGTCCTCAATCCGGATATCTGTGTGATCGGCGGCGGTGCCGCCGGGCTCTCCGTCGCGGCGGGCGCCGCCGCTTTCGGCGTTCCCGTCGTCCTCGTCGAACGGGGCCTGATGGGCGGTGATTGCCTCAATCATGGATGCGTGCCGTCGAAGACGCTGATCGCTGCCGCGCGCCATGCGCAGGCGATCCGCATGGCGGGGCGGTTCGGCCTGACGGCAAGCGAGCCCGTTGTCGATTACGCCCGCCTCCATGCCCGTATTCATGATGTCATCGCCGGTATCGCGCCGCACGACAGCGTCGAGCGCTTTGCAGCGCTCGGTGTCGACGTGTTGCAATCTTCCGGCCGGTTTGTCGATGAGAACACGCTTGCGGCCGGGGGGCATTTGATCCGCGCCCGTCGTTTCGTCATCGCCACCGGCTCGGCGCCCGCGATTCCCCCGATCCCGGGGCTCGACAAGGTTCCGTTCCTGACCAACGAGACGCTGTTCGATCTGGCCCGGCTTCCGGCACATCTGGTCATTATCGGCGCCGGCCCCATCGGTATCGAGATGGCGCAGGCCTATCGGCGGCTCGGCGCCCATGTCACCGTCATCGAGAGCCGCCGGGCGCTTGCCGATGCCGATCCGGAGCTTTCTGCTTTCGCGCTTGCGGCGCTTCGCGACGAAGGCGTCGTGCTGCACCAGGCAACGACGATCGGTGCGATCGAGCAGATCGGCGGGCGCATCGTGCTTCGCTGCGAAAACGCAAGCGGCGCATTTTCGGTCGAAGGAAGCGATCTGCTGGTCGCCGCCGGTCGCCGGGCGAACCATGCCTCGCTCGGCCTGGCTGCCGCCGGCATCGACCACGACGCCAATGGCATCGTCGTTGGGCCGGATCTGAAGACCAGCAATCGCCGTGTCCATGCGATCGGCGATGCGGCAGGCGGACTGCAATTTACCCATGTGGCGAGCTATCATGCCCGGCTGGTGCTGCAGCAAGTGTTGTTCCGGTTGCCGGCGCGCGAAGACCGGGCAATCGTGCCGAGGGTGACCTACACGGATCCCGAGATCGCCGAGGTTGGATTGAGCGAGGCCGAGGCACGGGACAAGTTCGGCGCCGTCGACGTCATCCGCACCGACCTTACTCTCAACGACCGGGCCCGCACGGACGGGGTTGAGGCCGGCCTGATCAAGCTCGTCGTCGGCCGTCGCGGCCGCATTCTCGGCGCTGGCATCGCCGCGCCCGGTGCGGGCGAGCTGATCAGCATGTGGTCGCTTGCGGTTGCCAACCGCATGACGCTCAAGCAGGTCCGCGGCTATGTCGCACCCTATCCGACCCTTTCCGAGATTGGAAAACAGGCGGCCATCTCCTATTATGCGCCCTTGGCGAAGAATGCCGTCGTGCGGTCCGTCATCAGGGCCTTGCGGGTTTTCGGCTGACGGACAGGGATTTTTGGGAACGATGAGCGAAGAGGCGCAGCCAACGACGGTGAGTGAAGCGCCGCGAGCCGCCGCGGGCATCTTCCGCGGGCTCTCGGGCAAGCTGCTCCTGCTGACGATCGTTTTCGTCATGCTGGCCGAGGTGCTGATCTTCGTGCCATCGGTTGCCAACATGCGCATTCGCTGGCTGCAGGACCGGCTGAACACGGTGGCTGCCGCTGCCGTCGTCGTCGACGGCCTGCAGAACGTCGAGCTGCCCCGCAATGTCCAGGACGATACCTTGATGGCGACGGGCACCAAGGCCATCGTCATCCGCCGCAAGGACGCCTCGCGGATGATTGCCGCCGCCGACATGCCCGCCGAGATCGACGGCGAATACGACACGGCCAATTTCACCGCCTTTGCGGCGATCCGAGATGCGTTCGATACGCTGCTGTTCGGTGGCAACCGGGTGGTGCGCGTCTATGGGCCGCTCGGCGAAAGCGATGCGGTGATCGAGCTGGTCATGGCCGATGCCAGCCTGCACAAGGCGATGCTGGTCTATTCCCGCAATGTCTTCTTCCTGTCGATCATCATCTCGCTGATCACCGCCACGCTGATCTTTCTCGCCATCAACCGGATGCTGATCGTGCCGATCCGGCGGATGACCACGAGCATGCAGGAATTCTCCAACGATCCGTCCAATCCGGCGCGCGTGCTCGTGCCGCCGGAAGGGCGCGACGAACTGGCGGTTGCCGGCCAGCATCTCGCCAGCATGCAGCGCGAACTGCAGCGGACGCTGAAACAGCAGAAGAGCCTTGCCGAACTGGGTCTCGCCGTGTCGAAGATCAATCACGACATGCGCAACATCCTGTCGTCGGCGCAACTGATCTCCGACCGTCTCGCCGCAGTCGACGATCCGGTCGTCAAGCGTTTCGCTCCGACGCTGCTGCGGGCGATCGACCGGGCCGTCGGCTACACCCGCGAGGTCCTCTCCTACGGGCGCACGACCGAAGCCGAGCCGCACCGGCGTTTCGTCGCCCTGAAGCCGCTCGTCTCCGACGTCGCCGAACTGCTTTCGATCGATCCGCAATCCGGCATCGAATTCCAGATCCAGGTGCAGGACGATCTCGAGGTCGATGCCGACAGCGAACAATTGTTCCGGGTCGTGCACAATATCTGCCGCAATGCCGTTCAGGCACTGACGAATCACGAAGCGGAGGATGGCCGGCCGCGCATGGTCAGCGTTTCGGCGATGCGTATGGGCAGCGTCGTCACCATTTCGGTCGACGATACCGGTCCGGGCATGCCGCCAAAGGCCCGGGAGAACCTTTTTGCCGCGTTTCGCGGCTCGGCGCGCTCCGGCGGCACGGGCCTCGGGCTGGCGATTGCCCGCGAACTGGTGCTCGCCCATGGCGGCACGATCGCGCTTGTGGAAAAGCCGACGCCGGGAACGCTGTTTCGGATCGAATTGCCCGATCGCCCCGTGCCGCTCGATGCATTTCGCTCGAAAGCCCGCCATTGAAGGGGTTTGCGACTGAGATCGTCTGCGGATCGCGCTGTTTGAATCCACAGCTTCAGACCCAGTTGTCGTAAAAATGAATTTTTTTGCAGAACGGCGCTTGCAATCCCCGGAAGGACCCTTTAGAGAACCGCTCACGCAAGCGGTTTGACCGCTGCAGCGGCAAGCACCCGTAGCTCAGCTGGATAGAGCACCAGACTACGAATCTGGGGGTCAGGAGTTCGAATCTCTTCGGGTGCGCCATTCTTTTCAATGACTTAGTCATCGTGACAACGGCCGGTTTTTAACCGGCCGTTTCCGTTTTTGCGCCTTCGAAACGCCTTGACCAGCGCGCTTGGCGCGGCTCATGCTCAGGACTGGCCGATGCCGTATCCCTTCTCGGCCAGCCACGAATCGTGCAGCCACTTTTCCGTTCCGCGGCGCCCTGGGAAGCTGATCCAGTGGATGTCGCGCTCGAACACCATCACCTTGTGGTCGGCGCCGACGATCACCCAAATCCACAGGCCATCGGCGCTGTTGCGCATCTTGACCTTCATGCCCGTCAGCATCAGGCGCTTGGTGCGCCCGTCGCGAGTCACCCGCAGCGGCTCGTCATGCGGCTCGATCCAGCTGATTGTCAGTGCCGGCAAGAGGTCGGGTGCCGCGTCGCGCAGGAAGGCCATGGCGATCGCCTGGGCTTCCGGCCGCGTCGGCAACGGTCCTCCGACCAGATCGAGATCGATGCGGGCAAAGCCCTTGAGCCGGCCGTCGTCGGCAATGACGGTGCTGAAGTGTTCGCCGCCGAGCGTTGCGTTTCGGCCATCGATGCGCGTGTGGCGCACAAGTTCTGCCCCTTCGCCGTCAACGACGATGGCGCGGCGCCCGGCTTCGCGATAGCCGTGTGGCATGGCCGCCTGGAGGGTGGTCGCGGCGGATTGGCTGGTTTCTGTCGTCTCTGTCATGGCTTTCGTCCTGGCGAATGCGCTGCCTGTGGCCGTCGTTGCGGCAGCAAGGCCGATGGCTGCAAACACGATGAGGGGATGCGGCATGTCTAGACTCCTTCTCTGGCTTTCCGGTTTTGTGGTTTGGGGCGGGGCAGGGACGGCGGATGCCGTTCGGGATGGGCTGACGGACGCGGGCACGCACGCATCGGCCGGGCGTTCACGCAGCGCCCGGCCGATCGCGCGTGCGCGACGGCGAAGGGCCAGAGCCAAAGCGACGCGTTTAATTATAAACCTGACGTCAAGTGTAGATTCGAGAGGCATCTGTGCGTCTCCCTGATGGACCTACTTGCGTTTGGCTTCCGTGATCAGTGTCCGCATGCGGGCAATGTTGTTTTCCAGGTCCTGCTTGAACGTCGCGAGTTCGTGAAGCTGGGCATTTGCCTTCGTGAGCTGGGCCTCTAGGATTTCGAGAACCTTTACCTTGCCCCTGATGCCGCTCGCATCCTCGAAATAGAGGTCGATGACGGCGGCGATCTCGTCGAGGCTGAGGCCGAGCCGCTTCAGCGCCGCGATTTTCTCCAGCCGCCGCAGAGCGGTCTCGTCATAATAGCGATAGCCGGCACCCTCGCGCTCGGCCGGCTGCACCAGCCCGAGGCGCTCGTAATAGTGGATCGTGCGGTGGCTGACGCCGGCGCGGTCCGACAATTCACCGATCTGCATAAGGGACAAGAAGCGATACTCACCTAAACCTGACGTTGAGTGTAGATTTAGGTGTTGGACGCCTGTTCGTCAAGCGGTGTCGCAGGCTCGGTGGAGGACGCTCGTCTCGCTCGCCCAGGGCGGCGCTGACAGGTAACGCTGTCAGCACACCATCCGACCGGATCGCCAGGGCGGCCGCGCGAGGGCCGCTCGATTCTCGCCTTGCCCGACCCGCATTGCGCCGGATGTCGGTTCGCCTGATGTCACCGTAGACAGATTGACCGGAGCCTCCGCCTGAGCGGGATCGCCCGTGGACGTATGCCGTTCCCCCTAAAAGCTGACGTGACGACAATCTATATATTAGGATAATATAAAAGAACGAATCGGAGGCCGTCGGCCGGGTAACGGGCGCCGTTCCCGATGGGCAGAAGTCCAGGCGCCATCACGATCTTTTGACGCTGGCCCATGAAAATCGGCCCGCCGAATCCCCATATTGAGGGGGCATCTGCTCGCTGAAGGAAAGGAGGTAATGATGTATCGCTATATGATGAAGGAACTGCTGGTGATCGTTGCCGGGCTTTCCGTCTGCGCCTTCGTTGTCCTGTTTTTTCTTGCCAGTGCCGCGCACGGCGTCTGACAGGGCCGAGAGGCGCGACCCGCTTTGACTGTCCTGGCCGTCATGGAGAAAGCCGGGAGAGAAGATCCAGCGTCCTTCGATCCATTTCCCCTTCGAAATAACGACCGAGCGCCTGTTCAAAGACGTTGCCCGCCGCCGAGGCTTGCGAAAACAGGGTCATGGACGAACGGAATTTCAAGTCATCAGGGCTTGAGAAGATCTCGTGTGCCGTGCGCCCGGCAACGCCGTTGACGGCTTCCGTGCACTCGGTGAGCCTTGGCCCCAGCATCGGGTGGCCGAGGTAGGCCCGCGCCTCCGCAAGGCCCGAAATGGCGAAGCGTTGCGCCATCGGTGAATGGCCGAGGCCGGCAAGCTGGGGAAAGACGAACCACATCCAATGCGTCTCCTTGCGGCCGCGCCGCAACTCGTCGAGCGCCGCCGCGTACACGCGGTCCTGGGCGTCGACGAAACGCTGCAGCGTGAAAGGGTCGGCCATGATCCCCTCGTTCGCCCTGGCGCGTCTGCGTGCCCGCCAGGGCCGATCTGTCTGTTGCCGGTCAACAGGCCCGACATCCGTGGCGCATCCTACCAGCGGTGATGAACATGAACCTTCACCAGTCGCTCGTAAAGCGCGGCGATCACGGCCCTGGTCTGTTCGTCGATGGCCGCGAGTGCGCTGGCAGCGGCGTTCGATTGCGCCTGCGCCTCGTTGCGGGCGCCAGGGATGACGACGGAGACCGCATCCTGTGTGAGGATCCAGCGCAGGGCAAACTGCGCCATCGAAACGCCTGCGGGCACCAGCGGGCGAAGCTGTTCGACGGCCTCCAGCGCCGCCTCGAAGGGCACGCCAGCAAAGGTCTCGCCGACATCGAAGGCTTCGCCATGGCGGTTGAAGTTGCGGTGGTCGTCGGCGGCAAAGGCCGTATCGCGGGTGATCTTGCCCGACAGCAGGCCGGAGGCGAGCGGCACGCGCACGATGACGCCGACGTTCTTCTTCCTGGCTTCGGCGAAGAACAGGTCCTGCGGCCGCTGGCGGAAGATGTTGTAGATGATCTGGACGGTGGCGACCCCCGGATATTCGATCGCCTTCAGCGCTTCCTCGACCTTTTCGACCGAGACGCCGTAATGGCGGATCTTGCCCTTGGTGATCAGCTGGTCGAGCGCACCGAACAGGTCCGGACGGTAATAGACCTCGGTCGGCGGGCAGTGAAGCTGCACGAGATCCAGCGTCTCGACGCCGAGATTGGTCAGGCTGCGGTCGATGAAGGCCTCGATATTGGCGCCGGTGTAGCCTTCGGTGACGTGCGGGCTCAGCCTGCGTCCGGCCTTGGTGGCGACAAACGGCATTTCGCCGCCGCGTTCCTTGAGAACGGCAGCGATGATCTTTTCGGAGCGTCCGTCGCCATAGACGTCGGCGGTGTCGATGAAGGTGACGCCGCTGTCGAGTGCCGCGTTCAGCGCACGCTTGCCGTCCGCTTCGCTGACGTCTCCCCAGGAGCCGCCGATCTGCCAGGCGCCGAAACCGATCTCCGAAATCGTCGCGCCCGTCTTGCCCAGAACTCTCGTTTTCATGCTGGCCGTCTCCTTGGCAAACCTGTTGCAGGGTTGATTATTATCGATTTTGTCGGTCGTTTTTATGATGGTTCGATCGGCAAAGGAAGTCGTTCAGTCGTCGGTCGCAATGACCGCACGGCCGCGCCTGAGATCGGTGACCATGGCTAAAATGCCGTCCGCCTCGTCCTTGCGCATTTCGACCGCCATCACCGGTCCCCTGTCGGTGAAGCTCTCACCCGAGATCGTCACGTCGCGGGCAAGAAGGCGTGCCTTGATCAGCGCCAGATCGGCAAAGTCGCAGGCGATGGTCGCGCGCACGGTCTCGATCATCTCGATCTTCTCGGCCGCCCGCAGGCAGAGTGCCGCGGTGCCGCCATAGGCGCGGATAAGGCCGCCGCTACCAAGCAGAATGCCGCCGAACCAGCGGGTGACGACGACCGCGACATGGTCGAGCGCCTGGCCGTCGATGGCCGCAAGGATCGGCTTGCCCGCCGTGCCGCTTGGCTCGCCGTCGTCGTTGAAGCGATAGGCCTGGCCGATGCGCCAGGCCCAGCAATTGTGATTGGCCGTGGGGTCGGAATGCTGAGCGAGGAACGCCTTTGCCGCCTGCTCGTCGGGCACGGGCGCGCAGATGGCCAGGAACCGGCTCTTCTTGATGTCCTGGGTCGCCGTTTCGATGCGCTTGAGGGTGAACATGGTCGCTTCCGTTTCTCAAGTGCTGATAACGGATTGTGCGGATTGGCGCCACCGTGGTTCGGCCGCAGTTCGGGCCCGGATGTGGCTTACGCGGTTGGTTTCCCAGCCCTCATTTCTGTGCCTGTCACAGAACTCCAGCCACGGCGCGTCTGCGCCGTGAGAAGGCTCGGCCCATGGTGTCGTTTTGAAAGGTTCTTTCGCGCCGCCGACGCGGCGCCGCTGGATCTCTGTGGCAGGCACAGAGATGAGGAGAGAAAGGGCCATCATTACCGGGCTGACCCTATCCCGTCATCGCCTCTCCCGCATTCGGGAGAGGCATTCTTGCCCCGTCGATCGGGCTTCGATCAGCCGATCGCCATCAGGCTGGCATTGCCGCCGGCGGCCGCTGTGTTGATCGAGGTGGACACCTCTTCGAGCAGCCAGTTGAGGCAATAGGCGTCGGGGTTGCGGCCGATTTCTTCGCTCGAAGCCGCCTGGACCAGGACCAGCGGACCCGGCAGGCCGGCGATCACCTTGCTGACTTCGCGAACGCGCTCGCCGTCGCCTTCGACCAGGGCTCCGGCAAACGGGCCGTCGACTGACCAGTCCTTCGACCAGGTGAGGCGCGCCGCAACGCTGGCCGGCAGCGTCTTCAGCGACGACTGCAGGCCCGATGCGGCGTCGATGACGACCGTGTTGCCGGTCGCAAGGGCGGCGCCGAGCTGGTGATAGAGACCGGTTTCTGTCGCCGGTACCAGCAGAACGCGGCCGCGCGGATGCAGCGCATAGAGGTTGCGCTCGCCGACCGGACCCGGAAGCTCCGAGACGAGGCCGAGGGCGGAGTTGCTGCCGGCGGTGCGGGCAGCTTCCGCTTCGGCCTTGGCGCCCTTGCCGTCGAGCCACTTAGCGAAGTCGAGCAGCGCCGGATCGGTGTGCACGGAGCTATGCTGCGGCGGCACCGGGGCGGTCGCGACGAGGCGCCCGAGATAGAGCGGGCCGCCGGCCTTCGGTCCGGTGCCGGAGAGGCCACGGCCGCCGAACGGCTGCACGCCGACGACGGCGCCGATGACGTTGCGGTTGACGTAAAGGTTGCCGGCCTTCACCCGCGAGGTGACATGGGCGATGGTCTCGTCGAGGCGGGTGTGGAGGCCGAAGGTCAGGCCGTAGCCCGTCGCGTTGATGTCGTCGATCAACCGGTCGAGATCGTCGCGGCGGTAGCGGATGACGTGGAGAACCGGGCCGAACACTTCGCGCTTGAGGTCGGCGAGCTTTTCGAGCTCGACGATCGTCGGCGGCACGAAGGTGCCAAGGTCTGTCTCGGAGGCAAGGCCGATCTGCTCGACCTTGCGGCCCATGCCGCGCATCGTCTCGATGTGCTTTTCGATGATCCCTTGTGCTTCCGCCGTGATGACGGGACCGACGTCGACGGAAAGCTTGTCGGTGCGGCCGATCTTCAGTTCGTGCAGCGCGCCCTTCAGCATCGCGAGAATGCGGTCGGCGACATCTTCCTGCAGGCACAGTACGCGCAGGGCTGAGCAGCGCTGGCCGGCGCTGTCGAAGGCCGAGGCGATCACGTCGCCGACGACCTGTTCGGCAAGCGCCGAGCTGTCGACGATCATGGCGTTCTGGCCACCGGTTTCGGCGATCAACGGGATCGGCCGGCCGGACGGCGACAGCCGGTCGGCCAGCTGCGCCTGGATCAGACGCGCGACTTCGGTCGAACCGGTAAACATCACGCCGGCAATCTCGGGGGCGGCAACCAGTGCCGCGCCGATGCGGCCGTCACCGGGCAGCAACTGCAGCGCGTCGGCGGGAATGCCGGCTTCGTGCAGGATGCGCACGCCTTCGGCGGCGATCAGCGGCGTTTCTTCCGCGGGCTTTGCCAGCACCGGGTTGCCGGCAACCAGCGCTGCCGCAATCTGGCCTGCAAAGATCGCCAGCGGGAAGTTCCAGGGGCTGATGCAGACGATCGGACCAAGTGCCTTATGGGCAGGGCCGAGGGTGCGGCGCGTCTGTTCGGCATAGTAGCGCAGGAAGTCGATCGCTTCGCGCACTTCGGCAATGGCGTTGGGCAGCGACTTGCCGGCTTCGCGCACGATCAGGCCAAGCAGCGTCGGCATGCGGGCCTGCATGATGTCGGCTGCGCGCACCAGCATCGCTGCACGCTCCGTCGGCGCAACCGCCGACCAGGTGGAAGCGGACTTGGCGGCAAGGCTTGCCGCCTGGCGGGCGTCGGCTTCGGATGTCTCGGTGACGGTGCCGACGGTATCGCGGTGGTCGCCGGGGTTGAGCACGGGGCGGGTCTCGCCCTTGCCGGGGCCCGTTGCCAGCAGCGGTTCGGCGCGCCAGTCGACGGCAGCACTTGCCTTCAGCGCTTCGCTCAGCGAGGCAAGCGAGGTCTCGTTGGAAAGGTCAAGACCGGCCGAATTGGGACGGGCATCGCCGAAGAGGCCGACGGGCAGGGCGATCTGCGCATGCGTCGCGCCGACGACCGGCATGGCGCGCACGATATCGACGGGATCGGCGACCAGTTCGTCGATCGAGACCTTGGGATCGGCGATGCGGTTGACGAAGGAGGAGTTGGCGCCGTTTTCGAGCAGGCGGCGAACGAGGTAGGCAAGCAGCGTCTCGTGCGTGCCGACGGGCGCATAGATGCGGCAGGGCCGGTCGAGATTGTTCTTGCCGACGACTTCGTCATAGAGCGGCTCGCCCATGCCGTGCAGGCACTGGAATTCGTATTTGCCGACCTGGAAATCCTTGCCGGCCAGTTCATAGATGGTGGCGAGCGACTGGGCGTTATGGGTGGCGAACTGCGGGAAGATCACGTCGGTTGCGGCGAGCAGCTTCTTGGCGCAAGCGATGTAGGACACGTCGGTGTAGATCTTGCGGGTGTAGACCGGGAAGTCTTCCAGGCCGTCGAGCTGGGCGCGTTTGATCTCGGCGTCCCAATAGGCGCCCTTGACCAGGCGAACCATGACGCGGCGGCCGGCGCGACGGGCAAGGTCGATGATGAAGTCGAGCACGAAGGGGCAGCGCTTGCCATAGGCCTGGACCACGAAGCCCATGCCGTCCCAGCCGGAAAGGTCCTTGTCGAGGCAAAGCTCTTCGAGCAGGTCGAGCGACAGTTCCAGCCGGTCGGCTTCCTCGGCGTCGATGTTGAGGCCGATGTCGTATTTCTTGGCGATGACGGCGAGCGCCTTCACCTTAGGCAACAGCTCTTCCATGACGCGGGCAGACTGCGCGCGCACATAGCGCGGATGCAGCGCCGAAAGCTTGATCGAGATGCCGGGGCCTTCATAGATGCCGCGTCCGGCCGATGCCTTGCCGATGGCGTGGATCGCGGTTTCGTAATCCTTGTAGTAGCGCTCCGCGTCGGCAGCCGTGGTCGCGGCCTCACCCAGCATGTCGTAGGAGTAGCGGAAGCCCTTCTGCTCCAGCGCGCGCGAACGGCGCAGCGCCTCGTCGATGGTTTCGCCGGTGACGAACTGCTCGCCCATCATGCGCATCGCCATGTCGACGCCGCGGCGGATCACCGGTTCGCCGCAACGGGCGATCAGGCGCGTGAGCGCTGCCGAAAGGCTGCGGTCGTTGACGGTCGAGGTCAGCTTGCCGGTGACGACCAGGCCCCAGGTCGCGGCGTTGACGAACAGCGAGCGTCCGCCGCCCAGGTGTGACTTCCAGTCGCCGTCGGCGATCTTGTCGCGGATCAGCGCGTCGCGCGTGGCCGTGTCGGGAATGCGCAGCAGCGCTTCGGCCAGGCACATCAGCGCCACGCCTTCCTGGCTCGACAGCGAGTATTCGTGCACCAGTCCTTCGACGCCGGAACCCTTGTGCTTGGCGCGCAGCGCTTCGATCAGCTTGCGGGCCGTACGCGCAGCTGCCTTCTGCGTCTCGACCGGCAGCGTTGCCGCCTCGACGAGCGATGGCAGGGCTTCGGTCTCGGGCCGGCGGTAGGCAGCGGTGATCGCCTGGCGCAGCGCGCTCTGGGCGCGGATCGGCGGCGCGAAATCGGCAAAGGGTGCCGGGGCCTGCTCGGCCTTCGGGCTGGATTTGTGAAGCTGGTTCTGGCTCATCGAACGCGGTCCTTTGGAAGGCGGTGACAGGGCGCAAAACGCCCTGGATATCGTGGGCAGAAAATACGCGTCGTTCCGCCGAACATCCATCCGGCATTTTCGATCATTCTCGGAATGTTTCACTACCGCAGCGCTGTCAAACCGATGGGGATGCGGAAGGTCGGGCTTGCGTGCCGGATGATCCGAAGTCTTATGCGGCTTTCCCGAAGTGCCGTTCGCGCGCCATCAGGCACTCGTCGTCGCCCGGCATGCAGGTGCGACAGACGATCGGCCTGACGGCGTAGACCTTGCAGGCGACATGGACGCCGAGCTTGCCGCCGAGCGCCGTACAACGGTCGTCCTCGCAGCGCATGCCGCCGAGATCGGCCGCGACATATTCTTCCGGGATCAGGTCGAGTTCCTCGTCCGTTTCCATCGAGAAGCGCGGCCAGTCGGAGGAGTAGGCACAGCAGGCGCCGCAGCTCTGGCAGTCGAGGGTTTCATCCGTGGCGGTCGTTTGGGTCATGGGCCAACCTAGCATGAAGGCCGGCCGGCCGGAATGCCCCTCAGGCGAAGGCGGCGTCCCGGCGAGCGATTTCATAATCCTCGGTGTGAACGAGCACGCCATCCTTCGTCACCAGCGCGATGCCGTAGGCCGCCGGCTCGTCGACGGAGAGCGAGGCATCGGGCGCATCGAACGGCATCGGCTGCTGGTGCACCGGGCTCTTGAAGATGGAGAAGGGGATGCCGCGGCTCGAGCCGCTGATCGTGCGGTGCACGTGGCCGCCAAAGATGTGGCGCACATTGCCGTGCTTCTTCACCAGCGTGTAGAATTCCACCTCGTTGACCAGGCGGATCATGTCCATGCCGGAAAAGCCTGTCGCGTGCGGCGGGTGGTGCATGAAGATCAGCACCGGCCTGTCGCCGGCTTCCGCCAGTTGCCGGTCGAGCCAGGCAAGGCGCTTCTGGCAGAGAAGGCCGGCATGGCTGTTGGGGTAGTCGTAGGGCGGCGCAAACAGCGTGTCGAGCAGGATTGCGCGGCAATCGCCAAAGTCGATCACCTGTTGCACGAAGCCGTCGTCGTCGGTCACCGCGTCGGTAAAGACATCGAGAAAGACCTCGCGCCGGTCGTGGTTGCCGACGGTAATCGCGACGGGCGGGACCACCTGGTCGATCAGGCCCTTCAGCCGTTCATAGGAGGCGCGATCGGCGTAGTGCGCAAGATCGCCGGTGAAGATCACCCGGTCGGCATCCGCGTGGTAGCGGTTCACATGGGCGATGCCGTTGGCCAGGCGCTGATAGGGGTCGAGGCCGATGATGGTCGTGCCCTCGGGCACCATGTGCAGGTCGGTAAAGATAATCAGCTTGGTCATCGCATGTCCGGGAAAGGGCTGTGTTCCCGCTCAAGCTGTAGTGCGACCTGCTGCACGTCAAGCTGCATCTTTGGGTGGGATTTGCCGATGGTGGCCGGCACATTTGCGGGCGCAAGACCGGCCGGCCCCTCAAGGTCGGCCGGTGAAGGCGGGCATGGTTCACTTGATGCGGCTTGTCTTGTCGAGCATGGCCGTCTCGAAATTGTCGGTGGCGCTCAGCTCGGCGAACTTGCGCTCAGCATAGTCGTCGCCTTCGGCTGCGGCCTTGCGGAAGACGGCGCGGGCGGCCGGCAGGTCCTTGGTCACGCCTTCGCCGGTTTCCAGCATCAGGCCGAGATTGACCATGGCATCGACATTGCCGCGCTCGACAGCGAGGCGATAGAAGCGGGCGGCCCGGGCATTGTCTTCCGGCACCAGCTTGCCTTCATCCAGGATCACCGCGAGGTTGAAGGCGGCGACATCGTCGCCGGCAAGCGAGGCGCGCTCGAACCATTCGATCGCGAGGGCACCGTTTGCGGATGTCCCCATGCCGTCGCGATAGGCGACGCCGAGATTGTAGGCGGCAAGGATATTGCCGGCGGCTGCGGCCTTCTGATTGAGCGTGAATTCGGTCGCAACGTCGCCCTGTTCGCCGATAAGGACGGCATAATTGGTCATTGCCAGCGCGTGGCCATGGTCGGCGGCCTCGCCGAGGATGCGCAGCGACTGGATCTTCTGGCCGGCCTTGTCGAGCACTCGCGCCAGCTGGAACTCGGCGCGCGGGCCGGCATGCTGGTTGTAGGCTTCGCGGCAGGCCGAAAGCGCAATGCCGATTTTCAGGTCTTGGGTCGCAACAGCCGGGTAACTCTGATTGCGCTGCAGGTCGAAGATGCTGCCCGCCTCGCGGTCGCAGATGTCGGCCGCGGAAAGATCGGCTGCACGCGCCGGGGGAAGCGCGATTGCCGCCAGCGCCAGGAAGCTGACGATGGCGAGGCTGATGGCGTTGAAGATGCGAATTCTGGCTTTGCGCTGGGTTTTCATGATGGTCTCCCGTCTCCTGAAGCCAACCTAGCCTGAGGTCTCGGCGCTGCCTGTTCCGGCGGGAACAGCCCGATTGCGGGGCTTCGGGCGAACTGGCAAGGGTGCGGCAGGGCATCAATGCGCATCCGGCCAATTGCATCTGACTTGTTTCCGTCGATAGCGGGGATATCCTCTATAAAGGCCGGGCACGCAAAACGTCGAACAGGGAGAAGGACCATGATGGACCGGGAGCCGATGCGGCGGATGCTGGTGAAGCGACGTGTGGTCGTTGGCGGCTTGCTGCTCGCGACGATGTGCGGCGGCGTGGCACGAACGCTGGCAAGCCCCGCGGTCGGCAAGGCCACCGAGATCCGCGGCGACGTGCGCCGCCGACAGGCCGAAGAGGAAGAGGCTCTGGCCGTCGACGCGCAGATCTTCGACAAAGACCATGTTCGCACCGAGGCCGAAAGCTTCGCAACGCTGGCGCTCGGCGCTGACACCCGCGTGCTTCTCGGGGCCGAAACCGACTTGCTCGTCGACCGGTTCATTGCCGAACAGGGCGGCACGCTGGAGCTTGGCACCGGCCGGATGGTGTTCGATCGTCCTGAAGGGCTGCCGAAGGTCGATGTTGCCGTCCGCACGGCCTTCGGCATGATCGGCGTGCGCGGCACCAAGTTCTTCTGCGGTCCGAGCAAGACCGCCTTCGCGGTTTTCGTCGAGCATGGCAGCGTCGCGGTTGCAGCCGGCGGCGTAACCGAAATCGTCGCGGCCGGGCAGGGCGTCGAGTTCAAGCAGCGCGGCGACGCACCGAGCACGCCGGTCAACTGGGGGCAGGCGCGCATCCGCGAAGCCTATGCCAGCGTCGGCCTCTGACCTGACGTCCCACGTCGGGCACACGGCAAGGCACGCGGTTCGGCTCAATGATCAATCTGTCGTAGATGTCGGTCTCAAGCCACTGGCATCTTGCCCTCGCGCCGGCACTCTAGACCTGCTCGGGATCGGCCACGGTAAAGAGCTCCATCGTGGCAAAGCCGCGGATCTCCTGATTGCCGAGTGAGCGCAGCCGCTGCCGGCTTTGCGCCGCCGCCGCCGGGCCGACGCAGATGGCGGTGCCCAGAAACTTGTTGGCCTCCTGCAGCCGCGCCGCCAGGTTGATGGCGTCGCCATGGGCGGTGTAGTCGAGCTTGCCGCCGGCGCCGACTTCGCCGACCACCGCCTGGCCGGTTTCAATGCCGATGCGCGTGCGCCCGAAATCCCGGCTCGCAAACTGCGGTCGCCGGCGCATTTCCTCCGTCAACGCGTGGATCGCTCTTGCGCATTCGATCGCCTTGTCGACGTGGTCGTCGAGGTCTTCCGGCGCGTTGAAGAAGGCGTGCACCGCATCGCCTACCACCTTGTCGACCATGCCGCCATACTGCGCCACCAATGCATTGACCTCGGTGAAGTAGATGTCGAGCAGGGCGATCAGGTCGCGGGGCCCGAGCTTTTGCGAAAGGGTCGAGAAGCTCTCGATATCGGTGAAGAGCGCCGTCACGGCCCGCTCCTCGCCCGCGACCCGGGCCGCGCCGGGATTGTCGATGTAGCGGGCGACGACGGATTGCGGCAGATATTGCGAGAATTTTTCCCGCGCCGTCGCCTCCGCTCGCCTGATGTGGGCGAATTGCAGCGTGCTGGTCACCGCCAGCACCGCGGCAATCGCGACCGAAATGCTGACCGCATCCGTGAGCCAGCCGCTGCTGCGATAGATCGCGGCTGTTGCCGCGACGACGGCGGCAATCGCGATGATGCCGAGGGCCGCCGACATCAGCGGTCGAAGCCTTGCGGCGCCATAGGCGGCAGCAATGCCGGCCGCGAGCGAAAACAGCGCCTCGATCACCGAAAGCCGCCCGTCGCGCCGCGGAATGAACCCGGTGGCAACGGCATTGGCGATATCGGCGTGGATCTGCACCGAGGGCTCGAGCGGCATGGAGGCGCTCGGCCTCAAGCCGCCGAGATTGGGCAGGCTGCTGCCGATGAAGACGAGCTTGCCGGCAAGCCTGTCCTTGCCGGCTTTGCCTGTCAGCACATCCGCGGCCGAGATCGTCCGCGTCGCGATCCGCTCGGGATCGCTCGCGACGAAGCGCAGGCTGCCGGTGTCGTCGAGCGTGATGACCTGCCCGTCGAGGCGCAGCCACGCCGGCTCTCCCCCGAGGATCGGCGTGCCGGTGCCGGCCATCAGCCGCGTCGCTTCGATGCCGAGCGTCGGGTAGGCTTCCTCGCCCAGAACCGCGTAGGCTTGTACGCGGCGGATGCGCGCATCCTCGTCGCCGACGAGGAACGACGCAGCTGCCGCCTTGGCGTTGTCCATGAAGGCTGGGCAGGAGGTTTCCGCGCCGTCGAGGAACCAGAGCTCGGGTGCCGCGAAGGGTCGGCTGAGCGCCAGTGGCGGGACCGGGCGAGGCTGTTCCTGCCGGGTATCGGCGATGAGAAAGCCGAGGACAACGGGGACTTTCGATAGCGCCTGCGACAGCGCTTCATTGCCTGGACGCTCCGCCGTGCAGTCGGAGCTGAAGACGAAGTCGACGGCGACGACCCGGGCGCCGGAGGCGGCCAGCGCTGACAGAAGCTCGGCGGTTGCCTGCCTGTCCCAGTCTCCATCGGGCCTGCCTTGATGGGCCGCCCGGTCGATATCGACGACGACGATATCGGGCGACTTGGGGGAGGGCACCCATTGGGTGAGGCTGTCAAAGAACAGTTCGCGCTGCGTTTCGAACACGGGCTCGGCGAAGAAGTAAAGGGCGAGTGCGACGATCAGGCTCGTCAGGATCCCGCCGGCGAGCGGTGTGAAACGAAAGTGCCGGCGGGGGGGCGTGGTCATGCCACCTAATCCTCTTCCGGGTCGGCGATACTTAGAAGCTTGCCGACCTTGCAGGCGATGATGCCATCCATCCGCTTGATGGCGCCGCTTTCCTCGAGCCACAGGATCGCCCGGTTGACCTTGGGGCGGCTGGCGCCGAGCACGCCGGCGATATCCGTCTGGCTCATCGTCAGCCTGAGGTTGGCGCTTTCGGGAAGTTCGTTGCCGTGGATCTGCCGGAGCGTGGCCAGGAAGAAGCGGGCGACGCGGGCATTGAGATCGTAGAGCGCGATGGTTTCCAGCCGCTCGGTCGTGTCGCGCAACTGCGCGCAGAGAAAGCGCACGACGGATTCGGCCGCCGCCGGCCGGGTGGTCACCATGTCGAGAAACGCCCTCTTGCCGATGACGTAGCCTTCGGCAGCGGTCTGCGCCGTGGCGTCGGCCGAGCGCGCCTGGCCGTCGAGCACCGCCATCTCGCCGAAGATCGCGCCGGCCTCATGCTGGCGCAGCATCAATTCGCGGCCCTGCGGCGTGATCAATGACAGCTTGATGCGGCCCGATACGACGACGATCATATAGTTGCCTTCGTCGCCGCGCTGGAAGATCACCGTGCCGGCCGGCCACTTGCGATAGGTCGCGATCTCGGCAAGGTCCTCGATCGTCTTCTTGTCGAACCCTTCGAAGATCGAAAATGAGCGCCAGAAGGCTGGGCTCCTGTTGATTTCGTTCATGAGATGCCCCCGCGCGGCGTCCCCTGCCGCTCCTGAATTTCGCCCAGCAGCCCCTTCCTTGCAACAGAAAAGAACACTGGAACGCGAACCGACCTGCCAAAGCATGAAAACCGTTGCGCAGGCGGCGTTATGGCGCAAATCCCGGTTGACGATCTTTCCCGGTTGTCTCTACGTTGTGAACGATCTGTCGCCAGCCATGCGGCTAGATGAATTTGAAAATGCTGATACTTCTGCTGCCAACACTCGTTTCCCACAGGAGCCTCGCATGTCTCAGAATGTTGTCGTCCTCATCGGGCGCATTCTCCTTTCGATCATGTTCATCACCGCCGGCTTCGGCAAACTGACAGATCCCGCCGGCACCGCCGGAATGATCACCAATGCCGGCTGGCCGGCAGCAACGGCGCTTGCCTATCTCGCCGGTATTTTCGAACTGGTGGCCGGCCTTGCCGTCCTCGTCGGCTTCCAGACCAGGATTGCCGCCTATCTCCTGGCGCTCTTCTGCCTGGTCACGGCTTTCGTGTTCCACAGCGGCGCCATCAACATTCCGACCTTCCCGCCGGAAGCAAACGGCCTGCTCAGCGTCTTCAACAGCCTGATGATGATGAAGAACATCTCGGTTGCCGGCGGCTTCCTGGTGCTTGCCGCCTTCGGTCCGGGCGCATTGTCGGTCGACGCCCGCCGCGCATAAGACATTCAGGACTTGAAACGAAAAAACCCGCCGGTGCCGCCGGCGGGTTTTTTGTTGCAGCCATGCTTTTCAGGGATAGATCACGCCCTTGCGCAGGATGACGTTGCCGTAGAGCCTTGGTTCGCTGGTCTGCACGACCGTGTGCGCCGCCTGCACGCGGGGATAGAATTCGTGGCCGAGCAGCGGCACGACCGCGCGCTGAGGTTCACGCCTGGCGCAGCAATCGATGATCTCCTGGTGCACCGGATCGAGCGCGTCCCGGTCCTGCTTGACGGTGGCGCGGAAGATCGCCGCCGGCACGAAGTCGTCGATCGGCATGACGCTCAATATGGCGTCGAGCACCGTGATCAGCCCATGGCCGTCGAGCCGGACCAGCCGACGGGCGTGTTCCTGGCCGGGATAGTTGCCATCGACCAGCGCGATCTCGTCGCCATGACCCATGGCGCGCAGCGTCGCCAGCAATTCCGGGCTTAGGATCGGGTCTATGCCTTTCAGCATCAGCTGAGCTCCTTGAAGAGGACGTTGGTGTCGAGCAGGTAGCGGGAGAACAGGGGCAGGCTCGCGCCGCCGATGGCGCGGGCGTGGCTGCCGACCATGCCTTCCACGAGTTCCGGGATCGTCACGCCCTGGAGGTCGAGTTCGTGCAGGGCCTTGCGCGTCGCCGTCAGCAACCGCGCGCGCACCCAGGGCGGGAAGCCGCCGTCGATAACGACGGCCGAGAAGTCGACGATCGAGACGGCGGAGACGACGGCCTGGGCAAGGGCCGCCCCGCTGTCGTCGATCCAGACTGTCAGCGGTTCGCCGAAATCGATCCAGTCGTCGGCGGAATACCAGAGCGGCTTCGGATCGATGCCGCGCTCGCGCAAGAGGTTTTCGAGCACGAAGACCGAGGCGATCTTCAAAAGCTGCACGGTCTTGCCATCCTTGCCGGACACCGGCAGCGGGCCGACGGCGCCGGCAGCACCCGTGCGGCCGGAAAACAGGGCGGAATTGATGACGACGCCGCCGCCGATGAACGAGCCGATGTAGAAATAAACGAAGTCCGGGTAGCTGGCGCCGACACCGAAGGCGAGCTCGGCGCCGCAGGCGCTGGTTCCGTCGTTCTGCAGGAACACCGGATGCCGGGTTCGCTGGGACACGATCGCCTGAAGGTCGACGTCGCGCCACCGGTTCATCTCGTCTCGCGGGGCACCGACTTCCTCGGCCCAGTTCCACAGTTCGAAGGGCGTGGCGATGCCGACGCCCGCGATGCGCTTGCGCTCGTCCGGGCTCAGTTGCTGCTCGAGTTTCTCGATGCCGCCGATGATGAAGTCGACCAGTTCGCCGGGCAGGGGATAGGCATGGATCTGGTGCAGGTGCAGGCGGATGTTGCCGACGAAATCCATCAGCACCAGGTCGGCGCTGCGCCGCCCGATCTTCACCCCGAAGGAAAAAACCGCGTCCGGGTTGAGCCGCATCGGCGTCGAGGGCTGGCCGACGCGACCGCGCACCGGCTCGCCGCGCACAAGCAAGCCATCGCTTTCGAGCGCGCGCATGATCACGGAAACGGTCTGCGCCGAAAGGCCGGAACGCCTGGCGATGTCGGCCTTCGACAATCCGCCGTGCCGGCGCACCAGCGACATCACCAGCCGTTCGTTATAGGCGCGCACGCGCGTCTGGTTCGCCCCGCCGCTCGGGTCGATCACCTCAGGTTGCATCGCTCCCCTGTCGGGGCCGTCTGTCAGTGACATGCCACCGTCTCCTCCCGTTGGCATCAGTGCCCGCTTGGCGCGGGTCTGTTGTTTCCGCTCCGGGCAACCCTGTCAATTTGGCTCGTGGCCAGGATTGCGAAGGAGCGCGGTTATCCAGAGAATGCCACATCGAAATAATAATTCAATTTGATTTATTTATTGACACCCCCGAAAATTAATGTTTGTTTTTGATCCGGAAGCGCCTGTTGCAGCGGAGGAGAATGCTGCAGGGGCGAGGCCTGGGCCGCACTGTCGGCCGTGTGTTTCATCCTTGGGAGGATTACATGAAGAAGACTGTTCTCTCCGCCGCGTTCGGCGTGCTGTCGCTCGGCGTCGTTTTCGCCGCCCCGGCACAGGCCGCCGATGTCAGCGCCTGCCTGATCACCAAGACCGACACCAATCCCTTCTTCGTCAAGATGAAGGAAGGCGCTGCCGCCAAAGCTCAGGAACTCGGCGTCACGCTGAAGGCTTATGCCGGCAAGATCGACGGCGACCACGACAGCCAGGTGGCTGCGATCGAATCCTGCATTGCCGATGGCGCCAAGGGTATCCTGATTGCCGCATCCGACACCAAGGCGATCGTCGATCAGGTGAAGAAGGCTCAGGAGGCCGGTCTTCTGGTGATTGCACTCGACACGCCGCTCGATCCGGCAACCGCGGCTGACGCGACCTTTGCCACCGACAACCTGCTCGCCGGCAAGCTGATCGGCCAATGGGCTGCCGCCACCATGGGCGAGGGCGCCAAGACCGCCAAGGTCGGCTTCCTCGATCTGACGCCGTCGCAGCCGACGGTCGACGTCCTACGCGACCAGGGCTTCATGATCGGTTTCGGCATTGATCCGAAGGATCCGGCCAAGATCGGCGACGAGGATGATCCGCGCATCGTCGGCCACGACGTGACCAACGGCAACGAGGAAGGCGGCCGCAAGGCCATGGAAAACCTTCTGCAGAAGGATCCCGATATCAACGTCATCCATACCATCAACGAGCCTGCTGCCGTCGGCGCCTATCAGGCGCTGAAGGCTGTCGGCAAGGAGAAGGACGTGCTGATCGTCTCCGTCGACGGTGGTTGCCCCGGCGTCAAGTCGGTTGCCGAAGGCGTCATCGGCGCGACCTCGCAGCAGTATCCGCTGATGATGGCGGCACTTGGCATCGAGGCGATCAAGAAGTTCGCCGACACCGGCGAAAAGCCGAAGCCGACCGAAGGCAAGGACTTCTTCGACACCGGCGTTTCGCTCGTCACCGACAAGCCGGCAGCCGGTGTGGAATCGATCGACACCAAGGTCGGCACGGACAAGTGCTGGGGCTGATCGCCCCCACGCGTCTGAAGCATGAACGAACAATGCAAGGGCGGCCCCGGCCGCCCTTCGCGTAAGCGCCGATGTCTTTGACAAGGCGAAGAAAACCGCGCAGCTTTTAAAGAGTGCTATTGCCCGCGTCTTGGTGGGCGGGCTGTGCACCAGATTGCATCGCACCCCTTGGGAGTGGGGTTCACGGGAGGAAGGTCCATGGGCGAGCCCAACACAGCCGCACAGCCATCCCAGGAATTCGAAAAGGTCCTGGTCAACAGTTCGACGCAGGTCGCGTCGTTCGACACGCATGACAAGACGCCGATCCAGAGGATCCAGCATTTCCTGCACTCGACGCCGGCGGCCGTGCCGTTCATCGTGCTCGTGGCGGCGATCCTGATCTTCGGCCTGACGATCGGTGGCAAGTTCTTCTCGTCCTACACGTTGACGCTGATCCTGCAGCAGATCGCCATCGTCGGCATTCTCGGCGCAGCACAGACCCTGGTGATCCTGACGGCCGGCATCGATCTTTCGATCGGCGTGATCATGGTGCTTTCGGCCGTCATCATGGGCAATAGCGCCGTGACCTACGGCCTTCCGGCGCCGGTCGCGATCTTTCTCGGCTTCCTCGTCGGCGGCGCCTGCGGCTTCCTCAACGGCTTCCTTGTATCAAGGGTCAAGCTTCCGCCGTTCATCGTGACGCTCGGCACCTGGTACATCATCATGTCGACGAACTTCATCTACTCGGCCAACGCGACCATCCGCGAAGCCGACGTGACCGCCGTCACCCAGATGCTTCATGTCTTCGGCGTTAGCTTCAAGATCGGGTCGGCCGTCTTCACGCTCGGCGTAGTGATGATGGTCGTGCTGGTTCTCGGCCTCTGGTATGCGCTCAACCATACCGCCTGGGGGCGGCATCTCTATGCGGTCGGCGACGATCCGGAAGCCGCCAAGCTGTCCGGTATCCGCACCAGCCGCGTGCTTCTCAGCGCCTATACGCTCGCCGGCCTTATCGCGGCCCTTGCCGCCTGGGTCTCGATCGGCCGCAACGGCTCGATCTCGCCTTCGGCAGCGGTCACCGACTACAATCTGCAGGCCATCACCGCAGCCGTGATCGGCGGCATCTCGCTCTTTGGCGGACGCGGATCGATCCTTGGAACCCTGATCGGCGCGATGATCGTCGGCGTGGTCTCCATGGGCCTCAACATGCTCGGCGCCGACCCGCAATGGAAGGTTTTCCTCACCGGCGTCTTGATCATCACCGCCGTCGCAATCGACCAGTGGATCAGAAAGGTAGCAGGCTGATGGCTCAGGAACCCATTCTCACCGCACGCGGCCTGGTCAAGCGCTATGGCCGGGTCACTGCCCTCGATCACGCCGATTTCGACCTCTATCCGGGTGAAATCCTCGCCGTCATCGGTGACAACGGCGCCGGCAAGTCCTCGATGATCAAGGCGATCTCAGGCGCCATCACGCCTGATGAAGGCGAGATCCGCCTAGAGGGACAGCCGATCAACTTCCGCTCGCCGATGGATGCCCGCAGCGCAGGTATCGAGACGGTCTACCAGAACCTGGCGCTGTCGCCGGCGCTATCGATCGCCGACAACATGTTTCTCGGCCGGGAGATCCGCAAGCCCGGGATCATGGGCAAGCTCTTTCGCACGCTCGACCGTGCGGAGATGGAGAAAAGGGCGCGGGCAAAATTGTCCGAGCTCGGATTGATGACCATCCAGAACATCAACCAGGCGGTGGAAACGCTTTCGGGCGGCCAGCGCCAGGGCGTGGCCGTGGCGCGCGCCGCGGCCTTCGGCTCCAAGGTGGTGATCATGGACGAGCCGACGGCAGCGCTCGGCGTCAAGGAAAGCCGCCGGGTGCTGGAGCTGATCCTCGACGTGCGCTCGCGCGGCCTGCCGATCGTTCTGATCTCGCACAACATGCCGCATGTGTTCGAGGTCGCCGACCGCATCCACATCCACCGGCTTGGCAAGCGCCTCTGCGTCATCAACCCGAAGGAGCACACGATGTCGGATGCCGTCGCCTTCATGACCGGCGCCAAGGAACCGCCGCGCGAGGCGCTCGCCGCATGACAGTTGCGCCGTTGGTTGCAGAAATCCTGGAACGGGCGGCAGATGCTGCCCGTTTCATCGTCGCGATCGCCGGTCCGCCCGGTGCCGGCAAATCGACGCTCTCCGACGCGCTTGCCGACGCGCTGGCCGCAGCGGGAGAAAAGGCCGCCGTCTTGCCGATGGACGGCTTTCACATGGACAATGCGGTGCTTGAAGAGAAAGGATTGCTCGCGCGCAAGGGCGCGCCCGAAACCTTTGACGTCAGGTCGTTCCTCGCGACCATTGCAGCCGTCCGCGCCAATGACGGCGAGGTGCTGGTCCCGGTCTTCGACCGCTCGCGCGAACTGGCGATCGCCTCGGCGCGCGTGGTGGCGGCCGATACCCGCATCATTCTCGTCGAAGGCAATTATCTGCTGCTCGACGAGACGCCATGGACGAAACTCGACGAAGCCTTCGATTTTTCCATCTTCATCAACCCAGGCGTCGAGGAGCTGGAGCGGCGCTTGCTGAAGCGCTGGCGCGATCACGGCTATGACGAGGACGCGGCCCGTCGAAAGGCGCTCGGCAACGACATCCCCAATGCGCATCGGGTTGTCGGGCACCAGCGGCCCGCAGACCTCGTGCTTGCGGATTTCTGAGCGATGGTCGGATTGCCGATTGTGTTGTCAGGCGCATTGGTGATATCGAGACGCGGTTTCACCACATGAGTAACCGCCCCCCATCCGCACCTGCCGGCTCGCAAAGCCGCGCGCGCGGAACGGGCGCGAGCCTGGAGCGGGATGAGGAAAAGTGCGTGCAGTTTTCCGTCCGCATCCCGCTCTGATCTAGGAGAACGCTGACCATGCAAGACCTCGTTATCCGTCGGCCGGATGATTGGCACCTTCACCTGCGCGACGGCGACATGCTGAAGGGCGTCATCGCCGATACCAGCCGCCATTTCGCCCGCGCGATCATCATGCCCAACCTCGTGCCGCCGGTCGTGACCGCTGCGGACGCCAGGGCCTATCGCGAACGGATCGTTTCCGCCATTCCGGCCGGTGATCGGTTCGAGCCGCTGATGACGCTCTATCTGACCGAGGGGACGGACCCCGACGACGTCGAGGCCGGTCATGCCAGTGGCCTCGTCAAGGCGGTCAAGCTCTACCCGGCGGGCGCCACGACCAACTCCCACAGCGGCGTTCGCGATATCGACAAGGCGATGCCGGTGCTGGAGCGCATGGCGAAGATCGGCCTGCAGCTCTGCGTGCACGGCGAAGTGACGACTGCTGATGTCGACATCTTCGACCGCGAGGCGGTGTTCATCGAAACGGTGCTCGATCCCTTGCGCAAGCGCCTACCGGAACTGAAAGTGACGATGGAGCACGTCACCACCAAGGACGGCGTCGACTACATCAAGGCGTCGAAGGCCAATCTCGCCGGCTCGATCACCACGCACCACCTGATCATCAACCGCAACGCCATTCTGGTCGGCGGTATCAAGCCGCATTATTACTGCCTGCCGGTCGCCAAGCGCGAGAACCATCGCCTGGCCCTGCGCGCGGCGGCGACCTCGGGCGATGCCCGCTTCTTCCTCGGCACCGATTCCGCACCCCATGTCGATCCGCTGAAGGAATGCGCCTGCGGCTGCGCCGGCATCTACACCTCGATCAACACCATGAGCTGCCTTGCCCATGTGTTCGAACAGGAAGGTGCCCTCGACAGGCTCGAAGCCTTCGCCTCGCTGAACGGTCCGGCCTGGTACGGACTGCCTGTCAACGAAGAGACGATCACGCTGCGCAAGCAGGCCGACGCCGTCAGCTATCCTGCCAGGATCGAGACCGGCGACGGTCCCGTCACCGTTTTTGATCCGATGTTCCCGCTGCACTGGGCCGTCGTCTGATCACGCCAAGCAATTGAAGGAGAGTTTTATGTTTTCCAACGCGTTCACCGACAAGGCCGTGATGGCCGAGCTGGTCGCAAAGATGCTCTGGGAGATCAAGGCGGTGCATTTCAGCGCCGACAAGCCCTACAAGCTGTCGTCGGGCATGGCGAGCCCCGTCTATATCGATTGCCGCAAGCTGATCTCCTACCCGCGCATCCGCTCGGCGGTCATGGATTTCGCCGCAGCGTCGATCCTGCGCGAGGCGGGCTTCGAGCAGTTTGACGTCGTGGCCGGCGGCGAAACGGCGGGCATTCCCTTCGCCGCCATGCTGGCCGAGCGCCTGGGCCTGCCGATGATCTACGTGCGCAAGGCGCCGAAGGGCCACGGCCGCAACGCCCAGATCGAAGGTCACATGCCGGAAGGCGCCCGCGTACTCGTCATCGAGGACCTGACGACAGCCGGTGGCTCGATGTTCAAGTTCATCGACGCCATTCGCGCCGCCGGCGGTATCGTCGACCACGGCATCGCGCTCTTCTACTACGACATCTTCCCGCAGGCCGTCGGCGAGATGAAGGGCAAGGGTGTCGACCTGCACTGGATCGCCACCTGGCGCAACGTTCTGGCCGTTGCCCGCGCGCAGGCACTATTCGACGACAAGACGCTCGGTGAAGTCGAGGCCTTCCTCAACGATCCGCTGGCCTGGTCGGGCCGCAATGGCGGCGTCAGCGCCCTGGCCTGAGGTCCGGCAAGGCCCCGGTGGTGCCGGGGCTTTGCATCTTTCGATATCCATTCGTCAAATCGACTGAAATTCTGCCGAGGAGGAAGAGCCGATGATCGTATGTTGTGGAGAAGCGCTGATCGACATGCTGCCGCGCGACACGAGCGCGGGCGAGAGTGCCTTTGCACCCTATGCCGGCGGAGCGATCTTCAACACGGCGATCGCGCTCGGTCGGCTCGGCATCCCCACCGGCTTCTTCACCGGTCTTTCCGACGATATGTTCGGCGATATCCTGCGCGAGACGCTGAAGGCGGCGAATGTCGACTTCGCCCCTTGCGCGACCCTGTCGCTGCACACGACGCTTGCCTTCGTCAAACTCGTCAACGGCCACGCCACCTATGCCTTCTTCGACGAGAATACGGCGGGCCGCATGATTACCAAGGATCATCTGCCGGCGCTTGGCGATTTCTGCGAGGCGCTGCATTTCGGTGCGATCAGCCTGATCCCCGAGCCCTGCGGCTCGACCTATGAGGCGCTGATGACCCGCGAACACGAGAAGCGGGTGATCTCGTTCGATCCGAACATCCGGCCGGGCTTCATCAAGGACAGGCAGGCGCATCTTGCCCGTATGAACCGCATGGCGGCGATGTCCGACATCATCAAGTTCTCGGATGAAGACCTCGACTGGTTCGGCATGACCGGCAGCCATGACGATCTCGCCGCCGAATGGCTGACGCGTGGGCCGAAGTTGGTGCTGATCACCAAGGGCGCCGATGGGGCCGTCGGTTACACGACGCGACACAAGGTCGAAGTCGCCGGCGAGCGCGTCACGGTCGTCGACACCGTCGGTGCCGGCGACACCTTCGATGCCGGCGTGCTGGCGTCGCTCAAGCTCGCCGGTCTCCTCAACAAGGACGCCGTTTCGAGCCTTGCCGAAAGTGCCGTGCGCGATGCCCTGGCGCTGGGCGCCAAGGCCGCTGCCGTCACTGTCTCGCGCGCCGGCGCAAACCCGCCCTGGAAGCATGAGATCGGGCTCTGAAAGCAACCCTCAGGCACGTCAGTCCTGTTCTTCCGCACGATATTCCAGGATGTCGCCGGGCTGACAGCCGAGAACCGCGCAGATCTTCTCCAGCGTGTCGAAGCGCACGCCTTTGACCTTGCCCGACTTCAACAGCGAAATGTTCTGCTCGGTAATGCCGACCTGTTCGGCAAGGTCGCGTGAGCGCACCTTGCGTTTGGCCAGCATGACGTCGAGATTGACCACGATCGGCATTCCCTAGACGAAGCTCCTGTTCTCCGCTTCGATCCCCGACGCAATGACCATGACGTGGCCAAGCACGAGAAGCAGACCGGCCATTAACAGAATGATCACCGTTCCTCCATTGATATCGATGAAGACGGAATGGCCGGTCGCGCCGGGATTGTCGTAGGTGACGGCCATCACGCCGATGGCATTGCTGACGACGACACACAGCGAGCCGACGATCGTGGTGACGCCGATCCGCCTCAACAGAATGCCATTGCGCCCGGACAGGATCTCTCCGCGCTCGAAACCGTCGAAAAGCTGCCAGGCAAAGGCGAGGCCGGTAATGACAAGCGCATTGTTCACCGCGGTGAGAAAGATGACGGTCGCGATCGCCCGATAGGAGAGCGTGATGACCGAGACCTTCGGGAAAACGATGTCGCGAATGCCCTGCTCGAAGCCGGATCGGTCAAAAAAAATCTGCCAATGCGCATAGACGACCGCAGAGCAGAACAGCGCGCCGCACAATATGACCATCAGCTTCATGATGCGGCTGAGCTTGCGCAGTCGCTCGGGGGATGCGGTCATCAAAAAATTCCTTATCGGCTCGCTTGTTTTTTTAATGTAAAACGATAATTAATTCGCGTCAATTGTGATTTTGGTGCATTCTATGTCTTTCCGTTTCCTGATGAACCCATGCCTTTTTCTGCTGTTGAATACCCTTGCCGCCTGCGCGGCCCTGAGCGCCGGTTCGGCCGGGCCGGTGTCCAGGCTCGACCCGTCGCAGACGGATCCTTCGGACCTGCGCGTGGCGCTCGTCGTTCCGAAAGAGCTGGTGCTGCGCCGTGGCGATGCAGCGCTCGGGTTTTCCTTTCGCGATGGTGACGCCGCGGCGGAAAGCCGGAGCTACCCGCTTGAGGTCAATGCCGGCGGGGCGTCGGATTCGGCCGTTCACAGTCAGGTTTCCTCGGGCGAGACGCTCTATATCCTGGCCCTTGCCAAGGGCGATGCCCGGCAACTACGGGCATTGCAGGCGAAGATCGCGCCGGCAGAAGATGGCAAACCCGGCGAGCGCGGCAGTCTCTCCATCCAGTTCTCCGGTGGTTGCTGGCGCGGTGCCTTCCCGGCGGGCCGAAAGGTCGTGGTCAATGCCTGGATGCAGCGTTCAGCCGATGCGGGTTATGTCCCGGCGATCTCGAACCTCGACCTGATGCAAACGCTCAATCAGGCCAACGTGTCGGCGTTGCCGGCTTGCGTCGATTGAAGAAAAGCAAAGCAGGAAACCGCCGCCGCAGGACGTCGCGGCGGTGCCAGAGCCGCTTGCGCGTCGCGCATTGATACAGGCAAAGACGATCGTCCGTCAGGAACCGAAACGTGATGCGGCGCCAGCGTCCCGCTGTGCCTGGGTTTCCTGCCTGATGCTCTTCATCTCGTCGAGTTTGGCCTGCATGTCCTGGATTTCCTGATAAAGCGGGTCCGCCTTCATGGCGTCGCGGTCGACCGTCACGGTCGACTCGATCGGTCTTAAGGCGTCAAACTGGCGTTGCGTGATGGCCGTTGACGCCTGGGATACCCGGCCTCCCGTCATCGCCGCGATCTGCTCCGCGAGCAACTTCGCCAGGCCCGGCCCGCTTCTGACGTTCAAGCCCATTATCAGCGCTTCAAGACGCTTTTGATCGAAGCCATCATACGTGGTCACGTGGCCCTGGTTGTCGATGGTGGCGACGACCTTGCCGCCCTCCGATACCGTTGCATAGGTATCGTAACCGGCGTGAAGTGAAGGCCTCGAATAATGCGTGTGCTGGTTCTCCAGGCGCCGCTTGGACATTTCGATGTCGTTCTCCCGCATCTCGATGATCCTGCGGTACACGTCCTCGGGCATGTCGGCCGCGGTCGTAACCTTCGACATGTCGAGAAACTGGAAAAGCATCGTCGTGAGTTTTCCGCCGAAGTTGACGGTGACAGGGGAAAGATTAGCGCCGGAGGCCGTGGCGGCCGATGCGTGCGATTTTCCGGGTTGCCTGTCTGTGGCCGCGCTGCCGTCTGGCGTCTCACTGGCGACTGCGCTGTTTCGCCTTGCTGCGTACTGGTCAGCCGGACTGTAGGAAAAGGTTGAGCCGATGGTTGTCATAATGGACCTCCGTATGGTTGTCCAAAATGTGCAATGCAACCCTTGTGCCGGGCTGGCGGTGCGGTCGCGGCCCTGATGCCCTGCGTCCGACACTTCCGCGGGCGTCACGCGTCAATCATGACGAAGGCGCCGACCGGTCCCGTCGCGGGACGCCACCGGTCGCAGGCGGGTTCGCATGGCCGCCGTCCGGCGGCGACCATGCGCAATTCAAAAACCTGTCAGCGTGCCGCCTTCAGCAGCACGGCGACAAGACCCGCGGTCGACGAATCGTGCCCTTCTGCACTGACCTTGCCCTCGACCACCGGCAGGAGACCGGTTGCCAGCTCCTTGCCGAGCTCCACGCCCCACTGGTCGAAGGAGTTGATGTTGAAAAGCGCGCCTTCGACGAAGACGCGGTGCTCGTAAAGGGCGATCAGCCGGCCGAGCGCGAAGGGATCGAGCTGGTCGTAGACCAGCGTCAGCGACGGGCGGTTGCCGGCAAAGACGCGGTGCGGCGCGATCTTGTCGGCCTTGGCGTCGGCCATGCCCTTGGAGGTCAGCTGCGCCTTCGCCTCGGCAAGCGTGCGGCCCTTCATCAGGGCCTCGGACTGGGCGAGGCAATTGGCGATCAGCAGCTCGTGCTGGTGGCGCAGGGTCTTCTCGTGGCCGTTGGCGGCGATCATGAACTCGGCCGGGATGACATCCGTGCCCTGGTGGATCAGTTGGTAGAATGCGTGCTGGCCATTGGTGCCGGGCTCGCCCCAGACAACGGGCCCGGTCGAAAACTCGACCGGCTTGCTGTCGAGTGTGACGGCCTTGCCGTTCGATTCCATGTCGAGCTGCTGCAGATAGGCCGGAAAGCGCGACAGGCGCTGGTCATAGGGCAGGATCGCGCGCGAAGGGTAGCCGAGAACGTTGCGGTTGTAGAAGCCGAGAAGGCCCAGCAGCATCGGCAGGTTCTTGCGGATCGGCGCGGTGCGGAAATGCTCGTCGATGGCGTGGCCGCCATCGAGGAAGCGGCCGAAATTCGCCTTGCCGATGGCAATCATCAGCGGCAGGCCGATCGCCGACCAGATCGAGTAGCGTCCGCCGACCCAATCCCAGAAACCGAAGACGCGCGCCTGGTCGATGCCGAAGGCGGCGACCTTGTCGAGCGCCGTCGAGACGGCCGCGAAGTGATGACCGACGGCGGCTTCACCGAGCTTTTCGGCGATGAAGGCGCGGGCCGTCGCCGCGTTGGTCATCGTCTCGATTGTCGTGAACGTCTTGGAGGCGATGATGAAGAGCGTCGTTCCCGGTTCGACGAGCTTCAGCGTGTCGGCGATATGGGCGCCGTCGATGTTGGAAACGAAATGCAGGCGCGGGCCGTCATGGAAAGGCGCGAGCGCCAGCGTCGCCATGACAGGGCCGAGATCCGAGCCGCCGATGCCGATGTTGACGACATCGGTGATCTTCTTGCCGGTTGCGCCCTTGAGCGCGCCGGAGCGGACGCCATCCGCAAAAGCGCCCATGGCTTCGAGAACGCCGTTGACGTCGGGCATCACGTCCTTGCCATCGACGATGACGGGACGGTTGCCGCGGTTGCGCAGTGCCGTGTGCAGCACGGCGCGTTCCTCGGTGATGTTGATGATTTCGCCGCGGAACATCGCGTCGCGCTTTTCTTCAACCTTGGCGGCTTTCGCCAGCGCTTCGAGGCCGTCGAGCACCTGCTCGTTCACCGCGCATTTCGAATAGTCGAGCAGCAGGTCGTCGAGTGAGGTGCTGAAGCGTGAGAAGCGTTCGGCATCGCTCGCGAAGGCGGCGCGGATATCGGTCGCATTGGTTTGCGCGGCGGTTGCTTTGAGTTGGTCGACAAGCGCTTTCATCGCGGGGCTCCTTGTGTCGGACAGTCGCCTGCGTAGCTATTCGCTTTGCATTGTCCGAATCAAGCCCGCAAAACCGCCGGGGTGGCGGTTTTCAGGATTTTTTAAATCGTTTTAAGTCGAGGCTGCGTCAGCCGCGGAGGTCCTTGCGCAGGATCTTGCCGACATTGGTTTTCGGAAGCTCGGTGCGGAATTCGACGAAGCGCGGCCGCTTGTAGTTGGTGAGATTGGCCGCGCAGTGCTTCTTGACGTCCTCTTCGGTGAGCGTCGGATCCTTCCGCACGACGAACAGCTTGACCGCTTCGCCCGAATGCTCGTCGGGAATGCCGATCGCCGCGCATTCGAGGATGCCGGGATGGGTCATCGCCACTTCCTCGACCTCGTTCGGGAAGACGTTGAAGCCCGAAACCAGGATCATGTCCTTCTTGCGGTCGACGATCTTGACGAGGCCGGCGGCGTTGATGAAGCCGATATCGCCGGAGCGGAAGAAGCCGTCGGGCGAAATGGCCTTGGCGGTCTCGTCGGGCCGCTGCCAGTAACCGGCCATGACCTGCGGTCCGCGAATGCAGATTTCGCCAACCTCTCCGGTCGGCAAGGTGTTGCCCTGGTCGTCGCGGATCTCGATGTCGGTCGAGGGAATGGGGAAGCCGATCGTTCCGGTAAACTCGGTCGAGTCGAGAAGATTGGCGGTGGCGACCGGCGAGGTCTCGGACAGGCCGTAGCCTTCCGCGATCGGGCATCCCGTCATCTTCTGCCAACGCTCGGCAACAGGCCGTTGGATCGCCATGCCGCCGCCGAAGGTCAGCATCAGCGACGAGAAGTCGAGCTTCTGGAATTCGGCGTTGTTCATCAGCGCGTTGAACAGGGTGTTGAGGCCCGGGAAGATGTTGGTCTTGTACTTGCCGAGCTCTTTCACGAAGCCGGGAATGTCGCGCGGATTGGGGATCAGGATATTGGTGCCGCCGGTGGCAAGACCCATCAGCGAATTCACCGTCAGCGCGAAGATGTGATAGAGCGGCAGCGCGCACATGAACACGAGATTGTCGGGGCGGGGGCGCGAGCGGAACGCCGTGTCGAACCAGATCTCCATCTGCGCCATGTTCGACAAAAGGTTGGAATGGGTCAGCGTCGCACCCTTGGAGACACCGGTGGTGCCTCCGGTATATTGCAGGAAGGCGACGTCGCCTGGCGCGACATTGGGCTTGGTCAGCTTGTGGCGGCCGCCTTCGGCGAGAACGGCATTGAAGGAATGATGGCCGGGGATCGACCAGGCCGGAACGAGCTTTTTGACGCGGCGCACCACCAGATTGACGATCACGCCCTTGACGCCGAGCATGTCACCCATGGTGGCGACCACCACGTGCTTGATGCTGGTCTTGGCGGCGACCTGCTGGACCGTATGCGCGAAGTTTTCGAGAACGAAGATCGCCTTGGCGCCGGAATCGACGAGCTGGTGCTCGAGTTCGCGCGGCGTATAGAGCGGGTTGACGTTAACGACCGTGAAGCCAGCTCTCAGAATGCCGTAGACGATGACGGGGTTCTGCAGGATGTTCGGCATCATCACGGCGACGCGGTCGCCTTTCGAAAGGCCGCGGGCCTGCAGCCATGCGCCGATCTTGGCGGATTCGGCATTGAGTTCGGAGAAGGTCAGCGACTTGCCCATGCAGGTAAAAGCGAAGCGGCGCGAGTAGCGCGCCACGGCATGGTCGAAGAAGTCACCGATCGATTTGTAGGGCAGGGGGCCGATTTCGGCGGCGATGCCGGGCGGATAGGACTTCAGCCAGACTTTCTCCGGGCTGGTGCCTGCTGGTTGCGTGTTGAGTTCCGCCATGCTCTCTCTCCCTCTGGTCGCCACAGGCTGGCCTTGCTTGCGGCCAGAGAAGAAACCCTCCCGGTCTTCTCTTGCCGATGAAGATGATGCTTTTGCGACACCTCTTCAAGCCGAGATTCGGAATTATATAACTTTGACGTAAACGTCAACTCAGCTAACGGTTAACCGGCGGGTTTCAAGCGTCCTCGAAAAAGTATGATGAGTGGCGCAAACCCTTTGCCATCAGGGCCCAAAGCCTGTATTGCATTGCAGCATATCCCCCTCGGATACCGTCCGATACCACGCCGCCAGCACCCACAGATTTGTTCCGCTCCTAAAGGGTCGGACGACACAGGTCATTGTTCATGTGTGACGAAGCCTATTCTTCCGCTGCCGATCCGCGCCGGAGCCGGATCTCTGTTGCCGAGATTGCGCTCGCCGTCGGTGGCTTCGGCATCGGCACGGGCGAATTCGCCATCATGGGCCTGTTGCCGCAGGTGGCCGATGATGTCGGCGTCTCGGTGCCGATGGCCGGCGCCGTCATCAGCGCCTATGCGCTCGGTGTCGTTGTCGGCGCGCCATTGATCGCCGTGCTCGCGGCGCGGTTTTCCCGCTTCCGCGTGCTTTTGGTCCTGATGTTCCTGTTTGCCATCGGCAACTTTGCGAGCGCCATCGCGCCGGACTTCTACACGCTCGTTGCCGCGCGTTTCTTTGCCGGCCTGCCGCACGGCGCCTATTTCGGCGTGGCAGCGCTGGTGGCCGCGGGGCTCGCTGCCCCCAACCAGCGGGCGCGCGCCGTTGGACGCGTGATGATGGGCCTGACGATCGCCACCCTGTTCGGAACGCCGCTCGTTGCCTGGTTCGGCCAGGCGCTCGGCTGGCGTTCTGCCTTCGCCATCGTCGGCGCCATCAGTCTTCTGACGGTCGCGATGACGTGGATGCACGTGCCGCGGGACAAGGGCAACCCGCAAGCAACGCCGCTGCGCGAACTCGGTGCGCTCGGCAAGCTGCAGGTCTGGCTGATGCTCGGCATCTGCGCCATTGGCTGCGGCGGCATGTTCGCCGTGTTCAGCTACATCGCCCCCGCGTTGACGGAGGTCGCCGGCGTTTCCGTTGCCAATGTGCCGATCATGCTGTCGGTTTTCGGCGCAGGCATGATCCTTGGCAATATCGTCGGCTCCAGGCTTGCCGACTGGGCGCTGCTGCCGGCGATCGGCATCGCGCTCGCCTTCAACATCTTTGCCTATGTGCTGTTCTACTTCACCATGGGCAATCCGTGGATTGCCATCGTCAACGTGCTGTTCATCGGCGGCGGCTTTGCCGTCGTGCCGGGCGTGCAGACCCGGCTGATGGATGTGTCCGGCGATGCCCAGACGCTGGCTGCAGCCCTCAGCCATTCCGCCTTCAACCTTGCCAATGCGCTCGGTGCCTGGCTCGGCGGCTGGTCGATTGCCGCAGGTTATGGCTGGACGTCGACCGGCCTCGTCGGCGCCGTCATGGGCGTGGCCGGGTTCGGCATCTTCCTCGCTTCGGTGTTTGTCGATCGCGCCGAGACATCAAGGCGCGCGGCAGTGCGTGCGGCAGAATGACCTTTGCCATCGAAGAATGTCTTCGTGCTTGCACACCACTAAATTTTTCTGTCATGTCCCGCCGCTAGCGTCCGTCGCGGCCCTGAAACTACCGTAAACCGGGGGCATTGCGGCCCTGCCGCACAGTTTTGCTCTTAAACCGGATCGATTTAAGAGCAAAACTGTGCATCAGATCGCGCGGCATCGCGCCGGGCGTGGCCTTTGCAGGCGCCGCACAAGCGCTGTACAGGCTGGCAAGGCCGCGGGTTTGTTGTAAAGTCGTTGGAAGACGGAGGAATGTTGGTGCAGTTGGGCAATCGCGAACGAGAAAACCTTCCCGCAGAGCCGCGGCTCTTCGGGTATGCGGCGACGTCGCGCTCTGCACTTGTCGGACCGATCACGGCGGCGCGCTGGATGCTCGTCTTCGTTCTCCTGGCCGGCGTCTATTTCTTCAACGGTTTCGTGGTTCCGGTTCTGGCCGCCGTCGTCATCGGTTTTGCCAGCTGGCCGATCTACCGTCGTCTGCTGACGGCGGTCGGCGGCAATCGCACGCTCGCGGCGACCATCGCCCTGATCAGCGTCGTCGCCTTCATCGTCGTGCCGATCTCGGTCGCGGCCGTCTATGCTGTCGACGAAGTCCGCGACTGGCTGGTCTGGGCCGTCGAAACCAATGCCAACGGTGCGGGCGTACCCGTGTGGCTGACGACGATCCCGGTCGCCGGCGTGTGGCTTGGCGAGCAGTGGGTGAAGTATGTCGGCCATCCCGGTGCGCTCGGAGAATTGGTCCAGCTCGTCAGCGGTTCCAACATCGGCAACATTTATCGCGGCGTCCTGGTCATTGGCGCGTCGGCGTTTCATGCCTTCCTGACGCTGCTTTTCATGCTCATCACGCTGTTCTTCGTCTATCGCGACGGGCACTCGTTCTCCAAGCAGCTCGACCACCTGGGCGAGCGCATCTTCCCGATGCGCTGGGAGCGGCTGTCGCGCGTTGTGCCGCTGACGATCAGCTCGACGGTCACCGGCATGGGCATCATCGCCATCGGCGAGGGCATCGTCCTCGGCGTTGCCTATTGGATGGCGGGCGTTCCCTCGCCGGTCACGCTCGGCATCATCACCGGCCTGATGGCGCTGATCCCCGGCGGCGCGCCGCTGTGCTTCACGCTGGTTTCGGTTTATCTCGTGGCCAGCGGCTCGCCGGTCCATGGCATCGCGCTGTTTGCCTGGGGCACGACCGAGCTCTTCATCGTCGACAAGACCTTGCGTCCCCGTCTCGTCGGCGGGCCGATCAAGCTGCCTTTCCTGCCGACCTTCTTCGGCCTGGTTGGCGGCGTGAAGACCATGGGCTTTCTCGGCCTGTTCGTCGGCCCGGTGCTGATGGCCCTGCTCGTCGCCATCTGGCGCGAGTGGATGCGTGAAGTGACCAGCGAAGCGGCACCCACGGTGAGCCCGATCATCAAAGGCTGAGGCGAGCTGTGGCGTCGGCCGCCCACGCGCGGCCGCGTCCTTATCTTTTCCTTATGTGCTCGTAAAACCATCCCAATCGATAATTGACCCGTCATGGGTGCATGATCCGGACATAACCAGTCCCGGAGAATGCACATGTCCGATCTACTCTTTCTTGCCGCCGGCATCGGCGGCCTTGTCGCGTTTGCGCTCTACGCGCGCGCGCTCAGCCGGCTCTAGGAGGCATCGATGTTCGAAGCCTTCCTCGGCCTTGCCGTGGCCTTTGCGCTTGCGGCCTACCTCATCGTGACCCTCGTTCGACCGGAACGGTTCTAGAGCAGCCTCTGTGCGTTCGCGTGAACGCACGGCGCTCTCGTCGTTCAGCCGTATTTTGCGGAGAATTCCTCATGTCTATTGTCGGGTGGCTACAGATCGGCCTCCTCTTTCTCGCCGTCTTCCTCGCGATCAAGCCGCTGGGCCTCTACATGGCCAGGGTCTTTTCGGGCGAACGCAATTTCCTCTCCCCGGTTCTGCGGCCCGTGGAGCGTGGCCTCTATCTGGCTGCCGGCGTCGATGACAGGAAGGAGCAGGGCTGGCTTGCCTATACGCTGTCGATGCTGGCCTTTAGCGCCGCCGGCTTCGTGCTCCTTTATGCCATCCTTCGCTTTCAGGGCTCGCTGCCGCTGAACCCGCAAGGCTTTGCCGACGTGCCGGCGGACCTTGCCTTCAACACGGCCGTCAGCTTCCTGACCAACACCAACTGGCAGTCCTATGGCGGCGAGACCACCATGAGCCATTTCAGCCAGATGGCTGGCCTCACGGTGCAGAACTTCGTTTCGGCGGCGACCGGCATTGCGATTGCGCTTGCCGTCACCCGCGCCTTCGCCCGCTCCGGCGCGTCGACGCTCGGCAACTTCTGGGTCGACCTGACCCGCTCGACCCTCTATGTGCTGCTGCCGCTGGCCGTCATCGTCGCTCTCGCCTTCGTGGCGATGGGCATGCCGCAGACCTTCCATGCCTCGGTCAGCGCCACTACGCTTGAAGGCGTGCAGCAGACGATCGCGCTCGGTCCGGTCGCAAGCCAGGAAGCGATCAAGCAGCTCGGCACCAATGGCGGCGGCTTCTTCAACGCCAATGCGGCGCACCCGTTCGAAAACCCGAGCGCGCTCAGCAACTACCTGTCGATCTTCGCGATGCTGTCGATCACCTCGGCGCTGGTCTACACCTTCGGGCAGATGGTCGGTGACCGCCGCCAGGGCTGGGCGTTCATCGCCGCGATGGCGACTTTGTTGATTGCCGGCATCGGCGTCATCTACTGGGCGGAAAGCTACGGCAACCCGATCCTGCACGGCCTCGGCCTCGAAGCCTCGCTCGGCAACATGGAAGGAAAGGAAGTTCGCTTCGGCCAGGCGATGTCGGCCGCCTATGCCGGCGTCACCACCGGTATCTCCACCGGCGCCGTCAACGGCATGCATGGTTCCTTCACCGGGATCGGCGGCCTGGTGCCGATGCTTTTGATCCAGCTTGGCGAAGTCTTGCCCGGCGGCGTCGGCTCCGGCCTCTACGGCATGGTCGTCTTCGCGATCCTCTCCGTCTTCGTCGCCGGCTTGATGGTCGGGCGCACGCCTGAGCTGCTCGGCAAGAAGATCGAGGGCCGCGAGATGAAATACGCCATGCTGGCAATCCTCATCCTGCCGGCCTCGATCCTCGGCTTCACCGCGATATCGGCCGTCATGCCCTCGGCCGTTGCCAGCATCGGCACGTCGGGCCCGCATGGCCTATCGGAAATCCTCTATGCCTATACTTCGGCAACCGGCAACAACGGCTCGGCCTTCGGCGGCCTTTCTGCCAACACGCCCTGGTACAACACCACGCTCGGCTTTGCGATGCTGCTCGGCCGCTTCGCCTATGCGGTGCCGGTGCTTGCCATTGCGGGCTCGCTTGCCGCCAAGACGCGCCACCCGGCATCCAAGGGAACTTTCCCGACGCACACGCCGCTCTTCGTCGGCCTGCTCATCGGCATCATCCTCATCCTCGGGGGCTTGCAATATTTCCCGGCCCTCGCGCTCGGTCCCATCGTTGAGCAGTTCGCCATGCTCTCGGGCCAGACCTTCTGAAGGAACAGATCATGTCTTCTAAACCCGTCGCCCCTGGTCTTCTCGATCCGGCGATCATCCTGCCGGCCTTCAAGGCTGCATTCACCAAGCTCGACCCGCGCCAGCTGATCCGCAACCCGGTGATCTTCGTCACCGAGGTCGTGGCAGCCATGGTCACGGTCTTCTTCATCCGCGATCTGGCAACCGGCACCGGAAGCCCGCTGTTCTCCGGCCAGATCGCCGCGTGGCTGTGGTTCACGGTGCTGTTTGCCACCTTCGCCGAAGCCGTCGCCGAAGGGCGCGGCAAGGCGCAGGCCGACAGCCTGCGTCGCACCAAGTCGGAACTGATGGCCCGCAAGCTGGTCTCGCTCGAAGGTCGCGAGACGCAGACGATCGCCGCCACCTCGCTGAAGGTCGGTGACCTCGTGCTGGTCGAGGCCGGCGAACTGATCCCCGGCGACGGCGACGTCGTCGAGGGTGTCGCATCGGTCAACGAAAGCGCGATCACCGGCGAATCTGCGCCCGTCATCCGTGAATCCGGCGGAGACCGCTCTGCCGTCACCGGTGGCACCCAGGTGCTGTCCGACTGGATCAAGGTGCGCATCGGCACCGCCCCTGGCGATACCTTCGTCGATCGCATGATCGCGCTCATCGAAGGCGCGCAGCGCCAGAAGACCCCGAACGAGATCGCGCTGTCGATCCTGCTTTCGGGCCTGACACTGGTGTTCCTGGTTGCCGTTGTCACCCTGTGGGGTCTGGCCGGCTATTCCGGCACGGTCCTGTCGGTCACGGTTCTGGCAGCCCTGCTCGTCACCCTGATCCCGACCACGATCGGCGGCCTCTTGTCGGCCATCGGTATCGCCGGCATGGACCGGCTGGTGCGCTTCAACGTCATCGCCACATCCGGCCGCGCTGTCGAAGCCGCGGGTGACGTCGATACGCTGCTACTCGACAAGACCGGCACCATCACCTTCGGCAACCGCATGGCCGCCAACTTCCTGCCGGTCCCCGGCGTGACTGATGTCGAGCTTGCCGACGCGGCGCTGCTTGCAAGCCTTGCCGACGAGACGCCGGAAGGCCGCTCGATTGCGGCCCTTGCCACCGGCGAGTTCGGCCGCCAGACGCCGGCCGTGTCCCTGCCATCGTCCGGCAAGCAGGCGGGCCGCGAGGTCGTTGCCCTGGCGGTCGGCGGCGGTGCAGTTCAGTCAGGCGACCTCACGATCGACGCCGTCGTGCCCTTTGCTGCCGAAACGCGCCTGTCGGGCGTCGATTTCGCCGGCCGCCGTCTGCGCAAGGGGGCGGTGGATTCGATCCTGAAGTTTGCGGGCGTTCGCGACGAGAACGTACCGGCCGAGTTCCGCCGCGCTGTCGACCAGGTCGCGCGCACCGGTGGTACGCCGCTGGCCGTCGCCGACGGCAACCGCCTGCTCGGCGTCATCCATCTGAAGGACGTGGTCAAGCCCGGCATCAAGGAGCGCTTCGCAGCGCTGCGCGCCATGGGCATCCGCACCGTGATGGTGACCGGCGACAACCCGGTGACGGCGGCCGCGATCGCGTCGGAGGCCGGCGTCGACGACTTCCTCGCCGAGGCGACGCCGGAAGACAAGCTTGGCTACATCCGCAAGGAGCAAGAGGGCGGCCGGTTGATCGCCATGTGCGGCGACGGTACCAATGACGCGCCGGCGCTTGCCCAGGCCGATGTCGGCGTGGCGATGCAGACCGGCACCCAGGCGGCGCGCGAGGCGGCCAACATGGTCGACCTCGATTCCAGCCCGACCAAGCTCATCGAGATCGTCGAGATCGGCAAGCAGCTCCTGATGACGCGCGGCTCGCTGACGACCTTCTCGATCGCCAACGACGTGGCCAAATACTTCGCCATCATCCCGGCGCTGTTCATCACCACCTATCCGGCGCTCGCAGCCCTCAACATCATGGGCCTGACGTCGCCACAGTCGGCAATCCTGTCGGCGGTGATCTTCAACGCGCTGATCATCGTGGCGCTCATTCCGCTGGCCCTGAAGGGCGTCAAGTACCGCCCTGTCGGTGCCGCGGCGCTGCTGCGCCGCAACCTGCTGGTCTATGGTCTCGGTGGCCTGATCCTGCCCTTTGCCGGCATCAAGCTCGTCGACATCGTCGTCTCCGCTCTCAATCTGGTGTAATCATGTTGAACCAACTTCGCCCCGCAATCGTCATGGCGCTGCTTCTGACCGCGATCACCGGCCTCGCCTATCCCTTCGCGATCACAGGTGCTGCGCAGGCGCTGATGCCCGCGCAGGCCAACGGCAGCCTGATCACGATCGACGGCACCGTCGTCGGCTCCGATCTGATCGGACAGAATTTTGCCTTCGACAAATATTTCTGGTCGCGCCCGTCCGCGACGGGTCCCGAGGCCTACAATGCCGGCGGCTCGTCCGGCTCCAACCTCGGCCCGACCTCGGCCAAGCTGAAGGACCGGGTTGCCGCCGACGTCGAGAAGCTGCGCGCCAGCGGCGTCACTGGCGAAATCGCCGCCGATGGTGGCACGGCGTCGGGCTCCGGCCTCGATCCGCATATCTCGCCGGACTTCGCGCGCGAGCAGGTTTCGCGTGTCGCCAGGGTGCGTGGTCTGCCGGAGGCTGACGTGGCGAGCCTGGTCGAGCAGGCAACCGAAGGTCGGCTCTTCGGGATCATAGGCGAGCCGCGCGTCAATGTGCTAGAACTCAACCTTGCTCTGGATGCCCGGAGAAGCTGAGTTTGAAGCCAGAGACCCCGCATGCCTGAAACCGATCGCGAATCGAAAAGCCGCCCCGACCCGGACGCCCTGCTTGTGCTGGCCGGGCAGGGGCGAAGGGGAAAACTGACGGTCTTCCTCGGCGCTGCCCCCGGCGTCGGCAAGACCTACACGATGCTGACGCGTGCGCGGCGGCTGAAGTCCGACGGCGTCGATATCGTCATCGGTCTGGTGGAAACCCACGGACGCGGCGAGACCGCCGCGCTCGTCGAAGGGCTGGAGATACTGCCGCGCCGCGATGTGAACCATCGCGGCCGTCTGCTTTCCGAATTCGATCTCGATGCGGCGCTCGCGCGCCGCCCCAAGATCATCGTCGTCGACGAACTGGCACACAGCAATCCGGAAGGCAGCCGTCATCCCAAGCGTTATCAGGATGTCGAGGAGCTGATCGCCGCCGGCATCGACGTCTGGACTGCGCTCAACATCCAGCATCTGGAAAGCCTGTCCGACGTCGTCGCCCAGATCACCGGCGTACCGGTGCGCGAGCGCGTGCCAGACACTGTCATCAGCCGCGCCGACGACGTGCTTCTGGTCGACCTGCCACCGGCGGAGCTGATCGAGCGCTTGAACCAGGGCAAGGTCTACCTGCCCGATAGCGCCAAGCGCGCCACCGAGCGCTTCTTCCGCCTCGGCAACCTGACCGCGCTGCGCGAGCTGGCGCTCCGGCGCACGGCCGACCGGGTCGACGACCAGATGGTCGACTATCTCAAGCAGAACGCGATCGAAGGACCCTGGGCGAGCGGCGAGCGCCTGCTGGTGTGCATCGGTCCCGATCCGCTGTCGGAAAAGGTGGTGCGCACCGCAAGTCGCCTGGCCTCGGGGCTGAATGCGCCCTGGATCGTCGTCTTCATCGAGCGGGCCGATCGCGAAAGCGGCGACGGCGAGGCGGCAAGACGGCTCGACGAGACATTCCGCCTGGCCGAACAGCTCGGCGCCGAGACCCGCCGCATCGTCGGCAATGATTTCGTCGAGGAGATCCTGAAGCTCGCGCGCCGCGAACACGCGACCCAGATCGTCATCGGCACGAAACGACAGCCATTCCCGATGCGGCTCTTCCGGCAGTCTCTGCCCGATGCGCTGGCCGAGCGCATCACCGGCGTCGGCATTCACCTGGTGACCGACAAGGAACAGCCGCGCCCGAAACGGAGCATTGCCGTCAAGCGGAAAATGCCCGAGGGCTTCGGCCGGGCACTCGCCATCGCCACGGCCACGGTAGCAGCGGCGACCGCGCTCGGCGTCTTCATCGAGCGCTTCATCATCCTGCCGAATATCTCGCTGCTGTTTCTGTTGGCGGTGCTGGCGTCGGCCACCTATGCCGGGCACGTCTCGGCGATCGCGGCTGCCCTGCTCTCGGTGCTGGCCTACAACTTCTTCTTCATCAATCCGGTCGGCACCTTCACGGTGGCCGAGCCGCACGAAGTGTTTGCGCTTTTCATCTTTCTGGTGGCCGCCGCCCTTGCCGGCAGCCTTGCGTCCCGGGTGCGCGAGCAGGCGAAGGCAGCGCGTCGCCGCGCCGCGGCAACGCAGGCGCTCTATGATTTCTCCCGCAAGCTTTCGGGCACCGCCAATGTCGACGACGTGCTCTGGGCCGCGGTCACGCAGATGCAGACGACGTTGAAGCGCAATATTGCGGTGCTGCTGCCGGAGGAGGGCGACCTGCGGCTCAAGGCCGCCTGGCCGCCGGATACCGAGCTCGACGTCACCGACACCATGGCGGCCCGCTGGGCGATGGACAAGAAGGAGGCCGCCGGCAACGGCACCGGCACGCTGCCGAACAGTCCCTTTCATTTCCGGCCGCTGACGAGCCCGCATGGCGTCGTCGGCGTCTGCGGCTTTGCCCAGGCCGGAAAGCCGCTGGAGATCAACGAGGAGCGGGCGCTCGCCGCCATCCTCGACCAGACGGCGATCGCCATCGATCGCGCGCGACTGTCGCGCGAGAGCCTCGACCATGCCGCCAAGCTCGAGGGCGAGCGGTTTCGCGCCGCCCTTCTGTCGTCGATCTCGCATGATCTGCGCACGCCGCTTGCCACCATCACCGGCGCCGTCACCAGCCTGCGCCAGCTCGGCGACCGAATGCCGCCGGAAAGCCGTGACGATCTCCTGCAGTCGATCGAGGAGGAGGGCGGCCGGCTGACGCGGTTCGTCGCCAATCTGCTCGACATGACCCGCATCGAGGCGGGCACGATCAACGCCAAGCGCGACTGGGTCGATGTCGTCGACGCCGTGCGCGCGGCCGTCGATCGGGCGCGCAAGTATTTTCCCGATCGCGAGATCGAGACCAGCATTGCGCCCGAACTGCCGCTGATGCGCGGCGACAGCGTGCTTCTCGGCCAGGTGCTTTTCAACCTGCTCGACAACGCCAACAAATATGGCGGCGACGAGCCGATCAGCATCTATGCCCGGCGCGACGGCAACGAGATCGTCCTGTCCGTCACCGATCTCGGCAAGGGCATCGCCGAGCGCGATCTCGAGCAGGTATTCGAAAAGTTCTTCCGCCGCGGCAAAGTTGATGGACGCACGCCAGGCACCGGGCTCGGGCTGTCGATCGCCAAGGGCTTCGTCGAGGCGATGGGCGGTCGCATCAAGGCCGAAAGCCCGGCCTTGCGCCGGCGCGGGACCCGCATTTCCATGCGGTTTCCGGCCGCCGAAGCAGACATATCCGAAAAGGACCGTGCATGAGCGTGGAACGTATCCTCGTTGTCGACGACGAACCCCAGATCCAGCGTTTTCTACGGCCGGCCCTGAGTGCTGCCGGTTACGATGTGCTTGAGGCCTTGACCGGAGCGGAGGCACTGAAAGCCGCGGCGACCACCGCGCCCGACGTCGTCATTCTCGACCTCGGCCTGCCGGATATGGACGGCAAGGAGGTGATCGCCAACCTGCGCGCCTGGTCGCAGGTGCCGATCATCATCCTGTCGGCGCGCGACCGCGAAAGCGAAAAGATCGCGGCCCTCGATCTCGGCGCCGACGACTACATCGAGAAACCCTTCGGAATCGGGGAGCTGACGGCGCGTATCCGCGCTGCCCTTCGCCACCGCATCCAGATGGAAGGCGGGCACACCCAGCTCTCTGCCGATGGCGTGGCGATCGATACGATCAAGCGCATCGTCACCCGTGACGGCGAACCCGTGCGGCTGACGCCGAAGGAATATGACCTGCTTGTCATGCTGGCCCACCATGCCGGACGTGTCGTCACCCACAAGACGCTTTTGACATCGGTCTGGGGTGCCGCGCATGGCGAAGACCTGCACTACCTGCGCGTCTTCATCGGCCAGCTGCGTGGCAAGATCGAGAGGGATCCGGCCGACCCGAAGATCATCCGCACCGAACCGGGCGTCGGCTACCGCTTTGTCGGCGACGGCGATTGAGCCTTCGTCACCGCCCGGTTCAGCCGTCGCTCAGTTGACGGCCGCCGGCTTCTGCTGGTTTTCCGTCAGCGTGTCGCCGACGACAGGCCGTTTTTTCGTTGGCCGCGGGTTTTCGAGGATGTTGACCGGCGCCGAGAGCGTCGTCGCCGCGACATTGCCGACGTTTCTCGCCGTGCCGGCGACGACGGCGGCGATACCCGTCCCGACCGAAATGTTGCTATCGGTCAGCGTCTGACCCTTGATCAGTCGCTGGCCGATCAGCTGGACGATCTCCGGGCTTTCGGCGAACTTGCCGTGATGCAGCCCGTCATCGGTTTCGACCTTCGTCAGGTCAATGGCGGTGATGCCGGATTTTTCCAGATCCGTGCGGTATGGCTCCTTCGACGGATCGATGGCGCCGAGACGCGAGACGTCGCCGGATATGAAGCTCGAAAGCGCCAGCGCCCGATCGTCTTGCGACACGAAGATCGTGAACTTCGGCTTCTTCTTGCCCATCTCCACCCATTGCTTGGCAAAGACGTCGAGGTCGATATCAGGCGATGCCAGGATGACGTTCTGGATTTTCGAGGGCACGTTGCCGTCGCGAATACCCATCTGCCGGAGCGATTCCATCGTCAGCCAGGTGCCCATGGAATGGGCGAGGATGGTGATGTCCTTGACCTTGGGCGCTTCCGACAGGATGCGCAGAGTGTCTTCGAGCGCGGTGCGCGAATAGTTGGTGCTTTCCTTGTCGTAATTGTATTCGAACACGTTGGCGCGTGACGGCCAGGTGAACAGGATCGGCGTCGTCTGCGCACCGGAATCGTGGATGATCTGCGCCAGCCGGAAGACGGAGTCTTCGTAGCGGTTGTTGAAACCGTGGACGAAGACGAAGGCGTGACCGCCGACATTGTGCTGCTCGAACCAGGCCTTGCCGTCGGCAAGCGTATCGAGTTCGCGCACCCGCGTGACGGCAAAATCGGTCGCGGGATTGGGCGGCAATTTTTTCGGCCATTGCACCGTGCCGGCCTTGCGCACCGTGTCGGGCGGGATCGAGACTGCAACGTCCGTCATGAACGTCTTTGCGTCTCGCTCACCCGAAAACAGTGTCGCGGGATCGCCCGAAGGCTGCCGCGTGGTCGCGACCAGCATCTCCACCTGCGCCGTTTTCGGTGACTGCGCGGTCAGTGCCACGGGCGCCATGACGCCCTTCGGCTTGCCGGCGCAACCTGAAAGCCCAAGGGAAAGGGCAATGGGCAAGGTGATCACCGCGATTTTCAGCATCAGCTCGGTCGAGATCGTAACACGCGCATTGTCCGTCATTGGCGCTCCACGCAGAAACAAAACGAGCCGCATCAGACTGTGCTTTCGCGACGGCGCGATGACACCATTGCACGGCGGCATATGCAAGCGGGTATTTTCCCGTCTCGCGAGGAGATGGCGCCTGCCCGATCGGCCTGCGGTCGGGAGCTGCCCGGCCCGGCGGCGCCGACACTTCTCGTCGGCATCGATCGGTGCTAGGACGTCAGGTCAAAGGGATAACCGAAGCTCTGCCTCGAAACCCGGTGTGCAACCATTGGCCACATCGGAGAGACCTTTTCCGACCGTGGCGTTCACCGATCGGGAAAGGCCGCATGAACATCCCCCTTCTTCTCCTCGCATTGGCGACCTTCGCCACCGGCACGGCGGAAAATATCGTGATCGGCATCCTGCCGGAGGTGGCCTCCGGCCTCGGCGTTTCCATCGGTCTCGCCGGACAATTGACCGCGGTGTTTTCGGTGACTTTCGCGCTTGCGGCGCCGGCAGCGCTGCAGCTGACGGGGCGTATCGACCGCAAGCCCCTGCTGTCCCTGGCGCTTTGTCTGTTCGTTGTCAGCAACCTTGCAGCGGCAGCCAGCCCGGCCTACGGCGTGCTGGTCGCTGCCCGCATCGGCATGGCGGTGGCCAGCGCCATTGCCTGCCTGGTCGCGACCATGCTGGCGACGGAGATCGTTCCGCGTGAAAGGCGGGGGCGCGCCATCGGCCTGATCTTCATGGGCATCAGCGCATCGCTCGTGCTCGGCGTGCCCGCGGGCATGATCGCAAGCAGTGCCCTTGGCTGGCGCAGCGTCTTCATCGGCCTCGCGCTGTTTGCGGCCATCATCCTTCTCGCCTGCCTGTGCTTCGTTCCGGCGACCGATTGGTCGAAGCCGGCCCGCCATGCCTCCTATCGCGATCATCTGCGGTCGGCTCCGTGCCTGTTGGCACAGTTGGTCTCGGTGCTGATGATCGGCGGGCACTTTGTCCTGTTTGCCTATCTCGCCCCCTATCTGCGCGCAATCGCCGGCATGGACGGCGACGAGATCGTCGCCGCGTTCTTCGCCTTCGGTGTCGCGGGGGTCTGCGGCGGATATCTCGGCGGACGGCTCAGCGATGCCGTGGCGCCGCGGCTGGCGCTGCGACTGACGCCGCTTGCCTACCTTCTGGCGCTGATCGTCATACCGTTGGTGGTCGAGTATCGCCTGTCGATGATTGCCGCGATGATGCTGTGGGGCTGCATCAGCTGGATGATCTCCCCGGTCGTGCAGAGCTTCCTGATTGCGCGCAGCCCGCAGACGGCGGAAGCCGGCGTCGGCCTCAACCTGTCGGCCATGCATGTGGGCGTCGGGCTCGGCACGGGCATCGGAGGCGTGCTCGTCGAAATTGCAACGCCGTCAGCACTTCCGGTGGCTGCAGCAGCCTTGGCAAGTCTTGCAGTCGTCGCGGCGCTTGCCGCGACGAGGCGCACAGCGGTCACGCAGCCCGGTCGTCAGGCGCGGTGAGCCGGCACTTCACGCCGTCGTTTGCGGGCAGATCAGGAAGCCGGCGTCGGCAGCGGCAGGTTGATCGCCGGGCCGGGGTTGACCCCATGCTGTCGGCGGACCTGTCGCGAGGCGCTGCCGTCGAACAGCGACATCGGCAACGTGCCGGTCAGGATCCAGCGGTAGGGCGAGCGGGCATCCGGCTCGCGTGTCTGGTGGACTACCGAAGCCAACGGCAGCACGTATTCAGGCCGGCGAAGGCCGGCCTCTCGGTTGCCGAGCCATGTCAGCACGATCAGCACTTCGCCGCCGATCTCGAGCGCCGACAAGGAACAGATCCGCCCCGCGACATTTGCCTGAACGGCATCCTCGTGAACCTGAAAACGGCTGACCTTAAGCGACATCGTTCGACTTCCCTGAAATGGACCACTTGCATGCCGCACGCGGCAAGCCGTGCTGGCCTTTGGCCAGCTTCAGACTTTCGTCCCGCTACAGTGCTCATTTCTTTGAAGGAAAATGGTGCCGCTTAGCAGACTCGAACTGCTGACCCCATCATTACGAATGATGTGCTCTACCAACTGAGCTAAAGCGGCCCTGAGGCGGTTCCGCGAAAAAGACCGCGGAACGAAGTGTGAGGCGCTGATAAACGCAAAGCGCCAAGATTTCAAGCCATCAGTTTCGAGAACTTGAAAATTCCTTGTGGGTGGCAACGGCCGGGGCCGCGTGGAGGCCGAGGCGGGCGCGCGCCGCGTCGTATTCACGCTCCCAGCGGTCGACCATGTTTGCTACCGAAGTCACCTCGCGCACCGCGCCGATGCCCTGGCCGCAGCCCCAGATGTCCTTCCAGGCCTTGGCACCTTCGGTCGCCTGGGCGAAATCCATCTTCGAGGGGTCGGCTTCGGGCAGGCTTTCCGGATCCATGCCGGCGGCGACGATCGACGGCTTGAGGTAGTTGCCGTGGATACCGGTGAAGTAGTTGGAATAGACGATGTCGGCGGCGTTGCTGTCGACGATCATCTGCTTGTAGGCGTCGCTGGCGCGCGCCTCCTCGGTGGCGATGAAGGGCGAGCCGATATAGGCCATGTCGGCGCCCATGGCCTGGGCGGCGAGAATTGCGCCGCCATTGGCGATCGCGCCGGACAACAATAGCGGACCGTCGAACCAGGAGCGGATCTCCTGAACGAGGGCAAACGGCGACAACGTGCCGGCATGGCCGCCGGCACCTGCGGCAACGGCGATCAATCCGTCGGCGCCCTTGCGGATCGCCGAATTGGCATGGCGGTTGTTGATCACGTCATGCAGCACGATACCGCCATAGGAATGGATGGCGGCGTTGACCTCGGGCACGGCGCCGAGCGAGGATATGACCACTGGAACCTTGTACTTGATGCAGAGCATCAGGTCCTGCTCGAGGCGGGCGTTGGACTTGTGGACGATCTGATTGACGGCAAAAGGGGCCGCCGGGCGACCCGGATTCTTGGCGTCGTGATCGGCGAGCGTCTCGGTGACTTCGGCAAGCCACTCGTCGAGCTGCGACTGCGGGCGAGCGTTGAGCGCCGGGAAGGAGCCGACCACGCCTGCCTTGCATTGCGCGATCGTCAGCTTGGGATGCGAAATGATGAACAAGGGTGCGCCGACAACCGGCAGTCTCGTCGTTCCGGAAAGAATTGGCGGCAGCGACATCGTGTTCTCCATCCCATTAATTTTGACGTTTGCGTAAACGTCAAAATAGATAGCAGCAAGTTGCGCGCTTGCAAAGATGCCGATTTTCAGGGTCGCGCGGCAGTGCGCAAGCAGTTTTCCCCGACGATGCCGGGGCCGACTGCGCGCCGGACTTGCGGATTTTGAAAGCAGCGGTTACGCAATTGTTAACAAAACCAACGGCGTGCATCCGGAATTAACCGATTGGGGCGTGCGGATGATGAAAGAACGGCGCGGGTCGGACGACGAGCGCCGGCGGGGCTGCTGCAGATACCCTTAGGTCGGACCCGATTTGAGGATAAAATCAAGCGGCGGATTGAAAGCGTTGCAGCGACCTTTGCGCGCCATGACAGGCGCGTGGCGTGGCAAGGCCCGGTGTGCACAGAAGGATTTGACGTGAGCGGACTCGAGACTGCAATCCGAAATGCGCTGGAGCGCTCCGATCGAACCAACGCCGAAACGCGGGCACGCATCTATCAATCGGCGCGCCAGGCACTGGAGACCGGCCTGCAGAAGCAGGGGATCGAGGACCAGAACGTCGTCGCCCAGCAGCGCCATCGGCTGGAAGCGGTCATTCACGCGATCGAGACCGAGGAGCGGGCGGCGTTGAAGGCACGTCCGGCGCAAGCGCCTTCGGTGAGCCTCGACGATGCCGTTGCGCCACGAGCCGCAACAGCGGCGCGGCCCGAACCGCAGCCGCCCGTCTCCGCAACCGACCGCCGCGAGCCGGCGTTTGCCGGCCAGGCGCCGCGCGACGGCGCGAGCGATGGCGGGCTTGGCGGCCTTCGTGCCGATCGCGATGGCCCTGTGGTCTCGACGGCTGCGGCCGGAGAAGTCGCCGCCAGGCAGTCTAATTCCGGTAGGGGCGCCGTCGCTCCGGATGTGCGCGCCATGGATGGCCGCAAGCGCCGACGCAAGCGTGGGAGCCTGCTGTCGCTTACCATGGTCGTCGCGACGCTGCTCGCAGCGCTTGTCGCGGCGGTCTGGTGGGTGGAGACCAACAATCTGCTGCAGTCGCCGTCCGCGCGCGACACCAATGTCGCCAATCCGCCGGCAACCGTCGCCTCGCAGGATTTCGACGGCGCCGCCGGTCTGCGCACGCTCGGCGCCCAGGAAGGCTTCACCGGCGACTGGGTCGAGGTGTACACGCCCGGCAAGACCGGCACGATCGCGCCTGGCCCGCGGGCAACGGCCGAGCCGATCACCGACGACGGTGGCCAGCGCATCCTTTTGACGTCGGCCGATGCCGATGCCGATGGCGACGTGACCATCGAGATCCCGGCTGCGATCCTCGCCGAACTCTCCGGAAAGACCTCGACACTGGCGCTGACCGTACAGGCCACGCCCGGAAAATCGACCGAGTTTGCGGTGGAGTGCAACTTCTCTTCGCTCGGCGAGTGCGGCCGCCATCGGTTCACGCTGCATGACGAACGTGTCGACATGCTGTTCCAGGTCACCTTCGACCGGAGCCTTGCACCAAGCGCAGCCGGTCAGATCGTCATCAACAGCGACATCAGCGGCGCCGGCAAGGGCCTGAACCTTTACGCCATCCGCGTCCTGCCGGGCCAGTAAGCCTGCCCGGCAGCCTGTCGCGCCGGCAGGGCTATTTCAGGAATCCGGGGCCCGAACCGACGATCTTGTCGTCGATCTCGCCGATCGCGTCCTTGTCCTTGCCGTCGTAATCGAGCTTGGAAAGCATGTGGCGAATGAGGTTGATCCGCGCCCGCCGCTTGTCGTTGCCGCGCACCACGGTCCACGGCGCATGGTCCGTATGGGTCTCGTTCAGCATCTGGTTGCGCTTATCAGTATAGTCGTCCCACTTGTTGAGGGCGGCGATATCCATCGGCGAGAGCTTCCAGACCTTCAAGGGATCATGGCAGCGGTCGTGAAAGCGCTTGAGCTGCATCTCGCGACCGATGTTGATCCAGAATTTGAAGAGCTGGATACCCTCGTGGACGATCATCTTTTCGAAGCGCGGCACCTGCTTGAGAAAATGTTCGTGCTGCTCGGGCGTGCAGAAGCCCATCACCGGCTCGACGCCGGCGCGGTTGTACCAGGAGCGGTCGTAAAGCACGAGCTCTCCTGAGGTCGGCATGGTGGCGATGTAGCGCTGGAAGTACCATTGCCCGCGCTCGGTCTCGGTCGGCTTCGTCAAGGCGACCACGCGGGCCCAGCGCGGATTGAGGTTGCCGCTGACGGCATGGATGGCGCCGCCCTTGCCGGCCGCGTCCCGGCCCTCGAACAGGGCGATGACGCGCTTGCCGGTCGCCTGCTGCCAAAGCTGCAGCTTGACCAGTTCGATCTGCAGCTTTTCCAGCGTCTTCAGGTATTCGTCGTCGTCGAGCTTCTTCTTGTAGGGGTAGTCGTCGGAGGAGAAGGCAGCGTCGTCGATCCACTTGGGCAATTCCGGGTTGTCGATGTCGAAGAGCCGTTTCTTGCCGCCGATATCGAGCTCTACCGCCCGGCTTTCCGTCTTCGTTGCCGCCTGCTTTGATGCCATGTGGTCGTCCTCCAGCCCAAGCGATTTCCTGTGAGGAGGCCACAATTGCATTGCGGATTCAAGCGCACCGTGAAAATCATGTCATGAAGCGTCGCTATCTCTCGACCATTTGAGGCCGGGAGGAGGACGAAGTGATTCGCGAGGATATGGTGCTGGACGGTTCCAAGGCGTTCTGGCGGACGCTGGTGCCGCGATTGAAGGCAGAGCGCTGGCTGCTCGGTCTGACCGTGCTCTTGGCCATCCTTGCCAGTGTCGCCGGCATTCATTTCCTCGTCGTATTGCCGTTCTGGGTCGTGCTTGCCGCAGCGCTTTTGACCCGCAGCAGGCCGTCCGCGTTGCCGAAGGCCGCAAAGGCTGCCAAGGTGACGGCCGCGACCGGTGTCGCCAGCGATGCCCTGATCCCGGCGCTCAACGCGCTCGACATGCCGGTGCTGGTGGTGGCCGCCGACGAGACCGTCGTCTTCCAGAACATCGCTGCCGAAAAGGCATTCGGCACCATACCCCCCAACAGCTATCTGGCTGCCCGTGTCCGCTCGCCGGGGATCCTCGACATGGTTCGCGAGACGATCGCCACCGGCAAGATCAATCAGATCGAGCACACCGAGCGCCTGCCGTCCGACACGGTTTATGTCGTCCGGGTCGCACCCGCCGATATCGGCGGCGAGGGACCGTGGCGTCGGGTCTTCCTGTTGACCTACCGCGATATTTCCCAGGCCCGCCGTATCGATCGCATGCGGTCGGATTTCGTCGCCAATGCCAGCCACGAATTGCGCACGCCGCTCGCCTCGCTGCGCGGCTTCATCGAGACGATGCAGGGACCGGCCCGCAACGACCTGAAGGCGCAGGAGAAATTCTTCGGCATTATGCACGAGCAGGCGACGCGCATGAGCCGGCTCGTCGACGACCTCCTGTCCCTGTCGCGTCTGGAACTGAAGTCCCATATTGCGCCCGACGATACGATCGACCTGCGCCCGCTGCTCGGTCATGTTCGCGACAGCCTGGCGCCACTTGCGGGCGATCTCGACGTCACGATCATGCTCACGATGCCGGATACCCCGGTCGTCGTTCAGGGCGATCGCGACGAACTGATCGAGGTGTTCGAGAACCTGATCGAGAATGCCTGCAAATACGGCCAGGAAGGCAAGAAGGTCGATGTTGTGCTTTCCGGCGGCGAAGGCGGGCAGGCGGAAGTCGTGGTCAGGGACTACGGGCCTGGCATTCCGGCCGAGCATGTACCGCGCATCACCGAACGGTTTTACCGGGTCAATGTCGAGGCGAGCCGCTCGAAAAAAGGCACCGGTCTCGGCCTTGCGATCGTCAAGCACATCCTGACGCGCCATCGCGCGCGGCTCCTGATCCACTCGGAGCTCGGTAAGGGCACGGTGTTTACCGTGCGTTTTTGACATATTGGCGCGGGATAAAGCCGCGCTCTTCATTTTTCATTATGATTTTCAATGACATGAGCTGTCATAAATGTTTCGCGAAACTGACATAAAAGGTGTGGCCATCGGCGGCTAGTTAGGGGCAGCCGATCAGACGGCGAAGAGCGCTGCAACGCTTGGCGCACTCAACACAAGCCCATTCCGGGAGAACTTTTATGAAAGCTCTTAAACTTACTGTCGCGGCGCTCGTCGCATCCGCCGCATTCGCTGGCGTGGCTGTCGCGCGCGATCAGGTTCAGGTCGCCGGCTCCTCGACCGTTCTTCCCTATGCAAAGATCGTCGCCGAAACGTTCGGCGAGACCTTCCCGGACTTCAAGACCCCGGTCGTCGAATCCGGCGGCTCTTCGGCTGGCCTGAAGGAATTCTGCAAGGGCGTCGGCCCTGACACCATCGACATCGCCAACTCCTCGCGCAAGATCAAGGACAGCGAAGTCGAGGCCTGCAAGGCCGCCGGCGTCACCGAAATCCAGGAAATCCAGATCGGTTACGACGGCATCGTCTTTGCAACCGACGCCGGCAATGCCGACCTCGCCTTGAAGCCGGTCGATCTCTACAAGGGCCTGGCTGCTGAAGTCGTCGTCGACGGCAAGCTCGTCGCCAACCCCTACAAGAAGTGGTCTGAAGTCAACTCGGCTCTGCCGGACGCCACCATCGCTGCCTATATCCCGGGCGAAAAGCACGGCACGCGCGAAGTCTTCGAAGAGAAGATCCTGGCTGCAGGCTGCAAGGAAGCCGGCGCTCTCGACGTCATCAAGGCAGCCGTTGCCGACGAAAAGCAGCAGCACAGCAAGTGCGTCGCAGTCCGTAAGGACGGCCTGGCCGTCGACATCGACGGCGACTACACGGAAACGCTCGCCCGCATCGCGGCCAACAAGAGCGGCATCGGCGTCTTCGGCCTGTCCTTCTATGAAAACAACGCCGACAAGCTGAAGGTCGCCACCGTCAACGGCATCGTTCCGTCGACCGAAACGATCGCTTCCGGCGAGTATCCGGTTTCCCGCCCGCTGTACTTCTACGTCAAGAAGGCTCACCTCGGCGTTATCCCGGGCCTCAAGGAATTTGTTGAGTTCTTCCTCGACGACCAGATGGTCGGCCCGGAAAGCCCGCTTGCCGAATACGGCCTCGTGGCTGCTCCGGACGCCGAGCGCGAAGAAGTTCGCAAGGCTTTCGCAGCCGGCAACATGCTCTGATACTGACAAGCCCCGGCGCGAGATATCGCGCCGGGGCATGCCTTGATCCATCCGAACTGCCGGCAGCGCCCTGAGCGCCACGCCGCGGAGACGTGCCGATGAGTACTTCATTTCTTCTTTTGCTCATTGTTATAATTGGCTTTATTTCATATTTTGCGGGCCGCGCGCGTTCCTTCGCTCAGGCCGGCGGCAAGCTCTCCAATCTGCATTCCCTGCCTGGTTATCACGGCAGCTATGTCGCGATCTGGGCAATCCTTCCGGCAGCGCTGGTGCTTGGCGCCTGGCTCATTGCCGCGCCTGTCTATATCGATGCCAGCACCCGGGCGGCCTTGCCTGACACGGTACAGTCGCAGGGCGGCGCCACCGTCGAGCTGGCGCTCGGCCAGGTCAAGTCGGTAGCCGGCGGCCTGAAGCGGCTAACGGCCGAAGAGGTGTCGGCGCTCGAAAGCGGTTCGGCCAATCTTCGCTCGACGCTTGCTGCCAAGGGCGTGGCCCTTGCCGGCGAAGGCGAGCCCTACATGATCGCGGCCGCGCAGCATTTCAACGCGATGAGCGTCACCAATCGCTGGCTGATGAGCGCCATCGTGCTGCTGATCGCCGTTGCCGGCGGCGCCTATGCCATTCGCAACATCGCCACCCGCTTCCGCGCCCGCAATCAGGTCGAGCGGGTCATGCTCGGCTCGCTGATCGTCGCGTCCTCGATCGCCATCCTGACCACGGTCGGCATCATCGCTTCGATGCTGTCGGAGGCCGGCCGCTTCTTCACGATGGTTTCGCCCTTCGAATTCTTCTTCGGAACGGTCTGGGATCCGCGGTTTGCGGCTGCGGGCAGCGGTGGCTCCTCCGGTCAGTTCGGCCTGATCCCGCTTCTCGCGGGCACGCTCTATATCGCCTTCGTCGCCATGCTGTTCGCCGTGCCGATCGGTCTGTTTGCAGCCATCTACATGGCGGAATACGCAAGCCCGCGCCTTCGTTCCACGGCAAAGCCGCTGCTCGAGGTGCTCGCCGGCATCCCGACCATCGTCTACGGCTTCTTCGCGCTGGTGACCGTCGGCCCGTTCCTGCGCGATATCTCCGCCCAGCTGAATGGTCTCGTCACCGGCAACTATCAGAACTTCATTCAGGCGCAGAGCGTTTTGACCGCCGGCATCGTCATGGGCATCATGCTGATCCCGTTCGTGTCCTCGCTGTCGGACGACATCATCACCCAGGTGCCGCGGGCACTGCGTGACGGTTCGCTCGGTCTTGGCGCCACCCGCTCCGAGACGGTCAAGAAGGTCATCCTTCCCGCGGCCCTTCCTGGCATCGTCGGCGCTCTTCTCCTGACCGCCTCGCGCGCCGTCGGCGAGACGATGATCGTCGTGCTTGCCGCCGGTGTCGCCGCCCGCATGCAGATCAATCCTTTCGAACCGATGACCACGGTGACCGTGAAGATCGTCAACCAGCTGACGGGCGACCTCGAGTTCACATCGCCGCAGACGCTGGTGGCCTTCGCGCTCGGCATCACGCTCTTCGTCATCACGCTCGGCCTCAACATCTATGCGCTCTACATCGTGCGCAAATATCGGGAACAGTACGAATGACCGACATCGCTTCCCCGACCGTCCGGATCTCCGCCCGTCCCGCCTCCGCCAAGCGCGATATCGGTATCAAGCGCCGCTACGCGGCCGAGCGCCGGTTCCGCATCTATGGCATCAGCGCCATCAGCCTCGGCCTGTTCTTCCTCGCTCTGTTGCTGTGGACGGTGTTTTCCAACGGTTACACCGCGTTCCAGCAGACGACGATCACGCTGCCGATCGAATTCACCGAAAAGGTCATCGACCCCAAGGGTGAACGCGCGACCGACGGCAAGGTGCTGATGACGGCCAATTATCCGCTTCTGGTGCGCGATGCGCTGATCAAGCAGCTCGGCATCGATCCGAGCAAGCGTCCGCTGGTCAAGCAGGCAACCGATATGGTGTCGGCAAGCTCCCGCACGTTGCTGCGCGACATCGTCGTCGCCGACCCCTCGGTCATCGGCAAGACGATACCGGTGACGCTGCTCGCGGAAGCCAATGTGGATTCTGCCTTCAAGGGTCAGATCGACCTCTCGGTCGACCAGAGCAAGCGCAAGGTCAAGGACCAGCAGGTCACCTGGATGAACGACATGGCGAGTGCCGGCGTCCTGACCAAGAGCTTCAACACCGGTATCTTCACCTTTGGCGCATCGAGCCGTCCGGAGGCGTCCGGCGTCGGTGTTGCAGCCCTCGGCTCGCTGTTCATGATGCTGATCGTGCTGGTGCTGGCGTTGCCGATCGGCGTTGCCGCCTCGATCTACCTCGAGGAGTTCGCACCGAAGAACCGGCTGACCGACCTGATCGAGGTCAACATCAACAATCTCGCCGCCGTTCCCTCGATCGTCTACGGTCTCCTGGGCTTGGCCGTGTTCATCAACTTTGCCGGCATGCCGCGTTCGGCCGCTCTCGTCGGTGGCCTGGTGCTGACCCTGATGACGCTGCCGACGATCATCATCGCTACCCGCGCGGCACTGAAGGCGGTGCCGCCGTCGATCCGCTCGGCAGCGCTCGGTCTCGGTGCCTCGAAGATGCAGACCATCTTCCACCACGTCCTGCCGCTGGCGATGCCGGGCATCCTGACCGGGACGATCATCGGTCTCGCGCACGCGCTCGGCGAAACCGCGCCGCTGCTTCTCATCGGCATGGTCGCCTTCGTCGTCGACTATCCCGGCTCGCCGATGGAGCCGTCGACGGCGCTGCCGGTACAGATCTATATGTGGGCCAACGAAGCGGAACGCGCCTTCGTCGAGCGTACCTCCGGCGCGATCATCATTCTTCTCATCTTCCTCGTCGTCATGAACCTTGGCGCCATTCTGTTGCGACGTCGCTTTGAGCGCCGTTGGTAGTGAGGTAATTACTATGAACATCATGTCAGAAGCAGCAGTCGAGAAAGCCCTGGATCAGAAAATGAACACGGTTCCCTACAAGATGATCGGCAAGGATGTGTCGGTCTACTACGGCGAGAAGCGCGCGCTTTTCGACGTCAACCTCAACATCCGCGAAAATACGGTGACCGCGCTGATCGGCCCTTCGGGCTGCGGCAAGTCGACCTTTCTGCGCACGCTGAACCGCATGAACGACACCATCGAGAACTGCCGCGTCACCGGCAAGATCACGCTCGATGAAGACGATGTCTACGATCCGGCCATCGACGTCGTCGAGCTGCGCGCCCGCGTCGGCATGGTGTTCCAGAAGCCGAACCCGTTCCCGAAGTCGATCTACGACAACGTCGCCTACGGCCCGCGCATTCACGGTCTCGCCCGCACGAAGTCCGAGTTCGACGACGTGGTCGAGACCAGCCTGCAGAAGGCGGGCCTCTGGAACGAGGTGAAGGATCGCCTGCATGAGCCGGGCACCGGCTTGTCCGGCGGCCAGCAGCAGCGCCTTTGCATCGCCCGTGCGGTTGCCGTCAGCCCGGAAGTGATCCTGATGGACGAGCCCTGTTCGGCGCTCGACCCGATTGCGACGGCGAAGGTCGAGGAGCTGATCCACGAGCTGCGCAGCAACTTCACGATTGTCATCGTCACCCACTCGATGCAGCAGGCAGCGCGCGTGTCGCAGCGCACCGCCATGTTCCACCTCGGCAATCTCGTCGAGGAGAACGACACCGACAAGATGTTCACCAATCCGGATGACCAGCGTACCCAGGACTACATCATGGGTCGCTTCGGCTGATCGCCGAAGCTCGCCCCCACCCTGTTTCCTGAACGCGCCCGCAAGGATCAAAGATTATGTCCATGCACATAATGTCCGCCTATGACGAAGAACTGAAATACCTGACGCGCCGCATCTCCGAGATGGGCGGCATTGCCGAGCAGATGGTGGGCGAGTCCGTCCGCGCGCTCGTCAATTCCGATCTCGCGCTGGCGCAGAAGGTCATCTCCGACGACACCATCCTTGATGAAGCCGAGCGCCAGATCGGCGAAAAAGCGATCATCACCATTGCCAAGCGCCAGCCGGTGGCCGCGGACCTGCGCGAAATCATGGGGTCGATCCGCATCGCATCCGATCTGGAGCGCGTCGGCGACCTCGGCAAGAACAACGCCAAGCGCGTGATCGCCGTTGCCGGCTCGGGCATCCCGCGCAAGCTGGCCCGCGGCCTCGAGCATCTGGCCGAGCTTGCGCTGGTGCAGTTGAAGGAAGTGCTCGACGTCTATGCCTCCCGCTCGCCGGAGAAGGCCAACAGCATCCGCGAGCGCGACGAGGAGATCGATGCGATCTACACCTCGCTGTTCCGCGAGCTGCTCACCTACATGATGGAAGATCCGCGCAACATCACGCCCTGCACGCACCTTCTGTTCTGCGCCAAGAACATCGAGCGCATCGGCGACCATGCCACCAACATCGCCGAGACGATCTATTACATGGCGACGGGCGCGCAGCCGGAAGGCGAACGTCCAAAGGACGACAATACGTCGACGCTGGGCGCCGTAAAGGACTAGAGCGCCGTGCGTTCTCAGGAACGCACAAAGGACGCTCCAGCACTTTAATTCTGGAGCATCTTACTGCCCTCGAGTGAAACCACCTGAAGGCAGGATGCTCTGGGCCAGGATAAGTTCGAGTGCCTGCATGTAAACTTCATCCGGTCGCAATTTCGGTTGCGGCCCTGCCTTGTTGCGCCTGTAGCCAACCGTTTTCGCGCATGTCTTTGAAAGCGCGCGGAAGGCTTCAGATGCTGTATGTTCGAGCATCTCCCGGCGTTCGATCGAACACGGGATGCTCTGGGTAAGGAGACGTTACCTGATGCTGCCGAAAATCGCCGTTGTCGAAGACGAAGAGGCCCTGAGCGTCCTCTTGCGATATAACCTTGAAGCCGAGGGCTTCGATGTCGATACGATCCTGCGCGGCGACGAGGCCGAGATCCGCTTGCAAGAGCGCCTGCCGGATCTCCTGATCCTCGACTGGATGCTGCCGGGGGTCTCCGGCATCGAGCTTTGCCGCCGGCTTCGCCAGCGCCCGGAAACCGAGCGACTGCCGATCATCATGCTGACGGCGCGGGGCGAAGAGAGCGAGCGGGTTCGCGGCCTTGCCACCGGCGCCGACGATTATGTCGTCAAGCCGTTCTCTACGCCGGAGCTGATGGCGCGGGTCAAGGCGATGCTGCGCCGTGCCAAGCCGGAGGTTCTCTCGACGCTGCTTCGCTGCGGCGATATCGAGCTCGATCGCGAGACGCACCGTGTGCATCGCCGCACCCGCGAAGTCCGCCTCGGCCCGACGGAATTCCGCCTGCTCGAATTCCTGATGTCGTCGCCGGGCCGGGTGTTTTCGCGCTCGCAGCTGCTGGACGGCGTCTGGGGCCACGATATCTATGTCGACGAGCGCACCGTCGACGTGCATGTCGGCCGCCTGCGCAAGGCGCTGAATTTCTCGAGCATGCCGGATGTGATCCGCACCGTTCGCGGTGCCGGCTACTCGCTCGAAAGCTGAGCCGGCCAATCGGTAGGCAATAAAAAAGGGGCCGGTCGGCCCCTTTTTCTGTACGTGTCTTCGCTCACCTCAGCGTGCGCGGCGGCGCTCGGCGGACGGCTGGTAGGCAAGCCTCGCGTGAAATGTGCAGTAGGGCGAAGCTTCCGGGGAATCGTTGCCGCAGAAATGGAATTCCTCCTTCAGCGGGTCGCCGATCGGCCATTTGCAGGTGCGCTCGGTCAGCTGCGTCAGTTCCAGGCGGCGCGACATCGGCACGACCACATCGGTCTGGACGTGGAAGTCCTGTTCGGCGACGAGATCGACTTCGACCTCTTCCTTGAGGACAAGGGCGCCAGCCGGGCGGGTAACCGTGCGGGTGGTGACGCGCGAGGCGAAGTTCGGGGCGCGCGGCGCCGATGTGGCCGGGCGCGGCTTCGGCCGGGTCGCAGCTGCGGTGCCACCAGCCTTGGCCCTGCCGGGCAGGCTCAGCCGGTGAACCTTGCCGATGACCGCATTGCGGCTGACGCCGCCGAGCTGTGCCGCGATCTGGCTCGCGCTCAGGCCCTCGGACCAAAGCTTCTTCAGTTTCTCCACCCGCTCGTCAGTCCAGTTCATTTCTGCACTCTCCGTTCTCAGCGTTGGCGATGACAGAATCTTTCACCACGCTCCGGCAAGGTTCCGGAGCTGCAACGCGATAACACTTTTGGTGACTAGGTCCGCCGCATGCGTCTAGTAATTGAACGTTAACCTACTGACCGCCGGACTCCGTGGCAAGAGTCCGCGGAATCGCGCCGAATCGATTTCTTGGTTTTCCCCAACTTGCTCGGCGGGCGTTGTATTTTTGCAAGCCCCGCCGAGACGATTTTTTCGTCGCACGGATGAGGGTCGTGCGACCGCACTGCAAGGCTTGGTTTTGTTGACATTGCGCTGCGAAATGGGAATAGTGCCTGCGCCGCCGCAAGGCGGCATTTTTAATTTTTGCCGCGCCCAACATCGCGCGCGGACCGATGCCGATAGCAATGAAGGAGAGGCTCGCCATGACTGCAACCACGCCGCTTTACGACACCTACATGCGTGCGCCGTTGCGTTTCGAGCGAGGAGAGGGCGTCTGGTTGATTGCCGAAGACGGCACGCGCTATCTCGACTTCGCTGCAGGCGTTGCCGTCAATTCGCTCGGTCACGCGCATCCGCATCTGGTCGAGGCGCTGAAGGCGCAGGCCGAGAAGGTCTGGCACCTGTCGAACCTCTATGAGGTTCCGGGCCAGGAGAGCCTGGCGCGCCGGCTGTCGGCCGTGACGTTCGCCGACCGTGTGTTCTTCACCAATTCGGGCGCCGAAGCGCTCGAATGCGCAATCAAGACTGCCCGCCGCTACCATTATGCCAAGGGCAATCCGGAGAAGTTCCACGTCATCACCTTCGAGGGCGCATTCCACGGGCGCACGATCGCCACCGTCGCTGCCGGCGGCCAGCAGAAGTACATCGAAGGTTTTGGCCCGAAGGCGCCTGGTTTCTATCAGGTTCCCTTCGGCGACATCGCAGCCGTCAAGGACGCGATCACCGACGAGACCGCGGCAATCCTGATCGAGCCGATCCAGGGCGAAGGCGGCATCCGCCCGGCCACCAAGGAATTCATGCAGGAGCTGCGCGCGCTTTGCGACGAATTCGGCCTGTTGTTGATCCTCGACGAGGTCCAGACCGGCGTCGGCCGCACCGGCAAGCTCTTCGCCCATGAATGGGCCGGCATCCGCCCGGATATCATGGCTGTCGCCAAGGGTATCGGCGGCGGCTTCCCGCTCGGCGCCTGCCTTGCCACGGAAGAGGCTGCGGCCGGCATGGTTGCCGGTACCCACGGCTCGACCTATGGCGGCAACCCGCTTGGCATGGCGGTCGGCAATGCAGTGCTCGACGTCATCCTCGCTGATGGCTTCCTCGATCATGTCCGCGACGTTTCCCTGGTGTTCCGCCAGGGGCTCGCCTCGCTGCAGGATCGTTTCCCCGATGTGATCGAAGAGATCCGTGGCGACGGGCTTATGCTCGGCATCAAGGCGAAGGGCCCCTCGGCCGATCTCCTGAAGGCGATCCGCGCGGAAAGGCTGCTGGCTGTTCCGGCCGGCGAGAACGTGCTGCGCCTGCTGCCGCCGCTGACCGTGACGGCGGAGGAGGCACGCGAAGGCCTGGCGCGCATCGAGCGCGCGGCCGAAGCCGTCAGAAGCGCGAGCGGCACCGCCGCAGCTTGAGTTTGTGAACCCGAAGATCGGCAGCGATTTTCCCAAGGGTCCATGTGCGAAGCCGAGGCGTCGAAGCATTTCTTCTTCGACCCCCGGCCGTGCTTCAAGGGCCATTCCGAGGACAGGAATTGAGTACGATGGCAGGCACAAGACATTTCATCGATCTTTCGGCCATGACGGCAGCCGATCTCAGGACGATCATCGATGACGCACGGGTTCGAAAGACAGCGACCAAGGCGGGCACCGCCGACAAGCCGCTCGCCGGCAAGATGCTGGCGATGATCTTCGAAAAGCCGTCGACGCGCACCCGCGTCTCCTTCGATGTCGGCATGCGCCAGCTCGGTGGCGAAACGCTGTTTCTCTCGGGCACCGAGATGCAGCTCGGCCGCGCCGAGACCATTGGCGACACGGCCAAGGTGCTGTCGCGCTACGTCGATGCGATCATGATCCGCACCACCGATCATCGCCGGCTTCTCGAACTGGCCGAACATGCGACGGTTCCCGTCATCAACGGCCTCACCGACGACACGCATCCCTGCCAGATCATGGCCGACATCATGACGTTCGAGGAGCATCGCGGGCCGGTGAAGGGCAAGACCATCGCCTGGACCGGCGACGGCAACAATGTGCTGCATTCGCTGATCGAGGGCTCGGCCCGTTTCGGCTACCGCATGAACATGGCGGTGCCGCTCGGCTCGGAGCCGCATGACAAGATCCTCAACTGGGCGCGCAACAATGGCGGCGAGATCCTGCTCTGCCACGAGGCCGAGCAGGCCGTGGCCGGCGCGCACTGCGTCGTCACCGATACCTGGATTTCCATGAACCAGGAGCATCGCGCCCGCGGCCACAACGTCTTCCAGCCTTTCCAGGTCAACGAAGCCTTGATGAAGCATGCCGCATCGGACGCGCTGTTCATGCACTGCCTGCCGGCGCACCGTGGTGAAGAGGTGACCGACGAGGTGATCGATGGTCCTCAGTCGGTGGTGTTCGACGAGGCGGAGAATAGGCTCCATGCGCAGAAGTCGATCATTGCCTGGTGCATGGGTCTCGTCTGAGCGGCGCGTTCGCCCTTGAAATTTCCCGCATGCGACCCGATTTACGCCGCATGCGGGACGCGCCGGTGTGGAAACAGCGGACGCGCCTCGACCATATGCAGCGCATGACTGGCCGGAAAATGCCGCATGCCTGCTGGACAAATCCGTTTACGGCGGGATCAAATAGGATGACGGGCAGGCTGCGCCGGGGGATGTTCATGTCCTCAGCGCGGCCTTCTCCGGTTACGCAAGGAGCTGCAAATGACTGAGATGGCACCCGGACTTGGCGAATTCGATTTTGCCGGTGACGACCATGTCGTGCCCTTCCAGGTGGAGGGCCTCGATGTGCGCGGTCGCGCGGTTCAGCTCGGCCCGATGCTCGACGCGATCCTGGAGCGTCACAACTATCCGCTTCCGGTCGCACGGCTCGTGGCCGAAACGGTGGTGCTGACCGTGCTGCTCGGCACGTCCCTGAAGTTCGAGGGCAAGCTCATCGTCCAGACGAAGAGCGATGGTCCCGTCGATCTCGTCGTTGCCGATTTTGCCACGCCAGACAAGGTGCGGGCCTATGCGCGCTTCAACGAGGAGGCCCTGTCGGAAGCCCTGAAGGACGGCCGCACGCAGTCGCACGAGCTGCTCGGCAAGGGCGTTCTCGCGTTTACCATCGACCAGGGCGCCCATACCCAGCGCTACCAGGGCATCGTCGCGCTTGATGGCGCAACGCTCGAGGAAATCGCTGGCGTCTACTTCCGTCAGTCGGAACAGATCCCGACCAAGGTGCGCCTTGGCGTGGCCGAACTGCTCGACCGCGACGAGAACGGCAAGCCGCGCCATCGCTGGCGTGCCGGCGGCATGGTGGCTCAGTTCTTGCCCGATGCGCCGGAACGCATGCGCCAGCCGGATCTTTCAGGCGGCGACGGCGACGACAATGAGGATTTCTTCGACGAGGACGATCTCTGGGCAGAAGCCAAGGTCATGGTCGAGACGATCGATGCCGACGAGCTGACCGACCCGATGGTCGGCACGGAGCGTCTGCTGTATCGGCTGTTCCACGAGCGTGGCGTTCGCGTCTACGAGCCGCAGGCGGTCTACGATCGCTGCAGCTGCTCGCGCGAGAAGATCCGCTCGGTGCTGACCGGGCTGCATGCCGACGATATCGAGAGCACGATCGAGGATGGCCTGATCAAGGTGACATGCGAGTTCTGCTCGACGACCTATCGCTTCGAGGCGAGCGAAGTCCGCCAGCAGTAAGGCCAGAGCATTTTCAGGAAAAGTGCGAAGCGGTTTTCCGTTCGGAAATGCGCCAGAGCAGACATGTCGAGAGGCGTTTCCGTTCAAATCGGAAACGCCCGATCCTAGTTCAGGGTTCGCACGAGCCCTGGTGAATCGAGCGAGAAGGCGGGGATGGCCACATTGAAGGTGTCTCCGCCTTCCGATTCCATGCTGTAGTGACCGAACATGACGCCCGAGGGCGTGTCGAGTGGGCAGCCGGAAGAATATTCGTAAGTGTCGCCAGGGTTCAGCAACGGCTGTTCGCCGATGACGCCCGGCCCGCTGACTTCGTCCACCTGGCCGTTTTCGTCTGTGATGTGCCAGTAGCGCGTCATCAGTCGCACCGTCTCGGCCGAATGGTTGGCAATGACGATGCGGTAGCCCCAGACATAGCGGCTGTCATCCGGATCAGATTGCTCTTCCAGATAATACGGCTCCACCGTAACTTCTATGTCGCGTGTGAGCGCGCGATACATGGGCAACGACCTTCTTTCCAGTCTTTCAGGGTATTCTACAGCAAGATGGTTTCGTCAAGAATAACGGCAGGATTGCATGCGCGCTTGACCAGGATGCGGGAAGGCGGAGCCGATGCTTGACGGATCAGTGAGGAAACATCTGGACCCGATGCTGGATCGCCTGGGTCGGAAACTCGCGCGCGCGGGTGTCGGCGCCAATGCCGTGACGGTCGCCGGTCTCCTCTTCGGCCTCGTTGCCGCCGGCCTGATTGCCGGGCAATTCTATCTTGCGGGCGGTGTTTTTATCGTCGTCAGCCGGCTTTGCGACGGTCTGGATGGCGCCGTGGCGCGGGCGACGCGCAAGACCGATTTCGGCGGCTTTCTCGATATCGTGCTCGACTTCGTCTTTTACGGCGCGGTGCCCCTCGGCTTCATTCTCGCCGACCCGCAGGCGAATGGTCTTTCCGGTGGCCTGCTGCTCTTTTCGTTCTACGTCAACGGATCGAGTTTTCTCGCCTATGCGATCATGGCCGAGAAGCGATCGATGACGACGGAGGTGCGGGGGGAGAAGTCGCTCTTCTTCACCACGGGACTTGCGGAGGCAACCGAGACGATCGCCGTCTTCCTGGCCTTCTGCCTGTTCCCAGCAGCGTTTTCGGTTCTGGCGGCAGCGTTTGCCGGCATCTGCCTCTACACCGCGCTGTCGCGGATCATGCTGGCGCGCCGGCACTTCATCGACCGGCAGTAACGGCCGCCTGAAAGCAGGCGGCCGCTTGGTCTTCGTGGATCAGGCCTTCACGCCCTTCAGCGCCCGGGCGAAATCCTCGACGATGTCGTCGCTGTCTTCGATGCCGGCCGAGAAGCGCACGGTGCCGGCGGAAATGCCAAGCTCTTCGCGGGCTTCGTCCGTCAGGTTCTTGTGCGTCGTCGTCGCCGGATGCGTGATCAGGCTCTTGCTGTCGCCGAGATTGTTGGAGATGCGAGCGATCTGCAGCGCATTCTGCAGCGCGAAGGCCGCCTCCTTGCCGCCCTTGAGTTCGAAGGCAACGAGGGTCGATCCGCCGGTCATCTGCTTGGCGATGATGTCGGCCTGCGGATGGTCCTTGCGGCCCGGATAGATGACCTTGGCGACCTCAGGCTGCTCTGCCAGGAAGTCGGCGACGCGGCGCGCGGTTTCCGTCTGCTGTTTGACGCGCAGCGGCAGGGTCTCGATCCCCTTCAGCAATGTCCAGGCGTTGAACGGCGACATCGCCGGGCCGGTGTGGCGGAAGTAGTCGTGCAGGTGCTCGTTGATCCAGTCCTTGTCGGACAGAACCACGCCGCCGAGGCACCGGCCCTGGCCGTCGATATGCTTGGTGGCGGAGTAGACCACGATATGGGCGCCGAGTTCGAGCGGCTTCTGGAAAAGCGGCGTGGCGAAGACGTTGTCGACCACCACCTTGGCACCGATCTGGTTGGCCAGTTTGGCGACGCCGGCGATGTCGATGACTTCAAGCGTCGGGTTGGTCGGGCTTTCCAGGAAGAAGACCTTGGTGTTCTTCTGGATCGCCTTTTCCCAGTTTGCGAGATCGCGGCCGTCGACCAGCGTGCATTCGATGCCGTATTTCGGCGCCAGCGTCTCGACCACCCAGCGGCAGGAGCCGAAGAGGGCGCGCGCGGCAACGATATGGTCGCCGGCCTTCAACTGGCAGAGAACGGCGGCGGTGACTGCAGCCATGCCGGATGCCGTGGCGCGCGCGTCTTCGGCACCTTCCAGCATGCACATGCGCTTTTCGAACATGTCGTTGGTGGGGCTGCCGTAACGGGCGTAGATGAAGCCGTCGGTTTCACCCTTGAAGCGCGCTTCGGCGGCTTCCGATGTGTCGTAGACGAAGCCCTGGGTGAGGAAGATCGCCTCGGACGTCTCGCCGTGCTGGGAGCGGGTCGTTCCGCCGTGGACGAGTTGGGTTGCCGGGCGCCAGTTTTTGCTCATGTGACGATCACCTTCAAAAACAAAAAAACCGGCCGCGTGAAGGGCCGGTTTGATACCCGGCCTTTTTAGCTACTTGTTTAACGTGGCTGCAAGCCGACCGGCCAAATCACCACGGGATAAAGCTCCAATACTGCCTGGGTGCGCTTGCGTCAATTCCTGGAGTTTGGTTTTGTCTCGCAACTGAAAAGAGGATCGAAATGGGCCGCGAGACTGGGATTTTGGCCGACCGCGCCATTGCCGCGCTGTTTGAAACCGGGCGCTTGAAGAGCGAGAAGGCGCTGGATGCCGACCAGATCCAGCCGGCAAGCCTCGATCTGCGCCTTGGCGCCAAGGCATTTCGCGTGCGCGCGAGCTTCATGCCGGGGCCGGCGCATCTCGTTGCCGACAAGCTCGACCGGCTGAAGCTGCATGTCGTGGATCTGTCCGAGGGCGCCGTTCTCGAGACCGGCTGCGTCTATATCGTGCCGCTGATGGAAAGCCTGGACCTGCCGGAAAACATGTCGGCTTCGGCCAACCCGAAGAGCTCGACCGGCCGCCTCGATATCTTCACCCGCGTCATCACCGACCGCGCCCAGGAGTTCGACAAGATCCCTGCAGGGTATCGCGGTCCGCTCTATCTCGAAATCAGCCCGCGCACCTTCCCGATCGTCGTTCGGCGCGGCTCGCGTCTGTCGCAGATCCGCTTCCGCACCGGCCAGTCGCTGCTCTCCGAACAGGAGCTCCTGTCATTGCACGAAAGTGACATGCTGGTCGCAAGCGAAAAGCCCAATGTCAGCGGCGGCGGCATCGCGCTGTCGATCGACCTCAAGGGAACCGGCCCGGACGGGCTGATCGGCTATCGCGGCAAGCACCACACCGCGGTCGTCGACGTTGACAAGAAGGCACAGCACGCCGTCTTCGATTTCTGGGAACCGCTCTATAGCCGCGGCCGCGACGAGCTGATCCTCGATCCCGATGAATTCTACATCCTGGTATCGCGCGAGGCGGTGCACGTTCCGCCGCTTTACGCAGCGGAGATGACGCCGTTCGATCCGCTGGTCGGCGAATTCCGCGTGCACTATGCCGGTTTCTTTGATCCGGGCTTCGGCCATGCCTCTGCCGGCGGCAGCGGCAGCCGCGCCGTGCTCGAGGTGCGCAGCCACGAGGTTCCTTTCATCCTCGAACACGGCCAGATCGTCGGCCGGCTGGTTTATGAGCACATGCTGGAGCGGCCGGATGGGCTCTACGGCCTCGGTCTCGGTTCCAATTATCAGGCGCAGGGCCTCAAACTCTCCAAGCATTTCCACGCGGAGTAACAGAAAAAACGCCGTTGCGCGGCAACGCGGCGCAACGGTCCTTGACAGATGCATGCGGTTGAGGAAGTTTCCGAAACGCTGCGGGTGTAGTTCAGTGGTAGAACGCCAGCTTCCCAAGCTTGATGTCGTCGGTTCGATCCCGATCACCCGCTCCACTCTTCCTTCGCTATCGCCCGCGAGGCTTCAGTCCGGCACGGCCGCCAGGCAGGGCGCGAACGCCGCGGCGCTGAAGCCAGTAGCCAGCCCGGCCGCATCCGGCTAATCTTGGCGCACTCATGAATCATTTGCGGCCTTTCAGGCCGCACGATATCCCGAAGAGACGCGCTCGCCCTTGCCCATGAAAATCCACCGACTGCTGGCCCTCTGCGTCTATCTGATCGCCGCGCCGCTTGCTGCCCAGCCCGATGCCGGCCAGCCGAAGGATCTGCCCAATCTGTTCGACGCGCGCGAGCGCATCGCCAAGCCGGATCTGACCGGGTTGGCACGGCTGAGGTTCTTGACAACGGTTGATTTTCCGCCGTTCAATTTCATCGACCAGTCGGGCAGGCTTTCAGGTTTTCATGTGGATCTCGTGCGCGAAATCTGCCGCGAACTCGACATTGAAGCCAAGTGCCAGATCCAGGCCGTGACCTATGCCGAGCTGCTCCCGGCGCTGGAAGAAGGGCAGGGCGAGGCGGTCGCCGCCGGCATCGCCGTCAGTCCGGAACTGCGCCAGCGCTTCGGCTTTTCCAGGCCGTTCATGCGGCTTCCGGCGCGCTTTGCGATCAACACGAAGGCAGCAGGCGCCGTCGCCAATCCAGCCGGCCTGAAGGGCAAGTCGGTCGGCGTCGTTTCCGGCACCACCCATGAGGTGATGTTCAGGGCGTTCTTCCCGAAGCTCGAAGCCAAGGTCTTTCAGGATCGCGATCAGATGCTGGCAGCGCTTGGGAAGGGCGAGGTGGCGGCGGTCTTTTCCGACGGCATGCAGCTTTCCTTCTGGGTGTCGGGCAGTGCTGCGGCGGGGTGCTGCGCGCTTGTCGATGGCGCCTATTTCTCGCAGCGCTTTCTCGGCGAGGGACTGACGATCATGAACCGCAAGGCCGAACCGGCTCTGACGCAGGCGATCGATCATGCCCTGCTGGCGCTGTCGCGCAGCGGGCGGCTCGACGAGATCTACCTGCGCTACTTCCCGAACGGCATCTATTGAGGCCTGCCTGTCGTCCGCGCTAAACCGATGCGCAGTTGATCAATCCCGCCGGAACGGCAGAAGCAGCGACCAGATAAGCTTCGTCGGCTCGCTGCGGCCATAGGTCGTGAGCCCCGTTTCGATGGAGTTCTCGCCCCGCCGTGGCCGGTCCGTATAGGTGGCAAACAGCCGGTCCCAGATCGCCAGGTTGAAGCCGTAGTTCGAATCCGTCTCCGAGCGCTCGGTCGAATGATGGATGCGATGCATGTCGGGCGTCACGATCCATGGCCGCAATGCCCGGTCGAGGCGCGGCGGCAGCCGCAGATTGGCATGGTTGAACATGGCGGCGGCATTCAGCACGATCTCGAACAAGAGCACGGCTGCGGCAGGCGCGCCGAGCGTGACGATGACGGCGATCTTCCAGATCATCGAGACGACGATCTCCAGCGGATGAAACCGCAAGGCGGTGGTCAGATCGACGCCCGGATCGGCGTGATGAACCCGGTGCATCCGCCAGAAGAACGGCACCTTGTGAAAGACGACGTGCTCAAGCCAGATGGCGAAATCGAGCACGACGAAGGCGATCACACCGGCGACAACAGGGGGAATGCCCAGGGCCGGCAGCAGGCCGTAGCCTCGTGCCTGCGCCCACAGTGCTGCCCCCGTAGCCGCAGCCGGAAAGATCAGCCGCAGACAGAGCGACGAGAGCACGAGGATGGAAAGGTTGGTGAACCAGCGCCGGGCCTTCAGCGCCTTGCGCAATTCCGGCCGCTCCAGCCGCGGATGCCAAAGCTCGAGCATTGCCATGGCGGCGAAGACCGAGAGAAAGGCCGCAAGGCGCCACAGGGGCTCTGTCACGCCGAAAAGCTGCATGCGTCGTGCCTCGCTATCATTTTCCCGCGCAGCGATAGCATGGGCCGCCAACCCCACGCCAAGACACGTTGACGTGAGGTGACGCGATCGGTCAGCCGTTACCGGCGGAAGCGGGCGAGAGCGCCGCGCTCGATTGCGGCACAGGTCAGCTTGTCGAGGCCGAACCGGTCGCGCAGCAGCTGCAGCAAACGGATCTCCTCGTTGCGGATGCGCTGGTCGGCGGCCGCGATCTCGACCGCAAGCGCATAGGCCGTTTCATGCAGCCGCTCCGGCAGCGCCTCGCGCACGATCTCAAGCACGATGTCGAGGCCCTCGGGCGCCGCCAGCTGAGCCGCGCATTCGTGGCCGACCCGCACGAGCTGGTCTTCGTCGAAACCCTCGAAGGCGGGAAGGAACTGCACGAGCCTGCCGATGCGCGCGAACTCGTCGTCGCTCATCTCGCGGTCGACGGCCGACATCATCACCATGACATAGACAAGGGCTTCGTGCTGGCTGAGGCTTGCGGGCATCGGGACTTTCCGGAACGTGTTTGCGAAGAACTGGTGTGTTTGGCCGTTCCTTACAAGTCCGGTGCCGGTTCGTCCATCGTTGCAGCCGCGCTCGGATCGTCGAACGGCATCGGCGTCCGGCGAAAATCGCGCGGATCGTCGCCGTAAAAGCCGAGCTTTGCCTGGCGCGCCGTTTCGGCCTGTTGCTCGAGCGGCGAGCCCGGTGACGGCGTCGCCCAGCCGTTGGCCACCAGCCAGGCTGCCGGGTCCTGGCCTCCGACGGTGCATTGCGCGGTGACGGTCTCGCCTGTACCGCCCGCCGGAATATCGCAGCTGACGGCGCGGGCCCGCAGGAAATTGCGAAACGCGGTGCGGGCAACCATGCCGCAAGGCCAGCTTTTTCCGCCGCTTTCGCAGATCCGTTCCGCGGTCTCCGGTTCGATGCCGTCGAGCTGCAGCGTCACCTTGTCGAAGCGGATGAGGCCGGCGGCGAGCGCTACCGGTTGCCGCAGAACCGTCGGTTCCCTCGGCTTCGACGCGCCGGTGTCCGCGCCCGACAGCGGCTGCCGCGGCTCTATGCGTTCGAGGGGCTTCGTCGTGACATCGTCGGGCAGGCCGAATTGCTGAGGTTCGATGGTTCGAGCCGTGGTCTCGGTCGAATGAGCGCCGCCCTGGCTCGGGACACCAGCTGGCGTCGTGTCGCTTGCCTGAGGGTCGGTCATGTCGAACGGCACGTCCTCGGGCTCCAGCGAAGGCTCCGTTTCTGCCATGTCAGGCGTTTCCAGCACGAAGTCCGGCGTCGCGGCGCTTTGCCGGTCCCGGATGGTCGCCGCACCCGCAAAGAGGATGCCAGTATAAAGCGCCAAGGCGGCAATTCCGCCTGCAAGAGTGACCAGTTTCTGCCGCATCAGGAAAGATGTCCTATTGGCTGGCCCAGATGATCCGGGCGATCCATTCGACTTCGCTCATCTCGAAACTCCGGTTGGGATGGTCCTGGTTGAGCGAAAGCAGTTCGATGTTGCGCGGCGTATGCCGCATCAGGACTTTAGCCATGACCTCGCCTTCGCGGGTCTTGACCACGACGCGGTCGCCGCGACGGACCTGCGCGCCGGGATCGACGATCAGCACGTCGCCGTCGCGATAGAGCGGCAGCATGCTGTCGCCCTGGATCTCGAGCGCATAGATGCCGGCGCGTCGCTCGGCCCCGGCCGGAAAGTCGACGACATCCCAGCCTTGTCCGGCGGGAAAGCCGCCGTCGTCGAAAAAACCGCCGGCGCCGGCCTGGGCAAACCCGATCAGGGGAATGACGCCCTTGTAAGGCTCGCCGCGGCTCGCGTCCGACCGCATCAGCGCCATGAACTGGTCGATCGTGGCGCCGGTCGCGTCCAGCACCTTGGCGATCGATTCCGTCGACGGCCAGCGTTCGCGGCCATCGGCCGACTGGCGCTTGGATTTGTTGAAGGATGTCGGGTCGAGCCCGGCGCGGCGCGCAAGCCCTGATGGCGAGAGTTGATGGCGCTCGGCCAGGGCGTCGATGGCGTGCCAGATGGTGTTGTGCGACAGCATGAATGTCAGGTCCGGGCAGGTGAGCGACGGCTGCAATGCCTTTGTTGGCCAGTAGATTAACCAAGCATGCCCGGATGGTAAAGAACAGGGAGGAAAATAATCCTTGTGCTCTGTGATTGAAATTGGTCTTCCTGCTTCTATAGTCCTTGGCGTTGCTTGAGTTTGACCGGCGAGGGGCTGATGTGTTGGCGGTGTTGAAATCCGAACGTCTGCTGCTTGCCGCTTTCCTTGCCGCGATCGCCGGTTTTGTGCTGGAACATCATGTGCTCGAAATGGGGCAGGCCGCTTCGCTCGCCGGGGCGGCGGCGCTGGTGGCGGCAATCGTGCTGGCATCGATGCGGGTCGCCCATCACGCCGAAGTGCTGGCAGCCAAGGTCGGCGATCCCTATGGCACGATGATCCTGACGCTCTCGGCAGTGCTGGTCGAAGTGATCATCCTGGCGATCATGATGACCGGCGAAAGCTCGCCGACGCTGGTGCGCGATACGATCTATTCCGCCGTGATGCTCGATATCAACGGCATACTCGGCCTGGCCGCGCTGCTTGGCGGGCTGAAGCATGGCGAACAGCCCTATAACGACGACTCCGCCCGCACCTACAGCGTCATGATCCTGACGGCGATGGGGATCTCCATGGTCGTGCCGGAATTCGTGCCCGCTCAGAAATGGCATTTCTATTCCGCCTTCACCATCGGCGCGATGATCGTGCTCTACACCCTGTTCCTGCGCATGCAGGTGGGGGTGCACAGCTACTTCTTCAGCTACAGTTACCCGCGCGGGACTGGCGATCGGGCCGAGATTGCCGACGAACCGGATGAGCCGGTGCTGCGATCGATCGCGACGCTCCTGGTCGGCGTGGTGCTGATCGGCGCGCTCGCCGAAATCATGTCGGGGCTTCTGACCCCAGGCCTGAAAGGCACAGGCGCGCCGCCGGCGATCGCCGCCATCGTCGTTGCCGCCATCTCGGCCTCGCCGGAGATCATGACGGCGATGCGGGCAGCCCTTGCCAACCGCATGCAGGCGGTCGTCAACATCGCGCTCGGCGCTTCGCTGTCGACCGTCATCCTGACCGTTCCGGTGATGGAGGCAATAGCACTCTACACCGGGCAGCCCTTCATCATGGCGATGTCGCCGGTGCAGACGGTGATGGTGGCGATCACGCTGATCGTCGCGGCAATCAACCTCAACGACGGCCAGACCAACGCCATCGAGGGCATGACCCATTTCGTGCTGTTTGCCACCTTCGTCATGCTGTCGGTGATCGGCCTCTAGCCCTCAGGCGACGGCACTTTCCCGGGATTTCCGGGCGACGACATCTTCATAGGCGGCCTGAAGGGTGGCGCGCACGCGCGGCGGGCCGTCGAGGGCCAGGCCCAGATGTTCGTGGCGAAGCTCATCCATGAAGCGGTCCCAAAGTTCCGGCCCGCCCGCTTCCATCAGTTCGGCGCGAATGCTGAGTTCCTCGCTGACCGGAAGGTATCGCCGCCCCCATGCGCCCAGATGCGCCATGATCGGCACCAGCGCGATGGTCATTTCGGCGAGGCTGTAGATGGCTTTCTGCTTGTGCGTCGGGTCGTCGGCCTTGGTCAGCATTCCCTGCTCGACCAGCATCTTCAGCCGATCCGCCAGGATGTTGGAGGATATGCCTTCCTGCGAGCGCAGCAGCTCACGAAAATGCCGTTTGCCGCCGAATATCATGTCGCGAATGATCAGCAGGCTCCATTTGTCGCCAAAAACCTCCAGCGAGAGATTGATCGGGCAACCCGAGCGGTGATCGTCTTTCATTGGGACCTCTTCAAAACCGCTTGCATTATCGCAGCAGTGAAATTAACTTGCAACTGCTCTTGAAATGAAAGCAGTTACGGCGACTGCAGTCGGTGGATCGCCGGTGCCAGACCCTCAAGACGAGATCGAGGAGGAGACGATCATGAGCGACAATTCCGTGGAACATGCGAGTTTCACCATCGAACGGGTTTTCAAGGCGACGCCCGAGCAGGTGTTTCGCGCCTTCGCCGATCCGGCAGCGCATGATCGCTGGTTCGTCAGGGCCGACGGCTGGCCCATCGCCGAATACAGCCACGACTTCCGCGTCGGCGGGCGCGAGGCCGGCCGGTTCAGCAAGGACGGCAAGACCATCTATTTCAACGACACGGTCTATCTCGACATCGTCGAAAACCGGCGCATCATTTCGGCCTATACGATGGCGGAAAACGAAAGGCGGATTTCCGCTTCGGTCGCAACGGTCGACATCCAGCCACACGGCACCGGCACGCGCATCGTCTATACCGAACAGGCGGCCTTCCTCGACGGTCTCGACAAGGTCGAATATCGCCGCCAGGGATGGGAAGAGTTGATTGCGGCGCTTGGCGCCGAGCTGGGGGAGGCCGCAGCTGCGGCCTGATCCGCTTGGCGGCCGGCGTCAGGCGAGTGCTGCCAGTGCACTTCCGGCAATGCCGAAGGAGAAGATTGCGAGGCAGACGGCGGCAATGCGGCGCGGCAAGATCGACGTGCGTGCGCCGCGCGAGAGCTGAACGAGCATCGCTCCAGCGCCGATCCACAGCGAACCGCCGATAACGACGAGCAGCGAAAATCCGCCGATCCAGGGCAGCGTCGCCGCAAGGCCCGTCTGCGGCAAGAGCACAAGCGCCACGATCAGCGCCTTCGGATTGAGCAGCGTCGTTACGAACACCTGCCGAATGGAGATGTCGGTCGACGTCCGGCCGTCGTCGCCGGTGGTCCAGAGTGCGTAGGCAAGGAAGAATACCCAGCAGGCGGCGGCGACCCTGAGCGCCAGCCCGATCTGCGGGTGGGCCGCCAGGAACGGCGCGAGCAGCGCCACGGCGGGAATGATCACCGAGAGATAGCCGCCGAGTTCGCCAAGCAGCAGCGGCGTCGAACGCCTGAAACCGACAGATGCGCCCGAAAGCCATAGCAGCGTGTTGGTCGGGCCGGGCGTGGCCAGGAGCAGGAGGGCGGCGAGGCTAAAGGCGAGCGGCTGCATCGTTGAAGGTCCGGTTTCGCGTCCGTATTGTCGTCATCTACAGCATCGCGCATCGATCTGCACGCAGGCCCGTTGTCGCGGGGACTGAGGAAATCGGCACGACACCAGGGGCGGCCGGCCCCGTTGCGCCCTCTCTAGCGGCGAAATCGGCCCGATGTCTTGATCTCCATCAAGCCCTGGCCGTTGCGCCACACCAAGATTTCGCCACAGCGCGGCCAGCCTACAGCTCTTCCACCGGAGGCGGCGGCGCGCTATCAGACGGGCGCTGCCGCCTTCTCCCTCCCGGCCGCCTTCGGGGCTTTCCATGAACAAGACAGTGCTTTCCGGCATCGTGATGACGACGTTTTCCTATTTCCTGTTCTCGCTGCAGGATGCGTCGGTCAAATGGCTGGTGGTCGGTTACTCCGTCTGGCAGATCCTGTTCACCCGCAGCATCACCATTCTTCTCCTGTGCCTGGTGATCGGCCGGGCCCCGTTGGTGCGTCGCGCGATCTCGTCGCCGGTGATCAAGCCGTTGTTCGTGCGCAACCTTTTGTTGCTTGCCGCTTGGCTTGCCTATTTCAACGCCGCCCGCGATCTCGGCCTTGCCGAAATGACCACGCTCTATTACGCCGCGCCGATCGTGGTGACGCTGCTCGCCGTCCCGGTCCTGAAGGAAGACGTGCCGCCGATCCGCTGGTTCGCGGTGCTGCTCGGTTTCATCGGCGTGCTGATCGCCTGCGATCCGCTCGGAACCGGCATGAAGCTGTCGCTTCCGGTCTTCCTGGCGCTGATGGCCGCCGTCTTCTGGGCGATTGGCACGGTGATGCTGCGCAAGACCGCCCTGCAGGAAACGACGCTGACGCAGATGACGATCTCCAACGTCTTCTTTATCGGCATGACCGGTGTTGCCGTCGGCTTCTTCTGGACGCCGCCGGCGCTGTTCGACCTCGCGCTGATGGCGGGCACCGGCATCATTGCCGGCGTCGGGCAATATGCGATGTTCGAAGGCATGCGCCGGGCACCGATCTCGGTGATCGCGCCGTTCGAATACACCTCGCTCGTCTGGGCCTTCGGCCTTGGCTTCCTGATCTGGGGCGATATTCCCGCCACCAACGTCTTTGCCGGCGCCGGCCTGATCTTTGTCGCAGGCGTGACGATCATCGTCGGCGAGCGTCTAGCACATCGCCGGACCATTGCCGTTCAGGGCGCAGGCCCTCAGGGGTAACGGTCGGCTGTTGCGGGTCCAGGCAACGCTGGTGTGCAGACAGGACGGCAACAGCCTCGGCTCCAAGCCTTTCAACCACTTTTGGGACACGGGCTCATGCCAGGACGTTGGAACCCGTCACAAGGCAATTGCCGTGAAGATCGCGACAATCAAAAGAGCGACCCAGCCCGGATGACGGCCGTTGGTTGCGAAAAGCACGAGAAGCGCGGCGAGAAAGTTGGAGATCGAGATCGCGGCAAGTGCGACGGTTTGGTGCGACGAACCAGAATCGGAGTTTGCCCCGATGCAGAACAAGACCGCCGCAAGAGCAAATTCGAGTATGCTCGCAAGATGCCACGTGGCCCACAGGATACGAACATGCCGCTCGCGCAACGGCGGCGGTGCAATTTTCGGAATAATTCCTCCAGAGCGCAGGCGGCGAAAGATCAATATTTCGCCCATGATCGAATGAACCAGTCCGGTCAACACAGCGACGGCGCCAGCGGCGATTAGCCAATACTGCATTTCAATTCTCCGTCAGGCTTGGTGGTAAATACATTCGCGTCGGCTAGCGCTCCCTGCGGTCATGCGACCGCAAGCGCGCCCCAACATCTTGAAAATGAAGGCATCGCGATTTTTCGCCGATCTGTCTCGGGTATGAGGAGTTGCGCGGCGACAATTCTTATCTGGAAGGAGCTTGGAGCAAAATTTCTAGTTCGATTCCGCCAACCGTGTCACCAAACCGGCCACGGCATCGACGACGATCTGAGGCTGTTCTATCTGCACGTAGTGTCCTGCATCGGGCAGAATCTGCGGCGTGACCTTGAACTGTTGGCCAAGCCGGCGCTGCCCCTCCTGCCAGAATGCGCGCATTTCGTCCGTATCCCAACCGGGAGGAAAATCGCGATTCCGGTCGGTACCTATGACCGAAACCGGAAAATTGGGATTGGCGTTGGCAGCCAACGCATCCGCCAATGCCTGATCCACACCCACGAATTCGTCGCGCAATGCACGAAACGCCTTGGGGCGCACCCCGTTTGCATTCGCGGACGCCCGCTCGCCGGCCGGCAGCCGTTCAACGATGATTGATGCCGGCGTTCCGGCGAGCCTCAACACGCCAAACCGGCTGGCTGCAGCCGCTCACCCGGTCAGCCGATCCATGTCGGACTTGTATCGCTCAAGAGTAGCCGGGGCCATCGACTGATACTGATGCCGCTCGACCGAGTCCAGGAGCGCCATCGCGGCAACTTCGGTCGGGTAATGCTGCGCATAGATTTGCGCCAGAAGCCCCCCGAGCGAATGACCGACGACAATGCGGGGAGACCCGACCCCCGCTTCGTTCAATGCGGTGCGCATATCCTCGATTGCAGCCATTCCGATACGCGGCGCGCCCGCTTCTTCAGACCAGCCATAGCCTGCCCTATCGAAGCTGCATGTCCGGTGCGTCCGCGAAAGCAGCGGCTGGACGGCCGAACAATCCTGCGACCATCCGCCAAGTCCGGAGATGAGGATGAGCGGGACGGGGCCGTCGCCGGTGCAGTGGACGTGCATCCGATATCCGCCGGCATCGACCAGCAGCCCTGGCGACGGATATCGCGAAGAATCCCGACGCTCCAATGCAAGCTCGGCGGTCAGGCCGACGCACAACGCCAGCCCGACCAGCCCACCGAGCGCGGTCGCGTATTTAAGCCAACCCATTCCCCTGTCCCCTCAGTGCTGCGGCGCTGACACGGTGATCGAACAGCGAATGGGCTGTTGCTTGCTTACGCCGCCTGCTTCTTCTCCCCATAGGGGTCGAAGCGGCCGTAGAAGGTCTCGCCGCGTTCGGCCATTTCCTTCAGCAGCGCCGTCGGCTTGAAGTGGCTGCCATAGTCCTTGGCGAGCTTCTCGCACATCTTGACGAAGGCCTTGGCGCCCATGCCGTCGATGTAGGAGAGCGTGCCGCCGGTGTAGGGGGCAAAGCCGAAGCCGAGGATCGAGCCGACGTCGGCTTCCCGCGGGTCGGTGACGATGCCCTCTTCCATGGTGCGTGCCGCTTCGAGTGCGATCGTTGCGAGGAACCGCTGCTTCAGCACCTCGACATCGATCTTGTCGGCATTCTTCTGCGGATACAGCGTCTTCAACTCCGGCCACAGATACTTCTTCGCCGGCTTTGCCGGATACTCGTAGAAGCCCTTGCCGTTCTTGCGGCCACGGCGGTCGAGGTCGTCGACCATCCTGTTGATCAGCGCCATGTGCTTGGGATCGACGGCCTTTTCGCCGAGATCCGCGACGGTGGCCTTCAGGATCTTCTGGCTGAGGTCGATCGCGACTTCGTCGTTGAGCGACAAGGGCCCGACCGGCATGCCGGCCATCTTGGCGGCATTTTCGATCATCGCCGGCGGCACGCCCTCGATCAGCATGTCATAGGCTTCGTGGATGTAGCGGAAGACGCAGCGGTTGACGTAGAAGCCGCGCGTGTCGTTGACGACGATCGGCGTCTTCTTGATCGCGGCGACATAGTCGAGTGCGGTGGCAAGCGCCTTGTCGCCGCTCTCCTTGCCGAGGATCACTTCCGTCAGCATCATCTTTTCGACCGGCGAGAAGAAGTGGATGCCGATGAACTGTCCGGGGCGCTTGGAGTTCTTGGCAAGGCCGGTGATCGGCAGTGTCGAGGTGTTGGAGGCAAAGATCGTGTCTTCGCCGATCACGGCTTCCACCTTCTCGATCACGTCCTTCTTGACCTGGCGGTCTTCGAAAACGGCTTCGACGACGAGGCCGACGTCCTTCAGGTCGTTGTAGTCGGCAGACGGCGTGATGCGGGCAAGCAGCGCTTCGCCTTCTTCCTTGGTCAGGCGGCCCTTGCCGACGGAATCCTTGACCAGGCCTTCCGAGTGCGCCTTGCCCTTTGTCGCCGCTTCCATGTCGCGGTCGATCAGCGTCACGGCGATGCCGGCAGCAGCCGTCACATAGGCGATCGAGGCGCCCATGAAGCCGGCGCCGACGACGCCCACATGCTTGAACTCCGACTTCGGCACGCCGGCCGGGCGACGCGCGCCCTTGCCGAGCTCCTGCATCGAGACGAACAGCGAGCGGATCATCGAGAAGGCTTCGGTCGTCTGCAGGATCTCGGTGAAGTAGCGCTGTTCGATCTTCAGCGCCGTGTCGAACGGCACCTGCAGGCCTTCGTAGACGCATTTGAGAATTGCGATGGCGCCGGGATAGTTACCTTGCGTCTCGCGGCGCAGGATGCCGGAAGCGGCCGGCCAGAGCTGGGCGGATGCCGGTGTCCAGATGCCGCCGCCCGGAACCTTGTAGCCCTTTTCGTCCCAGGGCTGCACCGGCTTTAGGCCGTTCTTGATCATCGCCTTGGCGGCGTCGACCAGCTTGTCGGCGTCGACGACTTCATGCACGAGGCCCATCGCCTTCGCGCGGGCTGCCGTCAGCGACGAGCCTGTCGTCATCATCTGCAGCGCGTCCTGCGCATTGGTGAGCCGCGGTACGCGCTGGGTGCCGCCGGCGCCCGGGAAAATGCCGACCTTGACTTCAGGCAGCGCGATCTTGACCGACTTGGAATTGGAGGCCACGCGGCCATGGCAGGCGAGCGAAAGCTCGAAGGCGCCGCCCATGCAGGTGCCATTGATCGCCGAGACCCACGGCTTGCCGCAGGTTTCGAGCTTGCGGAACAGGCCGGTCATGCGACCGACGAGGTCGAAGAGCTTCTGGGCGGCATTGGCCGGATCCTTCTGCTTTTCTTCCTGTTGGAAGGTGAACATCGACTTGATCATCGAGAGGTCCGCGCCGCCGGAGAAGGACGACTTGCCCGACGTGAAGACGACGCCCTTGACGGCGGCATCGGCTGTCGTCGCGTCGACGATGGCGTTCAGCTCTTCCATCACCTCCTGGGTGAAGACGTTCATCGATTTCTCGGGCATGTCCCAGGTGACAAGGGCAATGCCGTCTGCATCGGTCTCGATCTTGAAATTGGTGTACTTCGTCATGGTTCTCCCCCTCAGTAGAGAATGGGTTCGATGCGCAGCGAGATGTCAGATCCGCGGCTGTAACGTTGTTTGGTGGTGTTGATGGCGATCAGCCTGCCGTCACGCTCGACGCGGACGGAGAAGCCGGCATCGACAGCCTTGTCGAGTTCCGGCTTCGGCACCTGCAGCACGAAAGGCACGCGGGTTGCCTTGCCGTCGCTCGACACGGATGTCTCCGCGATCAGCTTGGCGGCCACGTCCATCACGCCCTGCTCCTCGAGCCGGACGGTGACGGTACCGGCCGGAACCGGGCCGTTGGCGACATTGGTGATCGTACCGGTCAACGTGAAGCTGTCGCCGCCTTCCTCCTCGTCGGAGACGCAAGCCGAGACTGCAAGCAGTCCCAGACCCATCAGCCCCAGAAGCGTTCGGCGGGTCGCATCCATCGTCAGACCCTTTCGATGATCGTGGCGGTGCCCATGCCGGCGCCGATGCACAGCGTCACCAGCGCGGTGTTGAGATCGCGCCGTTCCAGCTCGTCGAGCACGGTGCCGAGGATCATCGCGCCGGTCGCGCCGAGCGGATGGCCCATGGCGATCGCGCCGCCATTGACGTTGATCTTGTCGTGCGGGATGTCGAAGGCCTGCATGTAGCGAAGGACGACCGCGGCAAAGGCCTCGTTGAGCTCGAAGAGGTCGATGTCGGAGAGCTTCATCTCCGCGCGCTTCAGCAGCTTTTCGGTGACGTCGACCGGGCCGGTCAGCATCAGCGCCGGGTCGGAGCCGATATTGGCGAAGGCGCGGATGCGGGCGCGGGGCTTGAGGCCCATGCTCTCGCCGCCGGCCTTGGAGCCGAGCAGCACGGCTGCCGCGCCATCGACGATGCCCGAGGAGTTGCCGGCGTGGTGCACGTAGTTGATCTTTTCGATCTCCGGGTGTGCCTGGATGCCGACGGCTTCGAAACCGCCCATCTCGCCCGGCATCTGGAACGATGGGTTGAGCGAGGCGAGCGCCTGCATGTCGGTGCCGGGGCGCATGTGCTCGTCACGGTCGAGGATGGTCAGGCCATTCTGGTCCTTGAACGGCACGACCGACTTCTTGAAGTAGCCCTTTTCCCAGGAAAGTGCCGCGCGCTTCTGGCTCTCGACGGCATAGGCGTCGACGTCGTCGCGGCTGAAACCGTATTTGGTGGCGATCAGGTCGGCCGAAACGCCCTGTGGCATGAAGAAGGCCGGCAGGTTGACCGACGGATCCATGAACCAGGCGCCGCCCGACATGCCGAGGCCGACGCGCGACATCGATTCAACGCCGCCTGCAATCACGATGTCGTCGGCGCCCTGGGCGATCTTGGCTGCGCCAAAGTTGACGGCGTCGAGGCCGGAGGCGCAGAAGCGCGAGATCTGCATGCCGGGGGCGCGGGTGGAATAGCCTGCCTCGAAGGCGGCTGCCTTCGGGATCACGGCGCCGGCATCCATCACCGGATCAACGCAGCCCATGATGATGTCGTCGACGGTCGACGTGTCTAGGCCGTTGCGGTCGCGCACGGCCTCCAGCATTTTCGCTGCCAGGCGGACGGACGGCACTTCGTGCAGCGATCCGTCCTTCTTGCCACGGCCGCGCGGCGTGCGCACGTGGTCGTAAACGAAGACTTTCGTCATGTCTCATCTCCCTTTCGGCAGCACCATCAGATGCTGCCCGTCAAACAGTTTGAAATCAGAACGCGGCCGCGTCGAGTGCCATCACCGTATCGGCGCCGGTCTCGATGCGGGCCTTGCGCAGTGCCGTTTCCGGCAGGATCCTTTCCATGAAGAAGGTCGCGGTGATCAGCTTGTTCTTCAGATAGTCTGCGCGCGCGGTTTCGCCAGAGGCGAGTTTTTCCTCTGCCGTCTTGGCGATCTTCGCCCACATGTAGCCGAGCACGACCAGGCCGAAAAGGTGCATGTAGTCGGTCGAACCTGCACCAGCATTGTCGGGCTTGGCCATGGCGTTCTGCATGAACCACATGGTCGACGCCTGCAGGTCGTTCAGGCCCTTCTTCAGCGCCTTGGTATAGGTGGAGAGCTTCTCGTTGCCGCGGTTTTCCTCGCAGAAATCACCGATTTCCTTGAACAGCGCCATGACGGCGCGACCGCCGTTCAGGCCCAGCTTGCGGCCGACGAGATCCAGCGCCTGGATGCCGTTGGCGCCTTCGTAGATCATGGCGATGCGGGCATCGCGGACATACTGGCTCATGCCATGCTCTTCGATGTAGCCGTGGCCGCCGAACATCTGCTGCGCCATGACCGCGTGGTCGAAGCCCTTGTCGGTCAGGACGCCCTTGAGGATCGGCGTCATCAGTCCGAGGATATCGTCGGCCGCCTGGCGGTCGGCCTCGTTGTCGGAGCGGTGCGCAATATCGGATTTGAGCGCGGTCCAGAGCGTAAAGGCACGGCCGGCCTCGTTGAAGGCGCGGATCGTCATCAGCGTGCGACGCACATCCGGATGCACGATGATCGGGTCGGCCTTCTTGTCCGGCGCCTTCGGGCCGGAAAGCGAGCGGCCCTGGATGCGGTCGCGGGCATAGTTGGCAGCGTTCTGGTAAGCGGTTTCGGCGATCGACAGGCCCTGGAGGCCGACGCCGAGGCGGGCTTCGTTCATCATCACGAACATCGCGTTGAGGCCCTTGTTCTCCGTGCCGATGAGATAGCCCTCTGCCTCGTCATAGTTCATGACGCAGGTCGAGTTGCCGTGGATGCCCATCTTGTGCTCGATGGCGCCGCAGGACACGCCGTTGCGCTCACCCGGTTCACCGGCACCATCAAGCTTGAACTTCGGCACGATGAACAGCGAGATGCCCTTCACGCCTTCCGGCGCGCCCTCGATACGGGCGAGCACCAGGTGGATGATGTTTTCCGACATGTCGTGTTCGCCGGCGGAGATGAAGATCTTCTGGCCGGAAATCTTGTAGCTGCCATTGCCATTCGGAACGGCCTTGCTGCGCAGGAGCCCGAGGTCGGTGCCACAATGCGGCTCCGTCAGGTTCATCGTCCCGGTCCAGGTGCCGTCCACCATCTTCGGCAGGTAGGCCTGCTTCAGCTCGTCCGAGCCGTGCACCAGGATTGCTGCGATCGCGCCCTGGGTGAGACCCGGATACATCGTCAGCGCCATGTTGGCCGAAGACATGTATTCACCGACGGCGGTGTGCAACGTGTAGGGCAGGCCCTGGCCGCCGAATTCCTCTGGCACCGAAAGCCCGAGCCAGCCGCCTTCGCGGTAGAGATCGAAAGCCTGCTTGAAACCCTTGGGCACGCTGACCGAGCCGTCGTCGCGCCGCTTGCAGCCTTCCTGGTCACCGGAAAGGTTGACCGGGAAAAGCACTTCTTCGGCAAGCTTGGCCGCTTCGCCGATGATCGCTTCGATCATGTCGGGCGTCGCGTCGGCAAAGCCGGGCAGGTTGTTGTATCGCTCGATGCCGAGCACGTCGTTCAGGATGAAGAGCGTATCGTCGACCGGTGCCTTGTAGGTGGGCATTCTTTCCTCGCCTTTTTCGCTTTCGGATCGTCGCCTCCACGCGGCAGACATCCGGTTGCAACATGCCGAATGCGCCGCCCACTGAGGGCGGTCTCGCATCGTTGGCAGGATGCTACAAAATTTTGACGTTTGCGTAAACGTCAAAAATAGCACCACTCGAAGTTTCAGTTTTTCGTTGGATGGTCGGAAGAATTTGCCGCCGCGTCGCACTCTGCGGGGTCGTTCCTGCCAAATCGTTAAATAATTTCGCGGCGGTTAACGGCTTGTTTACCACGTTTAAGGAAAGGTGCGTGTTGAGATGGTCAAAGCTGCAACCGGTCCGGTCCTCGCATTGTTGTAGCTCTGCCCAAGTCGGAAGTGCCGCAGGGGCGAAGGAAAACGTTTCCTTCCGTGGCGACTTTCGAGATGGCCGACGGACAGGGGCGAAGAGCACAATGAATGGATCGCGATCAAATCCTCAGCGCGCTGGCACCCAGAGCTATGGCGAGCGACCCTCGCTTGACGCCCTGAACCGCACGATCGAGGGCCTGGAGGCTCGGATCGAAGGGTTGATGAACAGCGCAAGCCGCGAACAGCCGGCTCGCCCGGTCGAGCGTGAGCGCATACCCCTGCGTGACACCCAGTCGCCCCGCGACATCCAGTCCCCGCGCGATGCCGTCTCCGAAATCATGCAGCGCCAGCGCACGCTCAACGCCGCGCGCGAGCGCCCGCCTTTGAGAGATCGCCTGCCGCAGCGCGAGCCGGAACGCCTGACCCAGCGTGAGCCGGAGCGCTATGTCGACGACGTAAGGCCTCAGCCCGTCCGCGCGCCCGTCGCCCGCCCGGCGGCTGCCGTCAACGATATCGCCGAGGCGCTCGTCGGCTTGCGCCAGGATCTCAAGCGCGACATCACCGACGGCCTTACCCGCGAGATGAATTCCCTGCGCGCCGAAATTCGCGGCATCAAGGCGCAGGCCGAGGATCACAGCTTCGCCGAGGACGTGCGTGGCGACATGCAGCGCCTTGCCGACAGCATCCAGCAGCTCGGCCGCCAGGCCTCGCCGGCCCAGGCAGATGCGCTACGTGGCGATTTCGACGATCTGCGCACGATGATCGACGGCCTGGCCCGCGAGGACAGCGTGCGCCGGATGGAAAGCCGCTGGAACGGCGTCGAGGATCGGCTGATCGCCTTCGATCAGAACCGTGACGACGAACTGGTGGCACTTGCCTACCGGCTCGACGAAATCAAGTCGCAGATCGGAACGCTCGGCAACAGCTCTGCCGTCGAGGTTCTCGAAGACAAGATGATTGCCGTTGCCCAGGCAATCGAGATGCTCGGCCGCCAGATACAGCCCGACGACCGGCGCCTCGTATCGCAGTTTGCCGATCTGGATGCGCGTCTCGACGAGATCAGCCGGGCGATCGCCGCCAATAGCCGCACCGCCAGCAGCGCGGACAGTGGGTTTACCAATCGCCTTGAGAGCCGCCTCGGCGATCTCTCGCGCCAGATCGACGGTCTTTCCCGGCCTGTAGACACCGGTCTTGGAGCCCGTCTGGAGGCGTTGGCTGCCCGCGTCGAGGACCTTGCCAGCGAGAAGGCGGCCGCCGGTCTCGAAGAGCGCCTCGATCAGCTTTCGCTGATGATGGAGCGCAGCCACCGCAACGCCCAGCCGGATCTGACAGGCTACCTCAACGACATTTCCCGCAAGATCGAGGCCCTCGACCAGGGCAGCGTCAACGATGCGCTGGCCGAACGGCTCGACTATCTTGCCCGCCGCATCGATGACCTCGACACGCTGAGCGCGCAGCCGGTCGCCGATCCGCGTTTCGACCGTCTCGAAGACCGTCTCGCCGGTATCGCGCAGCGGCTGGAAGAAACTTACGCGGCGCCTTTCGACGACCGCGCCGCGCTGCACAATCTCGAAGCGCAGATCGCCAATCTGTCGACCCTCGTCAGCCAGCCGCGCGTCGAGGCTGTTGCGGCCATGCCGGTCGAATTCGAGAACCGCATGAACGCGCTCGAAGATTATTTCGCCACCAGCGACGAGTATATCGTCGAGGCTGCCCGCCAGGCGGCCGAAGCGGTGATGGAGGCCTATTCCAAGCGCGGCATGCCGCAGGCAACGGGGGGTGGCGATCTCGCCGCAATTTCCGCCCTGGCTGACGACCTGCGCACGCTCGAGGATCTCAGCCGCTCCAGCGAGGAGCGCACCGCACGCACCTTCGAAGCGCTGCACGAAACCCTCGTTCACATCGCCGAGAAGCTCGAGCGCATCGAGGGACGCGAGCCTGCGATGGCCCCGGCCCGTTACGAGGCACCGGTCGCGCGCGAAATGCCTGTCATGCCCAAGGCGATGCAGCCGGAATTCAACGATCCCTTCACGGGCGCCGATCTCGACGACCGCTACCAGGATCTGCAGCGCAACGTTCGCGCCCTGCAGGCCGAAGACGACGGCGTCATTGCCGCCGCCACCGCCTCGGCCCACGCGACTGCCTTTGCCGGCGACGAAAGCCAGGTCTCGACCATCGAGCCCGATGGCGGCCGCGAACAGCCGGCTTCCGCGCCGCGCACCGGCCTGCTCGCTGGCCTGACACGACGCTTTTCATCCAAGCGCGCCGACCCGGCACCTGAGCCGGCCCGTCAGCTTGTCGAGCCTGCTCCGTCCATCGATCCTTCGGAGATGCTGGCGCCGGAAGAGGCCAACCAGTTGCTCGAGCCCGGCTCCGGCGTTCCCGACGTCAAGAAGATCCTGGAGCGCGTGCGCGCCGGCCAGATGAACCGCGGCGGCAAGCAACCCGTCGACGGCGACAAGTCCGACTTCATTGCCGCCGCCCGTCGGGCAGCGCAGCTGGCGGTCGAGGAAGCCGATACGCTCAACAAGACCAAGGACGGCAGCAGCGCCGGCGGCGTCGGCGGTGCCTTCGCACGCCATCGCCGTCCGATCCTCATGGCAGTCGGCGCCGTGCTTCTGGCGATCATGTCCTATCCGCTCGTCGGTACCATGCTGAAGGGCAGTGAAGCGCCGGCGACCGAGCCGGTCGCGATCATCGAACAGAATGCAGCCCCCGTGCTCGATCAGCCGTCTGTCGCCACGCCGGCGGCAACGGAAGTCGCTGGCAATCAGGCGCCTGCGGCCGCTGCGGTTGCGACACAAACTCCGATCGAGGCGTTGCCGCCACTTCCAGGCGCGGCACTCGATGAGGTAGAGCAGCCGCAAGGCGCCGTCGAGACGCCAGCCGTCGCGACCCCGCTTGCAGACGCATCCGCATCGACCACGGTGGCCAATGAAGCGCAGGCTCCGCTGCTTCAGCCGGTGCCGGAGGTCAAGCAGCCGACCGCCGCTTCCAGCTTCCAGTCTGCCCCGGCCAACACCGCCCAGGCTGGCACCTTCGCTCCGATCGCGAAGCCCGCCGACGTCGTGTTGCCGGAAGGATTTGGACCGGTTGCGCTGGTGACGGCGGCAAAGGGCGGCGATCCGCTCGCCTTCTACGAGATCGGAGCACGCTTTACCGAAGGGCGCGGCGTCAAGGAAGATCTGGCCGAAGCCGCAAAATGGTATCAGCGCGCCGCTGACGCCGGTGTCGTACCGGCCGATTATCGCCTTGCCAGCATGTATGAAAAAGGCTCGGGCCTTGCGCGCGACGCCGCCAAGGCGAAGGCGCTCTATCTGAAGGCTGCCGGGCAGGGCAATGCCAGCGCCATGCACAATCTTGCCGTGATGCTGGCGAGCGGTCGTGACGGCGTTCCGGATTTCGCGGAAGCGACCAAGTGGTTCGCCAAGGCGGCCGAACTCGGCATCCGCGACAGTCAGTTCAACCTGGCGGTTCTCTATGCCCGCGGCAATGGCGTGTCGCAGGATCTGGAAGCCTCCTACAAGTGGTTCGCAGCCGCTGCCCGTGAGGGTGACACGGACGCCGCCGCCAAGCGCGACGAGGTCGCCAAGGCGATGAAGCCCGATCAGCTCGCAAGCGCAAAGGCCAAGGCCGACGCCTGGAAGCCGCAGCCGGTCGATGCCAGGGCCAATTCGGTCGACGTACCGGATGCCTGGGTCGGCCCTGCCAACAAGACCGCTTCGATCGACATGGGCAAGGCCATCCGCAACATCCAGGCCATACTCAACAACAACGGCTTCGATGCAGGCAAGCCGGATGGCCAGATGGGCAAGAAGACGGTTGCCGCGATCAAGGCTTTCCAGACATCCGTCGGCCAGGAACCGACCGGTGAAATCACCGACCAGCTGGTGAAGGAATTGCTCAAGCGCAATTCCTGATCCGGCAGGCCGAATGCCGCAATAAAGCCGCAGAACCGGGTGACACGGTTCGCGGAGACGAAGCTGTCTGCCATGTAGCTGAAAAGGTTGACAGCTCCGGTTCAGGAGCGCATGACGGAAGCCTATGCCACCTCGCCTTCGGGAGGGGTGTCGGCTTTCTTAAGATAATCCCCCTTGTGTGGTGAATAGCTTGCCACTGTAACGTTTTCGCCCGCGCTGCGGGCCGTTGGCATATCGAGGTCCCGGCGTGTCGATTTATCTGCCCATCGCAGAGTTGTCGGTGAACATACTCATCATCCTCGGCATGGGTGCGGCCGTCGGTTTTCTTTCCGGCATGTTCGGCGTCGGCGGCGGGTTCCTGATCACGCCGCTATTGATCTTCTACAACATTCCGCCCGTGGTCGCGGTTGCGACCGGCGCCAACCAGGTGGTCGCATCCTCGATATCGGGCGCCATCACCCACTTCCGGCGCGGTACGATCGATGTGAAGCTCGGCACGGTGCTTTTGTGTGGCGGCCTCGTCGGCGCGACGGTCGGCGTCTGGCTGTTCTCGCTCCTGCGCCGGGTCGGCCAGCTCGACCTGGTCATTTCGTTGCTCTACGTCGTGCTGCTCGGTTCGGTCGGCAGCCTGATGCTCTGGGAAAGCCTGCGCGCCATGCGCAAGGCGGCCAAGAACCAGGCGACGCCCCTGCGCCGTCCCGGCCAGCACAACTGGGTTCACCGGCTGCCGCTGAAGATGCGGTTCAAGAAGTCGAAGATCTATCTGAGCGTCATTCCGGTTGCCGGCCTCGGCTTCTGCATCGGCGTGCTGACCTCGGTCATGGGTGTCGGCGGCGGCTTCATCATGGTCCCGGCGATGATCTACCTCTTGCGCATCCCGACCAATGTCGTCGTCGGAACCTCGCTGTTCCAGATCATTTTCGTCTCGGCCTACACCGTCATCGTCCAGGCCTCGACAAACTATACCGTCGACATCGTGCTCGCCTTCGTCTTGATGATCGCAGGCGTCATCGGCGCGCAATATGGCGTGCGCGTCGGCCAGAAGCTGCGCGGCGAACAATTGCGCGCGCTGCTGGCGCTGCTCGTTCTTGCCGTAGGCATCCGTCTGGCGATCGAACTCGTCATTCCGCCGAAGGACGTCTACTCCGTCGTGTCAGCCGGGTTCGGCTTCTGATGGCTCACTTCGTCACCATCGCCTTCGCCGCCCTGTCGCTGGCCTTCACCGCTCCGGCTTTCGCCCAGCTGCAGGACGAAAATGCCAACGACTTCACCGAAAAGCTGGAGATCGGAATCTCGACCGACGAGATCGCCATCACCTCGGATTTCCGCGGCGCTGACCTGACGATCTTCGGTGCGGTCGACGGCTTCGACCCCAGTCTCCTGGCGCAGGGCAAATACAATATCATCGTGTCGCTCGAGGGCCCGAAGGACAATGCGACCGTGCGCAAGAAGGAGCGCGTCTTCGGCATCTGGGTGAACACCAGCTCCATGACCTTCGAGCTGGTGCCGGAATCCTATTCGCTGTCGAGCACGCGCGACATCGAGACGATCGCGCCTCCGGGCGAAATGGGCAATATGGGCATCGGCGTCGACCACATGCGGCTGGTGCCGCTCGGCTTCGTCGGCGACGGCAGCAACCTCGGCGAGTTCCGCAACGCCTTCCGCCGCATCCGCGAGACCAGCGGCGTCTACGAGCGCGATCCGGGCGGCGTGCAGTTCATCAGCTCCAGCCTGTTCAAGGCCTCGGTGCGGCTGCCGGCCAACGTGCCGAACGGGGTGCATGTGGTACGCGCCTATCTCTTCCGCGACGGCACTTTCGTTGCCGCCAAGGCGCTGCCGCTGCGCGTGGTCAAGACCGGCCTCGAGCAGGTGATCACCCAGACGGCGCACGAACAGCCGCTGTTCTACGGCTTCTTTGCGGTGCTGCTGGCCGTCATCACCGGCTGGGGCGCAAGCCTGCTCTTCCGCAAGGAATAGTCCTTGGCGGAGCCGGGCGACGTTCCCTTTTTCAAGCCAGGCGACTAAAGAAGGCGCAAGCCAGAAACAGAGGAAACGCCATGAAGCCGATTTTCGTCCAGTTGCAGTGCGCTCCCGGCAAGACCTACGAGGTTGCCGACGAGATCTACCGCAAGGAGATCGTGTCGGAAATGTATTCCACGAGCGGCGACTACGACCTGCTGCTGAAGATCTACATCGAGGAAGGTCAGGACATCGGCAAGTTCATCAACGATAACATTGCCACCGTCCCCGGCATCTCCCGCTCCCTGACGACACTGACCTTCAACGCGTTCTGAACCGCCGGCCGGTCTGTCAGCCGATGAGGTTGGTGAAGCGGACCGAATAGATCCGGTCGCGGCCGAGCATGTGGGCGACCAGCCTGGCGCGGTCGAAAAGTCCGGTCATCGCCCGGTGGCGAAGATCGAGGCCGCCGGTGGTAACGCCGAAGGCGGGCATCAGCAGGCGCTTTCCATCCGTGGCGAAACAGGCCCGCCGCACCGACTTCTCCCGGCGCACGACGGTAGCCGCCGGATGCAGGTGGCCGGCGATTTCACCGGAAGCCTCGCCCCGTGACGGCTCATGGCGGAAGGTAAGGCCCGCGTGGCGGAATTCGTCCAGCGAGATGCCAGGCAGGCCGCAGGCACCGTCCGGATCGTGGTTGCCGTTGATCCAGACCCATTCCCGCCCCATCGCCATCGCTGCGATCATGTGCCGGAAGGTGTCCGGCATGGCCGCCGAGCCGACCCGGTCATGGAAAGTGTCGCCCAGGCTGATCACGAGCCTCGGATCATGGCGGGTTATCGCCGCTTCGAGCACGCGCAGGGTGGCAAGCGTGTCGTAGGGCGGAAGCATCATTCCGCGCCGGGCGAAGGCCGACCCCTTTTCCAGATGCAGGTCGGACACGACGAGCGTTCTCGTCTCGGGCAGAAAGAGACTGCCCAGCGGGTCGCAGATCGCTTCGACCCCGTGGACGATGGCGCGCGCGGAAACCACGGTCGTATTGTCTGTCGAAGCCGATAATGCGTGGGCGAGCCTGTGCATGCCTTTTGTCACTGTCCTTGGTCTGTTCGCGAGCGCACGGAATATCCTATAGCGGCTCGGCGCCCATCGCCTCGTTGATCAGGTCGTCGGCAGCCTCCGACAGCAGGAAGTCCTGCGCCTCGCCCTGAACCGCCTCCTTGCCGATTTCCAGCATCACGGGCACGGCCAGCGGCGAAATCCGGTCGAGCCGGCGATGGGTGATGTGGCCCTTGATTCGCTTCAGCATATCCCCGAGACGGCCGATGTCCAAAAGTCCTGAGGCCGCATCGTTGCGCGTTGCCTCGAGCAGCAGATGGTCCGGCTCGTGCGCGCGCAATACGTCGTAAATGAGGTCGGCCGAAACGGTCACCTGCCGGCCGCTCTTTTCCTTGCCGGGGTGCCGCTGGTCGATCAGCCCGGCAATCACGGCGCAGTTGCGGAACGTCCGCTTGAGGAGAAAGGACTCGTTCAGCCACGCTTCCAGGTCGTCGCCGAGCATGTCCTCGTCGAAGAGGTCGGCAAGCGCCTTCCGCTGCAATTGGAACGTCGCGCCGAGATCGTCCAGCGCCCAGACCGCGAGCGAATAATCCGTGGCCACGAAACCGAGCGGTTTCAGCCCGGCGCGGTCGAGCCGACGGGTGAGCAGCATGCCGAGCGTCTGGTGCGCCAGCCGCCCCTCGAAGGCGTAGATCACCATGTAGTGCCGGCTGCCACGCGGAAAGGTCTCGATCAGTAGCTCGTCCTCGCGCGGCAGCATCGAGACGTCGTTTTGCAGCGACAGCCAGTCGCGCACCTGTTCGGGCAGGCTCGCGCGCCTCGCCGGGTCGGCCAACATCTTGCGCACCTGTTCGGCCAGATAGGTCGACAGCGGAAACTTGCCGCCGGCATAACTCGGCACTTTCGGATCGAAGGAAAACGCCTGGCTGACGAGACATTCGTTTTCGCGAATGCCTTCGAACCGAAGCACCTTGCCGGAAAACAGGAACGTGTCGCCCTGTGAGAGCATTTCGAGGAAGTATTCCTCGACCTTGCCGAGCGACATGCCGCCGCGGCCGAGCGAACCGCGCTGGTTACGCTTGACCAAACGCACGTTCAGCATCGGCGATTCGACGATGGTGCCGACATTGAGCCGATACTGCTGCGCGACCAGCGGATTGGAGACCCGATAGAGACCCTCCTTGGTCTTGCGAATGCGGGCATAGCGCTCATAGGTCTTCAGCGCATAGCCGCCGGTCGCGACGAAATCGATGACGCGCTCGAAGGTTTCCCAGGAAAGCGTGGTATAGGGTGAGGCGCTGGTGATCTCCTCGTAAAGCGACAGCGGGTCGAAAGGGGCAGCGCAGGCCATGCCGAGCACATGCTGGGCCAGCACATCGAGCGCACCCTTGCCGACCGGTGGCGTGTCCTGCGCGCCGATGTAATTGGCGTCGAGCGCTGCCTGGCACTCCATCACCTCGAAGCGGTTGGCCGGCACCAGGATCGCCTTCGACGGCTCGTCCATGCGGTGATTGGCGCGACCGATGCGCTGGGCAAGCCGGCTTGCCCCCTTCGGCGCGCCGACATGGACGACGAGGTCGACGTCACCCCAGTCGATGCCAAGGTCGAGCGTCGAGGTGGCGACAACAGCGCGCAGCCGGTTCTCCGACATTGCCGCCTCGACCTTGCGCCTCTGGGCGACATCGAGCGAGCCGTGGTGAAGGGCGATCGGCAGGTTGTCGTCGTTGATGGTCCACAGTTCCTGGAACAGAAGCTCCGCCTGGCTGCGGGTGTTGACGAAGAGCAGAGTGGTGCCGTGCGCCTTGATGGCCGTGTAGACGTCGGCGATGGCATAGCGCGCCGAATGTCCGGCCCAGGGAACGCGCTCGTCGGTGCGCAGTATGGTGATTTCGGGCCTCGCCCCGCCCTTGACGGTCACGAGGCCGGCGTGGGCTTCCGCGTCGGGCGCCTGCGGCGCCAGCCAGCGCTGCAGGTCCATCGGGTCGGCGACGGTGGCCGACAGGCCGATCGTCTGCAGTGAGGGTGCCAGACGGCGAAGCCGGGCAAGCCCCAGCGACAGCAGGTGGCCACGCTTCGAGGTGACCAGCGAATGCAGCTCGTCGAAGACGACGTAGCGCAAATCCCTGAAGAAGCGTTCGGCCTCGCCATTGGCCAGCAGCAGTGCCAATTGCTCCGGCGTCGTCAGCAGGATGTCGGGCGGGTTGAGCTTCTGGCGCTGGCGCTTGCCTTGTGGTGTGTCGCCGGTGCGGTTTTCGACACGCACCGGCAAGCCCATCTCGTCGACCGGCTTCATCAGATTGCGCTCGATATCGACCGCAAGCGCCTTCAGCGGCGAGAGATAGAGCGTGTGAATGCCCCTGAAGGCCGAGCCCGGCGGGATCTTGCCGCGGCGCGTGAGGTCGACGAGGGAGGGCAGAAAGCCGGCGAGCGTCTTGCCGGCTCCGGTCGGCGCGATCAGAAGCGTGCTTTCGCCGGCCTCCGCCCGCGCCAGCAGTTCCAGCTGGTGGGCGCGCGGCTGCCAGCCCTTTTCGCCGAACCAGCGAAGAAAGGGGGCGGGCAAGGTCAGCGCATCGCCTTGCGGGCACGGGGAATCGATCCTGTTCACGGAGAACAAAGGTAGATCAAATCCGGCAAAAGAGAAGTCCGCCGCGCCAGCGATCTCTGCCCGATTGACTTTCGACCTAATCATGGATAAAAGATGTCCATGATTAGGGAGGCAGGCGAATGAAACTCGGTGATGGTGTCGAGCAGGCGATCCACAGCGTGACGATGCTGAGCTGTCTTCAGCCCGGCAGCACGCTGTCGGCCGCCGCGCTTGCCGAATTTCACGGGGTTTCGACCAGCTATCTCCTCAAACACTTGCAGGCCATGTCCGGGGCAGGGCTGCTGGAAGCGGTGCCTGGCCCCAGGGGCGGCTATCGCCTCGCCCGCCTGCCGGCAAAGATCTCTCTGCTCGATATCGTGCTTGCGGTCGAAGGGCCGGAGCCGGCGTTTCGCTGCAACGAGATCCGCCTGCGCGGTCCCAACCCCTATGCCTGCAAGCCGAAGGCGCCGTGCACGATCAATGTCGCGATGCTGCGGGCAGAGCAGGCCTACCGGGCCGAGCTTCGGCGCGTCACCATTGCCGACATCCTGAAAGATCTGAGCGCCCTCGACGACGGCAGCATCGCGGCGCGAACCAACACATTCCTGGCGGTCAACGAACGCAAGTCCGCCGCCGGCGCCTGAAACAACGATCCCCACCCACCGAAGGAGAAGACCATGCATCCGCGTTTGAACTTCGTCAAAGCCGCCCCCGACGCCTACAAGGCGGCTGCCGCCTTCGACAGCTACATCATCAAGGAATCGGGCCTCGAGCCGCGCCTGATCCACCTGATCAAGCTGCGCGCATCGCAGATCAACGGCTGCGCCTATTGCATCGACATGCATGTGAAGGAGGCGCGCCACACGGGCCTCAGCGAGCAATGGATCCATCTGATCTGCGCCTGGCGGGAATCTCCGATCTATGACGCCCGCGAACGCGCGGTGCTCGCCTGGACCGAAGCCCTCACCAACCTTGCCCAGACCGGCGCGCCCGATGCGGACTTCGAGCCGTTGCGGGAGCATTTCGACGAGGCCGAGATCACCAAGATCACCATGGCGATCGGCGTCATCAATGTCTGGAACCGCGTCGCCGTCGGCCTGCGCTCGCAGCATCCGGTCGACGCGCCGGCAAAGGCCGCCTGAGACCCTATGCCATCGAACGACGACAAAGCCCCGGACGCGATTTCCGGGGCTTTGTCGTTTTAACGTTTCGGACGTTTGATTTAGAGCGCGATGTAACGGTCGGCGCGGTGGTTGATGGCGACGAACAGGTTGAGCACGACCGCGCCGAGAACCGACCAGGCGACGACGGACGGGCTGGTGACGCCGAAGGCGGCGACCAGAACCACCATGTCGATCGCCAGCTGCACCAGGCCGGCGCGAATGCCGAAGCGCTCCTGCAGGTAGATGCCGAGAATGCCGACGCCGCCGAGGCTGGCGCGGTGGCGGTAGAGTGCGAGCAGGCCGTAGCCGAGAAGCAGACCGCCGAGAAGCGCCGCCCATGCCGGGTGGATGTCGCCGATCTGGAACAGCCGCGACTGGATGTCGGTCAGGAACGAGGTTACGCCGATGGCGATGAAGGTCTTGACCGTGAAAGCCGGTCCGAGCCGTTTCCACGAAAGATAGAAGAACGGCAGGTTGAGCAGGAAGAAGGCGAGGCCGAAGTTCACGCCGGTCGCATAATGCAAGAGGAAGGCGACACCGGCGGTGCTGCCGGTCAGCAGGCCGGCGCTTGCCAGGAAATAAAGGCCAAGCGCTGCGATCAGGCTGCCGGAGAAGATGCCTTGCAGGTCCTCGATCGGCGTATGCCGGGTCGGGCTGGTGTTCCAAAGACCGAAAACGCTGCTGCTTAGAGCCATGGCAAAAACCTCGATTGCGATGGCCAAGCAATGCTGCAACGCACAAAAACAATCAAGGAAAATATGTCAGCAATGCTGACGTATTTTTGCGAACCAGCCCTGCGTTTTTAACGAGGCTTGCGGGCGAGAAACAGGATGCCCGTGATCGGCTGCCCGGCATCCATACGGATGACGGTGCGCTCCACGGCCACCATATCCAGGCCGTGGGAAACGAGAAGATCGCGCACATAGGCTTCGCTATGGGCGTAGCGCAGCGACGGTCGCAGCACGAAGCCGTCCACCGTGCCGGCATCCTCCACCGAAAAGGCAAACAGACCGTGACCGGATAGCAATTCGACGACGATCCGGGCGACGCTGTCGAGACTGCCGAGATACATCAAGACGTCGGCGGCACTGACGAGGTCGGCGCGTGCCGCTGCAAAGTTGCCGAAGACATCGGATTGTTGAGGGGGCAGCGACAGGTCGGCACGGGCCAGCCTGTCATAGACGGCCTTCGTCTCGGCCTTCGCCAGCATGTTGCCGGAAATGTCGAAACCCTCGAGAAAGCTGGCCCGCGCGCGGATCCGCTCGCCGAAGAGGCCGGTGCCGCACCCAAGATCGACCACATGCTCGAAATGCGCGCCTGCCGTTGCGCCTTCGATGAGGGCTGCGAGCTTTTCCGGCACGCTGTAATCGAGCTTCTCGACCAGGGCATGATCGAAGCGGTCGGCGTAGTCGTCGAACAGCCGCTCGACATAGAGGCTCGGCGGCTGCTCCGGCATCCCGGTGGCGCCGAGCAGCGCCAGTTTCAGCCCTGCTCCGAAAATGTCGCTCGGGTTGAGGACCAAGGTTTTGCGCAACGCATCGATCGCCGCCTCTTTCCGGCCCGATTTTTCCTCATAGTCCGCCAGCCGGAACCAGCCGGCAGCCCACTGCGGGACGCGCTCGAGCGCTTGCGCCATGAGATCGGCCGCGCTCTCAGGCTCGCCGGCCTCGGCAAGCATCTTTGCGTAGTCGGCGCGGCGGTCGGCGATCAGGTCGCCGGAGGAGAGCTGGTTGAGCGTCATCAATGTGAGATGTTGGTTGCGATCAGCGCTTCTGACGCCGGGCTGGACAAAACACAAGCGGAATCTGAAGGCCGGGCCGATGCCCGTCACTTCCGGTGACTTGCGAGGGTGCGAATGGCAGCTTATGTGAAGGGAAACAGGAGTATCTCGCCGATGTCGGACGGAGTGAACAGATTTTTGGGGGATTCGCCGCTGCGCGTCCTCGTCAAGCTCGTCGTGGTGTCGATCCTCGTCGGCTTCGTGATGACCGTCTTCGGCTGGTACCCCGCCGACATCTATTTTGGCATCCGCAACTTCCTGCTCGACCTCTGGCACACCGGCTTTTCGGCTCTTGGTCGCGTCGGCGACTATCTGCTTTTAGGCGCTGCGATCGTCATCCCGGCCTTCATCATCCTGCGTGTCATGAGCTACCGGCGGTGAGCGTGAACGATCAGCTTTTCGTCATCGAGCGCCGTACGCTTCTGCGCGCCGGCGCCGTATTGTCGCTGGCAGCACTTGCCGGCTGCACCACATCCAACGTCTTGACGCCCGCAACCGGCACCGGCAGCGACCAGACCGCGGCCAGCCTCGGCTACGTCAATGCGCTGCGCAAGGGCAAGGGCCTGTCGCCGCTCGTGGCCGACAGGGCGGCCTCCAAGGCGGCCATGACCCAGGCCACCAGGATGGCCAAGGTCGGCAAGATGCAGCACCTGATCGGCTGGAACGACAGCTTTTACAACAGGATGAAGAGCGACGGCGTCACCTTGCCGGCTGCCGAAAACATCGCCGTCGGCCAGGACGATGCCGAACGCGCCTACCTTGCCTGGTACCGATCGCCGAAGCACCTGGAAAACATGCTGGGCAATTATCGCGGCCTCGGCGTCGCCGTGGCTCAGAACGCCGCTTCCGGTAACCGTCCCTATTGGGCCATGGTGCTGGCGGGCTGATCCCGCCGGTCATTCTGTTTGCGGCTTCTGCGGTACCGATCTGCGTTCCCTCGCCCGTCTGCGGGTAGAGTGGTAGGGGGAAGGGGCTCTTTGCGCCCTCGGCATGTTGTTGAAAGCTGCAGCGCTTGCGACACCTTGCGCCCGCCCATGATCTTTCCCTAAAACGGTTCCGCCCACCCACCACGCCGGAACCGCTCGATGATTGCCGCTCCTCCCGCTTCGCCGCGCGACCCCTCCGGCCCTTTCGAGGTCACGCACCGGGTGATCCTTGCGATCGCCCTGCCGATGACGCTCGGGTTTCTGACGACGCCGTTGCTCGGCCTCGTCGATACGGCGGTTGTCGGTCGCATGGGGCAGGCGACGTTGCTCGCCGGGCTTGCGGTCGGCGCTATCATGTTCGACCTGATCTTCACCAGCTTCAATTTCCTGCGCGCCGCCACCACCGGTCTCGTGGCGCAGGCCTATGGCCGCGGTGACCGGCGCGAACAGCAGGCCGTGTTCTGGCGCTCGCTGGTCATCGCGCTTGCGGCTGGTGTCGCCGTCGTCGCGCTGTCGCCGCTTCTGCTTGCCGGCGGTCTATGGCTGATGGATCCGCCGGCGGATGTCGAAGCCGTCACCCGTACCTATTTTCTCTGTCGCATCCTGTCCTCACCCGCAGCCCTTGCCAATTATGCCATCCTGGGCTTCGTGCTCGGGCGCGGTCATGGCAAGCTCGGGCTCCTGCTGCAGGTGTTGATCAACGGGGTCAACATCGTGCTGTCGATCCTGCTCGGGCTGGTGATGGGCTGGGGGGTCGTCGGCGTTGCGACCGCGACGGTCACCGGTGAAATCGTGGGCGCTCTCGTTGGATTTGCCATCGTCTATGGTCGTTTCGACAGGCAGGACGCGCCAAGCTGGGCGATGATTTTCGATCGCGAACGGTTGAGGCCGCTCTTCGCCCTCAACCGTGACATCCTGATCCGCTCGTTCGTGCTCGTCGCCGCCTTCGCGCTGATGACGCGCATCGGCACGGCGTTCGGCCCGGTGACGCTGGCAGCCAATGCGGTGCTGATGACCGTTTTCCTCGTCGCCGGCTACTATCTCGATGGCCTTGCCAACGCGGCGGAGCAATTGATCGGCCGGTCGATCGGTGCGCGCTACCGTCCGGCCTTCGATCGGGCGCTGAAGCTGACGATGGCCTGGTCGCTCGGTCTTGCCGTCTTCACGACCATAGCGCTCTTCTTCTTCGGCCACGGGCTCGTCGATCTCCTGACGACGGCACCAGATGTCCGCGCCGTCGCCTACGAGTATCTGCCCTGGGCGGCGTTGACGGCGACGACAGGCGCGCTCGCCTTCCTGATGGACGGGGTCTTCATCGGCGCCACGTGGTCGCGCGAGATGCGCAACATGATGCTGGCAGCGCTTGCCGGATACGTGGCTGCGCTCGCGATCCTCGTGCCCGCCCTCGGCAATCACGGCCTGTGGGCGGGGCTCAACCTGTTCCTCCTGATGCGTGGCCTGTTCCTGCTCGCCAGAATTCCGGCGAAGGCCGGTCAGACCTTTCGCGCCGCCCAGTAGTCGAGGCGGGTATCGCGAAGATCGCGGATCGATGTCAGGCCTTCGCGATCGCAGAGTTCGGAAAGGCCGCGCACGATCCGCCCGGCAAGAGCCGGCCCCTCGTAGACCATGCAGGAATAGAGCTGTACCAGGTCGGCGCCGGCGCGGATCTTCTCCGCAGCCGTCTCCGCCGAACTGACGCCGCCGACGCCGATGATCGGCAGATCGGCACCGACGCGCTTGCGCATCCGGGCGAGTACGGCGGTCGATTTTTCAAACAGCGGCTTGCCGGAAAGGCCGCCTGATTCCTTTGCCTGTTTCTGGTCTTTCAGACCTTCGCGCGAGAGCGTGGTGTTGGAGACGATCAGGCCGTCGAGATTCTGGGCAAGCACTTCGGCGGCGATATCGTCCATGCCTTCCTCGGTCAGATCGGGGGCGATCTTGAGGAACACCGGTACGCGCCTGTTGCTGCGCTCCGCTTCCTCGTCGCGCGCTGCAAGCACGGCCGAGAGCAGCGCCGAGAGGCTCTCGCGTGCCTGCAGGTCGCGCAGGCCTGGCGTGTTCGGCGAGGAGATGTTGGCCGTGAAATACCGGGCGACGGCATAGAAGGTGTGAATGCCGCTGACATAGTCGCCGATCCGGTCGGTGCTGTCCTTGTTGGCGCCGATATTGACGCCGATCAGCGCATCGCGCGAGCAGGCCTTGAGCCGCGCGAGTGCTGCGCCGTGGCCCTCGTTGTTGAAGCCGAGGCGATTGATCACCGCTTCGTCTTCCACCAGGCGGAAGATGCGCGGCTTGTCGTTGCCAGATTGCGGGCGCGGCGTCACGGTGCCGATTTCGGTAAAGCCGAAACCGATCTTCAGCAGCGCTTCCGGCACTTCCGCGTTCTTGTCGTAGCCGGCCGCCATGCCGATCGGGTTGGGGAAGGCAAGACCGGCGACCGTTTGAGCAAGACGCCTGTCCTGCCCGGTCGGACAGCTGGGCACCAGGCCGGTCTTCAGCGCCTTGATCGACAGGCCGTGGGCGGCCTCCGGGTCGAAAAGGAAAAGGCCGCGACGGGCGATGTTGGCGAAAGGATTGTTCATGCGTCGAGTTCCGGGAAGACGTGAAGGCCGTCTGCGCCAAGCGGCAACGGCTTTTCCCAATGCACGGCCGACAGGAACAGCGGTGCGTAGAGATGCGGGAAGAGGGCGCCACCGCGCGACGGCTCGTAAACGAGCTCTTCGCCAAGCGCATCGCCATCGACCGCGACCAGCAGCAGGCCTTCCTGGCCTTCAAAGTAAAGAGCTGCGGTCTTCTTGACCTGTTCGCCGGTCGAAAAATGGATGTAGCCGTCGGCAAGATCGATGGGCGCGCCATCGAAGCGGCCGGTGCGCTGGGCCTCCTGCCATAGTGCGGCCGGAACGATCTTGTATATGATTGAGCTCATGATGCCCGCTTGTCCGTCGTGATAACCTGTCGTGGCCTTGCCGCAAATATCGGCGATTGTCCATTGCTGAAGGTGGTTCGCCGATGGAATTCCGCCCGCATGTCCGCAATGGAGACGAAGTCATGAGAAAAGCAGTAACAGTCGCGGCGCTCGGCGCCGCCATCGGGCTTGCAGGCGTTGCGCGCGCCCAGGAGCCGGCGCCGGGCCGCTACGCCATGCAGAAGTCCGATAGTGGCATCGCCCGTCTCGACACCCAGACCGGCGAAGTCTCGCTTTGCCAGGAGAAGGACGGCCAGCTCGTCTGCCGCATGGCCGCCGACGAGCGCACGGCCTTCGAGCTGGAACTGGATCTCCTGACCAAGCGTGTGGAAACGCTCGAAAAGGTTGTCGAATCCGGTGGAGCCGCCGCAAAACGGGACCTTCCGACCGACGAAGAGATTGACCGGACAATGGGCATCATGGAAAGAATGATGCGCAAGTTCATGGATATCGTGAAGGATCTTGAAGGCAGCAGCGATGGAGCGTCGCCGCAGAAGACCTGACAGGTCGGACGGACCGTGCGGCTAAAGCAGGCGTGTGGAGACGCCGGCTGTAGCCGGAGCTCTTGGGAGGGAGCGACATGACGCCGGACATGACCATCATCATCGCAGACGATCACCCGCTGTTCAGAGGCGCAATGCGGCAGGCATTGAGCGGCATGGCCGGTGCACCAGATATCGTCGAGGCCGGCGACTTTGCCGCTGCCCGCAAGGCCGCGGCCGATTGTCCCGACGCCGACCTGATGCTGCTTGACCTCACCATGCCGGGCGTCAGCGGATTGTCGGGCCTGATCGCGCTTCGCGCCGAATTTCCGAGCCTGCCGGTCATGGTCGTGTCCGCACATGACGATCCCGCGACGATCCACCGGGCGCTCGATCTCGGCGCCTCCGGCTTCCTGTCGAAATCGGCGGGCATCGAGGAAATCCGCAACGGCATCGAAAAGGTGATGGCCGGCGAAGTCTTCGTACCCGCCGGCTATACGCAGGGGCAGGATTATGAGCCTGAGGTCGCCGATCTCCTGCAGCGCCTGCAGACCCTGACGCCGCAGCAGTCGCGCGTCTTGAGCATGCTCGGCGAGGGCCTGCTCAACAAGCAGATCGCCTACGAGCTCGGCGTGTCCGAGGCGACCATCAAGGCGCATGTGTCGGCGATCCTGCTGAAGCTCAATGTCGACAGCCGCACGCAGGCCGTGATCCAGCTTTCGAAGATCGGCACTGTCGCCGCGGCTTGAGACCGCGCGCGACGCCGCTATTCCGCCGCCGCCTTCGCAGCCGTCGAAAGTTGCGTCAGCCATGCCCGCATGGCGGCGGGGCGCACCGGCTTGTTCTGCAGGCCGACGCCGTCGCGTTCGGCAGCGCCACGCACTTCCGGCGAGCGGTCGGCGGTCACCAGCAAGGCCGGGATGTTTTCGCTGAACAGCGCCCGGATGCGCGCGATCGCCTCGATGCCGGTGCCGTCGTCGAGGTGGTAATCGGCGATGATGGCGTGCGGACGCTCCTGCGCGGAGGATGACATCTCGGTGCAGGCGGCGAGCGATTCCGCCGTGGTGACGACGCAACCCCAGCCCGAAAGCAGCACCCGCATGCCTTCGATGATGCGCGGCTCATTGTCGATGCACAGCACGCGCAGGCCGTTCAGCGCCTCGCTGGCCTTGGTCGTCGGCACGGGGCCGACGGCGACCCGGTCTGCGGCGGTCGGATCGAGTGGCACGGTGACCTTGAAGCCGGTGCCCTTGCCGGGCTTTGACTGCAGGCTGACGGGATGGTTGAGCACGCGCGAGATCCGGTCGACGATGGAAAGCCCGAGGCCGAGGCCAGACGCGGTACGCGCGCCCTCGTCCAGCCGCGCGAATTCCTTAAAGACGGTGCGGAACTTCGACGAGGGGATGCCGATGCCGGAATCGAGCACCTCGATCGTCGCCATCTTGCCGCGCCGGCGCACGCCGACCAGAACCTTGCCCCGCAGCGTGTACTTGACCGCATTCGAGACGAGGTTCTGGACGACGCGCCTCAGCAGGTTGGGGTCCGTGCGCACCACCAGCGACGTCGGCATCACCACCAGTTCGAGGTCCTTTGCCCGCGCCATCGGTGCAAAATCGGTTTCGACGCGGCGCAGAAGGTCGTTGAGCGGCACGGACTGCAGCCGGGCCTTCATCGCGCCGGTGTCGAGCCGGGAAATATCGAGCACGGCGCCGAGAATGGCTTCGACCGATTCCAATGATGAATCGATGTTTTCGACCAGCGTGCTGTTGTCGGATTCGCCGAGCCGCTCGACCAGCGAGGACGAATAGAGGCGGGCGGCATTGAGAGGCTGCAGGATGTCGTGGCCGGCGGCGGCAAAGAACCGCGTCTTGCCGATATTGGCTTCTTCGGCGGCGGCCCGCGCCTCGGCCAGCTCGTGGTTCACCCGGGTCAGCTCGCCGGTGCGCTCGGCGACACGAAGCTCCAGCGTCTCGTTTGCCTGCTTCAGCGCCATGTCGGCGGCGACCCGCTGGGTGATGTCGGTATAGGTGGTGACGATGCCCTTGTCGGGCATGGCATTGGTGCGCACTTCGATGATCTGCTGGCCGTTGCCCAGTTCGAGCAGGAACGGCTTGTCGAGCGTCAGGAAATTGGCGATCAGCCGCTTCTCTTCTTCCTTGCGGATGTCGCCGCGCTTGGTGAGGATGGCGACGATGTCGGCGAGCGGAAAGCCGACCTGGCCGGCCGCCTCCGGCAGGTCGAGCAACTGCCGGAAGCGCCTGTTCCAGATGATCAGGTTGTTGGCATTGTCGAAGACGGCGATGCCCTGGTCCATCTGCGAAAGTGCTGTCTGCAGCATGTCCTGATTGTATTGCAGCGCTTCGCTCGCCTGGTCGAGCAGCCAGGCCGTATCCGACGAGGTGTCGTCGACCCGTTGCAGCACCAGCGAAAAGACGAGGCGGGCCGAGGACGAGCCGATGGCGCTGCCCAGCAGCTGTTCGGAAAAATGCACCAGCGCCATGTCGGCCGGCGCATTGTCGTCGAGCCAGCGCCCGGACTGGCGCTCATAGGTGTGGAAAGAGCGCTGCATGCGCTCGTCGCCCATGTAGCGCGCGATCGTCGCCTTGAGGTCGCGAACGGTGACCTTGGTCTTTCGGCCGCGAAACGCCCGCTCGGTGCGCGAGCGCCGGGTGATGAACACGCCCGCCTGGAACCGTTCCAGCGGCTTCGGCGCACGGGTCAGCGAGGCCAGCACATACATGGTCAGGTTGACGAGCAGGCTGAGCGCGGTGGCGTTGACCAGCGGATCGGCATTGGCGCCCGAAAAGGCGTCGGTGAAGGGCAGGAGGAAGCTTAGAACCGTCGTTGCGACATGCGAATTGTCGGGCCCGCCGAGACTTGGCAGGAACAGCAGATAGGCCCAGACGAAAAAGCCCGAGACCATGCCGCAGATCGCGCCGCGCGCATTGGCCTGCCGCCAGACCAGCCCGCCCAGCAGCGAAGGCGCCATCTGCGAGATCGCGACGAAGGAGAGAAGGCCGAGCGAGGCAAGGCCGGCGCTGATGTCGGCCGAGCGGTAATAGGCGTAGCCGAGCAGCAGCACGACGAAGATTGCCGTGCGGCGGATATTGAGAAGCGTGCCGGCGAGGTTATCCTGCATGCCGCCGCGCTGGCCAAGGTTGCGGCGCAGGAACACCGGCATGACGATATCGTTGGAGATCATGATGGACAGCGCCACGGAGGCGACGATGACCATGGCGGTGGCCGCCGAAAACCCGCCGATGAAGGTGATTAGCGTCAACAGTGGTAGCCCGTTGGCGAGCGGCAGCGTCAACAGATAGAGGTCGGCGTCGCCGGACCCCGAAAAGGTCAGGATGCCGGCAATCGCGATCGGCAGCACGAAGAGGTTGATGGCGACCAGATAGAGCGGAAACAGGATGCCGGCGGTGCGCAGCTCGCCTTCCGTGCGGTTCTCGACGACGGTAACGTGGAACTGCCGCGGCAGCATGATGATCGCAAAGGCCGACGTGACGATCAGCAGGATCCAGCGCGCGATCGGCGTTTCGTAGTGGAGCGCCTGTTCGACCGCCGGGCTCTGCTGGGCGAGCGTCCACAGATGCATCGGTCCGTCGAAGATCACGAAGACGATATAGAGACCGGCGGTGACGAGAGCCACCAGCTTGACCACCGATTCCATCGCGATCGCCAGGATCAGGCCGTCCTGGTGTTCGGTTGCGTCCGTGTGGCGGGTGCCGAAGACGATGGCGAAACAGGCGAGAAACAGCGTCACGAGAAGCGGCAGGTCGATGAAACTCTGCCCGGCGCCGATGCCGTAGTCGCTGGTGTTGATCATGGCGGCGACCGAACTGGAGATCGCCTTCAGCTGCAGCGCGATATAGGGCACGGCGCCGACCAGCGAAATCAGCGCGACGATGGCCGCCACCGCCGGGTTCTTGCCGTGTCGGGCGGCGATGAAGTCGGCCACGGATGTCAGCTTCTCGGTCTTGGCGAGCCGGATGATCTTGCGGATCAGCGGCATGCCGAGTGTGAACATCAGGATCGGGCCGATATAGATGCCGGTGAATTCGAGGCCGCGTTCGGCCGCAAGGCCGATGCCGCCGAAATAGGTCCAGGATGTGCAATAGATCGCAAGGCTGAGCGCATAGACCAGCGGCCTGCCTTTGACGGCAGTCGATTTCCTCCTGGCCCGCCGGTCGCCGTAGCTTGCGACCGCGAAGAGCAGCAGCAGATAGGCAAAGGCCGAGGCGAAGATGACCGAACCCGAGAGCATGCCTCATTCCTCCGGGGCCAAGCATAGGCCAACTGCGCGAGGTTGAGAATTGCCCTGGCATCAGTCTTAAGTCCAAGGCGCCATTGCACAATGCGCGCGCGGCGCCGGCGCCTGGAAGCGGGATCGCAATCGGGCAACTTGCTTGCGTGCGATTTGATCAAAGGCAAAGAAAGGTTTCCTCGCTCAGCGCTTTGGTTTAGATTTCGTAAACGGTTGCAGCGCGGGACAGCGCCGGCGGTCGCTTTCAACGGGGATATACGGAGAGACGCATGCTGAATGAGTTCAAAGAGTTTATTGCCCGCGGGAACGTCATGGATCTCGCGGTGGGTGTTATCATCGGCGCCGCTTTCAGCAAGATCGTCACCTCGGTCGTCGAAGACCTGGTGATGCCCATCGTCGGTGCGTTGACCGGCGGCGGCTTCGACTTCTCCAACTACTTCCTGCCGCTTTCGGCCAATGTGACGGCGACGTCCCTGGCGGCTGCCCGTGAACAGGGTGCGGTCTTTGCCTATGGCAACTTCATCACCGTCCTCATCAACTTCCTGATCCTCGCCTGGATCATCTTCCTGATGATCAAGGGCGTGAACCGCATTCGCGCGTCTGTCGAAAAGCAGAAGGAATCCGAACCGGCCGCGCCGCCGCCGGAAGACGTTCGCCTGCTTTCGGAAATTCGCGACCTCTTGAAGCAGCGCGCCTGATGTATCCTTTCAGCGGGTTCCGGCACGCGCCGGGGCCCGCGGAAACATCACAGAAATCAATTAACCGGTCAGATAAAGTCGTGTGATCGCCGCTGCGAAAGCGGCTAGAAGCGACGGGCAATCGGGAGCGGCTGCAAGCCAGGCCTGTGCGGCCTGCCCACCACATGCCGCTCCACCTCATGACAACGATCGCCGGTGCCTCGGGTCGATGCGACCCGAGGCACCGGGATCCAGGAGCCCGTCGATGACCTTCATGTCCACCATCAGTCCCCGTGCACGTTCGGCGCCGGAAAGCGGCATCGTCGAGGTCGTGAACTATGCCCGCGGGCGCGATGGTCTCATCCCGCTCTGGGTGGGTGAGGGCGATCTTGCAACGCCGACCTTCATCTCACAGGCCGCAAGCGAAGCACTTCTTGCCGGCGAGACCTTCTATACCTGGCAGCGCGGCATCCCGCCTTTGCGCGAGGCGCTGACACGTTACTATCAGCGCCGGTTCCAGAAAGACCTGTCGCCGGAGCACTTCTACGTCACCGGCTCGGGCATGCAGGCGATCAAGCTGGCGATCGAGGCGATCACCTCGCCGGGCGACGAGATGGTGCTTCTGACGCCGGCCTGGCCCAACTTTGCCGCTGCCGCCGAACTGTCGGGCGTCCGGCCCGTCTCGGTGCCGTTGCGCTTCGAACACGGCACGTGGCAGCTCGACCTCGATCGGCTGGAGGCCGCGGTCGGCCCGAAGACGAAGGCCCTGTTCATCAACACCCCGTCGAACCCGACCGGCTGGACGGCAAGCCGTGACGATCTCAGCGCCATTCTCGGGCTCGCACGCAAGCACGGCCTGTGGATCGTCGCCGACGAGATCTATGCACTCTATCATTATGCTGGCGGCCGGGCGCCGTCCTTCCTCGATGTGATGGACACCGACGAACGCGTCATCTTCGTCAACTCCTTCTCCAAGAACTGGTCGATGACCGGCTGGCGCGTCGGCTGGATCGTCGCGCCGCCAGCAATCGGCCAGGTGCTCGAAAACCTGGTGCAATATGCAACCTCAGGTGTGGCGCAGTTCATGCAGCGCGGCGCCGTCGTGGCGCTCGACGAAGGCGATGCGATCGTGGATGCCAACCTCGCCAAGGCGGCGCAGAGCCGGGACCTTCTGTGCGACGCGCTGATTGCCACCAACCGGGTCGAGACGCTGAAGCCCGAAGGCGCGATCTACACCTTCCTCAAGATCGACGGCGTCACGGATTCGCGGGCCGCGGCCATCGATATCGTCGACAAGACCGGCGTCGGCCTGGCGCCGGGAACCGCCTTCGGCGATGGCGGTTCGCTGTTCATGCGCGCCTGCTTCCTGCGCGATCCGGCGCAGGTCGCCGAAGCGGCAAGCCGCCTGCAGGGCTACATCCTCGGCCGCTGACCGGCCGCAATCCGGGTGTCCGGCGCGCGCCATCGGCGGCGCCGATCATCCGGCGTGACCATTTCTTAACTCTACACCAAGGAATTGTGGTCCCGCTGCCGTGCGGAGCCGTCGGCTTTACCGGTTTGGAAAGCATCGATGCGGTTTGCTGTCGCTGATATTGCAGGGAACGGGAAACACCAAATGGCCGTGTTGGTAACGGGCGGCGCCGGTTATATCGGCAGCCACATGACGTGGGCGTTGCTCGACGCGCATGAGGATGTGGTCGTGGTCGATCGGCTGTCCACCGGCTTTCGCTGGGCGGTGGCGCCCGAGGCGCGCTTCTATCGGGGCGATGTCGGCGATCAGACCCTGCTTGCGCGCATATTCGAAGAAAACGCGATCGATGCGATCGTGCATTTTGCCGGATCAGCGATCGTGCCCGAATCCGTTGCCCATCCGCTCGCCTACTACCATAACAATACCGCCAACACGTGCGCCTTGGTCGAGGCAGGCGTCAAGGCCGGCATCGGCCATTTCGTCTTTTCGTCGACGGCGGCCGTCTACGGTAGCCAGCATGGCGCAGATCCGGTGCGCGAGACCGCGCCTCCCCAGCCCGAGAGCCCCTATGGCCTGTCGAAGCTGATGGCTGAGCTGATGTTGCGCGATGCGGCAGCGGCCCATGCATTGCGCTATGTGGCGCTGCGCTATTTCAATGTTGCGGGTGCTGACCCCAAGGGGCGTGCGGGCCAGTCGACGGTCGGCGCGACGCATCTGATCAAGGTCGCCTGCGAGGCCGCACTCGGCAAGAGGTCGAAGATCGATATCTACGGCACCGACTATGCGACCCCGGATGGCACCGGCGTGCGCGACTACATCCATGTGGCTGATCTTATAGAGGCCCATATGCGCGCGCTTGCCTATCTCAGGGCCGGGGGCGACCCGTTGGTGTGCAATTGCGGCTATGGCGAGGGTTTTTCCGTCTTGCAGGTGATCGACACCGTCAGGCGTATCTCGGGCCGAGACATCGCTGTCGAGCACGGTGGGCGGCGACCGGGCGATGTCGCGCGCATCGTCGCCGATCCGACGCTTGCCCGTCGTGAGCTGGGCTGGATGCCAACCCATCAGAGCCTCGAAGAGATCGTCGAGACCGCCTTTGCCTGGGAACAGCATCTGGCGCGCAAGAACAGCTACGATCTGGCGCGCCCGCAGATCCGGCTCGTCTGAGCCTGCCGGTCAGGGCGTTTGATCGCCGCCCGTCTCGCCCAGGATCTTCTGCTCATGGGCGATGGCGTGGTTGATCAGCCGCGCCCAGATCTCCTCGTAAAAATCGGGATCGAGGTTCCGGCTTTCGGCATTCTTGCGGGCGTTTTTCCGCACTTCCATGACTCGCGCCGGAATATCGGCCTTCAACTTCAACGGCCGCTTGATCTCCGCCGCCCGGTCGATATAGCCCCAGCGCTCGGCGAAAAGCGCCATGAGCGCCTGGTCGAGCCGGTCGATCTCGGCGCGCACATCGGCCATGTCAGTGCATTCGGCGGGGGTCTTTCGCATCTGTCTCGTCCGGTTGTGGCAGGCAGGCCATGCGCGCCGACATGGTCGCGCAGTCCTATTGCGGCGCACTGCTAACAAACGGGGGGCGGTCTGAGAAGAGGCAACAGGGTCGCATGGCGGACGGCGACCCCAAATACCACCGGGGCGGTGCGGGTGGTCACCTCAGCAGGCGATCGCTTGGCGGGGGAGGAGGGTGCGGTCCTGTCTCCGTCCGCGGCGATCGCCTGCTGACGTGTTGAAGACGCTAACCCGCCAAGCTTGAGCGAGGCTTTTTGTCCTGTCATCCAGACCTTACAATCAGGTGCCGATCATCAGCTTGATCGCCAGCCCGACAACGGTGACGGCGGCCACGCCGGCGCACCATAGCCCGACAAACCACAAAAGCTTTCGCCCGGTTCCCGCTTCACTCTTCAATGGTAGCCCTCCTCGGGGTCGATCTTGCCGCGGAAGACCCAATAGGCATAGCCGGTATAGGCAAGGATGATCGGCACCAGAACCAGAGCGCCGGCCAGCAGGAACGATAGGCTGGCATCGGGTGCCGCCGCATCCCAGATCGTCAGCGATGGCGGCACGATATAGGGATAAAAGCTGATGCCGATGCCGGCATAGCCGAGCACGAACAGGCCGAGCGCGGCCAGGAACGGCTTGGTGTCATGGTGGGTTCTGATGCCCGTTATCAGCAAATAGAGGCAGCCGAGCACCAGGAGTGGCACGATGATGCTGAAGATCGCCGTCGGCAAGCCGAACCAGCGCTGAAGATATTGCGGCTCGAGAAACGGGGTCCACAGGCTGACGACGCCCATGGCGGCGACCGTGCCGAACGCGCATTTGAGGGCGAGGCTGCGGGCGCGATCGGCGAGGTCGCCATGGGTCTTCATGACGAGCCAGGTGGCGCCGAGCAGCGCATAGCCGACGACGACCGCGATGCCAGCCATGATCGAGAACGGCGTCAGCCAGTCCCACCAGCCGCCGGTATAGGCACGGTTCTCGACGGGGATGCCCTGGACCAGGGCCCCGAGCGTGATGCCCTGCGCGAAGGCGGCGAGCATAGACCCCCCGGCAAAGGCCCAGTTCCAGAGAAACTCGGCCCGCTTGGTCCGCCAGCGGTATTCGAAGGCGACGCCTCGAAAGATCAGGCCGATGACCATGGCGATGATGGGCGCATAGAGTGCCGGCAGGATGGTGGCATAGGCGAGCGGGAACACCGCCATCAGGCCGCCGCCGCCGAGCACCAGCCAGGTCTCGTTGCCGTCCCACACCGGGGCGACCGAGTTCATCATCACGTCGCGATCGTGTTTTTCACGAAAGAACGGGAAGAGGATGCCGACACCCAGGTCGAAGCCGTCGAGGATGACATAGGCGAGCACCGCAAACGCGATGATGCCGGCCCAGATCAGCGGCAGATCAATGTCCATGATGACCTCCATGGGGGTTGGCGATGGCGGCACCGGCGGTGCGGATCGGACCTTCGTCGAGATCGGGCGTCGGATCGCGCGGCAGTCGCGCCATCAGCCGCAGGATGTAGAAGGTGCCCGCGCCGAAAACGAAGAAGTAGACGATGATGAAGGCAAGCAGCGATGCGCCGACGGCGGGTGCCGCAATCGGTGCGACCGAATCTCTCGTCAGCAGGTGGCCGTAGACCGTGTAGGGCTGGCGGCCGACCTCGGTTGTGACCCAGCCGGCGAGCACGGCAACGAAGCCGGCCGGTCCCATCACGACGGCCGCGCGATGCAGCCAGGCATTGCTGTCGAGCGTACCGCGATACCGACACCACAGGCTCCAAAGCCCGATGCCGAGCATGGCGAAGCCGAGGCCGACCATGATGCGGAACGACCAGAAGACGATGCCGACGGGTGGATGCAGCTCTTCGGCAATGGTGTCGAGGCCGGCAAGCGGCGCGTTGAGGTCATGCTTGAGGATCAGGCTCGACAGTTTCGGGATCTCTATGGCGTAGTCGACGCGCTTTTCGGCAGAGTTCGGAATGCCGAAGAGGATGAGCGGCGCGCCGTCAGGATGGCTCTGGTAATGGCCTTCCATCGCCATCACCTTGGCCGGCTGGTGCTCCAGCGTGTTGAGACCGTGCATGTCGCCGGCAAAGATCTGGATCGGCGCGACGATCGCCGCCATCCACATTGCCATGGAGAACATCTTTCGCGCGCGGCGGGGTGCCGTCCGGCGGATGAGATGCCAGGCGCCGCAGGCACCGACGACGAAGGCCGTCGTCAGATAGGCGGCGAGCACCATATGCACCAGGCGATAGGGGAAGGACGGGTTGAAGACGATCGCCCACCAGTCGACCGGCACGAACTGTCCGACATCGTTGATTTCAAAGCCTTGCGGCGTCTGCATCCAGGAATTCGCCGACAGGATCCAGGTGGCCGAGATCAGCGTGCCGATCGCGACCATCACGGTTGCCAGAAAATGCAGCTTCGGTCCGACGCGGTTGAGGCCGAAGAGCATGACGCCGAGGAAGCCCGCCTCGAGGAAGAAGGCGGTGAGCACCTCGTAGCCCATCAGCGGCCCGATGATCGGCCCGGCCTTGTCGGAAAAGACGCTCCAGTTCGTGCCGAACTGATAGGACATGACGATGCCGGAGACGACGCCCATGCCGAAGGCGACGGCAAAGATCGTCTTCCAGAAATTGAAGAGTTCGAGATAGACCTCGTCCTTCTTCCACAGCCACAGCGCTTCGAGCACTGCAAGGTAGCTTGCAAGCCCGATCGAGAAGGCCGGGAAGATGATGTGGAACGAGACGGTGAAGGCGAACTGGATGCGGGCAAGTATCGTCGCATCGAAACTTTCAAACACGGCACAATCCTTTCAGACGTGCAGCGCCGCGGGTCGATTCTGACGCGCGGGTGCCGCTGCAGCTCTCTGGTCTGCTGCGCACGTTCAGCCCTGGATCATTGCGATCCCGGACCTTGCGCAGTGCCTTTCAGACCCGGCCAATCCTGTGGTTGTACCGGCGTTTCAGCATGTGCTTGAATCTGCGCCAAAATTGCCAAAGGTCAATGACAGGCTCGCCGCCACGTTGTCACACTGCGGCAATGTTGCGCTTGCGGCAAAAGGGAGCGGGCGCGCCGGGCAACGCCGCCGCGGGAAAACTGGACGCATCTTGTCCCGGAGTGCGTACTCAGCGCGTGGGCAGATACGCCTCCGCAAGCTCGGTCCAGAAAGTGGCGCCGATCGGCAGCAGGTCGTCGTTGAAATTGTAGGCGGGATGATGAAGCGGCTTTTCCTCGCCGGATACTTTCGAACCGAGGAAGAAATAGGTGCCTGGCCGCTCCTGCAGCATATAGGCGAAATCCTCGCTGCCCATGAACGGTCGCTCGAGATCGACCACCTTGTCTGCACCGGCAAAGCGGATGGCGAGATCGCGGACGAAATCCGTTTCCGCCTTGTGGTTGATGGTCGCGTCATAGCTGCGCAGATAGTCGACCGTCGCGCGCATGCCGAAGCTTAGCGCCTGCGCTTCGGCGATCATGCGGATGCGGCGTTCCAGTTCGTCGCGCACACCGGGGTCGAAGGAACGGATGCCGACGACGATTTCGGCGCGCTCCGGGATGATGTTGCTGGCCGATCCGGCATGGAAGGCGCCGACGGTGACGACGGAAGGATCCATCGGGTGAATGTTGCGCGAGACAATCGACTGCAGCGCCATGATGATCGCGGCGCCGCAGACGATGGGATCGGCGGTGTCCTGCGGCTCGGCGCCATGGCCGCCACGCCCGTGCACGGTGATGCGCGCCTCGTCGACCGCCGCCATGATCGGCCCTTCGCGCAGCGCGAACTGGCCGAAAGGCAGGCCCGGCTCGTTGTGAAGTGCAAAGACGGCGTCACAGGGGAATTTCTCAAACAGCCCTTCGTCCATCATGATCTTGGCGCCGCCGAAATTCTCCTCGGCCGGCTGGAAGATCAGGTGGATGGTGCCGTCGAAATTGCGGCGTTCGGCAAGCGCGCGCGCCGCGCCGAGCAGCATCGTGGTATGACCGTCATGGCCGCAGGCATGCATCAGTCCCGATGTCTTGCTCGCATAGTCGAGCCCAGTCTCCTCCAGGATCGGCAGCGCATCGATGTCGGCGCGGATACCGATCGAGCGCGATCCGCTGCCGTTGCGCAGGGTGCCGACCACGCCGGTCTTTGCAAGGCCCGTCGTTACCTCGTAGCCGAGTTCGGCCAGGTGCCGGGCAATGAAGGCCGAGGTGCGAGTTTCCTCCAGTCCGAGCTCGGGATGAGCATGCAGGTCGCGACGGATGGCGATCAGCTCCGGCATGGCGTTGTCGATAGAGGAGGAAAGCTTCATGTCAGGCACCACGGGTTGGAATGCGGTTTTCGAATGTGCGGAAGGCCACCACCAATATGCCGGTGAGGCACATGTAGATGAGCGCCAGCAGCAGCAGCGGCTCGTAGGTCAGGAAGGTTTCCTGCCGCACCTTGGAGATGACGGCATAGACGTCGACGACGGTGATCGTCGCCACCAGCGGCGTCGATTTCAGCTGCAGCACCGTCTCGCCGTTGAGCGTCGGCAGGGCGCGGTGAATGGCGCGGGGCAGCCAGATGCGGCGAAACATGGTCCAGCGGCTCATGCCGTAGGCTTTCGCCGCCTCCAGCTCGCCGGCGGGAACGCCGGCAAAGGCGCCGCGCATCACTTCGCCTTCATAGGCCGCAAACGAGATCGTCAGTGCCGCGACGCCATAGGGCCAGGCCTCGCGCAGATAGGGCCAGAGGAAGGATTGGCGGATGGCGGGAAACTGCGGAAACAGCGAGCCGAGCCCGTAATAGAGCAGCCAAAGCTGCAACAGCAGGGGCGTGCCGCGGATGACGGTGCAGAAGACCTTTGCCGGCAGCTTGAGGAACCAGGGGCCGGCCACCTGCGCGAGCCCGATCGGCACGGCAAGCAGGAAGCCGAGGATCGATGTGCTGAACAGCATCACCAGGCTGATGAGGATGCCCCAGCCGAGCCGCGGCAGGTAGCGCGGCAGCCAGTCCCAGCGCATGAAGACGGCGACGCAGACGACGAAGGCGGCAAAGACCAGCATCATCACGATGCGATGTGGCTGGAAGAAGCTGCGCGCGGTCGGCAGGTCCTCGGGCGTAAAGGCGACGGCGTGGGTGGTTTGATCCGTCATCGCTGCTCCGCGAAACCGCGCCTGGCATGCCGTTCCAGCATGCCGATGAAGATGTTGGAGACGAGCGTCAGTGCCAGATAGAGCGCGCCGGCCGCCAGGAAGAACAGGAGATAGGCCTTGGTCGTGCCCGCCGCCTGGCGGGTAACGAGCGTCAGCTCGCTGAAGCCGACGACGGCCAGAAGGGCGGTGTCCTTGGTGGCGATCAGCCAGAGATTGGAAAGCCCGGGGATGGCGTAGGGCAGCATCGCCGGCAGGGTGATGCGCCGCAGCACCTTCAAGGGCGACATGCCGTAGGCGCGCGCCGCCTCGATCTGGCCAGCCGGAACCGCCTTGATCGCGCCGCGCAACACCTCTGTCGAATAGGCGCCTTGCACCACGCCGATGACGAAGATGCCGGCCATCAGGCCACTGATATCGACGGGGCCGACGCTGAAGAGTGCCAGCAACTGGTTCAGCAGGTCGGTGCCGGCATAGTAGAGCAGAAGGATGAGCACCAGCTCGGGCACGGCCCTGACGACCGTGGTGTAACATTCGAGCAGGTCACGCAGGATCGGGCCGCCGTAAAGCTTGCCGAACGCGCCGCCGACGCCGAGCGTCAGGCCGAGCGCAAAACCGCCGATGGCGATCTGGATCGAGTTGACGAAGCCCTGCAGCAGCACGCCGCCCCAACCGGGCGCGGACAGTGCAAGCAGGCTCCAATTGACGATAGAATCCGATGCCATGCGTCTTCGACCTCCGAGGGCACCGGCCGGCAGCCTGAAGGCCGCCGGCCGTCTGCGCCTTAATCGCCGTAGATGTCGAAGTCGAAGTACTTCTTCGAGAACGTGTCATAGGTGCCGTTGTCGCGGATCGCCTTGATCGCGGCATTGAGCTTGTCCTTGAGCTCGGTCTCGCCCTTGCGCAGGCCGACGCCGACGCCCGGACCGATGACGGCGACGTCTTCGGCGACGTCACCCTTGTAGTCGCAGCATTCCTTGCCCTGGTCGGTGGCAAGGAAGGCCTTGAGAGCGATCGCGTCCGCCTGGACCGCGTCTACGCGTCCGGCGGCCAGATCGTTGTTGGCCTCGTCCTGCGTCTGGTATTCCTTGACCTCGATGCCGGCCGAGGCGAAATGCTTGGCGGCATAGGCCTGGTGCACGGTCGAGACCTGGACGCCGATCGTCTTGCCGGCAAGACCTTCCGGTGTCGGCTTGAAGTCGACTCCCTTGGTGCCGATGACGCCGGTCGGCGTGTTGTAGTACTTGTCCGAAAAATCGATCGTCTTCAGCCGCTCGTCGGTGATCGACATCGAGCTCATGATCATGTCGATCTTCTTGGATGTCAGCGCCGGGATGATGCCGTCCCAGGCGACCGGCGTCAGCACGCATTCGAGCTTTGCTTCGGCACAGACGGCGTTCATGAGTTCGACTTCCCAGCCTTCCCACTTGCCGCTGGCATCCGGCGCGGTGAAGGGCGGGTAAGGTTCGGCGGCGACGCCGACCTTCAGGGCTTCCGCCGAAGCGGCAATGCCGCCGCTGACGGCAATGGCGGCCGCGACCGCCAGGACTTTCAATGTCTTCTTCATGCTGTTCCCCTTTTTTGGTTGTTGAGCATTGCTGAATTCAGTGAATGGAGCTGATGAACTTCTTGAGCCTTTCGGATCTGGGTGCGCCGAAGATGGCCTCAGGCGGGCCTTGCTCCTCGATGATGCCGTTGTGCAGGAAGACGATGTGGTTGGCGACGTCGCGCGCGAACTTCATCTCGTGGGTGACGAGGATCATGGTGCGCTTCTCGCGGGCGAGGTCGCCGATCACCGAAAGCACTTCGCCGACGAGTTCGGGATCGAGCGCCGACGTAGGCTCGTCGAAGAGCATGACCAGAGGCTGGATCGCCAGCGCGCGGGCAATCGCGGCACGCTGCTGCTGGCCGCCGGACAGGAAGGCGGGGTAGGCATCGCGCTTCTCGTAGAGCCCGACCCGCTTGAGCAGGATTTCGGCCGTCGCGATCGCCTCGGCCTTCGCTTTGCCGAGCACATGGATCGGGGCCTCGATGACGTTTTCGAGAATGGTCATGTGCTGCCAGAGATTGAAGCTCTGGAAGACCATGCCGAGTTGGCTGCGCAGGCGCTGGACCTGCTTTCGGTCTTCCGGGACGAGGCCGCCGCGGCCGTCCGGCTTCATCCGGATCTTTTCGCCATGCACGCTGACCGTGCCGGCCGACGGCAGTTCCAGCATGTTGATACAGCGCAGGAAGGTGGATTTGCCGGAGCCGCTGCCGCCGATGATGGCGATGACGTCGCCCTGCTTCGCAGTGAGCGAAACTCCCTTCAGCACTTCCAATGGCCCGAAACGCTTGTGCAGGTCAGTGACCGCGATTGCCTGGGCCGCATCCGTCATCGGCGCGCCGCTCCCATGGCTCCAAGAGCTTTTTGTGAAGGCATGAAACAGTTCCCCTGTCGTCTTTCCGCGCAGCATCTTTGGCTTGTCACGGTGTTTGTTGGTAGGCATGGTTGCACTTGTGTCGCTATTGTTCAAGCGTATAATAATATGCGTCGTCGTTTTTTTATCGCCCACCGCGTGCCCGATTTTCCCTGAAGGAGCCCCCTCATGCATTCCCGCCGCTCGAAGGATATGACGAACGCGTTCGCCAGCCGCCGCGCGCGGATGGCGGCATGAACCGCCGCACGTTTCACCGGGCCCCCGAGGGAGAACGCCGCCAGGAGCTGATCGAAGCGACGCTCGACTGCATCGCCGAGTTTGGGCTGAAGGGCGCGACGGTGCGTCAGATCGCCATCCGCGCCGGCGTTACGGCCGGCCTCGTGCGGCATTATTTCGAATCGAAGGACCAGATGGTCGCTGAGGCCTACCGGGCGGTGATTGCGTCGCTTACCGACAAGGCGGCCCATGTCGAAGGCGATCCGGAAACGCGACTGAGGGACTTCATCGCCATCAACCTGACCGAGCCGGTCGCCGACAGCCGCAGCATCTCGCTCTGGGCAGCCTTCATCAGCCAGGTCCGCGTCGACCCCATTCTCGCCGAAATCCACCGCGACGGTTACCTCACCTTCCGCAACACGCTGCAGGATCTGCTGGCCGATTTCCTGGCGGTGAAGAACAAACCGGCCGATGCCGAAACCTGCCGCGCCTATGCGATTGCGATCAACGGCCTCGTCGACGGCCTGTGGATCGAAGGCTGTCTGGCGGGAGACCTGTTTCGCGAAGGCGAACTGGTCGCCATCGCCATGGCCTCGGTCGAAGCGCTGCTCGGCGCGTCGATCGGCAACGACAAACAATGAAAACGGGAGACAACACCATGCGCTACGCCTCGATCACCGATCGGCTCGCAGATCTCGGTTCGGGAAAATGGGCGCTGCACATCCGTGCGCGCCAGCTGAAGGCGGGTGGTGCCGATATCATCGAGCTGACGATCGGCGAGCCGGACGTGCCGCCGGACCGGGCCCTGATCGACGAATGCCAGCGTGCCATGAACGCCGGCCGCTATCGCTATTCCAACGGCCGTGGCGAACACGCGGTCGTGGCGGCGCTCGTCGAGAAGTACCGCCGTCGCCGCGCCGATGTGACCACGGAAAACGTCATGTGCTTCCCGGGCACCCAGACCGCCCTTTTCGGCGTGATGCTGGGGCTGGTCGAGGCCGGCGATGCCGTTCTCGTCGGCGATCCGCTCTATGCCACCTATGAAGGCGTCATCCAGTCGACTGGCGCCCACCACGTGCTGGTGCCGCTGAAGCCGGAATTCGGCTTCCACATGCAGGCGTCCGACATCGAAAAGGCGATCACGCCGGAATGCCGGGTGCTCTTGCTCAATACCCCGCACAACCCGACAGGGGCCGTGCTGACGGCGGCCGAAATCGCCGAGATCGGCGAAGTCGCGCGCCGTCACGATCTCTGGATCGTCTGCGACGAGGTCTATGAGGAGCTGGTATTCGATGCCGTCTTCGCCTCGCCGTTCGACAATCCGGATCTCGCAGAACGCACCATCGTCGTCTCGTCGATCTCCAAGTCGCATGCCGCACCGGGTTTCCGCAGCGGCTGGGCGGTCGGCCCGGCGGAATTTACCAGCCGGCTGCTGCCGGTGTCGGAAACCATGCTGTTCGGCGTGCAGCCGTTCATCGCCGACATGACGGCTTACGCGCTGACCCATGACATCGATACGGCGCGGCGGATGCGCGAGAGCTACAGGTCGCGCTCGCGCCGCGTCGTCGAGGGCCTTGCGGATGCGCCGGGCATCCTGGTCCTGCCGCCGGAGGCCGGCATGTTCACGCTGATCGACGTATCGGCAACGGGCATGTCGGGCGAAGCTTTCGCCTGGGCGCTGCTGGAGGAAGAAGGGGTTGCGGTGATGCCCGGGTCCTCCTTCGGCGATGAGGCACAGAACTTCCTGCGCGTGAGCCTGACCGTGCCCGACGCCGACATCGACGAGGCGTGCCGCCGCATCACCGCGCTCGCCGAGCGCGCCACACAGCGTCAGGAGCGCCGCGCATGACCGCCAAAACAGTCGGTGAAGCCCTGGTCGATCTGCTCGAGGCCAATGGCGTCGAGGTGGTCTTCGGCATTCCGGGCGTCCATACGGTCGAGCTTTATCGTGGCCTGGCGGCGTCGAAGATCCGTCATGTCACGCCCCGGCATGAGCAGGGTGCCGGCTTCATGGCCGACGGTTATGCCCGTGTCAGCGGCAAGCCGGGCGTCGCGCTCGTCATCACCGGTCCGGGCCTGACCAACACCATCACCGCCATGGCGCAGGCGCGGCAGGATTCGATCCCGATGCTGGTCATTTCCGGCGTCAACCGCCGCGATTCGCTCGGCCATGGTCGCGGGCTCTTGCATGAGCTTCCCGACCAGCACGGCATGATCAAGACGCTGGCGCTCTATTCGCACACCTTGCTCAATCCCGACGATCTTCCCTTTGTGGTCGACCGGGCCTTCTCGGTGCTCCTGTCCGGGCGGCCGGGGCCGGTGCATATCGAGATCCCGACCGACGTGATGACGGCGCGCATCGAGCCGAAGGCAATCCGCTCGGCCGCGGTTACCCGGCCGCGCTCCGACAGCGAGACGCTGCAGCACGCCGCGATCCTCTGCGCCGATGCCACCCGCCCGGTCATCATCTGCGGCGGCGGTGCGCTCACCGCCGAGGCGGAGGTGCGGTCGCTTGCCGAGCAGATCGGCGCGCCTGTGGTCACCACCGTCAACGCGCGCGGAATGCTTGCCGGCAGCCCGCTGCGCGTTCCGGCCAGTCCCAGCCTCAAGGCGGTGCGCTCGTTGCTCAAGGAGGCCGATCTCGTGCTCGCGCTCGGCACCGAGATGGGGCAGACCGACTACGACATGTATGCCGATGGCGGCTTTCCGGTGCTGCGCAACCTGATCCGCACCGACATCGATGCGGCACAGCTTGCCCGTGGCCCGCATGCCGCCCTTTCGATCCTCTCCGGCGCCAAGACGGCGACGGCGGGCATCCTGGCGTTCCTGCCGGGGCACGCGCCGAAGGACGGCGCCGCTCGCGCGGAAGTGGCGCGCAAAGCTGCGCTGAAGGAACTGACGCCCAAGATGCGGGCCGAGATCGCCGTGGTCGACGCCGTCTACAAGGCGCTGCCGGACTGCACCATCGTCGGCGATTCCACCCAGGCCGTCTATGCCAGCAACCTTTATTGCGATGCGCCGCGCCAGCGCAGCTGGTTCAATTCGGCGACCGGCTACGGCGCGCTTGGATACGCACCGCCGGCAGCCGTAGGCGCTGCCGTGGCCGACCCCGCGCGACCCGTCGTCTGCCTTGTCGGCGACGGCGGATTCCAGTTTTCGCTCGCCGAGATCGGATCGGCCGTCGACGTTCAGGCGCGGGTGATTTTCCTCGTCTGGAACAATGACGGCTACCAGGAGATCGAATCCTACATGATCGAGACCGGGGTGACGCCCGAGGGCGTCAGGCCGTCGGCTCCGGACTTCATCCTTGCCGCCAAGGCCTATGGCATCGAGGCCGAAAGGCTGGCGTCGATCACGGATCTGTCGCGGGCGCTGGCGGATGCCGGTCAGCGCAACGGACCGTCTCTCATCGAGATCCATCAGGTCAGAACCAACGGGGCGACGGCCTAGACTGCAGTATCAAGCGATCGTTGCGGGGTACGAAATTTGACATTTCGCGCCCGCAATGGTGTTAAGGGCGCCTCGTGCTCGATTCCGGCCATGTTCTTCGGCTAGTTTTGCTGCATTCCGGCTGAATTGAACTTTCAGGCGCCAGGCGCCGAGGAAGGGGTGGCGTCCCGAATGGACCCAGTGTGTGGTGGCAACAGAGGCAAGTTTGCCGGCCGGCTCGTCGCCGTGCTGTGGCTGTTCTGTGCTTCTCTGGCCATGCAGCTGATCGTCGTCGGGCAGGGCTTTTCCTCGCGGCTTTCGGCCGAGCAGCAGGCGGGCAACCTCTCTTCGACCGATACCGCTCCGTCCGACCATCCCGCGGCGCGCCAGATTTCGCGCGCGACCCCGGTGTCGGATCTGCGCTTCACCACTGAGCGCAAGGACGCCAAATCCGCGACCGGCGAAGGCGCCTCGCCGATGCTGTTGGCCGCGGTCGCCCTTCTGCCGTTCGAGCCGCCGAGCGACGATCTGGCTTTTGGCCGCGGTGCTTTCACGGACGGTTTGTCAAGTCGCGGTCCGCAGATCCGGGCGCCCCCGAGCGCCTGATCACCACCGATATTCGGGCACGATGATCCCCCTCGATCCCGTTCGCGCCCCCTAATGAAACAAAGTCCTGACGATGCGCCCGGCGCCCGCACAGGCTCTCTTGGAACCACAACATGCGTACATCAAAATGGGCGATTTTCGCCTATGTCGCTGTCATTCTTTTCGGATGCATAGCGGCGCTACCAAACGTTCTCTCACCGGCGCAGCGCGAGCAATTCGGCGCCTGGCTGCCGGTCAAGCCCGTCACCCTCGGTCTCGACCTGCGTGGTGGCTCCCATCTCGTCCTTGAGGTCGATGGCAATGGATTGCGGCAGGCCCGGCTGAACTCGCTCTTGGACGACGTCCGCCGGGTTCTTCGCACCGAGCGCGTATCGGCCTCTTCGGCGCGCATCAGCGGCAACACGATCACCGTGACGCTTGCGGACCCGGCTGATCGGGAAAAGGCCCAGCCGAAATTGCAGGAACTGGCAACGCCGGTGAGCGCGATTGGCTTCGGCGGCTCCGCGCCCGAGATCGAGGTCGCAACAAACGGCGATGTCATCACGGTCGCGCTGACCGAGGCAGGCATTTCCGATCGCATGACCAAGGCGGTCGAGCAGAGCCTCGAGATTATCCGCCGTCGCGTCGATACTGTCGGTGTTGCCGAACCGTTGATCCAGCGCATCGGCGCCAACCGTATTCTCGTCCAGCTTCCGGGCCTTCAGGACCCGACAGGCCTGCGCCAGCTCCTTGGCTCGACCGCGCAGATGAGCTTCCACATGGTCGACCAGACCACGGACCTGACCCAGCCTCCGCCGCGCGGCGTTGACATCCTGCCGGGTGCCAACGACAACAACCGATATGCAGTGGAGAGCCGTGTCGCGCTTTCCGGTGAGCGGCTTTCGGACGCCAAGGTTGGCTTCGACCAGCGAACGAACCAGCCGATTGTCGATTTTACCTTCGATTCGCTCGGCGCCAGACAGTTTGCCGAAATCACCCGCGACAATGTCGGCCGACCCTTCGCCATCGTACTTGACGGCAAGGTACTGACGGCTCCCGTCATCAACGAGCCGATCATGGGCGGCCGCGGCCAGATCAGCGGCAATTTCACGGCCGAATCGGCAACGGTTCTTTCGGCACTGCTGCGCTCGGGCGCACTGCCGGCCCCACTGACTGTGATCGAAGAACGTTCGGTCGGCCCGAACCTCGGCAGCGATTCCATCCGCATGGGCATCTTCACCGGCCTTGCCGGTTTCGCCCTGGTCGTCGTCCTCATGGTCGTGCTCTACGGCGCATGGGGCATGATCGCCAATTTCGGCCTGGTGCTGCACACCGTCCTGACGGTCGGTATCCTTGGCATGATCGGTTCGACGCTGACGCTTCCCGGTATTGCCGGTATCATCCTCGGCATCGGCATGGCGGTCGACGCCAACATTCTGATCAATGCGCGTATTCGTGAAGAAACCGAAGGCGGTGCCGGTGCCATGAAGGCGCTCGATATCGGCTTCAACAAAGCCTATGCGACCATCATCGATAGCAACGTTACGACGCTTTCCGGCACCGTGCTGCTGTTCGCTTTCGGCTCCGGACCGGTCAAGGGCTTCGCTGTCACGATGATGCTTGGTATCGCCATCTCGATGTTCACCTCGATCACCGTGGTGCGCCTGATGATGCGCGAAGTCGTCGTCCGTCGGAAGATGAAGAAGCTCGAGATCCCTTCGCTCTTCGGCAAGGTTCCGAAGCTGCCGAGCTTCTCCTTCATGAAGGGCCGTTTCATCGCCATCGGCATGTCGGCCTTCCTGTCGGTGAGCTCGGTCGTCCTGTTCTTCACGCCTGGCCTCAACTACGGCATCGATTTCGTCGGCGGCATCCAGGTAGAAGCGACCTCCAAGCAGACGCTCGATCTTGCCGCACTGCGCCACAGTCTCGAATCGCTCAATATCGGCGAAGTGGCCCTGCAGGAGTTTGGTCAGGACAAGTCGGTACTGATCCGCGTTCAACGCCAGCCAGGCGGCGAACAGGAGCAGACGGTTGCCCTCAATAAGATCAAGGATGCGGCCGTTCAGACGATCGCGGATGTGACCTTCGAGCGCACGGAAGTCGTCGGCCCCACGATCAGCACCGAACTGGCGCGCTCGGGCTTCCTGGCCGTCGGTCTCGCGATGGTGGCGATCCTGCTCTACATCTGGTTCCGCTTCGAATGGCACTTCGCCGTCGGGGCGATCGCGGTTCTGCTGCTCGACATCACCAAGACGATCGGCTTCTTCGCGCTCACCGGCATCGACTTCAACCTGACGGCCATCGCAGCCCTGCTGACGATGATCGGTTACTCCGTTAACGACAAGGTCGTGGTCTACGACCGCATGCGCGAGAACCTGCGCAAGTACAAGTCGATGCCGTTCTCCGATCTCATCGACATGAGCATCAACCAGGTGATCGCGCGATGCATCTTCACGTCGATGGCGACAGCCTTCTCGCTGGTGCCGATGGCGATCTGGGGCGGCGACGCGGTCAAGAGCTTCGCCTGGCCGATGATCTTCGGTGTCATCGTCGCGACGACATCGTCGATCTACATCGGTGGCCCGATCCTGTTGTTCCTCAATCGTTGGTGGAAGGATCGCGAAGCGACCCGCACCGGGACGGGAACCACGCAGCCGGGTGCGCCGGCGGCCTGAGTTCAGGGTCAAGGATACAAAACGTGAAGGGGCGGCCTTATGGGCCGCCCCTTTTTTGTCCGAAAGTGCTGTCTTTATCACCCTCGTACCTTGCAGGATGATTCTTCGCTTCCTAGATAGTGAGGGCCTCCGGTTTCGCATTGGGAGAACGGATCTTGCATCCCGACCCCCTAAAATTTGATGGGTTGAGAAATATTTTTCACGATACCATCTTTTTAATTGACGGAATTGGTAGATTATTCTAGTTTGCAACTCTGTGAAGCGGGATGAGTCCGCCTCATGGTTGTTCATGAACCGCTCCGGCAGATCGATGCCGGACCAAGCCAAAGGAGTGTGACATGTCCGAAACCGTCTCGATTGCCGCCTCCTTCGGCACGCGTTCCCATTGTCGTGCAACAGTGAAGAAACGTCATATTCGCCTCTGCCGAATGTGATCCTCGAACTCACGAAATTCATCCTTTGCCGAAATTGAAATGTCCGCGCCTTCGGGTGTGGAAGGAGCGTTATTTGCATGAGCAAGCAGGTTATCGAATATGGCGGCGAAGCCGTCGGGGTCGTCGTCCCGGACGAGGGCCGTTTCAAGTTTCTCGCCGTCAAGTATCACGTCTGGGATCTGGACGCGCAGCGCTTCCGCTCGGCTGACGAAGCGCGGGCGGCCATCCGTCACCTGCTTGCGCGCCAGGCAGTGTCTGTCGAACGTCACGGGGATGCGGCCGCGGCATAACGCCGGAGCGGCCGCCCCACATAGCCCTAAGGGTCAAAGTCCAAGCTTTGCGTTGATTCCGCGCCACAATTGTGTGTTGGCCGCACGTTTCTTGTGCTATGCCAAAACAAGATTGCGTTTGCGCGGATGATTCCCGTTCTCGAGGAAACCGCAGGGAAAGCTTGCCGGAATGCTGACGAAGAAGGGAAAGTACGGATTGAAGGCTCTTGTCGACCTCGCGCGACTGGAGCCGGGAGAGACGGCTTTCATCACCGAGATCGCCCAGCGCAACAATATCCCGAAAAAGTTCCTGGATACGATCCTGCTGGAATTGCGCAATGCCGGCATGCTGCGCTCCAAGAAGGGGCCAGGCGGCGGTTACTCCCTGTCGCGGCCGGCAGCCGAAATCCGCATCGGTCATGTCATCCGTACGCTGGACGGTCCGCTTGCGCCGATCCGCTGCGCCAGTCGCACCGCCTACGAGGTCTGCGAAGACTGTAATGATCCCGAGACCTGTCAGGTCCGGGTGTCGATGACCACGGTGCGCGATGCGGTTGCCGCGATTCTGGACTCCATGACGCTCGAGGAGTTTGCAGCGGACAAGTCGATGCCGCTCGAAGCGGCTGAAGAAAAGCGCGTCGGCTGACGAAAACGCCGTCTTTGCCGGATTTCCTGCCCAAACTCGACCGTCGCGGCTTGGTTTGCCAAGAAAAAGCGCCTATCTGCCTGCAATGGATCTGGGAAGCGCTGGTCTTGTCGGCGCAAACGTCTTTGCGGAAATGGAAGCACCATGGGTTTGAGACACGCATCAGCGGATGAGCGTCGCGGTTCGGCCGCACTGGAATCGGTCGGCCGGACGCTGACGACGGCGATGGCCGGCATCAAGGCGCTGTCCGATCACCTCGCGGCCGACGCGGCTTTCGCGCAAAGCATGGTGGACGCGATCGAACGCATAGGCGAAAGCCAGGGGCGCGTGGTCGTATCCGGCGTCGGCAAGAGTGGCCATATCGGCCGCAAGATGGCCGCGACCATGGCGTCCACCGGCACGTCCGCCTACTTCGTTCACCCGACCGAGGCGAGCCACGGCGATCTCGGCATGGTGACCTCGCAGGATGTGCTGATCCTGCTGTCCTGGTCGGGCGAGACGGCTGAACTCGCCAACATGCTCACCTATGCCAAGCGCTTCAAGGTGCCGGTCGTTTCGATCTCGTCCAACCGCGACAGCGTGCTGGCTCGCAATTCCGAAGTGCCGATCGTGCTGCCCAAGGTTCAGGAAGCCTGTCCGCACGGCCTGGCGCCGACGACCTCGGCGATGCTGCAGCTGGCGGTCGGCGACGCGCTCGCCATCGCGCTGCTTGAGCGCCGCGGCTTCTCCGCCGAGGATTTCAAGACCTTCCACCCCGGCGGCAAGCTTGGCGCGCAGCTGCGCCTGGTTCGCGAGCTTGCGCATACAGGCGAACAGGTGCCGCTCCTGCGCCTCGGCCGCCCGATGAGCGAAGCTGTCATCGAGATGTCCTCCAAGGGCTTCGGCGTCGTCGGCATCGTCGACGAGGCCGGCCATCTGGCTGGCGTCATCACCGACGGTGACCTTCGCCGTCACATGTCGGGTGACCTGCTCGCCCAGACCGTCGAGGCGGTGATGTCGCGCAATCCGCGGGTGATCAGGGGCGATGTCCTGGCGAGCGGCGCGATGGAGTTCATGCAGGATCACAAGGTCACTGTCCTGTTCCTCGTCGACGACGAGGGGCTTCCTGTTGGCATCCTGCACATTCACGATCTGCTTCGCGCCGGCGTTGCCTGAACCGAACCGTTTCCGGATGTTTCACGGCCAGCCTATGCGGATCGCTGGGCTGGCCGTTGTCTTTTCAGCGGCTTGCTGCGCGGTGGCGGGTCGACGAAGGCGCCCGGCTGATTGACCGTGTTTTCGTGAAGACGCTCGGCGATCGCCCGTGCGCCCGCATCCGTTCCTGCCTTCGAGTAGAGATTGCCGCGCACCTGAATTGAAGCCGCAAGCAGCCGGAACATGGCTGTCATTACTTCGGTGTCGGGCGCCCTCGGCTTTTTCCAGAAATCCTTGAGCGGCTGCTGGTCCGTCAGGCCGGCGATGTCGAACACGGCGGTACCAAGCACCTTGACGGGCCGGCCCTGCTTCAGGGCGTGCAGGCCGGCAGTGGAGTTGACCGTGACCATGCCGGCGCTGGCGTCCGCCAGCACATCCAGATTGCCGCCGTCGAGATAGAATACGCGACCGGCAAGGCCGAGCGCCGATGCCCTGTCTTCGATAAACCTGCGCCAGGCTATGAGATCGTTGTCGAGCGGATGAACCTTGAAGACCAATCTGGCGATCTCATCCGCATCGGTGGCAAACGAGCGCAGAACCTCGTCGATCGCGTCCTTCTGGCTATGGAACGGCGAGTGGGCGCGCAGCTGGAAGTCGGTTTCGAGTTGTAGCGGATAGACGAAATAGGGCGTGTCTAGCGATAACAGCGCACGCACTGTCGCCTCGGCCTCGGCATTGCGCCGCTTGCCGGTCGCGAGCCGGCGAATCCAGCCGGCGTATTCGGCAAGCGGGTGGAAGATCGCGTGACGCCGATAATGCGGAAACAGGAACCACAGGAAGACGTTCGGAAGATTGTAGAGCAGATCGTAGCTGGCGTCGGCCACGAAGGTCTGGCTGTAGTGCTTGCGCCAGTCCGGCTCGGGCAAATCCTTCGCGGCATCGATAATCAGTCCGGCGTCTGCGGGGAAATGGGAGTTCGATGACATGCCGCCGCGCTCAACCGTCAGCCAGTCGGGCCTGAGATACCCCATCTCGACGATTGAGATCGCGACGCCGTTCTGGCGGGCAACGGCGGTTGCGGCCTGATGATAGGGCCGCTCCTCGCCAAGCAGGATCATGTCGGTGACGTGGTGGGTTTCAATAAAGCGCTTTAGGTGGGCGGGCCAACCCGCGAGCGTTCCGCGATAGTTGAAAGCGCCCTTGCGCCGCCAGATGATCTGGTCGCCGACATTGAGGTTGATCCGCAGGCAGGTGTGGCCATAGCCCTCGAGCCGGTCGGCGATCTTGCGGAAGATCGGCGAGGAAGGCCCCTGCAGAAACAGGAAGACCCGTGCGATCGGTCGATCGGTCAAAAGGCGTGTGTGAGGGGCAGCGTTCTCCATCGTCGTGCCGCTGCTAACGCAGCGTGTCCTTTTTCAGGTTGGCGTGGTTGAGCAATGCCTCGATCAGGTCCCAGGCGGCCACGTCGCGGGGTTCCGTCGGGCGCTGTTGCGCTGATTTCGCCTTGGCGAGCGGTACGATGAAGTAGTCGGTGCGCGGATCCGGGAAAGGGTCCGCAAAGGACTTCAACAGCGGTGCGTGATCGCCATAGAAGACGAACCACACGGGACGGTCGAGCTTGTCCAGCCGGTCGGTGAGCTGCCGGAGGGCATCGTCCGATTGCTCCAGGATCGCCAGGTAGATGTCCACCGGATTGGTGAGGTCGCCGACGCGGCCCGGTTCCCAGGGGCCGTGGTTTGCCATCGAAGCGACGAAGACGAAACCGCTCTTGTCGTCCGGCAGCCTTTCGCAGGCATCGATGACCTTGGTCGCGAGCTTCTCGTCGGAGACGTATGGCCCGTCGCGGGCCGGAACATGGTCGAAGCCGTCGAGCATCGTCAGTTCGGCGAAGCCGAGCTGCGGCATTGCCTTGTGGCGGAGGAAGAACGTGCGGTCGTAAGGGTGGATGAAATGGGTGTGCCAACCGGCGCGTTTCATCTTTCCCGGCCAGACGACGTCGGAATAGTGCGAGGCGCGCAGGTAGGGATAGCTCGCATCCACATGGATATCGTCCGGCACGAGGCCGCTGATCACGGCAAATTCCGTGCGCAGTGTATAGCCGCCTTCAAAGACGCTGCTGAGGCGTCCCCACTGGACGGCCTGGCGCCGCAACCGGTCGAGCGTCGGCATCTTCAGTGTATCGACGCCGAAGTGGCGCATGTCGATGAAAGATTCCGACTGCCAGACGACGATCAGCGGCGAACCGTCGTCGCCGATCAGGTCCTGGACGGCGGCGCGCACGATTTCCGAGAGTTCGGCGACGATCTTCTCGCGCTTGACGCCGAGCCAGATGATGAAGCGGAAGATGACCGATCCGAATGTGCCGAAGCGCACAGTGTTCATCTTGACGTCGAGCACCTTGACGAGCCGCTGGACAAGCGCTGCTGTCGGCCGGTTGACCGGGCCGTAAAACAGCAGGAGCCACGGGCCGGCCGCGACTGCCACCATCACCAGGATCCAGAACACCTTGCCGCTGCTCGGCAGGATCGCCGGCTCGAAATACAGATAGAGTCCGGAAACGCCGAAGACATAGAGAAAGGCGACCGTCCAGAACACGATGTTCAGTGAGCTGGCATAGAAGATGGTCTTGTACTTGAAGACGTCGACGACGAGCGCGATATCGGAAAAGATCAGCGGCTCGCGGATGAACTTGAACTTGGCGCGGGAGATGCCGGTGAAGATGATGAAGAAGCTCATCGTGCCGGCTGCGGCATAGAGGGGTCGCCACGAACCGGCGAAGAAACCCGCAAACACCAGCGCGATCACCGGCAGGCGGGCGATGACGTCGATGATATCCTGCCTGCGCCCGAAGGGCGACGGGTTTGCCCGGCGCTCGCGCTTTGGCAGCGCGAAGCGATCGGTGAAGAAGATCACCGCGCAGGACAAGATGAAACAACAGATCGTCAGCGTTATCGGATAGTCGTGCAATTGAAAGGGGAGCAACGCCAAGCGGAAACCTTCATGCTTTCTTGCACGCCGACGCCGCCTCATGCAGCCCGGCATCGGTTTGAGACTTAGAACCTATCTCCGGTCTGCACAAGCGCCGTCACCTTCAGCGCTTCGATACTCCACCGCTGCTGCGGAAGATTGCCCGATCGAACCACCAGTTGAGGACCGGCCTGACAGCCGGACCGAAGCGACCGAGAAGAAAGAGCGTGAGGCCAAAATAGGTTTCGAACCGTCCGCCTTCGATGCCGGCGACGACCTTGCGGGCGACCGCATCTGCCGGCCAGGGCGAAACCGTCCCCATGACGATGGCAGCCTCACGCGGGCGAAGGGCAAGCTCGCGCTCGAACTGCGGCGTCTGCGTGTCGGGCGGAAAGCAGATCGACACATCGACCCCGTGCGGGCGCGCTTCCGAGCGCAGGGCCTGCGCAAAGCCGTGCAGCGCGAACTTGGAGGCGCAATAGGCCGAATAGCCGTGGATGCCGAGAAGGCCGGCGCCGGAAGAGATCATCATGATCTTTCCACGGCGGCGCTGTTGCATGCCTGGATAGACGGCGCGAACGGCGTGAACGGTGCCGGAAAAATTCGTGTCCATCTGCCGCTGGAAGGCGTCGCCGGCAAGATCTTCGAAGCGGCCCGGTTCGACGATGCCGGCAGACGTCACGAGGATGTCGCAAGGTCCGAAGGTGGCTTCGCAACGCGCGATGGCGGCTTCAAGCTCGTCTTTTCGCGCCACATCCGCGGCCTCGGTGTGGATGTCACTTGCAGATGCCGCTTTCGCGCGCAGTTCGTGCTGCGCCAGATCGAGCATCCCGGCCGAGCGGGCGATCAGGGAAAGGCGCGCGCCACGGCCCGCATAGATCGATGCGATCGCCAGGCCTATGCCGCTCGAGCCGCCGGTGATGATCACATGGGTCATGTCGGGTTCCGCCTGCGGCATCGGCCCTTCGCGGGCACTTGTCGTTGGTCGTCAGCGCGCCGAAAGCGCCTTCATCATCTGGTCGATATCGATGCCGCCGAGGCCAAAGTTACGCTCGGTCAGGTCCTTCAGGCGCTCGGCCGTCAGCGTCACCGTCTTGCGGATCTGCTCTTCGGTGTGGTCGCTGGTGATGAAGAAGCGCAGCCGCGCCAGCCCTTCGGGAACGGCCGGATGGATGATCGGCAGCGCATTGACGCCTGCTGCAAGCAGGTCGTTGGACAGCTGGACGGCGCGCAGCGAATCCCCGACGAGCACCGGCACCACCGAAAAGCCGCTGCTGAGGCCGGTATCGAGCCCGGCTTCCTTGGCAAGCTTCAGGAACAGGGCGCCATTGCGCCTGAGCGCAGCGGTGCGCGAGGGTTCGCGTGCCAGCACGTCGAGGCTGGCGGCCGCAGAGGCCGCAAGAACCGGCGCAAGCCCGACACTGTAGACGAAACCGCCGGCGGATGCCTTCAGCACGGCAACGAGCGCTTCGCTGCCGGCGATGTAGCCACCGCAACTGGACGTCGTCTTCGACAGCGTTCCCATCCAGATGTCGATCTCGCGCGGATCGACGCCGAAATGTTCGGCGAGACCCCGGCCGTGCTTGCCGACGACACCCAGCGAATGGGCTTCGTCGACCATCAGCCAGAAGCCGTACTCCGCCTTGAGCTTCAACAGCGCCGGCAGGTCGGCGATGTCGCCGTCCATCGAATAGATGCCCTCGACGATGACGAGGATGCGGCGATAGTCGCCCGAGACCGTGCGCAGCACGTGCTCAAGGTCGCTCGCGTCATTGTGCTTGAACAGCCGGCGCGTGGCGCCGGAAAGCTTGATGCCGGCAAGCGCACTGTTGTGAATGAACTCGTCATGGACGACGAGATCCTTCGGCCCCATCAGGCAGCTGATGGCGGCAACATTGGTGAGATAGCCGCTGACAAAGCAGACGGCGGCATCGACGCCGTAGAAACGGGCGATCTTTTCTTCAAGTTCGACATGGACGGGCCGCTCGCCGGCAACAAGCCGGCTTGCCGAGGCCGAGATACCGAAAGTCTCGACGGTTTCCTTTGCCCTTGCCAGAACCTCCGCGTGCCGGTTGAGGCCGAGATAGTCGTAGGAGGCGAAGTTGATCAGCTTGCGGCCGTCGATAACAGTCGTGGCGCCGGCCGCGGTCTGGTGCGCGCGATAGAACGGGTTGGCGATACCCAGCTGTTCGCTGGCGAACTTCTGGGTCAGAACCTGCTTGTACTCGGGCAGATCCTCGAAACGGGCCTGCTGCCGGCGGGCCGGCGGCGGCATCTCCCGCTCCGAACGCGCCATGCGGTTGCGCTCGGAGGATTGATGCGTGTTTCTCATCCGGTCCAGCAGGTTCTCCTTGAGGCTGCTGGTCATCTTGGACGAGCCTGGACCGTTTCCATTCGTGCTCATTGGCTCTGTGCTTTTTCCTGTGCCGTGCCGACATGCCGTTGCGCCAGTTCAGTGACCAGTTTGTCGTCCGCACCGTCGCCGTCGTCGCCTTGATCGCGCTTGCTCACCTTTTCATAGAGCTTGCGAGCGACATCGCCAACCGTCGTGTTGTCCGCGACGCCACTCAGCGGCATGTCGAAGCCGGTGTTCTGTTGGAAGCTCATGCCGAGTTCCACGGCCATCAGGCTGTCGAGGCCGATCTCTTTCAAGACCTTGCTGCGTGTGACCGTATCCTTCGATACCCGCAGGATCGCGGCGATTTCACCCGCCACCAGATCGAAGAGGATATCCTCGGCTTCCTGCGCAGACTTGCCCTCGATCATGGCGACGAGGTCCATCTTGGTGCCTTCGCCGCCGGAGGCGTGCTGATCGGCACTGCGAAGGATGACTTCGAAGAGCGCGTTGCGGGCAACCGGCAGGTTGCGCGCTGCCGACCAGTCGATCTCCGAGATCATGACGACAGCCGCGTCGACCGTACCGGGATCGCTCGCAAGATGGTTTTCGACCATGTCGAGCGCCGTTTGCGCCTTCAGCGCTGTCTTGCCGATCCGCTTGGCAAGGATGTCGTTCACGTCGGTGTTCTTGACCAGGTAGCCCTTGTCGGCGATCGCGCCGAAGCCGACCGCGAGACCGGCAAGCCCTTCCGCGCGACGGGCGCGGGCGAGACCCTCGAGATAACCGTTGGCGGCGACATAATTCGCCTGGCCGGGATTGCCGACCAGCGTCGTTGCCGACGAGAACAGGATGAAGTTGTCGAGCGCATCGCCGCGGGTGAGCTGGTCGAGAACGGCAGCTCCCTTTGCCTTGGTGTCGATCACCGGCCGGTTGCGCTCGCGATTGAGATTGCTGATCAGCGCGTCGTCGAGAACCATCGCGGCGTGAACGATGGAGCGCAATGGCGCGATTGCCCTGAGGTCCTTGAGCAGCCGTTCCACTGCCGTCGCGTCGGTGATGTCACAGGCGTGGATCGTGGCCGAAATGCCGGCCTTCGTCCAGAACTCGACCATCGCCGTCGTTTCCGCGTCGGCAAGGCCGCGCCGCGAGCAAAGGGCAATCGTCTTGGCACCCTTTTCGACAAGCCAGTTTGCGGCAGCAAGGCCGAAGCCACCGATGCCGCCGACCACGAGATGCATGCCTTCGGGATCGACCTTGACGCCACCACGTGGCCGCGTTGCGACCTGGTGCGTGCCGGCCACTGGCGGCAGCACCACGATCTTGCCGATATGACCGGCGTTCTGCATCAGGCGGAACGCGTTGCCGATCTCGTCGAAGTCGAATGCCCGGTATGGCAGCGGCGTCAGCTTGCCGTCTTCGAACAGGGCGCCGATCTCGGTGAAGATGCGCTTGGTGAGCGCCGGCGCGTTGACCAGCAACTGGTCGGCATCGATGCCGAAGTAGCTGACATTGCGGCGGAACGGCCTGAGGCCAATCTTGCTGTCCGCGTAGTAATCGCGCTTGCCCAGTTCGAGGAAACGGCCGAACGGTTTGACCAGTGCCAGGCTCTGCTCCATCGCCTCGGCGAAGAGCGAGTTGAGCACGAGGTCGACGCCTTCTCCGCCCGTCACGCTGCGCACGTCATTGACGAAGCCGAGCGAGCGGGAATCGAACACGTGGTCGGCACCGAGCATCGACAGGAAGCGACGCTTCTCTCGCGTGCCGGCAGTGGCGATGACTTTCGCACCCTTGAGCTTCGCGACCTGCAGGGCGGCGAGGCCGACGCCGCCGGCAGCGCCATGAATGAGGATGGTCTCGCCGGCCTGGATGCGGCCGAGCTCGACCATGGCGTAATAGGCGGTCAGGAATGCAACCGGGACGGTGGCGGCGGCAACCGGGCTCACCGATTGCGGCAACCTTGCGACACCGGCACGCGACACGACGGCATGGGTGGAGAACGCAGCAGACGCGATCGCCATGACGGCATCGCCGACCGCGAGGTCGTCCACGCCCTGGCCGACGGCAACGACGTGTCCGGACAGTTCCATGCCGATGGTTGCGCCGGCAAAGCCGTCTTCAAGCGCTTCTTCCGGCAGAAGGCCCATTGCCCACATGACGTCGCGGAAGTTGAGGCCCGTGGCTGCGACCTTGACGACGACGTCGCCGGGACCGGCCGATGGCACGCTGCTCTCTTCCCAAACGATGCTGCCGACCTGGGAGGCAACGCGCTGGCGGATGGTGGCGGCGGCAAACGACGCGGTCGAGCCATGTGCGTTGTCGGTCGGGCCGGGAACCGCGCGGATTTCGGAAAGCGATCCGTCCGTGCCTTCCAGCAGCCATTCCCGGTTGGTGCCGGAAACGGCGAGAAGCGGAAGCGACGCGGCAATCTTCTGGCCCGCAGACGTCTGGTCCGCAGCGAGATCCAGAGAGTGGACGTCGAGAAACTCGTATTCGTTCTGCAGCACGCGCGCGAAAGCCCACAGACCCGCGTTGGCACCGGAGCTTGCGGCAGTAGTGCCCGAGACGCGGGCCGCTACGGGGGCGCCACCGGGGGCTACGATTACGATCCTCGGGCGGGCATCGCCACTCGGCTCGGTGTCGCCGACATGCTGACGCAGTGCTTCGGCAACCGCGCTCAGCGCCAGCACCTGTGTCTGAAGCGCGGCGGAATCGTCTGCCCGGCTCTTGGGTGCGGGCGAGGCAAGAAAGACGGCGCGAACCGGGCGATCGCGCAGCGGCGCAAGCGCATCGCGCAACAGGACGGCATCCGCGTCCGCGTCTCCCGAAAGGTCGACGGGGATGGCGCCGGCAGTGAGCGTCTGCTTTGCATTGGGTTCGCCGGCCTGCAACAGAAGGTAGCTGCCCACCGGTGCGGCCTCGGCAGGCGCGGCTGCCTCGGCGCCACGCGCTTCCAGGACGATGATGTTGCCGGAGCCGCATTCGCGCTCGGCGACATCGATTGCGCGAAGATCGAGGTCAGCCAGGCATTTCTGCCAGTGAGGAACGGCGGCGAGATTGCCGATCGGGAACTCCGCGGCCTGACTGCGAGCAAACCACCCGTCCGACAGTCCGAGCGCGAAATCATTGAAGAGCGATGGCGCGCCGATGGCGGCGACAAATCCGCCGGTGCCACGCAGGACCGCGCGAACGTCGACATCGTCCTCGATCAGGCTATAGAGCCTGTCGGATGCACTGATCGCCAGATCGAATGCCGGCTGTGTCGCAAGTTCGCCCTTCTTGAGGATGCGGACATGCGCATCGTTTTCGAAGGCGAGCTCGAGGCCGCGTTGCGCGTTGTCACGCGGCTCGACGACGCAGAGGATCGCACCGTGCTTGGCCGCGAGTGCCGCGATCCGGCGGGTGAAGCCGGCGGAAAGGCTGCCAAGCTCGACAAGGCGCAGACGCTCTCCCGCCGGCTGCGCGGCAAGGGCGCGTTCGACCGCGGCAAGGATGAGAGCCATGCGCTGGCGGCTTGCTTCCGAGTGCACGGCCTGATGATCGAGTGTCGCGTCGCTGATGAAGCCGGCATTGGCGACGATTTCGGCGTCAGCGCCGGCCGGGGCTGCGAGCAGGGCGTCGAGCCGCGCCAGCGCTTCGGCATAGGCATTGTTGATCAGCACCGCTTCGACCGCGCGGTCGGGGCGTTCGCCATAAAGTTCGCGCAGGATCTCCGGCACGCTCGGAAGGCTGAACTCCTGGGCGACGACCCAGACGCCGTCCTTGTGTTCGCAAAGGCCGGCATCCTCGAGAACGTAGAGGCAGCTCGCCAGGAAACACTGGAAGGCAAAATCGCCGGGCAAGGCGTCGCTGCGCACCGTCGATCGGCCCTTGCCGAGCTTCAGCGCAATGTCTTGGCAGGCGCGATAGATGGCGGCGTTGAACAGCAACGTCGTGTTGTCGATGCCGATTTCTTCCGTCGAGGCGACGTCGAGGGTCACCGGCGTGCGGACGCCAGCCTTGATGGCCGGCAGCCGTATCTCGGACAGAACCGTCTCGTAATGGAAGGAGAGTGCGTCGAGCGTCTTGTGCTTGCGCAGATAGGTGCGGCGGAAGCGGCAATCCTCGAAATGGGCGATCGGTTCGCCCGCCTTGTCGAAGAAATGGAACCGCGCCTTGATCGAGTTGGCGCTGACGCGCTCGATCTCGATCGTGGCGCGCGCGATCGGCTTGCCAGCCCCGACGACGCTTACGGAACCGAAGCGCACCGGAATATAGGGTGCACCGCTCTTGTCGCCGGTAAACCGGTCGAAAAGCGCAACAAGCCCGTGGAACGTCGCGTCCACGGAAATCGGATTGAGCGCATAGGTGACGAGGGGATGGCCCGACTTGTCCGGGCTCTTCAACTCGACGTCGACGATCCTGTCGTCATAGGCGACCGCCTTGGCGAGCAGCTGGAAACGCGGGCCGTAGTCGAGGCCGAACTGGCGCGCCGTATCATATGCCTTGGCCGGTGCGACCGTTGCGGTCTTGCGCATGCCGGCAAAGGACGGCAACGGGCGCTCTTCGCTCGGCAACGGTTTGCGCGAGCGGGCGACGGCATGAACTGCCCAGTCGTCTTCCGACAGCCGTTCGCGCGAGCGGATCTCGATGTCGCCCGTTTCCGGTGACAGGACGGTCGACAGCTCCATGATGCGGCTGTCGCTGAGCTCCAGCGGCCGGACGATCTCCAGATTGGTGATCTCGACGCTGTCTGTGCCGTAAAACTGCTGGGCGGCTGCAACTGCGATTTCGATGAAGCCGCTGCCGGGCAGGATCGCCTTGCCGTCGACCACATGTTCGGCCAGATCCGGGAACAACGGTGCATCGACGTGGTTCTTCCAGCTGCCGCTGTTCGGATCGCTGCGCCAGCCGGTGAGGCGATAGGGTTTTGCTGCCCGGCCGAAAAGATCGGTGGCGTCCGTCGTCGCGGCTGGCCGAAGTTCGACTGGTTCGAACGGCAGGCACGGCAGCGAGATCGCGGCGTTCCGCTTGCCGAACACCCGGGCGGTATCGACGATCGCACCGTGGGCGACAGCGCGCGCCATGGCTGTCGAGATCGGATCCTGGCCGGTCTCGCCGACATCTCTCAAAAGCGTCGGCACGACCGTCGCCGGTGCTGTCGCCTGCTTGACCGTTTCCTTGACGTAGGACGACAGGATCGGACGGGGAGAAATCTCGATGAACAGTCGGCAGCCGAGTTCGATCGCCGCCTCTGCGGCCGCCTGGAAGCGAACCGGCTCGCGAACGTTCTTCCACCAGTAGTCGGGGTCGAGCTGCGTGCCGTCGAGCGCTGCACCGGTCACGGTCGAAAGATAGGTGACTTCCGCGCGCCGGGGCGCGATGTCGGGAATATCCGACAGGAACGCATCCTTTGCCCGGTCGATGATCGGGTGGTGGAAGGGGTAGTTGATATCGAGGATCTGCACCGGGATCTTGGCTTTGCGGGCCGCATCGCGGAAGGCGGAAATTTCATGGGCGGGGCCCGAGATAGTCACGGAATTATGGGCGTTGACGGCGGCGACGCAGAGGTCGTTCAGGTTGCGTGCCTCGGCAAAGGCGCGCGCAGCGTCCTCGCCCAGCATGACCGCCGCCATCGTGCCGTGACCCGCAAGCAGATCCTGGTGCAGCGACCGTTTCGCCACGATCGACACGGCGTCGACCATCGACAGCGCGCCGGCCGCATAGGCGGCTGCGATCTCGCCGACGGAATGGCCGAAGACTGCAACCGGCTTGATGCCCATGGCGACAAGCGAATCCGAAAGGGCCGCCTGGACCGCGAAGAGCAATGGCTGGGCGATCTTCGTGTCGGACAGCTTCTTGTCGAGATCGGGATCCGTCAGGAGTTCGATCAGCGAGATGTCCGAATGGAATTTGAACAGCGCGCAGACCGAGGTGAAACACTGCCGGAAGTGCAGGTTCTCGCGGAACGCCTCGACGCCCATGCCGGCCCATTGCGAACCGTTGCCGGAAAAGACGAAGGCGACCTTGGCATCCCTGGTGACGGCTTCGCCGACTTCGCCGATGTCCGAGCCCGGCTTTTCGACGTGGCTGGCGATGGCGCGAACGATATCCTCGGGATGGTCGCTGCGGGCAGCGAACCGGTAGCGCATATGGGTGCGGTTGGCGCCGGATGCGGCGACCATCGAACGGATTTCACCCTTGGACGCGTTGGCAAACCGCGTCTTGTAATCCTTCAACAGGGCTTCGAGGCTCGAAGCCGTGTGAGCGCTTGCCAGGAAGACGTGGCCGGATGACGCGGGATTGTTGATCTTGTCCTCGGAAACCGGCTCGGGATCGCTGATGACCACATGGGCGTTGGCACCGCCGAAACCGAAGGAGTTGATGCCGGCCAGCCGCGCGCGCTTGCCGCGCAAAAGCTCGATCGGGCTTGCCGTGACGCGCACGTTGAGGCCGTCGAAGTCGATATGTTCATTCGGCGTATCGAAGTGCAGCGATGCCGGCAGATAGTTGTTCTCGAGCGCCAGGATCGCCTTCATCATGCCAAACAGGCCGGAGGCCGGCTCGGTGTGGCCGATGTTCGACTTGATCGAGCCGATCGGAACCGGGGCGCGGCGGTTGGCGCCGATGACTGTGCCGATCGACCAGACTTCAGCGGGGTCACCGACCTTCGTGCCGGTGCCGTGGCCTTCGACGAAGGCGACCTGGTTGGCATCGATGCCGTTGCCTTCGTAGATCGCCCTGAGCAGATTTGCCTGGGCTTCGCGCGACGGCAGGGAGATGCCGTTGGTCCGGCCGGCGGAGTTGACGCCTGAAGCAACGATCCGGGCATAGCTGCGGTCTTTTTCGCGGCGCGCACGGTCCGAGCGGCGCAAGACGAACACGACGCCGCCTTCAGCGCGCACGTAACCGGCGCCATCGTTGTCATAGGCGCGGCACAAACCTTCGGGCGAAAGCATGCGTGCCTGCGCAAATCCGACGAAGGGCAGGGGGTGGGCGAGAATATTGACGCCGCCGACGATCGCCGTGTCGATCTCGCCTGCGTTCAGCGCCCGCATCGCCTGATCGAGTGCAACCAGCGAGGAGGAGCAGGCCGTGTCGACGGTCATGCTCGGGCCGCTCAGGCCGAAGATGTGCGAAATGCGGTTTGAAACGATCGACAGGGTGTTGCCGGTCATGAAGTAGGGGCCGGCTGCCGCCGGATCCTCGACTGTCAGATTGGCATGGTCGAGGCTCGAGGCGCCGATATAGACGCCGACATTTTCGCCGGAAAGCGAGGTCGTCGAGATATTGGCGTCTTCAAGTGCGCGCCAGGCGAGCTGCAACAGCACGCGCTGCTGCGGATCCATGTACATGGCCTCGCGCTGCGACATGCCGAAGACGGCCGGGTCGAAGTCATAGAGTTGATCGAGAACGCCCGCGGCAAACGAATATGTCTTGCCCTGCGTCCCCATGACCGGATGCCAGAAACGCGCAACGTCCCAGCGATCAGACGGGATGCTGGTGACTGTGCACTTGCCCTGACGAAGAAGTTTGAACAACGCCGAAGGCGATTCTGCTCCAGGGGCGAGGCATGCACGCCCAATAATCTCAACAGCCATTTATGATCGAACGCTCTAAGCTGACGTTAAAGTTGCAAATGCGATTGCGAGTTCAGTGGGAAAACGCAACCGCCAATCATCCCGCCCCAGGGTTATCCCCACGTATATTCGTTCCGCCTCATTAGTCAGCTTTTAACTTAAAGTACCTAGCTTTCAAGTCCAATGGCCAAACTTATACATGCCGCGCACCTTCATCCAGCACAATTCGAGCCGTCAACCCGGCAAGGTGTAAGAGGTATGACCGGAAAGGCGCAGGCCCAATTATTTTGCTTGTCTTCGTCTGCAAGTGACTTGTTGTGAGACGGCTATTGTGCTTTTCAGAGACCGGCGGATTCCCGACCGGGAGATCATGCGGTGCAGAACTATGAACAGAATCATACCTGTGCCGAATTCGGAGTGTCGTAGTTGAAACGTGTAGCTGCCCTTCTGCTTTCCACCGCGCTTGCGGGATGTCAGGCTGTTCCGGGCGAAGGGCCGCTGGCCGGAGCCATTGTTGCGGATGCGGGTCAGTCCGGCGCCGAAATCGGTCGTAAGAACGCCACCGTCTTTGATATCGTCGATGTGAACGGCCAGTCCGCGCGCCTTGTGTCCGACTATGTGTCGTCGACGCTCAACCGGCGGTTTGGCATTGGCGGCGGCGTCGGCCGTGTCGTCATCGGTGTCGGTGACGCCCTGAAAGTGTCGATCTTCGAAGCTGGCAGCGACGGCCTGTTCTCGACGCAGGATTCCAAGCAGACAAGTATCGATCTGGTTGTGCAGCCCGATGGCAAGGCGGCCATTCCCTATGTCGGCTCCGTGCGGTTTGCCGGCCTGACGCTGGAGCAGGCACGCCAGGAAATCCTGGAGGCATTGAAGCAGAAGGCGGTCGAGCCCGACGTTATCGTCACCAGCATGAGCACCGCGTCGCGCAACGTCACCGTTTCCGGTGCCGTCGGCAAGTCCTCGGTCGTGCCCCTCAGCCTCGTCGACGAGACGATCAACGAGGTCATTGCCAAGGCGGGCGGCCCGGTGGCGCAGCCCTACGAGACCTACGTCACGCTAGTGCGCGGCAAGAAGACCGGCACGGTCCTCTTGAAGTCGATCATCGAGAACCCGTCTGAAAACATCCATGTGAAGCCGGGCGACCAGGTCTTCGTGACACGCGATCCGCGCCGCTTTACCATCCTCGGTGCCGTCAAGGCCAACCAGCGTGTCGAATTCGGTGCGAACGACCTCAACCTGCTCGAAGCTATGGGTCTTGCCGGCGGCGGTGCCGACTATACGCTCGACATGAAGGGTTACTTCATCTTCCGCTACGAAGAGCCAGATGTTGTCATGAGCCTGCTTGGCCAACAGCGTTTCAACGAGATGTTGCGCAAGGGCATGAAGACCGACAGCAACGGTCGCTATCCGATCGTCTATCGCTTCGATATGAGCAAGCCGGACAGCCTGATCGTCGGCCAGACCTTCCCGGTCAAGAATCGCGACGTCATCTACGCCTCGCGTCATCCTTCGGTCGATTTCGGCAAGTTCCTCAACTTCATCGCCCAGCCGGTCGGCATCGCCAATTCCGGCTTCTCGATCGCCGACAACATCAACAGCCTTGGCAACTGAGCCATTCGGCTTGCAGTTTGAAAAGGGCGTCGACCATGGTCGGCGCCCTTTTTCTGTGGCGCTTGCATGATCATGTGCTGGCCCGCTCGAAGCGGGTTGCCGTCGCTCAAATTCTGTGATTGATCTTGGACTTAAATCGATTTTTGTGGTCGATGAGGATAGGTCCGGTCGAAGGAAAAGCGATGGCTGGTGAAGCGTTGATCGTCGTCGACGTGCAGAACGATTTCTGCCCGGGTGGAGCGCTTGCCGTTTCCGGCGGTCATAAGATCGTGCCTGTGGTCAATGATCTGATCCGGAAATTCGAGCATGTGGTGCTGACGCAGGACTGGCACCCAAAGGGACATTCGAGCTTCGCCTCGGTCCATCCTGGAAAGGCGCCGTTCGAAACGGTAGCGATGCCCTATGGAGAGCAGACGCTCTGGCCGGACCATTGTGTTCAGGGCAGCATCGGTGCCGATTTTCACCCCTCTCTGGAATGGACGCGCGCCGAACTGGTGATCCGCAAGGGCTTCCGCACCGGCATCGACAGTTACTCCGCCTTCTTCGAGAACGATCGCCGGACGCCGACCGGTTTGGCCGGTTACCTCAGGGACCGTGGCATCGATGGCGTAACCCTGTGCGGACTGGCGACCGATTTCTGCGTCGCATTTTCGGCGCTTGATGCGGTCGAGCAGGGATTTTCCACATCCGTCGTCATGGATGGCTGTCGGGGTATCGATCTGAACGGATCGCTCTCCGCCATGATCACGCGCATGCGGCAGGCCGGCGTGCGGATGCTTTAGTTTGCGCCCCTTCTGCCTGTTTCCTTAAATCGCAGTCGATCTAAGGAAACAGGCAGAGTGTTGAAGTGTGGCAGCGACCTCTGCGCTTCTGGTTAAGGCGCGCGGCGCTGCAGGAGGAGCAATTCCTGAAATGACCAAGACCGATATCGCCCGGCGCGTCTACAACCACGCCTGGAAGCTCGACCCGATCGTGCGAAGCCTGCTCGATACGGATTTTTACAAGCTGCTGATGCTGCAGATGATCTGGCAGCTTTATCCGGATGTGGACGCGACGTTCTCGTTGATCAACCGCACCAAGACCGTGCGACTTGCTGAAGAGATCGACGAACATGAACTGCGCGAGCAGCTCGATCACGCCCGTGAACTTCGCTTTTCCAAGAAGGAGATGATCTGGCTGGCCGGTAACTCGTTCTACGGCCGCAAGCAGATCTTTTCTCCGGAGTTTCTGGCCTGGCTCGCGAAATTCCGACTGCCGGACTACGAGCTGTCGCGCCGTGACGGCCAGTTCGAGCTGACCTTCCGCGGACGCTGGGCCGAGACCACCATGTGGGAAATCCCGGCTCTTGCGATCATCAACGAGTTGCGCTCGCGTTCTGCCATGAAGGGGCTCGGTCCGTTCACCCTCGACGTGCTCTATGCCCGCGCCAAGGCGAAGATGTGGTCGAAGGTCGAGCGGCTCAGGCAATATCCCAATCTCAGGATTTCGGATTTCGGCACCCGCAGGCGTCACAGCTTCCTGTGGCAGCGCTGGTGCGTCGAGGCGTTGAAGGAAGGCATCGGCGCTTCCTTCTCCGGCTCCAGCAACGTGCTCCTGGCCATGGACACGGATCTCGAAGCGCTCGGCACCAACGCGCACGAATTGCCAATGGTGGCTGCAGCGCTTGCCTGCAACGACGCCGAGCTTGCCAATGCGCCCTACAAGGTGCTGCAGGATTGGAACCAGCTCTACGGCGGTAATCTGCTGATCGTGCTCCCCGATGCCTTCGGCACGGCCGCGTTCCTGCGCGATGCGCCGCCATGGGTGGCGGACTGGACCGGCTTCCGCCCCGACAGCGCCCCGCCGATCGAAGGCGGCGAGAAGATCATCGCCTGGTGGAAGAAGATGGGGCGCGATCCGCGCGAAAAGCTCTTGATCTTTTCCGACGGTCTCGATGTCGAAACGATCATCGAAACCTACAGGCACTTCGAGGGGCGCGTGCGCATGAGCTTCGGTTGGGGAACCAACCTGACCAACGATTTCGCCGATTGCGCACCGACGGAGATCAGGGGGCTCAATCCGATTTCTATCGTCTGCAAGGTCAGCGACGCCAATGGCCGACCGGCCGTCAAGCTGTCGGACAATCCGCGCAAGGCGACGGGCGATGCCGCCGAGGTTGAGCGCTATCTGAAGTTCTTCGGCAGCGAGGATTTCGTCGAGCTTGCCGTCAAGGTCTGAGGCCCCGGGCGTCGAAATCTGACGCCCGTGGCGTCAATACCTGACGCCCTTGGAGTGCGTGGACAAAAAGAAACCGGCCATGGGCCGGTTTCAAAAGGGGATTTAAGCGTTGCGATTGTCCATCATCGCGCTGTCAAATCTAGGGGCTGAATCTTAAGGTTGCGTTAAGGCGCATTCTTCGTTGCCTACAACTACAAATTAAATTCAGGCTTCGACGCTCGCGATCGCCGTTTTCTCGATATTCATCGAGCTCACATCAGAAGACGAACATGTAGAGCAGGATGATGGCGATCAGGGGTACGCCCATGAGCCAGAGAATGATGCCTTTCATTTCGAAACCTCCACGTTATTGCCGTTGAGAGGGTAACGCGGGTTGTCGGGAAACGTTCCCTGCGGCAAGCGCATCGGCGGGGTGTGTGATGCGGGTGTTTCGGCGAGGATATGTGCCGGAAGAACGGCTTGCCGTGGCAGATGCGCAGATGAAAGTGTAGGGATCGCTCTGGCTTGCAGGCGCCCACGGCGCGGAGAGTCCGGATCGTGTCGACCCGCGTGGACCCCGGTTTTCTTCGACTCCAATCTGAGGGAAGCTCCGTTCGGCCACCGGCGAGCGCTGGGCAACAAAAAAGGCCGGGCGAACCCGACCTTCCATTCGTAGCGCTGCCGCCATCCGCAAAACCGCGGACGCCAGTCGCTGCGAAAAATTACTTGGCCTGCAGGCTGTCTGCAGAAGACTTGCCGGTCTTGCGGTCGCGGGTCAGCTCATAGCTGATCTGCTGGCCTTCGTTGAGGCCGGAAAGGCCGGCGCGCTGAACGGCCGAGATGTGAACGAACACGTCCGGGCTGCCGTCGTCAGGCTGGATGAAGCCGAAACCCTTGGTGCTGTTGAACCACTTTACTGTGCCTGTAGCCATGACGATTCCCTTTCAATCGCTTTGTAATAGACATTTCCGGAAACAAACCTCCGGATCAGGATAACCGATTTTGAAGAGGGAAGTCCGTCTCTCACGCGCGTAGGGCGCCGACACAAAGTTCGTCAGCAATATCGATTTCCGCCAGATAGGAGCTGAATGTGACGATTGCAAGGCTTCGTTTGTGGATGTCTGGCTGGGATGCACATGTATCCGCCTGTCGGCCTTTACCGCTGGCGGCAGAGCGAAAGCTACGATCTGTCTTCACGTGTGTAGAAGGGAAGAATGGTGCTGCTAGAGAGATTTGAACTCTCGGCCTCTCCCTTACCAAGGGAGTGCTCTACCCCTGAGCTATAGCAGCATCTCGCGGCCGGTTCGTTGACAAGCCGCATCAAGCGAGGGGGCTATTGCCATAGCTGGACCGGGAGCGCAAGCCGCATTTCGAAGTTTTCGCTGTTGTCCTGTGAGAAAATCCGTTTCGGCTTCCGAACCCCCTGGTTTTGCGCTAATGCATCCTCATGCAGACAGACGACAAGAAATGCGCCGAGGGCGAAGCTTCGCTGGCCGAGCCGGAGAATGCGCCGGCAAAGCGCCGGCAAAAGGATACGACCGAGCAGGACCTGCGAAAGGCACGCCTGGCCAAGACGCTGCGCGACAATCTCCAGCGTCGCAAGCAGCAGATGCGCGCGCGCCGGTCCGGTGCCCCTGACGAGGCGATCGGCCTGCCTGCCGCAAAAACGGACGAATCCGAAGATTAGTACGGGGAGGGCGCCGTTCGGCACTCTTTCGCAGGAGCAGGCGGCTGTGGCTGCCATGCGTTCAAGGCACTTCTAATTTCGCGGCGTCTCCCCTAAAGAGGCGCCTTCAGACACACTTCATTTTTTTGGAAAGGCGGGCCAAGCCCGTTCGAGAGGCCTCATGGATCGCATCAGGATTGTAGGCGGGAATGAACTTCACGGGGTCATCCCGATTTCCGGCGCGAAGAATGCGGCCCTGCCGCTGATGATCGCGTCGCTGTTGACCGACGACACGCTGACGCTGGAAAACGTTCCGCATCTGGCCGACGTCGAGCAGCTGATCCGCATCCTCGGCAATCACGGCGCCGATATCTCGGTCAACGGCCGGCGCGAACGCCAGGGCGAAAGCTACGCCCGCACCATCCATTTCACCTGCCGCAACATCGTCGACACGACAGCACCCTATGAGCTGGTGTCGAAGATGCGCGCAAGCTTCTGGGTCATCGGCCCGCTTCTGGCGCGCGAAGGCAAGGCCCGCGTGTCGCTGCCGGGCGGCTGCGCCATCGGAACGCGCCCGGTCGATCTGTTCATCGAGGGCCTGAAGGCGCTCAGCGCCAACATCGAGATCGACAGCGGCTACGTCAACGCGACGGCGCCGGCGGGCGGCCTGATCGGCGCGCGCTACACCTTCCCGAAGATTTCCGTCGGCGCGACCCACGTGCTGATGATGGCGGCGACGCTTGCCAACGGCACCACCGTGCTCGGCAATGCTGCGCGCGAGCCCGAAGTCGTCGACCTTGCCAACTGCCTGAACGCCATGGGCGCCAAGATCACCGGCCAGGGCACGTCGACCATCACCATCGAAGGCGTGCGCTCGCTGTCGGGTGCTCGTCACCGCGTGCTGCCCGACCGTATCGAGACCGGCACCTACGCCATGGCCGTTGCCATGACCGGCGGCGACGTCATCCTCGAAGACACCGACATGGCGCTGCTCGACACCGCGCTCGAGGCCATCCGCCGCGCCGGCGCCGAAATCACCGAGACCAACAGCGGCATCCGCGTGGTGCGCAACGGCGCCGGCATCAAGCCGGTCGACGTCGTGACTGATCCCTTCCCGGGCTTCCCGACCGATCTGCAGGCACAGTTCATGGGCCTGATGACCATGGCCAAGGGCACATCGCACATCACCGAGACGATCTTCGAGAACCGCTTCATGCACGTTCAGGAACTTGCCCGCCTCGGCGCCAAGATCTCGCTGTCGGGCCAGACCGCCAAGATCGAAGGCGTCAGCCGGCTGAAGGGCGCGCCCGTCATGGCAACCGATCTTCGTGCCTCCGTCTCGCTGGTGATTGCCGGCCTTGCGGCGGAAGGCGAAACCATGGTTTCGCGCGTCTACCATCTCGACCGCGGCTTTGAGCGGCTTGAAGAAAAGCTCACCCGTTGCGGCGCCCACGTCGAGCGCGTCAGCGACTGATTTTAACCGTCGCGCCTGATGCCGTTGCGGTTTCAGGCGCGACGTCCTATGTCCATTTCAATTGTGGCACGCAAAAGTGCGACGACAGCGAAAGGAATGGATGGCATGGATGGTCTGAAGCTGCTGGCTCTCGATGAAGAGGACCTGGCCGTCGTCTCCGCCCACGTCCAGGATGCCGTGTTCAAGGTTTCAGGCCTTGAATATGACGCCCGCCGCAAGCAGTTTTCGCTCAGCGTCAACCGGTTCGTGTGGGAAATGGCCGATGGCAAACGCCGGTCCTTCGAACGCCGACGCGCCGTCCTCCTGTTCAAGCGGGTGAGCGCCGTGCGCTCGCTCGGTTTTGACCGCCGCAATGGTGAGGCCGTGCTCGACCTGCTGGCGGTGACGTTCACTGTCGCCGGCGAGGGGCCGGAAGGTACGGTCGAACTCGTTCTTGCCGGCGAGGCGTCCATCGCCCTTGATGTGGAATGCATCGAGGTGCAGCTTGCGGATACCGGCGGGGCATGGGAAACCGCTTTCAAGCCCCGGCATCCCGAAGGCGTTTGAACCCGCGACACAGGCTTACCACAAGGACATTTTGCGTTGGCAATCAGGTTGAACTATCTCGACGGCACCTTCGAACAGCAGTTCGCGGCATTCCTGACCACCAAGCGTGAAGTTTCCGAGGACGTCAACGCGGCGGTCAAGGCGATCATCGACGACGTCCGCCTGCGCGGCGATCAGGCGGTGGCGGACTATTCCGCCCGCTTCGACGGTATCGACTTTACGACGACGCCGATGGCCGTCAGCGCCGAGGAAATCGATGCCGCGATCCTGGCGGTCGAGCCGGAAGTGCTGGGCGCGCTGAAGGTCGCTGCCGTCCGCATCGAGGCGCATCACGCCCGCCAGCGGCCGAAGGACGATATCTACGAGGACACCATGGGTGTCGGCCTCGGTTCGCGCTGGACCGCGGTCGATGCCGTCGGGCTCTATGTCCCGGGCGGTACGGCGAGCTATCCAAGCTCGGTGCTGATGAACGCGCTGCCGGCCAAGGTTGCCGGTGTCGAGCGCATCGTCATGGTGGTGCCGGCCAATGGCGGCAAGATCAACCCGGCGGTGCTGGCTGCGGCCCGCCTTGCCGGCGTCGAGGAAATCTATCGTATCGGCGGCGCGCAGGCCGTGGCCGCCCTTGCCTATGGCACCGCGACCATCGCGCCTGTCGCCAAGATCGTCGGTCCGGGCAACGCCTATGTGGCTGCCGCCAAGCGACAGGTTTTCGGCACCGTCGGCATCGACATGATCGCCGGCCCTTCTGAAGTGCTTGTCATCGCCGACCGCGACAACGACCCGGACTGGATCGCCGCCGATCTCCTGGCGCAGGCCGAACATGACGTCGGCGCCCAGTCGATCCTCATCACCGACGATGCCGCGTTCGGCGAGGCGGTCGAGGCAGCGGTCGAGCGGCAGTTGAAGACGCTGCCGCGGTCGGAAACGGCTTCAGCGAGCTGGCGCGATTTCGGCGCGATCATCCTGGTGCCGGACCTCGAAAAGGCGATACCGCTTGCAAACCGCATTGCCGCCGAACATCTGGAATTGGCACTTGCCGATCCCGAGCCGATGGTCGCGAAAATCCGCAACGCCGGCGCCATCTTTGTCGGCCGCCACACGCCCGAAGTCATCGGCGACTATGTCGGCGGTTCGAACCACGTGCTGCCGACCGCACGCTCGGCCCGCTTCTCGTCGGGCCTCGGCGTTCTCGACTACATGAAGCGCACTTCCATTTTGCGCCTCGACGCCGAGCAGCTGCGCATTCTTGGGCCGGCGGCGATTGCGCTGGCGCGTTCCGAAGGGCTCGAGGCCCATGCGCGCTCGGTCGCCATCCGCCTCAATCTCGGGGATGCGGGATGAAGGCAGACCGCAACCAGCGCCTCTGCGATGTCGTCCTGGACGAGACCATCGGCCGTTCGACGCCCGATGTGGAGCATGAGCGCGCAGTTGCGATCTTCGATCTCCTCGAGGAGAACCTGTTCGAGCCGGTCGGCCATCCGGGCGGCCCCTACAGGCTGAACCTGTCCTTGATGGACGCCAAGCTGGTCTTTGCGATCTCGACCGAGAAGGGATCCGACGTCGCCACCCATATCCTTTCGCTGACGCCGTTTCGCCGGATCGTGAAAGATTATTTCCTGATCTGCGAGAGCTATTACGAGGCGATCCGCTCGTCGACGCCGAGCCAGATCGAGGCGATCGACATGGGTCGACGGGGTATCCATAACGAGGGCTCCCAGACGCTGATGGACCGGCTTTCGGGCAAGATCCGGCTCGATTTCGACACCGCCCGCCGCCTGTTCACGCTCGTCTGCGTGCTCTACTGGCGCGGATGACGGCGGAGACCGGGATGACGGGAGCCGCGACGCAGCCGCCGACAACGCCACGCTCCGTTCTCTTCATGTGCGGCATGAATGCGATCCGCTCGCCGATGGCAGAGGCGCTCGCCAAGGCGGCCCTGCCATCGGGAACCTATGTGGCGTCGGCCGGCGTGCGCCACGGCGAACGCGATCCGTTCGTCGACGTCGTGCTTGCGGAGGTCGGTCTTTCGGTCGGGCGGCACCAGCCGCGCACGCTGGACGAGCTCGAGGACGACTACTTCGACCTCATCGTCACGCTGGCGCCCGAAGCTCACCATCTGGCGCTGGATCTCACGCGCTCCATGGCCGTCGACGTGGTCTACTGGCCGACGCCGGACCCGACGGTTGCCACCGGCACGCGTGAGCAGATCGTCGATGCCTACCGCGCCGTTCGCGATCACCTGGCGACGCTGATTAATCGCCGCCTGGTAGTGGCGCCCGCGGGCGAAAAGGCTTAAGGCAGTACAAAAGCTGAAAAGCCGGCGCAAAGCGGTTCACAAATCCTCGTCGATTGTGTAGTTTCCGGCGAATTTTTCGGGATGCGTGTCGTATCCCCGAACAAACACAGAAAGAACAGTCCTACATGGCGAAAGAAGAAGTCCTCGAATTCCCGGGTGTGGTCACGGAATTGCTTCCCAATGCGACCTTCCGCGTGAAGCTCGAAAATGAACATGAGATTATTGCCCACACCGCAGGCCGCATGCGCAAGAACCGTATCCGCGTTCTGGCCGGCGACAAGGTGCTTGTCGAAATGACGCCCTACGACCTGACCAAGGGTCGCATCACCTACCGCTTCAAGTAATCCGCCCGCAGGTGGTTTCATCATATCTCTGGGGTGACGGCGCGTTCCGATGACAAAGGCTCAAAAACTGATACTGGCGTCCGGTTCGCCGCGTCGCGTCGAGCTTTTGGCCCAGGCAGGCATCGAGCCTGCGCGTCTGATGCCGATGGATCTCGACGAGACGCCGAAGCGTTCCGAGCATCCGCGTTCGCTGGCGCGTCGCCTGTCGGCCGAGAAGGCCAAGGCGGCGCTCGCTGCGATCAAGGGCGAAGCGGGCTGGGATGGCAGCTATATCCTGGCGGCGGACACGGTCGTCTGCGTCGGCCGTCGCATCCTGCCGAAGCCGGAACTCGTCAGCGAAGCCTCGAGCGCTCTGCATCTCTTGTCGGGCCGCAGCCACCGTGTCTACACCGGCGTCTGCCTGATCACGCCCGACAGGACGCTGCGCCAGAAGGTGGTCGACACGAAGGTTCGCTTCAAGCGCCTTTCCGGTTTCGACATCGAGAGCTATCTTGCTTCCGGCCAGTGGCGCGGCAAGGCAGGTGCCTATGGGATCCAGGGCATTGCCGGGAGCTTCGTGGTCAAGCTCGTCGGCTCCTACAGCAATGTCGTCGGCCTGCCGCTCTATGAGACGGTCGGCCTCTTGGTCGGCGAAGGCTACGACGTTCACAATCGTTGGCTGGAAGGCTGAAGGCAGTGACGGACGAAGACAAGAAAAGCGCATCGAACATAGCACCCCTGCGTGCGCCGCGTCCTTGCCCTGAATGCGGTCGCCCTTCGCACCGCGAGCACTATCCCTTCTGCTCGGACCGTTGCCGCAATGTCGACCTCAATCGCTGGCTATCGGGATCCTATGCCATTCCCGTGGCAGACGACGAGGCGAAAGCCGACGACGACGATCGCTGACCGCGATCTGCCTGAATATCCTCAGTTTTTCGGCTTTTTCCACACTCTTTGAAATAACTGCCAAAAAACTTTCATTTGGTGCTGGACACCGCCGAACATCATGTTATAACCCCGCTCGCTTCCGGGGCACAAACAACGCCCCGAGGGTTCCGAAAGGAACCGCTGCCCGCAACGGCAGGATGCCCGGATAGCTCAGTTGGTAGAGCAGCGGATTGAAAATCCGCGTGTCGGTGGTTCAAATCCGCCTCCGGGCACCATTCATTTTTCGAATGATCCCAATTTCTGCAGTGTACGTCTGTTTCTCCTTGTTTTGGAAATAGGCTTCCGTGCTTGCCACAGCCGGTCACGAACGCGTTCATTCAAGGTGCGTCGCGCTGCCGATTCGCGCAGCAGCTTGCGCCGGCCCTGCCAAAGATTTCCATTGAGAACTGCTAGCCGACAAGGCATCGACTTCGTGCGTCGGTTGACAAGTCGAACTGCTGTGCTCCATGAAACGACAGTGGATGAAGCCGGGCCAAGTCTTCTTGGAAGAGATAAAAATGAAAGCTGTGATTCTGGCCGGCGGGTTGGGAACCCGTATTTCCGAAGAGACGCATCTAAGGCCCAAGCCGATGATCGAGATCGGCGGTCGTCCGATCCTCTGGCATATCATGAAGCTGTATTCCGCCCATGGCGTGAACGAGTTCGTCATTTGCTGCGGCTACAAGGGCTATGTCATCAAGGAGTATTTCGCCAACTACTTCCTGCACATGTCCGACGTCACCTTCGACATGGCCTTGAACGAGATGCAGGTCCATCGGCGCAGCGCCGACCCGTGGAAAGTGACGCTGATCGACACCGGCGAAACGACGATGACTGGCGGCCGCCTGAAGCGCGTTGGTGATTACTTGCGCGACGAGGACAGTTTCTGCTTCACCTATGGAGACGGGCTGAGTGACGTCAACATTACGGAGCTCATCAAGTTTCATCGCGCGCACGGCAAGCTTTCCACGGTCACTGCCGTCCACCCGCCAGGCCGCTATGGCGCGCTGGAACGTCGCGGCAATCAGGTCACCGGTTTCGTCGAGAAACCGCGTGGCGATGGCGGCCTGATCAACGGTGGTTTTTTCGTCCTGTCGCCAAAGTGCATCGATCTGATCCAGGGCGACAGTACACCTTGGGAATCGGACCCCATGACGACGCTGGCGGCCAGAGGTGAGATCATGGCCTATGAACATGACGGCTTCTGGCAACCGATGGATACGTTGCGCGAGAAGAACATGCTCGAAGACCTGTGGGCATCAGGAAAGGCGCCATGGAAGATCTGGCAGTGAACGGCGGCGCCAGACCAAACGGACGCTTCTGGAGCGGGAAATCCGTTCTTCTGACAGGGCACACCGGTTTCAAGGGCGCATGGTTGGCGATCTGGCTGAGGCATCTGGGCGCCAGGGTCACCGGTATTTCGCTTGCTCCCGACACGCAGCCAAATCTCTTTACGCTGGCGCGCACGGATGCGGAAAGCCACGTTCTCGATATTCGCGACGGCGCAAGGCTTGCAGAGACAATGCAAGCCGCTGCGCCCGAGGTCATCTTGCATCTCGCGGCTCAGGCACTGGTGCGGCGGAGCTATCAGGATCCGCTCGGTACGTTTGCCACGAATGTCATGGGGACGGCCAACCTTCTCGACGCGGTCCGTTCGACGCCTTCCACCCGAGTTGTCTTGGCGGTCACCACAGACAAGGTCTACCGCAACCTCGAACATGCCTTTCCCTACAGGGAGACGGATCATCTCGGTGGCCACGATCCCTACAGCGCCAGCAAGGCGGCCGCCGAAATCGTCATAGCGAGCTATCGGGATTCGTTTCTTCACGAGCGAGGTGTTGCCGTCGCCAGCGCACGCGCCGGCAATGTCATCGGTGGCGGTGACTGGTCGACTGACCGGCTGCTGCCGGACGCTGTGCGCGCCTGGCGATCCGGTGACGTTCTGCATGTGCGCCGGCCGGAAGCGCGGCGCCCTTGGCAGCATGTCCTCGAACCGCTTTCCGCCTATCTCGTCTTGGCCGAGCGGCTGTGGAGCGATCCCTCTTTGTCCGACGCCTTCAACTTCGGACCGGTCAGCAACGACGCCGCTTCCGTAAGGCAGGTGATTGATATTGCCCGCACGTCCTATGGCCGCGGCGACGTCAAGTATGGCGACGGAACCGAGGGGCCGCACGAGGCGGGCTGGCTGGCGCTGGAGACTGCCAAGGCACGGCACGTGCTCGGGATAGAGCCACGATGGTCGCTGGCCGAAGCCGTTGATCGCACGATGAAATGGTATCGCGCTCAGGACGACGATGCCGACGTCCGGGCCCTCTGCGAAGCGGAAATCCGCGACTTCGAGGCCCTGCCTTGAGCCGGTTCGCCGTCATCGACCTGCCGCTGGCTGGTTTGAAGCTGATCGAGCGCCAGAACCTTGGGGATTCGCGCGGTTTCCTCAGCCGCATGTTCTGTGCGGACGAACTTGGTGCTGCCGGGTGGCTAAAGCCGGTTGCTCAGATCAACCTGACGATGACGGCGAAAAAGGGCGCGGTGCGGGGCATGCATTTCCAGTATCCACCACACGCGGAGATGAAGCTGGTCAACTGCGTCCGCGGTGCCGTTCTCGACGTCGCCGTCGATCTGCGAGCGGGTTCTCGCACCTTCCTGAAATGGCACGCGCAGGAACTTTCGGCAGAAAATCGCTGTGCTCTGTTGATCCCGGAAGGTTTCGCGCACGGGTTCCAGGCGCTGACCAGCGACTGCGAACTGCTCTATCTGCATTCCATGCCATACGTCGCCGGGTGCGAAGGTGCGCTGCATGCGCAGGATCCGTCTCTCGGCATCGCGTGGCCGCTCGATATCACCGAAATGTCCGAGCGCGACAAGAAACACCCCTACCTGACAGATCAATTTGCGGGACTGACGCCATGAATTGCCGCCACTGCGGTTCCACACTTCGGTGCGATTTCCTGGACCTCGGCTTCGCGCCGCCGTCCAATGCCTATCTGACGGTCGAGGATCTCGCCAGGCCGGAAACCTATTTCCCTTTGCGGCTCAAGGTCTGCGAAGAGTGCTGGTTGGTGCAGACGGAGGACTATGCTGCTGCCGATGCGCTGTTCAGCCCTGAATATGCTTATTTCTCCAGCGCCTCGAGCAGTTGGCTCGCACATGCCAAGCGTTATACCGAGACGATGACCGCGCGGCTCGGTCTGGGACCGAACAGCATGGTCGTCGAGATCGCCTCCAATGACGGCTATCTCCTGAGGAATTTCGTCGCCGCAGGCATCCCGTGCCTGGGCGTGGAGCCGACGGACAGCACTGCCGATGCCGCCGAAAAACTCGGCGTGCCGGTTTTGCGCGCGTTTTTCGGCGAGGCGGTCGCCACCGGGCTGACGGCACAGGGCAAAAGCGCGGATCTCATTCTCGGCAACAATGTCTATGCTCATGTGCCCGACATCAACGATTTCACCCGCGGCTTGAAGGCTGCGCTGAAAGCCGGCGGTACCGTGACGCTCGAATTCCCGCACTTGATGCGGCTCATCGAACACCATCAGTTCGACACAGTCTATCATGAGCACTTTTCCTATCTGTCGCTCTTTACGGTGGCAAAGATCTTCGACAGCGTCGGCCTTAGGGTCTTTGACGTGGAAGAGCTGCCAACCCATGGTGGAAGCCTGCGCGTTTATGGTTGTCACGCCGACGACGCACGGCAGACGACGGATGCTGTGGCCACGCTGCTCAACGAAGAGGAAACGCATGGGTTGCGGACCACCGCGCCGTATTGCGCATTCCAGCAACAGGCAGAGCAGGTCAAGAATGATGCGCTGGCTTTTCTGCTGCAGGCCAAACGCGACGGCAAGACGATCGCCGCCTATGGCGCGGCGGCCAAGGGCAACACGCTGCTGAACTTTGCGGGTGTCAAACCCGATCTGTTGCCTTTCGTGTGCGATGCGGCGCCGGCAAAGCAGAACAAGTATATGCCCGGCAGCCATATCCCGATCCTGCATCCAGATGAAATCATCAGGAACCGTCCGGATTATGTCCTGATCCTGCCTTGGAACATCGCGACGGAAGTTCGCCAGCAGCTTGCATCGCTTGCCGGACAGGGCACGAAATTCGTCACCGCTGTACCGAGGCTGCAGATCACATGACGAACCGCGTTCTAGTGACCGGGGGCACCGGTTTCGTCGGTCGGCAGGTCCTGCGGGCCCTGAACGAAGCGGGCGCTTCCGTGCGGCTCGTCCTTCGCTCGGGATCATCTGAAAGCCGGCTTGGCAATCTTTCCAGCGTAGAAGACGTGGTTACGACACCGGATCTGTTTCGCGAACCGGTCGAGTGGTGGGCGAAAGCGTTCGACGGTATCGATACCGTTGTACACGTTGCCTGGTATGCGGAGCCCGGCAAGTATCTCCATTCCGCAGAAAATATCGTCTGCCTCGAAGGCACGCTGCGGATGGCGCAGGCGGCGGCGCTCGCGGGCGTCAGACGGTTTGTCGGCGTTGGCACCTGTTTCGAATACGACCTGTCGGCTGGCATGCTGTCGACTGACACCCCGCTTCGTCCGATCAGCCCCTATGCAGGGGCCAAGGCCGCGGTTTTCATGGCGCTGTCGCAATGGCTGCCGCTACACGGCATTGCTTTTGCCTGGTGCCGGCTGTTCTATCTGTTTGGCGAGGGTGAAGACGAGCGGCGGCTGTTTCCCTATCTGCGGGCGCAGCTTTCCGCCGGTAACCCGGTGGAACTGACCAGCGGCAACCAGATCCGTGATTTCATGGATGTCCGTGAGGCGGGAAAACAGATTGCAGATATCGGCCTCGGGGACAAATCCGGGCCGGTGAACATCTGCTCGGGCACACCAGTCACGGTGCGGCAGATAGCGGAGCGGGTGGCCGATGAATATAACCGCCGCGATCTTTTGCGGTTCGGCGCGCGCCCCGACAATTTGGTAGATCCTCCATGTGTCGTGGGATTAACTCGGTGATGATATGACGACCAAAGACAAAGCCCTGCTTTATGAGCAGTCACAATTGCCGACATTCCAGAACCGCGTTTATTCGACGGCGGCGGAAGCTCAGAGATGCGCCAAAGGCGACATCCGGCTGGTGCAGGACCTGAAAACGGGGCTCATCGACAACGATGCGTTCGACCCGAAGCTCATGGACTATGACGGCAACTACAATAACGAGCAGGGCGTCAGCCCGCATTTCCACCAGCATCTGGAAATGGTCTCAGGCATCGTCGAGCGCACGATGGGCCGTCGAAATCTGGTCGAAGTCGGCTGCGGTAAGGGCCTTTTCCTGGAAATGCTGCTTGAAAAAGGCTTCGACCTTACCGGTTTCGACCCGACCTACGAGGGCGACAACCCCCGCGTCAAGCGACATTATTTCGAGGCAGGCGTGGATGTGCAGGGCGAGGGCCTGATCCTTCGCCATGTGCTGGAGCATATCCAGAACCCTTACGATTTCCTCGTCGAACTCTGCAAGGCAAACGGAGGCAAGGGGCGCATTTATCTTGAGGTGCCCTGCTTCGACTGGATTATGGAGCACCGCGCGTGGTTTGACATATTCTACGAGCACGTTAACTACTTCCGCCTCTCCGATTTCCACCGGATGTTCGGCAAGGTCATCGAGAGCGGCCGCATTTTCGGCGACCAGTATCTCTATGTCGTGGCGGAACTCGACTCGCTGCGCCCGCCGGTGTGCGAGGAAGCCGATCGGGTGAGTTTCCCCGCCGACTTCACACACACGCTTGGCGACACGATCGCGCCGGTCGGCAGCTCGGCGATCTGGGGCGGCGCGTCGAAGGGCGTCACCTTCTCCTTGCTCAAGTCCCGCCAGGGACAGCCGGTCGATATGGTCATCGACATCAATCCGGCCAAGCAGGGCAAATTTCTGCCGGCGACGGGCCTCATGGTGCAATCACCGGAAGACGCGCTGGCGAAGCTTCCGCATGGCTCGACGATCTACGTCATGAACTCCAATTATCTCGAGGAAATTCGAATGCAGTCTCATAATGCCTATACCTACGTGGGGATCGACAATGAGTGAATTTGCCAAGGAGGTTGAAGGCCGCGTCGCGGCCGTGCCTGCAAACAAGGACCTGAACGATAGCGCCGCTCAGTTCATGCGTACGTCGATCGCCTCACAGTATTCCTACAATTATTTCTGGCTAGGCCGGCCGATCATCCAGTATCCGCAGGATATGGTCGCCATGCAGGAATTGATCTGGACCGTGAAGCCGGACCTGATCATCGAAACCGGCATTGCCCACGGCGGTTCGCTGATCCTCAATGCCTCGATGCTGGCATTGCTGGAACTGTCGGAAGCCGCCGAGAAGGGTGAAATTGTTGATCCTGCGAAACCGAAGCGCAAGGTTCTGGGCATCGACATTGATATTCGCGCCCACAACAAGGCTGCGATCGAGGCCCACCCGATGGCGTCGCGGATCGAGATGATACAAGGTTCCAGCACGGCGCCGGAGATCGTGGAGCAGGTTCGCAAGGTGGCGGCGGGGTACTCGCGCATTCTGGTCAGCCTCGACAGCAACCATACGCACGCGCATGTTCTCGAAGAGCTCAATCTCTATGCACCCCTGACCAGCGTCGGCAGCTATTGCGTCGTGTTCGACACCGTGGTCGAGGATCTGCCAAAGGAACTGTCGGGCGACCGGCCATGGGGCCCTGGCGATAGTCCAAAATCGGCAGTAGCCGAGTATCTGAAGGTGCACCCGGAGTTCGAAGTCGATCAGTCGATCGACAACAAACTTCTGATCACGGTCGCCCCTGGCGGGTACCTGAAGCGTCTTAGCTAGCTTGAGCGGGACAGCGGTGAAGCGGGACCGGTTTGCCGACCTGTCCCGCTTGCCCGGATGCAGTCTATCGAAGATCTTCAATAGATCGGCGTCACACTGAGACGCGATCTATTGCTTCCGCAAGCCATTGGCGCACCCGTCGGCTTGCGCTCGATGGAGCTTTCAGCCAAGGCAGTCGACGAGCGCCAGTCCTGAGTTGGCATTGACGGGCGCCTTTCCAGCTCATTTGGAGCTGGGTGTTTCAGGCCAGCGATCTACCGAGCAGTCGAGCGCCAAGTCGGCGAAGCTTGCGCCCATATTTCATACGTCCCAGTGCAACCGGATAGAGCAGCAGGTAGCCGATCCGAAACGATGCCGGACCGAGTGATAGGAATTGGCGCAACATGGTGCGCTCGAAGATGGATGCCCGTTTCTCCTTCACCGCACCGGGCAGACGCGGAGGTGCAGCCCTTTTGAAAAGGCGACTGTGGCCGCCGCAAACGATTGGGAGACGGCCGAGGCACTCGGTCATCATCATCACATCGCCAGGTGCGCCGTAGGTTGAGAAAACTCTGAGGCTCTCCTCAGTAATCGCGTCCGTCGGGAAGATGCCGTAGATGACATTCGCCTTTCCAAGGTTCGCGGGCTCGATAGCATATGCCAGTTGTCGCGACCACGCCGGCCCTACATACTGCAGCTCCCGCCCATTTGCCTGATGCGTCATGTTCTGGCCGTCGTAAGTCACCATTTGCAACTGGCCGAAAACAATAGCGCGCTGATCTTTTGCGACAGGCACCAGAACAGATAGCCAATCCGGATCGATCCAGTCATCATGAGCTGCCCACTTGAACAATGGTGCGGTTGCCTGCGTGTGAACAAAGCGGAAGTTATTGACCGCGCCAATGTTCTTCGTCTGCCTGAAGTATCTTATCCTGCTGTCGCAGTTCGCAAACTCCCGGCAAACTTGTTCTGTTTCATCGGTGGATGCGTTGTCGGAGATGATCAGCTCAAAATCAGCAAAGCTCTGCTTTAATATCGAGTCGATGGCCAGTCGGAGGTGATGTCCTCCATTATAAACAGCCAAGCCGATACTGATTTCGGGCATTCTAACCTCCACCACGCACGCGTGCGTTCCTCGCGCTCTTATGGCAGAGATGACTTTCCCTTTAAAGAAGCATTTGGAAATCCGCAGGGGACCGAGATCGAACCTGACGTGCGACCTACGACTGGCGCGCCACAACCGAGTGATGCGCGCGCAATCCGGCTTGCAATGCCCGAGGTCTGCCAATCGATGCCCTGGCGATAGGCGCCAATGTCAGCCAACCTCACGCTTCTCGCCAGGCATGGGCAGGGAACCAACACGCGTAACGCCGACACCGTTAACCAATTGTTAACCATGTCGGCGCAACTTCATCCTTTGATAGCAGATTGTGCACGGAACCGGTGGGATCGTGTCGACTGGGCGTTTCAAGCCTGCGTGCCAGGCATGCTGCGCTCCAAAAGCAGGCATTCGTTCATTCCTGAGGGAGTAGAGGCAAGGATGTACGAAATGGCAGATCACATGATGAAGATGCTGATGAGCATCATGGCCGCGATGTCGCTCGGCTCATTGTTGTTTCTGATGGCCGTAATCTAGCGACGGCAAGAAACCGGCAGCGTCTCGCGCGCCCGTTTGTCCTAACTTCAGGGATAGAGGAAGAACTCGTCCCAGCTTTCGTGCGGCACCAGCTCGCCGATCTTGTACTCGAAGGACAGGATATCCAGGTGCTCGGCGTCGGTCAGTCACTTGAATTTCAGCTTGTACCATTCTCCCTTGCTGCGGAAGACGGCGCCCGGCGCCTTCATCTTGTCTTCCTTCATGACAGGTTCGGCAAAGGTGTACGCGATCACCTTGTCGGGCTTGAAGGTCGACTTGTCGGCATTGATGCGCTCCATCGCCTCGGTGTCGCAGCGCTGCTCCAGACGGGTCTGCGGATCGAGCTTTTCGAACTGTCGCACCAGGGACTGATCCATCGCCAGCGCCGGAGAAAATGTGGCGGCGAAGATGAGCGGGTACGCGACTGTCTTCATGCTGGACGGGTCCTGACTGGGAAAAGGTGGGCGGGCCCGGCAAATCACTGCCGGGGCGCAGCTTAGGTTTCAGTTAAGCTTTGTGGCCATAGCAAGGCGACGACCATTTTTCCGAAGCGTCGGCCAGGTGTCCGCTGCCCGGATCACGTTTCGGAAACGTCGATCCATTCGGCGCCCGTCAGTTCGGCGATGCGTTGCGGATTGATGTGTACGGCCGCATTGGTCGCGCCGGCAGCCGGAACGACGATGTCATAGGCCTTGAGCGACAGGTCGCAATAGATGCTGTGGGGCTTGGCAAGCCCGAAGGGGCAAACGCCGCCGACCGGATGCCCTGTTTCCGCCTCGACCTCGTCGAAGCCGAGCATGCGGGCCTTGGTGCCGAAGCGAGCCTTGTACTTCTTGTTGTCGAGCCGCGCGTCGCCCCGCGTCACGATCAGGATCACGTCGTCACCGACCCGAAGGGCGAGCGTCTTGGCGATCTGGGCGGGTTCGACGCCATGGCCTTCGGCGGCAAGTGCCACGGTGGCCGTGCTCTGCTGGAGCTCGATGACGTCGATATCGGGGGCGTGTTCGGAGAAGAACTGTTTGACGGATGTAAGGCTCATGATCGGGCTTCAGGCTCTGGCAATGGTTTGGGGATGGAGATCGGGCGGACGAACGCCTTCAGGTCGCAGCGACGCTGCCGGCGGCGGAACTGTCTCAATCGTCGTTGGAGGCGTCAAGCTCTTCCGGGCGCATGCCTTCCTGCTGTGCCGGCAGGTAGCCATGGGTGGTGAACCAGTTTTCAAGGATCGCCGCGATCGCCTGCTCTCGCGTCAGCTTGCCCGGGTGGTCGGCCATGAACGCCTTCAGCGCCGTCTCGATGTTGTCGGTGTGGAGTTCGCTCATGGTCCATTCCTTCCTTTGGTCGCAGAACGGCCCGTCGCATCGGCGAGCCGTCCGGTATCGATGGCGCGACAGTTTGCCGTCAGGCCTGTTTGACGATGCGGATCAAGACAAGCAGGATCACGGCACCGATCGTCGCGTGCAGGATCGCCGAGAGCACGCCCGTCCCGAGGCTGATGCCGATGGCGGGAAAGAGGAAGCCGGCGATGAAGGCACCGATGATGCCGACGACCATGTTGCCGATCAGGCCGAAGCCGAAGCCCTTGACGATCAGGCCGGCAAGCCAGCCGGCGACCGCGCCGACGATCAGGAAGACGAGAATGCTTTCGATACCCATGAATGGTTCCCTTTCCGTTGGACCTTAAGCACGTCTCCTCAAATCCCAGCTGATCCGTGAGGGAAACATGCGGCAATTCAAAGCGCCGCAGCATGCTTCGCCGATCGGGCGCGTGGTGCTGCAAGATGAAAGATAGACCAGGAATTGAAATCAGATAGGGGGCAATTTCATAGCGCGATGATTTTTTGGAAAGAATGCGAGGTCGCACTTCTGCCGGTGCCAGCTGGAATGGCCGATCCCACACGGCGCCTCGCCGCGCAAGGGCGCGAACACGCCGCGCGGCGGCAGCCCGCGGCGTGTCGATTCTGAAGGAGATTGGCGGACCTCAGACGATGCCGCCGCCACCGCCGGCCACCACCGGCCGCTCGCTTGCCACCTTGGCGCGGTATCCGCTCGCCCGATAGGTCGCGACCGGCGCGATCGCCCCGCCGCTTTCGAGACGCGCCATCGCCAGGATCGGCTCGACGTCGGTTCGAAACGCTGTCTTCAGCGTTTCCGTCGCCATCAGCGCATCGTTGTCCTGCTGGAAGCCATCAAGCGCCTGCCGGTCGACGATCAGCGCCTGGGCATAGGCGCGGCAGACTTCCATCGCGCTGGTCATCAGGCTTTCGATCGGGTCGGTAACGTTGTGGCTCTGGTCGAGCATATGGGCGGGATCGAACCCCTCGGCTCCGCGTGTCTCGGCATCGACGAGTTCGTTGAAGACAAGGAAGAGGCGGTAAGGATCGATCGAGCCGGTGTCGAGGTCGTCGTCGCCGTATTTGGAATCGTTGAAATGGAACCCGCCGAGCTTCTTGAACTGGATGAGCCGGGCGACGATCATCTCGATATTGACGTTGGGCGCGTGATGGCCGAGGTCGACAAGGCAGAATGCCTTGGGGCCGAGTTCCTGGGCGATCAGGTAGTTGGTGCCCCAGTCCTGGACGACGGTCGAATAGAAGGCCGGCTCGAACATCTTGTGCTCGGTAAAGACCCGCCAGTCATCGGGAAGGGCGGCATAGACCGATTTCATCGCATCGAGATAGCGCTCGAACGACCGTGTGAAGTTGCTCTGGCCGGGAAAGTTGGAACCGTCGCCGACCCAGACGGTCAGAGCCTTCGAACCGAGCTGCCGGCCGATATCGATGCATTCGAGATTGTGCTCGACCGCCTGGGCGCGCGTGGCGGCGTCGCTGTGCGACAACGAACCGAACTTGTAGGAATGCGCCTGTCCGGGCGCATCCGAGAACGTGTTGGAGTTCATCGCGTCGAAGCCGAGGCCGAGGGCCGAGCCTTTCTGCTTCAGCTCGGAGATGTCGCTCACCTTGTCCCACGGGATGTGCAGAGAGACCTTCGGGGTCGCGCGCGTCAGCTGCTGGATGACGGCGCAGTCTTCGAGCTTGTCGAAGATGTTGCGCGGCTCGCCCTTGCCGGGGAAGCGGGCAAAGCGCGTGCCGCCGGTGCCGACACCCCAGGAAGGCACGGCGACGCCATAGGCAGCGACCTTCCGCTTGATGGCTTCGATGTCGACGCCGCGACGCGACAGCCTCTCGCCGAGGCTGGCATAATCCTCGCGCAGTGCCGCCTCGCGACGTTGGTTTTCCGCGTCGACGACGGTCTTGCCGATCATGGTGCTCATCAAAATCTCCGGATCAGCGGGTGAACGACTGGGCGTTGCCCGCGTCGACATTGACGATGTTGCCGGTCGATTTCGCCGACATGTCCGAGGCCAGGAAGTAGATCGCCTCGGCGATGTCCTCCGGGAACACGCTGAGCTTCAGCATCGAGCGTTCGCGATAGTGCGCTTCGAGGTCGTCGACATCCATCTTGTAGGCGGCGGCGCGCTGTTCCTTCCACTCGCCGGTCCAGATCTTCGAGCCGCGCAGCACCGCGTCCGGGTTGACGACGTTGACGCGGATCTGTGCTGACGCGCCTTCGAGCGCCAGGCAGCGGGCAAGGTGAATTTCGGCCGCCTTGGCGGTGCAATAGGCCGATGCGCCGGGGGAGGCCGCAAGGCCGTTCTTGGAGGCGACGAAGACGACGTTGCCGCCGGCCTTCTGGTTGCGGAACACCCGGAACGCCTCGCGCGAGACGAGGAAGTAGCCGGTTGCGAGAATGTCCATGTTCTTGGTCCAGAGCGCCAGCGTCGTGTCCTCGACGGTGGCCGAGGAGGCAAGGCCCGCATTGGAGACCAGAATGTCGAGGCCGCCAAAGGCAAGCAGCGTATCGCCGAAGCCAGCTTCGACGGCCGTCTCGCTGGTGACGTTCATGCTGACCGAGCGCACGAAGTCCTTGCCGTGACGGCCCGCAAGCTCGCTTTCGGCCGCCGCCAGCGCCGTCTCGTCGATATCGGCGATGACGACGCAGGCGCCCTCCTGCATCAGCCGGTGCGCGGTGGCCTTGCCGATGCCGCCGGCGCCGCCGGTGACCAGCGCGATGCGGCCGGCCAGGCTCTTCGGCTTCGGCATGCGCTGCAGCTTGGCTTCTTCAAGCAGCCAGTATTCGATGTCGAAGGCTTCCTGTTCCGGCAGGCCGACATAGGTCGACACGCCGGAGGCGCCGCGCATGACGTTGATGGCATTGACGTAGAACTCGCCGGAGATGCGGGCGGTCGCCTTGTCCTTGGCAAAGGTGATCATGCCGACGCCCGGCACGAGATAGACCACTGCGTTTGGATCGCGCATGGCAGGGCTGTCCGCATGCTTGCAGCGCTCGTAGTAGGCGGCGTAATCGGCGCGATAGGCTTTGACCGCGTCCGGCAGGCCGGCAATCGTCTTTTCGATGTCGGCGGCCGCAGGATCGAAATCGACGACCAGCGGCCGGATCTTGGTGCGCAGGAAATGGTCGGGGCAGCTGGTGCCGAGCGCTGCCAGCGGCTTCAGATCCTTCGACGTGACGAAGTCGAGTACGGCCTGGCTGTCGTCGAAATGGCCGACCTTGCGCTCGTCGGTGGTGATGAGGCCGCGGATCGCCGGCATCAGCCGTTTGGCGATTGCAACGCGTTCGGCTGTCTCGAGCGTCGGCTTTGCGGCGCCGCCGAAGGCCGGGCCGCTGTTGTATTCCGCGAACCAGTCCATCGCGACATTGATGATCTCGATCGTCGTCTCGTATGCCTCCTTGGCCGTGTCGCCCCAGGTAAAGAGGCCGTGGCTTTCCAGGATGACGCCGCGCGCCTGCGGGTTCTTCGCGCAGAAATCGCTGAGCCAGAGACCGAGCTCGAAGCCGGGTCGCTTCCAGGGCAGCCAGCCGATTTCGCCGCCGAACAGGTTGTCGGTCAGGTTCTGGCTGTCCTTGCTCGCCGCAATCGCGATGATCGCGTCTGGATGCATGTGGTCGACATGTTTCCTCGGCACATAGGCATGCAGCGGCGTATCGATCGAAGCGGCGCGCGGATTGAGATCGAAGGTGCAATGCGGCAGATAGCCGACCATCTCGTCTTCGAAGGCGACGCCGCGATAGATGCCCTTCAGCGCATTCAGCTTGTCCATGTAGAGCGTCGCGAAACCGTCCATCTTGATCGTGCCGACGTCGCCGCCGGAACCCTTGACCCAGAGAACCTCGACCGTTTCGCCGCTCAGAGGATCCTTCTCCATCACCTTGGCCGAGGTGTTGCCGCCGCCGTAATTGGTGATGCGCTTGTCGGAGCCGAGCAGGTTCGAGCGGTATAGAAGACGCTCGGGCTCGGTCATGCCGGCCGCCTTTGCCTCATCCCATAGATTGGCAAGCCGCGCGCCCTGTTGCTTGTCGAGCATCTCGAAAATCCTCCCGGTCCGTTGCCATGCGGCTTGGCGGCCGCGTGGAGATGTGGTTGGCATCAGATCACATGGGCCGAAAGTCATTGTCAATCAAAAACGATCAAGTTCGCGCATATCGCACTGCACAATGAAAAAATATGATTGTTTGTGATTGACAATGTTTGGTCGTGATGGAAGCATGCACATTATCGGAGGAGCGGATGCACGAGAAAGAAAGACATCGGATCATTCTGTCGGCGGTTCAGGAAAAGCCCGTCGTCACGGTGCCGGAACTGGTCGACCTGACCGACAGTTCCGAGGCGACGATCCGGCGTGATATCGCAGCACTCCACGTGCAAAAGCGGCTGCGGCGCGTGCGCGGCGGAGCGGAGGCGATCAATCCGCCGCAATTCGTCGGGCTTGCCGGCCGGCCGTTCAAGGTCAATGAAAGTCTGCATGCCCGCGAAAAGCAGGCAATCGCCAAGGAAGCGGTGGGGCTGTGCGAAGACGGCGAGCCGATCATCATCAATGGCGGCACCACCACGTTCCAGATGGTGCATTTTCTCACCAACCGGCGCATGCAGGTCTTCACCAACTCGTTTCCGATTGCCGAGCACCTGCTCAAGCATTCGAAGAACACGGTGATGCTGTCGGGCGGCACGATCTATCGCGAGCAGAACATCATCCTGAGCCCGTTCGACAATGACGTGACGCGCAATTTCTATGCGCGCCGCATGTTCATGGGAGCCCAGGGGCTCGGGCCGCTCGGCCTGATGGAAGCGGATCCGCTGCTGATCCAGGCCGAACAGAAGCTGATCGATCAGGCCGACGAACTCGTCGTGCTGGTCGATTCCTCGAAATTCCACAAGCGCTCCAGCCTCATCCTGTGCGGATTGAAGCGGATCGCCACTGTGATCACGGATCAGGGCATCGAGGACAGGCATGCCGCGATGCTTGAAAATGCCGGCGTGCGCCTGGTGATCGCCAATGCCAGGTCCGGCGCCGATACGCAGACTGCATCCTCGACCGCTTGAGACGGTCGGGGGAGGGGGAGATCGGCACCGGTCGCAAAAGACCGGGCCGGTCTTGAATTGGAGAAGGTCAGTGCCGGACGATGCGATCATCCCGGTCGCGTTCCGGTCCATGGGAGGAGTGGAAATGAAGATCCTGAAATCATTGATGGTCACGGCCGCCGTTTCGCTGGCGTTGATGGCCAATGCCGCGCATGCGGAAAACAAGAAGATCGCGCTCGTCGTCAAGGCGCTCGGCATCGGCTTCTTCGAAGCCGCCAACAAGGGCGCGCAGGAAGCCGCCAAGGAACTGGGCAATGTCGAGGTGATCTATACCGGCCCGACGACGACGACCGCGGAAGGCCAGATCGAGGTGATCAACTCGCTGATCGCCCAGAAGGTCGACGCGATCGCGGTATCGGCCAACGACACCGATGCGCTCGTTCCGGCGCTGAAGAAGGCGATGGATCGCGGCATCAAGGTCATTTCCTGGGACAGCGGCGTGGCCAAGGACGGCCGCCTGATGCACCTCAACCCGTCTTCGAGCCCGCTGATCGGCAACATGATCATCAAGCTCGCCGCCGACAATCTGCCGGATGGCGGCGACGTCGCGGTGCTCTCGGCAACCGCGACCTCGACCAACCAGAACGTCTGGATCGAGGAGATGAAGAAGGTCCAGGGCAACTACAAGGGCATCAATGTCGTCGCGACCGTCTACGGCGATGACCTGGCCGACAAGTCCTACCGCGAGACGCAAGGGCTCATCCAGTCCTATCCGAACCTGAAGGCGATCATTGCGCCGACCTCTGTCGGTATCGTCGCCGCGGCCCAGGCCGTCACCGACGCCGGCAAGATCGGCCAGATCAACGTTACCGGTCTCGGCCTTCCCTCGGAAATGGCCGGCCACGTCAAGTCGGGCGCTTCCAAGTCCTTCGCCATCTGGAACCCGATCGATCTCGGCTATTCCGCCACGATGATCGCCAATGATCTCATCAACGGTGCCGAAGCCAAGCCGGGTGCGGAGCTGAAGATGGGCCGCATGGGCGCCGTCAAGCTCGACGACAACAATGAAGGCGCCATGGCCGACCCGTTCGTCTACGACGCCAAGAACGTCGAAGAGTTCGCCAAGATCTTCTGATCGGCGAGGGGCGCTTGATCGCATCGCCGCCCCTCATCCGCCTGCCGGCACCTTCTCCCCGCCTACGGGGAGAAGGGACAAGCGGCATGATCGGTCGTCCCCATGCCACCAGTGAGTGGCAGGCTGCCAACGGACCCCCTCTCCACGCGAGCGGGGAGAGGGTTGGGGTGAGGGGCCATTTTGCAGACTGCTGCGCGCTCGACGTGAGGCACACAAATCAGGCGGAACTGAACTTGCTGCAGGACCAGACCACATCGCGGATGAAACCCGCCATCGCGCTCGAAGGGATTTCCAAGTCCTTTCCTGGCGTCAAGGCCTTGTCCGACGTCTCGCTTTCGCTCTATCCGGGTTCGGTGACGGCGCTGGTCGGCGAGAACGGCGCCGGCAAGTCGACGCTCGTCAAGATCCTGACCGGCATCTACCAGCCTGACGGCGGCAGCATCCGTGTCGCCGATACCGAAACGACGTTCCCGACAGCGCTATCCGCCGCACGCGCCGGCGTCACCGCCATTCACCAGGAAACGGTGCTGTTCGATGAGCTTTCGGTTGCCGAAAACATCTTTCTCGGCCATGCCCCACGCAACCGTTTCGGCCTAATTGACTGGAAGAAACTGAACGCCGATGCGCGCGCCCTTCTGCACCGGGCCGGTGCCGACTTCGATCCGACCATCCGGCTGCGCGATCTCGGCATCGCCAAGAAGCATTTGGTGGCGATCGCCCGGGCGCTTTCGGTCGACGCCCGCGTCGTCATCATGGACGAGCCGACGGCGGCGCTGTCGCACAAGGAAATTCACGAGCTCTACGCGCTGGTCGAACGGCTTAAGGCCGACGGAAAGGCGATCCTGTTCATCAGCCACAAGTTCGACGAGATCTTCCGTATCGCCGATCGCTACACCGTCTTTCGCGACGGAACGATGGTCGGCGAGGGGCTGATCGCCGATGTCGCCCAGGACGATCTCGTGCGCATGATGGTCGGGCGCGCCGTGGGCTCGGTCTATCCGAAAAAGGACGTGGTCATCGGCGAGCCGGTGCTGACCGTCTCCGGCTATCGTCACCCGACCGAATTCGAGGACATCAATTTCGAACTGCGGCGCGGCGAGATCCTCGGTTTCTACGGGCTGGTCGGTGCAGGCCGCTCCGAATTCATGCAGTCGTTGATCGGCATCACTCGCCCGTCGGCTGGCGCCATCCGGCTCGACGGCGAGATCCTGGTGATCCGCAGCCCGTCCGAGGCCATCAGGAGCGGCATCGTCTATGTGCCGGAGGAGCGCGGTCGCCAGGGCGCGATCATCGGCCTGCCGATCTTCCAGAACGTAACGCTGCCCTCCCTGTCGCGCACCTCGCGCTCCGGCTTCCTGAAGCTTGCCAACGAGTTTGCGCTTGCGCGGGAATATACATCGAGGCTCGACCTGCGCGCGGCGTCGCTTGACCAGGATGTCGGCACGCTTTCGGGCGGAAACCAGCAGAAGGTGGTCATCGCCAAGTGGCTGGCTACCAAGCCGAAGGTCATCATCCTGGACGAACCGACCAAGGGCATCGACATAGGCTCGAAGGCCGCCGTCCATGCCTTCATGAGCGAGCTTGCGGCCCAGGGCTTGAGCGTCATCATGGTCTCGTCCGAAATTCCCGAAATCATGGGCATGTCCGATCGCGTCATCGTCATGCGCGAGGGCCGCATCGCCGGCCGCTTCGAGCGGAACGAACTGACGGCGGAAAAGCTGGTGCGTGCGGCGGCCGGCATAACGGAGGCCGCGTGATGGCCAAGCTCCTGAAAAATCGTGAACTGCTGCTCGTCGGCGCGATCCTGGTGCTGATCGCGCTGATCGCCTGGCGCTTCCCGCCCTTTGTCGCGCCGGCCAATCTGGCGCGGGTCTATAACGACACCTCGATCCTCATCATCCTGGCGCTCGGCCAGATGGCGGTGATCCTGACGCGCTGCATCGATCTGTCGATGGCGGCCAACCTCGCTCTTTCCGGCATGGTCGCGGCGATGCTGAACGCCGCGTTTCCCGGCCTGCCGATCCCGGTCATCATCCTTTCGGCAATGGCGCTCGGCGCCATCCTCGGCATGATCAACGGCGCGCTCGTCTGGAAGCTCGACATTCCGCCGATCGTCGTCACGCTCGGCACGCTCACCATCTATCGCGGCCTGATCTTCCTCTTGACCAACGGCAAGTGGATCAATGCGCACCAGATGAGCGATGCCTTCAAGAGCTTTCCGCGCGCCGACCTCGCCGGCCTTCCGGTGCTCTCCTGGCTGTCGGTCGTCATGGTCGCGGTGATGTTCCTGGTGATGAGCCGCACCGCCCTTGGCCGCGCCTTCTTTGCTGTCGGCGGCAACCCGCATGCGGCGGTCTATACCGGCATCGATGTTGGCCGCACCCGCTTCTTTGCCTATTGCCTTTCGGGCACGCTTGCCGGCCTTTCCGGCTATCTCTGGGTCTCGCGCTATGCGGTCGCCTATGTCGATATCGCCGCCGGCTTCGAACTCGACATCATCGCCGCCTGCGTCATCGGCGGCATCTCGATTGCAGGCGGCATCGGCTCGGTTCCTGGCGCGGTGCTCGGCGCCCTGTTCCTCGGCGTCATCAAGAACGCGCTGCCGGTCATCAACATCTCGCCGTTTGCCCAGATGGCGATCTCCGGCATGGTCATCATCACGGCCGTTGCCGTCAATGCCCGCGCCGAACGGCGCAAGGGTCGCGTCATCCTCAAGAAGGCGGAGGCTGTCTGATGGCCGAAACGCATCTTTCCCCCCGCAACATTCCCGACCGGCTGGAAGGGCGAAGCGCGCGCCTGCTGAAGAGCTGGGAAAGCCTGCTGCTCGTCGTCGCCTGCCTGATCTTCCTCGGCAATTCCTTTGCCTCGCCCTATTTCCTGGATCCGTGGAACCTGTCTGACGCCACCTTCAACTTTACGGAAAAGGCGATGATCGCCTTCGCCATGGCCCTGGTGATCATATCCGGTGAGATTGATCTTTCGGTCGCCTCGATCATCGCACTTGCCTCGACGGCGATGGGCTATGCCGTCCAGCTCGGCTTCGACACGCCGGCGCTGGTGGTGGTCGGCCTGTCCGTCGGCCTTCTCTGCGGCATCGTCAACGGCCTCCTCATTACCGGCCTCGGCCTGCCGTCGATCGTTGTCACCATCGGCACCATGAGCCTCTTTCGCGGCCTGTCCTTCATCATCCTCGGCGATCAGGCCTTCACCGGCTATCCCGACAGCTTCTCCTGGTTCGGCCAGGGCTATGTCTGGTGGGTGTTTTCCTTCGAGTTCACGCTGTTCGTCGCATTGGCCATCGTCTACGGCGTGGTCCTGCACAAGACCAATTTCGGCCGCGCCGTCTATGCGATCGGCAACAACCAGACGGCAGCGCTGTTTTCCGGCATCCGTGTCGGCAGGGTGAAGTTCACGCTGTTCCTGCTGACCGGCCTGATGGCCGGGCTCGCCTCGATCTGCCTGACCTCGCGCCTCGGTTCGACCCGCCCGTCGATCGCGCTTGGCTGGGAACTGGAGGTGGTCACCATGGTCGTGCTCGGCGGTGTCAGCATTCTCGGCGGCTCCGGCACCATTCCGGGCGTGGTGCTTGCGGCCCTGATCATGGGCATGGTCACCTTCGGCTTCGGATTGCTGAACGTGCCGGGCATCGTCATGTCGATCTTCATCGGTCTGCTGTTGATCTCTGTGATCGCTTTGCCCATCCTTTGGCGCCGCGCCCGCCGCCGTCTTGCCCACTGAGGTCTCCATGGAAAAATACGCCTTTCGCATGCGGCTCAATCCGGGAATGGCCACCGAATATGCCGCGCGCCACGATGCGATCTGGCCTGAGCTGGTGACGCTGCTGAAGGAGGCGGGCGTCTCGGACTATTCTATCCATCTCGACGAGGAGAACGATCTGCTCTTCGGCGTTCTCTGGCGCGCGCACGATCACCGCATGGCCGATCTGCCTTCCCATCCCGTCATGCGGAAGTGGTGGGCGCATATGGCCGATATCATGGAGACACGCGCCGATAACGAGCCGGTCGCGGTGCCGCTCAAAACCGTCTTTCACATGAGCTGAGCCGATGCGGATCGTGGGCGTCATCGATATCGGCAAGACCAATGCCAAGGTCGCGGCAGTCGATCTCGACCGTTTCGAGGAAATCGCCGTCCGCAAGACCGCCAATGGTGTCGTCGGCAGCGATCCCTATCCGCATTTCGACGTCGAGCGCCTCTGGGCCTTCGTGCTTGAAAGCCTGAAGGCGCTTCAGGCGGAGCATCCCCTCGAGGCGATTTCGATCACCACCCACGGCGCGACGGCGGTGGTGCTCGACGAGGCCGGCGCGCTTGCCCTCCCTGTGCTCGACTATGAATTTGGCGGGCCGGATACGCTCTCGGAGGACTATGAGCGCATTCGACCTCCGTTTGCCGAAACCGGTTCCGCCCGCCTGCCGATGGGGCTGAATGTCGGCGCGCAGCTGTTCTGGCAACAACAGACCTTTCCCGACGCGTTCGACCGGGTCTCAACGATCCTGACCTATGCGCAATACTGGACGTTCCGTTTGACCGGTGTTCGCGTCAACGAACTGACGTCGCTCGGTTGCCACACCGATCTGTGGAACCCGACGGCGGCCTCCTTCTCGACACTGGTGGAAAGCCAGGGTTGGGGGCATCTGTTTGCGCCGGTTCGCAAGGCCAACGAGATCGTCGGTCCGCTTCTGCCTGAGCATTGCGCTGCCACGGGTATTCCCGCGGGCACCCCCATCTATTGCGGCATTCACGATTCCAACGCGTCGCTGCTGCCGCACCTCTTGACCCGGCAAGCGCCGTTCTCCGTGGTCTCTACCGGCACGTGGGTGGTGATGCTGGCGGTCGGCGCCGACAGGGTGGCACTCGATGAACACCGCGACACCTTGATCAACGTTAACGCGCTCGGCGACCCCGTGCCCTCGGCACGCTTCATGGGCGGTCGCGCCTTCTCGCTGCTCGTCGGCGACAACGCCCCGTCCGCATCGTTCGAAGACGAGCAGGCGGTAATTGCGGCAGGGCATATGCTGCTGCCGTCCGTTCCGGCGGGCTCGGGTCCGTTTCCATCTGCCACGGCACGCTGGACGATGGACGAGACCGAACTGACGCCGGGCGGCAAGGTCGCCGCCGTATCCTTCCACCTGGCCTTGATGACGGCGACGTGTCTCGATCTCATCGGCGCGCGTGGGGAGATCGTGGTGGAAGGGCCGTTTGCCGCCAACGCCGCCTACCTGCGCATGCTGCAGGCGGCAACGGGGCGCCCGGTTCTGGCCGACAGTCAGAATGTTACCGGCACCAGCCTCGGCGCCGCCAGCCTCGTCGACGGCAGCCAGGTGCGAACGGGCGTGCGGGCCTTTGCCGGCCCCGTGCCCGACATCTTTGTGCGCTATGCAAAAGATTGGTGCACGTTGACGAAACGCCATGTGCAGCAAGGCGACGGCGGTCAGCAACGGTGAAGTAAAGGCAAGTTGATGCGGCGCGCAGGCGACGGGTCGGTCGCTATGAAGCGTATTCTTTGCTTAGAAAACCGAGCTGCGGTTGGTCGAGCGGTTGTGCTCGAGGCTGAGTACGATCGATACGGCCATCATCGTCAGGATTGCTGTGAGTGCGGCGCCAATTCCAAGAACAATCATTGTTCGTTTCCCGTCAGCGCATCGTCATGATTGCGCTTTGCTTTCTGCAAAGGTTTCTCGCGCGCGATCTGCGCCCACTTCACTTTCGCTTCGATACGCGAGCGCAAGTAGAAGTACAATTCTAAACTCTTGTGAGTGAAAACCTGTTGAAATCCGGGGCCAATAGTCCGGCATTGTTGCGCCGCAAAAACAGCACCGGGAAACACTCCGCGAATTTTAGTGATTCCGGTTACAGGCTATCTACCGTTAACCTTCAAGCAAGGAATTAACCATAAACATTGTCCCACACGTCGGAATGGGAAAATTCACAGTCTCCTCAAGGCATGATGCCGCCCCGCCGTACCGGTTCCGGTCCGGTATCGATTCGTCATCGAATTTACTTGCGGGATGGACGATAGCAGACGCCAGATGGCGGGGGCTGTTCTCATTGGAATGGCGTGCACGTCCGGTGGACCGTGGACCGCCCTGAACCTCCCCAGGCAAATTCCAAGCATGCAAAGCCGGGGATTTCGCGTTGAGGCAGGAAGCATCGTCAGAACAGGCAAGGAAGGGCCAGGCAGGCAGTCTGCTGGAGCGCTTGCGCTTTGCCGGGCTCGACGACGAGAGCTGCGCCCGCGTCCGCGACACCAGGCAGAAGCTTTCCCCCCGCATCGATGCGGCCCTTCGCGATCTTTTCCAGCGCCTGCAGAGCTATCCCGACGCGGCGCGCCATTTCGACAACGACCGCCAGCTCGATCGCCTGCACGACATCCAGTCCTCACACTGGAACGTGCTGACCGATGCCCGTTTTGACGGCCTCTATGCCGAGCGCGTCAAGGTGCTCGCCGATACCTCCAACCGCATGGGTCTCGACCCGCGCTGGCAGATGGCAAGCCACGCGGTTGTGCTCGAGCACCTGGTGGTCGGCCTGATCGAAGAGGCCTGGCCCAAATCCTTCCTGCCGATGGGCCGGGGACGGCGCAAGGAGCTGTGCGATCTGGTCGCCGCTCTCGTTCGCACCGTCTTCGTCGATACCGAGATCGGCGTCTCGCTCCGCTTCAACGGTCTGCGCCAGCAGCATCAGCGCCAGCTTGCCGACCAGCACGCCGCCGACGAGCAGGCGGTAACGACGCTTTTCGGCGATTTTGCCAAGGGCTTGAACGAGGGTGACCTCGGCGTGCGGCTGTCGGAGACTGCACCCGAGGCCCACCGTCCGATCGTCGCCAGCCTGAATGCGGCGCTCGAAACGATCCAGCAGGGCCTGCAGTCCGCCGACCAGCGCGGCCAGGCCGCCGAGGCCTTTGCCGGGCGTCTGCGACAAGGCGCTGCCTTCTTTTCCGACAAGGCAGCAGCGGAAGCCGATGCGCTCTCGGGCCAGATTGCGGCCCTGACCGACATGACCGAGCGCATGGCGACCGGCTCGAGCCGCATCAGTGCCACCGAGACGAAGGCCAACGAGACACGCGTTGCCGTCGAGCGCAGCGGCGAGATTGCCGGACAGGCCATTTCCGCGATGGCCGATATCGAGGCATCGGCCGAAAAGATCGGCCAGATCATCGGCGTCATCGACGAGATCGCCTTCCAGACCAATCTTCTGGCGCTGAACGCCGGCATCGAGGCTGCGCGCGCCGGCGACAGCGGCCGTGGCTTTGCCGTCGTCGCGCAGGAAGTGCGCGCTTTGGCGCAGCGCTCCGGCGAAGCGGCACGCGAAATCAAGCAGCTGGTGACCGGCACCAAGGCACAGGTCGAGACCGGCGTCGAAATCGTCGGTCGCACCCAGGATGCGATCAGCAGCATCGTCGAGCAGGTGACATCGATCAATGCGGCCGTTTCCGGCATCGCCCGCGAAGCCGAACAGCAGGTCGGCGACCTCAAGGGCGTGACATCCGACATCGGCGCGATTTCGCACGCCGTCAAGACGAGCGCGGCGATGGCGGGCGAGACCGTTCGTTCTTCCGATGATCTGCACAATGTCATCGTCGAACTCGGCGAGACGATCCGCAGGTTCCGTGTCGAACGTCGCCACGCGGCTTCACCAATACAGGCGACAAGCCAGGGACGCAGCCTCGCGGCTCCCCTGGCTGCGGTCGAAGAGGAAATGGCGGCGCCGTTGTTCGATGACGGTCCGCAGCGTCAGTTCGCCGGTTGGCAGCGCTGATCGCAAAAGCACTCAAGAGTTCGCAGTTGAGGAAAACAGGAATGGCCAGCAAGAAGACCGCTCAAAAGACGCTCAGCCTCGCTCCGGTGCTGGACCTGAACGAAGCGACGGCGCTGCATGAGAAGCTTTTGGGCCTGAAAGGCAGCGATCTCGTCATCGACGCCTCCGCCGTGGAGCGGGTGGGAACGCTCTGCGTTCAGGTGCTGATGGCCGGTGCCAAGACTTGGGACGAGGATCATTTGTCTTTCACCTTCAGCAAGGTGTCGGACGCTTTCGAGAAAACGACACAGCTCATCGGGGTCGATATCGACCACCTGATGGCAAAGGAGATTTGAAGAATGAAAAAGCGAGTCCTGACAGTCGACGACTCCCGGACGATCCGGAACATGCTTCTGGTCACGTTGAACAATGCCGGCTTCGAGACGATCCAGGCGGAAGACGGCGTCGAGGGCCTCGAGGTTCTCGAGGAAGCCAATCCTGACGTTATCGTCACCGACATCAACATGCCCCGTCTCGACGGCTTCGGCTTCATCGAGGGCGTGCGCAAGAACGATCGCTACCGCGCCATTCCGATCCTGGTCCTGACCACGGAAAGCGATGCCGAGAAGAAGAACCGCGCCCGCCAGGCCGGTGCTACCGGCTGGATCGTCAAGCCGTTCGACCCGACCAAACTCATCGATGCAATCGAGCGCGTAACGGCCTGAAGTCCGAGGATAGCCTCCAATGGATATGAACGAAATCAAAGAGATCTTCTTTCAGGAGTGCGAGGAACAACTCGCCGAACTGGAATCGGGTCTGCTGAAGCTCAATGACGGCGACCGCGATCCGGAAACGGTCAATGCCGTGTTTCGCGCCGTGCACTCGATCAAGGGTGGCGCTGGCGCCTTCGGGCTCGACGACCTCGTCTCGTTCGCGCACGTGTTCGAGACGACACTTGATTGCGTTCGCTCCAACAGGCTCGACCCCGGTCCTGAGGTTCTGAAGGTAATGCTGAAGTCGGCCGACGTTCTGGCCGACCTGACCAATGCTGCCCGCGATGGCGGTAGCGTCGACGAGGCGCGCAGCCGCCAGCTGATCAAGGAGCTGGAAGCGCTCGCCAACGGCGAAGTTCTGCAGGCGTCGGCCGCCCCCGAACCGGTTGCCAAGGCAGCCCCGGTGGCTGTTGCCCCCGTCGTCAACGACGAAGGCTTCCAGCCGGTGGCGTTCTCCTTCGACGCTTTCGAAGCGGACGAGCCTGCGCTCCTTGACATGCCGACCTACGAGATCGTCTTCAAGCCGAAATCGGATCTCTATGCCAAGGGCAACGAGGCAACGCTGCTTCTGCGCGACCTCTCCCGTCTTGGCGAGATGAGCATCCATTGCGACATGGACGCGCTGCCGGCGCTCGATCGCCTGAGCCCGGAATCCGCCTACTTCGCCTGGAAGATCTCGCTGAAGACGGACAAGGGCGAGGATGCGATCCGCACCGTGTTCGAATTCGCCGAGTGGGATTGCGACCTCGAGGTCACGCTGGTTGCTGGCGATGCCGCCGCACCCGGCGAGGAGCTGCCGATGCAGCCCGTGCCCTTCGACCTCTCCATCCTCGACGACGAGCCGGCAGTGTCGGTCGGCGTGATCGAGGAAGAAGAGCAGCTGGCTGCCCAGCAGGAAATCCGCGATGCGGCCGTTTCGGCGGCCGCCACCGCCAGCAATGTGCTGCAGATGGCCCAGTCGGCCACCCGCGCACCCGCTGAAAAATCGGCAGGCGCTGCGGCCAGTGCTGCCGCGCAGTCGGCCGCCGCCCAGCAGGCTGCCGCGTCCGCCGCGACCCCGACCATTCGTGTCGATCTCGATCGCGTCGACCGCCTGATCAACCTTGTCGGCGAGCTCGTGATCAACCAGGCGATGCTGTCGCAGAGCGTGGTCGAAAACGACGCCAACGGCACGTCCTCGATCAACATGGGCCTCGAAGAGCTGCAGCAGCTCACCCGCGAGATCCAGGATTCGGTCATGGCGATCCGCGCCCAGCCGGTAAAGCCGGTGTTCCAGCGCATGTCGCGTATCGTTCGCGAAATCGCCGACATGACCGGAAAGTCGGTTCGACTGATCACCGAAGGCGAGAATACCGAAGTCGACAAGACGGTCATCGACAAGCTGGCCGAGCCGTTGACGCATATGATCCGCAACGCCGTCGACCACGGCCTGGAAACGCCTGAGAAGCGTCTTGCTGCCGGCAAGAGCGCCGAAGGCACTGTGCGCCTGACGGCAAAGCATCGTTCGGGCCGCATCGTCATTGAACTGGCCGACGACGGCGCCGGCATCAACCGCGAGAAGGTGCGCCAGAAGGCGATCGACAACGACCTGATTGCAGCCGACGCCAATCTCTCCGACGAGGAGATCGACAACCTGATCTTCCACGCCGGCTTCTCGACGGCCGACAAGATCTCCGACATTTCCGGCCGCGGCGTAGGCATGGACGTGGTCAAGCGCTCGATCCAGGCGCTCGGTGGCCGTATCAACATCTCGTCGAAACCCGGCCATGGCTCGATCTTCACCATGAGCCTGCCGCTGACGCTCGCCGTTCTCGACGGCATGGTCGTCACTGTTGCCAACCAGACGCTGGTGGTGCCGCTGACGGCAATCGTCGAGACGCTGCAGCCGGAAGCCGCCGCCATTCATTCCTTCGGCTCCAACCAGCGGCTGATCTCGATCCGCAATTCCTTCTGCCCGCTGGTCGATGTCGGTCGCATCCTCAACTTCCGCGCCAGCCAGGCAAACCCGGTTGAGGGTGTGGCCCTTCTGGTGGAATCGGAAGGCGGCGGCCAGCGCGCACTGATGGTCGACGCCATCCAGGGCCAGCGCCAGGTCGTCATCAAGAGCCTCGAGGCCAACTACACCCACGTGCCCGGCATCGCTGCCGCGACCATTCTCGGCGACGGTCGCGTGGCGCTCATCCTCGACGTCGACACGATCGTGGCCGCATCACGTGGCCATTCGCTCAAGCCTGAAATGTCACTCGCTGCTGCTGGATGAATGTGATGACCTATGCCGCAAGGAATCTGACCACGGACGGACGAGAGCTGATTGCTTTCCGCGTCGGCGATCAGGAGTTCTGCGTGAACGTGATGTCCGTCCGCGAAATCCGCGGATGGACGCCGGCAACGGCGATGCCGCATGCGCCGGACTATATGCTCGGCATCATCAATCTGCGCGGCGCGGTATTGCCGATCGTTGATCTCTCGGCACGTCTCGGCATGAAACCTGCCGAGCCGACGGTCCGGCATGTCATCATCGTTGCCCAGGTGAAGAACCAGGTGGTCGGGATGCTCGTCGATGCCGTCTCCGACATCCTGACGATCACCGACGACAAGATCCAGCCGACGCCGGATGTCGTGTCTTCGGAATTCGAACGCAGTTTCGCCCGTGGCGTGCTGGCAATCGAGGGCCGGCTGATCTGCCTGATCGAACTTGAATCTGTCTTCCCGCAGGAAGAAAGGGAAGCAGCATGAGAAACCAGGCCATTCTGGACCAGAAACAATCGCCCGACGAGTGCCTGGCAAGCGGCGAGTATCCGCTGACCCGCCGCGATCTCACGGAAATCGCCGCGATGATCTATGCCGACGCCGGCATCTATCTCAACGAGACCAAGGCATCGCTGGTCTATTCCCGGCTGTCGAAGCATATCCGCAATCTCGGCCTGAAGGGGTTCCGCGACTACTGTCAGCTGGTTTCCTCACCGGCGGGGGCTGCTGCCCGTCGCGACATGCTTTCGCACCTGACGACGAATTTCACCCGCTTCTTTCGCGAGAACCATCATTTCGAGCATCTGAAGACGGAGGTTCTGCCCGAGCTGATCGCGCGCGCCAAGGCCGGCGGTCGAGTGCGCATCTGGTCTGCCGCCTGCTCGGATGGCCAGGAACCCTATTCGATCGCCTTGACGGTGCTGTCGCTGCTGCCGAACGCGGCGGACTACGATTTTCGCATTCTCGCCACCGACATCGACCCGAAGATCCTGGCGCTGGCCCGGGCCGGCGCCTATGACGCCACGGCGCTGGAAACGGTCAATCCGGCCATGCGCAAGCAGTGGTTCGACGAGGTCAATTCCGGCGGTCGCTTCAAGTGGCAGATCGACGATCGCGTCAAGCGGCTGATCACCTTCAACGAACTGAACCTGATGGCGCAGTGGCCGTTCAAGGGACCGTTCGACGTCATCTTCTGCCGCAACGTCGTCATCTACTTCGACGAACCGACACAGATGAAGATCTGGTCGCGCTTTGCCGGAATGCTCGCCAGCAATGGCCATCTGTACATCGGTCATTCCGAGCGCGTGTCGGGCGACGCCAAGTCGCAGTTCGACAACATCGGCATCACCACTTACCGCCATACCGGCAAGTTTCAGGGAGGACGGGTATGACCGCACCCGCTCGCGTTCTCGTCGTCGATGACTCGGCCACCATGCGTGGCCTGATCACGGCCGTTCTCAACTCCGATCCAGGCGTCACCGTCGTCGGCCAGGCGGCCGATGCCATGGAAGCGCGCCAGGCGATCAAGCAGCTCGACCCCGATGTCGTCACGCTCGACATCGAGATGCCCAACATGAACGGGCTGGAATTCCTCGACAAGATCATGCGCCTGCGGCCGATGCCGGTCATCATGGTGTCGACGCTGACGCACAAGGGTGCGGAAGCGACGATCGCGGCGCTCGAGATCGGTGCGTTCGACTGCGTCGGCAAGCCGCTTCCGGGCGATCCCAATCCTTTTGCCGGTCTGATCGACAAGGTAAAGGCGGCCGCCCGCTCGCAGCGCAAGTTCATCATCACCGGCAACAAGGCGGCAGCGCCTGCTGCCGCAAACGTCAACAGCGCTTCCGAATATCGGGCCGGACGCAAGATCGTTGCGATCGGGGCCTCCACTGGCGGCGTCGAGGCGCTGATCACCGTGTTGCAGAAATTCCCGGCGAACTGCCCGCCGACGGTGATCACGCAGCATATGCCACACACCTTCACCAAGAGCTTTGCCGAGCGGCTCAATCGCCTGTGTGCGCCAACGGTGCAGGAAGCAACCGACGGCGCGCGCCTGGAAATTGGCAAGGTCTATCTGGCACCGGGCGGCGAGCGCCACCTGCAGGTCGCCAACCCCACGGCACCCTGCTGCCGCCTCATCGATCGCGATCCGGTCAACGGTCACCGTCCTTCTGTCGACGTGCTGTTTGATTCCGTCGCCGAGCTTGCCGGTCGCAATGCGATCGGCGTCATCCTGACGGGCATGGGCCGTGACGGCGCATCCGGTCTTCTGAAAATGCGGCATGCCGGAGCAAAGACCTTCGGCCAGAACGAAAAGACATGTGTCGTCTACGGCATGCCGAGAGTTGCCTATGAATTGGGCGCCGTCGAAACCCAGCTCCCCCTCGGTTCCATCGGGGAAGAGATACTGAAGACAGCGGCGCTCCGGAAGGAAGGAAGCGAATAATGTCCATCGCCGAAAAAATCAAAGTTCTGATCGTCGACGATCAGGTCACGAGCCGACTGCTTCTGGGCGATGCCCTGCAGCAGCTGGGCTTCAAGCAGATCACCGCTGCCGGTGACGGGGAACAGGGCATGAAGATCATGGCCCAGAACCCGCACCACCTGGTGATCTCCGACTTCAACATGCCGAAGATGGACGGCCTTGGCCTGCTCCAGGCGGTCCGGTCCAATCCGGCTACGAAGAAGGCCGCATTCATCATTCTGACGGCGCAGGGCGACCGCGCGCTGGTGCAGAAGGCCGCGGCACTCGGCGCCAACAACGTGCTGGCCAAGCCGTTCACCATCGAAAAGATGAAGGCCGCGATCGAAGCCGTATTTGGGGCACTGAAATGAACATGGAAGCCGTCGGCAAGCGCGTGCATGTCATTCAGGGCGAGTACAAGGTCTTCAACGATCCCAATGTGGTGTTGTCGACCATTCTCGGTTCCTGCGTGGCCGCGTGCATGCGCGATCCTGTGGTCGGAGTCGGCGGCATGAATCATTTTCTGCTGCCGGGTTCAGCATCGTCGCCCGCATCCGGCGGCGATGCGACCCGCTATGGGGTCCACCTGATGGAGCTCCTGATCAACGGTCTGTTGAAGCAGGGCGCCCGTCGCGATCGATTGGAAGCCAAGATCTTCGGTGGCGCCAAGACCATCGCGCGGTTCTCGAATGTCGGCGAGCAGAATGCCGCCTTCGCCCGGCAGTTCCTGCTCGACGAAGGCATCCGCATCGTCGGCGAGAGCACCGGAGGCGAGCACGGCCGCAAACTCGAATACTGGCCGTCTTCGGGCCGTGCCCGTCAGTACGCGCTCACAGGGGTCGAGACCCAGCGCACGGTCCAGCTGGAAGAGCGTCCCGTGGTGGCTCCGCGTCCGGTCGAAAGCTCCATCGAATTCTTCTGATCCTGCGGGGTTCGCTCCGCCGGCCGACCACACTGCCTTGACTATCGCCAGACAAACCACGTGAGAACCGCCAATGCAGACTGACTACCAGGCCCACATGCCGCACGTGGAAGAATCGCTGCCCGAAGTGTTGATGCGCGTCGTCACCGAACTTCACGACGTCGCCTATCTCATCGAACGCATCGAGCCGCAGCTACTCGGCGGCCGCGGTCCCACCGCACTCGATAATCCCGACGACATGATGGTGCTGCAGGGTATTGATCTGGCAGTCCAGAAGACCCGCGGCCTCGCGGAGTTCATCGACACGATCACGGCCGCAATTCCTGAAACCTGCCTCGTCGACGTGACGACAGCCGTCAATCTGGTCAAGCTCGCCGACATGAAGAAGGCGCTCGGCAACGGCATGCTGCGCCACGGTCATTCGCAGCCGCTGACGAAGGCGGCAGGCGATTTCGAGGCGTTCTAGCCTTTTACCCGAAGGCACCAAACGCGCTTTTCATTCAGAACGGGCGCAAAAGGCGGGGTCATCACGCGTCCCCGCGGCTCCGCCCGGCCGGGGAACAGACGGCGTGTCGGGGGAGCATCGACCGCCGGTGCGGCCAGATTTCTCTACAGCTTTATCTCCCGATTTCCCCGCAAGAGCGGGCGAAAGCCAAGTTCGCGCAAGTTTCGTTTCCTACGGTCCCGATCGGGGCTGATGGATTCGTGTGTATTGGACGCCGTTACGGGGCACGCGAAACCCACCAAACCCGAATGTTGGAACTGCGCAGGGCGCTCGTCGGATGACCGGCTCGAACGTTTTGCGATACTGGGTGCGGAAACAGAATGAGTCTGTTGAATCAATTTTCGATGTTCACGAAGAACCTCGCCGGGCTGGGGCAGGGCAGGCTGATAGCGCTGGCGGCCGCCGGCATTATCGCTGTCGGCATGGTCCTGGGGGCAGGTATCTACGTCAACAGGCCATCGTTCGAGACGCTCTATGTCGGGCTCGAGCGAAGTGACGTCACCCAGATCAGCATCGCGCTCGCCGAAGCCAACATCGACTTCAATGTCGGTGCCGATGGCGGCACCATTCAGGTCCCGGTCGGCATGACTGGCAAATCACGGCTGCTGCTCGCCGAGCGCGGCCTGCCGAGCAGCGCCAATGCCGGCTACGAACTCTTCGACAATGTCGGCTCGCTCGGCCTGACCTCCTTCATGCAGGAAGTCACGCGGGTTCGCGCGCTTGAAGGCGAAATCGGCCGCACCATCCAGCAGATCTCCGGTATCGCCGCCGCCCGCGTCCACATCGTCATGCCGGAGCGCGGCAGCTTCCGTAAGGCGGACCAGAACCCGACCGCCTCGGTTATGATCCGCGCCAGCGCCACGGTCGGCCGCAGCGCGGCAGCGTCGATCCGCCATCTCGTCGCCTCGTCCGTGCCCGGGCTCGACGTCGACGATGTCACCATTCTCGATTCGACCGGCCAGCTGCTGGCCTCCGGTGACGATCCGGCAAACAGCGCTCTCAACCAGTCGCTGGGCGTGGTCCAGAACGTCCAGACCGAGCTTGAGAAGAAGATCGACAACGCGCTCGCGCCATTCCTCGGCATGGACAACTTCCGCACGAGCGTCACCGCCAGCCTCAACACCGACACGCAGCAGATCCAGGAAACAGTGTTCGACCCGGAATCGCGTGTCGAGCGCTCCACCCGCGTCACCAAGGAAGAGCAGAAGTCCAGCCAGCAGCAGCCGGACAATGCCGCAACCGTACAGCAGAACATTCCTCAGGCCGCCCCGAAGGGTGGCGCCGGCCCGCAGTCGAGCGACCAGGCCGAGAAGAAGGAAGAGCAGACCAACTACGAGATCAACAGCAAGACCATCGCCACCGTGAAGAACAGCTACACGGTCGAGCGCCTGTCGATTGCCGTGGTCGTCAATCGTGGTCGCATTGCCGCCATGGTCGGCGAGCCTGTCGATCAGGCCAAGATCGACGCCTACCTGCAGGAGATGCAGAAGATCGTGTCGTCGGCGGCCGGCATCGACGCCAACCGCGGCGATGTGGTGACCCTCAACGCCATGGACTTCGTCGAGACGCAGCTGCTCGACCAGGCCGTCGCCGGTCCGGGCATCATGGAGACGCTGACGCGCAATCTCGGTGGCATCATCAACGCGCTCGCCTTCGTCGTCGTCGCCTTCCTGGTGGTCTGGATGGGCATGCGGCCGCTTGCCCGGCAGCTCGGCCTTGGCGGCAGCTCCGGCCAGCTCGCCAACGAATCCGCCGGTCTCGAATTGCCCGATTTCTCGCCGGCCACCGCCGGTGCCGGAGGCGCGCTCATGGACGGCTTCGGTTCCGACTTCGGCTTCGACAGCACCGACGACCTGCTCAGCATGGGCGAGGACGCCGGCGCCTTCAACCGGCGCGTCAAGGAAGGGCCGGAAAGGCGTCTGGCACGCATGGTCGAGATCAGCGAAGAGCGCGCTGCAAAGATCCTGCGCAAATGGGCCATCGAAAAAGCCGCCTGATCACACACAGAAATCGTCCGATTGTCGAAAATCCCGCCCTCCAGGCGGGATTTTTCGTCTGACAGGCGTCCGGGATGCGGCGCACCTGTCCCCATGTCCGGTGCAAATATTGTGCGAGTCCCGACCGTCGTTGCCATCGGTCGCCGTAGCCCTGGCAAGAATCGTCGCGTCGTCGCCGGAGTCATGGATGCGACCCGCGATTGTAATAGTTTAACCAGATCTTAATTTGTAGATTCCGCCGCCGCCGCACAGTCGCCGCCGCGCCGTCGGTTTACTGCGATCGCGCGCGTCAATACATAGATGATGTGGAATATAAAGCGAGATCTTCGCTAATAATGCGCAACATATTCCGTATTTATATATCGATAGACTACGGCTCTTCGGGTAAATAATTGATGCATTTTCGCAACAGGCGCCGTTCTAAAGTACAATTCGTACCTATTCGTCGCTTTTTCTCATTCTCATGAATGGCGGGAATGGCGTTGAAATGGCGCTCGTGGCGACTCCCGGCGCTGCGCAAATTCGTTGCGGCAGCGGAGCAAGGGCAAGCTGATTACCAAAACTCTCTTAAATATCAACGCTATGTCGAAACGCAAACTGGCCGCAGCCGAAACGAGACGATGACAATGCAGCATCTTCACGAATCGTTTCATGAAAGGATGGCGAAGTAAATAGCGAGAAGATGGCGGTGGTTTTTTTTGAGGACGGATGTACATTTTTAGCAGTTGATTCGCGTCCTGAACTGCGACTGGTGGTGATATTCGGCTTGGGCCGGCTGTTGGCGGCGACAGTGCAAGCGCAGGTTCCAGGGCGGTGAATCCGGCACGGGGGCTGACATCATGGACATTTCGCAAGCAGACATAACTGTCTGGCCTTTGCCGACAGCGTCGACACGCCTGCGTGGCGGCGGGCTCAGTCGTGATCAGTTGTTCCGGCGGCTGGGCGAGCTGGCGGGCCGTGCCAATCTGGCAAGCGGGCTTGCCGCACTCACCGAATATGTTGGAGCCAGTCAGTATCTTCTGGCGCGCTACGATCTCTCTCAGGACAACGGGCTGGACTTCGTCGTCTGCTCTGACTGGCCGTTCGATATCGTCAGGCGGCTTTCGGGCGTCGTGACCGGGCTGCACGCCAAGACGACCGAGCTTGAAAAATGCCTTTCGGTGCTGCAGCCGATGTTTTACGCGCTGCCCGACGACATCGACCTGCCGCGCGGCATCAGCCGCGAGTATTGCGCGGTCACCTTCAACGTCGGGCGACTGCGCTTTTCGTTGATGCTGCTTGTGCCGGAGGATGTGATCCTTTCGCAGGAAAGCCTGCGTGACGTGACCCTGCTTGCGGGATATCTCGCCAGCTTCACGACCCGTGCCGAGGTCCGAAACGACCGCGATTTCGAGCTCACCGATCGCGAGCTTGAGTGCCTCTTCTGGATCGCCGAGGGCAAGACCAGCGAAGAGATCGCGGTCATCCTTGGGATCTCGCGCAACACGATCAACAACTACATCACCAGCGTCATGCGAAAGACGGCCACGCGAACGCGCTCGGAGGCGATTGCCTATGCCGTGCGAAACAATCTGGTCTGAGGGGCGAGACGAATGACGCATTTTCTCGCCAACGGACGCAGCGACGATGATCGGCTAAGCCGCAGTGGCAAGGCGGCGCGAGCCGCGACCCTGATCACACGGTTGCAGGCAATGCAGCGCCAGATCAATGCCAAGCATTTCGCTGTGCTCAGGCTCAACGGCAAGGGCATGGGCGCGGTGCGCAAGCTGACCTGCGTGCTAGACAACTGGGGCATGTCGTCCGAAGCCAACGCCCATGAGCTGATCACGCATTACGGCGAGGAACTGACCGCCCATCTCGATACCTCGCTGTTGCCGGTGCTGTGGAACGGCTCGGGCGAACACCAGGCCGCCGAGATGTCCGATTTCGGACACTTCGCCCACCGACTGAAAGGGCGCAAGCTGTCCTATTCCGGCATCGCCTTTCCCGTTCGGCTCGGCGCACAAGGCAACGGCTATGTCGTCTTCGTCGGCAGCTACGTCGATGCGACGACAGACCAGGTCGTCGATCTTCATGGCCGTAGCTGCACGATCATGACCGACCTTCTGGCCGCCGACGAAAAGCGCATGGTGCACGCCGAGACGCTCAGCGATCGCGAAATCGCCTGCCTGCAGATGGCGGGCGACGGTCACATCAGCGAGGAGATCGCCGAGCGGATGGGGCTCTCCGTCCACACGGTCAACGCCTATCTCGGCGCTGCCACGACCAAACTCGATTCCGTCAACCGGATCCAGGCGATCGCCAAGGCCATAAGGCTTGGCTACATCAGCTGACCGCCGGACGGTCAGCTTGCCAAGGGCAGCTCATAGGATTTGATGAACTTCGCTTCCGACAGGCTTTTTGCGAGAAAGGCCGTGTTTTCGTCCGGATCGGCCGAGGGGTTCTGGAACGTGATGTGGCTGATCTCGATGCCGGCGGTGTCGTTTCCGAGCGAGAGGCGCACATAGATCGTCACGCCGCGCGGCTTCAGCTCCAGGTCGAGCACGATTTCCGGCTCGCTGTCCCAGTCGAGATTGTAGTTGCCGCCGAGACCGAAATTGACGGTTCCGGGCAGGAAATACAGCTCGGCGGCCGATTCAACGAGGTCCGCGAGGCTGGCATAGGATTCGAAACGCAGGAGAGCGATGAAATCCGCAGCGTCTATGAGACGCAATTCGGTCGCCACAGGGCGGATCGCTTCGGCTACTAGCTGTTCCCGTCTCTCGGAGAATTCGCACTTTTTCATCGGCGTTACGTCATCCGTTTTGGTTGCGATTGCGCGTGCACCCTGTGAATGAGTTCGGCAACTGCCTTGTAAAACACGGGTGGAATCACACTATCGACCGAGACTTGTGCAAACATGGAGCGTGCAAGCGGCGGATCCTCGAAGACCGGAATGCCGTTTTTCTCCGCAATCTCGCGGATCTTGAGGGCGACGAGGTCCTGGCCGAGCGCAACGACCACCGGCGCATCGCTTTCTTCGCGCACGTAGCGCAGCGCAACGGCATAGTGGGTCGGGTTGGCGATCACCAGCGTCGCCCGCGGCACGGATGAAATCATGCGCTTTCGCGCCCGATCGCGCTGTATCGAGCGAAGGCGCGACTTGACGATCGGGTCGCCCTGCGCCTGCTTCATCTCCTCCTTCACTTCCTGCTTGGTCATCATCAGTTCGGTGTACCAATGGTGCCGCGACCAGAAGAGATCGGCGATCGCCAGAACGGCGGTCGCCAGCATGATGACGATCATGATCTGGTTGAGATCCGACGTCATCGTCGAGAAGATCCTGACCGGATCGGAGAACATCAGGTCGAGCGTCGAGAAGTAGTCGTTCCACAGAACGAGCACGACGAGGATCGAGATGATGATGATCTTGAACAGCGACTTTCCGAATTCCACCAGACCCTGGACGCCGAAGATGCGTTTCAGCCCGGCGATCGGCGAAACACGGTTCATCTTCGGCTGGATGCGGTCGAGCACCGGTCGAGGCAGGTTCTGAAAGATCGACGAGCCGACGCCGAAGACGATAAGCAGCACGAAGACGGGAACGAGCAGTGCCGTCGACTTCCAGGCGAGATGCGTCATCAGCGCCACCACATCGGTGGCGTTGTTCAGGCGCCAGGCTTCCGGTTGCTCGAAGATATCCTTGAGCGCCTCGGCAACCGTGCTCGCGCCATCGGTCAGGAAGAAGACGAAGAAGATGTAGATCGCGACCGTAGAGGCGAAGGTGGTCGCTTCGCGGGAAAAGGGGACGTTGCCTTTGTCGGCGGCGTCGGAGATCTTTTTCTCCGACGGGGATTCAGTTTTGCTGTCCTTATCCTCATCGTCCGACATGCGACAGGAAGTCTCCCGACCGGTTTCCACACGCCAGCGCTGATCGTGCGCTGCCTGTAGTGAACCCGCAAACCGGAGCAGACAAGGGTTTCGTCGGGGCAATCCGGCGGGGTCAACAGGAAAAGCGGCGCCTTCGCTGCGTCAAAGCAAAAACGCGGGCTTTTGGCCCGCGTTTTGGTCTGGCAATCAGCCTGTTGCCGGGTCCTTGAAAGGATGCCCGACCACCCATTGCATCAGGCGGCCTTTGCTTCCTTGTCCTTCAGTTCCAGCTGGCCGCTTGCGGCAAGCCGGATCGCCTCCTGGGTGATCGAGCGGCGGGCAATGGCGATGTCGCGCGGGTTGATGCCGGCGTCTCCCATGGCCAGATCCGATTCGATCATGCGGCGCTGGCGCGCGCCGATCGAGGCGAGAACCGATTCGCGCAGGTCCATGGTCGAGCCGCGCAGCGCCATGGTGATGATGTCGGTGGAGACATCGTTGAAGAGCTGAACGCGGCTGCGCTGCGGCATGTAGAGAACATCGTCGAAGAGGAAGATCTTCGGACGAACCTTCTTGGCCGATTCCGTGCTGAGCGATTCGAGCGAGGCGAGCAGGGTATCGACCTGCGGCTTGTCGAGCTCGTTCATCACTTCGGCAATCTTGGTGGGGCCTGCGGAATTGCGCTCCGCTTCCATCTCGCCGATCATTTCCATGACGCGGTTCTCGATGATCGACGCTGCCTTGGCGCTGACGTCCTTCATGTTGACGGCGCGCTTCAGGATGTCGGGCCGCTGCTCTTCGGAGAGCTGCAGCAGCACCTTGGCGCCAAAGTTGGAAGGCATCATCGACAGCACGTAGGCGATCGTCTGCGGATGTTCCTTGGCCAGCTGCAGCGCGACTGCGACCGGGTCGCACTCCTGCAGTCGGTCCCAGATATTGGCTTCGTAGGACTGGAAGGTGGCGCGGCGACCGAGCAGGCCGTCGACTTCATCCGGCGTCAGGCCTTCCTCGAGAATGCTCTCGATCGCCTTGGCGTTATCCATCAGGCCGGCGCCTTCGGTGAACAGGTCCTCGAATTCGTTGACCAGCGCTTCCAGTTCGTGGGGAGGGATGGCCCGCAGCGACTGTGCCGAGGCGATGATCGCCTGCAGTTCGCTCTGGGTGAAGAATTTCAGCAGCTTTCCGGCGACGGTCTTGCCCATCGCCAGCAGAACGGCTGCGGCCTTGTCGGTCTGGTTGAGAGGCCTGGAAAGTGCCTGGGCCTCAAAACTTTCGAAATCCATCATGGATTCATCCCTCGCCCAATAATTGGGTTTTATGACTTCTTGCTGCCCTTGATCTCGATGAGCTTGACGCCGAACCGGGTGTCGTCGCCTTCGAGAACGGTAATTTCGCCACGGCCGATGATCCGGCCGTTGACCATGATTTCGACCGGTTCGCCGATCCGTCGATCGAGCGAGATCGTGGCGCCTTCGATCAGGTTCATGAGGCCGGAGACCTGCATCCGGCTGGTGCCGAGAACGATCTGGACATCGATCGGGATGTCCATGATCAGATCGAGATTGGCGTTCATGCCGCTGCCCGGCGGCGTATCGACGACGGTTTCACCGGCATCGAAGGTCGACGCGCCGAAATCGCTCGTGCCGAAGGTGCTGCCGCCGAAATCGGTGGACGCAGGCGTTGCCGACAGGTCGCTGCCGAACGTGTCCGAACCGAAGTCGCCGCCAAAGGCGCCAAGGCCGTCGGTGGGCGCGGCGAAGTCACCGCCGAACTCGGAGGTGCCAAGCGCGTCGCTGCCGAACTCGGCGCCAAAGCCTGCGGGCGCGTCCGTGTCTTTCTTGAGAACACCGCGCAGATCGTCGATCGCCTGGTCGAGTTCCATGTCTCCGACAGCGACTGCGGCCTGTTCGTTGAGTGGTGCTTTCTTGGGTGCCATGTGCGAACTATTCCAGTTGAAGCTTGCCTCAGGCCTACTGCCTGGCGACGGCGAGCCGAATTAACTCATGATGTGGCGAAGGATGTCCTGTTCGGAGCCGTGGGTGTCCTTCACCCGCACGGTGTATTTCGCACCCGATCGGCCGAACTCGCAGACATAGAGATCGCGGCCGTTGGCGTTCACGTCGACGCGAACGTCCTGGGCATCGTGGAAGGGGATGATGTCGCCGGCCTGCAGGCGGCTGATCGTGTCGAGCGTCAGGCTTTCCAGCCGGATCCGCGCCTCGATGGTGACGGCCGAGCGGCGAACCTGCTCCTCCATCTGCTCGGTCCATTCGGACTTCAGCTTGCGGTTCTGGCCCGCACCCTTCGGAAACACCACCTGCGTCTTCAAGAGCACGCTCTGCGGCACGATGATCGAGAAGGTCGACAGCACGGGGCCGAAGCCGATCGTCATGTCGATCGCTGCCGCATGCACGTCCTCGAGCGTCGGGTCGGGCTTGCCGCGGGCAGAACTGTTGTAAGCGCGCGAAACGATCGGTTCGAAACCGCCAGCCGCATTGACGGCGGTGCGCAGCACGTCGGCGATCTTCTCGAAGATCGGCTGGGCAACGTCGATTTCGATCGGCGAAAGGGTGCGCGGCTGCGGCTCTTCGATGTCGGTCGGCTCCGCGCCCAGTAGCGCTTCGACCATGGTGATGATGATCGGACTGTCGCAGCTGATCTGAAAGTCTGGAGCCCAGTTGCGAAGCGAGACGTCGCTGATCAGCACGCCGCTGCCGAGCTCGGCGATCAGGCCGTTGCGAAGTCCGGTGCGAAAGCCGGCATAGCCGATGGCAATGTCGAGGCCGGTTTCCGCCTTGCAGATGTCGGGAAGGAATTCGCCGAACACGTGGCCGAGATCAAGCGCCACCCGGCCGATCGCGCGATCGTCGCCGAGTGCGCCGGTCATGCGCGCCAGGAGTTTCCTGTCGAAGGGATGGACGTTTGTCGGTGTTCCAGATGTCATCGGATCAGGCCGCCTTGCTTTCGCTGCCGCCGCCGGGGTTCATCATCTCCTGCTCGACGGCGTCGATCGAGGGACGCTCGTAGGCCGAAATGGTCTTGCGCCCGTATTCGAGAGCAACCTGCGGAACGGAACCGTTCATGTAGGCAAGCAGCGTCTGCTTGACGATGATGTAGAGCCGGTTCTGCTTTTCGCGCACGGCTTTGACGTTGGCGACCAGCGGAGCGACGATCGAATAGGAGAGGAACACGCCGAGCAGGGTGCCGACGAGGGCGGCGGCGATCTTGGCGCCGAGAACTTCCGGCGCTTCGCTGATCGCGCCCATCGCCTTGATGACGCCGAGAACCGCCGCGACGATGCCGATCGCCGGGAAGGCGTCGCCCATGATGGTCATGGCATGGTAGGATTTCATCTTGTCGTGGGTGATGGTCTGGATTTCCTCATCCATCAGCGCCTCGATCTCGTGCGAGCGGGCGTTGCCGATGATGATCAGGCGGACGTAGTCACAGATGAACGCCGTCAGCTCCTTGTTCTTCAAGACGGTGGGAGCCGACTGGAAGATCGAGGATTCCTCAGGATTGTCGATGTGGCTTTCGATCTCGTTGCGCGACTTCGTTCTCAGATCGCGCATCAGCGAGTAGAGAACGCCGAGCGTGTCGAGATATTCGCGCTCCTTTGGAACCTTGTTGCGAAACGCCTCGCCCAGCGCCTTGCCGGTATCCTTAACCACCTTCATCGAGTTGGCCATGATGAAGCCGCCGATGCCGGCGCCGCCGATAATCAGCAGTTCGAAAGGCTGGTTGAGGACTTCCATATGGCCGCCCATGGCCACGTAGCCGCCGAGAATACAGCCGAAAGTCACAATAAGCCCGATGATGATGTTCATTTCGATACCCGTCACGATCCCATTTTTCGTCTAACGGGATACGGTTTCTTCCTTGCGTGAGGCTGGCCGCCGACAGCACGGAAAGCATTGCGTGGAACAGGTTCGCGCAAGCCTGTCAGGTCAGGATTTGTAAAGGCCGGCTTTCCCGTCGCGCCCGTTTCATTCCGCTAAGGGCGACCGATCGTGACCACGACCTATACGAGCTACAAGCTGATTACAGCCGACCTTGGCAAGTCGCTGGAGCGCGTCGCCAAGGAGCCGGACGTTGCCCGCGAGACGGAATATTACCTCTCGAAGATCGGTGACATCAAAACGATCGACCAGTTCTTCGCCGATACGCGCCTCTACAACTATGCCATCAAGGCGCACGGCCTCGAGGACATGGGTTACGCCAAGGCCTTTATGCGCAAGGTGCTGGCCGAGGGTGTCGACAGCGAGGACGCATTTGCCAACAAGCTGACCGACAGCCGCTACAAGCAGCTGGCCGAATCGCTGAATTTCGCCCGCCACGGCGAGGCTGCCACCTCTTTCGATCGCGCCCAGAAAGGCGTCGTAGACAAATACGCCCGCCAGACGCTCGAACAGAGCGCCGGCGAGGAAAACGCCGGCGTGCGGCTTGCGCTCTATTTCGCCCGCATGGCACCGACGCTGACCAGCGGATACGCCATCATCGCCGACGAGGCGCTCGGGCAGGTGGTGCGCACCACCCTGCAGCTGCCGGCGGAATTCGCCGGCACGGAGGTCGACCGCCAGGCGGCGGCCTATGAAGCGGCCATCGATCTCAAGGACTTCCAGGATCCGGCCAAGGTGACGGAATTTCTCGACCGCTTTACCGCTCTTTGGGAAATCGACAATTCAACGGACGGCTACGACCCGCTTGCGGTATTCGGCGCGTCGAGCGGCTACGGCATCTCTTCCGACCTGCTCCTGTCCATCAACAGTTTGAAACTCGGGGGACGCTGAACGTGCAGACCGGTCTTTACGTTGCGATTTCGTCGCAGATGGCGCTTGAAAAGCGCCTCAACACACTCGCCGACAACATCGCAAACTCCGGCACTGTCGGTTTCCGCGGCACGGAAGTGAAGTTCAACCAGATGCTCGGCGACACCAAGCCGACAAAGGTATCCTACGTCAGCAAGGGCGAGGAATTTCTCAACACCAGCAACGGCTCGCTGACGCGCACCGGCGGCGCATTCGACTTCGCGGTCAAGGGCGATGCCTGGTTCCAGATCGACACGCCTTCCGGACCGGCGCTGACGCGCGACGGCCGCTTCACCCTGACCGAAACCGGAGAGCTCGTGACCATTCGCGGCTATCCGGTTCTCGACGCCGGCGGCGCCCCGATCCAGATCAACGGCACGGGCGGCGATGTGACCGTCGGCGCCGACGGCGCCCTGCACCAGAACGGCGTCGCCGTCGCTTCGCTCGGCCTTTACCAGGCCGACTTCAGCAAGGGCTTCATGCGCCTGGACAACAGCGCGGTGCTGCCGAACATGCAGCCGGAACCGGTGGTCGACCGCTTCGATGTCGGCGTCATGCAGGGTTTCCTGGAAGAATCAAACGTCAACGCCATCGCCGAGATGTCGCAATTGATCATGGTCACCCGCGCCTTCGACAACATCACCGCGCTGATGCGCGACGGCGAGGGGTCGCTCAGCGAAGCGATCAAGACGCTCGGTGGCAGCCGCTAAGGCGTGACAGGAACCGGCATGGAACGCGAAGGCCCGAAGACGAGCGCCGCATCGACATCGCTGGCTGCCCTTGGCGGCCTCGTCGAACGTTACGCCAAACCCGAACATTCGATCGCTCCGGGCGGCCACGTCCAGACGATCTCTCCGGGGCACTACACCGTGACCGGCCTGTCGCGGCATGTGCGGCTCGGTGATTTCGTCGCACACAAGAGCGCGACCGGAACGCATCTGGGCGAAGTGGTGCGCGTCGAGCCTGAGCGTGTCGTCGTCTGCCCGATCGAGCCCGGCGACCCGATCGGCATCCACGATACCGTCATCCGCAAGGGCGCCTTCCGCATCGCGCCGACCGACCAGTGGTGCGGCCGCGCGATCAATGCGCTTGGCGAACCGATCGATGGTCTCGGTCCGCTGCTGCAAGGCGACGTCCGCCGCTCGATCTCAAACACGGCGCCGCCATCCATGACCCGCAAGCGCGTGGAGCATGGATTTCGCACCGGCGTGCGGGCGATCGATATCTTCTCGCCGCTTTGCCTCGGCCAGCGCCTCGGCATCTTTGCCGGCTCCGGCGTCGGCAAGTCGACGCTTCTGTCGATGCTGGCGCGGGCCAATGCCTTCGACAAGGTGGTCATTGCGCTGGTTGGCGAACGTGGCCGCGAAGTGCGCGAATTCATCGAGGATACGCTGGGCGACAATCTTGCCAAGTCGGTTGCGGTCGTCGCCACCAGCGATGAAAGCCCGATGCTGCGCAAGATGGCGCCGCTGACCGCCGTCACCATCGCCGAGCATTACCGCGACAACGGCGACAACGTGCTTCTGATCGTCGACAGCGTCACCCGTTTCGCCCACGCGATCCGCGAGGTGGCGACGGCCTCCGGCGAGCCCCCGATCGCGCGCGGCTATCCGGCCTCGGTCTTTACCGAACTGCCGCGCCTGCTCGAGCGGGCCGGTCCGGGCGCCGAAGGCGCAGGCACGATTACCGCGATCATCTCGATCCTGGTGGACGGCGACAACCACAACGACCCGATCGCCGACTCGACGCGTGGCATTCTCGACGGGCACATCGTGCTCGACCGCAGCCTGGCCGAGGAAGGGCGTTATCCGCCGATCAATCCACTGGCCTCGATCTCGCGCCTCGCGCGCAAGGCCTGGACGCCTGACCAGGAAAAGCTGGTGTCGCGGCTGAAGTCGCTGATTCACCGCTTCGAGGAGACACGTGACCTGCGGCTGATCGGTGGCTACCGCCCCGGCGGCGATCCCGATCTCGACATGGCGATCAAGCAGGTGCCGGTGATCTACGACGTCTTGACGCAGACGGCGAGCGAACCGCCGACGCAGGATGCATTTTCCGACCTTGCCGGCGCGCTGAAGGCCGCGGCGATGGGCAATCAGCCGGGTGCTGCAGGGATGAGGCCGAGGTAATGGGTTTGACGGATTACGACGCGGACGAGACGATCCATCAGCGCAAGCGCGAAGCGGGCATGCCGATGATCGATAAGGCGCTGGCTGCGACCGGCATCCTGCTGGCGGCGCTTGCGACCGTCTTTCCCTGGTATGCCTTCCTCAACCAGGACAAGTTCACGATGCCGGCGCTCTGGCAGGGGTCGACGCGTGATCTGCCGGAAAAGCCGGCGCGCAGCGTCGTGTCGGTCTCGCCGCTTGCGATGTCGGACATGGACGGCGAAACCGTCGCGGCGATCGACCAGCTGACGACCGCGACCGTGCCGACCCTTGGCGGCAGTCCCGCCGCGGGTGGTGCCGCGCCGAACGAAGGTCTCGAGCAGCCATTCCCCGGAAAATCAGGCTTCAAGCTGATGCATGTCGCCAATGGCCGCGCCCTGATCGAGGACACCGCCGGCATGTACATTGTGCGCATCGGCTCGATCCTGCCGGACAACACCCGTCTGGCGACGCTCGAAGAACGTGACGGGCATTGGGTGATGATCACCTCGAGCGGCGAAGTCTACAAGGCAGACTGACCAGCCACGACATTTTCCAGACGTCCTTGTTCGTCACGTGTCTTTCGCGATCCGCGACGGCTCATGCCGTGCGCGATCCCTTCGCATTCCGCCATCCGCCAGGTGGCCGTTTCCAAGGACAAGTCCCGCGCAAGATTACCCACCTAGGTTCGCATCAACAAGCATGGAGCTTTTGATGCAACCGATTCAGCTTTTCGAACTCGCGTCCCGGCAGGCCCAGTGGCTGACCGTCCGCCAGAACGTGGTGGCCGGCAACATCGCCAATGCGAATACGCCGCACTACAAGGCCAAGGACGTCAAGCCGTTCGAAAGCGTGTTGCAGAACACCGGCATCCAGATGGCCGCGACCAACAAGGCCCATTTCACCGAGAGCCTCGAAGCCTCGCAGGTGGCCGAGGTCGGCATGCTCGACGGCGTTCAGGTCCAGCAATCCGGCAACAGCGTCGCGATCGAGCAGGAAATGATGAAGACCGGTGAAATCAAGCGCGACTACGAGCTCAGTGCCGGGCTCGTCAAGGCGTTTCACCGGATGATGCTCATGACGGTACGGAAGTAAAAACCATGGATCCTTTGACTTCGGCCATGAAGGTCTCGGCCTCAGGTCTGCAGGCAGAATCGACCCGCCTGCGTATCGTTTCTGAAAACATCGCCAACGCACGCTCCTCCGGCGACGTACCAGGCGCTGATCCCTACCGACGCAAGACCATCAGCTTTGCAGCCGAGGTCGACAGGGCGAGCGGCGCCTCGCTGGTCGAGATCGAGCGGCTCGGCACGGACGATTCGAACTTCACCATCGAGTTCGATCCCGGCAACCCGGCCGCCGACGAGAAGGGCATGGTCAAGATGCCGAACGTCAACATCCTGGTCGAAATGGCCGACATGCGCGAAGCCAACCGCGCCTATGAAGCCAACCTCCAGACCATCAAGCAATCGCGCGACCTGGTTTCCCAAACCATCGACCTGTTGAGAGCATCACAATAATGATCGACGCAATTAACTCAGTCGGCGCTTTTTCGGTCACGAAAGAAGCCGAAGGCACCCGCCTTGCATCCTCGTCTTCGTCGGTTTTCGGATCGGCAGCCGCAACCTCGGCCGCCCCGCAGTCCCAGAGCTTTTCAGCGATCCTCGGCGACATGGCGACGGACGCCATCGGCGCCATGAAGAAGGCCGAAGGCGCCTCGATCGACAGCATCCGCGGTACCACCAACACCCGTGAAGTCGTCGATGCGGTGATGAACGCCGAACAGTCGCTCCAGACCGCGATCGCGATCCGCGACAAGGTGGTGACCGCCTACCTCGAAATCGCGCGCATGCAGATCTAAGGAACGAGACATGAAGGCCCTTTCCATTGCCGCAACCGGCATGAACGCCCAGCAGCTGAACCTCGAAGTGATCGCGAACAACATCGCGAACATCAACACGACCGGCTACAAGCGTGCCCGCGCAGAGTTTTCCGACCTGCTTTATCAAACCGAGCGCGCCCAGGGCGTGCCCAACCGCTCCAACCAGGCGATCGTCCCGGAAGGCGCGATCATCGGTCTCGGCGTCCAGACGGCCGCCGTGCGCAACCTGCACATCCAGGGCAGCCTCGTCAGCACCGGCAACGATTACGACCTCGCGCTCGTCGGCCGTGGCTGGTTCCAGGTGGAGACGCCCGATGGCGAGACGGTCTACACCCGCGCCGGCGCCTTCAACAAGAACGCCCAGGGCCAGCTGGTCACCATCGACGGCTACACCGTGGTGCCGGGCATCACCGTGCCTCAGGACGCAACCGAGATCGCCTTCACCAGCTCCGGCCAGGTGATGGTGCGCATCGGCAGCGATCCGGCGATGCAGGAAATCGGTCAGTTGACGGTTGCCAACTTCGTCAACGAGGCCGGCCTCGAGCCGCAGGGCGAAAACCTGTTCAAGCAGACCCCAGCCTCTGGCGAACCAATTGTCGGAACGCCGGCCGATCCGGGCTTTGCGCTGATCAAGCAGAAGTATCTCGAAGCGTCGAACGTCGATCCGGTCAAGGAAATCACCGACCTGATCTCGGCCCAGCGTGCCTATGAGATGAACTCCAAGATCATCCAGGCGGCCGACGAGATGGCGGCCACGGTGAGCAAGAACCTCAGGTAACGGAACAGGGGGCAAACATGACGTTTCGCCGAGCCGCAGGAATGACAGCTCAGAAGGACGGTTCCGCGCCACGCGCGCGGCACGTGGTGGCGGGCATCTTGCTCGCCGCCGCTTTCCTGTCGCCTTCGGCAGGCTTTGCGGAACGGCTGACTGCAGTCATCCCCAAGCAGACGATCTACCCCGGCGAAGCGATCGACGCGAGCCGGCTCGAGGTCGTCGACGTGACCAACCCCGATCTGACGGACGGCTATGTCAGGACACTGAGCGAGATTGACGGCAAGGTGAGCAAGCGCACGCTGCTGCCCGGACGCGTCATTCTGGCCTCGGCACTGCGCGAGCAGTACGCGGTCGAGCGAGGCTCCACCGTCCGTCTGGTCTTCAGCAATGGCGGTCTCACCATCAGCGCTGCCGGGTCGCCCCTTCAGGATGCCGCGATCGGCGACCTGATCCGGGCTCGCAATATTGATACTGGCGTCATCGTTTCCGGGACAGTGATGGCCGACGGCACGATACATGTGGTGGCGAAATGAAAATGCTTGCCTGCAAATGGTTCCTGACGCTGGCCGTCGCGCTGTCTACAGCGATGACGCCGGCTTTCGGCGCGTCACGGATCAAGGACGTCGCCTCGCTGCAGGCCGGCCGTGACAACCAGCTCATCGGCTACGGCCTCGTTGTCGGCCTTCAGGGCACGGGCGACAGCCTGCGCTCGTCGCCGTTTACCGATCAGTCGATGCGCGCCATGCTGCAGAACCTCGGCATCTCGACCCAGGGCGGCGAATCGCGCACGCGCAACGTCGCCGCGGTTCTCGTCACCGCCAACTTGCCGCCATTCGCCAGCCCCGGCAGTCGCGTCGACGTGACGGTCGGATCGCTCGGCGACAGCACGTCCCTGCGCGGCGGCACGCTCGTGATGACCTCGCTTTCGGGCGCCGATGGTCAGATCTATGCGGTCGCCCAAGGGTCCGTCGTCGTCACCGGCTTCAACGCCCAAGGGGACGCCGCGACGCTCAATCAGGGGGTTACCACCTCGGGGCGCGTGCCGAACGGCGCGATCATCGAGCGCGAGCTGCCGTCGAAGTTCAAGGACGGTTTCAACCTCGTTCTGCAATTGCGCAATCCGGACTTTTCGACCGCCGTCGGCATGGCCGCCGCGATCAACAAATATGCCGCCGGGCAATATGGCGGCCGCATTGCCGAAGCGCGCGATTCCCAGGCTGTTCTCGTCGAGAAGCCGAAGATGGCCGATCTTGCGCGGTTGATGGCCGATATCGAAAACATCGTCATCGAGACCGACGTTCCGGCCAGGGTCGTCATCAACGAGCGCACCGGAACGATCGTCATCGGCCAGGACGTGCGCGTCAACGAGGTGGCGGTCAGCTATGGCACCTTGACCGTGCAGGTCAGCGAGACGCCGACGGTCGTCCAGCCGCTGCCGTTCTCGCGTGGCCAGACCGCGATGGAGCCCAATACCACCATCGAGGCGCAATCCGACGGCGGCACCGTCGCCATCCTCAACGGGTCCAGCCTCAGGTCGCTGGTTGCCGGTCTCAACAACATCGGCGTCAAGCCAGATGGCATCATCGCCATCCTGCAAAGCATCAAAACGGCCGGGGCCCTTCAGGCGGAGCTTGTCCTGCAATGATGAACATCGACCGCCTTATTGGCAGATCCCGCAATGCCCTGCTCGCGACCGCTGCCGTTGCGTCGATGCTTGCGATGCCTGGCGCCTTTGCCCAGGACGTGACCGCGCCGCCCGCCGGCAACGCCAGCGCCGACGAGATCCAGCAGTTCTGCACCAACATTGCCGATGCTGCCCGTGACCAGCGTTATGTGCTGCAGCGCAAGGAACTCGAAACGCTCCAGTCAAACGTCGACGAGCGGATCGCGACGTTGGAAAAGCGGCGCGAGGAATATGAAGACTGGCTGAAGCGTCGCAACGACTTCCTTAAGCAGGCCGAGACCGGCCTCGTGGGCATCTACAAGACGATGAAGCCGGATGCGGCCGCGGGCAAGCTGGAGATGGTCCGTCCGGAGATCGCCGCTGCGATCGTCATGCGGCTGCCGCCGCGCCAGTCGTCGCTGATCCTCAGCGAAATGAGCGACGAGAAGGCAGCTCTCCTGACCAACATCATCTCGAGTGCCAGCGATCCGAACACCTCGAAGGAACCATCATGAAAATGCGTCTAACGGCCGTCATGGCCGCGGCCCTCCTCGCGGGATGTCAGAACCAGGCCTTCAACGAGATCGGCCGTGCCCCTGCCATGAGCCCGATCGGCAGCGGCCTGCAATATACCCAGACGCCGCAGCTTGCCATGTATCCGAAAGAGCCGCGGCATGTGGCCAACGGCTTCTCTCTTTGGAACGACCAGCAGTCGGCGCTGTTCAAGGATGCGCGCGCGCTCAACGTCGGCGACATCCTGACGGTGCAGATCGCCATCAATGACAAGGCTTCGTTCGACAACAAGACCGACCGCAGCCGCAAGAACACCAGCGGCTTCAACATCGGCGCCAGCGGCCAGTCCGAAGCCAGCGACTTCGGCTGGTCGGGTGACCTGAAATATGGCTCCAACACCAAGACGGAAGGCGACGGCTCGACCGAACGCTCCGAGAAGCTGCAGCTGCTCGTTGCCGCCGTCGTCACCGGCGTGCTCGAAAACGGCAATCTCCTGATCAGCGGCTCGCAGGAAGTTCGCGTCAACCACGAGCTTCGCATCCTCAATGTCGCCGGCATCGTGCGCACGCAGGACGTCGACGCCAACAACGTGATCTCCTACGACCGCATCGCCGAGGCACGCATTTCCTATGGTGGCCGCGGCCGCCTGACCGAAGTGCAGCAGCCGCCTTACGGCCAGCAGGTCATGGATCTGATTTCGCCGATCTGATCGGCAGGGAATGGCAAGATGGAAGAACTCGATACAGCCGCGCCCGCCAAGTCACCGTCGAAGGTGATGACGATCGCCATCGTTGCCGTCCTGACGCTCGTCGCCGGCGGCGGCGGCTGGCTGGTCGGCGGCATGCTCGCGCCGCCCCCGCCGAAGGAACAGGTGGAAGCGGCCAAGGAGGTCGCGCCCAACGCAACCGGCGAGGAGGGCGTGCCCAAGATCGCCACCGAGGCCAACGGCGTCGTGCAGCTCGATCCGATCACCACGAACCTCGCCTATCCATCGGAAAACTGGATCCGGCTCGAGGTGGCGCTGCAGTTCGACGGCACCCCGGACCCTGTCATGGCCGAGCAGATCCACCAGGACATCGCCGCCTATCTGAAAACGGTCTCGCTTCAGCAGATCCAGGGTCCGCGCGGCTTTCAATATCTCCGGGATGACATCCAGGAACGGGTTGACCTGCGCTCCGATGGACGCGTAACCAATGTCATGTTCAGAACCTTCGTCATTCAATGATTCGCTAAATGATCCGGCTCATCGCCTTCATAGTCGCCATGACGGCGATGTCCGGAATTGCCGGCGCACAGAGCTTTCCCTCTGACATCCTGAACACGCCCATCGACGGCTCGGCCGCCTCGTGGATCATCCGGACCTTCGGCCTTCTGACCGTTCTTTCGGTCGCGCCCGGCATCCTCATCATGGTCACCAGCTTTCCGCGCTTCGTGATCGCCTTTGCCATCCTGCGCACGGGCATGGGCCTGGCAACGACGCCGTCCAACATGATCATGGTGTCGCTGGCGCTGTTCATGACCTTCTACGTAATGGCGCCGACCTTCGACCGCGCCTGGCGTGACGGCATCGACCCGCTGCTCAAGAACCAGATCACCGAGACCGAGGCGATCCCGCGTGTCACCGAGCCGTTCCGCGAGTTCATGCTCGCCAACACGCGTGACAAGGATCTGCAACTCTTCATCGATATCGCCAAGGAAAAGGGCCAGACCGTCGTCGTCGACGACAAGGTCGACCTGCGCGCCGTCGTTCCCGCCTTCATGATCTCCGAAATCCGCCGTGGCTTCGAGATCGGCTTCCTGATCATGCTGCCGTTCCTGGTGATCGACCTGATCGTCGCCACCATCACGATGGCGATGGGCATGATGATGCTGCCGCCGACGGCAATCTCGCTCCCGTTCAAGATTCTCTTCTTCGTGCTCATCGACGGCTGGAACCTGCTCGTCGGCAGCCTGGTGCGTTCGTTCAGCTGAACCACCGTTTCTCCCGCTTTATCGTTGCCGGATGTGCGTACCCGCTCGGGAAGCGCGTTCGGCCGTCGGCGACCGACACACTGGTCGACATCACGTAGCCCGCGCGTTGCGACAGCCGTTGGGCGATCGCCCGCAGCCTTGCGCCGTGCGAAACTCCACGCGTAGCCGATCCGCCGTGACGACAAACGAAAAACCCCGCCGGCGAGGGCGGGGTCCTGATGTCACGCGTATCGAGGGGTAGGGCCCCTCCGCCTGTTATTGCGCGAATGGGGCGGTGCGCGCCGGCAGGGCCGGGACGTCGATGAGCGTGGGCTCAAGCCCGTCCCTGGCGCGCTCGGCCATCGCCTCATAAGCCTGCTCGAGGTGACGGCAGAAGCGCTCGGAATCGAACAGCGGCGTCCGCAGCCGGTTGTCTTCGAGCGTCCGCTTGTAGCCGGCGACCCTGTCGCGATCGTTGTAGAGGGCGACCGCCTGTTCGATGTAATCATCGACGTCGGCGGCAACGAGTTCCGGCAGGCCGATTGCGTTGAGCAGGCTTTCGCTGACCCGCGAAGCAAAGTGCGTTCCCTTCGGCGTCAGCACCGGCAGCCCCATCCACAGCTGTTCCGACGTAGTCGTGTGGCCGTTGCAGGGGAAGGTGTCGAGGCCGAGATCGGCCGCCGGAATACGCGCCAGATGCTTTTCGTATTCGATCTTTTCGGAAAAGATGATGCGCTTCGTCGCGATGCCGTAGCTCTGGAAACGGCGCAGGATATGCGCCTCGGCTTCCGGCTTGAGGCGCATCAGCCACAGGACGCTGTCCGGCGTCCGGCGCAGGATCTCGGCCCATGCCTTGACCGTTTCGCCGATGATCTTGCGGTTGGCATTGAACGACGCGTAGACGAAGGCGTCTTCCGGCAGGCCTGCTTCGGTGCGTGACATGACGGCAGGGCGCGGACGGCCAGCCGGATCGTTCGGCTGGTAGGTCTCGGGCAGGCGGCAGAACTGTTCGTAGTAGTGTGGCGCACTGGCGTCGGGCAGGACGTAGCGGTCGCCGATGATGTAGTCGATGTCGACGTTGACGGTGGTGCCGGGGAAGCCGAGCCAGGCGACCTGTACCGGGGCGGTCTTGTGGTTGAGAATGGCGACCCGGCTGTGCATCGTGTGGCCCTTCAGGTCGACGAGAATGTCGATCTGTTCGTCACGGATCGCTTGCGCCGCTTGCTCGTCTGAGAGGTTTTCGACGCGCACGATCTTGCCCCAGGTCTGGCGCTCTTCGCCGGCCAAAGGCAGGTATTTCTCCGGCGTATAGCAGAACAGCGTGACGTCGAACTTTTCGCGGTCATGCGCGGTCAGAACGGCCTTCAAGAGCTTCATGGTCGCGTGAGGCGCCCAGAAGTCGTTCGAGAGGTAGCCGATCCGGATCTTCTTGCCCCAGGAATGCGGCATGGCGCGGCGTTCCGCGGGCAGGCCCGGATCGAACGGTTTGTCGAGCGCGCCCGCAACGCGGTTGAGCGCTTCGTCGCGGCACCAATGCATGTTGTAGAACGGCGTTTCGGCCCGGAAGAACTTGGGATTGACCGACTGCACGACGCGTTCCAGCGCCTGTGCGTAGTTGTCGATCTCGCCGAAGTTGTTCACCTCCTGCATGAAGACGAGGTAGGCGGAAAGCAGAACCAGGTTGGACGGCGACCGACGGAAGAGGTTGGTGACGATTTCGCGGTCTTCGCTGTTGCCGATGTCGGCGGTCAGCAGCTTGGCGGCCAGCACCTGATGTTCGTGCTGCGCGCTCATGGAGAGCGTCGTCTTGAAGGGGCCGAGAAGCTGCGACTGGTTGCGCTTCAAAAACAGCGTCGCGATGATGTAGGCCAGCTCCGCATCGGTCTTTGCCTGTTCCAGCAGGGGCCGACCGAGGCTGAGCGCCTCGTCGTCGTTGCCGCAGGCGAAATGCAGCTTCATGGCTTCAGCCAGAAAATGCTCTGAACGGAGCCCGCCGGCTTCACCGGCCAGCTGATAGGCCTGCGCGGCATCGCTGCGGAAACCGAGTTTCAGCAGCACCTTGGCCAAGAGCGCGTAGGTCTTGGCATCGCGGGTGAGGTCGAGCAACTGGTTGAGCGAGGTAAGGGCCTCGGTGTACTGGCCTTTTTGATACTGCCGCGAAGCGGAAGAAAAGATGGTGTGGGCGTTCAAAGGAAGCTCCGTAGGAAAAGCGCTACCGTTGTCACCGCGCGAGCCTGTGCAACGTCAATATGCCAAGGTGCTGTTTTGAAGCAGAAACCTTGCCCCAGGCGGGATTGCTGAGCGATTTTCGTATTCTTTGCCAATAGATCTCGATTGGCGAAAGGAACGTCCCGCAAAGTGGGCGCGGGTAAAGTAACATACTGTTAACCATAAGATTTTGCTTCGAAAATTTGTTTCCGCCTTAATGAAATCGCAAGCATTGGGGGCGATATTCACCCTCACATGACGGGTTTGGTTTCCTTCACTTGAGTGGATGGAGCCGAGTGGCATGAAGCCGGTCCGTCATTGCCGGTAGACGTATTCAGTCCGGTATGTCCCCCACCGTGTAACCTTGTAAATTTGAGGGACAGTCTCATGACTTCTATTATGACGAACAACTCGGCAATGGCCGCACTCTCCACGCTGCGCTCGATCAATTCCTCGATGGAAACGACGCAGGACCGGATTTCTTCGGGCTACCGCGTTGCCAACGCTTCCGACAACGCTGCTTACTGGTCGATCGCGACGACCATGCGTTCGGACAACAAGGCCCTCGGCACGGTTCAGGACGCACTCGGCCTCGGCGCTGCCAAGACCGACGTTGCCTACACCGGCATCAAGGCTGCGATCTCGGTCGTCGACGAAATCAAGGCAAAGCTGGTTGCTGCCAGCGAGCCGGGCGTTGACAAGTCCAAGGTCCAGAAGGAAATCGACCAGCTTCAGGATCAGCTGAAGAGCGTCGTCAAGTCGGCATCGTTCTCCGGCGAAAACTGGCTCTACACCGCCTCTGGCGCGACTGCACCGGGCACGAAGTCGATCGTCGGTTCGTTCAACCGCGATGCTTCCGGCAATGTCAGCCTGACCACGCTCGACGTCGACACGACCAAGACCATGCTGATCGACGAAACCAGCACTTCGGGCACGAACGGCCTTCTGACTGCCGACATCAAGGACTCCGCTGGCTCGGCCATCACTGGCGTCAGCGTCCTGAACCTCGACATCAGCGGCACTGCCGTCACCTCGACGACGCTCTCCAACTACCTCTCGGGTGTTGACAGCGTTCTGAAGAGCATGACCAACGCTGCTGCCGACCTCGGCGCCGTCAACAAGCGCGTCGACCTGCAGAAGGACTTCGTCGACAACCTGATGGACTCGATCGAATCGGGCGTCGGCAAGCTGGTTGACGCTGACATGAACGAAGAGTCGACCCGCCTGAAGGCTCTGCAGACGCAGCAGCAGCTCGGCATCCAGGCTCTCTCGATCGCCAACAGCAGCTCGCAGAACATCCTGTCGCTGTTCCGTTAATCGGACCCGACACCGGCGACTTCGGTCCCGGATCGCAAATTGGAAAACCGCGCCTCGCTCGAGGCGCGGTTTTTCTTTTGTCGGAGACGGTATTGGCTCCGCCGCTTCAAGCTTCATTAACCATCTTGGTGTTTCCTGTCCTTATCGAAACGGCGGGTTAACCAACAAGATTAACGCGTTAGCAGGCATGATGCTGGCCGCCATTTCCCGGTAATCCCGGAATGTCCCTTTCAATCGATTTTCCCAAGGGGCACCCAGCCAATGACATCCATCATGACCAACAACGCGGCAATGGCCGCACTTTCCACGCTGCGTTCGATCAATTCCGCGATGGAAACGACGCAGGACCGGATCTCGTCCGGCTACCGCGTTGGCAACGCTTCCGACAACGCCGCCTACTGGTCGATCGCAACGACCATGCGTTCGGACAACAAGGCCCTCGGCACGGTTCAGGACGCACTCGGCCTCGGCGCTGCCAAGACCGACGTTGCCTACACCGGCATCAAGGCTGCGATCTCGGTCGTCGACGAAATCAAGGCAAAGCTGGTTGCTGCCAGCGAGCCGGGCGTTGACAAGTCCAAGGTCCAGAAGGAAATCGACCAGCTTCAGGATCAGCTGAAGAGCGTCGTCAAGTCGGCATCGTTCTCCGGCGAAAACTGGCTCTACACCGCCTCTGGCGCGACGCCTCCGGGCACGAAGTCGATCGTCGGTTCGTTCAACCGCGACGCTTCCGGCAATGTCAGCCTGACCACGCTCGACGTCGACACCACCAAGACCATGCTGATCGACGAGGCCAATGCCACCAATGGCCTGCTCACCGACTACCTCGTCGGCACGAACGGCACGGCCATCGGTACGGTCAGCATTCTGACCCTCGACATCAGCACTGGCGTCACCTCGACGACGCTTGCCAATTACCTTTCCGGCGTTGAAGACGTCCTGCAGAGCATGACCAACGCAGCTTCGGACCTCGGCGCCGTCAACAAGCGCGTCGATCTGCAGAAGGACTTCGTCGACAACCTGATGGACTCGATCGAATCGGGCGTCGGCAAGCTGGTTGACGCTGACATGAACGAAGAATCGACCCGCCTGAAGGCTCTGCAGACGCAGCAGCAGCTCGGCATCCAGGCGCTGACGATCGCCAACACGAACTCGCAGAATATCCTGTCGCTGTTCCGTTAACCGGACCCGACACCGGCGACTTCGGTCCCGGATCGAAGCATCAAAACCGCGTCTCGTCAGAGGCGCGGTTTTTTTCTTTAGTCCGAACTGATTTTTGGTATTTCCGCTTCAAACTTCATTAACCATCTTCGTGTTTTCTGTGGCCAACGAAACGGCGGGTTAACCAACAAGATTAACGCGTTAGCAGGCATGAAGCTGGCCGCCGTCTCCCGGTAATCCCGGAATGTCCCTTTCATCTCGCATTCCCAAGGGGCACTCAGCCAATGACGTCCATCATGACCAACAACGCGGCAATGGCCGCACTTTCCACGCTGCGTTCGATCAATTCCGCGATGGAAACGACGCAGGACCGGATCTCGTCCGGCTACCGCGTTGGCAACGCTTCCGACAACGCCGCCTACTGGTCGATCGCAACGACCATGCGTTCGGACAACAAGGCCCTCGGCACGGTTCAGGACGCACTCGGCCTCGGCGCTGCCAAGACCGACGTTGCCTACACCGGCATCAAGGCTGCGATCTCGGTCGTCGACGAAATCAAGGCAAAGCTGGTTGCTGCCAGCGAGCCGGGCGTTGACAAGTCCAAGGTCCAGAAGGAAATCGACCAGCTTCAGGATCAGCTGAAGAGCGTCGTCAAGTCGGCATCGTTCTCCGGCGAAAACTGGCTCTACACCGCCTCTGGCGCGACTGCACCGGGCACGAAGTCGATCGTCGGTTCGTTCAACCGCGATGCTTCCGGCAATGTCAGCCTGACCACGCTCGACGTCGACACGACCAAGACCATGCTGATTGACGAAAACGGCACCGGCGCCAATGGCCTGCTGACTGCCGATCTCAAGGACTCGGGCGGCACGGCGATCGCCGGTGTCAGCATCCTCAAGCTCGACATCAGCACCGGCGTCACCTCGACGACGCTCTCCAACTACCTCTCGGGCGTCGAAAACGTACTGCAGAGCATGACCAACGCGGCTTCGGACCTCGGTGCCGTCAACAAGCGTGTCGACCTGCAGAAGGACTTCGTCGACAACCTGATGGACTCGATCGAATCGGGCGTCGGCAAGCTGGTTGATGCGGACATGAACGAAGAGTCGACCCGCCTGAAGGCACTGCAGACACAGCAGCAGCTCGGCATCCAGGCGCTGACGATCGCCAACACCAACTCGCAGAACATCCTGTCGCTGTTCAAGTAAGCGGCTGGCGGGGCAGGGCGCCACGACCGCGCCCGGCCGCATCGGATCTTCACGAAACCGCGTCGCTCGAAAGGGCGGCGCGGTTTTTCCGTCGTCGGGGCATGGACGCCGCAGTTCCATCGCGCCGCCCAATCGCGCTTCAGGCCGACGCGCCCAAGCGGTAACGCTTGCTTCATGAATGTTTATTTTTGTTCACCTTGGTTACCGACTTATGAATGGCGTTAACCGTTTGTTAACCAAACAATCGTTACACCTTCGTTAAGAGCGAAGGGTCGCCCCCAGGGCAAAACAGGGGCGGTTCGCATGACGCTGGTCCCGTCGCTGCCGGTCACGCACTCCGGAATGTTCTCAGACAATCATTCGGGGCAAGTGACCAATGACCAGCATCATGACCAATACGGCCGCCATGGCCGCACTCCAGACGTTGCGCTCGATCAACACCAACATGGCCGAAGTGCAGGACCGGATCTCGTCCGGCTACCGCGTTCAGACCGCAGCAGACAACGCTGCCTACTGGTCGATCGCGACGACCATGCGCTCCGACAACGCCGCGCTGTCCACCGTCCAGGACGCGCTTGGTCTCGGTGCGGCAAAGGTCGATACCGCCTATGCAGCGATGAAGACGTCGATCGATGTCGTCACTGAAATCAAGACCAAGCTCGTGGCCGCCCGCGAGCCCGGCGTCGACAAGCTCAAGATCAACAAGGAAATCACCGAGCTGAAGAACCAGCTCATGTCGGCTGCCCAGTCGGCATCCTTCTCCAGCGAAAACTGGCTCTACAACACCAATTCCGCAGCCGTCGGAACGAAGTCGATCGTTGCCTCCTTCAACCGGGATGGCAACGGCAATGTGTCGATCACGACGCTCGACTTCGACACGTCGCAATCGATGCTGATCGACACCGGCAGTGCAGCGCGCGGCCTGCTGACGCGGGACTATGACGCTGACCAGCTGTTGCAGACCCCGACGGGCACCGCCGCACCATACCGCCTCATTGTCATCCCGCCGACCGGCACTGGCGGCACGGAAATCAAGCTGACGGCAACGACCACACCGGCCGAGATGGACGCGATGATCCGCGTCGTCGACAAGATCCTCGGTCAGCTGACCGACGCCGGTTCGACGCTCGGTGCCATCACCAAGCGTATCGACATGCAGGAAAGCTTTGTCGCTAACCTGATGGATACGATCGACAAGGGCGTCGGGCGTCTTGTCGATGCCGACATGAACGAGGAATCGACGCGGTTGAAGGCGCTGCAGACACAGCAGCAGCTGGGTATCCAGGCGCTGTCGATCGCCAACACCAACTCCGAAAATATCCTGCGCCTGTTCCAGCAGTAAGGTTTTCGAGCGGGCGGCGCTTCGACGCCGCCGGCCTGAAACGGTTCCTCCGCGACAGCGGCGGAAATCGGAACGGCTTGAATTCTGCCACGTCGTCGGTCACGGCACCCGGTGGAAACGGTTGGACCGCGCTATTTGCCCTGGCGCGGTCCAACACATTCATTTTCGCACAAGTTTGACCGAATAGCCTTCCCTCGCAGTCCTGTCGGATGACTGCCGGCCAATATGAGATTTGCGCCGCCGCCTGCACCGGTCCGTCGCTGGAAGGAAAATTCCCCTACGGCCGTTGTAAGTCCAAGAATGCAGGGTTCTTCGCTCCAGGCGAATGGACCCGAGGGAGACATTTCAGCAGTGTCACGATCATGGGAATTCTGCGCCGTCGGGCGGCGCCTGTCGGGCAGACGGGTAGCGCCTTCTATCGAGCTGCGCGCATCGAGGTTCCTGCCATGAGCGCCATGCTGTCCCGCTATCTCAAGGATTTCAGCGCGCCCAAGGTCGAGTTGTCGATGATGCCGCCGAAGTACTTTCCCGATCTCGATACCGACTACGCCGACAGCGACCGTCTCGCTCTGCGATCGGCTACGCCGCAGGTCGATGTCGAAGCCGAGCGCCGCGAGGCGTTTGAACAGGGTCGCGCCGAGGCAACCGCCGAGCTTGTCTTCGAACATGGCAATGAGATCGCCGATCTCCAGGCCGCTCACGCAGCTGAAATCCAGTCTCTGACGAGGCGCCTCGAAGAGGAGGCGGCAGGCCGCATGGCCGCGCAGTTCCAGGAAATGACGGAGCAACTGGCCGTTGCCCTCGGCGATCAGACCGCGCGCGTGCTTGCGCCTGTCATGGAAGAGGCGCTCGTCCAGCGCGCTGTCGCCGATATGGCAGAGATGATCCGCCAGGGAATTATCGCCGGCGAAGGCTGTGCGATCACCGTCAGGGGGCCGCTGCACCTGCTGGAAGCATTGAAAAGCAGCCTCGGCGACGACATGCCGGTGTTCCGCCACGTTGAAACCGACGACATCGATCTCGCCATCGAAATGGATGAGACGATCCTCGTTACAAGAATGGCGGCCTGGGCCGACACCGTCCGGAAGGTTCTGGCATGAGCGACGAAAGCCACCATAACGGCAAGAACGAAATCATCATCGTCAAACGCGTAAGCGGCGGTCACGAAGGCCACCACGGCGGCGGGTGGAAGATCGCCTATGCCGACTTCATGACCGCGATGATGGCCTTCTTCCTGGTCATGTGGCTGATCAATGCCGCCAACGAGGAAACCAAGGCGGCAATCGCCTCCTATTTCAATCCGGTACAGCTGACCGATCAGAAGCCCGCCGAACGTGGCCTGAAGGATCCGGCCAAGGATGCGCAGGGCGAGGAAACGCAGCAGCGGTCCAAGGTCGACGGCGAACAGGAAAAATCCGGCGGCTCCGCCAAGACGGGCGACCAGATGACGGCCACCTCGGGTGAGGAGACGAAATATTCCGACGCCGATTTCTTCGAGAATCCCTATTCGGTGCTCTCGGAAATCGCGCAGGAAGTCGGCCAGCAGGCCAATATCAGCGTCAAGGGCGATGGCGGTGCTGCGCAGTCCGGTCCGTCGACCGGTGCTGAAGGCGGCGAGGCCTATCGCGATCCTTTCGATCCCGACTTCTGGACCAAGCAGGTCGAAGTCAAGGATGCGGGCAATACCACCGAAAAGGATGTCGCCCTCGCGTCCAAGGCAGCCATGGGGAGCGGTGCCGCACTGGTGAAGAAGGCCGGTGAAGACCAGAAGGCTGTCGAAGAACAAGCTGCCAAAGCCGGGGCGACACCTGGCGATGCCGGTAAGACAGAAGCCGAAAAGGCCGAGCTTGCCAGCCAAGATCCGGCAGCGCAGGCAGAGGCGCTCAAGGCCGAGATCAAGAAGGAACTGGGCGGCGATACAGGCAAGCTGGCAGAGGGCCTCGTCGTGACGCCGGCCGAAGGCGGCCTGCTGGTCACGATCAGCGAACAGACGGATGCGCAGATGTTTGCCGTCGGCTCTGCCGTACCGCAGAAGGAACTCGTCACCGCCATGGAAAAGATCGGCCGGCTTCTGTCCGCGCGCCAGGGCGCCGTGGCCATTCGCGGCCACACGGATGGCCGACCGTTCAAGGACGGCACCTATGACAACTGGCGTCTGTCGGCCGCGCGCGCCCAGAGCGCCTACTACATGCTCGTGCGTGGTGGCCTGAAGGAGGATCGCGTCAGCCAGATCACCGGCTTTGCCGACCGGCGGCTGCAGATCCCCGACGACCCCTATGCGCCTGGCAACCGGCGTATCGAAATCCTGTTGCAGTCGGCAAAGGGCTGAAACCGATGCTGCTACGCCTCAGATCCGCCCTGATGCGGTCGGTGCTGGTCCTGCCGGTGATGGCAGGCATGGCGCATGCCAACGACCTTGAGGCGCTGGCACCTTTCAAGATGATCCGGTCGCTGCAATATGTGCAGGATTCGGTTGTGCTCGGCGATCACTCGGCGATCGAGATGCAACGTTTCATGCTCGGCGCGATCGACAAGCGCTTGCGAGCCGCCGATACCTCCGTCTTCGCCGATCCGCGCAACGTCGATGCGGCGCTCGTCTACGCCATGAGCGGTGGCAACCCGGAAACGCTCAATTACCTCGCCGACCGCGACGTGGCGGGCAATTTCGATACGCGCGTCACGGATGCGCTGCGCCAGTACCTGAGCGGCAAGGGCGGGTTGATCGTCGAGAGCCTGTCAAAAGCAGCGCCCGAGTACCGCAATTCCCGCGTCGGCCCCTATCTCTTCCTGATCCTGGGCAATGCGCTATCGCAGCAGGACCCGGTCGAGGCGATGAAATACTACGACTGGGCGCGGCTGACGGCGCCGGGAACGATCATAGAGGAGGCGGCGCTGCGTCGCTCGGTCTTCCTCGCGGTGCAGGCGAATTTGCCAGAAAAGGGCTTTCGCTACGCGCTGAACTACGCCCGGCGCTACCTGACGTCGCCCTATGCCAGCCAATTCGCCGACGTCTTTGTTGAACTGGCCGTTGGCCATTTCGACGAGGCGGCGCAGGAGCGGATTTCCGAGATCCTGACATTCATGGATGTGCCGCGCCAGCGCGAGGTTTATCTTCGCGTCGCCAGGCGTGCGGCCATCAGCGGCAAGCAGCCGCTGGCGAAGCTCGCCTCGGAAAGAGCAGAACAGCTGGCCGCCGATGGCGCCACCGAGCCGAGCGTGCTTGCCAATTTTTATGCCGGGCTTGCCGCGGTTCCGTCCTCGGACGTCTTCGCTGCGACCCGGAGCATTGCGGCGATCCCGGATGCCGAACTTTCGCCGCGGGACCGCGCGCTGCGCGACGCGGCCAGGGCAGTTGCAGATGCGGTCACCAGACCACCTGACGATGAAAGCCTCACGCAAGCGTTCTCCGATAGACCGATCAGACCAGCCACGCCGCCGGTAGAGGCCGAAGACGGGGAAACCGGCAGCGGCCTGAGCCCGTTCGGCGAACCGGCAGCCAAGGCCGGCGTCCGCGCTGCTGGCGAGACGAAACAAGCCAGCGTCGACACGGCCGACGCCTCCGACCCGGCCCATGACGGTTTCGTCGCCAAGGGCCGGTCGAAGGTCGAGGAGATCGACGCGTTGCTAAGGGGGGAAGGCCAATGAGAGCTCTTGACGAAAGCTTGCGCGCACCGCCTCCGCCTCAAGCGGGCAAGGCAGGCGCGCGCGCCGGCGGCAAGGAGCAGGCCCCTGGCGCATTCGAGGACGCTGTCGCAACCGCAGGGCGCCAGAAGGCGAACGGTCAGGGTGGACAGGGTTCGAGCGGCGAGAATGGCGATGCAGGCGCCGGCGAAAATTCGGGAGCTTCTGCCTTGATCGGAAACGGTGGCATCAAAGGCGGCGACGCGACGATCTCGATCTCCAAGTCTGCGCGCAATCGCGCGCCGGGTGATCTCGAGGATCCGTCGCTCGAAAACCATGAGGCAGGCAAGGAGCGGTTCTCGCTCGCCGAGCGCGAAAAGGACGCCAAGCGTCTTGCATCCAAAGCAGCGCTGGCGCTCGCGAATGCGCGAGCCTCCAACCAGGCCGGCGAAACGGACGACCTTGCGGGGCGCATCGCAGCGCTGACGCGCGAGATTGCCAAAACCAAAGCTGGCAATGCGCAGGGCGGTGACAGCAATGGCGAGGCAACAGACGTCGCTGCGTCCGATGGCAAGTCGTCGCCTAACGGCAGCGTGGACGACCTGCTGACGCTGCTTGGCGGCGACACCTTGCCGTCGCTGCATGCGGACGCGAAGGGCGCCGATGCCGGCAAGGCTGGCGTTCAGACGCTTGCCGAGCGCGCCGCGCAGGTTGCCGCCCATGGCGACATGGCCGAGGCGGCTGGCGCAAACGGCGAGGGCGCCGATGGCGCGCAGGAATCCGATCGATTGTTCCACTTTGCCCGTGCCGACGGCAAGGGCCAGGCAATCTCGATGAGCATCTCGAACGACGGTGAACGCGCGACGGTCGACGTCGCGCGGTCCTCGGCCAAGGCGGAAAATGTGACCGTGCTCGAAGCGCGCCGGTATCTCGGCATTGCGCTGAACACCAACGCCGCCAATGTCACGAGCGCGATCGCCGGCGACGCGGGCTTCGCCCAGTCGCTGCAGCCGAGCGCGGCACTCGGTCAACCCGATGCCTGGGCGCAGGCCGGCAAGACGCTGAACACGCTGAAGATCCAGCTGCATCCGATCGAGCTCGGCCTCGTCACCGCGACGTTGCGGCTGAAGGACGATGAGTTGCAGGTCGAGCTGAAGGTCGAAAACGGCGAAGCGTTCCGCCAGCTGCGTGACGACCAGGGCGAAATGGTCAGGGCGTTGCGGGCCCAGGGCTTCGCGGTCGATCAGATCAACGTGGTGTTCAATTCGGGCAGCGACAGCTCGAATGGTGGCAGCAGCACGCAGCAGCAGGCGCAGCCTGGCCAGCAGGGCCGTGAGCGTGCCGGAGACGGCGGCGGGCAGGGACGACAGCGCCAGGATGGCGATAGCCAGGCTTCAGGCTCAGAAAGGCGAGTTGGCAATGGCGGTACGGAAGATGCGGTTGCCGGTTCTGAGCGTTCTCGCACTGGCCACGTCTACATGTAGCGCCTTCGCCAGTGCCAGCACGGGCGTGTGCGAGCGCGAAATCATCTCGGCTGCATCGAAGTATGGCGTCCCCGCCGGGATCCTCTATTCGGTCGGCCTGACGGAAACCGGCCGCAAGGGATCGCTTCAACCCTATGCGATGAACATCGAGGGAAAGGCCTATTTCGGGGCCAGCACCGAGGACGTTCTCGTCCGATTTGCCAGCGCCCGGGCCGAGGGCGCCAAGCTCATCGATCTCGGTTGCATGCAGATCAATTACTACTTCCATGGCGATCAGTTCGCATCGCCGACGGAGATGCTTGACCCACGAAAGAATGTCGAATATGCCGCGCGCTTCCTGTCCAATCTTCGCGCGAAGCACGAGAGCTGGACCATGGCGGTTGCCCGGTATCATGCCGGCCCGAACAACGACCCGGCACAGAAGAAATATGTCTGTCGGGTGATCGCGAATCTGGTCGCGACCGGCTACGGCAAGTGGACGCCGAACGCCACGCAGTTCTGCCAATAAACAACCATTGATTGATTGACCGCGGGTCATTCCGCATTGTGGCGACAATGCGCGGAGAATGTGACGGCAAGTGGTTTTGTCGCATGCCGTTAACTTTTCCACATTATTTTAGTGCGGCACTGAGGCGTGAGCCACTAGATGTAGTGCAAATCGGACCGACATGGTTAATCAATTATTAATTCCACCCAGTAACTTCCTCTAGTTGTTCATGAATCCCTCGATTCGTACCTCTCAATCAGTGCGGTGCCATACTGATTCGGAGGCGGACGAATGATCGTAGTGGTTGATGATAGAGAACTCGTGAAAGACGGCTATACGTCGCTTTTCGGGCGTGAAGGAATTCCCTCGACGGGCTTTGATCCCAAGGAGTTCGGCGAGTGGGTAAATGCGGCTGCGGATTCGGATATCGACGCGGTCGAAGCGTTTCTGATCGGCCAGGGTGACAGCACCTTTGCGCTGCCGCGCGCGATCCGCGACCGGTCGATGGCGCCGGTCATCGCGGTCAGCGACACGCCTTCGCTGGAAAATACGCTGGCTCTGTTTGACTGCGGCGTCGACGACGTCGTGCGCAAGCCTGTTCACCCCCGGGAAATCCTGGCGCGGGTAGCGGCGATCCGCCGGCGCCTGAAGGCCATCAACAACTACACCGACATCGGTCCGATCCGCGTCTTTGCTGACGGCCGCGATCCCGAGATCAACGGCGACGTGTTTGCGCTTCCGCGCCGCGAGCGCCGCATCCTGGAATACCTGGTCTCGAACCGCGGTCGCAGGGTCTCCAAGTCTCAGATCTTCAACGCGATCTACGGCATTTTCGACGAAGACGTCGAGGAAAACGTCGTCGAGAGCCACATCAGCAAACTGCGCAAGAAACTGCGCAAGAAGCTCGGCTTCGACCCGATCGATTCCAAGCGTTTCCTTGGCTACTGCATCGACTGGAACTAAGGCGCGCTCGGGCGGGCGGATGCGGCACCTAAGACAGGTTCACGCAAGGCCCGCTTCCTAGTGTCGCTGCAACATGGAAATGAGGATCCGATATGAGTCTCTATGGCAGCATGAGAACGGGCGTCTCCGGTATGAACGCTCAGTCGAACCGTCTCGGCACTGTGGCTGAAAACATCGCCAATTCGAACACGACGGGCTACAAGCGCGCCTCGACGGAATTCTCTTCGATGATCCTGCCCTCGGGCGGCGGCAACTATAATTCCGGTGGCGTCGAGACCCAGGTGCGCTACAGCATCTCGCAGCAGGGCGGCACCAGCTACACCACGTCGGCAAGCGACCTCGCGATCAACGGCGGCGGTTTCTTCATCGTGCAGGGCAATGGCGGCGAGAACTTTCTGACGCGTGCCGGCTCCTTCGTTCCCGACAAGGACGGCAACCTCGTCAACACCGCCGGCTTCAAGCTGATGGGCTATGAGTACAAGGCCGGTGCCGACCCGACCGTGGTCGTCAATGGCTTCGACGGCCTGACGGAAGTCAAGCTCAAGGACGAGGGCTTGGTCGCGGCCGGTTCGACGAAGGGCGCAATGGAAGCCAATCTGCCTTCCGGCGCCGCGATAGGTGATGAGAAGCCGACCTCGTTGGTCGTCTATGACAGCCAGGGCAACACCCGCATCCTCGATTTCGTCTACAAGAAGACGGCTGCCAACACCTGGTCGCTGGAAGTGCGCGACCGGGCAAGCTACACACCGGGCCCGCCAGCCGTTGGCGTCATTGGTACGCAGAACTTGGCGTTCGACACTGCTGGCAAGCTGACGACGACGCCGACGAAGTTGACGACGACGCCGATCAACAACCTGCCGGGCACCGGCGCAAACCTTGGCGCCTTGACGATCGACTTCACCAAGACGACACAGCTCGGCGGTGAGTTCACCAGCACCGGCGGTGGCATCGACGGTTCGAAGCCGAGCAAGATGTCGGGCTTCGAGATCGACAAGGAAGGCATCGTCTACGTCAAGTACGGCGACGGCAACCTGGTCCCCAAGTTCCGCATCGCGCTTGCGACCGTCCAGAGTCCGGACAAGCTCCTTCCGCAGTCTGGCAACGTCTACTCGCAGGGCACGGATTCCGGCGTCATCGTCACCGGGTTTGCCGGCTCGGGTGCGTTCGGCAACATCCAGTCCAAGGCGCTGGAAAACTCCAACGTCGATATCGCCAACGAACTGACCTCAATGATCGAGGCGCAGCGCAACTACACGGCAAACTCCAAGGTGTTCCAGACCGCTTCGGACCTGCTTGAAGTTCTGGTCAACCTGAAACGGTAATTGAAAGAGATACGGTCCGCGTCATGTCGCTGTCCTCCGCAATATCCATCGCACAACAGGCCTTCAGCAACACGGCGCAGCAAACCGCAACCGTGTCGAAGAACATCGCGAACGCGGGCAACGCCGACTATTCCCGTCGGCTTGCCCTGCTCGGGAGCACGGCGAATGGCGCGCAGGTCGTATCCATCTACCGTGCCCAGAACGAGGCGCTGCTCAAGCAGAGCATCGCCGGCATGGGCGAAGCCTCCGGTCAGGCAAGACTGAGGGAAGGCCTGGAGCTGATGAAGTCGGCGCTCGGCGGCAACAGCTACGAGACGGCGCCTTCCAAGCTGCTGGCCGATTTCCGCAACAGCCTCCAGACCTTTGCCGCAACCCCCGGCAACAAGACGATCGCCGCGGCTGCGGTATCGGATGCCGGGGACCTGGCGGATTCGCTCAACAAGGCGTCGCGGTCCGTCCAGGACATGCGCGAAAATGCCGACAAGGAAATGGCGCTTGAAGTCGACAAGCTGAATGGCCTGCTGGCGGAATTCGAGAAGGCCAACAACGCCGTCAAGGCCGCCACGGCTCAGGGGTCCGATCCGAACGACGCGCTCGATCAGCGCGACAAGATCCTGAAGCAGGTTTCGGAGATCATCGGCATCTCGACGACCACGCGCGCCAACAACGACACGGTCATCTTCACCACGGATGGAACCGTTCTGTTCGAGACGCTCCCGCGCGCGGTCACTTTTGCGCCGCAAAACACCTATGACGCGGCGACCGTCGGCAACAAGATCTATGTCGACGGTGTGCCGATCGCGGCCGGAAGCGGCGCCGACACGACGGCCAAGGGCAAGCTCGCGGCGCTGGTGCAGCTGCGCGACGACGTCGGGCCGAAGTTCCAGTCGCAACTCGACGAGATCGCCCGTGGCCTGGTGACGATGTTCCAGGAAGGCGGCCAGACCGGCCTGTTTACCTGGGTACCGGGTGGCATTCCGCCTGTCGGTATCGTGAAAGGTCTGGCGTCGACAATCACGGTCGACGCACGTGCCAAGGCCGACCCCTTGATGCTGCGCGACGGTGGCTTCGACGGCACCTCGAATAACCCGACCGGCAGTGCCGGCTACACCACGCTGCTCGACGGCTTCATCAACAAGATGAGCGAGAACATGGCGTTCGACCCGGCGTCGGGTCTCGACAGCAGCAGCAACATCCTGAATTTCGCGACCAGTTCGGTCGGCTGGCTGGAGCAGTTCCGCAAGACGGCATCGACCGCCGACGACAACAAGTCGGCGCTCCTGACGCGCACGGCGGAAGCGCTGAGCAAGCAGACGGGCGTCAGCATCGACGAGGAATTGTCGCTGCTGCTCGATCTCGAACAATCCTACAAAGCATCGGCCAAGCTGGTCAGCACCGTGGACGCCATGATGGCGGCCCTTATGGAAGCTGTGAGGTAATCATGAAGACATCCTTCGTTTCAAACCTGGCGATTCAAACCGCCATGCGCCTGACGATCCAGCAGACTCAAGCCGAGTTGATGCGGCGGACCCAGGAAAGCACGACCGGCATCCACTACGACATCGGGCTCACGCTCGGCGCATCGACGGCGCGCTCGCTCAACCTGCAGCGCGAGATGGACCGTATGGCGTCGATGAAGGGCACCAACGCGGTCGTCACGCAGAGGCTTTCCGCCTCGCAGGGCGCGCTGGAGACGATGCAGAAGGCGGCCGAGAAGGTGCGCGACACGCTTGTCACCTACAAGGGCAACGACAGCGTCGACGCGATGAAGATCCTGAAGTCCGAAGTCAACGGCGCGCTGCAGATCTTCACGTCGGCGGCCAACACCTCCTTCAATGGCGAGTTCCTGTTTTCGGGCATCAACACCGACGTCAAGCCGCTGGCCGACTACAATTCCGTGCCGACGTCGGCGGCGAAAGCCGCCTTCGATATGGCGCTGAGCGACTACAAGACTGCAAACGGCATTACTGACATGAGCCAGTTCACGCCGACGCAGATGCAGGATTTCATCACGACCAAGCTCGAACCGATGTTCATGGGCGCGGATTGGGATACCAACTGGTCCGACGCGTCGAACCAGAACATGACGAGCCGCATCAGCGCCAGCGAAGTGATCGAAAGCTCGACCAATGCCAACACCAAGAGCTTCCGCATGTTCGCGCTTGCGAGCGTGATCTCGTCGGAACTCATGGACGAGAACGTCAATTCGCAGGTCCGCGCCACGCTCAACACTGCCGCCTTCGGCTACATGGAGCAGGCCATCGCTGGCCTCAATGGCGAACGCAGCTCGCTCGGCATCTCGGAATCGCGCGTCAAGAAGGCGACGACCTCGATCGAGGCGCAGGAAAAGCTCGTCAAGACGCACATCATTGATGTCAACGGCATCGACCAGGAAGAAAATGCGACACGCGTGAACCTGTTGAAGACCCAGCTCGATACATCCTACGCGCTGACGTCGAGACTGCAGCAGATGAGCTTGCTCAACTACCTCTGAGAAGAGGCGACCGGACAAACATGAAGGATGTCTGAATGTACCAATTTTCCTATGCCGAGATCATGGAGGATGGCGTTGCCGACTCCAAGAATCGAGAACGGCAGGTACTCGATCGCTCGATTGCGCTCCTTGAAGCGGCAAGACAGCAGAACGGGTACTCGAGAGAAGCCATCGAGGCGATCTATTTCACCCGCCGCGTCTGGATCCGCTTCATCGAGGATCTTCGCGCTCCGGAAAACCAGCTCAACGAAGAGCTGCGCGCCAATCTGATTTCGATCGCCATCTGGATTTTGAACGAGACGGAAAAGATCCGCAAACGCGAATCCTCCAACTTCCAGGGCATAATTGACATTACCACCATCATCAGGGATGGACTGAAATGAAGAGCACACTGCGTATCTCGCTGAAGTCGGGCGAAAGAATTTTTGTAAACGGCGCGGTGCTTCGCGTTGACCGCAAGGTCGCCGTGGAATTCCTGAATGACGTGACCTTCCTTCTGGAAAACCACGTGCTTCAGCCGGAAGATGCAACGACGCCGCTGAAGCAGCTCTACTTCATCGCCCAGATGATCCTGATCAACCCGGAAGGCGCCGAGCAGTCGACCGCCATGTTCCGCAAGTCGGTCGTCATGCTGCTCAACTGCTTCAAGAACGAAGAGATCCTGGCCGAGCTGAAGCGGGTCGACGGCCTGGTCACCAACGGCCGCGCCTTCGAGGCTCTGAAGGCGATCCGCGGGCTCTACGCCATCGAAGACCGCATTCTCAACACGCATGAAATCACGCCGGCCACGGTCGAGCAGATTCGCAAGGAGATCGCACCATGGCGGTAAGCGGCGTCAGCAACAAGGATTATTCCCCGATCGTCTCGGGCACCGATTCCGGCAACGACGCCAGCAAGGCATCGCTGAACTACGAAAGCTTCCTGAAGCTGCTCGTCGCCCAGATGAAGAATCAGGACCCGACGCAGCCGATGGACGCCACCCAGCAGATCGCCCAGCTTGCGACCTTCTCGCAGGTCGAACAGACGATCAAGACCAACAAGAACCTCGAGAGCCTGCTGCAGCGCACGTCGCTCAGCGAGGCCGACGCGGTGATCGGCAAGACTGTCACCAACGCCGACGGCACGATCACTGGCGTTGTCAAGGAAGTCAAACTATACTCTGACGGAATCATTGCAGTGCTTGATAACGGCAAGGAGCTCGTTATCGGCCCAGGCGTCAAGGTAAAGTGATACCCTTATGAATGAGGCGGATGCCCTCGATATTGTGCAGGCTGCGATCTGGACCGTGATCGTGGCCTCGGGGCCCGCCGTTCTCGCCGCGATGATCGTCGGCGTCGTCATCGCCTTCATCCAGGCGCTGACCCAGGTTCAGGAAATGACCCTGACCTTTGTTCCGAAGATCCTTGCAGTGATGATCACGGTCGCCGTGTCCGCGCCGTTCATCGGCGCCCAGATCTCGATCTTCACCGACATCGTCTTCTCCCGTATCCAGTCCGGCTTCTGACGGCGCAGTCGCGCTACCACCCTCGCGCAAGCTTGAGCCTCTATCTCCGATCTATAAGATTGGGGCAGCGCGTGTGAATGCTGCCCGACCTCTCATGAAGAGACGGAAGAGACATGGCACAGCAAGCAGCGTTGATCATCCCGAAAGTAGCACCAAAGGGCCGGGACGTCGGCTTTGCGCTCGGGATCGTGGCGATCCTCGCCATTCTTTTCCTGCCGATTCCACCCTTCCTGATCGATATGGGCCTGGCGTTCTCGATCGCATTTTCGGTGCTGATCCTGATGGTGGCGCTGTGGATCCAGCGGCCGCTCGAATTTTCGTCCTTTCCGACGATCCTTCTGATCTCGACCATGGTTCGCCTGGCGTTGAACATTGCAACGACGCGCGTCATCCTTTCCCATGGTCACGAAGGCCATGGCGCTGCCGGCGGCGTCATCTCCGGTTTCGCCAGCCTCGTCATGTCCGGCGACTTCGTCATCGGTCTGATCGTCTTCCTCATTCTGATCACGGTGAACTTCATCGTCATCACCAAGGGTGCGACGCGTATCGCCGAAGTGGGCGCGCGCTTCACCCTTGATGCCATCCCCGGCAAGCAGATGGCGATCGACGCCGACCTTTCGGCCGGCCTGATCGACGAGAAGGAGGCGCAGCATCGGCGCCGCGAACTGGAGCAGGAAAGCTCGTTCTTCGGCGCGATGGACGGTGCTTCGAAGTTCGTGCGTGGCGACGCGATCGCCGGCCTGATCATCACCGCGATCAACATCTTCGGCGGCATCATCATCGGCTATCTGCGCCATGACATGCCGATCGGCGAAGCGGCCGACGTCTTCGTCAAGCTTTCCGTCGGCGACGGCCTGGTTTCGCAGATCCCGGCGCTGATCGTTTCGCTTGCCGCCGGCCTGCTCGTGTCGCGCGGCGGCACGGCCGGCTCGACCGACCAGGCCGTGGTCGGTCAGCTCGGCGGATACCCGCGCGCCTTGATGGTCGCGTCAGGGCTGATCATCCTGCTCGCACTGGTTCCGGGCCTGCCATTCCTTCCGTTCGCCTTGCTCGGCGGCGGCATGGCCTTCCTGAGCTGGGTCATTCCGCGCCAGATCGCGGCCGAAAACGAGGCGCGCCGGGTGCAGGAAGCGGCCAGTGCCCAGCAGACCAAGGACGGCGAGGCGGACTCGGTCAAGTCGGTGCTGAAGACGGCGGAAATCGAACTGCTGCTCGGCAAGCAGGTCTCGACCCGCCTGCTCGGCGCCCACCAGGAACTGGCCTTCCGCGTCGGCAAGATGCGACGCAAGTTTGCCGGCCAGTACGGTCTCGTCATTCCCGAGATCAAGGTCTCGGACGACATCAGCATTCCCGACAAGGCCTACCATGTCCGTATCCACGGCACGACCATCGCCTCCAACACGGTGCGTGTCGGCGAAGTTCTGGTGGTCACCGGCGGTGGCCGCCGTCCGAGCGTGCCGGGCGACGAGATCCGCGAACCCGCCTTCGGCATGCCGGCGGTCTCCATTCTCGAGACCTTTACCGAAGACCTGAAGCGCGAAGGCTTCCATCCGATCGACAACGTCTCGGTGGTGCTGACGCACCTTTCCGAAGTGATCCGCAACAACCTTCCGCATCTTCTGTCCTACAAGGACGTGAAGGTGCTGATCGATCGGCTCGACCCCGAATACCGCAAGCTGGCGGACGAGATCTGCACGTCGCACATGTCCTATTCCGGCCTGCAGGCGGTGCTGAAGCTGCTGCTGGCGGAGCGGGTATCGATCCGCAACCTGCATCTGATCCTGGAAGCGGTGGCCGAACTTGCGCCGCACGTCCGCAAGACCGAGCAGATCGTCGAGCATGTTCGCGTGCGCATGTCGCAGCAGCTGTGCGGCGACCTTGCCGACAACGGCATCCTGCGCGTGCTGCGCCTCGGCAACAAGTGGGACATGGTGTTCCACCAGGCGCTGAAGCGTGACGCCAAGGGCGAGGTCGTCGAGTTCGATATCGACCCGCGCCATCTGGAAGAGTTCAGCGAGCAGGCGACGAAAGTTATCCGTGAACATCTCGATCGCGGCATGCCCTTCGTACTGGTAAGTTCGCCCGAATCCCGGTCTTATGTCCGCATGATCATCGAACGCCTTTTTGCCACTTTGCCCGTGCTCTCGCATGTCGAGCTTGCCAAGGGACTCGAGATCAAGATCATCGGCTCCATTTCATGATAACCGACCCCGAGGGCACGGTGCTCGCGCTGTTTGCGGCATTTTGCCGGATCGGGGCGTGCATCATGATCATGCCGGGGTTCTCGAGCGCGCGCGTTCCCATGCAGATCCGGCTGTTCATCGCAGTCGCCATCTCCATGGCGATCCTGCCGATCATGTGGCCCGAGATCTATCCGCAGGTCACTGGCAAGGGCCACACCTACATCTATCTGATTGCGGCCGAGACGGCCGTCGGCGCCGTCATCGGCCTCGTCGCCCGCTACTATGTGCTCGGCCTGCAATTCGCTGGAACCACGATCACGATGATGATGGGTTTCAGCCCGCCGCCCTCCTCGGATGTGATCGAGGATACGGCCGAAAACCAGATGACCAGCATGATCAGCTTTGCCGGGCTGATGGTCCTGTTCATGCTCGATTTCCACCACGTGATGTTCGAGGCGATCGTCCAGTCCTATCGGGTCATGCCGGTCGGCAGCGCCTTCGACCCGCAGGGCGTGCTGATCACGCTGACGGATTCGCTCGAGCAGACCTTCATGATCATGCTGAGACTGGCCAGCCCCTTCCTGATCTACGGCCTGCTGTTCAACGTCGCGATCGGCATGGTCAACAAGCTGGCGCCGCAGATCCCGATCTACTTCATTTCACAACCCTACCTGATCATGGGCGGCATGTTCCTGCTCTATCTCGGGATCGCGGCGATGCTGCGCCTGTTCGGCGACGGCTTTGCGCTCGTCATGCAGGGAGGATAGCCGGAATGAAGACGCGCTCGCAGAAGCTCAAGCGCCTGGTCGCCGTCCAGCGCCATCTCGAGCAGATGGCGGAAGCCGACTATGTCGAAATGGTGCGCCAGCGCGAGGTGCTGGCCGAGACGATCGACGTGGTGGTCGACGCCATGGGCTCGGGACATCCGATGCACCGCATGTTTTCCGGCCACTATTCCTCGCAAGTCGGCCGCCTGGTGCAGAAGGACCAGATGCTGCTCGGTATCCAGCAAACGCACGAAGCGCGCATGCTGAAGGAGCGGGCCAAGGCTGACCGGCTTGAGGAAAACATGAAGGAAGCCCGCCAGTCGGAAGACCGCGAAGAGGCTGACAATTCCATCTATGACCTGATCGATCAACACGTTGCCGGGCAAGCGCCAGCTTCCGGTAAGGTTGAAGGGCGATAGTGCAACATCCGCAACGTTACGCCCTTATGGTGCAACGTCCGGAGAAGATGTTGAACGCGCGATTGCGCCGGCCCGCCGGGTCGCGGCCACGCCGTTTTCGAGAGGATTTGTCATGGCTATCTCGCCACCGAGCGACCTGGTGATGGATGTCGTGCGTGCGGCCGATCCGGCCGAAGTGCAGGAAGCGCAGGCCCGGCTGAAGGCCAACCGCGCCGCTTTCCAGGCGACCAGCCTTGCCGAAAACGGCAACGGCTTTGCGGCTGCCGTCAACGTCCTCAACTCCTCGCAAGGGTCGAGCGGACTTGGCGACATCGACAATCGGGTCGAGAAGCAGAAGGTTCCCGAGACCTACCGCAAGTTCGAAGCGATGATCCTGCAGAACTTCGTGAAATCCATGTTGCCGAACGACAGCGAGAACGTCTTCGGCAAGGGCACATCCGGCGATATCTGGAAGAGCATGATGGCCGAGCAGATCGGCGACGTCATTTCCAAGAGCGGCGGCATCGGCATTGCTGACCAGCTGGCGGCAGGCGACGCGCGTGAACGCGTCACGGCCTCGCTCGACGGCAACAGCCGAAACCTGGCCGCAAGCCTCGTGCAGGAATACGAGCGCAAGACGCTCACCGGCTTTACGACCGAAGACGATAAAAACAAACAAGCTTAATTTGGGAGTTCATTTATGGAAGCTGTGGCATCCAACGACGTGCGGATCCAGAACGTGCTCGGCCGGCTGGAAATGATCATCGACAATGAGAACAGCCGCATCGGCGTCGATCCGGAGTTCGATATCAAGACATCGAACGCGCACAAGAGCCGTTGCCTCTACGAATTGACGATGCTGCACCGCGACACGCTGCCCGGCGAGTTTTCGCCGGCCTTCGCCTCGCAGACCCGCCACCTGCGCGACAAGCTCGAGATCAATTCGCAGAAGGTCGAAGCCCATCTCGACGCCGTGCGTTCGGTTGTCGATCTCCTGAAGGCCGCCGCCCAGGATGCTGACGCCGACGGCATCTATTCCGAAGCCCAGTTCCGCTATAGCGATTTCTAATGCTGAAGCTCGTTCTCACCGGGGTATGGGTCTGTGCCGTTACGCTCGGTTCCGTCTACTATTCGATGCAGAGCGCCTCGGCGCCCGTCGTCTCGGATGCGGAAGCGACGCGGCGCGCATCGGAGCAATTTGTCCCGGGAGAAATGATCACGGTCCCCGTCATCAAGGACGGGGCCGTCCAGGGTTACTTTCTGACCAAGTTGTCCTTCTCCGCGACCAAGGAAGGCATCAACAACCTGCCGGCGCCGCTGCGCCAGATGGTGACCGATCAGTTGTACGACCTGCTTGTCGGTTCGCGCTTCATCGATGTCGCCGATACCGGTACCTTCGACCTGCCGACGTTCAAATCGACGGTGAAGGACGGATTGAACAAGAAGCTTGGTGGCGAGGTGATCACCGAGGTCCTCGTCGAACAGCTCGAATATCTGACCAAGGACGACGTCAAGCGCGTTGCCACCGGCCAGAACGTGCCGCGCCAGAAGCCGGTTCCGATCGTCGACAAGAACGGCAATGTCGCCGGCGACAAACTGCCCGTAGGCGGCGTCAACGCGAGCAGCAGCAGCCACTGATCCGCGATCAGTTCTTTTCCGGATTGCGGTATTGCTCGTTGACCAGGCCCGCCTCTGCCATCAGCCGCCCGACAGCGACGTAGAAGTGGTAGAAGCCGGCCGAAAGCAGGCCGGTCTTTCTCCAGAGTTTGACACCGCGCGGCAACGAGGCTGCCAGCAGTGCAAGCGATTTCCCCAAGGTCCTTGCGCGTCCACCGAAGCTCGGGTCGCGCCGATGTTCGAGCATCGTCGAGATCGCGCCGTTTCGCAGGCTGCGCGCCCTGACCCAAGAGGCGCTGGTGCGCCGGCCCGGCACCGTTTCGGCGACCCACGCCTCCTTCGACCAGGCAAAGGTAAAGCCTTGCGCCTTGCATCGGCTGTAGAAATCCGCGTCTCCGCCGCCGATGAAGTTGAAGGCCGGATCGAGAAACGGGCGCGGCATCGCATCGAGAACCCGGCGCGTTACAAGCACATTGCCTGAGGAAAAGAGGATGGGCACGGGTCCGGTTGTCTCGTAGTGAGGCGTAAAGACCGGATGACGCTTCCATTTCTGCCCGCCGGCATCCTCGAACACCGGCAGCTGCGGACCGCCGACCATGTCGGCACCAGTCGCCTGTTGTGCCGCGACGAGGCAATCGAGCCATTCTGGGGCCGCGATCTCGTCGTCGTCGATGATCGCGATGGCCTGCAGGTTGGGGTAGGTTTCGAGCGCCATCGCAAAGCCGGCATTGTAGGCGTGGCAGTTTCCGCGCTGGTGGGCGATGATGACGAGCGAGTCTGAGGGGTGCCCGAGAAAGAAGTCCTTGGCGGCGGCGGCACCTGCAAGACCTTCGTTGTCGTTCTCGACGACAACGGTGGCAAAGGCGACGTCAGGCCTTTGGGAAACAATGGTTTTCAACGTCTTGATGAGGTGTTCGGGTCGACGGAAAGTCGGCATGACGACGACAAGCTCGATGTCACCGGCGTCTTCCAACTCGGTTCGGAAAGAGATGGAAATATCCTGGCCGATCGACGTCATCATAAAACCTGTGCAAGCGGATCGCTGCGGCCCACTAAACCAAATCTTCCTAAACAGATGCTGAACCGGTAAAACGACTTTTGAATGAAGAGTTTAAGCCGTCCTTCACCGCACCCTGTTAAAGATGGCTTTAATGCTCCATCCATGACGTGTGGCACAATGCATCTGATCCTGGTTTCCTCGCTCGTTCCCGTCGAAAATCCCGCTTCCGGGTTCGATATCGCAAACCGCGCGCTGCTTGACGGTCTCGTCGCGCTCGGTCATCGGGTCAGCGTTGTCGGATTCCTGCAGCCTGGCCGCGCGCCAGCGCCGGGTTGCCAGATGCACCTCCTTGGCGAGCTCGAGGTGACCAATGCCAAGGTTGGCCGCCTGCAGAAGTCGCGCTGGCTCGCGACTGCCCTTCTCAACAGGACATCCGTGTCATCCGCCAAGATGCTCGGCGTATCGGCCAGCCGGATCCAGTCGATCCTGGACGGTCTCGCTCCCTTCGATGGCGTGGTGCTCAATTCGGTGCAACTGCCTGCCGCCTTCGCGCAGGTCTTCCGGCGCTATCCTTCGATCTACGTCGCGCACAATGTCGAAGCAAATTCCGCACTGGAGAACGCCGAGCGCGCCAGAGGGGCGTTCGAGCGCTATCTGTTCAGGAGAGAGGCCTATTACCTCGAACGCTACGAGCAGCAATTGGCGCAGGACGCGGTGGCCCTGTGGACGTTTGCCGAGGCGGATCGTCTCGGTTTCGGTCGGGCGGTCGATGATCGGGCTTTCGTGCTGCCGCTGGTTACCGGTTGGGCCGCACCGACATGCCCCGTTGTCGCGCGTGAGCACGACCTTGGACTGATCGGCACGTGGAGCTGGCGGCCGAACAGGCTCGGGCTGGATTGGTTTCTGGACGAGGTCGTGGCGCATCTGCCGACGGACATGTCGATCGCGGTTGCCGGGCAACTCGAGGGAACGCCGGCTGTTTCGCACCCGGGTCTCCGCTTCGTCGGCCGGGTGCCGGATGCGCGTGCGTTCGTGGCAGCGAGCGGCGTGGTGCCTTTGATCAGCCGCGGCGGCACCGGCGTGCAGCTGAAAAGCATCGAGACGTTTGAACTCGGCATGCCCTCAGTCGCCACCAGCGCTTCGCTGCGCGGCATCGACGCGGCCCCGGACAATTGCGTGACGACCGATGATCCGCGGGAGTTCGCGCGTCGGCTCGCTGAAAAGGTGGACCGCGTTCGGGCAGGCTCGTCGCAGCGCGCTGACGGGACCCTGTTCCACCAGGCCCAGAAGAGCCGGATGATGCAGGTGATACGCGATGTGTTGCCCGCTCTCGCCTCTGATGGTGTGGGCGGCAGAACGGCGCGCGGTTCTCAGCCTCGCTGGACTGTTCACGACGGAGGGCGCTGACGATGGCTGTCGCCGCCGCAAACAACATTGCGCTGTCCCAGCGGATGATCCTCGGTGTTCCCGTGGCCGATCCCGGTTGGGCGAGTGCGTTCGAATTTGCCAGCGAAGCGGCATGCAGCCCGGCCGGCCAGGTCAGGATCGCCTTTCTGAACGCCAACAACGCCAACCTGATGATGGAAGATGCGGAGTACCAGGAGGTGTTGCGCCGGCAGGTCGTGTTTCCCGACGGCCATGGCGTCGACATCGCCTCCTATGTGTTCCACGGCGACATGTTTCCGGCCAACCTGAACGGCACCGATTTCGTTCCGGGCCTCTTGACCTATATCGAGCGTCCGCTGCGGGTCGCGATGATCGGCGCGCGACCGGAGGTGCTGGCACGCGCAGCCGAGAACCTGGGCCAACATGCGCCCTGGCACGAATTCCTGCCCATATCGCACGGCTTCTTCGATCGGAGCCGCTCCGGGGAGATCCTTGCGGCGGTGCGGGCTTGCCGGGCCGACATTCTCATCGTTGCCATGGGAAGTCCGATGCAGGAGAAATGGGTCGATGCCCATGTCGGCGCGCAGGATGCCCGACTGGTTATCACCGTCGGCGCGCTGTTCGATTTCGTCGCCCACGCCATTCCGCGCGCGCCAAAGCTTGTGCGCAGGCTCCGGCTCGAGTGGCTTTACCGGCTCTTCCTAGAGCCGAAGCGCCTGTGGCGGCGCTATATCGTCGGTAATCCCTTGTTCTTGTTTCATGTCGCCCGTCATAAGCTGTCGGGCAAAGCTCGCAAGAGCGTCGGCAAGGCCAGTCTCGGAGCGCGAAAGTATTGACCCGTCCTTCCACGCGAACCGCAGTCGTTACTGCGTCCTATGCCAACGACTTCGAACGCTGTCGCCTGATGTGCGAGAGCATGGATCGCCGGCTGCAGGGCGATTGGATGCATTATCTGCTGGTCGCCGACTTCGACGTCACGCTGTTCCGGCAGCTCGAGGGCGCGCGCAGGCAGGTCGTGAGCGAACGCGATCTCTTGCCCCGGTGGCTGCATCCCGTTTCCGACCCCTTTTCAGGCGGGCGCCGGAAAATCTGGTTGACCCCGTTCGGCCTGCCGTTGCGCGGCTGGCATGTGCAGCAGCTCCGTCGTCTGTCGCTTGCGCGGCATATAGATGAAGCGGCGATGTTCGCAGTCGATTCCGACGTGGTTTTTCTGCGTGATTTCGACCCGGCAACGCTTTGGCGCGACGGGAGCCTGACGCTCTATCGCAAGGATGCGGCGATCGACGCGAACATGCGCTCGAACCACCTGGCCTGGCTTGCGCATTCCGACCGTCTTCTCGGTATCGGCCCTTATGCACTGCCGGCCAACGATTACATCAACACCTTGATCGCCTGGCGCAGCGACACTTGCCGCAAGCTGATCGAGCATGTCGAGGCGCTCAGCGGACGCAACTGGGTGCGCGCCGTCACCGCGTCTCGCGCCTTCTCTGAATGCACGATCTACGGCCGCTTCGTCGACGAGGTGCTGGGTGGACAGGGACACGTGCCGTCGCCCAACGCGCTTTGCCATGTGCTCTGGTTCGACGACAGCTATCGGCAGGGGATCGCCGGCCTGAGGGACTTCCTTCATGACCTGGCGCCGCACCAGATCGGCATCGGCGTGCAGTCGTTCGTGGGTCACGATCTGGAAGATATTCGCAAGGCGGTCGTGGAGCTCGCCGCCTGAGCTCCACCAGGCTCAGATGACCCGGTTAGCCGGCTTGGCGAGCGCGGTGTAGGTCAGGCCGAAGGACAAGAGATAGAGCGCCAGGAAAATCAGGTTGAGGGCCGGCGCCCAGGCCGCGACATCGGTGGTCTGCGTCAAAAGCAGCGAAAGCAGCCCGGCTTTTACCACGCCCGCGACCAGCAGATTGGCCATGCGGCGAACCGTGCGTCCGGTCGCGTAGAGCAGCTCCGAATGATATTCGACCAGGTTGCGGAACGAGGGTACCAGCAGGATTGTCGCTACGATCGGTGCGGCGGCCGACACGTTGTGGCCAAGACCGTTCGGGAAAATGGTGAGATAGATCGCCATGGCGGCGATCGCCGCGAATGAGGCGGCCGCCACCGCGAACTCGATCGACAGGCGCACTGGCCAGCGCGCGATCGCATCCGGCGTGCGCATGATCCGCTGGACGAGCAGCGTGTTGAACGAGCGCACGGGCAGGGCGGTGAGGTCGGCGAGCCGCATCAGGATGGCGTAGATGCCGGAGACGGCCGGCCCACCGATCGCCAGCACGACGATCTTGTCGAATTCGGACTGCACGTAGAACAGGATTTCGGCGCCAGCGACCGAAACCGAATCCGCCCAGCGACGCACATAGAGACGCGGTTGCCAGCGAAGGCGCACCCGCGGGTAGAACAGGGCGAGCGCGACCAGAAGGCTGATGGCGTTGGCGGCAAGATAGAACTGCGACCAGGCGGCAAGCGTCGTTGCCTCAGACAGTGCAAAGAGCAGGGCGGCAACCGTGCGGATGGCGGTGGCGATGACGACGAGCAGGGCGCCGCGACCGAAGCGGCCAAGGCCGTTGAGAACGATGACCGCGGTTTCGAGGCCGCGCCAGCATATGATCTCCGCAACCATCAAGGCCGCAAAGGTCCCGGCCGACATGTCGCGCGCGAAAAGCGCAAGGTAAGTGCCGGTACAGATGAGCGCGATCACAGGCAGTGAAAGCAGCGCGCCGACGAGAAAGCCGGCGCTATAGGTGCCGACGAGCAGCGGCTTGACTGTCGCCACACGGTAGAGTGGCGACATGAAGCCGAAGGCCAGCGCCCTCGATATCATGATGCCGGCGGCCGACGCGGTGGCAAAGAGACCGAAATCGGAGATGGCAAGCGTATTGGCGATCGCGATGAAATAGGCGAGCGACAGGATGAGGCGCCCCGCCGAGCCCCCCGTCATGGAGAGGTAGGCGTGGATAAGCGCCTGATGGCGAAGATAAAGCGCTTTGATGCGATGCAACAAGGTCGAGCTTCCAATAGTCCTTCTCGTCATATGCGGGAATGTTTAATAAGGCGTGAGATCGACAAGTTGCAGGGCGGTTTCTTTCGTCAAAATTAACCATTTGTTTTCCCTGTTTCCTTAGGTTGAATTCACTATTCGGAATTCGCCATCTCGGCACCCGCGGGATAAGTCATGTTCAACGTCGACGACGAAAAACGCCCGGTTCCGCGTGCATCGTTGCTCGATATCGCAGCAGCGAGTTCGCGAGACCCGAAGCCAGCGCAGAGGCCGGACGCCGCGCCAGGCGGATCCCCGGGCGTGTCGTTGCTCAACCGCTATGCCGCGGCAGACGAAGCCGCCGAGAAACCGCGCGCTGACGGGCGCCCGCTGTCACAGCCACGGACACAAGCATCGGCGACATCTCAATCGCCGCGATCCCGCACCGAGACGCAATCGTCTCTGGGTGGCGCCACATCCCGGCCGCAGCCGAAGCGCGGTATTCGCGGCGCAGGCGCCAAGATGGCGCGATGGCTTGATGGCGGCGATGCGTCCGGCAACGACGGTGGAAATACGCTGCCGCCACCCGGCGACCGGCCGCTCATAGACCTTAAGGCGGTGCTTCGCTCTGTCTGGCAGCTTCGCTACGTCATTGCCGCCACGACGGTTCTCGGCGCAGTCGCGGGTGTTGCGATCGCGCTTTCGACACCCAGCGTCTACCTTTCCGAGAGCCGGCTCTATATCGACCCGCGGGAAGTTCGGCTGACCGATTCCGATCTCTCCAAGCAATCGCTGGCGACGGAAGGCATCCTTGCCCTTGTCGACAGTCAGCTTGAAGTGCTGCGCTCGCGTACCGTTATGGAGAAGGTCGCCCGTGATCTCGACCTCAGGAACGATGCCGAGTTTTCGGGCACAGGTGCTGCCGACGGCGAGGTGCCGCCCCGCACGCTGCAGAAGCTCAGCGACGCCATCCGCGTCTGGCGCGATCCCAAGACGTTCATTGCCATCGTCGAGGCAGAAAGCCGAAGCCCGGAGAGATCCGCCGAGATCGTGAACCATCTGGTCGAAACGTTTCTCGGCGAGGAGACGGCCGCACAATCGGGCTTCTTCCAGAAGACGACCGCGGCACTCGACCAGCGTATCGGCGAGCTCAAGTCCGAGCTCGATACTCTGGAAAAGGCGATCGAGGAGTATAAGGCGCGCAACGACATCGTTGGGGCAGGCGGCGAACTGATCGCGGACAAGCAATTGCTCAGCCTCAGCGACCAGGTTGCAGCCGCTCGCAATCGCATTGCCGAAGCCAAGGCCAAGGCCGAGGTTTCCGGACGGGTCCGGATTGACGACGTTTTGACCGGTGCCTTTCCCGAGGAGGTCGGTTCGATAGCGCTTGCCGAACTGCGCAAGCAGTATGCGGCGACCCGCGCGCAGTTGAGCTCGCTCGACGCAAGCCTTGGCCCCCGTCATCCCCAGCGCATTGCCGTCGTGCAGTCGCTCGATTCCTCCCGCGCCGAGATTGCCAATGAGCTGCGGCGTATTGCTGCCGCCTCACAAACAGATCTCGAACGCGCCGAGCGCGCCGAACAGGACCTCGTCCGCCAGTTTGCGGCGCAGAAAGCGCGCCAGATCAATTCGTCCGGTGAAATGGTCGAGCTGCGCGAGCTGGAGAGAAATGCGGCTGCGACCCGCGAAATCTACGAATCCTTCCTGAAGCGCGCCAGCGAAACGCGCGAGGAAGAAAAGCTGACGACCAAGAACATCCGTGTCGTCTCACGGGCCGAGCCCGCATTGTTGCCGAAGGGGCCGTCGCGCAAGATCATCGTCGTCGGCGCAACAATCGCCGGTTTCCTCGCCGGTCTTGGTCTCGGCATCCTGCTCGGGGTCTACCGCAGCCTGAACGGCCTGTTTGCCGCACCAAGAGGCGTACCCCCGGAGACCGTCGATCCCGATCCGCCCGCGCCGGGTACGGACCCGGATCCTGGTCCGTTGGCGCGCACGCGCAACGAGCAGGATCAGCCGATCCGCGAGGCAGACCTGCCGCCGCCCTTTTCGCCGGCAGCGCATCACGCGCAGTCTTTGACTGCCGCCTATCTCGCCTCGCGTGCGCTTGTAACGCCTGCCGCGCCGCCCATGCGTCCGTCCCGGGATGTCGAGCCGGAGGATGACGCCGGTGTTGCCAAGGTTCAGGGCGATCTTCGCGCCCTGAGATCCCGGGTCGAAAGCTATTCCCGCCAGAAAGTCGCTCGCGGCTGAGCCTCGGTCGCGCCTTCCCGTTCGCGGTGACATTGCAGCGATGAGAGGAAATGTCGCGGCGCGCAGCGCAAGCGCGCATCTGGCGGTCGCTACCCCTTGCATTTATGCGTTTGGGACAGCATAGGGCGCTTTGAGGCAATCGCCTTTCCCGAGGCGAACTAGAGTGTGCCCGCGAACAGGAAGCCAGGAGGAACGCCGTGACGACTGTGATAGATGGCAAGCAGGTCGCCGCTTCGGTTATCGAGGCCGTGAAATCCGCGACACAAGCGCTCGAAGCGGATGCAGGCGTGCGACCCGGTCTCGCGGTGGTGATCGTCGGCAACGATCCGGCAAGCCATGCCTATGTCGCCTCCAAGAGCAGGATGGCCAAGGAGTGCGGCTTCCAGTCGATCCAGCATACTCTGCCTGAGGACACGACGCAGGAGGATCTGGCGGCGCTCGTTGCCAAGCTCAATGCGGACGCCACGATCCACGGCATTCTCGTGCAGCTGCCGCTGCCCAAACCTCTGAATTCAGAGCCGATCATTCAGTCGATCCTGCCGGAAAAGGACGTGGACGGCCTGCATGTGGTCAACGCCGGCAAGCTGGCGACCGGTGATCTCGAAGGCGGCCTCGTCTCGTGCACGCCGGCAGGCGCGATGGTGTTCGTGCGCCAGACCCATGGCGACGATCTTTCGGGGCTCAACGCCGTGGTCGTCGGTCGCTCCAATCTGTTCGGCAAGCCGATGGCGGCCCTGCTGCTTGCCGCCAATGCCACGGTGACGACGGCGCATTCGCGCACGAAAGACCTGCCGGCAGTCTGCCGCAATGCCGATATTCTGGTCGCGGCCGTCGGCCAGCCCGAGATGGTCAAGGCTGACTGGGTCAAGCCCGGCGCGACCGTCATCGATGTCGGGATCAACCGCGTGCCCGCACCGGAAAAGGGCGAGGGAAAATCCAAGCTCGTCGGCGATGTCGCCTTTGGCGAGGTGGAGAAGGTCGCGGGCGTGATTACGCCCGTGCCGGGCGGCGTCGGCCCGATGACGATCGCCATGCTAATGGCAAACACGGTCATTGCCGCCTATCGCAAGGCAGGCCGCAAGCCGCCGCGCTTCTGATCGCCAAGGGATAGTCGAAGCCCTGACGCGCCGCCTTTGCGGCGCGTTTTTCATTTTTGCGGAGCGGGGCCGGTCGACGCGCGCACGATCAGTTCGGCGCGCCACAGTTCCTGGTCGGGATAGTCGCCGCTCTTCAGGATGCTGGCGATCAGCCTTGTCGCGATGCGCCCGCCGGCCGCCCTCAGCGAGGAGCGCGTCGTCGTCAGCGGCACGCTGAAATTCTCCGGCTTCAGCATCGGCAGCACATCGTCATGGGCGATCAGCGAGATATCGCGGCCGATCGCCAGCCCTGCCTGGTTGATGGCGCGCACGGCCCCGAGCGCAAGCACCGTGCTCGAGCAGAGAACGGCGGTCGGAGCATCGGGCTGCTGAAGAAAGCGCTGCATGCTGCGATAACCGTGTTCGTCGGTCATCAGCGAGTGATGGACGAGTGCTTCATCGAGGTTCAGCCCGTGCTCGGCCAATGCCCGGGCCATGCCTTTCCGACGGCGGATGGAAAAACTCAGATAGTCCGGGCCGTTGATCAATGCGATCCGGCGGTGACCGAGCTGGATCAGCAGTCGTGCCGCGTCGTAGAATGCGGCCGTGTTGTCGATATCGAGGAATGGATAGTCCCGTGCCTCGCCGATCGAGCGCCCATGCACGACAAAGGGCATGGAGAGCGATTTCAGCATGGCGATGCGCGGATCGTTGGCGCGCATATAGGCAAGAAACAGCGCATCGACATTGCCGCTGGCGGCCAGCCGCTGGAAGGTTGCCTCTTCGTCCTCCGGTGCGCTCGGATTGAGCACGAAATGAAAGTCGTGTTTGACCGCTTCCTCGCCCAGCCCCGCCAGGAACTCGCCGAAATGCACGTCGGAGTCGATGCCGGCGGCGATCGGCATGACCATGCCGATCGAGTACGCCTTGCCGGTCGCAAGCCGTTGGGCCGCCCGGTTCGGCCGATAGCCGGTTTCGCGCACCGCCTGCAGCACGCGCTGGCGGGTTTCGGCGTTGACTTCCGGATAGCCGTTCAGCGCCCGGCTGACTGTCGTCTGCGACAGGCCGAGAAGTTCCGCGAGCTGCTTGAGATTGACCGCCATGGTCAATTTTCCTCCCAAAGCGCTTTGGATATCCGTATGATTTTTATGGTTTCATCCAGCGCCCTCGATTTCTGTAACACTCGTTTTTCATCATACAAAGCAGAATTCGGTGGCTTCGCGCTGCAAAAAGTTGCCGCAAAGCAAAATAATGTCGGATGGAGGCCGGTGGACTGAAAGCTCTTGACTCCTGGAGTGTCGCAATGGTTTGTTAGCAAACTCAAAGCGCTTTGAATTTTGCGCGTTGATGATCTGCCCGGTGGGATCCGGGTTCATCTTGGGAGGAGAGCACCGTGAAAAGATCATTTCTGTTGAGCGTGGCCGCGCTGGCGCTGTTTGCGGGCGCTGCCGGCGCTGCGGATCTGAAGTTCAAGCCTGGTGAAGATGCGAAATTCAACTGGGCGAGTTTCGAAGAGTTCAAGAAGGGCCATGATCTCAAGGGCCAGACGCTGACGATATTCGGCCCCTGGCGCGGCGAGGACGAGGCGCTGTTCAAGAGCGTCTATGCCTATTTCGTCGAGGCGACCGGCGTCGAGATCAAGTATTCGTCCTCGGAAAACTACGAGCAGCAGATCGTCATCGACACCCAGGCCGGTAGCCCGTCGGACGTTTCCATCCTGCCGCAGCCGGGCCTGATCGGCGACCTCGCTTCCAAGGGCTATCTGACGCCGCTCGGCGACGACACCCAGAAGTGGCTGCTCGACAACTATGCCGCCGGCCAGTCCTGGGTCGACCTTTCGACCTACAAGGGCAAGGACGGCAATGCCGCCCTTTACGCCTTCCCCTACAAGATCGACGTGAAGTCGCTGGTCTGGTACTCGCCCGAAAACTTCGAGGACGCCGGCTACGAAGTGCCCAAGACCATGGAAGAGCTGAAAGCGCTGACCGAGAAGATCGCTGCCGACGGCCAGAAGCCCTGGTGCATCGGCCTCGGCTCGGGTGGCGCTACCGGCTGGCCAGCCACCGACTGGGTCGAGGACATGATGCTGCGCACGCAGCCGGCCGACGTCTATGACAAGTGGGTCAAGAACGAGATCCCTTTCAATGATGCCGCCGTCGTCGGCGCGATCGACGAATTCGGCTGGTTTGCCAAGAACGACAAGTTCGTCGATGGCGGCGCGGCAGCCGTTGCGTCCACCGACTTCCGCGACAGCCCGAAGGGCCTCTTTGCCTCGCCGCCGAAGTGCTACCTGCACCACCAGGCGTCGTTCATTCCGTCCTTCTTCCCCGAGGGCACGGTGATCGGCGAGGACGCCGACTTCTTCTACATGCCACCCTATGAGAGCAAGAAGGACCTCGGCAATCCGGTGCTCGGCGCCGGCACGCTGGCGATGATCACCAAGGACACCCCTGCCGCACGCGCCTTCATCGAGTTCCTGAAGACGCCGATCGCGCATGAAGTCTGGATGGCGCAGACGAGCTTCCTGACGCCCTACAAGAGCGTCAACGTCGATGCCTATGGCAACCCGCCGCTGAAGAAGCAGGGCGAGATCTTGCTCAACGCCACGACGTTCCGCTTCGACGGTTCGGACCTGATGCCCGGCAAGATCGGCGCCGGCGCGTTCTGGACCGGCATGGTCGATTTCGTCGGCGGCAAGTCGGCGACCGACGTTGCAGACAGCGTCCAGAAGGCCTGGGACGCCATCAAGTAAGAACCGGACGGCGGGCGGCAATTGCGCCGCCCGCCCTGTCCTCCGGGTCCATCGAACGCTCGGGCGGCTGGACCCCAACGAGAACGGCGACAATCGCCATGCCCTGCGCGAAACGCGCACTTGGGGGAGGGACATGTCATGCAACAGCTCGTCTTTGCGGTAGGCACGATGGTAGCCGGGGTGCTCGGCTGTGCGGCCTATTTCTGGGGAACCAGCTTCATCCTCGATCTGATCTTCCCGTCGAAGGGCAGATCCGGTGTCGAAGCGTCGCGCAATCTGCGTATCACCAATGCCATCCGGCCATGGCTGTTTCTCGCCCCCGCGCTGTTCGCGCTGACCATCTATCTCATCTACCCCGTAATCATGTCGGTCTGGTTCAGTGTGCACGATCGCGCCGGACAAAACTTCGTGGGTGCCAGCAACTACGTCTGGATGCTGAACGATGGCGAGTTTCGCCAGTCGATCTTCAACAATTTCCTCTGGCTGCTGGTGGTGCCGGCGCTCGCGACCTTCTTCGGGCTTGTCATCGCGGCCCTGACCGATCGCATCTGGTGGGGCAATATCGCCAAGACCCTGATCTTCATGCCGATGGCGATCTCCTTCGTCGGCGCTGCCGTCATCTGGAAATTCATCTACGACTATCGCGCTGAGGGCACGGAACAGATCGGTCTCCTGAACGCCATCGTCGTTGCCTTCGGCGGCGAGCCGCAGGCCTGGATCACGCTGCCCTTCTGGAACAACTTCTTCCTGATGGCGATCCTCGTCTGGATCCAGACCGGCTTTGCCATGGTCATCCTCTCGGCCGCGCTGCGCGGCATCCCGGAAGAGACGGTCGAGGCCGCCGTGATCGATGGCGCCAATGGCTGGCAGATCTTCTTCAAGATCATGGTCCCGCAGATCTGGGGCACGATCGCTGTGGTCTGGACGACCATCACCATCCTCGTCCTCAAGGTCTTCGACATCGTTCTGGCGATGACCAACGGGCAATGGCAGAGCCAGGTGCTCGCCAACTTGATGTTCGACTGGATGTTCCGCGGTGGTGGCGACTTCGGGCGCGGCGCTGCGATCGCCGTCGTCATCATGGTGCTGGTCATCCCGATCATGGTCTGGAACATCCGCAACGCGGCCAAAGAAATGAAGGGGCACTGAGATGAACCCGGCGACCCGCTCCCCTCTCACCTGGGCCGTTCACCTGTCGGTCCTGCTCCTGGTCGCGCTCTGGACCCTGCCGACGGCCGGCCTGTTGATCTCGTCGCTGCGCGACAAGGATCAACTGGCCGTCTCCGGCTGGTGGACGGCTCTCTCGACCTCGACCCAGAACATCGTCGCCCGTGCGCCGGGCGCCGACAGCCAGGTCGAGCGTGACGGAAAGTTCGTGATCTCGGGCGACGTGCTTGCCGGCACGGCCGCCGGCGAAGTGTCCGCTTTCGGCTTTTCGAGCCAGAAGCCGACCGCGTTCAAGCCCGGCGAAACCGCGGAACTGAACGATGGCGAAAAGCTGACGGTGCAGGCCGATGGCAGCTTCGAGATCGTTTCCGACACCAAGATGGAAGGCTCGCGCGGCCAGCGCATCTTCTTCACCGCCGCCGTGCCGCCGCGCTTCACCTTCGACAACTACGTCGAGGTGCTGAGCGCCGAAGGCATCGGCGCATCCTTCATCAATTCACTGACGGTCGCCATTCCCTCGACGATCATCCCGATCCTGATTGCCGCCTTCGCTGCCTATGCGCTCGCCTGGATGCCGTTTCCGGGCCGCGCGATCCTGATCGCCGTCGTCGTCGGCCTGCTCGTCGTGCCGCTGCAGATGTCGCTGATCCCGCTGTTGAAGCTTTACAACGGCGTAGGCGCCTTCTTCGGCGTGCCGGCCAAGACCTATGTCGGCATCTGGCTTGCGCATACCGGCTTCGGCCTGCCGCTGGCGATCTATCTCTTGCGCAACTACATGGCCGGCCTGCCGCGCGAGATCATGGAATCCGCGCGTGTCGACGGCGCCAGCGACTTCGACATCTTCGTCAAGATCATCCTGCCCTTGTCGTTTCCGGCGCTGGCGTCCTTTGCGATCTTCCAGTTCCTGTGGACCTGGAACGACCTGCTTGTCGCCATCGTCTTCCTCGGTGCCGGCCAGGACGAGTTGGTGCTCACAGGCCGGCTGGTCAATCTGCTCGGATCTCGCGGCGGCAATTGGGAAATCCTGACGGCCTCCGCCTTCATCACCATCGTCGTTCCCCTGATCGTCTTCTTCAGCCTGCAGCGCTACCTCGTGCGCGGCCTGCTGGCGGGATCGGTCAAGGGCGGCTGATCTCTAAGGGACTTCTGAACGCAATGAGCATGACTGAAATGAGCAGATCCACACTTGAGGCCGACAAGGACTGGTGGCGCGGCGCGGTGATCTATCAGATCTATCCGCGCTCCTACCAGGATTCCAACGGCGACGGCATCGGCGACCTGAAGGGCATCACCGCCCGGTTGCCGCATGTCGCTTCGCTCGGCGCCGACGCCATCTGGATCTCGCCCTTTTTCACGTCGCCGATGAAGGATTTCGGCTACGACGTTTCCAACTATACCGACGTTGACGGCATCTTCGGCAATCTCACCGATTTCGACGCGCTGATCGCCGAGGCCCATCGCCTTGGCATCCGGGTGATGATCGACCTCGTGCTATCGCACACTTCGGACCAGCACCCCTGGTTCGTGGAAAGCCGTGCCAGCCGGAAGAATGCCAAGGCGGACTGGTATGTATGGGCGGACTCCAAGCCCGATGGCACGCCGCCGAACAACTGGCTGTCGATCTTCGGCGGCTCGGCCTGGGCCTGGGATCCGACGCGGCTGCAGTACTACCTGCACAACTTCCTGACCTCGCAGCCGGATCTCAACCTGCACAATCCTGAAGTCCAGGAGGCGCTGTTGGGCGTCGAGCGCTTCTGGCTCGAGCGCGGCGTCGACGGATTCCGCCTCGACACCATCAACTTCTATTTCCACGACAAGCAGCTGCGAGACAATCCGGCGCTGGCGCCCGAGCGCCGCAACGCCCAGACCGCACCGGCGGTCAACCCGTACAACTATCAGGAACATCTCTACGACAAGAACCAGCCGGAAAACCTGGCGTTCCTGAAGCGTTTTCGCGCCGTCATGGACGAGTTCCCGGCGATTGCCGCCGTCGGCGAAGTCGGCGACAGCCAGCGTGGCCTCGAGATTGCCGGCGAGTACACCTCCGACGGCGACAAGATGCACATGTGCTACGCCTTCGAGTTCCTGGCGCCCGACCCGCTGACGCCCGCAGGTGTCGCCGAGGTGCTGCATAACTTCCAGAAAGCTGCGCCCGAGGGCTGGGCCTGCTGGGCCTTTTCCAACCACGACGTCGTGCGCCATGTCAGTCGCTGGGGCGATGGTGTCGCCGACCGCGATGCCCATGCCAAGCTGCTCGCCAGCCTGTTGATGTCGCTGCGCGGTTCCGTCTGCATCTACCAGGGTGAGGAGCTGGCGCTTGGAGAAGCCGATCTCGCCTACGAAGACTTGAAGGATCCCTACGGCATTCAGTTCTGGCCGGATTTCAAGGGCCGCGACGGCTGCCGAACCCCGATGGTCTGGGACAGCACGGCTGCAAATGGCGGCTTTGGCGATGCCAAACCCTGGCTGCCGGTGCCGGCCGAACACCTTAAGCGGGCAGTCTCCGCCCAGAAAGGCGATGAAGCCTCCGTGCTGGAGCACTACCGTCGCTTCCTGCAGTTTCGCAAGGCGCATCCGGCCCTTGCAAAGGGCGAGATCGAGTTTCGCAGCACCGATGCGCCGGCGCTTTCCTTCGTGCGCAGCCACGGCAACGAGAAGCTCTTCTGCGCCTTCAACATGAGCGCTGACGCCGCCAGGGTCGATTTGCCTGGAGAGCCGGTGGAGGTTCTCGAAGGACATGGCTTTCCGGCCGAGATCGCAGGCGACAAGGTCAATCTTCCGGCCTGGAGCGCATTCTTCGCGCGCCTGGTGTGAGATCGCGACAGATAAGTCTAAGAAAACGAGAGATAAGAGAGACGAAGGGGAGGGTGCGATGAGAGGTCTGACGCTTAAAGATATCCGCAAGTCCTACGGTGCGGTCGATGTCATTCACGGCATCAATCTCGACATCAAGCAGGGCGAGTTCATCGTGTTCGTCGGACCGTCCGGTTGCGGCAAGTCGACATTGCTGCGCATGATCGCCGGGCTGGAGGAGATCACCGGCGGCGACATGTTCATCGACGGCGAACGTGTCAACGACGTGCCGCCCTCCAAGCGCGGCATCGCCATGGTGTTTCAGTCCTATGCGCTTTATCCGCATATGACCGTTTACGACAACATGGCCTTCGGCATGCGCATCGCCAAGGAGAGCAAGGAGGAGATCGACCGGCGCGTCCGCGCGGCCGCCGATATCCTGCAGCTGACCAAGTATCTCGATCGTCTGCCCAAGGCGCTTTCCGGCGGCCAGCGCCAGCGCGTGGCGATCGGGCGGGCGATCTGCCGCGATCCCAAGGTCTTTCTGTTTGACGAGCCGCTGTCGAACCTCGACGCCGCATTGCGCGTTGCCACCCGCATCGAGATCGCCAGGCTCAACGAACAGATGGCCGATACGACGATGATCTATGTCACTCACGACCAGGTCGAGGCGATGACGCTTGCCGACCGGATCGTCGTACTGTCGGCAGGTCATATCGAGCAGGTCGGCCCGCCGCTCGAGCTTTACGAGCGGCCCGCCAACCTGTTCGTCGCCCGCTTCATCGGCTCACCGGCGATGAACGTCATCCCCGCGACGATCACGGCGACAGGCCCGCAGACGACGGTGAAGCTTGCCGGGGGCAAGTCGGTGACGCTCGACATCGCCACCAACGCATCGGAAAACGGCAAGACGGCAAGCTTCGGCGTGCGCCCGGAAGACCTGCAGACTGCGAGCGGCGAGGACTTCCTTTTCGAGGGCACGGTGTCGATCGTCGAGGCGCTGGGCGAAGTGACGCTGCTCTACATCGAAGGGCTTGTCGAAAAGGAGCCGATTATCGCCAAGATCCCGGGCATCCTGCCCATTCACCGCGGCGAAAAGGTGCGGTTTACCGCCGACAAGAACAAGCTGCATCTGTTCGACGCTGGCGGCAAGAGCTACCGCGCCTGAACCACCCGTGGTTTTCCCCATCGACCCGTCCGATTTTCGGACGGGTTTTTTCATTCCGCGCCCTCGATCTACCCTCTGTTAAATTTCTTCCTCTAGCCTGAATACAGGGGATATTTAGGGGCCTTTTGAATGACGACCGCGGTGCCGATGCTGCAGCAGCACTTCCTGAACAAGGAAGAATCTTTCATGTACGATCGCGAGACCACCTTCCCGATGGAGGACACGCGAAACGAGGCGCGCATCGAATATACTGAAAAAGGCATGACGCAGCTAAGCTCGCGCCGCTGCGAGATCATCAAGCTGTCGAAAAGCGGTGCCGTGCTCGGCATCCTGACGAAGTACCAGCTGCCGCAGAATTTCTACCTCGACATTCCGAGTGCCCGCATCCAGATGATCGGCTGTCTGGTCAAGCGTGTTCACGCCAACAACATCATCGAGGCGCGCTTCCTGCGGCTTCTGACCGACCGCGATCTCAACCGCATCTTCGTCTACAGCACGCATCCGAACCATCGCAACCGCACGCTCGACATCTATCGCTGAGCGCCCGCCATGGTCGCGGCCACCTGCCGGCCCGGCTGGTGCGGGCGGCTGGACGACTCGCCTCTCGCACAGCCTGCGTATAGGAGGCTGATCGCGGCGTGTCATGCTTGACTTCGGGCTCGCGCCTGGATTGCGTGTCCCATCCGCGCGACCCACGAGGCAAGCCAGAGATGACACGGCCATACCGTCTTTCATGCCACTGCGGCGATATCGGCATCGAAGTCGATGAGGAACTCAAGGACTTGGTCGAGTGCAATTGCTCGACGTGCCGACGCACCGGTTTTCTGCACTGGAAAGTCGATGCGAGCAGAATCCGGCTGATCACCGGGAAGAGGCGCCTCACCACCTATGTCTGGCGCGGCATCACCGAAGGGCATCATTTCTGCCCGACCTGCAGCGTCGCCATCATGCGCAGCGGCTACCCGAACGACCGCGTCTCGCTCAATGCGCGCTGTATCGAGGATATCGACGTCTTCACGCTCGATGTCAGGCGCTACGACGGCCGAAACGACATGTATCCGGGACCGTTGAAGTAGCGGGCACTCGGGCACGGGAGGGACACTACCGACGCGTGGCGTCGGCAGTGTCTGGACCCTCGGCGCTTGACGCCGAGTTACGTTCAGTTGAACAGCACGCTTGCGCCGTGGTCGGCAGAGCCGGCAATGGCGCGGAACGGCGCGAACAATTCGCGCCCCATTCCGAACTCGTTGTCCGAGAGATCGGCATGGGCGGGAACGCGGGTCTTGAGCGCGATATCCTCGACCAGCACCTCGATCGTGCCGGCAACCGCATCGATGCGCACGATGTCGCCTTCCTGGATACGGGCGATCGGGCCGCCGTCCTTGGCTTCCGGCGTCACGTGAATGGCGGCGGGCACCTTGCCCGAGGCGCCGGACATGCGACCGTCGGTGAGGATCGCCACGCGCTGGCCGCGGTCCTGCAGGATGCCGAGTACGGTCGTCAGCTTGTGCAGCTCCGGCATGCCGTTCGCCTTCGGCCCCTGGAAGCGCACGACGGCGACGAAATCGCCTTCGAGCTTGCCGGCCTTGAAGGCGGCGTTCAGTTCGCTCTGGTCGTGGAAGATTTTTGCCGGCGCTTCGATGACGTGGCGGTCCGGCTTGACGGCGGAGATCTTGATCACCGCCTTGCCGAGATTGCCAGTCAGCATCTTGAGGCCGCCCGAGTGCTGGAACGGCTGGTCGATGGTGGAAAGCACCTTCGGATCGGCGCTCTCTGCGGGCGTCGGCACCCGCTCGACACCGCCGTCGGCTCCAAGCCGCACATCGATCTTGTAGGCGTCGAGACCCTGGCCGACGACAGTGCGCACATCGTCATGCAGCAGGCCGCCGCGCAGCAACTGGCTGATCAGGAAGCCCATGCCGCCGGCGGCATGGAAGTGGTTCACGTCGGCAAGGCCGTTGGGATAGACGCGTGCCAGCAGCGGCACGATGTCGGAAAGCTCGGAAATATCCTGCCAGGTCAGCACGATGCCGGCTGCGCGGGCCATCGCGACGATATGCATGGTGTGATTGGTCGAGCCGCCGGTCGCATGCAGGCCGACGACGCCGTTGACGATCGAACGCTCGTCGATCATTTCGCCAGCCGGTGTGAATTCGTTGCCCATGGCGGTGATCGCCAGCGCCCGCTTGGTTGCTTCCTTGGTCAAGGCGTCGCGCAGCGGCGTGCCCGGATTGATGAAGGAGGCGCCGGGCAGGTGGAAACCCATGATCTCCATCAGCATCTGGTTGGAGTTGGCCGTGCCGTAGAAGGTGCAGGTGCCGGGGCCATGATAGGACTTGGATTCGGCTTCGAGCAGTTCCTCGCGGCCAACCTTGCCTTCGGCGAAGAGCTGGCGCACGCGCGCCTTCTCGTCGTTCGGCAGACCCGTCGTCATCGGTCCGGCCGGCACGAAGACTGCGGGCAGATGACCGAAGGTCAGCGCCGCGATGACGAGGCCCGGCACGATCTTGTCGCAGACGCCGAGATAGACGGTGGAATCGAACATGTTGTGCGACAGGCCGACGCCGGCGGCCATGGCGATCAGGTCGCGGGAAAACAGCGAAAGCTCCATGCCGGGCTGGCCCTGGGTGACGCCGTCGCACATGGCGGGCACGCCGCCGGCGACCTGGGCGACGCCGCCTGCCTCGCGCGCCGCGTCGCGGATCAGCGCCGGATAGGTCTCGAACGGCTGGTGGGCCGACAGCATGTCGTTATAGGAGGTGATGATGCCGAGGTTAGGAACGCGGTCGCCCGCGAGCGCCACCTTCTCGGCGGGGGAACAGACGGCAAATCCGTGCGCAAGGTTGCCGCAGCCGAGAACGCTGCGATGCGGGCCACTCGAGGCGGCGCGGCGCACGCGGTCGAGATAGGGCTCGCGGTGCGGCTTCGAGCGCTCGACAATGCGGGCGGTGATTGCGGCAATGCGGGAATCGGCGGACATGGCAAATCCTGTTCCGGAGCGCGCGCGCTCCTCATCTTCATCCTGTCATCGATCCGGAGCGTCGCCTGCCTGGGAGAACGTGCAGGCCACGCCCCGGTATGAGATTTTTCAACACCTTCGCATTCCGGTGGGGCGCCACCGGTTGAAAGTGCCCTGAACCGGCCGGAAATCCGGCCGTTACGGCGCCCAGTATATCTGCAGCGGCGAGGCTGCGCGGCGCAGCATGGTGCGGATCGGCATCTCGGCCTCGTCGCCTTGACCTTCAGCCTTCGCCAGCACGACTTTCTTGCCTTCGCCCTCGATGTGCAGAACCAGCAGTCTCGCATCGTTGAGGCTCGAGAAGGTAAAGGTCAGCCGCGGCTCGCCGGCGCCTTCCGCTTCCATGGTGATGACGCCGCGCGGCGTCGCCGCGTCGATTGCCTTGGAAAGCTGCGTTCCGCCCGGGAAGAACGAGGCCGTATGGCCATCCGTTCCCATGCCAAGCACGACGACGTCGAAGGGTGCGCCGATCTTCGCCGTCTCCTTGCTCGCAAGCACGGCTGCATCTTCCGCCGAAGCGGCGGCGTGGTAAAGCGGCAGGAAGTGCGCCCTGGCGGCTGGACCCTGCAGCAGGTTGGCCGTGACCAGCGCGTGGTTGGACCGGTCGCTTTCAGGCGGAACGAAACGTTCGTCCACCAGCGTGACCGTAACCTTGTCCCACGCGATGTCCTTCCTGGCGAGCGCCTGGAAAAAGGCCTTCGGGGTAGAGCCGCCGGAGACGGCGATGCTGGCGGTTCCGCGCGCGGCGATGCCGGCGGCAAGGGCTGCGCTGACGGCGTCGGCCAGGCCCTCGGCGAGGGCTGCGCCAGTGTCGAATGTGTGAAGCGTCGTGCTCATCGCCTTACCTATATTGCATCGTGCCAGGTGCGGCCGTCGCGCTCGATCAGCGCGATCGACTGGCTCGGACCCCAGGTGCCGGCTGTGTAGCCTTGGACCTGCTGTCCGGTCTCTTCCCAGGCCTTGAGGATCGGATCGACCCACTTCCACGCAGCCTCGACTTCGTCGCGGCGCACGAACAGCGTCTGGTTGTTGCGCACCACGTCGAACAGCAGCCGCTCATAGGCATCGGCGTTGCGCACGTCGAATTCCTCGGCAAAGCTCATGTCGAGCGAGACATTGCGAAGGCGCATGCCGCCCGGACCAGGGTCCTTGATCATCAGCGACTGCTTGACGCCTTCGTTCGGCTGCAGGCGGATGACGAGCTGGTTGGCGGAAATACGGCCGGCGCTGTTGTCGAAGATCGAGTGCGGGATCTGCTTGAAGGTGATGACGATTTCCGACATGCGGCCGGCAAGCCGCTTGCCGGTGCGGATGTAGAACGGCACGCCGGCCCAGCGCCAGTTGCTGACTTCGGCCTTGATCGCGACGAAGGTTTCGGTGTTCGAAACGCCGCCTTCAAGCTCTTCGAGGTAGCCCTTGACGGGGCCGCCGGCAGAAGCGCCTGCACGATACTGACCGCGCACCGTCACCTGCTCGACATTGGAGGCGTTGACCGGCTTCAGCGCGCGCAGAACCTTGAGCTTTTCGTCGCGCACGGCCTCCGCGTCCATCGAGGTCGGCGCTTCCATCGCCACGAAGCAGACGAGCTGCAGGATGTGGTTCTGCACCATGTCGCGCAGCGCACCTGCCTTGTCGTAGTAGCCGGCGCGGTTTTCCAGGCCGACTGCTTCTGACACCGTGATCTGCACATGGTCGATATGGGCGGAGTTCCATAGCGGCTCGTAGAGCGCGTTGGCAAAGCGCAGCGCCATCAGGTTCTGCACCGTCTCCTTGCCGAGATAGTGGTCGATGCGGAAGATCTGCTCTTCGCGGAAAACCTTGCCGATCGTGTCGTTGAGTTCGGTCGCCGACGCGAGGTCCCGTCCGATCGGCTTTTCGACGACGATGCGCGTGGTCTTGGTGATCAGCTTGTGGTCGCGGATCTTCTCCGAGATGTCGCCGAAGATTGCGGGTCCGACGGCGAGGTAAAAGGCGCGAATGCGGTCTTTGCCTTCTTCCAGGATCTTCTTCAGCGTGTCCCAGCCCTGATCGGACTTGGCATCGACCGAAACGTAAAAGAGGCGGGCGGTGAACTTCGCCACTTCCGCTTCGTTGTACTCGGCCGGCTTGAGGTGTTCTTTCAGCGCGTCGGCGGCAAACTTGCGATATTCCTCGTGCGTCAAGGCGGCACGCGAAGCGCCGATGATGCGGGTCGGCTCGGTAATCTGGCCTTCCATCTGGCGGTGATAGAGCGCTGGCAGCAGCTTGCGCTCGGCGAGATCGCCGGTGCCCCCGAACACGACATAGTCAAACGGTTCGACGGGAATGATCTGGCTGCTCATGGGATAATCTCGATCTTGTTCAGGTCAGGGCCACATATAATCTAATCGATTTAAAGGCGCTAGGGTGCGACGCAATAAAATGGCCGCAAATGCGCTTCCTAGAGCTTGTCGCGAAGCGCGTACCAGCTGAGCGCCAGGAACAGAAGCGGCGAACGCAAGCGTGCTCCACCGGGAAAAGCCGGTATTTTCAAGGCTTTCAGCAGGTCGAGTTCGGTTGCTTTGCCCAGCGCCAGGTCAGCATAGAGCTTGCCGCAATAGTTCGAAAGCATGACCCCGTGGCCGGAATAGCCGCCGATCGAGGTGACGCCCGGCATGACCTCGCGACAGAAGGGCGTGCGCGGCATGGTGATGCCGACGGAGCCGCCCCAGCCATGGATGATCTCGACATTGCCGAGTTCCGGATAGATCTCCGAGATCTGCCGGCGGATATGGGTGGAAATGTCGCGCGGATTGTCGGCGGTATAGGCCTCGCGCCCGCCGAAGAGCAGCCGCCCGTCCTTGGACTTGCGAAAATAGCGCACGACGAAGCGCGAATCGTCGACCGATTCGCCACCGGGCAGCACGTTCGGATGGGCAGAGAGGACCTCGGTCGCACCGATGAACGAGCGGATCGGCATCACATGGCTGGCGCTGATCGGCTCGAGATTGCCGATATAGGCGTTGCAGGCGACGAGCACCCGGTCTGCAGTGATCGTGCCGCGATCGGTGGTAATGACGATCGCGGCCGCGTTGCGGTCGATCTTCAGCGCCTTCGTCTGCTCGAACAGATTGGCACCGGAAAGCGCCGCCTGCCGGGCGAGCCCCACCAGCAGCTTCAAGGGATGGATATGGCCAGTGCCGGCGTCGCGGATGCCGAAGTGATAGCGCGACGATCCGAGCCGGCTTGCCGTCTCCTCCCGCTCCATGAACGAGAGGTGCTTATAACCGAATCGTGTCGCCATCGCCTCGACGTGGTCGCGGTAGTCCTTCTCCAGGCTCTTCTTGTGACCGACCGAAAGCTGCCCCGGCATGAACTCGATATCGATCGCATGTTCGGCGGCGAAATCGAGCACGTAGCGCTTGGCGTTTTCGGCCATGTCGAACAGGGCTTGCGCCCGCTCGTGGCCGAGCGTTTCCTCGGTTTCGTCGGCCCAGGCGCGCTGGCCGGTGCCGAACTGGCCGCCATTGCGCCCCGACGCCCCGTCGCCGAAGCGGCAGGCGTCGATGAGGGTGACGTCGACGCCCTGGCGGGCAAGATTGAAGGCTGCCTGAAGCCCGGTATAGCCGCCACCGATGATGGCGACGTCTGCCTTGCGCGATCCCGCCATCTGCGGGAATTCGGGTCGATCCGGAACGGTTGCCTCATACCAGGAGTAACCGGGCGAGATCGGGCTTTGCCAGGGCATCGGTCGGCCTCTCAGGTCAGACGTTCAGCAGCAGGAACTCGCGCTCCCACGGGCTGATCACCTGCATGAAGGTTTCGAATTCGCCGCGTTTCACGCCCGCATAGATGGCGATGAATTCCGGGCTCAGCACCTCGGCAAGCGAGGGGGCGGATTCGAGCAGGGCAACGGCTTCGAGCAGCCCGCGCGGCAGGTCGATCTCGCCTTCGTTGGCGGTGTCTTCCGTGGGCGCCGAAGGTTCGCGGCCCTCGATGATCCCGAGATACCCGCAGGCAAGCGAGGCTGCGAGCGCGAGATACGGATTGGCGTCCGAACTCGGCAGCCGGTTCTCGATCCGTCGCGCCACAGGCTCGGATACCGGAATGCGGAACGCGGTCGTGCGATTGTCGTAGCCCCAGGCCGTGTTCACCGGCGCCGACATGTCGGGCGTCAGCCGGCGGAAGGAATTTACGTAGGGTGCCATCATCACCAGCGTGCGCGGCACGTAATGCTGCATGCCGCCGATGAAGTTGAAGAACTCCTTGGAGGCGGAACCATCCGGGTTGGAGAACAGGTTTCGCCCGGTGTTGATCTCGATCACCGACTGGTGGATGTGCATGGCCGAACCCGGCTGGCCCTGCATCGGCTTGGCCATGAAGGTGGCGTAGATGCCGTGCTTCAGCGCCGCCTCGCGGATCGTGCGCTTGAACAGGAACACCTGGTCGGCAAGCTCGATCGGATCGCCGTGACGAAGGTTGATCTCGAGCTGCGCCGGTCCTTCCTCGTGGATCAGCGTGTCGATCTCCAGACCCTGCTTCTCGGAGAAGTGATAGATGTCGTCGATCAGTTCGTCGAACTCGTTGATGCCGGCGATCGAATAACCCTGGCCGCCGAGGATCGAGCGGCCGGAGCGGCCCTTCGGCGGATGCAGCGGATAGTCGGGATCGTCATTGGTGGCGACGAGGTAGAACTCGATTTCGGGGGCGACAACCGGCTTCCAGCCCTTCTGGCGGTAGAGCTCGACCACGCGCTTCAGGACGTTGCGCGGCGTATAGCTGATCTGCTCGCCTTCGGAGCCGACGATGTCGCAGATCACCTGCGCCGTCGGATCGGTTTCCCAGGGCACGACCGAAAGCGTCGAAAGGTCGGGCACGAGCTTGATGTCGCTGTCGCGCGAATCGTAGCGGAACTGGCCGGTCTCGTCAGGATACTCGCCCGAGATCGTATGGCGGTAGACGGCCGATGGCAGCGCCAGCGAGGTATTGGATGTGAACTTGGAGGTCGGCATCATCTTGCCGCGGGGAACGCCGGCAAGGTCGGGCGTGATGCATTCGATGTCTTCGATCCCGCGGATCTTCAGCCAGTCCGTTGCTTCCTTCCAGGTCTTGACGCCTCGGAGGGAATGCAGGGCGGCGGGTATTTTCGAGGTTTTGCTGATTTTCGTTGTTTGTTGGGCAGCACTTCTCTTGGAGGGCATAAATCACCGGTTTTGGCTTCGGATGGCGCATCATAACCGGAGATTGCCAATTGGCTAGTGCGGGACGATTGACTTTCGTCGGCGCGAGCGGAATGGAATGCGCTGAAGAGCTCAAAGGTGTTTCGTGGCAGAAAAAAGGGATGTAGTGATCATTGGCGCCGGTGCTGCCGGCATGATGTGCGCCATCGAGGCCGGCAAGCGTGGCCGGCGCGTGCTCGTCATCGACCATGCCAGAGCCCCGGGCGAAAAGATCCGCATCTCCGGCGGCGGCCGCTGCAACTTCACCAATATCCATGCCGGGCCGAAGAATTTCCTGTCCGCCAATCCGCATTTCTGCAAGTCGGCGCTTGCGCGCTACGGCGCGCGCGATTTCCTGGCGCTGGTCGAAAGACACGGCATTGCCTGGCACGAGAAGACGCTCGGGCAATTGTTCTGCGATCATTCGGCCAAGGACATCATCAGGATGCTGCTGACCGAAATGCGCGAGGCCGGGGTCGAGCTGCGACTGGAGACGGCGATCGAGAGCGTCGAGCGCCATGGCGACGGCTACCGGGTGATGACAGCCGACGGACCGGTGGACGCGCAGTCGCTGGTGGTCGCGAGCGGCGGCAAATCGATCCCGAAGATGGGCGCGACGGGGCTTGCCTATAAGATCGCCGAGCAGTTCGGACTGGCGCTGGTCGAGACACGCCCTGGGCTCGTGCCGCTGACACTCGATCCGGCCCAGCTCGAGACGATCGGCGAACTGGCGGGTGTCGCCGCCGACGCCGAGGCGCGGTCCGGCAAGACGGCGTTTCGCGAAGCGGTGCTGATCACGCATCGCGGCCTGAGCGGTCCGGCGATCCTGCAGATATCGTCCTATTGGCGCGAAGGGCAGGATATCGTCTTGAGGCTGATGCCCGATATCGACATCGCCTCGATCCTGAAAGCAGCGCGCCGCAGCAACGGCAAGCAGGCCGTTCAGACGGTGCTCGCCGATATCCTGCCACGGCGGCTTGCGCAGTTCTTTGCCGATGGCGCCAAGTTGACCGGAAAGCAGCTCGCCGATCTCTCCGACAAGACGATCGAGGCGCTGTCGGCCACGATCCAGGCCTGGACGATCAAGCCGGCCGGCTCGGAAGGATATCGCACGGCCGAGGTGACGCTTGGCGGCGTCGATACCGGCGGTCTCGATTCCAAGACGATGCAGGCAAAGGCCGTTCCCGGGCTCTATTTCATCGGAGAATGCGTCGATGTGACTGGCTGGCTCGGTGGTTACAATTTCCAATGGGCCTGGGCCTCGGGCTTTGCCGCCGGGCAGGACGTCTGACCCTCCCGCTTTTGCGGCGGGTCGCTTCAGCCATTGTTAACGGATATGCCCGAACCTCGTCTTATGTCGGCACAGCCGGCGCTCGGTCAGAATGGAATTGTTCCGCGAACGGAAATCACACTGTTTCCATTTTTAGGGCTTTTCTCTGCCACAGCATGGCTGCAATATGATGACGACTGGCAAGCCGGTGTAACCGGGCCGATTGTTGCCGGTCAGTGAGAAGGACAGGATGTCATGAACCAGCCACGCCGTCGTCCCCGCGCTATCGCCATTGCTCGCACCGACGAGAGCCGCGCACAGAGAGTGATGCTGACCCGCATCGCCTTGGTCGCGTTCTTTGCCGTTGCCGCCCTCGCGACGCTTCCGGCCCTCTGGCACTGACACCGCCGCTCGGCCGCTTGCCGGCAGAAGCACCGGCGCGCCATGCGCGTGCGAGCGCCCTCGAAAATTCGTAGGCGAGTGCTGCACGCTTATACAATTTTTAATCGTTCAAATTGAATATTGCGACGAAGTGAGTTCCGTCAGGACTTCGCTACCGGGGAGGTGGCGCGGTCCCGCAATGATTGCTGACGGACTGGCGGTGTGCACCGCATGATTTTTCAGAAAAACATCAGCCTGTTTGCGCATCGGGTGGCTCTCGATCGTTTCGTCCTTTTGGCAGTTACGCCCAGAGGCGAGACATGTTTCGAGCCGCCGGGGGAGGCGAATGCGAGCTGCGAGCCAAGGTGTTTTCCATGTTCATTGACAGAATTCTTGCCCGTTTCAAGATCCAGACGAAGGTGCTGTTCTTCATTCTGCCCTTCGTCGTCAGCATCTGTGCCGTCGGCATTACCGGCCTTTATGCGTCCGGCCTGCTGCAGGGGCGGATGGAGATTTCCAACAGCGTCCTGCAGACGCTGAGCGGGTTCAAGGACGTCTATGCGGGGATGAACAACTTCCTGCACTCGACCACCGAGGAAACGCGCGACGCCCTCCAGGGCAAGATCGCTGCGCAGAAGGAAATTCTCGCCGATACCGCCGCTCAGGTTGCCGGCCAGAACGGCCAGGACGAGCTGACGGCCGCGATTGCCGCAACAAACGATATCGAAGCACGCATCGACGGTCTCTGGAAGCTGCATGTCGGCGAGCAGGAGATGCGCGCCGCGATGATGACGAACCTCGATGCGCTGCTGGTCGAACGGGCCAAGATCAACGACGAGTCGAACCGGCTGCAATATGCCGTGCGCAAGAACGAGAACGCCGCCAAGACCATGCTGCGCGAAGCCGAAAAGCTGATGCGCGCCTCGCGCTTCTTCAACGAGTTCGGCACCGAAGTCAGCAAGGCGACGACGATCGAGGAGAAGCTCAAGGTCGTCAAGGAACGGTTCCCGATGATCGGCCGCACCGAGCGCGACATCTTCCGGCTGCTGCCGAAGGACGAGAAGTCGCTGACCGAGACGATCACGTCGGCATCGAGCGAGATCGGTTCGCTCCTGAAAGCACCTGCCGGTCCTGAAACGCTTGCCGGCATATCCAAGCATGTCGACCGTTTCCGTACCGCCAGCTTCCGCCTCGAGGCCGCTTCCGTGGGCAAGATGCGGGATGCCACCCGGATCTTCGCCGAGCTCGATCAGCTGATCGTCAGCACCGAATCCGTTCTGACCGCGACGCGCCGGCTTTCCTCGTCGATCACCGACATCCAGATTTCCGCAGCCACCTTCATGGGCGTGACGGTCGAAGGCAACCGTCAGAAGCTGCTCGACAAGTTCCTGGCGGTTCAGCAGAACATGGCGACGCTGCGCGGCGTGGCGAGCGAAGGCGCATCCTTCGATGCCATTGCCGATACGCTGATGCCGATCATCACCGTGATGAAGAAGGACGCCGCCACGCTGGTCGAGATCACCGTCAAGCGGACAGCCGATTTCGATGCCGCCGGCCAGTCGATCAACCAGATCTGGAGCGATCTCACCGGCTTTGCCGAACAGCAGAAGGTCGCCGCCGGCACCGAGCGCCAGGAAGCCAACCAGATTTCGGTTGCCGCCACCGTTGCAGGCGTCGTCATTGCACTGCTCGCCGGCATCGCGCTCACACTGACGCTGAAGAAGCCGATCGGCCAGATCACCGCCGCCATGCGTCGCCTGGCAGACGGCCGCCTCGACACCTCGATTGACGGCGACAGCCGTCAGGATGAGATCGGTGACATGGCCCGCGCACTTGGCGTCTTCAAGGAAAATGCGCTCTCCAAGGTGCGCATCGAGGCCGAAAGCGAAGAACAGCGCGCCCGTGCCGATGTCGAGCGTAGCCGCAACGATGCCGAAAAGCGCGAACTCGATCGCCAGATCGACCTTGCCGTCAGCGAGCTTGCCGCCGGCCTCGGCCGTCTGGCCCAGGGCGACCTGTCGCGCCAGATCGACATCCCGTTCCATGGCCGTCTCGAGCAGCTGCGCACCGACTTCAACGGCTCGCTGATCCGGCTGCAGGACACGCTGGCGCAGATCCGCGGCAACGCGCAGGCGATCCAGCAGAGCGGCGCCGACATGCACCACGCCGCCGACTCGCTGTCGAAGCGGACCGAAGCTCAGGCCGCTTCGCTCGAGGAGACGGCTGCGGCGGTCGACCAGATCACCGTGACGGTCCGCTCGTCGGCCGAGCGCGCGAACGACGCGAATGTAGCGGTGACCCAGACGAAGAAGAGCGCCGACAGCTCGGCAACCGTCGTCACCAATGCGATCGCCGCCATGGGCCGCATCGAGGAGGCCTCGCGCCAGATCGAACAGATCATCGAGGTCATCGACGACATCGCCTTCCAGACCAACCTTCTGGCGCTGAACGCCGGCATCGAGGCGGCGCGCGCCGGTGAAGCCGGCAAGGGTTTTGCCGTCGTCGCACAGGAGGTGCGCGAACTGGCGCAGCGATCGGCGGAAGCGGCCCGCGAGATCAAGGGTCTCATCAACAAGTCGACGGACGAGGTCAATTCCGGCTCGCTGCTGGTCAAGGAAACCGGCGCGGTGCTGGCATCTATCAGTGCCCAGATCGTCACGGTCAGCCAGCACGTGGAAATGATCGCAACCGCAAGCCGCGATCAGGCCGTCGCCCTCAACGAGGTCAACGGATCGGTCAACCAGATGGATCAGATGACCCAGCAGAACGCCTCGATGGTGGAAGAGGCAACGGCAACGAGCCTCGCCCTTTCCAACCAGGCCGACACGCTGATGATGCTGGTCGAGCAGTTCCGGTTGGAGCCGGAGGCGGCCGATATGCAGGCTTACCGCGCGGCCTGAGCCGCTTCGGCGCTGTCATCTCTAACACCGCACCGCGCAGCCCAACGGTTGCGCGGTGCATTTCGTCTGACCTGATGGCTCGGCTGGCTCAACACTCCTGCGTGCCGCAAGCGCGGCCGCGAAACGGCGAAACGTTCGCCGCCACAAGCCCGGGGGCTTCGGGTCGAAATGCTCGTCCCAGCGGCGGGATTTCATGATCAGATCTGCCATATAGGCTGCTGCAAGCGTTTCCATGGTGATGCTCCTCATCAGGCGGCATCCTCTCTTTTATGCAGCCAAATCTGTTTTACATACGCAAGATATCGGCCTATGTTTTTCAATGATGAAAGACATGGATTGGGACATATACCGCTGCTTCCTGAGTGTGGCGCGCAGCGGCGGGTTGACCGGCGCGGCGCAGGCGCTTGGGTCCAGCCCGGCGACCGTCGGCCGGCGCATGCTTGAAATCGAGGAGCGCACCGGCCGCACCCTGTTCGTGCGCAGCCAGACCGGCTATCTCTTGACCGGTGACGGGCAACTGCTGTTCGAGCAACTCGTGGAGATGGAGGCGGCTGCGCGCCGTGTCGAGAGCTGGCGTCGGGAAGGCGAGGGCGCCGTCGTGCGTATCGCCGCCGGAACCTGGGTCGCCTGGCTCCTTGCCGAGAACTTTCCCGCCCTCTGCAGCGAGCGCGACGGCTTCAGCCTGGCGATCACCATCGGCGAAACCCGTGCCAACCTTGCCTACCGCGAGAGCGATATCGGTATCCGCGCCTTCGAGCCGCAGGAAAGTTACCTGGCCGCCCGGCCTGTCGGTGAGGTGGCCTATGCCGCCTATCGGCAGAAGAATGCGCAGCCCGCTGCCAACGCGCGCTGGGTCGCGGTCAGCGAGGAAGAGGCGATTTCGGCCTATCTGCGCTGGCCCCATGAGCAGGCGCCGGGGCGCATTGTCGCGACAGTAACCCGGCCGCGCTCATTGCTCGACCTCGCCCGGGCGGGTGCCGGCTGCGCCGTGCTTCCCTGTTTTGTCGGAGATCTCGATCCGCTGCTGGAGCGCGCGGGCGAAGAAATCCCGACGCTGCTTCACCGGCAATGGATCGTCATGAACAATGAGGACCGCCATCGATCGGAAATCCGCACGGTGGTCGATCGCATGACCAGATTGCTCAAAAGCCACGCCGACATCTTCGCAGGCAAGCGCCCGCGCCGCAGCTGAAACGGTCAACGCATCAACAGGCTGACGAGTGCTGCCTGCGAGTTCACCTCTGTCTTGTTGTAGATGCTCTTCAACTGCGTGCGGATGGTCTCGTAGCTGACGCCATTCGCCTGCGCCATCTCCCGAAGCGACAGTCCCGCGGCAAGCCCGGACGCGATGCGGACCTCGGCCGGTGTCAGGCCGTGCATGTCCTTCAGATGTTCACGTCGTTCCTCCGGCAGGAGCGACGTTGCCGGTTCGATCAGGATGGCCACCGTCGGCCCGTTGAGCAATTCGACGAAGACGTCGGAACGCAGGCGCACCAGCGTGATCCGATAGGCGGCACCGTCCGATCCCCTGAGGAGCGAGACGTGCGGTTCCGACTTCGTTCCGATCCGCAGCGACAACAGCTCGAGCGCCGCTGCCGTGTCGGCGCCCCGCAACGCGACCCGTCCACCGGGCGAAACCCGGACGGGCGCGTCGCCCGACACCATGCGCTCCGCGCTCCTGTTCATCGAACGGACGCGCAGATTGTCGGTGACATAGATCACGCCGACGCCGACGCTATCGAGCAGATCGCGGCTTTCGCCGTGTCCGCCCGCCATGCCGTCGCGCTTGCGCAGAAGGTCGAACGCCCGCTTCAGGTGCGGCGCCAGAGCGGTGTATTGCTCGGCGGCCTGCTGGTTGAGGTCCGCATCCGTTGACGAGGTGCAGGTCGACAGCATGAAGGTGCGTGTCGCGCTCCTGATGATCGTCACGCCGACGCTGGTCTCGCATCCGGTCTTGCGCTTCAGCCAGTCATTGTAGAATTCGGATCTGATCAGTTCGCCGCGCGGAACGATCTGTTCGCCAACCAGGCCCTGTCCGGTGGCGACGAACATCGCCCTGGGAAGCCACGGGTTGACGGCGGCGAAATGGGCGTTGAACTGCTCGATATCCTCGGCCTCAAACCCGGAGACGGTCGGGACATAGCTGTTGGGGGCCGCGAGATCATGGTAGTGCAGCGCAGATCGGCCATTCGGCAGCGCGCTTGCCAACCGATCGAGAAAATCCTGCCAGCTGCATTCACCCAGCGCCGCGCCATAGACGAGGTCGGTGAGTTCATCCGTTTTCGCATTGCCCGGCTGAAACATGCGTGCCCCGCTTGCGATAGTCGGCGCTAATATAGGCAGGGGCTCATGCCGGATGCAACTTGAAATAGGGTGTTCGGCAAGGGCGAGGCGCGTAAGGAAAATGGCCGGCATGACTGCCGGCCATTTTCTTTTGGCGGTACCTGTTTTGCTATGCCCGTCGCAACCGGTTTGCGGCAACGACCGGTGCCGCAGCGTGCGCTGCGCTAACCGGACAGATCGCCGACAGCAACGCGAGTTGCGCGGCCACAGTCGCAAGCATGATCATCATGCCCGTCCCTGGGTGACGATGACAGGGATCAGCAGGTCGCCCCAGTTGCCCTCGCCGCCATGATGGCGGGCCGAGCGCACCAGCTCGACCGAGACGCCCGCGTCGACGGCTTTCATGACCGCCTGGTTGAGGCGGTGCAGATCGTTGGCAACCATGCGGATTGCGGCCTGTTGGTCCGGGGTCATGGCCGAAGACTGTTCCTCGGCCCGTTCCTTGACGCGTGTCTGAACTGTCATTGGAGTTCTCCTTGGTGTCGGCGGTTTCTCATCGATTGCTTGGGGAGCGCGGCGGGCAGGGATTGCCACGCTCCCCGGCTCGTTACTCGGCGGCAGGGCGAAACTGGTCGTGCTCGGTCGATTCCTTCATGGCCGTGGTCGACGACTGGCCCCCGGTGATGGCAAGCGACACCGCGTCGAAGTAGCCGGTGCCGACTTCGCGCTGGTGCTTGGTGGCGGTATAGCCGTTGACCTCGGCGGCGAACTCCGCCTCCTGCAGCTCCGAATAGGCGGCCATCTGTCGGGCCTTGTAGCCGCGGGCGAGCTCGAACATGCCGAAGTTCAGCTGGTGGAAGCCGGCAAGCGTGATGAACTGGAACTTGTAGCCCATCGCACCCAGTTCGCGCTGGAACTTGGCGATCGTCGCGTCGTCGAGGTTTTTCTTCCAGTTGAACGACGGCGAGCAATTGTAGGCGAGCAGCTTGCCTGGATGCGCCTTGTGCACGCCCTCTGCGAACTTGCGGGCCTGCTCGAGGTCCGGCTTGGAGGTTTCGCACCAGATCAGGTCGCAATGCGGCGCGTAGGCGATGGCGCGCGCGATGCACGGCTCGATACCGTTCTTCACCTGATAGAAGCCTTCGACCGTGCGTCCGGCGTCGTAATCCACGAAAGGGCGATCGCGCTCGTCGATATCGGACGTCAGAAGCTTGGCGGCTTCCGCATCGGTGCGAGCAATCACCAGCGTCGGCGTGCCCATGACGTCGGCTGCAAGCCGCGCGGCGTTGAGGTTGCGGATATGGGCCGCCGTCGGGATCAGAACCTTGCCGCCGAGATGGCCGCATTTCTTTTCGGATGCGAGCTGGTCCTCATAGTGAACGCCGGCAGCACCCGCCTCGATGAAGGCCTTCATGATCTCGAAGGCGTTGAGCGGGCCGCCGAAGCCGGCTTCCGCGTCGGCAACGATCGGCGCGAACCAGGTGTCGACCGAAAGGCCCTTGCCTTCCGAGGTCTCGATCTGGTCGGCGCGCTGGAGCGTGCGGTTGATGCGCTTGGCCAGTTCCGGCGCGGCATTTGCCGGATAGAGCGACTGGTCGGGATACATCGCCGATGCAGTATTGGCGTCGGCGGCGACCTGCCAGCCGGAGAGATAGATAGCCTTCAGGCCGGCGCGGACCATCTGCATGGCCTGATTGCCGGAGAGCGCGCCGAGCGCGTTCACGAAGTCTTCCTCATGAATGAGCTTCCACAAGCGGTTGGCGCCCATTTCGGCCAGCGAATGGCGGATTTCGACCGAGCCACGCAGCCGCTTCACGGTTTCGGCGGTGTAGGGGCGTTCGATGCCGTCGAAGCGGCCTTGCTGGGCACTGGGAACGAGCTTGTAAAAATCAGTCATTACTTCCTCCTGCTGGAACTCATTCGCCATTCGACTTTTGTCTTACGGCGATCTCTATCTCCGAGTTGATGTGACAGTTTTTACATTGCGTTGCGCAATAGAGCCATGGAATTCAAAGAATTTGCGCTTTCAAAAGGGTTATCTTGTCTTGTCTTTGACAGTGGCGGACAGTAAATTTGTAAATTATGTAAATCCTCAAATGGGCTCGGGATTGTAAAGGTAGTGACAAATGGCTGAGAACAAGATCTTTGCCGGCCCGCGCGTCCGCCGCATCCGCAACGGGTTGTCGCTGACGCAGACGGCGATGGCGGAGGCGCTCGGCATCTCGCCGTCCTACCTCAATCTGATCGAGCGCAACCAGCGGCCGCTGACCGTCCAGCTGCTGCTAAAGCTCGCGTCTGTCTACAAGGTGGACCTGGAGGAGTTGCAGGCCGAGACCGGCGGAGGGCTGGCGCAACTGCGCGAGGTCTTTGCCGATCCGCTGCTGGCGGCGGAACTGCCTGGGGATCAGGAGCTGATCGAAGTGGCCGAGGCCGCGCCCAATGCGGCTGGCGGCGTCGTCAAGCTCTACCGCGCCTATCGCGAGCAGGCGGCGCGGCTGAAGGACCTCGCCGATCTTCTGGCGGGCCAGGGGCATATGGAGGCGCTGTCGGGAACGCGCCTGCCGATGGACGAGGTGCGCGAGACGCTCGAAGCCAGGCCCAATCATTTCGCCCGCATCGAGAGCGTGGCCGAAGCCTTTCACGAGGCGCTGTCGCCGGGCGACGATCTGGTCGGCGCGCTGAAGGCCTGGCTGAAGAAGGAGCATGGTCTTGTCGTGCGCAATCTGCCCGTGCACGCCATGCCCAATCTGCGCCGCCGTTTCGATCGCCATTCCATGCGGCTTTTCATTTCCGAGCGCCTGTCGCCCTATGACCAGCTGCGCGAAATCGCCATGGAGGTCGCCTCGATCGCCTGCCACGAGGCGATCGTCCAGGAGCTTGAGACGCTGCGGCTATCGACCGCCGAGGCGCGCCGCATCGGCCGCTTCGAGCTTGCCCGTTACGCTGCCCACGCCCTGATGATGCCCTATGCGGCGTTTCACGCGGCGGCCCTCAAGGCGCGGTACGACATCGACGTGCTTCGCGCGCGCTTCCGGGTGTCGTTCGAGCAGGTGGCAAACCGGCTGACCATGCTGCAGCGGCCGGGCGCGACGGGCGTTGCGTTCTTCCTGATGGAGATCGACAATGCCGGCCATCGCCTGCGTCGTTCGGGGGCGGCAGGTTTCCCGCAGGCAAGGTTTGGCGGCGGCTGTCCCAAGCTCAATATCCACGCCGCATTCTCGGTGCCGGGCCAGATCCTGGTCGACCGGGTGGAGACGACCGAAGGGCTGACGTTCCTCACGGTGTCGCGCACGCTCGACGGACCGCAGGCCGCGTTCGACGAGCGGGTCCGGCGCACGGCGCTGTTGATCGGCTGCGAGGCATCCTCCGCCGACGAGGTGGTCTATGGCGCGACGCGCGCAGGGGCCGTTGCCATCGGGGCTGCCTGTCGTCTCTGCGAGCGCCAGGGCTGTCTTGCGCGCGCCGAGCCGCCTGTCACGCGTCCGCTCGGCCTCGACGAGATGGCGACCGGCCTCAGTGTCTTCGATTTCCAGTAGCCGCGGGACGCTCAGTAGCTGACCGGATGCTGGCTGGGCAGCAGCGGCGCACTGGGGGAAAAGCACTCCGCCGGCAACCCGGTCGTATAGCCGCGTGTGATGTGCGCCCTGTCGGCATAGGCCTTGTTGCGCATCAGGATCGCGTGCAGTTCGGGCAGGTTGTAAAACGGTACGCCGGGATAGAGATGATGCTCGAGATGGTAGTTGATGTTGTGCGGGGCGAAGAACAGCTTTTCCCAGGCGTGTGGGTAGACCGTGCGTGAACTGGTGAGTTCGTCCGTATAGTCCATGCTGCCGAAATGTTCCGCCACGCTGCGCACGTAAAGGAAAAGGCAGAAGACGGTGAAGAACGGCACCAGCCAGTAGAGCGCGAATTCGCGCCAGATGCCGGCGAGGGTGATGATGGCCGCGGCGGCGACGTAGAACCCCAGCCGCAGCAGCTTGTAGCCGCGCGTCGATCGGTCGTTCTTCGACATGCGCTTGGCCATGTGCACCATGTCGCGGATCGAGTTGACCGCGACGAGATAGCCGAGCAACTGCACAAGGCCGCGCGCCACCTTCTGCGGAAAGGTGAACTGCGCCATGCCGCGCTTGGCGGTCCAGTCCGGGTCGTCGTCGGTATTGGCATGCTGGTGATGCGCCAGGTGGTTCTGGCGGTAACCGTCGACGGTCGCCAGCATCGGCCAGGCAAGCAGCAGATCGCTCATCCAGTCGCTGAGCCTGCGAGCCTTGATGATGCGGTAGTGTGCGGCCTCGTGCACGAGGCAACCGAGCGCATGCATGCGGCCCGCGATCACCAGGACAGACAAGAGATAGACGAAGGCATTGCCGGCATATTCGCTCACGGCGATGGCGGCCACGATGATCGCCCAATCGGCAGCGATTGCGGCAAGCGACTTCCATGGCTGGAGGATGGAGAGGCGCTTCAGTTCCCTCGGATCGATCCTGCGGTTCCGCTCACTCATGACACTGCCCAGACCCAGATACACAACCACAGGAAAAATCGCATGCCCTCTATGGTTAATCAATCGTAAACGAGCATGCGCAGGGACCGGTTGCCGTCATGGTTAACGTCCGTCGCCTCCAGCCGATCGATGCGCGCAATTGCGCCTGCTGCCATAAGTGCCCGATTTTCCTTGGCTTGCTAAAACGAGGGTCACGGAAGAGGTCTGCCTGCTTCCGGCACGAAACCCCTTGAGGTTGTCGAGAAACATGCCTAACCTCGCCCCCGGGCGATCCAGAATGGGCCTGGATCCGTGTCACGGGTCGGCCTTGCCCGGTCCGATAATAACGAGGGAACTGCATGTCCAAATTCATCGTTACAACCATGGCGACGGTCATGTTGGCCGGGTCGACCATGCTCGCTTCGGCGCAGGAGCGCGTGGTCAACGTCTATAATTGGTCGGATTACATCGACAGCAGCATTCTGGAAGACTTCACCAAGGAAACCGGCATCAAGGTCGTCTACGACGTCTTCGATTCCAACGAAATTCTCGAAACCAAGTTGCTCGCGGGCGGTTCGGGCTATGACGTCGTCGTGCCGACGGCGACCTTCCTGCAGCGGCAGATCGCAGCCGGCGTGTTCCAGAAGCTGGACAAGTCCAAGCTTCCCAACCTTTCCAACATGTGGGACGTGATCACCGAACGCACGGCCAAGTACGATCCCGGCAACGAATACGCTATCGACTATATGTGGGGCACCACTGGCATCGGCTACAATGTCGACAAGATGAAGGCGATCCTCGGCACCGACGAGAAGCCCAATTGGGACGTCATCTTCAAGCCGGAACTGGCCGCCAAGTTCAAGGATTGCGGCATTCACGTGCTCGATTCCCCGACGGATGTGATGCCGTCGGCGCTCGCCTATCTCGGTCTCAATCCTGATAGCCACGAGGCGGCGGATCTGGAAAAGGCGGCCGAGCTGCTTGCCAGCGTTCGCCCCAATATCCGCAAGTTCCACTCGTCGGAATACATCAACGCGCTTGCCAACGGCGACATCTGCCTGGCCGTCGGCTTCTCGGGCGACGTCTTCCAGGCGCGCGACCGCGCCGCCGAAGCCAAGGCCGGGGTCACCGTCGATTATGCGATCCCCTCGCAGGGCGCGCAGATGTGGTTCGACATGCTCGCCATTCCGGCGGATGCTCCGCACGTCGCCGAGGCGCATGAGTTCCTCAATTACATGATGAAGCCGGAAGTCGTCGCCAAGGCGTCGAACTATGTCTTCTACGCCAACGGCAACAAGGCTTCGCAGCAGTTCCTCGACAAGGCGGTCCTCGACGACACCGCCATTTACCCGTCGGATGAGGTGATGCAGAAACTGTTCACCGTCACGCCCTTCCAGGCCAAGGAGCAGCGGGTGCTGACCCGGCTCTGGACAAAGGTCGTCACCGGCCAGTAAGAGCGAAACGAATTGCCCGGACCGCAAGATCCGGGCAATTTTCTTTGTAGGGGGCACCGGGGAAAACGAGAGTGCCCATCGGCTGTATCATTCGGGGATAGATGATGAAGTCACTCGGCAGTATCAGGCGCTCTTTCGCCCCCTGGGCGGATCCAGCTTCCAAGCCATTCATTTCCGTCAGGAACGTCACCAAGCGGTTCGGCGATTTTACCGCCGTCGACGATCTTTCGCTCGACATCTACACGCGTGAGTTCTTCGCGCTGCTGGGCGCATCGGGCTGCGGAAAGTCGACGCTCCTGCGCATGCTTGCCGGCTTTGAGCAGCCGACCTCGGGCGAGATCATCCTCGATGGTCAGAGCCTCGCCGGCATCCCGCCCTACAGGCGGCCCGTCAACATGATGTTCCAGTCCTACGCGCTGTTTCCGCATATGACCGTGGAGACCAACATCGCCTTCGGCCTCAAGCAGGACGGTATGCCGAAGGCGGATATCGCCGAGCGCGTCGGCCAGATGCTCAAGCTGGTGAAGCTCGAGAAATTTGCCAAGCGCAAGCCGCACCAGCTTTCCGGTGGCCAGCGCCAGCGTGTCGCGCTGGCGCGCTCGCTTGCCAAGCGGCCGAAGGTGCTTCTGCTCGACGAGCCGCTCGGCGCGCTCGACAAGAAGCTGCGCGAGGAAACCCAGTTCGAACTGATGGACCTGCAGCAGGAGCTCGGCCTGACTTTCGTCGTCGTCACGCACGACCAGGAAGAGGCGATGACCATGGCCGACCGTATCGCCGTCATGAGCCACGGCAAGGTCGTGCAGGTGGCGACACCGGCGGAAATCTACGAGGCGCCCAATTCGCGCTTCGTCGCCGACTTCATCGGCGATGTGAACATTTTCGATGGAACGGTTTCAGCCGCGGAAAACGGCTATCTCAGGATCGAGACCGGAAACGGCTTCCCGGTCCGCATGGCATCGCCCGACAGGCCAGCCGTCGGCGCCAAGGCCGCCGTCGCCATTCGCCCGGAGAAGATCCGCGTCAGCCGGCAAGCGCCGGCCCATGCGCCGGTCAACGCGGTCGAAGGTGAGATCTGGGATATCGGCTATCTCGGCGACATGACCGTCTTCCACATCCGGTTGAAGGACGGCCGGGTCGTCAAGGCGTCGTCGCTGAACGCAGTGCGCGCCGTCGAGGATCCCTTCGGTTACGACCAGCAGGTGTGGATCTCGTTCGGCGAAGACGCCGGCGTCGTCTTGAAGGATTGAAGCCATGGCGAGAGTCGCATCAGCCCTCTTCAGCCGCCTGGTCATCATCATTCCCTATGCCTGGCTGCTGTTCTTCTTCCTGATCCCGTTCTTCATCGTCTTCCGCATCTCGCTGTCGCAGACCGCGGTGGCGATGCCGCCCTATACGCCGGTCTTCGATCTCTTCGGCGGCCTTTCCGGCATCATGGATAAGGCGCGGGAGTTCTCGCTCGACAACTATGTCTGGCTGACCGAGGACGTTCTCTATTTCAACGCCTATGTTTCGAGCGTCATCATCGCCGGCATTTCCACGATCCTGACGTTGATGATCGCCTATCCGGTTGCCTACGGCATGGCGAAGGCGCCGAAATCGATCCGCCCGACGCTGCTGATGCTGGTGATCCTGCCGTTCTGGACCAGTTTCCTGATCCGCGTCTACGCGTGGATCGCGATCCTGAAGCCGGAAGGATTGCTCAACCAGTTTCTGATGAGCATCAATGTCATCGACCAGCCGCTGATCATCCTCAATACCAACTGGGCGATCTATATCGGCATCGTCTATTCCTACCTGCCGTTCATGGTGCTGCCGATCTACTCCTCCCTGGAGAAGATGGACCACACGCTGACGGAAGCTGCGCTCGATCTCGGCTGCACGCCGTTCTCGGCATTCTGGCAGGTGACGTTTCCGCTGTCCCTGGCCGGCGTCGTTGCCGGCTGCCTGCTCGTCTTCATTCCGGCCGTCGGCGAGTTCGTCATTCCAGATCTGCTCGGCGGTTCCGAAACGCTGATGATCGGCAAGACGCTCTGGAACGAGTTCAACGCCAACCGTGACTGGCCGGTCTCTTCGGCGGTTGCCACGATCCTGCTTCTGATCCTCGTGATCCCGATCGTGTTCTTCCAGAACGCGCAGGCCAAAGCCGACAGCGAGGGGAGGTAGGTCATGGGCAACTGGTCGCGTTTCAACATCGCCTCGATCGTGCTCGGCTTCGGATTTCTCTATCTGCCGATCGTGCTCCTGGTGGTCTTCTCCTTCAACGAATCGAAGCTCGTCACCGTCTGGGCCGGGTTTTCGACCAAGTGGTACACGCAGCTTTGGCATAACCAGGCACTGCTCGATGCCGCCTGGGTCACCATTCGTGTCGCGCTGATTTCGGCCACGTGCGCAACGGTGCTCGGAACGCTCGCGGCACTCGCATTGGTGCGCTACACGCGCTTTCGCGGGCGCATGCTGTTTTCCGGAATGGTCTATGCGCCGCTGGTCATGCCCGAGGTGATCACCGGCCTTTCGCTGCTCCTGCTGTTCGTCGCGATCGGGCTCGATCGTGGCTTCTGGACGATCACGCTGGCGCACATCACCTTCACCATGTGCTTCGTTGCCGTCGTCGTTCAGTCGCGGCTCCTGAGCTTCGATCAATCGATCGAAGAGGCCGCACAGGATCTGGGGGCGACCCCGGTCAGGACCTTCTTTGCGATCACCCTGCCGGTAATAGCACCGGCGGTGTTTTCCGGCTGGGTCCTGGCATTCACGCTGTCGCTGGACGATCTCGTGATCTCGAGCTTCACAACCGGGCCAGGTGCGACCACGCTGCCGATGAAGATCTACAGCCAGGTCCGGCTCGGCGTGACGCCGGAAATCAACGCGATCTGCACGATCCTGATCGGCATCGTCGCGATCGGCGTCATCGTCGCCTCCGTCGTTACCAAGCAGCGCGAGGCCCAGCGCGAGAAGGACGAGCGCGCCGCCTTTGCGCAATGAAACGTTCGATGGTTTGAAGACAGGCGGCCGGTGCGATCAGCACCGGCCGTTTCAGTTTGGCTCGCCAAGTACCGAAAGCGGCGAGATCACCGCATTCGGCCAGGAGCCGCCGACGAAGAAGCGCAACCGCTGCGCAGCATTGACTGTATCGGTAAAGGTGCCGGCGAGCGCCAGGCTGCCGCTGCGATAGGGGATGACGCCGTTGACGGACAGGCTGCCGGTCGGTCCGGTGAAGGTCGCGCGGTTCAACCGTGCGGACCCGTCGCTGAAGCGCGCCTCGATATCGGCGCGCTGGAAATCGAACGTGCCGCTGCCTGCCTGCGAAAGGGAGAAGAACTCGCCCTTGCGCACCAGCTCCGAAAAGGCATTGGCATCGAATTGCGAAAGCTTGCCGTTGGCAAGCGACAGGGTCAGGCGGCCGGATGCATCGGCTGCCTTGGGCGTCCAGAACGGCTGGTCGGTGGAAAGGTCGAGATTGACGCTGCCGCGTCCCGACGGCACCGGGCCGCTGAAGCCGAAATCGGCAACCGCCGCGGCAAGGTCCGCGTCCTTGAGAACCAGTTCCAGCTTGCCGCCACGGGCCAGGCCGGCGTCCGCCAGCACCAGTCGGCCGCTGAGCCTGCCGCTCGCATAGGTGCTGTCACCGATATCGAGCGATGCACGGCCGTGATCGACCATGACGCCGGCGGCGACATCGGTGAGCTTCAGTGGGCCGATGGCCGCTTCCTGCGTCGACAGACGCACGTCGACACGCCAGGTGCGAGAAAAGGCGTCCGTTATATCCTTCGCGAGTTCTTCGGGATCGACCGGAAGCTTGGCGAACAGCGGCTGCAGTCCGTTGAGGTCGATCCTGTCAAAGGCAAGCGTACCTTCGATACGCGGTGTATCGTCGGCCGGAACGGAAACGTCGAGCACACCGGTTGCCGTGGCGGCGCCAAGCGACATGTGAAGGTCGTTCAGCTTCAGCGTCTGTTCGCCCGTGGTGACATTGGCACTGAGATTGAAACTGCTCTCAGGCAACTCGCCATGCGAAGCGCCCTCGAACCAGGCGGCAAGCGCCGGCAACGATGCGCTGGAGACCTGCAGCCGTCCCGAGGCAAACGGCTTCGTCGAAAGGTTGCCGATACCGTCGAAGGAAAAATTGAGCGGGGCCGAGGTCAGCGATGTTTTCAGCGTCGCGTTGCGGCCCGCAAGCAGCGTCAGCGGCTCGTCGCAGGCAAGCGACCAGTTCACGGTCTGGCCGCCGATCACGCTCGACAGTTGCGCGTTCAGCCGCCCGGCAAACGATGGCCATTTCACGGTGCCGGAAATGCCTGGAAATTCTTGCGCATAGTTTGTCGACCGGTCGAAGACCTGCAGGCGCCCATTTTCGATGGTGATGTCGCCGAAGGGCGTGTCGTCGCCGACCGTGGCAGGTTCGTGCGGCGTGAGCCAGCGCGGCCGCTCCCAGTTCAGCGCCCCGTCGACGCCGCGCTCCAGCGTCACAACCGGCTCGATCAGGCGGATGTCTTCGAGCGCCGGTTCGCCACGAAGGGCCGAGATCAGGCTGAACGCAGCTGTAATGCTACCGATGCGGGCGAGCGTGCGCGGGTTGCCATCGGTCGTCTCGATGGTTGTACCAGACAAGGTCAGCGTCGGGTTCGGCCAGAAGCGGATGTCCGGCTCGCCGGTGATCCGGCTCTTGCCGCCCGACCAGGCATCGAGCATGCGCTCCATCGTCGGCCGCACGTCGGTGGTCGAGATCACCAGCGGCAGCGCCGCATTGTATGCGACGGCAAGCACGATGCCGACGGCTGCCGGCCAGAGGAAATGGCGGCGGCGAAGCCGCAACCAGGGGCGTGACTCACCGACCATTTGTAGGATTTTTCGTGTCATTTCCGCCCGGCTGCCCATCGCTTGGGATCACGCAGCTTGGATAGGCTTTCGGCATGCATAAATCAAATGCAGCCGACATGGAAATGTCGCCGATGCGACGTCCGCGCCGGTTCTCCTGCTGTTTATTTTGCGTTGCAGCATGGTATAGAGGGCGTGGAGTAGGAGTGGAGGAAAGCATGCAGTCTGAGCAACCTTTGTGGGTTCCCGGTCCGGAGATTCTGGCGCACAGCCCGATGGCGCAATTCATCGCCTGGTGCAGCGAACGCTTCGGCAGGGACTTTGCCGATTATGACGCGTTTCACGCCTGGTCGGTTGCCGAGCGTGGTGATTTCTGGACGGCGGTCTGGGAGCACTGCGAGGTCATAGGCGAGCGCGGCGAGACGGCTCTCGTCAATGGCGATCGCATGCTCGAGGCACGGTTTTTCCCCGAAGCGTCGCTGAATTTCGCCGAGAACCTCCTGCGCCGTGCCGGCAGCGATGATGCGCTGATCTTCCGCGGCGAGGACAAGGTCGACTATCGGCTGTCCTGGGACGACCTGCGCGCTCTTGTCTCCAAGCTGCAGCAGGCGTTGAAGGCGCGCGGGATCGGCAAGGGCGACCGCGTCGCTGCCATGATGCCCAATATGCCCGAGACGATCGCCCTGATGCTCGCAACGGCTTCGATCGGTGCGATCTGGTCGTCCTGTTCTCCCGATTTCGGCGAGCAGGGCGTGCTCGACCGCTTCGGCCAGATCGGCCCCAAGCTTTTCATCGCCTGCGACGGTTACTGGTACAACGGCAAGCGCCAGGACGTCGATGCCAAGGTTCGCGCGGTTTCCGCCGCTCTCGGCGTTCCCGCGCTCATCGTCCCCTATGCGGGCGAGGCGAGGGCGTTGGCTGGCTCGATCGCCGGCGGCGTGACCCTCGAGGATTTCATCGCGCCGTTTTCGGCCGGGACGCTCGCATTCGAACGACTGCCCTTTGGTCACCCGCTCTATGTGCTGTTTTCCTCCGGCACCACGGGTGTGCCCAAGTGCATCGTTCATTCCGCCGGCGGTACGCTGCTGCAGCATTTGAAGGAGCATCGCTTCCATTGCGGGCTCGGCGACGGCGAAAAACTCTTCTATTTCACCACCTGCGGCTGGATGATGTGGAACTGGCTCGCGTCCGGCCTTGCGGTCGGCGCGACGCTCTGCCTGTTCGACGGCTCGCCGTTCTATCCTGACGGCAATGTGCTGTTCGACTACGCGGCGGACGAGGAATTTGCGGTCTTCGGCACCTCGGCAAAATATATCGACGCCGTGCGCAAGGGCGGGTTCGAGCCGGCAAGGACCCACGACCTTTCGCATCTGCGGCTGTTGACGTCGACCGGTTCTCCCTTGTCGCCGGAAGGCTTCTCCTTCGTCTACGAGGGCATCAAGTCGGACGTCCAGCTCGCTTCGATATCGGGTGGCACCGACATCGTCTCCTGCTTCGTGCTCGGCAATCCGCTGAAGCCTGTGTGGCGCGGCGAGATCCAGGGGCCGGGCCTCGGGCTGGCGATGGATCTCTGGGATGACGAGGGGCGCTCCGTGCGCGGCGAAAAAGGCGAGCTCGTCTGCACGAAGGCGTTTCCCTCGATGCCGGTGATGTTCTGGAACGACCCCGATGGCGCGAAGTATCGCGCCGCCTATTTCGAGCGCTTCGACAATGTCTGGTGCCATGGCGATTTTGCCGAATGGACGTCGCATGACGGCATCATCATCCATGGCCGCTCCGACGCCACGCTCAATCCCGGCGGCGTGCGCATCGGCACCGCCGAGATCTACAACCAGGTCGAGCAGATGGAAGAGGTCACGGAGGCGCTTTGCATCGGCCAGGATTTCGACGATGACGTGCGCGTCGTTCTGTTCGTGCGCCTGGCTTCCGGCGTCTCGCTGGACGAGCCGCTCGAAAAGGCGATCCGGAGCCGCATCCGCACCGGCGCGTCACCCCGCCACGTGCCGGCGAAGATCATCGCCGTTGCCGACATTCCGCGCACGAAGTCCGGCAAGATCGTCGAGCTGGCGGTCCGTGACGTCGTGCATGGGCGTCCGGTGAAGAACAAGGAGGCGCTCGCCAACCCGGAAGCGCTCGATCTTTTCGCTGGCCTCGATGCCCTCAAAAATTGAGGGACGTTAACTTGTTCGCGCTTTCGGAATTAACCAAGGCTTCAGACTTGCTGATAAATCCCTAAGATTGTCGGTATTGCCGGTAAGGTCTTGTTAAGGATTGAAGGCGCATGGTCGGGTCAACTTGAGGCCGGCCGATGAGTGGTCGGCGCCTGGCAGAGATGCCGCCGCAGACATGATGTCATTACTTCTCGAGCATTTGTTGGTTTAGCATTCGACTATCGAGGTGGCCTCCCAGCCACCTCTTTTTTTGCCTTGACGGCAAGGTCAGGGACGGCGCTCCATCGATCGCGACACCAGGATCACCGGGATCATGCCGGCAAAGATGATGATCATGGCCGCCACCGAGGCATCCTCGACCTTCGCGCGCGACGCGTCTTCATAGACGAGCGTTGCCAGCGTGTTGAAGTTGAACGGCCGCAGCATGATCGTCGCCGACAGTTCCTTCATGGTCTCGATGAAGACGAGCAGGGCCGCGGTCAGCACTGCCGGGCGCATCATCGGCAGAAGCACGGTGCGCAGCGTCTGTCCGCCGGTGCGGCCAAGTGCTCTGGCGGCCATGTCGAGGTGCGGCGACAGCTTCTGGAAGCCCGCTTCCAGCGTGCCTTCGGCCATGGTCAGAAACCGCACGGTGCAGGCGTAGATGATGGCAAAGCCCGTTCCGGTCATCAGCAGCCCGGTCGAGATGCCAAACGTGCTGCGGAAGCCGGCGTCGACCCAATTGTCGAGGGCCGCGAGAGGAAAGAGCACGCCGATGGCGAGCACCGTGCCGGGCACGCCATAGCCGAAGGAGGCGAGGCGGCCGGCCGCGTCGGTAAAGCGCGATCGTCCGGTGCGCGCCGCATAGGCGAGCGTGAAGCCGAGCAGCACCGCAACCAGGGCAGTGGAACCGGAAACCAGGATGCTGTGGAAGAGTGCGTTGAGCAGCCTTGGCTCGACGAATTGATCGAGCCGCTTCAACGCATAGTTGCCCAGGATGACAACCGGCACGGCAAAGCCGGAGAGAACCGGCAGCAGGCATGCAATTGTTGCCGCCCACTTGCGCCAACCGGAAAGCGAAAGCCTGCTGGCATCGTGCACGGCCGACGTCGTCTTCTGGCTGGAGAAGCGTTGCCTGCGCCGCGCCGCGCGCTCGATCATCATCAGGCCGATGACGAAGACGAGCATGATGCAGGCGATCTGGGCGGCGCCGGCAAGACTGCCGCGGTTGAGCCAGGTGTCGAAGATGGAGAAGGTCAGCGTCTGGACGCCGAGGAATTCGACCGCGCCGATGTCGTTCAGGGTCTCCATCGCCACCAGGGTCAGGCCGATCATGATCGCCGGGCGCGCCATCGGGATCTGGATGCGGAAGAACACTTTCAAAGGCCCGGCGCCGAGCGTGCGGGCGACGTCGGCGGCAGCGCGCCCCTGCATCAGGAACATCGAACGGCAGGCGAGATAGATATACGGGTAGAGCACCGAGCTCAGCACCAGCACAGCGCCGCCGAGCGAACGGATGTCGGGAAACCAGTAATCGCGGCTGGTCTTGAAGCCGAAGACGACGCGGATCAGCCCCTGTACCGGGCCGGTGAAGGTGAACAGCTCACCGAAGGCATAGGCGGCAAGATAGGCGGGGATGGCGAGCGGCAGCACCAGCGCTGCCGACAGGAACCGGCGCAGCGGAAATTCGCAGCTTGCCACCAGCCAGGCCGTGACGATGCCGACGACGGCGGTGGCGGCGCCGGTGAACGTGATCAGCAGCAGCGTGCGGATGGTGGCGCGCGGAATGACGTTCTGCATCAGATGCGGCCAATCGGCACCGCCGCCCGAAACGGCAAGCCAGGTGATCGCCAGGATCGGCATCAGCACGATCAGGGAGGCGCCACCGGCCCACACCGCAAGCAGCGGGTGGGAAAGACCGGTTCTCGCGCCGGCGCGGCGCCGTTTGAGGCTTTGTGACGTGGACTGCAATCGATCGGATCCGGAGAAACGGCAGGAAATGGCCGTGGGGATGCCAGCAAACTGGCGTCCCCAAGTCAACATTTCCTTACAGCATCCGGCCTTAGTTCGCCAAGACGCGTTGTGAGGGGAAGGAGATTTCCACCAGCGTGCCTTCGTTCGGCGCCGAGGTGATGGCGAACTGGGCGCGATTGGCTTCGGCCATGGCCTTGGTCAAAGGCAGGCCGAGGCCGGTTCCGTCGCCGCGCTTGCGGCCGCCTGTCGTCACCTGCCGGAACGGCTTCATCGCCTGGTCGAGCTCGACGCGGGTCATGCCGACGCCGGTATCGCGAATGCGCAGGATGACGCTGCCGTTGGGCTCATAGGAGGTCGACACGACGATCTGCCCGCCCGACGGCGTGAAGCGAATGGCGTTCGCCAGGATGTTGAGCGCGATCTGCTTGATCGAGCGGCTGTCGGCGACCACGCTCGGCACGGCTGCCGACAGCGAGGTGCGGATGATGACGCGCTGGCTGTTGGCCTGCGGCTGCACCAGCGACACCGCCTCGGAAACCGCATCGTTGATTTCGACCGAGCCGAAATCGAGATCCATCTCACCCGCTTCGATCTTGGAAATGTCGAGCAGATCGTTGACGATGTCGAGCACATGGCGGCCCGAACGGCCGATGTCGCCGGCATATTCGATATAGCGCGGATGGCCGACCGGGCCGAAATGCTCGCTCGCCATCATGTCGGAAAAGCCGATGATGGCGTTGAGCGGCGTGCGGATTTCGTGGCTCACGCGTGCCAGGAACTCGGTCTTGTGGGCATTGGCCGTCTCGGCAGCGCGCTTGGCGTTGCGCAACTCTTCCTCAGTCCGCTTCCACTGGGTGATATCACGGATCACGGCGCAATAGCCGTTGGAGGCCGACAGTCGGCCGATGGTCATGAACAACGGCAGGAAGCCGCCAGCGGCCTCCCGGCCGATCACTTCGCGGCCGTCGTTGAGCACGCTGGCAACGCCGTGACCTGAAAGGCCCTGGAGATAGTCGATGACGGCCTTCTGGCTCTCATGGGCAAAGAGAGCCGCAAACGGTTTGCCGCGGATTTCGCTCTCATCGTAATTGAAGAGCGCGCTGGCCGAGCGATTGACCGAGCGGATATCGCCGTCATGCCCGAGGATGACGACGCCATCGGTCGCAGTCTCGAGGATCGAGCGCAACTCGTCGATTTCGGTCTTGAGCTTGCCGACCTCTTCGACGGGAACGACAGGCTGGACGGTTTCGGCCGGCGTGGCTTGGCTGTCTTGCGGCTGCAAGGCTTCGGTCGAAGCCAGCGCCAGCATCAGAGCGCTCTTGCCGTCCCAGCGGATCGAATGCAGGTGAGCCGTCACCGGGACGAGCTGTCCGGTCTTGCGGATCAGCGTCATCGTGCCATCCGGCTCCGCGTCGCCGATTTCCTCATCGTTTGCAAACAGCGCGTCGATGCCGCCTTCCTGCTCGAAATCGTCGAGCGTGTCGTAGCCGGTGAGCCTGAGGAACTCCGGATTGGCATGCAGGAGGTCGTCGCCGAGATGGATGAGCAGGCCGACGGGCAGGCTGTCGAGGATTTCGCCGCTGAAGCCCACGCTCGCGATCGCCGCCGGATCGATGGCGGCATCGGCCAGGTCGTCGGCGCGGGGTTCGGCTGCAGTCACGTCGCCCTGTGTCTCGAGTGCGAGCTCAGGTTCGGGTTCCATCGATGTGGCTGCAGCGGCATCGATGGATGTCCCGTCGACGGTTTCGACATGCCGCTCTTCGGTGTCCGTCTCCACTGCGTCAGTTGGAGCCTCGCGCGAAACCGCGTCCTGCGCCTCCGGCTGCGTCCCGACATTCTCGCCGAGCTGCCGGGCGATTTCGCGAAACGCCGCCTGCTCGCCACGGGTCAGCGCGCCCGATCCGGCTGGGCGGTGTTGTTCGAGCTCGATGATCTTGTCGGAAGCCCGTCGGCCCGGCGTCTCGACGATGCGAAGCGCCGGACGCTCGCCGAGGAAGGGATCAGGCTGGTCGGCTGCGTCCGTTGCGCCCGGTTGCGGCGCGTCGGCGAAAAGCGACAGAACGTCTGTCGCGCGTGCGCTGACGCTCGGGGTCTCGTCGGTCGGGCTTTCAGCCGTCTCATCATCTGCGATTGCCGGTTGGTCGAAGACGGTGCTGGCCGTGCCCTCGTTTTCAACCGCATCCAGGGTGCGATCGAGCGAAAGACCGTTGGCATCTTCATCGTCGACGGCGTCGGCAACGCGAACGATGCCGAAGCCGCGGAATCCGTCGAACTCGCGCGAGCGCGAATAGGTCGGCAGGGCTGCGAGGTCGACGGGCACCTTGAGGTGGGTGCCCTCCACCGGCCAGAAGATCGTCTTGCCCGACCAGGTGTCACGGCGGTGCAGAAGCGTGTTGATCTTGTTGTCGGGGTCGAGGCCATAGCGGGCGGAAAGCGAGGCGAAGCTGACGCCGATCACGTCGGCGGCCTTCGGCCCGACGGCCGAGGCGAACTCCTCGGATATTTCGCTGAACTTGCCTTCCGCGTCGATCTTCCAGACGAAGCGTACCGCCCGTCCGCCGGGCGCAAAGGCGAAGCCGGGTTGTGCGTCCGCCATTTCGTGCTCAGCAGCCGGATCCGCCGATACCGGATCGGCCGCCCGCGCCGCCTCGACGGTCGACGGTTGCTCGCCGGTCTCCGCCGCTACATCAACCGTTGTTTCCTCGATTGCCGCTTCCACCGGCGTCGCGGCATCGGTGTCGAGATCCTCTGATGGGCTTTCGACTTCGCTCGCGGCAGTGACGTCGACTGTCTCTGCGCTTGGCAACGGCTCCTTGTCTTCCAGCGCGGCGCCGCGATGTTCAGCGGCCCCGACGGCTGTTTCGCCGGTGGCCGTCTCCGCTGGAGCCAGCATATCCGTGTCGGTCGTCGGGCCCAGCGCGTGTTCGCCGGTCACGGTCGCGACGGAGATATCATCGGTTTCGGCCAGGGACGCTACGCTGTCTTCGTCTTGCGCGGCAGTCCCGGCATCCGTCGTGACCAGCGCGTCGGGAGCCGATTGCGCATCGGCCGTCTCGACCGCATCGGGCGCGACGTCGGCGTTGTCGGCGTCGGCAACGACTGCCGGGGTTGTAACAGAAGGGGCCGATGCCTCGTCCGGATCGAGATTGCCGAGGATCGTTTCCACCGCAAACAGCAGATGAAGCGCCGGCGCGTCGGCGATCTTGCCGATGGCGGCGGGCAGGTGTCCCTTGGCCGTGGCGACGGGGCGCTTGATCAGCCAGTCGTGGTCGCGGGCGACAGCCAGCACGAGCTGGCGGCGGGTCTCGTCGGACATGCCGAGATTGGCAAAACCCGGCGACTGCGCAACGAACGCGCCGTCGGCATCAAGCACGGCCATGTGCGTGTCCGGGCCGTCGAGCCCGGCGATCATGCGCGCGGCGCGTTCCTCTGTCGAAAGCGGCTTTCCGGAGTGAGGCGCGGTAAAGAGCACGCCGAGTTCGTCCGGCCGGACCCGGATCAGTTCCACGGCCGTGTTGAGCGCCAGGCTTCGAAAGCCCGAGGCAACGCGCATCAGGATCTGGCGGCGGTCGCCGACAGACACGAGCTGCGTTGCCGCCGCCTTCAGCTGGCGCGCGGAAAGGTCGTTGGGGTTGGGGCCCTGCTCGATGAAATCGTAGATGGAGCCGAAGCCGAAGAAGGCGGCACCCTGATCGTTTGCCCAGAGAACGCGGCTGAGATCGCGCGAAAACAGGATCGCCGCATCGCCGCGCGCAAAATGCTCGCGCACCCGCTCATGCACGGCGATGTCGATGAAGGGGTACTGTCTTGCGGGCATGGACGGGCCTATTGACGGGTCGCGGGTACGTTAACACTCTATTAATACCCGCCGACGCGCCGGGGGTCCAGCAATCCCGGGCGCTCGCGCACCCCTTTCACGGCAAAGGGTTAACGCTGGTGAATTTGTGCACTGCACAATTTTATTGCAATGCACAAAGAGATCGATTATATAAGGTGCATCAATCAACGGCGCCTCAAATGAGGGCCCTGACACCAAGGAGCGCTTTCATGGCTACCAAGAAGATCGACGACGCATTTTCCTTCTCCTCTTTCGACCCGGCCAAGGTTGCCGACAGCTTCCGCGACTTCGCGGAAAAGGGCGCCGCTCAGTCGAAGGACGCCTATTCCAAGATGAAGACCGCGGCCGAGGAAGCAAGCAAGACCGTCGAAGCGACGCTTGAAAGCGCCCAGACCGGCAGCGTCGAGCTCGGCCTCAAGGCCATCGATGCGCTGCGCACCAATGCCGAAAACTCGCTGTCGCACATGGAAGCGCTGCTCGGTGTGAAGTCGCTGTCCGAATTCGTCGAGCTGCAGACCTCGTTCTTCCGCAAGCAGGCCGAACTTGCCGTCGAGCAGACCAAGTCGATGCAGGAAGCAACCAAGAAGGTTGCCGAGAATGTTGCAAAGCCGGGCAAGGACGCCGCCGAAAAGGCGATCTCGTCTTTCAAGAAGGCCTGATCCGCGCCGGCCCCTGGCCGCGCTGGGTTTGAATGGGACCGGGTGGCTTGCCATCCGGTCTTTTTGCAGGATAATCTCAAGTTTAGGCTTGCAATGCGACGGAAGTCTCCGTATGTGAGCCGCCAAGCGACTGATGTCGCTTGTTTGTGCGGTTGTAGCTCAGTTGGTTAGAGCGCAGGTTTGTGGCACCTGAGGTCGGAGGTTCGAGACCCCCCAACCGTACCATTCTTCTTCCAGTCATCTATTTATTCTAGGGCGCTTTGTTGCATCCCTTGCGCTGTCTGAACGAGCGCGGCCCGAACTGGCATTATCTGCGCCGCGGGCCGGCTTATATCGCGTTCCCGGGCTCGGTCCGTGGTGCTCGTGTTGGGTCAGTCGCCAAAGCTGACAAATTTCAGCGTTGCGTTGCTGTTCATCTTGTATCCGATGACACGGCATCCGTTCTTGTCCCGGACAGGAGCGGCGCCCCTGAGAACAAGCGTGTGCCAGCCTTGCTGATGGCCGCTTACGTGATATGGCGCAGGCTCGCATCCCTTCTTGAAAACATAGGCAGTTCCTTCTATCGGCGCGTTGTTATCGTAGGGGTCCCACGGAGTGCTGGCCTTAAAGAGCAGCATCCCTGGTTTGACAGTGCCCGATATCCCCTTCTTGGGTCGTTCGTAGACGATTTCGCCTGAGCTGGGCGATATACGGACATCGGAACCGTTGTGATCAAACAGGCTGCGCATGTCGACAAGGTCAGACGCCTCGTTCGATGAGACCGACAGGGGCCGAGCAGCATCCTCCGGTGTGTTGCTTTCGCCGTACTCGTGAGGGACGACGCTGGTCTTGTCCTTGATCCAAGGAGCGGCATCAGCGAAAAGTTGCCTATTGTCGTCGCACACCTTCCAAAGCCTGTACTCACCCATATGGTGCCGCTGAATTGGAAAGCAGACGCCAGGCCCCGTGAGTTCAACGTCTGGCATTTCGCCTGATTGGCGGGAATGGAAGACGAAATCAAGAGTAGCATCTCCGATGACCAGGGCTTCCCAGTTCCCCTTCGCCTTGGACAACAGATACATGTTCTTGGCCACGCTGCCGTAACAGCCAGTGACCCCGTTCCCCAGCTCCGCAGGGTAGCTTTCCACGATCAACTCGTTGACGTCGTCGCCATTTACATCTCGCTGCGCGACGTCATAGGTGATTTTTGTGCCGCTCGCCGTCACGCATTCTTCGATGTAGTTTTTCTCTCGCGTCGAAACGACTTGTATGGCCCGGTCAATATCGGCTTGCGGCCAGCCAGTCGCATTCGCCGATACTGCGCAAGACATGAAAATGATCGACGCGGTAAGAATTGACTTCATGAAAGCGTGCCCCTTTGGATTGCCTAAGGGGATTAAGGCATGAACATTGAGCTCGCGTTCACAATCCATATGCAAGTTTAACGAGCTTTCAGCATTGTTCGCAGCGCCTGCGTTGAAGGCGCCGGCCTATACGCAAATTACTACAGGTAGCCACCGGCCAATTGGCCGTTGAGCAACGGAAGTCTGGCCGGCAAGCAAGCGCACTTCCATTCAAGCAAACATCTGATGCTCTGCCGCAACCAGTTCCTGCAGAAACGCAACGACCGTGCGCACCCGCACCAGGTCGCGGGCGCTTTCGTGATAGGTGGTCCAGTAGGCTCGGGTGATCGTCGTTTCCGTCAGGATGCGTTCAAGCTCGGGCGTATGCCGGGCGATGTAGTTGTGCAGGATACCGATGCCGGCGCTGGAGCGGACCGCCTCCGTCTGGCCGGTGGCGCTGGAAATTTCGAAGGAGGCATCCCAGCTGCGCATGATCTCGGCGGAAAAATTGAGCGACGGCGTGAAGATCAGGTCCTCGACATAGCCGATGCGGCGATGGTGCTTGAGGTCGTCGATCGTTTGCGGCGTGCCGTGCTGCGCCAGATAGGCCGAAGAGGCGTAGAGCCCGAGCGTGTAGTCGGTGAGTTTGGAGGAGACGAGGCGCCCCTGTTCCGGCCGCTCGATGGTGATCGCGATATCGGCTTCGCGCTGCGACAGCGAGAAGGAGCGGGGCACCGGCACGAGTTGCAGCTTCAGCTCCGGATAGCGCGCCGTCAGCCGACCGAGGCGAGGTGCGAGGAAGGAAACGCCGAAACCGTCGGGTGCGCCGATGCGCACGGTGCCGGCAATCGCCGTGTCGATGCGACCGATCTGCGACTGTGCGGCGAGCATCTCCGTTTCCATGCGTTCGGCTGCCGCCAGAAAGATCTCGCCCTCGGCCGTCAGTTCGCAGCCGTTCGGCCGGCGCACCAACAGCCGCGTCTTCAGCGTCTCCTCAAGCGCCGTCACCCGACGGCTGAGCGTGGCATGATTGAGGCCGAGCCGCTTGGAGGCGGCAAGGATCTGCCCGGTGCGTGCCACCGCCAGGAACATTCTGACATCGTCCCAATTCATGGTCCTGATCTCCTAGGGCTTCAATCTGTGCACAACGGTTGCTGAATATCGGAAATTGCTTTGTTCAAATCGTAGTGCGATCATGCCGCCACAATCAAGATCAGGAGGAGACATCCATGTACGAACTCGGTCATTTCATCGATGGCAAGCGCGTCGCCGGCACCAGCGGCCGCACGAGCAACATCTTCAACCCGGCAACGGGCGAAGTGCAGGGCACCGTGGCGCTGGCAAGCGACGCGGAGCTTGCCGCTGCCGTCGCCAGCGCGAAGGCCGCGCAGCCGAAGTGGGCCGCCACCAACCCGCAGCGCCGCGCCCGCGTCTTCATGAAGTTCGTCGAACTCCTGAACGCCCACATGAACGAGCTTGCCGAGATCCTGTCGCGCGAGCATGGCAAGACGATCGAAGACGCCAAGGGCGACCTCGTTCGTGGCCTGGAAGTCTGCGAATTCGTCATCGGCATTCCGCACCTGCAGAAGAGCGAGTTTACCGAAGGTGCCGGCCCCGGCATCGACATGTATTCGATCCGCCAGGCCGTCGGCATCGGCGCCGGCATCACGCCGTTCAACTTCCCCGCCATGATCCCGATGTGGATGTTCGCCCCGGCGATCGCCTGCGGCAACGCTTTCATCCTGAAGCCTTCAGAGCGTGACCCGTCCGTTCCGATCCGTCTTGCCGAACTGATGATCGAAGCGGGCCTGCCGGCCGGCATCCTCAACGTCGTCAACGGCGACAAGGGCGCGGTCGACGCGATCCTGACCAACCCCGACATTTCCGCCGTCTCCTTCGTCGGCTCGACGCCGATCGCCCGCTACGTTTATGGCACGGCCGCCATGAACGGCAAGCGCGCGCAATGCTTCGGCGGCGCCAAAAACCACATGATCATCATGCCTGACGCCGACCTCGACCAGGCCGCAAACGCGCTGATGGGTGCAGGCTACGGCTCGGCCGGCGAGCGCTGCATGGCGATCTCGGTTGCCGTTCCCGTCGGCGAAGACACCGCCGACCGCCTGATCGCCAAGCTGACGCCGATGGTCGAAAGCCTGCGCATCGGCCCCTACACCGACGAGAAGGCCGACATGGGCCCCGTCGTCACCAAGGAAGCCCAGGCGCGCATCAAGAGCCTGATCGACAGCGGTGTCGAGGCAGGCGCCAAGCTCGTCGTCGACGGCCGCGACTTCAAGCTCCAGGGCTATGAGGATGGCTACTTCGTCGGCGGTTGCCTGTTCGACCACGTCACCCCCGACATGGACATCTACAAGACCGAGATCTTCGGACCGGTTCTTTCGGTGGTTCGCGCCAAGAACTACGAGGAAGCCCTCGACCTGCCGATGAAGCACGAATACGGCAACGGCGTCGCGATCTACACCCGCGACGGCGATGCCGCCCGTGACTTCGCCTCGCGCATCAACATCGGCATGGTCGGCGTCAACGTTCCGATCCCGGTTCCGCTCGCCTATCACTCCTTCGGCGGCTGGAAGTCCTCGTCCTTCGGCGACCTCAACCAGCACGGCACGGACTCCATCAAGTTCTGGACCAAGACCAAGACGATCACCGAGCGTTGGCCGTCGGGTATCAAGGACGGTGCCGAATTCGTCATGCCGACGATGAAGTAAAACGGGATAAAGATCCTCCCGCCTTGAGGGCCTCCTACGGGAGGCCCTTTTTGTTGCCTACATGTCGTTGCGTTCGCCACCGTATGAACGAAGCACTTTTCTGTTGCGCGTTATGTTGCACTGCAACTAATTTGATATGCCTCGTGTGGCGGTGAATTGATTCTCGCCCTGATCGAATATTGCAGCCAGTTCGACCGTTCTTTTGCATGAAAGGCTCATCCGGGGGGATAGCCACAGTTCTCTGGGTTCAGGAATGACACTGTACTGTCGTATCGCGGCGCCAGCCTTCTAGGCGGCGGCCGCACATAATTTCATTGAGAGAGGTTTATCATGGTCGTGGCTGAAACCGCGTCGATGCAAGGGGCGCTGACGCAGAGCGCACCGGACAATTTTCACCGCCTGTCGTTTACCGGCAGCGGCAAGGAATATTTTGGCATCTGGATCGTCAATGTGCTTTTGACGATCATTACGCTCGGCATCTATTCCGCCTGGGCAAAGGTCCGTCGCAATCGCTATTTCTACGGCAACACGGTGCTGCTCGGGCGCGGCTTCGAATATCATGCCAACGGCAAGCAGATCCTGATCGGTCGGGTGATCGTTTTCGCCTACCTGATCTTCTACAACGTCATGCTGAACGTCGTGCCGATCGCCGGCGTCATTCTTGCGCTTCTGCTGGTGGTCTTCGTGCCCTGGCTGGTCGTCCGGGGCCTGCGCTTTAGCGCCCGCGTCACGAGCTATCGCAATGTCCGCTTCGATTTCGTCGGCGGCGTCGGTGGCGCATTCCTCGCCTTCATCGTCGGCCCGGTCATCGCGGCCCTGACGCTCGGCATCCTCGTACCGCTCGCCAGCCGCTGGTCCTACCGCTACATCGGCAGCAACCTGCGTTACGGGCAGCGGGCGTTTGCTACCGATCCCTCGCTCGGCGCGATCTACAAGTCGTGGTTCCTGTCGGCAGCGATCATCATCGCGGGCCTTGCAATCATAGCCTTTGTCGGTTTCCTCAATCTGGCCGTGATCATGGCGCTGTTCGATGGTTCCGTGGAACCGATGGCCGGCATGCAGCTGTCGATGATCGGGCTGTTCGTCCTCGGCTACATTGCGTTCTTCGCGATCTTCGGGGTCGCAGCCCTGTTCTACCGCGCCGGCGTTCGCAACGTTGCCTGGTCGGCAACGACCTTCGACGGCAAGCACCAGCTGACGAGCGACCTGTCACGAGGCCGCTACGCATGGATCGCGATCACCAACCTGATCGTCACCATCATCACGCTGGGCCTGATGCGTCCCTGGGCCGCGGTGCGCATGGCGCGCTACGTCAATGAACACACGGGCGTGCATTTCGAAGGCAATGTCGGCGAAATGTTCGACAGGATCGCCCAGGAAGGTTCGGCCGTCGGTGCGGAGTTCATGGAGTTCGAAGGTTTCGACTTTGGCTTCTGACGGGACGGACATCGCCGTTGGCGAGTGGCATCCGGCCGGCTCCAGCCGGTCGGTACACGCGCGGCTCATCGAGGATAACGATGGCCTCAAGGCGCTCGATCAGGCCGGCTGCGAACTCGCAGCCGGCGTTTTTGCCGCCGTCGATTTTTCTCCGCGCGTCGGGGCCATCCCGCGCCGCGCGGAATTCCCCGACGGGTCGCTGTTCGAGACGACCGACAACGACGCGATCGATCGGTTTCTCAAGGGCAAGGGAAAGACCAATTTTATCCATGAATGGGAGCGGTTTCGCCCGCGGCTGATCGCGTTTGTCCTGGCAACGGTGCTCTGCGGCGTGATGATCTATCGCTACGCCGTGCCGGCGCTGGTCGAAGTCGCTGTGCTGGTGACGCCGCCGATCGTGCCGAAGATCATGTCGGCAAGTACGCTTGAGACCATGGACCGCACCGTGCTCGACACGACGGCGCTGGCCACCGAGCGCCAGCAAAAGATCCGCGACGGGTTTGCCACGATCGCGCGGCTCTCCAATGGTGGCGAGGGCGGATACACGCTGAACTTCCGCAAGGGTGGCGCGATCGGGCCCAACGCGTTCGCGCTCCCCGACGGTACGCTGATCGTCACCGACGAACTGGTCGAGCTTGCCGGCGACGATACCGAAATGATCGTCGGCGTGCTGGCGCACGAGATCGGTCATGTCGAGCTCGAGCACAGCCTGCGACAGATCTATCGTGCCGCCGGTGTAACGGGTCTCATCATGATGATCGGTGGCGACATCGGGTCGGGTGTCGAAGACATTCTGGTGCAGGGCGCCGGCCTTCTCACGCTCTCCTATTCGCGGGCGGCGGAAGCGGAGGCCGATCGGCACTCGGTCGAGCTGATGGTGAAGGCGGAGCGCGATCCGACGGCGATCGCGCGGTTCTTCGACCTGCTCGAAAAAGAGCTTGGCGACGGTGCCGACACCAGCATCCTTTCGACCCATCCCGGCACGCCGGAACGGCGCAAGGCAATCCTCGATTATGCCGGCGCATTGCGGGCACGGGGCCGATAAGGACATCCCATCGAGCGCCTCCGGACAGGCGGCAGACCACAAAACGAAAGCGGCGGGCACAAGGCCCGCCGCTTCCATTTCAGGCTACTGCTGAAAATCAGTCCTGCGGACCGTCGTTGTAGCCGACCTTGTCGACCAGTTCGGAGGCCTTCTTGCGGTTGGCGGCGATATCGGCCAGCGGCAGTTCATCCGGCTTGATCGTGCCGAAGGACTTTACGACGTCAGACGGCTCGGCGCCCGGCAGAACCGGATATTCGAACACCTGCTCGGCGTAGATCTTCTGGGCTTCGCCTTCCGACAGGAATTCCATCAGTTTCAGCGCGTTGTCCTTGTTCGGGGAATTCTTGGCGAGTGCCATGCCCGAGATGTTGACGTGCGTGCCGCGGTCCTTGGCGTTCGGGAAGAGAACTTTGATGGCGGCTGCCCATTCCTTCTGCTCCGGCTCCTTCTCGTTGGTCATCATCAGACCGACGTAATAGGTGTTGCCGAGCGCCAGATCGCACTCGCCGGCGAGGATCGCCTTGGCCTGGTCGCGGTCGCCGCCGTCCGGCTTCTTGGCCAGGTTGTTCTTCAGGCCGGTCAGCCACTTTTCGGTCTCGGCCTCGCCCTTGTGGGCGATCATCGAGGCGAACAGGCCGATGTTGTAGGAATGCTGGCCATCGCGGGTGCAGATCTTGCCCTTCCACTTGGGGTCGGCAAGTTCCTCATAGGTGATGTCGTTCTCGGTCACGCGATCCTTGGAGGCGTAGACAACGCGGCCGCGGGTCGTCAGGCCGAACCAGTTGCCTTCAGGATCGCGGAAATGCGCCGGGATATCCTTGTTGATCGTCTCGTTGACGACAGGCTGCGTCACGCCAGCGTCCTTGGCTTCGGTGAGGCGGCTGATGTCGACGGTCAGGATCACGTCCGCCGGCGAGTTGGCGCCCTCGGCCTGGATACGCTCGACAAGGCCCTTGTCGAGGAAGAGCACATTGGTCGTGATCCCGGTTTCCTTGGTGAAGGCATCGAGCAGCGGCTTGATTAGGTCAGGCTGACGATAGGAATAGATGTTGACCTCGCCATCGGCCCAGGCGGCGGTAGACGCAAACAGGCCGGCAGTGAGAGACAATATACCCATGGCGGCTCTCGAGACGGACATGGCTTCCTCCATTTTTTTGGTTTGAGCTAAGTAAACAAAATCGCTCATCTTTTTGATCCGCAGCTCATCAACAGTCAACCGGGTAACGGTTAACGATCAAGCAGATGTGACTTTTTTGCTTTTTTGGAATTGTTCCAAACTACGATCCGTCCTATATGAAGGTTCGATAAACCTCTCGATTCCGGAGCGAATTATGCGACTGACGAAGCAAACGAACTACGCAGTTCGCATGTTGATGTACTGCGCCGCAAACGGCGAGAAACTGAGCCGCGTTCCTGAAATTGCCAAGGCCTACGGTGTCTCCGAACTGTTTCTGTTCAAGATTCTCCAGCCGCTAACGCGCGCTGGCCTGGTCGAGACCGTGCGTGGTCGCAATGGCGGCGTGCGCCTGCCCAAGCCGGCTTCGGCCATTACCCTGTTCGACGTCGTCAAGGTGACGGAAGACAGCTTCGCCATGGCCGAGTGCTTCGAGGCCGGTGAAATCGATTGCCCGCTGGTCGACAGCTGCGGCCTCAACGCCGCGCTGCGCAAGGCGCTGAACGCGTTCTTCGAAGTGCTGCAGGGCTACACCATCGACGATCTGGTCAAGGCCCGTCCGCAGATCAACTTCCTGCTCGGCCTCGAAGAGACCAAGCGCCCGCAGACGACTGCGGCCTGATTGATCTCTACGGCGCCGCGTACCAGACGCCCGGCGCCGTCACGCCTCAAGTCCGCTGCCCAAAGCGGCCGCCGGCGTTCAGTTCGGCGCCAGATACTCCCGCAGAATGAACTCGATTGCCGTCGGATCGATCTCCGATTTGTCGATGCGGAAATCCGCGCCGTAGTCTTCCAGGTTCTGGAAATAGGGCTCCACCAGCGATCCGGAGATCACGCCGATCGGGCCGATGAAGCCCTGGTGGCGCAGCAGCGGCACCGTTTCGCGAAAATCGCGCTGCGGCTGAAGTCGATTGTCCATCAACACCATCGAGACCGGCTCGCCTGAACGCAGGAACGCGAGCGCGCCTTCGATCGTCTGGCAATAATGCAGTTCGATCTCGATCGTGCTGACCTTCTTGATCAGGGCGCGCAGAATGAGGTTCTCCGCGGGGTCGTCGTCAACGAGCAGGATATGGGCCTTTTGTGTCATGATCGTCCATGTACCTGAGTGACCGGAAGCCATTGTGCTGTGCGCGTCTGTCGTCGGCAAGCGGGTAGGGTGGCGTGTCTGCATCGTTTCAGCTCTTTCGCGCGGCGCAGTTGTCCAGTGCCAAGCGCCGCGCCGATCGACGTTACTGAATGATCTGCTCGCGTATCGCCTTGGCCACCATCTGCGTTCGATTGACCACATCCAGCTTCTTCAGGATCGTTGCCGTATGCGAGTTCACCGTGTGTTCGGAGACCGATACGATCAGCGCGATCTCGCTTGCCGTCTTTCCGTGCGAGATCCATTTGAGGATCTCCGTTTCGCGCGGGGTGAGGCCCATGCCGGCCTTGTTGGAGAGCGCGATACGATAGAAATAGTCGAAGGCGCAGATGGCGTCATAGGCGAGCTCGAAGTGCTCGGAACGGCCGATGTCGTTGCCGTCGCCCAGGAACAGCACGGCGTAGCGGGCGCCCGTTGCGGCCGCGTGGACCGGCACGCTCAGGAGAAGCTCGAAGCCGAGCTGGACGAGCAGGTTCTGCCCGTTGACGCAGCCGGGATCGCCGGATCGCCAGACGGAGGAAATGACCGAGGTGTGCAGGGTCTTGTAGAACAGGGAATCGCCGAAGCGGTGGCGCTTGTCGTATTCCTCGGCAAGGCCCGAGGGCAGGTCATGCAGAACCAGGCGGGTGGACAGCATGCATGCGTCGTTCTCGTTGCCGAGCTGCAGGATGCCGAAATGGTTGAAGCCGAACCGCAGTGCCATCGTGTGAAAGATGCGGAAGAAGTCGACGCGGTTGAGCGCCTTCTCCAGATCGTCGCGCAGATCGTAGCGCCTGTGGTTTTCCAGCAAACTTGCCACGAATGCGCTACCCCTTTTTCGCGAGGCGGCAATTTACCCGCAAGACCGGCTCAATCAACCGCATGAAGCCGGCATCGAAATTGCGGATGGGCATCATCACGCCAGTCTCTCCACGGCGGTGCCGCCGGATCGAAAGCGCCGCGAGGCGGATGCCGCCCCCTCCCAAGGACGTTTTGGCACGTCGTTTGTCTCCCCCGAGATTTTGTCCAGGTTCTATTGCACGATCAGACAGCGGATTTCTACCCAACGATCTTGGGATTGACCGTTTGTTGCAATTTCTTCGAATCGGCGATGCCGTGCAGCGAGGATGCACGCAGGGCGGGTGGCGCTGCCGCCTGCGCGTTCCGATGGCCGGCGCCACGTCGTCAGATGGGCCGGTCGAGGATGTCGCCAGCCGGTCGGGCAGGGGCCAAGAAAGCACCTGGAAATCTCAGGTCATTCTAAAACAGTGGACAGATCTCCGGCTCAGCCGTGGGTGGAATTTTTCGCATAGACAAATTTGTTCGGCGACTTATTGCAATGCGACGCCAAATGTCGTTCCATCCGGCCTTGACCGGGGGGCAATCGTCATTCCGCGTCAGGAAAACACGAGAACAAAAACAAATCTGGGAAGCAAAGCTCATGAAAAAGCTCACTACTCTCTTTGCAGCGACGGCGCTTGCCACGCTGATGGCCGGCTCTGCCTGGTCGAAGACGTTCGTCTATTGCTCGGAAGGTTCGCCTGAGGGTTTTGACCCGGGCCTGTACACCGCCGGCACGACGTTCGACGCGGCTGCGCACACGGTCTACAACCGCCTGCTCGAGTTCAAGAAGGGCACGACCGAAGTTGAGCCGGGCCTCGCCGAGAGCTGGACGATTTCCGATGACGGCCTGGAGTACACCTTCAAGCTGCGTCCGGGCGTCAAGTTCCAGACGACCGAGTTCTTCACGCCGAGCCGTGACCTCACCGCAGACGACGTGGTTTTCTCGTATGAGCGCCAGCTGAAGGCTGACAACCCCTGGAACAAGTACATCGCTGGTACTTCCTGGGAATATGCCGCCGGCATGGGCTTCCCGGAAGTCATCAAGTCGGTCGAGAAGGTTGACGACCTGACGGTCAAGTTCACCCTGACGCGCAAGGAAGCGCCGTTCCTCGCCAACATCGCGATGCCGTTCGCTTCGATCCTGTCGAAGGAATACGCCGACAAGCTGCAGGCTGACGGCAAGATGGAACAGATGAACCAGATGCCGCTCGGCACCGGTCCGTTCGCTTTCGTCGCCTACCAGCAGGACGCTGTCATCCGCTACAAGGCAAACCCGGACTATTGGGGTGGCAAGCAGAAGATCGACGACCTCGTCTTCGCAATCACCTCGGACGCTTCGGTTCGCTACCAGAAGCTGCAGGCCGGCGAATGCCACCTGATGCCGTTCCCGAACGCTGCCGACGTTGCAAAGATGAAGGCTGACCCGAACCTGAAGGTCATGGAACAGGCCGGTCTCAACGTCTCGTACCTCGCCTACAACACGACCCAGGCTCCGTTCGACAAGCCGGAAGTGCGCAAGGCGCTGAACAAGGCGATCAACAAGCAGGCAATCGTCGACGCCGTCTTCCAGGGCGCAGCCCAGCCTGCCGTCAACCCGATCCCGCCGACAATGTGGTCCTACAACGACAAGCTCGAAGACGACACCTACGAGCCGGAAGTCGCCAAGAAGATGCTTGAAGACGCAGGCGTCAAGGACCTGTCGATGAAGCTCTGGGCAATGCCGGTTTCGCGTCCGTACATGCTGAACGCCCGTCGTGCGGCTGAACTGATGCAGTCGGACTTCGCCAAGGTCGGCGTCAAGGTCGAGATCGTGTCCTACGAATGGGCCGAATACCTCGACAAGTCGAAGGCCAAGGATCGTGACGGTGCCGTCATTCTCGGCTGGACTGGCGACAACGGCGACCCGGACAACTTCCTCGACACGCTGCTCGGCTGCAACGCTGTCGGCGGCAACAACCGCGCGCAGTGGTGCAACCAGGAATTCGACGCCCTCGTGAAGAAGGCGAAGGAAACCTCCGATCCGGCAGAGCGCACCAAGCTCTACGAAGAAGCTCAGGTCGTCTTCAAGCGCGAAGCGCCGTGGGCAACGATCGACCACTCTCTCTCGGTCGTGCCGATGCGCAAGAACGTTGAGGGCTTCGTTCAGAGCCCGCTCGGCGATTTTGCCTTCGACGGCGTGGACATCACCGAGTAATTTAGTTAACTGATCCTTAAGGGGGCGTTTGCCAAGAGCAAGCGCCCCTCTTTGCATCCACTATAGCGACCCGAGCTCCAGCTGGAGCGCACAAGGTCGCTGTGGCATTTCGACTTACCGTGTGCTTCGCCGTCAAGGTGGGAAGGCATGCGGTGGTGCCAGCGGCGGGATACAATGCCGCGGCAACATGGCGCGGGGTTTAACATGTTCCGATTTCTCTTGGGGCGACTGGCTGTCCTGATACCGACGTTCATCGGTGTCTCCATCATCGCCTTTTCCTTCATTCGCTTGCTGCCGGGCGATCCGGTGGGTCTGCTTTCGGGCGAGCGTGTCATGTCGCCGGAGCGACATGCCGAAATTTCGCATGCGCTTGGTTTCGACCGGCCGATCGTCGTCCAGTACCTCGATTATCTCTGGGGCGTGCTCCACGGTGATTTCGGTACGTCGATCGTCACCAAGAAACCGGTCCTCGACCAGTTCTTCGATCTGTTCCCGGCAACCGTCGAGCTTTCGCTTTGCGCGATCTTGTTTGCGATCATCCTCGGCATTCCCGCCGGCGTGATCGCGGCGATCAAGCGCGGTTCCGCCGTCGATCAGGCGATGATGGGCACGGCGCTCGTCGGCTTCTCCATGCCGATCTTCTGGTGGGGCCTGCTCCTGATCATGCTGGTCTCCGGCATGCTGCAGTGGACGCCGGTCTCGGGCCGCATCTCGCTGATGTACTTCTTCCCGCCGGTCACCGGTTTCATGCTGATCGACTCGCTGTTGTCCGGCCAGGCCGGCGCCTTCAAGTCGGCGGTCAGTCACCTGATCCTGCCGACGATCGTGCTCGGGACCATCCCGCTCGCGGTCATCGCGCGCCAGACGCGCTCGGCGATGCTCGAGGTTCTCTCCGAAGATTACGTGCGCACGGCGCGCGCCAAGGGCCTTTCGACCTTCCGGGTCGTCGGCGTCCATGCGCTGCGCAATGCCATGATCCCGGTGATCACCACGATCGGCCTGCAGGTGGGCGTCATGCTCGCCGGCGCGATCCTGACCGAAACGATCTTCTCCTGGCCGGGTATCGGCAAGTGGATGGTGGATTCGGTTTCGCGTCGCGATTACGCCGTCATCCAGGGCGGCCTCCTGGTCATCGCGGCCGTGATCATGCTGGTCAACCTCATCGTCGACCTGCTCTACGGTCTCATCAATCCGCGCATCCGGCATTAAGGAGGGCGTCATGTCTCAAGCTGCTGCAACAAGCACCGTTTCGACCGATCCGTCCCGCCGGGCGCGACTGGCCGAGTTCTGGTATTATTTCTCCGAGAACCGTGGCGCCGTCATCGGCCTCGTGTTCTTCGTCTTCCTCGTTCTGCTCGCGGTCTTTGCGCCGTGGGTCGCCCCGCACGACCCGGTGGCGCAGTACCGCGATGCGGTTCTGGTCCCGCCGGTCTGGCAGGAGGGTGGACGCGCCGGCTTCTTGCTCGGCACGGACGCCGTCGGCCGCGACATGCTGTCCCGGCTGATCTACGGCACCCGCTTCTCGCTGTTCGTCGGCGTCATCGTCACGACGCTGTCGCTCGTCGGCGGCATCGCGCTCGGCGTCATCGCCGGCTACTTCCGTGGCTGGGTCGATACCGTCATCATGCGCGTGATGGACATCATCCTTGCCTTCCCGTCGCTGCTGCTCGCGTTGGTGCTCGTGGCCGTTCTCGGCCCGGGCCTCGTCAACGCCATGATCGCCATCGCGCTCGTCTTCCAGCCGCACTTCGTGCGCCTGACCCGTGCGGCCGTCATGAGCGAAAAGACCCGTGACTATGTCGTTGCCGCCAAGGTTGCCGGCGCCGGCCACGGTCGTCTGATGTTCAAGACGATCCTGCCGAACTGCATGGCACCGCTGATCGTCCAGGCGACGCTCTCCTTCTCGAGCGCCATCCTCGACGCCGCCGCGCTCGGCTTCCTCGGCATGGGCGCCCAGCCGCCGACACCGGAATGGGGCACGATGCTCGCCGAAGCGCGCGAGTTCATCAGCAGCCACTGGTGGGTGGTCACGCTGCCTGGCATCGCGATCCTGATCACGGTGCTGGCGATCAACCTGATGGGTGACGGCCTGCGCGATGCGCTCGATCCCAAGCTGAAGAGGTCCTGATCATGGCGCTTCTCGAAATCGAAAACCTGGTCGTCGAATTCCAGACGGCCTCCGGTCCCTTCCGCGCCGTCAACGGCGTGTCGATGAAGGTCCATGAAGGCGAAGTTCTCGCCATCGTCGGTGAATCCGGATCGGGCAAGTCCGTGTCGATGCTGGCTGCCATGGGTCTTCTGCCCTGGACGGCGAAGGTAACGGCCGACAAGCTCGCCTTCAACGGTCGCGACCTGCTCGGCATGTCGGCGAACGAGCGGCGCAAGATCATCGGCAAGGATATCTCGATGATCTTCCAGGAGCCGGTCGCAAGCCTCAATCCGTGCTTCACGGTCGGCTTCCAGATCGAGGAGGTGCTGCGCATTCACCTCGGTCTCGACAAGGCCGGTCGCCGCAAGCGGGCGATCGAACTGTTCGAAGCGGTCGGCATTCCCGATCCGGCCGAGCGGCTCGGCCACTATCCGCACCAGATGTCGGGCGGCCAGTGCCAGCGCGTGATGATCGCGATCGCGATTGCCTGCAATCCGAAGCTCCTGATCGCCGACGAGCCGACCACCGCGCTCGACGTGACGATCCAGAAGCAGATCCTCGACCTCTTGATGAAGCTTCAGGCCGAGCACAACATGGGCCTGATCATGATCACGCACAATATGGGCGTGGTTGCGGAAACCGCCGACCGCGTGGTCGTGCAGTACAAGGGCCGCAAGATGGAAGAGGCCGACGTGCTGACGCTCTTCGAAAACCCGAAGAGCAACTACACGCGGGCACTTCTGGCAGCCCTTCCTGACAACGCCACCGGCGACCGTCTGCCGACGATCTCCGAACTCTTCGTCGATGAAGGAGCGGTCCAATGAGCGTGATCCTCGAAGCGCGCAACCTGGTGCGCGACTACCACATTCCCGGGGGCCTGATCAAAAAGGCAAAGACCGTTCACGCCCTGAAGGGCGTGAGCTTCAGCGTGGAAGAAGGCAAGACGCTCGCAATCGTTGGCGAGAGCGGCTGTGGCAAGTCGACGCTTGGACGTATCCTCACCCTGATCGATCCAGCGACCGCAGGCGATCTGCTGATCGAAGGCAAGAAGATCGACATTTCCAAGGGCGACATGACGCCGGAGATGCGCCGCAAGGTTCAGATCGTTTTCCAGAACCCCTACGGCTCGCTCAACCCGCGCCAGAAGATCGGCGACATCCTGATGGAGCCGCTGGTCATCAACACCGACACGCCGGCCGACGAGCGTCGCGACCGGGCAATGGCGATGTTGAAGAAGGTCGGCCTCACCGATCTGCACTTCAACCGCTATCCGCACATGTTCTCCGGCGGCCAGCGCCAGCGTATCGCCATTGCGCGTGCGCTGATGCTTAACCCGAAGCTGCTGGTGCTGGACGAGCCGGTATCGGCGCTCGACCTTTCGGTCCAGGCTCAGGTATTGAACCTGCTCGCCGATCTGCAGGACGAGCTCAAGCTGACCTACGTCTTCATCAGCCACGACCTCTCGGTCGTGCGCTACATCGCTGACGACGTGATGGTGATGTATTTCGGCGAAGCGGTCGAGTACGGCAGCCGCGACGAAGTCTTTGCCGACCCGAAGCACAGCTATACCAAGACGCTGTTTGCCGCGACGCCGCGTGCGGATGTGGAGAGCATCAAGGCACGGCTGGCGAAGAAGAAGCAGGCGGCCTGAGCGCTTTCGGGCCGTCCGACAAAAGCGAGGCCGGGGAAAGAACTCTCCGGCTTCTTGGCCTTGACGGGGCGATGGTGTAGAGCTTTCGCGCCGCCATTCACTTCTCGCCTTTCGGCGGCGGGCAGCCGCTTTTCGGCCGAACCGTCCGTGTTCGGCCCAACTTCAGGAACACGATCATGGAAATCAAGCGTTTCGAAACCGGCCCCCGGATGAGCCAGGCCGTGGTTTACAACAACACCGTCTACCTCGCCGGCCAGGTCGGCAATGCCGGTGACGATGTCGTGACCCAGACGAAGCAGGCGCTTGCCGAAGTCGACCGTCTTCTGGCGCTCGCCGGCACCGACAAGACCCGCATTCTCTCGGCTACCATCTGGCTCGCCGACATGGCGGACTTCCCGAAGATGAACTCTGTCTGGGACGCCTGGGCGCCGCAGGGCAACACCCCGGCTCGCGCCACCGGTGAAGCAAAGCTCGCAACCCCGGAATACCTCGTCGAAGTCATCGTCGTCGCAGCCGCCGCCTAAGGCAGGCTTATCCGCCAATCAAATGCGATTGATGGACTATGCATTTCAGCCGCCGTGCCCTGCGCATGGCGGCTTTTCTTTTGCCGATCCGCCAACCTCCCCGTGCCTCAGGAACCAACAGCTGGCCGCCGCGTTTACCTGAGGTTCCATCAAAATGGGAGGCAATCGATGCTCTATTGGCTACCGCGCGCCTGCGCGCTCGCATTCGCAGGCCTGTTGATCGGGTTCGGGTTGGTGCCCCACACGGCCACCGGTGTGGCGCACACGCTGCTGGTGATCGCGCTTGGCCTCGCGCTCTTGTCGCTGACCCTTCATGTGTTCCCGCCCGAGCGGCACTGATCGACGCGAACGGCAACAGGGGCCGGGCGAAACAACGACGAGGAATGGCATTGGATACGTCAGGTCATACGGCTGCCTACTACAAGCTGAAACGTATCGCCGAGGAGGAAAGGGCCTCTGTCGAAGCGGTTCCGCCTGCCGTGCCCAAACGGGACGGCATCGACCTGATGGTCGCCTGGAGCATCATTGGACTGTTCGTCATTGCAGGTTCCGCCGCCATCTCCTCGATGGAGACGATCCTGATGCCGATCACGCTTGCCGTCGTCGTCGGCATCGTGCTCGGTCGCGCGGCCGACAGCCTGGCAAGGTTCGGCCTGCCGCCCGTGATGGGCGGATTGTTGCTGGCGCTGGTCTTCGTGCTTGGCCTGGCATCTGTGGTCAGCGCTCTGCTCGGGCCGATGACGGAATTGGCCCAGAAGGCGCCTGCCATGGCAGAGGGCGTGATCGAGCGCGTCATGCCGTTCATCGAGCGCTTCGAATGGCTGCGGCTGGCGCTTGCCAAGGGCATCGGCGGTGACGCGCTTGCCGACACTGTCATGAAAAATGCAGGGCCGGTTCTGGGCGCCGTTGCCGGCGGGCTGACCCCCGCCCTTGTCCAGACCTTGATATTCCTTGCAGCGCTCGGGCTGTTTCTGTTGGGCCGCCTGCATCTGCGCAAGACCGCCATTCTAGCCTTCACCAGTCGCGAACGGCGCCTGAGCACGATCCGGATCATGAATGCGATCGAGACCGCGCTCGCACAGTATTTCTCGATTGCCAGCCTGATCTATCTCGCCCTCGGCGTCGTCACGATGATCATCGCGCTGGTGGGTGGGCTCGCCGTACCACCGCTCTGGGGGCTGTTTGCCTTCGTCTCCAGTTTCATCCCCTATCTCGGGGTGACGATGATGACGCTGGCGCTGCTCGTGGGCGGGCTGATGACGCACGAGGCAATCCTGCTGGCGCTGGCGCCGGCGGCCGCGTTCTTCGTTGTCCACCTCGTCATGGAAAACCTTGTCATACCGTCGATCCTGGGCAACAGGCTCGAGGTCAATCCATTCCTCGTCTTCGTCGCCATCATCTTCTGGACGTGGATGTGGGGCGCGGTCGGCGCCATGCTGGCGCTGCCGCTGTCGCTGATCGCCATGACGATTTTCGAAGAGGTGCGCGAGCAGCCGCCGGAACGGCAGCTGCCGGCGTGACCTGTCGTCCCGCTTCTTACCTGCGCGTCGAGGAGCGGGCGTGCTCGTCGAAGAATAGCGCCTGGCTGATCAGCGCCTTGACCATGTCCGGATTGAACGGCTTGGTGACGAGGAAGGCGGGCTCGGGCCGCTTGCCGGTCAGCAGGCGCTCTGGAAAGGCTGTGATAAAGATCACTGGCACGGCCGCATCCTTCAGGATCTCGTTCACCGCGTCGATACCGGAGCTGCCATCGGCGAGCTGAATGTCGGCAAGCACCATCTTCGGCGCCGTCTTGCGGTAGAGATCGAGCGCTTCCTTGTGGGTGCGGGCGATGCCGGTCACGCGATGGCCGAGGCTGGTGACCATATCCTCGATGTCGAGCGCGATCAGCGGTTCATCCTCGATGATCAGCACTTCGGTTGCGACCTGGCGCGAAATGTCTTCCGAAGCGGCCGTCAGCAGCTTGGAAAAGCCCGCCTGGCTCTGGCCCATGATCTCGGCGGCATCGGCGATCGAGAAGCCCTCGACCGAGACGAGAAGGAAGGCCTGGCGGGCGGCCGGCGCAATCAGCGACAGATTGGCGGCAGCCTGCTGCTCCCAGGCAAAGGGAGAAACATTGCCGGTCCGGTCGACGGTGACCTTCTCGAACAGGGTGCAGAAAAGTTTGTAGAGGGAGATCCGATCGTTGGAACTCTCCGGAAAAAGGCTGATGTCCTCGATCAACGCTTCCAGAACCGCGGCCACGTAACCGTCACCGGCAGCCTGCGAGCCGGTGACGGCGCGGGAGTAACGGCGCAGAAAGGGAAGATGTGGTGCAATACGCGTCGAAAGTGACATCAAGTACTTCCTTGGGTCTGATGTGATTCGCTTGTTTTCTGAGGACAACGAGGATCCCGCAAAAGACGTGAATGTTTTGAACACGTTTTTCAGCCTATGGGAAGCTGGTTGCGGCGATGTGTGTTCGGCTGCGTGGAGCGCCGTCTGGCTTGGGGATTGTGGGAATGAAAGATCCTGTGGACGAGCGTGGCGTGGGGGATGAGGAGCGCCGAAAGGCGGCCGAAGCGTCCGATCCGAACGGATTGATCGGTTCGAAGCTGAAGGCGCTCTATCGCGCGCTCGAGCAGGAACCGGTGCCCGACCTTTTCATCGATCTTCTGCAAAAACTGGACGAGGCTGAGTCGCTCTCCCATCCCGAGGACAAGGTTCGCAGCAAACCCTAGGCGCAGGAAATCGGGAAACGGGCCGAAGCCCGTTCCCTTCCATGTCTCGCTTTTGTCGCCTTAGCAGGCGGCTTCGTAGCGGCGGCCGTAGCGGTCGCGATAGATGCAGCGGCCAGGTTCGTTGGCGTTGCCGATCAGCGCGCCGGCCACACCGCCGACCGCAGCACCCACTGCAGCACCTCTGACATTGCCCGTCGCCAGGCCGCCGATGACGGCGCCGCTGCCCGCGCCGATCGCCGCGCCCTTTTCCGTTTGCGTGCAGGCCGCGAGCGGGAGGACCAGGCTTGCTATGATCAGTATTTTCTTCATGACGCGTTCCTATCCGAGGTTTGCTTGGTTGAGCATTGAAGGATGCATTCGGCCGAGACCGGTTGCGGGGCACTGAGGACGAACAGAGTGACGATAATGAGGTCGCGCGCCAAAACCTGTAGCCATGACGGGTTCCAGCCCTGATCCGGGCTTCTGGACGATCTTGATGATCCCTGGACGTCTCGCAACGGGCGGATCTGCACCGCTCATCAGCGTCTCCCTTGTGGTATCGCCGCGGGCGCGGCGCTTGTTATTGCACTGGAAACGACGATCACGCCGATTTGTTCCATCGTGGGCATTGTTCTTGGAACATGTCGTTTCGCGCGAGGTTGCGAGACCGTTCTGCTTTTCGCGACCGTGTGAGACGACACTGAAAATTTCGAGCCGCCCCATGGAACCTCGGGCCGTCCATAACCGTTTGCTCATGAAGTTTTTGATGGAAGGAGCATGCGTATGGAACATATCGCTGCCATCATGGTCCTCGTCGGGTGCCTGCAGGGCGATGCCGCCTGCCGCGAAGTGCCGACGCCCGTCGTCGGCTTCGAGACCGTCGAGGAATGCCAGGAACTGCTTTCGCCCTCGATCGAAGAGGTCGGCAAGGCCTTCAAGGGCGCCTACGGCAAATGCGCCGAAGTCGATCCGGCTCTGTTCGTCGAGGATGCCACCATCGAATGGCGCATCACGCCTGCGCGTCAGCTCGAGGTCAAGGTGATTGCCGACGACGGCAGCTACGCCGTTGCAGCGCGCGCCAATGACACGCCGAAGCTGAGCAATTGAACATGAGCGCATCCGACGCGGTGGCCAGCACCGCGCCTACCAACGACATGCAAACGCCGCTGCGGTGATGTGCCGCTGCGGCGTTTGCATGTCGTTGTCGTTCTGTCGTGGAGCAACGCCGGCCCAACTAATTTTCCGACTTCGGTTCGGTTTTTTTCAGTTTTTCGAGAAGTGTGTTCAGGTCGTTGCTCGGTTTTTCCAGGTTGGGTGCGTAGAGATCGCGCATCGTCCTGCCGATGTGAAGATTAGCGTCCGGCAATTCAGCTTTTCGGCGCGCTGTTTCCGCTGCGGACTTCCAGATATGTGACATTGGCATCTTCATGTCGAACCTGCTTTATTCCTTGAGGGAACAACGTAGGACTATCTCGAAGGTTCCTGGCGAATTTGGTCCCGCCTGTGTCAAATCGGCACTGTTTTGGCTCGCTTGGTTAACAGATGGTTTCGATGCCGCGGCTGGGAGCTGAAGATTTCGTCCTCGCATACGCGTCCACCGGAACAAAATAGCGGGTCGCTGCGTTTCATCTCCAGCGACGAACACAAGGAGATATCCTATGCTTTACTACGCTCTCGTCTTTCTGGTAGTGGCCATCATTGCCGGTGTACTTGGTTTCGGCGGTATTGCTGGTGCCTCTGCCGGCATCGCACAGATCCTGTTCTTCCTGTTCCTTGCCTTCCTGGTGATTTCGCTGGTCGCAGGTCTGATGCGTAGAACGTGATCGGGCGGAAATCCGCTCCCTGGGCATGAACAAAGGGACGAATGTCGCAAGACTTCGTCCCTTTCGCATGTCCGGTTCCCTCCCGCGACATCCCTTGCCCTCGCTGAAGCGCTTGGCTATTCATGCCGAAACGGATCTGCCGCGCAGCAAAGGAATGCGAACTGCAATGAAATCGCTGGAACTCCTCGTAGAGCGGATCATCCTGTCCAGTCGCTGGCTGCTGGTCATCTTCTATCTCGGGCTCGTTGTGGCTTTGGGCCTTTACGGCATCTCGTTCATGTACAAGCTCGCGAAGATCGCCAGCATGGTCTTCGTCTACGATGATGCCCAGATGATCCTGGCGATGCTCGCGCTGATCGATGCGGCGCTGGTGGCAAGCCTGATCGTCATGGTCATGATTTCGGGGTACGAGAATTTCGTCAGCCGCTTCGACGAGGGAGATGCCGAGGTTTCCTTCCTTGGCAAACTCGACGCAGGCAGCCTGAAGATCAAGGTCGCCTCGTCGATCGTCGCGATTTCGTCGATCCATCTTTTGCAGATCTTCCTCAACACGCAACAATATACTGACCAGCAACTGATGTGGGCAACGATCATGCATCTCGCCTTCGTGGTTTCGGCGGTCCTGCTCGGTTATCTCGAGCGGATCATGGTGGGGCTGAAGAAGAAGTAGCTTTGGCCGGGCGGCAATCGCGTCGCAGCTGGTCTTGAACGAGGAGCGGGGCAGCGGGATATGAAGACTGACGTAGTGGTTCTCGGCGCCGGCATCGTCGGCATTTCGACCGCCATCCATCTGGCGCGGCGCGGCAAGTCGGTGGTGCTGCTCGATCGCCGCGGTGCCGGCGAGGAAACATCCTATGGCAATGCCGGCCTGATCCAGCGCGAAGGCGTCTTCCCCTACGGCTTCCCGCACGATTTCGGCGCGCTGTTCCGCTACGCGCTCAACAACACGATCGACGCGCACTACCATATCAGGGCCTTGCCCGGGCTGGTGCCGTTTCTGGCGCGATACTGGTGGCATTCGGGCTTCACCCAACACCAGCGCATCGCCCAGATGTATGCGCCGCTGATCGAACACTCGATCGTCGAGCATGAAGATCTCATCAATGCGTCCGGCGCCGGTGACCTGATCCGCAAGGACGGCTGGATGAAGGTGTTTCGCACCGAGAAGGAGCGCGACGCCGCCTACAAGGACGCCGAGAAGCTGTCGGCCGGTTTCGGCGTCAATCACCAGAAGCTCTCCACAAGCGAATTGAAGGTGATCGAACCTTCGATCAAGGCCGATCTCGTCGGCGGCCTGCGTTGGAGCGACCCCTGGTCGATCCGCGATCCGCACAGCCTCAACAAGGCCTATCTGAGCTACTTCCAGTCGCTCGGCGGCCGTCTTGTCTCCGGCGACGCCGCGACGGTGGAGCATATCCTCGAAGGCCCGGGCTGGCGGGTGGCAACGCCCGAAGGGCCGCTGGAGGCGAATGACGTGGTCGTCGCGCTTGGCCCTTGGGCCGATACCGTGACCCGAAAGCTCGGCTACCACTTCCCGCTCGCCGTCAAACGTGGCTATCACATGCATTACGGCATGCAGGAGGGCGCACAGCTCAACAATTGGGTGCTCGACGCGGAGAAGGGCTATTTCCTGGCGCCGATGCAGCGTGGCATCCGCCTGACGACGGGGGCCGAATTTGCCTGGCGCGATGCGCCGAAGACGCCGGTCCAGCTTACCCGCGCAGAGCGCGTGGCGCGTGAATTCTTCCCGCTGGCGGAGCGCCGCGACGAAGAGCCCTGGATGGGCGCGCGCCCCTGCACGCCCGACATGATGCCGATCATCGGCAAGGCGCCGCGCCACCAGGGCCTCTGGTTCGCCTTCGGCCATGCCCATCATGGCATGACGCTTGGGCCTGTCACCGGCCGCGCGCTCGCCGAGGCAATGACCGGTGAAAAGACGGTGATCGACATCGCTCCCTATCGCCCCGGGCGCTTCTTTTCCTGAACGATCGTCCGATCGTCGAAAGAGGCCGGAAGCATCACTCCCGGCCTTTTTCGTATTCATCCGGCGCGGCGGTGTCAGGCGTTCGTGCCGCCGTCGATGGTGAACTCGGCGCCGGTAACCCCGCGCGCGTCGGGCCCCGCGAGCCAGGCGACAAGAGCTGCCACCTCGTCGGCATCGTTGAAACGGGGGATCGCCATCAGCCCACGCTGCGGATCCGCATGCGCGCCGTCCTGCGGGTTCATGTCGGTGTTGGTCGAGCCCGGATGGACGATGTTGACGGTGATGCCCTTCGGCCCCAGGTCGCGCGCGACCGCCTTGGTGAAGCCGACGAGCGCCGATTTGCTCAGCGCATAGAGGCTGATGCCGGGAAAGGGAACGCGCTGTGCCAGATTGCTGCCGACCGAAATGACGCGACCGCCCTCCGGCATGTGCCTGGCAGCAGCGCTCGTGGCGAGAACGACCGCTTTCACGTTGATGTCGATGGTGCGGTCGAAAGCCTGCGCGGTCACGTCGGTGATCGCCGCTTCCTCGTAGATGCCGGCATTGTTGACGAGAACGTCGATGCGGCCATGGCGTTCGACCACCGTATTGACGGCTGCCTCCAGCGCGTCGACGTCGCGATTGTCGGCGTGAACCGCGAGCGCCTTGCCTCCGGCCCGCTCAATCTCGGCAACCAGTGCATCGGCCTTTGCCTGCGACTGGCCAAAGGTCACGGCCACGATGGCACCTTCGCTCGCCAGGCGCCTGGCGATCGCCGCACCGATGCCGCGTCCGCCGCCTGTTACCAATGCGACCCTGTTCTTTAAGTTCGACACATGCAGCTCCATATTTGTAGTGATCGATACATATAAAGATGTGCGCTTGCTTGTCGCTGTCAAGTGAATTATGTATCGATTGGTACAAAAAGGAATTCGCACTATGTCCAGCCGCGGTCGGCCCCGCACCTTTTCGCGCGATGACGCGCTCAGAAGCGCGATGGAAATCTTCTGGGACAAGGGCTTCGACAACACCTCGCTTGCTGACCTCACCCGGGTGATGGGGCTGAACCCGCCCAGCCTGTATGCGGCTTTCGGCAGTAAGGCGAAACTCTTCCTGGAAGCGGTCGATCTCTATGGTCGCACCGATGGTGCCGGCATCTGGGAGTTTCTCGACGAAGCACCGACGGCGAAGGAAGCGATCCATGATCTGTTGAAGCGGTCGGCGAAAAATTTCACGCAATGGGACGAACCCCGCGGCTGCATGGTCGTGCTTTCGGCGCCGCAGATGGAGGGTGGCGATGCCGCGGTATGCGACGGCCTCAAGGTTCGGCGGCTGGAAAAACAGGGCGCCCTGGAGCGCCGCCTCGCGCGTGGGGTAGCCGAAGGCGATCTACCTCCGACAGTCGACTGCGAGGCGATTGCCGCCTACGTCACGTCGATCCAGCATGGAATGTCGATTCACGCCCGTGACGGGGCGCCGCGCCATGTGTTGCTTGCGATTGCCGACTGCTGTGCGGCAGGGTGGGATGGCATGGTCGCGACGATGAGAAAGGCTCAAGGATGATCGGCTGCTAAGCCGCACCGATCGCAAAACCGACCGGCCCGATCGACCGAGGCCGCATTCGCTATGTGCCGTCTCCAAGCGAACTTTCCGATCCGTTTTGCGTCAGCACTAGACACGCAAGCAACCTCTGCCGGAAGGGCGCTTCCGGCAGAGGCAAAGGATGGGAACGTATCTGCTACTGCACCGGTGCCGGCTGTGTCGTTCCGTTTGTCGCCGGCGGGGTGGTGCCCTGCTGAGGCGCCGTTTCCGGAGCGGTCATCGTCCCGCCTGACGGTGCGGTGCCAGACGGTGCCGTCGTGGTGTCGGCTGGTGCCGTCGTGGTTGTATCGGCTGCTGGCGGCGTCGCGGTCTCGCCCGTGGTCGACTGTCCGGTCGCAGCAGGCGGCGTCGCCGTCTGGCTGTCGCGGTTCAGTTCTGCCGGAAGCCAGGCGATCAAGGCGAGGACCAGACCGGCGAGCAGGATGATGAACAGCGGCCAGCTGCTTCGCCCGGAGCGAACCGGTGCCGGATCTGTCGGCAGAGGTGTCGGCTGGCCGGTGACCGGGTCGACAAGTGGCTTCTCCTTGAATTCTTCACGTTGGTTCATCGCGTTTACATCCTTTCTGAGCGTCCTGGAGCCGAGCGATAGGGCTATGGCCCGTGGCGGGTTGTTGACCGCGCCTTCAAACCGGGCCGGCTCGACTGGACGCGCTCTCACCACAAAACGCACGACGACTTGCAATGTTCCGACGGGTGCAACCGGTACAGATCACGCGCGCTTTACAGTCCGCTGTTTTCGCTGCAAGAAAGTCGTCTGTTTGAGGGGTGGCGATCATGGTGCATGCGGCATACCGGGATGGAACCTTCGTTGGACGCGTCTGGCGCTCCGACATCGACGGGCCGGCGCTTGTGACCGTCAGGGACGGGGCAATCGTCGACATCACCTCGAAGCTGGCGCCCACCATGCGCGACCTGCTTGAACTGCCCGACCCGATCGCCCATGTTCGCGCACTTGAGGGCGAATGGCTGGCCACGCTCGCGGATCTCGGCCCGGGGCAGGGCGGAAGCGCCGGCGTTCGCCTGCTTGCTCCCTGCGATCTTCAGGCGGTGAAGGCCTGCGGCGTCACCTTCGCGCGCTCGATGATCGAGCGTGTCATCGAGGAGCGCGCCGCCGGCGATGCCGCCCGCGCGGAAGCGATCCGCGGCCGGGTCACCGCCGTGATCGGCGACAGCCTCAGAAACCTGAAGGCCGGCTCGCCTGAAGCCGCCCGCATCAAGGCGGCGCTGATCGAGGAGGGCGTGTGGTCGCAATATCTGGAGGTCGGCATCGGCCCCGATGCCGAGGTGTTCACCAAGGCTCAGGTGCTGTCCTCGGTCGGTTCCTTCGCCGATGTCGGCCTGCATCCGATCTCGCGCTGGAACAATCCGGAGCCGGAAATCGTGCTTGCCGCCACCTCGGACGGTCGCGTCAAGGGGGCAGCACTCGGCAATGACGTAAACCTTCGCGATGTCGAGGGCCGCTCCGCGCTCTTGCTCGGCAAGGCGAAGGACAACAATGCCTCCTGCGCCATCGGGCCCTTCATCCGGCTGTTCGACGAAACCTATACGATCGACAATGTGCGCAAGGCCGAACTCGAGCTCTTGGTCGAAGGCGCCGATGGATATCGGTTGAAGGGCGCCAGCAGCATGGCCGAGATCAGCCGCGATCCGCTCGATCTCGTGGCCCAGACGATCGGGCCAAACCACCAGTATCCCGATGGGTTGATGCTGTTCATGGGAACGCTGTTTGCCCCGGTCGAAGACCGCGACGAGAAGGGGCAGGGCTTCACCCACAAGATCGGCGACGTGGTGACGATCTCCAATGCCGAACTCGGCAGCCTTACGAACACCGTGCGGCTGTCGTTGGATTGCCCGCCCTGGACGTTCGGCACCGCTGCGCTGATGCGCAATCTTGCCAGGCGCGGCCTGCTCTGAGCCGCGCAAGCGCTCCATGCTCTGTGCATGGAAACTGAATTTCGAGCCACGGCCCGCCGATTGCGATCGGCGGGCCGTGGTTTGAAGCCATCAAGCCTGGCTGTTGTCTTCGACGGGCGCGTTCGGTCCGTTCTTTTTGATCGAATCGATGGCGTTCTGAGCGCTGGCTTTGCTCGAATAGCCCTCGGTCGAGAACATCACTTCGCTGTTGTACTTGAAGCGAACCCGATACTCGCCGGCCTTGTCCTTGTAGATCTCGAATTTATGAGCCATGAGCCCTCCCTCAGGTAATCGTGAATCACGCAAGACCTAGCGTGTCAGTTGCAAACGGCGTTGACAAGATGCCTGCTTGCTTCAAGCAAATCCGCACGTGGCCTCGACCGACCCCGATCGACACACGTTTGATCGGATGTTGTCGGGGCGCGCTTCGCTCGGCTTCATCGGGCGGGCGCCGACCTGTGTTTCGGTCAGAATGAGCGGCTGGTGTTCGACCAGACCGGGCCCAGGCGTTCCTCTTCCTTGATGCTGTTCGACCCGTAGGAGAACCTGAGGCCGCCGAAGATGGTGCTGCTGTCGCCCGACACGGATGAACCGAAGGCGGAAATCTCCTCGTCGGCATATTTGTAGCCGCCGAACAATGTGACGGGGAAGGATTCCGGTCGATAGTTGGCCGTCAGCTTCAGGCTGCGGATATCGTAGTCGATGCCGCTGTCGGTGATGCGGTCGAGCGCACCGTCGAGGTCGAAGCGCATGTTGTCGGTCGCATAGACGCGGGCGCCAAGTGCCGCCATGTAATGGTCGGCGCCAAACCCTTCCCATCGCGCCTGACCGTAGCCGGCGGCACCGTGGAGGGTCCACGTGTCCTGAAAGTATGCGCCTTCGATGCCGCCCATATAGTCGTTCATATGGCTGTCGAAGCCGGCGTCGAGACGCGCCGCCTGGGCGAATGCGCCAACGGCATAGAGGCTGTCGCGATAATAGGCATGCAAGGTGCCGTTGTAGCTGTTCGTGCTCGCGTCCTGTATCGAGGCGCGGGTGTAGCCGAGGTCGGCCTGCAGATTGAGGCCCGTGCCCGCGTCGAAATTGACGGTGCCACGCAGCGCCCACGCATCCGCATCGACATCGCCGGGCGCATCGACGACGCTGCCATAGGCCCCTTCGATATAGCCCGTCACGCCCGAAGACGCTTGCTCTACCGGCACTTCATAGGCGTCGCCCGTGCCGACCAGCGGCCTGTCGATATCGGCAGCCGCCGCGAGCGTCGCGCTCGACATAAGAAACAAGAAAAAGCCGCCCGTCCGAACCATCTGCACACCCCGCTGGAAACCCTACCGAAGCGTAAGCAAACATCGTTAATACAATCTGAAGGCGAAGCGATCTGCCGCAAGGCCCATGGCCACGGGCCGAGCGTCTGCCAAATCGCAGAAGATGTGCACGCCGGAAACACAATGGAAATCGCGACGAGCGGATGCGGACGATGTTGTTGTGAGAAAAGAAGTTTGGCTGGGGAACCTGGATTCGAACCAGGACTAACGGAGTCAGAGTCCGTGGGTCTACCGTTAACCTATTCCCCAAAGCCGCCGTCGGGGTGAAGCCCGTCGGGTTGGTTGGCGGGCTTATAAACAAATCGGCGGCCGATGCAAATACCTTTTGCAAAAAAAATCGCGAATGGATGAAAGATCGTCGCTGCGGCGGCGAGGGGAGCGGACAGCCGGATGCTGAACGCGTTGGTTTTAAGGGCCACGGGCCGCAAGCGTCTGTCTGTCCATCCCGTTGTGCACAAGCCGGTTTTCAAAAAAAGTTTGGCGAATGACGGCGGCACTGGTACAGTCGCCCCAACGAAAAATCGAGAAAGCGCCTTGAGCGGCCGATAAGGCTTTGCGCGGCGCAATGGTTGAGACACGTGAAAGACCCCGATCACGGCGAAAAGCCGTCCGAATCCGGGGCGTCGGCAGCAGGCCGCAGCGATGGGCACAAGGTGGTCCCGCGCAACGGCAAGGGCAAGCGGAAACGGCGCAAGTCGTCTGCTTCGCCGTCTGCAATTGCCAGCCAGCCCGGCAGTGCCGGTGTGGCAGGGCGTCCCGCAGGACCAGACGATGCGGAACCGGCGCGCAAGCGCAAGCGGCGGCGTCGTTCGAAATCCGCAAAACAGCAGGCTCAGGCCGCACCCGCAGCTGCGGGTGGTCGTGACGTGCAACTTGTCGACCCGGCAATCGGCGACAGGAAAGGGCACAAGCGCAACAAGAAGGCACGCCATCGCCGTAGCATCCAGGGGCGGCCACTCACGTCGGGTGAACGCCAGCAGGCACAGGCGCGCCCGAGCGAAGGCACCGCTGCGCCGCGATCCGGAGCGCTGCAGGCAGGCGGGCAGGCTGCCCAGCGTGCCGACCAGCCGCGCGCACCTTTCGTTGCCGCAAGCGAGCCGCCTGCGCCGCTTTATGCGGCCTTGGATCTCGGCACCAACAACTGCCGCCTGCTGATCGCCCAGCCGACCCGTCCCGGCCAATTCCGCGTGGTCGATGCCTTTTCGCGCATCGTCAGGCTTGGAGAGGGGCTGGGGGCGAGCGGCAGGCTGTCGGACGACGCGATGGACCGCGCCGTCGAGGCGCTGAAGGTCTGCGCCACCAAGCTCGGCGGGCGGACGATCCGCCGCCGCCGGCTGATCGCCACCGAAGCGGCTCGCGCCGCCGAAAACGGCGAGACCTTCCTTGAGCGTGTCGCAAGCGAAACCGGCCTCGAACTCGAGATCATCAACCGCGAGACCGAGGCGCGGCTGGCCGTGTCCGGCTGCTCGTCGCTGGTCGACCGCGAGACGCGATCCGTGGTCCTCTTCGACATCGGCGGGGGATCCTCGGAGATCGCGGTCATCCGCATCGGTGACAACAGGTCGAACAGGCTTGCCAACCATATCACTCACTGGACCTCGCTGCCGGTCGGCGTCGTCACGCTGTCCGAGCGCCACGGCGGCCAGCATGTGACGCCGGCGAGCTTTGAGGCAATGGTCCGGGAAGTCGAGGGCATGCTGGCGCGCTTCGACAGTCCGCCCGTCGAGGCGCTGGCAACGGGCCTCGCCGGCAGCGGCTTCCACCTGATCGGCACGTCGGGCACGGTGACGACGCTTGCCGGTGTGCACCTCGATCTGCCGCGCTACGACCGCCGCCGTGTCGATGGCCTGTGGCTGTCTGACGACGAGGTTTCCGCCATGCAGGCGCGGCTCCTGTCCTGGGATTTCGACGCGCGGGCGGCAAATCCCTGCATCGGTCCTGATCGGGCCGATCTGGTGCTGGCGGGCTGCGCCATCCTCGAAGCGATCCGTCGCCGCTGGCCGTCGACACGCATGCGCGTTGCCGATCGCGGGCTGCGCGAGGGCCTGCTTACCGACATGATGGCCGACGATGGCGCCTGGCGGCGCTCGCGTCCGCGCAGGCACCAGCGCGGCCCAACCACATAATTCCTTCAATCGGACAACGATTTAGGCAATTGTGCGATAACATCTGCAGATCCGGCAGGCCCGGCGCGTCCGAAAAGATGCGCGGCCGTCGCCGCCACGAAGGATAAGACACATGACGAAACCTCCTGTTGGCGGCAACCGCAGCGGCCGAAAGCTCGGCCAGAAGGTCAAGAAGGGAAAGCTCAAGGCTTCGTCCCGCCGCTGGATCGAGCGCCACATCAACGATCCCTATGTCCAGCGCGCACAGCTCGAGGGCTACCGCGCGCGCGCGGCCTTCAAGCTTTTGGAGATCGATGAGAAGCACAAGATCCTCAACGGCGCCCGCCGCATCATCGACCTTGGGGCAGCACCCGGCAGCTGGTCGCAGATTGCCGCCAAGGTGACCAATTCGACCGATACCGATCCGCGCGTCGCCGCGATCGACTTCCTGGAAATGGACCCCTTGCCGGGCGTGCGTATCCTGCAGATGGACTTCCTCGATCCACAGGCGCCGGACAAGCTGATGGAGGCGATCGGCGGCACGCCTGATCTCGTGATCTCCGACATGGCGGCCCCGACGACCGGGCATCGCCAGACGGACCATTTCCGTACCATGCACCTTTGCGAGGTGGCGGCGCATTTTGCCGTCGACGTTCTGGCCGAGGGCGGGCATTTCCTCGCCAAAACCTTCCAGGGCGGCACCGAGCGCGATCTGCTCAACATGCTCAAGCAGAATTTCCGCCAGGTCATTCACATCAAGCCGGCGTCCTCGCGCGCCGAATCGGTGGAAATGTTTCTGCTGGCCAAGGGCTTCAAGGGACGCCGTGCGACGGACGTTGACGAGCCCGTGGAAGACGAAGCGGCTGATTGAGCCATGCTGCTCTACGTCACGGTCGGCACCAACGATCTCGCGGGCGCGGCTGCGTTTTACGACCCGGTGCTGGCGACGCTCGGATACCGCCGGCAGCGGCAGGACGAGACGGAAATCGGCTATGGCGCGGATGGCGATATCAGGTGCCGGTTCTGGGTGGTGACACCCTACAATCGCAAGCCGGCAACTTTCGGCAACGGCGCGACGATTGCCTTTGTCGCCGAAACGCGGGCGGCCGTCGATGCCTTTCATGCGGCTGCCCTTGCCCATGGCGGCACCGACGAAGGCGCGCCGGGCCTGCGCCCGTTCCATGCCCATTTCTATGGCGCCTGGGTGCGCGATCTTGACGGCAACAAGCTGTCGGCAGTCTGCGAGCGCCCCGCGTAACGTCCGGAGACGACGTTATTTTTCGCTTTTATTTCAAAGTCTTCACCGTGCGTCGGTGGCCGGAAAACCGTATGCTTGACCGCCATCGCGAGGCGGCCGGATGGCACGCCCCCCAAAAGCCGGGGCGACGTGGTTAAGACCGCGTTAACAAATTCAGTGCAACTCTGATTGGGCCATCATGTCCATTAGGACTATCTAAGATTTTATTTCCCGCCGTGTGCGCGCTGCCGGTCTCCCACTGGCGGATGGATGAATTTGCGCTCGGCTGGCCTGCATGTGGAATGCCCGTATGACGATGATTTCTCTTGCCGTGCGGCTCAGGAGCCGCGCTCATTTTTCCGTGGAGAGGAATGGTGGCGGCAAACCTGGAATGATCAAGGGCACCGGTGCACGCCGCCGCAACCAGGCAAGGCAGCGGCTTGGTATCCTGATTGCAGGGTTCTCAGTCCTCTTCCTGGTGGTCGGCGGGCGCCTCGTCCAGTACGGTCTGGCGTCGCCGGAAGATACGGCATCGATCGGCGCCGCCCACGTCGTCGCCTCCCGGCCCGATATCGTCGACCGCAACGGCCACCTGCTGGCGACGGACCTCAACACGATGTCGCTCTACGCCGAGCCGCGAAGGATCGTCGACGCCGACGAAGTCGTTGAAAGACTTGCGACCGTCATCCCCAACCTCGACTGGCGCGACACCCACAGGAAGCTCAAATCCGGTTCCGCCTTCCAGTGGCTGAAGCGGCAACTGACCCCGCGCCAGCAGGCGGATATCCTGGCGCTCGGCATTCCCGGGATCGGCTTCAGGCCGGAAAAGCGCCGCTTCTATCCGGGCGGTGCCACGGCCGCCCACATCCTCGGGCATGTGAACGTCGACAATCAGGGCCTGGCGGGCATGGAGCGATATCTCGACCAGCAGGGGCTCGCCGATCTGCGTGCCGCCGGCCTGACCACCAACGCGTCTCTCGAGCCGGTGCGGCTGTCGATCGACCTCAGGGTACAGAACATCGTGCGCGACGTGATTGCCAATGCGGTGACCGCCTATGAGGCGGAGGCCGCGGGGGCGATCATTCTGGATGCCGAGACCGGAGAGGTCCTCGCCATGGCGTCGGTGCCTGACTACGATCCGAACGAGCCCTCCCGGCTGTTGTCCGACGGCAGCGTCGACAAGGAGTACGAGAAGGGCTGGTTCAACCGGATGAGCAACGCCACGTTCGAGATGGGCTCGACATTCAAGAGCTTCACCCTGGCGATGGGGCTGGATGCGGGCAAGGTCAACCTCAACTCCGTCGTCGATGCCTCGCGCCCGATCCGCATGGGCGGCTTCACCATCAAGGATTTCAAGGGCAAGAACCGCCCGCTGTCGATCCCGGAGGTGTTCCAGTTCTCGTCGAACATCGGCACCGCCGCCGTCGCCGACATGGTCGGCATCGAAAGCCACCAGCAATTCCTGACGAAGCTGGGCCTCTTGTCAAAAATGACGACCGAGATGCCCGGCGTGGCGACGCCGACACAGCCGCGCACGTGGAAGAAAATCAACTCGGTGACGATTTCATTCGGCCATGGCATTGCGACGACGCCGTTGCAGACCGCGGTTGCGGCAGCAGCTCTGATGAATGGCGGTCACCTTGTTCCGCCGACGTTTCTGCCCCGCTCGCACGAAGATACCAAGCTGGTTTCCGAGCGCGTGATCAGGGAAACGACAAGCGCCGACATGCGCTTCCTCTACAATTGGAACGGGGTCAAGGGCTCGGGTCGTCGCGCGCAGGTCGAGGGCTTCCACGTCGGCGGCAAGACCGGAACCGCCGACAAGGTCATCAACGGCCGCTATGCCAAGGACATCAATTTCAATTCCTTCCTGGGGGCGTTTCCGATGGACAAGCCCAAATACATCGTGCTGTCGATCATCGATGCGCCGAGAACCGGCGAGAACGGTGGTCGCACGGCCGCCGCCAATGCGGCCCCGATCGTCAAGGCCATCATCGGTCGCGCGGCACCTCTGCTCGGCGTCGAGCCCCGCTTCGGTGACGTGGGCGCCGAACATGTCGTCGCGGACTTCTGAGAAGGCTTCCTGACCGCCGAGAGACGGTCAGGGGCGGGCGTCGTCCATCCAGCGGCTACTTGCCAGCCGTCGTCTCGATTTCGCGCGTGGGCAGCCTGTGTCCGGAAACGGATGCGCCGGCATTCTTCGCCATCGTCAGGAAGGGGATCGCTGCCAGAAGGTTGGCAACCGCGATGATCATGAAGGCGGTGTGGAAGTTATCGAGCTGCAGCGGCTCGCCGCTGATCGACGTCTCGACTTCGAGGATCGCACCGGCAACGGCAACCCCGAGCGCCAGGCTGATCTGTTGCAACACAGCGCTCATCGATGTCGCCTTGCTGGCATCGGCATCGTCGATATCGGCAAAGGACAGCGCATTGACGCTGGTGAAGAAGAACGAGCGCGCAAATCCGGCGATCAGCAGAATGGTGATCATGACGAGATAGGGCGTTGCCGGCGTGAAGAAGCCGTTGGCAAACGTGGTGATCGCGGCAAGGATGGCGGCGATGATCAGCGTCGTGCGGAAACCTGCAAGCACCAGCACGCGGCGAGCGTAGAACTTGGTGGTGATGGCGCCGACCGCGCCGATGAAGGTGATCATGCCGGACTGGAACGGGTTGAGGCCGAAGCCGACCTGCAGCATCAGCGGCATCAGGAAGGGCACGGCGCCGACGGAAATGCGAAACACCGTGCCGCCGATCTGTGCCGCGCGAAACGCGTTGTCCTTGAACAGCTTGAGGTCGAGGATCGGGTGCGGATGGCGCCTGGCGTGGGCGATGTAGAGCAGCGTGGCGATCACGCCTGTTATCACCGAGCCGATGCCGATGATCGGCGGCAGCGCCGGAAGGCTGATGACCGACAGGCCGAAGACGACGCCGGATGCGGCAATGCCGCCAAGCAGGAAGCCGACGATGTCGACCGGCGGCGGATTGCGCGGCTCCATCGCCGGCAGGTAGATGCCCGACAGGATATAGCCGGCGATGCCGACCGGCACGTTGATCAGGAAGATCCAGTGCCAGGAGAAATAGGTGGTGATAAAGCCGCCGAGCGGCGGCCCTGCAAGCGGTCCGACCAGCGCCGGAATGGTCAGGAGCGCCATGGCCGACACGAGCTCGCTGCGTGGCGCGCTGCGCACCAGCACCAGGCGGGCGACAGGCGTCATCATCGCGCCGCCCATGCCCTGCAGGAAGCGCGACAGCACGAAGGCGAGCAGGCTGTTGGAGATGGCGCACAGGATCGAGCCGGCGATAAAGACGAGGATCGCCGCGCGAAAGATCTTCTTGGCGCCGAAACGATCGGCCATCCAGCCGCTCAAGGGAATGAAGATCGCCAGCGACACCATGTAGGCGGTGAGCGCCAGCTTGAGCGTAATCGGCCCGACGCCGATGTCGCGGGCAATGGCCGGCAGCGACGTGGAAATGACGGTGGAATCCATCTGCTCCATGAAGAGCGCGACGGCAAGGATCATCGGGACGATACGGTTCATGCGATTGTGCCTTGGAGGTGGGCGGCGTCAGCCTGGGTTCCAAGCTAGCGCTTCCGATGGCTTTGTCGGGACCAAACCGACGATTGCAGATCAAAAGCCTGTGATCCCGCCTGTCCATTGCTGTCAAGACGCTAGTTCTGGCCGGGTGATGGAACGAAGCTGCGAATTCGGGAGAAAATGATGACGAACGACATGTCGATGAAGCGCCGCACCTTGATGACTGCGGGAACAATGGGTGTATTGGCGGCACCTTCAATCATGACCGGGTTTGCGATGGCCCAGGAAAAAACGGACAGTCAGAGCATGCGTCAAGCACTACCGCCAATCCGGGCGCTGAAACTCGGCGCATTCAAGGTCGTTGTCATCTGCGACGGCACGCGCGTTTCGGCCAAGCCGCACGAGACCTATGGCACCGACCAGCCGGAGCAGGCGGTGGCCGAGTTGCTGGCGCAGAATTTCCTGCCGGCCGATGCGCTCGTCAACAGCTACTCGCCGGTGCTTGTCGATACCGGTAGCGAGGTGATCCTGTTCGACACCGGCCTTGGCGAGGGTGGTCGCGAGGCCGGATCTGGCCGCCTCCTCGATGGTCTTCGCGCCGCCGGCTACACGCCGGAGGGCGTGTCGACAGTCGTGCTCACCCATATGCATGGTGATCATATCGGCGGTTTGGTGGAAGGCGGCAAGCCGACCTTCGCCAATGCCCGCTATGTCATCGGCGAGACGGAGTACGCTTTCTGGAAAGATCCGGCCCGGGTCGGTACGCCGGCGGAGAACGGCCACAAGGGCGTTCTGGAAAAGGTGGTGCCGCTTGCCGAAAAGGCCACCTTCATCGGCGACGGCGCTGAGGTTGCACCGGGCATTTCGGCGGTCGCCGCCTTCGGCCATTCGCCCGGCCACATGGTATTTCGCCTTCAATCTGATGGTAAGGCAATGATGCTGACGGCCGATACCGCCAATCACTACGTGCTGTCGCTGCAGCGGCCGGACTGGGAGGTGCGCTTCGACATGGACAAGGCCGCCGCGGCCGCCTCACGCCGCAAGATCTTCGACATGATCGCAAGCGAGCGGCTGCCCTTTGTCGGCTACCACATGCCGTTTCCCGCCGTCGGTTTCGTGGAGAAGAGGGATCTGGGTTACCGCTTCGTGCCGGCCAGCTACCAGCTCGATATCTGAGTTTTCGACAGCTGGAATGTTGCTCCGCAACAACAACAGGTGGAGCCCGGGATATTTCCCGGGCTTTGCTATTTGCATCCTGACATATCCGTGTTACGAGCCCTCGCCAACTTCCAAGACAAGCTTTGAAGTCACCCGGTGGGCAAATCGCAGCCCGTTTCCCGGGGATTTTCGTTATTGAAGGGAATTGGCCATGGCGCGTATCATCGAAACGGCAACCGGTCTGGAGGCTCTGACCTTCGACGACGTTCTGCTCCAGCCCGGGCATTCCGAAGTCATGCCGGGACAGACGAACATCGCGACCCGCATCGCGCAGGATATCGACCTCAATCTCCCGATCCTCTCCTCGGCCATGGATACCGTGACCGAAGGCCGCCTGGCGATCGCCATGGCGCAGGCCGGCGGCATCGGCGTCATCCACCGCAACCTGACGCCGATCGAGCAGGCCGAAGAGGTCCGCCAGGTCAAGAAGTTCGAAAGCGGCATGGTCGTCAACCCGGTGACCATCGGCCCCGACGGCACGCTCGCCGACGCGCTCGGCCTGATGAAGATGCACGGCATTTCCGGCATCCCGGTCGTCGAGAACGGCGGCAATGGCGGCCAGAAGCAGGGTCGCCTCGTCGGCATTCTCACCAACCGCGACGTGCGCTTCGCGTCTGACCCGAACCAGAAGATCTACGAGCTGATGACGCGTGAAAACCTCATCACCGTCAAGGAAAGCGTCGACCAGCAGGAAGCCAAGCGCCTCCTGCACATGCACCGCATCGAAAAGCTGCTCGTCGTCGACGGCGACGGCCGTTGCGTCGGTCTCATCACCGTCAAGGACATCGAGAAGTCGCAGCTGAACCCCAACGCCTCCAAGGATGCGCAGGGTCGCCTTCGCGCCGCCGCCGCCATCTCCGTCGGCGATGACGGCTTCGAGCGTGCCGAGCGTCTGATCGATGCCGGCGTCGACCTCATCGTCGTCGATACCGCGCACGGCCATTCGCAGCGCGTTCTCGATGCGGTCACCCGCGTCAAGACGCTGTCGAATTCGGTGCGCATCATGGCGGGCAACGTCGCTACCGCTGACGGCACCAGGGCGTTGATCGACGCCGGCGCCGACGCGGTCAAGGTCGGTATCGGTCCGGGCTCGATCTGCACCACGCGCATCGTCGCCGGCGTCGGCGTGCCGCAGCTCGCCGCGATCATGGCGGCCGTCGAGGCTGCTCAGGCATCCGGTATCCCGGTTATCGCCGATGGTGGCATCAAGTTCTCCGGCGACCTTGCCAAGGCGATCGCCGCCGGCGCATCCGCCGTCATGGTCGGTTCGCTGCTGGCCGGCACCGACGAAAGCCCGGGCGAAGTGTTCCTCTACCAGGGCCGCTCGTTCAAGGCCTATCGCGGCATGGGCTCGGTCGGCGCGATGGCGCGCGGCTCGGCCGACCGCTACTTCCAGGCTGAAGTGCGCGACACGCTGAAGCTCGTTCCGGAAGGCATCGAGGGCCAGGTTCCCTACAAGGGCCCCGTCTCGGGCGTACTGCATCAGCTTGCCGGCGGCCTGAAGGCGTCGATGGGCTATGTCGGCGGTGCGACGATCAAGGACTACCAGGAGCGCGCCACCTTCGTGCGTATCTCCGGCGCAGGCCTGCGCGAAAGCCACGCGCACGATGTCACGATCACGCGCGAGAGCCCGAACTATCCGGGTTCGCACTGAGCATCGTATCAGGGGCGCCGTCGGGCGCCCCTGTTTCGTCCTGATAGGGCGCGCCGCCCGGCGCCGCTGTCTTTCCTGAGTTGATTGTTTCGAGTGGGGTAAGAGCGATGACTGGCTTCGAGATCTTCTGGCCGCTGGTGGCGCATGTGCTGCTCGTATTCGTTCTCTACGCCCTGCTGTCCTTCCGTCGCGTCGGCCTTGTGCGCGCTGGCAAGGTGCAGGTCTCGCAGTTTCGCGAAAACCGCGACGAGCCGACGGAAAGCCTGGTCGTTCGCAACAGCATCGCCAACCAGTTCGAATTGCCGGTGCTGTTCCACATCTGCTGCGTGCTGCTCTACATCACCGAGGCCGACAACATCGTCTCGCTGTTGCTCGCCTGGTTGTTCGTTGCCTCGCGCTATCTGCACGCGTTCGTCCACGTCACCAGCAACCGCATCCGCTACCGCCGGCCGCTTTTCATGGCAGGGGTCGCTGCCCTCGGCGGCATGTGGATCTGGCTGGCACTCTGGATGGCCAATAGCTGACGCCTCGCCAGGTCCTGCGCCTGCCCGTCGGCCCCGTCGCTCGCGACTGTACGGCCGCACCCGTGTCGCTCCGGCACGACTGGCGCAGATCCGCGACACTTTCGGGGCCGATCTTCGCGCCTTGACGCGCATCAAAGACCCGTCACTACTTTGCGGATAGTCTGGCTGTTGTTAGCGTAACACCGTCGTTGGCGCCTTCGCGCCCATCGACGTCGCACAGACAGCATCGGAGATCGAGATGACCGCAACGATGAAGGCCGCCGTGGTGCGCGAATTCCGCAAGCCGCTCGTGATCGAGGAAATGCCGATACCGGAGCCGGGCCCCGGCCAGGTGCTGATCAAGTTTCAGGCGACCGGCGTCTGCCACACCGACCTGCACGCGGTGAATGGCGACTGGCCGGTCAAGCCCAATCCGCCGTTCATTCCGGGCCACGAGGGCGTCGGCTATGTCGCCAAGCTCGGCGCCGGCGTCAAGCGGCTGAAAGAGGGCGACCGCGTCGGCGTGCCATGGCTGCACACCGCCTGCGGCGGCTGCACGCCGTGCCGCACCGGCTGGGAAACGCTGTGCGGCAGCCAGCAGAACACCGGCTATTCGGTCAACGGCACCTTTGCCGAATATGGCCTGGCCGATCCGGATTACGTCGGCCGTCTGCCGGACAAGCTCGAATTCGGCCCTGCAGCTCCCATCCTTTGCGCCGGGGTCACGGTCTACAAGGGCCTGAAGGAAACCGAGGTGCGTCCCGGCGAATGGGCGCTGATCTCGGGCATCGGCGGCCTTGGCCATATGGCGGTCCAATATGCCAAGGCCATGGGCATGCATGTCGCCGCCGTCGACATCTTTCCCGACAAGCTGGCGCTGGCGCGAAAGCTCGGCGCCGACCTCGTCGTCGATGCGCGCGACAAGGACGCAGTCGAACAGGTGCAGAAGGCTACCGGCGGCGTGCATGGCGCGCTTGTGACTGCGGTTGCCCCCAAGGCTATGGAGCAGGCCTTCAACATGCTGCGCTCCAAGGGAACGATGGCGCTGGTCGGCCTGCCGCCGGGTCAGATGTGCGTGCCGATCTTCGACACGGTCCTCAAGCGCATCACCATTCGCGGTTCGATCGTCGGAACCCGGCAGGATCTCGAGGAATCCCTGGAGTTCGCCGGCGAGGGCAAGGTCGCCTCCCACTTCACCTGGGACAAGATCGAAAACATCAACGCCATCTTCCAGCGCATGGAGGAAGGCAAGATCGACGGCCGCATCGTGCTCGATCTTAACAGCTGATCCTGATTACGCCGGGCGTGATCCATGCCTGGCGTCTGCGGTAACGCAAGTTTGTATATCCGGAGCCGTCCGCTGACCTATTCTGTCGCGGGCGGTTTTCCGTTGGACTGCCGCAGAGGAGAAACGCCGAAGGAGGCCGTCATGAACAAACCTGTCATCACGCAGGCAATGATCGACGCTTACGACGAGTACACGCATCTCAGCCTGGACCGCCGCCGCTTCATGGAAACGCTGACGGGGCTTGCCGGTTCGGCGGCCGCCGCCGCAACCATCGTGCCGCTGCTTGCCGCCAGCAGCGCCAAGGCCGAGATGGTCGCCGACAGCGACAATCGCATCGTCGGCGAGGACGTTTCCTATCCCGGCGCCGATGGCGACATGAAGGGCTATCTGGTGCGTCCGGCCAACATGACGGGGAAGCTGCCCGCCGTCATCGTCATCCATGAGAACCGCGGCCTCAACCCGCATATTCGCGATGTCGCCCGTCGCATGGCGCTGGAGGGCTTCATCGCGCTCGCGCCTGATTTCCTGTCGCCATCGGGTGGGACGCCCGCCGACGAGGACAAGGCGCGCGAGATGATCGGTGCTCTCGATGCAGCTGAAACCAACGCGGATGCCGTGGCAACGGTTGCCTTTCTGGAAGAACACGCGCAGTCGACCGGCAAGGTCGGTGCCATCGGCTTTTGCTGGGGTGGCGGGCTGGTCAACAGGCTGGCGGTCAATTCGCCCGATCTCAAGGCAGGGGTCGCCTATTACGGTGCGCAGGCCAAGGCTGAAGACGTGCCGAAGATCAAGGCAGCCCTGCTTCTGCACTATGCCGGCCTCGACGAGCGCATCAACGCCGGCATCGACGCCTATCGCAAGGCGCTGACCGACAATGGCAAGGATGCGACGATTTACGTCTATGACGGCGTCAACCACGCCTTCAACAACGATACGTCAGCCGCCCGTTACGACAAGGCTGCGGCGGACCTTGCCTGGAGCCGTACCGTGGCGTTCCTGAAGGCAAAGCTCGCCTGAGCGGCGCGGACGGGTAGGGGCGAGCCGGCTTCTGCCTCCGTCCCCGGCATCGCAAAAAAAGAAAAGCCGCGCGTCCCCTCGGATGCGCGGCCGTCCTTGTGCGTGCCGAGGGGCTTACCAGCCCGGAAGCATGTGGCTCTGCCGCAGGCGCGGATAGCGCGGGAAACCCTTGATATCGCCCTCGATGTCGTCGTTGACCGTGATCGGCGTAATGTTGTCGAGGCAGGCAGTGATGTGGTTGGTGATCGCGTTCGACAGCGACGGCGAGAGGCCCGGCCGCTTCATGATGCCGATCTGCACCGGCGCCAGCGCCGGAAAACCGTCTGCCAGCGTCAGCACCTTCATGCCGGGGCGAAGGGCGGATTCCGGCAGGACCGAAACCGCCATGCCGGCCAGCACGGCCGCTGCGACGACGGTCGAGGACCAACTGGTAAACAGGATCTGGTATTCCTTGCCGGTCGCGTCGAGCGCCGCGCAGGCCGCCTGCCGCCACTGGCAGTCGCGCCGTCCCACGGCCAGGGGGATCGGTGCGTTTTCCGGCAGCGGATGGTTGATCGAACTGACCCAACAGAGCGGCTCGGTGCGCACCACGTCCGAGGCGCGCGCGCGCGGATTGTGCGTGACCAGCGCGATGTCGAGATCGCCCTTGGCCATCTTCTCCGCCAGGTCCACCGATGGCTCGCATATGATGTAGAGCTCGACGTTCGGATGCGTCTTGGCGAAGCGCACGATGATCTCGGGCATGTAGCGGTCGGCGTAGTCATCAGGCGTGCCGATGCGCAGCGTTCCCTCGAGCCGGTTGTCGTCGAAGGAGGCCATCGCCTCGTTGTTGAGCCGGATCATCCGGCGGGCGAAGTTGAGCAGCCGGTCGCCCTCGACGGTCAGGCGGTTGCCGCGCCCGTCTTTCATGAACAGTGGCTTGCCGATGCGTTCTTCCAGCCGCCGCATCTGCATCGATACGGCCGATTGCGTCTTGAAAACCCGGTCGGCGGCCTTGGTGAAGCTGCCCGTGTCGGCGATCGCGACAAAGGTTTGCAGCTGATCGATATCAAGTGGTGCGGACATGGCCGTGATACACCCATAAAATTGTTTGATGAATATCATTAAAAACATTCGTTGGACTGATCAATAAGGATTTGCGATCTATCAGGGGCAAATTTCATCGATCCCCGGCCGCTCTTCTGGCGCGGCTCACCCCAAGTTCCCTGGCCCACCCCTGCGCATGACCTCGCGCGGGGGACGGGTCTCTTCGTGCCTGAAAAAAGGAGTACCGTCATGCGCACGACCGACCACGTCCTCGATCTCGACCTCGTTGCAGGAAAGCAGTTCACTGCGACCCGCGCCGCTGGCGTTATCGGCGTGATGACGGCTGCGTGGCGCCTGTTTAGAAACCGATGCGAAATCGCGCGTCTGAATGAGCTGGACGACCGCCATCTGCTCGACATGGGGCTGAGGCGCGAAGATGTGCGCGAGGCCATCACCTCGCCGTTCTTCGACAATCCCGGCAGCTATCTGACGCGCGCATCGCGAAACCGCGTGAACCTCTTCTACAAGGGGATCCGCCACGACTAGCGCATTGGCCGGAGAATTGCGTTGCGGTTGTCCGGCGGCAATTGCGCAAAACAAGACTGTCAGGGCGTTCTGTAGCTCCGCTTGAAAACAGAAACGCTCTGATGCCCCATGGTGCATCCCGCCGCTTGAGATGCGCCTGTCGAGCATGATCCGCGCAAGCTGCCGCCAACGCGGATCATGCTCCGAGTTTCGAAAGTTTCGGTGCTGACGCCTGTTGCGCGCCCAAACGTTCCCCGCAGGGTAGAGCCAATAGACCCTGCCGCTTGGCCCGGTACATGAACCAAGACATGTACCGGGCCTTTTTCTTGCCAGCAGGCAATCGGCGTAGGGGGCAACGTCGTTTCAGACCCTGATGACCGGGTCTCCTGATCAGGCCTTGCTGCCAGTGCCGGCCTTGTAGCTGTCGAACAGCGCCTCGATGTTCTTCTGGTATTCCTTCTGCATCTCCAGCCCGCTGTCGAACATGCTGTTCATCATCTGGGAGAACTGAGCGGCGGCAGGGTTGTCCTGGGCCGACTTGGTCGTTGCGCCAGCACCTGGCTGCATCATGTCCTGAAATGCCTTCAGGAAGGGATTGTCGGCAAAGAAATCGGGAGCCTTGGCCTTCTCTTCGGCCTTGGCGCCGCCAAAGAAGCCTTGCATCGCCTGGGTAAAGGGATTGTCGAAGGGGTTGGCCTGCGGCTCAGGCTTCTTGGCAAACCCCGTCGCCTCCATCCATTGCTGCATCATCGTGGCCATGGGATTGTTTGCGAAGGCGCTGTTGGCGCCGGCAAACTGGCCGGTCGCCTGCTTGAACAGGCCACCCATCAGCGTGTCGGCCATGGCCGGAAGCATCTGCTTGTAGATCTCCTGGCTGATGCCGGTGACCTGGGCCGCCTGGGCGGCGATCGCCCGCGACATTTCCTTGGAGCCGAAGAGCTGGCCGAGAATGCCGTTGCCGTCGGCCATGCCCTGTGGCGTGAACGCCTGGGTGACGTCCTCGAAGTATTTGGCGTAATTGCCGCTCGACATCGCCGTCAGCAGCGCGCCGAAATCGTAGGGGTTTGTCGTGTTGCGCTTGAAGGCGGCGGAAAAGGCCGGCAGCAGAGCGGCGGTGGCCTTGGCCATCTGCTCCTGGGCAAGCCCGAATTGTCGGGCCATCAATTCCGAGGCCTGTCCGTTCTGCGCCTGCGTGAACATGTCAAAAAGCGGTGCCATCCCCGGTTCCCTTCGGCAAAACGACGTATGTCGTTGCACTATAACGGGAAATCGGAGGCTGGAAACCGCTTTTTACGGCATGGTTCCCTAAATCGCGTTTGATCCAGGGACAGGAATTATGCAGCAAATTTAAACTGTTGTAGCAACCCCTCGTGCGTCATGCCTGATGCGCGAGGGGCTGTAACTTGAGGCTTGCCGGTTCAGTACTGGTATTCGGCAAAGACCGGATCGACCGAACCGTTCCAGCGGCCGTTGTAGAGCGACAGCAGATCCTCGGCGAGAGTCGACTTCTTGGCCAGCACCTCGTCGAGCGGAGCCAGGAACTGGCTTTCGTCGATGCCGTCACCGTTCAGACGGTTGCGGCGCTTCAGGCCGCCGCGCGAGATCGAAACTGCCTCGCGGGCGATATCGTAGAGGCTGCCGGCGCGGAACGTCGCATTGAGCGCCTGCGCGGGAACCGCGTCGCGCAGCGTGCCGACCTCCTCGAAGGTCCAGTCGCGCGTCAGCGCTTCAGCGGCGGCCAACGCCTCGCCGTCATAGAGCAGGCCTACCCAGAAGGCCGGCAGCGCGCAGATCCGCCGCCACGGGCCGCCATCGGCGCCGCGCATTTCCAGGAAGCGCTTGAGGCGCACATCCGGGAAAAGCGTCGAGAGGTGGTTGGTCCAGTCGCCCATGTTCGGCTGCCAGTCGGCAATCTCACCCTTGAGCGCTCCGCCCATGAACTGGCGGAAGGTCACGTGGGTGCAGTCGTGATAGCGGCCATCGCGAACGACGAAATACATCGGTACGTCGAGTGCCCATTCGACATAGTCGGCAAAGCCGAAGTCCGGCCTGAAGGCGGAGGGCAAAAGGCCGGAACGCTGGTTGTCGGTGTCGCGCCAGATGTCGCCGCGCCAGGACAGAAGTCCGTTCGGCTTGCCGTCGGTAAAGGGCGAGCTTGCAAACAGCGCAGTCGCCAGCGGCTGCAGCTTCAACGATACCTGCATCTTGCGACGCATGTCCTCTTCCGAGGAAAAGTCGAGGTTCACCTGGATCGTGCAGGTGCGGTACATCATGTCGAGGCCCTTGGTGCCGACCTTGGGCATGTAGCGGCTCATGATGTCGTAACGCGATTTCGGCATGCGCGGGGTTTCGTCGAACGTCCATTTCGGGCTGCCGCCGATGCCGAGGAAGCGGATGCCGAGCGGCTCGGCCACTTCGCGCAGGACCGCCAGATGCTGGTTCGATTCCTTGCAGGTCTGGTGCAGGTTTTCGAGCGGCGCTCCGGAAAGCTCGAACTGGCCGCCCGGCTCCAGCGAGATCGCGCCGTTGCCGGAGTGCTCTGCAAGGCCGATGATGTTGCCTGCGTCTATGATCGGTTCCCAGCCGCTCTTTGCGGCCATGCCGTTCAGAAGCGCCTGGATGCTGGCGTCGCCGAAATAGGGGACAGGGCTGTTGTCCGCCTTAAAGAAGGCAAACTTCTCATGCTCCGTTCCGATCCGAAACCGTCCCTCCGGCTTCGAGCCCTCCGCGAGATAGGCGGTCAGGTCAGCAACAGAGGTTACCGGCGTCTGGTCGGTGGTATCTCGGGCCATGGGCGTCTTCTTTTGCTTGAGCGGTTTCCGCCGAAAAGCGGAAGTGGATGGTGGCTGCTTGAACCGTAATCAGGTGCGGTGCAAGTCAATTTCTTTCAAGATCTATTCAAAAAAAGTATGCGCCGCGCTTGCCCGCAGGCGACCGGTTAGTGCCAATCACCGACCGTTGCCTGTATCAGGGCCATGGCTGCAACCGCTGCGGTATCGGCTCTCAGAATGCGAGGGCCGAGCGGAATGGCGGTGACGAAATCGAGACTGCGCAACACGGTCCGCTCGCTGTCGGAAAAGCCACCCTCGGGCCCGATCAGCAATGCCAGCTTCTTTTCCGTGATGCCTTTGAGGATCGGCAGCGGGTTCTGGCTGTCGCTGCCTTCGTCGCAGAAGATGATGCGGCGATCGGCGGGCCAGGTCGCCAGCAGGTCCTCGAGCCGGCGCGGTTCTTCCACATTGGGAATGCCGAGCACGCCGCACTGTTCGGCTGCCTCGATGACGTTGGCGCGCACCCGGTCGAGATTGCCGATCTTGCCCTGGACGTGCTGCGTCATCACCGGCTGCAACAGGCCGGCGCCCATCTCCACGGCCTTCTGCACGAGATAGTCGAGGCGGCCGACCTTGAGCGGCGCGAAGAGATAGACGAGATCGCACGGTGCCGGCTGCGGCCGGGTCTGCTCGACGGCCGTCAGGATCAGCCGCTTCTTGGAGGCGAGCGAAAGCTCGGCGCGCCATTCGCCGTCGCGGCCGTTGAAGACGAGGATGGACGCGCCTTCTTCGTAGCGCAGGACGTTGATCAGATAGTTGAACTGCTCCTTGCTTGCTTCCTGTCCGGAGCCGGCCACAAGCGGATGTTCAACGAAAAGACGCTGCATGCGGAAATTGGCGCGCATGGAAAGACCTTCACATGAAAATGGCGGAAAGAACGAAATAGACGATCGCCGAAAGTGCCGCAGAGGCCGGAACGGTGATGACCCAGGCGGCGATGATCGTCAGAAAATGCGAGCGACGGACGAGACGGCGGCGGCGGACTTCGGCGAAATTGGTCTCGCTGTTTTCCATGAAGTCCGCTTGTCCGGTTTTCTTGCGGACGTATTCGAGACGACGCTTGGAGTGGCGGGTATACCATTCGCGGAAGAAGCCGACGCCGAAAACCGCGCCGACTGCCGTGTGGGTCGAGCTGATCGGCAGTCCCATGGCAGACGCGAGCAGCACGGTCACGGCGGTCGCGAGCGCGACGCAGAAGGCGCGCATGGGGTTGAGGCGGGTGATTTCCTGGCCGACGACGCGTATCAGGCGCGGACCATAAAGCAAGAGGCCGATCGAGATGCCGAGTGCGCCGATGGCCAGTTCCCAAAATGGCGTCGGTGTATTGCCCGTGGTGATGACCCCGTCGAGCGCGGAAACGATTGCAGCCAGCGGCCCGATAGCGTTGGAGACGTCGTTGGCGCCATGCGCGAAGGACAAGAGGGCCGCTGACAGGATCAGCGGCGCGCGAAAGAGCTTGCGCAGTGATTGATTGCGGTTGTCGAGCCCCTCGGACTGGCGACGGATCCACGGCTTGCTGAGGAAATAGGTGGCGGTGCCGCCGACAAGGCCAAGGCCGAGGCCCGACGGCAGCGAGATCGCGGCCACTTGGACAAGCGCGATCACGGCGAGGTAAGCGGTGAAGCTGCCGGCCGTCACGGCCAGCAAGACCGGCATCCAGCGACGGGCCGCGGCAATCTTGTCCTCGCGATAGATGATGAATTCCTTGAGGAACGCCAGGAACCCCGCTGCCATGACGCCGCCGAGAATAGGCGAAATCGACCAGCTGGCGGTAATCCCGGCAAGCGGCCACCATTGCACGCTGGAAACGCCGGCGGCGGCGATCCCTGCGCCGACGATGCCACCGATGATGGAATGCGTCGTCGAGACCGGTGCGCCGGAATAGGTGGCGATGTTGATCCACACGGCGGAGGAGGCAAGCGCTGCCATCATCACCCAGACGATCGTTTCGGGGCCAAGAATATTCTCGCCGTAAATGATGCCGGCCTCGACGGTCAGGGTCACCTGGCGGCCCGCAAGCATGGCGCCGGCGACTTCGAAGATCGCGGCGATCGTCAGTGCCGTCACCATGGACATCGCCTTGGCGCCGACGGCCGCTCCGACGTTGTTGGTGACGTCGTTGGCGCCGATGTTCATCGCCATGTAGCCGGCGATCGCGGCGGCGGCGATGATGATCGGCGCGGTTGCCGAATTGGTCACGAAGCTTGCGGCAAAGGCCATGCTGAGCAGCAGGAAGAGCAGAGCAAGGCCGGGTGCGGCCAGTCCGCGCATCACCTGCTGCGACGCCTCCTCGGCAAGGCTGAACTTGTCGAGGTCCTTGTCGAGCGTCTGCTTTTCAAGGCGCATGCGCGTCTTTGCCAATGGTGATCTCCCTTTTCACCATGGCCACTACTGCCACCGCGAAACGCTTTCAAGCGGAATTGATGATGTCTGCAAGCCTGTGCAACGGTCGGCGAAATTTATCGCCCCTGCCGGTTAGCCGTTGGCGGCCTTGGGTGCCGGGGAGGGCGGGATCGCCACGCGGCGGCCGAAGGCGAGGATAAGCTCCTTCAGTGTCGGTTCCGCGACACGGCTGGCGGCTTCCTCGTAGCCGACCCATTCCAGCTTGCGCACGCCCTCTTCGGGGAAATGCTTGCAGAGGTCGTCGACCTCGAGCGCATGTACCTGGACCTTGACTGAAATCTTGAGCCCATGGTCCATGCGCTTCTTGTAGAGATAGAACCCTGCCGGAGCCTTCTGCACCCGACCTTTGACGCCGGCCTCTTCATAGGCCTCGCGCTCCGCCACTTCGTGGGCGCGCTTGCCTTGCATCGGCCATCCCTTGGGGATGACCCAGCGGCCGGTATCGCGGCTGGTGATCAGCAGGATCTCGAGCGCCTTGGACTTCTTGCGAACCCGGTAACAGAGCGCCGCATACTGCATGCGCGCCGGTCGACGCAGCATAAGCTGCACATCGGATGCGAGCCGGTTCAGGAAGTTCAAGGTCGTTTGCTCTCCTCTAAGCGAATCAGTGTTCAGCAGGTTTACCGGCCAGTATGCCAGCGTCGCGTCGCGTGTAAATGTCGCGCCGCGCCAACTGCCGGATATGCGGCCAGCATCGTTGCAAACTGTGGTCCCTATGCGACAGAATATGGTGCCTTCGCGCCGGCTTTGCCAGCAGGGCGGCGAGGGGACGTCGGGCTGGGTGTCAGCCCGTCTGGTCCCGTTGCCGCAGCCGCAGCCTCGCGATGCGCGCCCACTCGCCGGTACGCTCCGCCTCGCGGGTGGAGGCGGCGACGAAATCGATATGGTTTTGGGCGGCCGCCTTCGCCGCCTTGGGATCGCCGGCTATGATCGCGTCGTAGATCGCCTCATGCTGGGCGAGCAGCCGGTCTCGGGCGCCTGGCGCGTCGAAGACCGAATTGCGGTGAAAGAAGATCCCTTGCGTCAACAGCCGGTAGCAGGCGCGCAGCGTGTGCATAAGGATGATGTTATGGGCGCTTTCGCCGATTGCCTGATGCAGCTCGACGTCTGAGGCAAGCTCGTCGTTGAAATCGCCGTCGCGATGGGCGGTCCGCATGCGCTCGATGATGCGCGTGAGGATATCGCGGTCGAAATCGGTGGCGCGGCTGGCCGCCAGTTCCGCGGTCAGGCCCTCGAGTTCGCGGCGATATTCAAGATAATCCTGCGTCGCCTTGTGATGGCGGCCAATGAGCTCGATCAGCGGCCTGGAGAAGACTTCGCCGACGACGCCGGCAATGAAGGTGCCGCCGCCGTGGCGGCTTTCGACCAGACCGCGCGTCTCCAGTTCCTTCAGAGCCTCGCGCAGGATCGGCCGCGAGACGTCGAAGCGCTTCGACAATTCCCGCTCCCCGGGCAGCCGGTCGCCGTCGCGCAGGATGCCCTCGAGGATGAGAAGCTCGATCTGCTGGACGACCTCGTCCGCCGTGCGGCTGTGGCTGATGCGGGCATAGAGGTCGATCTGGTCTTCGGTCACGCTTGGGTCTCCCATGCGCGGCAATCTAGGCATCACCGGCCAACTGGTCAATTTCCTTGTCCACTTCCGGGTCCTGACAAAAGTCAAACTGCGGCAATGCGTCCTTTTGCTTTTGCTCACCCGGTTGATAAGAAAGTGATGATGAACGCGTGAGGGGGACAAAGCGCTTCATGGCTAAGGGAAGTTTTGCATTTCCGGTCGCGCCGATGCGGGCGCAGGCACTGGGCGAGGTCCATTCGCGACCCTACGCCCTGGTGGCGACGCCGCGCGTGATTTTTCAGCTCGCCTTCATGACCGAGGGTGGCTCGATCGTCGATCACGCGGTTCTGTCGGAACTGTCCCGCTCGCGCGGCATCGCGCCGCCCGGACGCGACGCCAACCACCACGCCATGGCCTGGGGGCAGGGTACGCTGCGCTGGGAGCGGCACACGGAGTTTTCCACTTATTTCTGGGACGGGCCGGCGCCGGAACGGTTCGGCGACGACGTGGCGATCCATCCGTTCGGTGACGGCTTCTCGCCGCCGGGAACACTCATTTCGGGCATTCGCCTCGAGATCCGTCCGGATGAGCCGGAAACCCGAGAAGCCATCAAGGCTTTCGATCCGACCAGCCTCTGTTACAGCGAGACGAAAAACGGTCAGGCGATCCTCCTCACCGATTTTCGCCAGAACGGCGACGGCCTGACGCAGATCCTGGTGATCGACCGCGGCATGACCGAGGCCGGCACCGGCGCGCTGGTCCAGCGCCTGCTCGATATCGAGACCTATCGCACGCTTGCAATGATCGGCCTGCCGCTGGCGCAATCGCTGTCGCCGGAAATCCGCCGCACAGAGGACGGCCTGACGGCGATCACCCAGCGCATGAAGGAAAACGTGCGCGAAGAGGCGGACGACATGTTGGCGGAGATCACCCGGCTTGCCGCCGATCTGGAGGCAGGAGCCGCCCTCAGCCTCTATCGCTTCGGGGCCAGCCGCGCCTATTACGGCATCGTCCAGGAGCGCATCCGCACGCTCGCCGAAACGGCCGTTCCCGGATACGAGACCATCGGCACCTTTCTCGAGCGCCGGTTGGCGCCGGCGATGCGCACCTGCCAGTCGGTCGAAGAGCGGCAGGCGAACCTGTCGCGCAAGCTCGCCCGTGCTACGGCACTTTTGCGCTCATGGGTCGACGTCGAACTGGAACGGCAAAACAGCGCGCTTTTGAACTCGATGGACCGGCGCGCGAAGCTGCAGCTGCGGCTGCAGCAAACGGTGGAAGGCCTGTCGGTCGCCGCGATCTCCTACTATGTCGTCGGCCTGTTCGGCTATCTCGCCAAGGCGGTCAGCCACGAACTGCCGATCGACCCTGGCCTGTTGACCGGGCTTGCGGTTCCGCTTGCGGTGGCCGGCGTGTGGCTGACGGTGCGGCGCATCCGCCACCATCATGGCGACGGCGAGCACAAATAGCGGTTATTGCTCCCAGTAGGGCACGGGCCCGTAGAGGGTGGCGAGATAGTCGATGAACAGGCGCACCTTGGCTGGCAGGAACTGGCGGCTCGGGTAGACCGCCGAAAGCGTCAGGTTCTTCGACCCTTCCCATTGCGGCAGAACCTGCACCAGCTGGCCGCTGCGCAGCTCCGGGCCGATATCCCAGGTGGAGCGCAGCGCAATGCCGGCGCCGGCAATCACCGCCGCCCGCACGATTTCCGACGAATTGGTGACGAGCGGTCCCTCGGGTTGCCAGACGAGTGATCCCTCCGGCCCTTCGAGCTTCCAATTGTCGTTGTTGTGGGCAGGCAGGCAGAAATGTCGCGCGAGGTCGCCGATCTCGTTCGGTGCGCCATTGCGCGCGATATAGTCGGGCGAGGCGCACAGCAGCCGGCGCACCGGCGCGAGCTTGCGCGCCACCAGGCTGGAATCGGTAAGCTCTCCGATGCGCACTGCCATGTCGAAACCGTCGGCGACGATATCGGTGAAATCGTCGGTCAGCACGATATGGAGCTTGAGGTCCAGGTGGTCCTTCATGAAGCCGGTCAGATGCGGGGCGATATGCATGCGGCCAAAGGACGTCGGCGCCGAAATGCGAAGCACGCCCTGTGCCTGCGACGAGCGCCCGGACGCGTAGGCTTCCGCCTCTTCTATGCCCGTCAGGATACCGAGCACGCGGTCGTAGAAACCCTGGCCCGCCTCGGTCAGGGAGATCTGCCGGGTGGTGCGCTGCAGGAGTCGCGTGCCCAGCCGGTCTTCCAGTCGCTTGATCCGCTTGGAGATGACGGCTGGCGAGAAGCCGAGCGCCCGGCCGGCAGCCGACATGCTGCCTGTGGAAACGACCCGTGCAAAAATCTCAAGATCGCCTAAATTCGTCATCAATCGTTGCCATTGTTTCCGAAATGGAAAAGCTCAATAGCATTTGCGGGGGCGCAGTCCTAGTGGTAAAGAAAATGAACCAATTGACTTCAGGGCGGAGGATTTGATGGCGGAAACGATCGGCTTTCTGCAGCCACGGCCCGCCGTCATGGCCCGCCGGCGCGACATCGCCGCGGACCTGGCTGACCTCTTGCCGTCCGGCTGCCTCATCAGCGACGAGCGCGGCTTGAAGCCGTTCGAGACCGATGCCTTCATCGCCTATCGTCGCATGCCGCTGCTGGTCGCCTTGCCCGAGACGACCGAACAGGTCGCAGCCGTGCTCAAATATTGCAGCCGCTATGACATTCCCGTCGTGCCGCGCGGCGCGGGCACGTCACTTTCCGGCGGCGCCATCCCGCAGGAAGACGCCGTCGTGATCGGGCTGTCGAAGATGTCGCGCATCCTCGATGTCGACTTTTTCAACCGCACCGCGACCGTCCAGGCCGGCGTGACCAATCTCAACATTTCCGAAGCCGTTTCCGCCGACGGCTTCTTCTATGCCCCCGATCCGAGTTCGCAGCTCGCCTGCACCATCGGCGGCAATATCGGCATGAACTCCGGCGGTGCCCATTGCCTGAAATACGGTGTCACCACCAACAATCTGCTCGGTGTGAAGATGGTGCTGTTCGACGGCACGATCATCGACCTCGGCGGCAAGGCGCTCGATGCGGCAGGATATGACCTGCTCGGGCTCGTCTGCGGCTCGGAAGGTCAACTCGGCATCGTGACGGAAGCAACCGTGCGGCTGATCGCCAAAGCGGAAGGCGCGCGTCCGGTTCTGTTCGGTTTTGCCTCGTCGGAAGCCGCCGGCGCCTGCGTCGCCGATATCATCGGCTCGGGCATCATTCCGGTCGCCATGGAATTCATGGACAAGCCGGCGATCGAGATCTGCGAGGCCTTCGCCCATGCCGGCTATCCGCTCGATGTCGAAGCCCTGTTGATCGTCGAGGTGGAGGGCTCGGAGGCGGAAATGGACGCGATGCTGGCGGGCATCATCGACGTTGCCCGTCGCCATGGCGTGACCACCATCAAGGAATGCCAGTCGGCGCTTGAAGCGGCGCTGATCTGGAAGGGGCGAAAATCCGCCTTCGGCGCCACCGGGCGGATCGCCGACTATATCTGCATGGACGGCACGGTGCCGCTCAGCCAGCTGTCGCACGTCCTGCGCCGCAGCGGGGAGATCGTCGCGTCCTATGGCCTGCGCGTAGCCAATGTCTTCCATGCCGGCGACGGCAACATGCACCCGCTGATCCTCTACAATATCAACGACCCCGAAGATGCAGCACGCGCCGAAAGTGCGGGCAACGACATCCTCAAGCTCTGCGTCGATGCCGGCGGCTGCCTCACCGGCGAACACGGCGTCGGCATCGAGAAGCGGGACCTCATGCTGCACCAGTTCACCCAGACCGATCTCGATCAGCAGATGGCGGCGCGCGCCGCCTTCGATCCGTTATGGATCCTGAACCCGTCCAAGGTCTTTCCGCTCGAAGGACGCCCAGCCGCATGATCGTGCATTTCGAACCCGCCAGCGAAGAGGGGATTGCGACGGTCGTTCGCGCTATGGCCGCGGACAGGGCGTCGCTTGCCGTGATCGGCGGCGGCACGCGCTCCGGTCTCGGCAATCCCGTGCGCGCCGACCGGGTGCTGTCGACCCGTCGCCTCTCCGGCATCGTTAGCTACAATCCGGCGGAAATGACGGTCAGCGCGCTTGCCGGCACGCCGCTTTGCGAAATCGAGGCCGCACTGGCCGAAAACCGCCAGATGCTGTCCTTCGAGCCGATGGATCATCGCCCGATCTTTGCGACGAGCGGCGAGCCGACGATCGGCGGCGTGTTTGCAGCCAACGTCTCGGGTCCGCGACGCCTGATCGCCGGTGCCGCCCGCGACAGTCTGCTCGGCATCCGCTTCGTCAATGGCAGTGGCGATGCGATCAAGGCCGGCGGCCGCGTGATGAAGAACGTCACCGGCCTCGATCTCGTCAAGCTGCTCGCCGGCTCGCACGGCACGCTCGGCATCCTGACCGAAGTGACGTTCCGCGTGCTGCCGACGCCGCCCACCGCAGAAACCGTCGTCATATCAGGCTTGAACGATGCGGAGGCTGCCGCCGTGATGGCGGAAGCCATGGCGCAGACGGTCGAGGTCTCGGGTGCGGCACATCTGGCCGAAAGCGTGCGCGGCCGGTTCATCGGCGGCAGTTTGCCGGATGGTGCGGCAACCGTCCTTCGGCTCGAGGGCTTGCCGGCGTCGGTCTCGATCCGCGCTGAAAAACTGGTCAAGGCGCTCGACAGATTTGGCGCGGTCACCCGGCTCGACGCGGAACCGACGGCCACACTCTGGTCGGAGATCCGTGACGTCAAACCCTATGCCGACGGCACCGAGCGGCCGCTCTGGCGTGTCTCGGTCGCGCCATCGGCCGGTCACCAGCTCGTTGCGGCCCTGCGGCTGCAGACGGGGGTCGATGCCTTCTATGACTGGCAGGGCGGGCTTGTGTGGTTGCGCATGGAGGCAGATCCAGAGGCGCCGCTGTTGCGTCGTTACATCAAGGCGCTTGGCGGTGGCCATGCCACCTTGGTTCGGGCAAATGACGGCTTGCGGGCCGCCATTCCGTCATTCGAGCCTCAGCCTCAGCCGGTGGCACTCCTGAGCGAGCGGGTGCGGGCGAAATTCGATCCACAGCGTATCTTCAATCCCGGCCGGATGCAGGCCGTTTCCTAAGCAATCTGACGAACGAGGGGGGTGCCGATGAATGACAATGGTTCGCAGTCTCCGCGCCGCAGGGAGACCGATCGCTGGCTCGAGCCGGGCAAGATCAACGTCCAGGTCATCTATGTGCTCTATCTCGTCGCTTTCGCGGTCGGGATCACCGCAATTATCGGCGTTGTGCTCGCCTATCTCAACCGCGGCAAGGGTGCGCCCTGGGTCCAGACGCATTATACCTGGGCGATCCGCACGTTCTGGATTGCCGTCCTGTTCAGCATCATCTCGGCCTTCTTGATGGTGGTGCTGATCGGTTTCCTTGGGTTCATCGCCACCGCCGTGTGGATCGTCGTGCGCTGTGTCGTCGGCTTGCAGCGGGCCGCCCTGGAGGAGCCGATCAGCAACCCGCAAAGCTGGATGGTCTGAGCGCCCCACAGAGCCGAAGCCGTTTTGCTAGAACGCCACGCGAATACAAGAGCTTGAAGCCGCAAGCGATCTCCGGGGATCGCGACGCGCAGAGGGGCAGGGCCCCGATACTGGAGTAAGCGTTTGCAGACCAATTTTACGCCCGCGCAGCTTGCCGATCCGCACGTGGCCGAATCCGAGGCCATCCTGCGGAAATGCGTGCATTGCGGTTTTTGCACCGCCACCTGTCCCACCTATGTGACGCTCGGCGACGAGCTCGACAGCCCACGCGGCCGCATCTACCTCATCAAGGACATGCTGGAGAACGGCCGGGCCGCCGACACCGAAACGGTGACCCATATCGATCGCTGCCTGTCCTGTCTTGCCTGCACCACGACCTGTCCGTCCGGCGTCGACTATATGCATCTGGTCGACCATGCCCGCGTTCATATCGAGAAGACCTACAAAAGGCCATTGAAGGACAGGCTGGTGCGCACGGTGCTGGCGCAGGTCTTGCCCTATCCCTCACGCTTCCGTCTTGCCCTGAAGGCGGCTTCTCTCGGGCGGCCCTTCGCCAAGGTGCTCAAGCGCGTTTCTGCCCTCAAGACCTTCGGCGTGATGCTCGATCTGGCGCCAAAGACGGTGCCGGAGCCTTCGGCAAACGCGATGCCGGGCACGCATGCCGCGAGCGGCAAGCGCGTCGGTCGCGTCGCACTTCTGAACGGCTGCGCCCAGCCGGTGCTGAAGCCGGGGATCAACGAGGCGACGATCCGGCTCCTGACCCGCCTCGGCATCGAGGTGGTCGTCTCTCCAGGCGAGGGCTGTTGTGGCGCGCTTGTGCATCACATGGGGCGGGAAAACCAGGCGCTCGCCGCTGCGCGGCGCAACGTCGATGCCTGGCTGAAGGTCTTGGACGAGGGTGGTCTCGATGCCATCATCATTACCGCATCCGGCTGCGGCACGACGATCAAGGATTACGGCCATATGCTGCGCCTCGATCCCGCCTATGCGGACAAGGCCGCACGGGTCTCGGCCATGGCGAAGGACGTGACCGAGTATCTGTCGACGCTCGACCTGCCGGCGCAGGACCCGCGCGGCATGACCGTCACCTATCATTCCGCCTGCTCGATGCAGCATGGCCAGAAGATTACCATGGCGCCGAAGCAGTTGCTGAAGCAGGCGGGGTTCGTGGTGCGCGATCCGGCCGAAGGCCATCTCTGTTGCGGCTCGGCGGGCACCTACAACATCCTGCAGCCGGAGATCTCGGAGAAGCTGAAAACCCGCAAGGTCAAGAACCTGGTAGCCACGAAGCCCGACGTGATCGCGACCGGCAACATCGGCTGCATCACCCAGATCGCCACCGGCACGACGATACCGATCGTCCACACGGTCGAACTGCTGGACTGGGCCTATGGCGGCGCGAAGCCGGCCGGATTGTAGAACGAAAAATGCCGGCGCGATGCGCCGGCATTGATGTTTCTGGCGCGTGGATCAGCCGCCGAAGATCTGGCGGAAGATGTCGACGCCGCGATCGTTGAAGTAGGTGTCGCCGGTCTTGCTGCCGGGGCCGATGACGATGACCTTGGTGCCGACATCGGCGCGATCATAGAGGTGTTCGACGTCGTCGTTCATCATGCGGATGCAACCGGAAGACATGTTCTGGCCGATCGTCCAGGGCTGGTTGGTGCCATGGATGCGGAAGATGGTGTCGCGGCCGCCCTTGTAGAGATACATGGCGCGCGCGCCGAGCGGGTTGTCGATGCCGCCTTCCTGTGTCACGGGCAGGATACGACCCTTGGCCGCTTCGCGCACGCGCATTTCCTTCGGCGGTGTCCAGGTCGGCCATTCCGCCTTGCGTCCCACCTTCACCACACCCGACCAGCCAAAGCCTTCCCGGCCGACGCCGATGCCATAGCGGGTCGCGCGGTTCGGGCCGTCGATATAGTAGAGAAACTTGTTGTTGGTATCGACGATGATCGTGCCGGGGGCTTCGTCGGTGCTGAAGCGGACCTTGGTGCGCCAGAATTGTTTCGGCGGCTTCTTCTGCGTCGCGACAAGCACGACATCGCTGGTTTTTGGCGTGGTGCCGGATGTCGGTGCGGGCGTGAAGGCCTGCGCAGTGGCGGCGACAAGAATAGTGCTGGTCGCGACGGCAATCGCGACCATTCTGCTGGCATGACGTTTCATATATGATTCCCTCTCAGCCCTCGTTACATCAAGGCTATGCAAATCGGCCCGAAGTTCAACCCCGCGATACATCCGATGGATCAAACGTGATCACAGGTCTTGTATCTTAGGGCCCGCCTGTTGCCTGAAGATCACGAACAGACAACAGCAAGACGCGCGGAAAGAGGGAAATATTCTATCGCCGACGTCAATTATATGACGATAACCTTCGTGCCGACGTTCACCCGTTCATAGAGGTCGACGACGTCCTCGTTGCGCATGCGGATGCAGCCCGAGGAAACGGCATAACCGATGGTCCAGGGCGCATTGGTGCCGTGGATGCGGTAGAGCGTCGAGCCGAGATACATGGCGCGCGCGCCGAGCGGATTTTCCGGGCCACCGTCCATCCGCGCCGGCAGGTAGTGGCCCTTGGCCGCCTCGCGCGAGATCATCTCCTTCGGCGGCGTCCAGCTCGGCCATTCCGCCTTGCGCGTGACCTTGTGGGCGCCGGCCCATTCGAAGCCCGGCTTGCCGACGCCGACGCCGTAGCGTCTGGCCTGGCCGTTGCCGGTGACGAGGTAGAGGAAGCGGTTGTTGGTATCGATGACGATCGTGCCCGCCTTTTCCTTGCCGTCATAGGCAACGGTCTGCGGCAGATATTGCGGATCGAACTTCGATTTGACCGGGCGCTGGGCGGCGCGGGTGGCGTTGACCGGCTGGAGCAGGGGCGTGCCGACACGGCGCTTTGCCTGCGGCTGTACGGTCTGTCCCTGATAGTACTGTTTTCGGGTGGTTGCCGGAATCTGCTGGCGGTAGATGACCCGGCGCGCCTGCTGCGGCTGGCCGCCGAGCTGCATCACCCAGGGGGCGGTGAGGTCAGGGCTGACGATCACCGGGGGCCGGTTCTGGTATCGGTCCTGAGCTTCCACCTGGCCCGCGACGAGCGTGAGGATGGATGCGGCTACAAGAAGGGATTTTTTCAACATCGGACGGACTCGCTACCTTTCGCCGAAACGTATCAAAAAGGGGCGCGGCCCTGGGGAGAGCGGATCTCCGGAATGGACGGAATGCGCCTTGGCAATGGCGCGATCGTGTCATCGCGGCGCCACCGAATGGTAAACGGCGGTCCGTCAAAGGCGCAAAGCGGCGATAAAGCTTTGGGTAGGGTTATCCGTCGCTTTAGGAATCTGGTTTGTGAATGGTAAATGCGTGAACAGCGGGAAGAAACGAGGCTGATGATGACGACCACGGGCATAATGATCGGCGATGACGGCCTCGGGCGCTGCGCCTGGCAGAGCAATCTCGACGACTACAGGCGCTATCACGATGAGGAATGGGGGCGGCCGGTCGTCAATGATCAGCGCCTGTTTGAGAAGATCTGCCTGGAAGGCTTTCAATCCGGCCTGTCCTGGCTGACGATCCTCAGGAAGCGCGAGGCCTTTCGCGCTGCCTTCGCCGGCTTCGACTTCGACAAGGTCGCGACCTTCGGTGACGCCGACATCGAGCGCTGCCTTGGCGACACCGGCATCGTGCGCCATCGCGGCAAGATCGTCTCGACCATCAATAACGCCAGGCGCGCCCAGGAGCTCAAAGCCGAATTCGGCTCGCTTGCCGCCTATTTCTGGTCGCATGAGCCGGGCGCAAATGAGCGGCCGGCATTCGTCAGCTACGAGGTTATCGCCGCCAATCCGACGACGCCGACCTCAACGCTGATTTCCAAGGACCTGAAGAAGCGCGGCTGGACCTTCGTCGGCCCGACGACGATCTACGCCTTCATGCAGGCGATGGGCCTCGTCAACGATCACATCGAAGGCTGCCATTGCCGTGGCGTGGTCGAGGGCCTGAGGCAGGGCCTTTCGCGTCCAGTGCCGCAACCGGCCTGAAGATCCCGTTCGGGCCGGCAAGGAAAGGCGGCCCGAGCCGGCGGTGCCGGCAAGAAGGCGCTTTGCACCGCGCAAACCCTTGCCGCCCATGCCTCGATCCGGTAGGGAAAGCTCCGAAACCGCTGACAGTCCGGAATGCTCCCCATGACCGAGAAACAAAAGAAACCACAGAAGCTCAAGGCGCGCCTGCCGCGCGGCTTTGTCGATCGTTCGGCCAGCGATATCCGCGCGACCGACGAGATGATCGTCAAGATCCGCGAAGTCTATGAGCGTTATGGTTTCGATCCGGTCGAAACGCCGCTGTTCGAATATACCGATGCGCTCGGGAAATTTCTGCCCGACAGCGACCGCCCGAATGAGGGCGTGTTTTCGCTGACTGACGACGACGATCAGTGGATGTCGCTGCGCTACGACCTCACGGCGCCGCTTGCCCGTCACGTCGCGGAGAATTTCAACGAGATCCAGCTGCCTTTCCGCACCTATCGCGCCGGCTACGTGTTCCGCAACGAGAAGCCGGGTCCGGGTCGCTTCCGCCAGTTCATGCAGTTCGACGCCGACACGGTCGGCGCCGCCGGCGTCCAGGCGGATGCCGAAATGTGCATGATGATGGCCGACACCATGGAAGCGCTCGGCATCAAGCGCGGCGACTACGTGATCCGCGTCAACAATCGCAAGGTTCTCGACGGCGTCATGGAGGCGATCGGCCTTGGCGGCGACGACAAGGCGAATGACCGCCTGACGGTGCTGCGCGCCATCGACAAGCTCGACAAGTTCGGTCCCGAAGGCGTGCGCCTGCTGCTCGGCGAGGGTCGCAAGGACGAAAGCGGCGACTTCACCAAGGGTGCTGGCCTGACCGGCGAGCAGATCGACAAGGTCCTGTTCTTCGTCGGTATTGAGAACTACGCCGAAAGCGCTGACGCACTCGCAGCGCTCGTTTCGGGCACCGCCAGGGGCGGCGAGGGCGTCCAGGAACTTAACACCATCCGCAGCCTGGTCGTCAGCGCCGGCTACGAGGCCGACCGCATCAAGATCGACCCTTCGGTCGTGCGTGGGCTGGAATATTATACCGGTCCGGTTTTCGAGGCCGAGCTGCAATTTGCCGTCACCAACGAGAAGGGCGAAAAGGTCGTCTTCGGCTCGGTCGGCGGCGGCGGTCGTTACGACGGTCTCGTCTCGCGCTTCATGGGCCAGCCGGTGCCGGCCACCGGTTTCTCGATCGGCGTCTCGCGCCTGATGACCGCGCTCAAGAACCTTGGCAAGCTTGGTTCGGCCGAGGTTGTGGCACCCGTCGTCGTCTGCGTCATGGACCGCGACATCGACAGCATGGGCCACTACCAGCGCTTCGTGCAGCAGCTTCGCCATGCCGGCATTCGCGCCGAGATGTACCAGGGCAACAAGAAGAATTTCGGCGACCAGCTGAAATATGCCGACCGTCGCGGTGCCCCGCTGGCGATCATCCAGGGCGGCGACGAGCGCGCCGCCGGTCTGGTGCAGATCAAGGACCTGATCGAAGGCAAGCGCCTGTCGGGCGAGATCGAGGACAACGCCGCCTGGCGCGAGGCGCGGGTGGCCCAGGTCTCGGTCCCAACAGGCGAACTGGTCGAAAAGGTGCGTGAGATGCTCGCGGCACAGGCCGAGGACCGGGCAAGGGCTGGCTGACGGCGATGGCTCTGATCAACCTTCCCGCCTTCTCCCAGGAGCTGCTCGCAGATTTCGAAAGCCTCGGCACGCTTCGGGTCGATACGCCGGTGATCCAGCCGGCCGAGCCGTTTCTCGCCATGGCCGGCGAAGATCTTCGCCGCCGCATCTTCATGACCGAGAGCGAGACCGGCGAGAGCCTCTGCCTGCGGCCGGAATTCACCATCCCCGTCTGCCTGCGCCACATCGAAACGGCGACCGGCACGCCCAAGCGCTATGCCTATCTCGGCGAAGTCTTCCGCCAGCGCCGCGAAGGCGGCAATGAATTCTACCAGGCCGGCATCGAGGATCTCGGCGATACCGATATCGCCGCCTCCGACGCGCGCGCGGTCGGCAGTGCCATGCGGGTGGTGGCCAATCGGCTTCCCGGCCGGCGCCTGGCGGTTACGCTCGGCGACCAGTCGGTGTTCGAGGCGGTCGTCGGTGCCTGCGGCCTGCCTGGCGGCTGGCAGAAGCGGCTGATCCATGCCTTCGGCGACCAGAAGCACCTGCAGAAGCTGCTGGCCGAGCTTGCCGATCCCAAGGCTGCCGGCGTCTTCGGCCCCGAGGTCGAACGGCTGGCGATCAACGGCATGCTCGACGACGAGGCGCTGCTTGTCGCCCATATCGGTCAGACCATGGAAGCAACAGGCTATTCCACCAATGCCAGCCGCTCGCCGCAGGACATCGCCCGTCGCCTGAAGGAGAAAATGGAGCTGGCCAATACGCGGCTCGATCCGGAAACGCTCGACCTCGTGCGTGAATTCCTGGCGCTCGACATGCCGCTTGCCGACGCGCCGGCCGCGCTTTTCCGCTTTGCCGAAAAGACAGGCCTGGCACTCGATGGCGCGCTTTCGGGCTTCGACGCGCGTGTCGCGGCGCTTGCCGCCATCGGCGCCGACGTCTCCGCCATTCGCTACCGCGCCGCCTTCGGCCGCCCGCTCGATTATTACACCGGCCTCGTCTTCGAGGTCGAAGTCGAGGGCACACAGGCTGTGCTCGCCGGTGGTGGACGCTTCGACCGGCTCCTGACCCTGCTGGGCGCGCAGGAACATATCCCCGCCGTCGGCTTCTCGCTCTGGCTCGACCGGATCGAAACGGCGATCGCCGTCAGCCGAGGTGCCGCATGACCATCACCATTGCTCTGCCGTCCAAGGGGCGCATGAAGGACGACGCCTCGGCGATCTTCGAGCGCGCCGGCATGAAGATCGTCGCCGTCGGCAACGATCGCTCCTATCGCGGCCGGGTCGAGGGCTGGGAGGATGTCGAAATCGCCTTCTTGTCGGCGTCGGAGATTTCGCGCGAACTTGGCAACGGCTCGATCGATTTCGGCGTCACCGGCGAAGATCTCGTGCGCGAGGGCCTTGCCAATGCCGACGCCCGTGTCGAATTCTGCGCCCGCCTCGGCTTCGGCCATGCCGATGTCGTCGTCGCTGTTCCGGAGATCTGGTACGACGTCGACACCATGGCCGATCTCGGCGACGTTGCCGCCGATTTCCGCGCCCGCCATGGCCGGCGGCTCGCAATCGCCACCAAATACTGGCGGCTGACGCAGAACCATTTTTCCGGAAGCCACGGCATCCAGCTCTACCGGATCGTCGAAAGCCTTGGCGCGACCGAAGGTGCCCCGGCCTCCGGCTCGGCCGATATCATCGTCGACATCACCTCGACCGGCTCGACGCTTACGGCAAACCACCTGAAGATCCTGGCCGACGGGGTCATCCTGCGGTCTGAAGCCTGCCTGGTGCGCGCCCGTAAGCCGGCGCACGATACTGACCCGACAGTCGGTCGCATCCTGTCGGCCGTGCGCGACGCGCTCTGAGCGTCACCGCACAATCTGCAAGAACAGCTTCGGGCGGACCGGCAGGTGCCGATCCGCCCGAACAACGTTGGGCCGCGATCTCTCCCGTGCCGATCGTTCACGTGAGCGTACGAAGGACCATGACAAGCGCCTCCCGGCTCGGCGCCATTCCAGAAGAACCGATATTTCAAGTCGACATGTGATCCTGCAAAGGTTGCATTGCCGCCTTCGACGGATCTTGCCCCGAACGGCGCGGCGCTCCGGCGTCAGCCCTTCTTGACGTGCACCCATCCGCCGGTCTCGCCGGCAAGCACGCCCTGGTCCTTGGGCGCCGGGCGTTGCATCGCCTTGTACAAGGTCTCGGTCGAGGTCCAGTAGGGCACATACCATTCGCGATCGATATCCATCACCAGAACGCGGTCGTTTCGGGCATCATAGGCGCCGATCGGGGAGACGTGCGGCCCATCCCAGTCGCCGGTGACCACGCCCTGGTTGAAATAGACGACGATCATGTCGCTGGCCGATTTCTCGTTTTCGGCGAGCGCCTTGCGAAATGCGTCGAGCGTGGCTTTCGCATCAGCGCCGACATGGTTGCCAGAAACGGTGGCCTTGATCTCAAGGGCTACAAGGCTCGCATCGGTCTGCGCGACGAGGTCGGCAAAGAGAACGCCGTCGCCGTCCTCCTTGGTCTGTTCGCGCCACTTGCGGCTGTCGACGGCCTCAAGCAGCCCATCCTGGGTGATGAGATCGTCCTCGGCCCCGCCGGGCAGTCCGCGCAAGGCATTCGTCAGCATGGCGAGCGAGGCCAGCGAGCAGGCGCTCGAGGTCTGTTGCGACACGTAAAACGGAGCGAGGGCCCAATAGTCAGGGGCTGCCGACATGCGCAGGTGGCCATTGTCGACGGTCACGGGTATCGCCAGCGCGCCGAACTTCGGCTTGTTCGTCTCTTCGGCCTGCAGCGGCCCGGCCACGGCCAGCAGGCCGATTACGGCGAGCCATCGGGCGAATTTGTGTGGCATGTCTTCCTCGTTGATCGTTGCCTGCGGCAAGGCCGCATCGTCCTGTTGCCTGCCAAGCGCTTATCGCGGCGCGGTAAATTTTGCTTCACCGGCTGACAAATACGCGCGAATGACCTTATCTACGCGGGGCCAAGCGGCGGCTGCCGCTGGCACCATTCGTTTCGAGGAGAATTTGATGGCCGATCTTTCCGCCTTCCCGATCACCAAGCGCTGGCCTGCGAAGAACCCTGATATTCTCCAGCTCTATTCGTTGCCGACGCCGAACGGCGTGAAGATCTCGATCGCACTCGAAGAGCTGGGGCTGCCCTATGAGCCGCACCGGATTGCCTTCGACACCAACGACCAGAAATCGCCCGAGTTCCTGTCGCTCAATCCCAATGGCCGCATTCCCGCGGTGATCGATCCGAACGGGCCCGGCGGCAAGCCGATCGGCCTGTTCGAATCCGGCGCAATCCTTCTCTACCTCGCTGAAAAGACAGGTAAACTCCTGCCTTCGGATCCGGCTGCGCGGTATGAGACGATCTGCTGGGTGATGTTCCAGATGGGGGGTGTCGGCCCCATGCTCGGCCAGTTCGGTCACTTTTTCAAGTTCGCGGCCAACAAGGTCGCCAACAATTCCTATCCGGTCGAGCGCTACCGCGACGAATCGAAACGTCTGCTCGGCGTGCTGGAAGGCAGGCTGCAGGGCCGGCAATGGCTGATGGGCGACGATTATACGATCGCCGATATCGCCACCTATCCCTGGGTCGAGGGCGCGCGCCGGTTTTATGGCGGCGCCGACGTGCTCGATTACAAGAGCTTCCCCAACGTGATGGCCTGGGTCGACCGCGGACTGGCGCGCCCGGCCGCCCAAAAGGGCATGGAAATCCCGGCCAAGGGTTGAGCGATCGCCGGGTATGGTCAATCGTTCGAGTTGACGAGGCTCGGGCGGAAAGGCTACGCCTTGTTGTACAAACGAATACATGACGGGTGAGAGCGTGTCCGGAAGGCTTGTTGTTATCGGTGGCGGCCAGGCCGCCTTTGCGTTGGTTGCCAAACTGCGGGCGCTGAAGGACGAAAGACCGATCACCATCGTTTCGTCCGAGGCAAGCCTGCCCTACCAGCGCCCGCCGCTTTCGAAGAAATACCTGCTGCGCGAGATGAGTCTCGACCGGCTGCTGTATCGGCCAGAGGCCTGGTACGGCGAGCACGACGTCGACGTGCGGTTGGACACCACGGTGACGGCAATCGATCGTGACACAAGGCGCGTGACACTGAGCGACGGTACGGCACTCGACTACGAGACACTGGCCTTTGCAACCGGCGCCACCCCACGCCGGCTGCCGGCCTCGGTCGGCGGCGACCTAAACGGCGTCTTCACCGTTCGCGATTTCAGGGATGCCGATCTGCTGGCCGAAGAGATGAAGCCGGGCAGGCGGGCGCTCGTCGTCGGTGGCGGCTACATCGGCCTTGAAGCCGCAGCCGTTGCCCGCACGCTCGGGCTCGATGTCACCGTGATCGAGATGGCCGACCGCATCCTGCAGCGCGTCGCGTCAGCCGCAACCTCCGGCATCGTGCGTGAGATTCATCGTTCTCGCGGCGTCGACATCCGCGAGGGGACCGGACTGAACCGGCTCGTCGGGGAGAATGGCCGCGTGACCGGCGTCGAATTGTCCGACGGGACGGTGCTTCCGGTCGATCTCGTCATCGTCGGCATCGGCGTTACCGCCAATGATCACCTGGCCCATGCCGCCGGCCTTGAGACGGCAGGCGGCATCGTCGTCGACGATCATGGCCGCACCGCCGACCCCGCGATTTTCGCGATGGGCGATTGCGCGGTCCAGCCCTGGGACAACATGCGCATCCGGCTCGAATCCGTCCAGAATGCGGTCGATCAGGCCGAGGCCGTCGCAGCTGTCGTCGCCGGCGGCAACGAGCCCTATGCGCCAAAACCCTGGTTCTGGTCCGACCAGTATGACGTGAAGCTGCAGATCGCCGGATTTGGTCTCGGCCACGACGAAACCATCGTCCGCCCCGGCCAGCGCGAGGGCAGCGTTTCCGTCTGGTACTTCCGCGAAGGCAAGCTTGTGGCCGTTGATGCGATCAACGACGCCAAGGCCTATGTCACCGGCAAGAAGCTGCTTGAAACCGGCATCCATCCGGACAGGGCGGTCATTGCCGATCCGCAGTCGGATCTGAAGGCACTTGTGGCGCAGGCCTGACAGCGCGGCTGTCCCGGCCTCATTGAGCCCGTCTGAAAAATTCAACTACAAGACGGTGGTATTTCAGCCTTCGTTAAGGACGAAAGCATCGCTCCTGCTGGAAAAGCCGGTTGCAGGCTGGCTTTCACCATTCCTTAAAAGGCACAACGCCAACAAAAGCGACAAACCGGAAGTGGATGATCCATTTGCGGACCAGAATTTTCATTTAGGCGTTTGGCGATGTTCAAGGTTCTCACATGCCTCGTGGTCGAGCATGATCCCAAGCTGGTCGTGCTTGCCGCCCTCATCTGCTTCCTTTCAAGCTATGGTGCGGTCACCCTGCTTCAACGCGGGCGGGCATCCGCAGGCAGGGCGAGAGCCATTTGGGCGGTCGCCGCCGGCATTGCCAGCGGCTTCGGCATCTGGGCCACCCACTTCATCGCCATGCTCGCCTATGATCCCGGTGTCGTGCTCGGCTACCAGATCGATCTGACGGCGCTGTCGCTCGGCGTTGCGATCGTGCTGACGACCATGGCGCTTTTGATCGCCACCTACGCGCACGGCGCTTCCGGCTGGATCATCGGCGGCATCGTTCTCGGCTTCGGTGTCGCCTGCATGCATTTTCTCGGCATGGCGGCACTCGATGTGCCCGGGCGCATCCACTGGGACTGGACGCTGGTCGTGTCTTCCGTCGTCGCCGGCTCCCTCTTCGATATCGCCGCGCTACGCGCCGTCACGCATATCGACCGGCCGCTGAAGGCGAAGATCCTGGCGACGCTGTTCATGACGCTCGGTATCGTCGCCCTGCATTTCACCGCGATGGGAGCGGTCACGATCGAGGCCGACCTGCTCCTGCCGACGCCCGAAGGGATGATACAGCCGCATTTCCTCGCTTTCGTCATCGCCGGGACGGCTTTCTTCCTGTTGACGATGGTCTTGCTTGCTGCAGGGTTTGCCCATCATGCCGAGTTGTCTGCCGCCGCCTCCGAGCGCGAGTTCGCCCGCTTCGTGAAAAGCGTCAAGGACTACGCCATCTACATGCTCGACGTGAAAGGCAACGTCGCAAGCTGGAACGCCGGCGCCGAGGCCAACAAGGGCTATACCGCCGACGAGATCATCGGCCGGAATTTCGCATGCTTCTACTCGGCTGAGGATCAGCGGGCAGCGTTGCCGCAACAGGCGCTCGACGAGGCTTGCACCAACGGAAAGTTCGAGTGCCAGGGCTGGCGCTATCGCAAGGACGGCACGCGCTTCTGGGCGCATGTGGTGATCGATCCCTTCCTGCATGAGGACGGCACCCATGCCGGCTTCATCAAGATCGTCAAGGATATCACCAAGGAAAAGGTCGATGCGGACCGCATTGCCGAGGTCAGCATGAACCTCGACATCGCGCTCGAAAACATGTCGCAGGGCATCTGCCTGTTCGACAGCGGCGACCGCCTGCTGCTGTCCAACCGCCGTTGCCGCGAGATCTTCGGTTTCTCCGAGACGTTGGCCGGAAAGGGCCTGACGTTTCACCAGATCCTCGACGAGGTTTTCGCGCGGGCCTATTCCGATCCGGCGATCGCCCGGGCAAAGTCGGAAGAACTTTACCAGAAGCACCGCGTGGACATGGTCGGCAAGGGCGGTGGCGACATCGTCGAGAAGCTGCCGAACGGACGCTCGATCCTGACCAAGCATCGCACGCTTGCCGATGGCGGCTGGGTCAGCACCTATGAGGACATCACCGAACGGCTGGACAGCGAGGAGCAGATTTCCTTCCTCGCCCGTCACGACAGCCTGACGGGCCTGCCGAACCGGTTGCAGTTCAGCAATTACCTCGAGGAGGAGCTCGACGCCGCCGTCTGGTTCTCGCGCAAGGTCGCCGTCATCGGCATGGACCTCAACAAGTTCAAGGAAGTCAACGACCTGCATGGCCATGCGGCCGGCGATTTCGTGCTGGTCACGATTGCCCAGCGGATGAAGTCGTTGTTGCAGGAAGGTGAGTTCGTCGCGCGTTTTGGCGGCGACGAGTTCGCCGCCGTCAAGCGCTTCGAGGAACTGTCCGAACTGAACGACTTCGTTCGCCGTATCGAAAAGAGCCTGCATGAGGAAATGCGCTTCGGCGATTTCGAGCTGAAGTCCGGCGGCAGCATGGGCGTGGCCATCTACCCCCAGGATGCCGAGACGGCGGAAACCCTGATCAACAATGCCGACCTCGCGATGTACCGCGCCAAGGCGGCGCTCAACCAGACGGTCTGCTTCTACGAGGTCTCGATGGATGAGGCGGCTCGCCACAGGCGCAGCCTGGCCAACGACCTGTGGGATGCGATCGAGAAGAAGCAGCTTGCCCTGCATTATCAGGTGCAGAAGTCGGTAATGTCGGGCGACGTCATCGGTTATGAAGTGCTGCTGCGCTGGAACCATCCCGACCGTGGCATGGTGCCTCCGAGCGAATTCATTCCGCTTGCCGAGGAGTGCGGCGCGATCCTGCCGATCGGGGAGTGGGTTCTGCGTGAGGCCTGCCGCGAGGCCGCGGGCTGGCAGAGTGCGCACAAGATTGCCGTCAATCTCTCGCCGGTGCAGCTTGCCAATGGCGATATCGTCAGCCTCGTCGAAGACGTTCTGTCTGAAACCGGGCTCGACCCGAAGCGGTTGGAACTTGAAATCACGGAATCGACGATCATCGACGACAAGGAGCGGGCGCTTCTCACCCTTCGCCGGATCAAGGAGCTTGGGGTGACGATCGCAATCGACGACTTCGGCACAGGCTATTCGTCGCTCGAGACGCTGCGGTCCTTCCCGTTCGACAAGATCAAGCTCGACAAGAGCTTCATGTGGGAGGTGGAGGCGAGCCCGCAGGCCAAGGCAATCGTCCGGGCCATTCTAGCCCTTGGCCAAAGCCTCTCGGTTCCCGTACTGGCAGAGGGTGTGGAGACCCAGAAGCAGCTCGACATCCTGCAGGCTGAAGGCTGCGACGAGGCGCAGGGCTACCTGCTCGGGCGGCCGGCGCCGATCTCGAGCCATGTTTCCGGGAAGTCGAAGGTGGCGGCGGCCTGAAAGCCGCCATCGCTCGCCGGCCCCGGGGATAGCCTCAGGGCGCGGCTGATGCAGACGCATGATAGTGCGGGGGCGCCTACTGGCGCAGCAGCGCCTTGCCTGCGCTTTCGACCAGGAAGCGCGGGAAGAAGAAGATGCCGTGGATCGTGCCGGAATAGCGCTCCTCGAGGCCCGAGGATTCGCCGATGCAGAACACCGGCTGCTTGTGTCCCGAGTCCAGGCTGATCGTCGTCGAGAAGCAGAAGGACGAGCAGCTCGTGGCTGCCTGCTCGAACAGTTCGAGCACATGATTACGGTCTGCAGGGTCGTAGCAACGAACGAAGTTCAGCAATCCGCATTCACTCTCGTTGAGGCCATGGATCGCGGATGCCTTGTCGCCGAGCCGAAACAGGCCCGTCGACAGATCACCCGACCAGCCTTCCGACACGCAGAACTGCTCCAGGAATTCCTGATGCGGAAGACCGGAATGCATCTGTCCCGGCACACCGAGGGGAACTGAATTTGTTCTCGTGATCTTAAACACGGTCTACCCCAGCACTGCCCCTGGCGAATGTCGTTGTCCGACCAGGCAGCCACAATCCCCAATATACAACCATCGCCCGCCATCGCTCCATGGCAGCAAGACCACGCACGACTAGTCGTTTGGGTCTCTCTGTATGGAAAAGTCACCAAGTTGTGACGTAGCTCGCCAAGCGAAGTGATTTCGAAGGCAGGGCCGGCTTATTTTGCGATTAAATACTTATATGCTTTGCGTGATCGTCTCAAAGAGAGCTTGGACTCACAGTTAATATGAAAAATTTGAGCGATATTCCGCTCGCTTTAGGTTCGCCGTCCAGTCTCTCGTGAATCTCAGTCCACTTGGGCCGTTGTTATAGTTCGTTTTTTTTCGACTTCAACGCTTTTTTAGCGTCACTACAGCCGCCTTGTAATTTTTCCTGCGGACAGCTTTGACGTGCACGTGAAATGCGCCAGTGGATGTGTGCGAAAACAAGAAAGGGCGACCCGAGGGTCGCCCTTTCCGATCCGGATGGATCATCGTGGATCTGCTTGAACAGGTCCGCGACAAGGCTTTCGCCCTATCACATCATGTCCATGCCGCCCGTTCAGCGCGCTTGACGCGCTGAACCGCTTTAAGTGCATGGGCGAAGCTTCATGGACGATGCTGCGATTAAGGCTGGCGCCTTATCACATCATGTCCATGCCGCCCATGCCGCCCATGCCGCCCGGCATTGCCGGAGCGTCCTTCTTCGGCAGTTCGGCGATCATGGCTTCCGTCGTGACGAGGAGGCCAGCAACCGAAGCTGCGTCCTGAAGGGCGGTGCGAACGACCTTGACCGGGTCGATGATGCCCATGGCGATCATGTCGCCATATTCGCCGGTCTGGGCGTTGTAGCCGAAGTTGTCCTGGTCCTTGTCGAGGATCTTGCCGACAACGATCGAAGCTTCGTCACCAGCGTTCTCGGCGATCTGGCGGGCCGGAGCCTGCAGAGCGCGACGAACGATGTTGATGCCGGCTTCCTGGTCGTCGTTGACACCCTTGACGGTGATCTTGACGGAAGAACGCAGCAGGGCAACGCCGCCGCCCGGTACGATGCCTTCCTGAACAGCAGCGCGCGTCGCGTTCAGAGCGTCGTCGATGCGGTCCTTCTTTTCCTTGACTTCAACTTCCGTCGAGCCGCCAACGCGGATCACGGCAACGCCGCCAGCGAGCTTGGCAAGACGTTCCTGCAGCTTCTCGCGGTCGTAGTCGGAGGTGGTCTCTTCGATCTGAGCCTTGATCTGGGCAACGCGGCCTTCGATGTCGCTCTTCTGGCCGGAACCGTCGACGATCGTCGTGTTTTCCTTGGAGATCGAAACCTTCTTCGCACGGCCGAGCATGTCGAGCGTGACGTTTTCGAGCTTGATGCCGAGGTCTTCAGAGATCACGGTACCGCCGGTCAGGATGGCGATGTCTTCGAGCATGGCCTTGCGGCGATCGCCGAAGCCCGGAGCCTTGACTGCAGCAATCTTCAGGCCGCCGCGCAGCTTGTTGACGACCAGCGTAGCAAGAGCTTCGCCTTCAACGTCTTCAGCGATGATGAGGAGCGGCTTGCCGGTCTGAACGACAGCTTCGAGAACCGGGAGCATGGCCTGCAGGTTCGAGAGCTTCTTCTCGTGAAGGAGAACGAAGACGTCGTCGAGGTCAGCGACCATCTTTTCCGGGTTGGTGACGAAGTAGGGCGACAGGTAGCCGCGGTCGAACTGCATGCCTTCGACGACTTCGAGTTCGGTCTCGGCAGTCTTGGCTTCTTCAACCGTGATGACGCCTTCGTTGCCGACCTTCTGCATCGCTTCTGCGATGTCGAGGCCGATCTGACGCTCGCCGTTTGCCGAGATCGTGCCGACCTGAGCAACTTCTTCCGACGTGTTGATCTTCTTGGCCTTGGCCTGGAGATCCTTGACGACTTCGCCGACAGCGAGGTCGATACCGCGCTTCAGGTCCATCGGGTTCATGCCGGCGGCAACGGCCTTTGCGCCTTCGCGAACGATCGCCTGGGCAAGAACGGTTGCAGTCGTGGTGCCGTCGCCGGCGATGTCGTTGGTCTTCGAAGCAACTTCGCGGACCATCTGGGCGCCCATGTTTTCGAACTTGTCTTCGAGTTCGATTTCCTTGGCGACCGATACACCGTCCTTGGTGATGCGCGGAGCGCCGAAGGACTTGTCGATGATGACGTTACGACCCTTCGGGCCGAGCGTGACCTTTACGGCGTCAGCGAGGATATCGACGCCACGCAGCATCTTTTCGCGCGCGGTGCGGCCGAATTTAATTTCTTTTGCAGCCATTTGAGAAAACTCCCGGGCTCATTGCCCATTGGTTGTCATGGAAAGGTGTGGGTGACGGCTGATCAGCCGATGATGCCCATGATGTCGGCTTCCTTCATGATGAGAAGGTCTTCGCCGTTGATCTTGACTTCGGTGCCCGACCACTTGCCGAACAGAACGCGGTCGCCAGCCTTGACGTCCAGCGCAACAACCTTGCCGCTTTCGTCACGGGCGCCCGAACCAACAGCGACGATTTCGCCTTCCTGCGGCTTTTCCTTGGCGGTGTCCGGAATGATGATGCCGCCCTTGGTCTTTTCCTCAGACTCGACGCGGCGGACGACAACGCGGTCGTGCAGCGGGCGGAAATTGGTGCTTGCCATTAGTCTAATCCCTCGATCAAATGACATATCGGATCGCTCATCGACCCGATGGATGGGTGTTAGCACTCTCTCTTGTAGAGTGCTAGCGAGGCCGAGATAAGGCTGGGTCCGGTGCGAGTCAAGGATTGGCCGTTTAAAAATTTCCGGCGACATGGTTATCGCGAGGCTTGGTAGGGTCGCTGCAGATTGCGGCCGGAACGGGCGCGAACATTGCTGTTGGAGGAATCCGCCGGAATTGGGGCAGTCAGCGCGCGGCTCGATCCGGTTGCTGTCGTAGGACCCGCTGGCCTGCGCCCATCTTCGGCCCGCACGCCCGAGTGCCACACCTCGCCATCCGGTGCGCGGGCCGTTGAATCCTTGGGAATGGCGGCGTTTTTCGCGAGCCGAGGCTTGTATTCTCGGCCCTTCCTTGCCATGCAAGCCGGAAACCGAGTTTGCAGGAAGCCCGCATGGCCGCACGGATCAACAGTTTTCGGGAAATCGCAGGGCGCTACGACGTCGTGCTCTGCGACGTCTGGGGCGTTCTCCACAATGGTGTCCAGGCCTTTGCGTCCGCATGTGAAGCGCTGGCGGAGGCGCGCGCGGCGGGGCTGACGGTGGTGCTCATTACCAACTCGCCGCGGCCGAGCCCGAGCGTCAAGGTGCAGATCCGCGGGCTTGGCGTTCCCGATGAAGCCTATGATCGCATTGTCACGTCGGGAGATGTGACCCGCGGCTTGATTGCCGCTGCCGACAAGAAGATCTTCTTCATCGGCGCCGAACGCGACCTGCCGCTGCTCGAAGGGCTCGGCACCGAGATCGTCTCGTCGGAAGATGCGCAGACCGTCGTCTGCGCCGGCTTCTATGATGATGAAACCGAAACGCCGGAGCACTACCGCGCGACGCTGACGGGGCTTGCCAGGCGCAAGATCCCGTTCATCTGTGCCAACCCGGACCTGGTGGTCGAGCGTGGCCACCGCCTGATCCCGTGCGCCGGCGCCATCGCCAAGCTTTACGAAGAGCTCGGCGGCGAGGCGCGTATCGCCGGCAAGCCTTACATCTCGATCTACCGTGCCGCACTGACGGAGGCCAAGGCCGTTCGCGGCGCGCTGGACCTGTCGCGCATCATTGCAGTTGGCGACGGCATGCCGACCGACGTCAAGGGGGCCCAGGATGCCGGTTTCGACCTGCTCTACATCAGCGCCGGCATTCACGCTCTGGAATATATGAACGAAAGCCGGACCGACGAGGCGAAGCTTGCGGCCTTCCTCAAGAAGGAAGGCGCTTCGCCGAAGTGGTGGATGCCCAGGCTCGCCTGACGGGGGAGATCGAGATGACGGTTTTTCATCGCAACGAGACCCGCGATCCGCTGCCCGAGCGCCTGCGTGGCGGCGTCGTCGCCATCGGCAATTTCGACGGCGTGCACCGCGGTCATCAGTCGGTGCTGGAGCGGGCGCTGGAAGAAGCCAAGGCCCGCGGCGTGCCCGCGCTGGTGCTGACCTTCGAACCGCATCCGCGCACGGTGTTTCGGCCCGACACGCCGGTGTTCCGCCTGACGCCTGCGCCACTGAAGGCCCGCATCCTTGAAGGCATGGGCTTTGGCGCGGTCATCGAATATCCGTTTGACCGCACCTTCTCCGAACTGTCGGCCTCCGACTTTATCCATCGCGTGCTCTTGGAATGGCTGCACGCCTCGCATGTCGTCACCGGCTTTGATTTCCATTTCGGCAAAGGGCGCGAAGGCGGCCCCGCCTTCCTGATGGCGGCGGGCGGCGACAATGGTTTCGGCGTGACGCTCGTCGATGCGTTTCGCGACGAGAACGCCTCGGTGATTTCCTCGAGCTTCATCCGCGCGCTGCTGGGGCAGGGTGACGTGTCCCACGCCGCCGGCCTGCTCGGCTACCGCTATACGGTCGAGGCCGAAGTGATCGACGGCAAGAAGCTCGGGCGAACGCTCGGCTATCCCACGGCCAACATGCGCCTGCCGCCAGAAGTCGAGCTTCGCGCCGGCATTTATGCCGTGCGGTTCCGCCGGGCCGACGGCTCGCTTTATGACGGGGTCGCGAGCTTCGGCCGTCGCCCGACCGTCGACAGCGACGGCGAGGCGCTGCTCGAAACCTTCGTCTTCGACTTTTCCAGCGATCTCTACGGCGAGGTCTGTTCGGTCTCGTTCTTCGGCCACCTGCGCGACGAACTGAAATTCGACGGGCTCGACCCGCTGGTGGCGCAGATCCGGCAGGACGAGGAAGAGGCAAGGGCGCTGCTCTCCGGCGTCGCGCCCCTTGGCGATATCGACCGCCGGATCTGCTTTGCCTGAAAGAAATCCGTCGCGCCGCAGCGGCGGACCTTTTCAAAAGGCCGAAAACGCCTTAAACAACCGGCCACCATGACCCGGCACCGTCGACTGACCATCGATCAGCGAATTATCGGCCCGGCTTTCCGCGCGCACTAGGCCGCCGGAAGGTCCGGGATTTCGGCGTTTCCAGCGCCCCCAGTCATTTCTAGAGCGCCGCGCGTCTGCTGGATGCGCACAGGTCGCTTTGAAACTTTGAAGCTGCGCATGATCCCTTCTAAAGATCGATCCCGATTTCGGGGGCTGCGCCAGATACCACCCTTTGGCATGCGCGATGACCCGCGCGGAAAAGATGATTGCAAAGACCATGACAGATACCGCTGAGAAGATCGACTATTCCTCCACCCTCTACCTGCCGCAGACCGAGTTTCCGATGCGCGCCGGCCTGCCGCAGAAGGAACCGGAAACGGTCGCCCGCTGGCAGAAGATGGGCCTCTACAAGAAGCTGCGCGCCTCGGCTGCCGGCCGCGAGAAATTCGTGCTGCACGACGGCCCTCCCTATGCCAACGGCAACATCCATATCGGCCACGCGCTGAACAAGATCCTCAAGGACGTCATCAACCGCTCGTTCCAGATGCGCGGCTTCGATGCTAACTATGTCCCGGGCTGGGATTGCCACGGTCTTCCGATCGAATGGAAGATCGAGGAGAAGTATCGCGAAAAGGGTCAGAACAAGGACGAGGTTCCGGTCAACGAATTCCGCAAGGAGTGCCGCGACTTTGCCGCCGGCTGGATCCAGATCCAGGCGGAAGAGTTCAAGCGTCTGGGCATCGAGGGCGACTTCGACAACCCCTACACGACGATGAACTTCCATGCGGAAGCCCGTATCGCCGGCGAACTGATGAAGATCGCCAAGATGGGCCAGCTCTATCGCGGCTCCAAGCCGGTGATGTGGTCGGTCGTCGAGCGCACGGCGCTGGCCGAGGCCGAAGTCGAATATGCCGACGTCGAAAGCGACATGATCTGGGTGAAGTTCCCGGTCACGGAAGGTCCGCAGGATCTGGCCGGCACCTTCGTCGTCATCTGGACGACCACGCCCTGGACCATCCCCGGCAACCGCGCGATCGCCTTCTCCTCGCGTTATGCCTACGGCCTTTATGAAGTTGCGACTGCCGAAAACGACTTCGGCCCGCAGCCCGGCGAAAAGCTGATCTTCGCCAAGCGCCTGGCCGACGAGTCCGCCGCCAAGGCCAAGCTCACCTTCAATTTCGTCCGCGATATCGAAGGCAGCGAACTGGCCTCGGTCACCTGCGCCCATCCTCTGCATGGCCTGGGTGGCGGCTACGCCTTCAAGGTGCCGCTGCTCGACGGCGATCACGTGACCGACGACGCCGGCACGGGCTTCGTCCACACGGCGCCCAGCCACGGCCGCGAGGACTTTGACGCCTGGATGGACAATGCCCGCGCGCTCGAAGCCCGCGGCATCTCCTCGGCGATCCCGTTCACCGTCGACGACGCCGGCTACTTCACCGCCGACGCCCATGGCTTCGGTCCGGACGCCGAAGGCGGTGCCGGCCGCGTGCTCGACGACAAGGGCAAGAAGGGCGACGCCAACGAACGCGTCATCAAGGCGCTCATCGGCCGCCAGGCACTGTTTGCCCGCGGCCGCCTCAAGCACTCCTACCCGCACTCCTGGCGCTCGAAAAAGCCGGTGATCTTCCGCAACACGCCGCAATGGTTCGTCTACATGGACAAGGGCTTCGGCGACGGCACGACGCTGCGCTCGCGGGCGCTGTCTGCGATCGACGACACCCGCTTCGTGCCGGGCACCGGCCAGAACCGCCTGCGCGCGATGATCGAAGGGCGCCCGGACTGGGTGCTGTCGCGCCAGCGCGCCTGGGGCGTGCCGATCGCGATCTTTGCCGACGAGCAGGGCGAGATCCTCGTCGACGAGGCCGTCAATGCTCGCATCCTCGACGCTTTCGAGCTGGAAGGTGCCGACGCCTGGTTTGCCGACGGTGCCAAGGACCGCTTCCTCGGCAACGACCATGACCACGAAAAGTGGCACCAGGTCATGGACATTCTCGACGTCTGGTTCGATTCGGGCTCGACCCACACCTTCACGCTCGAAGATCGTCCTGATCTGAAGTGGCCGGCCGACGTCTATCTCGAAGGCTCCGACCAGCATCGCGGCTGGTTCCACTCGTCGCTGCTCGAATCCTGCGCGACGCGCGGTCGTGCGCCCTACAACGCCGTTGTCACCCATGGCTTCACCATGGACGAGAAGGGCGAGAAGATGTCGAAGTCGAAGGGCAACACCGTTACCCCGCAGGAGGTGATGAAGGATGCCGGCGCCGACATCCTGCGTCTCTGGGTGATGACGACGGACTATTGGGAAGACCAGCGTCTCGGCAAGACGATCATCCAGACCAATATCGACGCCTATCGCAAGCTGCGCAACACCATCCGCTGGATGCTGGGCACGCTGGCACACGACCAGGGCGAGGAGATCGCCTATGCCGACCTGCCCGAACTCGAAAAGCTGATGCTGCATCGCCTGGCCGAACTCGATCAGGTCGTTCGTGAAGGTTACGATGCATTCGACTTCAAGCGGATCGCCCGCTCGCTGATCGATTTCTCGAATGTCGAACTCTCGGCCTTCTATTTCGACGTCCGCAAGGATGCGCTCTATTGCGACGCGCCGTCGAGCCTTCGTCGTCGCTCGGCACTTGCCGTGATCCGCAAGCTGTTCGATTGCCTGGTGCTGTGGCTGGCGCCGATGCTGCCCTTCACCTGCGAGGAAGCGTGGCTGTCGCGCAAGCCCGACCAGGTCTCCGTTCACCTCGAGCAGTTCCCGCAGATCCCTGCGGAATGGAAGAACGATGCGCTCGAAGCGAAGTGGGAGAAGATCCGCGCCGTGCGCACGGTCGTCACCGGCGCCCTCGAAATCGAGCGCCGCGAAAAGCGCATCGGTTCGTCGCTGGAAGCCGCACCGGTCGTCCATATCGCCGATCCGGATCTGCTGAAGGCACTCGAAGGTGAAGATTTCGCCGAAATCTGCATCACCTCCTCGATCACGGTCGAGGCGGGCGAGGGGCCTGCGGAGGCCTTCCGTCTGCCCGAGGTCGCGAAGGTGACTGTCGTGCCGCAGACGGCCGTTGGTCGCAAGTGCGCCCGCTCCTGGCGGATCACCACCGATGTCGGTTCGGACGCACTCTACCCAGAGGTGTCTGCCCGCGATGCTGCCGCACTCCGGGAACTTGGCTTCAAAGCTTAAGGGATCATTTACCGGATGAATTGCGCTTACTGCATTCATCCGGTAAAACCTGCCCGAAATTTGGCGGATTTCTCCGCCATGGGCGCTGTGTGGCCGCGCACGGGACGGTGGCCGGCTGGAAGGAATCTCATGGAAATGACGCGAGAGTTGCGACTGTTTGCTAGCGTTGCCGCCGTCCTGGCGAGCGGCCTGGTGCTTTCCGGCTGCATCGGCGGCCCGACCTATGGCACCGACAAGTCGGCAGGCGAGCAACTGATGGACGATCTCGGAAGCGCTGTCAGCATTGCTCCGAAGAGCGGCGCTCCGGTCAAGTATCAGCCCCGCCCGGGCCTGGTGTTGCCCCCGTCGGCTCAACAGACGGCTCTCGTTGAGCCGCAGACGTCGCTTGCCAGCCGCGAAGCCAACCCGCAATGGGTCGAGTCGCCGGAAGAAGCGCGCAGCCGTCTGCGCGAAGAGGCCGACGCCAACAAGAACAACCCGAACTACGTTTCGCCGCTCGCCAAGGCCAGCGCCAATGGTCGCCGTCTTTCGACCAAGGAGCAGCAGGAAGCCTATCGCGAGGCGCGCAAGATCGAGATGGGCGCCTATTCCGACAAGCGCCGCTTCCTGAGCGACCCGCCGCTTGAATACCGACGCCTGCCGGAAGGTGCCGAAGCCGATCTGGGCGAACCGGAGAAAGCCAAGGAGCGCCGCCGCAAGAAGGAAGCCCAGGTCAAGGATTCCGGCACCAAGTGGTACTGGCCCTTCTAAGCCATGACGATCAGCATCCGCGACGCGCGCCCTGATGACGCCGAGGTCATTCTGCGGTTCATCACCGAACTTGCCATCTACGAGAAGGAGCCGGACGCCGTCGAGGCGACGGTTGAATTGATTGAGGCTTCTCTCTTCGGTCCGGCCGCGCTCACGCGCGCGGTGATCTGCGAGAAGGACGGAAGGCCGGCCGGCTTCGCCATGTGGTTCTACAATTATTCCACCTGGCAGGCGCGCAAGGGGCTCTATCTCGAAGATCTCTATGTAACGCCCGATTGCCGCGGCTCCGGCGCCGGCAAGATGCTGTTGAAGCATCTTGCAAGGATCGCCGTCGAGGAGGGCTGTGGCCGCTTCGAATGGAGCGTGCTCGACTGGAACGAGCCGGCCATCCGCGTTTACGAGGCCGTCGGCGCAGAGCCGATGTCGGAGTGGACGCGCTACAGGCTCTCGGGCGCGGCGCTCGAAACCTTTGCTGCCGGCTGAGAGGTTCGGCAGCGTCAGCGTTTCGCGGCAAAGAAGTCCCTGAGAATATCGGCTGCCTCGCGCTCGCCAAGCCCGGAATAGACATCCGGAACGTGATGGCAGGTCGGCGAGCCGTAAAAGCGCACGCCGCTGTCGACGGCGCCGCCCTTGGGGTCTTCGGCGCCGTAATAAAGGCGACGGATGCGGGCAAACGAGATCGCGGCCGCGCACATGGTGCAGGGCTCCAGGGTGACGTAGAGATCGGCACCCGTCAGCCGCTCGTCCCCGAGCGCCTGGCAAGCCTCCCGGATCGCCACGACCTCGGCATGGGCGGTGATATCGTTGAGCTCGCGGGTCCGGTTTCCGGCCCGCGCGATGATCTCGCCATTGAAAACGACCACGGCGCCGATCGGCACTTCGCCGCGCTGGCCCGCCTTTTTGGCCTCTTCGAGGGCCGCATCCATGAAGCGTGTCGTATCAGCCATCGCTCAAACAATAATTTCTCTTAACCCACGGGCTTCGACCTGATAGGACAGCCGCAAAAGGCAGGCAACACAAATGACATCCAAAGACAAGCCCACGCGGCCTGGCGGCAAGCCCGCCGGCCGGGACAAGAAACCTCACTTCGCTGGCAAGAAGGCGCATGCGCCTCACGCCGGTGGCCCTCGGCCGCCCAAGGCAGGCCCGAAGCCCGCCGCTGCAGGCCCCAAGCCCGCGTCAGCAGGCAGCGACGAGCCGCAGCGCATTTCCAAGATCCTCGCGCGCGCCGGCGTTGCGTCGCGCCGCGATATCGAGCGCATGATCATGGAAGGCCGGGTTTCGCTGAACGGCGTCGTTCTCGACACGCCGGTCGTCAACGCAACGCTTGCCGACCATATCGAAGTGGATGGTCACGCCATCCGCGGCATCGAGCGCACGCGTCTCTGGCTCTACCACAAGCCGGCCGGTCTGGTGACCACGAATGCCGATCCGGAAGGCCGCCCGACGGTTTTTGACAACCTGCCGGACGAGTTGCCGCGTGTCCTGTCGATCGGCCGCCTCGACATCAACACCGAAGGCCTGCTGCTTCTGACCAACGACGGCGGTCTTGCCCGCGTGCTCGAACTGCCCTCGACCGGCTGGCTGCGCCGCTACCGTGTGCGCGCCCATGGCGAAATCGATCAGGACGAACTGGACAAGCTGAAGGAGGGCATCGCCGTCGACGGCGTGCTTTACGGCGGCATCGAAGCGACGCTCGACCGCGTGCAGGGTTCGAACGTCTGGATCACGATGGGGCTGCGCGAAGGCAAGAACCGCGAGATCAAGAACGTGCTCGGTGCGCTCGGCCTCGACGTCAACCGCCTCATCCGCATTTCCTACGGGCCGTTCCAGCTCGGCGAACTGCCGGAAGGCCATGTGCAGGAAATTCGTGGCCGCACGCTGCGCGACCAGCTCGGGCCGCGCCTGATCGAAGATGCCAAGGCGAACTTCGATGCGCCGCTCTACAACGATCAGTCGGCAACCGTTGCCAACGAGGCGCCGGAGGCAGACGCTTCCGATCCGCGCAAGCCTGAGCGCGCCAATCGTTGGGAAAAGCCGGAAGACAAGCGCGAGCGCGCGCTTTCCAAGCTCGACACCCGTCGTGACGACCGCCGTGATGGTAGCCGTGGCAAGGATGGCCCGCGCGGCAAGGGTGGCCCGCGTGACGACCGCGGCGATGCCAAGTTCGAGGACCGGCCGAAGCGCACGCCGGCGCAGCGTGCCCGCACGGCCAATGTCTGGATGGCGCCCGGCGCCCGTCCGCTGGCCGAGAAGAAGCCGAAATCGGCTGAAGGCGATGCATCGGCAAAACCGGTTCGTCGCGAGCGTCCGGAAGGCGCTCCGGCAACCAAGCGTTACGGCCGCAACAAGGACGGCTTTGCGACGAAATCGTCCGGCAAGTTCGATCCCGACCGCAAGGGCGGCACGCAGAGGGATTTCGATCGCCCGGCGTCCGTCGCTCCGGTCAAGCGTCGGGATGAAGAGGGCGAATGGATCAGCGCAAGCGAACCCGCACGCCGCGGCAAGGACGAAGGTCGCGATGGTGGCTTCGGCCGTCGCAAGTCGGGTGACGGCGGTGACCGCAAGTCACGCGATCATGGTGACCGTCCGCCGCGCCGCGAAGGCGGCGATCGGCCTGCCCGGTCCGAGGGTGGCCCGCGCAGCTTCTCAGACAAACCGCGCTTCCCGCGCGCCGATGGCGACCGTCCTGCTCGCCGCGAAGGTGGAGACCGTCCGCCGCGCCGCGAAGGTGGCGATCGGTCGTTCGGCGACAGGCCTGCTCGCTCCGAGGGCGGCCCGCGCAGCTATTCCGACAAGCCGAGAGCGCCTCGCGCTGAGGGTGATCGTCCTGCGCGCCGCGAAGGCGGTGACCGGCCGTTCGGCGACAAGCCTCGCGGCAAGTCGTTCGGTGGCAAGCCATCTGGCGGCAAGCCTTTCGGTGAACGCTCGGGCGGTCCGCGCGGCGGCAAGCCCGGTGGTGGCAAGCCGGCTGGCGGCGGCCGTCCCGGTGGCGGTGGACGTCCTGCAGGCGGCAAGCCGCGCGGCAGAGGAAACTAAGCCGTCGTGCGCATCGTTGGCGGAGAGTTCCGTGGCCGCAGTCTGGCCACGCCCAAGTCGAACGACATCCGTCCGACGACCGATCGGACGCGCGAAAGCCTGTTCAACATCCTGAGCCATTCCTACCCGGAGGCTCTTGATGGCACCCGCGTGCTGGATCTCTTTGCCGGCACGGGGGCCGTGGGCCTCGAAGCCCTGTCGCGGGGGTGCCGTCAGGCACTCTTCGTCGAGCAGGGCGTCGAGGGCAGGGGCCTGTTGCAGAACAATATCGAGGCCTTCGGCCTTCAGGGACGCGCCAAGGTCTTTCGTCGCGATGCCACCAGCCTCGGCTCGGTCGGCACGATGGAACCGTTCCATCTTGTCTTTGCCGATCCGCCCTACGCCCAGGGCCTGGGCGAGAAGGCATTGGAATCGGCGGCACGCGGCAATTGGCTGGTGCCTGAAGCCCTGGTCGTGCTGGAGGAGCGTGCAGACGTTCAGCCGGCGCCGTCGGCGGTTTTCGACCGGCTGGACGTCAGGGTGTTCGGCGACACCCGCATGCATTTTTACCGCTTCCGTGGCATCTGACGTCACATTTTTGGTTCGCTTGCAAAGCTAGGTTCTGACCCTAGACTGTCGATGGAGCCGGGGTGCATGTCGATGAAGCAGGACGTTTCCACAATCCGTACTTCGCCCGAAGGCACGAGCGAGCCTTCGGTCGCGCTGGCGCTCGGCGGCGGCGGCGCCCGCGGACTTGCCCATATTCATGTCATCGAGGCGTTCGACGAACTGGGCATCCGTCCCGTCGCCATCGCCGGTTCGTCGATCGGCGCCATCATGGGCGCCGGCATGGCAGCGGGCCTCAGCGGCGCCGAGATCCGTGAACATGCGCTTGCGACCGTCGGCCATCGCCGCGAGGTGGTCAATCGCCTGTGGCAGCTGCGGCCAGCGAGCTGGTCCGAGGCCATGACCAATGGCTTTCGCTTCGGCCAGTTCAACATCGAGCGTGTGCTCAAGGCGTTCCTGCCCGAGGCCATTCCGGCGTCGTTTTCCGAACTCGCCATCCCGCTCAAGATCGTCGTCACCGATTATTACGGCCAGACCGAACACGTCTGCGAGACCGGCGATCTGCGCAAGGCGCTGGCCGCATCGGCGGCGCTGCCGGCGGTCTTCATGCCGGTGAAGATCCACGACCGGGTGATGATCGACGGCGGCATCTACAATCCCATTCCCTTCGATCACCTGCGCGGTGTCGCCGAGATCGTCGTTGGCGTCGATGTCGTCGGCGGCCCGGATGGCGACGGCAAGACGATCCCGAGCCGCATCGACAGCCTGTTTGGCGCCAGCCAGCTGATGATGCAGTCGATCATCGCCATGAAGCTGAAGGAAGGGGCGCCCGACATCCTGCTCAGACCCGACATCGGTCGCTACCGGGTCATGGATTTTCTGCGCGCAAAAGAAATCCTGGCGGCGACATCAGGCCTCAAGGATCAGTTCAAGCGCACGCTTGAAACGCGCATGCGGACCGACGACGCGGCAAGTTGAAGCCGCCGATCGGGCGGGCGGCGGATCAGGCGCTTTCGCGTGCTTCGGCCGACAATCCCGGCAGGATACTCTCGCCGGTTTCCGCCGAATGATCGACTTCGCGCTTCGGCTTGACCAGTGGCTCGGGGCGCACGGGCTGCGAATGCAACATGTCGCGGCCGGCGGTGATGCCCTCTGCCTCCTGTAGCACCAGGCGAGCCTCGTCGCGCCTGCGGATATCGTCCATGATCGCCTGTGCCTCGTCGTTGCCGACGCCCAGCGCCTCCAGCGTCTTTCGTCCGAACAGGAGGCCGGACTCGAAGGTTTCGCGCAATTCGTAATCGACGCCCTTTGCCCTGAGCTCCAGCGTGTGCAGCCGGTCGTAGGAGCGCGCGAAGATGCGGGCATCCGGATATTCGGCCTGGACTAGATCGACGATGCGGTCGGTGGTTTCCTTCTTCTGGGTACAGATGGCGATGAGCTTTGCCCGCTCGATGCCGGCGGCGCGCAGCACGTCGAGCCGGTTGCCGTCGCCGAAATAGATGCGGAAGCCGAAGGTCGCCGCCTGGCGAACGCGGGCCGCCGAATGATCGATGATCGTCACGTCACGGCCGCCGGCCAAAAGGATCTGGGCCGCGATCTGGCCGAAGCGCGAGAAGCCGATCATCAGCACGTCGGCGTCGGCCCCTTCGAAATCCTCTTCCATCTCGTCGACCATATCCTCCTGCTCGCGCATCAGCCGCGGCGCGAGCATGGAGGCGATCGGCGTCAGCGCCATCGACAGTGTCACGATGGCAACGAGCAGCGAGCCGCTGCCCTGGGAAAAGACACCGGCTGTCGCTGCGGCGGTGAAGAGGACGAAGCCGAATTCGCCGCCCTGAGGCAAAAGCAGGCTGATGCGCACGGCATCGTTGTGATGGGATCCCGCCAGCCGGCAGAGCCAGTAGAGCACGAAGCTCTTCACCAGCATCAACAACGGCACGGCGACGATGATCACCAGGTATTTGTCGATGATGACGTCGAGCTGCAGCGACAGGCCGACCGCCATGAAGAACAGTGCCTGCAGGATGCCGCGGAATGGCTCGATATCAGCCTCGAGTTCGTGGCGGTAGGAGGATTCGGCCAGGAGCACACCGGCGAGAAAGGCGCCCATCGCCATCGAAAGCCCGGCCATCTGCATCAGAGTCGCAGCGCCCATGACGACCAGCAGTGCCGCCGCGATCATCACGTCACGCGCACCGGTACGGGCGATGATCTGGAACAGCGGATTGAGCAGGTAACGCCCGGCGGCGAAGAGGACGGCGATCGCGGTGATGGCGACGGCGAAATCCTCGAGCGGGGTCGTGGTATCCTCGGGCGCCTGGGCCGCCAGCAGCGGGATCAGGGCAAGCAGGGGAACGATCGCCAGATCCTGCAGCAACAGGATCGAGAAAGCGCGCTGACCGAAACGGGTGTTGCGATCGTTTCCTTCCTCGAGGATCTGCATGGCAAAGGCCGTGGAGGACAGCGCCAGGCCGAAACCGGCGATGATGCTTCCCGCGTGATCGAGCAGGCCGGTCAGCGCGATGCCGTAGGAAAGGATTACACCGGTGATGAGGACCTGGGCGGTGCCCAGCCCGAAGATGTCGCGCCGCATCTGCCAGAGCCGCGATGGCTTCAGTTCCAGCCCGATGATGAACAGCAGGAAGACGACGCCGAGCTCCGAGACATGCAGGATCTCTTCGCCCTCCGTGATCGTCTGTGCGACCGGGCCGATGAGAACGCCGGCCGCGAGATAGCCGAGGATGGTGCCAAGCCCGAGGCGCTTGAAAATCGGTGCCGCGAGCACGGCGCCGCCAAGCAGCAACAGCGCCTGGGAGTAGATCATCGGGGTCGTCGTCATGCGCGCGGCTTTCGATATCGCCTCGTCCTGCCCTGGGGCAGACGAAGGTCTCGGCGGAGGTAACATTGCGGTGTAGGGGCGGGAATCATGCCAATGCCCTTGATGCATGCTTCAGTGCACAATAAATGGGGCAGGAATGAAAGGCCACATCATGTCAGAAACGATCGATTCCGCCTCCCTCGAAAAACGTGCCGCCGAACTGGTGGAACTTGCCCGCAAGGCAGGCGCCGATGCGGCCGACGCCGTTGTCGTTCGCGGCCGTTCCCGCTCCGTCTCGGTTCGCCTCGGAAAAGTTGAGGCCACTGAAGCCTCCGAAAGCGACGATTTCTCCTTGCGCGTCTTTGTCGGCAACCGCGTCGCCAGCGTCTCGGCCAATCCCGGCTTCGACCTGAAAGTGCTTGCCGAGCGGGCCGTGGCCATGGCCAAGGCCTCGCCGGAAGATCCTTTCGCCTCGCTTGCCGATGCGGACCGGCTGGCCAAATCCTATCCCGATCTCGAGCTTTTCGACGGGAGCGATGTTTCGACGGACGCCCTGACGGAAGCAGCGCTTGCGGCCGAGGAAGCAGCGCTCGCCGTCTCCGGCGTCACCAATTCCAGTGGTGCCGGCGCGTCGGCCGGCATGGGCGGGCTGGTGCTCGTCACGTCGCACGGCTTTTCCGGCTCCTACATGGCGACGCGTTTCGGCCGTTCGGTGAGTGCGATTGCCGGTGAAGGCACGAAGATGGAGCGCGACTACGACTACGACAGCCGCATCTACTTCGACGAGCTGCGCGCTGCCGACGACATCGGCCGCGTAGCCGGCGAACGGGCGGTGGCGCGCATCAACCCCCGCCAGGTTCCGACGGCAAAGAATGTGACCGTTGTCTTCGATCCGCGCATGGCGCGTGGTTTCGTCGGCCACATCGCCGGCGCCATCAATGGTGCGTCCGTCGCGCGTAAGACCAGCTTTCTGCGCGAAATGATGGGCAAGCAGATCATGAAGGCCGGCCTGTCGGTGACCGACGACCCCCTGATCGTCCGCGGCTCGTCGTCGCGGCCGTTCGATGGCGAAGGCGTCAGCGGCGGCAAGTTGACGATGGTCGAAGATGGCGTGCTGAACCACTGGTTCCTGTCGACCTCGGCTGCCCGCGAGCTCGGCCTTCAGACCAACGGTCGCGGCGTGCGCGGTGGCCCGACGGTCAATCCGGCTTCGACCAATCTGGCGCTCGAGCCGGGTTCGATTTCGCGCGAAGACCTCATCCGCAGTGTCGGAACCGGCTTCTATGTCACCGAACTGATCGGCCAGGGCGTCAACATGGTCACCGGCGAATACAGCCGCGGCGCCTCTGGCTTCTGGATCGAAAATGGCGAGCTTACATTTGCCGTCTCCGAAGTTACCATCGCCTCGAACCTCAAGCAGATGTTCATGGCGATGACGCCGGCTGACGATATCGACAGGAAGTTCGGCGTTGCCGCACCGACGCTCGCCATCGAAGGCATGACGCTTGCGGGCCTGTAGGCCGCTGACGTCACAGGAAGGCAAAGGCGTTCGGCGACGTGCCGGCGCGTGAAGGATTGGAATGTCAGATAAAGCACCATCGACCGCGACATTGAAGGAGGATCTGGACCTGATCCTGTCCGCCGCGGTCGCCGCTGGCGAAACGGCGCTGCGCTACTTCCGCAACAAGCCCGATGTGCGCTGGAAGAACGAGGGGCGCTCGCCGGTGAGCGAGGCCGATATCGCCGCCAACGACGTCCTGAAAGAGCGTCTGCTTCTGGCCCGGCCGAATTACGGCTGGCTCTCGGAGGAGACCGACGACGACAACAGTCGCCTGTCCTGCGAAACGGTCTTCGTCGTCGACCCGATCGACGGCACCCGCGCCTTCATCGCCGGCAAGGATCTCTGGTGCGTCAGCGTCGCTGTCGTGCGCCGTGGCCTTCCTGTCGCCGGCGTTCTCTATGCGCCGGCGCTCGACGAGATCTTCCAGGCGACCGTGGATGGTCCGGCGCTGAAGAATGGCACGCGCATCGGCGTGCGCGCGGCAAGGGACGGCGAGGCGGTGCATGTGGCGGTTGCCGAAGACATCGTCGCGACCCTTGCGCCGTCCTACGGCAGCGGCATCGTCCGGGTTCCGCATGTGCCTTCGCTCGCCTACCGGCTGGCCATGGTGGCCGACGGGCGGATCGACGGAACCGTCGTCAAGAAGAACTCCCATGACTGGGACCTTGCCGCCGCCGATCTCATCCTGCAAAGGGCCGGCGGCGCGCTCCATACACTGCAATCGCAAGGCCTGTCCTACAATCGCCCCAATGTCGTCCATGGCCTTCTTTGCGCGGCATCGAATGCCGCGTTGCCGGGATTGCTCGCAGCGTCCAGGACCCTTGAGGGCCATTGACCTTTCGGGCCGAATGCCGCAAACCAACGCCCATACCCTATAAGAAAATGGAATTCCGATGGCTCACGACTCCGAGAAGAAACAACGTCTGCATTTGGTCTTTGGCGGTGAACTGACGACGCTCACCGATGTTCATTTCCGCGACCTGGACAAGCTCGATATCGTCGGCATTTTTCCTGACTACGAAAGCGCCCATATCGCCTGGAAGTCGAAGGCGCAGATGACCGTCGACAATGCCCATATGCGGTATTTCATCGTTCACATGCATCGCCTGCTCGACCCGGAAAACGATTGATGCCGATGCCGAGGGCATGCGTGGCGCGTTGCTGCGCGCTCGCTGCATCTGACCTTCGCCCGGAATTTCCACTGGGCGAGGGCCTGACGCCATGAGCAGCTTTCGCGCCCGGCTGGCGCTTTCCAGCTATCGCTGGATTGGCTCGGCAATCTATCCGTTCGTCTGGTCCTATCTTGCCCTGCGCGCTGCCAAGGGCAAGGAGGATCCCGCGCGCCGCCGCGAGCGGTATGGTCATGCCAGCGTTGCCAGGCCGCAAGGCCCGCTCGTCTGGTTCCATGCGGCAAGCGTCGGAGAGACCAATGCGGTCATCCCGCTGATCAAGGAGATCCATCGGCGCGGCATCAATGTGGTTCTGACCACCGGCACGACGACTTCGGCGCGGGTGGCGGCAGGTCGGCTCGGCTCGGCGGTCATTCACCAGTACGTGCCGCTCGATTTCAAGCCGGCGGTCAATCGCTTTCTCGAATACTGGCAGCCGGATCTTGCCATCATCGCCGAATCCGAGATCTGGCCGATGACGATCCTCGAACTTGGTCGGCGCCACATCCCGCAGGTTCTGGTCAACGGCCGACTTTCCGACCGCACGTTCGCGCGCTGGAAGAAGCGGCCGGCGCTTGCCGACGCGCTGTTTGAAAACCTCGCGCTCGTCATCGCCCAGTCTGATGTCGATGCCGAACGTTTTCGCACGCTGGGCGCGCTGCCTGTGATGGTATCGGGCAATCTGAAGGTGGATACCGATGCGCCGCCGCACGATCCGCAGGCGCTGAAGGAATATCGCCAGCAGATCGGCACGCGCAAGACCTGGGCGGCGATCTCGACCTTCGACGGCGAGGAGTCGGCCGCCGGCGTCGTGCACCGGGCGCTCAAGGAGCGCACCGGCCTTCTGACCATCGTCGTACCGCGGCACCCGGAGCGCAGCGACGCGATCGAGGCGGCGCTGACGGCCAAGGGCCTGAAGGTCGCGCGCCGCACGCGCCGCGATCCTCTGACGCCCGATGTCGACATCTTTCTCGGCGATACGATCGGCGAGATGGGGCTTTATCTGCGCCTGACGGAGGTCGCCTTTGTCGGCCGTTCGCTGTTTGCGGAAGGTGGGCAGAACCCGCTGGAACCGGCCATGCTCGGCTGCGCCGTTCTTTCGGGCGGCAATGTCCAGAACTTTCGCGAGACCTATCAGATGCTCGCCAAGAACGGCAGCGCCAAGATCGTGCGCGACGTCGAGATGCTGGCCAAGGGTGTCAACTATCTGCTCGCCAACGACGACATGCGTCGCTCGATGATCGATGCCGGCCTTGAAACCGTGCAAGAGATGCGGGGCGCTCTGTCCGCGACGATGAAGGGATTGGAGCCCTATATCAATCCGCTCGTCGTCAAGGCTCGGCTCGAGCCGCGCAACGACCTCTGAGCGCACCGGGAGACGTGAGATTACCATGAGCGCACCGACAGCCATTGCCGGCATCCTGTTCGACAAGGACGGGACGCTGCTCGATTATGCCAAGAGCTGGGTGCCGGTGAACTACGAGCTGGCGAAGATCGCCGCCAAGGGCGATGAAGCGCTGGCTCGCACCTTGCTCGAGGCGGGCGGGATGGACGCGGATACCGGTCATGTCCTGCCCGACAGCCTGCTGGCGGCCGGTAATACAGTCGAGATCGCCACCGGCTTCGTCGCGGCCGGTGCGCCGTTCACCGTGGAGGCGTTGACGACGCTGCTCGACGGGTTGTTTGCCCGTTCGGCCGAATATGCAGTGCCCGTCACCGACCTCGGCTCGTTCTTTGCCGGCCTGCATGCGAAGGGCTATCGCCTCGGCGTCGCCTCCAGCGACAACGAACGCTCAATCCGGGAGACAGCCCGGCGCTTCGGTTTCGACAGCTACCTGCACTACGTTGCAGGCTACGACAGCGGCTACGGCGTCAAGCCGGAGCCTGGCATGGTGCTTGGCTTCTGCGCCGCCACGGGGCTCGATCCGCAGCAGGTCGTGGTCGTCGGCGACAACAATCACGACATGCATATGGGCCGCAACGCCGGTGTTGGTATGACCGTCGCTGTGCTGACCGGCACCGGCTCGCGCCAGTCGCTGGCCGCTGCCTCCGACCACTGCCTGGCCGATATCACCGAGCTTGAGGCCGTCCTCTAGGTTTTCCATCGAACCTGTCGTCCATTGCCACGGGGTAGCAACCGCTGCCGCATGGCCGGATGGCGGCGAGGAGAAACACCGACAGGTAAGCCAAACGCCGAACACGGGCTGCGTGGCAGGTCGCGCAACCGCACAAATGTCGGGGAACGGCTCGCCGTGCGTCGGCTGAAAAGCGGATTTCCGGACTGGAATGCCGTCGATCTTCATGTGGAAACCCGGGATCGCAGCGGGATCACCGGGTCTGGCGCGCCAGCCATTGTCTTGTGCCGCTTGCCTTTTTCCGCGTTCTGACGTTTTTTGTCGGCGAATACGCCGTCGCCGGTTTTTTGGGGCAGCGGCAAAGATAGGCATCGTCCTTCCCGGAAGGACCAGGCGGGGGCCGCGGAAACAAAGATGGTATCGGAAGCGCCGCCGTTCTGGTGGACCAAGGCGGACTGGCGTGCCCGGGCTTTGTGGCCGTTTTCCTGGATCTACGGTCGGGTTGCTGGCCTGCGCATGGATCGTGCCCGCAGGGCATCGGTGCCTGTTCCCATCATCTGCATCGGCAATTTCACGGTCGGGGGCGCCGGCAAGACGCCGACGGCGATCGCACTTGCGCGCGCCGTCAAGGCGAAGGGCCTGAAGCCGGGCTTCCTCAGCCGCGGTTACGGCGGTTCGCTGGATGTGACGACCATCGTCGAGCCGGAACACCACCGCGCGCGCGACGTCGGCGACGAGCCGCTGCTTCTGGCGCGTGAAGCGTTGACCGTCGTCTGCCGACGTCGCGTCGATGGCGCCCGCCGGCTGGTGGCCGAAGGCGTTGATATCATCATCATGGACGACGGATTCCAGAGTGCCCGCTTGACGTTCGACTTTGCGCTGCTGGTCATCGATTCCCGCCGTGGCATCGGCAATGGCTTCCTGGTGCCGTCAGGCCCTGTGCGCGCGCCGATCTCCAATCAGCTGCGCCACGCGACCGCCCTGTTGAAGATCGGAGACGGGGTAGAGGCGGACGCCCTGATCCGCCGTGCCGCACGGGCCGGCAAGCAGATCTACGAGGCCGAGGTCGTGCGGCTCGACGACGGTTCGCTGAACGGCGTCAAGGTGCTGGCCTGGGCCGGCATCGCCGACCCGGAGAAATTCTATCGCACCGTGCGCGAGACCGGTGCCGTCATCGAGGAAACCCGCAGTTTCCCCGATCACCATCATTTCTCGGGCGACGAGATATCGGAACTGCTCGACCGTGCAGCGGCACTTGGCTGTGTCCTCGTGACGACCTCCAAGGACATGGTTCGCCTGGAGCCCGGCCACGGGCGGGCAGCGGAGCTGGCAGCGGCGAGCCGGGTGATCGAGATCGACGTCAGCTTCGACGACCCCTCGGCACCGGCAAAGATCGTGGCGACAGCGTTGTCGGCCGCGCGCGCCCGCAAGCTGCGGGAAGCGGAGCGGAAATGAGCTTCTGATCGGCATTGCGGCGTTTCCGTCCACGACGGATCACGCGCGCGTCTGATCTCGCTCGTTCGGTCCTGTCGCGGTGGGCATCGTTTCCAACCGCTTCCGGAAATGGACTAGCGGCGCTGGTTTGGCAGGGCGCCTGCGCGCTTCTCGGCCTCGAGCGACGCTTCAGCATCGACATAGGGCTCCTGCCGGGCAACGCTCCAGTAGCGCAGTTCGTCGACCGGGATGGTCTTGCCCGTCATCGCGCAGACGACGTGCGAGCCGGCGAGAACGATCTGGAAGTCGCCGTCGAGATAACGGATCTTCGCTTCGCGCGACGCGCTTCCTTCAAACCGGTTCATCATTGTCGGAGCCTATTCTGCCTTCTTGGTCTGATCTCTGATCTAGCTCGCCACCCGGCAAAATGCCAGCGTATTTCATCGCCTCGTGCCTGCGCGGTCAGCTCCTGCCGAACAGTCGCTCGATGTCGGAGAGCTTCAGCTCGATATAGGTCGGACGCCCATGGTTGCACTGGCCGGAGCCGGGCGTCGCCTCCATCTGGCGAAGCAGCGCGTTCATCTCCTCGGTGCGCATCCGGCGGCCCGAGCGGACCGAGCCATGGCAGGCCATCGTCGCGGCAAGATATTCGAGCCGGCTCGCCAGGCCGCTCGCCGTGTCCCATTCGGCAATCTCGTCGGCGAGCTGGCGCACGAGGGCCGTAGCGTCCATCTCGCCGAGCATGGCCGGCGTCTCCCTGACCGCGATGGCGCCAGGCCCGAAGCGCTCGATCCCGAGGCCGAGGCGCGAAAGCTCGTCCGCATGGGTCATCAGCCGGTCGCAGTCGTCCTCCGAAAGGTCGACGATCTCCGGGATCAGCAATGCCTGCGCGGCGACGGGCTTGGAATGCAGCGCCGTGCGCATCGTCTCGAACACCAGACGTTCGTGGGCGGCGTGCTGGTCGACGATGACGAGGCCATCCTGCGTCTGCGCGACGATGTAGTTTTCGTGCAGCTGGGCGCGCACCGCACCCAGCGGAAACGACTGTGGTGCCGGCGTGTCGGCAATCGGCCGCTCGGGCTCGCTCAAGGGGGGCGATGCGGTGCGGGCCGACGGCGCCGAGAAGGCGGCAAAGCTCGCCTGCGGCGTCTCGGACAGGCCGCGCACGATCGTATCGAAATGCGTTGGCCGGGAAGGCGAGGTCTCCGCGCTCCACGGCTGCTGCGGACGGTACTGCCCCGAGCGAAATGCCTGCATCATGCCGCTTGCGCCCGTCGTTGAGGCGCGATCGCCTTCGCGCGCCAGGGACTGGCGAATGGCGCCGATGACCAGCCCGCGCACGAGGCCCGGATCGCGGAAGCGGACGTCCGATTTTGCCGGATGCACGTTGACGTCGACGAGGGCCGGATCGAGCGTGATCGACAGCACGGCCACGGGATAGCGGCCGTGTGGTATCGTTTCGGAATAGGCGGCGCGAATGGCCGACAGCAGCTGCTTGTCCTGCACCGGGCGCCCGTTGACGAACACATATTGCTGCAGCGAGTTGCCGCGGTTGTAGGTTGGCACGCCGGCAAAGCCGGTAAGCTCGATGTCCTCGCGCTCGGCATCGATCTCGATGGCGTTGTCGCGAAAATCCTTGCCGAGCACTTGCGCCATGCGGGCGAGCCGGTCGTCGCCGGTGGCCGGAAACTCCAGTGTCGTGCGGTCCGATCCCGACAGCACGAAGCGCACCTTCGGAAAGGCGATCGCCATGCGCCGCACGACATCGGAGATCGCCGATGCCTCGGCCTTTTCCGACTTCATGAATTTGAGCCGGGCGGGCGTGGCAAAGAACAGGTCCCGCACCTCGACGACGGTGCCGGTGTTGGCGGGCGACGGGCGCACGGGGTCTGTCTTGCCGCCGGCAATTGTGATGATGGCGCCTTCGGTTGCGCCGGCCGTGCGCGTGGTGATCGAAAGCCGGGAGACCGATCCGATCGAGGGCAGGGCCTCGCCGCGAAAGCCGAGCGTGCGGATATCGAAAAGGTTGTCGTCGAGCTTCGAGGTGCAGTGCCGCCTGACGGCCAGCTCCAGATCCTTGGGCTGCATGCCGGCGCCGTTGTCGGTCACCCTGAGCAGCGTCTTGCCGCCTCCGGCGGTGGCGATCTCGATCCGGGTCGCGCCGGCATCCAGCGCGTTCTCGATCAGCTCCTTGGCGGCGCTGGCCGGTCGTTCGATGACTTCGCCGGCGGCGATCTGATTGATGAGGGTTTCGGAGAGCTGCTTGATGGCCATCGCCTATTTTCCCGGATTCGCCGGCGGAACGGAAGCGAAATTAAAGGTCCATCCCCGTTCGCGTGCCTGGAAACTGGGCCTTTGCTTGTGCAACCAGTTGGTGCACCCAAAATTGAGGCGGAGATTTAATTGCCCCTTAATATTCTGCTGCGATTTTCCACAACAACCTGAATGATCACGGGTTTTGTCTTTGGAGCACTGCGGCGTTGCTGGACGTCGCATCCACCCGCTCGAAGAGACGCCTTTCAAGGCCACCCCAGCATGTCCCGAAATGAAACCGCCGCAGGGGCGAGTGAGGACAGCGCAATGAACGATGGGGCGCCGAACGGCGCGGACATCAACAGGATCATTCTCGAGGCGAGCAGCGATGCGCTCGGCTTCGCGATGCTTGTCTGCGGGCGGGACGACACCATCCTCTTTGCCAGCCGCACCATGCTGCAATATTTTCCCGTGCCCGCCGAGATGCTCCTGCCCGGCACGCGCCTGCGCGATTTTCTCGGCGCCGTCTATGACACGGGCGTTCGCCCGGGCACCGTGCCCGAGAACAGCCGTCGTCGCACCAACCGCGAAGACTGGATTGCCGAGCACATGGCACTGCACTGGCGCGAACGCTATGAAAACGTCGAGCGATCCGGCCGCACCCGATGGGTGTCGATGCGAAAGCGCCGTCTCTCCAGCGGCATCGGCATCCTGTCGATCACCGACGTCTCCGACCAGAGAAAGCGCGACGAGCAGCTGCAGACGGATCTCGAGCGGGTCGAACTGACCGAGGAGATCCTCGACGCCCAGCCCAATCCGATCTGCGTCAAGGATCGCAATCTCAATTACATCGCGGTCAACAAGGCCTTCTGCCTCATCCACGATCTCTCCCAGGAGGCTATCCTCGGGCGCTCCGCCTGGGATCTGGTCGAGAGCGACCTTGCCGAACGGTTCGAACAGTCCGACCGGCGCGTGCTTGAAACCGGAAAGCCGCATTCGGAGGCCGAAAATATCGTTCGCGCCGATGGCAGCGACCTTTGGGTTCTGACCCGCAAGTATCGCGTCGGCATGCCCGGCCGCCATTTCGTCGTCACCTGCATGAACGATGTCACCGACATTGCCGGCTGGCATCATGGGGCACAGGACGGCTCGCTTCCCGCCAGCCTGCAGATCAACGATTACAGCATTTTTGCGCCGGCCCAGAATTTCTACGATCCGTTCCGGGCGCTGAACGTACAGCAACTGGTCGAGGCTGGTTCGATGATCGAGACCCTGCCGGCGCGGGGCTTGCGCGTGCTGCTTGCCTCCGCCGACCGCCCGACGGAGGAACGCCTCGTTGCCCGGTTGCGTGGCTCCGGCCTCGAGGCTTGCGCGGTGCGCAATATCGACGAACTGACCGCTTTCGGCATGGCGGCCGAAAGCGCAGGATTGAAGCTCGATATCCTTTTGCTCGACAGCGACTTTCCGGACGGTCAGCACGTCGCGTCCGCGTGGCGCAATTGCCCTGTTGTCACCGTGACGGCGGATGAGGATGCCGGTGCCGTGCTGGCGGAAGTCTTTCGCGTTTGTGCCGAACGCCCGCACGCCCCGCCGCTGCTGCAGTCGGACTGGTCGCTTTCCTTCGATGCGGAGGACGTCACTGCCGTTGCGGCTCCGGTCTCCCATGTTGACGTGCTCGTCGCTGAAGACAATCAGATCAATCAGTTCGTCTTCACACAGATCCTTGAGGGGCTCGGCGTATCCCACCGCATCGCCGCCAACGGCCGCGAGGCGGTCGAACTCTGGCATGAGCTTCAGCCCGCTCTGGTGCTGATGGATGTGTCCATGCCGGTCATGAACGGTTTCGACGCGGCGGTTGCGATCCGCACCGCGGAAAAGACCAAGGGGCGCAAGACGCCGATCATTGCGGTCACGGCGCATGCCCTCGATATCGACCTGCAGCAGAGCAAGGCGTCGGGCATGGATGATCACATCATGAAACCGGTCAGTCCTGATATGATCGAGGCCGTTTTGCGCAAATTCATGCCGGCAAAGGCGATGCGAACGACAGGTTGAGCAAAAACCGTGTCAACTCGCTAGAATTGGGGATGTCGATGGCAAATCTAGGAGCGGGGCGATATCGGATTGTTAACCGCCGATTGCGATCTTCTGCACCGTAGAGCCAAAAAGTGTAGAGCCCCGCCGGAATGCATCGCAGCCCCATAGCCATTCAAGCCCAGACCCTGCCGGAAGCGCACTGCCGTCCTGCGGGCGGGGAGGATGCGCGGGATGTGCTGATGTCCGACCCGCGCCGCTCGTTTGTAGCTTGGGCGATGGGCCGATGATCTCAGGCGAAACACCCTATCATCGGATCGGCAGGGAGCCGCCTGTTGCCAGTTCGGTCGACCCGTTGACCGGGCTTGGCGATGCCCGTCAGTTGCGCAAGACCTTTTGCGATCTGGCTGAAGAGCGCGCCAGCGATCCGGCGCCCTTTACCATCGGCCTTGCCAACATCGATGGTTTCAAGCCGATCAACGACCTCTTCGGTCCGCAGGCCGGCGACGAAATCCTTTGCCAGGTTGCTCATCGGTTGAAGGCCTGCGCGCCGGAAGGCGCGACGATCATCCGCTCGGAGAGTGACGAGTTCGCCTTCGTCCTGCCGCTCGTCTTCGAGCGCAAGGGCGCGGAAAAGGTCGGCCAGATGCTGAAGGAGGTGCTGTCGGCACCCTTCGATCTCGGCGACCGCAACGTGCGCCTGTCTGCGTCGTTCGGCTTTGCGGTCTATCCCTTTGCCGGTGAAGTCTTCGAGGATCTGCTGAAAAGCGCCGATACGGCGCTCTACCGTTCCAAGCGTCGCGGTCGCGGTCAGATCACCGTCTATTCGCAGGAAATCGCCCAGGAGATGAAACGCGCGACGCAGCTTGAGCAGGCGCTGCGCAATGCAATCATCGCCAACGAGGTCGATGTGCATTTCCAACCGATCGTCGATCTGCGCAACGACGCGGTTGTCGGTTTCGAGGCGCTTGCCAGGTGGTGCGACGCCGACCTCGGCTATGTCTCGCCGGCCGTCTTCGTGCCTTTGGCGGAAGAGCGAGGCTTCATCGAATCGCTTGCCGAGACGCTGCTGCGCAAGGCGGCACATGCCGCTCTGTCCTGGCCGAAAGAGTTGTTCCTGTCTTTCAATCTGTCGTCTGCACAGCTGATGGACCCGGCGACCAGCACGCGCCTGCTGACGATCATCAACCAGATCGGACTGGACCCGCGACGGCTGGAGCTGGAAATTACCGAGACGGCCGTCATGGCCGATGCGGAAACCGCGCAGAAGATCGTGACCGAGCTTCGCGCAGCCGGGGTCCGCGTCTCGCTCGATGATTTCGGCACCGGCCAGTCGAGCCTCGGGCGCCTTCGCGATTTCTCGTTCGACAAGGTCAAGATCGACCGGGCTTTCGTGTCGCGGATTTCGGCGGACCGGGCCTCCGAGCATATCATCAAGGCCATCGTCTCCATGTGCGAAGGCCTCGAGCTTGAGGTCGTTGCCGAGGGCATCGAGGATTTTTCCGAAGCATTGAAGTTGAAGGCGCTCGGCTGTGGCATGGGGCAGGGCTACTTCTATGGCAAGCCGGCCGATGCCGTTGCGACGATGCGCTATCTCTCAGACCGCTATCGCGAGGTTGCAGCGCAGCTTTAGGCCAGGAGGAAGATCGTCAGTCAGCGATGATCTCCGTCCGTTTCCGCGTGCCTTCCGCCAGCAACCAGTCTCTCACCCGCCGCGCCTGATTGTTGAGCTCGCGCGAGCGCGGCCAGACGACGTAGAATGCCAGTCCGGTTTTCAGCACATGGCTTCCGACCGGCACAAGCGCGCCGGAGCGAACCTGCGGATCGGTCAGATGCTCCCAGCCGAGCGCCACCCCTTCGCCCGACAACACCGCCTGGATCACCAGAACATAATCGTTGATCGCCAGGCGCCGGGCCTGCGGCGGGTACGCGAGGCCGGCGCTGGCAAACCACTCCGTCCAGTCGCAGGCGCGCCGCACCGGCTCCTCCAGGTGAATGAGGTTGTGGCGCAGGAGCTCGGCCGGCGTGCGCGGCAAGCCGTGCTGCTCGATATAGGCTGGCGTTGCAACCGCATTGACGACTTCGTCCGCCAGGAGGGCTGCATGGTAGCGCGGCCAATGGCTCGGGTCGCCGCCGCGAATGCCGAGCGGGATCGGCTCCTCGTCGAGGTCGAGGTCGCGCACGCTCGTCTGGATCCTCAGATCGATCTCGGGCAGGTCTTCGCGCATGCGGTTGAGGCGCGGCAGCACCCACATCGAGGCAAAGGCGGTCGAGGCCGCAAGTGTCACATTGGTCTCGCGCCCCTTGGAGCGGATGTCTTCCGCCGACTTCTGGATGCGCGACAGGCCGACGGAAACGTCGGCGTGAAACTTCTCGCCCGCCTCGGTCAATTCGACGGCGCGATGGACTCGGTGGAAGAGCGGTACGCCCAGCTGTTCCTCGAGGCCGCGAATGGCATAGGAGACGGCCGCCTGCGTCATGCCGAGCTCGTTGGCGGCGCGGGTGAAGTTCTGGTGGCGGCCGGCTGCCTCGAATACGATGAGGCTTGCGGCCGACGGGAGCAGGCGACGTAGATTTTCCATAACTTGAGCTTATTGCAAAGCTCAATTTTTTCCAGCGTTACAACGCATTTTTTCGCCAATACCATCATCTCAAATGATGGGAGAACGGCGATGGAAATGACGGCTGTGGCAGCGGGCGAAGCGCCGAGACGGACACGAGGCTCAAGGCCGCATCGCGGCGGTACAGCGACCAGGGATCTTGGTGTCCCCTACATCGTCCGCAACATTCCGACCTACGATATCCTGAGCGAGGGCAATCTGCTGCGGATCGAGGCGATTGCCGACCGCATCCTCGCTGAAGTCGGCATCGAATTTCGTGACGATCCGGCGGTGCTTGATCACTGGAAGCGCGCCGGCGCCAAACTCGACGGCTGTCGGGTGACGTTCGAACCGGGCATGCTGAAAGAAATCGTCAGCTCCGCGCCGCGACAGTTCACCCAGCATGCCCGCAACCCCGCCCGCAGCGTCGAGATCGGCGGCAAAAATGTCGTGTTCTCACCCGCCTACGGCTCCCCCTTCGTCACCGACCTCGACAATGGCCGCCGCTATGGCACGATCGAGGATTTCCGCAACCTGATCAAGCTGGCGCAGTCGAGCCCGTGGCTGCATCATTCGGGCGGCACGATCTGCGAGCCGGTCGACGTGCCGGTGAACAAGCGCCACCTCGACATGGTCTATAGCCACATCAAGTACTCCGACCGGGCCTTCATGGGCTCGATCACCGCGGAAGACCGCGCCGAAGACTCCATCGAAATGGCCCGCATTCTCTTCGGGCGCGATTTCGTCGATGAGAACTGCGTCATCCTCGGCAACGTCAACGTCAATTCGCCGCTCGTCTGGGACGGAACGATGACGAAGTCTCTGCGGGCATATGCCCGGGCAAACCAGGCGGCGGTTATCGTGCCCTTCATTCTCGGCGGCGCCATGGGCCCTGTCACCAACGCCGGGGCGATCGCGCAGTCCTATGCCGAGACGCTCGCCGGCTGCGCCTTGACCCAGCTGGAACGCAAGGGTGCGCCCGTGATCTTCGGCAACTTCCTGTCGTCCATGTCGTTGCGCTCCGGTTCGCCGACATTCGGCACGCCGGAGCCGGCGATTGGCAGCATGGTCGTCGGCCAGCTGGCGCGTCGGCTCGGCCTGCCGCTGCGCTGCGCCGGCAACTTCTCCAATTCTAAGCTGCCGGACGCCCAGGCGATGCAGGAAGGCGTGATGTCGATGCTGTCGGCAGTCCATTGCGGCGCCAATTTCATCTTGCACTCGGCCGGCTTCGTCGACGGGCTCCTGGCCATGTCCTACGAAAAGTTCGTCATGGACACGGACTTCTGCGGTGCGCTGCACTCCTATCTCGCCGGCGTCGTCGTCGACGACAATTCGTTGGCCATGGATGCCTTCCTGCAGGTGGGGCCGGGCAGCCACTTCCTCGGCTGCGACCACACGATGCGCAACTACCAGACCGCATTTTGGGATTCCGGGCTGTCCGACAACGAGCCGTTCGAAAAATGGACGGAGGAAGGCGGAACCGATATGGCGCAGAGGGCAAACCGCAGCTGGAAGAAGACGCTTGTCGAATACGAAGCGCCGCCGCTGGACGTGGCAATCGACGACGCTTTGATCGACTATGTCGCCCGGCGCAAGGACAGCATGGCGGACGCCTGGTACTGAACTTTGGCCAACCGCAAGGGACGCGAACAACACCGGTAATTATGGAGTGCCCCTGTCCGCACCCGGCAGGTGGCGCTCAAGGGAACAGACATGACGCTGCCGAAAGACCCGCTGCTCCAGCCCTACCACCTGAAACACCTGACGCTCAAGAACCGGATCATGTCGACGGCGCACGAGCCGGCCTATTCCGAAGATGGCATGCCTAAAGATCGGTACCGCCTCTACCACCTGGAGAAAGCCAAGGGTGGCATGGCCCTGACGATGACGGCGGGCTCGGCCATCGTCTCGGAGGATTCGCCGCCCGCCTTCGGCAATCTCCACGCCTATTCCGACGAGATCGTGCCCTGGCTGAAGAAGATCGCCGACGACTGTCATGAGCACGACACCGCGGTGATGATCCAGCTCACCCATCTTGGCCGGCGCACGGGCTGGAACAAGGGCGACTGGCTGCCAGTCCTCTCGGCCTCGCCGGTGCGCGAGGCGGCGCATAGGTCATTCCCGAAGGAAATCGAAGACTGGGACATCGAGCGTATCGTCGCCGACTATGCGACGGCTGCGGCCCGCATGCAGGCGGCCGGCCTTGATGGTATCGAGCTCGAGGCCTATGGCCATCTGATGGACGGTTTCTGGTCGCCGGCGACCAACCAGCGCGACGACGATTTCGGCGGGTCGCTCGATAATCGCCTGCGCTTTACCCACCTGGTGCTCGATGCGATCCGCACATCCGTCGGACCGGACTTTATCGTCGGCATGCGCATGGTCGCGGACGAGGATTGGGACAAGGGCCTTTCGAAGGCGGAGGGCATCGAGATCGCCCGCCGTCTGGCAAATTCCGGCAAGGTCGATTTCCTCAATGTCATTCGCGGCCACATCGACCATGACGCGCCGCTCACCAAGGTAATCCCGATCCAGGGCATGGCGGCCTCGCCGCATCTCGATTTTGCTGGCGAAGTTCGGGCGGCAACCAAGTTTCCGGTGTTCCATGCGGCCCGCATCGCCGATGTCGCGACCGCCCGCCACGCGATCGCCGAGGGCAAGCTCGACATGGTCGGCATGACGCGCGCCCATATCGCCGATCCGCATATCGTCCGGAAGATCAAGGAGGGCAGGGAGGCCGAAATCCGTCCCTGCGTCGGCGCTACCTACTGCCTCGATCGTATCTATGAGGGCGGCGGCGCACTTTGCATTCACAATGCCGCAACCGGACGCGAGGCCATCGTCCCGCATGTCATCTCAAGGAGCGATGGTGCAAAGCGGAAGGCCATCGTTGTCGGTGCCGGACCGGCCGGTCTCGAGGTGGCGCGCGTGCTGGCCGAGCGCGGCCACGCTGTCGAGATCCTCGAGGCCACTGGTCAGGCAGGCGGTCAGATCCTGCTTGCCCAGCGCAATCCGCGGCGAAGAGAACTGATCGGCATAGTCGACTGGCGGCTGTCGGAGCTGGAGCGGCTCGGCGTGCCCATCCACTACAACGTCTTTGCCGGTATCGATGACATTCAGGAACGCGCGCCCGATCTCGTCGTCGTCGCCACCGGCGGCATCGCGCAGAACCCGGCGCTTGAAGCCGGCGACGACCTGGTCATATCGAGCTGGGATATCATCGCCGGTGCAGTCAAGCCCGAAGGGCCGGTACTGCTCTATGACGACAACGGCGCCCATAGCGGCATGACCGCCGCCGAGCTGATTGCGCGCGCCGGCGTCGAGCTGGAAATCGTGTCGCCCGAGCGCATGTTTGCACCGGAAGTTGGCGGCATGAACCATGTGCCCTATGCCAAGACGTTCGCCGATCACGATGTGCGCGTGACGATCAACACGCGCCTCCGCTCGGTTCGGCGCGAGGGCAACGGGCTCGTGGCGACGCTAGGATCGGACTTTTCAGACAGCGCGTCGAGCGAGCGACGGGTCGCGCAGGTCGTGGTCGAGCACGGCACTGTGCCGATGGATGACCTGTATCGCGAATTGAAACCGCTGTCCCGCAATCTCGGCGCCGTCGACTACAAGGCGTTGCTGCGCGGCGAAAACCCGATTCCGTCGCGCAACCCGGCCGCCGGCTTCGACATGTTCCGCATCGGCGACGCGGTCGCCAGCCGCAACATTCATGCCGGTATCTACGATGCGCTGCGTTATGGCGTTCTGATCTGAAAAAAGAGCGGCGGTGAAAACACCGCCGCTCCATCTCCTGGTCGTCGCTGATCCAGCTTACTGCTGGGTACCCTCAGCCGGTGCCGGCTGCATCGGAGTAGCCGGTGCCGTTCCGGTGGTCGAGGAGGTCGTCGATGCATCAACCGGCTGGTTGGCATTCTGCTCGGCAACCTGCTGCGCCTTGGTCTTGAATTCCGGAGCCGCCTTCAGCGTTTCAGCGGTTTCCGTGGTCGTCAGTTTCAGAGCATCAGTGTTGGCCTGCTCGGAGATCTGGATACGATCGAACGGGACCGCGACATTCTTCTCGCCGAGGCCAAGGAAGCCGCCGACACCGATCACCGCGGCCTCAACGCCGCCGTCCTTCTTGATGATCAGGTCGTTGATCTCGCCGACCTTCTCGTCGCCGGCGTTATAGACGGTCTGGCCGACATAGGTGCTGGTCGCGATCTGGTCGCTGGCCTGCTCGGTTATGTAGGTGCCGTCAGACTGTGCCATGGCTGCAGGCGCTTCGGTGGTCGCAGGCGCGGTCGTCTGGGCCTGGTCCGCAGGGGCCGTCGCATCCGGAGCCGGCTGGATTTCCATGGTCTGCGGTTCAGCGGGCTTAGGCTGGGTCGCGTCCTGTGCGAAGGCCATCGGGGCAAATGCAACACTTGCGATAAGCGCACCGGCCGCAACGGAAGATACAAGTTTCTTGGTCATGTCAAAATGCCTTTCCTTGACGTTGTCGATCAAGGCGCGGTCCTGAGTATCGCCAGGTTTCCACCGCACCGGTGATACCTAAGCAACGCCTCGCGGCAGAAACGGTTCCAGAAAAATTGTGGGCACGGTGCCGGAAATTCAGGAAGTCATGCGGCGAATTCCCGTGGCGAAGGCTTAATATCTTTGGCCCGCGGCGCACGTCATTGGCACATATCCGGGCGCCAGCCCCAGCTCAGCGTATTTTAGTGTTTTATTAATTTCTTCTGTACATTCACACAATCTTGAGTGTTCTTACCTATACTTCCAAAAGCACAGGGAGAGTGTCCTTAACGATATTCCGGCCTGTCGATCTGGACGGTCTTTCATGTTTCTGCCGCAGCGATTTCTCTCGATTTCCCTGATTTCCATCGTGGTGATGGTGTGCCTCGTGTCGATCGAGCGCCGCCTGTTCGGCATCAGCTATTTTTCAGAACGAATGCCCGAGACCGAGCCCTACAACCTCTGGCATGCCTGGGTAGCGCTCAGCCTCTCGCTTGCGGCCATTCACGGGTTTACGCGGGACGCATCCTGCTTCGGGGTGCCGGTGCTTCGGCTCGCCCTACGCCGCGAGTTCGGGGTCTGCATCGGCAGTCTGGCTCTTGCGGTTGCCGTCGCTGTGCTTTTCTGTCTCGATGCAGATACCTTCAGCGCGCTCGCGCGGGAGGACAACGTCTTCGAGTGGCTGTCTGCCCTGCTGATCTTCGCTGCCAGCGCGTTTTTCGCCGCGGCGGCGACCGGTCAGTTGCGGGCGGCGCGCGGCGGAGCGGGTCGCGTGGCATGGCTCGCCGCCGGCGGTGCCGGGGGCTTCGGCCTCGTCCTCTTCGTCGTCGGCATGGAGGAAATCTCGTGGATGCAACGGGTCTTCATGATCGAGACGCCCGGTGCGCTGCTCGCTCTCAACAAGCAGCAGGAGTTGAACCTGCACAACATCTCGACCGGCCTCTCCGAACTCATCTACTATAGCGGCAGTTTCGTGCTGCTGACGCTTGCTCCCTTTATCTGGCTCTATCTCCGCAAGGGTTTTTCCCTCGGGCGGCTTGAAGCTTTTGCTCCAAGTGTGCTGGTGCTTGTGGCAAGCGCTCCGATGGCGGCCTTCAACAGCGACAACTGGAGCATGCTGCCGACCCAGATGATGGTGATGATGACGGTGATCATCCTGCTGGTAATTGCCGATCTCGCGCTGCGGAGTGGGCTCTGGCGCGAGTTCGTCGTTTTGACTGCCACAGCGATCCTGATCGTCGCCATCCAGCAACTGTTCGTGCTCCAGGCGCACAAACTCGTGCGTATCTGGGACCCGACCGAGTACAAGGAACTGTTCATCGCCTTCGGTCTGGCGATCTATGGCTATCAGACCTGGGCGCGCCTGCGGGCATTGGCGCCGACGGCCGAATTGCCCATCGGCCGGCGGGCAATAGCTGGATAGCGGAGATCCCGCCGAACGGGCGGGGTCTCGTTGTCGATGCCCGAGGGTAGCAGTCGCCCTCAGTGGCTTTCGCGCAGAACCTCGCTGCCGCTTGCGCCGACGAGGAAATCGAGGTCCGCACCCTTGTCTGCCTGCAGCACCGTGTCCTGGTAGAGCTTGTAGTAGCCGCGAGTCCATTTCTGCTCCGGCGGCTGCCAGGCGGCCATGCGGGCGGCGAACTCTTCCTCGCTGATCATCAGGTTGAGTTCACCCTTCAGCGCGTCGAGGCGGATACGGTCGCCTGTCTTGACGATCGCGAGCGGACCGCCGGCGTTCGATTCCGGGCTGACATGCAGCACCACGGTTCCAAACGCCGTGCCCGACATCCGGGCGTCGGACACGCGCACCATGTCGCGCACGCCCTTCTCAACCAGCCGTCGCGGGATCGGCATGTTGCCGACTTCGGCCATGCCCGGATAGCCCTTGGGGCCGCAGCCCTTGAGCACGAGGATCGTATCCTCGGTCACCGGCAGATCGGGGTCGTCGATCTTGGCCTTCAGGTCCTCGATCGTCTCGAACACATAGGCCGGCCCCTCATGCGCCAGGAGATGTTCGCTTGCCGCCGACGGCTTGATGACGGCGCCGTTCGGCGCAAGGTTGCCCTTGAGCACGCGAATGCCAGCCGCGGCCCTCAGCGGATTGTCGAGCGGGCGGATGACGTCGTCGTTGAAGACTTCGGCATCTTCCCAGTAGCGGCTGATCGGCATGCCGAAGACGGTGGGCGCATCCGGATGCAGCAGATGCTGGATCCGGTTCATGACCGCCGGCAGGCCGCCGGCATAGGCGAGGTCCTCGATCAGGTACTTGCCCGAAGGCATGCAATTGACGATGCAGGGCACCTGGCCGCCGACCCGGTCGAAATCCTCAAGACAGAGATCGACGCCAGCCCGGCCGGCAATCGCCAGCATGTGCACCACCGCATTGGTCGAGCCGCCGACGGCGGCGTTGGCGATGATGCCGTTCTCGAAATTCTTCCTGGTCAGGATCTTCGACAGGCGCAGGTCCTCGTGCACCATTTCGACGATGCGCTTGCCCGTCATGTGCGACAGCGCCATGCGGCGCGCATCGACGGCTGGAAGTGCCGCATTGGTTGGCAGCGACAGGCCCATCGCCTCGACGATCGAGGCCATGGTGGTGGCCGTGCCCATGGTCATGCACACCCCGGGCGAGCGCGACATGCCGCTTTCGGCCGCCATGAATTCCTGAACACTCATCTCGCCGGCGCGAACGGCCTCCGAGAATTTCCACACGTCGGTGCCGGAGCCGATGTCCTTGCCCTTCCACTTGCCGTTCAGCATCGGGCCGGAGGAGACGACGATTGTCGGCAAGTCCACCGACGCAGCGCCCATCAACTGGCCCGGGGTCGTCTTGTCGCAGCCGCCGAGCAAGACGACGCCGTCGATGCCGTAGGCGCGGATCGCCTCCTCGACATCCATGGCGAGCAGGTTGCGAAACAGCATTGCCGTCGGCCGCATCTGCGTTTCGCCGAGCGAGGACACCGGAAACTCGACGGGAAAGCCGCCAGCCTCCCAGACGCCGCGCTTCACGCCTTCCGCCAGAATGCGCAGGTGGCTGTTGCAGGGCGTGAGTTCCGACCAGGTGTTGCAGATGCCGATGATCGGGCGCCCGTCGAAGACGTGATCGGGAAAGCCCTGGTTCTTCATCCAGGAGCGATGGATGAAACCGTCCTTGTGGGTGCCGCCGTACCAGTGACGGCTGCGCAGTTCTTTCTTCTTGTCGCTCATGCGCGCTTCCTCCTCACCATGCGATCAATCGCGTGGATGAATTGTATGATTTTTTATTGGCCTTTTGCCAGGGGATTCGGTTCAGAGCCGGAACGACGGCTCAAAGCGGCCCTTGACGCTGACGCCGAGTTCGAAGGTCTTGCCGGCATGCGGATCGGCGGCGCGCTGAGCGTCGTCAAGATCCTGCCAGGCAGACGTCACCAGCATGCGGTCGGCCTTCGGCCCGATGAAGGCGGTGCAGCTTGGCTGCGTTGTCGGCATGGCATGGCGCGCGACCCTTTTGCCGTCGGGGCTGTAGACGTCGACCGTGCCGCTGCCCCAGCGCGCATTCCAGATCAGGCCATCGGCATCGCAGACCGAGCCGTCGATGCCGCCAACCTCGCCACTGCCGTCGACGAGGAGGCTCGGCTCGCCTGTCGGCAGGCCGGTCTCGGCATCGATGTCGACGCGCATCAGGTGGTTGATATCGGTATCGACGAAGTAGGCGACGGTGCCGTCAGGTGAAAAGCAGATGCTGTTGGGAATGGTGATCCGGTCGTAGAGCCTGGTCACCTTCGTGCCGGCGACGTGATAGATCGCGCCCGCACTTTTTTCGGCGGCGCGGCCCATGGTGGAGACCCAGAGCGCGCCGGAGGCATGGACGCGGCCGTCGTTCGAGCGATTGCCGGGCTTGTCTTCGAGTGTCGCCAGCAGGCTGAACACGCCCGTCTGCGTGTCTCTCACGAACAGCCCCTGGTCGGAGGCGACCAGCTGCCGCGAAGGGTCGATCACGGCAAGCACACTGCCGAGGAACGGCAGCGCGTGCACAGTCTTGCGGCCGCTCTCAAGGTGCAGTTCATGCAGTTCCTGGCCCTTGATGTTGAACCACCAGGCGGTGCCGCTGCCCGGATCGTAGGTCGGGCCTTCTCCGAGCATCGAGGGGGATTGGCAAAGGATGCTGCCGGAAAAGGCAATCGTGTCGCTCATCGACCCGCTCCATAGACGGCGTCATAAGCGCTGACGGTCGCGATGGCGCGCTTGCCGACGTCGGCAGCGCTCATGCCCGGCTTGTAAAGGCTCGATCCGAGCCCGAAGCTTCTGATGCCGATCCTGGCGTAGTCGGCGAAGTTCTCTTCCGAGACGCCGCCGACGGCGGCAACCTCGACATCCGTCGGCAGCACGGTGCGGATCGCGGCGATGCCGGACGGGCCGAGCACGCTTGCCGGAAAGAATTTCAGGCCCGTAGCACCCGCTGCCGCGGCTGCAAGCGCTTCTGTCGGGGTGAAGACGCCGGGCATGGTCACCATGCCCTTTTGCGCTGCCAGCCGGATCACCACCGGCTCGACATTGGGGCTGACCATCAGCCGGCCGCCGACATCCGCAAGTCGCTCGACCTGCTCTGTCGTCAGCACCGTGCCGGCGCCGATCAGGCAGCCTTCCGGCGCCATCTTCACCGCCGTCTCGATCGACCGGAACGGGTCGGGCGAATTGAGCGGGATCTCGATCGCGGTGAAGCCCGCTTCGATCAGCGTGCCGACGACGCCTTCGGTTTCCTCGGGCTTCAGGCCGCGCAGAATGGCGACCAGCGGGTACTTCATCGGCGGGAAGGGGATACGGTTCATGGCAGCAGTCTTTCGGTCAGAGGGGCCAGATTGCCTGGGCGGCAGTCGAAAGGCCGGCGCGCACGGCCTCGTCGGCATCGACGATCCGTGGGCTAAGGTCGAGGCTGGTGAGTGCGGCGCGGTAGAGCGCGCCGAGGGATCCGGAGGCGACAAGGCAGACGCTGTCGACGGTATCGACTGTCGCCAGGGCGCCGGCAATCTCGAGCCCTATCAACGTGCCCGAAAGCGTCGCCTTGGCGTCGGTCGCTGTGGTTCCGTGAAGCAACTGGCCGGCGCGCACGCCGAAGGTCAGGTTGGTGGCGAGCGCCGGATTGGCACGCGCTGCGGCAACCGCGTCGAGAAACGCTGGATGCTCGCCCGAAAACACCTGCGCATCGGCGATCGAGTGGGTAAGGATCGAGTGCTTCGAGACGACGTCGAACAACTCGCCGGTCATGAAGGTCGAGAAACCGGTGACCTTGCCGTCCTCGAGGCGCACCCACTTGCTGTGCGTGCCGGGCATGCAGACGAGGTGGCGGCCGTCACCGAGGCTTGCCGCGGCGCCGAGCAATTGCGTTTCCTCGCCGCGCATCACGTCGGGATGCCGAGTGTCGCGCTGGGCGAGGCCGGGCAGGATGCGGATGTCGCGGCCGACGTCGGGCACTGCAACCGCGCCGCCGGCGATTTGCGAAAGAGCGGCGGGCGTGTTGAGATAGCCGGCCTCGAGCCAACCCTGTTTGGCGCCCGCCATGCCGCAGATGATCACCGGCAGGTGGCCGGGTGCGTCAACCGCCGAAAGATGCGCCTCCAGAACACGCGAAAAACCGGTCTTGGCAGCGGTCGTCATGCCTTCGCCGCTGCGGCGCTCCGCAAGCACCGTGCCGTCTTCGGCAATGATCCAGAGCCGAAAGCTCGTGGTTCCCCAGTCGACTGCGGCATAATAGGCTGCCGTCATCACAGTGCGCCTCCATCAATGATCATCGTTTGGGCGGTCATGCCCGCAGAACAGTCCGAAGCCAGATAAAGGCAAGGTCCGATGAGATCCGAAGCGGTCAGGCTTCGCTTCAGGCATTGCTTTTCCAGCATCGCCGCGATTGCCGCCTCGTCAAGCCAGAGCTTCTTCTGGCGCTCGGTCACGATCATGCCGGGCAGGATCGCGTTGACGCGGATGTTGTCGTGGCCGAGCTTGCCGGCGAGCGACTTCGTCAGTCCGATGATGCCGGCCTTGGCCGTCGCGTAGGCCGGAATTTCCGCCATATTGAGCAGGAAGGCGATGGACGAGAAGTTGACGATCGATCCGCTGCCGGCCTGACGCATATGGGGCGCCACCGCCTGGCTCATGAAGAACAGGTGCCTGAGATTGACGGCCTGGCTCTCATCCCAGCTCTCTTCGGTCACGGCTTCAAGCGGCTGCCGGTCGTCGCGGGCGGCATTGTTGACGAGCACGTGGATTGCGCCGAGGGCAATTGCCGCCGTTTCGGCAGCCTGTCTCACCGCGGTTATATCGCGCAGGTCCGCGTGAATGAAGGAAGGCCTGGAGCCTGTCTCGGCGAAAAGCTTGTCAACGAGGTCCAAGCCCGCCCTCTCGTCGATGTCGACGAAGGCAACCTTCGCGCCCTGGTGGATGAAACCTTCGACAAGGGCCGCGCCGATGCCGGCGCCGCCGCCGGTCACAAGCACACAGCGATCCCGCAGGTCGTGGAACTGGGCCGCAGACAACGGCATATGGCACTCCCCCTTCGCGCAACAGCGCGTTCGCCACTCTATCCGTTCCAAAATGTGGAACTTGATTTTATTATATGGAATTATCGGGCGGCGATGGCTATTTTGTCAAGATCGGATGGCGCCCTTGCGCTTCTCCGCCGAATGAAGCGGACCGCAGGTTTGGAGAACGGCGATGGATAGGGATGGCGAGACGATGGGCACCGGCACGCTCGGCAAGGCGATGGCCGTCCTCGAGGCGGTGGTCACCGCCGAAGGGCCGCAGCGCTTTACCGATATTCTTGCGCGGTCCGGGCAGCCGCGCGGCACCCTGCATCGCTTGCTCAGCCATCTGGTCGAGGAAGGCCTTCTCGTGCAGCGGCGCGATCTCAGCTACGAGCCAGGGCTGCGGCTATTGACGCTTGCCTACCGATCCTGGTCCGGCAATCGTTTTCGTGACGTCGCCGAACCGCATCTGCGCAGCCTGCACGCGCTGACAGGCGAAACGGTCCATCTCGGCATCCTCAGGCAAGCCGAAATCGTCTATGTCGACAAGGTCGAAAGCCAGCAGACGGTGCGTATGAGTTCGCAGATCGGCAAGGCTTCGCCTGCGTATTGCACCGGCATCGGCAAGGCGGCGTTGTCGCTGCTGCCGCAACCGGAGCTTGAACGCATCGTCTCGGGAATGGCTTTTCATGCGTTCACGCCGCACACGCATCGCTCGGCCGAAACGCTGCTTGCGGAAATTGTCGACATTCGCCGTCAAGGACATGCTTTCGATCGGGAAGAACATGAGGTAGAGATCCGCTGCGTGGCTGCGCCGATCCGTGTTTCGGGCAGCGATCTGACGGCTGGAATCTCGGTTACGGGGCCAGCCTATCGGGTCAGCATGGAGCAACTGACCGCCTGGTCAGGGGCGGTTCGGGAAGCGGCGGCGGCGATCGGGGAGGAGGCCGCGATTCGCCTCGGTCCGGGCCGCGGTGGACCTTGAGTTCACTTTACGGTAAATTAGAAACATCGACTGGACGTAGTGTCCCAAGCTCGATAACGTTAATATATCAGGCTCGTTGTGCGTTTTTTCAGCGACGGGGCCTGGTCTTGTCATTGATAGAAATTTTGACGTGATCTTCATGCGGCGTCAGCGGCCGTGCTCCTCCCCGGAGCCGGATGTGGAGAAGGGCGGAAGATGATCGATTTCAGCGCGAATATGGCGTCGTTGAAGCTCCCCGACGGGCGCTCCGTGCGAGGGCCGATCTGTTGCGAGGACGATATCAGGCGGGTGATCGGGCAAGTTGCGGATGCCTATGGTTTCCGCGGTTTCCTCGTGCTTGCCGTTCCGGACACCGGCTGCAGCAGTCTTGAAGAAAACGCGATCATGACGACCTATCCGGGCGAGTTCCTGAAGGGCTACGACAGTGCCGGCCTGATCAATGGCAGCCCGGTGATCCAGCGGCTGCGCCGCAGCACCATCCCGTTCACCTATGATGCCCATCAACTGGCGCGCCGCCGCGCCGACGGCAAGGGCGATGCGGCGATCTGCGTCTTCGAACAGGCGGGCATGCCGCGTGGCATCTATCTTCCGGTGCACGACGCCGGCGGCCACCGCGCAGCGATCGCCTTCGGCGGAGATCGGCCGGTGGTGTCGAACGACGAAATGCAGGAGCTGAACCTTTGGGCTGGCATTCTCTACAGCAAGCTGGCCGAGGTGCGTGAGCGTGAGCGCCGCGGGTCTGGAAGCCTGTCGCGCCGCGAGGTCGAATGCCTGCGCTGGGCGGCCGCCGGCAAGACCACGAGCGAGATGGCGCGAATCCTTGCGCTATCGGAGTACACGGTGAACCACTATCTCAACCGGGCGACGCGAAAGCTGGATTCGGTCAACCGCGTGCAGACGGTCGCCAAGGCGATGCGCGCCGGATTGATCAACTGAGAATTGGCACATTGCGCACAGCGAAGCTGGCTGCTGCGACGTGGCGCGGTTCGTTTTCGGGGAAATACACAGGCTTTTGGGCGCGTAGGGCAGGGAATCTCGATCATCTGTTGGCATTGGCCCACGGGTCGGTCTATCAGATAATTGATGAATGCCATGGAACGCGCGAATGCAGGATACGATGACCACCGGGACGACTGACGCAGATCTGCCCCGTGGCGGTGACTTCGCGTCCGAGATCGCAAAGCTGGAGACCCAGTTCGACATCATCCGCTATATGCGGCGGGTCACGCAGATGTTTGGCTTCAAAACCTTTCTCATCTGTTCGATCCCGTCCATCGATGTCGAGCGCCTGGCCGCGACCACCGTCATCTCCAACATGCCTGCCGAACTGCTCAACAAGTATGACAGCCTGTCGATGCTGCGCTTCAGCACCGGCGTCAAACGGCTTCGGGAAACGACGACCCCGTTCCAGGTGACGCTCGAGGCGTGGGAAGACGAGGGTGGCAAACCCGATTCGGCCCGCGAATACATCACGATGCTGCGCGAGAACGCCATCTTCCAGGCGAGCTACTTCCCCGTCCACGATGCCGAGGGCGGCCGCGGCGCCGTCATCCTGATGGGCCCGGAAGCCGAGCTGCCGATGACGGTGACCATGGAACTGCAGATGATCGCGATCCATGTCTACAATCGGCTGGCCGAGATCGGCTCCGTGTGGAAGAACAGCAGCGCGTCGCTCTCCGAGCGCGAGATCCAGTGCCTGAGCTGGACGGCTGCGGGAAAGACCAGCGCCGAGATCGCCGGCATTCTCGGCCTCTCCGAGCACACGGTGAACCACTATCTCAACCACGTCACCAAGAAGCTCGATGCGGTGAACCGCACGCAGGCCGTCGTCAAGGCGATGAAGAAGGGCTACATCAGCTAGCCTTGTTCGCCACGGGGTTCGCGATGTTCGAACCCTCGCCATCTTGGCGCTGTGGCCACGAAATGCACCGCTCCTGTGCGAATTTGGGATCATTGCTCATAAACTGGGCAGAAGCTCCGTGTTCGTGAACCCTCTAATGATCCTCATATCTATCTGAAAATACTCACTGTTCTTGTTCTTTTCGAATCTGGCACGCATCCTGCATTGGTAGGGGCATGTCCAGAGGGGACTAAAAACAAGACAGCGCCCAAGAAGGTCGCGACAAAAAGGGCCGCCACCCAACCCCGCATGATCCCGGATCGCCGTTACGATCTCGGATTATGCTTGTGATCCCGGATGTACGGACACAAGGGCACGGGTGGCGGCCCTGCTTTTTGTTTTTGCGTAATGTCGCATTGGCGAAGCGCTCCGCCTCGATTATCTAAGACATGACAACGTTATCTCGGAGATAACGAGCCGATCCCGGAGATAACGAGGTTATCTCGGCGATGGCGAGGAATGAGAGGGCGCGATGCCGGAAGTCACCAGAGACGTGGTTCTTGATAAGCTGCGCACCGTGCGCGGTCCTGACATGGAGGGCGATATCGTCGCGCTCGGGCTGGTGTCGGACGTCTTCATCTCGGATGGCAAGGCCTATCTCTCGATCACCGTACCGGCCGATCGCGCCAAGGAGCTGGAGCCGATGCGGGCCGCGGCCGAGCGTGTCGTGCGTGAAATTCCCGGCATCAGTGCCGCCATGGTCGCGTTGACGGCCGACCGCAAGGCCGCATCCGGAGCCGCCCCGGTGCAGCGTCCGCAACCGGCCGCTGCGCCGGCTGGCCATGCCCATGTCGGTCATTCCCATGGGCAGCGCCCTGCAGGCGGTGCGCCCGCCAAGGCCGGTATTCCGGGTGTCGGCGCCATCATCGCCGTGGCCTCCGGCAAGGGCGGTGTCGGCAAATCCACCACATCCGTGAACCTGGCGCTGGCGCTGAAGGCCAATGGCCTCAAGGTTGGTCTTCTCGACGCCGACATCTACGGACCGTCGATGCCGCGCCTCCTGAAGATTTCCGGACGGCCGCAGCAAATCGAAGGCCGGATGATCCGGCCGATGGAAAACTACGGGCTCAAGGTCATGTCCATGGGCTTCCTCGTCGACGAGGAGGTGGCGATGATCTGGCGCGGCCCGATGATCCAGTCGGCGCTGCTGCAGATGCTGCGCGAAGTCGCATGGGGCGATCTCGACGTGCTTGTGGTCGACATGCCGCCGGGCACCGGCGACGCGCAACTGACGATGGCCCAGCAGGTTCCGCTTGCCGGCGCTGTCATCGTTTCGACGCCGCAGGATCTGGCGCTCATCGACGCCCGCAAGGGACTGACCATGTTCCGCAAGGTCGAGGTGCCGGTGCTCGGCATCATCGAGAACATGAGCTACTTCGTGGCGCCGGACACCGGCAAGCGCTACGATATCTTCGGCCATGGCGGCGCGCGCAAGGAGGCCGAGCGCATCGGCGTTCCGTTCCTCGGAGAGGTGCCGCTGACCATGGGGATCCGCGAGACGTCGGACGCGGGCACGCCGCTGGTCGTCTCCGACCCTGACGGCGAGATCGCGCGGATCTATCGCGACATCGCCACCAAGGTCTGGGCGGAGGCGTCGGCCGCCCGCGACGACAAGACCCGCGCAATGCCGAACATCGTCTTCGAATAGACCACGACCGACCACGGCGTGCGATCACGCCACACGAGCCTGTCGCGGCAAGGGCCGCACGCGGCAGGCCCCTTTGAAACAATGGCACAATTTTGTCCGCGGACCGATTTCGATTCGCCGGGACATGCAGTAGGGTGACGCCGGAACGATAGGCGACACCGTGCCATGGATCGAGGGGGCATTGATTTTGCGTCTGTGTTGCGCCATATGCCGTGCCGCACTTGCGAAGGTGCCCAACTTAGCGCCCTCTCGCCGGAGACCGTGTTCTCCCGCGATGACCGAGTTGAGGATTTTGTCCTGACTGGGAACGCTCTGTCCGATGGATTTCGACTGTGGGAATAATGTGGCGCCGATCGGGTTGCTCACTTTCGTTCGGCTACGCGCCAGCGGGAAGGGCGCCTGAATGATCACCGGCTATTGTTCCAATGGCGAGACCGTCACTTTTTCGGTGGCAGACAAGCCCGTCGCCCTGCGTCCCGACATCGTCTGGATTGATCTCGTAGAGCCGAGCAAGGACGAAGACCTGATGATGGAGGCGCTGCTTGGCATCTCCATTCCGACACGCGATGACCTGAAGGACATCGAGCCGTCGAGCCGGCTCTATATCGAGGCCGACGCCGTGTTCATGACGGCGTCGCTGGTCTATCGCTCGGAGACCGAGATACCCGATCTCACCGACGTGGCCTTCATCCTGCACGGCGGCCGTCTGGTGACCATTCGCTATGCCGAGCCACGCGCTTTCGTGCTGTTCAAGGCGGCGATGCATCGGATTCCGGGCGGCTGCCCGAGCGGCGTGGCGATCCTGACCCGGCTGCTCGAAACGATCGCCGACCGCACCGCCGAAATCCTCGAGCAGGCCGTCGGCAAGCTCGACGACCTGTCGCTGCAGGTCTTCGGCGACAAGGCCGTCGTCAAGCGCCGGCCGCCGCATTTTCTCGAAGCGCGCCTGCGCGACGTCGCCGGCCATCACCGGCTGGTGGCCAAGACGCGCGACAGCCTTGCATCGCTTTCTCGGCTTTTGACCTTCGTCTACACGGTGCCCGTGGTTCAGGCGGACAAGGATAGCCGCGAGCTTTGCCGCTCGATCTCGCGTGACATCCAGACCCTGTCGGAGCATGCCTCCTTCATCTCCGGCAACATCACCTTCCTGCTCGACGCCTCGCTCGGCCTCATCAATGTCGAGCAGAATGCCATCATCAAGATTTTCTCGATCGCATCCGTGGTATTGTTGCCGCCGACGCTGGTCGCCTCAGTCTACGGCATGAACTTCAACGTCATGCCTGAGCTTCAATGGCAGTTCGGCTATCCCTTCGCCCTGGTCGCTATGGTGATATCCGCCGTGATACCGTTTTTCTTCTTTCGCTGGAAAGGCTGGCTTTAATCGCCAGTAGGACACGCATGACCCAATCCCATGCCCCTTCCGCACAAGGGTCGAAGGACCTGCGCCGGCTGCTCGTCCTCGGCCTCGGCTCCATCGGTGTTGTCTATGGCGACATCGGCACCAGCCCGCTCTACGCGTTTCGCGAAGCCTTGCGCCCGGTCTCCCACGATGGCGTGACGGATGTCGAAATCATCGGCCTGATCTCACTGATGATCTGGACGCTGACGATCATCGTCACCATCAAGTATGTGCTGTTCCTGCTGCGGGCCGACAACCAGGGCGAGGGCGGGACGCTGTCATTGCTGGCGCTGTTGATGAAGACGGGCAACGGCCACACGGCGATCCTGTTCTTCATGGGCATTGCCGGTGCCGCGCTGTTCATCGGCGATGCGATGATCACGCCTGCGCTGTCGGTGCTTTCGGCGGTGGAAGGCCTGAAGCTGGTGACACCGGCGCTATCGGATTATGTCGTTCCCATCGCCGTCGTCATTCTTCTTCTGATGTTCGCCGTCCAGTCCAAGGGAACGGCTGCCGTCTCCAACTTCTTCGGCCCGATCACGCTTGTCTGGTTCCTGGTTATGGGCGGCATCGGCCTCGTTCATATTTCCGACGACCTGTCGATCTTCAAGGCGTTCAATCCCTATTATGCCTTCAGCTTCATGTTCAACGAGGGCTATGTCGGCATCATCGTGCTCGGTGCCGTGTTCCTGACGGTGACGGGTGCGGAAGCGCTTTATGCCGACCTTGGCCATTTCGGCCGCCGCCCGATCCAGTGGGCCTGGTTTCTGATCGTCTTTCCGGCGCTGACGCTCAATTATCTCGGCCAGGGCGCGTTCGTCCTGAAGAACCCGGAGGCGATGTCCGACCCGTTCTTCCTGATGTTCCCGAAATGGGCGCTGCTGCCGGTCGTCATTCTGGCGACCTTCGCGACGATCATCGCCAGCCAGGCGGTGATAACGGGCGCCTTCTCGCTGACGCGCCAGGCGATCCACCTCGGCTTCCTGCCGCGCATGGCGATCTTCCACACCTCGGAAACCCATACGGGCCAGATCTATCTGCCCAACGTCAACACGATGCTGATGTTTGGCGTCATGGCGCTGGTCTTCGTGTTCGGCTCTTCCGAATCGCTGGCTACCGCCTATGGCATCTCGGTGACGGGCGCGATGGTGGTCACCACCGTTCTCTCCTTCGAGTTCCTGCGCGCGCGCTGGAAGTGGTCGGCGCTCTGGGCCGGTGCGGTTCTGCTGCCGCTGTTTGCGCTGGAATGCGTCTTCCTCGGGGCCAACATGCTGAAGATCCATGACGGTGGCTATGTGCCGGTGATGATCGCCGCCACCTTCATCGTCATCATGTGGACCTGGAAACGCGGAACGGAGATCCTGCACGCCAAGACCCGCCACATCGACATTCCGCTCGCAAGCTTCGTCAAGTCGATCGAGCGCAAGAGCGAGCACGCCCCGGTCTCGGTGCCGGGAACGGCGGTGTTCCTGACGAGCGACCCGGAATCGACCCCGGCCGCGCTGCTGCACAACATCAAGCACAATCACGTGCTGCATCAGCAGAACTTCATCCTGACCATCCGCACCGCCAATACGCCGAAAGTGCCCAAGGCCGAACGGGTCAGCGTGCAACCGCTGTCGGAACGCTTCACCCTGCTCGAAATGCGCTTCGGCTTCATGGAGACGCAGAACGTTTCGCAGGCACTCGGCCTCTTCCGCAAGTCGGGGCTGAAGTTCGACATCATGTCGACGTCATTCTATCTCGGACGGCGAAAGCTGGTGCCCGACGCCCAGTCCGGCATGCCCCATTGGCAGGACCGGCTGTTCATCGCGCTCGCCAACGCCGCGATCGACCCGTCCGATTATTTCCGCCTGCCGACCAACCGCGTCGTCGAACTCGGCTCGCACGTCATCATCTGACGCCATGAGCCCGATAAGGCCCGCGAACGGCCGGGATGCCGGCCCTTCCTGTCTTTCAGCGAGCACGCATTAACCAAACATCAAGGTTAATGCTTCATTTTCAAGGCTCGAACGAAGCGTCGCCGACAGAGCGTCCGGCAGCTTCATTGTCCTAGCGTCCCGCGCGGAAACTGTCCGTTGGCTCATCGCCGGCGCGGGCAGAGCCGTGCCTTCGGTAAGCGTTGCGTGGAGTGGATTGGTGCGTAACAGTAAAAAACTGCGTCGCGAATCTCGTGTGAACGTCTCCGCCTGGCTGGCTCCGGCCATTATCGGTCTGGCGGTCTATATCGGTTTTCCGACTGTCGCGGCCTATTCGGACCTCGCGACCTTTCTCTCCGGCATCAACCGTGGCGGCGAACGCTGGCGAATGTACATGACGCCGTCGCCTGCCGGCTCGATCCACGAGGTTGAAATGGTCTTTACCGATCCGGTCACCACGGGCGCGCTCGATGGCGGCGCCGGCATCGATCTGCCCGATGGCAGCCGTGTCGCATTGACGGCGGAAAACAAGCACGCCGGCACGCCGGACGAGGACCGCGTCAACCGCCGCGGCAAGAAGGGCCGCATCGTCGCGGTCACGCCGATGACGCCGCCGAAGGATTTTACCGCCGGCTCCATCCTTCAGCGCACCAGCTCGCTGGTCGAGCCCGGCTTCGAGGGCGCCGAAAAGATGGTCTTCGCCAAGCCGACGATCAAGGGCAAGGAGATCGAGATCGCCACGGCCTTCTATAAGAAGAAGCCGCCAAAGGCCGATCCCGGTGTCTCGCCGATGCTGGCAAAGCTTGTCACCAACGACAAGTCCGACATTCTTGCGACTGCCTATGTCCGGCCCGAGCCGGACTATGCGCGTGAATCGCCCTTCGATTCGATCCTGCGCGAGGACAAGAACGCCGGGCGCTTCATTCCCGATATCTCGCCTGAAGATCACGCCTGGGCTGCAACCGCGCTGCCAGCGGGCGTTTTCGGCAAGGAAGAACAGACATGCCTGGCCGAAGGCATCTATTTCGAGGCACGCAGCGAACCCTTGAAGGGGCAGGCGGCCGTCGCGCAGGTGATTCTCAACCGGGTGCGCAATCCGACCTATCCGAAGACGATCTGCGGCGTCGTCTACCAGAACAAGGCGTGGCGCAACCGGTGCCAGTTTTCCTTTGCCTGCGACATGATCCGCGACCTGGTCTATTCCCGCTCGCACTGGAAGGAAGCAAAGGAAGTCGCCATGGCGGTGACTGCCGGCAAGATCTGGCTGCCCGAAGTCGGCTCCGCCACGCATTACCACGCGACCTATGTGAACCCTGCCTGGGCAAAGACGATGAAGCGTGTCGGCAAGATCGGCCTGCACATCTTCTACCGCACCTATGGCGGCGGCTGGAGCTGACGCCGTTCTGTTCTTTAGCCTTGGCGCACAAGCATCGATCGCGGGTCGGAGATTCTGGCCCGCGATCTGCCGATTCCTGGGATTGTCTGACCTTCGGCAGCCGGGGATGCAGTCAAGTCGATGAAATTGTTGAAAAATATTGTCCACGCCGAAGCGCGTGGCACGCCTTGACTATGCGGAAGCCTAAAACTATGTTGCGCGCGACTTCAAATGGGGCTGAAACGTGGCTTGAACGACAGCCCTTTGTATGGCCGAAATCACGGTCGAGACCGTGTTGGACAACAAGGGAGTGGCCACGTGACGGAGAAACCCGAGGAAAGTCTGGAAACGAGGCTCAAGCAGCTCGGTGACAAGATCGAGGCCAAAAGGCCCGCTTCGTCAGACGCAGCAGAGGCCCGTGCCACCGCAAGCCGCAAAGGCTACGCGGCGGCAATGAAGCTCTCCAGCGAGTTCATCGCTGGTATCGTTGTCGGGGCGTTTCTGGGCTATCTTTTGGACCACTTTGCGGGTACAGGGCCGTGGGGCATGATCATTTTCCTGCTCCTTGGCTTTTGCGCCGGTGTGTTGAATGTACTGCGGTCGGCGGGAATGGTGGCAACACTCGACTCGGTCAAGCGCAGTTCGGGGAATGACAAGACGGACGGAGATGGCGCCTGAGGCGTCGCCCGGAGTAACGGTATCCGCTCTAACGGCGGGCAGAACGAAAGAGAAGCGCGGTGTCAAACGATCCGACCCACCAGTTCCTGATCAACAAGATTGTCCCGATCGAAATTGGCGGAATTGACTTTTCCTTCACCAATGCGTCGCTTTTCATGGTTGCGACCGTGGGTGCCGCTGCCGGCTTCCTTTACCTGACGACGTCGCAGCGCGGGCTGGTCCCGACGCGCCTGCAGTCGGTTTCGGAAATGTCCTATGAATTCATCGCCTCGATGCTGCGCGAAGGTGCGGGCAACGGCGGCATGAAGTTCTTCCCGATGGTGTTCTCGCTGTTCATGTTCATCCTGACGGCGAACCTGCTCGGCATGTTCCCCTACTTCTTCACCATCACCAGCCAGATCATCGTCACCTTCGCGTTGGCGCTCTTCGTTATCGGCACCGTCGTGTTTTACGGTTTCTACAAGCACGGCTTCGGCTTCCTCAAGCTCTTCGTGCCCCATGGCGTGCCCGGTGTGCTTCTGCCGCTGGTCGTCGCCATCGAAATCATCTCGTTCCTTTCCCGTCCCATCAGCCTCTCGGTCCGTCTCTTCGCCAACATGTTGGCCGGCCACATCACGCTGAAGGTTTTCGCGGGCTTCGTGACCTCGCTGAGCGCCCTTGGCGCGCTCGGTATCGGTGGCGCGATCCTGCCGCTCATCATGACCGTCGCTATCACCGGTCTTGAATTCCTCGTCTGCTTCCTCCAGGCCTATGTCTTCGCGGTACTGACCTGCATGTACCTCAACGACGCTGTCCATCCCGGAAGCCACTAAGGAATACAGTCGCTTGCTTCCGGCCGGTCCTCCGCCGGAAGCGCAATCCTAAGCCGCAACACCATTCGAAGGAGTTCAATCATGGAAGCGGAAGCAGCAAAGTACATCGGCGCAGGTCTGGCTTGCCTCGGTATGGCCGGCACGGCTCTCGGCCTCGGCAACATCTTCGGCAGCTACCTCTCTGGCGCGCTGCGCAACCCGTCGGCTGCTGACGGCCAGTTCGGCCGCCTCGTATTCGGCTTCGCCGTTACGGAAGCTCTGGGCATCTTCTCGCTGCTCGTAGCCCTGCTCCTCCTCTTCGCCGTCTAATAACGGCTGGAGTTTCGGCCGCGGCCCGTCAAAGGGTCGCGGCCGCGCATATTCTTGAGTGCACCTGGAGGTGAGCATGTTTGTGACCGCGGCCTATGCCCAGCAGTCAACCACCACTGAAGGCGCCGAAGCACACGATGCCGCTGCGGCCGGTGAGGTGCACACCGAAACGGGTGTGGCCCACGAAGGCGAGGCTGGCTCCGGCGTGTTCCCGCCCTTTGATTCGACCCATTTCGCATCGCAGCTGCTTTGGCTCGCGATCACGTTTGGCCTCTTCTATCTCTTGATGTCGAAGGTCATCATTCCGCGCATCGGCGGAATTCTGGAAACCCGTCACGACCGGATCGCTCAGGATCTCGACGAAGCGTCGCGCCTGAAGGGCGAAGCTGACGCCGCAATCGCTTCCTATGAGCAGGAATTGGCAGCTGCCAAGGCCAAGGGTCATCAGATTGCCGACGGCGCCCGCGAAGCCGCCAAGTCGAAGGCCGTCGCCGATCGCAACGCCGTCGAGGCCGATCTGTCCAAGAAGATCACCGCTGCGGAAGACCGTATCGCCGATATCAAGACCAAGGCACTTGCGGACGTCGGCGCCATCGCCGAAGAAACTGCAACCGCCGTCGTCAAGCAGCTCATCGGTGGCACCGTCACCAAGGCTGAGATCGTCGCTGCCGTCAAGGCATCGGGTAACTGAGGAGCACTGAACCATGCATCTTGATGCGACCTTCTATGCCCTCGTCGGCTTGATCCTTTTCTTCGTCCTGATTGCCTATCTCAAGGTTCCGGGCATGATGGGCAAGGCGCTCGACGCCCGTGCCGACAAGATCACCAACGAACTGGCGGAAGCCAAGCGCCTGCGCGAAGAAGCCCAGGCCCTCGTTGCCGAGTACCAGCGCAAGCGCAAGGACGCCGAAGCGGAAGCTGCCGGTATCGTTGCCGCCGCTCAGCGCGAAGCCGAAATGCTGACCGCCGAAGCCAAGCAGAAGACGGAGGAATTCGTCGCCCGCCGGACCGCGCTGTCGGAACAGAAGATCAAGCAGGCCGAAAGCGACGCGATCAACGCCGTTCGCTCCGCAGCCGTCGATCTGGCCATCAGTGCTGCCGAAAAGGTTGTCGCTGCCAAGGCTGATGCCGGCGCGCAGAATGAGCTGTTCAAGAAGGCACTTGGCGAAGTCAAGTCGCGCCTGAACTAAGCTTCGGCCACATACACGATCTGAAAGCCTCGCCTCGTGCGGGGCTTTTTTCATTTCCGGGCCGGTTCCTTGGAGCGTATGAACTTCAGCCCCACATGCGGTTGCGGTGGGCTCGGGTTTCCCAGGCAGTTCGCCAACTCACCTCCGACCCAGACTGGCGATACGACACCGGCGCACGCGCGAAAGACCAATCCGGGCGCAAGCGGCGAGCTTTCCCTCTAGACTGTGCGAGGGTGGCGTTTATCCGCGCGCTGCCGCGGCACCGAAGATCCCTTGGCGCGTCCCCGATCGCCTTGCGCGCAGATGAGCGATGATGCAGCCTTTGGGGCCGCTTGACCGCAACGGTTAAGGGCGGCCGCGGCATCACGCGTCACGGTGCCTTGCGGCAACGCCGCATGCAGGCTTGCGCTGGGCTGTGCTCGCGTCCGGCGGCGATTGGTGGGAGAGACGCTGGCCCGGCTTTGCTGATGTCGCCCGCCAATCCTTGCGCAGCGGCCGGAAGCTCATGCAGCGCTAATGGCAGAGCCCGTGGCATCGAGCGCCGTGCAATGTGCCACTGTCGCGTATCTGCAGTGCGCGCCAATCGCTGCCGCGGTAGGCGAACTTGGCGCGCAGCATCATGCGGTAGCGAGCCGCCTGTTACCCGTTAATCCTTGCGCAGTGGGCGAAAGGGCGTGCGATGCGGCAGGTGGGTTCCTTTGGTGTTAATAGCCCCGCAATGCGTCAGGTTTACCTCACCGGCATGGACGGCAAATCGTCGCCGCGGCGGGCGATATCGGCGCGCACGGTGTCGCCTGACGCCCGTCAATCCTTCTGCAGCCGATGGAAGCACATGCGGGGCAGCGGCCAGCTTTCCTCAGGCGTTGATCGCGTCGCAATGCGCCAAGGTTGTCTAACCGGCACGGACGGCAAACTGCCGCCGTAGTGGTGACAACGGCGCGCATCACCATTCGGTGGCACGCCGCCCGTCAATCCTTGCGTAGTGGGCGAAAGCTCATGCGATGCAGCGGGCAGGGGCCTTTGGCATCGATCGCCTTGCGGTGCACTACGGTCGAATAGCCGGCATGGACGGCAAAGCCGTATCCGGGATGCGCGAGGTCGGCCCGTTCCATCATCCGGTCGCGCGTCACTTTGGCGACGATTGACGCGGCCGCGATCGACAGCGAACGGGCGTCGCCCTTGACCACGGCCTTGGCGTGGCAGCCAAGGCCGGGTGGTACGTCGCGGCCATCGACCAGCACGAAACGCGGCGTTACAGACAGGCCGTCGACGGCCTTGCGCATGGCCTCAAGGCTCGCCTTGCGAATGTCGATGGTATCGATGGTTGCGGCGGACGACGAAGCGATGGAAACGGTGGCGGTCGCCAGGATCTCGTCGAACAGTTTTTCGCGCGAGGCGGCGCTCAGCTTCTTGCTGTCATTCAGGCCCTGCGGGATGGCATCGGGGTCGAGGATGACAGCGGCAGCGACGACCGGGCCTGCAAGCGGTCCGCGTCCGGCTTCGTCGGCACCTGCGACGGGCCAGGCCCCATCCTTGCGGGCCGCCAGTTCGAAGCTGAAATCCGGCTCAAGGACAATTTCCGGGAAAAGGGGAGAATCGGTCGATCTGCGATGTGACATGCGGCGAAACTCGCATGATCGACCGATTCTCTTCAAGTCCCCCGATCTGAGTGCGGCAGCAGTCGGGGGGTATGCCAGCGCCGTCCCGAGGCACGAGGGAGACGCCGGAATTCAGATTTGCCGTCAGGCGACGACCATGACGGCCTGTACCTGCATTGTTTGGCGCCGCTGCCTGGCGACATCGTGGCAGCCGTCGGTCCAGGAACCCGGCCATCGCGCCAGCACCGGCAATTGCCGGTGTCCGGTCCAACGACCGAGGGATGGTCGAGACAGTCACTGTCCGCCCGTCATGTCACGTTCTTGCACGCCCTCTCTCAACACGTCCTGCGTCCAGCGGCATACGCAAAACCCGATGCCACCAGAGCGTTTCCAGTTCCAATGGAAGCGCAAAAGCAATCCAACTCATTGCTCTTTGCCTCCCTGGGCGGAAAATCACTTCACACCTCTCCTAAAGCAGCGAAAGCTGGACTCCGGTCCCGAGCGGCGGAACGAAGATGTCGTCACGCAACTGCCGGCGGTTGAGGTTGAGCCCAAGGCGTTTGGCGGCAAGCTCGAACCGTCGGCCAATCTGCCAGGCATAGGGGCCGGCTCCCTTCATCCGCTTGCCGAACTCAGCGTCGTAGTCCTTGCCGCCGCGCATCGAGCGGATCAGCGACATCACGTGGCGATAGCGGTCCGGATAGTTCCGCAGCAGCCAGTCGCGAAAGAGCGGGCTGACTTCGAGCGGCAAGCGCAGCAGCACATATGTCGCCTCCTGAGCACCTGCCGAGCGGGACGCTTCCAGAACCCTCTCGATCTCATGGTCGTTCAGTGCCGGAATGATCGGCGAGACCAGGACGCCCGTCGGGATGCCGGCTTGCGAGAGCGAACTCATCGCTTCCAGGCGCTTGGAAGGGGTCGAAGCGCGCGGTTCCATGGTGCGCGCCAGCTTCCGGTCGAGCGTCGTCACGGAAATGCCGACCCGCGCAAGGCCTTTTTCCGCCATCGGCGCCAAGATATCGATGTCGCGCGTCACCATCGCAGACTTGGTCACGATCATGACCGGATGGTTGGCGGCCTGCAGCACCTCGAGGATCTGGCGCATGATCCGCCACTCCTTCTCGATCGGCTGATAGGGATCGGTGTTGGTGCCGATCGCGATCGGCCGTACCTTGTAGTCCGAGCGGGCAAGCTCGCGCTCAAGGAGGCGCGGCGCGTCGGGCTTGGCAAAGAGCTTCGCCTCGAAATCAAGGCCTGCCGAGAGCCCCATGAAGGCGTGCGTCGGACGGGCAAAACAATAGATGCATCCATGCTCGCAGCCGCGATAAGGGTTGATCGAGCGATCGAATGAAATATCGGGAGAATCGTTGCGGCTGATCACCGAACGCGGTTTTTCCACCTGCACTTCGGTCTTGAAGGGCGGAAGGTCTTCGAGGCTCTCCCAACCATCATCGAAAGCTTCACGCGCCTGCGGTTCGAAGCGGCCGGATATATTGAGCCCGGCACCGCGCCCACGGCGCCGGTCGACATCGATCCTGAGACCGTTCCCGCTCATCATGGCTTCGGCGACCTCTGCCGTGTTGGCGGGGGCTAGAGCCCCCTGCCTGATTTCAGACAGCTCGTTCATCGGAATCTCCGAGGGATCTCTGGAGTTTTGATCCCGTTTTGTTCTGATTATTTTCCTATCGCGATTAAGGGAACAATTCAAGAACAAAAACACTGGAGCTGAAAACACCGATTGCGCGCGTTATCGGGGGGAGAGGGAAGGGCGCTGACGTCGCTGTAGCAATCTACGCTGCAATGCGGTAGGAAAAGCGATGCTGACGATCATCATGGAAACGCGCGACAACGAGACGGAACTGGCACAGACGCTGTCGGTGCTCGTGGCTGGCGCCGTGGAGGGTCTGGTCAGCGACGTCATCATCCTCGATCACGGCTCGAGCGACGGTTCCGCGCATGTGGCGGATGCGGCCGGGTGCCGCTTCTGCGTCGATTGGGATCTGGGTGAGATCGTGCGCTCTGCGCGCGGCGAGTGGCTGATGCTGCTCGAGCCCGGTGCCCGGCCGATCGGGCGCTGGGTGGACGAACTCGTCGAATATGTCTCGCTGCACAAGAGCCCGGCGCGTTTTTCACCGTCGCGGCTGCACCGCAAGCCGTTGCTGCATCGTCTGGCGCGGCGCGGCAAGCCTCTGGAGGCGGGCTTCCTGCTGCGCAAGGGCGACGCGCTTGCCGTTGCACGCGGAAAAATGCAGCTGAGCGAGATGACCAATATTCGCGCGGTGCGAAAACTTTCGACCGAACTCGTCCCTGCCTGGGTTGCCGTCGACAGCAGGCAGAGCGCCTGAAGATTGGGCTGCAGCCAACAAAAAAGGTGCCTGTCCAGCGGACGGCACCTCCAGGCGGCTACCAAATATCCTTGTTAGCAAATACCTGTCCGAGCGACCGGGCGAGCCGCGCGTCGTATGGTTATGTTCCCATCGCTTGGGGGACATCAGCGATGGGCTCGTCTTTGCTCCGGTCGAAGGACTTGCTCGGGTCTCTTTGCGATCCTTCAATGCGAGCTGACGAAAAAAGGTTTACCAGGTAGCAGCCAGCCTGGCAGTTCCCCAGGGAACAGGCGGTCGCCGGTCGCGTCGCTGCCGTAAGGATCAGCCGCGTTTCAAATGCTCGGAGAGGCGCGGCATGATCTCGACGAAGTTGCACGGCATGTGCCGGTAGTCGAGCTGCTGCCTGAGGATACCGTCCCATGCATCCCTGCAGGCGCCGGGCGAGCCCGGCAAGACGAAGATGAAGGTGGCGTTGGCGACGCCACCGGTCGCGCGCGACTGGATCGTCGAAGTGCCGATCTTGTCGTAGGAAATCCGATGGAAAACTTCGGAGAAGCCATCCATGCGCTTTTCGAACAGCGGCTCCAGCGCCTCCGGCGTGACGTCGCGGCCGGTAAAGCCGGTCCCGCCCGTCGTGATCACCACATCGATCGCGGCGTCGAGCGTCCAGGCTTCCACCTGATCGTGGATCGCTTTCCTGTCATCGGGCACGATGGCGCGCGCCTGGAGGCGGTGGCCGGTGTCCAGCACCCTGGCTTGCAGCGTGTCTCCGGACTTGTCGTCGGCAAGCGTGCGCGTGTCGGAGACCGTCAGGATGGCGATGCCGACGGGAATGAAAGGGCGGTCGTCTTTGGTTCCGGTCATCTGTTGGCTCTGCCTCTTGTCCTTGCCGAAAGAACGTACCATTCGGGATGCGCAGCAGAAAGCGCGTGCGCTGCACGCGAAGCGCGCTCGTCGCTGTCGAACAGACCAAAGCAGGTGGCACCCGAACCGGACATGCGCACCAGAGCCGCTCCGCTTGCGGCCAGCGCCCCGGATACGTCGGCGATGACAGGCTGCAACTGGCGGGCGGGCGGCTCCAGATCGTTGCGCATCCCGGCCAGGGCTGCCAGCCAGTCCACGGTAGATCCACGGACTGCCGGAACGACAAGCGGCGGGTTGCTCTTGTTTTCCAGCATCCGAAAGATCACCGGCGTCGACACGGCGACGCGCGGATTGACCAGCACGATCGGGAAGGAAGGAAGGTCCGGCGTGGGGGTGATCTCTTCGCCGATCCCCCTGGCGACAAGCGGTCGGCCGTCGAGGCACATAGGCACATCGGCACCGAGCTTGAGTGCGAGGGCGGCGAGCGATGCCGGCTCGATCCGAAGGTCCCAAAGGTCGATGAGCCCGCGCAGGGTCGCCGCCGCATCGGCGGACCCGCCACCGATGCCGGAGGCGATCGGCAGGTTCTTTTCGAGGTGGATATGGACTGGCGTCGTTTCGACGCCCTGCGCCGACAGCACCTGTCGCAGCAGGTCGCGTGCCTTGAGCACCAGGTTGCCGCTCTGATCGTCAACGGGTGCCGACAGTTCGGCGGCGAAATGGCCGGACAGGGTAAACCTGTCCTCGCTCGATGGAACGAGACCGATCCGGTCGCCGCGATCAGCAAAAGTGACAAGGCTTTCGAGGAGATGATGGCCGTCGGCCCGTTGGCCGACGACATGCAGTGCCAGATTGATCTTGGCGGGCGCCGCCCGTGTCAGCGCAAAGCCCGCAATCCCGCCTTGAAGCATGCTGCGATCAGGATTTCTTGTCCGGCGCGGGCGCTTCCGGGGTCACCTTCTTCGGCGCCGTCTCCTTGGCGTTGGCAGAGGCCGGCACGACTTCCTTCAGCGCCGGCAGCCCGTTTTCGATCTTGACCTTGATCTTCGGGATCTCGGCTTCCTCGGGCTTCAGCTCAAGCGTCTGCGTCCACTGGAACACCGCTTCGAGCTTGCGGCCGACGCGCCAGTACGCATCACCGAGATGATCGTTGATGGTCGGATCGCCAGCCATCAGCTCGGCGGCTTTCTCAAGCTCGACCACCGCATCGTCGAAGCGGTTCATGCGGAAATAGGCCCAGCCGAGCGAATCGACGATGTAGCCATCATCCGGCTTCAGCTCGACCGCCTTGCGGATCATGTCGAGGCCTTCTTCCAGGTTGATGTTCATGTCGACCCAGGAATAGCCGAGATAGTTCAGCACCTGCGGCTGGTCCGGGTTGAGTTCCAGCGCCTTGCGGAAGTTCGGCTCGGCCTTCTCCCACAGCTTCTGGCGCTCATAGGCGATGCCGCGCTGGAAGAACACGGTCCAGTCGCTGCGCTTCGGCACGGGACCGATCTGGTCAACCGCCCGGTCGTAGAGTTCGCCCATCTCCTTGTAGTCCTTGGCGTCGGAAAGCACGCTGCCATAGGCGAGATAGTTGCGGATATTCTTCGGGTCGACGTCGATCAGCGCCTTCAGGTGCTTCTTGGCTTCATCGACCTTGCCGATGGAGGCAAGGCTGAGGCCGAGCTGCAACTCCGACAGGCGGCGCATCGGCGAGGCCTCGGGCACGCTCTGGTAAAGCTCGATCGCTTCCTTCGGCTTCTTCAGGTTCTCGGCGATGCCGGCGAGCATCACCAGGATATCTGCACTGTCAGGGTCGAGACGGCGGGCCGTCTGCAGGTAGAGCGAGACGATGTCTTCGGCGCCCTCGCGGTTGAGCGCACCACCGATGGAAAAGAGCACGGCCGCCGCCCCTTGCGATGCGGTCTTGACCTGCTGCTCCTGCGGCACGCCGGTTTCGATGCTTTTCCTGAGCGCTTCGAGCGGCGTGTAGTTGTTGACCATGTTCTCGCCGACGGCGATCGTGTCGAGCGCCTTCTGCTTGTTGTTTTCCCGTGCTTCGAAGCGGGCAAGCGCCTCGACTGCCCGCATGAAGGTGTCGGGTGCGGCGGCGCCGCCTTCGCGATCGAGGATCGCGTCGTTGAGCTTGGCGCGCGCCGTGGTCTTGTCGCCGGAGGCGATGGCAATCGCGCCGGCATGGTAGTTCTTGAACACGCGGAACCAGTCCGGTCCATCAAGTCCATTGACCTCCGCCAGCGCTTCCTTGGGCTTGCCCTGGCCAAACTTGGCCCATGCGGACAAAAGACCGTTCATCAGCCGGTCGAGATCGTTGGGGCCTTCGTAGTTCAAAAGCTTCTGCGCGTTGCGATACTCGCGCTTGCGGATCGCCTCGATCGCGCGGATCACGGTGGTAATACGCTCGACGGCGGGGTCCGATTTCAGCTGCTCGGCGATCTTGGCGCCTTCGTCGAACTTGCCGGCCATCAGCAGCGTGATCATCAGCCGCTGCTTGACGTCGTTGTTGCCGGGTTCGAATTGCAGGGCGATGCGATAGAGTTCGTTGGCGGTCGCAAAATCACGATCGGTATCAGCTGTGCGGGCAGCGAGAAACGCGCCGGAAAAAGTGTTGACGGACGTGATGTCGAAAGGTTCGGTCTCTTCGACGGCGGCCTTTTCCTCGGCGAAAGCCTGGTAGCTGCTGCCGACCGTGGCAAAAGCCATCAGTGCAGCGCCGGAGAGAAGGCGCAGGATCGTCTTTTGCCGCATGTCAAACCTTTCATAGCCGATCTCTCGGCCTTGCGCACGACTGAGGGTTGTTTTGGAATCAGCCACGTATTGCCCGGCACAACTCTTGAGGAACAGAATGGCTTTTTTGGCGCAATGCGGCAAGAAATTCCTCTTGGGTGTTCGGGCCGGGCAGCCGTACCGGGTCAGCTGACCCGGTCGATGCAGAAGTCGATGACCTCGGTGAGTGCCGATTTCCACGGCGAAACCGGAAGCGGCGCCAAGGCATCACGCGCGATCGTGCCATAATGCTGCGCCCGGGCAATGGTGTCGCTCAGGCCGCCGTAGCGCTTGATCAGGCCGAGCGCCTTTTCGAGGTTGGCGTCGCTGCTGTCGCCACCTTCGATCGCCTCGCGCCAGAAGGCGCGGTCTTCCGGCGTACCCCGGCGATAGGACAGGATCACCGGCAGGGTGATCTTGCCCTCGCGGAAATCGTCGCCGACATTCTTGCCGAGCTCACTGGCCGAGCCGCCATAGTCGAGCACGTCGTCGACGAGCTGGAAGGCGAGGCCGAGATTCATGCCGTAGGATTTCAGCGCGTTGCGATCGGATTTGCTGGTCTGGGCGACGATCGGGCCGACTTCGGCAGCAGCGGCAAAGAGCGCTGCCGTCTTGGCGCGGATGACCTGCAGATAGTCGTCCTCGGTCGTTTCCATGTTTTTGGCGACGGAAAGCTGCAGCACCTCGCCCTCGGCGATGACCGAGGCTGCGGTCGACAGCACGTCGAGCGCATCGAGCGAACCGACATCGACCATCATGCGGAAGGCCTGGCCGAGCAGGAAGTCGCCGACGAGCACGCTTGCCTGGTTGCCCCAGATCGTGCGTGCGGTGGATTTGCCGCGCCGCAGGTCGCTCTCGTCGACAACGTCGTCATGCAGAAGCGTGGCCGTGTGCATGAACTCGACGCTGGTGGCGAGCTTGACGTGGGCATCGCCCTCGTAGCCGAACATCGCCGCCGAAGCGAGCGTCAGCATCGGGCGCAGGCGCTTGCCGCCCGACGAGATCAGGTGGTTGGCAACCTCAGGAATCATCTGGACGTCGGAACCGGCCCGCGACAGGATGAGCTGGTTGACGCGTTCCATGTCGGGAGACGTCAGATCAACGAGCGGCTTGACGGACGCCTGTTTGTTTTTGCTGTCTTCCAGCGGTATCACTACGCCCAACACCGGGACTCCTGTTTTCATTGTCGCTTTCGACAATAGGAAGGGGGGGCACGTGCGGCAAGAGGCGAATTGTCCCGCTTGCTGAAATAGGACAGGAAAAACCGCTGGATGAAGGAATTGATCCGCACCAACGACGTCGTTCTGCTCTCTTTCGTCGAGAGCCTGATGAAGGACGCCGGTATCAACAGCCTGATCGCCGATCAGGGCATGAGTATTCTCGAGGGATCCTTGGGTCTGTTGCCGCGCCGTTTCCTGGTGTCGGACGACGATGCCGAAGCCGCCCGCCGCATCCTGGTCGAGGCCGGTCTGGAAGCGGAGTTGAGGGCATGATTGCTGGCGCATTGCCGTCCATGACAGGCGCTCTGCCATGAGCGAAGAACCGATGGCGCCAGTCGCCACTGAAACGGTGGATGCGTTCCACCGCGGCCGGTTCCATGTGGTGCAGCCGCTGGGGCAGGGCCATCGCTCCGGCATGGACGCGATGCTGCTAGCCTCCCTGGTCGCCTCCGACCGCGCCTGCCGCGTCGCCGATCTGGGCGCCGGAGCGGGCGCTGCCGGCATGGCGGTCGCCTCGCGGCTCGATCTGGCCGAGGTCGTGCTGGTGGAACGGTCACCCACCATGGCGGCCTATGCGCGCCGAAGCCTGGCGCTTGCCGAAAACGGACGTTTCGCCGCGCGCCTCAGCGTGATCGAGGCCGATGTCGCGCTTGCCGGCAGGGCGCGCCGCGCCGCCGGCCTGCCGGACGATGCCTTCGACCATGTGATCATGAACCCGCCCTTCAACGACGCCTCCGACCGCCGCACGCCCGACAGCCTCAAGGCCGAGGCGCATGCGATGAGCGATGACCTCTTCGAGATCTGGATCAAGACGGCGGGCGCGATCATGAAGCCGGGTGGGCAATTGTCGCTGATCGCTCGGCCGGAATCGATCGCCGACATCATTGCGGCCTGCCGCCGCCGTTTCGGCGGCATCGAGATCACGGCGCTGCATCCACGTGCCGGGGAGAATGCCGTGCGCATCCTCGTCACCGCGATCAAGCAGAGCCGAAAGCGGCTGGTGCTGCGCGCGCCATTGATCGTGCACGAGGAGGGAACCCACCGCTTTTCCGCTGATGTCGACGACCTCAACAACGGGCGGGCGGCCTATCGACGCCGCTGATTTACCGTATGCGGCATTGCGTTTGGGCGGTCAGTGCATACATGCAGTCACACGGTTTCGTATTGCAGGAGTTGACATGGCCGGGTTCTTCAAAAGGCTGATGCCGAAGCGTTTTCGGCGGGATGGCATCGCGATCCCCGTGGTGCGCCTTCACGGTGCCATCATGGCCGGCGGCGGCCAGTTTCGCCCGGCGCTCAATATCGCCTCGGCAGCGCCTCTTCTGGAAAAGGCCTTTGGCGTCAAGGACGCACCGGCCGTTGCGATCTCGATCAATTCGCCCGGCGGATCGCCGGTGCAGTCGCGGCTGATCTATCAGCGTATCCGCGACCTCGCTCAGGAAAAGAAGAAGCGCGTGCTGATCTTCGTCGAGGACGTGGCGGCATCCGGCGGCTACATGATCGCGCTTGCCGGCGACGAAATCATCGCCGACCCGACCTCGATCGTCGGCTCCATCGGCGTTGTCTCCGGCGGTTTCGGCTTCCCGGAGCTGTTGAAGAAGATTGGCGTCGAGAGGCGCGTCTATACCGCCGGCGAGAACAAGGTCATGCTCGATCCGTTCCAGCCGGAGAAGGAACGCGACATCGAGTTCCTGAAGAGCTTGCAGCTCGATATCCACGATACCTTCATCCAGATGGTGAAGGCCCGTCGCGGACAGCTGCTGGCCGATCATCCCGACGTCTTTTCCGGCCTGTTCTGGACCGGGCGGCGTGGATTGGAGCTCGGTCTGATAGACGGTCTCGGCGATCTGCGTGGCGAAGTGAAGAAGCGTTACGGCGAGAAGGCGCGGCTCGAGCTGATCCAGCCAGCCCGCAGTCTTTTCGGGCGCCGCCAGACGGGCGCATCGATTTCCGGCGATATCGCCGCGCCGCTCGCTGCTTCCGCGATGGCGGGTCTTGCAGAAGCAGTAGAAGAAAGGGCATTGTGGGCGCGCTTCGGACTTTGAGGCGCGACCGGCGCAAAGGGTCTGCAGCGCCGCGTGTCTTGTCAGGCGCGCAAATGTGGCTTCAGCATTTGAATATGCAGTAGAGAGGAAAAATGCCGCAGCTTATCCTGCTCCTGATCGCAGGCTTCGTCCTTTGGATCGGCTACCGCAAGTTCATTGCGGACGCACAGAAACTGACTCGCCAGCGCGATCAGACGCGCCGCGAACAGCAGACGGGCGCGAGCGGGACCCTGGTCAAGGATCCCGAGACCGGCGAATACCGGCTGAAGCGCGACGACGACTGAGGTTTTCGCGCATCTTTGCCTATACGCAGATCGGCTTGGGCGCTTGACCCCTGTCGCCCGTCGTGGCACCTGTCCGGCTCTCATTTCGTGAAGAATTCGGACGTTCCCCATGACCACCGCCTCGCTGCCCGACCACATGAACCCCAAGCGCTCGTTCCAGGCCCTGATCCTGACGCTGCACAATTATTGGGCCGACAAGGGTTGCGCCGTGCTGCAGCCCTACGACATGGAAGTCGGCGCCGGCACCTTCCATCCGGCAACGACGCTGCGCGCGCTCGGTCCCCGTCCGTGGCGGGCTGCCTACGTTCAGCCGTCGCGCCGCCCGACCGACGGCCGCTATGGCGAGAACCCGAACCGCCTTCAGCATTATTATCAGTATCAGGTGATCCTGAAACCGAACCCATCGAACCTGCAGGAACTCTATCTCGGCTCGCTCGAGGCAATCGGCCTTGATCCGCTGCTGCACGACATTCGCTTCGTCGAGGACGATTGGGAAAGTCCGACGCTCGGCGCCTGGGGCCTTGGTTGGGAATGCTGGTGCGACGGCATGGAAGTGTCGCAGTTCACCTATTTCCAGGCGGTCTGCGGCATCGAGTGCTCGCCGGTTGCCGGTGAGCTGACCTATGGTCTCGAGCGGCTGGCGATGTATGTCCAGGGCGTCGACAATGTCTATGATCTGAACTTCAACGGCCGCGAAGGCGCCGAGAAGATCAGTTACGGCGACGTCTTCCTGCAGGCGGAACAGGAATATTCCCGCTACAACTTCGAATACGCCAACACAGCGATGCTGCATCAGCACTTCATCGATGCGGAAACGGAATGCCAGGCGCTTCTGGCAGCCGGCGCGCCGGGTGACGGCAACAACAGCCACCTGCACAAATGCGTCTTCCCGGCCTATGACCAGTGCATCAAGGCGAGCCACGTCTTCAACCTGCTCGATGCGCGCGGCGTGATTTCGGTGACCGAGCGCCAGAGCTACATCCTGCGTGTGCGCACGCTGGCCAAGGCTTGCGGCGAGGCATTCCTGTTGACCGATGCCGGCGGCGCCAACCTCAATCGGGACGCCGCTTGACCATCGACCAAGCCAGCCGCATCGTTCACATCAATGGCTGGCCGGGCACCGGAAAGCTCACCATCGCGCGCCATCTCGCCGAACATCTCGGCGCGAGGCTCGCGGACAATCACACGCTGATCAATCCGGCCGAGGCGCTGTTTGCGAGGGGCACGCCGCTCTATCGCTCGCTGCGGGCGACCGTCAGGACGGCGGTCCTCGACCATGTTCGCCAGGCCGAGGCTCAGCAATCGTTTCTCTTCACCGATGCGCTGTCGGACGACGAGTTCGACAGCCGGGCCTTCGACGACTACGCGACACTGGCAGCCGATCGCGGCGCTCGCTTCGTGGCCGTCGTTCTCGACTGCTCTATGGAGGAGAACCTGAAGCGGCTGACGCGCGCTGGTCGCTCCAAGGCACACAAGCTGACCGATCCCGATGTGTTGATGGATCTGAGAAGCCGGCATGTTCTGTTGAAGGGCAAATGCGACCAACTGATCGAGCTGGACGTCACCGCGCTCGGCGCTGACGAAGCGGCGCGCGAAATCCTGATGCGGATGGCTTGACGTCATAGCACCTGCCTCAAGTGGAATCAGGCGACGCAGGTGCCCCAGACTTAATGTGCCAGAGCGCACCTTGTGCGTTCAAGGCAGCGCACGGCGCTCTAGGCTTCAGCGGCCTGGCGCGGGCAGCCGCTTTTCTTCGATATCTGTTCCAGTGTGGGGTAGGGGCTGTCCTGAGACTGGCTGGAATAGGTCTGCAGCGCACGGCGGACGCCTGAGGGTCTTTCGATCGAACCGAGGCTCGCATAGGCAACAAACAGCGCTGAAAAAGCGACGACGTTGGTGAGGGTTGCGAGCGTTTTCATGGTCTTCACTTCGTCTTCGGGGTTATTCGATATCCCGACTATCGCCGATCACCCGGATCCTCGCCGTTCCCGATGGAACAGGAGTGAGTGTGTTTTGGCGTCGAGATGGCCCCCCGCTGTGAACGGTTCGTTCACAGCCTTTGGCCGGTATGTCGCAAGGGGTGTCCTTCTTTGTCCGGATGCTGCATAAGGCGCGCTGGAGCCGAGGAGCCGGTTTATCGCTCCACGCATGGAGCGCGACGGGATAAGGGCGCTTTAACGCGTTAGACTTGCTGCATAATTTTGCCCTTAAATCGATTCCGGTTTAAGACGTTATGCAGTAGTCTCTGCCGAGCTTTTTTGGAGGGTATCCCATGATTGGTCTGGCCATCGGCGTCGCCGTGATCCTGTATCTGGTTTTCGTCTATAACGGCCTCGTCAAGGCGCGGCAGATGGCCGAGGAAGCCTGGTCCGGCATCGACGTGCAACTGAAGCGGCGCGCCGACCTCATCCCCAACCTGATCGAAACCGTGAAGGGCTATGCCGCCCACGAAAAATCGACGCTCGAGGAGGTCATTGCGATGCGCAATCGCGCGCAGGCGGTGCCATCGGGCGATGTCGAGGGGCGGGCTGCCGCCGAAGGGGCCCTGTCGCAGGCCCTTGGGAAGCTCTTTGCTCTTGCCGAAGCCTATCCGGACCTGAAAGCGAACGAGAATTTCGCCGAGCTGCAGCGTTCGCTGGAGACGATCGAGGGCGAGATCCAGATGTCGCGCCGCTACTACAACGGTGCTGCGCGCGACTTGAACGTCAAGGTCGAGAGCTTTCCGTCTAACCTCATCGCCAACGCCTTCCGCTTCGTCAAGGCGGGCTATTTCGAGATTACCAACGAGGCGGACCGCGCGGTGCCGCAAGTCAAGTTCTGATCGGGCGTTACCCGATACTGCCACTAGATGATAAGAGACACGCCTGCCGAGCCCGAAAGCCCGGCCAATCGCATCAAGAGACCCGAGCATGAGTGAACCCGTGAAGAAGCTGACCATCCTGCCGACCGACCATCCGCTGCGCGGCAATGTGCGCCCACCGGGCTCGAAGTCGATCACCAACAGGGCGCTACTTCTTGCAGGGCTTGCCAAGGGCACGAGCCGGCTGACCGGCGCGCTGAAAAGCGACGACACACGCTATATGGCCGACGCGCTCAGGGCGATGGGCGTCGAGGTCAACGAACCCGATGATACCACCTTCGTCGTCACCGGCACCGGTCGGCTTGCCTCGCCTTCGGCACCCCTTTTTCTCGGAAACGCCGGAACCGCCACGCGCTTCCTGACGGCCGCGGCCGCTCTCGTCGATGGCCCTGTGGTCGTTGACGGCGACCAGCACATGCGCAAGCGACCGATCAAGCCGCTGGTCGATGCGCTGCGCACGCTCGGCGTCGAAGCGACGTCGGAAACCGGCTGCCCGCCCGTCACCGTCAACGGCAAGGGTGGCTTTCCGGCGGGTCGCATCGAGATCGATGCCGGCCTTTCCAGCCAGTATGTCTCGGCGTTGCTGATGGCTGCCCCCGGTGCCAAGGGCCCGGTCCGTATCGAGCTTGCCGGCGACGAGATCGGCGCGCGCGGCTATATCGACCTGACGGTCGCCGCGATGCGCGCTTTCGGAGCCAAGGTCGAGCAATTGAGCCCCTCCGTGTGGGAGGTCGCGCCGACCGGCTATAGCGCCGCCGATTTTGCCATCGAGCCGGATGCGTCGGCTGCGACCTATCTCTGGGCCGCTGAAGTCTTGACCGGCGGCGCCATCGACCTCGGCGTGCCGGCGTCGGTATTTTCGCAGCCCGATGCACGCGCCCACGACGTCATCGCCCAGTTCCCGCATCTTCCAGCCGTCATCGACGGGTCGCAGATGCAGGACGCGATCCCGACGATCGCGGTTCTGGCCGCGTTCAACGAGACGCCGGTGCGTTTCGTCGGTCTTGCCAACCTGCGCGTGAAGGAATGCGACCGCGTCCGCGCCCTGTCGCTGGGCCTGACCGCCATCCGCCCGGGGCTGGCGCATGAGGAAGGCGACGATCTGATCGTCTCTTCCGATCCCGGCCTTGCCGGGCAGACATTGCCGGCCTCCATCGACACGTTTGCCGACCATCGCATCGCCATGAGCTTCGCCCTTGCCGGGCTGAAGATCCACGGCATTGCCATCGAGGACCCCGGTTGCGTTGCCAAGACCTACCCGGCCTATTGGGACGCGCTGGCCTCGCTCGGCGTCGCCTACACCGGTGACCGTCCTTGATATCGCGCCTCAAGCCTGGTCGGGAAAAGCACAAAACCATGAAATCGTTCCTGAAGATCGATCGAAAGGTCTGAGATCGTATGGCCCGTTTCGTCGCCCTGGTTGGCATGTTGTTTTTCCTGCTGGCGACGGCGGGCGCCGGGCGGGCGGACGAGGTATTCTCGTCCTATCATTCGGTGATCGACGTCGCCAAGGACGGCACGCTGACGGTCACCGAAACGATCACGGCCAACGCCGAGGGCAACCAGATAAGGCGGGGGATCTTCCGTGATCTGCCGCTGACCTTCACCGACGCGAAGGGACGGCGCAGCAAGGTCGATTTCAAGCTGCTTTCGGTCGAGCGCGACGGCGAGGAGGAGCCCTACCGCACGGAATCGATCTCGGGCGGCATCCGCATCTATACGGGATCTGCCGAGGTTCTTCTGCCGCACGGCCAGCATACGTTCCAGTTTACCTATGAGACGAGCCGGCAGATCCGCTTCTTCGACGACCACGACGAACTCTACTGGAACGTGACCGGCACCGAATGGGCCTTTCCGATCGATGAGGCGAGCGCCACTGTCAACCTGCCGGAAGGCGTGCGACCGCAGGCGCTCGACATCTTTACCGGCGGCTATGGCGCCACAGGCAAGGATGCGCGGGTATCGGAGGAAGGCAGCGAGATCTTCTTTGCGACCACCCGGCGGTTGGAGCCGAGGGAGGGGTTGACGATCGCGGTGAAGATGCCGAAGGGCAGCATCGAACAACCATCCGCAAGCCAGGAAAACGCCTGGTGGATGCGCGATCACATGGCGCTGTTGATAGCCGGAGCGGGCCTGGTCGTCGTCGCGCTCTATTATGGCCGCGCCTGGCTGAAGGTCGGGAAAGACCCGGCCCGCGGCGTCATGGTGGCGCGCTGGGATGCGCCGGAGGGCATTTCCCCGGCACTCGTCAACTACATCGACAACCGGGGATTTTCCGGCGAAGGCTGGACGGCCCTGTCGGCCTCTGCGCTCAGCCTGGCGGTCAAGGGACATGTCGTTCTCGAGGATCTGAAGAGCGCGATCGTCATCGCTACGACCGGCAAGGGACGCGGCGAAAAGCTGCCGACCGGCGAGGCGAGCCTGATGAAGGCAGTCGATGCCGCCGGCGGAAAGCTGAAGATCGACAGGGCCAACGGCACGAAAGTGCAGGCAATCGGCGCCGACTTCCGCAATGCCATGGAGCGCGAGCATCGCGGCAAGTATTACCTGGAAAACACCGGTTATATCGTCGCTGGCGTGCTGCTTTCGGTTCTGGCGATCGCAGCCGTATTCCTGTTCGGCGATCTCAGCGAGGACAGCATCCCGCTGGTGATCGTCCCGGTCTTCATCGCGTTTTTCGTGTCGATCCTTGCCGTCTCCGTCGGCAAGTCGCTGCGCCGCGAAAAGAGCCTGATGAGCCGCATCATGTCGATCGTGGTGCTTGCCTTCATCGGCTTTGTCGCCTTCACCATCTTCTCGAGCATTCTCGCAGTGGTCTTTTATAGTGCCACGGAGGCCGACGAACTGCCGCTGCTGTTTGCGATCGGCGGCATCGTGCTGCTCAACGTGTTGTTCTTCTTTCTGATGGGCGCGCCGACGCCGCTCGGCAGCCGGCTGATGGATGGCATCGACGGCCTCAGGCAATACATGACCCTTGCCGAGAAGGACCGGATGAACATGCAAGGGGCGCCGGAAATGTCGCCCCGGCATTTCGAGACGCTGCTGCCCTATGCCGTTGCGCTCGGCGTGGAAAAGCCGTGGACGCAAACCTTCGATCGCTGGCTGCTGGCGGCGGCCGCCGGCGCCGCGGCAGCAAGCGCCTACCAGCCGGCCTGGTATCATGGCGATGGTTTCGGCTCGACCTCATTCGGGGATCGCATTGGCGGCTTTGCCGGTTCCATGGCCGACACCATGACCTCCTCTCTGCCACCCCCGCCGAAATCTTCATCGTCGGGCTTTTCGACCGGTGGCGGCTTTTCCGGTGGTGGCGGCGGCGGCGGCGGTGGCGGCGGCTGGTGATCTCGCCGAAAGCCTCGCGGCCGCGGGGTCAAATTCATTGCCGCACTTGGTGACATTTTCGCCAGAGCTTGCTAAGTCGGCGGCAACCGTCCGGAACAGAAAAAGTCATCTCCCATGCCCGATCTTCTTATCGAACTCCGCTCCGAGGAAATTCCTGCCCGCCTGCAGCGCAAGGCGGCCGGTGACCTCAAGAAGCTCTTGACCGACGCACTCGTCGAAGCGGGTTTGACCTATGAGGGTGCGCGCGAATACTGGACGCCGCGCCGGTTGACGCTCGACATCCGTGGCCTCAACGCCCGTTCCGCCGATGTGCGCGAAGACCGCAAGGGTCCGCGCACCGACGCCAACGAAAAGGCGATCGAAGGCTTCCTGCGTGGCGCCGGCCTGTCCTCGATCAGCGAGGCGCATGTCCATAGCGATCCGAAGAAGGGGGATTTCTACGTCGCCCACATCGTCAAGCCGGGCCGCCCCGCCGAAGAGATCGTCGCCGAGGCGATGCCGGAGATCATCCGTAACTTCCCCTGGCCGAAGCCGATGCGCTCGGGTGCCGCCTCCGCCAAGCCGGGGTCGCTGCGCTGGGTCCGGCCGCTGCAGTCGATCGTCTGCACCTTCGGTTCCGAAACCGATGAAACCCATGTGATCCCGTTCGAGGTCGACGGCATCGTCGCCTCCAACGTCACCTATGGCCACCGCTTCCATGCGCCCGATGCAATCACCGTGCGCCGCTTTGCCGACTATGCCGAGAAGCTGGAGCGGGCGAAGGTCGTGCTCGACGGCGAGCGCCGCAAGCAGATGATACTCGCCGACGCGCACAATGTCGCTTTTGCCAATGGTCTCGAACTGGTCGAGGACGAAGGCCTGCTCGAGGAGGTCTCCGGCCTCGTCGAATGGCCGCAGGTCCTGATGGGGAGCTTTGAAGAGAGCTATCTCGAAATCCCGTCGGAAATCATCCGCCTGACGATCAAGACGAACCAGAAGTGTTTCGTCACCCGCGCGCCGGGCGCCGAGACGCTCTCCAACAAATTCATCCTCGTCTCCAACATCGAGGCGAAGGACGGCGGCAAGGAGATCGTGCACGGCAACGGCAAGGTCGTTCGCGCCCGCCTGTCGGACGCCACCCACTTCTGGCACCGCGACCAGGGCAGCCTGCCTGACCTCGAGACCTTGAAGCCCTCGGCTGAAAAGTTCGGCCTCGATCTTTCAAAGCCGCTAGACCAGCGCATGGCCAAGCTCGACGCGCTCAACGTCACCTTCCATGCCAAGCTCGGCACCCAGGGCGAGCGTGTCGCGCGCATCCGCGCACTCGCCGCCGAACTTGCCAAGGTGACCGGCGCCGACGGCAAGCTGGTCGACCGTGCCGTGGTGTTGGCAAAGGCCGACCTGCGCACCGAAGCCGTCGGCGAGTTCCCCGAACTCCAGGGCATCATGGGCCGCAAGTACGCGCTGCTCCAGGGCGAAGACGCCTCTGTCGCCGCAGCGATCGAAGATCACTGGAAGCCGAACGGCCCGTCTGACCGCGCGCCGACCGATGCCGTTGCCGTCACCGTGGCGTTGGCCGACAAACTCGACACGCTCGTCGGCTTCTGGGCGATCGACGAAAAGCCGACCGGCTCGAAGGACCCTTACGCCCTGCGTCGCGCCGCCCTCGGCGTCATCCGCCTGATCCTCGAAGGCAAGGCGCGCCTGCCGCTCGTGCCGTTCTTCGAGATCGCGCTGACTGCAATCAGGGCGCAGAAGCCGGCGCTGACCGGTGATGTTTCGGCGGATCTGCTTTCCTTCTTCCACGATCGTCTCAAGGTCTATCTGCGTGATCTCGGCGCCCGTCACGATCTGATCGACGCGGTTCTGACGCCGGACGCAGACGATCTCCTGATGATTGCCCGCCGCGTCGAGGCCCTGACTGCCTTCATCACCGACGAGGAGGGCAAGAACCTGCTCGCCGGCACCAAGCGTGCGACGCAGATCCTCGCCGCCGAGGAGAAAAAGGGTACGGCAGTGGCCGATGCGGTCGACGCTGGTCTTTTCCGCCTCGATGCCGAAAAGGCGCTGCACGCCGCAGTCGAGCTCGGCTCCGGCGAGGCCCGCGACGCGATCGCCAAGGAAGACTTCCGCTCGGCCATGCAGGCCCTGTCGAAGCTGCGCGAGCCGGTCGACCAGTTCTTCAACGACGTGCTCGTCAACGACGACGACGTCTCGATCCGGGCAAACCGCCTGGCGCTGCTCGGGCTTGTTCGCTCGGCAACCGGCACGGTTGCCGATTTCTCCAAGATCGCGGGATGAACGGGAGGGGCGCATGACGACGAAGATCCTCGTCAGCGCCTGCCTCATGGGCCACGCCGTGCGCTACGACGGCCAGTCGAAGCCGCTTCTCCATCCGGCGATCGATCGCTGGCGCCAGGAAGGGCGGCTGGTCACCATCTGTCCGGAAATGTCGGCCGGCATGCCGGTGCCGCGCCCGCCGGCCGAGATCGCATCGGGACTGTCTGGTCCTGACGTGCTCGACGGTGCGGCAATTGTCGTCGAAAACACCGGCCGCGATGTCACCAGAGAGTTCCTCGAGGCTGCGGAAAATGCACTGGCGCTTGCGCGCGAAACCGGCTGTCGCTTCGCTCTGCTGATCGACGGCAGCCCGTCCTGCGGGTCGGGTTTTGTCTATGACGGCACGTTTTCCGGCGCGCGCCATAAGGGGCAGGGGGTTACGGCCGCGCTGCTGGCGCGAAACGGCATCGAAGTCTATTCCGACAGGGAGATCGAAGCCTTGATCGAGCGTGTCGACGGACCGCACGAGACCGACTGAAAGGCCAGGACAAAAAAGAATGCGCCCCTGCTTCTCTCAGGGGCGCATTCTCTCGCCTTAGCAGCGAATTTGCCCGTCAGCCTTCAAATGCTGGAGCGGCTGAGGGGGCAGGGAACGTTTAAGTTTCGACCTTCAGTTTAGCCGAAGTTCGAGGCTTGCCGGATCAAATTGCCGTGAGCCGGCCACTACTGCCGAGGCGGCGATCGCCGGTTTGCCTTCAGTGATGGTCGCCACTGCCGCAGTTTTGGCAGTCTCGTCGATTGCCGGTGGAACGACGGCATGCGCACTCTGGTCGGCCAGATCGCCGAGAGCCGCGGCGGTCGCCATATCAGCGTGATCGGTTGCAGCCGCATCGGTCTTGACCGCGCTCTCCGCCGGCTTGCTGACGAAAACGACCGGCGAGCCGCCGAGCCATGCTTCGGTGCGCACAAGCCGCATCTCGCCGTTGATTTCCTTGAGCTCGACCTTCTCGCTGCCTTTCTCGATTTCCGGCACCACATAGGTGACCTTCTTCTTGATCTGCAACGGCGGGCACTGCGGGCAGGAAACGGTCGCGACGCTGGAATTGACAGCCTGTCCGGAAACGACGTCCTCGATCGACGATGCCCAGGCGCTGCCTGCAGCAAGTGCAACGGCGGTGGTGATCAGCAGCATGCGCATCGGACTTCTCCCGAGATTGTTCTCGGTGAGAATATGCGTTCTCTCTTACCTTCCCGTCAGGAGAATTGGTAAAAATTGAATGATCCGGCGTATTTGATGTCGCCGATCAGGCCTTTTCGCGGGCGACCGCGCGCCAGCCGATGTCGTGACGATAGAAACCGTTGTCCCAGGAAACGCCGTCGACCGCCGCATAGGCTAGCGCCTTGGCCGCGCTGGCGCTTTCTCCGATCGCGGTCACGTTCAGCACCCGCCCGCCGGTCGCGACCAGGCCGCCGTCCTTCATCGCTGTGCCGGCATGAAACACCTTGGTTCCGGCCGAAGCATCCGGAAGCGCCGCGATGGGCGTGTTCTTGTCGTAGGCGCCCGGATATCCCTTCGACGCCATCACGACGGTCAGCGCGGTCTCGTCGCGCCATTCGGCGTACATGCCCGCAAGCGTACCGGTAGCAGCCGCATGGAGCAGCGGCAGCAGGTCGCTTTTCATCCGCATCATCAGCACCTGGCATTCCGGATCGCCGAAACGCACATTGTATTCGATCAGCTCCGGCCCCTTCGCCGTGATCATCAGCCCGGCGAAGAACACGCCGGAAAAGGCATGGCCGCTCTCTGCCATGCCGCGCATGGTCGGCTCGATGATTTCCTTCATCGTGCGTTCGGTCATTTCGGGCGTCATGACGGGGGCTGGCGAATAGGCGCCCATGCCGCCGGTGTTCGGGCCGGTGTCGCCGTCGCCGACCCGCTTGTGATCCTGCGCCGAGGCGAGCGCCAGCGCGGTCTTGCCGTCGCTGAGGCAGAAGAAGCTCGCCTCCTCGCCGTCGAGATAGGCTTCCACCACCACTTCCGCGCCGGCAGCGCCGAAGGCGCCGTCGAAACAATCGTCGATCGCGGCAAGGGCCTCGTCCAGTTCCATGGCGACGGTTACGCCCTTGCCGGCGGCAAGGCCGTCCGCCTTGATGACGATCGGCGCGCCCTCAGCGCGCACATAGGCCTTAGCGGTTTCCGCGTCGGTAAAGCGGCCATAGGCGCCGGTCGGGATCGCGTATCTGGCGCAAAGATCCTTGGTGAAGCCCTTCGAGCCTTCAAGCTGTGCCGCCGCAGCCGACGGGCCGAAAACGGCGATGCCGGCAGCGCGCAACACGTCCGCCAGACCCGCCACCAGCGGACCTTCCGGCCCGACGACGACGAAGTCGATTGCTTCCTTCAGACAGAAGGCCACAACATCAGAATGATTGTCGGTATCGAGCGCAACGAGTGTCGCTTCCTCGGCAATGCCTGGATTGCCCGGCGCGGCATAGAGCCTGGTTAATCTGGGGGACTGTGCGATTTTCCATGCGAGCGCATGTTCGCGTCCGCCCGATCCGATCAGAAGAACCTTCATTGCCTGCCCCCGACATGCCGAAATTGTTGCGTTGCGGTTAAGGCGAGGCGGCTTTCAGGTCAAGAGGGCAGGGGGCGCGCAGGCACGATTCCCGTTATCCGGCGCAGCGTCCATGGGAAACCCGCATGACGGCAGGCGTCAGGCGCAGCTAGGCGATTGCCTGCTGGCTCCGGCGATCGTCGGGCGCATTGCCGTAGCGGGCAGTGCGCGTCAGCGCCCAGATGCCGAGGTCCTCGAGAGGCAGCGGCTTGCTGATGAGATAGCCCTGAAAGAGATCGCAGCCCGCAGCCGTCAGCATCGAGAGCTTCTCGGGTGTATCGACGCCTTCTCCGACTACGGCGACGTCCTTGGCGTGGCACAACGCGATCAGGGCCTTCAGGACCGGTAGCGATTGCGAGGCCGTCAGGTTCGAGACGAGTGCCCGGTCGAGCTTGATCGTGTCGGCGGTGTATTCGATAATCTGCTGCACCGAGGTGTAGCCCGCGCCGAAATCGTCGATCGACAGGCGGAAGCCCTTGCTGCGCAGGTCGTCGATGTTGCGGCGAAGCTGATCGCTGAACTTGACCGCGAAGGTTTCTGTCAGCTCGATCTCGATCGACTGCGGCTGCAGCCCGTGGCGGTGCAGGCAATCGGAGAAATAGTCCGCGATCGCCTTCGAATGCAGTTCGGCCGAAGAAATGTTGATGGCGAGGATCGTGTCGGGCCCGAACAGAGCTTTCAGCTGGTGGCAATCGGACATCGCCTGGTTGATCACCCACCAGTCGATCTTGGTGAACAGGCCGGAGCTTTCGGCGATGGGCACGAATTCGTCGGGCGTCACGTTCCCGAGCACCGGCGAATACCAGCGAAGCAGTGCTTCGCAGCCCATCACCCGGCCATCCGGATCGACGATCGGCATGTAGACCAGGTGGAACTGCTCGTCCGGATCGAGCGAGCGCAGCTCGTCCTGGATCTGGCGCAGGCGGGTGCGTTTGTCGTGCAAGGCGCGCGAGAACCGGGAAGAGCGGTTCTTGCCGCTGGTCTTTGCCTGGTACATCGCCGCGTCGGCGTTCGAGATCAGTTCGGCGAGGTTGGTCGCATCATCGGGGCAGATCGCCGCGCCGATGCTGGCGGTAACCGGATAGCTCTTCCCGGCAACGTCGAAGCCGTCCTCGAACAGCGCGAGGATTGCGGCGGACACTTCCCGTACCGTTCCGTCTCCCGGTCGCGAGCGGACCAGCACTGCGAATTCGTCGCCCGAGAGCCGCGCGAGGATCGCGGGTTTCTGGCCGCGCCGCGCGGTGATCGCCTCGACATTCGCGGCGATCCGCATCGCCAGGGTTTTCAGGAGCTCGTCGCCGATCTCATGGCCGTGTTTGTCGTTGACGAACTTGAAGTTGTCGATGTCGATGAACAGCAGGCTGCATTTTTCGTCCGAGACGATGGCCTCGCGCACGATGCCGGCGGCCACGGCATTGAAATGGCCGCGATTGCTGATGCCTGTCAGCGTGTCGGTCCAGGAACTGCGCTGCACGAGCTTCAGCGACTGCTCCGATTGACGGTGCAGCTCCCTGATGTTTTCTGTCAACCGGCCGATCTCACCCTTCTCGTCCATGTTGCGGATTTCGTCATGGGCGCCGACCATGACGGCCATGACGTTGGCATCGAGCGTGGCGATCGGGTCGGTGATGAAACGCCGGATGAGAACGATGATCAGCCAGATCGAAAACAGGCTCATCGCCACGGCGCCAAGCGCCAGCAGCATTTTCTGCTGTGCCATCAGCAGGTCGAAATGATTGTCCGAAACCGTCAGCGTCGCATAGAGCGAAGGTCCGAGATGCACGCTTGCCGAGAGGTCGTCGGTGACCGCCAGCGGCCACGGTTGAAGCACGACGTCCGCACCGTATTCCTGCTTGAGCGTCTGCTGCATGTCGAGGAAACGATCCGGCTGGATCGCCACCTGAACCAGGAGCGCGCTCGACTTCTTGCTCGGCAGCGGCCGGGTGAAGGTCACGGGATCGAGGAAGTAGGAATAGACGATCCGCGCCTTGTGTCCGGCGTCATATATGTAGGTCCAGTCGGCGAGCTTGTCCTCGCGCACCAGTCGTCGCGCCAGGTTGAGCTGCGCCTCGTCGATCTCGGCGAAGGGATCCCAGCTGTTTTCGAAGTAGTATTCCGATTGCAGGTCCGATGTCAGGATCGCCAGCGACACGTAGCCCATCGGATCGTCGGAAAGCGACTTGACGCTTTCCTGCAGTCGCACGCCGAGCGCGTTGGCGCGATAGTTCTTGTCGGTTTCCGAGATGTACTGGCGCAGCGAGTTGCTGTTCAGAAGCGCATTGAGGAAGCCCTTGCTGCGGCCGATTTCATTCTGGAACACGGCGGCTGCGTGTTCCAGGCGCTGAGACAGTTTGGCGTGTTCGAGTGCTCGGATGGAGCGGCTCTGGGTGACATGGACCGAGATCGCCGCCAGCAGATAGCCGGCCAGCACCACGGGGAAGATCAGGATGAGTGCGCGCTTGCCGAGGGTCACTGGAAATTCGCCAATGTGCTGATGATGCGCCGGCGCAGGAGCACCGACGTCGTTGACAGTTCCTGCTGGTACTGGCTCTTGGCCAGAATGTCCGGCGACGGATAGATCGTCTCGTCCGCACGCATCGCATCGGGCAATTGCGTGAAGGCGGCCTTGCTGGCCGTCGGCATGTTGAGCGCGATCGCATTGGCGGCAGCACTTCCGGGCGAGCCGATATAGTCGAGGAAGGCCAGCGCGCGGGCCTTGTTCGGCGATTTGGCGACAACCGACATGCAATCGAGCCAGGAGAGCGTGCCTTCCTTCGGCACCACGTAGCGCCAGGTCCCGGGCGTGCCGGCTTTCTCGTTCAGGACATGCTGGTCGCCGCTGTAGCCAAGCGCCAGATAGATGTTCTTGCCGATCGCCTGGTTCTGGATCGAGCTGATGACATACTCATAAGTCAGGACTGCCGGTGCCTGCTGCTTCATCATGTTGAAGGCGGTCTTCAGCGTTTCCTGCTCGTTGGTGTTGATCGATTCGCCGAGCAGCATCAACGGGGCGACGAAAGCCTCGTTGTGGTCGTCATACATGGCAATGTGCTTGGTGAGCGCCGGTGCGGGCTGCATCAGGTCGCGCCAGGATGTCGGCGCGTCGGGCAACTTGTCCGACCGATAGAGAATGCCCATCGTGCCCCAGAGATAGGGGAGGCCATGGTTGGAGCAGCGCTTGCGCCAGCTCTCGTCATAGTCCCTGAGCGAGGCGACGTTGTTTTCGTCGACCGCTTCCAGCACGCCCTTGCGCCCGAAGATTGCTGCGCCGTTTTCGCCTGTGACCACCAGGTCGACGATGCTGTTCGGATCGGCCAGAACCTCGTCGCGGGTATCGCCGCTGTCGTAGTAGACCTGATGGATTCCGACGCCGGTGATCGCCGTCCAGCGATCGAGGATCGCCTGGTCGATATAGGATTCCCAGATCAGCAGGTTCAGCGTCTCGGCTTGCCCCGCCGTCGCCATCAGCAACGTCGTCAAAAAGGCAGGAATCGCCGCTCGCCCTCGCATTGTCTACCCCTGCCCATTCCCCATCCAGCGACCGTAGCGCGCAAAAATTGATGAATGATTACGCAGGGCTGCGGGAATTAGCATGGCCTCACGCAGGCTATTGCGGGAAACACAACGGGCGCCGCATGACGGCGCCCGTTCGATGGTCCAGTGCGGAGTGCTGGCTAGTGCCGCGCCGGCATCTTCGGCAGCAGGATCGTCAGAATGCCGAGCAGCGGCAGATAGGAGCAGACGGTGTAGACGAACTCGATGCCCTGCCGGTCGGCGAAGATGCCGAGGAGCGCTGCCCCCATGCCGCCGAACCCGAAGGCGAAGCCGAAGAAGACACCGGCGATCAGTCCGACGCGGCCCGGCACCAGTTCCTGCGCGAAAACGACGATCGCCGAAAATGCCGAGGAGAAGATGAAGCCGATGATGATCGACAGCACGCCGGTCCAGAAGAGGTTCGCATAAGGCAGCATCAGCGCAAAGGGAATGACGCCGAGGATCGAGAACCAGATGACGAAGCGCGCACCGTAGCGGTCGCCGATCGGCCCGCCGAGGAACGTGCCGGCGGCGGCAGCGCCCAGGAACAGGAACAGCATCAGCTGCGCCTCCTGTACGGAAACGCTGAACTTCTCGATGACGAAGAAGGTGAAGTAGCTGGAGATGCTCGCCATGTAGACGTTCTTGGTGGCGGTCAGAAGCACCAGCACGGCGACAGCCCAGACCACGCGGTTCTTCGGCAGCGGCAGCGCTCGGCTCGGAGCCGGCTTCATCATCGACGAGCGGCGGTGGCGCACATACCATGTGCTGACCCAGGAGAGCACGAAGAAGCCGATGATCGCCACGATCGAGAACCAGCTGAGGCTGCCCTGACCGAAGGGGATGACGATGAAGGCGGCAAGCAGCGGCCCCATGGCGCTACCGGCGTTGCCTCCGACCTGAAACAGCGACTGCGCCAGGCCATGCCGCCCTCCCGAAGCGAGACGGGCGATGCGCGAGGACTCCGGGTGGAAGATCGCCGAGCCGACACCAATCAGGCTGGCCGCCAGAAGCAGCATCGTGAAGTCATGGGCGTTGGCGAGCAGGATCAGGCCCGAGCAGGTCGACAGCATCGCAACCGGCAGCGAATAGGGCAGCGCCCAGCGATCGGTGATGATGCCGACGGCCGGCTGCAGCATCGAGGCCGTCAGCTGGAACGTGAATGTCAAAAGCCCGATCTGCACGAAATCGAGCGAATAATTCGCCTTGAGCAGGGGATAGAGTGCGGTCAGCAACGACTGCATGATGTCGTTCAGCATGTGGCAGAAGCTGACTGCCAGGATGACGGAGAATGCCGTCTTTTCAGGGGTGATGCCCCCGCTCGATGTAACCGTTGCCATGGATTTGTCCCTGCCGTCTCGATGGTTGTGTGCGGCGTGGGATATCTCTACTGATCTTGCTCGTGGCCTGCTTTTGTGATGTGGTCGACTTCTTTCGAGAGTGGGCCAATGCCGATCTATCGCGTCACCTTGCCTGAATTGCCCGACGCCGACCACTTCAGGAACCTGGACTGGATCGAGACCGGGAACTCCGCAGTGCTCGCGCTTGGCCGCGACTATCGCGCGGGTCTGACCGTTCCGTTGCACAGTCACACCCGCACGCAGTTGTGGTGGGCGCGCCAGGGCGTCGTCCTCGTGCGCACCGCCCACGGGCGCTGGCTCGTGCCGCCCGGCCACGCGCTTCTCATCCCGGCCGGCGTCGAGCATTCCACAGAAATGATCAGCGACGTGCGCATGCACTCGATCTATTTCGCGCCGTCCCTGTTGCGCGCCGAGCGGCCGATGGTCATGGAGATCACACCGCTTGCCGGCAGCCTCGTCGACGCATTGGTCAGCGTCGACAGCGAAACGATGTCGGAGCGTCGCGAACAACTGATCATGGACCTGCTCCTCGAGGAGATCGGGCTTCTGCATGAGCGCCCGCTCGGCCTGCCTTTCCCGCGCGAGCAGAAACTGGCGCTGCTCTGCCGGCAGTTTCTGGAGGCACCCTCGGCGTCGGCCAGCATCGACCAGTGGGCGAGCCGCCTCGGGCTCAGCCGGCGCACGTTCACGCGGCTGTTCCGCAACGAGACGGGCGTCAGCTTCGTCACCTGGCGCCAGCAGGCCTGTATCTTTGCATCGCTTCCGCGCCTTGCCGACGGCGAGCCGATCACCAACGTCGCGCTCGATGCCGGCTATGAGAACGTTGCGGCCTTCACCACGATGTTTCGGCGCATGCTCGGCAGCGCCCCGAGCCACTATCTGAAAATGTACCAGGATCGGTGACGTATCGGCTGCATGGCAAACGGGAGCTGAATTGACCTGGTTAACGGAATCGTAGGATCAAAGGGCAATAAGTCGCCCTCGTGTCCTTGAAATTGCGCCAATGTCCGGCGCCGGGGCACGGTTCAAACTTCGCCCCGGCGAATGATTTTTCCGGAGTTGTTCCTTGCGTATCCGTTCTCTTCTCCTCCTTTCTGGAACTCTTTTGTTGTCCGCAGGCAGTGCCGCGGCCGCTGACGGCCCGTACTTCTGGTCCGGCGACTGGTATCTGAAGGTCGGCGCCACCGGCTTTCTCGGCCCGAAATACGAAGGTGCGTCCAAGCGCATGTTCCAGGCGGCGCCTCTCGTCTCGCTCGGCAAGGCCGGAAGCACCGTTCGCTTCTCCTCGCGCAACGACAACATGTCCTATGCGCTGCTCGACCAGGGCGGCTTTCGTGCCGGCGTCGTCGGCAAGCTCATCTTCGAACGGGATTCCGGCACTTCCAGCGATCTGAACGGGCTTGCCCCGGTCAAGTTCGGTGGGGAGCTGGGTGGCTTCGCCGAAGTCTACCCGGCCGACTGGCTGCGCGTGCGCGCGGAAGTCCGCCAGGGTATCCGCAGCCATCACGGCGTCGTCGCCGACGTGACCGCCGATGCCTTTACAGACGTCAGCAGCAACGTGCGCGTTTCCGCCGGTCCGCGGATGACGGCCGCCACCAGCGACTATTTCGGCGCCTATTACGGTGTCAACGATGCGGAATCGGCCGCCTCCGGCCTCAGCCCCTATAGCCCGCATGGCGGCATTCACTCCGCCGGCGTCGGGGCTGCGATCAACTGGCAGGCGACGGAAAAACTCGAGACCGGAGCCTATGCCGAATACCGCAGGCTGATGGGGTCTGCCGCCGATTCCAGCCTCGTGCGCGAACGCGGCAGCCGCAACCAGTTCCTCGTCGGCGTTTCTGCCACCTACCGTTTCGACTTCACGCTTCACTGAATGATGCGTCCGCCGTCGGGACGGTGCGGCATCGAGCCGCTTGACCGTCCCGACGTGGAGCGTCAAACAGGGGCATGAACACGTCTTCCGCCGATTCCGGGCGCGTCCACGACGCGCCGTCGAACAACTGGGTCTATCGCGTGCTGCCGCGCGCGCTCTGGCCCTACGCGCAACTTGCCCGCTGGGATCGTCCGATCGGCTGGCAGCTGCTGATGTGGCCATGCCTGTGGTCGGTCGCGCTAGCCTCCGGCACCGCGGCCGCGGCGGGAGAGTTCTCGGCCGGGCGGTTCGTCTTCCACAGCTTCCTCTTCATCGCCGGCGCCATCGCCATGCGCGGGGCCGGCTGTACGTTCAACGACATCATCGACCACGACATCGACATGGAAGTGGCGCGGACACGCTCGCGACCCCTGCCATCCGGTCGCGTTTCACGCTTTCAGGCAAAGGCCTTCATGGTGTTGCAGGCGCTCGCCGGGCTGTTGATCCTGCTGCAGTTCAATGCCTTCACCATTCTGCTCGGCATCCTGTCGCTGGGGCTCGTCGCGATCTATCCCTTTGCCAAGCGCTTCACCGACTGGCCGCAGTTCTTCCTTGGCCTTGCTTTTTCCTGGGGGGCGATCATGGGCTGGTCGGCCGAGTTCGCTGCACTTTCGCTGGCGCCGGTCCTGCTCTATGGCGCCGCCATCGCCTGGACGATCGGCTACGACACGATCTACGCCTATCAGGACCGGGAGGACGATGAACTGATCGGCGTCCGCTCGACGGCGCGCCGCTTCGGCGACAATCCCCGTCCATGGCTGATCGGGCTCTACGGGCTGGCGGTCGTCCTGATGCTGCTTGCGTTTCTCGCAGCCGGCGCGGGGCTCTTTGCCTATGCGGGTCTGCTGGTCGCCGCCGTGCTGCTCACCTATCAGATCCTGGTTCTGAACATTCACGATCCGGCCCAATGCCTTGTATTGTTCAAGTTCAACGGCGTCGTCGGGCTCATCGTCTTTGCGGGGCTGGTCGCGGCGCTTTTTGTCCGCCTGATGTGAAAAATCCTCCGTGTTGACGGAGGATCGGCAGTTCAGGCGGATGGACGAGGGTGGTCCTGGTTTCCGTCGAAAGGTCGAGCGTGCGGGATGTTCAGGCCCAGCTGACTTCGGCCACGGCCTTGCGCGTCTTGGCAGCGGTCCGCGCACGGAAAATGCCAGCGATGGCCTTGATGGTGGCGGCGAGCGACTTGCGCATCAGGTATCTCCTTCTTTCGTGACCCTGGCTAGGAGCCGGATATGGCATGAAGAAGGCGAAGCGGCTGTTTCCGAAGGAACATTCCGATTTCTGATGGCTGCCAATCGGCGATGCGCCGAAAACAAAAAACCGGTCGCAGGGAACGACCGGCTTTTGCACTGGAGGTATTCGGACAGGCCTAGCTTCGGGCGATGATTTCGCGTCCGTCGATCTTCATGGCGACGCCAAGTCGGCCGGTGGAGCGACGCACCAGGAAACGCGGCCGGCGGTCGGCGAAGAAGGAGTGACGGCGTCGCGGCTTGATCGGCGCGGTGCGCACGTCGCCCAGATGCTCTTCGAGTGCGCGGGCGACGCCATCGGCTTCGACCATCAGCATCGGAATGCGATAGGCTTCGGCCCAGGCGCGCCAATCGGCGGCGATATCGGAAAGATCGTGGGCGACGAGCAGCGGTACGCAAAGGTCCGGATCGTCATGATGAAGTTCAAGCGTCACTGTAACGTCTCCGTCGCCGTGGTCGATCGCGCGTGCCGCGACCCCTTTGAATGCCCGCGCCGGCAATGCGATCGAAAGCGGCAGGCCGCTTGATGGTAGCACCTTGCGCAGAACCGCGCCACGCTCGTCCAAGCTGATCGTTACATTGCCTGTGTGGCCGCGCAGGACGTAGCTAGCCTGCTGAGGAAAACGCTTCGGGTCGAGCCGGAGCGTGTTTTCGACCCATGCGGGTTGAGAGAGTGTATTGCGCATTTCAATCGCCCTTGTTTTACCTTGAGAGCCGGTTTCCGGTCTTCTCGTCGGGACTTTTCGTCCTCTGTGGGCTGGAGAATAGGCGGCCCTCCTTCCGGCCAACTTAAAAATCGCGGTTAAGAAAACTTTGCGTTTTTCGATGGTTAGCAAAAGCCGACCGGCCAAGGTTTCCGTTTCGTCAACGCCGGCGCTCGCATTTTCGGCAATGGCGCGGCGCGGGCGGCGAAAAGCCACACACAAGCCTGTCGTGCAATCATGCCGTGTCAGAATTCTGTTTTGGGGATTGGTGCGACCTGTCCCTCGGTTAAGCGACGGGGCAGCAGCCATGGTTTCGACCTATCTCAACTACAGCCGGATTACGAGCGACCTGAGGGCCAGCCTCGATCGGGTCGCCCAAAGGCCGCTGGTCGCGCGAGAGGCCGAATACTACAAGGAAAACATCGGCAATGTGAAAACGGTCGACGAGTTCCTCGGCGATTATCGGCTGTATTCCTATGCGATGAAGGCCCATGGCCTCGAGGACATGATCTACGCCAAGGCCTTCATGCGTCAGGTGCTGGAAAGCGACCTGAAGGACAGCAACAGCTTTGCCAACCGCCTGACGGATGACCGCTATCAGAAGTTCGCCCAGGCGTTCAACTTCAGCACATCGTCGGCGGCCGCGCAGACGACGGCCCAGCAGGATGCGCTGATCGGCCTCTACAACGAGCGGGTCGCCAATCTCGACACTGTGCTCAAAGGAGACAACGCCTATTTCAATGCGGCGATGGATCAGGTCACCGACGTCGACCAGCTGCTTGGCAACGAACGCCTGCGTTCATACGCGTTCGGCATCTTCGGCATCGATGCGCGCAACTATTCCTACGATCAGGTCCGCTACGCGCTGACGGCCGAGCCTTCGGACCTGACCAATTCCCATACCGCGGCGCAGACCCGACGCGCCGAAGTCAGCAAGACGTTGACCGATTTCGACACGCGCGCAATCGCGATGAACGACAACAACAAGCTGACCGCGGAACTTGCGGAGGCACCGGCTGCCGACAAGCCCGCGATCCAGGCGAAGATCGACGCCAACAACGCCACCATCGCCGACCTCAACACCAAGCTGCCGCCGGTCGGTAGCGAATCGAATGCGATGATCAATCAGCTGTCGACGGAATTCAGCATGCTGGACCGGCAGATCGCCATGCTCGACCGTTATCGGCAGCTGAACGGCGCCTTCAACTTCGAGGCGGATGGCAGCGTGGCGGCGGGCGGCAAGGCGATTACCGACGAAAAGAAGAAGATGCTGAACGAGGCATACATCTTCAGCAGTCCGCGCCTGACCCCTTCGGGAGCGGTCCTCAACCGGGATTACTTCGAGCAGAAGATCGGTTCGATTACGACCGTAACCGAACTCCTCGCCGACTCGCGCATGGTGAACTACGTCAGAACGGCGTTCGGCTTGCCCATCACGGCGGTGAACGCGACGATCGAAAACATCCTCACCAGCGACATCAACGACCCGAACAGCTACGTCAACAAGTTTGGCGGTGAATACAACAAGGCCTACAAGGCCCTGCATGCCGCCTTCAATTTTCAGCCGGACGGGACGCTGGCTGCCGGCACCAAGGCCCAGACGACCGAACAGACCAATACGACCACCAGCGGCTACATGGTCCACTACAACGACGCCGACGACGAAGCGGACGAGGGCAAGATCAGCCGCTACAAGCTGCAGATCAAGACGATGAGCTCGGTCGACGATCTCGTCGGCAACAGCGAGCTGCGCTCCTTTGTGCTGAGTGCCTTCGGTCTGGAAAAGGAAGGCCTGACGCCGCGCAAGCTGAAGGAGGTGCTGATCAGTGACCTCAACAATCCGGCAAGCTATGCCAATTCCCTGCGCGACGAACGCTACGTCAAGCTGGTGAAGGCTTTCAATTTCAATCCGGACGGCACGCTCGGTTCCCCCAAGCTGGCGCAGAACGAGGCCGACATCGTCAACACGGCCAAGGCCTACATCGTCGAAAAGTCGCGCTTCGGCACGGAAGACGAAAAGAAGGCCGCCAAGACCAAGGCGGAAGAGGAAAGCAAATACTACACGACGCAGATCCAGAAGATCGAGACGCTCGACGATCTTCTCAAGGACAAGCGGCTGGTCGATATCGTGCTGATCGGCGCCGGCATCGATCCGGAAAGCGTGACGACCGACTACCTCAAGAAGATGTTCACCTCCGACCTCAACGATCGCAAGAGTTTCATCAACACCGATCCGAACGGCATGAAATACCGCGAGATCGTCTCCGGTTTCAACTTCGACAAGGACGGCAAGATCGTTACGGGCGAAGCCGGGCAGATCCAGACGCGGCGCGGTCTGACCATGACGTTCGATCTCTATCTCAACCAGACGCTGGAGGAGAGCGAAGGTGAGGACAATGCCGGTGTCCGCCTGGCGCTCTATTTCAAGCGCAAGGCGCCGGAGATCACCACTCCCTACGACCTGCTCGCCGACAACGCGCTGATGCAGGTCATCCGAACCGCCTACAGCATGCCCGAAGGGTTGAAGAGCGCCAAGATCGAGACGCAGGCCGCCTATATCGAGCGCCTGATGGACATCAAGGATCTTCAGGACCCGGCGGAACTCGAGAAGCTGATGAAGCGCTTCACGGCCTTGTATGACGTCGAGAACAACACCGACGTCAATCCGGGTCTCGCCATCCTGACGGGCGGCGGTGGCGGCGGCATCAGCGCTGACGCCCTCTTCTCGCTGGCGCAGTTGCGCGCCGGCGGCCGATAAAAGCGGCTATCAGTCCGCCCGCAGCACCTTGTCGGGGTTCATGATCCCGGCGGGATCGAAGGCGTGCTTGATGCGGCGCATCAGCTCTATCTCGATTTCAGGGCGCACCTCGGCAAGCTCGTCGCGCTTCAACTGCCCGATGCCGTGTTCGGCCGAGATCGAGCCGTTGTAACTGGCCACGATACCGTGAACGATGGCGTTGATCTCTCGCCAGCGATCGAGAAAGGCCTGTTTGTCGGCGCCGACCGGTTGCGAGATGTTGTAGTGAATGTTGCCGTCGCCCATATGGCCGAACGAGCAGATCCGCGCGCCCGGTATCGCCTTGATGACGGCGGCGTCGGCCTCCTTCATGAAGGCAGGGATGCTCGACACCGGAACCGACACGTCATGCTTGATCGAGCCGCCTTCGGGCTTCTGCGCCGGTGACATGCTTTCGCGCATGTGCCACAGCGCCTTGCGCTGTTCTTCGCTGGTCGCGATCACCGCGTTCTCGACCAGCCCGGCGGCGATGCCCTGTTCCAGCAGTTCATGCACCATGCGCTCGGCGCTTTCGGCGGAATCGGACGTGGAAATGTCGATCAGCGCGTACCAGGGGTGAACTGTTGCCATCGGGTCGCGCACGCCGGGGATATGCCGGGTCGTGAACTCGACGCCGAGGCGCGGCATCAGTTCGAAGCCGGTGAGTGCCGCACCACAAAGGCTCGACGCCTTGTTGAAGAGGGCAAGCGCATGCTCGACACTGCCGACGCCGGCAAAGGCGACCTGGTGGCCGAGCGGCCTTGGAAACATCTTGAGAACGGCACCGGTGATGACGCCGAGCGTGCCTTCGGCGCCGATGAACAGGTCGCGAAGGTCGTAGCCGGTATTGTCCTTCTTCAGCCGCCTCAGCCCATCCCAGATCTCGCCGGTCGGCAGCACGACCTCGAGGCCGAGGCAGAGCTGGCGCATGTTGCCATAGGCAAGCACGGCGGTGCCGCCGGCATTGGTCGACAGGTTGCCGCCGATGCGGGCCGAGCCTTCAGAGCCCAGCGACAACGGAAACAGCCGGTCGTGCTCTTCCGCCGCCTTCTGGATGTCTGCAAGGATGCAGCCGGCGTCGGCCACGATGACGTTGCCGATCGGGTCGATATCGCGGATCCGGTTCAGCCGCTGCAGCGACAGCACGATGTCGGCCTTGCCCTCGCGGGGGATCTGTCCGGCCACGTGTCCGGTGTTGCCGCCCTGTGGCACGATTGCCGTGCGGGTGGCGCTCGCAAGCTTCATGATGCGTGACACCTCCTCGACGGTGCCGGGGCGCAGCACCATCGGTGTCGTGCCCTTGTAGAGCCCGCGCGATTCCACGAGGTAGGGGACAAGGTCGGCCGGGTTGGTCAGCGCGTTGGCGCTGCCGACGATATCGATGAAGGAGGCGATCAGTTCGGGAGAGGGGAGCGTCGTCGTCATGGCCCTGCCTTCGCAAATGCGCCCGCAGGCGCCTGGTATCCTGGTCAGTCTCTGGGAGCGGCGGCGCGCTGCAGCCGATCGAGGATCGCTTCTCCCAATCCTTCGGACGGGATGGGGCCGAAGGCGATGGTTGCAGCACCGCTCGCATCCGCCCGCTTCATATAGTCGAACAGATTGGCGGCCGCCTCGCGCAGGTTGGCCGTCGGGCTGAGATCGAGCACGAGCGCCGCCTGTTCCTCGCCGGGCAGCGCCGATCCGCCGAGGCGGATCAGGGCTTCTCCCGGGCGCACGTCGCGGGCATCGAGCCGGACAGCGGCACCCGGCGCGTAATGGGAGGCGAGCATGCCCGGAGCCTCGATCGTCGCGCCGGCGCTCTCAGGCCTTGCGACGGCAAGACCTGTCAGGTTTTCGATATCGGATACGTCCAGACCGCCGGGACGTAAGAGCCGAAGCGCGCCGTCCTCGACCTTGATGATCGTCGACTCGAGCCCGATCTGCGCCGCGCCAGCGTCGAGAATGAGCTTCAGTCTGGGGCCGAGATCGGCCTCCACATGGGCAGCGCTCGTCGGGCTGATCTTGCCCGATGTATTGGCGCTCGGGGCGGCGAGCGGGCGGCCGAAGCGCTCGATCACCCGGCGCGAAAAGCCGTCGGGCATGCGGATGCCCAGCGTGTCGAGGCCGGCCGAGGCAAGCGCATGGACCGAGCTTGCGGCGCGCTGCGGCAGGATCAACGTTAGTGGGCCGGGCCAGAATGCCTCTGCCAGTTGTCGGGACAGGGGATCGAACGTCACATGCGCTTCGGCCATCGCCATGTCGGACACATGCGATATCAGCGGGTTGAAGCGCGGACGCCCCTTCATTTCGTAGATGCGGCCGATGGCATCGGGATTGGTGGCGTCGGCCGCAAGGCCATAGACCGTCTCGGTGGGGATGGCGACGGGCTCGCCTTCGGCAAGAACCGCGCAGGCGCGCTCGATCGCCCGTTCCGGCTCGGTCCGTGTATCGATGATTTCGGCCATATCGCTTCCCTTTCCGTGGCTTCCTTAAAGGAGCGCCGGCGAAAACAGAATGATTTTCTTTATGGAGGCGTCGCCGCCGCTCAGAGGCTGCGGATGATGCGCCGCAGCGCCTCGTCGCGCGCACCGAGCATCAGCACGTTCTTGAGCGCCACCTTTGGATCATCGGTGCGAAAGATGAGGCCGTTGTCGCTGACGCTGCGGTTGATCGTCATCTGTCCTTCCTGCGCGTCGGGTTCGATTGCGACGGCGAAGTACATCCGCGAATAGCCGGTCTGGATGCGTTCGAAGAAGTGTTTTTCGTCGCCGAGGTCGCAGAAGAAATTGGCGAAGTAGAAAGACCAGGTGACGTCCTTGGATTGGGCGAGATGTGTCCTCGCCGCCGTCACGTGGCAGTAGCCCAGATGCGGCCGCCCGGCGAGCGTGCGGTGGAAGATCATCTTGGGAAACTGGATCGAGGTATGGAAGCCGTTCATCCGCTTGTGCGTCGTTTCGCCGGCGGTCGTCAGCTTGTGGCCGGTGCGATTGGCAACTTCGTCATAGCTCAGATAACGCCGCTCGCGTTGCGACCACTGTCGCCGTTCGATACGGCCGGTGCGCAGGAATTCGGTGTGGACCGCCGTCTTCGCGGCGATCGTGGGCAGCTTCTCGGCTGCGGCGTCGTAATATTTGAGCTTTGCCATGAACTTCAATGCGCTGTTTGCCGGTTCTGCCGGTTTCTCCGTCAGGCGACGCTAATGCATTATGGTTAAGAGACTATTTCGACCGCGGCCGGGAAACTGGTACCACGGTGGGGGACGGCATGTCGCAAACCGGCGAAGACACCGCCCTTTCGCGCCGGTATCGCCGGAAAAAGCGACAGATGCCCAAAATTTCGTCTAACCGATTGTTTGCAAGGGGAAATAGTCGATGCCGAGGCGTTTATGGCACAGCATGCACTGTGTCGTCTTTCAGGAATCCGATGTCGTTAACCGGCAGCTGCGACGGTGGCTTCCGCGATTAGATATGCCTACTCAAGGTGCCGCCTTTTAGGGAAGGCGGAGAATTGGGAAGCCGGTCAAAACCCGGCGCTGCCCCCGCAACGGTGGTGGAGCGAAAGCCACGGCAGAAAGCCACTGGACGGGTCCGTCCGGGAAGGCGCCGGGCTGGTCCTTGCGGATAGCTCCTGAGCCCGGAAACCAGCCTTGACACGAACAGACCGTAACGGGTTGCGGCGGGCAGCCGGATCGGAGCCGTCATCGCACAGGCAATGCGCCTGCGCGGGTTCCAGTCCTGCCTCCGCGAAACAAGGCGAACGAGGACAGGACATGGACATCAAGGGCGATATGCTCCGCAAGCTGAAGGGTCGACGCGACGGCTACAGCCTCGACCGGGCCTTCTACATCGACCCCGACTATTACAGGCAGGATCTCGAAAACATCTGGTACAAGGACTGGCTGTTCATCGGCCACGACTGCGAGATCCCGCGCGCCGGCAACTATTTCACCGTCCAGGTCGGCGACTACCCCGTCGTCATCGTGCGCGACCGGCAGGGCACGATCCGCGCCCTGCACAATTCCTGCCGGCATCGCGGCTCGCGGGTCTGCTCGCAACACAAGGGGGCTTCGGCCAAGCTCGTCTGTCCCTACCATCAGTGGACCTACGAACTCGACGGTACGCTGCTCTTTGCCCGTCAGATGGGCGAGGATTTCGACAAGGCCGCGCATAGCCTGAAGCCGATCCATTGCGAAACCGTCGGCGGCTACATCTTCATCAACCTGTCCGAAAAGCCGATGGATTTCGGCCCGTTCCGCGACATGGTTGCGCCCTATCTGGCGCCGCATCGTCTCGGCGAGACAAAGGTCGCCTTCGAAAGCACGATCATCGAGAAGGGCAACTGGAAGCTCGTCTGGGAAAACAACCGCGAATGCTACCATTGCGCCGCCAACCATCCCGAGCTTTGCCGCACCTATCCCGAGGCCCCGTCGGCAACGGGCGTGCAGGGCGCCAAGGATGATCCTGTCATCGCCGCCCACTGGGCCAAATGCGAGGCGACGGGGCTGCCAAGCGAGTTCCGCATGTCCGAGAGCGGCCAGTTCCGCTCGGCGCGCATGCCGTTGATCGACGACGCCGAGAGCTACACCATGTCCGGCGCGCGCGCCGTACGTCGGCAACTGTCGGCTGATGTCAGCCAGAAGCATATCGGCACGCTGCTCCTGTTCCACTACCCGTCGACATGGAACCACGTGCTCGCCGACCATGCCATCACCTTCCGCGTCCTGCCGCTCGGGCCTGAATTGACGCAGGTGACGACCAAGTGGCTCGTCAACAAGGACGCGGTCGAAGGCGTCGACTACGATCTGGAAGAATTGACCCACGTCTGGACCGAGACCAACGACCAGGATCGCCAGATCGTCGAGGAAAACGCCTTCGGCATTCGCTCGCCGGCCTATCAGCCGGGGCCCTATTCGCCCGATCATGAAGGCGGCGTGATGCAGTTCGTCGAGTGGTACTGCAACTTCATGGAACAGCGCCTGCAGGGCGACGCCATGCCGCTCTTCAGGGTCGCCTGACATGCAGATGGCATCCTCCTTCCATCACTTCGACGAGCTGCACGTCTGGATCGACCGGCAGAACATGCTCGAATGCACATCGGCGGTCGTCGAGACCGCCGATGTGATGACCTTTACGTTCCGCGCCGAGAAGCCTTCATGGTTTCGTTATCTGCCCGGGCAGTTCGTCACGCTCGAACTGCCGGTGGCGGACGACGAACCGGTGATGCGCACCTACACGCTGTCGTCAACGCCCTCGCGGCCGCTGTCGATCGCCGTCACCGTCAAGGCACAGGCCGACAGCATCGGCACGCGCTGGATGTTCGATCACCTGAAACCCGGCATGCGGCTGAAGGCTTTCGGACCGCTCGGCGACTTCAGCTTCGTGCGCCATCCCGGCGAGAAGTATCTGTTCATCTCTGCGGGCTCCGGCGTCACGCCGATGATGTCGATGACGCGCTGGATGGCCGACTGCATTCCCGAGACCGACGTCACCTTCATCTCCTGCGCCCGCCGGCCGGACGACCTTCTGTTCCGCTCGGAACTGGAAGTGCTGGCCCGCCAGATGTCCGGGCTGAACCTTGGCTTCGTGGTCGAGGGGCACGAGGCCCGGCATGGATGGCATGGGCTGCGTGGCCGCATCGACGGCGCCAAGCTGCCGCTGCTTGCGCCCGACTTCATGGAGCGCACGGTGTTCTGCTGCGGTCCGGAGCCGTTCATGCGTGGCGTGCGCGAGCTGTTGAAGGCGGCTGGCTTCGACATGAGCCGCTACCATGAGGAAAGCTTCCAGCCGGCGGCAGCGCCGGCCGCCGAGGAGATCGCGGTCAGGGCAGGAGCGGCATCAGACGGCGAGGCCCAAGGCGCCAAGGTGGTGTTCACCATGAGCGGCAAGGAGATCGAGGCCAAGCCCGGCCAGACGATCCTGCAGGCGGCGCGCGCCAATGGTGTGCGGATCGGGGCTGCCTGTGAAGGCGGCATCTGCGGCACGTGCCGGGTGATGAAGGTCGCGGGAGAGGTCGAGATGAACCACAATGGCGGCATTCTCGACGACGAAATCGATGAGGGTTACATCCTCGCCTGCTGCTCGCGGCCGCTCGGGGACGTCCAGATCGAAGCCTGACCGTGGGCGAACATGAATGAGAGCAGCGGCGCTGCTGTTGCGGGACCCGTCAGCGGCCGGCCGCCGCCAGTCGCACCGCCCGCTCGTGCCGACCGAAATCGATCGATCCCGTCGCCATCATGTCGACGCCTTCGCCGGCAGCGCTTGCGGCGTCGGCGCGGCTGATGAGCAAGGGCGCCTCGATCGTCGCCGTTGCCCGGGCCACACTCGACGCGCCGACCCCTTCATCGGCCTTTGCGATCAGGATCAGGGGCATCGGTTTTTCCGGTAGCAACGTGCCCCCGGCCCAGACCGATCTGAGGGCGGCGCTCGTCATTGCGGCGACGTTGACGTCGATGTCGTCGAGCGTGCCGGGAACGCGGTAGGGGCAACGGCGCTTGCCGCAATTGATCCCCGAGGAGAATTGCCACAGCGCGTAGCTGTCCCAGTTGCCCATCGGAAAGACATTGCGGATATCGGGCTTGTAGCGCGCATACCAGAGCGGCAGGCGTGACAGAAGCCGGTGCTTTTCACGGTTGGCGGCGATGTATTTCGCCGTCACGTGATTGGTGTAGAGCATCGGGTAGCGGCCGGTGCGGGTCTTGATATGTCCGGCAAAGATCGCCGCGTCTTCGAGCGACATGTACTTGTCCGGGTCGATGCCTTCGAGATCGAGCACCATCAGTTCGTCGTCGCGTGGGCTCGCATAATCGAGGAAGTGGTTGGCCTGGTCGACCGGATTGCCGGGCCGGGCGAGATGGTAGGCGCCCCACAGCATGCCGTGCGAGCGGGCGATCATCCGTCGGGTCTGGTAGAGTTCCCGGCTGACGGCATATTTGCGCCACATCGTCTTGCAGTGAGCGAAGGTGTCGCCGTTGTGATCGCCGGTGCAGGAGAAGCTTTCGGGCAAGCCGTCGGAGGCCTTGGCGATGAAGCCGGAGATGCGCTTGTCGACGAGCATGGCCTCCCAGTCGATGCTGTTCAGCTCATAGGCATCGACGACGATGGCGTTGGATTTCGTCTTCCAGGGTTCGAGCTCTCCGGCGCGTGCGTTCGCCGCCGCGAAAACCAGACCCAGAAGGGTCGCGAGGCGCAGAATCATCCGTGACGTGGAGATATGCCGCTTTGCCATTCAGAGAGATTGCCGACACTACAGTTAATGGATCGTAAATCCCGGTCCCCGCGGCGACTGTGCTTGAGACGGTGGCGAATGTATAGAGACTTATGGATGTATATTAGGGATTGCTTCGATATCTGTTTCGAAGCCCGGCGCCAGGGGCCTTAGCGCCTCCACCCTGGTCTGGCGTTGCCTATCACGATAGTCGCGCCAGCCTCTCACGATAGTCCGTTTTGCATTGCCTGAACATGGAACAAAACCCGACACTTAACCGTTATGAATCGGTTTCATTGCTCTCGTTGAGCCATCGCCCGGAGCGGTATCGACATCAGGATGAAATCGGGTGAAGCTTTCGGTTGTGCTGATGGTCGCTTGCGCCGAGTGGCGCGCGCGGCGTCCTTATGGAGGTTTATATGAGAACAATGAGTGGCAAGTGGTTTTCCGCTGTGGTTGCTGCGGCCGTCTTAATGACGTCGGCGGCTCCGTCACAGGCCTTCATGCCGGCTCCGCCGCGCGTTGAGCGGCATAGCGAAGCCACCGAGATTCAGTATCGCCGGCCCGGATACGGGTCTGGGTACGAACGGCGCGGTAATTACTATTATTACAATGGCTATCGCGGGTATAACTATCGCCGTCCGGGCTACCGTTACTACAATGGCTGGTGGTATCCGATGGCCGCCTTCGGCGCCGGTGTAATCATCGGTGGTACGGTTGCCCAGCCGCCGCGCTACCAGCGGCCGGCCCCCGTCTATGGCAGCCGTCACGTGCAATGGTGCTACGACCGCTATCGCTCTTACCGGGCATACGACAACACGTACCAGCCCTATGGCGCGCCGCGCCGGCAGTGCTACTCGCCCTACAGCTAAGACGGTCAGGAAACACACTGCGATGAAGGCTGGGCATCGCCCGGCCTTTGTCATGTCGGCAAGGTCACAGAATACCGATCCGCCAGAGGATCCACCACGCTAGCCCCATGGAAAGCGCGATGAGCAGTGCCGCATAGAGCGTGCCGCCGCCATCGGCAAAGGGCAGTGCGCCGGTGTTCATGCCGAAGAAGCCTGTGACCAGCGTCGGCGGCAGCAGGAAGGCTGTCATCAGCGACAGGATGTAGAGGTGGCGGTTGGTTTCGGACGAAATCTTGCTGTCGATTTCCTCGTGCAGCAGCCGGGCACGTTCCTGCAGCGCAAAGACGTCGCGATCGACCGCCTCCAGCCGGTCCGAAAGGCGCTCGGTGGCGTCGATGAAGCCGGGCGGCACCTCGTCCTCATCAGACGCGCCGGCGCGGCGTAAAAGGGCAAGCACCGTGCGCAGGTGCCGGTGAAGGCGAACGACCGTCCGGCGCAGCGGCGCGAGACCCGGCTGCTGCCGGTGGCCGGCCTCGCCATAGACATGGTCCTCGATCACATTCAGCTCTTCCGTCAGCTCCAGCACCAGCGAGATCAGCGTGCGCTGGAATTCCACCACCAGCATTTCGAAGAGATCGATCGGCCGCGCGCATTTCGTGCTCTTCTCGACCGCGGCCTTGACCCGGTCGATGCTGCGCAGCGGGTGCAGCCGGGTGGTGATGATCACCCGGTCGCTGACGGCGAAATGCAGCCAGCCGATGGTCTTCGTCACCGCGTCGAAGGTCCGCTCGAAATCGACCAGCGTGCCGTGAACGATATCGTCGGACACGGTGATGGCGGCCTGGGTGTCGTGGCTGGTCAAGGTCGTGACAGCGGCCACGGGCAGGCCAGCGATGCGCTCGATCAGCGCCGGCGTGCGCGCGTCCGAAAGCGCCAGGTGCAACCAGATCCAGCCGTCACCGTTGATAAGACCGTCGATTGCGGCATCGTTGGCGATGCGCTGGCATCGGCTTTCGCCCGGCAGGAAGCGGTAGGCCCAGACGAGGCCGGGTATTTCTGGGGAAATCAGGTTCATGTGAACGCCTTGGCGAGGGCCATATCCCTTGGCTTCTATGCGCCGTTGATGACAGTTTTGTTACGGTGCCGCCCGTGACGCCAGCGGCGGCATGAGGGGGTGAATTGACGTTGACGTTTACGTAAAAATCAATAGTGTTCGGCCAAACGAAGATGCGCCGGAGCTGTCAACGCGCCCCGGCATCTGGGAGGATCAGCATGTACAAGGCACCCGTCGACGAGATCTCATTCACCCTGAAGCATGTGGCCGGCATGGCCGGCGCGCTGGAAAGCGGCGCCCTCGGCGATCTCGGCGAGGATCTGGTGGATGCTATCCTGTCGGAAGCCGGACGCTTTGCGACCGAGGAAGTGGCGCCGCTCGGCGACGTCGGCGACAGGCAGGGCTCGCGCCTTGTCGATGGCAAGGTCGAGACGCCGGACGGCTGGCGCGATCTTTACCACAACTGGATCGGCGGCGGCTGGAACGGCCTGACGGCGCCGGAAGAATTCGGCGGCCAGAACCTGCCGCACATGCTGCATGTGGCGGCCATGGAAATGTGGAACGCCGGCTCGATGGCCTTTGCGCTCGGGCCGACGCTGACCATGGGCGCCGTCGAGGCGCTGGAGAAGCATGGCTCCGAGGCACTGAAGGCCACCTACCTGCCGAAGATGGTGTCCGGCGAATGGACCGGCACCATGAACCTGACGGAACCGCATGCCGGCTCCGATCTCGGCGTTCTGAAGACGCGGGCCGAGCGCCGCGACGATGGCAGCTATCGCATTTTCGGCCAGAAGATCTTCATCACCTGGGGCGAACACGACTTCACCGACAACATCGTTCATCTCGTGCTGGCACGGTTGCCGGATGCGCCCGCCGGCACCAGGGGCATTTCGCTTTTCCTCGTGCCGAAATTCCTGGTGAATGCCGACGGCTCGCTCGGCGAGCGCAACGACCTGTTCTGCCATTCGCTCGAACACAAGCTCGGCATTCACGGCTCGCCCACCTGCACCATGATCTATGGCGACGGCAGGTTCGGGGCTGAGAAGGGGGCTGTCGGCTACCTCATCGGTGAGGAAAACCGTGGCCTGGCCTGCATGTTCACCATGATGAACAACGCCCGCCTTGCCGTCGGCATGCAGGGCGTTGCGATCGCCGACGCTGCCACGCAGAAGGCGATCGCCTTTGCCAAGGAGCGTACCCAGGGCAAGGCGCCCGGCTGGTCCGGCCAGGGCATGAGCCCGATCATTGAGCATCCCGACGTTGCCCGCATGCTTTTGACCATGAAGGCCCTGACGCAAGGCTCCCGCGCCATCGCCTATGCCTGCGCCCACGCGGTGGACATGGGCCATGTCGAAGGTGACAGGGCCCCCTACTGGCAGGAGCGCTCCAGCCTTCTGACGCCGATCGCCAAGTCATTTGCAACCGATGCCGGCGTCGACGTCGCCTCGCTCGGCGTCCAGGTGCATGGCGGCATGGGTTTCATCGAGGAAACGGGTGCGGCCCGCTATCTGCGCGACGCCCGCATCGCCCCGATCTACGAGGGCACCAACGGCATCCAGGCGATCGACCTCGTCACCCGCAAGCTGCCGCTTTCGGGCGGTGCCCATGTGCGCGGCTTCATTGCCGAGCTGCGCGAGATCGCTTCTGCGGTCAGCGCCTCCAACCGCGAAGGCTTCGGCCAAACCGCAGCGCGGCTCGATACGGCACTCGACGATCTCGCCGGTGCGACGGAGTGGCTGCTTGCCGCCGTCTCGGCCGGCCAGCTCTCCGAGGCGCTCGCGGGCGCGACCGCCTATCAGCGCCTGTTCGGCCTCGCTCTCACCGGCGCCTATCTCGCCAAGGGCGGCCTTGCCGAAGCGTCCGATGGCAGGGACGAGCAGCGCATCGCGCTCAGCCGGTTTGCCGCCGAAAACATGCTGGCGGAGACGTCCGCCTTGAAGGATCGTGTCGTTACCGGCGCTGACAGCCTGGCTGCCGCGCGCGCCGTCTTGGGTTGAGGGAAAAATCATGACTGACCACGTACTTATCGAACGTCCGGAGGCCTATCCGGGCGTACAGGTCATCCGCCTCAACCGGCCGGAAAAGAAGAACGCCATCACGCGTGACATGTACGCGAAGATGACCCATGCCCTGACCGCCGCCGGCAGCGATCCCGCCGTTCGCGTCACCGCGTTTCTCGGCACCGACGGCTGCTTTTCGGCCGGCAACGACATGGCCGACTTCCTGGCGTTCGCCATGGGCGGGACGATGGGCACCGAGGTCATCGATTTCCTGAAGGCGTTGGCAAGCGCTGCCAAGCCTGTCGTCTCCGGTGTCGACGGCCTGGCGATCGGCATCGGCACGACGATCCATCTGCACTGCGATCTGACGATTTCCTCCGCCCGCTCGGCCTTCAAGACGCCGTTCGTCGATCTCGCGCTCGTGCCGGAAGCCGCGTCCAGCCTGATCGCGCCGCGCGTCATGGGTCATCAGCGCGCCTTCGCGCTCCTGGCTGCCGGTGAGCCGCTTGAGGCGCGTGACGCGCTCGAGGCGGGGCTGATCTGGAAGATCGTCGGCCAGGATGCCGTCGAAGACGAGACGCTGTCTCTGGCCGCCCGCCTTGCCAAGAAGCCGCCGGAGGCGCTTCGCATTGCCCGCGATCTCGTGCGCGGCGACCGCAGCGACGTGCTTGCCCGTATCGACGAGGAAGCCACGCATTTTGCTGCCCAGCTTAAAAGCGCAGAGGCAAGGGCGGCCTTCGAAGCCTTCATGCGTCGCTGACGCATCCTGGGTTAAGTCGAACGCCTTTGCGAAGCAGGCATATGCGATAAAAATCAGGGTCTTGTGGCTCGATGCCCCCGCGCTGGCGATCACCGCCGGCGCGCTTTGTCGTCGCCGTCCTTCAGGGGCGGAGCTGGCAAATTCGGGGCGGTCTTTTAGGCGAGCGATTGTAAAGATCAGGTTGCCGCCGGCATCGCGAACTTGCACATGTCAATTTTAATCGCTTCTTAAATAGCCATCGCTAGCGTTCGGCGCGATAGGCCTACCCTTACGAGGGCGGCCCCGGCCGCATGACGCATGGCTGCTCCCGCCTCTTAGGCATGTTCAACGTTTTCCCGAGGCTTGACTGTCCGCCATCCCGGCGGCTGGGCGATGCTGCGCGCGAAAATCATCGAGAGCTCATGTCCGGCGAAGCACGCCGGCCCCTGTTAGGAGCCCATCTTGTCCAAGCGATCGAACCTCATGACGCGCATTCTGGTTGCCGCGTCCGGTGTCGTGGTCACCGCCTTCGTCGGCTTTTCCGTCTATATCGACAGCCTCCAGTACGACACCACGACGAAGGCTGTGGAAGAAAACATAGCGTCCTCCGGCGATCAGGCCGCGCAGAGCGTCGCCAAGTGGCTGAACGGCCGCGTCACCCTGACGGCGATGGTGGCCGATGCCGCTGGCCGCGCGGCTGACGACGCCGGTGTCCAGCCGATCCTCAAGAACGATGTGCTGACCAACGAATTCATGTCGACCTATGTCGGCAACGAGGCGGGCAAGTTCATCACCTGGCCTGACAACCCGATGCCGGCGGGCTACGACCCGCGCCAGCGTCCGTGGTACCAGCAGGCGGTCAAGGCCGACGCACGCGTGCTGACCGAGCCCTATGTCGACGCCTCGACCGGCGACCTCATCATCAGCGCGGCCATCCCGGTCAAGCGTGACGGCAAGCTCTACGGCGTCGCCGGCAGCGACTTCTCGCTCGAAACGCTGGTGCAGATGATCAAGGGCATCGACGTTGGCGGCGAAGGCTTCGCCTTCCTCGCCAGCAAGGACGGTCAGATCCTCGTGCATCCGGACGCCAAGCTCGTCACCAAGACGCTGTCGGACGCCTTCCCGACCAACACGCCGACGATCAGCTCCGGCATCATGAACACAGAGCTGGACGGCAAGCCGATGATCGTCAGCTTCGTGCCCGTCGAGGGGCTGCCCTCGGTCGAATGGTATGTCGGCTTCGTCATCGACGCCGATGTCGCCTATTCCGCCATCGACCAGTTCCGCATTGCGGCCACCGTCGCGACCCTGCTTGCGGTCGGCGTGATGCTCGTCTTCCTCGCGACCTTCCTCAACCGCCTCGTCATCCGTCCGGTGACCGATATGACCGGCGCGATGGAAAAGCTGGCTTCGGGCAACCACAACGTCGAAATCCCCGGAGAAGAGCGCACCGACCAGATCGGCTCGATGGCCGCCGCTGTCGCCGTTTTCAAGGCCAATGCGGTCGAGCGCGCGCGTCTCGAAGATGAAGCGGATGCCAATCGTTCGCTGTCGGAGCGCGAGCGCCTTGAGCGCGAGGCGCAGAAGGCCCGTGACGCCGCCGAGATCCAGCAGGCCGTCGACGGTCTGGCGACCGGTCTCGGCCGTCTTGCCGACGGCGATCTCGCCTATCGCATCGACAATCCCTTCGCCGATCGTCTCGACCGCCTGCGTGCCGACTTCAACAATTCGGTCGCCAAGCTGCACGACACGCTCTGCGCCGTCGGCGCCAACGCCCGCGGCATCGATGCCGGCGCGACGGAAATCCGCTCGGCCGCCGACGATCTCGCCCGCCGCACCGAACAGCAGGCAGCCTCCGTCGAAGAGACGGCAGCAGCGCTTGAAGAGATCACCACCACGGTCAAGGATTCCGCCCGTCGCGCCGAGGAAGTCGGCGCGCTGGTCGCCCGTACCCGGGCGGGTGCGGAAAAGTCCGGCGAGGTCGTCGCCAATGCGGTCGAGGCGATGCATGCGATCGAGAAATCGTCAGGCGAGATCTCCAACATCATCGGCGTCATCGACGACATCGCCTTCCAGACCAACCTGCTGGCGCTGAATGCCGGCGTCGAGGCGGCGCGGGCAGGGGATGCCGGCAAGGGCTTTGCGGTCGTCGCCCAGGAAGTGCGCGAGCTTGCGCAGCGTTCGGCCAATGCGGCCAAGGAGATCAAGGCGCTGATCACCACCTCGGGCAACCAGGTGCGCAGCGGCGTGACGCTGGTCGGCGATACCGGCAAGGCGCTGCAGACGATCGTTTCCGAGGTGCAGGAGATCAACAAGCATGTGAGTGCGATCGTGACGGCGACGCGCGAGCAGTCGACAGGCCTTCAGGAGATCAACACCGCGGTCAACACGATGGACCAGGGCACGCAGCAGAACGCGGCGATGGTGGAAGAGCAGACGGCGGCAAGCCATGGTCTGGCGTCGGAAGCAGCCTCTCTCAACGCGCTTCTCGCCCAGTTCAACCTCGGCAACACCCAGAGCGCCTATGCGCCGGCGCCCCGTCGTCGCGCAGCGTAAAGCTGCGATAGCGGCACGAACAATGAGAAAAGGCCCGGGAAACCGGGCCTTTTTGCATGATGCGTCAGGAATCTCGCCGGATTTGGCGTCATGTCCTTGCTTTTTTAAGCTTTGATAAAGCGCTCACGCATACCGTTTGCGAGCTGCGAAATGACTTCGCCCCGCATGTCGCCTCCAGGTCTTCACCACCGCGACGTGTTCCAGACACCTGTCCCATGCTGCGCGTACCGGCGAACCCGCGACGCTATCGATGATTTGGCCGCGCGCGACCGGAACGGCGCAAGCGCGAGGGGAGACATACGGTGATTCTCAAGACTGCAACGGCACGAAACATGTTTGCCATTGTGATGACCGGCCTTTTGACCTGCATGGTCACTGCCGCCATCGTGTTCTGGCTATCCTACCAGCAATTGCGTGAGCGCAGCATCGCCGAGATGACGAGTGCCGCTTCCGCCAGTGCCCGCAGCGTCGAGACGAAATTCGCCGAAGGCAAGACGCTCGCCAACAACATCCGGTCAGCGCTTTATGCCGTGAAGGGCACCGGCGCGCCGTCGCGCGCAGACATCGAAACCCTCATGAAACGGCTGATCATCGATAATCCGCTCGCCGTCGGCATGAGCACGGGCTGGGAGCCCAACGCTTTCGACGGCAAGGACGCCGACTATGTCGGCAAGCCCGGCCATGATGCGACAGGCCGCTTCGTCCCCTACATCGCCCGCTCCGGCGATAAGGTGATCCACGAGGCACTCGCCGACTACGACAAGCCGGGGCCGGGTGACTATTATCAGATCCCGAAGAAAACCGGTCTCGACATGGTCACCGAGCCCTATGTCTATCCGATCAACGGCCAGGACGTTCTGATGACGTCGATCATGGTGCCGTTGAAGAAGGACAGTGCCTTCATCGGCGTCGTCGGCGTCGACATGGCGCTTGGCGAACTCTCCACCGAACTTGGCAAGCTGAAACCGTTCGGCACCGGTTTCGTGTCGCTCATCAGCAAGGACGGCAGCATCATCAGCCATCCCGATGCCGCGGTTCTCGGCAAGGTGATGAAGGACACGCCCTTGCAGGCCGAAGGCTGGGGGCAGTTGCTTGCAAACACCGGCCACGCCTTCGCGTTGAAACACACTGACGGTAGCGAGCACCTCGCCGTCGCCGTGCCGGTCAATCTGCTTCCGGACACTGTCTGGTACGTGGTGGTCTCGGTTCCCGAAGCAACCGTCTTTGCCGGTCTATCCCAGCTCGCGATGATTTCCGTCGCCGTTATAGCGGTCGCCGCATTGGTGATGATCCTGGTCGGCTGGACGCTGGCCACCCGGTTCCGCAAGCGTGTGGCCAACGTCATCGGCGTCACCGGCAAGATCGCTGCGGGAGAGACCGATGTCGATCTGTCCGAGGCTGAGCGCAAGGACGAGATCGGCGATCTCGCCCGTTCGCTTCGGGTGTTGCGCGACGCCACCATCGCCAAGCTGAAGCTGGAAAACGAAGCGGATGCCAATCGTTCTCTGTCGGAGCGCGAGCGTCTGGAGCGCGAGGCGCAGAAGGCCCGTGACGCCGCCGAGATCCAGCAGGCCGTCGACGGTCTGGCGACCGGTCTCGGCCGTCTTGCCGACGGCGATCTCGCCTATCGCATCGACAATCCCTTCGCCGATCGTCTCGACCGCCTGCGTGCCGACTTCAACAATTCGGTCGCCAAGCTGCACGACACGCTCTGCGCCGTCGGCGCCAACGCCCGCGGCATCGATGCCGGCGCGACGGAAATCCGCTCGGCCGCCGACGATCTCGCCCGCCGCACCGAACAGCAGGCAGCCTCCGTCGAAGAGACGGCAGCAGCGCTTGAAGAGATCACCACCACGGTCAAGGATTCCGCCCGTCGCGCCGAGGAAGTCGGCGCGCTGGTCGCCCGTACCCGGGCGGGTGCGGAAAAGTCCGGCGAGGTCGTCGCCAATGCGGTCGAGGCGATGCATGCGATCGAGAAATCGTCAGGCGAGATCTCCAACATCATCGGCGTCATCGACGACATCGCCTTCCAGACCAACCTGCTGGCGCTGAATGCCGGCGTCGAGGCGGCGCGGGCAGGGGATGCCGGCAAGGGCTTTGCGGTCGTCGCCCAGGAAGTGCGCGAGCTTGCGCAGCGTTCGGCCAATGCGGCCAAGGAGATCAAGGCGCTGATCACCACCTCGGGCAACCAGGTGCGCAGCGGCGTGACGCTGGTCGGCGATACCGGCAAGGCGCTGCAGACGATCGTTTCCGAGGTGCAGGAGATCAACAAGCATGTGAGTGCGATCGTGACGGCGACGCGCGAGCAGTCGACAGGCCTTCAGGAGATCAACACCGCGGTCAACACGATGGACCAGGGCACGCAGCAGAACGCGGCGATGGTGGAAGAGCAGACGGCGGCAAGCCATGGTCTGGCGTCGGAAGCAGCCTCTCTCAACGCGCTTCTCGCCCAGTTCAACCTCGGCAACACCCAGAGCGCCTATGCGCCGGCGCCCCGTCGTCGCGCAGCGTAAAGCTGCGATAGCGGCACGAACAATGAGAAAAGGCCCGGGAGACCGGGCCTTTTCTATTTCTCCAGCGTGGCAACGGCCTCGACATGGGCCGACCAGAGGAACTGGTCGATCGGTGTCACCGAGGTGATGCGGTAGCCGGCGGCAACAAGGATCGCGAGATCGCGGGCAAGGGTGATCGGGTTGCAGGAGACGGCGACGACCTTCTTGACGCCGGAGCGGGCAATCTCCTGGCACTGCACGTCTGCACCGGCGCGCGGCGGGTCGAAGACGATGGCGTCATAGACCTTCAGTTCCTGCGCCATCAGCGGCCGGCGGAAGAGATCGCGCTTCTCGATCGTCACCGGCTTCAGCCCTTGCGTATTGCGAGCAGCAAAGTCGAGCGCCTTCAGCGCCTTGTCTTCGCCTTCGACTGCGTGCACGCGGGCCTTGCGGGCCATGCGCAGCGCGAAGGTGCCGCTGCCGGCAAAGAGGTCGGCGACACGCTTTGCCTTGCCGATATGCGCGAGCACCAGGGCCGCCATCACTTCTTCGGCCGCAAGCGTCGCCTGGGTGAAGCCGCCGGGCGGCGGCGACACGGCGACGCCACCGAATTCGATGATCGGCTTCGTCGGCTCGACGATGATCTCGCCATTGAGGCTGACGCGGGCAATGCCGCGTTCGCCGAGAACAGTCTCGACCGTGCGCCGGCGTTCGCGGTCGCCAAATCCCTTGATGCCGTCGACCGAGAGATCGAGGCCGGAGAGCGTTTCGAGGACGGTAATGCGGAACGGTTCGGCGTTGACGGCCATGGCCGCGCCGATCTTGCCGATGGTGGCGAGCCGCGAGACGATGCCCGGGCTCGCGACGGGACATTCCGAAATTGCGACGATGTGGTGGCTTTCCGCCTGGTTGAAGCCGAGAAGCAGATCCTTCTCGGTCTTGCGGGCGGTGAAGACGGCGCGGCGGCGCTCGCCCGGATGAGCCGTGATCAGCGGCGCGACCTCGGGCTTCAAGCCTTTGGATTTCAGAGCGTTGATGACCTGGTCGCGTTTGAACGTCTGATAGAGGGGATCGGCGGCATGTTGCAGCGTGCAGCCACCGCAGGTGCCATTCTCGCCGTCCGGGCCGAAATGGCGACAGTGCGGTTCGACCCGCTCGGGCGACGCTTCGCGCAGCGAGATCAGCGTGCCGTGAGACTTGTTGACCGCAAGGGCCGCACTTTCGCCCGGCAGCGTGAAGGGGGCATAGACCGGACCGTCCTCGGTCTCGGCGATGCCGTCGCCCTGCGCGCCGAGGCGGGCGATCGTCAGGGTCTGCGTGCTCATGGCTTCCTGCCCGCCAGCAGGAATTCGACGTTGCCGTCTCCGCCTGCGATCGGCGAGGGGATGAGGCCAAGACTCTGCCAGCCCATGTCCTCGACCAGCCAACGCTCCAGCTCGGCGGCAACTGCCGGCGCGCTGTCGGGGTCCTTCAAGAGGCCGGCCTTGCTGATGGCATCGCGGCCTGCCTCGAACTGCGGCTTCACGAGGAGGATGCAATGGGCGCCGGAAAGCGCCATTTCGAGTGCCGGCGGAAGCGCAAGCTTCAACGAAATGAAGGAGACGTCGGAGACGATGAAGGTGACGTCGCGGTTGTCGATGTCGTCCTCGGTCATCGCCCGGGCGTTGAGGCCCTCGATGCTTGTGACGCGCGGATCGCTCTCGATGCGCGGATGGATCTGGCCGTGGCCGACGTCGATCGCAACCACATGCTCGGCGCCGCGCTTCAGCAGCACTTCGGTGAAGCCGCCCGTCGATGCGCCGATATCGACGCAGCTTTCGCCCGAGGGATCGAGCCCGAAGTGATCGAGCGCAGCCGTGAGCTTCAGCGCCGCGCGCGACACATAGTCCTGCGCCGGATCGTCGATGGTGATGGTCACGCTTTCGGCAAAGGCGAGCGACGGCTTGGTGACCGTGCGGCCGTCGACCTTGACGGTGCCACGCTGGATCGCGTCGCGAGCGCGGGCACGGCTGGCAACCAGTCCGCTGTTGAGCAGCAGCTGGTCCAGGCGCACCCTGTTCTTGTGTTCTTCATTCTGACGATCTTCTGACATGCGTTTCTCATGGAGGGTTGCCGGCCGGATGGCAAGCCCCTTCACTGCACAGCAGGCCCGCGCGGGCAGGGCATTCGGAAATAAAACCCCTAAGGAAATAGGGTAATATTCACGCGTCCTTAAATGATCCGTGGCAATTCTGCCGAATGTCGCACGCTGCATGATGCAGGCCCCCGTCCCAAAACCGGATTTCCCGACACCTCTGATCATCCCCCACCTGACGCTATCAGGCGCAAGGAGCCCCCGCATGTCCCGCTTCCATCTCAGGCTTTCGCACCGCATCGGCCTGCTCGTTCCGATCGCGGTCGCCGGCATTCTTGCCATTGTCGGCATCTTCATCGTGGAGCGGGATATCGAGGAGGGTTATCGCCAGCAGGTGCAGGTCCACCGGGACGCCGACCGGGCGCTGCTGGTGCTCGAAAGCCAGTTCCTGCAAAACCGCCGCGCGGAGAAGGACTTCCTGCTGCGGCGCGAGGAAACATATGCCGCCTCGCATCAGGAGATCGCCGCCAAGGCAACCGAGACGATCGCTACGCTCGGCAACCTGCTCGACAGCCAGTCGACGCGGGCACAGCTCAAGCTGATTTCCGAGGGTTACGAGCGCTATCTTGGTGAATTCGCGGCCGTTGCCGAAGCCAACCGTTCGCTCGGTCTCGAACCTTCGGCCGGCAAGGAAGGCGCCATGCGCGCGGCAGTCCACACGATCGAGCAGGCGTTGAAGTCCGTTTCAGACAAGGGGTTGCTCGCGAGCATGCTGACGATGCGACGCCACGAGAAGGACTTCATCATGCGGCGTGACCACAAATACGTGGAGAAGCATGCCGAAGAGGTGAAGGCCTTCGCCGGCTTCCCGGCCGAAACCTTCGGTGGCAAGGAGAGCCAGAGCAAGATCCTCGCCGCCCTGCAGAATTACAGCGTCGCTTTTGCCGACTACGCCGCGCTGGCGGAAAACGAGACCGCCTTGCGCACGCGGATGTCGGAGACGTTTTCGACCGTCGAGCCGATCTTCGAACAGATGGCGACGGCCATCGCTGCAGAGAAGGTGGAGGCCGAGGCCGAGAGCGCCTCGATGCAGGCGTTCGTGGAAAACATCGCGCTCGGCGCTATCCTCGCTGCAATCGCCATCATCGCGGCCACGGTCTTCCTCGTCGGCCGCACGATTTCCAAGCCGATCGTCGCCACCACCCGGTCGATGACCCGTCTCGCCGAGGGCGACACGGTGTCGGCCATTCCCTATGCCGGCCGCAAGGACGAAATCGGTGAGATGGCCGGCGCTGTCGAGATTTTCCGGCAGGCGGCGATCGCCAACCAGAGGCTCGAGGCGGAAGCCGCCGAAAACCGCGCCCGCGCCGAGGCGGAGCGCGCGCGGCTCCAGGAAGAGGCCGAAGCGTCGGCGCAGGCGCGTCTGCGCCAGGCAACATCAGGCCTTGCCGGTGGCCTGCAACGCTTGGCGGCCGGCGATCTGGCCTTCCAGTTGAACGAGCCGTTTGCACCTGACTTCGAGCAGCTGCGCCATGACCTGAATTCAGCCGTGTCGCGCCTCGGCGATGCGCTGGCGGCGGTTGCCGATTCCAGCGGCTCGATCGACGGCGGCTCGCGCGAAATCAGCGAAAGCGCCGATGACCTGTCGCGCCGCACGGAGCAGCAGGCTGCCTCGCTGGAGCAGACCGCGGCCGCCCTCGACGAGATCACCGCCAATGTCACCTCCTCGACCCGGCGGGCTGAAGAGGCGCGCATCGTCGCCGGTGAGGCAAATGCGAGCGCCGAAAAATCCGGCGTCGTGGTCGCGAGTGCCGTGGAGGCCATGCGCCGGATCGAAAGCTCGTCCGGCCAGATCTCCAACATCATCGGAGTCATCGACGAGATTGCCTTCCAGACCAACCTGTTGGCGCTCAATGCCGGCGTCGAAGCGGCGCGCGCTGGCGAGGCCGGCAAGGGGTTTGCCGTCGTCGCGCAGGAAGTGCGCGAACTGGCCCAGCGTTCGGCGAAGGCTGCCAAGGAGATCAAGGAGCTCATCCGCAATTCGAGCGTCGAGGTCGAAGGCGGCGTCAAGCTGGTGCGCGATACCGGTCAGGCGCTGAAGGCGATCGGTGAACACGTCGTCACCATCAACCAGCACATGGACGCGATCGCGCTGTCGGCGCGCGAGCAATCGGTGGGTCTCAGCGAAGTCAACACTGCCGTCAACCAGATGGACCAGGTGACGCAGAAAAATGCGGCGATGGTCGAGGAGGCCAATGCCGCCAGCGCCCAACTCGCCAACGAAGCCGGCCGCCTGCGCGAACTGATCACCCGCTTCACGCTGCCCGGCCGCGCGAATGCCGCCACGGCGGCAAGCGATCTGCGCGCCATGGCCCGCACGATGGCGGCGCCCTCGGCGCCGGCGCGTGCGGCGGTTGCCGCCCGTCCGATGTCGCGCGGCAACGCGGCGGTGGCCCAGGACGACTGGCAGGAATTCTGATCGTCGCCGACGCTCGACAGGAAAACAAAAGACCCCGGTTCATCGCCGGGGTCTTTTTTATTTCAGATGTTCGTCGGTCGCGCGGGTTCAGCCAGCGGCGCCGATGCCGATATCCTGCTTCTGGCCGAGCGCCTTGAACACCGTCGAAACGATGCCGGCGCGGTCGAGCCCGGCGGCGGCATACATCGCTTCCGGCTTGGCCTGCTCCATCCAGATGTCGGGCATGACCATCGGGCGAACCTTGAGCCCGCCGTCGAGCAGGCCGTCTTCCGCGAGGAACTGCAGCACATGGCTGGCAAAGCCGCCGACGGCGCCTTCCTCGATGGTCACGAGCACCTCGTGGTGGCGCGCGAGCTGGCGGATGAGGTCATGGTCGAGCGGCTTGGCAAAGCGCGCATCGGCAACCGTGGTCGAAAGGCCGGCCGCGTCGAGATCTTCGGCCGCCATCAAACAGTCGGCAAGGCGGGTGCCGAAGGAAAGCAGTGCCACCTTGGAGCCCTGCTTGACCACACGGCCCTTGCCGATTTCGAGGATCTGGCCGCGCTCGGGCATTTCCACGCCCACGCCTTCGCCACGCGGATAACGGAACGAGATCGGGCCGGCGTCGTAGGCCGCCGCCGTGCGCACCATGTGCTTCAGTTCCGCCTCGTCAGCAGCCGCCATCACGACGAAGCCGGGCAGGGTGGCGAGATAGGTGGTGTCGAAGGAGCCGGCATGGGTCGGCCCGTCGGCGCCGACGAAGCCGGCGCGGTCGATCGGGAAACGCACCGGCAGGCCCTGGATCGCCACGTCATGGACAACCTGGTCGTAGCCGCGCTGCAGGAAGGTCGAATAGAGCGCAGCAAACGGCTTGTAGCCTTCGGATGCGAGGCCGGCCGCGAAGGTGACGGCATGCTGTTCGGCAATGCCGACGTCGAAGCAGCGCGAGGGATGGGCGAGCGCGAACTTGTCGAGCCCGGTGCCCGACGGCATGGCGGCGGTGACCGCGACGATCTTGTCGTCAAAACCGGCTTCCTGCGTCAGCGCTTCGGCAAACACCGAGGTGTAGGCGGGGGCGTTCGGCTTGGCCTTGGCCTGCGCACCGGTGATGACGTCGAACTTGTTGACGCCATGGTATTTGTCGGCGGCGGCTTCCGCAGGCGGATAGCCCTTGCCCTTCTGCGTCACCACATGGATCAGCACCGGGCCCTTGGCGTTGTCGCGCACGTTGCGCAACACGGGCAGCAGGTGCTCGAAGGAGTGACCGTCGATCGGGCCGATATGGTAGAAGCCCATCTCTTCGAACAGCGTGCCGCCGGTGACATAGCCGCGCGCATGCTCGACGGCGCGGGTGATCGCCCGGTCGACCGTCTTGCCGAGATAGGCCGTCAGCTTCTTGCCGACCTCGCGGATGCCCATATAGGTGCGGCCGGAGGCGAGACGCGCGAGATAGGCGCTCATCGCGCCGGTCGGCGGCGCGATCGACATGTCGTTGTCGTTGAGGATGACGATCAGGCGGGCGTCGAGCGCCCCCGCGTTGTTGAGCGCCTCATAGGCCATACCGGCCGAGAGTGCGCCATCGCCGATGACGGCGATGACGTTGCGGTTCACGCCGTCGAGGTCGGCGGCGACCGCCATGCCGAGGCCGGCGGAGATCGACGTCGAGGAATGCGCGGCACCGAAGGGGTCGTATTCGCTTTCGGCGCGGCGGGTGAAGCCGGAAAGGCCACCCTCCTGGCGCAGCGTTCGAATGCGATCGCGGCGGCCGGTGAGGATCTTGTGCGGGTAGCACTGATGCCCGACGTCGAAGATCAACCGGTCATGCGGCGTGTTGAAGACCTTGTGGATGGCGATCGTCAGCTCGACGACACCCAGGCCCGCGCCGAGGTGACCGCCGGTGCGCGAGACCGCATCGATCATCTCTGCCCGAACTTCGCCGGCAAGCTGCGGCAGGTCCCTGTCGTCGACCTTCTTCAGATCGTCGGGATAGGTCACCTTGTCGAGCAAGGGGGTTGCCGGCATCGGGTTGGTTGGCAGTTGTGTCACGCTGCATGCCTCATGCGCACCGCACGGATCGGGTGCGCGGATAGTTGGTGGTACCGTCAAAGCGGCTCTTTAGACGCAATTGTTGCTGAATGCAAAAGTAGGCTTTCCTGCGTCGTCATCCAAGACACTACCGCATGATTCCCTGAATCGAAATCGATTTAAGGCAACATGCGGCAACACGAAGCGGTAATCCGTCGCGTTTATCCCCTGCGCTCAGCCGGTGGGCAGAGGCACGAATTCCTCCTCGTCGCCGGGCACGATATCGAAGCGGCCGGTCCGCCATTCCTCCTTGGCCTTCTCGATCCGCTCCTTTGACGACGACACGAAATTCCACCAGATGTGGCGGGCCGAGCCGAGCGCGGCACCGCCGAACAGCATGATATGACAGCCGAGTGGACCGGCGGTGACGGTGATGTCGTCGCCCGGACGAAACACCAGCAACTGGTTGTCGGCAAAATGATCGCCGGCGATGATCGCCTCGCCCGAGAGAATATAGAGCGCGCGCTCTTCCCACCGGGCGGCAAACGGTGCGCTCTTGCCGGGGGCGATGTTGAGGTCGACATAGATCGTGTCGGTGAAGACCGAGACCGGCGACTTCTGTCCCTCGAAACTGCCGATGACGACGCGGGCATCGATGCCGCCGTCCTTGAGCTGCGGCAGGTTGTGCCTTTCGGTATGGTCGAAGATCGGATCGATCTCTTCCTTGTGTTCGGGCAGCGCCAGCCAGGTCTGCAGACCTGAGATGGAGCGTTCGTGCCCGCGCTGGTTTTCGGGCGAGCGCTCGGAGTGAACGATGCCGCGCCCGGCCGTCATCAGGTTCACGTCGCCGGGGCGGATCACCATTTCCGTGCCGAGGCTGTCGCGATGCTTGATCTCGCCGTCAAAAAGATAGGTGACGGTCGAAAGGCCGATATGCGGATGGGGGCGGACGTCGATCGCCTCGCCGGCACGCAGCAGCGCCGGGCCCATGCGGTCGAAAAAGATGAACGGCCCGACCAGCCGCCGCCTGGCGGTCGGTAGCGCCCGGCGGACTTCCAGGCCGCCTATGTCGCTGGTGCGCGGGATGATCAGATGTTCGATGGCGTCGCAGGCGGGCTTGTCGCCGGCAAGCGGATCGGGACCAGGAAAGAAGGACATGGTGGGCGCTCCCGTTGTTCAAAGGCTCAGACCCTAGCCCCGAACCCGGCTAGCCGGTAGGGGCGAGGGAAAGACGCAGCGTTTCCCGACGTCGACCAATCCCGGGCGGGTTATTCCGCGTCGAGCGGCTCCACGCCCTGTGGCTTGCCGGCGCGGTCGAGCCTGATCTTTTCGATCCGGTCCTCGGCCGCCTTCAGCAGCGCGCCGCAATGATTTTTCAAGGCTTCGCCGCGCTCGTAGATCTCGATCGACTTGTCGAGCGCCACATCGCCGCGCTCCAGCGCCGAGACGATGCGCTCGAGCTCCTCGACGGCTTGCTCGAAGGAGAGGGCCGAAACATCCGGTTGCGTGGTGGTGGTCATGATTACCCTCTCATCAATCTCAGGATATGCAGGCCAGCCGACTCGGCCAGCCCCTGCAGGTCATAGCCGCCCTCGAGCAGGCTGACCATGCGGCTGCCGGCGCTGCGGTCGGCGATCTCGTGCAAGCGACCCGTTGCCCAGTCGAAATCCTCGGCGACAAGGTTGATCTGCGCCAGGGGATCGCGGTGGTGGGCGTCAAAGCCGGCCGAGATCAGGATGAAATCCGGCCGGAAGTTGGTCAGCGCCGAAAGCACGCGCGACCGGAACGCCTCGCGAAAATGCTCGCTGCCGACATTGGGCGAAAGCGGGGCGTTGACGATGTTGCCCTTGACGCCGGTCTCGTCCTTCGCCCCGGTGCCGGGATAGAGCGGCATCTGGTGGGTGGAGCAGAAGAGAACCGATGGATCGTCCCAGAAGATGTCCTGGGTGCCGTTGCCGTGATGTACGTCCCAGTCGACGATGGCGACGCGCTCGGCGCCGTGGGCTACCTGCGCATGCCGGGCAGCGATCGCAACGGTGTTGAAGAAGCAGAAGCCCATCGCCTTGTTCTTTTCGGCGTGGTGGCCGGGCGGGCGGCCGGCGACGAACGCGTTGTCGGCCTTGCCGGTAAAAACCGCATCCACCGCTTCGACGGCGCCGCCGATGCCGGTCAGCGCTGCATCGAGGCTGAACGGGCTGGCATAGGTATCGGCTTCGAGGTCGTTGATGCCTTCTTCGGGGATCGCGCGCTTGACGGTGCGCAGGTGCTCTTCCGGGTGGGCGAGCAGCACAAGGTCTTCGCTCGCCTTCTTCGCCTTGACGCGTTTGAGTTCGGCGAAATTAGGGTGCTCGAGCGCAAGGTTCAGCGCCTTCAGCCGGTCCGGCCGTTCGGGATGCCCCTCCGGAACCTCGTGTTCCAGGAAGACCGGATTTTCATAAAGCAGCGTGGTCATGCGCCGAAACTAGTGCTGCGACCGGCCAAGGTCCATGGCACGCGCGATGGAAAGTCCCGATTTTCAACAGCGCGTGTCGAGCAGCAGCTTGCCGTCGCGTTTGGCATCCGCCTGATGCGCAAGCGCCTCGTCAAGACGGCTGAGCGGATAGGTCTGCGCGATCCGGCTCGAAAAGAGACCGGATCGCAGACCGGCAAAGCTCGCAGCGAAAGCCGCTTCGATGGATGGCCTGCCGGCGGCATGCACCCAGGTCCTCAGCCACAGGAAGGAGAAGCGCACGTCCGCCCGCGCCTGGATCGCCGGGATAGGCACCGGCACGCCGCTCAAGGCGCCGTACTGGATGAAGGCGGCCCCGGGTTGCAGCGTCTGGCCGATCAGGTCGCCGGCAAAAGGCCCACCGACTGCGTCGAGAATGGCGTCGAAAACCAAAGGCGAGGGGATATTGCCTTCGTCGGCAACGACGATTTCGCCGGCCGTCTCGGCAGCCAGCCGCACGGCGCTGCGTTCGCTGCGCACGATCCCGACCGGTTCGGCGCCTTCACCTGATATCAGCTTCATCAGCATGCCGCCGATCGCCGAACCAGCTGCGGTAACGCCGATCCTGCGGCCGGCCAGCGATCCGAAATGCGCTCTCAGCGCTTCGATCAGCCGAAGCGCCGTCAGCGGATTGACGTAGCTCACCGCCGCCTGGCGGTCGTCGATATCGTCGGGCACCAGGAAGCACCAATCGGCGGGCCGCAGCAGATATTGCTGCCAGAGGCCGCTCGCACCGATCGGGATCACCCGGTCGCCGGGCTTCAGGGTCGTAACGCCGGCACCGACGCGCGAAACCGTACCGACGCCTTCGAAGCCGGGCACGAAGGGCAGGCTGGTTCGCGCGCTATAGGCGCCGGTGACGGGGATGAGGTCGGAGGGGTTGATCGCCGCGAGGCACAGCGCGATCTCGACCTCGCCTGGGCCGGGCGGCAGGCGCTCGGCATCGACGAGCGCAATCACTTGTCGCGGATCGCCGAACTGGCTAACGAGGGTGGAGCGCATTTGAAGAGGACCTCGCATGGACGGCAGGGAGAGGGACAACGTCACGGAAATCCGCATTCCGTTTCGCGATATAGACATGCATGGCCACATGCACAATGCCGCCTACTATGCCCATGCCGAAGCCGCCTTGTCCCATCTCTGGCGCCACCGCCCGTCGGTCGTGCATGAACCTGCCTATCTCGTTCGCCGCTCGGCCTGCGTCTTTCATCGCGGCTTGCGCTTTGACGAACCCGCCCGCTTCGTCGTGACCGTTGCCAAGATCGGCGGCAGTTCGGTGAGTTTTGCCGTGCGGGTGGAGGCGGGCGGCCAGCTGGCGGCCGAACTGGAGATCGTCTGGGTCGCCGTCGATCGCGAGCGGCACACGCCGCTGGCCGTGCCGGCGGCAACGCGCGAATGGCTCGGCAGCTACATTCTCTGAGGCGCTCTTGCTCTGAGATGCTCTTGGGCCCTGCAGGGCTATTCGACCAGCCGCAGGCTGCGCAGCAGCGCGACGCCGCCCATGCCGCCGCCGATGCCCATCATCGCCAGACCTTCGGTTTCCTGGCGGGCCGCCAGCATCTGCGTGAACAGCCGCACCACGAGGATGGCGCCGGACGCGCCATAGGGATGGCCGAGCGCGATGGCGCCGCCATCGAGATTGACCCGCTCCGGCGAGATGTCGAGCTGGTCGAGGCTGCCGAGCACCTGCGAGGCGAAGGCTTCGTTGAACTCGATGAAGTCGACCGCATCGACGTCGAGCGTCGGATTGCGTGCCTTCAGCTTAGCCATCGCCGGCACCGGCCCGAGCCCTAGCAGATCGGGATGCACGCCGGCGGTTGTGGCGTCGATGAATTCGAGCGCGAAGGAAAGCTTCAGGCGCTGCGCTTCCGCAAGGCTGGTGACCAGCACCATCGCAGCCCCATCGTTGATCGGGCAGGCATTGCCTGCCGTCACAGTGCCATCCGTGACGAAGACGGGTTTCAGCCGTTGCAGGGTCTCGAGCGAGGCGTTGGCGCGCGGACATTCGTCCGCATCGACGATGCCGGCTGTGGTCTGGATCGGCACGATCTCGCGCGAAAACCGGCCGGCAGCCTGGGCGGCGACGGCGCGCCGCTGACTTTCGAGCGCAAAGTCGTCCTGCCGTTCACGGGAAATGCCGCAGGCGGTGGCGACGTTTTCGGCGGCAACGCCCATATCGGGATCGCCGATCTCGTCCGGCGCCATGCGCGAGCGCTTGATCGGATGCGGCTCTTCGCCAGGGATCGTCGGCGGCCGCAGGCGAATATGGGCGCGGCTGGCGCTTTCGGTACCGCCGGCGAGATAGAAGCTGCCGGCGCCCGATTGGATGAGCCGGGCGGCGAGCGTGATGGCCTCCAGGCCGGCACCACACTGCCTGTCGATGGTGAGCCCCGGCGTCGAAACCGGGAGCCCGGCTTCGAGCGCTGCCAGCCGCCCGAGATTGCCGGCGCAGTTGGCGGCATTGCCAACGATGACGTCGTCGATCCGCTCGGCAGGCAGGCCCAGGTCGTCGAGGATACGGCGGATGAGCGGTGCGGCGAGCCGCGCCGGTTCGACCTCGGCAAGCACGCCGCGCACGCGTCCGACAGGCGTGCGCAGTGCGGCCACGATCACCGGCGTGCGCGAAGGGTCAGGCGAAGGTCTCAAGGGCATCATGTCCATCCACGATCCATTGCTTGAGGGTGCCGGCCGCCACCTTACCAGATTGCGTCATCGGCAAGTGACGGCAAAGCCAGATTCTCCTGGGATGTTTGTAGCGCGGCAGATTGCGGTCGAGATGACCGCTGAGTGCTGCTGGCTCGATCGCTGCGCCGTTCGGTTCGATCACCGCCACGAGTTCGCTGCCGAGATCGGGATGATCGAGGCCAAGCACGCAGGCTGCGTGCACGCCGGCGTGGCCGACGAGTGTGGCTTCGACCTCCTGAGGGTAGATGTTGTTGCCGCCTGACAAAACCATGCCGCCTGAGCGCCCGACCAGATGCAGCGTGCCATCGGCGCCGAGGAAACCGAGATCGCCGACGGTTGCGAGCCGGCCCACGCGCCTGAGGCCGGCGCCATCGCCGGCGCCGATATAGCCGCTCGAAATCAGGTCGCTGTCGACGAAGATCGTGCCGGTTTCGCCTGGCGGCAGCGGGCGCTCATTTTCGTCGAGCACGACGAGGCCGACGCCTCGAAAGGCGCGGCCGACGGCGGTCGCCGATGCGGTGTCGTCACGGCCGGCAACGCTGATGAAGCCGAGTTCGGACGCGCCGTAATATTCTATGACGTCGGCCTGCGGGAAGGCGGCCGCCGCGGCTTCCCGGTCGGCCGGTGTCAGCTTGGCACCGGCAACGGTGATCTTCTGAACCGAGGTCGATTTGGACGGTGTCGTGCTGAGCCGCCGCAGCATTGTCGGCACCAGCACGAGCCGCCTGACCTCGAGCGCTGCGATAGCGCCGGACGCGCGCGTCGCATCGAAATGCTGCATGCCGATGAATTCAGCGCCGGCAATCAGCGTCTCGGCGAGCGCATAGAGCGTCAGCCCATGGGCGAGCGGGCCGGGCGCAAAGGTGCGGGTTTCGTGGTCGAGACCGAAAAACGCCTGGCCGGTCGCAAGGCTGCGCCGCCAAGAGCCGCGATCGCGCACGATCGCCTTCGGCATGCCTGTCGTGCCGGAGGTGAAGACGATGAGAAACGGCTCGTCATCGGCGCCGATGGCAAGCGGCGCGCTGCCGCTTCCCGAGCCGATTGTGAAGCCTGCACTTTCGCCCGTCGTCGCATCGAGCCGCAGCCCGTCGCCATCGGCGCGAACGATGACATCCGGCCTGAGACGCGCACGCATCGCATCGCGGGTGACATCGGGCAGATGCGGATCGATCAGCGCCACGCAATGGCCGCCGGATGTTGCGGCGAGGAAGGCTGCGGCGAAAAGCGGGTGGTTGCCGATCTCGAGTGCGATCAGCCGTGTGGCGCCGGAAAGCACGCTGTCATGGGCCGTGCCTGCCGTCAGTTTCCCGAAGATGGAAACGAGTTGGCCGGTGCAAAGCGCAAGCTCGGCGAATGTGAAGACCCGGCCCTCCATACGGAAGGCCGGGGTGTCAGGGGTTCGCTCCGCATGGCGCGCGATGGCGGCGGCAAACGGCATCGGTCAGGCGCGGACAGGCAGCAGCGGATAGCCGGCAAAGACCGCCCGTGCGGCAAGCGTCGCGATCGCGGCCTTCAGGAAGTCGCCGGGCAGGAATGCGAGCGAGCCGGTGGCAACGGCCAGGAGAGGCGTGCCGGTGACGGCCGATACCCAGGGCATGCCGATCGCATAGAGCACGACGATGCCGCCGACCACGGAAGCCAGGAAGAAGCCGACGAACTGGCGGACCTCCGGCTGGCCTTCACGGACGAAGCGCTGCGCGATCAACCCGGTCACAAAGGTGGCAACGACCCAGCCGAGGATGAAGCCGCCCGACGGGCCGGCAAAAACGGCGAGGCCACCACGGCCGCCCGACAGAACCGGCAGGCCGATGGCGACGAGCAGAAGGAACAGGAGGAAGGCGAGCGCCCCACGCTTGGCGCCCAGGATGCAGCCGGCCAGCATCACGCCCATCGATTGCGCGGTGATCGGCACGGGGATGAAGCCGAGCGTGATCGGCGGGATCAGGCCGAGCACGACGACGATCGCGGCAAAGAGGGCGATAAGGACGAGGTCTCTGGTGTTCATGCTGTTCCAGTTCCTTGCTTATTAGGATGGATGAATTTATTGGCGCCGAAATCCGCGGGCGTCAATCGCTGCGGCGATCGTATCCGCATCCTTGAGCGTCAGGATGATCAGCGGTCCGATGATCGTCAACGGCCGCACCGGCAACCCGCGCGCCCTGTGCGCCTCGCGGATCGCCTGGTAGCGCGCGAAAATATCCGGCACGAAGCGCAGCACGAGCCCGAGCGCCAGGCTGACGTCGGCAGCGCGCACCCATCCGAGGCGCTCAAACGGCGTCAGGAGCGCAGTGACCTCGTCCATGAATTCGCTGATCGTCGTCGTCGCCGTCACGGTGGCGGCGAAGAGCACCAGCGCCATCAGTCGCAGGGTCAGGACGGCCACGTCGTTCAAGGGGAGAAGGAAAAGGTTTACGGCCGCGAGAAAGAAGATGGTGAAGAAGACGAAGCCAACGCGCTTCAGAGCTTCGCGCCACGACAGACCGACGGAAAGATAGAGCCCGGCCGAAATGACAAACGCAGCCAGTTGTACGAACAGCGAGCCGCTGAGGAAAAGCAGGATGCTGAGTGCCACCAGGGCCAGGAGCTTGGCGCGCACTGGAAGCCGGTGCAGCCAACTATTGCCGTCGATATGCAGGCTCGTCAGCATCCGACGATCTCGTGGTAGCGTCGGATCGTCTCGTGCGGGCTGCCGTCGGCGGCAAGGCGCCCCTCATGGAAGAGCAGCAGGCGCTCGACATTCTCAACCAGCGGCAGGTCATGGGTGATGACAAGCGTATCCTCGTCCAGCGTCGCGATCGTATCGGCAACGCGGCGGCGGTTGCGGAGGTCGAGCTGGTTGGTCGGCTCGTCGAGGATGAGGATCTTCGGGTCGGTGACGACGACGCTCGCCATCGCAATCAGCTGGGTCTCGCCACCGGAGAGTTCGTGCACCCGGCGCCGCGCCAGATGTTCGACGCCGAAGCGCGACAGGACGGCTTGCGTTCGCCGATCGATTTCCTCGCTCTTGAGGCCGCGGTTCTTCAGCCCGAAGCCGATGTCGTCGGCAACGACGGGCATGATCAGCTGGTTCTGCGGGTTCTGGAAGATGAAGCCGGCTTCCGAAAGAACGGCGCGTTCGTCCTTGACCGTATCGAGACCGTTGACGGTCACCTGACCTGCTGAAGGCTTCACCAGGCCGTTGATCAACCGCGCGAACGTGGTCTTGCCGGAGCCGTTGAGGCCGATAATGCCGACACGCCGTTCGGTGATCTCAAGCGTCAGCGGCTGCAGCGCCACCCGTTCGCCGAAGCGGACCGAGCAATCGGTAAAGCGGATGTCCATCCCGTCCCTCGCGGTTTGCGGTCTGCTCTATAGGCTAAGACGACGGAGAAGGGCAATGCTGCTGTGCAGCATGCTGCCCATTTGAAATATGGGAATAAAAGCCTACTCTTTCTCTCATGACGATTCGGCTCACGAACAGCGATGCCCGGCGCATCTTCCTCGCAAGGCAGGGCCTTTCCGGCGCGCCGCACCGCGCGCTCGGCAAGGACGGCCTCCTGAAGCTGATCCATGACATCGGCTTCGTGCAGGTCGACAGCATCGCGACTGTGGAACGCGCACACCATCAGATCCTGTTTTCGCGCAACCAGACCTATCGCCGCGAACACCTGACATCGCTTCTTGAAGATGACGGCGAATTGTTCGAGCACTGGACCCATGACGCGTCGATCATCCCCAGCAGCTTTTACCGCTACTGGAAGCACCGGTTCAAATGGGAAGGTGAGACCATCGTCGAGCGCTGGAGCAAGTGGCGCGGCGAAGGTTTCGAGAAAAGCTGCGACGACACCTATGAGCGCATCGCCAAGGGCGGCCCGGTGCTTGCGCGCGAGCTCAAGGAGGCCGAGCACACGTCGGGCGGTTGGTGGAACTGGCATCCCTCGAAGACCGCGCTCGAAATCCTTTGGCGCACCGGCAAGCTGGCGATCGCGCGGCGCGAGAATTTCCAGAAGGTCTATGACCTGACCGAGCGGGTGATCCCGCCGCACCATCACGGCGCCGAGGTGGAGCATCACGAATTCATCGACTGGGCCTGCCGCAGCGCGCTGGAACGCCTGGGTTTTGCCACCCACGGCGAGATCGCCGCCTTCTGGGACCTGGTCTCCCCCGAAGAGGCGAAGACCTGGGTTGCCGAGCATCGCGACGAACTGATCGACGTCACGATCGATCCGATCGACGGCGGCAAGCCGCGATCGTCCTATGCGTTTTCCGGCTTTGGCGACACGCTCGGCGATATTCCCGATCCGCCGGGGCGCGTGCGTGTCCTGAGCCCCTTCGATCCCTTGCTGCGCGACCGCAATCGCACCGAGCGGCTGTTCGGATTTTTCTATCGCATCGAGATCTTCGTGCCCGAGCCCAAGCGGGAATATGGCTATTACGTCTTTCCGCTGATCGAAGGCGATCGGCTGATCGGCCGCATCGACATGAAGGCCGACCGCAAGCGCGGAAGCCTCGACGTGCGCCGGCTCTGGCTGGAGCGCGGCGTCAAGGCGTCTTCGGGCCGCATGGAGCGCATCGACGCAGAGCTCGAGCGTCTCGCTCGCTTCACCGGCGTGGAGCGTATCGAACGGCTCGACGGCTGGAACGCATCGCTCTCCTGATCGATATTTTCCTTGGCTTGAACCGCTCGCCTTCCTAAATGGAGGCCATCGAACCTATGACGCGGGAGCGCACGACCATGAACACCGATCTGATGAGCCTCTTCGATGCCGATGAGGCGGCGATCCGCAAGGTTCTGTCGCAGACGCTTGCCGGCGCCGACGACGGCGAACTGTTCCTGGAGCATGCCCAGGCCGAAGTGCTGTCCTTCGACAACGGGCGGCTGAAGGGCGGCAGCTTCAACACCGACCAGGGTTTTGGCCTGCGCGCGGTCGCCGGCGAGGCGGTCGGTTACGCCCATGCGGGCGAACTGTCGCTTTCGGCACTTCGCCGTGCAGCGGACGCTGTCGGCCAGGTGACGCGCGGCTATGCCGGCTCTTACGCGGCGGCTCCCCAGCGCACCAACAAGAAGCTCTATGGTGACGAAAACCCGATCGGCGAGCCGAGCTTCGAGGCGAAGGTCGCGTTGCTGCAGGAGATCGACGCCTATCTGCGTGCGCGCGACCCCAAGGTCCGGCAGGTGACGGCCTCGATTGCCGCAAGCTGGCAGCTGGTCGACATCCTGCGTGCCGACGGTCACCGCGTTCAGGACATAAGGCCGATGACGCGCATCAACATTTCCGTGGTTGCCGGTGACGGCGACCGCCAGGAGAGCGGTTCCTACGGTATCGGCGGGCGTCGCGGCTTCGGCGATTTCATCACCGAGGAAAACTGGAAGAAGGGCGCCGACGATGCGTTGCGCCAGGCGCTCGTCAATCTCGACGCAATCGACGCACCTGCAGGCACCATGGACGTCGTGCTGGCGTCGGGCTGGCCGGGCGTCATGCTGCACGAAGCCGTCGGCCATGGCCTCGAAGGCGATTTCAATCGCAAGAAGACCTCGGCCTTTGCCGGACTGCTCGGCGAGCAGGTTGCAGCCAAGGGCGTGACCGTCGTCGACGACGGCACGATCGAGGCTCGCCGCGGGTCGATCTCGATCGACGATGAGGGAACGCCGTCGGGTTACAATGTGCTGATCGAGGACGGCAAGCTCGTCGGCTACATGCAGGACCGCCAGAATGCCCGGCTGATGGGCATGCAGCCGACCGGCAACGGCCGGCGCCAGGGCTATGCTCATGTGCCGATGCCGCGCATGACCAACACCTACATGCTCTCAGGCGACAGGACGCCCGAGGAAATCATCGCCTCGGTGAAGAGGGGTATCTACGCCGTCTCCTTCGGTGGCGGCCAGGTCGACATCACCTCCGGCAAGTTCGTCTTCGGCTGCACGGAGGCCTACATGATCGAGAACGGCAAGATCGGCGCCCCGGTCAAGGGAGCTATGCTGATCGGCAACGGCCCCGACGCGATGAAGCGCGTGACCATGGTCGGCAACGACACCCAGCTCGACACCGGCATCGGCAACTGCGGCAAGGCCGGGCAGTGGGTTCCGGTCGGCGTCGGCCAGCCGCATCTGCGCATGGACCAGATCACCGTCGGCGGCACCCAGGCGTAAAGCCCATGGCGGTCTTCGTGCTTCCGTCCCCGGAGACCGCCTGCCGCACTCAGCCGCGTGATGGCAGCAGCATGCAGTCGTAGGAGCGTTTCTTCAACGCGCTGCAGGCTTCGGCCGCCGCGTCCCGGCTGGTAAAGCCGACGAAGCGGGCGCGGTAGACGGTGCCGGCGCCCTTGCCGACGGCTTCGGTGTAAGGCGAGGCCTGCGCCAGTCTTTCGCCTCCGGCCGCTTGGGCCTGCGCGAGCAGCGCACGCGCCGCGTCGGCCGAAGGGGCCGCCGAGATCTGGATCTGCCAGCCGCTGGCAGCGCGAACCGCAACTGGTTCTTCGACCGCGGCCATGACCGTCGGGCGCTCTGCCGGAACGGCCGACGTGGACGATGCCGCGATCAGGGCCGCGACGCTGTCGCCCTTGGCGCGATGCGGGGCGGTAAAGGGCAGCGGCACGTCCGACATCGTGGCGGCGGACGCGATTTCGACTTCAGCCGGCGCCGTGCCGCGCGTCCTGGCGGCAGCCACCAGCTGGCGGCCCGTCGATGCCTTGCCGAGATGGCGGTTGAGCAGGGCCGCCATCTTGTCGTCGCGGCTGCGCGCCGTGCGGCCGCCCAGGACGACGCCGATCACGCGGCGGTTGCCGTCCCTGACCGCGCTGACCAGATTGAAGCCGGAGGCATTGGTGTAGCCGGTCTTGATCCCGTCCATGCCGTCATAGCGGTACATCAGATTGTTGTGGCCGCGGATCTTGCGACCGCGAAACGTGAAGCTCGGAGTGGCAAACAGCCGGTATTCCCGGGGATAGTCGCGCATCAGCGCGACCGCGAGCGTCGACATGTCGCGCGCCGTCGTAACCTGCTTGGATGCGGGCAGGCCGGAGGCGTTGATGAAGACGGTGCGGCTCATGCCCAGCTGACGCGCCTTGGCCGTCATTTCCCTGGCAAAATTCTGCTCCGAGCCGCCCAGCTTCTCGCTCATCGCGGCGGCAGCGTCATTGGCGGAGCGGACGATCATGCCATAGACCGCCTCGCGCACGGTAATGGTGCTGCCGGCTTTGAGGCCCAGCTTCATCGGCGGCTTGGCGGCTGCAGCCCTCGACACCTTGATCTGGCTGTCCCAGCTGATCTCGCCGCGCCGGAGCGCCTCGAAGGTGAGGTAGAGCGTCATCATCTTGGTCAGCGATGCCGGGTGGTTGAGCGTATCGGCATTCTCCGATGACAGGACCTTGCCCGTGCGCGCATCGAGCACCAGCGAAGCGTTGCCGGCAAAGGCCGGCGCAGTGCTCAAGGTCAGAGCACACATCGCCACGAGCAGGCGGCGGATAATGTTCATGTCGGTCCCCATCGAAAAGCGCCGCCGGGCAGGCGCTGAGCTGTGTCGTTTTGTGACAAGGGCGTGTCTTTGCTGCAACTTTGAGGCAGAATGCGATTTTTCCCTACGACTTTCGTCGCGGTGGTAAACGAAAAATGAACGTCACACGCCTTCAGCAAGGTTTAACGCTGCTTCCGTTAACGTCCCAGGTGACGCGTCTGATCTGACGCGCGAGGATGCTGCTGCAACACACTCTCTCTCGGTCGATCCTGATCGGAGGCGCCGTGCTGCGGCCGACGGGGTAGGGTTGAGCAGACTGATATGGCGGGTGGCTTCAAGGCTGACATCAAGACGCGGGCGCGACGCGCGGCGATAACAGCCGGGCTCGAACTGGCAGGCGGTCTCGGACGCGCCGGCCTGATGCCGGGCGCGCGCGGGCGCGGCGCCATCTTCACGCTGCATCACGTCCGACCAAAGGTTCCGCGCGCCTTCGATCCGAACGCTCATCTCGAAATCACCCCGGAGTTTCTCGATGGGGCCATCACCCGGCTGAAGCAGGGCGGCTATCGTTTCATCGCTCTCGACGATCTGCCAACGGTGCTTGCAGTGGGAGATGAAGCGCCATTTGCCTGTTTCACACTCGATGACGGCTACCGCAACAATCTCGATCACGCCTTGCCGGTCTTTGCCCGGCACGGCGTTCCGTTCACGGTTTTCGTGTCCGGCGGCTTCGTCGATCGCAGCCACACGCTTTGGTGGGAAACGCTCGCCGATCTGCTTTCGGCGACCGGCCGCTTCCGATTCGATTTCGGCAGAGGCATGGAGACGCTCGACGTTGAAAGTCATGCGGACAAGCAGGCGATGTTCGCCCGCATCGCAAGCCATATTCACAGCCGCGAGGAAAGCGGGGCGGTTGCAGCGGTCGATGCGGCAGCGCTGGAGCAGGGGATCGATGCCTTCGCCATCGCCAAGGCGTTGACGCTCGATGAGGCCGGCTTGCGCCGCCTTGCCCAAGGTCCGCTCGCGAGCCTCGGGGCGCATACGATCAGCCACCGCGCCATTGCGCGGCTCGACGATGACGAGGCCGTCCGGGAGATCGAGGCATCCGCCGCCCGCGTCGAAAAGATCACGGGCAAAAGGCCGCGTTGCTTTGCCTATCCCTATGGAGACCGCCCGGCTGTATCACCGCGCGATCACCGGCTTGTCGCCGGCCTGGGGTTCGAGGTCGCCGTCACGACCATGCCGGGCACGCTAACGGCGGCGGCGCCGCTGCACGCCTTGCCGCGCATTTCGCTTAACGGCCATTTCCAGCGGCCCCGTTACGTCTCTGCGCTCGCCTCCGGCATTCCGTTTCGCCTCGGCGGCCGCTGAAGCCGCATCGTCGATCGCCCGTCAGGGGTACATCCGCACCTTCTCCCAGCCGCCCTCTGGCGTCTCGCGTCGGAATTCCAGCCGGTCGTGCAGTCTGAACGGCCGGTCGTGCCAGAACTCGATCGAAGTCGGGCGGATGCGAAAGCCGGACCAGTATTGCGGACGGGGAATGTCGCCGAGCGCATGGCGGGCGGTGTATTCGGCGACCGCCTTTTCCAGCGCGAAGCGGCTCTCGAGCGGGCGGGACTGTTTCGATGCCCAGGCGCCGATGCGGCTGCCGCGCGGCCGCGACTTGAAGTATTCGTCCGCCTCGGCATCCGAGACGATCTCGACAGGTCCGCGTACCCGCACCTGGCGGCGAAGCGATTTCCAGTGGAAACACATGGCAGCCTTGCGGGCGCTGAGCACTTCCTGGCCTTTCTGGCTCTCGAAATTCGTGTAGAAAACGAAGCCGCGCGCGTCGAAATCCTTCAACAGAACCATGCGCACATTCGGCAGTCCGTCCGGGTCGACGGTCGCCAGTGCCACGGCGTTGGGGTCGTTGATCTCGCTGCCTTCCGCATCCTTCAGCCATGTGCCGAAAAGGGAAAAGGGCTCATTTGCTTCCGTGAAGTCACCGCTTGTTAACTCATTCACCGCCATATTGCCTTCTAACGCCGTGATGTCTGGCGCGGAAACGCTTCGGGATGAGCCCGAGCGGTGTTTCCGCATCGAAAATGTCAGAGCCTGCTTGTTGACTTCCTCGGGAAACGTGCGGCTCTTGCGAGTCTGACAGGATTGCCGTGCAAGACATAGCAAAGTGGATCGATGGCAAGAAGGGTTTTTCCTTCTCGGTGATGCGTGGCGCGGCAATTTGCCTGCCAGTGTTGATCCTTTCCGGTTGCATGGGGGCCGGCTTCGACATGTTCGGAACGAGCGTCGATCGCACCGTATCGACAGGCACCGTTCCTGTCGCCAAAACCTCCGACGGCCTTTCCGACGCGGTCCTCGTCCGCAATGCCGTAACCTCGGCCGAGCTCGGGCAAGGGTCGCTCAACCCCATTCCCTGGGCGAATTCGACGTCCGGCAGCGCCGGCGTCATCAGCAGCATCCAGGAAGACAACGCCAGCGGCATGCTGTGCCGTCGCTTCACCACGACCCGCCATTCCTATGAGGGCATCGCCAAGTTCGACGGCAGCACCTGTAAGCTCGGCGATGGCGAGTGGTATCTCACCAGCTTCGGCCCTCGCGCCTGAAATCGCATGTTAACCACATTTCGGCAAACCGCGGCACGAAGGCTTCGTTCTCGGTCCTGACCGGCTTCGCGGTCCTTGCGGCTAACCGATCTTTAGCAAGTTCTGCCCATCCTCGCCGCTGAACGGGACAGCCATCGCGGCATGTTTTCCCCGGTTTGAGGCATAAGGCGGGCATCTGGGAGAGGCCGCCGATCAGAGAAGATGGTAGCAAACCATGCGTGATCCCTATGCAGTTCTCGGCGTCCGGCGCACCGCTGGTCAGGACGAAATCAAGGCGGCGTGGCGCTCGGTCGCCAAAGCCATCCATCCCGATCACAATCAGGACGACCCGACCGCGGCCGAGCGCTTTGCCGAGGCCGGCAAGGCCTATGAGCTGCTGCGCGACCCCAAACTGAGAAGCCGCTACGACTACGCCCGGCGCGAAGCCGAGTTGCGCCGCATGGAGGCGATGAAGGCGAAGATGCGCCCCGAGCCCGAGGAGCAGCCTGTGGGAGCGGAGACCGCCGAGGAAGCCGCCTCTCAGATCTTCGGCGCTGAGCCGCGCGCGAGAACCGCAAGGCCGGCCCCGAAGCCCGCCGCGGCGAAGGCGCCGGAACGGCCTGCCGCATCGCCTGAACCGAAGCCCGAGCCTGCAGTCGAGCTGAAGCCGGATGCCGTGGCAAAGACCGAGCCGCCGCTGATGCAGCGCGCGGCAGCCCCCGCCGCCGAGCTCGTCGCCGCCATTGTCCGGCGCATTCGCGGCCGCGCCGCCAAGACCGCCGACAAGGTTCCTGACCTCGCCGTCGACCTCAGCGTCTCGATCCAGGACCTGATCGATCGCCAGCGCCTGTCGCTCGAGCTGCCGGACGGCGAAGCCGTCAAGGTCCAGATACCGCCGGGTGCGGTCGACGGCCAGACGATCCGTCTGGCGGAGCAGGGCTATCGCGTCACCGGGATGACGCGCGGCGACGTCGTCGTCACCTTGCGCGTCGATCAGAGTGGGCCATTCCGCACCAATGGGCTTGACCTGCTGACGACATTGCCTGTCGATCTGCAGAGCGCGGTGCTCGGCTGCGAACACACGATATCGACGCCGATCGGCGAAGCGACCGTTGTCGTTCCGGCCTGGTCCGGGTCGGACAAGGTCATCCGTATGGCAGGTTTCGGGTTGCCGGGCGCCTATGGCACGCATGGCGATCTGCTCGTCGAGTTGCGCCTCGTCCTGCGTGACACGCCTGACGACAAGGTCACGGATCTGATGAAATCGCTGCGCGACGGCCTGTATTTGTGACCGTTTTCTAACAGTCTGACCCAATATTACGGGGACTAACAGTTCCTGATCCCGGCCGCGCTTGAACCACCCGGGCGGCTATGCCATAGGCAATTCTCGACAATTTGCCGCACGTGCGCTAACCGCGCCGGCTTGGCCTATTTGAATTTTGTGAAGTCTGGCGTCGGCCGTTGTCGATGCCGGCATTTAGTATTGGGGACAATGCATGGCTCAGGCATCGGGTTTGATGAAGGGCAAGCGTGGCGTCATCATGGGCGTCGCCAACAACCGTTCGATCGCATGGGGGATCGCCAAGGCGATCCACGCCCAGGGCGGCGAAGTTGCGCTGACCTATCAGGGTGATGCACTGAAGAAGCGCGTCGAACCGCTTCTGGCCGAAATCGACGGCTTCATGGCCGGCCACTGCGACGTCAGCGACGAGGCCTCGATCGACGAGGTGTTCTCCGCGCTTGAAAAGCACTGGGGCAAGATCGATTTCGTCGTGCACGCCATCGGCTTCTCCGACAAGGACGAACTGACCGGCCGCTACGTCGACACGTCGCCGGAAAACTTCGCCAAGACGATGCAGATTTCGGTCTATTCGTTCACCTCGGTTGCCCGTCGCGCTGAAAAGCTGATGACGGACGGCGGCTCGATGCTGACGCTGACCTACTACGGCGCCGAGAAGGTGATGCCGAACTACAACGTCATGGGCGTCGCCAAGGCGGCACTCGAGGCAAGCGTCAAGTACCTCGCGGTTGATCTCGGCCCGAAGAACATTCGCGTCAACGCGATTTCTGCTGGTCCGATCAAGACGCTGGCCGCTTCCGGCATCGGAGACTTCCGCTACATCCTCAAGTGGAACGAGTATAACGCCCCGCTGCGTCGCACCGTCACCATTGAGGAAGTGGGCGATGTCGGCCTCTACATGCTGTCCGACCTGTCGCGCTCGGTTACCGGTGAAGTCCACCACGCCGACAGCGGCTACCATGTCGTCGGCATGAAGGCCGTCGACGCCCCGGATATCTCCGTTATCAAGGATTGACCGGCGCCGCCGACCGGCCCGAATAGCCTGCTGCCCGGAGCGAAATGTAGTGCTGATCTATGTGATCCGTCACGGACAAACAGACTGGAACGCGGAAAGCCGCCTCCAGGGGCAGAAGGATATCCCTCTCAATGATACCGGCCGCCAGCAGGCGACCGGAAACGGGGTGGCGCTGGGCGCCATCCTCGGCGCTGACGCCGAGCAGTTCGACTTCGTCGCCAGCCCGCTTGGCCGCACCCGTGAGACCATGGAACGCCTGCGCCAGGCCATGGGCCTTGACCCCATCCTCTACCGTACCGACGACCGGCTGAAGGAAGTGTCCTTTGGCGACTGGGAAGGCTTCACGCTGCCGGAGCTGAAGCGCTCCGTGCCCGAGCGCATCGCCGAGCGACGCAAGGTGAAATGGGACTTCATTCCGCCGGGCGAGGATGCCGAAAGCTACGAGATCTTGTCCTGGCGCATCGCCGCCTGGCTCAAGGACGTGAACAGGCCGACGGTCTGTGTCAGCCATGGCGGCGTCATCCGGGCGCTGTTCAAGCTGTTTGGCGAGATGGACGAGGATGAAGCGGCATCGGCCGCCATCCCGCAGGATCGTCTGTTGCGCATTGCCGGCAACACGATCGGCTGGATCTGAAATTTCAAAACATTTCCGATGAAGGACAGCTGCGCGCTTGTCCTTTTGAGGCGCCGGCGATGCCCGACCGGAAAGCTTGCGCCCCGCGTAAGGCGGGGCGGCGTTGCCATAAGTCCTACTGGATGATCTCGAGATCGTTGATCACACGCTTGCCGTCGACCTCGGTATAGAACACGACGACTTTTACGCCGGCGGTGAGGCCTTCGAAGTTGAACTCTTCCGGTGCCTGGTAGCTCTTTCCGTCGTCCAGCTGAAGGCTGAGCCGATCTGTATCGACACCGGTAATGACGGCTTCGACGTCGGCGCTTTCGGCAAGTGCCGACAAAGGCGAAAGCAAGCCGGCGGTGGCCATGAGCGCGGCAATGACAAAACGCATCTTTCTTGCCCTCTTCAATGTATCTGCGATTCTTCTTGTCATCACCCTTTGATCCCCGATTGTGGCAAAAATTGCCTTGCACCGTAGCTTTTGACAGGCATTTCCCGTGTTTCGGGTTGCCCGGCCGGCAGAGGGAGACTGAACGCCAAACGTGCAGTTTTCAAGCGTTCCGGCGCTGGAGCCGACGGCGCTTCCGCATTGTATCCCCATGAATTATGGGGTTTTCCAAAGAAATGTCACGAAAGCCAATCTTAAGACTCCCTCGCTACCTTTGGTTGGGGATCGAGGGAATTAGAGTGAAGATTGTTGACGTTCTGCGCCAACGCATTCGGGCGGCAGCCAGATTTGCGAAACCATCGCTGATACCGGCTGCTATCGCGGGCATCGTTGTGTTCAGCGGCGGCCATGTCTACGAGCGCCAAAATCGGGAAAACTTTCGAAGCGATCTGGCGATCGATGTGGAAAACGAGCTGAACCTGATCGCCAACCGTCTCCAGTCGGAGATCAATACCAACATCGCCGCGCTCAACGGCTTCGCCAACAGCATCGGCGTTCATCCGGAGATGTCCGCCGACGATTTCACCATCATGTCGACCAAGTTGCTGCTGCAGAACCCGCAGATGGTGCGCGCATCGGCAGCGCCCGGCGGCGTGGTGCGCAACGCTTTCCCGCGGGAAAGCCAGCAATGGTTCGTCGGCACCGACTTCAACAAGTTCGGGGCGACCCGTCGTGCCGTCGAGCGGGCGTCGTCGACGGTCAGGCCGGTCATGATCGGCCCGGTCCGCCTGCCGAGCGGGCGCAGCGGCTTCGAGCTTTTCCTGCCGGTCTTCGCCAAGATACAAGGACGTATGGAGCGCTGGGGTTACGTCGAGGCGATCATCGACGAGAAAGCTCTCTATCGATCCGCTCGTCTGCTGGAAGAGGGTGTCGAAACGCCGGAGTTTACCAGCGATCATCGTCACGTCGACGTGCATCTGGCGATCCGCGATATCTCGGAGCCGGAGCGTATCCAGGACGCGTTCTTTGGCGACGACGGCGTTTTTCGAACGTCGCCGGCCAAGCGTCAGCTGGCCCTGCCGGGCGGGGTCTGGGAACTGGCGGCAACCCCGATCGGCGGCTGGGATCAACTGCCGGAAAACAGCCGGGACCTGCGTCTGGCGATCGCAGCGGCGGTCGCGGTCGTCGTCATTCCCATTCTGCTGACCGGCGGGCTCGTCAACGAGCGCCAGCGCAACATTGCCAAGCTGAGGGCGCGCGAAGGGGAGGTGATGACGCTGTCGCATCGCCTCAACCTGGCGCTCGAAGCCTCCAAGATCGGCATCTGGGAAATCGACCAGGAAACGCAGGAGCGCTCCTGGGACGATCGCATGTTCCACCTGCACGGGCTGACCGTCCACGAGGACGAGCCGACTTACGACGAATGGCGCGCAACAGTTCACCCCGATGATGTCGGCATCGCTGCCAATGCGCTTTTCCGCAGCCTCGACGAGGGGCTCGAATACCGATCGCAATACCGGGTGGTGCTGGCTGACGGTAGCATCCGCCACATCCGCAATGTCGGTTCCGGCCATCAGGGCGTGGACGGCCGCTCGAAGATCACCGGCATCAGCTGGGACGTGACGGACGATGTGCTGAAGAACGAACGGCTCGCGGCCGCCAAGGCCCAGGTCGACCAGCAGAACCTGGAGCTCGAGCAAGCCCTGAAGGGGCTCTACGAGCGCGAGCAGGATCTGGAAAAACTGTCGCGCCGGCTGGACCTTGCGCTCGACAGCTATCGCTGCGGCATGTGGGAGGCCGATCTCGACAACAATGTCGCCTATTGGGACGAGCGCATGCACCAGCTCTACGGGCTGGTCTACACCGATGGCGCCACCAACGAGGAAATCTGGCTCGATGCCCTGCATCCCGACGATCGTGGATCTGCCCTGCTCGCGGTCAACACGGCGATCGGCGCGCGCGAGACCTATGTCCATCAGGCGCGCGTGGTCATGGCCGAAGGCGCGGTTCGTTACATTCGCTCGGTTGGCAAGCTGCATATCTCTCCGGAGGGACGGCGAAAGCTGGTGGGCATCGCGCTCGATGTGACCGACGACGTGGTGATGACCGAGCAGTTGCGCGCCGCCAAGGCAATGGCCGACGCCAAGAACGCCGAGCTCGAGCAGGCGCGTATCCGCATCGAACACAATTCGCTGCACGATCCGCTGACGGGGCTCGGCAACCGCCGGATGCTCGACAAGGCGCTCGAGCACTTGACCGGCGCGGGCGCCGATGCGCCCCAGAGCATTGCCATCCTCCACATCGATCTCGACCGCTTCAAGCAGATCAACGACACGCTCGGCCATGCGGCCGGCGACGCGATGCTGGTCCATGCGTCGGAGATCCTGCGCTCGAACATCGCACCTGGCGATATCGTGGCGCGCATCGGCGGCGACGAGTTCGTGGTGGTCATAACCGGTGCGCCGGGTGATGCGGCGCTGGCGGCCCTGTGCGACCGGATCATCGCGGAAATGCGCCAGCCGGTCGACTACAACGGTTTTCCCTGTCGCTTCGGCGTCAGCATCGGCGTTGCCGTGGCGCGCCAGGTCCATGCAGACGCGCGCAAGCTGCTCGTCAACGCCGACATGGCGCTCTACCGCGCCAAGGAAAACGGCCGCAACCGCTATCAGTTCTTCACGCAGATCCTCCAGGCCGAGGTCGTCACCGCCAAGCGCGTCGCCGACGAAATCCTCGAAGGCATCGAACGCGACGAGTTCGTGCCCTGGTATCAGCCGCAATTCGACGCTTCGACGCTGGCACTTTCCGGGGTGGAGGCGCTCATCCGCTGGCGTCATCCGCGCCAGGGTATCCTGACGCCGGACAAGTTCCTGGCAATCGCCGACGAACTGAACGTCACCGCCGCCCTTGACCGTCTCGTGCTTGAAAAATCGCTGGCCGACCAGATGCGCTGGGCCGCCGCCGGCCTGAGGGTCCCGAAGATTTCCGTCAATGTCTCGGCCAAGCGTCTTCAGGACGAACGGTTGCTCGCCTCGCTCGAGGGGTTGAGCATCGTGCCGGGCCAGCTTTCCTTCGAACTGGTGGAATCGATCTTCCTCGACGAGAGCGACGACATCGTCACTGCCAATATCGAGGGCATCAAGAAGCTTGGCATCGACATCGAGATCGACGATTTCGGCACCGGGCATACCTCGATCGTCAGCCTGTTGAAGATCAAGCCGAAGCGGCTGAAGATCGACCGCCAGCTGGTGGTTCCGGTTCTCAGCGCCCGGACCGAACAGGCGCTGATCCGGTCGATCATCGACATCGCCCGTTCGCTGGGGATCGAGACGGTGGCGGAAGGCGTGGAGACGATGGCGCATGCCGAGATGCTCGGCATTCTCGGCTGCGACCTGTTGCAGGGCTATGCCTTCTCCAAACCGCTCAGCGCCGAAAACTTCCTGGCATTCGCGACGGAGCGCGGGCTCAAGCTCGCCTCCTGAAGCGACTGCAAAATCCCGGTGCGCATCGGAAGGACTTTCCCCTGTCCCGGCTTTCCACTATGAGGGTTGCGCCCGTACATGAAAGATGTACGGCCGTTGCTTCTCAGAGTTCGGTTGCCTCATGTCTCACAACACGTTCGGTCATCTCTTCCGCGTCACCACCTGGGGTGAAAGCCATGGACCAGCACTTGGCTGCGTGGTCGACGGGTGCCCTCCCGGCATTCGTTTCACGCTCGCCGAACTGCAGGCCTGGCTCGACAAGCGCAAGCCGGGCCAGTCGCGCTTCGTCACGCAGCGCCGCGAGGAGGACCTCGTGAAAATCCTCTCCGGCGTCATGCTGGACGAGGACGGCGAGACGATGATCTCGACCGGTACGCCGATCTCGATGCTGATCGAAAATACCGACCAGCGCTCGAAAGACTATTCGGAAATCTCCAAGCGCTATCGCCCGGGGCATGCCGACTACGCCTACGACGTCAAATACGGCATTCGCGACTATCGCGGCGGCGGCCGGTCGTCGGCACGCGAAACGGCAGCGCGCGTCGCTGCCGGCGGCATTGCCCGCAAGGTCGTTCCGGGCCTCGTCGTGCGCGCGGCACTCGTCCAGATCGGCAAGCACAAGATCGACCGCGCCAACTGGGATTGGGCCGAGGTCAACAACAATCCGTTCTTTGCTCCCGACCCGGCGATCGTGCCTGTCTGGGAAGCCTATCTCGATGGTATCCGCAAGTCGGGATCGTCGATCGGCGCCGTCGTCGAGGTGGTGGCCGAGGGCGTGCCTGCCGGGATCGGCGCACCGATCTACGCCAAGCTTGACCAGGACATCGCTTCGAACCTGATGTCGATCAACGCCGTCAAGGGCGTCGAGATCGGCAACGGCTTCGGCGCGGCCGAAATCACCGGCGAGGAAAACGCCGACGAGATGCGCATCGGCGACGACGGCCAGCCGGTCTTCCTCTCCAACCATGCCGGTGGCATCCTCGGCGGAATTTCGACCGGACAGCCGGTCATTGCCCGCTTTGCGATCAAGCCGACCTCGTCCATCCTGACCGAGCGCCGCTCGATCGACAGCGACGGCAACGAGGTGGATGTGCGCACCAAGGGGCGTCATGATCCTTGCGTCGGCATCCGCGCCGTACCGATCGGCGAGGCGATGGTTGCCTGCACGATTGCGGATCACTACCTGCGAGACCGCGGCCAGACCGGCCGGCTCAAGTAATTAGGCCCAAGACAAATCGGGAAGATCATCATGTCCTATGACCAGAAGCGCGTCGTCGATGCCATCAGGGCCTTCGAGGCCGGCGAGATCGTCGTCGTCACAGATGATGACGGTCGCGAGAACGAAGGCGACCTGATCGTCGCCGCGGTTCATTGCACGCCCGAAAAGATGGCCTTCATCGTGCGCCACACCTCGGGCATCGTCTGCACGCCGATGCCGCGCGAGGAGGCAAAGCGGCTCAATCTGAATGCCATGGTGGCGGAAAACGATTCTGCGCACACCACCGCGTTCACCGTCTCGGTCGACTTCAAGCATGGCACCACCACCGGCATCTCGGCCGACGATCGCACGCTGACCGTGCGCAATCTCGCCAACCCGAATGTCGGACCGACCGATTTCGTGCGCCCCGGGCATATCTTTCCGCTGGTCGCCCGCGAAGGCGGCGTCCTGATGCGTTCGGGCCATACGGAGGCTGCCGTCGATCTGTGCAAGCTCGCAAGCCTGCCGCCGATCGGCGTCATCTGCGAACTGGTCAATGACGACGGCACGGTGACGCGTGGACCCCAGGTCAGCGCCTTTGCCGAAAAGCACGGCCTGAAGCAGGTCTCGGTCGCCGATCTCATCGCCTATCGCCAGCGCAAGGAAACGCTGATCGAGCAGGGCGGCTCGTTCGACATCGAGACGCCCTATGGCAAGGCCAAGGGACATTCCTATTCTCTGCCCTGGGATCCGATGCAGCACCTGGCCGTGATTTTCGGCGACATTCGCGACGGCGTCGACATCCCGGTCCGCCTGCACCTTGAAAATGTCGGCGCCGATGTTTTCGGCAAGGACTGCCAGATCGATCGGATCATGAAGCGCATGGCCGAAGAGGGCAGGGGTGTCATCGTCTACCTGCGCGAAGGCTCGGTCGGCGTCGGCGTGTCGCAGACCGCACGAAAGGGCAAGCATGACCGCGAAGCCCATGACGAGGCGCAGGCTCGCGAAAGCGAATGGCTGGAAATCGGTCTCGGCGCGCAGATCCTGAAGGATCTCGGCATCAGTTCGATCCGGCTGCTTGCCTCGCGCGAGCGCCACTATGTCGGTCTCGAAGGTTTCGGCATCAAGATTGCCGCGACCGACATCATCTGACGCTCAGGCGATTGCCGCTCTCAAGACGTTTCAAGCCCGGGCCAGCGCCCGGGCTTCTGCTTGTCTGGAACCCGGAAACGAAAAAGCCGCGCACGGGGCGCGGCTTTCGAAAACAGTAGGCGGCAGGCGGATCAGGGCAGGGCGTCGTAGCCTTCGCCGAACCCCTTCAGGTCGACGGGGATGCCGATGCCTTCTTCGGGAGACTGGAAGACGATGAACGTCGCCGTCGCGCCGGCGCGGAAAGTCTTCAAGAGTTCGTCCTCGAGCACGACTTCGGCGTAGCAGCCGTCCGAGAAGCAGCGCACGAAATAGGCGCGGCCGATATCCTTGCCGTCGACATTGAGCCCAAGGCCGTTCGGCAAGAGCACGCCGAGCGGCGCCAGAACGCGCAGGATCTTCGCCTTGCGGTCGGCAGTCTTGAGGACCACGACCGAGAGGCCGACTTCCGGCCGGTCTTCGGCGATGACGTTCTGCATCAGGGCGCATTGGTCGGTCGAGGCACCTGCTGGCTGATCGCAGACGATCGACCACGCCCCATGGTTTGACTTGACCGTTCCGGGCGCGCCAGCGGGTTGTTGGGCAGCGCTCGCCGTGGGGAGGGCGAGGACGGCAAATCCGAGAGCGGCAAGAGCCGACAGTCGGGAGAAGAGGGGCAGGCCCATGTAAACCTCAAAACGTCGAATCATCAGGGCTATTCTTGGAGCGCGCGGGGAGAAATGAAAAGCCCTGCGGGGTACATTCCAGCGCCATATGGCGGAAATTGGGCTCGCGGAACGCCATTGTCGCGCTGACGTGGCGCAGTTGCGTCTTCAATGGCGCGGATTGGCGCATATAAGTCGATTCGCCGGGGGTTCGAAGGGGCGCCTGTGAGAAAAGTCGTATTTGTGCAAAAATGCCGCATGGGGTTGATTGCACAGATGTTGCGGCGTTGGGCAAACTGTGGTTTGAAGCGCTGCAGTATCGCAGGGATTCTGCGTTCCGGTTTGATCCTGATCAAGCGCATTGGGGAGACATATTGTGAAAAACAAGGCCTATGCAGTTATGGCAGCGCTTGCCTGTCTGCTTTTTGCTTCGAGCGCCTACGCTGACAAGCCTGTCGAATGGCAGACGAACTTTCAGGCGGCTGCTACGGGCATTATGGAAGAAATCACGTGGTTTGAGCACTACACCCTGTGGTTCATCATTCCGATCACTCTCTTTGTCCTCCTGCTGCTGATTGTTGTGGTGGTCAAGTTCCGTGAGAGCGTCAATCCGGTTCCCTCCAAGACCAGCCACAACACCGCTATCGAGGTTGTCTGGACCGTCGGTCCGGTCATCATCCTGCTGTTCCTGGCCATTCCGTCCTTCCAGCTTCTGACCGCGCAGCTGACGCCGCCGGCCAATCCGGATCTGACGGTCAAGGCAACGGGTAATCAGTGGTACTGGTCCTATGAATATGAAGTCGGCGAAAGCCCGCTCTCCTTCGACAGCCTGCTGATGAAGGAAGAGGATCGCGCCAGCCTCGGCAAGGAAGACAAGGTCGAATATCCGCGTCTTCTCGCTGTCGACAACGAAGTCGTCGTTCCGGTCGGCAAGACCGTTCGTCTGCTCGTCACGGCTGCCGACGTCATTCACGCTTTCGCGATGCCTGCCTTCGGCGTTAAGATCGATGCCGTTCCCGGCCGCCTGAACGAGACTTGGTTCAAGGCTGACCGCGAAGGCCTCTACTACGGCCAGTGTTCCGAGCTCTGCGGCAAGGACCACGCCTATATGCCGATCGCCGTCCGCGTTGTTTCGCAGGAAAAATACGACGCCTGGCTCGCAGCCGCCGCTACCAATATCGGCGATGCGAACAAGGCGCTCATGGCGTCCATCGACGGCGCGGCCAAGGCCGTTGACGTCGCCGCCAACGCCGCACAGTAATCGGAAGGGGAGCTCGACCCATGGCTGGCACAGCCGCTCATCACGACCACCGCCATGATCACTCCGATCATGGCCACGCAGATCACGCGCACAAGCCTTTGAGCTTTTTTCAGCGCTGGTTTCTGTCGACCAACCACAAGGACATCGGCACGCTCTACCTGATCTTCGCGATCTTCGCGGGCATCATCGGCGGCACGCTGTCGATCTTCATGCGCGCCGAGCTGCAGGAGCCGGGCATCCAGATCTTCCACGGTCTGGCACAGATGGTCTACGGCTTCGAGGGCGACGCTGCCATCGACGGCGGCAAGCACATGTTCAACGTGTTCACGACCGCGCACGCGCTCATCATGATCTTCTTCATGGTCATGCCGGCGCTGATCGGCGGCTTCGCCAACTGGATGGTTCCGATCATGATCGGCGCCCCGGACATGGCGTTCCCGCGCATGAACAACATCTCCTTCTGGCTGATCATTCCGGCCTTCCTGCTGGTCCTGCTTTCGATGTTCGTCGAAGGTCCGGCAGGCGCCTATGGCGCAGGGGGCGGGTGGACGATCTATCCACCGTTCTCGACATCGGGCATGCCCGGACCGGCGATGGATCTCGTGATCCTCGGTCTGCACATCGCCGGCGCTTCGTCGATCCTCGGTGCGATCAACTTCATCACCACGATCCTGAACATGCGCGCTCCGGGCATGACGCTGCACAAGATGCCGCTGTTTGCATGGTCGGTTCTCATCACCGCCTTCCTGCTGCTGCTCTCGCTGCCGGTTCTGGCAGGTGGCATCACCATGCTTCTGACGGACCGCAACTTCGGCACGGCCTTCTTCGCGCCTGAAGGCGGCGGCGACCCGATTCTGTTCCAGCACCTGTTCTGGTTCTTCGGTCACCCGGAAGTGTACATCCTGATCCTGCCGGGCTTCGGCATCGTCAGCCACATCGTTTCCACCTTCTCGCGCAAGCCGATCTTCGGCTACCTCGGCATGGCCTACGCCATGGTCGCGATCGGCGCCGTCGGCTTCATCGTGTGGGCACACCACATGTACACCGTCGGCATGTCGCTCGACACGCAGCGCTACTTCGTCTTCGCGACGATGGTTATCGCGGTTCCGACCGGCGTGAAGATCTTCTCGTGGATCGCGACGATGTGGGGTGGTTCGATCCGCTTCACGACCCCGATGGTCTGGGCGATCGGCTTCATCTTCCTGTTCACCGTCGGTGGCGTTACGGGCGTACAGCTCGCCAATGCCGGCCTCGACCGTTCGCTGCACGACACCTACTACGTGGTTGCCCACTTCCACTACGTTCTGTCGCTCGGCGCGGTGTTCGCCATCTTCGCTGCCTGGTACTACTGGTTCCCGAAGATGACCGGCTACATGTACTCCGAGTTCGTCGGCAAGCTGCACTTCTGGGTCATGTTCATCGGTGTGAACCTGATCTTCTTCCCGCAGCACTTCCTCGGCCTCGCCGGCATGCCGCGCCGCTACATCGACTATCCGGATGCCTATGCCGGCTGGAACATGGTGTCGTCCTACGGCTCGTATGTCGCAGCCGTCGGCGTTCTGATCTTCCTCTACGGCGTTGCCGAAGCCTTCGCCAAGAAGCGCGTCGCTGGCGACAATCCGTGGGGCGAGGGTGCAAACACGCTCGAATGGCAGCTGTCTTCGCCGCCGCCGTTCCACCAGTGGGAACAGCTCCCGCGCATCAAGTGATGAGCAAGAAACAGAAGCCGCCGGTTCCGGCGGCTTCACCCCGCCGGAAAACCGGCAACAGACGGCCCCTATGGGCAAAAGACGATCAAGGACGAGACATGACGGTCATCGACAATCACGAAGCAATGGGCATGGATGGCGCGCCGCGCCTGTCCGAAGCCTCTGCACGCGATTATTTCGAGCTACTGAAGCCACGCGTCATGTCGCTCGTCGTCTTCACCGCGCTTGCGGGCCTCGTGCTCGCACCCGGCCATATCAATCCCTTCATCGGTTTCATTGCGATCCTCTGCATCGCCGTCGGGGCTGGCGCCTCCGGCGCGCTCAACATGTGGTATGACGCCGATATCGACGCGGTCATGACCCGCACCGCCACGCGCCCGATCCCGGCAGGCAAGATCCTGCCCGAGGAAGCGCTCGCCTTCGGTCTGACGCTCTCCGCCTTTTCCGTGATCATCCTTGGGCTTGCCGTCAATTGGCTCGCAGCCGGGTTGCTCGCCTTCACCATCTTCTTCTACGCCGTTATCTATACGATGTGGCTCAAGCGCTCGACGCCGCAGAACATCGTTATCGGCGGCGCTGCCGGCGCCTTTCCGCCGATGATCGGCTGGGCCTGCGTCACCGGCGGCGTGTCGGTCGAGAGCATCGTTCTCTTCCTCATCACTTTCCTTTGGACGCCGGCGCATTTCTGGGCGCTCGCGCTGTTCAAGATGGGCGACTACGGCGCGGTCGGCGTGCCGATGCTGCCCAATGTAGCCGGCCAGGCGACCACCAAGAAGCAGATCGTCATCTATGCGGTGCTGACGGCGCTGATCGGCATCTGTCCCACCTTGCTCGGTTTTGCGAGCATCGGTTACGGCGCGGTTGCGGCAGCACTTGGCCTCGGCTTCATCTGGTATTCGATCGGCGTGCTGCGCATGCCTGAGACGGATGAGCGCATGCTGCCGGCGAAGAAACTTTTCGCCTTCTCGATCATGTATCTGTTCGTGATCTTCTCCGCCCTGATGGCGGATCACCTGATCGTCAATATCTGGCTGAATGCCGGGAGTGTTGCCTGATGGAAACCGTCAAGCTGAACGAAGCCCAGAAGAAGTCTCGTCGCGGTCGCAACATTGCGCTCGGTGTCGTGCTGGCTGGCCTCGTCGTCCTCTTTTACGTCGTCACGCTGATCAAGTTCGGCAACGGCATGGTCAACTGAGGAGCCGCGATATGACGACCTCCGAGAACCCAGAGCTGAAGCAGCGCTCGAACGGCGTCATCGTCGGCACCTGCGTTGCCTTCGTCGTCGGCATGACCGGGATGGCCTATGCGGCCGTGCCGCTCTACGACATGTTCTGCCGTGTCACCGGCTACAACGGCACCACGCAGCGCGTCGAGCAAGCGTCTGACGTCATCCTCGACGAAAAGGTCAGGGTCACCTTCGACGCCAACACGTCGGGTGGTCTGCCCTGGGAGTTCAAGCCCGTACAGCGCGACATCGACGTGCGTATCGGCGAAACGGTGCAGGTGATGTACCGCGCCAAGAACCTTTCGTCGAAGCCGACGACGGGTCAGGCGACGTTCAACGTCACGCCGATGCAGGCCGGCGCCTACTTCAACAAGGTTCAATGCTTCTGCTTTACCGAGACGACCCTGCAGCCGGGAGAGGAGATGGAGATGCCGGTGGTATTCTTCGTCGATCCGGACATGGTCAAGGCGGTGGAGACCAAGGACATCAAGACACTGACGCTTTCCTACACCTTCTACCCGCGCGAGCCGTCGAAACCGGTCGCCCAGGTGAAGACGGGCGAAACTGAGAACAAACTTTGACTGGAGGCCTGTTTCGGCTAAGCCGGAAGGGCGACAAGAGAAAGACCTATCGGGGATTACTGACATGGCCGATGCGCATCAGAAGAATCACGACTACCACATCATCGACCCGAGCCCCTGGCCGTTGCTTGCCTCGATTGGCGCATTCGTCATGGCCTTCGGCGGTGTCGGCTACATGCGTTATCTCTCGGGCGGCTCGTTCAAGCTGTTCGGCGCCGAGCTTGCCAATCCGTGGGTCTTCTTCATCGGCCTCGTTATCGTTCTCTACACCATGTACGGCTGGTGGTCTGACACGGTGAAGGAAGCCCACGAGGGTCATCACACCCGCGTCGTCTCTTTGCACCTGCGCTACGGCATGATCATGTTCATCGCTTCGGAAGTGATGTTCTTCGTCGCCTGGTTCTGGGCCTATTTCGACGCGAGCCTGTTCCCGGGCGAAGCCATCCAGGCGACCCGCACCGCCTTTACCGGTGGCGTCTGGCCGCCGAAGGGCATCGAGGTTCTCGACCCCTGGCACCTGCCGCTCTACAACACCGTCATCCTGCTTCTTTCCGGCACGACGGTAACCTGGGCGCACCACGCTCTGCTGCACAACGATCGCAAGGGCCTCATCTCCGGCCTGTCGCTGACGGTCGTGCTCGGCGTGCTGTTCTCCTACGTTCAGGTCTACGAATACGCGCACGCTCCGTTCGCCTTCAAGGACTCGATCTACGGCGCAACCTTCTTCATGGCGACCGGTTTCCACGGCTTCCACGTTCTCGTCGGCACGATCTTCCTGCTCGTCTGCCTGCTGCGCGCGCTGCGCGGCGACTTCACGCCGAAGCAGCATTTCGGCTTCGAGGCGGCTGCCTGGTACTGGCATTTCGTTGACGTCGTCTGGCTGTTCCTCTTCTTCTCCATCTACATCTGGGGTGGTTGGGGCGCGCCGATCGCTCACATGTAAGACGGATAGAGCGCATGCTCTTGACGATGAGGCGGCTGCAACCATGCAGCCGCCTTATTTTTTGTCTGTCTTGCGTGTGGCAAGCGAGGGGAGGCGGCATGGCAATGCGGGTGGCGACGATGACGGTGGCATGGCTCCTGGCGGGCTGCGCCCCAGCGTTCTCAGGCGATATCGCCGACCGGGTGGTGGTGCACAAGGAAAAGCGCGTCCTGCAGCTCTACCGCGGGAGCGAGATGCTGCGTCAATACGCGGTTGCCCTCGGTGGCAACCCTATCGGCCATAAGCAACGGGAAGGCGACCGGCGAACGCCCGAGGGCCTCTATGTTCTCGACTGGCGCAACAACAAGAGCGGCTATCACCTTTCGATACACGTCTCGTACCCTCGACCCGAGGACGCAGCGGCTGCGGCCGCAAGCGGCGTCGATCCCGGCGGCATGATCATGATCCATGGTCAGCCCAATTATTTCGGCTGGCTGGCGTTTTTGACGCAGATGTACGATTGGACGGATGGCTGCATTGCGGTTACCAATGCCGAAATGGACGAAATCTGGGACATGGTTCCCAACAACACGCCGATCGAGATCAATCCGTGAGCGACGACAAAGCCCTCTATCCGCCGGTCGACCCGGTCATGACAGGCATCAAGGGCCTGTGCCCACGCTGCGGCCAGGGCAAACTCTTTGATGGCTTCCTGACGGTCAAGCCCGTCTGCGCCAGCTGCGACCTCGACTATCGCTTTGCCGATTCCGGCGATGGCCCCGTCGTCTTCGTCATCCTGATCGTTGGCTTCGTCGTCGTCGGAGCAGCGCTTTGGACGGAGATCAATTTCAATCCGCCGCTCTGGCTGCATTTCCTGCTGTGGATACCGTTGGCGATTGCCTTCAGCCTGGGGCTGACGCGCATGCTGAAGGGCATCCTCATCAACCTGCAGTATCGCAACAATGCGCGGCCGGGCGAGATCGATCGTGGCTGAAGTCTTGACCAAGAAAGCCAGCCTTGCCGGGCGCATCGGTGCCTTCATCCTGCTTGCAACCACCTTCGCCATCCTCATCTCGCTCGGCACCTGGCAGATGCAGCGGCTGCACTGGAAAGAAGGCCTGCTTGCCGCGATTGCCGAACGTCGCTCGGCACCACCGGTCACGACGGCCGAGATCGAAAGGATCCTGGCCGAAGGCGGCGACATCGATTACCGGACCGTCACCGTGCCCGGCCGGTTCGACCATGGCAAGGAGCGACACTTCTTTGCGACCTACAACGGCCGCACCGGTTACTATGTCTTCACGCCGCTGATGCTCGATGACGACCGTTTCCTGTTCGTCAATCGCGGTTTCGTGCCCTTCGAACAGAAGGATTCATCGACCCGACTGGCGGGCGAGCTTCCGGCCTCGGTCGCGATCCATGGCCTCGCCCGGGTCAGGCTCAGCGAAAAACCGTCGTCGATCGTTCCTGACAATGACGTCGCCAAGAACATCTTCTACTGGAAGGACCTCGACACGATGGCATCGTCGGTAGGGCTTCCCGCCGACAAGGTGCTACCGTTCTTTGTCGACGCCGATGCCACGCCCAATCCAGGGGGCTTGCCGATCGGTGGCGTCACGCAGTTCGACCTGCCCAACAGCCATCTGCAATACGCGCTGACCTGGTACGGTCTGGCCGCGGCACTGGTGGTCGTCAGCGGTGTCTTCATCATCAGGCGCAAGCCATAGGCGGCCCGTCGGGGCCGTGCTATCCCTGACGAAGGCAGTTGGGGAAACATGATGGGTTTGATATCGACGATCCTGATCGCGCTGACAGCGCTGCTGCACCTGGGCTTTCTGGTGCTGGAGATGTTTCTGTGGACCTAGCCGCAGGGCCGCTCGGTGTTCCGCATGACGGCCGCGCAGGCGGAGGCGACGCGGGTGCTCGCCGCCAATCAGGGGCTCTACAACGGCTTTCTCGCCGCCGGGCTCTTGTGGTCTCTCATGCAGCCGGACGCGTCATTTGCGTTCGAGTTGAAGGTGTTCTTCCTTGTGTGCGTGATCGTTGCCGCTATATATGGCGCGTGGTCGGTCAAGCCGCGCATCCTGCTGATCCAGGGCGGCCCGGCTATCGCAGCCCTTGTTTTCGTTCTACTGGCATCCTGATCCATGGCATCATCCGCGGCAAAATCCCCGATCACCATCCGTCTTTGCGGGCCGCGCGGCTTCTGCGCCGGCGTCGACCGGGCGATCCAGATCGTCGTGCTCGCGCTGAAGGAGTTCGGCGCGCCGGTCTATGTTCGCCACGAGATCGTGCACAACCGCTATGTGGTCGAGGGGCTCGAGGCCAAGGGTGCGATCTTCGTCGAGGAACTCGACGAGATCCCGCCGGAACATCGCAAGCAGCCGGTGGTGTTCTCCGCCCACGGCGTGCCGAAATCAGTACCCGCAGATGCCGACAGCCGCAATCTCTTCTATCTCGACGCCACATGCCCGTTGGTCTCCAAGGTCCACAAGCAGGCGATGCGCCACAACCGCCTCGGCCGCCACGTGGTGCTGATCGGCCATGCCGGTCATCCGGAAGTGATCGGGACGATGGGGCAGTTGCCAGAAGGTGCTGTCTCACTGGTCGAGACGATCGAGGATGCCGATGTCTACATGCCAGCCGATCCCGACAATCTCGGCTTCGTCACTCAGACGACGCTTTCGGTCGACGACACTGCAGGCGTGATCAAGCGGCTGCACGAGCGCTTCCCCAATCTGACGGCGCCGGCGGCCGATTCGATCTGCTATGCCACCACCAACCGCCAGGAGGCGGTCAAGCAGGCGGCACCGGGGTGCGACCTGTTCCTGGTCGTCGGCGCCCCGAATTCGTCCAACTCCAAGCGGTTGGTCGAAGTGGCGCTGAAGGCGGGTGCGAAAAAGTCGGTGCTGGTGCAGCGGGCGTCCGAAATCGACTGGGATACGGTCGGCGATATCTCCACCGTCGGTCTGTCGGCGGGTGCCTCGGCGCCGGAGGTGATCGTCAACGAGATCATCGAGGCTTTTCGCGAGCGCTACGACGCCGTGGTCGAACTTGCCGACACGGTCGAGGAGAACGAGAATTTCCTCGTCAACCGCGAGATCCGTCACGTGCCGCTGACGGCTGCCGACATGGCCTTCGTCAACGGCGAATAAGCCGTACATCTTGCCCGCATATTGAAAGTGAATGACCGTGGCAGTTTATACCGATATCACGGAAGACGAGCTGAGCGCCTTTCTCGAGGCCTATGACGTCGGCCAATTGACCTCCTACAAGGGCATCGCCGAGGGCGTCGAGAACTCCAATTTCCTGCTGCACACGACCAAGGGCTCCTACATCCTCACGCTCTATGAAAAGCGGGTGAACGCGGATGATCTGCCATTCTTTCTGGGGCTGATGCATCACCTGGCCGACCGCGGGCTTTCCTGCCCGTTGCCGCTGCCGCGCGCCGACGGCGCGCTCCTGGGCGAACTTTCCGGTCGTCCGGCCGCCGTCATTTCGTTCCTGGAAGGCATGTGGCTGCGCAAGCCCGAGGCCAGGCATTGCCGCGAAGTCGGCAGGGCGCTGGCCGAGATGCATGTCGCAGGCCAGGGCTTTGGCCTCAAGCGCGCCAACGCGCTCTCCGTCGACGGATGGCGGCCGCTGTGGATCAACTCCGAGGCGCGTGCCGACGAGGTGCAGACCGGCCTCAAGGACGAGATTTCAGCCGAACTCGCGCATCTCGAGAACCATTGGCCGAAGACGCTGCCGGAGGGTGTCATCCACGCCGATCTCTTCCCGGACAATGTTTTCTTTCTCGGCGACCAGCTTTCCGGCCTGATCGACTTCTATTTCGCCTGCAACGACTATCTCGCCTATGACGTCGCCGTCTGCCTCAACTCCTGGTGCTTCGAGAAGAACGGCTCCTATAACATCACCAAGGGCATGGCGCTGCTTTCGGGCTACGAGAGCGTGCGCAAGCTGTCGGCAGACGAGGTCGAAGCCTTGCCGCTGCTGTGCCGCGGCTCGGCGCTGCGCTTCTTCCTGACGCGCCTCTATGACTGGCTGATGACGCCTGCCGGCGCTTTGGTCGTCAAGAAGGACCCGCTGGAATATCTGACGAAGATCCGCTTCCACCGCGCGATCGTTTCGAGTGCCGAATATGGCCTGCGTCTCGAAGGGGCCTCAGCATGAAGCAGGTACAGATCTACACCGACGGTGCATGCTCGGGCAATCCGGGGCCGGGCGGCTGGGGCGCGGTGTTGCGCTACGGCGAGGTGGAAAAGGACATGTGCGGCGGCGAGGCGGAAACGACCAACAACCGCATGGAGCTTCTGGCGGCGATCTCGGCGCTCGACGCGCTGAAGAGCGAGTGCGAGGTCGACCTGCATACCGACAGCAAATATGTGATGGACGGCATCTCCAAGTGGATCCACGGCTGGAAGAAGAACGGCTGGAAGACCGCTGACAAGAAGCCGGTGAAGAATGGCGAACTCTGGCAGGCGCTGGATGCCGCCAACCGCCGTCACAAGGTGACGTGGCACTGGGTCAAGGGCCATGCCGGCCATCCGGAAAACGAACGTGCCGATGAACTCGCCCGCAAGGGTATGGAGCCCTTCAAGAAGAAGCGCCGTCCGGATTCTCTGCTGGTAAAATGAAAAACGGGCCGTAAAGGCCCGTTTCCATTTGTATTGTCGTCTGAACTCAGAGTTGTTCCAGGATCGCAGCAGCGCCCGATACGGTCGCCTGGCCGGGGCTTTCCTCGAGGTTGAGCTTCGTGACCACGCCATCCTCAACGAGCATGGAGTAGCGCTTCGAGCGAATGCCGAGCGTGCCGGCCGACAGGTCAATGTCCATGCCCAGCGCCTTGGTGAAGGCGGCATTCCAGTCGGAGAGGAAGTGGATCTTGCCCATGCCGCCCGACGTGGTCGCCCAGGCACCCATGACATGCAGATCGTTGACCGCGACGACGGCGATATCGTCGATACCGCGTGCCAGGATCGCGTCGCGGTTTTCCAGATAACCTGGCAGGTGGTTGAGCGAGCAGGTGGGCGTAAACGCACCCGGCACGGCAAAGAGCACGACGCGCTTGCCCTTGAAAAGCTGCTCGGTCGTCACTTCCACCGGACCATCGGCGGTCTTTTCCTTGAAGGTCGCGGTGGGCAGCTTGTCTCCGACGGCAATGGTCACGGCATTCTCCTTGCGTTGCGCTTATGGCCAGGCCGGCATTCCGGCAGGGCGTTTTCGCGGCTCTGAATTGTCTTGCGTCCGACTGTTTCCTTCGGTCGTCTCTGGAGACAACTGCCTGAAACGCCTGGACTATAGAGGGGCGTCAATCAAAGGCAAGGGTCGTTTCCATGGCTCGGGCCCCGGCGCGAACCGTCAGGATGACCGGCTTTCCCTCGAGCGTGTTGTCCTTGGTCGAAAGCCGAACGGGGATCTCGGCCTCAAGTTCGGCGCCTCGCGTCGTGGCGATGACCGGCTTGCCGAAGGAGACGCCGGAAGGGCCCGCGAGAAACAGGTCGCGATGATCCGTTGCCGTATCCGGGGGCAGTCGCAACGAAAGCCGCACCGTTGACGTCTGTACGTCGTAGACGGCCGTCGTCACCGCAAAATCGTCGGCGGGCGCTTCCGGCAGGGCCGCGACAGCACCTTCGATGCGGGCGGCATCGAGCGGGTTGTCAAAGTCGCCGTGCTTGAGCGTCAGGTCGAGCTCGCCCTGCACCGGGATACAGATGTCCTCGCAGATACCGAGAAAGACGGAGGCGCGGATGTTCACGTCGCCCTCGCCGGAAACGCGCTTTAGCGTCAGCGGGAACGACACGGACTTGTCGTACCCGATATAGCGCACCGTGCCGTCGTCGAAGGTCTTGGGAACGGGGAAGCCGATCTTTTCGAGGACGATGCCTTCGGCCGGGTCAAGGGTGATCTGCGGGGGGATGCCGCTGGCGCCCGGTTCGCGCCAATAGGTCTTCCACCCGGGGTTCAGCTTGATTTCGAGGCTGGCCGGGATCGTGCCGTCCTTATTTAAAGGTGCTGCAACGATCCGGATCATGCCGCCCGTCGACGTCACCCATTCGCTGGTCGCTGCCTGCGCCACAGCCGGCAGAAAAAATGCGGCAAGCAGGCTTGCCCTGCCGATGCGCTGGACCATGTTCTGATATGTGGGGCGTTTGATCATGGCCAAAGCCATATCGCTTTTGGCCGCAACGCTCCAGACGCCCCTTGGGCGCGCAGATCATAAATGTTTGATCAGACATGGCACGGCAAACGCGGTACGTGCATTATTTGGCGGTCGCGACGTTGAAGCGCTTTTCATTTCGCGGCGAATTGGTAGGCTGTCCCCATTATGGCAATAACCATGGCACAGAAGAAGCGGGAACGTGGTTTCCTTGACGGTCAGTTCCTGATCGCCATGCCTGGGATGTTTGACACGAATTTTGCCCGGACCGTCATCTTCATCTGCGCCCATTCCGACGACGGCGCCATGGGGTTCATCCTCAACCGGCCGCAGCAACTGACCTTCCCCGACGTCCTGATGCATCTTGAAATTCTTGACGAGGACGAGGCGATCCGGCTGCCGGCGATGACCCGCGACTTCCAGATCCAGGCCGGCGGGCCGGTCGAGACCGGGCGTGGTTTCGTGCTCCACTCCGACGATTATCTGAGCGATTCCAGCATTCCCGTCAGCGACGATATCTGCCTGACGGCGACGCTCGACATCGTGCGCGCGATTTCGCGCGGGGAGGGGCCGCACCGCGCCACGATGATGCTGGGCTATGCCGGCTGGGGCCCGGGGCAGCTCGAGGCAGAGATTACCCAGAACGGCTGGCTGACCTGCCCGGCGCGCGAGGAGCTGATCTTCGACAAGGGGCTCGGCGACAAGTACGACCGCGCCTTGGCTTTGATGGGCGTAAGTCCGGCGATGCTGTCGATCGAGGCCGGCCACGCCTGATACAAGGCGATCAATTACCGAAACATTTCTGTAAGACGCGCACGCCGCCAAGGCGGGGGCGCTTCGGCTTGGGCTGCGCTCAATTCGCAGCCCGGTATCGCTTGCGATTGACCGTCAGGCCCGCTTCATCAGCGGAAAACGCTCCTTCAACAGCCGCTGGATCGATTCAGAACCGATCGGCGGGCCGAACAGGAAGCTCTGGCCGTAGTCGCAACCCATCTGGGATAGCTGGATCGCGTCCTCTTCGGACTCGATACCCTCGGCGACCACCTGCATGTCGAGTTCGCGCGCCATGGTGATCACCGAGCGCAGCAGGATGCCGCGCTTGTCGCTCGGGTCGCGCACCAGCGCCTTGTCGATCTTGATCGTGTCGAAGGGGAAGCGGGTGAGATAGGAGAGCGAGGAGTGGCCCGTGCCGAAGTCGTCGAGCGCCAGCTTCAATCCGGCTTCCTTCAATTTCTCGAGGACGAGGCGTGCCTGCTCCGGGTTCTCCATGACGAGGGACTCGGTGAGTTCCATCTTCACCTTGGCCGGGTCGCAACGGTTCTTGTTGAGCACTGCGCGAACGTCGTCATAGAGCTCGTTGTTGAGCAACTGGGCACTCGAAAGATTGATCGACACGAAGATCGGCAAGTCGCCGGTCTGGATCTGCCATTCGGTAAGGTCGCTCGTTGCCTTGTCGAAGGCGAACATGCCGAGCTGGTTGATCAGGTCTGAATTCTCGGCGATCGGGATGAATTCGGTCGGCGAGACATTGCCGCGCTTGGGGTGGTCCCAGCGCATCAGCGCCTCGAAACCGGCAATCTCGGCGTCGCTGAGGCGGACGATCGGCTGGTACACCAGCGACAGTTCCTTGCGTTCGATGGCGCGCTTGAGATCGGCTTCCAGCTGCATGCGGTCCGAACCGGAGGTTCTGAACGCCGGGCGGAAGGGCTCGACGCGGTTGCCGCCTTCCTTCTTGGCGCGGAACATCGCCAGCTCCGCATCGTCGATCAGGCCGGCAGCACTCTGCTCCTGCTCGAGCCAGGAGACGAGGCCGATGGAGGCAGTGAGGTTGATTTCCCGGTTGCCGTAGTTGAGCGGCACCATGATCGCCTTGCTGACCGCATCGGCGAAATCGGCGACCTTGGCCGGGTCGCGTTCCGACATCAGGATCAGCCCGAACTGGTCGCCGCCGAGGCGCGCAAGCGTATCCTGCGGCCGCAGCAGCCGGCGCAGGCGGCGCGTCAGTGCGATCAGGATGTTGTCGCCGGCCGCAATGCCAAGCAGGTCGTTGACCTGCTTGTAGCGGTCGATGTCGATCGCAAGCACGGTCGGGCGTGCCGTCGTCGCGCTGTCGGACATCAGGAGGATGGACTGCAGCCGGTCGAGGAAAACCTGGCGATTGGGCAGGCCGGTCAGGTTGTCGTGCAGCGCGTTGTGCAGCAGGCGCTCGACCGAGTTGCGCTGCTCGGTGATGTCGATGATCGTGCCGACGCAGCGGATGATTTCGCCATTGGCGCCGAGCACCGGCCGAGCACGGATCGATAGCCAGTGATAATGGCCGTCCTCGGCGCGCACGCGGAATTCATGGTTGAGCTTGCCGCGGCGGTGTTCGAGCAGCACGTCGAGCGTGGCGCGGAAGCGATCGCGATCGTCCGGGTGCAGCCGCGGCAGCCAGTTGCGCAACGGCCCGTGCATGGATCCCATGGAGAGCCCGAGCTGCAGCGAGATGTCGGGAATGGTGACGACACGGTCGCGCGCCACGTCCCAGTCCCAGACCGTGTCCCCCGAACCCGTCAGTGCCAGGGACTGGCGTTCGAGATCGGAAAACAGCCCCTGCTGATAGGCGCCACCGGCAAAGGCATGCTGCATGACGGTGAAACCGATCAGCAGCACGATGAGAACGAGGCCGCCGCCAAGCGCCGGCTGGACGATATCATTGGCCAGCTGTCCGGTGACGGTCAGCCACGCGCCGAACAACCACACCAGAATGAGCAGCCAGGCGGGCACAAGCAGGATCGCGCGGTCGTAGCGGTTGAAGCCGAGATAGGCGATCAGCACGATGCCGACGGTCGCCGTCAGCGCGAAGGAGAGGCGGGCGATGCCCGACGCAATCGCCGGATCGTAGACGGCCACGCCGAAGAGAAGGCCGAGGCCGAGGATCCAGGCGAGCGTCGCATAGCCCAGATGCTGGTGCCAGCGATTGAGGTTGAGATAGGTGAAGAGAAAGATCACCAGGCCCGCCGCCAGGAAGACTTCCGTGCCCGCGCGCCATATTCGCTCGTCGCCTGCCGTCACGCTGATGAGCTTGGACAGAAAGCCGAAGTCGACGCAGATATAGGCAAGGACCGCCCAGGCAAGTGCGGCCGTCGCCGGCAGCATTGACGTTCCCTTAACCACGAACAGGATGGTCAGGAACACCGCGAGAAGGCCGGCGATGCCGAGCACGATGCCGCGGTAGAGCGTGAACGCGTTGACCGTGTCCTTGTAGGCGTCCGGCTGCCAGAGATAGATCTGCGGCAGTTCGGGCGTCGCCAGTTCTGCGACGAAGGTGATGACGGCGCCCGGGTTGAGCGTGATCTGGAACACGTCGGAATCGTCGCTCGGCAGCCGTTCGAGTGCAAAGCCCTCGCTCGGCGTGATCGACAGGATGCGCTGCGAGCCAAGGTCGGGCCAGAACAGCTTGGAGTTCACCAGGCGGAAATGCGGTGCGACGATCACGCGGTCGAGCTGTTCGCCCGAGACGTTGGCCAGCGCGAAGACCGCCCAGTCGCCCTGGTGGTTTTCGGTACTGGAGCGCACTTCGATTCGCCGCACGATGCCATCGGCGCCCGGCGCCGTCGAAACCTGGAAGGCTTCGCTGCGGCCGCTGTAGATCTCGGTCGTTGCCGTCAGGTCGAGTGCGGTGTCTTCGCGCGAGATCTTGACCGGCTCTAGCGCGTGGGCAATGCCTCCGAAGGCGCAGAAAAGCGTGGTGAGCGCGATCAGGAACGCTGCCAGCTTCGAAACTGACCATGCGAAGGGCGAGCGGGCGAGAGGCATCAAAGGGGCAATTTCCTGTTCGGTACGGCATCGTCGGACAGGAGGGAGAAAAGCACATGGTCCCGCCATTGCCCGTTTATCCTCAAGTACTGTCTCAAGTAGCCTTCACGCTCAAAACCGGCCTTTTCAAGGAGCCGGATGCTTCTTGAGTTCTCCGGAATACAGGCTGCTTCAATACGGTGCAACTCAAGGCTCGAAAAGATATAGGGAATAGCCAGCTTGAGGGCGGCGAACATGTGGCCGTGGCCGGCATGGCATGCGCCCATCCAATAGCCGATCATGCAGTTTTGCCCGGCACCGCGGCGGATATGGCCGATGGTCAGCCCGCCGAGCAGGATCTCGGCAGGCTTGTGGAAAAGAAACAGCGGTACGGCCTGACCGGAGGCGAATTCCTGCTCGTTGCGGATGACGCGGCCGCGAAAGGCGCTTTCGGTCATCTCGTCCGCCCGCCAGCTCGGTTCCCACGGCTCAAGAAAACTGCGGCTTTCGCTGCGCAGCTGATACCATTGGCGGTAATCGGCATAGCGGGGGAGGCGGAGGAGGTAATCCTGATTGGCAATCTCGACCGTCTCGGGCTGCCGCGACAGGAACCGAAAAACCGATCGTGTCATGTGTGCCTCCGAGGCCTTCCGGTTGAACGCGCGGAAGATCCTTAACCGCCCGGCGCACAGTGCCCCTCGCGCTGCCGCAACTCCAAGCGTTGCACAAGTTTGCGCACAAATCGAATCCGATTTTACGAAAAGTCGCAAACACTTCGCCGACCGGGCGCAAACAATTGGCCCGGTCGAAAGCCTGCGGCCGTATCAGCTCGCGACGGCGTGGGGGACGCTGGTTTTTCCTGTCAGTGTCGACAGGATGTCGCTCATCGGCGCCAACTGCTCAAGCGGGCCGATTGCCGACAGCGTCGGCGTGGTGTCGAAGAACAGGCGACCGGCGAGATCCGTCAGGCGCTCGATGGTGATGCCGGACAGGCGCTCCATCAGCTCCTCGTTCGGGATCGGGCGGCCGTAAAGCATCATCTGCCGGGCGATCTGTCCGGCGCGCGCCGCCGGGCTTTCCTGGCCCATCAGCAATTGCGCACGGATCTGGGCACGGGCGCGCTCGATTTCCTGCTGTTCGATGTTCATCGACGACTTGCGCAGCTCGTCGACGATCACGGGCATCAGTTCCGGCAGGTTTTCGCCGCCGGTTGCAGCATGAACACCGAAGATGCCGGTGTCGGAGAAGCCCCAATGGAAGGCATAGACCGAATAACACAGGCCGCGATGTTCGCGCACTTCCTGGAACAGGCGCGAGGACATGCCGCCACCAAGAATGTTGGCGAGGATCTGCGAACAGTAGAAATCGCGGGCGTGGTAGGCCTTGCCCTCGAAGCCGAGCAGGATCTGCGCGTCCATCAGGTCGCGGGTTTCGCGGCTCTCGCCACCGGTGTAGATCGCGGTCTCGAGAACCGGCGTTGCCAGCGGCGTGCGCGGCAGCGTCGCGAAGCGTTCCTCGACCTGGCGAACGAAAGCCTCGTGCTCGACGGCGCCGGCGGCCACGACGAACATGCGGTCGGTGGTGTAGTTGCGTCCGAGATACTGGCGGATCTGGTCGGCGGAAAACGACATCACCGTGTCCGGTGTGCCGAGGATCGGGCGTCCGACCGTCTGGTTGCGATAGGCGGTTTCGGCGAAGCGGTCGAAAACGACGTCGTCAGGCGTGTCGTCGGCAGCGCCGATCTCCTGCAGGATCACCTGCTTTTCGCGACGCAGTTCTTCCTCGTCGAAGCTCGACTCGGTGAGGATGTCGGCCAGGATGTCGACCGCCAGCGGCACGTGATCCTTGAGGACGCGTGCGTAATAGGAGGTTGTTTCGGTCGAGGTCGCGGCGTTGACTTCGCCGCCGACATTCTCGATTTCCTCGGCGATCTGGCGGGCGGTGCGCCGGCCGGTGCCTTTGAAAGCCATGTGCTCAAGCAAATGGGCGATACCATGCTCGCCCACGGTTTCGTTGCGTGAACCCGATTTGATCCACACGCCGAGCGCCACGCTTTCGAGATGCGGCATCTGCTCGGTCACCACCGTCAACCCGGAAGGGAGCCGGGTGCACTCAACTTTCATCATACGTTTCTTCTCGTTCTTACCCCTGGAGACGGGTGCGCTCGCCGATAAAGGTCTCGACGCTCTTCAGATCCGCATCCAGGATATCGAAACGCTCCTCCCTGTTCATCAGGTCAGCAAGCCACGTCGGAAGCGCCGGGTCAATACCACTGGCCGATTTTACGGCGGCAGGGAATTTCGCCGGGTGAGCCGTTGCAAGCGTCACCATCGGGGCCGACGGCTTCTCGTGCTTGGCCGCCACGAAGACGCCGATGGCGCTGTGCGGGTCGAGCAGGTAGCCGGTTTCCTGCAGGGTGCTGGCAATGGTCTTGGCGACCTCCTTCTCCGACGCGCGGCCGGAGCGGAACTCCTTGCGGATCGCCTTCAGCGCACTTTCGCGAATGGCAAACGAGCCCGATTGCTTGAGGCTGTCCATCGCCGAGCGCACTTCGGCCGGGTCGCGGTCGTTCGCCTCGAACAGCAGCCGTTCGAAATTCGACGAGATCTGGATGTCCATCGACGGCGAGGTGGTCGCCTTGACCTCGCGCATTTCGTAGCGGCCGGTCTTCAGCGTGCGGGCCAGAATGTCGTTTTCGTTGGTGGCGACAACGAGCTTGTCGATCGGCAGGCCCATGCGCTTGGCGACGTAGCCGGCGAAGATGTCGCCGAAATTGCCCGTAGGCACCGTGAAGGAGATCTTGCGGTCCGGGCCGCCGAGCGCGATCGCGGTCGTGAAGTAGTAGACGATCTGGGCCATGATCCGCGCCCAGTTGATCGAGTTGACGCCCGAAAGCTTGACGCGATCGCGGAAGGCCGCGTCGTTGAACATGCCTTTGACGAGGTTCTGGCAATCGTCGAAATTGCCCTTGACGGCGATCGCATGCACGTTGCCGGCCTTCGACGTCGTCATCTGCCGCTGCTGCACCGGCGAAACCTTGCCGTGCGGGAAGAGGATGAAGATGTCGGTGCGCTCCCGTCCGGCAAAGGCGTCGATGGCCGCGCCACCGGTATCGCCCGATGTCGCCCCGACGATGGTTGCCCGCTGGCCGCGCTCGGCAAGCACATAGTCCATCAGCCGCGCGAGCAGTTGCATCGCCACGTCCTTGAAGGCGAGCGTCGAACCGTGGAACAGCTCCATGACGAAGGCATTGGGACCGGTCTGGACGAGAGGCGCGATCGCCGGATGGCGGAACGTGGCATAGGCTTCGTCGATCATCTCGCGAAATTTCGCTGGCGGGATCTCACCGTGGATGAAGGGCTCGAGGACGGCAAACGCGATATCCTGGTAGGACTTGCCGCGCAGTGCCCGGATCTCTTTCTTCGACAGCGTCGGCCATTTCTCGGGAAGGTAGAGACCGCCGTCGCGCGCAAGGCCGGCAAGCAGCGCGTCGCAGAAGCCGAGGGGAGCGGCCTCGCCGCGCGTCGAGATATACTTCACCATCCTAATCCTTCGTCCTGCCTTCGGATCGCGGCGACCCTATGCCAGCCGGCCGCGGTGCGTCTGTCTTATTGCGTCAGTCCTTGACAAAGTCCCCACGCATTCTTGTCACCCGTGCAATTTCCGATCCGAGCGTCATCTCGGAAAAAACCGATCGAGGCGGCCGACCCGATCGATTTTTCAATTCGCCGCTGCTATAGACGATGCCCGAAGGCCACGAAAGGCCTTCCGGCCGAGATTTCGGTCAAGGAGTCTCAACCGGTTCAGCAGAGGTTGTTCAACGTGTTTGGCAAAGTATCCCGGCCTGTCCTCGCAATATCCTTACTCGCGGTCCTCGCCGGCTGTAACAAGACGCAATCCGGCGGAGCGATCGAAACTGGTGGCAGCGCTGCCGCCCCGACGCCCGCCGTCGTCCAGGCCTCTTGTCCGCAGGTGGTCTTGAGAGACGGAACGTCCTCGTTCCGCACCTATGCCAAGGGCGGCAAGGACGATCCCACCAAGGTCATCTATCAGGTGTCGCTTGCCGACACGACGCGGCAATGCGTGCTGAGCGAGACGGCGATGACCGTGACCGTCGTGGTGCAGGGCCGTGTCGTCAGCGGGCCCGCGGGCGGCCCTGGAAAGGTCACCATGCCGATCCGCGTGGCGGCAACCGACGAAGACAAGACGCTCTATTCCGAACTGGTCCAGCACACGGTCGAAGTACCGGCAACAGGCTCGACCCAGTTCGTCTTCACCAAGGCTGATGTCACGCTGCCGGCCGGTGCCGGCTCGACCGTCAAGGTCTTCGTCGGCTTCGACGAAGGTCCGCCGGCCAAGCGCAAGAAGTAAGCGGCCGTAGCGACTGCCTGAAACGAAAAACGCCGGGGCTAGCCCCGGCGTTTTCATTTGCAGCTTGCTGCGCGATTATTCGGCCGGAACGCTCTTGCCGCCTTCCCACTTGTAGAGCGAGAAAGCCTGCGAGGTCAGGTCGCCCGCTTCGCCGTAGGTGACCTTGCCGAGCACGGTGTCGATGGCCTCGCCCGACTTGATGGCGGTCGCAACCGCTGTCGCATCCTCGGCGGAGCCGGCCTTCTCGATGCCGGCCTTCAACACCTGCATGGCGGCATAGGCATTGAGGGTGAAGGCTTCAGCCGGAATGTTCTTGGCCTTCAGCGCTTCGACCGCCGGTGCCGACGCCGGGTTGCGGGTCGCGTCGCTGGCGTTGGTGTAGATCGTGCCTGCAGCCGCTTCCCCGCCGATTGCCCAGAATTCGGTGTTCGACAGGCCGTCGCCGCCGAAGATCTGTGCGGTCACGCCCTGATCGCGCATCTGGCGTGCGAGCAGGCCGCCTTCCGGATGGTAGCCACCGAAGTAGACGACATCGACCTTTTCGGCCTTCAGGCGGGTGACGATGGCGCTGAAGTCCTTGTCACCAGGGTTGAGGCCTTCATAGACGACCTCAGTGATGCCGCCGGCGTTGATGCCCTTCTTGAAGCCGTCGGCGAGACCCTTGCCGTAAGGCGCCTTGTCATGCAGGACCGCGATCTTCTTGTCCTTGAGGTTCTTGACCACATAGGCGGCAGCAACTTCGGCCTGCTGGTCGTCACGACCGCAGGTGCGAAGCACGTTCCAGAGGCCGCGCGTCGTCAGGTCAGGCGTGGTCGCCGTCGGCGTCACCATCAGGATGCCGTTTTCGGCCAGAACGTCGGATGCTGCCATCGAGGTGCCCGAGAGCACAGGACCGACGACGAAGCGGATGCCTTCGCCGGCTGCCTGGTTTGCCACAGACACGGCCTGCTTCGGGTCGCCGGCATCGTCCATCATCTTCAGGACGATCTTCTCGCCGTTGATGCCGCCGGCCTTGTTGATCTCGTCGGCGGCCGCTTCGGCGCCGTTCTTGACCTGCTCCCCATAGGCCGCGACCGGGCCGGTCAGCGGCGTGATGACGCCAACGGTGATATCGGCAAAGGCGAGCGGGCCGAAGGCGACGCTCGCCGCCAGGGTCAGGCCCGTCAACATTGAAAGACGCATGGTGTTTCCTCCTAGAAATACCCCTTGTGGGGCTTGGCTGATATGGCCCTCGTGCGCGGTGCGAAAACCGGGGAGATCTTCGGAGCGACAGCGACGACACATCAATGTGACATCGTGTCCCTCGGCGCCTAATCGGACGCCCGCCGTGATGGCCGAGAGCTTTTTCCCGCCCCGGCATGATCCGGGGCGAAAGGGGTTTGCGGGCGGTCCGCGCCCGGGCCTTGCCGATCAGGCCGTCATCGATTCCGACCACTCGGAAAGAGCGGCGATCACGCCCGGCAGCGCCGACATCCGCGAAATCACCGTTTCGGCGCCCGCCTCTGTCAGCTGGTCGGCATGTGAGGGATGGGTGTGCGAGCCGCCGGTAAAGCCGACGACGCGCATGCCGGCCGCGCGCGCACCATGAATGCCGTGCACCGAATCCTCGATGACGAGGACGCGGGAAGGGGCGACGCCCATCTGCTTGGCGCCGTGCAGGAAGATGTCAGGCTTCGGCTTGACGCGGTCGGCGCCGAGGTCGCGGGCGGAGTAGATGTGACGGCCGAAATGGTCCTTGATGCCGACCTTGCCGAGCATCATGGCAAGCCTGGCCGAGGTCGAGTTGGAGCAGATGCAGTGCGGCAGCGTCAGCTGCGCCAGCATCGGCTTGACGCCGTCGATGATGTTGAGGTCGCGCGCGAGGCGCTCGTCGAGGATGGCATCGACCTTGCTGATGAGCTGGGCCGAAAGCGGGACGCTCGCTTCCTTTTCGATCTGCAGCAGCGTGTTCTGCCAGGTCATGCCGGCGAAGCGCTCTGCCATTTCCTCGACGCTGATCGGATAGCCTGCTTCGGTCAAAAGGGCCGCTTCGACTTCCGAGGCGATGATTTCTGAATCGACGAGAACGCCGTCGCAATCGAAGATGATGAGATCGATACCGTTCATTTAAGTCAGTTCCCTGGGAGAAGGAGGCGCCGCAGGCAGGGGGAGGGTCTCTTTCGCGGCGCGTGCTTTTGTACGCGGAAGGTTTATACGATGGCGGCCAAAATCTCAACCTTTGGAAATCGTCGAAAGGCCGCTGTCGCTTGCTCGACAGGCCCTGCCGGCCCCTCTAGATGTAGCCGATGGACAAGCAACGGGACGATACGATCGCAAGCCGCATCAGCCGGGCACTGGCCGAGAGGATCATCTCGGGCGTGCTTTCGCCGGGAGAGCGCCTGCGCCAGGATCATATCGCCGAGGAATTCGGCGCCAGTCACGTGCCGGTGCGCGAAGCGTTCAGGCTGCTCGAAGCCCAGGGGCTTGCCGTCAGCGAGCCGCGCCGCGGCTTTCGCGTGGCGGCGTTCGACCTCAAGGAGGTCCGTGAGGTTGCCGAAATGCGGGCGGTTCTCGAAGTGCTGGCGCTGCGTCACGCTATCCCGCATCTGACCGCTGCCATCCTCGAGCGTGCCGAGGCTGCCACGGTCGCCGCCGATACGTCACGCGACGTCCGGTCCTGGGAGGCCGCCAATCGCGCCTTCCATCGGTTGCTCCTCGAGCCCTGCGGCATGCCGCGGCTGCTGGCCTCGATCGACGATCTGCATGCGGCGAGCGCCCGCTTTCTGTTCTCGGCCTGGCGAACCAGTTGGGAAGCGCGCACCGACCACGATCACCGCGCCATCCTTGCCGCCTTGCGCGAAGGGCGCGGCGACGAGGCGGCAAAGATCCTCGAGCGTCATGTCGGCTGGATCGGCAAGACACCGGTGCGGACCGCCGCAGGCGAGACGCGTGAGGCGTTTTCGATCGTCGGATAGGCGTTCGACCACAATCGCGGCCTTCGTGCCAGCGTCCAGGCGTAAAATTATCTATAGTTTTATTTCGTTGTTTCGCAGGAGGTTGCGGGCATCCGTGCGCGATCGCCTGTGACTTATCAGTGTTGTTCCGGATTGACCGGGCGGTAGTGGAGCGGTATCGGGTCATTATTATAGATAGAATAGAAAATTATCTATAATTTGAAAACAACCACGGAGACCCAGATGTCCAGTCTTGCTTCCGCCCATGCGCCTCTCTTCGATCCGCTCCGCCTTGACGGTAAAACCTGGCCGGTGAAGGCCTTGTTCGTGCTGCTTGGAACCGGCTTCCTTGCTCTTTCCTCGCAGATCAGCGTGCCGATGATCCCGGTGCCGGTAACCATGCAGACCTTCGCCGTCACGATGATCGGCGTCGTCTATGGCTGGCGGCTCGGCGTCGCCACCATCCTTGCCTGGCTGGCCGAAGGCATGGCCGGCTTGCCCGTCCTGGCCAATGGCGCCGGCGGTCTTGCCCATTTTGCCGGGCCGACGGCCGGTTATCTCGCGGCCTTCCCGCTGGTCGCAGGTCTTGCCGGCTGGCTGGCGCAGCGTGGCTGGACCGGCGATCGGCTTGCGCTGAGCTTCTGCGCCCATTTCGCCGCTAACATGCTGTGCCTTGCCGTCGGCGCCGCCTGGCTCGCCACGCTGATCGGTTTCGAGCAGGCGATCGCGCTCGGTGCCGCACCCTTCGTGCTCGGTGCCGCGCTGAAGTCGGCACTCGCCGCAGCCGTGTTGAAGGCCATCAAGCGCTATGCGCAAAAGCCGACGGACCTCGTTTGACCGTCCGGCTGCGCGGGCATCACCTGTTGTGCCTGCTGACCTTCGTGGGCGAGGGCTATACGCCCTCGTTCACCCGCAACTATAGGCGGATCGCAGAGCGCCTTTCCGCCGGTGAAGCCGTCACTGTGGTCGATGGCCCGGACGATATCTGCGGGCCCATGCTGTGCGAAGCCGGCGCCCATTGCCATGACGAGAGCATCTCACGGCGCGACAGCCTCGCGCTTGCGGCGGTTTCGGATAGTCTCGACCGGCAGGTGACGGCAGGATCGGTGCTGGTGCTCGATGCCGGCAGGCTGAGGCGGTTGCGTTCCGCCTTCGCCGAAGGGAAGACGACGGCCGCCTGCGCCGAATGCGAATGGGCCGGCCTCTGCAGCCGCGTAGCTGGAGGTGGTTTCCGGGATGTGCTCGTGCGCGCCGCCGATGATCCCTGCCTATTGCGGGAAAAGGTTTGAGAAGGCTTTCTCACCGCTATCGGTGAAGCGGATGATGCGGCTGTCGTTTTCGCGCTTTGCCCAGCCCTTGTCGATGAACAGCGCCAGCAACGCCTCGCCGAGCGTGCCTGCGAGATGCGATCGGCGCTCGCTCCAGTCGAGGCAGGTCCGGCAGATCGGCCGCCGGGATTTCTTCAGGGACGAATAGTTGATGCCGAGCGCCTCGATGCGGACCTGGCCGGCATCGGTCAATGCAAGATCGTCGCCGGCGACCTCGATCTGCTTGGCGGCGATCAGGCTGTCGAGCATGCGCACGCCGTAGTCGCCGGCGAGGTGGTTGTAGCAGACGCGGGCCTTGCGCAGCGCCGGGTCCTTCGGGCCGGGACGATGCCGGTTCATGCCGCGGCTGGCGGCAAAGCCCATGAGGTTTTCAAGCATCAGCCCGACCTCGTCTTCGGCGAGCTGATAGTAGCGGTGCCGGCCCTGTTTTCGCTGGCTCAAAAGACCACCGGCCTCCAGCTTGGCAAGATGAGAACTGGCCGTCTGGAGCGTGATGCCGGCATGGCCGGCAAGCTCGGTCGGCGTCAGCGCCCTGCCGCCCATCAATGCCGTCAGCATGTTGGCGCGGGCCGGGTCGCCGATCAGCGAACCGATGAGAGCGATGTCTGGACCTTCTTTCATACTTCGATGGTAATCGAAGCATCGATGCCCGGCAAGCGGGCATAGTGGGCTCATCGAAAGACACCGACGAGGAGCCCAAAATGATCACCTGCTTCATCCGCTATGAGATCGATCCCTTCAAAAAAGAGGAATTCGCCGCCTATTGTCGCACCTGGGGCGAGGTGATCCCGCGTTGCGGCGCCGATCTCATCGGTTACTTCGGGCCGCACGAAGGCTCGGCGACGACGGCCTATGGTGTCTACAACATCGAGAGCCTTGCCGCCTATGAGGCCTATCGCACCCGGCTCCTTGCCGACCCGCTCGGCCGTGAAAACTATGCGTTCGCCCGAAAGGAACGGTTTATCCTCAACGAGAACCGGATTTTCCTGAAGAACGTTTCGTCACCAACTGGAAGGGATTGAGCTCATGATCGCCGTCATCTTCGAAGTCCTGCCGGCCGAAGGCTGTCGTGAGACCTATCTCGGCATCGCCGCCGACCTGCGCCCGCTGCTCGACGGCATCGACGGCTTCATCTCGATCGAACGCTTCCAGAGCCTTGCCAACCCCGACAAGGTTCTGTCGCTGTCGTTCTGGCGCGACGAGACCGCCGTTAAGGAATGGCGCAACGGCGCAGAGCATCGCGCCGCCCAGGATGCCGGCCGAAATGGCGTCTTTGCCGACTACCGTCTGCGCATCGCCTCGGTCGTGCGCGATTATGGCCTGAACGAGCGCCATCAGGCGCCGCCCGATAGCCGCGCCTTCCACGCGGCGTGACGACGATCGGCAGGCGAAGCGACTGGCCCGGCATCGCAATTTCGAATTTTTTCCGGATGGCCTTCAGGCTTTGGTAACCATCTTCGGTAACCATAAGCTCCATAGTCCGTCCCGAGTAAGCGTATTTGCGAGTTGTCCATGTCATCAGTTGTTTCGCTTGCCGAAGTCTCCCGTGCCGCCCGCCCGCTGGGCTGGCTCGATTCCATCATCAAGGGTGACTGCGTGGCCGCGCTCAATGCGCTTCCCGACAATTCGGTCGATGTCGTTTTCGCCGACCCGCCCTACAACCTCCAGCTCGGCGGCATGCTGACCCGCCCCGACCAGTCGGTGGTCGACGCCGTCGATGACGAGTGGGACCAGTTCGCCTCCTTCGAAGCCTATGATGCCTTCACTCGCGCCTGGCTCCTAGCCTGCCGCCGCGTGCTGAAGCCGACCGGAACGCTCTGGGTCATCGGCTCCTACCACAACATCTTCCGCGTCGGTGCCATCCTGCAGGACCTGCATTTCTGGATCCTCAACGACATCATCTGGCGCAAGACCAACCCGATGCCGAACTTCAAGGGCCGCCGGTTCCAGAACGCCCACGAGACCCTGATCTGGGCGACGCCGAACGCCAATGCCAAGGGCTACACCTTCAACTACGATGCGATGAAGGCGGCCAACGACGATGTGCAGATGCGCTCCGACTGGCTGTTCCCGATTTGCTCGGGCCATGAGCGCCTGAAGGGCGACGACGGCAAGAAGGTGCACCCGACGCAAAAGCCGGAAGCGTTGCTTGCCCGCATCATGATGGCATCGACCAAACCCGGCGACGTCATCCTCGACCCCTTCTTCGGCTCCGGCACGACCGGTGCCGTTGCCAAGCGTCTCGGCCGTCACTTCGTCGGCATCGAGCGCGAACAGGACTATATTGACGCGGCATCGGCGCGCATCGACGCCGTCGAGCCGCTAGGCAAGGCCATGCTGTCGGTATTGACCGGCAAGAAGGCCGAGCCGCGCGTCGCCTTCAATACGCTGATCGAAAGCGGATTGATCAAACCCGGCACGGTGCTCACCGACGCCAAGCGGCGCCACAGCGCCATCGTGCGTGCCGACGGTACGCTTGCCTCCGGCGGCGAAGCCGGCTCCATTCATCGCCTGGGCGCTAAGGTCCAGGGTCTCGATGCCTGCAACGGATGGACATTCTGGCATTTCGAAGAAGGGAACACCCTGAAGCCCATCGACGAACTCAGAACCGTCATTCGAAATGACCTGGCAAAACTGAACTGATCAACCAGTTCCGTCAGGTCCTTCGAAGAGCGCTCCGACCGGTTTTTGTACCTTCAGTCCCGCAAGGAACGCTTTAAAAACGCCCGGAAACCGCAAGGTTTCCGGGCGTTTGTATGTTGGTTGCAGCAAGGCGAGATCCGGCTATGCCGGCAGGCGCGCCGGTTCGCTGGCCGGGCGCAGACGAAAGAGTGCGCGCGTTCCCTTTTCCTCAAAACCCACAGCCGCGAACGCCGGACCGAGAACCGGCATGTCTTCAGCGTAAAGCTGAACCATGGCCGCCCGTATCGCCGGGCAATATACGCTCACGCGCTTGAGCAAGGCGGCGACGAGTGTGGAGAGCCCGGCGGCGCTGCGCGCAGCCCGATGCGTAACGGTTATGCACATTTCGTCACCAAGGGGAAAGGCATAGGCTTCCGCGACCAACCCATCCGTATCGAGGAGCACTTCGGTGTAAACGCTGCCATCGCGCGCGGCCATTTCCTCACCGACCATCGCCGCGTCCCAGGTCGTCGTGCAGCCTGTCTCCCCACATTGCTTGACCCCGGCTGCGGTGTAGAATTCGGCATACTGCGAGGTCAGTGCGTCCGACAGGGGAACTCGCACTTCCATCGTGGAGGCGGGCGGGAGTTCGTCTACGCTTCGCCAGTGATGTTTCGGGGCATGCCAGATCCTGAACAGCTCCTGATGGACCTTGGCCCCGATGTCGGCGGCGATGCGTTCCTGAATGTCGCCCGTGGTCGCCGCCCAGTAGATGCCTTCTGCGCCGGAATCCACCCCGGCCGCAAGCAGCAGTTGGCTAAGGCAGACGGTGTCCTGGTCTGCTGCGTGGAAGGCGACACGCCTGCCAAGCAGCGCGTCCTCCTCACGGCTTTCGCCGATCTGTACCCATGCGATCACGCGGCGGTTGCGCCGAGCCAGGACGACAGGATCCTGGGCAAATTGATGCCTGTAGTCTTCGAGCGATACCGCGTCGCGGAAGTCCGCGTCCGCGGCATCGTAAATTTCCGCAACAAGCCGATCGAGCCCATCGCTGTCGCGAACCCATTCCAAGTCGTAGTCGACCATGTATCCACCTTCCGCATATGCACTCATAGGTGGTATTGTCGATTTGTGGCGAAATTTGAACGAGCGGCGAGCGGCTCGTCAGCGCTGGATGCCGTAGGCGGAAAGATCGGCCTTCAGCTTCTCCGGATCGGTGAAGTGCACCGCGTGCCAGCCGGCGAGACGCGCGCCCTCGACGTTGGGCATGCTGTCATCGATGAACAATGTGGCCGACGGGTCGAGGTCGAAGGTGCGGGCATGAGTTTCGTAGATCGCCACGTCCGGCTTGATCAGGCCGACGTCGCCCGACACGGTGACGCCGCGCGGCATCGTCAGGAACGGATAGAGCTGCTGTGCCTCGCGGAAGGTGTCGGAGGCGAAATTGGTCAGCATCGTCACGTCGCGGCCCTCGGCAATCAGGTTCTCCATCAGCGAGACCGTTTCGACATAGGCATGCGGCACCATTTCCTGCCAATGCTTGCGGAAGGCGCGGATCTGTTCTTCGCGATCGGGGTGATCCTTGATCAGCAGCGCTTCTGCCTCTTCCCAGGAGCGGCCGCGATCCTGCTCGATGTTCCAGTCATGGGTGCAGACATTGGCGAAGAACCACTGGCGCTCGGCCTCGTCGGGGATGATGCGGCTGAAAGGCAGGTTCGGGTCATAATGGATCAGCACCTTGCCGATGTCGAAGACGATGTGGCGGATTTCGCTGCTGCTCATGACCTGTTCCTCTTTGACCTTCTCAGCGCTCGGCCCTGAAGGCATCCGGGATCGCCTGCGCGATCGCTTTTTTCATAACTGTCGGCAATGCCTGCGCTTTCAGCGACGAGACCGGCTCCCACCAGCCGTCGTTTCCGGTTTCGGCGCGCGCGACATTGGCGCGATAAACCGACAGGCGCAACTCGAAATGCGTGAAGACATGGCTGATCGTGCCGCAGTCTTCCCAGGCAGCTTCAAAGGGTTGCGCTGCGAGCGACGTGTCGCCATCCTGCCGCGCCGTCCAGGCGGTGCCGGGGACTTCGGTCATGCCGCCGAGCAGGCCGGTTTCGCCACGCTTGCGCAGGTAGACGGTATCGCGGGCATCGATCGCCACGAAGGCGGCGCCGAGCCGGAGCGGCCTGTCCTTCTTCTTCGCCTTGCGCGGAAAGGTCTCGGGATCTGCGACGGAAAGGGCCCGACAGTGCGGCCGATAGGGACAAAGCGAACAGGCCGGCCGTTTCGGTGTGCAGATCGTCGCGCCGAGATCCATCATCGCCTGTGCAAAATCACCGGGTCTGTCGGCCGGCGTGAGCGCTGCGACGAGGCCGCGCATTTCCGGCTTTGCCGCCGGCAGCGGCGTTTCGATCGCATAGAGCCTCGAAATCACCCGTTCGACGTTGCCGTCGAGCACGGCGCTCTTTCGATTGAAGGCGATGGCGGCAACGGCTGCGGCCGTATAGTCGCCGATGCCGGGCAGGGCCTTCAGCCCTTCCTCCGTGTCGGGGAAGCGGCCGCCATGGTCGCGCGCAACGGCCTCGGCGCATTTCTTCAGGTTGCGGGCCCGCGCGTAATAGCCGAGCCCCGCCCAGGCCTTCATCACGTCCTCGTTGTCGGCCGCGGCCAGATCCTCGACCTCGGGCCAAAGCGCCAGGAACTTCTCGAAATAGGCCTTCACCGCCTGCACGGTCGTCTGCTGCAGCATGACTTCCGACATCCAGATATGGTAGGGATTGGCGACCACGCCGTGTCGCGCCATCGACGGCGAGACCCGCCACGGAAGCTCGCGGTGGTGCCGGTCGTACCATTCAAGAATGAGCGGGGCGGCCTTCGCCGCCGTGATCGTATTGTCCATGATTTGCCGGAGGTTCCTTTTCAGGCTTATACTTGGCGAAGGCGAGCCGGCGCATCAAGGCTCAATCGACATTGCATACAGAAAGTCGCGTTCGTGAGTGAACAGAAGTCCCGCAGGGGTGTCATCCAGATCGCCGAAGTCGCCAACGGCCTCATCGATCCGGTGCTTGCCAAGCGCGCCGGCATCAACACCATGCTGCTCGGCTCCTGGGATGAAATCGCCGGCGCCGATTTTGCCGATTGCACCCGGCCGGAAAAGATCGCCTGGCCGCGACGCGCCTCGGAAATCGCCGGCGAAGGCGGCCACCAGCCGGGCGTGCTCACCGTCGCCTGCGAGGGCGCGCGCGCCCTGTTTCTCACCCATGCCCAGGGCGAATTGATCCAGCGCATCAACGGCTTCTTCGGCTTTTATGCGATCGGGCAGCTGCGCATCGTGCAAAAGCCCGTCTCACCGCCGCCCAAACGCAATCGCACCCCGCGTCCACTCACCGGCGAACCGGCCCGCAAGCTCGAAACCATGGTCGAGGGCATTGAGAGCGAAGAGTTGAAGGCCGCGCTGCGGCGGCTTGGGACCGCCGTCATGTCGCCGCGCCGGCGCTGATCCCCGCGATCTCAACGCTTCGTTTCCTCCGGGCATGTTCGTGCACGTACGGCTGTGATTATACCCGGACCGTCTCACGCCTTGGCGCGACATGCCTTCAAGGGCGCACCATCAGCCGGTCACAATTCTTTGAATTCTGTTGAGAAGCTGCCCCTTGCCGCCCTGCGCGCGGCAAGATATCGAATCCGCACTGCAATTCCCTCCGAACACGGGTAAAATTCATGTCCGCTTCTGCAATGAACCTTTCCAAGCGCCTGCTCAGCGGCGTTGCCATCGCGACTGTCGCTCTCGTGCTTGCTGCCTGCAGCGACGAGAAGAAGGAGCAGGCTGCGGCGACCCCGACCGAAACCACGGAAACGGCTGCCAAGACCGATGCCAAGCCTGCTGATGCCAAGCCTGCCGATACCATGACCACCGCGTCGACGACGGCGACTGCGCCGGCGACGACCGAAGCCAAGCCTGCCGGCACCGAAGTCGCCCAGACGACGGCCGCTCCGGCCGCCAAGGTCGAGCTTCCGACGTCGGAAGGGTCGGTCGACGCTGCCAAGTTGATGGAACCGGGCGCACTGCCGGAAATGGCCATCGGCGATGCCAACGCGCCGGTCACGATCGTCGAGTACATGTCGATGACCTGCCCGCATTGCGCTGCCTTCCACAACAACACCTTCGAAGCGATCAAGACGAAGTATGTCGACAGCGGCAAGGTTCGGTTCGTTCTGCGCGAATTCCCGTTCGATCCGCGCGCGGCTGCCGCTTTCATGCTGGCGCGTTGTGCACCTGAGGGCCAGTATTTCCCGATGATCTCGATGCTGTTCAAGCAGCAGCAGCAGTGGGCTGCCGCCCAGAATGGTCGCGATGCATTGCTGCAGATGTCCAAGCTTGCCGGTTTTACACAGGAGAGCTTCGAGTCCTGCTTGACGAACCAGAAACTTCTGGATGATGTGAACGCAGTTATGCAGAAGGGCGCAAAGGACTTTGGCGTACAATCGACGCCGACCTTCTTCGTCAATGGAGAGCACTATTCTGGGGATATGTCGGTTGACGTCATGTCGGCCCTCATCGACAGCAAGCTCTGATCCTTCGCTTTTCCTGAAAACGGGCGACGGCGGTAGCCGCTCGCCCGTTTTTTATGCCCGCAGGTTGGATGACAAGGGGCGTTCTGCGCCAGCGTCTACCGCATGAAGTTCAACAAGCTTCGCCTGCTCGGCTTCAAGTCTTTCGTCGAACCCAGCGAATTCATCATCGAGCGCGGCTTGACCGGCATCGTCGGCCCGAATGGCTGCGGCAAGTCGAACCTTGTCGAAGCATTGCGCTGGGTGATGGGGGAAAACTCCTACAAGAACATGCGCGCGTCCGGCATGGACGACGTGATCTTTTCCGGCTCGGGCAATCGTCCGGCGCGCAACACCGCCGAAGTCGGCCTTTATCTCGACAACAGCGATCGCACGGCACCTGCCGCCTTCAACGACAGCGACGAAATCCAGGTGACGCGCCGCATCGAGCGCGAACAGGGGTCGGTCTATAGGATCAACGGCAAGGAAGCGCGCGCAAAGGATGTGCAGCTCTTGTTTGCCGACGCCTCCACCGGCGCCCGTTCGCCGTCGATGGTCGGCCAGGGGCGCATCGGCGAACTGATTTCGGCAAAGCCGCAGGCGCGCCGCCAGCTGCTGGAAGAAGCGGCCGGCATTTCCGGTCTGCATTCGCGCCGGCACGAGGCCGAGCTGCGGCTGAAGGCTGCCGAGACCAATCTCGAGCGCCTCGATGATGTGACCTCACAGCTCGAAAGCCAGATCGAGAGCCTGAAGCGTCAGGCCCGTCAGGCAAATCGCTTCAAGATGCTGTCGGCCGATATCCGCAAGCATGAGGCGATCCTGTTTCACATCCGCTGGGTCCAGGCCAAGGAGGCCGAGGCCGAGGCGACCAGCCAGCTCAACCAGGTGACGGCGCTGGTTGCGGAAAAGGCGCAGGCGCAGATGCAGGCGGCCAAGGATCAGGCGATTTCCAGCCTGAAACTGCCGGAGTTGCGCGAGAACGAGGCGAAGCTCGCCGCCGCCCTGCAGCGCCTGCAGATTGCCCGCTCGCAGCTCGAAGAAGATGCCGGCCGCATCCTGCGCCGCCGCGACGAGCTGCAGCGCCGCCTGGCGCAGCTGGCCGAGGATATCGCCCGCGAGGAACGCCTGGTTGCCGACAATGCCGGCATCATCGCCCGCCTCGACGAAGAGGACGAGGAACTGCGCGAGGCGCTTGGCGAGGCTGATGATCGGGCGAGCGAAGCCCGGGAGCGGCTCGAAGAGGCTAACGAGAAGTTGTCCGCAAGCGAAGCGGATCTGAGCCGGCTGACGGCCGAGCGTGCCGAGGCGCAGGCCGGCCGCAACCAGCTCGAGCGCGCGTTGCGCGATCTGTCGGAACGCCAGGCGCGGCTGGCGCGCCAGTTGTCCGACCAGGCCCGCGATCTCGACGAACTCGACCGACAGATGGCATCGCTGCCCGACCCGCACGAAAAGCAGGGGCAGGTGGAGGTGGCCGAGGCGGCGCTTGAAGAGGCCGAAGCGAACGTCGCCGATATCGAGGAGGCGCTCGCCGAAACCCGTCGTGCCGAGGCAGACGCGCGCCCACCGGTCGATCGGGCGCGGGCCGTGCTCAATGGCATCGAGACCGAGGCGCGCACGATCCGCCGGATGCTCGAAGCGGCAGGCGGCGGCGACTATCCTGGTGTCGTCGAGGAGATGAAGGTCGATCGCGGCTTCGAGACGGCACTTGGAGCCGCGCTCGGCGACGATCTCGATTCGCCGCTCGACAATGCGGCTCCCGCCCACTGGCGCACACCGGGCGACCATTCCGGCGATGCCCCTTTGCCGCCGGGCGTGCGCTCCTTGATCGAGCACGTTCGCGCGCCGCAGGCGCTGGCCCGTGCCTTGAGCCAGATCGGCATCGTCGACAGCGAAGCGGAGGCCGAGCGGCTGATGCCGGCGCTGAAGCCCGGCCAGAGCCTGGTGACGAAACAGGGTTCCGTCTGGCGCTGGGACGGCCATGTGACCGGCTCCGAAGCGCCGAGCGCTGCGGCGCTGAGGCTCGCCCAGAAAAACCGCCTTGCCGAGCTCGATGCTGAAGCCGATGACGCCGGCGAAGCACTGAGCCGAGCCGAGGCCGATCTTGCTGCTGCCGGTTCGCGCATCCGCGCCGAGGACGAGCGGCTCAGGCTTGCGCGCGACGCGCAGCGCATGATCACGCGCCAGCTGGGCGAGGCCCGCGATGCGCTGGCTGCCGCCGAGCGCGCCTCCGGCGATCTCTCGCGCCGCCGTGCTGTTGTTGCCGAGACCAAGAGCCAGCTCGAAAGCCAGCTGGAGGAAGTCGCCGAGCAGATCGAGACCGCCAACGACGCGCTTGCCGATGCGCCCGACCTTTCCGAGCTAGAGCTGAAACTGCGGACGCAGACGGCGGATGTCGCAGCCGACCGCGCCGCGGTTGCCGAACGGCGCGCCGCCCATGATGGCCTGGCGCGCGAGAACGAGGCGCGGCAGCGTCGCATTGCGGCAATATCGGGCGAACGCCAGACCTGGAAGGCGCGGGCCGCGAGCGCAGACGAGCACATCGCCACCCTCAGGGACCGCGAGGCGGAAGCCCGCGAAGAGGTCGAAGACCTGATGGATGCGCCCGACGAGTTCGACGACAAGCGGCGCGCGCTGATGAACGAATTGCAAAAGGCTGAAGCGTCACGGCGCGAGGCCGCCGATATTCTTGCCGAGGCCGAAGGGCGCCAGCGCGAGGCTGACCGCATGGCCGCGACGGCGCTGTCTGAGCTGGCGGAATCGCGTGAAAAGCGCGGCCGCGCCGAGGAGCGGCTGGTGTCTGGCCGCGAGCGGCGCGTCGAGATCGAGGCCCGGATCCAGGAGGCGCTGTCCTGCGCTCCGCACGAAGTGATGCGATTGACCGGGCTTGCCGTCGACGAAGCGTTGCCCGACATGCGCAATGTCGAGCGCGAGCTGGAACGACTGAAGATCGAACGCGAACGTCTTGGCGCCGTCAATCTGCGCGCCGAAGAGGAACAGAAGGAGCTGTCGGAGCGTCTCGCCCTGCTCCTGAAGGAACGCGACGACGTCATCGAGGCGATCCGCAAGCTGCGCAGCGCCATCCAGAACCTCAACCGCGAGGGGCGCGAGCGGCTGATCGTCGCATTCGACGTGGTCAACGCCCAGTTCCAGCGGCTTTTCACCCACCTCTTCGGCGGTGGCACGGCCGAACTGCAATTGATCGAGAGCGACGACCCGCTTGAAGCGGGCCTTGAGATCCTCGCCCGCCCACCGGGCAAGAAGCCGCAGACGATGACGCTGCTGTCGGGCGGCGAGCAGGCGCTGACGGCGATGGCGCTGATCTTTGCCGTCTTCCTCACCAATCCGGCGCCGATCTGCGTGCTTGACGAAGTCGATGCCCCGCTCGACGATCACAATGTCGAGCGCTATTGCAACCTGATGGACGAGATGGCGGCGTCGACCGAGACCCGCTTCGTCATCATCACTCATAACCCGATCACCATGGCCCGCATGAACCGCCTGTTCGGCGTGACGATGGCAGAGCAGGGCGTGTCCCAGCTCGTTTCCGTCGATCTGCAAACCGCGGAGCGGCTGAGGGAAGTGGTGTAGGCGGGTCACTCGAATTCGAGAATGAGACCGCCGGTTCCGTCGGTCGACCCCATGTCATCCCAGGTGTCGACATAGACGGACTTCGTGTCGACCTTTCCGCGGCGATGCGCGTAGTACATGCCGATATCGTCGCCCTTCTTGTCTTCGTTCGGCATGTCGGCGAACCACTTCGTGTAGGTCATGCCGGTGCCGTTATCCCACCGCCAGCCGCCCTTCGGCTCCTTGCCCTGGGGGTCCTGCGTGAGGCCGATCCAGGGACCCATCTTATAGCTGACGTTTCCCCTTGGGTCGTAGCCCACCTGAAAGAAGCTTTGATCGGCATTGAACAGCGACGCCACGAAGGCGTTCTCCTCCTCGGAGGAAATCGCCGCCAGATGCGCCCCGCAGCCGCTGGCGATCCCGCGCGCATAAACCGCCAGGATCGTGCCGGTTCTGACTGCCACATAGAGATGCCCGCCGAACACGCCATAGACGGTATCGAAATGACGCAGGCAGGTGAGGGCCTCCAGAACACGCTTGTCCGGTTCGAGGCCCTCGAGGTTGGCAACGTCGTAGCGCCGGGCTTTCGGCGCGCTATAGAGGCCCTCCGCGCTGTCATTGACGGCAATGCCGAGGGATTCTGCCGTGCGTTCGGTGATGAAACCACTCGCCGGCTGCCTTTCGGTGCTCTGGAAGAGTTTGATCGCCTCCCGTGTCAGTCCGCCGAAAACGCCGTCGGCGGTGCCGACGGTAAAGCCCTTGGCGACGAGTGCCAGCTGCACGTTCCGTCGCCGGTCCTTGTCGGGCAGAAGTCGCGCTTCGACCGATTGCGGCAGATGCGACTGGTTGCGGACTGCCGCGGGCTCGATCTGCGCCAGCGTCTGGCGTCCGAGGTCGGCATATTCGCCGCTGCGATGCTTTTCGACAAAGAAGTGCCAGATCCGTGGTGTCCCGACCCGAAGCGCCTTCTTGAAATCCCTTTCCGCTTCGAGTGCATCGGGATCTTCTGCCGGAACCGGTAGTGCCGGTGCGGCTGCCTCGATCCGTGGGGCCGCTTGCTCTTGCCCGAAGTAGAATTCGAGCGACAGCGAGGAGAGGATCTGCGGTGACTGTTTGCCGTCGGTATCCTTGCGCACATCGCGCACCACGCGCTTGAAGGCAGTGCCGACCTCGAGCCCGGCGCCGGACAGATTGGCAATCAGGGCGCGGGTGAAAGGTGAATGGCCGTCGGTGCCGTCGGCGGCCACCTGTCCCGGCGCTGCTGCAAACGCAACGAGAGTGCCGGAACCTTGCGTTTCGATCGGTGCGAGACCGCGGGTGGCACTGCCGCGCGTGGCGCCGTCGACATCGACGTTGAGTTTGTTGGCCAGCGGATTGTTGCGGCAGGCGTCGAGAAAGACGAGCGATATCCGCGCACGCTTTTCGAGCGCATTGATGATCTCTGTGAGAGCCACGGTTTCCGCCGGAACGTCGAACTCGCTTTCGAGCCTGGCGTCGGTGCCGATCAGGAAATTCTCGCCGCGAAGCTGCATGCCATGCCCGGCAAAATAGAACAGCGCTGTGTCCTCTGGCCCGATGTTGCGGGAGAAACGCGACAGCGCCTCGGCAAAATGACGGCGATCGGCATTGACCACCAGTTCCGCTTCAAAACCCTGGCTCTTGAGAAAGTCGCTGAAGGCTTCGGCGTCGCGCGCCGCGTTCGGTAGCGTGCCGGCAACGGCGTAGTCGCTCATGCCCACGACCAGCGCCATCCGTTTGCCGGCGTTTTCAGCCAAGGCGAAGCCCGGGGCGAGCAGCAGCAGCAGGAGAGAAAGCACCGAAAAGCCAAGCTTCGCACGACATTCCATGGCATTCCTCCAAGCCTTCAGGATTGAAACGAGCCGGTAGCGTGGGATGTTCGCCGATGGCGCCCGCATCGTCTCATTATATTAGATGTTGATCATTGAAGCGGCAACGGGCTGCTGGCGATCTGTGCTGCCCTTCGTTGAGATCCGACGGAAGAAAGTGGTTTTCAAATGTGGGCGCGGCGGCCGATGAGATCGCCCCGCAATCGCGCACGTCGCCGCTCTGCCGAACGTTACGTTTTTTGCCGCATTGCAGTCGCCGACTGATAAAATGATGCGCTGCAGCATAAATCTTCGGCGAGTGCATTTCCAGGCTGAAGCATATACTGTAAATCGTCATAAAAGACTGTTTTGGGTGGAGAGCAGGCATGACGAAATGGGTTTACACCTTCGGTGGGGGCAAGGCCGAAGGTCGGGCGGGCGATCGTGACCGGCTGGGTGGCAAGGGCGCGAACCTTGCGGAAATGTGCAGCCTCGGCCTGCCGGTGCCGCCGGGACTGACGATCATCACAGATGCCTGCAACAGCTATTTCGACAATGGCCGCGAAATACCCGCCGGGTTGCACGATCAGGTCCGCGAAGGCATTCGCCGGATGGAGGAGATCACCGGCCGGGTCTTTGGTGACATCAACCGTCCGCTGCTGCTTTCCGTGCGTTCCGGTGCCCGTGCGTCGATGCCGGGCATGATGGACACGGTCCTCAATCTCGGCCTCAACGATCAGTCCGTACATGCGCTCGGTCACGATGCCGGCGATGCGCGCTTTGCCTGGGACAGCTATCGGCGTTTCATCCAGATGTATGGCGACGTCGTCATGGGCGTCGATCATGACGTGTTCGAAGAGATCCTCGAGGACGAGAAGGCCCGCCTCGGCCACGAGCAGGATACCGAGCTTTCCGCGGTCGAGTGGCAGCATGTCATTTCCCGCTACAAGGAAGCGATCGAGGAAGCGCTCGGCGAGCCCTTTCCCCAGGACCCGGAAATCCAGCTGTGGGGCGCGATCGGCGCCGTGTTTTCAAGCTGGATGAACCCGCGCGCCATCACCTACCGCCACCTGCATTCCATCCCGGCGGCCTGGGGCACGGCGGTCAACGTCCAGGCGATGGTGTTCGGCAATCTCGGCAATTCGTCGGCAACCGGCGTTGCCTTTACCCGTAACCCATCGACGGGAGAGAACGAGCTTTACGGCGAGTTCCTCGTCAATGCCCAGGGTGAGGACGTGGTCGCCGGCATCCGCACGCCGCAAAATATCACCGAGGCCGCTCGTATCGCGTCGGGCTCCGACAAGCCGTCGCTTGAAAAGCTGATGCCGGAAGCCTTTGCCGAGTTTCGCGCCATCTGCGACAAGCTCGAGCGGCACTATCGCGACATGCAGGATCTCGAATTCACCATCGAACGCGGCACGCTCTGGATGCTGCAGACCCGCTCCGGCAAGCGCACGGCCAAGGCCGCGCTCAAGATCGCCGTCGACATGGCGGACGAGGGACTGATCTCGACGAACGAAGCGGTCGCCCGCATCGATCCGGCCTCGCTCGACCAGTTGCTGCACCCGACGATCGATCCGCATGCACGCCGCGATATCATCGGCTCGGGCCTTCCAGCGTCGCCGGGGGCGGCGACAGGAGAAATGGTCTTCACCTCCGAGGAGGCGGTCCAGGCCGACAAGGAAGGCCGCAAGGTCATTCTCGTGCGCATTGAAACCAGCCCTGAAGACATTCACGGGATGCATGCCGCCGAGGGAATTCTGACGACGCGCGGCGGCATGACCAGCCACGCCGCGGTGGTCGCGCGGGGGATGGGCACGCCATGCGTTTCCGGCGCGGGCAGCATTCGTGTCGATCTGCGCAACGAATTGCTGATCACCCCGAGCGTGACGCTGAAGAAGGGTGACATCATCACCATCGACGGCTCTTCGGGTCAGGTGCTGAAGGGGGCGATCGCCATGCTCCAGCCGGAACTCTCCGGCGATTTCGGAAAGATCATGGCCTGGGCGGATGCGAGCCGCCGCATGACCGTGCGCACCAACGCCGAAACGCCGGCCGACGCGCGTGCTGCGCGCTCCTTCGGCGCCGAAGGCATCGGTCTTTGCCGCACCGAGCACATGTTCTTCGAGGACGGGCGCATCAATGTCATGCGCGAGATGATCCTTGCGGAAGACGAGGCAGGCCGGCGCATGGCGCTTGCCAAGCTGTTGCCGATGCAGCGCTCGGACTTCGTCGAACTCTTCTCGATCATGCACGGCCTGCCGGTGACCATTCGCCTGCTCGACCCGCCTCTGCACGAATTCCTGCCGAAGACCGACGAGGAAATCGCCGATGTCGCCGGCGTGCTTTCACTCGATCCGTCAGCCCTGCGCCAGCGCGTCGATCAGCTGCACGAGTTCAATCCCATGCTCGGCCATCGTGGTTGCCGGCTCGCCATCTCCTATCCGGAGATCGCCGAGATGCAGGCTCGCGCCATCTTCGAGGCGGCCGTCGAGGCCGCGCGCGAAACCGGTGCTCCCGTCGTGCCTGAAATCATGGTGCCGCTCGTCGGCCTGCGCGCCGAGCTCGACTACGTCAAGGAACGCATCGATGCGGTGGCAAAGGCCGTGATCGGCGAGGCCGGCATCGAGATCGACTATCTCGTCGGCACGATGATCGAGCTGCCGCGCGCAGCCCTTCGGGCCCATGTGATTGCCGAGGCCGCCGACTTCTTCTCCTTCGGCACCAACGACCTGACCCAGACGACCTTCGGCATTTCGCGCGACGATGCCTCGCAGTTCCTGGCGACCTATCAGCAGAAGGGCATCATCGAGCAGGATCCTTTCGTCTCGCTCGATTTCGACGGGGTCGGCGAGTTGATCCAGATTGCTGCCGAACGTGGACGCCGCACCAAGAACGGGCTGAAGCTCGGCATCTGCGGCGAACACGGCGGTGATCCGGCCTCGATCCGTTTCTGTGAGGATGCCGGCCTCGACTACGTCTCCTGTTCGCCGTTCCGCGTGCCGATCGCCCGGCTGGCAGCTGCGCAAGCGGCCATCAACGGCAAGGCGTGAAGCGACAACGACGCCCTTGAAAGATCAGCGCCCCGGAACCGTGATGTTCCGGGGCGCTGTCGGATCTGGAAACGGCTGCATCGTTTTCTCCCTGAACCCGGTCCGGTCCAACGAGCAAAGCAGTCTGGTGTTGGCCCGTTAATTTCCCTGCACGATAACAGGGCGCGTTACCACGACCGGGCGGCTCCAGCCCCATATCATCACATCGTTGTCATAGCGAAAGGCGCGCGACTCGGCGCGGCGGTCGAGTTCGATACGCTGCAGGCAGGTGGCAAAGGCGTCGGTGCCGCGCCGAAAGCCGTAGGAGGCGCAGGTGTTGCCATCAGCGGCGCGTCGTTCTTCCGGTGTCATCGTCTGGCAAGCCGCGAGCATCAGCCCCGCGGCGGCAAGGATCAGCAGTTTGGTCTTCATCGTCTTCATGCCTCCTGAGCGGACGCAGATCGGATCGGCGAAAGCGCTTCGTTGCGTGTGCCCGTACCTCACAATGGCAAGGTCGTCGGGCACGCCGCGTCGCTCGGCACTTCGCCACCGGCTGCGGGACAGAGCTCTGCCGCATGGTGAGCCGTCATGTCCACCCTGATTATTTCGGGGATCTGCACAAAGACCCGCGTGGCGGCTCTTGCAATCGGCGGTCGAGGCTTGGCAAGGGCCAGAAACCCGAGCCGGGGTTTCGGGCAGAAAGACACCACACGGATATTGCGGTCACGATTCAATTGCATACGGGCATGATGAGCCCGCCCGCAGCCCGCCGTCAATCCGTTTCCTTACCGTGAAGGATCAGATGCGCTCGAGCACGCCGACGAAGGATTCGGCAAAGCTTTTCAGGTCCTGGGTGTTTTCGCCGGGGGGCTCGAGCCGGATTGTCGAGCCTTCCTCTTCGAGGCAGACGAACAGGATCGGCGATGTCTCGCCGTCGGCTTCGCCGATGCGAAGCACCGCGATGCTCAAGCAATTCTCGATCAGGCCAGAGGCTGGAAGCGCGAAGAGGAATTCGCCGCCGACATTGTCGGCAACGGTGCGGATGAAAGCGGTGAAATCGTCCTTGCTTCCGGAGAAACCGTCGAGGGAAAGCTCCAACTCCAGCAGCGCCATCGGTATGCCGCTGTCGGCTGGCGAGGGCGGTGCGGCATGGGTGGCGGGTGCCACGGCTACCTGCGATGCGACCATGATGTCTCTCCGTCTTGCCGTGCCGGATCTGTTCCCGGTCGTCGGCCGTTGCCTCCGATTGACGTTGCACGACAGATTTGCCGCCGTGCGAGCATATTCCTGATGTCTGATAGGTGGTTAACGAGAATGGCGATTTTGCGGCAGGGGCGCCCGGGTGTCCACCCCCCGCCGCGCGCCGGTGTCTATTGCCTGTTTTCACGGCCCCGGCCATGGTCTAAGAATGCAGGTCTGTTTCGATGCAGGGGATTGATTCCGTTACATGATGGTCCGGTACGAGCGCCCCTATTCCCATGCCGCCCATTGGGCGCGCCGCTTTGCCCGCATCGCCTTTGCGATCTTCGCCCTGTCCCTGGCTGCGCATCGGTTCGGTCCGTTGACCACGCCGCATTTCCTCGGCCTTGTCGGGCTGTCGGGCGCCTTCGCGCTGCTTGGCGTCCTGTTGGCGCTGGTCGGGCTCGCGCGTCTCTGGCAGGTGGCTGCGATCGGCGGCCTCGCTTCGGCATCGGCGCTCGTCTATGCGGCGCCCACGCTCGCCTTCATCGGCTATGGTGCCACCCAATATCTGACACGGCCGAAGATCTACGATGTCAGCACCGACACGGTGACGCCGCCGCCCTGGCTAAAGGTGCCGCAGACGGAGGAAAGCTGGCTGAAACGCAATCCGGCCGTCACGCCTGAAGACCGCGAAGCACAGATCGTCGCCTATCCCGGCCTGACCGGGAGACGGTATGACGGCGCGCTCGACCGGGTGTTCCAGGGCGTGCGCAACGTCGTGGAGAAGACGCGCGTTGGCGTGACCCAGGAACTCGGCGTCGAGAATGCCCGCGCCGACCTGGAGGATCTGGCCGTTCGGCCGAATGCCGGGGCGGATGCTTCTGCCGAACCGGAGAATATCCCCGTGCCGGAATCCCGGCCGGAGGTCGCACTCGAAGGTGCAATTCCCGGGCGGCGCGCGAGCGATGTCGTGCTCCAGGGCGAGTGGCGCACGCTGATTGCAGGTTTTCGTTTCGACGTGCTGATCCGCCTGCGCGAAGAGGCGGAGACGACCTTCGTCGATCTGCGCGTCGCCTCGCGCTACGGCCAGCACGACCTCGGCATCGGTGCCGCCTTTGCCGACCAGTTCCTGCGGGCGCTCGATGCCGAGTTGCTCGGCATTGCCGGCGACTGACCGGAAAAGACTTGCCTGGACGCCTCAGTCTTGGGTGAGGGCTCCGGCACTGTCGGATCTTGCCGGCATGTTCGTCTTGATCGGCGCTGCCGGCTCGAGCCAGCCGCGATAGCGCACGATCAAGCCGGTCAAGGGGCTTTCGACTTCGACATGGAAGTGAAACACACCGTCGCGATCCTCCTCGAAAGTCCGGCCACCCGACGCGAGAAATAGCGGAAGCGGAAGGCCGAGAACGGACCAGCCACGAACCTTGAGGTGCAGGCGGTCTGCTTCGGGCGCCAGGCTGCAGAGAATGCGAAACGGCCCCAAATCCTCTGCGAGCAATCGTTCTTTTCGTTTCTCGACTTTTTGCAGGGAACTGCGCAGAACCTTGTCGCCGAAGCGCCGGCTCCAGATTTCGCGGCAACTGGAGCAGGCGAAGTGGATCTCGACGGGCACATCTTTCCCGGCGGCGGGAAAGCCGGCGATGAAGGCTGCAAGGCGGGCCAGTGGCGCCCGACCGCGCTCGACGGTCGCACGCCCCCTGAAGGCAACGTATCCGTCCGACGTCTCATGCACGGCACGGATCGCCGCGGGCAGGCGGTCCCAATCCCGGCCGAGAACCTGTCGGTAGAGGCTTTGCCGATGGATTGAACGTTCGGCTTGCGGATGCGTCATGCGATGAAGCGCCCGCGTTCTTCCACAGTCGGCACCATGCAACTCTGCCGGCGCCCGGCGATCCGGTAACGGTTACGTGCAACCAGATCGTAAATCGGATCGCGAAGCGCTGCAGGCAGGATGCGGCAGATGTTGACCAACGACCACGGCAGGCCGAGGCCCGCAAGCGTGCGGATCGACCCATCGGACTTGAAGCGTGCGATGCCGTCCTCGATCAGCATATTGCTCTCATAGTTTTCGTCATCGAGGCCGTAGTGCCGGTAGAGCGCCCGACCGAGCGGCGATTGTGCCGTCAGGTAGCGGTAGCGCGCCTTGCGATCATGGCGCAGCATGAAGCGTACCCAGCCCGAGCAGAAGATGCATTCACCGTCAAAGACGATCACCGGCCGATCGTCGGGAAAGGATGGGACCGACGGGTCGTTGCGGTAGCTGTGGGCTTGCCGGCGGGTGCTCATCCGGCCCCGCCCGGTGCCAAGCGATAGTCGCCGAGAAGGGAAGGCGGACCGTCGGTCACGACACGCCCCTGCTCGACCAGATCTTCCAGATGCGCCAGCACCGAAAGGGCGGCCGCGCCATGCAGGCGCACGTCGGTCGAGGCATAGATCACCTTGACCATGTCGGGGATGTTGCCGTCGCCGGCGCGCACGCGTTCGAGCACCGCGCGCTCGCGCATGCGGCGGTGGGCGCGCAAGCCGCGCAGGAACGCCGCCGGCTCGATGACCGGGCCGCCGTGACCGGGCAGATAGAGCCGATCGTCGCGTGCAAGCAGCGCCTCCAGCGAGGCCATATAATCCGCCATGGCGCCATCCGGCGGCGCGACGATCGTCGTCGCCCAGGCCATGACGTGATCGGCGGAAAAAACCGTACCGGTGCCCTCGAGCGCAAACGCCATGTGGTTGGCGGTGTGACCGGGGGTGGCGAGCCCCGTCAGCACCCAGCCGTCGCCCTCGATCCGTCCACCGTCGGTGAGGCTGACATCCGGCGAGAATTCCATATCGGAACTCTCGGCAAAGGGGTTGATCTCGCCGACATGCAAGGGGCGTGCGGCGCGGTGCGGCCCTTCGCCGACGATCGTTGCACCGGTTGCGGCCTTCAGCCGGCGCGCCAGCGGCGAGTGATCGCGGTGCGTGTGGCTGACGGCGATGTGCGTGACCTCCCGGCCCGCAAGTGCCGCCATCAGCGCCTGAAAATGCGCTTCGTCGTCCGGCCCCGGATCAATGACCGCTACCGATCGTCCGCCAACGATATAGCTGTTGGTGCCGTGGAAGGTGAAAGGCCCGGGATTGTTGACGGTGATGCGCTGAATGCCGTCGGCAACGATCACGGCTTCCCCGTGCGCCGGCTTGAAATCGAGATCGAAGGCCGGCCCCTGCATGCGCCTGTTCCTGGCCTTCACTTGTATTCGATCTCGATGAAGGCCATCGGTTCGCTGCCGGCATTGACGACGTTGTGGGCCATGCCTGCCTCACGCCGGTAAGCGGCCCCCTTGGCGATATCCACGCGCCGGCTGCCGCCTTCTTCCTCCAGCAGGAACTGGCAATCGGTCATCGGCACGACGACATAGCCGAGACCATGGACATGATGCCCGGTGTCGGCGCCGGGCTCGAAATCCCACCGTGTAATGCGCACCACCGCGTCGTCGACAAGGATCGTAGGCATGGCTGGCGGGCGGGCGCGAAACTGGCTCATGAAGGTCTCCATTCGCGCCGCAGAATAGGAGGTGACAGTGGGGAAGGGAAGGGCGCCGCCGCGCTGAGCGCCGGTCTTTCACTGGAGGTGGAGAGAATGTGCGCGGACAAAGCCGAACAAAACCGTTCAAACGGCAAACTTAATCATTGTGACGCGGCACGAGCTTTGATAATCAGGCGCTCGATTTGACGAGTTTATGTTTCGTCAACTCCGTTGGGGCGTCGCCAAGCGGTAAGGCACCGGTTTTTGGTACCGGCATTCCCAGGTTCGAATCCTGGCGCCCCAGCCATCTCTTCATCGCAGACATCGCACCTGTCGTTCGCTTCCGCTGTAGCGTCCCGCTGACGTTTGGGGTCCTTCAATTTTCCTGGCCCGCACTTCGTTCGTGCGTGTCGCAGCGCTACACGGCTGCCCGGATGGCCCCAACAACGGTCGCGCTCGGTTTCGGCGCGGCCGCGTCCCTTGGGATGCAAAAAACCCGCCGACTGACGTCGACGGGTTTGCAAAAGTCTGGCGTTTGTCGCTACGGCGATCAGCTTGCCGGTGTGGCCGGCTTGTCCTGCTTGGCGCCGCCGAGGAATTCCTCGCACCAGCTCGGGCCGTCGGCGCGCTTGTGATCGCCGACGAGGCGGATCGAGCGGATGACATAGTCCGAAGAAACGGTCAGCTGCACCGAGCAGCTCAGGTATTCCGTGCGGGCCGAAGAGATCCGCTTGCCGCGCTTGCCGTCCTTGCCGGTTTCGTACTGGGCCGCGACCTTGCGGGTCTTGTAGCCGCCCTTCCAGTTGTAGACGGTGGAGCTGCCGCTTTCGACATCGGAGAGCGGTGGGCCGTAGAGGGCGAAGAAGCCGCCGGCCGGCTGGCCGAGCCAGCGCGATTCCACCGCGTTTCTGGAGATCCCCGTCGTGGTGGTGCAGCCTGCGAGCGCAAGCGCGAGGCCTGCCACCGTCATCATGCGGAAGTTCATGTCTTCGTCCCTTTGGCTCTCGTTCGGAAATAGGTGTGTCGCGCAAGCTCAATCCCCTGAGTTTGCGCGCTTTCCGCTGAGCCTCTAGCGCCAAAATCCGGTAAAGAAAATCCGCCGTCCGCATTCTGTTTAAGGAAATTGCGAAGCGTTGCAGAAAGTCCCTATCTGGCCCGGCAACCTCACGGCAACGTGATGGATCACGGCTGCTTTTCGGTGAGCACGACCAGGGCATCGGGCATGAGACGTCATGCCCGAAGAACGAGGCGAATCACCATGCGGGGGCGGGCGCGGGCAAGAGAAGGGTTTGCGCTGGCACGGGCTGCTCCGGGCGACCCGCCTTCGCTTTACACCTACTCGCCAATCAGCTTGCAGCCGATTTTGGTGGCGTTGCCGGCGATCGCCTTCAGCGGGCCGTCATAGACGTCGCAGTCGAGCAGGTTGTCCGGACCGCTGCGGCGGGCCGAATAGACGTTGATGTTGACGAGGGGCTCGCCATCCTTGACCCAATGCAGGCGGGTCTCGATGTCGCCCTTGCCTGGGATCGCCACCACGGCGGGCTCGCCGTCACGCTCGGCTCTGTCTTCGCCAAGGTTGATCATGCCGATCTGGTCGGCATGTTCTTCGGCGCCGGTAGCCGGCTCGCCGGAATAGTAGGCAGCGATCACGACCCCCTCCTTGAGCGCCTGGAGTTTGCTCGCCGCCGCCTGCGAGAAGGTCAGGTCAACCTGGAAGCCCCATGGGCCGGCGATATCGGCAGCGGCCGGCCCGGACAGAAGGCTGATCAGGATCATGGCTGCAAGCGGCACGGGACGGATGGTCGACACGGTTGCACTCCTTTGGGGCAGCAGGCAAAACCTGAGGCGGACGCGACAGACAACCAATCTGTACGTCACGCGTCAATAGCTCGGGCGTTTGCCTTTTCTGGGGCCGTGACATCCGGTGCTGTGTGCAGGAAGGGTTGTGCTCGGGTTATCCACCGGCTCAGCTTTTTTTCGAGGACCGGACGGTTTTTCGAATTAGGCGCTTGTGCAATCCAAATGCCTGTTCTATAGAGGCGCCGCTGGTCACGGAGTGTAGCGCAGTCTGGTAGCGCACCACGTTCGGGACGTGGGGGTCGCAAGTTCGAATCTTGCCACTCCGACCAGCTAAATCAATCCCTTATTGTCATTCATCCCGATACTGCATCTCGATGCGGCATGGCAGGTGCGTGTGGACAGATCCGCTGTCAATCGCATCAGCGACACCCGATCGGCTTTCTCAATCGGACCTCCGCTCAGCCGCAGTGCTGCCTTCCGGCCGGCTTGCGGCGCTTTGCCCTCCGAGTTGCGCATCCTTGCGAAAAGGCTGCATGACCGGATGTTCGGCTTGCACGACTGCAACTTGTGAATGTAGTCTGTATCCCTCAATTGTCGTCTTTGTCTGGGGGTAGGGGAATGTTTATCAAGCGGGTGATCGTCGCATCAGCGCTGGTTCTTGCGAGCCATGGTCTGGCGCAGGCACAGAGCTGCGAGAAGAACTTCAAGGTATCCGGCGTGCCGCTGGTTACGGCCATCAGTTACAAGACCTGGCAGGAGTTCGCCAAGCTGAAGCCCGAAGCTGCCTTGCAGCGTTTGGCCCAGGGCGTCGCTGCCGAGGGATTTTCGGGCATCAAGGTCGACAGGTCGCTCGGTACAGTCGACGCCTATCAGGAGACGACCGGTTCCGGTCGCATCCAGACCTTGCGTGTCGTCGCACGCAAGCGCGGTGCCGGCACGCGCGTCGATGCCATCTTCGATATCCAGGCAGGGCAGGTGACCTCCAAGGACATCGTGCGCGACGGTCTCTGCAACATCATCCGATCGGCAACGCAGTAGTTGCTGGCGACCTGGCAGAGCGCATGCTTGGTTGACGTCCACAGAAAATACGTGGTCCTGCGCAAAGCTTTCTTGACACCACGACGAAGTATGCGAATGCGTTGTAACAAAGAAGAATGCATCGATTCAGTATCTTTATTCAAGGTAATAAATGTCTGATTAATATACGTAATATTTCCATTGAGCATTGCCCGTAGATAACGCGTCTGGCTGCGTCGTAACCGGGCCAATGATCTTCCAATTCATGGCGAACAAAAAGGCTGCGGGCGTTGCCCCGTTCAGTCGCGACCTTGCCTGTCACTGAAAGTTGCATGCTGCCGTTTCGGCAGGGCATTGCGTTGTTGGAAATGAAATCGAATGATTGTCGCCTGCTCGATCGATCGGCACTTCGCGGAACTCGCCGGGGTGATGCTTTATTCCCTTGAAAAGAATGGCGGCGTCCCCGATGCCGAAATCTATATTCTGAGCGACGGGCTGCGGCCCTCCGACAAGGCGATGTTGCAGGAATGTACCAAACGACCGCTGCGCTTTGTTGATGTCGAAGGCGACATTCTCTCCAGAATTTCCAAGCTGAAGACGACGAGCTATTGGAGCCGGGCAACCTATGCGCGGCTATACCTGCCGGAACTGCTCGCCGGGCAGCATCGTCGCATGCTGTATCTGGATGCCGACACGCTGGTCAAAAAAAGCCTGTCGCCGTTGTTTGAAATGGCACTGGATGGAAAAGCCGTCGCGGCCGTTCCTTACGATGACCCGACCCGATTCAACCTGTCGCTGTCCCGGGGGCTCGCCATGCCCTATTTCAATGCCGGGGTACTGCTTGTCGACATCGATGCCTGGAACGCGCGCGACTATACCGGTCGCATCACTGCGATGCTGAAGGACAGTTCGTTCAAGTTTCTGGACCAGGATGTGCTGAACGTCGCTGCGGAAGGCGACTTTGTCTTGCTTGCCGACCACTGGAATGCGCGCAAGGGATGGGACGATTACTCCGACGCGTCGATCGTGCACTTCATCCACGCCAAGCCGAACACCGAAGAATGCGTGCACCCGGAAAAGGCGACCTTCCTCGCCTATAGAAGGCATACGCCCTGGCGCAAGGTCCGGCTGAGGACCAAACACGACCGGCGGATCCGCACGCTGCTGCTTTCCGTCCGGAAAAAATGGCAACGGTTCTCCGCCGCTTTCCGGCCGAGCATCTTCAGCAAAGCCGACTAGCGGCGCTCGGGTGGACCGGCAGGGCGCTGCCGGTCATCGCCGACGACCTGCTTAGCCCCGCTTTTCCAGCGCCTTCAGAACCGACTGGCCAACCGCCTGTGCCTGCAGCATAGAGGAAAAGTTGCCCTCCGCAGGATGGGTGACGCCGCGGTATCTGACGACGAAGCACCATTTGCCGTTCGCTCGCTTTTCCACGGTCACGGTCGTTTCTGGCTTTTTCTCCGTGGTCATCTTTTTCTCCTCGATTTCGGGGCGTCGTCGCCTGAAAGCTGGATATCCCCCATGCTGCCATGGATGTCCAGATGTGTGCCGCTCGTGCCGGCAGTCATGGCGAAGGCGACACAAAATTGCGACGTCAGCGCGTTTTTTATTCGAAGTATGTTGAGGCGGCCGCCCGCCGCGCCTAGACAGCCTTTCATTACGCCAAGGAGTAAAGTTTTGAAGGCAGTCGCATCGTTTTCCCAGTTTGTCGGACGCACATTCGCGCTCTGGGTCATAGTTTTCGCCGTTCTCGGTTTCGTCTTTCCCGATATTTTCAAGCAGGTAACGCCCTATATCGTCACTCTGCTCGGCATCATCATGTTCGGAATGGGCCTCACGATTTCGCTCGATGATTTCAAGGAGGTCGCCAGGCGCCCCCTTGAGGTCGGTATCGGCGTCATCTCGCAGTTTCTGATCATGCCGCTGCTTGCGGTCCTGTTGACGGCGATCATTCCGATGTCGCCGGAAGTGGCAGCCGGTGTCATTCTCGTCGGCTGCTGCCCGGGTGGCACGTCGAGCAACGTGATGACCTATCTCTCGAAGGGGGATGTCGCGCTATCGGTCGCCTGCACCAGCGTCACCACGCTGCTGGCGCCAATCGTCACGCCCTTCCTCGTCTGGACGTTTGCCAGCCAGTACCTGCCGGTCGATGCGGCGGCGATGTTCATGAGCATCGTCAAGGTCGTGCTCCTGCCGTTGGCGCTCGGCTTTCTGCTGCAGAAACTGCTTCCCGGCGTGGTCAAGGCGGCGGTTCCGGCCCTGCCGCTCGTCAGCGTCGCTGGCATTGTCCTTATCGTCGCAGCCGTTGTCGGCGCCAGCAAGGGTGCGATCGCCAGCTCCGGCCTGCTGATCTTCGCCGTTGTCGTCCTGCACAATGGCCTCGGCTATCTCCTCGGCTTCTTCGCCGCCAAGGCAGCCGGTCTTTCGCTTGCCAAGCGCAAGGCGATCGCCATCGAAGTCGGCATGCAGAACAGCGGCCTCGGGGCAGCCCTGGCCAATACCTACTTCTCGCCGGTGGCAGCGGTTCCAAGCGCAATCTTCAGCGTCTGGCACAATATTTCAGGTGCGCTGCTTGCCAATTACTTTGCAAGCCGCACCGAAGACGACAGCGCTGAACCGGCGATCAGTACACGCTGATAGTCGGCAGTTCTATGAAAGATTGGAGAGGGCTCGCAAGGGCCCTTTTTCTTGCGCCGGGGCCGCGCAAGAGCCGCGCAGGCGCGGGGTGGGCGGACTGTTTCACGGCGTCAGGAAACGGTGAAACAGCCCTATCGATCATCATGATCGACGCGCCAACTTACAAATGCGCCGACACATTTGAACCCCTGAATTTTACGGGCCGTGCAGATGGTGAAGCAATTGCCAGGCGTGCGCCATTTCCACGCAACATGGGCCGTGCAGACAGTCGTTGCAGTCCGCTGTCCGACGGCGTGCGCAGACAGACACTGCGGTCGCAGACTGCCCGTAACGCTTAGAGGACATGCGCGCTTGATCCGTCTCTACCTCCATTATTGTCCAATTGGAGACGGCCTGTTCACGAATAGGCGTCTTATCGGAGTGAACAATAAAGGCGATATTGTTCTCAACAATCGTTCTCCCCGTGAGGCTCAAATGTTGAAGGAACGGATATTCACATTTCGCGAAATCGCCATATGGACTGCCATCCTCGGTAGCGTGGTCGGCTATCAGCTTTGGCAGCGCGCAGATCCGGCTCCGTTGACGATGGCGCTGCCGGGCATCGAGCAACGGTCGTAACTTTCGCAAGCGCGCCGAAGTGGGTTGCGGCGCTATTCCTCGGGCATACCGTTGCGGCGCGCTGCCTGGAGCAACTCGATCTCCCTGGCCGCCAGGCCAAATTGGCCCTGAAGTCGCTTGGCTTCGTCTGCATCGAGCCGATACTTTCGCGCAAAGGCCTCGATGGTCACCGCCCGTCCAAGAAAATCTCGGCGCGGCGCGTCCTCCCGTTCCTGGTCCAGCATCATGGCTGCTCCTCCTTCCCGGTCCCTCGGATGTAGTGCAGCAAGGTTTTTCGGAAAGAGTGGCGGCAACAATTCGATGGATACCGCCGAGGCCGACAGCGATAAACAAAAGGGCCCTCGCGGGCCCTTTTCCTTGATGTTGGTGATCGGCGTCAGCCGTCGATCGTGTCGATGATCTCGCTGGCCCTGCCAGCGCTGACGCGGCGCACTTCAGCATCTTCACGACGGCTGACGAACAGCTCGGTCGCCATCAACTGATCGGCGAGATCGGCCGGCAGCGACAGGATCACGCGGGCGTCTTCGGTATGGATACCACCGAGCGCCGAGCGCTTCGCCGTGATCATGCCGCCGGCCACCGTGTTGTTGGTGTCCGGATCGATCAGGATGAACGCACCCGTCGTGCGGTTCTGCTCGTAGGGGTCGAAGACGGCCTGTTCGTCGAAGGCAAGATGAACCTTGCCGATCGCGTTCATCGGCAGCTGCTCGGCCTGTTCCCACTTGCCCGTCTTCAGGTCCAGCTGGCTTGCCGGCTGCACCTGGACGCGCTGGCGGCGGCTGCCGCTCTTCAGCCAGTAGCGTTTTCCCGGCTGGACGCCGTCCGGCTGCAGCGCCACGATGTGCGCGTCGAAGGAAAGCCCCGTCAGCGGCTGGCTGTCGATGGCGACGATCATGTCGCCGCGCGAAACGTCGACCTGGCGGTCGAGAACCAGCGTGATCGCGTCACCGGCCACGGCCGCGTTGCGCACGAGGTCGAACGTGACGATCTTGGTGACGTTGGCGACCATGCCCGAGGGCAGGATGACGACGCTGTCGCCCGGCTTCACCGAACCGCCGGCAACCGTTCCCTGATAGCCGCGGAAGCTTTCGCCGGGGCGGGAGACGCGCTGGACCGGCAGGCGGAAGCCAACGGTCTGCGAGGAGCGTGTCGTTGCCAGCTCCAGCACTTCGACCAGGGTCGGCCCATCGTACCAGGGCATCGAGGCGCGACCGTCATAGACGACGTTCTCACCCTTCAATGCCGAAAGCGGGATTGCCGTGACCTGACGGACGCCGAGCGACAGGGCCAGCTCGCGAAACTCGTGGCTGATCTGGTCGAACCGGGCGCGGTCATAATCCGTCAGGTCGATCTTGTTGACCGCCAGCACGAACTGCTTGATGCCCATGAGCGTCGCGATCGTCGCGTGGCGCCGGGTCTGCTCGAGCAGGCCGACGCGAGCATCGACGAGCAATATCGCAAGGTCCGCCGTCGAGGCACCGGTTGCCATGTTGCGCGTATATTGCTCGTGGCCGGGCGTGTCGGCGACGATGAACGAGCGTCGGTCGGTCGAGAAATAGCGATAGGCGACGTCGATGGTAATGCCCTGTTCGCGCTCGGCCTGAAGACCGTCGAGCAGCAAAGCGAAGTCGGGCAGGCCGAGATCGTTCTGCTTGCCGTTGGAATCGCGCCTGAGCGTGGCAGCCTGGTCTTCCTTGACCGCCTTGGTGTCCCAGAGCAGACGGCCGATCAGCGTCGATTTTCCATCGTCGACAGAGCCGCAGGTGATGAGACGAAGGGGACGGCTGTCGCGTGCGGCGCGCGCCGTTTCTGTGGCCGGAAACGTCACGACGTGGCCGGCTGCGTCTTCCTGAACGGCATTCGCGGTTGCTGGTGCGGTCATCAGAAATATCCTTCGCGTTTCTTCTTTTCCATCGAACCGGATTGGTCACGGTCGATGGCGCGGCCCTGGCGTTCGGATACGGTCGCGGTTTCGAGTTCGGTGATGATGTCGTCGAGCGAGGTTGCCTCGGAGCGGATGGCGCCGGTCAGCGGGAAGCAGCCGAGCGTGCGGAAGCGGATGACCTCCTCGCGCTTGGTTTCACCCGGCAGCAGTTCGAGGCGCGGGTCTTCAGCAAGGATCATCATGCCGTCGCGTTCGACAACAGGGCGCTTCTTGGCGAAGTAAAGCGGCACGATCGGGATGTCTTCGGCCTGGATGTAGCGCCAGATATCCACCTCGGTCCAGTTCGACAGCGGGAAGGCGCGCACGCTCTCGCCCTTGCGCACCATGCCGTTGTAGACGTTCCAGAGCTCGGGACGCTGGTTGCGCGGATCCCAGCGATGGTCCGGGGTTCGGAACGAGTAGATCCGTTCCTTGGCACGCGAAGCCTCCTCGTCGCGGCGCGCGCCGCCGAAAGCGGCATCGTACTGGCCGGCGTCGAGCGCCTGGCGCAGCGCTTCGGTCTTCATGATGTCGGTATAGAGCGCCGAACCGTGGCTGAACGGCGTGACGTTCTCTGCAGCGCCACGCGGATTGACGTGCTCGATCAGGTCGAGGTCGTAGCGCTTCACGATCTCGTTTCGAAACCCGATCATCTCGGCGAACTTCCAGCCGGTGTTGACATGCAGCAGCGGGAAGGGAACGCGGCCGGGATAGAAAGCCTTGCGCGCCAGGTGCAAGAGCACCGATGAATCCTTGCCGATCGAATAGAGCATGACAGGGCGCTCGAACTCGGCGGCCACTTCACGGAAGATGTGGATCGCTTCGTTTTCCAGCGCCTTCAGATGCGGATCAAGCGGCGGCTTGGTGCTCTGCGGGTTGTGCAGTTCCGTTTCCGGATGGGTCAGGGGCATTTCAGTCTCCGGGAGGATTTTGTCTTTGATGCGCGCGCCTGCCCTCAGGCGGCGCTGCTCGTGTTCGGGATGGTCGAGGCGGCTGCCTCCGGGACGTGAAGGCCGCATTCGCGCTTCTCGTCGTTTTCCCACCACCATCGGCCGGCCCGTTCGGGCTCGCCCGGCTTGATGGCGCGGGTACAGGGCTCGCAGCCGATGGAAGGATAGCCGCGGGCATGCAACGGATTGACGGGAACGGCGTGGGCGGCGACGTAGGCACGGATGGTTTCGATGTCCCAATCGGCCAGCGGATTGATCTTGATCAGGCCGCGCTCGGTATCGGCTTCGGCAAAGGGCGTTGCCGCCCTGTTGCCGGACTGTCCGCGGCGCAGTCCGGTGATCCAGTAGCTGGCGCCTTCGAGCGCGCGCGCAAGCGGTTTAAGCTTGCGTGCGTCGCAACAGGCGTGCCTCGCTTCGACGCTGTCGTAAAAGCCATTGGCGCCGTACTGCGCCGCATAGGCGTCGACATCTGCTAGCTCCGGGTGAAAGCGCTTGATCAGGATGCCATAGGCCTCTTCCGTCTTGTCGATCAGCGCCACCGTCTCGTTGAAGAGGCGACCGGTCTGCAAGGTCGAGACGTCGATAGAAAGGGCGTTGCTGCCGATGGCGGCGGTGATCACCTGATCTTCGATGCCGAGCGACGTCGTAAAAACCGCGCGTCCTTCAAGACCGGCAACGAATGCCAGCCGGCCGGCGAGATCCAGGCCTTCGAGCGTTTCGTTCAGGGCTTTCGCGGTGGCATTGAGGGGTGACGTGGTCATGGCTGCGTCCTGTTCCAACTTGGTCGGAATATCGCAGGCGGGTGCGCCAAGGGACAGAAATAGCGGTTTCTAATGCTGCGCGTTTGGAGCAAATCTGCCTCTCAGATCGAAAAGCAGCGAAAAACACAAGATAAGCTAGTAAATTACTAGACTTTATACTTCCGCTGGCGTCTCCGGTCCGGTCATTACATGAGAAAAGCGCGGGCCTTTCGGTCCGCGCTTCCATTCATCACCTGCCGATGCGTATCGGTCAGAACTCTGCCCAGCCCTTCTCCTGCTCGGCAGCAGGGCTGCGATAGGCGGCGGCAAGCCGGCGGCCAAGCGCGCGCGCCGGGGAGGGGGGCGCAGGCGCGGCCGAAGCGGTCGCTACGCGAGCCGCCGGATGCCCCTGAGGATTGCCGGTCCTGAAGCGCGTCAGCAGCTCGCTGAGCGCGCCCGCCTCGCGCGCAAGGCTGTGGCTTGCAGCCGTCGATTGTTCCACCATCGCGGCATTCTGTTGCGTGCCCTGATCGATGGAGTTGACCGCGGTGTTGATCTGCTGGATGCCGGCCGACTGTTCGCGGGCGCTCTCGACGATCGCCGTCACATGCACGCTGATTTCCTGCACTTCGGCAATGATGCCTTCGAGCGCGGTTCCCGTCTCGCGCACCAGGCTGACACCGGACTTGACCTGGGCGCCGGAGGTGGCAATCAGAACCTTGATCTCCTTTGCGGCCTGGGCCGAGCGCTGTGCCAGCTCGCGCACTTCCTGGGCAACGACGGCAAAGCCCTTGCCGGCTTCACCGGCGCGCGCGGCCTCGACGCCGGCGTTGAGCGCCAGGAGATTGGTCTGGAAGGCGATATCGTCGATGACGCCGATGATGCTGGAGATCTCGCGGGATGAAGCCTCGATGCCGCTCATGGCGGTAATGGCATTGCCGACGATCTCTCCGGATTTTTCCGCCGCCCCCCGGGTCCGGGTCACCAGGCTGCCTGCCTCCTCAGCGCGTCTACTTGCATCCGCAACCGTTGTTGCGATCTGGTCGAGTGCAGCCGCCGTCTCCTCGACGGAGGCTGCCTGCTGTTCGGTTCGTTTCGACAGGTCGCCTGCCGCCGCGCGAATTTCGCTGGCGCCGGCATTGATGCTGCGGGCATTGTCGCCGACAGAGCGCAGGGCATCCTCAAGGTTGTCGACCGAACTGTTGAAGTTGGTGCGAAGCGCGTCCAGCCGTTCGGCAAGTTCGGTGCCGATGCGATAGGTCAGGTCGCCTTCGGCCAGGCGCTGAAGCCCGAAGGCGAGCGATTCTACCGCCGCCTGGACTTCGGCCGTTTCCCTGGCCTTCTGCGCCTCCCGTTGCTCGCGCTCGCGTTCAGAAAGCGAGCGGTTTTCCTCGGCCTGCTGCTCCAGCCGCTGTCGTTCAAGCGCATTGTCGCGGAAGACGGCGACGGCGCCTGCCATCTGGCCGATTTCGTCCCGGCGGCCTTCGCCGGATATGGCCGCCTTGAGGTTGCCGGCGGCGAGCTGGCGCATGGCTTCGCGCAGTCGCGTCAGCGGCCGGAAGAGACCGGAGACGACGAACCACACGGTCGCTGCGAGGATTGCAAGGGCGAAGCCGGCAATCACCGTCTGCCAGAGCGTCAGCGTGTCCTTCTCTGCCTTGGCCGCCTTGAGTTCGCTGTTGGCTTCGGAGAGCTGCAGCTTGATCAATTCGCCGATCGGCGCGGCGAGAGGATCGACGGACGCGTAGAGCCGGGTGTCGACGAATTTTGCCAGCTCCGCCTTGTCCTGCCGCTCCATGATCGCCATCAGGTCCCGGATCGAGGCGTCGCTTGCAACGCGTGCGCCGTCGAAGATTTCAGTCAGCTTCTTTTCCTCCGTCGTCAGCTTTGTTGCTTCATACGTGCGCCATTGCGTATCGATGCTTGAAAGCGCGGTCCCAATGGCGTCCTTGCCGGCGTTCCAGCCGAGCGCGCCGCTCCTGACCTTGTGCGTGGTGTCGACGATTTCGACGGCATACATGTCGGAGACGGTTTTCAGCTGATCGACCGGCAGGAGCCGATCGGCAACGATGGATTCGGTGCGGTTTGAGATCGAGGTCATCGCGTTGAATGCCGTGACGATCATGACCAGCATGGCCACGGCGAGCAGCGACAAACAAATGAGCAGGCGTGCTTTGATTGTCATGGGAACGCTCTTCGGTTGCCCGCAAGGCAAATTCGTCCTCGTCCGATGACTGCGGACGCGCCGCATAGCCATCAGGTGGCGTGCTTGCCTTGGCAAGGGAGATGACGATGGTTCGATGGAGCACGCAGATCGTTGCAGCCGATTGCCGTCATGGCACATCCGCCAAGCGTTCACTCCGTCTAATATAGACATAACAACCGGAGATTAAGAATCGCTAAATTGTAAGCTGTCGAGCATTTTCAGTGCAACCGCCAGTTCGCGATTGCGACGTCTCTTCAAGAAGTGTTGAACGACGGGCACTTTCCCATCTGCTGCTTCGGGTCCAATCTTTCGGCCTTCAAGGCAAATGAGGGAGTGGCAGATGTTCGCATCCTTTCCCCGCCGCGCGGTTGTCGCAAGCATGGCGGGCATGCTGCTGGCGGGCGCCGCCTATGCCCATCACGGCTGGTCCTGGGCCGAGGCCGACCAGATCGAGCTTTCGGGCACGATCCGCGAGATCTCGATGGCACCGCCGCATCCGACGCTGCACGTCGAAACCGGAACGGATGGGCTCTGGCGGATAGAGCTCGGCAATCCCCGGCAGACGGAACGGTCCGGCTTCGTCGAAGGTGTTGCCAATGTCGGCGATCAAATCGTCGTACTCGGCAATCGTTCGCTCGACCCGGGCGAAAAACGCCTGAAGGCGGTCCGCGTCAGCGTTGGCGGCAAGACCTTCGATATCTACCCGGATCGCATCCGGACCGGTGGATGAGCGCGGCCGAGCTGCTGGAAGGGATCGCAGCTTTTCCGTTGGCGACGGCAATGCGTCGCTCGGCGATCCTCTATCTTGTCGTCAATGCCACCCACATCCTCGCGGTTGCGCTTCTGGTCGGCGCGATCGTGCCGCTCGATCTGCGGCTGCTCGGCTTTTTCGGCCACGCCTCGCTTGCTGTGCTTGGGCCGTTTCTGTCGCGCGCGGCGGCGGTCGGGCTGGCGCTGGCGATCGTGACCGGCTTCTGTCTCTTCAGCGTGCGGCCGTCGGCCTATGCCGGTAATCCGGCATTCCTCACAAAGCTCGCCTTGCTCGCGGTCGGTGCAGTCAACGCCATGATCCTGCAGTCGAGCAGCGTCTGGCGGGCAGCCGTCGATGGCGACCGTGCTGTCGGCGCCGTCCGCCTCTCAGCCGGTATTTCGCTCATTGTCTGGCCGGGTGCTTTGCTCGCCGGCCGCTGGATCGGCTTCCTCTGAGGTCACCGCTCCAAGCCAGCCGCCCTCGACCGATCCTACCTGTCGCTGATTGCCCAGCGTGGATTGATCCATGGCTCCTGGTTGGACCGGGCAAGCGGCTGCCTGCCGAGGATATGATCGGCGGCCTTTTCGCCGGTCATGATCGAGGGGCTGTTGAGGTTGCCATAGGTGACGTGCGGGAAGATCGAACTATCCGCGACGCGCAAACCGTCGACGCCGATGACCCGGGTCTCCGGGTCGACCACGGCCATCGGGTCGTCCTTGGCGCCCATCCGGCAGGTGCCGCAGGGGTGATAGGCGCTTTCCAGATGCTCGCGCAGGAAGGCGTCGATCTCGTCGTCCGTCTGCACCTTCTCGCCCGGCTGGATCTCCGGCCCGCGATACTGGTCAAAAGCCTGTTGGCCGAAGATCTCGCGGGTGAGGCGCACGCAATGGCGGAATTTCTCCCAGTCTTCCGGGTGGCTCATATAGTTGAAGCGGATCACCGGATCGGCCATCGGATCGGAGGAGCGCAGGGTAACGTTGCCGCGCGACTTCGACAGGTTGTAGCCGACATGCACCTGGAAGCCATGGCTCTTGGCCGCCGCCTTGCCGTCATAGCTGATGGCGACCGGCAGGAAGTGGTACTGTATGTCGGGTTGCCTGACACCCGGCGCCGAGCGCAGGAAGGCGCAGGCCTCGAACTGGTTGGAAGCGCCAAGCCCACCTTTCGACAGCAGCCACTGCGCGCCGGCGACGCCCTGCCAGAACCAGGGGAGCCAGGAGTAGAGCGACACCGGCTTGGTCGATACCTGCTGGAAATAGAACTCCATATGGTCCTGGAGATTGGCGCCGACGCCGGGTCGATCGACCTTGACCTCGATGCCCATGTCCTTCAGGTGCTGCGCCGGGCCGATGCCCGAGAGCATCAGCAGTTTCGGCGAGTTGAAGGAAGAGGCCGAGACGATCACCTCGCGGTTCGCCCTGACGATCTCGATCTTGCCGCCGCGCTCGATCTCGACGCCGGTCGCCCGGCCGTTCTCGATCACCACCTTGCGGGCAAAGCATCGGACCAGGGAAACATTCGGTCGCTTCATCGCCGGCCGGAGATAGGCATTGGCCGCCGACCAGCGGCGCCCCTGCCAGACGGTCTGCTCCATCAGCCCGAAGCCTTCCTGCTTGGAGCCATTGTAGTCGTCGGTAAGCTCGAAGCCCGCCTGCTTTCCGGCCTCGATGAAGGCGTGAAACAGCGGGTTTTTCACCGGCCCGCGCTTGACGTGCAGTGGCCCGTCGGTGCCGCGCCAGCCGGCCTCGCCGCCATGCGAGTGCTCCATGCGCTTGAAGTAGGGAAGCACGTCGGCATAGGCCCAGCCGCGTGCGCCGAGATCCTCCCAACGGTTGAAGTCTTCGGCATGGCCGCGCACATAGACCAGCCCGTTGATCGAGGAGGAGCCGCCGATGACCTTGCCGCGCGGCGCGGTTATACGCCGGTTGTTGAGGTTCGGCTCGGGCTCGGAGTGATAACCCCAGTTGTAGCGGTCCATGCTCATCGGCCAGGCAAGCGCTGCCGGCATCTGGATGAACGGCCCGATATCCGAGCCGCCATATTCGAGCACGAGCACGGAATTCTTGCCGTCTTCCGACAGGTGGTAGGCGAGCGCCGATCCGGCCGAGCCAGAACCGATGATGATGTAATCTGCCTGTTGCATTGGTGGTCCGTTCGATTCTTTAACTCTGCCTTGAACTTGGTGACGTGGAGAGGTTTGGACAGATTGAGGTTAAATGCAGCCTTTGATAGTTAGGATGCCTGGTCTCAATCAGAGGGATTGTTCCAATGCGATCAAGAAGCTTTAGCGACGCTATCGCGGATCGCCTGAAGCAAGTCGAAGACGAGCGCGCCAGTATTGAAGCTTTTCGGGAAAAGGCGGCAGTCAACACCGTCAACGTCTATCGCGATACACGCGACACGACCGGGCCGGTTTTGGAAATGCTTCGCGCCCGTAACAGAAGATACTTCGTCGGGTTGCTCGTTTTCATCGGAGTGGTTCCCCTTCGTGTCTTGTTTGGCCTTCCTCTCGAAATATGCCTGACGATTTCAGCAGTGCTTGGCTTTTTCTATTGGCGCCACATTGAGCGCCGCTACCGCAGATCGAAGCTTCTTCCGAAGCTCCGACACTACGATTGATTTTATCTTCAATACGGCGCCTGCACCGGCCCCATGCCGACATAGACGGTCTTCAACTCGCTGTAGTGGTTGAGGGCGGCAACCGAATTCTCGCGTCCGAAGCCGGATTGCTTGGAGCCGCCGAACGGGATCTCGACCGGGCAGAGATTGTAGGTGTTGATCCAGAGCGTGCCGGCCTCGAGCTGGTCGACCACCCGGTGGGCGCGGGTGATGTCGGCGGTGAAGACGCCGGCCGAAAGACCGAATTCGGTGGCATTGGCGCGAGCGACGACCTCCGCCTCGTCGTCGAAGTCGAGCACGCACATCACCGGCCCGAAGATTTCCTCGCGCGCGATCGTCATCTCGTCGGTGACGTCGGCAAAGACGGTCGGCTGGATATAGGTGCCGTCGGCGCTGACGGCATTCGGGATGCCACCGCCGGTGACGAGGCGCGCGCCTTCCGACTTGCCCTTTTCGATATAGGAAAAGACCTTGTCGCGCTGCGCGCCGGACACCATCGGTCCGAGCTGGGTCGCCTCGTCCATCGGGTCGCCGATGACGATCGCCTCGGTGCGGGCCTTCAGGCGATCGAGGAACGCGTCCTTGATGCCCTTCTGCACGAAGACGCGGGTGCCGTTCGAGCAGACCTGGCCGGTGGAATAGAAGTTGCCCAGCATGGCGCCGCCGATGGCGCTTTCCAGATCGGCGTCTTCGAAGACGATCAGCGGCGACTTGCCGCCGAGTTCCATCGTCACGTGCTTGAGTTCGGCGGCGGCTGCACCCGCTACCTTCTTGCCCGTCGGCACCGAGCCGGTCAGCGAAACCTTGGCGACGTCCGGATGGTTGACGAGCAGCGGGCCGGTGGTGCGATCGCCCTGGATGACGTTGTAGAGGCCCTTCGGCAGGCCGGCCTCGATCAGGATCTCGGCGATCTTCAGCGCGCCGAGCGGGGTGTTTTCCGATGGCTTGAAGACCATGGCGTTGCCGGCGGCAAGTGCCGGGGCGCCCTTCCAGCAGGCGATCTGCTGCGGATAGTTCCAGGCGCCGATACCGACGCAGACGCCGAGGGGCACGCGCTTGGTATAGGCGAAGTCGCCGCCGAGCGGGATGTAGTCGCCATTGAGCGCCGTGGCGATGACGCCGCCGAAGAACTCGAAACTGTCCGCACCCGATGTCGGGTCCGCGACGATCGTCTCCTGGATCGGCTTGCCGGTGTCGAGCGTTTCGAGCTCGGAAAGTTCGCGGTTGCGCTCGCGCATGATCTCGGCGGCGCGCTTGAGGATGCGGCCGCGGGCGGTCGGGCTCATGGCCGCCCATTCCGGCTGGGCGCGCTTAGCAGCGGCGATCGCTTTCTCGACGATGCCAGGCGTTGCCGCGTGCAGCCGGGCAATCACTTCGCCGGTCGCCGGATAGATGCTCTCGATAACGGTGCCTGAGATATCCTCGACATATTCGCCGTCGATGAAGTGCGAGGCTTGCGGTTGGGCTCTCATGTCATTCTCCTCGCGGATAGCGTTTGGATTCCTCGAGATTGTCGAGGTTCATATGGTTGCGCATGTAGCGCTCGGATGCCTTCTGCAGCGGCTGGTGATCCCATGGATAGTAGGCGCCATTCCGCAGCGCTTCGTAGACCACCCAGCGACGGGCCTGGCTTTCACGCACGGCCGCGTCGAAGGCTTCCATGTCCCAGTGGGCGGCGCACATGTCCTGGAACGCCTGCAGCGTTGCCGCCTGCACCGGCGTTTCGGGATTGGCGGCCAGGTTCTTCAGCTCCAGCGGATCGGCTTCGAGATCGTAAAGCTGATCCGGGTCGAGCGCGCAGTGGATGTATTTCCACTTGCCCTCGCGAATGGCGACCAGCGGTGCGTAGGAGGCTTCGGCCGCATATTCCATCAGTACCGGCTCGGTTCGTTCCTCGCCGTTGATGAGGGGCACCAGGCTGACGCCGTCCGTCCACGGCTTCACCGCGTCCATGGAGATGCCGGCGAGGTCGCAAAGCGTCGGCGTCACGTCGAGGTTCGACGTCGGTGCCAGGTGCAGGCCGGGTGCCACGCCCGGACCGGCCACCATCAGCGGCACGCGGGCCGAGCCCTCGAAGAAGTTCATCTTGAACCACAGGCCGCGCTCGCCCAGCATGTCGCCATGGTCCGAGCAGAACAGGATCAGCGTGTTGTCGAGCATCCGGGTGCGCGTCAGCGTGTCCAGGAGCTCGCCGACCTTCTCGTCGAGATACGAAATATTGGCGAAATAGGCGCGACGCGAGCGGCGGATATTGTCTTCTGTGAGGTCGAAATTGCCGTAGTCGCAGGAGTGCATGATCCGCTTGGAATGCGGGTCCTGCTCTTCCTCCGCCAGCATGCCGACTTCGGGCAGAAGATGGGCGCAGTCCTCGTAGAGATCCCAGAATTTTTTGCGCGCGACATAGGGGTCGTGCGGATGGGTGAAGGATACGGTGAGGCACCACGGGCGGCGGCCGGCATCGTCGTTTTCGCGCGACAGCTGGTAGAGCTTCTGGTTGGCGAGGAAGACGACTTCGTCGTCATATTCCATCTGGTTGGTGATCTCGGCGGTGCCCGCTCCGGTGACCGAGCCGAGATTGTGATACCACCAGTCGATGCGTTCGCCCGGCTTGCGATAGTCCGGCGTCCAGCCGAAGTCGGCGGGATAGATGTCGGTCGTCAGTCGCTCCTCGAAGCCGTGCAACTGGTCCGGTCCGACGAAATGCATCTTGCCCGACAATGCGGTGTAGTAGCCGGCGCGGCGCAGGTGATGGGCATAGGTCGGGATCGACGACTGGTATTCGGCGGCGTTGTCGTAGACGCGGGTGCGGCTCGGCAATTGCCCGGCCATGAACGAGGCGCGGGCCGGCGCGCAGAGCGGCGACGACGTGTAGTTGTTGCGAAAGCGGGCGGAGCGCGCGGCAAGCGCCTTCATGTTCGGTGCATGCAGGAATTCCGCCGGGCCGTCGGGAAAGAACTTCCCGTTCAGCTGGTCGACCATGATGATCAGGATATTCGGTCTGGCGGTCATATGGCCCGTCCTTGGCGGTGGAGCTGGTCGAGGTGCGAGGTGACGTAGTCTTCCGTCAGCGCGATCGAGGCTTCGATGCCGATCGGCGCGGAGCGCAGACTCTGGCGGATGTAAAGCCCGTCGATCATCGCAGCAGCGCCTTCGGCAATGCGTTCCGCGTCATCCGTGGGGCAAAGGACTTTCAAGCTCGCCATCAGGTTTGAGCGCAACCGCCGGGCATAGACGACGAGGAAGCGGCGCACGTCCTCCGAGCGCTGCGCTTCGGAATAGAAGGCGAGCCAGGCGGCGATGGTGTCGGGCGCAAACTGGCTTGCCTGGAACGACACCCTGATCAGGGCGCTCAGTTTTTCGCGCGGCGTTGCCGCCGCATTGAGCGCCGTCACCGTATCGTCGCGCAGCTGCCTTAGAAGGCTGCGCACGGTCTCGATCAGCAATTGCTCCTTGCTGCCGAAATAGTGATGGGCAAGGGCAGGGGAGACGCCGGCGCGGCGGGCAATGTCTGACATGGTGACGGCAAGCGTGCCCTGATCGCCGATCACGCGCAGCGCCGCATCCACCAGCGCCTTGCGGCGCACCGGTTCCATTCCGACCTTGGGCATCCGTCTCTCCCTTGACGATTGCAAGTTTATTTTTGATTGACTCATCAATCAATAAAAATCTGCGATGTTTTTCCTTTCTTTTTGCCGAGAAATCCGGCTCAATCCGGTGGTGGCGTTCAGGATAATCGAAGAACTGGAGGTTGAAATGACCTATGCATTCGATCCGGCAGGCAAGGCGGCGGTTGCCGGAAAATGGGGATGGTTCGTCGCACTCGGCGTGCTCTTGATCATGTGCGGCGGTCTTGCCTTCGGCAACCTGCTGATGGCGACGGTGGCCTCGGTCTATTATGTCGGGCTGATCATGCTGATCGGCGGCCTGTTCAATCTCGCCCATGCTTTCCAGGTCAAGGGCTGGGACAGCGTGCTCTATTGGGTCTTGAGCGGTGCCTGCTACGCGATTGCCGGGCTCTTCGCCTTCATCAATCCGGTGCTGGCCTCGTCCGTGCTAACCTTCCTGATGGCGATCGCGCTCGTTGTCGCCGGGTGCTTCCGCATCTGGGTCAGCTTCAAGCTGAGGCCGATCCAGGGCTGGGGATGGGTCGCGCTCGGTGGTCTGGTGACGCTGGTCGCCGGACTGATCATCGCCGCCGGCTGGCCGGTCAACAGCCTTTGGATCCTCGGCCTGTTCCTGGCGGTCGACCTGGTGATGCAGGGCCTGTCGCTGATTGCCTTCGGGGTTCTGGCAAAAGGCTAGACGCCCCGCCGGCTCTCGCCCTCAAGAAGCGCCGAAAGCAGCGCATGCATTTCGGCGCGCAGATCGACAAGCTCGCCGGAGGCGAGCGCCTCCAGGCCGATCAGGCCGCCGTAAAGAATATTGGCGCCGCTTCGGCTTGATGCGGGGGAGTGGCCGCACCGCGCAAGCAGTAAGGCGACATAGGCGAGCCGTTGCTCGTCCACCGCCTTCAGCACCGCTGCGGCAGCGCCGTCGTAGCGCGCCCACTCCCGGATTGCGCCTTCCGCTGGCACGCCGCCATAGGCGAGATTGCGGTCCCCGGTCGCCTCGTCGACCAGCCGTCTCAAGCGTTCCTGTCCCGAGCCGCCCGCGCCCTCGACATCGGCGATGATCGCGTCCGTGGCCTGTCCGGCCCAATGGGCGAGCATCTGTGCCTTCAGATCCGGCACGTCCTTGAAATGCCAGTAGAAGGAGCCCTTGCTGACCTTGAGGTCGCGGGCGATCGCTTCGGCGCGGATCGCCTGCACACCGCCTGAAGACAGTGCGCGGAAGCCGGCCCTGATCCAGTCGTCACTCGAAAGTGTTGCCTTTGTCATCATGTCGCACCCATACGCCACCGTATTGACTGGCGCAAGCCGCGCCGGTACATACGCTGACGTATGGTGGATTTTGGGAGACGACATCATGAATCTCTGGCTTCTTTCGGCCGCCGCCCTTTCCTTGGTGACAACAGGCGTTCACGTGCTGGCGGGCGGGCCCGACGTGCACGATCCCTTGCTGGCGCTCGATATGCCGCCGATACTCAAGGTCTATGTCTCGTTGCTCTGGCACGCGTCATCGGCGGTTCTTGCCGTCAACAGCATCGCATTGCTGTGGGCGTCGATCCGCCGCCGCCACCGCGAGGCGCTCGCCGCGGCAGTCGTGGCGCAATATCTCGCCTATGCCGGTCTCTTCATGGGTTACGGGCTCGCCTATGTCGGCAGCCTTTGGCAGACGCCGCAATGGGTGGTCTTTCTGTTGATTTCGGCGCTCGCGCTTCTGAGCCTGCGTCCGGCGCATTCACGGCCCGACACCTCGGCCGCCTGAACATGGCCGCCCAAACCTTTGATGGAGCATGACGATGGCGACGCTTGCGCTGGCATGGGCAATCTGCCTTGTTCTCACGGGCGTTGCAGCCCTTCACGCCTATTGGGCCCGGGGCGGGCTCTGGCCGGGTCGCGATGAAGCGTCCCTGTCAAGAGCCGTCATCGGCGCGCGCGGACTGGAGGTGATGCCGCCGGCCGGGTTGACGGTAGCAGTCGCGATCCTGATCTTCGTTGCAGGCCTGTTTCCGTTGATGTTCGTTTTCGGCCCACCCCTGGGTTTGCCGACGAACCTCATCAGGATCGGGATGGCGACGCTCGCCTTCATCTTCCTCGCGCGTGGCGTCTTGCCCTTCACCCGTCTCTTCCGCAGCCGCCACCCGCAAGAGCCATTCGCCACGCTCGACCGCCGCCTTTACGGGCCGCTGTGCCTGCTGATCGGTGCCGCCTATGTCGTCGTTCTCGCGACGGCCTGAACTCGCCGTCCGCGCGTTCTCCGCAAGTTCGCAAAGCCTGATGAAATTGCTGATTTCATTAGGGAGTTCGACAATGCTCAGTGCTGGCGACGATGTCATGTAGCTTTCATCAAAGCTTCATATTGGGGAAAGACTTCGTTGACCGTTGGCCACCATTCTGCGGCCGTCCGATCGTTCGTTCTCAAGTCTTTGGAGCCCGGCATGTCCGCCGCCCCCGCCGAATTTCTCTCGCTTCGCCGGTTCGGCGACGACCAGATCGTAACGCTTGCAAAGCTTGTGATCGAAAGCGCCTTCCAGCCGATCGTCGAAGCGGCGACTGGCGCCGTCTTCGGCTACGAATCGCTGATGCGCGGCTTTCAGAAGCTCGGCTTTGCTTCGCCGTTGGAACTGCTCGACAAGGCGGAAGAGGCGGGGCAGCTGCTGGCGCTCGAACACATGGTCAGCAGCCGGGCTGTCGCCGCCTTCGCGACCTTGCCGGAATTTTCTACCCGCACCCTGTTCCTGAATTTCGATTCCCGCCTGGTCGGCGGTGAAAACGCCATCGTCGAGCGCCTCGTCAATCACCTGAAGCGCGCCAACATCGCGCCTTCGTCCTTGTGCTTCGAGCTGTCGGAGCGTTTCGACAGCGGCAAGATGCCGGATTTCTCGGCGCTCGTGCGAGAGCTCCGCCTTGCCGGCTTCAAGCTCGCCATCGACGATTTCGGCGCCGGCTTCAATGGCCTCAAACTGCTCTGCGACCAGCCCGTCGACTACGTGAAGATCGACCGGTACTTCGTTTCCGGTATCGATGCCGATGCCCGCAAACGCCATCTCGTGCGCCACACCGTCAACACCGCCCATGTGCTCGGCACCCGCGTGATTGTCGAAGGCGTGGAAACCGAAGCGGAGTTCCAGACCTGCCGCGATCTCGGCTGCGACCTCGTCCAGGGCTATTTCATCGCCCGGCCGACGACGCACCTGAGCGAATTGCAACCGGCCTATCCGCATCTCGCCTTGAACGGCGGCGGTCACCGCTCGTCGGCCACGCTCGACAGCATTCTCATCCGCAAGCAGATCGAGCAGTTGCCGGCGGTACGCGAAAGCGACGAACTCGAATCCGCCTTCGATCTCTTCCGGCTCAATCCGCGCCAGGCGTTCTTTCCGGTGCTCAACGCCAATGGCGAGCCGCGCGGCATTCTGCACGAGTATCACGTCAAGGAGCTGATCTATCACCCGTTCGGCCGCGATCTCCTGAAGAACCGGCTCTACCAGCGCCGAATCTCGCATTTTGCGAGCCCGGCGCCGATCGCCGATCTCGACACGCCGGCCGACGAGATGTTGAAGATCTTTGCCGGCATGGACGGCAGTGACTGCGTGATCCTGACCGAGAACATGCGCTATTCCGGCATCCTGTCGGCATCCTCACTGTTGAAGATCATCAACGAGAAGCAGTTGAAGACGGCGCAGGAACAGAACCCGCTGACCGGGTTGCCCGGCAATCGCGCCATCCGCGATTACGTCCAGGATGCGATCCTCGACGGCGACCAGCCGCGCTACTTCTGCTACTGCGACTTCGACAATTTCAAGCCGTTCAATGACACCTACGGCTTCCAGAAGGGCGACCTGGCGATCTCGCTGTTTGCGGCCTTGCTCAGGCGGCACTTCATCGGCGAGGAGAAATTCCTCGGCCATGTCGGCGGCGACGATTTCTTCATTGGCATCAGCGGTTGTTCCGTCGACGATCTGCAACTCGTCCTTCAGCGCCTGCTTGACGATTTCGCCACCGATGTGCGCCAGCTCTACCTGCCGGAACACCAGGCGGCGGGACAGATCCACGGCCATGGCCGCGACGGCACGGCGAGGGATTTTCCGCTGATGCGCTGTTCGATTGCCGTGCTCGGATTGCCGGAAGGTTTCGTCTACTCGGACGGCCAGGCCGTCAGCGCCCGCATCGCCGAAATCAAGTCGCGCGCCAAGGCCAGCCCCGACGGTCTGGTTCTGGAGGCGCTGGGCGTCTGACGGCGGATGGCCCGTCGCTGATTGGCGCGGCGGCGCGGCCGGATCAATATCGGTCTTTTCGGAGCCGACGTCCGGCGCTAGGTATGGGGCTTCAGACATCTCGAGGTTTAGCCATGCCCATGCCGACTGAAATGACCTACGTCGACCTTGCCTCCCCCGGTGGCCCGGAAAACATGGCGCTCGCGAAGGGGCCGCTGCCGACGCTCAAACCCGGCGACATTCTGCTGCGCGTCAAAGCCGCCGGCATCAACCGGCCCGACGTGCTCCAGCGCAAGGGCGATTATCCGCCGCCGCCCGGCGCAAGCCCCGTTCTCGGGCTGGAAGTTGCCGGCGAGATCGTGGCGGTCAGTGAGGGCACGCAAGGTTTTGCCGTCGGCGACAAGGTCTGCGCACTCGCCAATGGTGGTGGCTATGCCGAATATGCGGCGGTACCGGCAACGCAGGCGCTGGCCTGGCCGAAAGGCTATGACGCGGTGAGGGCGGCGGCGCTGCCGGAAACCTTCTTCACCGTCTGGGCCAATGTCTTCGACATGGCGGGGCTGAAGGCTGGGGAGACGATCCTCATCCACGGCGGATCGAGCGGCATCGGCACGACCGCGATCCAGCTGGCAAGGGCATTCGGGGCGGAGGTCTTCGTCACCGCCGGCAGCACTGACAAATGCCGGGCTTGCGAGGCGCTCGGCGCAAAACGCGCGATCAACTACCGCGATGAGGACTTCAAGTCCGTCGTGCTCGAGCAAACCGGCGGTCGCGGTGTCGACGTCATTCTTGACATGGTCGGCGGCCGCTATTTCGATCGCAACATCGGATCGCTTGCCAAGGATGGCCGGCTGTCGATCATTGCGTTCCTGGGCGGAGCAAAGGTCGAGGCGGCGAACATCGCGCCGATCCTGACGAAGCGCCTGCATGTCATGGGCTCGGCGCTCCGCCCGCGCACGGGCGCAGAGAAACAGGCGATCCGCGACGGATTGGTGGCGAAGGTCTGGCCGTTGCTGGAGGCGGGCAAGGTGGCGCCGGTCATCCATGCGGTGCTGCCGCTCGAAAAGGTCGCGGACGGACATCGGATGATGGAAGAGGGCGACCATATTGGCAAGATCATCATGACCATGTGATGCGGTCGTAACCTTCCGCCATGACCTCCCTCGTCAGAACGGCCTTTGCATTACGACCTTCGTCGACCTTGCAATCCCGCAGAAATCACCTACCTTGAATTTATCGGTAACGAACAGAAAGGAAGGTGATCCAATGTCTAATGAGATTTCGGTCGTCGTGACAGGCATGGGAGAGGTGAACACGTCGAGGCAACCTTCGACCTGATCCCCGCCTTCCTTCGGGTCCCAAACCCGGGCCAGCCACTTGGCCAAAACTCATGGAAGGGTCGCCTCGCGCGGCCCTTTTCCATTTTCAGCGCGCCGCATCTTGTCCCCTCAGCGTTCGGCGGTGGCGGCCTCTCGGATCAGCAGCCAGGCGCTCGGTTCGTTGTCGACGAACTCCTCACGAATGTGCTTCAGGACCTTGCGTTGACCGGCAAAGGGCACCATTCGGATTGCATCCTCAAACGTCAGCCATTTGAATTCGCTGTGTTCCGCATTGAGCGTTACGGTCGCGCCCGGTGATACGTAACCGACAAAGACTGGCAACAGGCTGATGGCGTCGCGGTCGGCCTCGTAGAATTGTTCGCAGATATCGGCGGAATAGAAGCGACTGGGCTTGAGCCCGGCTTCTTCCTCAACCTCGCGCAGCGCCGCGTGCCGGGCGGTCTCGCCCGCCTCGATCGCGCCGGCGATCTGGCACCATTCTCCGGCCAGCGATCCGTTGCGGCGCAGGAGAAGAACCTCGTGCGTGCCGCCAGCTTCGCGCAGGATGACGACGGAGACGGCGAAGCTCCGGATCGGGATTTCATGCATGGGGCGGTCCTCGTCGCAATGGCGGCGGGACCATGTATTGTCTCCTTCCGAACTTCAAATGCATTGTGGACCGGTGCGGGCCCGCGCTGTGGCCGGTCAGATGCCGAAACGCCCGAGCGCCGGGATCTTGATGCCCGGATTGGCGATGTCGATGCCGGCGACCAGACCGAAGAAATGCAGCTCCAGGCCGCTGCGCATGCCCGCCGAAATGCCCGCGATCCCGTAAAGGGTCGCATGCAGGTCACGCCCGTCGGCGTCGATCTGGAGCAGCTTTCCTTCCGGCAGATAGTCGCGCCCGACCGCATCCGGTGGCAGGACCGCATTCAGTTCCGGCACCGAACGCAGCACATGGGCAACGAAGGTGTTGGAGTTCGGCCCCGGCCAGATCCTGTAGCCGCCGGCGGACGAATAGGGGTAGGCGGCGATCGCCGCTTCGATCTTCGGGATCAGCCTGTCCGCTTCGGCCCCTTTCGCGGTCGCGACCAGCCTCGGCTCGTTCGAATACCAGCGGGCATCCGCCGGATAGCCGTTCCTGCGGATCGGCTTGCCCCACCCGACCTTGTCGTAGCGGTTGTAGGCTGCGGCCCCCTGTTCCTTGGTGACGATCCAGGCGTGGCTGGCGACCGCACCTTTCAGTCCGCCGGTGGTGGCGGAGAAGATGTAGACGGCCGCATCCGGGCTTTGCGCCGGCTTCGGCAGGATGCCTGCCGACGACCAGTCTGCGTCGCGCCAGCTCTGCGGGCGTTCCTTCATGTACCACCATCCGGCCGATGCAAGTGCCGGCAGAAGGTAGATCACCAGAAAGGCGGCAACGAGCCTGCGGACGAATTTCATGGATGCCCCGGTTTCCTGTCGTTCGATTCCTGCTAAATGCATGCACCAATCTAGGAAATTTGAGGGCAAGGCATGTCGAATCCCGTTCTCGTCGAAGTCACGCGCGGAAATCTGGTCGAAAGCCGCCACCGCGGCCTGGTTATTGCCGTCGACGCCGACGGCCGGACGATCTTTTCGCTGGGGGATACCGAGAGCGGCGTGTTCCCGCGCTCGGCCTGCAAGGCGATGCAGGCGCTGCCGTTGATGGAAAGCGGCGCGGCCGACGCCTACGGCTTCGGCAACAAGGAGCTGGCGCTTGCCTGCTCCTCTCACTCGGGCGAGCCGGAGCACGTGGCGCTTGCCGCAAAGATGCTGGCCGCTGCCGGCCGCGACCTCTCTGCGCTCGAATGCGGCGCCCACTGGTCGTCCGACCAGAAGACGCTGATCGGCCAGGCGCGCTCGATGGAAGCGCCGACAGCGCTTCACAACAATTGCTCAGGCAAACATTCCGGCTTCATCTGTGCCTGCTGCCACTCCGGCACGGAGGTCAAGGGCTATGTCGGCTATGAGCATCCGCTGCAGCAGGAAATCCGCGGTGTTATGGAAAGCCTGACCGGTGGTGTCCTCGGCCGCGACAATTGCGGCGTCGATGGTTGCTCGATCCCGACCTATGCGGTGCCGCTGAAGGGGCTTGCGCATGGCTTCGCCAAGATGGCCACCGGCGTCGGCCTTGCGCCGGAGCGTGCCCGCGCATCGAAGCGGTTGATCGAGGCCTGCATGGCCGAGCCCTTCTACGTCGCCGGCACCAAGCGCGGCTGCACGCGGCTGATGGAAACGGCGCCCGGTCGGATCTTTGCCAAGACCGGAGCGGAAGGCGTGTTCTGCGCCGCGATCCCGGAAAAGGGCATCGCCATATCGGTCAAATGCGAAGACGGCGCCACCCGCGCGGCCGAGGCGATGGTGACGGCCACGCTTGCCCGCTTTTTCCGCGACGAGCCAGAGGTGCAGGCGGCGCTGATGGCGCAGGCCAACCACACCATGAAGAACTGGAACGGCATCCCGGTCGGCGACGTCAGGGTGACGGACGCTTTCGCGGCCTGAAACCTGCAGGTCTGGCAACATGCGGGCAGGACATTGCTCGCGTTGCGCAGCCAATGCTGTTCCACCCTCAGGCGGGCAGTAGCGTGACGCCCTTGTCACGGTAGGGTTCGAGCGCGCCGTCGTCCATGTCTGCCTCCACGATCAGGCCGGCAATATCCTGTGGGCTCGCCACGCGATGCGGCGAAGCCGCGCCGAATTTCGATGCCGTCGCAATGACGAAGGCCTCGGCTGACTGGGCGAGGATGGCGCGCTTGACGGTTGCCTCCTCGTAGTCTCCGGTCGAAAAGCCGTGGGCCGGATGGATCGCGGTAACGCCGAGAAAGAAGACGTCGATGCGAATGGCCGCAATCGCCGCCACTGTGGCCGCCCCCGTCGCTACCATCGAGTGCTTGTAAAGCCGGCCGCCAATCACGATCACCTCGGCCTCATGTCTCTCCAGTTCGGCGGCGATCGTCGGGCTGTGGGTGACGACGGTCAGCCGCATGTCGCGCGGCAGCGCCCGGGCGATCTCGGCGTTGCTGGTGCCGCCGTCGAGAAAGATCGTTTGCCCCGATGACACGAGCCCGGCCGCCTTCTGGCCCAGACGTCGCTTGACGTCGCCCCCGATCGCCAGTCGTTCGGCAAAGTCCGGCAGGGGCGGGACCAGCGGCAGTGCGCCGCCATGGACCCGCTGCAGCAATCCCTCTGCCGCCATCTCGCGGAGGTCGCGGCGGATCGTATCTTCGGAAAGCTGCAGCTCATCGGCCAGTCGCTTGGCGACGATTTCACCATCACGGTTCAGTCGCGCCGAAATCAGAGCCCGTCTCTGTGTGGTCAGCATTCTTTCACTCCTTGACTCTTCACGATATTGCACGAATTATCATGAATATTCCAGAAATATCTGGATGTATCGTGCAATAGTGAGGAGAAAATCATGCTGATTTTGATCGCGGGGCCATACCGCTCCGGTACGGGCGACGATCCGGCCAAGATGGCGGACAATCTGAAACGGCTGGAAGAGCCATCCTATGCTCTGTTCAGGGCCGGGCACGTGCCGATGATCGGGGAGTGGGTGGCGTTGCCGGTCTGGCGCGCGGCCGGCGGTGCGAGGATCGGCGACGACCTTTACGAAGAGATCTTCCATCCCGTCGCAGGACGGCTGCTGTCGCTCTGCGACGCCGTGCTGCGTCTGCCGGGCGAAAGCAAGGGGGCGGACAACGATGTGCGCATCGCCAACGAGCGCGGCATCCCGGTCTATTACAGCCTGCAGGATGTTCCCGGTTGCGGCGAGGCGCGGGTCGCCTGAATGGAGGCGGTCCCGGCGGTCAAGGCCGACGGGACCGTCGCTTGTCATCGCGCGCGCCGAGGGGCGACGCCAGCGCGGAGCCAACGACTATTCGTGCACGTGCGGCTCGGCGACGAAGGTCAGCGTCGCAGTCAGACCCTTCTTGTCGGCGGCGGTATCCCCTTCCAGGGGAATGGCATGGCTGACGGCAAGAATATTCACGCCGGCATTGCGCAGCGCCACTTCGGTTTCGCCTTTCGCGTCCGTTTTTTCGGTAACGAGCTCCGGCAGTCCGGCGTAGTCGATGGTGATTTCCTTGCCTTCGAGCGGCTTGCCGTCAAGCAGCAGGCGGACGCGAAATTTCTCGCCCGGCTTCAGGCCGATCGGGTTGTAGAGCGGCACGATCTGCAGTGGCTGGGCCGGGAAGGCGGGCATGTCGCCATGCACGTGCACGAGCGCGATGCTGTATTTCACCGAGTGACTGGCCTGCTTGGCGCCGGGAACCTCGCTCTTCGGCTTGTTGACCCATTTGCCGTCGGAGCCCTCGCTCCAGTAGCCGTTGTCGAATTCGAGCGCGAGCAGGGCCGGTTCGCCGTCGAGCTTCAAAAGCGCATGGCTGCCGGCCGGCTCGATCGTGACCGGCAGGGCCTTGCCGTCTTCGCCGAGCGCAGAAACGGATTTCACTTTGGATGGGTCATAGGCTTCGTCGGCGGGGCCATGGCCGTAGATGACGGCCAGATCGCCCCAGCGCTCGCCGATCCAGGCGCCGTGGGCAAATGCCGGCGTGGTTGCGGTGGCCAGCAGGCCGGCGGCAAGCAGGGAGGAAATGAAGGCTTTCATGAGCAACTCCGAAATAATGTTATAACGTAACGTTCACTTTGTATTGAAGTCGGATTTGGCTTGTCAACCGGGGCGACTTCATTTCTTCTGCGGCGCGAAAGACGGCCTCACGGCCGAGGTTGAATGGCAAGGAGAGTAACGTGCTGAAATTGTTCTACACCCCGGGAACCTGCTCGCTGGCCTCGCACATCGCGCTGGAGGAGACGGGCGTCGATTACACGGCCGTGCCAATCGATTTTTCCAAGGCCGAGCAGACCAAGCCCGATTATCTCGCGGTCAACCCGAAGGGCCGCGTGCCGGCGCTCGTCACCGATCGGGGCACGATTACCGAGACGCCGGCGATCCTGACCTATATTGCCCAGAGCATGCCGCAGGCGAAGCTGGCGCCGCTTGACGATCCCTACGAATTTGCACGGATCCAGTCGTTCCTGAGCTATCTCTGCTCGACCGTGCATGTCGCCCATGCCCACGGCCGGCGCGGTTCGCGCTGGGCCGACGACCCGGCGGCCCACGAGGCGATGAGAGCCAAGGTTGCCACCAACATGACGGATTGTTTCCAGCTGATCGAAACGTCCATGCTCGCCGGTCCGTTCGTTGCCGGGGACAGCTACTCGATCGCCGACCCCTATCTGTTCACGATTGCCGGCTGGCTCGAGCCGGATGGCGTCGACCCGGCCCGCTTCCCGAAAATCCTCGATCATCGCAATCGCATGACGCAGCGGCCAGCGGTCGCCCGGGTTCTCGAGGTGCTGAAGGGCTAGGTGCGCGGCCGCCGTCCGGCCAGTCTCTCCGGCAGGTCGAGCGGAGGTTCGTCCGCCCAGGCGGCGAACTCCTCGTAGCTGATCTTGTCGTCGATGATGGCGCGGACGAACAGCCAGCAATAGGCTGCCGGAACTAGGCCTGCACGCTACATCAGCATGTAATCCTTCGGCTTCGGCAGTGGAGGCAGGTCCGTCTCCCCCAGCGCTTCGCGCAGGTTGATCTCGATCGTATCGGCAAGCGCGACGATGGGCAGGTCGTTCGGCAGGGTGCCGAACGGTTCTTCAAGTTCGTCGCCGAGCGCATCGAGACCGAAGAAGGTGTAGGCGACGAGTGCCGTGACGAATGGTGTCGCCCATCCGAGCGCGTCGGCGAAGCCAAAGGGCAGCAGGAAGCAGAAGAGATAGGCGGTGCGGTGCAGAAGCAGCGTGTAACCGAATGGAACCGGCGTGTTGCGAATGCGCTCACAAGCGGCAAGCATCGCCGACATGCGCCCGACCGTGGCATCCAGCATCATAAATTGGATATCGCTGATCCTGTCGGTGGCGCGAAGCTCGGCGAGAATGGCGCCCATTTCGCGCAGCAGCAGGTCGGGAGCGTTGCGGCTGGTCCCGTAAGCGGGCAACAGGTCTGGCGGCAATCTCTGCAGCGCCTTGTCCGTCGGGCTGCCTGGCCTGAGGTGGCAGACCAGCGTCTGCGCAAAGGCGATCGCCAGATTGAGCAGCTGCGCACGCGCGTTGTCGCCGCCGTCTCGTCCCCTTTCGTCGAGGATCAACGTCTGGCGGGCGAGATCGCGGGAGACGAAGATCAGCTGTCCCCAGTCCTTGCGGGCCTCCCACCAGCGGTCGTAGCAGGCATTGTTGCGAAAGCCGAGAAACACGGAAAGGGCAATACCGAGAAGCGCGAAGGGGCCGCTGTTGACGCTCGGAACCGCATCGGGGAAGGCCTGGTGCGACCAGACGACGGCAGCCGACAGCGCAAAGACGAACAGCACCTGCGGGAAGATCCGCTGGATCACCGAACCGCGCAGGATGAAAAACAGCTTGAGAAGACTGGGGCGGTCGCGAACGATCATCGGTGAATACCCGTACGGCAAGGATCAGGCATCGGTATAGGCGGGCGGCGAAAATTGGAAGAGTGCGCGATGTCGCGCCGCTTCGGATGATCGGACCCCGATATTATTTCCGGCACCGTGTCGGCGTGCCGGCGTCCCGCTCGTCCTTGCCATGAGGATGGTAGAGGAGACGACGATGCGCAAGGTTGTTGCCGGCATGCAGATGTCCATCGACGGCAAGATCGATGGTCCCGATGGTTATGCCGATTGGGTGGAATCCTGGTCGGACACGTTTGATCTCCTGCCCGAGATCGATGCCTGTGTGCTGGGAAGGGGCATGTACCAGGGCTACGAGCAGTACTGGACGGCCATCAAGGCCGACCCGCTGAGCCCGCTCGAACTCAGCGGCCAACTGCCGACGGCGGAGGAAATCGAATACGCCGATTTTGCCCTGAGCACGCCGCACTATGTGCTGTCCGGGACGCTCGACGGCGTCCGTTGGGCAAACACGACGGTGTTGCGCGATGCGGGCGACGTCGATGCTCTGCGGCGGAAGCCCGGCAGGATCATCTATGTCGTCGGCGGCGCGCAGACGGTGTCCGGCCTGCTCGACCGTGGACTGATCGACGAATTGCGCCTGACCATTCATCCCTTGGTGGCGGGCGAGGGCAAGGCGCTGTTTGCAACGATCGCCGGGCGTCATCGGCTGAAGCTGACGGATGCGCAGTCGCGTGCCGACGGCACCGTCAGCCTCGTCTACGCCGTCGGCAGTTGACCTCAGCCATGGCGGTGCCCGACGCTGGCTTCCTCTAGCCGGGGAAGCCAGCCGACAGTTTGCGCGGCGCTTTCTCGCGCCAGGCGGCAATCAGCCTTTGCGTCAGGCTGGCGTCGTCGATCGCCTGCAGGCGCACCAGCATGGCCGGCCAACCCTTGTAGTGATCGGTTTGGAAGAACAGCGCCGGATCGAGCTCCAGCAACATGTCCTTTTCCTCCAGCGCGCACATGACCACGAGGGTTTCGGCATCCTTCATGCGCGCGAAACTCTTACCCTTCACGAGCAGTGCGGGTGTGCCGTAGGAGGTGCCGAGCGACACCTCCGGCAGGCCCGCGGCTTCAGCCAGTTTCGCCACCCGGGTGAAGGGGCCTTCGAGGTCTGCGACCATGCCGGCACCGGGCGCTGCGGGCGGATGGCTCATCGTCCACCTGCCGGCGTTCCGTCGCAGTCGGCGGCCTTGGGCCAGGGCCAGCCGGGGAAGGGCAAGTCGCCCAATTCGCGACCGTCCATCCGTTCGAGGTCGGGATGTCGCAACGGATCGCGCGCCCAGAAGAGCAAGGTGTCCTGTCGGCTTTCGCTCAGAAATCGGGTCGGTTTCAGCAGGGAGAAGATATTCAGCATGGCGGACCGTCCTTTCCATGACTGAGAGCATCTGCCTGTCCGGCCAATCTTTCAATTGAGATTGCCGAAGATCAGGTTTAGAAAAACTAAATGAGAGAACTGAACGCCATCCACCTGAACGGCTTGCGTGCGGTCGAGGCGGCGGGGCGTCTCGGCTCGCTGGCTTCAGCTGCCGACGAGCTGGGAGTGACGCCGGGCGCCGTCAGCCAGCAGATCGCCAAGACCGAGGCCCAGCTCGGGCGTATCCTGTTCGAGCGCACGGCGCGCGGGCTGGTGCCGACGGATTTCGGGCGGCTGTTCCTGCCGCGCCTCAGCGGCGCTTTCGGCGAGCTGGCAGAGGCGGTCTCATCGGCGCGTCGACGGGATGAATCGGTGCTGACGATATCGGTGGCCCCGGTCTTTGCCGCCCGCTGGCTCGTCTATCGGCTCAACCGTTTCGCCGAGCGCCACCCGGACATCCGCCTGCGCATCGACGCGACCACCAGATTGGTCAATCTCGACACGTCGGATGTCGATGTCGGCATTCGCGTCGGCGACGGGCGCTGGCCCGGGGTCAGGTCGGAGTTGCTGTTGGAGCAGGAGGTGTTTCCCGTCTGCTCGCCGGCGATGGCGGAAAGCCTGCGTGAGCCTGCAGATATTCTAAAGATCCCAGCCGTCATCGACGGTCATTCGATGTTTACGTGGGAGATCTGGCTTCGCGAGGTCGGGCTTTCCGGCGCCGAACTCGGGGTCCGCCATATCTTCAACGAGGCTTCGCTCGTGCTCGACGCGGCGATCGCCGGCCAGGGCGTGATGCTCGCCTGGCAGACGCTAGCCGGCTTTGCGGTGACCGAGGGCCGCCTCGTCGTTCCCTTCGGCATTCGCGCCAGTACCGGCTTTGGCCACTATTTCGTCAGCTCGCCCGCAAGGCGCGAGAGCAAGGCGGCCGCGGCCTTCAAGCGCTGGGTGCGCGACGAGGTCGAAGAGGGCATGCGGTTGCTCGACCTCAAGGCGCCACGCGCCAGTTTTGTGCGACCCCCGACGGACCGCTGATGTCGCTCTGATCGCCGCAGACCTATGCGGCCTCGTGTGACCGGGCCTCCATCATCGCCTTGAAGGCCGGGCGCGACTGGCATCGCTCGAGCCATGCCTTGACCCTGGGGTGCAGGTCGAACAACACGGTCTGGCTCATGGCATAGCGGAAGACTTCCGACAGGTTGAGGTCGGCGACGGTGAAACGCTCACCGACGATATGGTCGCGGCCATCGAGGTGGTTTTCGAGAAAGGCGAAGGCCTTGCCCAGGGCGGCGACGGCCGTCGTGATCTTGGCCCTGCCTTCGTCGGAGTTTTGGGTGCCGGCGTCATGGGTCAGGATGATGCGAACGGCGTGCGGCTCGACCTCGGTGGCCGCCCACATGGTCCAATTGCCCATCAACCCTTCTTCGCGCAGATCGGCCGGTGCCAGCGGTCCGCCATACTTGCGGGCGAGGTAGAGATTATTGGCAAGCGATTCCGTCAGCACTAGGCCGTCGTCTTCGATCGCCGGGATCAGGCCCATCGGGTTGATGGCGAGAAAGCTTGCCGACCGGGTGTTGACGGGCGCGTCGGCTGCCAGCGGATCGGCCAGCCGGTATGCCTGCACGACCGGAACGGACTTGAAGGCGATGCCGAGTTCGCCCGCCATCCAGTAATTGCGCGACGCGCGCGAGCGATAGACCCCATAGATCGTCAGCATGTTCGGTTCCTCCCCGTTTTCCTGTTCCACGTCATAGGCAAACGCGCGGGCCAGAAGAAGTGGCAGGCGCAGATACCGGACATGAATTCTTTTGATGAAACGATTGCTGCGGCGCCTTGCCCGCTTGTCATTCAAGCCTTCGCGCTCTAGCAATCCCCACAACGATCGGGGGCTTGATTGACGCGACAGCGGCGAGAATGGGTGAGGATGGACCTGCCGGCGCGCATCTTGTGCGCGCTGCTGCTCGTCCTTTCCATCCTGGCTCAGCCGCCCGCCAGCGCTGCCATGCCGGCCACGCCGGAAATGGTGGCCTATATGCTGCCCGACGGATCGTTTGCAGACCTCTGCCTGACCGGGCACGACGAGCCCGATGGCAAGGGCGGCACCAGAAGCCATGGCTGCCAGTCCTGCTGCATCGCTACACCCGTGGCCCTGCCGACTCCGCAGGCGTTCCACGGCAGGCGCTCGTCCGAGGTTTTTGCGCGCTCGCTGCTGGCAGCCGAGCTTTTGCTTGCCCGACCAGTGCTACTGACCGGCCTGGGGCCGCGCGCGCCACCACAAATCCCCGCCTGATCTCAGCCTGACGGCTTGAGCCTCAGACAGCGGCGCCGCCATCGAGAGTAGCTCGACAGGCGCGGCCGCCCCTGGTCCGGCTCAGCCGACGCATTCACTCATCAGCAAGGGGAAGTCGCTGTCTTCATGTCGACCTTCCCCGGGGGACACCCATGACGACTGCATCTTTTTCCGGCGCCAAGCGATTGCCCGATGTTGCTGCGCGCGGCATTTCGCTCTATCGCGCCATCTGGCGCTGGCATTTCTTCGCCGGCCTGCTGGTCATTCCCTTCATGATCAGCCTCGCCGTGACCGGTGGGCTCTATCTCTTCAATGACGAGATCGACGAGACCCTGTTTGCCTACCGCAACATTGTTCCCGTCGGGGAGGCCACGTTGCCGCCATCGGCCATTGTTGCCAATGCCATCGAGGCCGTGCCCGGTAGCGCGGCCGTTGCCTATCGCACGCCCGCTGGCGCCGACCGGTCGGCGCGCGTGACCGTGGGTGTCGGCCCGGGCCGGATGATGGTCTATATCGATCCCTATACCGCCGACATTCTCGACATGGTCGCACCGAACGACGAGTTCAATCGGGTGGTCGAGGATCTGCACAGCCTCGACTATTTCGGCAAGCGCGTGGAAACGATCATCGAGATCGCGGCCGGCTTTGCGATCCTGCTCGTTTTCACCGGCATCTATCTCTGGTGGCCGCGACAGCAGACCGGGGGCGTGATCAGTGTGCGCGGCACGCCGGCGCGGCGGGTATTCTGGCGCGACCTGCATGCCGTCACGGGCATCGCGTCGGCGCTACTGATCGTCTTTCTCGCCTTTTCCGGCCTGCTCTGGTCCGGCTATTGGGGATCGACCGTCAACGGAAAGCTGACGGCGGCCGGCATGGGCTATCCGGTCCAGCTCTGGGACGACGTGCCGACCTCGCAGAAGGTGTCGACCGATGTTCTCTCCAAGGCCGGCTGGCTCGTGGAAAACGCCCCGGTCCCGATGTCGACCACCGGCGGCAGCCCGCTGCCACCCATCGGTATCGATAGGGCCGTCGCCATTGTCGACGGGGCGGGCATGCTGCCCGGCTACGAGCTGGCAATGCCGGGCGACGACACCGGCGTCTATACCGCAGCGATTTTTCCGGCGGATCTTTCGCGCGAACGCACGATCCATATCGATCAATATTCCGGCAAGCCGTTGGTCGATATCGCCTTTGGTCAGTATCCGCCGCTCGGCAAGGCGATCGAGTGGAGCATCAACGTCCACAAGGGGCAGGAATGGGGGCTGTTCAACCAGATCCTGATGCTCGTGACCTGCGTGGCGATCATATTCGTGTCGGTCTCGGCGGTCGTGATGTGGTGGAAGCGGCGCCCGGCAGGCCGCATAGGCGTGCCGCCGATGCCACCGCGACGCAGCGTCTACGCAGGATTGTGGCTGATGGCGCTGGTGTTCGGCCTGGCCTTTCCGCTGACGGGCATCGCCATCGTTGTGATGATCATTGTCGACCAGGCGCTGATGCTGGTTCCGGCATTACGCCGAATTCTATCCTGATCTGGCATGGGGCGGCTCGCGCCGCCCCATGTTTCCGGCTATGCTGGGAGGCGAAATGCAACCTCAACACGATTTCATCCGGCTTATTTAGGGAAGACTAACCTTTCGCTGCCTATCGTAGGTTGGAGAAAATCAGACCGCTTTCGACAGTGCGCTCCGGAGGCCTTGCTTGGCGAAGAACCCGTCCCGCAATCCGCGCTATGCGGCCCTCAACGCGGGCGGCAACCAGGACACGCGTCGCCTGATCGATGCGAGCAATCGTCTGGCCGACGAGATGAGCCGGATCTTCCCGGCCGATCCCGATATCGCCGACCGGCACTACTGGCTGGAAACCATCATCAATCACGTGCCCGACTATATCTACGCCAAGGATATCGAGGGCCGGTTTCTCATCGCCAACCAGGTGACCGTCGCCGACAATGGCCTGGAGGCTCTGAGCGACATCATCGGCAAGACCGATTTTGACCTGCATCCGCCGCATCTGGCCAGGATCATAGCCGACGTCGAGCGCCGGGTGATCGAGACCGGCGAGCCGATCTTCGGCATCGAAGAGCGTGCGCTGATCAGCAAGGGGCGCGACCGCTGGCTGATGACCTCCAAGGTGCCGCTGCGCAACAAGGCCGGCAAGGTCATCGGCATCGTCGGCGTGTCCCGCGACATTTCCGATCGAAAGGCCTCGGAACGGCTGCTGGAGGGGCAGGCGCATCTCCTGGAGATGATCGCCAACGGCCGGCCGCTGGAAGAGTTCTTCCGGGAACTGATCCTGCTGATCGAGGCGCTGGTGCCGCGCATCCGCGGTTCGATCCTGATGCTTTCGGCCGATGGTCGCCACCTGCTCCATGGCGCGGCGCCGAACCTCGACGAAACCTATTGCGGCATGATCCACGGCCTGGAGATCGGGCCGAAGGCGGGCTCCTGTGGCACCGCCGCCTGGCGCGGCGAACAGGTGATCGTTGCCGATATCTTCGAGGATCCGCTGTGGGAGGATTGTCGCGAGGTCGTGCGGCCTTACGGCTTCAGGGCCTGTTGGTCGACCCCCATCCACTCTCGCGAGCGGAAGGTGCTCGGAACATTCGCCCTCTATTCGGAAGCGGTCTGCGTTCCCGACGACCAGCAAAAGGAGCTGATCGCCATGGCCGCGCATCTGGCGGGTATCGCGATCGAGCGCAAGCAGGCGGAAGACCGCATCAGCTTCATGGCGCACCATGATGCGCTCACCGGTTTGCCGAACAGGGCGTTGTTCGAAGAGCAGGTCGCCGAGGCGCTGGAAACGTTGCGCGGGACCGCGCAATGGGCGGTGCTCGCCTTCCTCGATCTCGACAACTTCAAGCTCGTCAATGACACGCTCGGTCATGCAGCCGGCGACGAACTGCTGAAGGTGACCGCGGTGCGCATGCGCGCGTCGGTGCGCAAGTCCGATATGGTCGTGCGCGTTGGTGGCGACGAGTTCATCCTGCTCCTGAACGGCTTGCCCTGCGAGCGCGATATCGTGCTCGCCCGCCTGGAGGATATTCGTGCGGCAATCGCGGCCCCCATGCAGATCAACGGCCACAGCCTTCAGATCACCTGCAGCATGGGCGTTGCCTGTTTCCCCAATCAGGGCAGGACGGTGGGTGAATTGCTCGCCAACGCCGACATGGCGATGTATCGGGCTAAGGAGCTCGGTCGCAACAATCTGCAGGTCTTTACCGAGGAGATGGCGGCCAAGGCGCACGAAAAGCTGCTGAAGCAGGCGGAGCTGCGCCAGGCGATCGCCCGCGACGAGTTCCTGCTGCATTTTCAACCGCAGTTGAACCTCGAGACCGGTCGTGTGTTCGCCGCCGAAGCGCTGCTGCGCTGGCGCCATCCCGAGCGCGGCATGATTTCGCCCGGCGATTTCATTCCGCTTGCCGAAGAAACCGGGCTGATCGTGCCGATCGGCGATTGGGTGCTGCGCGCCGCCTGCCGCCAGTGCAAGGCGTGGCATGAGGCCGGTCTGCCGCTGTTGATCGTCAGCGTAAACGTGTCCGCGCGCCAGTTTCGCGAACGAAACTGGGCGACCCGTGTCGAGGCGGTGCTGGCCGAGACCGGGCTTGCGCCCCGGTTCCTCGAGCTTGAGCTCACAGAGAGCCTGATCATGCAGGACGTGCCGGGGGCGCTTGCAACCATGCACGAGCTGGAGGCGATCGGCGTCCATCTGGCGATCGACGATTTCGGCACGGGTTATTCGAGCCTCAGTGCCTTGAAACGCTTTCCCGTCCGCCGCCTGAAGATCGACCGCTCCTTTGTCGAGGATATTCCGGCCGATGCCGACGACATGGCGATTACCGCTGCGATCATATCGCTGGCGCAAAATCTCGGCCTCAGGGTCATTGCCGAGGGCGTCGAGACCCAGGCGCAGGTGGATTTCCTGCGCCGCAGCGGGTGCGACGAGATCCAGGGCTATTTCTTCAGCCGGCCGCTTGCGCACGCCGACTTCGAAGCGTTGTTGCGACAGCCTGCCATCAGGGCCGAAGCGCTCTGAGCAACGACACCCCTGCGCTGTCGGAAACGTGATCCGGCGTTTGCTGACACAAGCTTCGGTCCAGCCGTAGATGCCAACCTTCTTGAATTGGGCGGGTCTGCGCGAATCGTTTCGTTAATCAATTTCGTGCAGCACTCCAGTTCGTCGCCGCACTCAAGCCTTTCAGAGTTCGATGTCCTCTTCAGCCATTTTCTCCCGCCGCCAGTTCCTGCGCACCTCCGGCATCGCACTTGCCTCGGCAGGTCTCGCGAGCTGCACGTCCTCGATGAACACCGACCGATTCCGTCAGGAGACGGCGCCGGTGTTCCGCAACCCCGCGCTTGAAGGGCGCTGGGTCGATCCGCGCGACGGGCGCGTCCTTGAAGGTCCGATCAATGAGGGGCTGCAGCCGACGGGCCTGCCGCCACAGAGCGCCTATTACGGCGACATCTATGCCGCTGTCGACGATGGCGGCTACCAGATCCCGGCCGTGCCATACCGCCAGATTGATGCGCGCTTCTACCGCCAGGAAGTCAGCGACCCGTTCGGCGAGCGCCCGGGCACCATAGTGGTCGATACCGGCGACCGGTTTCTCTATCTGATCCAGCCAGGTGGGCGCGCCTTGCGCTACGGCGTTGGTCTCGGCCGCGAAGGATTTGCCTGGAACGGCCGCGGCGTCATCCAGTGGAAGAAGAAGTGGCCAACCTGGACACCGCCCGATTCGATGATCGCCCGCCAGCCGCAGCTGGCGCGGTATTCCGCCAGCAATGGCGGCATGGCACCGGGGGTCAGCAATCCGCTGGGCGCCCGCGCGCTCTACATCTTCCAGAACGGTCAGGACACGTTGTACCGCGTGCACGGTTCGCCCGAGTGGAAGTCGATCGGCAAGGCCGTGTCCTCGGGCTGCGTGCGCATGCTCAATCAGGACGTCATGGACCTCTATGATCGCGTGCGCGGCAAGGCGCCGATCCTCGTCGTCTGATCGGCGCTGCTGGCACATGCTTCAGAATTGACCGGGTGCTAAGACAAGGCGCCCGAGAGATGGCGCCGGTTTTTGCATAGGCAAATCAGGCGCGCGTCACGCGGTCAGAGAGCCTCGATACATCTGAAATGGAAACGTGCCCGGCCTTCGGCGCTGCGGTCAGCCTTCGCTGGCTCCAGTGGAAAGCCGCCGCGTCAGCTGATGCAGGGTTTCCCTGATCTCGCCGGCTTCCTCCAGGCTGCAGCCCGACATCTTGCCGATATCGGCGAGAATGCCGAAGGCCTCGGTCTTGAGATCGCGGCCCTTGTCGGTCAGGCTGACGATCACCTGCCGCTCGTCACCGGGATCGCGCTTCCGCCCGACATACCCGGCCGCCTCCAACCGCTTGAGCAGGGGCGACAGCGTGCCTGAATCCAGGCCGATCTCCTCGCCGATCCGCTTCACCGTCATTTCGTCCCGTTGCCAGAGCGCCAAAAGCACGAGGTACTGCGGATAGGTGAGGCCGAAACGGTCGAGCAGGGGCTTATAGGCCCGGTTGAAGGCGTGCGCGGCGGAGTAGACGGCAAAACAGAGCTGTTTGCCGAGCGTCAGCGCCTCGTCGGAAAGCGCTTCGAATTGTGCCGCCTTGGTCGTCATGGCACTATTGTCGCAAATTCGGGCCTGAAGTGCAATTTGCAAAATTAATTTGCGTGCAATTTAATTTTGCGATATCAAATCTGCATCGACAACGGAAATGCAACGGAGACCCCGCCAATGCCTATTCTTTATCGCACCACCGCATCCGCAACCGGCGGCCGCGCCGGCCAGGCCAAGAGCGCCGATGGCGTTCTCGACGTTACGCTGACCGTTCCGAAGGAACTGGGTGGCGATGGCGCCCGCGGCACCAATCCCGAACAGCTCTTCGCTGCCGGCTACTCCGCCTGCTTCCTCGGCGCGCTCAAGTTCGTCGCCGGCAAGGAGAAGGTAAAGCTTTCCGACGACACCACGGTGACGGGAACGGTCGGCATCGGCCCGCGTGAAGACGGCACCGGCTTCGGTATCGACGCTGCGCTCGAGATCACGTCGCCGGGCGTCGACAAGGCGGTTCTCGAAGATCTGGTCCAGAAGGCGCATATCGTTTGCCCCTACAGCCACGCGACCAAGGGCAACATCGACGTCAAGCTGACGGTCGCCTGAGGCCTTTCTCCCATCCGGAAACAAGAAAGCCCGGCGGGTCGGTTCCCGCCGGGCTTTGTCTTATTGCCTGGTTGCCAGCGCGCACAATCGAAGGACGGGGAGGGACGCGATCGTCTCCTTGATCCGCCGGCGGCGGCATCAGGCCTTCTTCAGGAATTCGGTGCGCAGCACGAGGCCCTTGATCTTTTCGACCCGGCACTCGACCTCGTCGGGATTGTCGGTGAGCCGGATGCCCTTGACCACCGTGCCGCGCTTCAGCGTTGTCGAGGTGCCCTTGACCTTCAGGTCCTTGATGAGGGTGACGTTGTCGCCGTCGTTGAGGATGGCGCCGTTCGAATCTTTCACGTCCATGGTCTGTTCCTTTCAAAAAGCGGCGACGCCCTGATCCGGAGGGACCAGGGCGTGTCGAAATCGTCATTCGTGTCGACTTGGTCGACGAAGTTCGCCGTCAGCGCCTGCTGAGGCTGCCGAGGATGCCGCGCACGAGCGCGCGGCCCACCTGAGTTGCAACTGTGCGGGCGACCGATTTCATCGCCGCTTCCACCACCGTCTCGCGCTGGTATCCTGATGACTTCGGGCGGGCCTGTTTTCCGGCGGGTGCCGCCGGCTCGTCGTCGCCGAAGCCCGGAAGTGTCCAGCGGCTACCCCCGGTGTTGGCCTCGACCGGTTCCGGCTCGGACTGCTGCTGCGCTTCGGCTGCCTTCTTCGCCCGCGCCGTCAGCATTTCATAGGCGGATTCCCGATCGAAATCTTCGTCGTACTGGCCGCGCACGGGGCTGACGTCCATCACCTTTTGCCGCTCCTCCGCCGTCAGCGGGCCGACGCGCGATTGCGGTGGGCGCACCAGCGTGCGTTCCACCATTGACGGCGCGCCCTTGCCCTCGAGCGTAGAGACCAGCGCCTCGCCGGTGCCCAGATTGGTGATGACGGTCGCGCAGTCGAACGCGGGGTTGGGCCGGAAGGTGTCGGCGGCGGTCTTGACCGCCTTCTGGTCGCGCGGCGTATAGGCGCGCAGCGCATGCTGCACGCGGTTGCCGAGCTGGCCGAGGATCGTTTCCGGTACGTCGAGCGGGTTCTGCGTGACGAAATAGACGCCGACACCCTTGGAACGGATTAGGCGGACGACCTGTTCGACGCGCTCCGTCAGCACCTTCGGCGCATCGTTGAAGAGGAGATGCGCCTCGTCGAAAAAGAAGACGAGCTTCGGCTTATCGGGATCGCCGACTTCCGGCAGTTCCTCGAAAAGCTCCGACAGCAGCCACAGCAGGAAGGTCGCATAGAGGCGCGGGTTCATCATCAGCTTGTCGGCGGCCAGCACCGAGATCGCACCGCGCCCGTCATTGGTCGTGCGCATGATGTCGGTGATCTTCAGCGCCGGTTCGCCGAAGAAATGTTCCGCACCCTGCTGTTCCAGGATCAGGAGTTCGCGCTGGATCGAACCGACCGACGCCTTGGAGATGAAGCCGAACTGGTTGGAAAGCTCGGTGGCGTTCTCGCCCATGTAATTGAGGAGTGCCTGCAGGTCCTTGAGGTCCAGAAGTGGCAGTCCGCCCTTGTCGGCGATCTTGAAGGCGATGTTGAGGACGCCTTCCTGTGCGTCGGTCGCGTTCATCAAACGCGACAGCAGGAGAGGGCCCATTTCCGACATGGTGGTGCGGACGCGGTGACCCTTTTCGCCGTAAAGATCCCAGAAGATCACCGGGAATTCCTGGAACTCGTAGGGGTTTGTCGGCAGGCCGATCTGTTCGGCACGCTTGGTGATGAAATCCTTCGGCTCGCCGATCGCGCCGATGCCCGAAAGGTCGCCCTTGACATCGGCGCAGAACACCGGAACACCCGCGTTCGAAAACCCTTCCGCAAGAATCTGCAGAGTGATGGTTTTGCCGGTGCCGGTTGCGCCGGTGATGAGCCCGTGGCGGTTGCCGAATTTCAGATCGAGGTACTCGCCTTTGTTGATCGTATCGTCCGGCTTGCGGCTGGCGCCGATAAAGAGCTTGCCTTCTTCCACCATGTGGGCTTCATCTCCGTTTCATCAATGAAAGCGGGCGGTTCGCGGCTAACCTGCCGAGGCCCGTCATCGAAATGTGGCTCGCCCCTGTTATAGGCGGTGGCGCCTCACCCGGCAACAAGGCGATTGCGGCGCGCAACCGCGAAAGACGCCGGTACGGCAGAGCCGATCGGTCGCATTGCCAAGCGATCGCGCGCGTGAAACGATCGCCGCGACCTTGTGGAACCGTGTTGCGGCGGACGGCGCAAAGGACCGCTTGAATGCCGGTGGATTGCCCGGCATTCCGTCCATCGTCGCTTGTTATTTGAGATGTGATCATTTACCTTGACGTCAACGTCAAAATTCAATGAGGGAGTTTTCCATGAATGAACTGGTCACGCGCGTAGCGGAGAATGTCGGTCTGGAGCCTGCGACGGCTGAAAAGGCTGTCGGCATGATCCTCGGTTTCCTGCAGCGCGAAGCAGCTGACGGTCCGGTCGCCCAGATGATCGCATCGATCCCGGGCGCGACCGACCTGATCGCCCAGTACAACGGCGAAGGCTCGGGCGGCGGCGGTCTGCTCGGTGGTCTGATGTCGGCGATCGGCGGCGGCGGTGTCATGGCGCTCGGCCAGCAGTTGATGAGCCAGGGCCTCGGCATGGGCGAGATCACCTCGCTTGCCAAGGAAACCATCGCATTCGCCAAGGAAAAGGCCGGCGCCGACGTCGTCGACGAAGTCGTCGCCTCGGTCCCGGGTCTCAGCCAGTTCGTCTGATCCCGTTCCGACGTGATCAAGAAAAACCCACCGGCGCCCGCGCCGGTGGGTTTTTTTGTTGCAGGACGTTGCCGCCGCGATCGAGGTTCAACCGTCAGCGCCGTGTTCCAGTCGGCGCATCATCGCATCGATCTGTCGCTCCGTTTCCCTTGCACTTGTTTGATGAAACGGCTGCCCCTTGGCCAGGCTCGGCACCAGCACGTCGAAGGAGAGCGTCTTGATCAGCGCCAGCGAGGCGAGATAGGCGAGCCGGTCGCTGCCGGGCAGGACGGCGCCGATCCACCGCCCTTCCGTGAGGAAGACCGTGTCGCCGCTGAACAGATACCGTCTTCGGCCATCGTCCCAGAGAAAGCAGGCCGAGCCCGCCGTGTGCCCCGGCGTGGCGACGACTTCGAAATCCGCGAAATGCGCCTCATGGTCGGCAAAGCCACCACCCATACGGCAATGGGCGAGGATCTGCTGTCGTTCGCGTTCCGGCCCGAACAGCGGTGCGTTCAGGTTCTCGCAGGCCCAATCGCAGGAGGGCATCGCCTGGTGGTGGTGGTTGATGTATTGCCGGGCGAACGGGCCGGCCGCCAGCAACCCGTCGGCCTCTTCGGCCAGCCGCCGCGAGGCGTAGACGAGGAGGTTGCCGCCCTGACGGCGAAGAACGAAGGCGCGACCAGTGAAGTCCGGTGCAAAGCTCAACCGCTCGGCGCCGGCAGCGTAGAGGGTGTCGAACAGATGCTCCATCACGCTTTCCCTTTAGCGGTGTTCCGAAGAACGCGATCGAGGGTGGTGGCAAGAAAGACTGACAAGGCCGCACCCGCGGCGATGAAGGCCGCGCCCGACGTCCAGCCGTAGGCGTCGATTGCGGCTCCGACCGCGACCGGACCGACGAGCTGCCCGAGATTGCTGCCCTGCATCAACAGACCCATCGCCATCGGCGCGAGCGCCGGCCGGGGCGACAGCATCGGGACTGTCGAGATCAAGGTTGCGGGGATCAGGCCGCCGACGGCCGAAAACAGTACACACAGTGCAAAGGTTAGCGTGTCACCGGATTGAGACAGGAAGATCCAAATGCCGGTGGCCCCCATCAGCGTTGCGGCAATGATGACCAGACGGCCGCGGCCGACGCCCCGAGACAGCATTGTGCCTGCTGCAAGATTGCCGATGACATTGGCAAAAGTGATCAGGGCACCGAGCACCCCGGCCGTTCCAAGCGACACGTTCATGCGCGTAACGAGCAGGATTGGCAGGAAGCTCGACAGTGTGAAGGACATCAGGCTGAAGAGGGCAAAAAGGGAAAAAAGCAGGACGGGTCCGCGGCTTGTCAGCGTCGTCGTCGCATCGGCACGCAATCCGGCGACGGAGGCGCGTGGCCCGGCCAGCGAGGGCGAAATCACCGCGATGACGGTCAGCAGGCTGACAAGCGCGACGAGGCCGTTGACCCACCAGATCGTCTGCCAGCTTTGAAACAGCGGCCCCGAAAGCATGGCAATCGCCATGCCCGCCGGCATGAAACAGCTCCAGAGTGCAAAGACGATATCGCTGCGCGCGGGAGCGACGATGCGCATCAGGATCGCCGGGCCGGCGACGACCACGAGCAGGAAACCGAAGCCCTCGAGGATGCGCGACAGGATCAGCAGCGTGAAATTTGGGCTCGCTGCGCCGATCAGGATGCCGACGAGCAGAATGCTCATGCCGACGGCAAGCATGCGCCGGTCACCGACGGCGGCAACCATGGCGCCCGCCGGCATGCCGCCGACCACGCCGACGATCGCAAAGACGGAGGTGATCCAGCCGAGTGCCGTCAGGTCGAGCCCGAGATCGGCCATGAGCAGCGGACCGGCGATCAGCCCTTTGCCGACCTGCATCGCTGCGACCATGCCGGCCGCAACGACAGCGGTGACGGCGATCCAGTCGGTTCTGTGCGAGCCGGAAGCAATGACCGCCGACATCAGGCAAGCTCCGCCACGCGCGCCCTGCCGGCAACCAGCGCCGCCGCCAGTTCGGCGACGTGGCGGCCCTGGAAGCGCGCGCCATCGAGTTCGTTGGCGCTCGGCTGCCGGTCGCCGCCATGGCCGTCGTCGGCAAGCGTCGAGGCGCCATAGGGCGAGCCGCCGCTGATCTCGTCCATGCGCATCTGCCCCTTGAAGCTGTAGGGCAGGCCGACGATTACCATGCCGAGATGAAGCAGCACGGTGTGCGTCGCCAGGATCGTCGATTCCTGGCCGCCATGCTGGCTGCCGGTCGAGGTAAAAACGCTGCCGATCTTTCCGACGAGCGCGTCTCTGGCCCAGACGCCGCCCGCCTGATCGAGAAAGTTCTTCATCTGCGCCGCCATGTTGCCGAAGCGGGTCGGGGTGCCCAGAATGATCGCGTCGTAGTCGGCGAGTTCGGCCACGTTTGCGATGGGCGCATCCTGGTCGCGCTTGTAGCCGGACTTGATCGCGACGGCGTCGGGCACGATCTCCGGCACCCGCTTCAACGACACGCTTGCGCCCGTGGCGCGGGCACCTTCGGCGACGGCCGCGGCCATCGTCTCGATGTGGCCGTAGGATGAGTAATAGAGCACGAGGATCTTGGCCATGTCGTTTTCCCTTGTTCCGCTTGCGCCGACGTCGGCGTGTTTGCTGCTGCTGGTGTCAGGGAGAATGGCGGCTTTGATTGATCTGAAAAGTGAGATAAAATGCATCAAACTGATCTATAGGATCGATCATGATTGATGCTTTGACCCTCGACCAGATGCGGACATTCGTGGTGGTGGCCGAAAGCGGCAGCTTCCGCTCCGGGGCCGCCAGGCTTTCGCGCGTCCAGTCCGCCGTCAGCCACGCGATCGCCAATCTCGAAGCCGGGCTCGGCGTTTCGCTGTTCGATCGTTCCGGTCACCGGCCGGTCTTGACACCGGAAGGACGTGCCTTGCTGGCCAACGCCCGCGATATCCTGCTGCGCGTCGATGCCATGCGCGCCCGCGCGCGTGGTCTTGGCGAAGGGATCGAGCTGGAACTGTCCCTGATCGTCGATACGTTGTTCCCGATCGCGACCGTCGGCGCTGCGTTGAAGGAAATGCGGGTCGCCTATCCGTCCGTCGCCATCCGACTTGCGGTCGCGCCGCTCGGCGCACCGCTGGACGGTCTGATCGAGCGGCGCTTCACGCTCGGCATCATGGTGGGCGAGGATTTTCGCGATCCGGCCATCGGCCGGCAGGCGCTGGCAGACGTTCACCTGACCGCGGTCGTCTCCGCCGGGCATCCCCTCGGCCTGAGCGCTGTCAACGGCGTGCTCGGCAGCCCGGAACTCGCCGACCATCTGCAGATCGTCCTGTCGGACCCTTCGCAGCGCTCCGAGGGGCGCGACTTCGGCGTGATTTCGCCACAGACCTGCCGCGTCGGCAGCCAGGATGCCAAGCATGCGATGATCCTCGCTGGCCTCGGCTGGGGGCGGCTGCCGCTATGGCAGGTGGAGCGGGATCTGGCCGAGGGCCGGCTCGTCCGCTTGCCGACGGCCTCGCTCGGCCGCAACAGCCAGGTGGCGGCGGAAGCCTATCTTGTTCACCGGATCGATGAGCCGCTCGGGCCGGCGGCCCGCGTCTTTGGCGAGGCGCTTGCCCGGCTTTGCAGGGCCTGATCGCCGGCTGCTATCGCCGACCGGCGACGGCGAAGATCAACGTGGACACCACCAGCACCAGGCCGACGCCGAGCGGACCGGCCGCGGGATTGATCAGCGTCATGAGAGAGCCGGTGGCGCCCGAGCCGGCCGCACTGCCGGCGGCATAGGCAAGCGCGAAGGCGGCGCTTCCGGCCACCAGCATGCTGCCGCGATACTGCTCGCCGAGCATGGTCAGCGCCGCCGTGTAAAGCGCGAAGCTGGCAGCGCCGATCAAGGCGAACAGCGCCAGAAGCAGCGGCGCGGACGCTACAAGCGGAATGGCGAGATAACCGGTCGCCGCCACGGCCGCCGCCGAGATTGCGACGCGTCGGCGGGGCAATTTGTCGAGCAGCACCCCGATGAAGGGCTGCGCCAGCGCTGTCGGTACGGCGAGCACGGTGACGCTCAAGGCGGCAAAGGCCTGGCTGTGGCCGGTCTTGACGAAGTAGACAGGCATCGCCGAGATCGCGGCGATATCGGCAAAGCCGAACATCAGCACCATCAGGATCAGGATCGGCGCATGCCGGAAGAAGGCGAAAAGATCGCGCGTCGACGACGGCTCAGGCCGTGTCCGTGCCCCCATCGTCAACAGCCCGGTGAGGAAGGCGACAAGCGCTATGTAAATGGCGAGCAGCGCAAAGCCGAGCCCGCCGCTGGTGCCGAGAAGCGGGATCGCCAGCGGCCCGGCGGCAAAACCGCCGCACATGCCAGCGCCATAAAGGCCTGACACCCGTCCGCGCAGCCGGTCCGGACAGGCCGTGTTGAGCCACGCTTCGCCCAGCATGAACACCATGCTGACGAAGAAGCCGAGCGCGAAGCGGGCGATGAACCAGACCGGAAGCGACGACGTGGACGCAAGCGTCGCCAGGCAGAGCGAACAACCGCAGAGGCTGGCGATGATCAGCCTGTCGGCGGAGGCAAGCCGTGTCAAATGTCCGAGCAGCAGGGTCGCCGCCGCAAGCCCGGCGGCAAAGCCCATGGCATTGAGGCCAATCGTGGCGGCAGAGACGCCGCGGCCCTCGAGCGAAAGCGAGATCAGCGGATAGGTGAGCCCTTGCGCGACGGAAAAGGCGGTGACGCCCAAGACGACGGCGATGATCGCCGGCCAGTCGGGAGCGAAGTCGCCCACCTCAACGGTTTTCGACGTCATCGGCCCCTCCCTCAGACGGTGCGTCTCCTCGGGAGATCGGCTCCCGCCAAGGGATCTGCATAGATCATCCGCCGCCGGTTGGGAACTCGACCGGCGACGGATCGGCAAACAATTGTCAGGCGGCCCTATCCCAGACCGGTGACAGGCCCTCGGGGCTGACGATGCGGCCATCCGGGCGGGCGAGGCCGTGGATTGCCGCCATCTCGCCGTCGCCGAGCGCGAAGTCGAAGATGTCGAAGTTTTCCTTCAGCCGCTCGATCGTGGCCGTCTTGGACAGCGTGATCACGTCCTTCTGCTGCACCAGCCAGCGCAAGGCCACCTGAGCGGCGGTCTTGCCGTGGCGCGCGCCGATTTCCTTCAAAAGCGGATCGTTGGGGATCTTGCCGTTGGCCATGGCGTAATAGGCCGTGATCGACATGCCGTGCTTGCGGGCGGTATCGAGCACCTTCGTCTGGTCGAGATAGGGATGGTATTCGACCTGGTTGGTGGCGATGGGCGCATCGCTGAGTTTCACCGCCTCTTCCATCTGAGCGGTGTTGAAGTTGCTGATGCCGATATGGCGAACCTTGCCGGCCTTCTTCACCTCGTTCAGCGCGCCGATGCGTTCGGCCATCGGAACGTCGCTACCGCCCGGCCAATGCAGCAGAAGCAGGTCGACGTGATCGGTCTTCAGCTTCTGCAGGCTTTCGTCGACCGAAGCGACAAAGTCGCGGTGGGCGTATTTGTCGACCCAGACCTTGGTGGTCAGGAAGATGTCGGCGCGGGCGACGCCCGATTTGTGGATGGCTTCGCCAACCTCGGCCTCGTTGCCGTAGATCTGGGCGGTATCGACGTGGTGGAAGCCGAGTTTCAGCGCTTCCGGCAGCACGCGCAGCACGTCGGCGCCGGGCATGCGAAAGGTGCCGAAACCGAGCGCCGGGATATTGGCGCCGTTGGAATTGACCGAGTGCATGGGGAACTCCTTGTTTTCAAAGTGCGCCCGGCCAGCGGCCGGGCGGGAAAGAGGCGAAGCTATAGGTGGGCCAGATGGCCGCCTGGTCAAGCCGGCTGGGCGACGGTTTCTGCCTTGCGGTCGAGTACGCCGCTCAGAAGCGTCAGGAGAAGGGCGCCGACCACCAGGACTGAACCGACCATCGGCGTCATGCCGAGGCCGAGCGACGAGGCGACGATGACGCCGCCGAGCCAGGCGCCGATGGCGATGCCGAGGTTGAAGGCGGCGATGTTGAGCGCCGAGGCGACATCGACGGCGCCGGGACGGTGCTGCTGGGCGAGCTGCACGACATAGAGCTGCAGGCCGGGGACGGTTGCGAACGACAGGAAGCCGAGGCTCGCCAGCGTCACCAGCGTCAGGACCTGCGACGTCGCCGTGAAGGTGAAGAGCGCAAGCACGATGGCTTGCGCCAGGAACAGGCCGACCAAAGCCTTGACCGGATCGCGGTTGGCGATCTTGCCGCCGGCGATGTTGCCGATGGCGATCGCGACGCCGTAGAGCACCAGGATCAGGCTGACGGCGCCCGCGGAAAAGCCGGTGATCTCCTGCAGGATCGGCGCCAGGAACGTGAAGGCGACGAACGTGCCGCCGTAGCCGAGTGCGGTCATGGCAAAGACGATCAGCAGCCGGCCGGAGCCGAGAACGCGGACCTGGTCGATCAACCTTGCGGCCGGTGCCTTTGTCAGCGTGTTGGGCAGAAGGGTCGCGATGGCTGCAAGGGCGATGACGCCGAGCGCGGTCACGGCCCAGAAGGTGGCGCGCCAGCCGAAGGTCTGGCCGATCCAGGTGCCGAGCGGCACGCCGGTGACGATCGCGACCGTCAGGCCCATGAACATCATGGCGATGGCGGAAGCGCGGCGATCCTCGGGCACGAGGTCGGCGGCAATGGTGGCGCCGACCGAGAAGAAGACGCCGTGGGCAAAAGCGGAGATGACGCGGGCGACGAGCAGCAGCTCGTAGCTCGGCGACAGGGCGGCTGCGGCATTGCCGATGATGAACAGTGCCATCAGGCCGACGAGCAGCGGCTTGCGCTCGATCCGACCGGTCAGCGCCGTCAGGACAGGCGCCCCGAAGGTGACGCCGAGCGCGTAGACGCTGACGATGAGGCCGGCAAGCGGCAAGGTGATGTGGAGGTCGTCTGCAACCGTTGGCAACAGGCCGACGATGACGAATTCGGTGGTTCCGATCGCATAGGCCGCGACCGTCAGGGCAAAGAGCGCAATGGGCATGGCAAGACCTTTTCCCGTCCGGCTGGGAGGGGCCGGGCGTTTTGGCGTTGATGTGTTGAGCGGAATATGAGGGCGGAGAGCTTGCGCGATAATCCGCATAATCGGATAAATGGCTATGAATTGATTTCAAAGGCGAGTGATGGACAATCGGGCTGGTGAAATGGAAGTGTTCGTCGCGGTCTGTGAAACGCGCAGCTTCTCGGCTGCCGGCCGGCGGCTGAGGCTATCGCCGTCCGCCGTGAGCAAGCTGGTCACGCGCATCGAGGACCGGTTGGGCACGCGCCTGCTGGTTCGCTCTACCCGGACCCTGCAGCTGACGCCGGAGGGCGAGGTCTACCTGCAGCGCGCCCAGCGCATCCTCACCGAAATTGCCGAAACCGAACAGCTGGTGGCTGCCGGCGGCAGGCTTTCGCCGCGTGGCCTGTTGCGAGTCAACGCCTCGGTTGGCTTCGGCGAACGCTACATCCTGCCGCTCGCGCCCGAGTTCCTCGAGCGCTATCCGGATGTCAGCCTCGATCTGACCCTGACGGACAGTCTGATCGACGTAGTCGGCGAACGGGCCGACGTGGCGATCCGCACCGGCCCTTTGCGCGATTCGTCGCTCAAAGCCCGCAAGCTGTTGGAGAGCCGGCCCGTGGTCATTGCCTCGCCGGCCTATCTCGAAAGGCATGGCGTGCCGCGGACGCCGGCCGACCTGCAAAATCACAATTGCATTCGCTTCAATTTCCGCCGCAGCGTCGACGAATGGGCGTTTCGTGCGCCTGGCCAAAGCGCGATCGAGCTTCTGTCGGTCTCCGGAAACCTTCATGTGTCGAGCGGCGCGATCGTGCAGCAACTCTGCCTTGCCGATGTCGGCATCGGCCGTATCGGCCGCTTCCACGCAGAGCCGGATCTGGCGGCGGGACGACTGGTGGCACTTCTGGAGGATTACCGGCCCGACGAAATCGAGACGGTCTACGCCGTCTATGCTGGCCACGAACATCTTGCCGCCCGCATCCGGGCATTCATCGATTTCCTGGTCGAGCGGATCTGATGCCGGCCGGCCATGTGCGTCCGGCCGACCAACCTAGTCGGCCTTGACGGCGACGACGAAAAACCGGGGAAAACGCAGGAGCACCCGGCCGTCGCTCAGGGCCGGGTAGGCCTCACGGATCCGGTCCGTGTAGGCTGAGGAAAAGGCGTCGCGCCGCTCCGGCGGCAGCGCGTCGAGATAGGGGCGCAAGCCCGTGCCCTTCACCCATTCGACGATCGCTTCGGCGTTTGCCAGCCGGTGATAATAGATCGTGTGCCAGACTTCGATGTGGGCGGCGTGCTTGGACAGGCGCTCGACGTAGGCCGATGGCGCCGGCAGCGGATTGCGCCGGATCGTGCGGCCGGCGAAGGCATCGGCGAATGCAGCGCTGCGAGCCGTTTCTTCCATCAGCAGATGGGTCGCCTGATCGACATTGTCGGGCATCTGGACGGCAAGCGTGCCACCGGGCGCAAGCGAAGCCGTCAGTCTTTCGAGAATGTCGAGATGGTTCGGCAGCCACTGGAAGACGGCATTGCCGTAAAACAGCGAAGCGCCCTTGGGGGGAGCCCAGGTCGCGAGATCGGCCTTCTCGAAGGTCAGGCCCGGCAGCCGCTTTGCGGCCGCAAGCAGCATGTTGTCGTCGCTGTCGAGGCCGGAGAGGGTGGCGTCCGGAAACCGCTGGTGGATCAGTTCGGTCGAATTCCCCGGACCGCAGCCAAGGTCGAAGGCTGGGCCAGACGGCAGGTCCGGAACCTGCGCGAGCAGGTCGCGCGCCGGGCGCGTGCGTTCGTCTTCGAATTTCAGGTATTGCGATGCCGACCAGGCCATGGAGACAAATCCTCAGATACCGAATTGCAGGCTTTCCAGCGAAGGCAGGATCAGGGCCGGGCCCTGGTCGCGATACTCGTCGGGCATGTCGGCGCGGTTGATCCACACCGTGCGAAAACCGAACTTCGTCGCGCCGGCGATGTCCCAGCGGTTGGACGACTGGAAGGAGACCGCATGCGGATAGAGCCGGTAGCGGGTGGTGACGAGATCGTAGACCGCTGGCGCTGCCTTGTAGGTCTTGACCGTGTCGACCGAGAAGACGTCGTCGATGACGATCTCGAGCGCCGCGTTGCGCACGGCGGCAGCCAGCATGTCGGGAGAACCATTGGAGAGAATGGCAAGCCGCGCTCCGCGTTCCTTCAGCCCCTTCAGGACGGCAGGAACCTCCGGGTAGCAGTCGAGCGTCCAGTAGGCGTCGAGCAACGGCTTCCGCAACTTGCGATCAGCCGAGGGAAAGCGGGAAAAAGCGTAGTCGAGCGACTGCTCGGTCAGCTGCCAGAAATCCTGGTAGGCGCCCATCAGGGACCGCACCCAGGAATATTCGAGTTGCTTGGCGCGCCAGAGTTCGGAGAAGGCCTGTCCGTCCGGGCCGATTTCGGCGGCGTGGCGCCGAACCGCCGCATGCACGTCGAAAAGCGTGCCATAGGCATCGAACACATAGGCCGCGTGGGACATGCTTTCCTCCCGTCCGTCATCTTCGGCGGTGCTTTAACAAGACCTGTCTTCCAGTCAAAGCACGCCCCGAAAACAAGGGCTTACCGCATCGTGCCGGCGGAGGCACGCAAGCGAAGTCAGTTCTTTTGCGTGATCATGTCAAAGATTTGTGCATCGCACAACGACATTGCGTAAGCCGTATCAGCCCTTGCCGGGTTTCCAGACCTTGGCGGGGAAGCGCAGGGCCTGTTTGGCAAGCTTGCCTTTGAGCCCTAGCGCCGCATCGCAAAGGCCGACCACGTGCCGGTTCGGCTTTGCCTCCGGCCGCAACGCATGCAAGGCGGCAGCCGCATCCTCAGGCGCCATGTAGCGGGCAAGAATGCCAAGGCTGAGCGCCGTTGCACGACCGATGCCGCGCAGGCAATGGACCAGCAGGTGAGCGTCGGCGGGCAGTCCGTCGATGAACGTGAAGGCCGCTTCGATTGCTTCTGCCCGCGCGGCATCGGGCGCGTCGGGATCAGTGGCATCGCCGAAGTAAAGTTCGAGATGCCTTTCCGGCGGCAGGTCGATCATCGACAGCAGCCGGCTTGCCGGCGCCCGCATCGAGATCAGATGCGTCGGCGCCCAAAGTGCCCGATTGTGCCGGGCTTCGGTCTGCGAACTGATGATCATCCGAACGGGCCACCCCTGCGGGTGGGCCGGATTGGCTGTGAGAACAGGGCTGTAGAGTTCTTCCCCGGTGGCAGCTGCCGCTAGCGCCATGACAGGACCTCGTCGTGATTCTTCCTGCGATGATTTTGCCCTGAAACCAGGTTTCGCTTAAGAGCAAAATCGTGTCACCATGCGGATGCAAACAACCTTCGAGCGGAGCACGTTCAGAAGCGGGTGATTACGCTGATGCCAAGATCGGTGGCGCGGTCCATCGAGACGAGGGCAGGGACCGCGTCTTCGAGGGAAATCTCGCGCCCGATCAGTTGTTGCGGCTGCAGCTTGCCGCTGTCGATCATCTGGAGCATGGCGTCGTAGCGCCAGGCCTGCATGCCGTGGCTGCCGTAGATTTCAAGCTCGTGGCCGATCACCTGCGCCATCGGGATTACAGGCGTCGCATGATCGGCAAGCATCAGGCCGACCTGCACATGGCGTCCGCGGCGCCTGAGGTTCTTGATCGAGTTGAAGCAGGTGACGGGATGGCCGAGCGCGTCGATCGACACATGCGCGCCGCCACCGGTAATCTCCCTGACCGCGCCGGCGACATCGTCCGTGTCGCGGCCATTGACGGTGGCGACAGCGCCGAGCGTCCTGGCGAAGGCGAGCTTGTCCTCGGCAATGTCGATGGCGATCGGATGTGCGCCGAGGGCGGCCGCGATCATGATCGCCGACAGGCCGACGCCGCCGCAGCCGTGAACGGCCACCCATTCGCCACCCTTGACCCGCGCCTGGTCGGCTACGGCGCGAAACGAGGTGGCAAAGCGGCAGCCGAGACTGGCGGCGGTCTTGAAGTCCATGCTCTCCGGCAGGTGCACCAGGTTCTGGTCGGCGAAATCGAGCGCGACATATTCGGCAAACGAGCCCCAATGGGTGAAGCCCGGCTGGAACTGCGCCTCGCAGACCTGCTGGTTGCCCGATCGGCACTCGCCGCAGCGGCCACAGCCGGAAACGAACGGCACTGTCACCCGGTCGCCGACCTTGTAGCGCATCACCCCGCGGCCGGTGGCCGTGACGACGCCGGCAAGCTCATGGCCCGGCACGTGCGGCAGGCGGATGTCGGCGTCATGTCCCATCCATCCATGCCAGTCCGAACGGCATAGACCCGTGGCCTCGACCTTGACCACCACGCCGTTTTCGCTCGGCGTCGGATCGGCAAGCGCGCGGATCTCGGGCGTCTTTTCGAAGGCGTCGTAGTACATCGCTTTCATCGGGGCATGGCTCCATGGCTGATCGTCGGGCATTCTGGCATGTGGCTTCGGGTGGTTCCAGAATGGACGCCATGACATTTTTTGATGTACCCATTCACCCCCATGCTGCTTTTTCGAGCTATGCGGATGCTCAGAAAGACAAAACGTGAAGGAGACGCCGATGGCCGTCGATACATCCCCCCGCTCAGTGACCTGGACCTATGTCGACGGCGAATGGCTGTCGGGCAATCCGCCGCTGATCGGCCCGACCTCGCACGCCATGTGGCTCGGTTCGACCGTGTTCGACGGCGCGCGCGTCTTTGACGGCATCGCGCCGGATCTCGACCTGCACTGCCAGCGCGTCAACCGCTCGGCCATCGCGCTCGGCCTGAAGCCGACGATGAAGGCGGAAGAGATCGAGGCGCTAACGTGGGAAGGCGCCAAGAAGTTCGACGGCCAGACGGCACTTTACGTCAAGCCGATGTACTGGGCCGAGCATGGCGCCGCAGGCGTCGTCGCTATCGATCCGGAATCGACCCGATTTGCCCTTTGCCTGTTCGAGGCGCCGATGGGCAACGGCCATGGCGGCTCGTCGCTGACGCTGTCGCCGTTCCGCCGGCCGACGCTCGAATCCATGCCGACCGACGCCAAGGCCGGCTGCCTCTATCCCAACAATGCCCGCATCCTGACCGAGGCGCGCTCGCGCGGCTTCGACAATGCGCTGGTGCGCGACATGCTCGGCAACATCGCCGAGACCGGCTCGTCCAACGTCTTCCTCGTCAAGGACGGCGTCGTCTTCACGCCGGCTGCCAACCGCACCTTCCTGGCCGGGATCACCCGCTTCCGCGTCATCACGCTGTTGCGCGAGGCCGGGTTCGAGGTTGTCGAGGCGACACTGTCGATGGCCGACTTCCAGGGCGCCGACGAGATCTTCACCTCGGGCAACTATTCCAAGGTCCTGCCGGTGACCCGTCTCGACGATCGCGACCTGCAGGCGGGCCCGATCGCCGCCAAGGCCCGCGATCTCTATATGGATTGGGCCCATTCGAGCCAGGACGCCTGAGGCCGAAAGACGTGGCGCGGGTCAGCTTGCCCGTGCCACCGATGCCGCCCATGCCTCGACGCTGCGCAGCATCGTCGGGGCATGTTCAGGATCGTCCACGAGTTCGGCCAGTTCCGAAAGTCGATGCATGCCGGTGAGAACTGCGATGCGTTTCCGGTCGAGCACCCGGCCGGTCAACTCCTCGTATGTTTCGACAATCCGCGATGTCAGATCCGGCGAAATGAAGTTCGAATAGATAAACTCGCGGTGAAGCGGGCCAATCCCCGAATCTGCAAAATCATAGATGCCGTTCAGTCGGCGCTTCGCATGGTCAAAGGCCATGTTCCAGCCATGGCCGTCGAAGAAGCCGTAGGTCGTGCCATGCGGATCGGGTCCCAGGCTCTCGAAGGATGAGATCGTCGCGGCGGCGAGCGCGCGAAGATCCGGCGCAAGAGCCGGCAGCGCCTTGGCCCGGATTGCTTCCACCGTTTGCCACGGTTCGACGCGCCCGGCGCCTGCAGCAGCCATATGTTCATCATCGAGCCGATGCAACTCGGCGTAAAACTGTCCAAGGTCCCGGCCGAGCTGGCGGCGCTCCGCCTCAGCGAGCCTGTCGTAGTCGTCGGTAACCAGATGCTCGCCTTTCAGCTTCCCGTGCACCGAGAAAAGCGGCTGGCCCCGGTGGAGTTCGAGATCCGGAACGGCCATCGACACACTGGGACGGACGAGCGCAAGCAGGGACGCTTCCTTGACCAATGCCTTTTCCGCGACCGCGTGGCGCGGGAACTTGAAGATCAGGCGGTCATCGACATCGACGGCGGTCGAGTGCCAGCCGTCGGTTGCAAGCGTGAATGTCGACCCGGCAAGGTCAGGAAAGGTGGCCAGGATCGTGTTGCGCAGGCTGTCGAGGGTCTGATGTTCCATAATGTTCCTTGGCTACGTGAGCTTTGCTTTCTGTTCCTTCGGCAGTCAACGGCGGTAATGGCGGGCGGGGCGCCGGCGGTTGCCATCGGCGCCCCTAAATCCTTGAAAGGGCGCCTAGCGTCCCTGCATGATCTTGATGAGGTTGACCGTCGGCTGGCTGGCGCGCACGTCGGCATATGTCAGACGGCCCGTGGCCAGCGCACTGACCATGCGCTTGCAGGTGAGCGTTTGGACCTTGTTGACGGGGACGCTCAGCAGCAATGCGCCGGCTTCAAGTTCGGATTTCGTCCATCTCGCGGCGAGGCAGTCTTTCAGAACAGCGCGCTGCAGGGCTGGGCTTCCCTGAACCGCCGTCTGCACCTTCTCGTATTCACCCTGGCTTGGCGCGCAGGATGCAAGGGTCAGAAGGGCAACGGCGAATGAAGCAAAACGTATCGATCTCATGGCAATCTCCGGTTGGAGAATTGCCGGTAAGTGTAGCGCTGGCGATTCGCAACTCATTGTAGCGCTCAGCGAAGCGATATCTGCCGGTCGTTGGATGGACGACGCCGGCGGCCATTTGCATCAGCGCCTGTGTGCACAGGCGCTGATGGCCAGATCGCGGACGGCAACCTACTTGTCGGCGGGCGGCGCCACGACCGTAACGGTGTCACCCGCCAGTTCGCCACCGATTTCCACGGTCTTCTTTTGTTTGTCGTAGACGCATATCTGGGTCACGGCATTTTCGGCACCCTTCGGCTTGCCGGAAACCAGCGCCAACCCGAAACTTTCCGAGCCGAACGGGTCGACGACGACGACCGGCTTGTCGAGGGAAGGGGCGGCCGCGATGCATTTTTCCGATACATCGGCCCGGAACTCCTCCCAGGCATCGCCGGAGGATGCTTGCGCGCCGGTTGCGGCAAACCCGGTGGCGGCGACGAAAGCAAGGGTCAGGATCGGGCGATGCGGCATGTTCATTCCTTGATCTCCACTGGTTGAAGTGCGCGCACGCTGCCCGCCAAACGTGGCGCCAATGTGCCCGGGCACTTGGCGCCTTCAAAATGATCTTGAAAGTATATTCCGTGGGTTGAGGAAAATTTGGCATTGCATCGGTTGCCTCCGTGAAGGCCGGTGCCTATGTTCCCGCTCACAGATTTCCCTGATGAAATCCCATGCCAAGAGGAGATGCCCACATGGCTTTCGAATTGCCGAACCTTCCCTATGACTACGATGCGCTGGCGCCCTACATGTCGCGCGAGACGCTCGAGTACCACCACGACAAGCATCACCTCGCTTACGTCACCAACGGCAACAAGCTTGCCGAGGAAGCCGGCCTTGCCGACCTGTCGCTCGAGGAAGTCGTCAAGAAGTCCTATGGCACCAACCAGCCGCTGTTCAACAATGCCGGCCAGCACTACAACCACATCCATTTCTGGAAGTGGATGAAGAAGGGCGGCGGCGGCACCAGCCTGCCGGGCAAGCTCGACGCGGCCATCAAGTCGGACCTCGGCGGCTACGACAAGTTCCGTGCCGATTTCATCGCAGCTGGCACCGGCCAGTTCGGTTCGGGCTGGGCCTGGCTCTCCGTCAAGAACGGCAAGCTGGAGATCTCCAAGACCCCGAACGGCGAAAACCCGCTCGTTCACGGTGCGTCGCCGATCCTCGGCGTCGACGTCTGGGAGCACTCCTACTACATCGACTATCGCAACGCCCGTCCGAAGTACCTCGAAGCGTTCGTCGACAGCCTGATCAACTGGGACTACGTCCTGGAAATGTACGAAGCGGCTTCCAAGTAAGCCGTTCCGCATACCGCTTTCGAGGCCCGGCGCTTGCGCCGGGCCTTTTCGTTTGGGGGCAGCGACCGGCACGCGCTTGCGTCACCAAAGTGTCATCGCATGGCGCTAGGGAGAGGCATCATGCACGCAGACACCCAGCCTCTCCTCCGCTTCGGCGTCATCGCCGACCCGCAATATGCCGCCGTGGAACCGAACCTCGTCCTCGGCCGCCATTATGCCAACAGCCTGACCAAGCTCGCCGAGGCGATCGACACCTTCAATGGCGAGGACCTCGCCTTCGTCGTGACGCTCGGCGATATCATCGATCGCGACTGGCAAAGCTTCGACGCCATCCTGCCGCTGTATGAAAGGCTCCGTCACCCCAGGCATTTCCTGCTCGGCAATCATGATTTCCGGGTCGAACCCGAGCGGCTCGCTGAGGTTTTTGTCCGTGTCGGCATGCCGGCGGCCTATCAGGCCTTTGCGGCGGCCGGCCATCGGTTCGTGCTGATCGACGGCAATGAGGTCAGCCTCTTCGCCCCGCCGCCGGGCGATCCGCGCCTTGCCGACGCCGAGAGATGGCTGCAGGCGCTGAAGGCTGCGGGTGCAGACAATGCCCAGCCGTGGAACGCCGCGCTCGGCGATCGGCAGCTCGCCTGGCTGGAAGGACAATTGCGCGCGGCGCAGGCGGCCGGCGAAAAGGTGGTGGTGATGGGACACTATCCGGTCTATCCGCCCAACGCCCACAACATGTGGGATAGCGACCGTATCCTCGATCTCTTCGCCCGCTTCGACAACGTCGTCGCCTATTTCTGCGGTCACAACCATGACGGAAACTATGGCCTTGCCGGCGAAACGCATTACGTCACCGTCAAGGGCATGGTCGAAACCCCTGATACGACGGCCTATGCGATCGTCGATGTTCACGAAGACCGGATGGAGGTCCGTGGCTACGGCCGCGAAATTGACCGCACACTGTCGTTGATGCCTGTCATGCCCCGCCTGGCAGCGACCGCCAGCCGCTAATCCAGAGATCCCGCAGACCTTCGCCTTCTCCGGGGAAGTAGGCGTCGATCTCTTCGCAGTGCTCGAAACGATCGGCGCGGAAGTTGCGGATCGCCTGGCGCAGTTCGCACCAGGCGACGATGTTGGCGGTTTCCGAATAATAGATGAGCGCGATCGGACGGATCGTGCGTTCTGTGGCGCGGCCAAGTTCGTCGCGATAGTCGACGCCGAGCTTGCGTTCGTCCCGGATCGCCCGGCGCACCAGGGCGAGATCGACGCCAGCCGGGGAGGGCGCGACTGTTCCCCAGGCATGCAGCGCCTGATTGCGAAAGGCAAGCCTGAGCGGCTCGGGCACGGCGCCGGTGATCTTCTGGTTGACGCGGCCGGCGGCCGCCTTCAATTCCTCGTCTCCGGTGCGCGCCAGCAGCGCCAGCGCCAGCACGATCGCCTCGGTTTCCTCGATCGAAAACATCAGTGGTGGCAGGTCGAAGCCGGGGCGCAGGATGTAGCCGATGCCGCGCCCGCCCTCGATCGGCACGCGCATCGCCTGAAGTGCGGCGATATCGCGGTAGATCGACCGCGGCGTCACCTCCAGCGTTTCTGCCATCTGGGCGGCCGTGAGCGGTTTGCGGGCCAGCCTCAGGATCTGGATGATCTCGAACAGGCGCGAGGCCTTGCGCATCGAAAAAACTCCGCCGTTCCCAAACGCTCCTGACAACACCCTGTCAGTTGACGCCGCTTATAGCATCCGGCAACGGATTGAAAAATAAGCAATCCACTCACGAAACGATCGAACGCACCCAGGACAACTGACATGAGTTACGCGGAAAATCTCTGGCTTTTCTTCACTCTCCTCTTTGGCATCATCATCGTGCCGGGCATGGACATGATCTTCGTTCTGGCGAATTCGCTGACGGGTGGGCGAGCTTCCGGCCTGTTGGCGACAGCCGGCATCATGGCCGGCGGCGTGTTGCACACGCTCTACGCGGCACTTGGTGTCAGCGTGATCCTCCATCTGGTGCCGCAACTGTTCAACGTCCTGCTCGTCGGCGGTGCCATCTACATCGCCTGGATCGGATATTCGCTGATCCGCAGTTCCATCACCATCGGCGGCATCGACGGCACCGGGAGGCTGTCGCGCTGGGCGAGTTTTCGCCAGGGCGCGCTCACCAGCCTGATGAACCCCAAGGCCTATCTGTTCATGCTGGCGGTCTATCCGCAGTTCCTGAAGCCGCAATTCGGACCCGTCTGGTCGCAGGCCGCCGTCATGGCGGTGATGATCGCGGCGACCCAGCTTGCCGTTTATGGTGGCCTGGCGCTCGCTGCCGGCCGCGGTCGGGATTTTCTCGTCGGCAGCCCCGCAGCGACGGTCCTGATCGGCCGCATCGCCGGCATTGTTCTGGTGCTGGTGGCGGCGTTGACGGTCTGGCAGGGATGGGCCGGAACGCGATAATGCTTCAAGTATAAACATGATTATTATAATCATGTTATAAGTTCGAAGAAGGTAAGGTGGCCGTCAACGGTCCTGAAGCGCCAAATTATGCTGCTGTGACAAGGACATCAAAAAAATGTTACTTCCGTCGAAAGGCTAAAATGCCATCATGCCGGCGCATTCAACACGAAGGCCGCGAAGGCGGATTCGAATGACCGGGAGATCACGATGAAGATACGCGCCCTTATGCTTGCCGCCGCGCTCGCGGGCCTCGGCGTTACCGCCGTCACGGCGGCGGACGAACCGCAGGCGGTCCGCCAGCAACTGATGAAGAAGGTCGGCGCGGCCACGGGTGCGCTCGCGGGCATCGCCAAAGGCGAAAAGCCCTATGATGCCGAGATCGTCAAGGCATCGCTGACCACCATCTCCGAGACGATGAAGACGTTCCCCGATCACTTCCCGGCCGGCTCCGAGACCGGGATGGAAACGGAAGCCAGCCCGAAGATCTGGGAAAACATGGACGATTTCAAAGCCAAGGCGGCCAAGCTCGGCAGCGACACCGCAGCAGTGCTCGCGCAGCTTCCCGCCGACCAGGCCGGCGTCGGCGCAGCGCTCGGCGGCATCGGCAAGGATTGCGGCAGCTGTCATGAGACCTATCGTCTGAAGAAGAACTGACGATAGGTCATTCTCCCCGGGGATCTGCGGATGGCGCGGCGGCCTTGCCGGCGCGCCATGATGCCGTTGGCGCCAGGCGCGCCGCGGCAGCGGCCTCTTGGTTGTCTTGAGTGATGAAGAGCCCTTTCGATCCCACGCGGTTCAAGGGTTGCCGTTGAAAGGGAGCTTGATGGGCCGACGGATCAGGAAACTTGTCTCGGGTCTGGTGGTTCTGGGCCTGGTCGGTGGCGGTGCCTTCTGGTGGCTGACGAAGCCGGCGCCCTGGCCGGCAGCGCATTGGGAAGGGCTGGGCGAACCGGATCTTGCCAATGGCGAACAGGTCTTCTGGGCCGGCGGCTGTGTCAGCTGTCACGCCAAGCCGGGCGGCGAGGGCGATGCCCGTCTTGTTCTGTCGGGCGGCGCCCCGCTAAAGAGCCCGTTCGGCACGTTTCATGCGCCGAACATCTCGCCGGACGAAACCGCCGGCATCGGCGCGTGGACGCTGGCCGAATTCGGCAATGCGATGACGCGCGGCGTCGGGCGAAACGGCGAGCACCTCTATCCGTCGTTTCCCTACGCATCCTATGTCCGGATGACGCCCAAGGATATCAATGACCTCTGGGGCTACATGAAGACGCTGCCGAAGGCGAGCGACGTCGCGCCCGGCCACGAACTGCCGTTCCCCTACAATCTGCGGCTGGCGCTTGGCGGTTGGAAGCTGCTGTTCCTCACCGATACGCCGCGCGCAGCCGTCGATACGGCCGATGCCAAGCTCGCGCGCGGGCAATATCTGGTCGAAGGCCCCGGCCATTGCGGCGAGTGCCACACGCCGCGAAACGCGCTTGGCGGCTTTGAGGCGAGCCAATGGCTGGCGGGCGCCCCCAACCCGGAAGGCGAGGGCCGCATCCCCAACATCACACCCGGTTCGAAGATCATCGGCGGCTGGAGCGCGTCCGATATCGCCTCCTATCTCGAAAGCGGCTTCACACCGGAATTCGATTCCGTCGGCGGCTCGATGGTCGAGGTGCAGAAGAACATGGCGAAGCTCTCCGCTGCCGACCGTGAGGCGATCTCCGCCTACCTGAAGGCCGTCCCGGCGCTCTGAGGGTGGGACCGGCCGCTTGATTCCCGTAGACCGGTGCGCTCTAACTCTTGCCAAAAGCAGGAGGAGATATTCGATGCGTGCCCATGAGACCTTGCCCTACGACCAGTGGATCGAGCGCAGCCCCGAGGAAATGGTGGCGCGTGCGGCGGATTTCTACGCGGACGTCAACCGTAGGCGCACGACGCGCTATTTCAGCGATCGGCCGGTGCCGCGCGCGGTGATCGAGACCTGTCTGCTGGCCGCCGGCACGGCGCCGAGCGGCGCGAACCACCAGCCCTGGCATTTTGCCGTCATCGAAAGCCCCGATATCAAGGCGAAGGTGCGCGAAGCGGCGGAAGAGGAAGAGCGTGTCTTCTACCAGGAGAAGGCTCCGCAGGAGTGGCTCGATGCGCTGGCGCCGCTCGGCACCGACGACGAAAAGCCCTTCCTTGAGACCGCGCCCTATCTCATTGCCATCTTCTCGCAGAAGCGCGGCGGGCCCAATCCGGGCGACATGAAGAAGAACTATTACATCAACGAGAGCGTCGGCATTGCCACCGGCATCCTGATCACTGCCTTGCATCATGCGGGGCTTGCGACCCTGACCCACACGCCGGCTCCGATGAATTTCCTCAACGAGATCTGCGGGCGGCCCGACAGCGAGAAGCCGTTCCTGATCCTGGTGGTTGGTTATCCCGCGCCGGACGCGACCGTTCCGGTCGCCGGCAAGGTGAAGAAGCCGCTCGAGCAGATTGCAACCTGGCTCTGAGGTCGCCTGTTCATGCGGCAGTCGTTGCGGCCGCATGTTCGCGACCATGGAGCGTCGCATAGTGGTCGAGTTCGGCTGACCCCAGGCCGAGCGCGCGAAAGATTTCGACCGCAAAGGTGACGGGTGCAGTCCCGGCCGCCGTGACGACGCGGTTGCTGCTGACTGCCTGCGGTTGATCGCGATAAAGGCCATGCCCTTGGTAGCCGTCGAGCGAGGCGAGGCTGTCGGCGCTGTTTGCCGTGTGGCTCGACCGGTCGAGAATCCCGCTCGCCGCCAGCGCATCGACGCCGCCGCAGATCGCCGCAATCAGCCGTTTCTCCCGATGGAACGAGCGGATCGTGGCGGAGAGATCGGGAGCGTCGGTGGTTCCCCAGATCGCGCCGCCACAGATGACCAGCCCGTCAAAGCCTGCGGGGTCGAGCGCGTCGGCCGACAGGTGCGCCGAGACGTCGAGGCCACCCATCGACGTCACCGGCGCGCCATCAGGGGTGACGACCTCGATATCGACACCCAAATGCGCCCGCGCCGTTGCCATCAACAGCGCGCATTCCCAATCCGCGAAGCCTTCGTGAAGTACGATTGCAAGCCGCATCGCCCCGTCCTCAGCCAAGTTTCTGCATATAGCGCATGCCCGTCACCGGACGAGGCACGAAGCGTTCGGATTCGTAGAAATGATGGGCCTTGAAATTGCCGGTCGCAGCACTGACCGACAGGTAGTCGCAGCCGGCCATTTTTGCCTGCTCGCGTGCCTTTGCGACGAGATGGCGGCCGATGCCGGTGCCGCGATTGTCGGACCGCACGAACAGATGATGCAGCTCCATGCCGCGCGCGCCTTCAGCAGCCCGGTAGATCGGCACGAGGATGGCGTAGCCGATCAGCCGGTTGCCGGCCTCTGCGACAAGGGCAGTGATCCAGGGCGTGCGGCCGAAGAGGTCGCGCTCGAGCTGTTCCGGGGTGATCGGGGCCGCATCACCGTGATGGGCGGCGAGTTCGGCGATCATCTCGCGCAGTTCGGGAAGGTCGCGCTGCTTGGCGCAACGGATCGTCACCATCGGCGGGCGCGTCGATGGCAGCGGATGGAGAGAGGGTATGGCGGTCTGTAGCATTGTCGGCTCCTCATGGTTTTCTCGCCATCAGGTGCCGTGAAAAACAAAAGCCGCCTGATGGCGGCCTTGTTGAATATGATCAGCAGGCCGCTCCTATGGGAACAGCCAAAAATACACGCGGCAAATGGGTGCGCTCTTGATCATGCGCGTAGATTGTCCGTTTCCGCGCATTTGTCAACGAGGAATTTTGCGCAAGCGCTGGAGATCGGGGCGATAACCTCTGTTCGACGTCGGCCCATTCTGCCATGCGCCGCCACTCAATGATCGCTGCCGCACATCGAATGGTCGGCAAGCGCGCGGATGACGTAGCAGTCGCCGATGGTATGATCGCCGTTGCAGGCGACGATGCGTTCGAGTTCGCGCTCCAGCTTCTGCAACTGGGCGATCTTTTCACGCACGGTAATGAGATGTTCCTTGGCGATACGGTCGGCTTCACCGCAGGGGCTCTCCGGGTGCTGGCTCAATGCCAGCAGATCGCGGATCGATTCGATCGACAATCCCAGGTCGCGCGCATGGCGGATGAAGGCGAGACGTTCCAGTTCGCGCTTCTCGTAGCGCCGCTGATTGCCTTCCGACCGCTCGGGTGCGGCAATCAACCCCATCTGCTCGTAATAGCGGATCGTCGGAATTTTCACGCCGGTGCGGCGGGAGAGATCGCCGATGGAATACATGTGCAGGCTCCAAACCTATAGCTTCTGGAGCATTAGATAATCGCTTTGCGGCAGCCGTCAATATCCTGTTGGCTCGAAGGACTGGTTCGCCTGCAGCGCGGGCGCTGGCACGCAGAAGAAGTCGGCACAAGGACGCCACAATCGGCACCTAGCGATCACTGCAGAATTCGAATCGGCATCGTGTTGATCCGGATGCTTGTTTTGCAACAGTCAGTTGGAACGTCGGCATGGAATGGCGGCGCTCGACGGAAGGAACCCCGTGACGCAGCTCATCAATCGCCGTCAATTGCTCGTCGGCTCAGCGCTCATCTACCCCGCAATCGCCTTCGGGTCGGTGGCCAAGGCGTCCACTGCTTCAGCCGGCGACGACATCGAGGCACGCCTGGCCGAACTCGAAAAGCGCACTGGTGGCCGGCTCGGCGTTTCCGTTCTCGACACGGCAACCAACATATCGTTCGGCTGCCGCGAGGATGAGCGTTTTGCCATGTGCTCGAGCTTCAAGGCGCTGGCCGCCGGCTTCATTCTTGCGCGCGTCGACCAGGGAGCCGAAACGCTCGATCGCCGCATCGTCGTCGCGCAGAAGGATATCATCGCCCATTCGCCGGTGACCGAGAAGCATCTCGGTGGCGAGGGCATGACGATCGCCGACCTCTGTGCCGCGACGATGACGACCAGCGACAACGCGGCCGCCAACCTCCTGCTGGAAAGTTTCGGCGGGCCATCGGCGCTGACGGCCTGGTTGCGCATGATCGGCGACGAGACCACGCGTCTCGATCGCAACGAGCCGACGCTGAACGAGGCGAAGAAAGGCGACCCCCGCGATACGACGACGCCGGCCGCGATGCTGGAAACGCTCGGCAATCTCGCTTTCGGCCCCGCACTGACAGCCGACTCGCGCAAGCGCCTGATCGAATGGATGGTCGCCAACACCACCGGTGATGAGCGTATCCGGGCCGGCTTGCCGAAGGGCTGGAAGGTCGGCGACAAGACGGGTACCAACGCAACCGGCTCGGCGTCCGACATCGCCATCGTCTGGCCCGAGGGGCGGGCGCCACTCTTGATCGCGGTCTATATCGCCGAAGCGACCGCGCCTCTTTCCGTGCTGAACACTGTCTTTGCCGATGTCGGCCGGATGGCGGCGGAATTGGTCTAGCTGTCGGTTGCCACCACGTCCTTCGTCGCCTCATCTTCCGCCGCGCGCCGTTTCCTCAGGCGGATGACCTGGTCATCGACGCCGATGACGCTTTTGCGGTGGGTGATGGCAATTACCGTCACCTGGCCGCAGACGGCGCGGATATGCGCCATGATATCGCGCTCGGTCGCCTCGTCGAGCGCCGAACTCGCTTCGTCGAGAAACAGGAACTCCGGATCGTCGTAAAATGCGCGCGCAATCGCGATGCGCTGGCGTTCGCCGCCGGAAAGCTTGAGGCCACGTTCGCCGACCGTCGTGTCGAACCCTTCGGGCAACGCCTCGATGAAATCGAGGATGGCGGCCTTGCGGGCGGCTGCGACCATGCGTTCGTGATCGCGCGGCCGCCCGAGAGCGATGTTGGTGGCAAGGCTTTCATTGAGCAGGACGATGTCCTGCGGCACGACGCCGACCTTCGCGAACCAGTCCGTGCGGGCGATGCTCGTCAGGTTCCGGCCATCGACATCGATGCGGCCCGCGGTCGGCTCGATCGACTTCAGCACCAGCTTGAACGCGGTCGATTTGCCGGCGCCCGTGGGGCCAACGAGATAGGTGATGCGCCCGCGCTCCGCCGTGAAGCTGAGCGCCTCGAGGCCGCGGCTCGCTCCATAGGAAAAACCGACATTATCGAATGTCAGGCGTCCGTCGGTGGGGGCAAATGGCGCGGATCGGCTCGCATCGGCTTCGTCTTCCGCATGCCACATGGCAGCAAACGGGCCGAACCGAGCCTTGGATTCCATCAGGGTGCTGACGGCGCGTCCGATCATCTCGAAGGGCGAATTCAACTGAAGCAGCAGCATGTTGAAAAGAACGAGGTCGCCGGTCGAAAGCTCCCCGGCCTGCAGGCGTGGAACGAGCAGAACGAAGGTGACACCAAGTTGTAGCCCCAACGCTGCAGCCGAGGCAGCGCCGCCCAGGGCTTCGGTCCCGAAGAACCGGCGCCATCCGTCCCGCGAGACCGCTTCCTTCTCGATGAAACGAGCGTTCATCCAGCGCTCGCTGCGGAAGTGCCGCAATGTCTCCATCGCGTTCATCGCGTTGCCCGTGAACTTGGCGTTTTCCTGCGAGGCCTTCATCGCGGTTCCGATGTGGCGGGCGGCGATCTTTGAAGTGTAGTAGCGCAGTCCGATGAAGACGCAGCCATAAAACAGCGCCACAAGGATGAGTTCGCTGCTGATCGTCGCGCCGAGCATGACCAGCGTCACGCCGATCTGCAGCGTGCCCGGGATGAAGCCGCCGAGAAGTGTCGTCGAGATATTGTTGAGCGCCCGTTCGCCGCCGACGCCCGCCTGCTGGATCTGTGCCGGGTTATGTTCGACGTAGAAGGCTGCGGTCTTCGTCAGCAGCCGATCGAAAAAGGCAGTCCGGACGATGAAGCCGAGTGCCTGGCCCTGACTGGCGGCGAGGTACATCACGCCGTTTTGCATAGCAGTCGAGACCGCCATGACGAGCGCATAGAGCAGGAAGCCGCCGATGACGGAAGCGAAAGGGTCCCCCAGTGCGTCGATCTGCCTTGAAAACAGATATGGGCCGGCGACGAAACTCACCGAAGCCACCAACGTAATCGTGACCAGCAACAGGATCGACGGCCATTCAGTTCGCCAGTAGCGCGCAAAGATAATCGCCATCGGCTCGCCCGCAAGGCGCCAATCGTCCCTCATGTCGCTGTTCTCCTGAGAATCGGCAGGCGAGCAATGTCGCGTCTCTCATCGGCCGGTTCAAGGAAAAGTTGAGATTCTTAAGCGGGTTTATTTCAGGCTGCGGCACTTCCATCTGAGATGTCGGATGCCGTATCATTGCGCTGCTGCTCGATGCCGAGCGCCCGCTCGATCGCCTTGCGAATTTCCTCCTCGATCGCCGCGCGCTCTGTCGGATCCATCGCCTTGAGCTCGTCTTCGCAGATGCCGTGCGCTTCCAGGATCTGCGCGCGGATCTGCTCGGCCAGGCTCATCTTGGCGCGCTTCAGGAATTCGTCGCTGACCGAGCCTCCGGACGCCGTCTCGTCGCCCGAACTGATCGAAGGTCTGGTTTGGTCTTCCCGCACCGCGCTGTTCCAGAGCGCGCTCGACAGGGATGCGGACACCGACGCTTTCGCCGGCGCGACCGTCGGCGAAAGCCGCGGTCTCGCATCGCCGGGGGCGTTTTCCTCGAGCGGGCTGGCTGTTCCCGCATGCGCGCGGCGCTGGGAGAAGTAGTAACTCGAGATGCTGTTGTCGATTTTCAAGGGAATCTCCCGGAACCTGATGTCCGGGAGACGCTGCTGTCGATGGCTTGCGCGGAGCTTGCCGATGCAACCCAATAGCGAGAATTAGGGATGCCTGCTCGCGGTTCAGGGCAGCGTATAGGCGATGACGTAATCGCCTGGCTTGGTGCCGACCGAACCATGGCCGCCGGCGACGATCAGCACATACTGCTTGTCGCCGACCGTGTAGCTCATCGGTGTCGACTGGCCGCCGGCCGGAAGCCGGGCTTCCCAGAGTTGATCGCCCGTCTTCAGGTCATAGGCGCGCAGATAGTCGTCGACCGCAGCCCCCAGGAAGGCGACGCCACCTTTGGTGATCATCGGTCCGCCGATGCCGGGAACGCCGACCTTGAAAGGCAGCGGCAGCGGCGTCATGTCCTCGACGGTGCCGTTCTTGTGCTTGTAGGCTATCTTGCCGGTCCTGAGATCGGCACCGGCGACATAGCCCCATGGCGGCGCCTGGCAGGGGATGCCGAGCGGCCCCAGGAACGGACCCATGAAGACGCCGTAGGGCGCGCCGTCATTGCGGTTGAGGCCCTGTTCTGATCCCTTTTCGTCCTGGCCTTTCGGCGGGATCTGGTCGCGCGGAACGAGGCGCGAGGTGAAGGCGAGATAGGTCGGCATTCCGAACATTACCTGGCGTTCCGGATCGACCGCGACAGAGCCCCAGTTGAACGTGCCGAAATTGCCGGGATAGACCAGCGTCCCTTCCAGTGACGGCGGCGTGTAGCGCCCCTCGTATTTGAGCGAGCGGAACGAGATGCGGCACGCGAGCTGGTCGAACATCGTCACGCCCCACATGTTGCGCTCCTGCAGCGGCGCGGGCATGAAGGTCAGGCCGGACACCGGCTGTGTCGGGGCGGTGAAATCTTCCGGGATTGCGCCCTTGGGGGCTGCAACTTCCTCGACCGGGATGATCGGCTCGCCACTCCGGCGATCGAGCACGTAGATATCGCCCTGTTTCGTCGGCCCGACCAGCGCCGGCACCACGGTGCCATCCTCCTTGGTGATGTCGAGCAGGGCCGGTTGCGCCGGCACGTCCATGTCCCAGAGGTCGTGGTGCACGGTCTGGCGCACCCAGCGCACGGCGCCGGAGGTGATATCGAGTGCGACGATCGAGGAGGAGTATTTCTCCACATGCTCGCTGCGCCCCATGCCGAGCTGGTCGGGAACCTGGTTGCCCATGGGGACGTAGACCATGCCGAGCCCTTCGTCGTAGCTGAATACCGACCAGCTGTTGGGTGAGTTCGTGCTGTAGGTCTGACCCTCGGGAAGCGGGGTGGTGACATCGGGATTGCCGCTATCCCAGTTCCAGATGAGGGCGCCGGTGTTGATGTCGAAGGCGCGGATGACGCCGGATTGCTCCTGGGTCGAATAGTTGTCGTTGACCGCGCCGCCGATGATCAGCTTGCCGGCAACGGCGATCGGCGGCGATGTCGAATAGTAGTAACCGGCCGGATTGTACTTCATGCCCTTTTCGAGGTGCAGCACGCCATTATCGGCAAAGCTGGTGCATACGGCGCCTGTTTCGGCGTCGAGCGCGATCAGCCGAGCATCCGACGTCGGCAGGTACACCCGTTCGGCGCAGGCGCTGCCGGCGGCGGCGGCCGGGTCGGCCCAATAGGTGACGCCGCGGCAGGTCTGGTGCTGCCGGTCCGGGTTCATGCCGGAGTTGCTGTCATACTTCCACTTTTCCTCGCCGGTTGCCGCATCGAGCGCGATCGCCCAGTTGTGCGGCGTGCAGGCATAAAGCGTGTCCTTCACCTTGATCGGCGTCACCTGATAGGTGGTCTCGCCGACGTCATCGGGACGTCTGACGTCGCCGGTCTGGTATTGCCAGGCAACCTTGAGGCTTGCGACGTTCTCCGGCGTGATCTGGTCGAGCGGCGCGTAGCGCTGGCCGAACGGCGTGCGCCCGTACTGATGCCATTCGCCCGGAGGCACGTTGCCGCCGAGCGGCGGGTTGGCGGCGATGACGTCGCTCGGCAGATCGCCGCGGATGTCGTGTGGATCCTGGGTGATCGAGTAACCGGCAATCCCGATCGACACCAGGACGGCGAGCGCCAAGGGCCACACGCCGGCGGAATAGCGCTCGCCGGTCGGGCTCTCGAAGCCGAGCGGACGACGGATCGCCGGCAGCATCAGCCACAGGCCGAGCAGCACGATGAGCCCGCCGCGCGGCCCGAGCTGCCACCAGTCGAAGCCGACTTCCCAGATAGCCCAGGCGAGCGAACCGAGGATGACAAGCGCGTAGAGCCAGATGGCGGCAGCCTTGCGCAGGAAGAGGAGGACGCCCGTCAGCAGGAAGCCGACGCCGGCGATGAGATAGTAGGGACTGCCCCCCAGCATCAGGAGCTTGGCTCCGCCGCCGCCGAGCGCAAGGCCGATCAGAGCGAAGACGGTGGCCGTCAGAATAAGCATAGCGGAACTCCCGAATTGAAGACCGGCGCCGTGGAGTGGCTTTTCATTGCGGCGGCCCGGATGAAGGGACGCACCGGAAAGGTTGGTAGCGGGGTCGGCGGTCGCGAGGGGGGCCGCGGCCGTCAGATCGGGCAAGGGCGCGTCTCCGACGGCCCGTCCCCTAGCACCTAACGCGGCCAACGTGCCTTTCAATGGTCATGATTTCGCAATGCAAAATTTTGGTGACCGCAATGAAGTTGCGCCCCGCCGAGGCGATCGGAACGACGTTTCCCGCCGGGCATGCGAGATCGTGCTGAAAGGTGGTCAAGACCGGGGTGGGGCAATCTCAGCAGGAGTGCGAAGCGGTTTTCCGTCGGGCAACAGGTGGAAACAAGGAGGTTGATGCTTCCTGTTTCGCTCGGACCGGCAATGATCTAGACGATCCGCAGGCGCAAGGGCTTGGTATTTTCCCGGCGCAGCACGCCCCTGGCCTCGAGATCGAGCTGGACGGCCTTCAGCCACCAGCCGGCTTTCGCGCCACCCGGGAAGAGATCTTCTGGCAGTAACGGCAGCAATTTCTGCTTTGCTTGCGCAACTGTGAGCGGTACCTGCTCGCTGGAGAGCGCGGTGAGCAGCGCCTCCTTCATGGCGTCGTACTTGATCTTGTCGACCCGCGTGACGTGCCCGGGAGAAACAATGTTGCGGATCTCGATCTTTTCACGTTCCATGGCCATCAAGCGCTCCCTTCACGTAATCGACCTTGGGCGCACGGAATGCCATCGCCGCCCATGCGCCTATGAGCTTCAGCATGAACCTTCCCGAATGTCCTGTATGATTGGGCAGGTCTGGCGCGATGGTGACGCCTTCGCGGCGATCTCGCGTCATCACCCGCATTTCTACCGGCGGCCGCGCGCTCGGATCGAAGCGGTCCCGGTAAAGCGTCAGCCAATGCCCGCCAGTGAACTCGAGAAACATCGGCGTGTTGCAGCAGGTGGCGACAACGCGTCGGGTTTTCGATGTCGCCGTCAGCCGATGTTCGCCGAGCCGATCGGCGCCCTTCGCGCAGGCGATCCGGTCCTTGCGGAAAAGAACGTAATCCGTGGATCCGTCACTGTTGCGCACGCGGCCAGCACCGGGCAGCGCCTCGAACAGCCCGCCCGCTTTCCGGCAGCTTTCGCAATAGCAGGCCGTCGATACGATCGGCCTGCCGACCGCGCGCAAGTGCACCTGCCCACAATGGCATCGTGCATTCAGGGTTCGGCTTTCGCTCCCGCTCACCCGCAATCTCCATGGGTTCATCAAAATCAAACTGTACCGTCCAGTTTGATTTGTCAATGCGGTCGTGCTAGCCGTGAACCTGTGTTATCGCGTGCTCATAAGAGGGAACGTGGGTGAGAATGACGGAGCCTGCCAAGCCGCGAATGACGAGAAAGCGCCAGTCGATCCTGGCCGCTGCCACCGATCTTTTCCTGCAGCGGGGCTTCCTGGCTACAAACATGGACGAGGTGGCGGCGATCGCCGGCGTGTCGAAGCAGACGGTCTATGCCCATTTCGGCACCAAGGAGGCTCTGTTCCTCGAGATCGTCACCGGCATGACGGGCGTGGCCGGTGACGAGTTGCAGGAGCAGGTGGCCGACCCTGTCGACGGGCGTCCGATTGAGGCGTTTCTCCTGGATTTCGCCGAGCAACAGCTGGCGATCGTCATGACGCCACGGCTGATGCAGTTACGGCGCCTGGTGATCGGCGAGGCGGAACGGTTTCCGGAGCTTGGCAAGCGATTGCACGCGAAGGGGCCGGGCCGGTCGATCGCACGGCTCATGAAGGCCTTTGCGCACTATGGCGAGACCGGCGACATCGAGGCGGCCGACTTGGCGGCCGCTGCCTCCTTCTTCAACTGGCTGGTGATGGGCGCGCCCGTCAACGATGCCATGCTGCTCGGCGATCAGGCCATTCCCGACGCAGAAGCGCTTCGCGTGCATGCGGTCGAAAGCGTGCGGATCTTCCTGTCGGCCTATGGCCGTAAGCCATAGGCAACGAAAGCGGGAGGCGGGGAAGAGCGCTCGTCGATCTTGCCTCAGGTGCCGCAGAAGGTTTGCTGCACCTCTTCTTCCGGCTGCGGCGGGTCGGCATAGGCAGCAAAGCGCGGCTGGTCCTCGTATGGTCTGGACGTTACGTCGACAAGCGCCTCGAACAGTGAGAAGTCGGCTTCCTCGGTGGCCGCGACAATCGCCTGCTCGATCCGGTGGTTGCGCGGGATGAAGGCCGGGTTCACCGCCCTCATTGCCGATGCCCGTTCGTCGGAGGCGCCCGATTCCCGCGCAAGACGCTTTCGCCAGTCGGAAAGCCAGGTCGTCAGGCCCGCAGGGTCGGCAAACAATGAGGCGAGGGTCGCGTCAGCCGCCGGGTCGGCGGCACTGTCGCAGAGTTTTCGGAAGGTGAGCGTAAAATCCGCTTCGCCCTGGTGCATCGCCGTCAAAAGCGCCTGGACAAGATCGAGATCGCCTTCCTCTTCACCGACAATCCCAATCTTGCGACGCATGCCGTCGAGCCAGTGACGCTGGAAGATGGCGCCGTATTCGCCGAGCACATCGTTGGCAAGGTCGACCGCCGTTGCCGCCACCGGATCGAACAGCGGCACCAGCGTCTCGGCGAGCCGCGTCAGGTTCCACTGGCCGATCGCCGGCTGGCTGGCATAGGCGTAACGCCCGAACTGGTCGATCGAGGAGAAGACCTTTTTCGGATCGTAGGCGTCCATGAAGGCGCAGGGGCCGAAGTCGATCGTCTCGCCTGATATCGTCATGTTGTCGGTGTTCATCACTCCGTGGATGAAGCCGACATGTAGCCACCGGGCAATGAGCGCCGCCTGCCGCGCCACCACCGCCTTGAAGAAGGCTAGATAAGGACGCTCGTCATTTTTGGCGTCCGGGTAGTGGCGGTCGATCGCATAGTCGGCGAGCGCCTGCACCGAGGCCATGTCGCCGCGCGCCGCAAAGAACTGGAAGGTTCCGACGCGAATGTGGCTTGCCGCCACGCGGGTAAAGACGGCGCCCGGCAGGATCTGCTCGCGATAGACCGGCTGGCCGGTGACGACGGCGGCAAGTGCGCGCGTTGCCGGGATGCCGAGCGCGTGCATCGCTTCGCTGACGATGTATTCGCGCAGGACCGGCCCGAGCGCCGCGCGTCCATCACCGCGGCGCGAAAAAGGGGTCTGCCCCGGCCCCTTCAGCTGGATGTCGCGCCGTCTGCCGTTGCGGTCGATGACCTCGCCGAGCAGGATCGCGCGACCATCGCCAAGCTGTGGCACGAAGGTGCCGAACTGGTGGCCGGCATAGGCCATGGCAAGCGGTGCTGCACCCGCAGGTACGCTGTTTCCGGAAAAGATCTGCGCCCCATCGCGCTCTAGGGTGCCGATGTCAAGGCCGAGCTCTTCGGCAAGCGGCCGGTTGAGCTTGATCAGCCACGGCTCGGCAACTGGCGTCGGATCGACCCGCGCGAAAAACTGCTGCGGCAGCTGCGCAAAGCTGTTGTCGAAGGGGAACGCATCGGTATCTGCGGATGGCGAAGGAGGCACGTAGTTCATGGTTCGGCGATCAGCGGTTCCTGCCGGGACATTCCGGCCGCCGCCCTTTCGAACCAAGTCTACACGAGCCGTCACCGTTTCGCGAGGGTTGGCCGGTAGAGGGGCGGTGCCCTCCCGCGAGAGGTCTTCGCGGGAGGGCTGGGAGGGCGAGTGCCGTCGTCGCTTCAGGCGCTCAGCGCCGTTGGCGACAGGCAGGCCTCGCAAATCGCCGCGATATGGCGATGGTCGGTGCCGCAGCAGCCGCCCAGAACGCGCAAGGCTGGCAGGCGATCGGCCAAGGTGCGGTAGCGTTGCCCGAGGTCGGCCGGATCGCCGGCATCGAGCGTCACGCTTTCGTCGAGTTCGCTGTGGCTCTTGGCCGATGCATTGGCGCGAATGCCGCCGATCCTGTGCACCCAGGCGCTGCCCGTATCGAGGCTGGCCTCGAAATGATCCGGATGGGCGCAGTTGATCATGTAGTAGTGCGGAAACCGACCGGTGGCCGCATCGACCGTTTCGATCGCGCTCCTGAGCGTGCGGCCGCTCGGCAGTCGCCCGTCGGTCTCCACCGTGAACGAGATGACGCAGGGCATGCCGTGGCTTTGCGCCGAGCGGGCAATGCCGATCGCCTCGTCGACATTGGTAATCGTATAGGCTGAGATCATGTCGGCATCGCTGACCGCAAAGGCGGCCACCTGTGCGGCATGGTAGTCCTCCGCCTCGTCGGGGCTCATCCGGCCCGCCCGGTAACCGTCGCCACGGGGCCCGATGGCGCCGCTCAGCACGATCGGCGCCTGTGGCCTTTCGTATTCGGAGCGCAGCTCCGTCAGCAGGTAGATGGCGTCCTGGTTGAGTTCGGCCAGCGCTTTGGCATCGTAGCCGAGTTTCGAGCCCCAATCAGCGCTCGCCCGCCAGGTCGCCGAATCGAGCACGAAGCCTGTGCCGTGATGCTGCGCGATGTCGAGGTAGCGCGTGTAGTAGCTTAAGAGGCGTCGCCGCCCTTCCGATGTCGAAAGCAGGACGAAGGAGGCAAAGTGCGGGAGCGCGACGCCCTCATGAAAGATGAGCGTCGTTTCCATGCCGCCGTCGCTGAGAAAGGTTCCACCTTTCATGAGCGGCAGGCTGCGTCGGTATTGGGCCATGTCGGTCTCCACCCGTTTTTGGTCGCGTTGGATCCCGGCGGAGCGCTCCCATTCCCGCAAGGATGGTTAACGTTCTGCCTCTTTATCATCTTCTAAACTAGTCGGCTTAAGGTATACTATTGTTAATATACGTAAGTATCTCAGTGAAATCATAGGGTTGATTGTTTCGTTTGCTGCGGGCGCTGCTCGCTGGTCGTGGAGTTGTTGGCGAAAACTGTACCGACGGTAGGGAACCGGCTAATGCGAAAGGGTGAGGAAACACGCGCCAAGATCCTGGACGCCGCCGAAATCTCGGTACTGGCGAAGGGGTTTGGCGGAACCTCGATCGATGAGTTGATCGCCGAGACCGGCATCACCAAGAGCGGTTTCTTCTACCATTTTCGCGACAAGAACGAGCTGGCAAAGGCGCTGCTCGAGCGCTACGTGGAGAACGACGAGCGGATTTATGACGAGATCTTCAGCCGTGCGCGCGAGCTATCCGACGATCCGCTACAAGCGTTTCTGCTCGGTCTGAAGCTGCTGTCGGAACTGCTGTCCGACCTGCCGAACGGTCATCCCGGCTGCCTTGTTGCGGTGATCTGCAGCCACGAGCGCGCCTTCGATCGCGATATCCAGGAGATCAACCGGCAGGCTGCGCTGATGTGGCGAAGGCGTTTCGGAGCGATGTTTCGCGATATCATGCAGGTCTATCGACCGCGCGAGCCGCTGGATGTAGATCAGCTTGCCGACATGGTTTCGACGGTGATCGAGGGCGGCATCATCCTGTCGAAGGCGCTGAAGGAGCCGCAGAACCTGCCGGCCCAATTGCTGATCTTCCGAACCTTCGTCCGGCTGCTGTTCCAGCCGGCGACGCTGTGAACATCAGCCCTTGTCGTCTTCCATCGCCTTTGCCAGTTCGGCGAGTTTGCGCACGGTGTTGAGGTTGCGCGCCGTGCCGGTCCTGAGCGCCGGCAGCTTGAGCTTCGACTGACCGGCGCCGTTTGGAAAGTGGATGTAGATTTCGTGACCGGCGACATGCACCTCTTCGCCATCGGGTGCGACAAGCGCGTCGAGGGCGTTCGCCGGTGCCGCATTCGCCAGGAAGACGACATGCAGAAAATTGCCTTTGGCATCGGGGAAGGGCGAATTCTGCGCAATCGAATGCAATTGCCCGGCGTCACGGATCATCACGCCCGGCGCCTTGCCGAGCTTTTCGCGAAGGGCCGCCTCGAGCCTTGCGGCCGCGTCCAGGGCCGGCAAGTCCGAGCGGAACAGCACGTTTCCGCTCTGGATGTAGGTCTTCACATCGCCGAAACCGATCTCCTCGCAGAGCGCTCTGAGATCGGCCATCGCCAGCTTGCCGGTACCGCCGACATTGATGGCGCGGAGAAGGGCGACGTGAACGGCCATGGTCTCGTCCTTGATCTTACATCCTGCCCGCGACCTTGATGGCGAAGGCATATTCGAAGGCAATCTCTTCCAGCCGCTGGAAGCGGCCGGAGGCGCCGCCGTGACCGGCGTCCATGTTGGTCTTCATCAGGATCGGTTCGCTGCCGGTGGTCTTTTCGCGCAGGCGCGCCACCCATTTCGCCGGTTCCCAATAGGTCACGCGTGGATCCGTCAGCCCGCCGAGCGCCAGGATCGCCGGGTAGGGCTTGGCCCCGACATTGTCATAGGGCGAGTAGCCGGCGATGATGTCGTAGAATTCGCGGCTGTCGATCGGATTGCCCCACTCCGGCCATTCCGGCGGCGTCAGCGGCAGGGTGTCGTCGAGCATCGTGTTGAGCACGTCGACGAAGGGTACGGCTGCGATGATGCCGGTGAACTTTTCCGGCGCCATGTTGGCGATCGCGCCCATCAGCATGCCGCCGGCCGATCCGCCTTCGGCGACGATGTTCGCGTAAGAGGTGAACTTCTCCTGATTCAGATAGTCAGCGGCGGCAACGAAGTCCTTGAAGGTATTGGTCTTCTTGGCCATCTTGCCGTCTTCGTACCACGAAAAGCCCCGGTCCTTGCCGCCGCGGATATGGGCGATGGCATAGACGAAACCGCGGTCTGCCAGTGAAAGGCAGTTGGTGTTGAACCCGGCGGGAATGGTGATGCCATAGGCGCCGTAGCCATAAAGCAGGCACGGTGCCGAGCCGTCGAGCGGAGTGTCCTTGCGATAAAGCAGCGTCACCGGCACCTTGGTTCCGTCCCACGACGGCGCGAAAACGCGGCGGGTGACGTAGTCGTCGGGATTGTGTCCCGATGGCACTTCCTGGGTCTTCAGGAGGGTACGTTCACGCGTCGCCATGTCGTAGTCGAAAAGCTGCGACGGGGTTGTCATCGACGAATAGGAAAAGCGGATGACGTCGGTGTCGTATTCGGCAGCGCCCGAAAGCCCGAGCGAATAGGCCTCCTCGGCAAAGGCGATCGCGTGCTCCTCGCCGGTCTTGCGGTCGCGCACGACGATTTCCGGCAGGCCCTCGCGACGTTGCAGCCAGACGAGATGGCGGGCATAGGCCATATGGCTGAGGATCAGCGTGCCGGGCTTGTGCGGTACGAGCTCGCGCCAGTTCTCCTTGCCCGGCGCATTGACCGGCGCTTCCATGATCTTGAAATCCTTGGCGCCGTCGGCATTGGTCAGGATGTAGAAGACGTCGCCGCCTTCGGTCATCGCGTATTCGAGGCCGGTGACGCGGCCGGCGACGAGCTTCGGCTCGGCAGTCAGGTCGGTGGTCGAAAGCAGCCGGTACTCGCTGGTCTCGTGATCGTGGATGTCGATGTAGATGACGTCGTCGAGCAGCGAGCCACCGACCGACATGAAGAAGCCCGGATCCTTCTCCTCATAGACCAGCCGGTCGTCGGATTGAGGGGTGCCGACGATGTGGTGGAAGATCTTCGACGGGCGATGATTGTCGTCGAGCACTGTGTAGAAGAAGCTCTTGCCGTCGGGTGCCCAGGCGCCGCCACCGCCGGTGTTCTCGATCACGTCGGCAAGATCCTCGCCGGTCGTCAGATCGCGCACCTTCAGCGTGAAATATTCCGATCCCTTGTCGTCATAGCCCCACAGGCCGCGGGCGTGATCGGTCGAGTGATCGAGGCCGGCAAGGCGGAAATAGGCTTTGCCTTCGGCTTCCTTGTCGCCGTCGAGCAGAACCTGACGGATCGTCTCATCCTTGCCGTCGGCATTGCGCGGAATGCGGAAATAGCGCGGCTGCTCGCCGCCGGTGACATAAAGGCTGCCATAGGCGAAGGGACCGTCCTTCACCGGAATCGAGCTGTCGTCTTCCTTGATGCGGCCGCGCATCTCGGCAAACAGCGTCTTCTGCAGCGCCTTGGTGTCGTCCATCGCCGCGTTCATGTAGGCGTTTTCGGCCTCCAGATGCTTGCGGATTTCGGGATCGAGGATCGAGGGATCCTTGAACATCGCCTGCCAGTTGTCGTCCCGCAGCCAGGCGTAGTCGTCGGTGCGGGTGATGCCGTGGCGCGTATCTGTCACCGGCTTTTTGGCGGCAACGGGGGCTTCGGGCAGGTTCTTGAAAACGGACAAGGCATGTCTCCGGGATTTCTGCGGCGGGAGACAATGAGATAGAGAGCGCGGCTGCGCCGATCAAGCGGAAAGGGTCTCGCGTCCGGCCCGTTGCCCGCTATTCCTTCTCTCCCTGTGTTGGGCAGAGGGAATGGCAAGCGCAGGGCCGGATGCGATGTGGCGCTAGCCCTTCGCCTTCACCTGGCTTCGATATTCGTCCACTGGCAGGCCGCCGACGCCCCAGTCTTCGAAGGCCACTTCGTCGATGACGACGAAGGTGGTGGCCGGGTTCTTGTCGAGCACGGTAACGAGCAGATCGGTGACGCCCTTGATGAGTGCGGCCTTCTGTTCGCGGGTCGCGCCTTCGCGGGTGATCTTGATGTTCACATAGGGCATGGATGGCTCCTTAGCCTTGTTGTCGAATGTCGTAATGAAAGACCTTGGCGATGATCTGCCAGCGGCCGTCGACGAAAATCAGCGACAGGAAGTCGGTAAACGCCTTCTCGCCGATGGCGCATTGTACCTTGGCCAGCGCCGTCACGGGTCCGGCAAACTCGATCGAGACGATCCTGTCGGCGCGCTCTTCGCCGCGGCTTGCCGGTGACGGGCGTTTGTCGACAACGGGGAAGTACCTGTTCATGTCGAGTTCGAGCAGCTCGCCCCCGGTCGCCGTGGCATAGTGGGCCTTGGGATGAAAGACCTCGCGAAGGATCGCCGTGTCGCTGAAATGCAGGCCGTCGAAATAACGTCCGAGCACGTCGATGACGGCTGCGAAGCGCGGATCGCTGTGGGTGCCGCTCATGCCGCAATCAGCCCTTCGGCCCTCATTGCCGCCTGCACCGCCGGGCGTTGGCCGACCCGCTGCATATAGGCCGTCAGATGGGGGAAGGCACCGAGCGAAATTCCGGTGACGCTGGTCCAGTTGACGACGGTGAAGAGATAGGCGTCGGCAACGGAGAAGGCTTCGCCAAGCACATGGGCGCGACCGTCCGACAGCAGCGCCTCGACGTTGGCGAGGCGCTTTGTAACCTGTGCTGCCGCGGCCTGCTTGGCGTCGGCGCTCGCGGTCTTGCTGAACAGGGGCGAAAACGCCTTGTGCAGTTCGGAGGCGATGAAGTTCAGCTGCTCCTGCAGGCGTGTGCGCTCAAGGGTGCCGTTGGCGGGGGCCAGTCCGGCATGCGGAAAGCGGTCGGCGATGTACTGCACGACGGCCGCACCTTCGGTGACGACATCGCCGGTCTCCAGCACCAGCGCCGGCACATAGCCCTTGGGGTTGATCGCCGTGAAATCGGCGCCGCTTTCGGTAAGGTGGGTGGCGGTGTCCACCTTGACGATCTCGAAGTCGACGCCGGCTTCACGCAGGCTGATATGGGGCGAGAGCGAGCAGGCGCCGGGGGCGTAGTAAAGCTTCATGGTCACATTCCTTTTGCAACGGTGGTCTTTGTCGAAGACGGCGGAACCTAACCCCAAGCGATAACTTTTGTATATGAGGTAACTTTATGTTACTGACGTTTCCGGTTTCCCTGGGGTAACTGGAGAATTTCGCCCATGAGCTTGAAAATTCGAAAGAATAGGGCTGCTGCATTGCCGCCGAGCTGCCCGGTGGGCGAGTGCATGGTCATGCTCGGCGGCGCCTGGGCGCCCAACATCATCTGGTATCTGAGCGGCGGTCCTCGCCGCTTCAGCGAGCTGAAGATCGACATCCCCGGGATATCGGCCAAGGTGCTGAGCACGCGGCTGAAGGACATGGAAGAAAAGGGCGCGATCGAACGGCGGATCATGCCGACATCGCCGCCCTCGGTCGAATACCGGCTGAGCGAGCTTGGGCAGGAGTTCGTGCCGGCAATCCACGCGATTGTCGAGGTCGGCTACAAGCTCAAGCTCCGCCGCGAGGCAAAGCTTGCAGAGGAAGCAGCCGTGGCGAACGCCGGGCAAGCGATGCCGGCCTGACGGCGCGCGATCGTGACCGCTACCACCGGCCCTTGAGCTTTTGTGCGGCGTGCTCGATGAAGGCGCGTACCTTCGGTGTTTCGGCCTGGCGGTCGACGAAGCAGGCGTAGAAGTCGAATGGCTCGTGGTCGGCCTTGGCAACGCCCACTGACGGTGTGCCGCCAAACAGCGGAACCAGCAGGCCGCGGGCAATCAGGTCCGTGGCGATGAAGGCGCCGAGCCGCGTGATGCCGGCACCGGCGATCGCCATTTCCGCCAGCGTGTCGATGTCGTTGCTGACGATCGTCGCCTTCAGTTCCGGTTCGAAGCGAAGCCCGTCGCGCACGAAGCTCCATCGAAAGATCCGCCCGTGCCCCGCATAGCGGTAGACGAGGCAGTCGTGGTGGATCAGGTCTTCCGGCTGCTCGGGCAAACCGCGCCTTTCGACATAGGATGGTGCCGCACAGATGACCATCGGCACCGAGGCGAGCTTGCGTGCGATCAGGCCCGGCTCCAGCTGCAGCCCGAAGCGCACGCTGATATCGATGCCTTCGCCGATGTGATCGATCTCGCGGTCGGTGACGACGAGTTCGACCGAGACTTCAGGATGGCGAGCAGCAAAGGACGGCACCAGCGGCGCGACCACATGGCGGCCGAAGGCGACTGAGGATGCGATCTTCAGCGATCCCCGAGGCTCCGGGTTCAGCGATGCCACCGCAACAGCCGCGAGTTCGAGATCGTGGACGACGCTGCGCACCCGGTCGAAATAGATCCGGCCGCTCTCGGTCAGGCCCAGTTGCCGCGTCGTGCGGCTGAGCAGGCGCGTGCCGAGCGCTCGCTCGAGGCGGGCGATATTCTGGCTCGCAGAGGCCGGCGTGATCCCAAGCTTGCGCGCCGCGGCGGCGATGCTGCCTTCCTCGACGCTCCTGACGAAACTCTCGACGCCGCGTAACGTATCCATAATGACATCCATCGAATGGTGATAGGCATTCGATGGTTTTGCCTAATTCTGAACAAGGCTGCAATGGCCTACCTGCGCGGGGCGCCCTCCGTATAGTGGCTGCCATCCCGCACGGATGATCGCTGCGGATAGGCCATGGAGGTCTTCTCGTGGAAGATACGATACCCTCGCTGCGGGTGGCGCGTAGCCGCAAGCTGTCGCCGCGCGCCGTCCCCATCGTCTTTGCCTTCTTCATGTCGGCGATTATGGCGTTCCTGATGTGCTGCGTCATCGTCGGCGTCAACACAGGCATAGACGCCGGCTACCCAGGCCGTGTCCTTGGTACCTATGTCCTGGCGATGCCGGTCGCCTTCCTTTGCGTGCTGGCCGTCCGTCCCTTCGTCCTGAAGCTCGTCGGTGCCGTCTGCCGGGTATCCGGCTGAGCGCATTCAGCCGTCCCCGATCGTGGGGACGGCCATCCGGATGGTATCCACGCGTTCGTCCGCTTCCGGATCGCGTGCCTGTTCAGCCGCAATTCAGCCTTGCGCCACTATGCTGCGATCATCGTTGATGGAGGGGTTCGTGATGACCGGCTTTCGAAGGATCCTGATTTCGCTGGCGGTGGTGGCCGTCGGAGTTGCCGCGAGGGTGGAGATCGCCTCTGCCAGCACCTTCGTTGCCTGGGAGGTTTCCGGCGTCGCCTGGAACGACGTGCTCAACGCGCGCGCCTGGCCATCCTCCTCGTCTGCCGTGCGCGCCGGCTATCCGAACGGAACCAGGCTGCAGATGACCGGCCGCTGCATGAACGGCGTCGACCTCCGGCGGATCGCGCGCTGGTCGGCGCAACGGCAGAGCAATGCGGTACGCGCCACCTGGTGCCAGATCTGGCACGACCCGCAGCAGAACGGTCGCTGGCAAGAGGGCTGGGTCTACGGAAAGTTCATCCGGCCCGCCCGCTTCTGACGAGCCTCGGCTCATGACAGGTGCGGCAGATGTTGCACGCGCACGACATCCAGTCGGTACGTGTTGCTGTATAGGATAGGTTTTTCGTCGATTGCAGCAACTTGGACCGATGCATGTTGAACAATACTTACGGCAACCTTGCCTCGCATGTTTATAATTTAGACAAATATATTGGAAAGTCCTTTGGCGACGTCGAGTACTATCTCGAGCGGCTGAAGGCGTGTTCGGGGCCGATCCTCGAGCCTGCCGTGGGCAACGGCCGCGCTTTGATCCCGCTGCTCGAAGCCGGCCTCGACGTCAGAGGCTTCGATGCCTCGCGGGACATGCTCGGCTATTGTCATGCGCATTGTGCCGAACGGGGGCTCGCAGCGGATCTGTCGCAGCAGACCTTCGAGGCCTTCGCCTATGAGGAGCGCTTCGACGCGATCGTCGTGCCCGCCGGCTCCCTGCAACTGATCGCTGACCATGGAACCGCAATCGCCATCCTCGCGCGTTTCCTCGATCATCTCAGGCCGGGCGGCCGACTGATCTTCGACCTCTATCCGCATGATCTTCCGGCCGATATCAAGCCGACCATCAGGAGTTGGCAGACGGAAGCGGGCGACCTGCTGACCTTGACCAGCCAGCGGGTCAAAGCCGACGTCATCGCACAGACGACGGTGTCGCACCTGCGCTACGAGCTGTGGCGCGAGGGCAGGCTTGCGTCGAGCGAGCTTGAATTCTTCACCATGCGCTGGTGGGGCGTCGAGGAAATGGCGCTGACGTTGCGCGCCGCCGGCTATGTCGATCTCGTCGTTTCCGGAAATTACCACTTCGGTCGTGCGCCAAGAGATGGCGACGAGGTCGTCACCTTCGAATGCCGCCGGCCACGGTAGCGGCAGCCGCGCCGCGAAGAAAGCCACGCCCCCGGGGTCGAGGGCGTGGCGGCAGCTGTTAGCGGCAACGGCTGGCGGCGTTGGCCTGATCCAGCCTGGTGCCGTTCACCGTCAGCACCGAGCCCGGCGACTGGGTGATGGTTCCGGCCGACCAGCCGGTGTCGAGCACGCAATCCTTCGGCGTGTTGGTCACCGTGACATTGCCCTTTATGTCCTCGGCCGGGCCCGAGAAGTGCAGGCCTGCGATGCCGGCATTGTCGACCGACATGTTGTTGAATACGACGTTGCTCACCGGGCCGCCCAGGAAGCCCCAGCTGTCGCCGTAGATATGGGCCCCGTAGGTGCCGGCATTGGTGATCCTGACGTCCTGGAACGAGATGTTGGAGACCGGGTTGAAGAAGATGCCGGCCTTGAGCGCGCGGTCGACCTGCAGGCCTTTCACGTTCACATTCGTCGTCTCCACGTTGAGATTGGGGCTGGCAACGAGCATCAGCCCGTTGATGCCGCCAACGAGCCGCATGTCGTTGATGAGGACGTTGGACGTGCCCTGCAATGCCACGAGATCCATGTCGCGGTCCTGCTTGGAGTTGTCGACGGTCACGCGGTCGAGCTTGACGCCCTTGCCCGCGACCAGCAGTACGCCTTCACGGCGCGAGTTGCTGATCGTCACGTTGTCGAGCGTGACATTCTGCGTGGCGCTGACCAACTCGTGTTCGGTCCTGCTGATCTTCTTGAACTCACCGCCGGCGAACACGCCATAGGTGACCTTGTCTATCGTGGTGTCGCGTACCGTCACGTTGTTGCTGCCGACGGAGCTGACCGCCGCATATGGAGCCTTGTTCGGGCTGTAGATCGAGAACTCGCAGCTCGTATTGTTCTCGCAGATGTAGAGGTCGTGGATGCGGCTGTTTTGCACCACCGCGCCGTTGACCCGCGTGAAGCGAATGCCGTCATGGTTCGTGGCGGAGATGTCGACATTGTCGATGGTGACGTTGGCCGCGTCGGTTGCAGCGATGCCGGCAAGGCCGCCGCGGATCGACAGTGATGCGATGCGGCTGCCGGACGCCATGGTGACGACGTCCTGCGCCGGGTTGTAGCCGGTCAGCGTCGTGGCAGCGCCCCGGTTGACGAAGGATGTGGTGGCGCCGCTTCTGGCGCCGCGCACGGCAATGGAGCCGCCGCCGCCGACGAGCGCCTGGCCGGAGCCGAGCGTCAGCGACTGGTTGAGGCCGAGATTGCCGTCGGCAAGGATGAGAGCATCCGCGCCGGCCGAGGCGATCAGTGCGTTGATAGCAGTCGCATCGCCATTGGCCGAGGAGATGTTGACGACCTTGCCGGTGTTGCGTCCGTTGACGACGAACTGCGCAGCTTCGACGTCGCCGGTCGCGCCAGCATGGGTGCGGATCTTGGCTGAACGCTCGACGCGCTGGAGCATCGGATCGAAGGCATCGCCTGATTTGGCAGTCGCGCCGAACGGTATGCGCAGACGCGCCATCACGGCGCCCTTGAGCTTGTCCTCGTTGTCATAGGTGCCGGTCACGCCGAGCGAGACGGTCGAGCCCTCGGAAAGGCCGGGCAGGTCGGAAAAGGTCAGCTCGGCGCGCAGCTTGGCGCCGAACATGTCGCCGAGGTTCTTGCCGCCATACCAGTAGCTGCCGCCGAAAACCTTCAGCTGGACGTCGGATCCTTCGTCGAAAACGGGCAGACGGCCGCCGATTTCGGCGTCGAGACCGCGCCGGCCGCGCTCCTTGCCTTCCTGCATGACCAGCACATGGTCACGAACATAGGCGGCGTTGAAGGCGCTGAGCGTCTTGGCCCCCGACAGCGGCAGATAGAGGTTGCTGCGCATCTCGAGATCGCCGCTGAGCGCTTCGAGGCCGAAGGACACCTGGTTGAAGGAGTTGCCGTATTCGCTCTTCAGATAGTCGTAGTAGCCGTAGGCGCCGATGACCCACTGATCATTGGCGCGGAAGCGGTAACCGGCGCCGATCGAGCCCTGGCGGACCTTGTCGCTTTCGATCGTTCCGCGTGTATCGATGAAAATGGCATTGCCGGAGTCGAGCAGGAAGGGCAGGAAGAAGCCGCCGCTGGCAGCCGAGCCGCCGCTGAAGAAACCGCCCTCGATTTCGGCCTGCGGCCGGAAGTCCACGGCAAGGGCAGGGGACGAAAGCATCGTGCCGCTTGCAAGAGCAAGCGCTAAAATAGTGTTGTTTTTCATATTATTAACTCCGCATACACCGGGCGCTGGCGCGCCTTGGCGGTGCGGATAAATTATACGACTGTATTACTCAAGTTTAATGATCGGTTATCCCGGATCTTTCCAGCGGCGTGATGACGCAGCGCATCGGTCGCCCGCGCCATCACAATCCTGGCGCTAGCAGGCAGCGTGCCGTCGAATTGTTCCGCCGGCCGATCGGGCCGGCTGAATTGGCCATTGGTGTTCCGCTCAGGCCGTGGAAGACCGGAAGGGAGGAAGACGACGTCCAGGCGATATCAGGCGGCGAGCTTGAGGCCGATGCCCCAGGGGTCGACGAGACTGTAGGTGTCGCCGTTGCGGTCGACGGCGATGCCCAGCGTGTCGAGCTTGGCCACCGCCCTGGCGCGTTCCGTCGCGTCCTTGAACTGGATCGTGTAGTCCGAAAGACCCGTCATCTGCGTCTCGCGCTTCGGTGCGCCGCGCGAGTTCCAGATATTGGCGGCCACGTGATGATGGTACTTGCCCGAGCCGAAGAAGCTCGCGCCAGGATAGCGCGCCATCAGCCCGAGGCCGAGCACGTCGCGAAAGAAGGCATCCGCCTCGGGAATATCGGAAACCTGCAGATGAATGTGGCCGATGCCGGTGCCTTGGGCCATGCCGTGCCATTCGTCCTTCGGTACCTCGTCGTAGAGCGCCTGCAGGTTCAGCGGCAGCGTATCCATGCCGACGGTGCCGTCAGGCTTGAAATTCCATTCGGAGCGCGGACGATCACGATAGACCTCGATGCCGTTTCCTTCCGGATCGGCGAGGTAGATCGCCTCGCTGACGAGGTGATCGGAAGCGCCTTGCAGGCCGACATTGTTGTGGGCGGCATGGGCGAGCCAGCGGCCGAGTTCCTCGCGGTTGGGCACGAGGAAGGCCGTGTGGAAAAGACCGGGCGCATTGCGCGGCGCCTTCCTGGCGTCGCCTGACGTGGTCAGCGTCAAGAGCGGCCGGCCACCGACGCCCAGGGTCTCGCCGCTGGCGCTCGTTTCGAGTGGTTTCAGCCCCATGATCCGTTGATACCACGTGGACACCATCGGCAGGTCCGCGACCACCAGGTGCGAATGGTCCACATGCGCCGGCATCGCCAAGGCATGGTCGGCGGCAATCTCGGTAGGCTGCATGGTCTGGCTGGATGTCATGTGTTGCTTCCTTGGGACTGAAACCGGGAGCCCTGCCGCGTGCTCAGCTTCGCTGAAACTGTGAGGTGAATATGGGCCGAACCTGGCGTTCACGAAAGACTGTCAGTCGTTTGATGTTGTGTTCGATGAGCGTTGACAGTGGCCCCTGTCGCCCTAGCTCTTTTGTATAGGGCAATGCGGTCGCGGCGCTTTCGATTTGATTTCAATCAATGCCGGAAGAGCCATCTGGGCTCAGTCTTGGAAGTGAGGGATTTGCCCCCGCATCTGGCGCGGCGATCCGGGTAGGCAACGCAAAGGAGCGCAGTATGTACAAGAAGATCATCGTCCCGATTGCCATGGATCAGTTGGAGCATGGCGAAAGCGTGCTCGGCATTGCCGAGAAGCTGATCGATGAAGGGGGCGAGATTATCCTGCTCAATGTCGTCGAGGATCTGAACGCCTATGCCCAGGGCTACATGATCGTTGATTTTCCGCTGGAGATGGTCGAGGAATCGCGCAAGCACGCCTTGAAGACGCTGGAAGCGATGAAGGCCAAGCACGGGATCAACGGTCGTATCGAGATCCGCACTGGAGGCGCCGCCGGCACGATCAATGCGCTTGCCAAGGATGAAAATGCCGATCTCGTCATCATCGCCTCGCACCGGCCCGGTCTGATCGATTATTTCATCGGCTCGACCGCCAGCCGGGTCGTTAGCCATTGCCCCTGCGCCGTTCTCGTCGATCGTTGAGCCGCCAGCAAACACGAACAGGAGCGTGGCGCGTCCGAACGCCACGGCTTCGAGGAGCTTTCCCATGGACAAGCCTGCGCTTGACGCCTTTCGTGAACGGCTCAGCAGCCGCAAACGCGAACTCTACGGTCGGTTGGTGAAGATCGAGCACGATCTCGATGAGCCGATGAATGCGGACGTGCCCGACCGGGTGACCGAACGGGAAAACGATGAGGTGCTGGAAGGGCTCGGCCTTGCCGGTCAGGAAGAAATCCGCGGGATCGACGCAGCACTCGATCGCATAGCGGCCGGAACCTTCGGAACCTGCGTGCGCTGTGGCCTGCCGATTTCCGCCGAGCGGCTCGATGCCGTGCCTCACACTCCGCTTTGCCAGGAATGTGCCGCCGAGGTCGCGGCCGGCGCAAAGTGACGATCGCTTAGGCCCGATCTAGGGCCGGGTGCTCCCGGCGCGCCGCCTGCCTCAGGCCGCGCGGACACCCGCCAGATCGAGCTTCAATCGTGGCAGAAAACGTCCCGGGATGACCGTTGAAGCGATGACGCCGTCATCGATCGCGCCGAGGCGGCGGTAGAAATCCGCAGCTCCCGGATCGGCATCGATGGTCATGATCGTCGCGCCCTTGCGCCGGGCTGCCTCCACGCTCCAATCGAACAGTTTTCGACCGATGCCGCTACCGAGAGCCTCGGGCTCGACGAACAGCTTGTCGAGTTCGGCAATCTCGCCGTGGCATAGGACCTGCGCGATGCCGACGATCCTGTCACGCCGTATTGCGATCTGCAGCTCCGACTGCTGAAAGTCGTCTGCCGTCACCGTCAATGCAGGGCGGCAGGCGGCCATGAAGGTTGCGTCATAGCCCCAGATGGCCTTGGACCTCATGCACAGCTCCGTCAACAGTTCGGCCTGGTCTGGATGCGGCATGCATAGCGTCGTCATCGGGCACTCCGGGGCGTTTGTTGTCCAAATCTTCGCGAAATGTGGTTGCAGTTCGGGCATAAGACAAGGGTGAGCCCGGTTCGCAAACACGTCATGACTTTGTTGTAATGCGTTGCAAAAGTTGATGCTTTCACCTTCGCCTTGCTCTTTGCCAAGGCGTCTGGCTGTGGCAGGATAAGGCAAGCAAGAAAGTCGACCGCCGCTTTAACGCGCAGGAAGGTCGGAAGTGGGGGCACGTGGAATTCGCCGGCGTCAAGTGGAACTACGATCGATCTGAGCTGATCGCCGACGGGATCGTGCATGGCGTTGGCCTTGCCGCGGCACTCGTCGGCGTTACCGCGCTGATTTTCTACGCGGTGCTCTGGAGTTCGGCCGGCCAGCTTGCCGCGGCCGCGATTTATGGCGCGGGACTGTTGGCGACCCTGTCGATTTCGTTTCTCTACAATCTCTATCCGGTTTCGCGGACCAAGTGGTTCCTGCGCCGCTTCGACCACTCGTCGATCTTCGTGCTGATCGCCGCCACCTATACGCCCTTCCTGCAGCGCGGCTGGGAGGATCCCTTCCTGTTTGCGATGCTGATCGGCATCTGGGCGATCGCAATCCTGGGCGTGGTGATCAAATGCCTCTTCCCCGGTCGTTTCGACCGCTTGGCGATCCTGCTTTATCTCGCGATGGGATGGAGCGGCGTGCTTGCCGTCGGGCCGCTGCTGTCGGCGCTATCGCCAACGACACTGGTGCTGATCCTCATCGGCGGCATCATCTATTCCGCCGGCGTGATCTTCCATGTCTGGGAGAAGCTACGCTTCCAGAACGCCATCTGGCACGGCTTCGTCGTCACCGGTGCCGCCGTGCATTATTCGGCGGTCATAAACTGTCTGGCCGGCACGACGATATCGTGATCCCGTTCGCACCGGGCGTTTCGAGCAACAGTTCAAGTTGAGTGAATGATCGCCGGTCAGTTCGGTGCGGCCACCGGTGCAGCTGCCACGGGCGTCTGCTGACATCCTTCCGCGGGCCTCAGTGCTTCTGCCATGCGCGAAATCACGCCATCGAAGCTGGTCAGCCGTGATTTGCGATACTGGAGACGGAAATACGCGGCGCTGCCGTCGCAGAGCGCAATCGCGCGTGTGTAAAACACCTCTTCGCCGCGCACGCCCGAAAAACTCGCCCAGGCTGCGGTGACGCGCGAGTAGGAAATCCGCCACTGGTCTTCCCGCTCGCTCGCCATGCGATCATTGACGTCGATTTCAAAATCGCCGGCCACCAGTTCGCTGCCGAAAACCGCGAGCGTGGCGCCGTTGTCGTCGGCATGGAAGCTGACGCCGTCGCCATTGTCGGCTTCGCCCTGTTGTTTGAAGCCGGGCGGGATGTCGAGGATATAGCCGAAGCGCGGGTTTGCGTAGGCGTGCCAGTCATTGTCCGCTGCGGCCGGCAAGGCGGCCGGGAACAGAAATACGAATGCAGCCAAAATGCGACGCATGCGGATCTCCTCCCGACTTGCCTCGTCCGTTGCGGTATTAATAGCACATCCGCGACCGGGCTACTGTTTCTATCGGAACAGCGCCAGGGCCGCGACTGCGCCTGTCTGTTTGCGTTAATCCTCGATGAACGTCATTGCGTGGCCGTTGAGGCAATAGCGCAGCCCCGTGGGCGGCGGACCGTCGGGAAAGACATGGCCGAGATGGGCATCGCAGTCGGCGCAGCGGATTTCTGTGCGCACCATGAAATGCGATCGGTCCTCGATCTCGCGGATCGCCTGGTCGTCGATCGCTGCGAAATAGCTCGGCCAGCCGCAGCCGGAATCGAATTTGCTGTCGGAGCGAAACAGCGCCCTGCCGCAACAGACGCATTCGTAGGTGCCGACCTTCTTGTTGTCGAGGTACGGGCCGGTGAAAGCGCGCTCGGTGCCGTGCTCGCGGGTGATGCGGTATTGCTCGGGCGACAGTTGCGCGCGCCACTCCGCATCCGTCTTGATCACCTTCGGCGTCCGTGTGTCTCTCATCGAAGATCTCCCTGTGATTTCCTGCGTGTATATAGGAGCGTCGACGTCGTCCCGCAAATCACGCTCGCGTGCCATCCTGTGTCGGAACGCGCCCGCGCTGTGGTGCCCGTTTGCGCGGGCGCCTGCGGGCTGCATCTTCAATCGCCGTCGCTGGTCGGCAAGGGTTGCCAACCGGGCACCGGACCACAGTCGACCTGATGTCGCGTCATGCTTTCACGAGCAGGGCTTGAGCTTGCGACCGCACGCGCTTGCGTGCCGCAATCGGATCGTTGCGTTGCGTCAGCAAGAAGTCATTCGACGGTCAATATTGCCAGACAAAAAGTATATGCTGCGCCATCATCGCCACTTTGAATTTCCGTTGGTAGTCTAAAGCGGCTGGCGGCGATCGCACATGAGTATCCATTGCCGACGAACGGATAGTCCATCCCGAGAAAGTTGCATGAACTGACCGCCGAAACGGAAGATATCCACGCTTATCACAGAAAAAACCGTCGATTTTCCGGTTGTTTGTCGGGATTCGGAACAGATGACGCCGATTTTACCGATTTGGGGTTGAGGCGCATCGACCCATCTTTTATGTCGGAGGTTCGTTTGATCCGACAATCAAATTGCAAAGGAGCGCGCCCGGAAGATGGATGCTGCCGCCCTGACATTGCTGGCCCTGTCGCTTCCGTTTCTCGGTGCGCTCGTCGCTCCGCTGCTGACCCGACTTCTGGGACACAACGCGGCCTGGCTTCTCGCGCTTTTTCCAGCTGCGATCGTTCTGCATTTCCTGCGCTTCTGGCCGGAAGTCGCGCGCGGTGAAATCGTCACTGGTGGTTATGAGTGGATACCGTCCTTCAATGTCAGCTTCTCCTGGCTGATCGATGGCCTGTCGCTGACCTTCGTTCTGCTGATCGCCGGCATCGGCGCACTGATCGTGCTTTATTCCGGAGGTTACCTGAAAGGGCACCCGCAGCAGGGGCGTTTCTTCTCGTTCATCCTGATGTTCATGGGCTCGATGCTCGGGCTTGTGGTCTCCGACAGCTTCCTGATGCTCTTCGTTTTCTGGGAGCTGACCTCGATAACGTCGTTCCTGCTGATCGGCTTCGATCATTCGCGCGAGGCAGCCCGGCGCGCGGCGCTGCAGGCCCTCGTCGTTACGGGGGGAGGCGGGCTGTTTCTGCTTGCCGGCCTCTTGATCATCTGGAACGTGACCGGCGTCACCCAGCTTTCGCTGCTTTCATCCTTCGGCGCGGAGATGCGCGAAAGCCCGTTCTATCTGGCGGCACTTTTGCTTGTGCTCGGTGGAGCCTTCACCAAGTCGGCGCAGTTTCCGTTCCACTTCTGGCTGCCCAATGCGATGGAAGCGCCGACACCGGTGTCGGCCTACCTGCACTCCGCAACCATGGTCAAGGCAGGGGTGTACCTGCTGATGCGCCTCAATCCGGTGCTTGGCGGCACGACGGAATGGCAAATGCTGCTGCCGCTCTTCGGTGGCACCACGCTCGTCATCGGTGCGGTTCTCGCATGCCGGCAGACCGATCTGAAGCTGATGCTGGCCTACACCACCATGGCATCGCTCGGCCTGCTCGTGATGCTGACCGGCCTTGGTTTTCCGCACGCCATCGAGGCGGCGGCGCTCTATCTCGTGGCGCATTCGCTGTTCAAGGGCGCGCTGTTCATGGTTGCCGGCATCATCGACCATGAAACCGGCACGCGCGATGTGACGAGGCTTGGCGGCTTGCGCTCCGCCATGCCGCTGACATTCGTCATTGCGCTTGCCGCAGCCCTTTCCATGGGGGGACTGCCGCCATTTTTCGGCTTCCTCGCCAAGGAAGAGATCTACTACGCGCTGGCTGGCCCCGACCGTCGCGCGATGGTCTTCGCCGCCCTTGCCATCCTCGGCAACGCACTGATGTTTGCCGTCGCTTTCGCGGTTGCGCTGAAGCCTTTCGTGGGCACAAGGGTCGAAACGCCGCGACCCGCGCACGAGGCGCCGCTGCTGCTCTGGCTCGGTCCGGCGCTGCTCGCAGCCAAGGGATTGTCGGCCGCCCTGTTGTCCGATCTCACCCATGAGCTCGTGTCGACACCGATGGCGACGGCGATTGCCGGCGCGCCGCGTCAGGTCACCATCTCGGTGATACCCCATGTCGGCGTGCCGCTCGCCCTGTCGCTCGCAACGGCCCTGCTTGGCATCGTCTTCTATCTCAACCTTTCGCGCCTGCGCAGCTTCGTTGCGACAATCCTCGCCGATATCGGGTGGGGCCCGGATCGCGGCTTCGATCAGTTCATGCGCGGTCTCGTCCGCTTTTCGGTCGCGCTGACGCGTCGCCTCCAGTCCGGTCGCCTCGACGTCTACATGACGACGACATTCGTAGTGGTCGCCGCCGTCCTCTGGGGTGCGCCGCTTTATTATGGCGAACTGCCCAACGCGCCGTTCTTTGCCGGCGACGTGCCGCTGCATGAACTGGCGATCATGGCGATCGCCGTCATCGGCCTCCTGGCCGTCGTGCTTGCCGCCGACCGGCTGACCGCGATCGTCTCGCTCGGTATCCAGGGTTTTGCCGTCGCCGTCATCTTCCTGCTCTACGGTGCGCCGGACCTGGCCTTTACCCAGTTCATGATCGAGACCCTGTCGGTGGTGGTGCTGGCTCTGGTGATGACCCGGCTCAGGCTCTCGCCGTCGGACCACCGCCCGCTCGGCCAGAAAATCCCCGATGTTGCCGTTGCGCTCGCCTGTGGTCTCGGTTTCGGGTTGATGCTGCTGAAAGTGACCGGCATTCCCTTCGATGCCTCGCTGACCGAGTTTTTCAATCTCTACTCAAAGACGATCGCGCACGGCGCCAATGTCGTGAACGTCATCATCGTCGATTTCCGCGGCACGGATACACTGGGAGAAATCGCCGTCGTCATGATCACCGGTCTTGCCATCCTGTCGCTGGTTCGCCTCAGGGCCGGCTCGATGCGGCGCATCGCCGACAATGACCCGGATGCGGAGGATCGCGCATGAAGTCCCTGATTTTCCGGGCCGTGGCGCCGTTTCTGACGAGCCTGATGGTGCTGTTTTCGATCTTCGTGCTGTTGCGTGGCCACAACGAGCCCGGCGGCGGCTTCATCGGCGGTCTGATCGCCGTATCGGCGCTGGCGATCTATGGTATCGCCTGTGGCGTCGAAACCGTGCGTCGCGCCATCTATTTCCATCCGATGGCGATCGCCGGTGCGGGCCTTTTTGCCGCCACCATCGCCGGCGTGATCTCGATGGCAGCGCGCGTGCCGTTCATGACCGGGCTTTGGATCTATCCGTCCCTGCTGGGCGTGGAGGTTCCGCTGTCGACGGTGACACTGTTTGATTGCGGTGTCTATCTTGTCGTCGTCGGCGCCATCAGCTCGATCGCGCTGTCGCTCGAAGAGCGGGGAGGTGAATGATGGAAGCGTGGTTTGCGCTGCTCGTCGGCATCTTTTTTACCGTTGCCATCTACCTGCTTCTGTCGAAGTCGATCATCCGCGTCCTGCTCGGCGTGGCGATCCTCGGCAATGGCGTCAATCTTCTGATCTTCACCGGCGGCCGACTGACGCGCGGCGTGCCGCCCGTCATTCCTGAGGGAGCCGATGCGCTCGCAGGGCCCGCCGCCAATGCGTTGCCGCAGGCGCTGATCCTGACGGCGATCGTCATTTCCTTCTCCTTCTTCGCTTTCCTGCTGGTTCTGGCCTGGCGCGCATACGAAGAGCTTTCGACGGATAACACCGACGAGATGCGCGTCGCCGAGCCACAAGGCGAGGCGGCGCCGCCGCTTGGATACTGACAGACCCATGGCTGTTTCGACTTCCCCTCCTGCCGATCTCTCTGCCGCACTCGTCCTCGAGCCGGTCGCGGCCGCCGACTGGCTGGTGATCCTGCCGGTTGCCTGGTGCCTGGCGATCGGTGCCTTGCTCGTCATGTTGCGCCGACCGATCGGCCTGCATCCGTTCATCGCAGTGGCCGGACTCGCCGGCCTCGTGGCGATCGATGGGCTGCTCCTGCAACATGTGATCGCGAACGGTCCGGTGACGATGGTGATGGGCCGCTGGCTGCCGCCCTTCGGCATCGCCTTTACTGTCGATCTGACCGGCGCGCTGTTTGCGTTGACGGCAGCCGTCGTCGCGCTCGCGGGCGGTGTCTATTCGCTCGCCGACGTCAACGACAGCGGCCGGCGCTACGGGTTCTACCCATTCCTGATGCTGCTGATGGCCGGCGTTTCCGGCGCGTTTCTGACGGGCGATATCTTCAACCTCTACGTCTGGTTCGAGGTGTTGCTGATCTCGTCCTTCGGCCTCATCGTGCTCGGTTCCGAGCGCGAGCAGATCGACGGCGCCGTGAAGTACGGTTTCCTCAATCTGGTCGCGACGACGCTGTTCCTGGTCACGACAGGTTATCTTTATGCGAGCTTCGGCACGCTCAACATGGCCGACATTGCCCAAAAAGCGGAAGGCCTGCGCGGCACCGCGCCGTTGATGACGCTGACGGCCTTGTTCCTGCTGGCCTTTGGCATGAAGGCGGCGGCCTTCCCCGTCAACGTCTGGCTGCCTGCCTCCTACCATACGCCACGCGTCGTCGTTTCGGCGCTCTTTGCCGGCCTCCTGACCAAGGTCGGCATCTACGCGCTGATCCGCGTGACCGTGATGCTGCTGCCGGTGGAGCGGGAAGAGCTCAGCCTCGTCATTGCCGCCGTCGGGGCGCTGACGATGCTGGTCGGCGTTTTCGGCGCGCTCGCCCAATCGGATTTCCGGCGCATGCTCGGCTATCTCGTGATTTCGGGCATCGGTTCGATCCTTGCGGGCATCGCCGTCGGCGGGCCGGGCGGTATCGGTGGCGCCATCTTCTACGCCCTGCATTCGATGCTGGTAATGACCGCGCTCTACTTCGCCTCGGGTGTGGCGGCACAGTTGGGCGGTAGTTTCTCGCTGTCGTCGCTTGCGGGCCTCTATCGTCGCCATGCGGGCTTTGCGGCGATCAGTCTGATGCTGGCCTTTGCGGTGTCGGGCCTGCCGCCGTTCTCGGGTTTCTGGCCAAAGGTGATGCTGGTCAAGGCAGCACTCGATATCGGAGCCTGGTGGCTTGCCGCGGCGCTGCTCGTGACCGGTTTCCTGACGACGATCGCGACCGGCCGCTTCTTCCTGCTGGCCTATTGGCGCGACAAGGCCGATGACGGGCTGGCCGGTACGGTCAAGGCCCGGATCCCGGCGGCGATCCTGCTGCCGCTCGTGGCGCTGACACTGCTTACCTTGACGATCGGCCTCTATCCCGAGCCGCTGCTGGCCACCATCCAGGATGCCGCTGCGGGCCTCTCCGAACCGTCCGCATATCTGAACTCGGTCTTCCCGGGGGGCGTGCGATGATCAAGTTTCTCTGGATCAACCTGATCTTCACCGCGGTCTGGGCCGCGATCAGCGGCAGTCTCAGCGTGCCGAATCTGTTGCTCGGTTTTGCCGTCGGAAGCCTGTCGCTGTGGCTCATCCGGCGCGAATTGCAGCCTGTCGCCTATCCGGTCCGGCCGCTGAAGATATTGCTTCTCACGGCCCTGTTCTTCAAGGAACTGGCTGTCTCGGCAACCAAGGTCGCAGTGCTGGTGATCCAGCCCAAGATGCGACTGAAGCCAGGCATCTTCTCTTACCCGCTGACGGTGCGCAGCGATTTCGAGATTGCGCTGCTTGCCAACCTGATCACACTGACGCCCGGAACGCTTTCAGTCGACGTCTCCGACGATCGCAAGACGCTCTATGTCCATGCACTCGACTGCGCCGATCCCGGCGGCCTCCGGCGCGATATCGCCAATGGCTTCGAGCGCCGGATCAAGGAGGCCTTTGAATGACGATGCCGGCTCAGATCCTTGCTGCCGCAACCGGCTTTGCGCTGGTACTTCTGTCCATCGCGCTGCTGGTAACGGTGTGGCGCATCATCCGTGGCCCGACGCTGCCCGACCGGGTTCTGGGCCTCGACATGCTGGTCGCCATAGCCATTGGCCTGATAGCGGTCGTTGCCATTCGCACGGGCTTCAATCTCTATATCGACATCGCCATTGCCCTCGGCCTGGTCGGCTTCCTTGCGACTGTCGCCTTCGCCCGCTTCGTTCTGGCGCGCGGTCTTGCGCCGGAAGCGGCAGGAGCGGCGCCGGACACGCCGCGCAACGTCCGCCGCGGCCCGATGCCGCAAGCGAAAGTTGCCAGGCGCAAACACAAGAGGGCGCGCTGATGGCATCTGCGTTCGAGACGATCATCACGCTCTGCGTCGCTCTGCTCTTGGTCAGCGGGGCCATCTTTTCGCTTTTGGCCGCGATCGGGATCGTGCGTTTTCCCGATCTCTACACCCGCATGCATGCCGCCTCGAAGGCCGGTACCGTCGGCTCGGGCCTGCTGCTTTTGGCCGCGGGACTGCATTCGCTTGATGTCGCTATACTGTTCCGGGCGCTTGCGGGCTTCTTCTTCTTCGTACTGACCGCGCCTATTTCCGCCCATCTCTTGGCAAAGGCTGCGCATCAGGCGGGTTACAGGCTGACGAAACAGTCGGTCGTAGATCAGCTTCCGCAAAAGGAAGAGCCGCGCCGGCATTGAGCGGCAACGTTTCTGTTTTTGTATTTCAGAACATTCCGATAGACCGCGACCATGCCAGCAATTTCGAAATAAAGTTGCTAGTGGCGGCCAAATTTATGTTTGGTATTTTCGCGGATCAATGTTAATCGAGTAAATGTAAAGTGTCGTTGTGGAAAATACTTAGAGCTGAAATTCCAGCTTGAGTTGTGAATATTGGCTTTTGCTTTGAGAGGTTGGTTGTTCCAGCGACTCGGCAATAGGTTTCGTGATCAAAATTCCAACTCTTGATATTGCGGCAAGAATTTGTCCTTGCCGAACTATTGATGGTCTATCCCAAGGCAGCGAAGGCTTCCCGACGGCATTTGCATGCATTCCTCCCCCCGAAACTTGTTTTGGGATTGTGCCGAATTCCGATAGGAGAAAGAAATGACTGAAACAACGCTTGGCGCGAGCCATGAACTTCTGGTTGAGCTGACAGCTGAAATCGTTTCCGCTTATGTCAGCAACCATGTCGTTCCGGCCGCCGAGCTTTCCGTGCTGATCGCTGACGTCCATTCCGCGCTCAACAACACGGCGGCACCCGCGCCGGTCGTGATCCCCGTTGAGAAGCCGAAGCCGGCCGTGTCGGTCCGCAAGTCCGTCCAGGACGATCAGATTACCTGCCTCGAATGCGGCGGCACCTTCAAGTCGCTGAAGCGTCACCTGATGACACATCACAGCCTGTCTCCGGAAGAGTATCGCGAGAAGTGGGACCTGCCGACCGACTATCCGATGGTTGCGCCCGCCTATGCCGAAGCGCGCTCGCGCCTGGCCAAGGAAATGGGCCTCGGCCAGCGTCGCAAGCGTCGCGGCAAGTAATACGCGCACCGTTCGTTGCCGAACCGCGCGCTGCGCCGGTCCGGTTTGACCGACGGTCCAGAAACACAAAGGCCGGGCTGAAGCCCGGCCTTTGTGTTTTGTCGACTATGAAAATATCCCTACATGAAACTCTGCCGTGACGTCGGCACTCGGGGCCGTGCCTTCGACCTACCTCCTGACGGGAAAGGAGTGCTATCAGGAATAGACCAGTAATATCAGAGAATTTCGTCTCAACGCCTTCCAGTCTTGAGTGCCGTGGCAAAGGGTGGAAAGAGCCCTGTCCTCCGATACGCAAAGTCGGCAGGAATAAATTCCGATGCTAAGGGGCCAGTTGTGCGCTGTCGCCGCTGGGGGCGAACGCGGTTTTTCAGTCGTTGTCGGCCAGCTGAAAGTCGCCTGGCGCACGCGGGACCGCAAGGCCACCCTGGCTTTTGGGGGGCTGTGCTATCGACGCGGTTCATCACCGCCTCGCGCAAAATCCGACCGACGACGGCTTCGTTCGCGCCGCTGAGCGAATGCCGCTTCGGCGTGGCTGCCTGCACGCCAAGCGCCGCAGGCGCCGCATCATGCCGCAGATCACCCGACGCGATCTTGCCAGCGACCTGCGTCCGAGGTCGACCGGCTCTCCGTCACCCCGGGTTGCGCGTCGTGGACCGGCGGTATGTCGCCGATGTCGATGGGGTATCGCGGCGCTCGATGCCCGCGCGAATTCGGCTTGCCCTGGCGTTTGCGGAGGCTGTCGAGCGGCCGTACCCGGCTCAGGCGGCGAGGCGCGCTTCTGCCTCTGCCTTGATACGTCGGATCATCGAGCGAAGGCCGTTTGCGCGCTGCGTCGACAGATGCTCGATCAGGCCGATCTTGCCAAAGGTTTCGAGCGCGTCCAGCCTGGCAATTTCCGAGGCGTGCTTGCCGGAGTAGATCGCCAGGACGATGGCAACCAGTCCGCGCACGATATGTGCGTCCGATTCGCCTTCGAAGATCAGCAGCGGATCGTCCGGGTCGCCGGTCGTGCGCGTTGCAAGCCAGACCTGGCTGGCGCAGCCCTGCACCTTGTTCTCACTGGTGCGCTCGGCCTCGGGCATTTCGGGCAGGGCCTTGCCGAGCTCGATCACATAGCGGTAGCGATCCTCCCATTCGTCAAGAAAGGCGAAATCGTCGATGATCTGGTCAAGCGTGGTCATGGTCCGGTCCGATTGTCGATCTCACCGGGCAGCGTTCGTCGCCGGGTGATGTCGATGCCTGTGCTCGATCCTGGCGGCCATTTCGGTGTCAGGACGTCGTGCCACTCATATAGGCGATGGTAACACGGATGAGAACCGCGAATTGCCACTGCTTTGCCGTAAGGCACGATTGGGCGGCAGATGTGCTGTCAGATCGAAACGCTCGTCGGAATCGCGAGCGTGGGGGCGGCCCCGCCTGCCATTCTCGCCTGGTCGAGAGATGCGACCGAAGCGGCGAGGGCGGCGCCCACCTTCCTCGCATCGTCCGCGTCACTGCCGGCGCCCTTGGCGCGCAGATCCTGTTCTGCCTTCCGCAGGATCTGCTTGAGCTGTTCGGCAAGTGCCTTGAACTCCGCAACCGTTCTTGCGTCTGATCTGTCTTCCGCGTTGTCGGCTCCAAATTCACGGTAGGCGCGTTCCGCGAAGGATGTTGGCGTGCTGTCTTTGCTGCCTTTGGCTTCCTGTGTGCCGGCATCTGCCGCATGTTCGGCATCGGCGTGCATCGCTGCTGCCGCCGCTGATGCTGCAGCGGTCGCCGCGGATGCGGCACCTGTTGCAGCGCCATCGCCCGTGGGCATGCCGGGCGAGCCGCCGCCGGCGAACTGTTGTGCCGCGGCACCCAACTGCTGGGCCAGCTGCTTTGCAAGTCTTGCGAGCGTCTCGGGATCCGACGCCCAATACCGCAGCATCTGCAGCTGTTCCTTGATCTCATCCAGCTTCTTCTTGGCCAGCGCCTTGCGGCTGGCGGCGACTTCGTCGTCAACCCGCAGCAGCTTGAGAGATAAGGATCCGGTATTTTTTTCCAGCGGCGCGGCATCGATGCCAACGGGCGATCCGGCGGTCGCGCCACGTGCCACGCCCGTATTTGAAAAGAACCCGTATATTTGCATCGGGGGCAGTCTCCGCTGAATGTGCGGCGACCTAAACAGCCATGTCTTGTGCGAGCCTGTCGCAAGACCGCCCTTCGGTTGCATTCCGAAAAAGAAAACGCCGCGAGGGGATGGGATCCTCGCGGCGGCCGCGACGGGGCGGCAAGTCAGGCAGTGTCAAAGGATGTCTCTGCAATGGTCGCGCGCAGCGACCAGCACAGCGGGAAGAGTTTACTGGACGAGCGTTGCCTTGGGGTCGAGGCGCTTTTCCGGGACCGGCGTGCGCTTGAATACGGGAGCGGCGTCGGCAGCGGTCTGTTCGGCTGGCGTGGCCAGTTCAGCATCCGTTGCGGCCGGCTGGCCGACCGTACCGGTCTTCACCTTGGCATCGGGCTTGATTGCATCGGTTTCGGCGAACTGCGTGTCCAGGAATTCATAGGCAATGCGGGCGCCTTCGCGGGCCCGATGGCCGAGAGCGACGAAGGTTTCAGCACCCTTCTCGCAAACCTCGGGCTTCTCGATGCAGATGGCGCTGATGTAATGGAACGCCTCGTTGGCGGCCGAGAAGGTATCGCCGAGCTCGACCTTAGGGCCGTGCTCCAGCTTCTCGGCGCTCGACGGATCGAGGAACGGCAGCAACACCAGAACCATCGAAAACCAGAATGTCGCCTTGATGAGAAACCACATGTTCTGCCCATCCTGTATTCGGCTGCCGCGGCCCCCGGTCTTCTAGCCGGTTTTTCCGCTTTCGGCATCCTGGAGCGCCGCAGTATCCCCTGATACCCGTTCACGCCCGCCGTCGTTTCATCTGGACCGCCGTCTTTCGTCGTTCGGCCCTTTGTTGAGGCAGACACTAGGCAGAGAATCACAAGGGCGCTTTTCAAAAACCCGCAGCATTTGTTTCGAATTTTAATGAAACGCCTGCTCTTTGCGATTTGCAGTGCATTTGTGTCGCATTTTAGCTTTTGCCGTTAAGGTTCGTGGCAGCGGGGCGCCGGCAAAGCCCGAAAGCGTGGGCCACGGCACCGGAGCGGCTTGCCCAAATCCTTAACGTGAGACGGAAAATGCACCAAAATCCGTTGCTTACGCCCCGTTAACCACAAGAAATGAAGGTCGCCGGAATTGCCTCAAATCGGGATTTTTCAGGCATTTGGCGCCGTTCCCAGACGGTCCCGTTTATTCTTTCATTAAGCCGGGGATGCGAGATTCCGACATGTCACGAGGCAGTTCGAATGGCGGCCCGCATGAAGCGGAAAACGGTCACGCGCAGTCTCGCAAGAACAACAAATGTGGCAGGGTAAGGCGTGAGCGTATTGCGTGACATGGTTGGCAGATGGACGTCCTGCGTGGACGAGGCCGCTGCCCTATGGTTGCCCCGCCGCGAGGCAGGCTCGGCCGTCGGCCGTCGCGACCTCAAGCGCCTGCGCATCGTTGCCGCCGTTTCGCTGACCGCGCTTCCGACCGTGCCGTTGGCGCTCGCGCTCGCCATGCCCGTTTCCTCCGCATTGCCGCTCGGCACGGCTCTCTGGGCCTCCGCCTCGCTGCTGGCTGCTGCGGCGGCCATCGCGCGCGGCCGCGGCAAGCAGGATGACGAGGCGCTCGACGCTGCCGCCTACGTCCTTCCTGATCTTTCCGCCGCCTACGATCTCTTCGCCGGCCTCGTCACGGTGCACGACCTGCGCGGCAACGTCCTGTCGGTCCATGGGCGGGACGCTGCCGAGCATCTGACGCTGATGCGCGATCCGGCCGGTCGAGGCTTCATCGAGCAGATCCACGTCTCCGACCGCATCACCTTCCTGAGCGCGATCGACACTCTGCGCCAGGGTGGCGAACGGGCGACCGTCAACATCCGTATCGAACGCCGGTCACTGCCGCCGGAAGGCGAGCAATTCGTCTATATGTGCTGTGAACTGGCACCGCTTCTCGACGGCAACGGCGCACTGACGGCGATCCTCGCCCAGTCGCGCGACGTGTCGCAGGAGGCGCGGCTTCGCGCCGAAGCGGCCGCAAGAACCGCAGAGGCTGAATCGGCCAACGACGCAAAGACCCGTTTTCTGGCCGCCGTCAGCCACGAGCTGCGCACGCCGCTCAACGCCATTCTCGGCTTCTCCGACGTGCTGACCGGAGAATATTTCGGTCGCCTCGAAAACGATCGCCAGCGCGAATATGTCGGCCTGATCCACAAGTCGGGCGAACATCTTCTGTCGGTGGTCAACACCATGCTGGACATGAGCAAGATCGAGGCCGGCCGCTATGAGCTGGTTCCCGAACCATTCCGCGTCGCCGAGGCGGTCGCCGCCTGCGAAGCGATGCTGTCGCTTCAGGCACAGGAAAAAGGCGTCAAGCTCGCCAGCCGCGTCACCCGCGCCGTCGGCGAGATCAATGCCGACCAGCGCGCTTTCCAGCAGGTTCTGATCAATCTCGTCGGAAACGCCATCAAGTTCACCGACCAGGGTGGTCTGGTGACCATCGACGCCGAGGTGGTAGGGGCGACGCTGAAGCTGACCGTCAGCGACACCGGCATCGGCATAGCCGCCGACAAGCTGCAGATGCTGGGGCAGCCTTTCGTCCAGATCCAGAACGATTACACCCGCCGCTACGAAGGCACCGGTCTCGGTCTTTCGTTGGTGAAGGGGCTTGTGGCGCTGCATGGCGGCGAGATCGGCATTCGCAGCCGCGAGCGCGAGGGCACCGTAATCACCGTGACGCTGCCCATGGACGGCTCCGGCATCGTCGAGGCGAACCGCGAGGAGCAGCATTCGGCGGTCACCGTCGAATTTCCGCCGCGGCTGAGAGATAGTGACACGCAGCCGGCTGCCGATGGCGACCGGCTTGAAAGGACGGGTTTGAACGAGGATCGGGGATATGGCGCCGCGCAAGCGAAAACAGCCTGAACGCAAGAAGGCGGCGCGCACGGCGCCAGGCCTTGCCATGCGTGGGTTGGCACTCGCCGGCCGCGGTGCTGCGCTTGCCGGGCGGCTGGTCGCCCGTCACCCCTTGAGTGCAGGTGGCACGGCTGCCTTTGTCGTCGTCTTCTCCTTCGTTGCCGCCAATGCCATGTGGTACCAGCACGGCGTCCACCCGTCGCCCCTGCTGCGCACTCGCGTACCGCTTGTGAGCCCGCAGACGGCCGAGCGTATCGCAGCCGCTGAAGGTGCCGAGATCGAGCCGCGCAACGTCACGACCTTTGTCATCAAGCGCGAAGACGAAAAGAGCGCCGAAAGCGTCGAGGACGTGATCGCAGCCGCAGCATCCGAGACGACGATCGAAAAGCCGTCGCCCGAGCGTGTCGCCACCGTGCCGGATACGTCGGCTTCGCCGCTTGTCGCCGACGTTCAGAAAGAGCTGGGCCGTATCGGCCTTTACGATGGTGTGCCCGACGGGCGCCCGGGACCGCTGACGGCGGCTGCCATCCTCAGATTTGAGAAACAGTCAGGACAGACAGGGACCGGCATCGCGAGCGCCGAGTTGCTGCGCGCGCTGCGCGCCACGTCCGGTCAGAAGCTGGCGGCCGTCATGCCCGCGAGCCGGCCCTATGCCGACCCGAAGCGGGCGGTTGCCGACGTCGACCCGGTCGCTGCCGCCATTCGCTCGGCCGAGGGCGACAAGATGTTGACCCCGAGGGCCGAAATCCCGGTTTCGAGCGAAATGGTGCTGAACATCCAGAAGGGGCTGAGCAATCTCGCCTATGCCGACATCGTCGTAGACGGGGTCGCCGGCGATCAGACACGCGCCGCGATCCGCCATTTCGAAAAGCACTACCGCTTGCCGCAGACCGGCGAGCCCAATCCCAAGGTGCTGAAAAAGCTGAAGGAGATCGGCGCGCTCTGACGCGTCGTCGCTTTCAAGGGCTAAGTCGCGGGCAGTGCAGGTCGCACGTTCGGCGGTGACCATGGCGCGCTGGCGCCGCAACCGATTTGCAAGCGCATGCCCGCCCGTGTACAGCCTCTGCATGCGCCTCAAATCCGATATCTTCGTCTCCGCCCTTGTGCGCCGTGCCTTCGCGCTCGGGGGCTACGCGGCCGTCCTGCGCAAGGGTGCCGAGGATGCCGGTGCGATCTTCATCCGCCAGCGCACGCGCATGGGCACCGAGACGCTGTTTGCGCCGGCACCGCAGAATTTTTTTGCCGACGACGCCGATGGTGGCCGCAAGTTCGAGACCCGTTTGAAGGATAGCGATGGCGATGCGGTGGAGGATGCGCTTGCCCGCGAGATCCGGTTCGATCCGGATTGCTGGATCGTCGAGATCGAGCTGGACGATCGCTCCGACCTGTTCGACGTCGTGCCGGACGAGGCGAAAGGCCGCTCTTGAAACATCCGTGAGAGCTGCTTGACTCTCCACCTGGTGGAGGCCGTAGGACGCTTGTCATGGATGATCAGATCTACTCAATCGGCGAACTATCGCAGCTTTGCGGCATCTCCGTCAGGCGCCTTCGCTTCTACTCGGACAAGGGCTTGCTGCCGCCATCGGCGCGGACCGAAAGCGGCTACCGGATGTATTCCGGCGCCGACCTTGCACGGCTCGACCTCGTCCTGGCCCTGCGCGACGCCGGTGTCAGCCTCGAACAGATCCACAAGGTTCTGGGCAAGCGGGAAAGTCTGGCAGAGACCCTGGCGCTTCGGCTTAAGACGATCGAGGCCGAAATCAGGACCAAGCGCCGGATCGCTGCCGCCCTGCGCGCCACGCTGGCCATCCATGATCCGACACCCAACGATCTCAGGAGGTTATGGACCGTGACCCGACTTTCGCAGACTGAATTCCGCGCCGCCGTCGAACGCTTTTATGACGAGGTGACGGGTGATGCCGGTATGGATCCCGCCTGGAAGAAGCAGATGGTCGACGCCGGCATGCCTGATCTGCCCGACGATCCGACGCCAGAGCAGCTCGATGCCTGGAGCGAACTGATGGGCATCCTGTCAGACACGGACTATGTGAGGGCGATGCGCGCCGACATGGCGGCCATGTGGAACGGCGATTTTGATCCCGTCGCCTATGCAGAAGCGTCGAACGCCGTCTTTGCGCGCGTGCGCGCCGCACTTGCCGAGGGGCTGGAGCCGAACTCGGCGATCGGCAAGGAAATCGCCGAGGATTGGCTGGACCGATCGGCACGGGCGATGAAGAAGGAACCGGACCGTGCCTTCCTCGACTGGCAATTGAACGCGTATCGAAAGCATCACGCCCGCTCGGCGCGCTATCAAGAACTGATGGCGATCCTCCAGGGCGAGAAAGCGCCGCATCCGGCCGGACGCGAATGGAACTGGATCGTCGATGCGTTGAGGCAACGTCTCGGAGGGGACTGGGCGCTGGCCCTGTCAGCGGTCGATCTACCGGCGGCCGAACACCCGTTGTGTCTTGAAGCCACCAAGGGCGCCTGCGACCTTGCGTGCTGCCGGTTGCCGCGCATCGTTGGCATGATCATCGGCAAGATAGGCCTGATGGCGCGGTGCCGGCCCTTCGTCCCGTTCCTCTGATTGCAGCCAGCTGTCGAGTTTCTCGCGGCTTGACGTCGGATCCATGGAGCCGGTCAGGGCTTCGGCACGCGTGGTGCCGCCGATGCGCTCGGCGAGGTGTGGGTAAAGCGATTGCAGCACGAAGGTCAGGTCGTCGCCTGGCAGCGACAGGGCGATCAGGCTCGTGGCCAACTGCTGGCCGGAGACGTCCAGAAGAATGCGCTCGACCAATGGGCCGCGGGCATCGAGAGCGGTCGCCAGCGCCCGAGCGAAAAGAATGATTTCGCCGCTGCGCGCAAAGCGAACCAGGAGCGCACCATGGGTGGAGCTGATCGGCACGATCGTTGATGCGGCTTGAGCGGCCTCCGACGAGCCGGCGCGGGCGAGCGCCTTGATTTCGGCGCGCAGGGTCTCCTCGCGCGCGGTTCGTTCAGCGTCGGGTGCGGGCGCTGGCGGGAGAGAGGGCTCGTTGAGCTCGCGCTGACGCAACTCCGGGCGGGCGGAAAGCCCGGCCGGATTGTGGTGTTCGACCAATGCATCGATCACGGAGGGGGAAAGAGTGGTGCGCCGCGCGATCGCGCCGGCATGGGCAGCACTCTGCTGGCGGATAACGGCAATCAGCGTTCGGTCCGACACCGCCTGCGAGCGGGTGAGGAAAATCGCGGCGATCGAGATCGGCATGCTGCCGATCAAGGCGGCGACCGGCTCGGGAACATGCGGGCACTGTGACAGGGCGGCGGCGGCCTGGCGGCGCGCTTCGCTGCTGGAACCGAGGAACAGGGGTTCGAACAATTCGGAAAACTGTTTCATGTCGGATTTGCGCGGGATCCGCAGGCTTTCGAAACCGCTGACGGTTGCCATCAGGACCACGTCCTTCAAGCGGCCCGTTTGCGGCCTTTCCAACTCACGAAACCGATCCGTCACGATAAATCCTTGCACGCAAAACATGATTGCCATCGCCGGCGACCCGGAACGGCACACGTCACTAAAAATAAAAGAAAAGCGTTAGCGCACTGTTAACTATGGACGTTGGGGCTTTATTCAGGCTTGCGGCGCCGACAAGTTCATCCGTTTTGTGCCGTTTCGGCCCGAATGCGCCACTTGCTGTGGGCATGGCCCGATGCAGCCTTAAAAAATCCACAAGCGGCTTTAAGTGATCGCGGTGACGGTGAAGGGCTCCGGACGCCCGCCGACGCAAGAAGGCTTGTTGAAGAGGGGCCTTCCGATGGGAGACAGCTTATTGTGAAGAAAGTCATGTTGCGCGCGATGACCATATGCGCGCTTTTTCTGGCGCCGGCGATCGCCGAGGCGGCGGAAGGATTTGCAACCGCCAACGTCAATATGCGGTCCGGGCCGAGTACGCGTTATCCGGCGGTGTCGATGATCCCGGCGGGTGAATCCGTCGAAATCCACGGCTGCCTTGCGGATCTGCCCTGGTGCGACGTCTCCTTCTATGGCGGCCGAGGATGGGTCGCGGGACGCTATGTGCAGGCGAATTACCGTCGCAACCGGGTCTATGTCGAGCCGCAATACTACCGGCCGCTCGGCATCCCGACGGTGGTCTTCCAGTTCGATCGCTACTGGGACCGCAACTATCGCGGCCGCGACTTCTATCGCGACCGCGACCGTTGGCGCCGCGGGCCGGACTGGGTCGACGACACCCGCAGGCCGCGGGACTGGGAGCGCCAGCGCGACCGGGATCGCCGCGAATGGGAGCGCGATCGCGCCCGCCAGGAGCGTGAGTGGACGCGCGATCAGCGTGAGCGGGATCGCGACCGGCAGAACTGGGAGCGCAACCGTCGCGACGGGGAGCGCTGGGATGATCGTGACGGTGATTATGGCCGTCGCCCCGGCGACGACAATCGCGGTGACTGGGACCGCCGCCGCGAGCGGGACGGCGCACGGCAGGATCCGGTGATCCGGTGCCAGGCGATGGACCCATCCTGCGTGGAATGAGGCGGTGACATCCTGACCTTTCTGACGGGCGGCGCGAGCCGCCCGTTTTTGTTCGTGCCGCCGCTTTCGACAGGCCGCCTCGGAACCAATGCGGCCCCGAAGCGTTGAGACCGGGCAAGAGAAGGAGCGTTGCAATGGTTGAAAAGAAACTGCAGGCAGTCCGTGACACGGTCGAGGGCGAAGTCGAAGCGTCGGCAGCGCGGATCGAACTGGAGGCGCAGATCGCCGAACTGCGCGCAGAGATTGCTCGGCTGACCGATAGCGTGTCGGCAATCGGTAGCGGTGCCAAGGCTGTTGTTCAGAGCGAGGCGGAGGTGATGGCGGAGAGGGTGCGTGAGCGCGTCCGCGAAGAGCCGATTTCAACGCTTCTGGCGGTTGCCGGCGCTTCCTTCCTTTTCGGCCTGCTGTCCAGGCGTTGAGGCACCGTCCGTACCGCCAAAGCTGTTACCCCGGATACAGTGTTTCGTTTTTCCGGGGGACATACTGCAACCAGGTTAGGGGCATGGATGTGGCGTTAACCATCTATTAACCAGCCTATGGCTCAATCGAACCGGACCGTCTATGATTGGTCTGTACCACTTGAGCAGCAGCAACCTCCGGGCGACCGGAAGAAGGAGTAGACGAGAAAAGCGCGCCTGTCCGGGCAAGCCCGGGAAAATGCGCTGGCCCCCGAAAGGGCAGGGTGAAATCTGTACGGTAGTTCATCCGTCTCAAGCCTTTATGGAGACGAGCATGGCAGACGTGATCAGAATGGAGGACCGCAAGGTCCAGATACCTCCACGCAGGCCTCCGGCCATATCGGGCGGAGCGAAAGTGCTTCTCTTTACCGGAATTCGCTATGAGCGTCTCGATGGCCGCGATCCGCAGCCGACGGCGCCTGACGGACGCCGAATCAAGAAGCAGTAAAGGCGTTCCCATTGCCGTGTGCCGGCCACTTTTGGCTCGGCTTGAGCGCGGGTTAGCTCGTGCGCTCTGCGCTCCGCATCAGCGGTCGCATTCATTTTTCCACGATCTTTTGGCAGATACGGCGATGCTCGATGTTCGCCAGTCCCGCGACCGGATGGCGTCAGCCTAGCGACGGAACGGCTCGCAGCTCGATTCCGCCAGAAAATTGCGGACCTGATCCTCGAAGCTGTCAAGCGGCGCCATCGCGCGCAGCACCGCATAGCCGTCCTCTTCCTTCATCTCCACCATGATCGATTGCGCCAGGGCTTCAGGCGGCGTCTTGCGCAGTTCCACCAGCTGGATCGGCGTCGCGACCACGAGGTCGAGCCGACCATTGACGGCGGTGTGGTCGTTCATGCTGAAGACTTCGTTGGAGCCGCTGTCGAACACCGAAAGCGACCAGAAGGGCACGGAGCCGCTGGCGAGGAAGCGCGCCGGTCCGTCGGCGATCGAAAAGCTGCAGACGGCCGTGCGCAGATACGGGTCGTCATTGCTGAGACCGGTCGGCCCTGGCGTGCTCGTCAACGAGAAGAAGCTGTCCATCTCGAGAAGGCCCAGAACCCGCGTATAGGCATCGCGACCGGTGAACTGCGGCAACACCAGCACGATGATGATGTGCAGGAGGGCCGCACCGACGAGGCCGAGCAGGGCCGCGAACAGGACACTACGCATCGCCGCATCCCGTCTTGACCACCTTCGGCATGGCAAGATCGATCAGGCCGGACGAACCTGCCGTCGGTGTGTCGAGCAGTGTCAGCACCAGCCGGAAGGTGCCGGAATGCCGCAGTGCCAGCCAGTTGTCAGGTTGGGCATTCGGCGAAACGTGGATGGTGAAGGAGCTGTCCTCGGCACGCAGCACGGTCCAGGAGTTGAGCGCCGAGGGCAGATCCGAGCCGGGGCGCAACGGCACGCCGTCGGCGTTGACCGCATAAAGCGTCCAGAACCGCGCCTGCGGCGTCAGCCCGGAAACATCGTAGGAGCAGGCGGCCGATAGCTTTTCGCCCCTGTCGTCCACCTGGGCCGCGAACATCAGCCCCTCGGCGCCGCCGTAAAGGAGTTCGCCGGCCCGCGCGCGGTGTGCCTTGGCGTAAGGATCGGCATTCTCGGTTTGCGCCTCAGGGAAGGCGACCCACGAACCGATCGAGATCGCGCCGAAGCCGACCGTCGCCTTCAGCGCCCAGACGGCCGAAGCGATGCCGCCGCCGAAGGCGATGGCAAGGGCAAGGGCGACGAGGAGGGGAATTCGGAACAAGGGCGGCTCTATCGAATACGGTTATGCGTCGGCGCGACGGCGAGCGTCGCCCATGTCTCGCCCAAACGGACGCGCGACGCAACGGCGTTCATTGCGCCGGCATTGCGGAGACCTGCCCGTTCAATTGCTTGCGGCATGCGTCAGACCTTGTTGCGCAGACGCGCCGTCGGCGGGCCCGAGGACTGCGACCTTGCCGCCGTTCCGGTCCGGTGCCTTCAATGCCGGCGCTTTCTCGAAAGTTTCGCCGACGGATCGCAACAGTCGCGTCACATCCGCCGAAAGCGACCGGGGCCGCACCAGCGGCGGCAGCGCATTTTCGTCGGGCTTGGCATTGGCGACCTGCGGCTGCTTGCTCGGGGCAGGCGCAGGCGTGGTGATCCCCGGAATATGGCGATGCTCGATGCCCTGTTCGGCATAATCCATCAGCCGCTTGAAGGTCATGGCGGGCAGGGAGCCGCCGGTCATGTTGTTGGTCGATGTATAGTCGTCGTTTCCGAACCAGACTGCCGTGGTGTAATCGCCGGTATAGCCGACGAACCATGCGTCGCGGTAGGCCTGGGTCGTACCGGTCTTGCCGCCGGTGACGATACCGTTGTCGAGCGCTGCCTTGCGGGCCGTGCCGATGACCGGAATCTGCGTCAGCATCGAATTCATCGAAGCGCTGGCCTGCTCCGACAGGACACGCTTGGCCGGAGGCTCGTCGCGGGAAAAATCGTAGAGGATGTCGCCGTCGTAATTGAGGATCTGGCTGATGCCGTGCCGGCGCGATTGCAGGCCGCCGGCGGGGAAGACGGCGTAGGCCGTTGCCTGGTCGAGCACGGTCACTTCCGACGTGCCGAGGGGCATCGTCTTGTCGGCGCGCAGCGGCGTCTCGATGCCCATGCTCTTGGCCGTTTGCACGATCAGGTCCGTGCCGAGCTTGTCCTTGGCGAGACGCACCGGGATCGTGTTGATCGACTTGGCGATCGCGGTGAGGATGGTGACGCGGCCGGCATAGCTGCGGCCGTAATTTTGTGGCGACCAGCCGCGCCAGGTGATCGGCGCGTCGACGACGATCGTCTCCGGCGTCATGCCTTTTTCCATTGCCGCCGCGTAGGTATAGACCTTGAAGGAAGAGCCCGGCTGACGTAGCGCCCGCGTCGCGCGGTTGAACTGGCTCTCGCCATAGTCGCGGCCGCCGACCATCGCCCGCACTGGCCCGCCGTTTTCGACCATGACCAGCGCGCCCTGCTTCACATGGAAGCTTTCACCATACTGGCGCAGGCTGGACTCGACCGAATCTTCGGCCGCGTTCTGCAGGCCCATGTCGATGGTGGTGCGCACGATCAGCGAATGCTGGGCGAACGGGCGGGCGATGCGCTGCACTTCGTCGAACGCCCAGTCGAGGAAGAAGTCCGGCGCCTTGACCTGCGCGCGGTCGACGACGGTGGCCGGGTTGAGCCGGGCGGCAATCACCTGGCCCTCGGTCATCAGGCCGCCCTGGACGAGGTTGGTCAGAACCTCGTTGGCACGGCCGCGGGCGGCAGGCAGGTTGACGTGCGGCGCGTAGCGCGCAGGTGCCTTGAACAGGCCGGCGAGCATGGCCGATTCCGCCAGGTTGACGTCGGTGATCGCCTTGCCGAAGTAGAACTGAGCCGCAGCCGCCGCGCCAAACGTGCCGCCGCCCATATAGGCGCGGTCGAGATAGAGCCGCAGGATTTCCTTTTTCGACAGGTTGGACTCGAGCCAGATCGCCAGAAACGCTTCCTTGATCTTGCGCTCGATGGTGCGCTCGTTCGACAGGAACAGGTTCTTGGCAAGCTGCTGCGTCAGCGTAGAGCCACCCTGGACGACGCCGCCGGCGCGCGCATTTTCCGTCATCGCGCGGGCAAGGCCGAGGAAATCGATGCCGTAGTGATCGAAGAAGCGGCGGTCTTCCGTTGCAAGCACCGCCTTGATGAGGTGGTCGGGCAACTCGTCGATCGGCACCGAATCTTCGTGAATGATGCCCCGATGGCCGATTTCATTGCCGTAGCGGTCAAGGAAAGTGACGGCGAAATCGCTCTGCGCCCGCCAGTTGCCCTTGGTTTCCTCGAAAGCCGGAAGTGCGAGCGCGAGCATCAGCACCGAGCCGGCCGTGCCCCAGGTCATGCCTTCGCCGAGAACTTCGAAAACCGCCTTCTTCCAGCCGGTCACGCGGAAGCGGCGGAAGAAAATCGTTGTGTCTTCCCACCATTGCGAGAGTTTGAAACCGGCATTCCAGACCGTCGAATCGATCCAGGAATCGATTCTCAGAAAGATGTGCCGTTTTTTCGGCCGGTTATCGTCTTTCCTCGGTTCCCGCACGGTCTCAACGTCCTGAAGGCTTCTGGCATCATGCCGACGCCGGGCGATAGTTGCACGGCCATAAATTCCAATCTACTTGCATATCGCGCCGGCGGCCTTAAAAAACCGGCAATTTTCTGCGAAATTTCTCTTCTGCATATTTCCCTTGGTCGTCGCGGATGACAGGACATAGGCAGCAACTCAAGCCGCGACCGTCGCCTGTGCCCGCCTGACCGGACGTGCGACGCAGTAGCGCGATGGATTTGACGAAAGTGTGATGACCATGGGCGAAATGCCTTTCTGGAAGGCGAAGAGCCTTGATGAGATGAACAATGCCGAGTGGGAAAGCCTCTGCGACGGCTGTGGGCTCTGTTGTCTCAACAAGCTCGAGGATTGGGAGACGGCCGAGATTGCCTGGACCTCGATCCGATGCACGCTGCTCGACGGAGAGAGCTGTCGGTGCAAGGATTATCCGAACCGCCAGGCAACGGTGCCCGATTGCATCCAGCTGACGCCGGACGCGGTGCGTGAAATAACCTGGCTGCCGCCGACCTGCGGCTACCGGCTGGTGGCGGAAGGGCGTGACCTCTACTGGTGGCATCCGCTCTTGTCGGGCGATCCGGATACCGTGCACACGGCCGGCATTTCGGTGCGTGGCCGCACCGTTGCGGAAGACGGCATCGACATCGAGGATTATGAGGATTACCTGGTGACCTGGCCGCTGGAAGTCGGGGAGAAAAGCCTGGGTTGACAGTGCCTTGGCGGCTTTCGCGGAATCAATCCCGCAGGCTCGTCATTGCGGGCGCGGGTCGGAGCGGCTAGAGATCCCCGGTCGCCATCATTCCCAGGCATTCCGATGATCAGCACCGACCGCCTCGTTCTGCGCAGACCGCAACTGGAGGATTTCGAACCCTATCGCCAGATGTGGCTCGATCCCGAGATCCTTCGCCATATCGCGCCGGGTCCGTTTTCCGATGAGCGGATGTGGACGCGCTTCCTGCGCCAGGAAGGCGGCTGGCAGTTTTTCGGCTTCGGCTATTTCGTGATCGAAGAGAAAAGCTCCGGCCGTTTCGTCGGGCAGGTCGGCTTCCAGGATCTGCACCGCGAGATTTCTCCAGCCCTGACCGGCACGATGGAGACCGGCTGGACGATCGCGCCGCAGGCGCAGGGGCGGGGTTACGCGAGCGAAGCCGCGCAGGCGGCGTTCGCCTGGGCACGGGAACACCATGTGGGGCGCCGTGTGACGGCCATTGTCAGCCCGGCCAATGCCGCATCGCTCCGGATCGTGGAAAAGCTCGGCATGCGGCCCTTCGCAAACACCGAATACCACGACAAGCCCGTGACGCTGTTCGACTACACTCTTTGAAACGGTGAGCGTCTGGCCGCGTCAGTGGCGGCCGTTCTTTTTCACCAGGCTTTTGGGCGCGACGTTGCGCCAGGCGGTTTCCATCGACTGACGAATGAGATCGTCGTCCGCCTCGACGAAGTAGAACGACGTCCAGCCCTTGCTTCCCCATCCGCCGGGAACCGCGGCGCAGATGCCAGGCTCCATTTCCAGCAGCATGCGCTGCTGGTCCGGGGTGAACTTGAAGACCGCCCTGCCGGCCTCTGGCAACGACATGAAGATGCGCTTGCCCACGCGGAAGTCCCGCGTGCCGAAATGGGCATTTTCTTCCGTTCCCGGCAGGCTCAGCGCCAGTTTTTCGATCTCGTCGGTCAGCATGAAAAAAGAGTAACACGGTTTTTCCGATTGGCCAAAAGCGCGGGGATCGCCCCGGAGCCGACCGAAGGAGCGGCCTTGCCGGCGGCCGCGCGATCAAATCTCCTGTCATGCCGGCGTGTTTGATAACGGCAGGAAAGCCGTCGGAGCGAGGCTTGCGCGCGGCCTGATCCCGCCGCAATCACGCGTCTGTTCCAGCCCGGGGCACGAGCCTTTTCCTCGTTCGCGAACCGTAAAAAAGATCGCCCGCGGCGTTAGCTGCGGGCGACCTGAAGGTCTATGGAAATTGTGCTGTCGCGCGCTTGCGCTCGGGCTCTCGCCGACGCTTACTCAGCCGGCTGAACGGGCTTTTGTGGCGTCTGGCTGGCCGTGCGCATTTCGCGCCATTCGCTTTCGAAACGGTCCAGCAGCGACTGCGGTACCTTGGACTGCTGAGATGCCTGCTGGTTGTTTACGAGCGTCTGCATCCGATCCTCCCGGGCCTGTTGCAATTTCATGACAAGTTGATGGGCGGACAATTTCACATCGTAAACGCTTTGTAAATCAGTAGCTTAAATCATTTAAACGATTGAAAAATATTTAAATCGATTAATTTTTCGGTGATCCACAGTTGCATTCGTGCGGCGTCGATCGGTCGCCCGGTTTCCGGCCGAACGTCCTGGTGTGGACCTCGTCCAAAGAAGGTCTTGGCAAGCAGGCGGACATGCCGGAGCCTGCTCAACGACCGTTGCCGCAGGCTTGTAAAAGGAGCGGCGCCGTGGCGCGTCGTAGCCGGACAAGGCAAAACAAAGGCTTGGGCGGTTGGCCGGACTCTGTGTCCGAGCGTGTTCACTCAACCCGGCAAGCAGCGGACTCAACTTTGAAGGATGCGCGGCCAAGGGATTCAAAGCGCTGGAGAATTGCGCCTGCTTCAAGTCTTGCCGTTGGCAGATACGAAGGCATTACGCCAATCTGCTCCCTGACCGACCGCTTGACGATAGCAGAAAGGGTTTAACAAATGGCTGACTGCCGGCGGGAAGGGTGATGCCGCCTGTTGCACGACAGCAATACTGTCGCCGCCAGTTTGCTGTCGAAGCCAACGGAAACTTGGCGGCGAGACTGGATCTTTTCCGGACCCGCCCGAGATACTTGCGCTATGCCATCGCGCAGGCGCGCTTTCGTGCCGCCGCGCGGCGGGCGGACGCAGTAACCCTCCCACTGCGTCCGCCCGCATTTCCTTAGGCGTTGATAAACCCACTGGAACCGCCAGGTGGCGGGCACCGACGTCTGATGCCGTGGCACACCCTGGTCCGTTGCAAGATCCTTGTGCCGACATCCTGCTGGTCAAAGCTGCTGGCCCGGGTGCGTTTTCGGCCGTTGGGTTTCGCAGGCGAGGGAATCGTTGCAATCTGTGGTCAGGTCGACGTGGATGCGTGCATCCGCTGGCGGCCGTTCGCCGGGCGGGGTGGCCGACATTCATTTGCCATTCAGCCTCTATCCGTTATTGCTTTGGCCATGATGCTTCCCAAGTCGAAAGTGCGTTCATGTCTTCACCAGTGATCATAGCCGCGCTTGCCGCAGGTCTTGCAGGCTTTGCGCCGCCTCAGATCAGCGGACCCACGGACCTTGTCGTGCGTGTGGCCGGCGATTGCAGCGCGGCCGCTCAGCAGGTCGTGTCGGAAACCGGCGGCGAACTGTTGTCGGCGCAACCGACGTCCGATGGCCAATGCGTGATCACCGTGCTCGTACCCGGCAATGGCGGGCGGCCGAAGAAGGTGACCGTAAGGGTGCCGATGTAATTCGCGCGTGACGACGCTGCGAAAGAGGGGAAATAGTCAAGAATGCGCATTCTGGTAGTCGAGGACGACGTCAACCTGAACCGGCAGCTCGCCGAAGTTCTGAAGGAGGCCGGCTACGTCGTGGATCAGGCCTATGACGGCGAAGAGGGGCACTATCTCGGCGACGCCGAGCCTTACGATGCGGTGATCCTCGATATCGGCCTGCCCGAAATGGATGGCATTACCGTGCTTGAGAAATGGCGTGGCGGCGGCAAGACCATGCCGGTGCTGATCCTGACGGCGCGCGATCGCTGGAGTGACAAGGTCGCCGGCATCGATGCCGGTGCCGACGATTACGTCGCCAAGCCTTTCCATGTCGAGGAAGTGCTTGCCCGCATCCGCGCCCTGATCCGTCGGGCCGCGGGCCATGCCAGTTCGGAGATCGTCTGCGGTCCGGTGCGGCTCGACACCAAGGGGTCGAAGGCAACCGTCGACGGCACGGCGCTGAAGCTGACGTCGCACGAGTTCAGGCTGCTCTCCTATCTGATGCACCACATGGGCCAGGTCGTGTCTCGCACGGAGCTGGTCGAGCACATGTATGATCAGGACTTCGACCGCGATTCCAACACGATCGAGGTTTTTGTCGGCCGACTTCGCAAGAAGATCGGCAACGACCTGATCGAGACGGTGCGCGGCCTCGGCTACCGCATGCAAGCGCCCGGCAATGGCAATTAGATCCCTTACGGCCCGTGTATTGGCGGTTTCGACCGTCTGGGCCGTCGTCGCCCTGGTGGTGATCGGGGTCGTCATCTCGGCCCTTTACCGTCAGGGCTCCGAGCGCGGTTTCAAGGACCTTTTGCGCGCCCAGCTCTTCAACGTCGTCAATTCGATTTCGGTCAATGAGAAGACGGTGCTTGCCGGCAGTCCGCAGTTAGGCGACCTTCGGTTCTCGCAGCCGCAGACCGGCTGGTACTGGATCGTGGATCCGATCGGCGAGTTCGATACGCCCCCCTTGATCTCGACATCGCTCGGCAATGCGAAGCTGCCGATTGCCAGCGTCGACGAAGTGCCCTTCGATACCGGCTATGTCCGCTTCTATACGACCAAGGACCCCTTCGGTAACGAAGTCGAAGTGGCCGAGACGGAGGTCGTTCTCGACATTCAGGGCCACACCGCCCGTTTCCGCGTCGCCGGCAACCGCGACGTGCTGGAGGCGGATATCAACCGCTTCACCCGCAATCTGACGATAGCGCTCTCCATCTTCGGTCTGGGCGGGCTCGGCATGAACGCGTTGACCATTCTCTTCGGCCTCCGTCCGCTGGACCAGGTTCGCCGCTCGCTGGAGAAGGTCCGGGCGGGCGAAAGCGAAAGGCTCGACGGCGCGTTCCCGCGCGAGATCCAGCCGCTTGCCAACGAAGTGAACGCGCTGATCGACAGCAATCGACGCATCGTCGAGCGCGCCCGCATGCAGGTGGGAAACCTCGCCCATTCGCTGAAGACACCGATTGCGGTCCTTCTCAACGAGGCGCGTGTGCTGGAGGCGTCTCATGGCGAGCTCGTCCGCACGCAAGTTGATGCGATGCAGATGCAGGTTCAGTCCTATCTGAGCCGCGCGCGGATCGCCGCGCAGCGCGAGTCCGTGCTTGCCCGCACCGAGGCGCAGCCGGCGCTGGAGCGGCTGGTGCGTGTGATGCGCAAGCTCAATCCGGAGAAGGAAGTGCATCTGTCGATCAATCCGCCCGGCCTGGTGCTGGCGATGGAACTGCAGGATGTCGAGGAAACCGTCGGAAACCTGCTCGAAAACGCCGCCCGTCATGCCAAGGGCGAAGTCTGGTTAAACGTTCGTGCGGCGCCGGGCGAGCAGCATGCCAAGGAAGGCGGGCGTCATTGGATCGTGCTCGACGTGGACGATGACGGGGCTGGTCTCGACCCGGACCAGATCGCGCTGGCCATGAAACGCGGCAAGCGTCTGGATGAAAGCAAGCCGGGAACGGGCCTTGGGTTGTCGATCGTCAGCGAGATCGTGCGCGAGTACCAGGGCACGCTGACACTGTCGCGGCGGGAAGAGGGCGGGCTGAGGGCCGAGCTCGTGCTGCCGGCTGCGGTTTAGGGGCCACACTCGGGCGCGAAAGTGTCGGCTGGGCCGCCGTCCCGGTTGCCTCTGTCAACCGGGAATGCCAAAAGAAAATCAAGGGGAAGCCCCTTCGGTCCACATTGACGGAGCCGGGTCGGCTTCGCAGCGGGAAGTGCATGTCGCGGATCATGAGGAACCAGGCAGAAATGACACGAACTATTGTCGTCAGCGGCAGGATCGCGGTGATCGCGTCGGCGGTGGCTCTGGCCGGCTGCAGCACCACGTCGGGCGGGCAGTCCGCAGCGGCAGGGCTGGGCGCGAGCGCGACCCCGAAAGTGTCTTCGACCACCTATATCGCAGCGCTCCAGGGGGGCGTTATCGGTCGGCTGAGCAACCTCGATATCGGAACATCCGACCGCCAGCGCGCGCTTGAAGCCGAGTACCGTGCGCTGGAGGCAGCGCCAGGCGGCCAGCCGGTCAATTGGCAGGGACGCAGTGTCACCGGATCCGTGGTCGCCAACGCGCCCTATCAGGTGGGCTCGCAGAATTGCCGCCAGTATAGCCACACCGTCACCGTCAAGGGACAGCCGACGACGGCGCGGGGTGCCGCGTGCCGCAATCCGGACGGCAGCTGGACGCCGCTCAGCTGACCGGATTTCCGGTTGCGGCGAAACGCCTCAAATATCTGTCATTGCAGGTTTTCGAGTTGGAATGGCATGGGTGGCATAGTATTGAGCATCCATGTTGTTCTGGATCCTTGTCGCCACCCTGACGGCGGCTGTCGCTGCCGTGCTCATCCTCCCGCTGCTGCGGGCGGCAGCACCCGCGTCGTCTCCCCACAGTCATGATATCGAAGTCTATCGCGATCAGCTCGAAGAGCTGACGCGTGATCAGGAAAGCGGCCTGATCAACGGCGACGATGCCGAGCTTGCACGTGCCGAGGTCGCGCGTCGATTGCTGGCCGCCGGCGAGATCGATCGTGCCGCGGAGCCGGCCGCGCCGACGCGCCGCAGCGTCAACGTTCTGGCGCAGGCCTTCGTGCTGCTCTGTCTTCCCGCCATCGGGCTCTGTCTTTACTTGCTTACCGGCAGCCCGGGTGTTCCGGCGCAGCCGCTGGCCGCGCGCCTTGCCGATCCCGGTTCCGACATCAACATTCTGATCGCACGGGCAGAAAACCATCTGGCGCAAAACCCTGATGACGGTGCCGGCTGGGAGGTGCTTGCGCCGATCTACATGCGCAACGGTCGCGTCGAGGAGGCGGTTGCCGCCTATGATAGCGCCGTGCGCCTGCTCGGGCCGACGCCGGCACGGCTCGGAGGCTATGCCGAGGCGCTGATCACGCTGTCGGGCGGTCTGGTGACCACCGAGGCACAGGCGGCGCTGCGCAGATCGCTTGCCATCGATCCGAACGATCCGCGCTCCGAGTATTATCTGGCCCTCGGCCTGAAGCAGGAAGGCAAGAAGGACGAGGCGCTGGCCGCGTTCAACCGGCTGATCGCCGGCTCTCCGGCGGATGCGCCGTGGGTGCCGCTGGTCAAGCAGCACGTGGCGGAGCTTTCGGGCGGAGCTGCCGGAAGTGTTGCAGCGGCGGCGCCTGGAAACCCGAGCGCTGACGATATCGCTGCCGCGCAGGATATGAGCGCCGGCGACCGCCAGGAGATGATCCGCGGCATGGTCGAGAGCCTCGCCAGCCGTCTCAAGGAGGATCCTGCCAATCTCGAAGGCTGGGCGCGGCTGATCCGGTCGCATGTTGTGCTTGATCAGAAAGATCAGGCCGCTGCCGCCCTGAAGGAAAGCCAAAAGACCTTCCCCGCGGATGGCGACGAAGGAAAACAATTGCTGGCGCTCGCCCGGGAACTCGGGATCAAGACGGACGGAGAAACGCAATGACGCGCAAACAGAAGCGGCTGGCGATCATCGGCGGCGGCGTCGGCTTTCTGACGTTGGCCGTCCTGCTGGTGATGTTCGCCTTCAGCCAGGCAATCGCCTATTTCTATGTGCCAAGCGATCTCGCCAAGGCCGACGTGCCGCCGGGAACGCGCATCCGCCTCGGCGGTCTGGTCGAAGCGGGATCGGTCAAGCGCGGCGACGGCAAGACCGTGACCTTTACCGTCACCGATACACTCGGCCAGGTGCCAGTGACCTACACCGGTATCCTGCCGGACCTGTTCCGCGAAGGGCAGGGCGTGGTGACCGAAGGCACATTCGTCGCTGGAAGCTCCGTCTTCGTTGCGGATTCCGTACTTGCCAAGCATGATGAAACCTACATGCCCAAGGACGTCGCCGATCGCCTCAAGGCGCAGGGTGTCGAACTCAGCGGGAAGGAAACCGTTCGATGATCATCGAACTCGGACATTACGCGCTGGTTCTGGCGCTGGCGACCGCCTTCGTCCAGGCCGCCCTGCCGATCATGGGCGCCCGGCTCAACGATCGCGCCCTGATGGAGCTTGCGTCGAGTGCGGCACTCGCCTGCTTCCTGCTCGTCGCCTTCTCCTTCGCGGTGCTGACCTTCGCCTACGTGACCTCCGATTTCTCGGTTCGCAACGTCTGGGAAAACTCGCATTCGCTGAAGCCGCTGATCTACAAGATCTCGGGCGTCTGGGGAAACCATGAAGGATCGATGCTGCTCTGGCTCCTGATCCTTGTGTTCTTTTCGGCGCTGGTCGCCACATTCGGCCGCAACCTGCCAGAAACGTTGAAGGCGAACGTGCTCGCTGTCCAGGCCTGGATTGCGGTGGCCTTCACGCTGTTCATCCTGCTGACGTCGAACCCCTTTGCCCGCCTGATCCCGGCGCCGGGCGAAGGCAAGGACTTGAACCCGATCCTGCAGGACATCGGCCTCGCCATCCACCCGCCCTTGCTCTATCTCGGCTATGTCGGCTTTTCCGTCTGCTTCTCCTTTGCCATCGCCGCCCTGATGGAAGGCCGCATCGATGCCGCTTGGGCGCGCTGGGTGCGCCCATGGACCCTTGCCGCCTGGACGTTCCTGACGGCAGGCATCTCGATGGGCTCCTACTGGGCCTATTACGAGCTTGGCTGGGGCGGCTGGTGGTTCTGGGATCCGGTCGAGAACGCGTCCTTCATGCCGTGGCTTGCCGGCACAGCGCTGCTGCATTCCGCGCTCGTCATGGAGAAGCGTGAGGCTCTGAAGATCTGGACCGTGCTGCTGGCGATCATGACATTCTCGTTGTCGCTGCTCGGCACCTTCCTCGTGCGCTCCGGCGTGCTGACGTCGGTCCATGCCTTCGCCACCGATCCGACGCGCGGCGTCTTCATCCTCGCGATCCTCGTCTTCTTCATCGGTGGCGCATTCTCGCTGTTCGCCTTCCGCGCGTCGCGGCTGAAGTCCGGCGGCATCTTCGCGCCGATCTCGCGCGAGGGCGCTCTCGTCTTCAACAACCTCATCCTGACGACGGCGACGGCAACTGTCTTGACCGGCACACTTTATCCGCTGGTGCTCGAGGCGCTGACCGGCGACAAGATTTCGGTCGGGCCGCCCTTCTTCAACATGACCTTCGGACTGTTGATGCTGCCGCTTCTGTTTGCAGTCCCCTTCGGTCCGCTGCTGGCATGGAAGCGCGGTGACCTCGCGGGCGTTTCCCAGCGGCTGTTTGCCGCCGTCGCAGTCGGCCTCTTCTTCGGCTGCATCTACTATTACGTCATGAACGGCGGCCCCATCCTTGCGCTGTTCGGCATCGCGCTCGGCGTCTATGTGATCGTCGGCGCGCTGACGGACCTGGCGTTGCGCTCGGGACTCGGCAAGGTAGCGGGCAATGTTGCCTGGAGACGCTTCTCCGGCCTGCCGCGCTCGGCCTTCGGCACGGCGCTTGCCCATATCGGTCTCGGCGTCACGCTGATCGGCATCGTCGCTGTCACAGCCTTCGAGACCGAAACCGTGGTCGAGATGAAGCCGGGCATGACGGTGGATGCCGGTGGCTACACACTGCGCTTCGACGGCATGCGCAACGGCAGCGGTCCGAACTATTCCGAAGAATCCGGTCATTTCACCATCATGAGCGGCGGCGTCGTCGTTACCGACATCTGGTCGTCCAAGCGCCTCTATCAGGCGCGGCGCATGCCGACGACCGAGGCCGGTATCCGCACCTTCGGTCTCAGCCAGCTCTATGTCTCGCTTGGCGACCAGATCAGTGAAGGCGGCATCGTCGTGCGCATCTGGTGGAAGCCGATGATCCTGTGCATCTGGGGCGGCACGCTGTTCATGATGGCGGGCGGGTTCGTGTCACTCAGTGATCGTCGCCTGCGTGTCGGCGCGCCGACACGCGCCAAGCGACCGAAAACCATCCCGGTGGGGGCGGCCGAATGAACCGTTTCCTGCTGGCGTTGTTTCTGCTCCTGGCGTCGTTCGGTCCGAGCTTCGCCGTCAATCCGGACGAGGTTCTGGCCGATCCGGCCCTTGAGGCGCGGGCACGGGCACTTTCAGCCGAGCTGCGCTGCATGGTCTGCCAGAACCAGTCGATCGACGATTCCAATGCCGAGCTTGCCAAGGACCTGCGCGTGCTGGTGCGCGAGCGGCTGGTCAACGGCGATAGCGACGCGGCGGTGATCGACTATGTCGTTTCGCGCTACGGCGAATTCGTGCTTTTGAAGCCGCGGCTGGAAACCAAGACCATGATCCTCTGGGGCATGCCGATCCTGCTTCTCCTTGCCGGTGCCGCGACGCTGCTGGTGGCTTCGGTCAAGCGCAGTCGTCAATCGCGGGGAACGCCGCTATCGGACGACGAGAAGGAAAAGCTGAAGAAGCTGCTTCAGCCCTGATCCCTATGGGCGAGGCGCTGTCGCCTCGTCCCAACATTACCAAAAATTCACTTTCCGGACAGAACTCAGTAAGGTCCCATCCGTTACATCTTTCGTCATCGGCTGTTCCTCCAGTCAGCCAACAGCGAGATCGCCACCCCCGCGGCGACCCTCGAAATCACGATGTCGAAGCCGCCTGTCCGCGGCTTCCAGGAAAGAAAAGGCAAAACGGATGTTTACGACCAAATCCCTGCGTCCCTCTCTCAAGACTGTCCTGAAGGCTTCGACGGTTGCGGGTCTTGCGGCCGTCATGTTGACCTCCGGCCTGCCGGCCACGATCACCCAGTCCTTTGCCGATCCCGTCAAGGTCGATGCGCCCCAGGTGCCCAGCTTTGCTAACGTCGTCGAGGCCGTTTCTCCGGCCGTCGTCTCCGTGCGTGTTCAGTCGCGCGCCAAGCCGGTTGCCGACGATGGCAACAACTTCACTTTCGATTTCGGCGGCCGCGGCCTGGATGAGCTCCCCGACGATCACCCGCTGAAGCGTTTCTTCAAGGAATTCGGCCCGCGCGGCGATGAGCGCGCAGAGCGCGGTCCCGGCCGTCGCAGTCCGCATGGCGAAGGTCGCCTGCGTCCGACGTCTCAGGGCTCCGGCTTCTTCATCTCCGAAGACGGCTACCTCGTCACCAACAACCACGTCGTTTCCGATGGTGCCGCCTTCACGGTCATCCTCAACGACGGCACGGAGCTTGATGCCAAGCTGATCGGCAAGGACAGCCGTACCGATCTGGCCGTGCTGAAGGTCGATGACAAGCGCAAGTTCACCTATGTCAGCTGGGCAGACGATAACAAGGTCCGCGTCGGCGACTGGGTCGTCGCGGTCGGCAACCCCTTCGGCCTCGGCGGCACGGTGACATCCGGCATCATCTCGGCCCGTGGCCGCGATATCGGCTCCGGCCCCTATGACGATTATCTGCAGGTGGATGCAGCCGTGAACCGCGGCAACTCCGGCGGCCCGACCTTCAACCTCTCGGGCGAAGTTGTCGGCATCAACACGGCGATCTTCTCGCCGTCGGGCGGCAATGTCGGCATCGCCTTCGCCATCCCGGCGTCCGTCGCCAAGGACGTCGTTGCCGACCTGATCAAGGACGGCTCGGTTTCGCGCGGCTGGCTCGGTGTTCAGATCCAGCCGGTGAGCAAGGATATCGCCGAATCGCTCGGCCTGTCCGAAGCCAACGGCGCCCTCGTCGTCGAACCGCAGGCCGGTTCGCCAGGCGAGAAGGCCGGCATCAAGAAGGGCGACGTCGTCACGGCGCTCAACGGTGACACCATCAAGGATCCGCGCGATCTGGCCCGCAAGGTCGCCGGCATCCGCCCGGGCACCACGGTCGATGTCGCGCTGTGGCGCAACGGCAAGTCCGAAACCGTCAAGCTGGAGATCGGCACGCTGCCGAAGGACGACAAGGAAGCGGCCAAGGACGAGGGCGCCCAGTCCGAGGAAACCCAGCCGTCTAGCGAGCAGGCGCTCGCCGATCTCGGCATGACGGTCGTGCCTTCCGAGGACGGCAAGGGCGTGACGATCGCCTCGGTCGACGAGGAATCCGATGCCAGCGACCGCGGTCTGAAGCAGGGCGAAAAGATCGTTTCGGTCAACAATCAGGAAGTGAAGTCGGCCGACGATATCCTCAAGGTGATCACCACCGCCAAGAAGGACGGTCGCAGCAAGGCGCTCTTCCAGATCGAGGCCGAGGGTGGCAGCCGCTTCGTGGCGCTTCCCATCGACCAGGGCTGATCGCGGCAGCGAATGAATGACCAGGGCGCCGCGATATCTGAGCGATTTCGCGGCGCTTGCCGTTTGGGGCGAAGTGATCGCCATTCCGGTTGTCGGAAAGCCCGAAACCGGTTGAGACAGACAGGGGTCCGGGACTATGGTCACGCGTATGAAGATTCTGATCATTGAAGACGATATCGAGGCTGCCGCCTATCTGGCAAAGGCGTTCCGGGAAGCCGGGATCGTCTGTGACCACGCCAGCGATGGCGAGAGTGGCCTCTTCATGGCGAGCGAGAACAGCTACGACGTGCTCGTGGTCGACCGCATGTTGCCGCGCCGAGACGGCCTGTCGGTGATCTCGGAGCTGCGTCGCAAGGATATCCACACGCCGGTGCTGATCCTGTCGGCGCTCGGCCAGGTCGACGACCGGGTGACGGGCCTGCGCGCCGGCGGCGACGATTACCTGCCGAAGCCCTATGCCTTCAACGAGCTTCTCGCCCGTGTCGAGGTGCTCGGCCGCCGCAAGGGAACGCCGGAACAGGACATGGTCTATCGGGTCGGCGACCTCGAGCTCGACCGCCTGTCGCACTCGGTCCGCCGCCAGGGCAAGGAAATTCCGCTGCAGCCGCGCGAGTTCCGGCTGCTCGAATATCTGATGAAGAATGCCGGCCAGGTCGTCACCCGCACGATGCTGCTCGAAAACGTCTGGGACTACCACTTCGACCCGCAGACCAACGTCATCGACGTGCACGTCTCGCGGCTGCGCTCGAAGATCGAGAAGGACTTCGACCTGCCGCTGCTGCGAACCGTGCGGGGTGCCGGCTATATGATCAAGGATGACCGGACCGCGACCGCATGAGCAAAATCGGCGTCCTGTTCCGGACAACTGCGGTTCGGCTGTCTGCGCTCTACCTGATCCTCTTTTCGCTCTGCGCCGCCTTTCTCGTCTTCTACGTCACCGGCATGTCGGAGCGGCTGCTGCAGCAGCAGACGCGCGATGCGGTGACGGCGGAGGTGACGCAGATCGAGCAGGTCTACACCCGCGCCGGGATCAACGGCCTGCTGCGCTCGCTCGAGAGGCGCGCGCGCCAGCCGGGTGCCAATCTCTATGTGATCGCCGGCCCGAGCGGTGAAATCCTTGCCGGCAATGTCGCCAGCCTCGAGCCCGGCCTACTCGATCGTGAAGGCTGGACCGACAAACCCTTCGCCTACCAGCGCTATACCGACGAAACGCGCCAGGACAGCCATGTGGCGCTTGCCCATGTGCTCGTGCTCGACAACGGCCTGCGCATCCTGGTCGGCCGTGACCTGCAGGAGCCGCAGAAGTTTCGCGCCCTCGTGCGCCAGGCGCTCATGGTGGCGCTCGGCATCATGGGGATCGGGGCGCTGATCATCTGGTTCGCCATCGGTCGCAACGCACTGAAGCGCATCGACCGCATGTCCGAGGCTAGCACCAAGATCATGGCGGGCGATCTGTCGCAGCGCCTGCCGATGAGCGGTTCCGGTGACGAATTCGACCGGCTTTCGGAATCCCTGAATGCGATGCTCGAACGCATCGAGAAGCTGAACGAAGGCCTGCGCCAGGTCTCCGACAATATCGCCCACGACCTGAAGACGCCGCTGACGCGGCTGCGCAACAAGGCGGAAGCGGCATTGGCGCGCAAGGGCACGAGCCAGCGCGGCGCGCTCGAGGAAATCATCGGCGAATCGGACCAGCTGATCCGCACCTTCAATGCGCTCTTGATGATCTCGCGCGTCGAGGCAGGTTCGGCGGCAGCGGAGATGAGCGAGGTCGACCTGTCGCAGATCGTGTCGGACTGCGTCGAACTCTATGAACCGGTCGCCGAAGATGTCGGTTTGCGGCTGGAGGCAGATGTCGAGCCGGGCATGGTCATTTCGGGCAATCGTGAACTCGTCGGCCAGGCGCTCGGCAACCTGCTGGACAACGCGCTCAAATACGCTGAAGGCGCCACCGATCCGCAGATCAAGGTTTCGCTCGGCAAGCGCGACGGCAAGGTCGTCCTGTCGGTCGCCGATCACGGCCCCGGTGTTCCCGAAGACAAGCGCGAGGACGTCGTCAAGCGCTTTGTGCGGCTGGATGAAAGCCGCTCGAAGCCAGGCACGGGCCTCGGCCTGTCGCTGGTCGAGGCCGTGATGGAGATGCACCACGGTGACCTGGATCTGGCCGCGACCGATCCCGATGCGGCCGAGAACGGCAAGGGATTGACGGTGCACATGGTTTTCCCGCCGCCCGCGAGCTGATAGACCGGTTTGCGGAGAACAGGGGGAGACGGCATGCAGGACATGATGGCGGTGCAGGGATGGGGTCTGGAAACGGTGCCGATCAAGCCGGCAAGCCAGGCAGATGCCAAATCCGCGCTGTCGGTGCTGAAGGACATGGCCAAGGGCCATGTGCAGATCAGCCGTCTGCTTTCGTCCGAAACCCCGTTCAAGGCTTTCGTGGTCGCCGCCTTTGCCTTGTCGCCGTTCCTGCGTGATACCGGCGGCAGCCAGCCCGGCATTCTCGAGCAGATCCTGTCCGAGCCGCTGCAGGATTTTCTGACCGAGCGCGTGCGGCGCGCGCGGGACGCCTGGGTGCCGGCGGAGCCCGGCGTGGCGCTCGCCGATACCGAGATCATGACGCGCCTTCGCAAGGCCAAGCGGGAGCTTGCCTTCGCGGTCGCACTTGCCGACCTCGCCCGGCACTTCGACGGGCGCGAGACAACGCGCTGGCTGAGTGAATTTGCGGGAGCTGCGGTCTCGGCGACGATCGACCATCTGCTCCTGAGCGGCCATCAGGGCGGCAAGCTGGTGCTCAAGGACGTGGCCGCGCCGAGCGTCGGCTCGGGGGTCGTCGTTCTCGGCATGGGCAAGCTCGGTGCCTTCGAGCTCAACTACTCCTCCGATATCGATCTCGTGGTATTCTACGATCCGCAGTCCGGCATCATCGTCGATCGCGACGATGCCTCGGAGACTTTCGGCCGCTTGCTGCGCCGCCTTATCCGCATTCTCCAGGAGCGCACCGGCGACGGCTACGTCTTTCGCACCGACTTGCGGCTGCGCCCGGATCCGGGTTCGACGCCGCTCGCGATCCCTGTCGAGGCGGCAATGCTCTATTACGAGGGCAGGGGCCAGAACTGGGAGCGTGCCGCCTTCATCAAGGCGCGGCCCGTCGCCGGTGATATCGCCGCGGGCGAGGCCTTCCTGAAGGAGCTGACCCCCTTCGTCTTTCGCAAATACCTCGATTATGCGGCCATCGCCGACATCCATTCGATCAAGCGGCAGATCCATGCTCACAAGGGCCACGGCGAGATTGCGGTCAAGGGCCACAACATCAAGCTCGGCCGCGGGGGCATCCGCGAGATCGAGTTCTTCGTCCAGACGCAGCAACTGATCGCCGGCGGCCGCATGCCCGATTTGCGGCTGAAGGCGACCGAACCGATGCTGCGGGCGCTGGTGAAGGCCGGCTGGATCGACGAGACGACGGCAGACGAACTGGTGGAGGCCTACTGGTTCCTGCGCGATGTCGAACACCGCATCCAGATGGTGCGCGACGAGCAAACCCACGTTCTGCCGGAGACCGAGGCGGAATTGAAGCGCATCGCCTTCATGCTCGGTTTCGATGACACGGCCGGTTTCTCCAAGGCGCTGTCGAAGGTTCTGCGCACGGTCGAGCGTCGCTACGCCCAGCTCTTCGAGCAGGAGGCGAAGCTTTCGAGCGAGACCGGTAATCTCGTCTTCACCGGCCAGCGCGACGATCCCGACACGCTCGACACCTTGAGGAAGCTCGGCTTCCAGCGGCCGTCCGACATCTCGCACACGATCCGCACCTGGCATTACGGGCGCTATCGCGCGACGCAATCAGTGGAGGCACGCGAGCGGTTGACGGAACTGACGCCGCAGCTGTTGCGCGTCTTCGGCGAGAGCCGGCGCGCCGACGAGGCGCTCCTGCGCTTCGATCACTTCATTTCCGGCCTGCCGGCCGGCATCCAGCTGTTTTCGCTGCTCGGCAACAATCCAAGGCTCCTGTCGCTGATCGTCAACGTCATGTCCTCGGCGCCGCGGCTTGCCGAGATCATCGCGGCGCGGCCGCATGTGTTCGACGGCATGCTGGATCCGGGCCTGCTGGCGGAGCTGCCGACGAGGGACTATCTCGCGCCGCGCATCGCCAACTTCGTAGCCGGCGGTCGCCATTACGAAGAGGTGCTCGACCGGCTGCGCATCATCGCCGCCGAGCAGCGCTTCCTGATCGGCATTCGCCTTTTGACCGGTTCGATCTCCGGGGCGCAGGCCGGCCGTGCCTTCACCGATCTCGCGGATCTGATCATCGCTGCGGCGGTCGATGCGGTGCTTGCCGAAATGCGTTCGGTCCACGGCGATTTCAAGGGCGGGCGCATCGTCGTCGTCGGCATGGGCAAGCTCGGCAGTCATGAACTGACGGCTGGCTCCGACGTCGATCTCATCCTGCTCTACGACTATGACGACGCCGCCTCGGAATCGGACGGCGGCAAACCGCTCGATCCGACGCGCTATTTCACCCGACTGACGCAGCGCCTGATCGCGGCACTTTCGGCTCCGACCGCCGAGGGCGTGCTTTACGAGGTCGACATGCGGCTGAGGCCCTCCGGCAACAAGGGGCCGGTCGCCACCCGGATCAATGCCTTTGCCAAGTATCAGCGCGAAGAGGCCTGGACCTGGGAGCATCTGGCCCTGACGCGCGCCCGCTGCATCTGCGGCGACGGCAGCCTGAAGGCCGAGGCCGACGCGATTTTTGCCGAAGTGCTCGGAAAGAAGCGCGATATCGCCAAGGTCAGCGCCGACGTGATCTCGATGCGCGAGATGATCGACAGCGAGAAGCCGCCGCGCGACATCTGGGACTTCAAGCTTATCCCCGGCGGTCTCGTCGATATCGAATTCATCGCGCAGTATCTGGCTCTTGTCGCGCCGGCAAAGGGCGTGGCGCCGCTTGCCGCCGGTGCCCACACCGCCGACGCCTTGAAGGTGCTCGGGGCCGAGCTGATGAACCCCAACGATCTCGACACGGTGATGGAGGCGCTCAGCCTCCTGACCGAGCTGTCGCAGATCGTGCGCCTGTGCATCGAAGGGGAGTTCGACCCGAAGGAAGCGCCCGCCGGTCTCGTTGACCTCGTCTGCCGGGCCGGGGACTATCCCGACCTCAAGACGCTGGAGGCCGACATCAAGCGGCTGTCGAAGTCCGTTCGACGGATTTTTCAGTCGGTGGTTTCGGGGTAGGACTGCGGGTCGCCGTCGCGATCCGGCATGCGCAGTGAAATGATCGTGCCGATGTTCTCGGTGGAATGGATCTTCATCGTTCCGCCGTGAAGGCGCGTCAGCGACCGTGAAATCGCCAGCCCGAGGCCGGAGCCGCCCTTGCTCTTGGCGTATTGGCTCTGCACCTGCTCGAAGGGCTGGCCGATTTTCTGGAGCGCGTCACGCGGGATGCCGATGCCGGAATCGGCGATCGTCAGCGTCACGGCACCCGTGACCTTGCGGGCGCGCAGCGAAATCCGTCCGCCTTCGTTGGTGAACTTGACGGCGTTCGACAGGAGGTTGAGCAGCACCTGCTTCATTGCCCGCCGATCGGCAACGACGGTCAGGCCCGCGGCGATATGCTGGACCACGTGGATGTTCTTCTGCAGCGCCGGGATCGTGGTGAAGCGGATCGTCTCCTCGATCAGCGGCGCGAGATCAATCGTCTCGCGGCTGATGCGCATGTGCCCGGCCTCGATCTTCGACATGTCGAGGATGTCGTTGATGACGTTCAGCAGATGCTTGCCGCTCTCGTGAATGTCGCGCGAGTACTCGTCGTATTTCTCCGAACCGAGCGGCCCGAACATCTGGGTCTGCAGGATCTCGGAAAAGCCCAGAATGGCGTTGAGCGGGGTCCTGAGTTCATGGGACATGTTCGCCAGGAATTCCGACTTGGCGCGGTTTGCCGCCTCGGCGCGTTCTTTTTCCGCCTGGTAATTGGAGTTGGCGATCGAAAGCTCGGTCTTCTGCCGCTCCAGCGTCATGCGCGAGGCAGAGAGGTCGCCGATGGTGGCCATCAGCCGTCGCTCGGATTCGCGCAGCCGCACCTGATGCCGTTTCAGAAGCGTGATGTCGGTGCCGACGGACACGAGACCGCCGTCGCGCGTGCGCCGCTCGTTGATCTGCAGCCAGCGCTCGTCGGCGAGCTGCACCTCGGTCGTCTGCGAATGGTTGCTGCGGTCGGGGTCCGCGATGCGGCGCTCCACCACCGGGCGGGCCGCCGCCGCGTGAACGGCGATGCGCTCCGTGCCGGGCACCAGCACGTGGTCCGGAAGCTTGTAGGCTTCCTGGTAGTGTGTGTTGCACATCACCAGCCGATCCTGCTTGTCCCAGAGCACGAAGGCTTCGGACGTGCATTCGATGGCATCGGCCAGGCGCTGGTCTGCCTCCGCATAGCGCTGGGCAAGGCGATGCTGCTCGGTGACATCCATGGCAATGCCGATGAGATGGGCGCGGCCGGAGACGGTGCGAATGATCTCCGCGCGCGCGCGCAGCCAGACATAGTGGCCGTCCGCATGGCGCATGCGAAACACCTGGTCGATCTGGCGTGCATCGCCGCGGGCGATCGTGCGCGCGACCCCGTAGATGCCGCGATCATCAGGGTGCATCAGCCGCGCGGCATCGCCGAAGGAGAGCACGCTGCTTTCGCCGGGCATGCCCAGCATTTCGTACATCGAACGCGACCAGAACAGCCGCCGGTTGGCAAGATCGAAATCCCAGAGACCGCAGCGTCCGCGCGACAGCGCGGTCTCCACCCGCAGGTTGGATTCCACGAACACCGAGTCGGCGTCGCGGGCGCGCTTGGCCTGGATGTAATAGGCGTAGAGCACCACCAGCAGGATCGCCGATATGCCGGCAAACAGCGTCACATTGAGCGAGACCTCGTCGCGCCACGCCGTTTCCAGCTGGGTCACCGGCGTTGCCGCCAGGATGACGCCGGCCGCATCCGGCAACTGCGCCAGCGCGACGATATGGTCGATGCCGTCGATCGCCGTCTTCATGACGCTGGAATGCTCGCCGTAATATTGCAGCGTGGCGATGTCGGGCGCCACCGAGGCGAGTGTGCGGCCGATCAAGGGCACGCCATCCGGCGTGCTGGCAAAGATCCTGCCATCCTTGCGCACGGTGAGAAGGTACATGCCCGGGTCGAGCATGGCGGTCGGCAGGAACTGGGTCAGCCGTTGTTCGGCGTCCCAACGTCGTCCCTCTTCGAACAGAGTCGATCCGTCGGCCTGGAATGCTGCGACAGCCGTGGCGGCGGCAAGCCCGACGGTCTGGCGCGAGCTGTCCTCCATACGGCTGTGCTCGTCCATGATGCCCGACATGCGCGAAACGGCGACAATGATCAGGAACGCGATGATGAGGATCGGGATGGAACGCTTGAGAATAGGCTCCGCGCTCGCCAGACGCTGCGACGTCGGCTCGGCGAAAATCTTCGCCTGCGATATGAACTCGCGCTCGAGGCCCGTGAAGCCTGGAAGCCTGAGTCGCAACCGCCCGTCGGCTGCGCTCGCTGGTCGCGCGTCCGCCATCTTACCCAATGTGAAACCCTCTGATGATTCGGCGCGCCGCTCGCCCGAATCTGACTCAATGAATCACAGGGCGATTCGCCTTGTCCAGAGCAAAGGGTAAAGATTTGTTAACCATTTCTTATCGTTGGAAAATAATAGGCCGGGTCGCGCGAGCGACCCGGCCTATCGATAACACCCGTTTTTCCCAGGCTTTTCAGGCCTTGAGCATGCGCTCGACGATATCGCTGACATCGGCCGAAAGCGTCGTCGCAGCGGCGATTTCCTTCAGCGCATTGCGCGCATGGTCGGCGCGCCCGTCCTCGAGCGAGCGCCAGGAACGCATCGACGTCAGGATGCGGGCAGCGAGTTGCGGGTTGCGCGGATCGATATCGAGGATCTGCCCGGCGAGGAAACGGTAGCCCTCTCCGTCGGCACGGTTGAAGCCGGTCGGATTGGCAAAGGCATAGCTGCCGACGAGCGAGCGCACGCGGTTGGGATTGTTGCCGTTGAAGAGCGGTTCGGTCATCAGGGTCTTGATGCGATCGAGCGTCGCGGCTCCGGGGATCGTCGCCTGGACCGCGAACCACTTGTCGATGACGAGTGCGTTGTCGGCGAACCGCTGGCGGAAGGTCGCCAGTGCCTCGCTCGTCTCGGAGGCGTCCGGGAACCGGTGTGCGAGCAGGCCCAGCGCATGGCTGAGGTCGGTCATGTTGTCGGCGGCGGCGAAAGCTTCGGCCGCCCGCGCCGGATTGTCCTCGCCATGGATGAGATAGGTGAGCGCGGCGTTGCGCAAGGCGCGGCGCCCGGCACTTTGTGCGTCCGGGCTGAAGGTGCCCGACGACGCCATTTCGCCAACCAGCCGAAGGAACGTCTCGCGGCCGGCCACGGCGATCGCCTTGAGCACCTGTTGGCGGGCAGCGTGGATCGCGTCGGGATCGTTGTCGGCGCCGATCTCGCGGGAGATGTCGGCCTCGCTTGGCAGCGACAGCGCCTGCGAGCGGAAGGCCGGTTCGAGATTGTCGTCGGCCGCCGCATCGATCAGGCCGTCGATGAGAGCGCTTTCGACAGTGACGACCTTGCCCGCGCGAACGCTTGCCGTGGCCTTTACCAGATTGGCCAGCGCAATGGCGTTGAGGGCCTGCCAGCGGGCGAAGAGATCGCTTTCGTGCCGGGCGATCAGCGCCAGATCGTCGTCGGTCTGCTCGATATGCAGGTTGATCGGCGCGGAGAAGCCGCGATTGAACGAAGGCACGGGCCGCGACGTGACGCCCGAAAACACCACCGTCTGCTTGCGCTCGGTCAGGTGCAGCACGTCGCCGGTGATGTCGGCACCCGAAGCGTTTGAAAGGTCGGCTTCCGCACCGTTCTCAAGCAGCAGGGCCATGCGCAGCGGAATGTGCATCGGCTCCTTGGCGCTTTGCCCCGGCGTCGGCGGCAGGGTCTGTTCGAGCGAGAGAGTGAAGGTCCGTTTGGAGGCGTCATAGGCGCCGGAGGCCGTCACCAGCGGCGTTCCCGCCTGGTGATACCAGAGCGAGAACTGGCCAAGGTCGCGGCCGCTGACCTCGGCAAAGCACGCGATGAAATCCTCGATCGTCACCGCCTGGCCGTCGTGGCGTTCGAAGTAGAGATCCATGCCCTTCTTGAAAAGGTCGCGACCGAGAAGGGTCGCGATCATGCGGGTGACCTCGGAGCCCTTCTCATAGACTGTCGTCGTGTAGAAGTTGTTGATTTCGCGGTATTTCGTCGGCCGTACCGGATGGGCGAGGGGGCCCGCGTCTTCGGGGAACTGCTCCGATTTCAGGTGCCGGACCTCGGCAATGCGCTTGACGGCGCGCGAGCGCATGTCGGCGGAAAACTCATGGTCGCGATAGACCGTCAGTCCTTCCTTGAGGCACAGCTGGAACCAGTCGCGGCAAGTGATGCGATTGCCGGTCCAGTTGTGGAAGTACTCGTGGGCGATGATCGCTTCGATGTTGGCGTAGTCGGCGTCCGTCGCCGTTTCCGGGTCGGCCAGCACGTATTTGTCGTTGAAGACGTTGAGCCCCTTGTTCTCCATGGCGCCCATGTTGAAGTCCGAGACGGCGACGATCATGAAGATATCCAGATCGTATTCGCGACCGAACACGTCTTCGTCCCACTTCATCGAGCGCTTCAGCGCGTCCATGGCGTAGGATGCGCGCGGCTCCTTGCCGTGCTCGACATAGATCTTCAGCGCGACCTCGCGGCCCGACAGGGTAGTGAACGTGTCTTCGACGACGCCAAGGTCGCCGGCAACCAGCGCGAAGAGATAGCTGGGTTTCGGATGCGGATCGAACCAGGCGGCGAAATGCCGGCCGTCGCCCATGTCGGCGCCACCGAGATAGTTGCCGTTGGAAAGCAAGAGCGGTGCGGATTTCTTGTCGGCGATGATGTTGACCGTATAGACGGCGAGAACGTCGGGACGATCCGGGAAATAGGTGATGCGGCGGAAGCCTTCCGCCTCGCACTGCGTGCAATAGACGCTGTTGGTGCGGTAGAGACCCATCAGCTTGGTGTTGGTCTCGGGCGAGAGCATAGTGGTGATCGTGACTTCGAACGGCGCGGTCTCGGGCAGGCCCCGGATCGTCAGCGTGTCGTCGGTCACGTCGTAGAGCGTGGTTGCGAGCTCTTCCTGGTCAAGCAGCAGGCCGGTCATGACGAGTTCGTCGCCGTCGAGCACCAGGGCCGCCGATGCGTCGACGCCCTCCCGCCGATGCAGGATCAGCCGCGCTTCGACCTTGGTTTCCTTCGGGTCGAGTTCGAAGGTCAGATCCACTCTTTCAAGAACGAAGTCGGTCGGCCGGTAGTCTTCCAGATGAATGATCTGGCCAGTATTTGTCCGCATGGTCAGTCCCGCTCGCGCCTTGCTACTGGTGGATTTGTAGAGGGCGCTTGTGATGGTGAAAAGGCCAAAGGGCGAAAAGCCGGATATGCCACACGATTGTGATGCCGGCGACCGCACTTCCGGCAGAAAAGACATGGTGTCCGGTGTTCTTCCCGCTCCCTTATCTCCCTGACGTGTATCGAAGTGGCACTAACAAGAAATAAACCGGAAAGGTTTTTTTCGACCTCGCTAAAGAAATCTTCATCCACGGCGCCATGACTTCGAATTCATCAAGAAAAAACGCAAGTCATCAAGAAGTTTGATCCGACTTTCGGTGGCAGCGCGGCTAGAGTGGCGTGGTTCTCCGGTGAGCCTCTCACCAAATCTCCCAAACTGTCGCCGCTGCGGTCCTTGTCCGCGGAGGCTTGAAAAGTGCTTTTCCATGGATGCCGAAGTCGAAGACCCGATGAAGGGGATCCTGCTCAAGGTCCTGTCGGTCGTCATTTTCGTTTGCATGTCGACGTTGATCAAGGCGGCCGGGAGCGAGATGGCCACGGGCCAGATCACGTTTTACCGCTCCGCCTTCGCCATGGTGCCGATCCTCGGCTATCTCGCCCTGCGGGGGAAATTGCGCGATGCGTTCAAGACCAAGGACATCGTCGGCCATATCACCCGCGGTTTCGTCGGTATCCTGGCGATGAGCTTCGGGTTTTACGGCCTCGTCCATCTGCCTCTGCCCGAAGCCATTGCCATCGGCTATGCCATGCCGCTGATCGCCGTCGCCTTTGCCGCGATCTTTCTCGGCGAGACCGTCCGGCTCTATCGCTGGTCCGCCGTCGTCATCGGTCTGGTCGGTGTCATGATCATCACCTGGCCGCGACTGACGCTGTTTCGCGATGGTGGCCTTGGATCCTCCGAGGCGCTCGGGGCGGCGGCCGTGCTGGTCTCGGCTGCCCTCGGCGCGATCGCCATGGTTCTGGTCAGAAAGCTGGTGAAGGCCGAACGCACCCACACGATCGTGCTCTATTTCTCGCTGTCGGCCTCGGTCTTTTCGCTCGCAACACTGCCTTTCGGCTGGCCGAGCATCTCGACAGAGGCTTTCCTGCTGCTGATGGTTGCGGGTTTCTGTGGCGGCGTCGCGCAGATCCTGCTGACGGAAAGCTACCGTCACGCGGACATGTCGACGATCGCGCCGTTCGAATATACGTCGATCGTGCTTGGCCTGATCATCGGCTATTTTCTGTTCGAAGACGTTCCAACGAGCACCATGCTGATCGGCACTGCCATTGTCGTCGGCGCCGGCATCTTCATCATCTTTCGAGAGCATAAGCTTGGTCTGGAGCGCAGGGGCGCCCGCAAGCATGTCACGCCGCAGGGCTGACGCGCGCGCCTATTCCGGCTGGCGCTCCCAGGCCGGCACCGTGTCGTCCTCGATCAGATCGTCCTGTGACGCCTGCTGGGCGACTGGACTGGTGACATCTGGCCCTGGGGTCGGCAGCACCGTCGTCGCCTGAAAGTCGGTCTTGGCGACGAGACCCTCGTGCTGGCCGCGCTGCATGATGCGCCAGGCGGCATACCCGCCATAGAGCGCGAAGTAGACGGCAAGCACGATGAACAGCGAAGCGGGCCCGAACCGGTCCATGACGGGCCCGACCATCAGCGGGCCCGAGATCGTGCCGAGCCCATAGGTAATCATCAGGCCGGAGGAGATCTCCACATATTCGTCGGGCTTGGCGAGGTCGTTGGCATGGGCGACGTTGAGCGCATAGATCGGGAACAGCACCGAGCCGACGAAGGCGGCGATCACATAGAGCACCGTCGGGCTGCTGCCGATGGACGCGGACATCACCAGGCACGAGATCGTGCCGACGATGCCGCAGCCGACCATGACGATGCGCCGGTCGATACGATCGGATGCCCGGCCGATCGGGATCTGTGAAATCGCGCTGCCGGTCAAAAGCGACGCCAGCAACGTGGCGCCTTCCGCCGTCGACAGGCCGATCTTCTGGGTGAACACGCCACCGAGATTGAGCCAGGCGCCGGAGAGCGCGCCGGCGAGAAAGCCGCCGACGACGGCAACGGGGGAGCGGCGAAACAACCCGGGAATATCGAACCGCGCCTGCGCCGGCGGCGCCGGCATCGCAGAGGAGGAGAGCGCCGTCGGCAGCAGTGCCAGGGAGAACAGCACGCCGCACAGGATGAAAAGCGACGTGTTTGTCGGGTCTCCAAGCGGCACCATGTATTGCCCGCCGATGGTGCCGACCATCGTGGTGATCAGGTAGAGCGAAAACAGCATGCCGCGGTTTTCATTGGTCACCCGCTCGTTGAGCCAGCTTTCGATCACGAGATAGCTGCCGGAGATGGCAAAGCCGGATATCGCGCGAAAGACGATCCAGAGGCGCCAGTCGACGACAAGCCCGCAGAGCAGGATGGCAATCGAAAGCAGGGTGATGAGTGCGGTGAAGACGCGCACATGGCCAACGCGCAGGACGAATTTCGGCGTGATGATGCAGGACAGCGTGAAGCCGACCGTATAGCCGGTGGCGATGACGGAGACCGTCAGCGTCGACCAGTTCTCGGCAACCGAGCGAACCGGGATCACGTAGCTCTGGAGGCCGAAGGCCACCATCATCAACAGGGTCGACAGCATAAGGCTGAAGACGGAAGCGAGACTGGCCAGCATCGGCGCTCCTGAAACCGAACATGGCGCCGAGTTGACCAGCGGGAGGGCTGGCAACGAAGGCGCGATGCGGAGCGAGGGCGGTCTGGCGGAGGTGCCGGATGGGCCGATCGCTTCGAACTCGAAACGAGTGTGGCTCTATCCAGTTTTCAAGGCGCTGTCGATTGCGACAGCCGATAGCAAAAAGACGGTAACGATCCGTCGTCTGGCCGTATCAGTTCGGCAAAAGCGGGCTGATCGCCGAGCGATGGGCGCGGCGCGCGTCCTTGGTGGTGCTGAGCGCGGTGTATTCCCGCGAGGCACGAACGGCGGTGCCGATATCGGCAATCGAATCGAACAGGACCTTGAGGCTTGCGATGGGCTTGGTCATGATCTTGTTCCTTATCCTTTGACGTCGGCTCATTCACGCGGACAAGCCGCGTGGGGATCAGCGCTGGATGAAGTCGGCGAAGAGCTGCGACGGACGGGTGGTCCGGGCAAGGCCGATTGCAGTCATCTGCTCGTTGGCTGCCGTGCCGAAACGGTTGAATGGCGTCCGAAGAGCAGCGCCCGTGTGACGGAGCGTCTCAAAGCTGCTGTGGATCGGGCGAAAGCGGGCAGTCATGGTTCTTGTTCCTTATTCCATTCCTCCCGTTCCGATATATTGCGCTGCAACATGGATTTTGCAATGCATCAGAACGCTGCGCAGATATGCGCAAACCGCATGGCTTTCTTCATACTTTGTTCATGAAGCGGGCAGGTGGCCGTCAGCCGTTGATACGGGCCCTGAAGGCGAGCATATCCTGCCAGGCGAAGCGCTTGTTGATCGGCGCCGTCACCAGGTCCTGCGGGTGCAGGGTCGCAAGGGTCTGGACGGTGTGTCCGCCCAATTGCAGCTCACGCCATTCGCCGCGCAGCTGGTGGATGGTGTCACTACCGCCGAAGAAGAAGCGCGCCGTGAAATTCCCGAGCAGCAACAGATGCTTGGGTTCGGCAAGCGCAACCTGGCGCTCGATGAAGGGGCGGCAGATATCGGCCTCGCGCGCGGTCGGCACGCGGTTGCCTGGGGGGCGCCACGGCACGACATTGCTGAGGAGAACGCTTTCACGTGACAGGCCGATGCCCGCGAGCATGCGGTTGAGCATATCGCCGAGCCGGCCGGCGAAGGGCATTCCGTCGCGGTCGTCATCCGCATAGGGCATGGGGCCGACGATCATGATGCCGTTCGACGGATCGCCTTCGGCAAAGACGAGATTGCGGGCACTGTTTCTGAGATTGCAGCCGACGAAGCCTTCCATCGCAGTCCGCAACTCCGCAAGCGACCGCGCCGATTCGGCGGCAAACTGCGCCTCCTTGACGGCCTGGGCGTCCGGGATGGCAACCGCAGGGGCATTGACGGCGGGTGCCGGAGCGCGCGTCGTGTCGCGGGCCTGGGCACTTGCCTGGCTTGCCTGTTGTCGTGGCGCAGGCGCAGCCTCCGAGCGGGCAGAGGGCTGGCTTGCGCCCGCCTGCTGGCGCTGCTCTGAACGGGCTGCCTTCATCGCTTCGAACTCGGCGAAGCGATCGACCGGTTCCTCCTCCATCAGCCACTCGACGCCTGCATCCGCATGGAAGGCGAGCAGGGCGGCGAGTTGGCCGGGAGAAAGGGTGTCGGCAGAGATCATAGGCGCCAACCTAGCACGTCAGAAATTGGCGTCCAATGGCTTCACGCCGCATTCGCCGTCCAGTGACCGATATCCTCATGATCTCCGATCAGCGCCAGGCCGTGCGCGATCGACAGCAGTTCGCCGCCGCTTTCGATCCGGTCCTTTTCGAAGCGCCGCTCGAACAGGTTGCGCACCGCCGGTACGAAGGAAGTGCCGCCGGTGAGGAAGACCTTGTCGATGCTGGCGGCCGGCGTTTCCGTCGTCGTCAGCACCTCGTCGAGCGCCTCTTCGATGCGCGCAAGCTCGGGCGCGATCCAGCCTTCGAAATCGGCGCGGCGCACGGTGCGGCGCGACATCTCGCCGAGTGGCGAGAAATAGAACTCGGTCTCTTCCTCCTGCGACAGGCGCATCTTGGTCGCCGAGATCGCCTGGTAGAGCGGGTAGCCCTCGTCATGCTCGATCAGGTCGACGAAGGCCTCGAGCTTTTCCGGCTCCAGGCTCTGTCGCACCAATTTTTTGAGATCCGTGAAATCTTTCAATGTCTTGAAGATGGAAAGCTGATTCCAGCGGCCGAAGTTCGCATAGTAATTCGACGGCACTTCAAGCAGCTTGTCGAAGCTCTTGAACAGACTCCCCTTTCCAATCAGCGGCGAGATCACATTGTCGATGATGCGGAAGTCGAAATGATCGCCGGCGATGCCGACGCCCGAGTGGCCGATCGGCGTCGCCGTCAGGCGTCCCGCCTTGGTCTCGAACCGGATCAGGGAATAGTCGGTGGTGCCGCCGCCGAAGTCGGCAACCAGCACCGTGGCATCGCGCTTGAGGTTCTGGGCGAAGTAGAATGCCGCCGCCACCGGCTCGTAGACATAGTGGATCTCGGGGAAGCCGAATTCCGCAAGCGCGGCGCTGTAGCGCTCGAGTGCCAATGCCGGATCGGGGCTTGAGCCGGCGAAGCGAACAGGTCTTCCGACGACGATGCGGCTGTACTGGCTGGCCCAGTCGTCGCCGGCATAATCCTTCAGCTTCGTCAGGAACACGCGCATCAGGTCTTCGAAGCTGTGACGCTTGGCATAGATCTGGGTGCCCTGGAACAGCGGGCTTGCGGCGAAGGTCTTGATCGATTGCAGGAAGCGACAGTCGCCGGGATTGTCGATGAATGAACGGATGGCCGCCTGTCCCGCTTCTACCTTCAGCGCGGATGCACCGAGGTTCGGGTCCTTCATGAAGGAGAGTGCCGTGCGCATGGCGTCTGTGCTGCCTGCCAGGCTTTCGAAGTTCATCGAATGGGTGGTGTCGCCTGCCGAAACCGCGAGGACCGAGTTGGTCGTGCCGAAATCGAAGCCCAGTGCTCTGGCCATGTGAAGTCTCCTGACGTCTGTGTCTCTGGTGTCGTTGCGCCACGCCCGGTGAGGGCTTCGCAGGGCGACACGGCTCTATTCCGCGCGCCACGTTCAAAAGGCATGCCGGGGGAGGCCGGCAGCGCCTGGAATGTAGCGAAAGGCATGCCGTTCCGGCGCCATGGGGCGCCTTGCCGAAATGCCGGTTGCGGATGGGATTGCCGGCGTTTTCCGCCGGTAAGTCGAATGCCCGGCCTCGTGACATGGCTATTCGGCAAAAGCAAGGCTGGAAGGTGGGCGGCCCACAATCACATGGGTGAAATCACATATTTACGTTTACGTTCACGTCATATAGACATTTGTGCTAAACTCATGACCTCATGCGCAAAAGCGGGCATCGCCTGTCGCATCCCGGCTCGACAAGCCAAACGGCATTTGCCATGACGACATGATATGGCCTGGGAACTGAGCTGGCAGAAGACCGGCGGGACTGGAGAGACGGAATGAGCGAGCGACAAGAGCTACCCGAGCGCGAGAGCATGGAGTTCGACGTGGTGATCGTCGGTGCGGGCCCTGCGGGTCTCTCGGCGGCAATCCGGTTGAAGCAGATCAATCCGGAGCTTTCGGTCGTGGTGCTGGAAAAGGGCGCCGAAGTCGGCGCGCATATCCTGTCGGGCGCCGTCGTCGATCCCATCGGCATAGACCGCCTGCTGCCGGGCTGGCGCGAGGAAGCCGACCATCCGTTCAAGACCGAAGTCAAGGACGACCAGTTCCTGCTGCTCGGCCCGGCCGGCTCCATCCGCCTGCCGAACTTCGCCATGCCGCCCTTGATGAACAATCACGGCAACTACATCGTCTCGCTCGGCAATGTCTGTCGCTGGCTCGCCGGCCATGCCGAAGCGCTCGGCGTCGAGATCTATCCGGGCTTTGCCGCGACCGAAGTGCTCTATAACGACGAGGGTGCCGTGATCGGCGTCGCCACCGGCGACATGGGCGTTGAGCGCGATGGCGAGCCAGGCCCGAACTTCGCCCGCGGCATGGCGCTTCTCGGCAAGTACACGCTGATCGGCGAGGGCGTGCGCGGATCGCTCGCCAAGCAACTGATTTCGAAGTTCAACCTTTCGAAGGACAGCGACGTCCAGAAATTCGGCATCGGCCTGAAGGAACTCTGGCAGGTCAAGCCCGAGAACCACCGGCCCGGCCTCGTGCAGCACTCGTTCGGCTGGCCGCTCGGCATGAAGACCGGCGGCGGTTCGTTCCTCTACCATCTCGAAGACAACATGGTCGCCGTCGGCTTCGTCGTGCACCTCAACTACAAGAACCCCTATCTGTTCCCGTTCGAGGAGTTCCAGCGCTTCAAGACCCATCCGGCCATTCGCGGCACCTTCGAGGGCGGCAAGCGGCTGTCCTATGGCGCACGCGCCATCACCGAGGGCGGCTACCAGTCGGTGCCGAAACTGTCGTTCCCGGGCGGCGCGCTGATCGGCTGTTCGGCCGGCCTCGTCAACGTGCCGCGCATCAAGGGCAGCCACAATGCGGTGCTGTCGGGAATGCTGGCGGCCGACAAGCTGGCCGAAGCGATCGCCTCGGGCCGGGCCAATGACGAGCCGGTCGAGATCGAGAACGCATGGCGCCAGAGCGACATCGGCAAGGATCTGAAGCGGGTCAGGAACGTCAAGCCGCTGTGGTCGAAGCTCGGAACGGTGCTCGGCGTGACGCTCGGCGGTCTCGACATGTGGACCAACCAGCTGTTCGGCTTCTCGTTCTTCGGCACGCTGAAACACGGCAAGACCGACGCACAGGCGCTTGAGCCCGCGGCGCAGCACCAAAAGATCGACTATCCCAAGCCCGACGGCGTCCTGACCTTCGACCGGCTGTCTTCGGTGTTCCTGTCGAACACCAACCATGAGGAAGACCAGCCGATCCATCTGCAGGTGAAGAACCCGGAACTGCAGAAGACGTCGGAGCTCGACGTCTTTGCCGGTCCGTCGACGCGCTACTGTCCCGCCGGGGTCTATGAATGGGTGGAGAAGGACGGCAAACCGGTCTTCGTCATCAACGCGCAGAACTGCGTGCACTGCAAGACCTGCGATATCAAGGACCCGAACCAGAACATCAACTGGGTGCCGCCTCAGGGCGGTGAGGGGCCTGTCTACCCCAACATGTAAGGTTCGATTTTCGGGGCCGTGCGCAGCGCGGTCGTCCGGGCATCATGATTTCGAGGCGCCGCGCCAATGCCCGGCGCCTCTTTCGTTTCAACTGCGCGCCGAAATCCGATCGACGAAGTCGGCAATCAGCGGCGCGATCTCCGGCAGGCGTTCCTCAAGGGCGAAATGGCCGGTCTCGAACAGATGAAGCTCGGCGCCCGGCACGTCGGCCAGAAAGGCGCGGGCGCCGGCCTCGGTGAAGAACGGATCATGGCGCCCCCAGGTGATCAGAGCAGGCGGACGCGCATCGCGCAGCCATTGCTGCCACTCCGGATAGCGCGCGAGATTGCTCTTGTAGTCGAAGGCGAGATCGATCTGCGGCTGGCGGCGGTCCGGCCTGTCGAGGAAATGCTGGTCCATCGTCCAGCCATCGGGCGCGACCCGTTCCGGATCGGATGTGCCGCCCTCGTATTGCGCGCGCGTCATCTCCAGCGTCAGCAACTGTCGAACCTGTTCTGTAGCGCCGTCCTCTTCGGGGCTGAGCGCGATGAAGTCGCGCGCCGTGTCGGACAGGCCTTCCATGTAGGCGTTGCCGTTCTGGACGATCAGGCCATCGATCAGCTCCGGGCGGCGGCTTGCAAGCCGGAAGCCGACCGGTGCGCCGAAGTCGAAGGCGTAGAGGAAGAAGTGGCTGAGCGAGAGCGCATCGACAAAACCTTCGATCAGGTCGGCCAGGCGATCGAAACTGTAGACGAACGCGCCACCTTCGTTCGCAGACGTCGGGGCGTCGCTGTGGCCGAAGCCCGGATAATCCGGCGCGATCAGGCGATACCGGCCCCCAAGCGCGTCCATCAGCCGGCGGTATTGAAACGAGGAGGACGGAAATCCATGCAAAAGGAGCAGCGTCGGCGCGTCCGCGGCGCTCGGCACGCTTTCGCGGTAGAAGATCTTGATGCCGTCTACGACCGCAAAGCGGTGACGAATGACGGGGACGCTGATCATGCTCATGTCACACTCCTGTTGAGACGGTTCATGCATTAGGATTGCGCCTGAAAAACTAATGTGTCAATGTAAAAAACATGCATTAGAGAGATGGTTGTGAGATGGATCTGATCCCCTTCATTGGAGAGCCCCTGGCGCTGGACCTGATCAATACGCGTCCGTTGACGGGGGAAGGGCATGTCGACCTCATCGGCGACGCGAATGGGCTTGCCATGTGGGTGGAGCAGCAGGCGGGCCGGTTGCCGGAGACTTCACTCTGCCGTGCCGGCACGCTTTCGGACGAAGAGCTGGCGCCCGTCCACGCGGTGCGCGATCACGTCGCCTCGGCGGTGCGCAGCCTGATGGATGGTGGGGAGGTGTCGCCGGCCGATATCGCCGGCCTCAATGCGGCGATGGCTGCAGCGCCGGTGACGCGGCAGCTGGACTGGGGGGAAGCACCTTCCCTCAAAACCCACAGGACGGGTACACCCGTCGTCCGGCTGGCGGGCTTCCTGGCGGAGGACGCTGCCCTGTTGCTGACGGGCCCGGATGCCAGGCTCATCCGCAAATGCGAGGCTGACGACTGCGTCATGCTGTTCGTCGGCAACAATGCCCGTCGCCGCTGGTGTTCGGCCGGCCGCTGCGGCAACCGCATAAGGGTGCAGCGCTATTATCAGCGCAACAAGTAGAGCTGACAATACGGCCATTGCCTTGCCCATGCGCCGACCGCCTGCACGGTTTGGTGCGAGAATATTAGGAAAGGCAATCCTTGACGCAAATGGGAAAGTCCTTGCCGGAAAGACCCTATAGCCTTGAGGTTGCCGTCGGTTCGTGGAGCGTTCCGGCGGGCCTGCAGGCCGTTCGGTTCCTGTTGTTCTTGCGTCGGACCGAACCCTGTTGACACGCGACCGATCCCTGCGGTGAGATCGGTCGTCCGACGGGACGTACCGCCAGAACAAAAGGGAACAAAAATGCACAAGCTTCTTGCAACGACGTGCCTGGCCGCCGGCCTTCTGGGCCTTGCCGGCGCAGCCTCGGCAGCCGAATGCGGCGACGTGACGATCGCCAACATGAACTGGCAGAGCGCCGAGGTTCTGGCGAGTGTCGACAAGATCATCCTGACGGAAGGCTATGGCTGCAACGCCGAACTCGTCGTCGGCGATACCGTGCCGACGATCACCTCGATGATCGAAAAGGGTCAGCCCGATATCGCGCCGGAAGGCTGGGTCGATCTGCTGCCGGATGTCGTCAACCGCGGTCTTGAGGAAGGCAAGCTGGTCGGCGCGGCCGTCGCGCTTTCCGATGGTGCGGTGCAGGGCTGGTGGGTGCCGAAATACATCGTCGACGCCAACCCGGACATCAAAACCATCGACGACGTGCTGAAACACAAGGACCTGTTCCCGGATCCGGAAGACGCGAGCAAGGGCGCCGTCTTCAACGGCCCGCAGGGCTGGGGCGGCACCGTCGTCACGACGCAGCTCTACAAGGCCTATGGCGGCGAGGCGGCCGGCTTCACGCTCGTCGACACCGGTTCGGCCGCGGGCCTCGATGGTTCGATCGCCAAGGCCTACGAGCGCAAGCAGGGCTGGGTCGGCTACTACTGGGCACCGACGGCGCTTCTCGGCAAATACGAGATGGTGAAGCTCGGCCATGGCGTCGAAGCCGATGCTGCGGAATGGAAGCGCTGCAACACTGTTGCCGATTGCCCGGACCCGAAGAAGAACGACTGGCCGAAGGACAAGGTCCAGACGCTGGTGACCAAGACCTTTGCAGATCGCGCCGGTCCGGCCATGGACTACCTCAACAAGCGCGCCTGGACCAACGACACCGTCAACAAGCTGATGGCCTGGATGACCGACAACCAGGCGAGCGGCGAGGAAGGCGCAAAGCACTTCCTGCAGGAGAACCCCGATATCTGGACCACCTGGGTCTCGCCTGAGGTCGCTGAAAAGGTGAAGTCGGCGCTCTGATCGCCCTCGACTGACGAAAACGGGCGGCGCGCTGTTGCGTGCGCCGCCCTTCGAATGATGGCTGGCAGACACAAGACAACAAGAGGTCGCCGCCCGGGAGCAGTTGAAGGGGAATGGAATGGATTGGCTGACCCAGTTTCCACATATGGATGACGACCGCCTGCGGGCATTGAAAAAAGCGATCGACGAGGGCTTCCGCACCTTCACGCGCGCCTATGGCGACGGTATCGAGGCGTTCTTCGAACCGCTGCAATTCTTTCTGATCCAGTCGGAGCGCTTCATGACGCGCACGCCCTGGCCGATCATCATCCTGCTGATTGCCGTTCTCGCCTGGTTTGCCAGCCGGAACTGGAAGATCGTCGCCGGCTGTATCGGCACGCTGCTCGTCATCGGCTATTTCGACATGTGGGACGACACGATGAAGACGATCTCGATGATCTTCGTCTGTACCGTGCTGTCGATCGCCATCGGCATCCCGCTCGGGATCGTCATGTCCCGCTCCGACCGGGTCCAGAACATCGTCAACCCGATCCTCGACGTCATGCAGACCATGCCGAGCTTTGTCTATCTGATCCCGGTCGTGATGCTGCTCGGCATCGGCAAGGTTCCGGGGCTGATCGCCGTGGTGATCTACGCGATCCCGCCGATGATCCGGCTCACCAATCTCGGCATACGCCTGGTCGACAAGGATGTGCTGGAGGCGGCCGACGCCTTCGGCTCGTCAAGCTGGCAGAAGCTGAAGAACGTGCAGATGCCGCTCGCCCTGCCGACGATCATGGCCGGCATCAACCAGACGATCATGATGGCGCTGGCGATGGTCGTCATCGCCTCGATGATCGGGGTGCAAGGGCTTGGACAGCCGGTGCTGAAGGCGATCGCCAACCAGTACTTCACCCTTGGCATCTTCAATGGTCTGGCCATCGTCGGCATTGCCATCATCTTCGACCGCGTCAGCCAGGCCTATGGCCACCGGCTACAGAAGCATCGCGAAATCGTGCACGGCTAAGAACGAAACGGAAGCGCAAGAAGGCCCGGAGCCAGTCGGTTCCGGGCCTCTTCTTTTCCAGCCTCAGGCTTTGCGTGGCGAGAGGATGCCGGTCGAAAGCGCGACACCGGCGGCCGTGATGATGGCGGCGACGATTTCGAATGGCCCGATCTGTTCACCGAGAAGCATGGCCCCTCCGATCATCGCCAGAACCGGCGTCAGCGCCGTGAAGGCGGCAGCCTGGGTACCCCCGAGGCTGCGGACCGCAACGCCATAGGCGACCATGGCGACGAGGCCCGAAAGCAGGCCCTGGCTGGTGACCTGCAGCGCGATCTCCTTCAGCGGGACGCTGGCAAGCGTGCTGCCGTAGATGCCGGCAAGCAGCAGGTGGATTGCAAACGACCAGACGGCGATCAGCGCGCTGCCTTCAAGCGGGCTGAGGCCGGAGCGGCGGAAGGCGTGGGTGTAGATCGCCCAGAGCGTGGCCGCAGCCGGGAGCAGCACATAGCCGGTCCAGCCCGTACCGGTCGTCCCGGCAAGGCTGCGGGCAAGCAGAAGGACGACGCCGGCAACGATGGCGGCAAAGCCGATGACGCGCATGCGATCGGGGCGTTCGCCAAAAAGCGTGATGCCGATCAGGGCGGTTGCCAGCGGCATCGAGCCACCGAGCAGCACGCCGACCGACGAGGCGGGGGTGGCGTGAATGGCGAAGGCTGCGACCTGGAAAAACAGCGCGCCGGAGCCGGCGACCATCAGCACGAGCAGGTGTGCCGGCAGTTTGCGCGGCAGCAGCCCTGATTTCAGCCACACGGGCATAAGCACCAGCGCCGGAACGCCGTAGCGGATGAGGCCGAGATCGATCGTGCCGAGCGCGGTGCCGGCTGTGTGCCGTGTCGCAAGGATCCATCCTGCCCAGATCAGGACGGTGACGAAGGCGCCGGCGTAGCCGGTGGCAACGGGCGCGGCGCCGCCGCGGCCAAGTGTGAGCGCAACCATCTGAATTTCCTTCCCGATTTGAACGCCCGCGATTATCTGGGGCCGGGAAGAAGATTACTGCTTCGGGGCAGGGCATGTCCTTGCGAGTTGTGCTATCAATGGCCTATGGTGCGCAATCATCTGCCAAAACAATAACGCTGGAATGCAGACTATGCCAAATCTCGATAAATTCGATCTCGCGATTCTCAAGATACTACAGGAGGATGCTCGGGCAACGAACGTGGAGATTGCCGAACGTGTCAATCTGTCGCCTTCGCCATGCCTGCGGCGCATCCGCAATCTGGAGAAGTCGGGCATCTTGCGCGGCTATCGCGCCGATATCGATCGCAAGGAGGTCGGGCTCGGCCTGACCGTGTTCGTGGAGATCAAGGTCGGGCAGCACAGCCGCGAGAACGCGCAGCGGCAGCAGGAGGTACTGCTTGCGATCCCCGAGGTCGTCTCCTGCTTCCTGATCTCGGGCAATGCCGACTTCCTCGCTGAAGTCGTCGTCGAGGACTTGTCGGCCTACGAGAGATTGCTGACCGAGACGTTGCTGACCATGCCCGGCGTCACCGACATTCGCTCCAACTTTGCCATCCGCTCGATCAAGACGGGCGGCCCACTCAAGCTGCCGGAGTGATGCCGGCCCGCGCCGAATGCGGCGGGCGTCTTCGGTGCGCTAACCGCGTTAAGTTTTGGTAAGGCACTGGAAACGGCGCTAATCGCGATTATCTGTTCGCTGTGGACGCACGTGCCACGGCAATGGAGCCTGTAAGCCTTTCATGAAAATAAAAGCGATCTTCAATCGGGACGGGGGAACCTTCCGAACGACGGACATGACCGCCTATGGCGACAGGGTTCAGGCGATCTTTCGCGAGGCGGGGCATGAGATCGAGATTGCAACCGTCTCGGGCGCCGAAATGCAGGAGACCCTCGAAAAGACGTGCCGGCGCGACGATCTCGATGCGATCGTGGCCGGCGGTGGCGACGGAACAATTTCGGCAGCCGCAGGCGTTGCCTGGAAGACCGGCATGCCGCTCGGGGTCGTGCCGGCCGGAACGATGAACCTTTTCGCCCGCACGCTGAAATTGCCGCTCGACATCTGGAAAGCGCCGGAGGTTCTGGCAAACGGGACGATCATCGACGGCGACATCGGCAGCGCCGATGGCCGCGCCTTCGTACACCAGTTCTCGATGGGCCTGCATGCGCGCATGGTGCGCTACCGCGAATCGTTCAGCTTTCGCTCACGGCTGGGAAAGATCACGGCGAGCACCCGCGCCGCCGTCGGTGTCATCCTCAATCCGCCGGATTTCGAGATCGAGTTCGACGTGGACGGACATCACGAGACGCGCCACGTCTCCGCCGTGTCCGTGTCAAACAATCCGTTCGGACGCGATACGCTGATGTATGCCGACGATGTAACGGCCGGCCACCTCGGCTTTTATACGGCGCCGCCCCTCAGTCCGCCGGGCGTTGCGAAACTCGCCCTCGACGTGCTGCGCGGCAAGTTCCGCGATAATCCCGTGATCACCGAAATGAACGGCCACGCGCTGGATCTGCATTTTCCGAAAGTCGATCGCAAGATCAACTGTGTGATCGATGGCGAACTGCTGCCGATGGGGAAAGACGTGGCCTTGAGAATCCATCCGGGTGAACTCAAGCTCCTCGTCGGCGCCGACCGCGCCGGTGCCGGGGGCAGTCCGTAATCCCGGGATCAGTTTGTGATCCCCAGGATCAGTTCGTGATCCCCGGGATCAGTTTGTGATCCCGGGTGCCTTGTCGATCCAGAGATAGCCGAAGCTGTACTGGTCTTCCGGTTTGCCATGCAGGAAGGGCAGGGAGAGAACCTGCGGCGAGGCGGTCGTGGCCGAAATTCCGCGCGCCTCCATGGCTGCGGCGAACGCCTCCGGCAGAACCGGTTCAGCCTTGCCACCATCACTCCACACGACCAGCAACGGTGTCTTGGTCGCGACCGACCTTGTTGCGACGTCGTCCGGGATGATGACGTTCGCACCGCGAAGGCGTGTGCGCAGGTTGCCGGCGATCATCTTGTCGGGCGCGAGGATGAGGGCCGGCTCGCGCCCCTCACGCTTGACGAGGGCATCGGCCAGCGTTTCATAAGGGATGCTCAGCCGGGAGTATTTTCCGAGATATGGTTGCACGATCGCCCGCGCGGAAACGATCACCAGCGCCCCAAGCACGATGAAGGCGACGATGAGCAGGAATGGACGAAGCATCGGCCTGGCGTCGATTCCGGCGGCGTCCACCTTGAGGCAGAGATACAGCGGCAGCAGCACCAGGAACAGCACAAGCCATTTTTCCCGGATATGGGTGGCTGCGACGGTGAGAATGACCACCGCTACCGCCGCAAGGCAGATCAGCAGCATGCGGCCGATCAAGCGGGTCCATTGGTTCTCCGCCGCCCAGATCGCGGCAAGGTGCTTGCGAAACACCAGGCCGAACACCACGAGCGGCACGGCACTGCCGCGGATCGTCGCGGAGATGAACGAGACCAAGCCGTCGAACGCCTGCGCAAGCCGACCTTCCGCGTGGTGCTCGCGCATTTCGATGAGCGTGCCTTCCGAGGCGGAGCGAATGTTCTGCAGGATCCACCATCCGTGCGGCAGCGCGATCAATGCCGCGATGGCGAGTGCGACGAGAATTCGCCAGTCGAAGAGCCGCGCGCGCAGGCCGGGCTCGCAAAGGACCGCGATCACGGCAGCGGCCGGCAGAAGCACGAAATTGTATTTGGCGATGAAGCCTATGCCGACGGCGAGCCCGGTCAGTGCATAGGCGGCCAGGCTCGGCCGGGTCAGGGTGCGCAAGAACCCGTAGAGAAACAGCGAAACGGCAAACAATGCCGCCACCGTGTGGGAAAGGTCGCGCTGTGCCAGCAGGAAGATCGGCGGCAAGGTCAGAACGCCCAACATGGCGATCGAAACAAGCCGCTGTTGCGCCACGATCTCACGCGCGGCAAGGCCATAAAACAGACAGCAAAGAAACAGAAGCAGGTTCTTGAGCGCCGTCATGGTTGCAAGCGAGGGTCCGAGGACTGCTCCAAGCCCGTACTGCAGCCAGTTGTAAAACGGCGGCTGCGAGCCATAGCCAAGCTGGAGGAATTGCGACACGAAGGCCTGCTCCGCCTCGTCGATTTCGAGCGAGGTCGAAACGGAAAGACGCAGGCACACGCACAGCACGAAATAGCCGGCAAGCAGGGCAGTGATCCGGTTTGCTCGTCCCTCGACGATATCAAACATTCGTCGGATCCCGCACGAACACCTCGCGCACGATGTAGCTGGTAGTTTCGTCGTCGCGGAAATAGGCTCGCGCCATCATCTCGGAAAGGATGCCGGTCGTCACCAGCTGCACGGATGACAGGAACAGCATCACGCCGACGATCAGCAGCGGACGGGTGCCGATATCGTTGCCGAGGATGAATTTGTCGAAGGCAAGGTAAAGCAGGATGAGTGCGCTGATGGACCCGGTTGCAAGCCCGATCGAGCCGAAGAAATGGCCTGGCCGTGCCTTGTAGCGCATGAAGAACAGGACGGAGAGCAGGTCGAGAATCACGCGGAACGTGCGCGATATGCCGTATTTCGAGTGGCCATGCTGGCGGGCATGGTGGGTGACGGGCATTTCGCCGATCCGGCTGCTGGGCACCACGCCTGCGACCCAGGCGGGGATGAAACGGTGCATCTCGCCCATCAGCTTGACCTGCTTGATGATCGAGGCGCGATAGACCTTGAGGCTGCAGCCGTAGTCATGCAGCCGGACGCCGGTGATCTTGCCGATCAGCCGGTTGGCGCACCAGGACGGGATCTTTCTGAACAGCAGTCCATCCTGGCGGTTCTTGCGCCACCCGACGAGAAGGTCGAGTTGCCGCTCCTCGATCGCCTTGACCATGCCGGGAATATCGATCGGGTCATTCTGCAGGTCGCCGTCGAGGGTCGCGATCAACCGGCCGGACGCAGCGTCGATACCGGATTGCATGGCGGCGGTCTGGCCGAAGTTTTTCTGCAGTTCGATGATCTTCAGCTGAAGATCGGGGCGACAGAGCGCCTTTCTGGCGTTGGTCAGGGTTCGATCGGTGCTGCCGTCATCAACCAGAATCAGTTCCCACGGCGCTGGAAAATTCGCCATGGCGTCACTGACGCGTGCGATGAGGGGCTCAATACTATCCTCTTCGTTGAAAACCGGAATGACGACGGAAAGCTCTATGGACTGCATTGGCTCGCTCGTGCATTCGGCGCGTCGTGCACGCGCCGGAAGAATTGGAATGCGCTTACATAACCATTTTCTTGCACAGTTATCGGTGATAACCAACGTGTAAAGTTGCGTTTCAACACGGGAAATTGGCACCTGATGAATTCTGGCTGCGAGTCCGGGCGGCGAACTTGGCTTGCGCGCAACCGGGTGACGGTGATCGCGGCCGGCGCGATCGTCGCCTATGCGATTTTTGTCGAATGGGTCTGGGGCTGGCAGCACCTGCTCGCACAATGGACGAAAATCGGCCTCGGCCACGGTGTTGCGGCCCTGGCGCTGCTCGTTGCGACCTACTTCATCCGCGGCTACCGTATCTACGATTATTTTCCGATGGAGACGGCAGGCCGGTTCCTGGCGCTGTTTCGCGTCACGCAGGTGCACAATCTCCTCAACATCATGCTGCCTTTTCGCACTGGCGAGACAAGCTTTCCGTTGTTGATGCGATCGGAATTCTCGATTCCGCTGGCGCGTGGCACGTCCGCGCTTCTGGTCATGCGCCTTCTCGACCTGCACGCCCTGTTGACGGTCGCAGCGCTCGGCGTGGTCCTCGCGCACGGGTCAGGCGCCGCCTGGGCATTCTGGGCTGCGGCGCTGGTCGCGCCCCTTCCGGTGTTTCTGTTGAAGGATCGCGTTGTCGCGCTGGCACGGCGTCTGCTGCCTGCAAAACTGGATCGTATTGTCGAAGAGCTCAACGCCGGACTGCCCGGTACGACAGGTGCATTCCTGAGGGCCTGGGCGATGACCATCCTGAACTGGGCGGTCAAGGTCCTCGTTCTCGCGTGGGTCCTGGCGATCATGGGCGTCGCACCGCTTGCGGCCTGTTTCGGTGGCGCTCTCGGCGGTGAACTGTCCTCGGTGCTGCCGATGCATGCGCCGGCGGGCGTCGGCACCTATCCGGCAGCGATCGCTGCCGGCGCCGTTTCTTTCGGCGCGGGTACGGACCGCGCCACGCTGGCGCAACTGGCCGGTGCCGGAGTCAACGCGCATCTGTTGATCATCGTGTCCGCGGTCGCGGGCACGATGCTTTCAATGTTTCTCAACAGAAGGCCCTGAGCGCCGTCTTGGTGACTGGGCGCTACTGGAACGATGTCTCGTAGAAGCTTCTGAGCTTGCGCGAGTGCAGCTTCTCGGGCGGCATTGCGGCGAGCTTCTGCAAGGCGAGGATGCCGATCTTCAGATGTTGGCTCACCTGCGTGCGATAGAAGGCCGTGGCCATGCCGGGTAGCTTCAACTCGCCGTGCAGCGGCTTGTCGGAAACACAAAGCAGCGTGCCGTAGGGCACCCGGAAGCGAAAGCCGTTGGCGGCGATCGTCGCCGATTCCATGTCGAGCGCGATGGCGCGCGCCTGCGACAGGCGCTTGACCGGTCCGCGCTGGTCGCGTAGTTCCCAGTTGCGGTTGTCGATGGTGGCGACCGTGCCGGTGCGCATGATCTGCTTGAGATCGTAATCACGGTAGCCTGTGACCTCTGCCACGGCGTCCTGCAACGCCACCTGCACCTCGGCAAGCGCCGGTAGCGGGATCCAGACAGGCAGGTCGTCGTCGAGCACGTGATCTTCACGCATATAGGCATGGGCAAGCACGTAGTCGCCGAGCCGCTGGCTGTTGCGAAGGCCGGCGCAATGCCCGAGCATCAGCCACACATGGGGGCGCAAAACGGCGATATGGTCGGTGATCGTCTTGGCATTGGACGGGCCGACACCGATATTGACCATCGTGATGCCGCCGTGGCCCTTTTTCTTCAGGTGGTAGGCAGGCATCTGCGGCAGGCGGGCAAGTGTGTGGTCCGTTTCCGGCTTGTCGGCGCCGGCAGGCGTGATGATGTTGCCCGGCTCGATGAAGGCCGTATAGCCGTTGCCGCCCTCCGCCATCTGCTGGCGTGCCCAGGCGCAGAATTCGTCGATGTAGAACTGGTAATTGGTGAACAGCACGAAGTTCTGGAAGTGGTTTGCACTCGTGGCGGTGTAGTGGCTGAGGCGGGCGAGTGAATAGTCGATTCGCTGCGCGGTAAAGGGCGCCAGTGGCGAGGGCTCGCCCGGGCCCGGCTCATAGGAACCGTTGGCGATCTCGTCGTCGGTGGTCGTCAGATCTGGCGCGTCGAACAGGTCGCGCAGCGGAATGTCGATGGATTCGCCGGCCGCCGCCTCGACATAGGCGCCTTCGCCAAAAGCAAAATGCAAGGGGATCGGCGTCGAGGATTCCGACACGGTCACGCCAAGGCCATGGTTGCGGATGAGGTGCCCCAGCTGTTCCTTCAGATAATGCCTGAACAGTTTCGGCCGGGTGATCGTCGTGGTGTAGACGCCGGGCGCGCTGACATATCCGAAGGACAGCCTGGAGTCGACATGGCCGAAGCTGCTGGTCTCGATGCTGACCTGCGGATAGCAGGCGCGATAGCGCGTCAACGGGACGCCGTTCTTGCCCAGCCCCTCGAAAGCCTCGGTGAGGAACCGGGTATTGCGTTCGTAAAGCGCCTCCAGGCAATCGACCGCGGCGGCAGGATCATCGAAGAACTGCGGCTCGAACGGCTCGGGCGTGGAGACGGAAAGGACGGAGTGGGAAGAGATTCGCTTGTTCATGTCGCATTATAGGCTGAGGCCTCTGACAAGCAAACGACAAGATGCGAACATGCACAACCGCCGCGAACGGATGCAACCTAGCGCGGGCCTGCAAGAATGATGGCGCTGCCGACGAGTGCGACGGCCATCCCGGTCAGGTCCCAGCGGTCGGGCCTGATGCCTTCGGCAAGCCACAGCCACAACAGCGATGCAGCGATATAGACCCCGCCGTAGGCGGCATAGGCACGACCTGCGGCTTCGCTGTCGATCAGGGTCAACAGCCAGGCAAACAGCGCCAGTGACGCGACGCCCGGGATCAGCCACCAGATCGGCTTGTCAAGTTTCAGCCAGGCCCAGAAGGCGAAGCATCCGGCGATTTCAGCAAGGGCGGCAAGGGCGTAGACGGCATAGGCTGGCATAGGCGGCGGGTTCCTTTCAGCGGTGAAGGGATAGGAAGCCGCGCGGGGATGCAAGCGATAAAGGCAAATTAAAAGGCGCCGGTGGCGCCTTTGGTCAGCTCATGGCTTGACGCTGAAGCGTCACGAAGAGAACGAGGCCAGCCCCCTGCTTGCCGATGCCAAGGCCACTGGCCTTGCTATAGGCGAGTGCCCCAACCGGCGCCATCAGCAGGCTGGCAAGTGCAAGAACACGCAGCGAGAGAAAGGCGGATGTGGAAAGGGCGGCCAGCATGTCGGCTACTCCGTTAGAGCTTGGCTTGGCAATATTGCGCCGTGTGCGCGGTGCAATCCGTCAGCGAACCGAGATAGGTGTTGCTGCGACGGCGTTCGGTATCTGCGCTGACTGCGGCGGCAAGGGTCATCGCAAAAACAACCATCAGAAGGCTGATAATGGTGAGGCGCCGAGCAAGAATGTCCATGGTTCTGTCCGTTGGTCTGGAGGCGGTTCAAATCGATTGAGTGTGTTTTCGCACACCCAAACTGAACTCTTGCTGATATCGTCGTTCATCTGGCGTTCATCTTGCGATTGAAGCCACCGCCGTTTTCGCGGGCAGGCGCGTCAAACGGCAGAATCTCGACAGTTCCGTCGCGGGCGCCGCGATCACCGCGCGACATCAAACAAAAAACCCGCCGAAGCGATCGACGGGTTTGTTCATGGTTGGACAGCGACCGTGAGGCCGCTTCAGCAAGCTCAGGCGAACCTTAAAGGCGCGACCAGGTCTGCGATTTGCAGAGAACCTTGAGCACGCAGCCCTTCATCTTCAGCGAGTTGCCGTTGACGTCGCCTGAGCCACTATAGGTCTTGTCTGTTTCGGGGTCGGTAATTTCGCCGGAATAGCTGCCGTTCGTGCCGGACAGGTTGCCAATGCGCTTGCCGGCATGTTTGCCGGTCTTCAGCGTGACGCAGAAGGCGCCTCCGCAGGGAGCGATCTCGGCCGTCGCGCCGGTTGCGGTCTTCCAGTTGCCGACGATCGGTTCGGCGGCACTGGCCGTTCCGGCGACGCCAAGGGCGAGAGCCGCTGTCATGAGCAGGGTGCGTATCATTCATTCCTCCAGATAGAAGGGTCCGGCGCGGTCCGCTTCGCCGGTATCCCTGCAGATATCCTCGTTTGAAAGGCAGTCTCCTCACCGCCGCGGGCACGATAGCTTACGCGCACGTAAAGGTAAACTGGCTTGGACGCGGCCGTTTATGCTTTTTCTTTGCCGGGTTCCGACCGGGAAAAGCCTGAGAAATGCAGCGGCCTGAAGATGGCAGCTTTTTTCGTGGTTACCGTTTGGTTGAAATCGGCGGTTGAATATTTCGTAAATTTTTATGCGAATGCGCCGGATTTCCTGCCTTTCGATGTTTAACAAAAACTCAAGTTTACCAAGTGTTTGAACTTTGTTTGTCGCAAATTAATCATGCATTTTAAGCGCGCATTGAAGGACCTCCTGCATAGTAAGACCCATAAGACGAGCGGAGAAATTCACCCCGCCGAATGACCGAAGACGACGCTGCAAAAGATGGCGCGGTTCGGAAAGGCCCTCAAAGAGGCACGGTCGAACAGGGACCAAAAAACGAATGCTGATCTGGAGCAGGGCCCGCCTCGAAAGGGCGGGCCGCTTCGGAAAACCAACCAGGCAAAACAGGGACAATAAAATGGCACGCTTTGATATGCAGGTTGCTTCCAATAGCGCGATGGGCGGTGAAAACCAGGCTGAAGTCTTTTGCGAGATGGGTCTGGCCTACGCGACCGGTCGCGGTCGTCCGGTCGATCTGGTCGCCGCCCACAAATGGTTGAACATCGCGGCGATCAAGGGCTGCGATCGCGCCGTCGATCTGCGCGCCGACCTTTCCATGACCATGAGCAAGGCCGACCTCGCGGCAGCCCTGCGTGCCGCCCGCGAGTGGATGACCGTCCACTGAGCGACAAGGCGGGGCCCAAGCTCCCATGGCGGCGCCCGCAAGTGAGCAGGCGCCCGATATCGAGGCCTACCGGCCGGCGAGTTTCGCCAGAACCTTTGGCAAGGCGGCCTCAAGCAGTTCCATTTCCGCTTCCGGCCCGGTGCTGACGCGAATGCAGCGGTTGAGCGGGGCAACGCCGGGCATGCGGATGAAGATGCCATGGTCGCTCATCAGCGTATCGACGATCGCGCGCGCATGGACCGCATCCCGACCACAATCGATGGCGACAAAGTTGGTCGCCGATATGAGCGGCAACAAGCCGTTCTGCCTGGCAATCTCGGCGATGCGCTCGCGCGATTGCGCGATCCGTGCCGTGACCGTTGCCAGATAATCCTGATCGCCAAGTGCCGCGATTGCCGCGGCCACGCCGATCCTGTTCATCCCGAAATGATTGCGGATCTTGTCGAACGCCTGGGCCGTTCCGGGTGTGGCGATGACATAGCCGACGCGTGAGCCTGCGAGGCCATAGGCCTTGGAGAAGGTCCGCGTGCGCAGGACGTTGGGCATGTCGATCAACGTGTCGATTGCTGGCAAGGCTTGCCCCGGTGCCGTCTCGCAATAAGCCTCGTCCAGAATGAACAATGTGGTTTCCGGTAGCGCCTTGGCGAACTCGACGATCCGCTCGGCATTCCACCAGCTTCCCATCGGATTGTCGGGATTGGCGAAATAGACGAGCGGGGCATTCTCTTTTTTCACGGCGGCTAGCAATCCCTCGAGATCCTCGCGGTCGCCGAGATAGGGCACTGTCACCAGCCGGCCGCCATGGCCGACGACATGATAGTTGAAGGTCGGATAGGCGCCGAGCGACGTCACGACAGGCATGCCCGGCTCGATGACCAGCCGCACGATCTGCCCGAGCAGCCCGTCGATGCCTTCGCCGATGGCAATGTTATCCGCAGAAACGCCAAGCTGGGTTGCCAGCGCCTGCTTCAGATCATGGTTTTCCGGGTCCGCATATCGCCATGTCGTTGCCGCCGCCTCACGCATCGCCTGAAGGACGCTCTCGGCCGGGCCGAAGCCGCTTTCGTTGGCACCGATGCGGGCCGCGATCGCCCGTCCGCGCTGTCGCTCGATGGCCTCTGGCCCGACGAAGGGAATGGTGGACGGTAGGGATTGGATAAGTGGCGTGAAACGAGAAAAGGCGGACATGCTGGATAATTGGCCCCGTTCGAACAAAGTTCGCGGAACTTACTGCATAAATCCCCAAATCGGAATCGATTTCAGGACAAGCTGATCCGGCAACTCGACGTGTCGAGGCGAGCCGCTGTTTTGCCCGCAAAGGCCCTAGCGGCGCTTGGGCGTCTTGGCGTTCTCGCCGGTAAAGAACTCCTGCCGGATGATCTCGCGCAGCAGTGTCTGTTCGATCGGCTTGATGAACTGCACGCCGACGCGATCGCCGTGGCGATAGACCTCGGCGCAGCCGATGCGAAGTGACGTGCCGATAATATGGAGATAATAATGCTGCGGCAGGCCAATGGTCGTCTGTACCGAGAAGCTCGCGCCGCCGCGGGAAATGTCGATCATCCGACAGGTCCGCACCGAAACGTTGCCAAGGCCCGGCTGCACCGTCGTCAGCGTGGCGGCATGGCCGATGGAGAAGCGCTCGTAGCGACGCTCGTAGAACGGCGAGGGCACGCAGGAATACATCGTCTGCTGCATCTGTCATTCTCCGCCAACGCCGGATCGCGACATGCGATCATTTCGGCCCTCGAGCGTCGGCAACTCATTTGCCCACGCTTGATCTTCGCCCGACTATCCGGGTTAAGTCGAGGGCAGTCTCGGCTGAGAAGTTTGCAATCCCCTGAAAGAGATCGATAAAAATCTAACTTCGGCGATTTTCCTTTATCCGGCGGGCTTTCGCAGTCAAAAGCCGCCGCTCGAAAACTGCATGCGAATGAGCCGGCTGACGAAATCCGGCGCGAGCAGCATATTGAAACGCACGCCGAGTTCGGCGCCGCTGCGATGGACTTGAGAGCAGCCGATTTCCTCCTTGAAGCCATCGATCTGCAGGAAGAAGTGTTTCGGCACCATCAGCGCGGCGTTGAAATCGAGCATCGCACCCGCGATCGAGATGTGACGCAGCAGGCACTGATACTTGGTCTTGGCCTTGAGGTGCTCGCCGATGATCAGAATTCGACAGGGGCGCTCAATAAAGTAGTGTTGGTGGGTCGTTGCCAGCTGTCCTGGCTTTGCCTCCGCAACGTGCATTTTCATCGACATGGCAAGCTCCGGAACGCATAGCCTTTCATTGGCACAAGGATGGGCACCGCAAGGCGCTGGAATCAGCGGCCGCGAGCGATGCGCTGACCGAGTTAAGATTGCCGACTTGCTTAGACCTTGCGGCAGGCGCTCGGGCGGTCTTGCGGAAAAAATATGGCGAACGGGCACATTGAAAGCCTATGGCTCATACGTAATAGTTTCAGAAGGGCACGATCGTGGGGCGGTGGCATCGTCCGGACGTGCCGCAAATGGGGTTCGCGCCTCCTCATCCCCGCTTGAACAGGGCGGATGAAGCGGAGGTGACGGCGGAGGGCAGAGCATGGTTACGGGGCATTCGTCGCGCTGGCGGTCGTTCGTCATTCTTTTCGTGGCATTGCTCGCCTTTGCGCCCGACGACGTCCTGGCCGCAAAGCGCGTCGCTCTGCTGATCGGTAACGAAAAGTATGAGGCAACCTCGCAGCTCAACAATCCCGCCAACGACGTGGAACTGATGAAGGCCTCGTTCGAGGAGGCCGGATTCGATTCGGTCACCACCGTGCACGACCTCGGGCGACAGGACATGGTCAAGGCGCTGCGCGATTTCGAGGACCTGGCAACCGGCGCCGACGTCGCCATCGTCTATTATTCCGGCCACGGCATGGAAATGAACGGCCAGAACTTCCTGCTGCCGACCGATGTCCAGTTGAAGACGGACAAGGATATAGAAGACGAAGCGATCGGCCTTGATCGGGTCCAGCGGGCGCTCGAGGGTGCAACCAAGCTGAAACTGGTGATCCTGGACGCCTGCCGCAACAATCCGTTCGAGCAAAGCATGACGCGCTCGATTTCCACGCGCGCCGTTTCGCGGGGGCTTGCGCGCGTCGAGCCGGAATCCGCCGATCTGCTGGTCGCCTTCGCGTCCAAGGCCGGGACGGTCGCCCTTGATGGCGAGGGCAGGAACAGTCCCTTCGCCACCGCACTTGCCAAATACCTGACCGAACCGGGCGTGGATGTCCGCATCGCGCTCGGCAAGGTGCGGGACGAGGTGGTGGCGGTCACCAACCGCGGCCAGGAGCCCTTTGTCTACGGATCGCTCGGTGGCGCGCAGATCTTCCTGAACATCAGGGAAGTCAACATCAACATCACCAATGGCGGCGGGCAGCTCTCGCCCAACAGCCAGTCGGCGGCCGCGGCCGACTGGCAGAATATCCGCGATCTCGCGGACAAGGACCTGATCGCAGCGTTTCTGGCCAAACACGGCTCCGACCCCGTCTACAAGATGCTGGCGGAAAAGAAACTGAAGCTCCTGACCGAGGCCGAACAGACCTCGAGCGCGACGCCTGACGAAATCGCCTGGGATGCTCTGAAGCAGTCGACCGATGCGGCGGCACTCACGCGTTTCCTCGAACGCTATCCAGACAGCAAACATAAGGTCGAGGCAGAGCAGCAGATCGCGGCCCTCGAACCGCAAAAGGGTCTCAACATCTCCAGGACCGGCAAGGATACCCAGGCTTCACGCGATTGCTATCTCTTGGCCGGCGAGCCGCAGTCCATGCCCGGCTTCGTCGGCGTCAACTTCCTGAAGCTTGATTCTGCCCGCGCGTTGACGGCCTGTGCCCAGGCGGTCAACGAGAACCCGGACGACATGATGCTCGTCAACATGCTCGGCCGGGCGCAGGACGCCGGACGCGACTACGTCGAGGCCCGCCACAATTATCAAAAGGCGGCCGATCGCGGCAATATGTATGCGCTGACCAATCTTGCCTGGTTCTCCGTCTACGGCACTGACGGCGCTATCGACGTCGATCAGGGCAAGCGGATGTTCGAACAAGCGGCAAGGGCCGGCAATGCCTACGGCCAGGCATCGCTCGGATGGCTCTATCGCGAGGGCTACGGCGGTGTAGCGCAGGATTACGAGGAGGCGGCGCGCTGGTACCAGCTGGCCGCCGACCAGGGCTATGCCAATGCCATGGCGACCGTTGGCTGGTTCTATCGCGAGGGGCTCGGTGTGCCGAAGGATCTGGCGCAATCGCTCGTCTGGTACAAGAAGGCGGCCGAAGGTGGCGATGTCAACGCGATGTCGTCGCTTGGCTGGGCCTACCAGAACGGGCTCGGCACCGGGCAGGACTATGTCGAGGCCAAGACCTGGTACGAGAAGGCAGCGAACGTCGGCGATTCCTATTCGATGGCATTGCTCGGCTGGTTCTATGATATCGGAACAGGTGTCGAGCAGGACTATGGCCGCGCCCGCACTTATTATGAGATGGCGGCGAACGCCGGCAGCGCCTATGCGATGGGAAACCTGAGCAGACTTTATGACTATGGGCTTGGCACCAAGGCCGATGCCAAGGAGGCGGTGCGTTGGGCGGCCGCCAGCGTCGAGGGCGGTGATCCGGCCAAGCTTCAAGAGCTGAAGGCGCAACCGAACAATTTCACGCCGGCGTTCCGCAAGGAAATGCAGGCGCTGTTGAAGGATCGCGGTTTTTACAGCGGCCCTGTCGACGGCGACTTTGGGGCCGCGACGCTCGATGCGATCGACCGGCTGTCGCGCAAGTCTTAAGGAATGGGGAAAGGCTGGCGCGCCTAAACCACGAGCGGCTCTTCAGGCACCTAAATGGGCGCCTTTGGCGGGCGCCCACATGAAAATGAGACGAATTGTCGGAAACCGACAAAAAAATCTTGCATTGCCCGCGGTCTGACACTAGTCAGGCGCTAACGGAGAGGTGGCCGAGTGGTCGAAGGCGCTCCCCTGCTAAGGGAGTATACCCGGAAGGGTATCGAGGGTTCGAATCCCTTCTTCTCCGCCATTACCTTTCAAGGTTGAATTTTCCCCATTCGTCTTATCGCAGCGATCACTCATTGAGCGGGCGCATCGCATTTCGTCCAGCGGGCCGACCCTGGGGCAGGCCGGACGTGCGGCCATCGCGCAGCCTCAGTCAAAGTTCAAGAAATTCCATCGCTTTTCCGTGTCGAGAATCGCAGCGCTCGATCGGTCGCGTGCGAATCTCGTGATTTGATTCTGGCGATTCCTGCCGTCTGCGGGGCATCCCGTGGCGGCGAATCCGCAAAACGCGACGATGTACTCCATCGTCCCTCGATCAGATTCTGACTGGAGAACCGGCTTTTCCTCGCAATTTGGACCGGTTTCTGCCTCTTTCTGAAACAGGCGAGGCGTTGTTTCCTTATGCTAAGCATTGGGGAATAAAGGGTTTTCTTAATCCTTTGTTAATTTCTTCAGCCCGCCTGCGGCGATTTTGTGTCGTTTCAGCAACAGGGTTCGGCGAAGGGCGATGCAAAGGACGTCATCTCGCCAGTTGGACGTTGCGCCGATGAGCGCGTCTTGTATTTTCAACTCCGGAAGCAAGGGCGGTTGATCGTCCGACTTCTTGAACGTTGGGGATGGGGCAGGGAACGCTGTCCTTCAGCAAAATACCCAGACCCGTTTGAAACTTTTGACTGGAGGTCAGAAATGAACATCAAGAGCCTTCTTCTCGGCTCCGCTGCAGCTCTCGCAGCAGTATCCGGCGCACAGGCAGCCGACGCAATCGTCGCAGCCGAGCCGGAGCCCATGGAATACGTTCGCGTTTGCGACGCTTTCGGCACTGGCTACTTCTACATCCCGGGCACGGAAACCTGCCTGAAGATCGGCGGCTTCCTGCGCTTCCAGACCTCGTTTGGTCGTGACGCAGCTGACAGCCGTTACAACCAGGAAGACTTCGGTGGCCAGTCCACGTCTGACTGGGATGCCTTCTCGCGCGCTTACATCTCGTTCGATGCAAAGAGCGACACCGAGTACGGCACGCTCACCGGCTTCTTCGCCGCTGAATTCAACGCCGACAACGACACCGACGCTGGCGACAGCTTCATCGACGTCGACGAAGCCTACATCCAGCTCGGCGGCCTGAAGGCCGGCTTCTTCTACAGCTGGTGGGATAAGGGCATCAACGGCGAGTCCGATTCGCTCGGCAACAACACCGAGTTCAACTCGATCGCCTACCTCTACGACGGTGGCTCGTTCCAGGCTGGTGTTGCAGTTGACGAACTCGAAGGCACTTCGACGAAGTCCAACGGCGTTGGCGTTCAGGGTATCGTTTCGGCTTCGGTCGGCGGCGTATCGTTCGACCTGCTCGGCGGCTACGACACCGAATTCGAAGAAGGCACGATCCGCGGCCTGCTCTCGGCTGACCTCGGCCCGGGCGTCTTCCAGCTCGCTGGTCTCTGGGCTTCCAACCCGAACGCTTACTGGGCACGCTCTGAGTGGTCGGTTGCTGCTTCGTACCGCTTCAACGCTACGGACAAGCTCGCCATCACTCCTGGCGCTCAGTACTTCGGCAGCCTGCAGGACTCGCTCACCAGCTTCGGCAGCGACGATGCATGGCGCGCTGGTGTAACGGTTGACTACAAGATCACCGAAGGCCTCGCTACCCGCGTGTCGGTTCAGTACGAAGATGAAGACAATGGCGACGACCAGGTCTTCGGTTTCGTCCGCCTGCAGCGCGACTTCTAATCTGATCTGACCTCGGTCAGTTTAGAGAAGCCCGGCTTTCGAGCCGGGCTTTTTCGTTTGAGCAGATATCCGGACCGGTGTTCCTCAAGCGGTACAAGGGGCTGAATTCACCAGGTCGCGGCGCTGACGACCTGACGGGGTTCGCGCGGTTGTACCGCACGGCGGGGGCACGCGGTGCCGAGTTTACGCGATTGCAGTCTGTCGATGACGAATGCCAAGGCCCCTGTTCAGGCGTCTTTGGCGATCGCCGCCAGGAAAAGCACGATGTCTTGCCTCGGGCCATCAAGATGCAACAGCGGCGCATGTCCCTGACCTTGCGCGGTCACCGATACCATCCCGACATTTCGACGCTGCATTTCGGCCGCTGTCTCGCTTGAAAGTAAACGCGAGTTCTCGCCGCGAATGAGCAGAAGCGGGTGCTGGCTGAGAGCCTGAAAGGCTTGCCACAGATCGGGCAGGGTCGTCTTGGCACTGAGAGACAAAAGCGGCGCAGCTATTGCCAAATCGAAGTCGGGAACCGCGTGCCCGTGTTCATTGCGATAGATCGCGACCGCCATCTCCTGCCAGTCGGCGGCGCCGAGTACCGGAAACTCTGCGCCGTGCACCGCGCGGAGATAGGCTGGCGCCTCTTCCCAGGTCTTTGGTGTCGTGCCGCGGTTGAGATAGTCTCGAATTGCCAGCAATCCATCGAGCTCGATCACCGGTCCGATATCGTTCAATACCACGGCAGCGATCAGGGACGGCACCTGCTGCGCGAGCAGATGCAGGATCAATCCACCCCGCGAAGTGCCGATGAAGACAGCCTTTTTAATGTCGAGCGTGCGGCAGGCGGTGATCACGTCATTGGCTTCGACAGGGACGGTATAGTGGCTTTTGTCCGGGTCGCGGGCCGATTGCCCACGGCCACGATAGTCGAGGCAAACGACGGTGCGGTTGCTGCCTTGCGGCGATGAGAGAAACAACGCCAGCGAGTGAAAATCCCGGCTGTTTCTGCTGAGGCCGGGAAGGCAGACGATCGGCAGATGGCTATCGCTACCGGATGACGTGCGACCATAGATCCGGGCGTAAAGCCGCAGACCGTCATCCGATAAAAAATAGTGCTCACTGAAGCCGTCCTGCTGCATATGTTCCACCGCTCTCGCTGTTTCACCGGACCTGCTGCGGCGCGCCCCAGGCCGTCGTGGAGCGTCGGACCGTTGCAGGTCGCCGACACTAACCTGGATCTCGCGGAGCGGGATATGCAAAAGGCACGCAAGGTCAGCCAGTCGCCCGACACGAGACGTCGATCCCAGACAGGTGACGGATCTGGCTTGGGAGCAAGAAGCAGCTTCAAGGCTGATCCTATGAGCCCCAGGAGCGGCAGGCTCATTGACTTCGGCTAGGGCGCTGCCGATATGGCTCAGGATTTTTGGGCCGCTCGTGCGGATTATGAAGGCGAACGCCCCACTCTGAGATCTTCAACGATATCAGCGCTTTGCCCAAGTCTGACCTTGTAGACCTGATAGTTTTCCATGACGCGCTGGACGTAGTTGCGCGTTTCCTGGAACGGGATCCGCTCGATCCAGTCGACGACCTCGTCGATCGGCTTTCCGCGCGGATCGCCATAGCGGCTGAGCCAGTCGGGAACGCGGCGCGGGCCGGCGTTATAGGCGATGAAGGTGAGGATATAGGAGCCGCCGAAGCTGTTGATCTGCTCGCCGAGATAGTGGGCGCCGAGCGTGGCGTTGTATCCGGCATCGCTCGTCAGCCGATCCTTCGAATAGGCAAGGCCATAGCGGCTGGCGACGCCTTTGGCGGTTCCCGGCAACAATTGCAGAAGGCCGCGGGCATTGGCGGTCGAGACCGCTGCCGGATTGAAGGCGCTCTCCTGGCGCGCGATCGCATAGGCGAGGGCCTTGCCCGAGCCGCCGATATTGGCAGTCGGCGGAATGACGCCAACGGGGAAGGCGAGCGCGGCGACATCGATGCCTCTACCGAATGCGGTCTTGCCGATCTGAAGCGAAAGCTGGTGGTTTCGCGTTTTTTCGGCGCGGGCCGAAAGGATCGCCAACTCGCCGGGGCTGGTCAACTCTTCTGCCAGTGCCCGATAAATGCTGTCTGCGCGCCAGCCGTGGCCCGCGGTCTCGAGCCGTGCGATGGCCCGCACCGCCTCGCGTCCCTCGAAGCGGGCACGATCTTCCGACGAAGGTGCTGGATAGGCGACATTGAGCGCCTTGCGGCCAAGCCGGGCAGCGGCGAGCTGACCGTAGAATGTTCCGGGAAATTTGGCCGCATTGGCGAAATAATCCTTGGCGTTGCCCGGCCCGCCTGCCTCCGCCGAGCGACCGAGCCAGTACCAGGCCCGCGACGCTGAAAGCGGCCGGCTGGAAACATCGAGGATGCGACGGAAATGCCGGGCGGCCGCGGCCGGGTCTTCCATGCCGCGCAAAGCGTACCAGCCGGCGTGAAACTCCGCATCGACTATATCGGTTGCCTCGCTCGCCTGATGGTTGGCGGCGACGCGGTAGGCGCCGCGGAAATCGCCCTTGTCCAGCAGGCCGCGGCTAACGATCCGCTGCTCCGTCCACCACTCGCCGGGATTGACCAGCGCGTCCTGATCCCTTGGCATCGCCGCCAGCAGCTTGGCTGCTTCCGCATACTTCTCCTGCTTGCGCAGGCTTTCTATGCGGATGAAGAGATAGGCCGGATCCTTATGCCATGAGGGGTCGACCGCCGATATCAGGGCGGGGGCGTCTGATGAACCACGGCTGGCGGCGGCCCAGGCGCGAAAGAGTGACTGCGCCTTGCCGAGTTCGCTGAAGCGCTCGGCCTGCTCGACGCGATTGCGATAAAGCAGCATCGTCATCCGTCGCCTGTGATCGGCAACGGTCAGCAGGCCGGAAAACTCCGACAGGATCTGTGTTTCGACACCTTTGTCGAGCCCCTGCTTGAACCAGAGCGCGCGCAACCGCGTCGCCGCCGCCGCATTCTGTCCCTCAGCGACAAGCGCGCGGGCAAGAACGAGCGTTCCTTCGGTCGTCTCGGGCTCGGTCTGTCCGAAGGCGGCGAGAATGTCGGCTGCCGGCGGGTTCTCGCGATAAAGCGCGCGCTCGGAGTTGGCGCGCAGCGATTTCAGGCCCGGCCATCCCTGCAGTTCGCGCTGGGCGTCGGCGATTTCAAAGGAGGGAATGCCGCGCTGTCCCGAGACGGCGATCGCCCAGGTCAGGATATGGCGGTCGAGCGTGCCTTCGCGCATGCCGTTGCGAACAGCGAGTGCCTTGGCGGGATCCTTGTTGGAAAGCGCATCCAGTCCGAGCTTCAGGTCACCCTGGATGGGTGAAATCGTCGCGGGTATCGCTCCGGTGACGTCCTTGGTCGAAACGCCACTGGGTCTATCAGAAATTGCGGGCTTGTTGCCCGGCACGGGCACTTTGTTGGCGGGCTCGGAAGACAGGGCCGACGAGGCCGAAAGCGCTGCGCCGAGAATGGCGGCGACAGACAGAAAGATTGATCCGCGCATCAAGAGCCCCACGTTACCCCGTGTCTCGCATTCATTTGCCGCCGGATTGCCTAACGAAACGTTACCGGTGTTTACCGATCATGGCAATCGAGCCGTCGTCACCACTGCACCGGATGGCAGGCGACAAGGATTATGTGGCTTGAGCGTCAAGCTTTTGCGTGAAAACCGGCATGAAATGCCGTGTCACGGCGCTTGCCGCAGCCCCCTCACATGATTATGGTGCGGCAGTTTTTTAACCGTCGAATACGGCCAAAGCGTGAGTGTATTTGCGCCTTTGGTCCGTCAGGAGTTGTGCATGTTCAAGGGTTCCATTCCCGCTCTCGTAACACCGTTCACCGCCGCGGGCGCAGTGGATGCGGAAGGTTTCGTCGCGCATGTGGAATGGCAGATAAAAGAGGGCAGCGCCGGTCTCGTTCCCGTCGGGACGACAGGCGAATCCCCGACCCTTTCGCATGCCGAACACAAGCAGGTGGTCGAGCTTTGCATCGCCGCCGCTGCCGGTCGCGTGCCGGTGATTGCCGGCGCCGGTTCGAACAACACGATCGAAGCGATCGAACTGGCGCAGCACGCTGAAAAGGCGGGTGCGAACGCGGTGCTCGTCGTGACACCCTACTACAACAAGCCGACGCAGAAGGGCCTGTTCGCCCACTATTCGGCAATCGCTCAGAGCGTGAAGCTGCCAATCATCATCTACAACATCCCCGGCCGTTCGGTCGTGGACATGAGCGTGGAGACGATGGCGGCGCTCGCCAAGGCGCACCCGACCATCGTTGGCGTCAAGGATGCGACTGGCAAGATCGAGCGCGTGTCGGAACAGCGCATGGCCTGCGGCAAGGATTTCGTCCAGCTTTCGGGCGAGGACGCCACCGCGCTCGGTTTCAACGCCCATGGCGGCGTCGGCTGCATCTCGGTGACCGCGAATGTCGCGCCGCGCCTCTGCGCCGAGTTCCAGGAAGCGACGCTCGCCGGCGATTACGCCAAGGCGCTCGAATACCAGGACAAGTTGATGCCGCTGCACAAGTCGATCTTCATGGAGCCTGGTCTCTGTGGCGCCAAGTATGCGCTCAACCGTCTCGGCCGCATGAGCCGTTCTGTCCGCTCGCCGTTGCTTTCCACGCTGGAGCCGGCGACGGAGGCTGCGATCGATGCAGCGCTCAGACATGCAGGATTGATGAACTGATGGCACCAAAGGGAAGCCAGCGCACGGTCAAGAAGATTGTCGCGGAGAACCGCAAGGCCCGTTTCAACTACGAGATCGTCGATACCTACGAGGCCGGTATGGTTCTGACCGGAACCGAGGTGAAGTCGCTGCGCGAAGGCAAGGCGAATATCGCCGAATCCTACGCCACGGACGAGGGCGGGGAGATCTGGCTGATCAATTCCTACTTGCCGGAATACCTCCAGGCAAACCGCTTCAACCACGAGCCCCGCCGTCGGCGCAAACTCCTGCTATCGAAGCGTGAGGTCAACCGGCTGCAGGGCGCCGTCAATCGCGAAGGCATGTCGCTCGTTCCGCTCAAGATCTATTTCAACGATCAGGGCAGGGCCAAGCTCGAGCTGGCGCTCGGCAAGGGCAAGAAACTGCACGACAAGCGCGAAAGCGCCAAGGAACGCGACTGGAACAGGCAAAAGAGCCGGCTGCTCAAGGATCGCGGCTGAACAGGCCGCGCTCCTTGCTGAGGCGTATCGCAGCCTGGCCGCGGCAAATTAGGTCATTGTCTTGGGGATGTGGCCGATCGCTTAGATGTCGACTGGGTCGGCCACGGGTTCGACGTGCTGCCGGGGCGTGCGTTCCGACGGATCGCGGCCGATTTCGGCGCGCAGCGTCACAAGGTCGATGAAGTGGTCGGCCTGACGGCGCAGATCATCGGCAATCATCGGCGGCTGGGTTGACATCGTCGATACGACCGAGACTTTACGACCCTTGCGCTGCAATGCTTCCACGAGCGTCGTAAAATCGCCATCACCCGAAAAGATCACCAGATGGTCGACAGTCTCGGACTGTTCCATGGCGTCGATCGCGAGTTCGATGTCCATGTTGCCCTTGATCTTGCGACGGCCGAGCGAGTCCGTGAATTCCTTCGCCGGCTTGGTCACGACCTTGTAGCCGTTGTAATCAAGCCAGTCGATCAACGGGCGGATCGACGAGTATTCCTGATCTTCGATGAGCGCCGTGTAGTAATAGGCGCGCAAGAGATAGCCGCGTTTCTGAAAGGCTTTCAGCAGCTTGCGGTAATCGATGTCGAAACCGAGACTCTTCGACGCGGCGTAGAGATTTGCGCCGTCGATGAAAAGAGCGATTTTCTCGCGGGGATCAAACATCGTTATTCCTTTTAAGTGCGCATCGCATTGCGGTAAGCCGCCCATCGGCGGATGCGCGAAAATACGTCGTTTACATTAATAATTGCTGATATTGCAAATAATGTAGTTAACCACTTGCATTATTCCAAGCGGCATCGCGCGAATATAGCTAGTTTTAGCAGTTGCTGCAGTTCGTCCACATCGGAAGTCTGCAGTTTCTACCAGGCGTCTCAGGTCTCAATCTAGATATGCAACTAGGATGTGTGCGTGCGAATTCCAGCCCGTTCGTGTGGCATTTTATCACGCAGTACCGGATGATGTGAGCGCCTTGTGCAGGAAAAACTTGAACTTGTGCTGTTTTGATTGTATCCGGGCGGCTAATTCCAGAAATCGGAGCCGACGAGGCCGTCACCCGGCGGCCGTTCCGGTCTCGTGTCGTTAATCCGTGCTGCGGCGATGATCGCCGCGCTTTGAGCCCAAAAGGACAGGCAATGGCCCGCGTCACCGTCGAAGATTGCATTGACAAGGTCGACAACCGTTTCGAACTCGTGCTGCTCGCCAGCCACCGCGCCCGCCTGATCTCGCAAGGCGCAGCCATCACCATTGATCGCGACAATGACAAGAACCCTGTCGTTGCGCTCCGCGAAATCGCGGACGAAACCCTTTCGCCCGGCGACCTCAAGGAAGACCTGATCCATTCGCTGCAGAAGCATGTCGAAGTGGACGAGCCCGAGCCCGATCCGGCTTCGCTGGTTCAGGCCGATGCCGATACGACTTTTGCCGAGACGGCGGAAGACGACGATCAGCCGGAAGCAATCACCTTCGACCGCATGTCGGAAGAAGAACTGCTTGCCGGTATCGAGGGCCTCGTGCCCCCGGAAAAGAGCGACGACTACTGAGATCCGTAACGGAACAAACGTTCCCGCGTGTTATCAAAGCAGTGCGCCACTCGTATGATTGGCGCACTTTTTTTATTGTCTTTTGCCACGGAGCCGCCCGCGAATGATGCGCCAATACGAGCTCGTTGAGCGCGTTCAGAAGTACAAGCCCGACGTCAATGAAGCCCTGTTGAACAAGGCTTACGTCTACGCCATGCAGAAGCATGGGCAGCAGAAGCGGGCAAGCGGCGACCCCTATATTTCCCATCCGCTCGAAGTGGCGGCGATCCTGACCGAGATGCACCTCGATGAATCGACGATCGCGGTCGCGCTTCTGCACGACACGATCGAGGATACGACCGCCACACGGCAGGAGATCGACGATCTCTTCGGCGAAGACATCGGCGCGCTCGTCGAGGGTCTGACCAAGATCAAGAAGCTCGATCTGGTCACCAAGAAAGCCAAGCAGGCGGAAAACCTGCGAAAGCTGCTGCTGGCGATTTCCGACGACGTGCGCGTTCTCCTGGTCAAGCTTGCCGATCGCCTGCACAATATGCGCACGCTCGACCATATGACGGCCGAGAAGCGGGCGCGTATCTCCGAAGAGACGATGGACATCTATGCGCCGCTCGCCGGCCGCATGGGTATGCAGGATATGCGCGAGGAGCTGGAAAACCTCTCCTTCCGCCATATCAATCCGGAAGCCTTCGAAACCGTAACCCGTCGCCTGGAAGAGCTGTCCGAGCGCAACGAGGGCCTGATCAAGAAGATCGAGGACGAGTTGACCGAGCTGCTGCAGACCGAAGGGTTGAAGGGTGCTCAGGTCAAGGGCCGTCAGAAGAAGCCCTATTCGGTCTTCCGCAAGATGCAGTCGAAGTCGCTGTCGTTCGAGCAACTGTCCGACGTCTGGGGCTTTCGCATCGTCGTTGACGACATTCCCTCGTGCTATCGCGCTCTCGGCATCGTGCACACGCGCTGGCGGGTCGTGCCGGGGCGCTTCAAGGATTACATCTCGACCCCGAAGCAGAACGACTACCAGTCGATCCACACGACCATCGTCGGCCCTTCGCGCCAGCGCATCGAGCTGCAGATCCGCACGCGGCGGATGAACGATATCGCCGAATACGGCATCGCCGCCCATTCGCTTTACAAGGACGGTGAGGGGGCATCGACCGAGACGGCGCTGTCGCCGACATCGAATGCCTATTCCTGGCTCAGGCGCACGATTGAATCTCTGGCCGAGGGCGACAACCCGGAAGAGTTTCTCGAGCACACCAAACTCGAGCTCTTTCAGGACCAGGTGTTCTGCTTCACGCCGAAGGGGCAGCTGATCGCGCTACCGCGCGGCGCTACGCCGATCGATTTCGCCTATGCCGTCCACACCAACATCGGCGACACCTGCGTCGGCGCCAAGATCAACGGCCGCATCATGCCGCTGGTGACCCGCCTCAACAACGGCGACGAAGTGGAGATCATCCGCTCCGGCATCCAGGTGCCGCCACCGGCCTGGGAAGAGATCGTGGTGACCGGCAAGGCGCGCTCTGCCATCCGGCGTGCAACGCGAGCTGCCATCCGCAAGCAATATGCCGGCCTCGGCTACCGCATTCTCGAGCGCACGTTCGAGCGGGCGAGCAAGACCTTCTCGCGTGAGGCGTTGAAGCCGGCGCTGCATCGACTCGGTCACAAGGAGGTCGAGGATGCGATCGCGTCGGTCGGCCGTGGCGAACTGTCGTCGCTCGACGTGCTGCGCGCCGTCTTCCCCGACCACCAGGATGAGCGCGTCACCGTCAAGCCGAACGCGGACGATGGCTGGTTCAACATGCGCAGTGCCGCCGGCATGGTGTTCAAGCTGCCGGGCCGGTCTAAGGAGCCGGGCGAGCCTTCGCAGGCGGAAGGTCCGGAAGCGCTGCCGATCCGTGGGCTCTCGGGCAATGCCGGCGTGCATTTCAGTGCTGCGGGTGCCGTCCCCGGCGACCGCATCGTCGGGATCATGGACAAGGACAAGGGCATCACCATCTATCCGATCCAGTCGCCGATCCTGCAGAAGTTCGACGAAGAGCCGGAGCGCTGGATCGACGTTCGCTGGGACCTGGATGAAGCCAACAGCAGCCGCTTCATGGCGCGCATCGCCATCAGCGCCTTGAACGAGCCCGGTACGCTGGCGGAAGTCGCCCAGTCGATCGCCACCAGCGATGTTAACATCCGTTCGCTCTCCATGGGGCGGGTAGCAGCCGATTTCAGCGAGCTGCAGTTTGATCTCGAGGTCTGGGATCTCCGGCAGCTGAACCATCTGATCACTCAATTGAAGGAATTGCCGAGCATTTCCACGGTCAAGCGCCTCTTCGAGTAAGGGGCGCTTGTCGGTGCAATGCGTCTTCCCGGCCGCGGCAACGCGTCTGCTTTGCGCAGTTGCCTGGAAATCAGGCAGGTTCTGCTCTTAAAATCAGCCAGGCATGCTTTGCGTGCATGGCTGCTGTCTTTTCCTGGCTCTGGTGGAACAGGAACCTCTAAACTATCTTCTGGATCGGGAGGTAAACGAAGAGGTTTGCCATGTTTAATCAGTTGAAGAAGATCACCCGCGCTCTGCGCGTTGCCACTCAGGAAGAGCGCGAGCTCGCCTATCTCAATGGCTCGGTCGACCGTATCGACCTCGAATATCGCCAGCGCCAGATCGATCGCGGCCTGTTCCGTAACGGCTACTAAGCTGCTGCTTTTCCCGCATGATGGTGGGAATAGCGAGCCATGCGCCAAGCGAATGGCTCGTCCGGATGGCCACATCGCCGGTCAGCGGGTTGCAAGCAGAGGGCATGACGCCTATCTTGCGGCCTTTCAACAGGCGGACACGCCGTCTTGCGCCGACTGGCGGTTTCAAGATGCGGTCATGACGGCATAATGTTATTCAGACGTAGAAAACCGGTGACGATCTCCGAAAGGCTTCGCGCGCTTGTCTGGCCACGCAAGGGGTTTCGGCGTGGCCCGCGTTACATGGCGCTGCGTATTCTGCGCCTTTCGTCGTCGCCGCACTCGATCGCTGTCGGCGTTGCGGCAGGGGCCGCATCCTCGTTCACGCCCTTCTTCGGGCTGCATATCGTCATCGCAGTCGCGCTCGCTTCGGTTTTCTCCGGCAACCTGCTGGCCGCAGCCATTACCACCGCGCTTGCCAACCCTGTGACGATCCCCATGATCCTGACCGCGTCCTACGAGCTCGGGACCGCCATCATGGGCCCGCAGGGTTCCAGCGTCGCGACCAGCGCCGATGTCGCGCACATGATCGAGCACCTCGAATTTTCCGCTCTATGGGGCCCTGTGTTCAAGCCGATGCTGGTCGGCTCGCTCCCGCTTGCCGCCGCCGGCGCCCTGATCTTTTATCCCCTGGCCTATCAGGCGGCCCGTCTCTTCCAGTCTCGCCGGCAGCGAGCCCGCTCGCCCGGGGCAAGGTCCACATCATGATCATCGGCATCGGCAGCGACCTCATCGACATCAGGCGGATCGAAAATTCGCTGTCGCGCTTCGGCGAGCGTTTCGTCAAGCGCTGCTTCACGGACGTCGAGATTGCCAAATCCGAAGGCCGCAAGAACCGGGCGGCCTCCTATGCCAAGCGTTTCGCAGCCAAGGAAGCCTGTTCCAAGGCGCTTGGCACCGGAATAGCGCATGGCGTCTTCTGGAAGGACATGGGCGTCATCAATTTGCCCGGCGGCAAGCCGACGATGCATTTGAGCGGTGGCGCTGCCGAAAGGCTTAAGGCGATGATGCCCGGGGGGTATCGCGCGGCGATCCATCTGACGATCACCGACGATTTTCCGCTGGCGCAGGCCTTCGTGATTATCGAGGCACTCCCCGTTGCTCCGCCAGAGGGAACGGTTTAGAGCATTCCGTTGAGAAAATCGGGCATGCCCGTCCGCAACGACGCCGGCGCCCTCGCGGAACAGATTTTTTTGCGCATGCTCCGCCCTTAAGGCTGGAACAGAATGTGCGAACGACAGTTGATTGGGCGGCACGCTTCGAGTGCGCGCCGATGACAAAGGAAAACAGCAGCGTGGCAGAAAAGACAGAAGCGAAGCAGAGCGGTCTCTGGGAGAATGTGAAGGTCATCATCCAGGCGCTGCTCCTGGCCGTAGTCATTCGCACCGTCTTCTTTCAACCCTTCACCATTCCGTCAGGCTCGATGATGCCGACGCTGCTTGTCGGCGACTACATCTTCGTCAACAAGTTCGCCTACGGTTATTCCAAGTACTCTCTGCCGTTCTCGCCTGACCTGTTTTCGGGCCGCATCTTCGCAAGCGAACCCGAGCGCGGTGACATCGTCGTTTTCCGCTTCCCGCCCAATCCCGATATCGACTACATCAAGCGCCTGGTCGGCCTTCCCGGTGATCGCATTCAGGTTCGCAACAGCATTCTCTATGTCAACGACAAGCCGATCGAGCGCGCGCCTGACGGCGCCTTCCGCGCCGACGACCAGTACGACACCGGTGGCGACGTGCCTGTCTACCGCGAAACGATGGACAACGGCGTGTCCTACGACACGCTCGATCAGTTCCCCGATTCGCGTGGCGACAACACCCGCGAGTTCATCGTGCCCGAAGGCCATTACTTCATGATGGGCGACAACCGCGACAATTCGGCCGACAGCCGCTTCGACGTCGGCTTCGTGCCCGCTGAAAACCTGGTCGGCCGCGCCAGCCTGATCTTCTTCTCGCTCGGCAACGACACCTCGTTCCGCGAGATCTGGAAGTGGCCGGCGAACCTGCGCTACGACCGCCTGTTCAAGGCGGTCGAATGATGAAGGCGCGGTCGCTGAGCGCGGAGGATCGGGCCAAGCTCGAGGCCGTGATTGGCTATCAGTTCAGCGAGAAGGAGCGGCTGGATCGGGCACTGACCCATTCCAGCGCCCGCAATGCCAAGGGGTCGAACTACCAGCGGCTCGAGTTCCTCGGGGACCGGGTACTTGGGCTTTGCATCTCCGAACTGCTGTTCCAGACATTTCGCGATGCCAACGAAGGCGAGCTTTCGGTGAGGCTGAACCAGCTCGTCAGCGCCGAAAGCTGCGCCCAGGTCGCCGACGACCTGGAGCTGCACCAGTTTATCCGCACCGGTTCCGACGTGAAGAAAATCACCGGAAAGGCGATGATGAATGTGCGCGCCGATGTGGTAGAGTCGCTGATCGCCGCCATCTATCTCGACGGCGGGCTCGAGGCGGCGCGTTCGTTCGTGCTGCGTCACTGGAAAGAGCGTGCGACCCGCGCCGATGGCGCCCGTCGTGATGCCAAGACCGAATTGCAGGAATGGGCGCACGCCAAGTTTGGCATCGCGCCGGCATACCGGACGGACGATCGCTCCGGCCCCGACCACGATCCGCGCTTCACCGTGACCGTTGAGGTCGGGGGCGTAGCACCCGAGACGGGGACGGATCGATCCAAGCGCGGCGCCGAGCAGGTGGCCGCGACGAAATTATTGGAACGCGAAGGCGTGTGGCGGAAAAACTCCGCCGGAAATTGACGGAAAACATGACGGATATGGAAAAAGATACGGCCGCTGAAAGCGCGCCGACACACTCGGGTTTCGTGGCGCTGATCGGCGCCACCAATGCCGGCAAGTCGACCCTGGTCAACCGCCTCGTCGGTGCGAAGGTTTCGATCGTCAGCCACAAGGTACAGACGACCCGGGCGATCGTGCGCGGCATTGCCATCCACGACAACGCACAGATCGTGTTCATGGACACGCCCGGCATCTTCAAGCCGCGGCGCCGGCTCGACCGGGCCATGGTGACGACGGCCTGGGGCGGCGCCAAGGATGCCGATGTGATCATGCTGTTGATCGACAGCGAGCGCGGCCTGAAGGGGGATGCGGAAACGATCCTGCAAGGCCTGAAGGAAGTCCACCAGCCGAAGATCCTGGTCTTGAACAAGATCGACCAGGTGCGGCCGGAGGATCTGCTGAAGCTAGCGGCAGCGGCCAACGAGACAATCCAGTTCGAGCGCACCTTCATGATCTCGGCGCTGACCGGCTCCGGCTGCAAGGACCTGATGGATTATCTCGCCGAAAAGCTGCCGGAAGGTCCCTGGTATTATCCCGAGGACCAGATCTCCGACCTGCCGATGCGTCAGCTCGCTGCCGAAATCACCCGCGAGAAGCTGTTCCTGCGTCTGCACCAGGAGCTTCCCTATGCATCGCATGTGGAAACCGAGAAGTGGGAAGAGCGCAAGGACGGATCCGTTCGCATCGAACAGGTGATCTACGTCGAGCGTGAAAGCCAGAAGAAGATCGCGCTCGGCAAGAACGGCGACGCGATCAAGGCGATCTCCACCGCATCGCGCAAGGAAATCTCCGAGATTCTCGAGCAGCCGGTGCACCTCTTCCTGTTCGTCAAGGTTCGGGAAAACTGGGGCGACGATCCCGAGCGTTTCCGCGAAATGGGTCTCGAATTCCCGCGCTGATCGCGCGTTTTTGAAGCTGCATTGACGCCGCCCGCCAGCATTGCTGGCGGGCGGTCTTGTTTCAAGGGTGATCAAAGCGCCTGCTGCCTCTTTGCCAGCAGCGGACCGATCGTTTCGGCGCGGTTTGTCCACACGTAGCCCGAGAAAGTCTCCGGCACCAATTCGAGATCCTCCGGCCTGTCGATGCCCGTGGTGAAGTCGCCGCCGGCATAGGGGCCGAACAGGATCACGTCGCTGCCAGCCGATTTCATCCGCTGGGCAAAGCGGTCTGGCCAGCCCCAGAGCCAGGGTGCGTAGTTGCCCGGAACGACCACCAGCGTGTTCTGGCAGGCGGCCGGAACGATGCCGGTCCAGCCATAGGCAGCATAGCGGGTGAGGCAGCCGACCGCGGATTCCCGGTCGTAACCTCGCATGCCTTCCACCAGTTTCAGCGTCTCCCGTGTCGGCCGGTCGCCCCCATAGACCCCGAAGACGGCATTGCGCCACTCAGGCCGCGCTTGAAGGAGGGCCGCGAGCGCCGTGCCTTCCTCGGCGCGGCGGCTCTTGAAATTGACAAGGAACTGGCGATCGGGCAGGGCGGCAAAGACCTCCTCGAGCGTCGGCATCTGGCCGATGCCCTTGCCGCGGAACGGAAATGTCTTGCCGCCGTCGGCCGTGTAGCCGTGGCCGATATCAAGGGTCTTCAACACCGGCATCGGCGTTTCCTCGGTGACGCCCTTGCCTTCGGTGCGGCAGTCGAGCGTCCAGTCGTGGAAGACGGCGAACTGGCGATCGGGGGTCAGGTGGATGTCGAGCTCGACCACGGCAGCGCCGGCATCGAAGGCGGCCTGCATCGAGGCGATGGTGTTCTCGAGATAACCGTGCCGCGGTTGTTCGATGATATCCGCCGTGCACGTATCTTTGCCGACATCAGCCTTCGGATAGGTCTGGTGAATGCCGCGGTGGGCGAGAATTTTAGGCGCGCCTGCGGGCGGGTTTGCCAGCAGGGATGTGTTCAGAAGCCAGACGACGGCGGCGAACAGGGCGGTGATGACGGCGAATCTCTTCATTCGGTTTCTCCCTCTTTGCACCGGATTGCTCGACATTGTGGCGCCAGGATGGTGTTGCGCGCCCCGCGTGTGGTCGTCGATTTGCGAACGATCTGTCACCCCACGGTCGAATTGACCGGTTTGCGCGCGCGTGAGAGGGATTGGCGTCCCATGAGGTTCAGGAGAAAAGTCATGCCGCAACTCGTCGATGGAAAATGGGTGAAGGGCGACGTTGCCGCGAGCGAGATGAAGGGGGGAGCCTTCCACCGCGAGCCGACCCGTTTTCGCAGCTGGATCACGGCCGATGGCAGCCCGGGCCCACAGGGGCAGCCGGGGCTTCCGGCAGAAGCGGGACGCTACCGGCTTTTCGTCTCCTATCTCTGCCCTTGGGCGTCGCGCACGATCGCCTTTCGCAATCTGAAAGGACTTCAGGACATCGTCGGGCTGACGGTCTCGAGCCCCGTTCTCGGAGAGGACGGCTGGGTCTATGGCGCACCCGTGGACGCCGGTCCTCGCATCGGCAAGATCCGCTATCACCACGAACTCTATACGGCGAGCGATGCCGGTTACACGGGCAAGGTATCCGTCCCCGTTCTCTGGGATATGCAGGAAGGCCGCATCGTCAACAACGAATCCGCCGACATCATCCGCATCCTGAACACGGCCTTCGACGGCTTGACCGGCAATCGCCTCGATTTCTATCCGCAGGCGCTGCGCGCCGAGATCGATCGCTGGAACGATCCGATCTACGAGCGCGTCAACAACGGCGTCTATCGCGCGGGCTTCGCCAAGACCCAGGGCGCCTATGATGACGCCGTCGCCAGCCTGTTCGACATGCTCGACGAACTCGAGCGCCATCTGACAGCCAATCGCTACATCGCCGGCGAACATCTGACCGAGGCCGACATCCGCCTGCTCGTGACGTTGGTCCGGTTTGATGCCGCCTATCACGGCGTCTTCAAGTGCAACATCCGCCGGATCGAGGATTATCCGGCGCTCTCCAACTATCTGAGAGAAATCTACCAATGGCCGGGGATTGCCGAGACGGTGCGCATCGACCACATCAAGCAAGGCTATTACGGCATCGCGCACGTCAATCCCACGCGGATCGTGCCAGCCGGTCCGATGCTCGATTTCTCCCGGCCGCATGATCGGGATGCTTTGCCAGGCCGCGGCGTCGTCGGTGCTGACGCTACCAATTTACTAAGCAAACAAATCTTTGAGGGCGCATAAAGAGCCCATTGCCAATCGATCGAAGCTTACTACGTTAGTGTAAGTTCTGATGGATTGGAGCCCGATGGCGGCTGACCTGACGACGTTCCGATAGCGCGCGCACGAGGAGCGCGACATGCTTTCCGGAAGCCGTGAGGCGACGCCCGCGCCGGTTATTACCGCTTCCGGACAGACGTCGCGCGGTGCGCCACATATCGTGTCACGCCGCATCGTCCTTCGAAGCACCGGTAGAACCGAGAGCGTAGCTGCACTTTTCGCCAGGACGCAGGTGTCCGTTTGGCAGAGGTTGGCTATGAATGCGGCATTGTTGAACATGCTTCGCCGTCTGGTGCGCAAAGGCAATCTGACGGTGTTTTTCTCCGGCGGCGAAGAGCTTATTCTGGGTGACGGCTCGGGAAAGCCGACGACGATCCGCATCGCAGATCCAGAGGCCGAAAAGGCGATCGCCATCGATCCGAGCCTGCGCTTCGGCGAGCTTTACATGGACGGACGGGTGGTTATCGACGACGGCGACATCTTCGATGTCATCACGATTGCCAAGCTGAACGGGATGGAGCACGCCGCGACCCTGCCAAACATGCTGGTCGCTTTGCAGCATGTCTTGCGCCAGCAGGTGAAGAGCCGAATGCCGGTCAATCGAAACCGGCACAATGTCGCCCATCACTATGACCTCGATCGCAAGCTCTTCAATCTCTTTCTCGACGATGACTGGCAATACTCCTGCGCCTATTTCGAGCCGCCGGGTATCTCGCTCGACGAGGCACAGCTCGCCAAGAAGCGCCATATCGCCGCCAAGCTGCTGCTCGAGCCCGGGCAGAAGGTGCTGGAGATCGGCTCCGGCTGGGGCGGCATGGCGATGTACCTGGCCGAATCCTCCGGTGTGGAGGTGACAGGCATCACGCTGAGCGAGGAGCAACTGAAGATCTCGCGCGAGCGCGCAGCCAAGCGCGGCCTCTCCGATCGTGTCCGCTTCGAGCTCCAGGATTACCGGACGATGCAGGGGCGGCAATTCGATCGCATCGTCTCGGTGGGTATGTTCGAGCATGTCGGCATCGGCAATTACGGCCGGTTCTTTCGCAAGATCAAGGAGCTTTTGAAGCCGGAAGGTGTGATGCTGCTGCACTCCATCGGGCAGGTCTACAAGCCCTGGGCAACCAATCCCTGGATCGAGAAATACATTTTTCCCGGCGGTTACATTCCCGCACTCTCTGAAGTTCTGCCGTCGGTGGAAAGGACGCGTCTTCTGGTCAAGGATGTCGAGATCCTGCCGATGCACTATGCCTGGACATTGCGGGCATGGAGGCAGCGCTTCCTGGCGCGGCGCGACGAGGTGGTGAAGCTGTTCGACGAGCGCTTCTTCCGCATGTGGGAGTTCTATCTCGCCGCGTCCGAAGCCGCCTTTCTGTATGACAAGCACTTCATCTTCCAGCTGCAGTTGTCACCGTCGCTTGAGGCGGTGCCCTTCGCGCGCGGCTACATCGAGGCGAAAGAGCGCGAGCTGATCGAATTCGAGAAGACCCGCCCGCCGCTCGAGCCGGTCGATATCTGAAATCTGACACCTACCCCGTCAGAAGGCACCCGCGCTTCGACGGCCCCGGCCGTGCCCCAGGGGGCACGTCTTCTGTGGAGTTCCGGTTTTGCCGCGCAGGCCTTCACTTGGCCTTGAAGAGCTGCGCCTTTATGGTCGCGACTGAAAACAGGAAAGACGGATCCCCCATGGCCAGCCCAGCAAAACCCATCGCCGCCATCATTGCCAGCGAGATCAAGGCATCGACCTCCCAGGTTGTCGCCGCCGTCGAACTGCTCGATGAGGGCGCGACCGTGCCGTTTATCGCGCGCTACCGCAAGGAAGTGACCGGCGGGCTGGACGATACGCAATTGCGCACGCTGGCCGAGCGCCTGACCTATCTGCGCGAACTGGAGGCAAGACGGGGTTCGATCATCGAATCCATCCGCGGGCAGGGCAAGCTGACCGACGAACTCGAAGCCAAGATCGCGGCAGTCGGCACCAAGGCCGAGCTCGAGGATATCTATCTGCCCTACAAGCCGAAGCGGCGGACCAAGGCGGAAATCGCCAGGGAACGTGGCCTCGGCCCTCTTGCGGAGGCGATCGTCGCCGACCGGACCATCGCGCCCGCCGATCGCGCCACGGCATATCTGACGGCGGATGTGCCCGACGTGAAGACGGCTCTCGACGGTGCCCGCGACATCATCGCCGAAGGCATGACCGAGAACGCCGACCTGCTCGGCCGTCTGCGTAGCCACATGAAGGGGGCGGCATTCCTCAGGGCGAAGGTGGTCGACGGCAAGCAGGAGGCGGGCGCCAAGTTCTCCGACTATTTCGACCACACCGAGCGTTGGGCGACGACACCGGGCCACCGGGCGCTCGCCATGCTGCGCGGCTGGAACGAAGAGGTGCTGAGCGTCGATATCGTCGTCGACCAGGACGACACGTCTCCGGTCAAGCCGGTCGAGCGGATGATCGCAGCCGCCTACACGGTCGGCGGCCATCTGCCGGGCGACAAGTGGCTGTCGGAGGTCATCGGCTGGACCTGGCGGGTGAAACTGTCGATGTCCCTTTCGCTCGACCTGATGCGCGAGTTGCGCGAGCGGGCGGAAGAAGAGGCTATCCACGTCTTTGCCCGCAACCTCAAGGATCTGTTGCTGGCCGCGCCGGCCGGATCGCGCGCCACGATGGGGCTCGATCCGGGCATCCGAACCGGGGTCAAGGTTGCCATCGTCGATGGCACCGGAAAATTGCTGGAGACGACCACCGTCTATCCGTTCCCGCCGAAGAACGACGTGCGCGGCACGCAGGCCGAACTGGCCTCGCTGATTCGCAAGCACAAGGTCGAGCTGATCGCGATCGGCAACGGCACCGGCAGCCGCGAGACTGAAAAACTGGTCGCGGACATGCTGGCGCAATTGCCGGCGCCGAAGCCGACCAAGGTTATCGTTTCGGAGGCCGGCGCATCGGTCTATTCCGCATCCGAGACTGCCGCTCTCGAATTTCCCGGCCTCGACGTCTCGCTGCGCGGCGCGGTGTCGATCGCGCGGCGCCTGCAGGATCCGCTTGCCGAACTCGTCAAGATCGAGCCGAAATCGATCGGCGTCGGCCAGTATCAGCATGATGTCGACCAGTCGAAGCTCAGCCGTTCGCTGGATGCGGTGGTCGAAGACGCCGTGAACGCGGTCGGCGTCGATGTGAATACGGCGTCCGCACCGCTGCTTGCCCGTGTCTCCGGTCTCGGAAAGTCATCGGCGGAAGCGATCGTCGCGCACCGAGATGCCGCAGGTCCCTTTGCCAGCCGCAAGGATCTGCTGAAGGTCGCCCGTCTCGGCGCGCGCACTTTCGAGCAGTGCGCCGGCTTCCTGCGCATTCCCGATGGCAAGGAGCCGCTCGATGCGTCTTCCGTCCATCCGGAAGCCTATGGCGTCGCCAAGAAGATCGTCGCTGCCTGCGGGCGGGATGTTCGTTCGCTGATGGGGGACAGTGCGGCGCTGCAAAAACTCGACCCGCGCGTGTTCGTCGACGAGCGTTTTGGTCTGCCGACGGTCAAGGACATTCTGGCCGAACTCGAAAAGCCCGGCCGCGACCCGCGCCCGAGCTTCAAGACCGCGACTTTTGCCGAGGGAATCGATGACATCAAGGACCTGAAGGTCGGCATGCAGCTCGAAGGCACGGTCACCAACGTCGCCGCTTTCGGCGCCTTCGTCGATATTGGCGTGCACCAGGACGGTCTCGTCCATGTCTCGCAGCTGGCCGACCGGTTCGTGAAGGATCCGCACGAGGTGGTCAAGGCTGGCGACGTCGTCAAGGTGAGGGTCACCGAGGTCGACGTGCCGCGCAAGCGCATCGGCCTGACCATGCGCAAGGACGGTGCCGACGCGGGTCGTGAGCCCAGGGCAGCTGCGCCCAACAACGGCAATCGCGGCGCACCCGCCCGCCCGCAAAAACAGCCGCAGCAACCCGCGCAAGGCGCCTTCGGGGCTGCGCTCATGGAAGCGATGAAGCGCAAGTGATTGTGCCATTGTACCGCGCGGCCAGACGGGCGCACGGTACCGGAGCGCTCGGGTGCGTTTCCGATTTGGACGCAAAGACGGAAACGCTCCCGTCTCTGTCTTACGCATCTCTTGGCCGAAAACCGCTCCGCACTTTGCCTGAAAGTGCCCTGAGTTGCCTCGTCAAAGCCTTTGCTCGCACCCGACCTGCGCGCCCGTGCCTTAGCCCGGAAGTCGTAGCGGAACCGGGCAACTCTCTATGAATTAGGTAATTGTAATATATGGGTGGCGCCGCCATACTGACGATGTGGCGGCACATGTACCGTGTCGCGAGCAAGTGCCGATCATAACAATGCCGGTCTACGGCGGACGAGGTCAGCGGAAACTCCTTTTCCGCCGGGTTTCCCGGCCAAAGGTGGTGCGTCATGCAACGCAATGTGATCCGTGTCCTCGCTCGAGCCGTCATGTTGGCGGCCGCAGTGACGGCGCATCCAAACCCTGCCGCTTCGCAAGTCGCGGCCAGCTGCGCCCAGCGATCGGAAGTGATTGAATTTCTGTTGCGACAGTATCAGGAAAGGCCGGCGGGGATCGGATTGATCAACCCGCATGCGGTGATGGAGTTTTACGCCGCCGACAGCGGCACCTGGACCCTCGTCGTCACGGATGTCAACGGTCGAAGCTGCGTCGTTCTCGCGGGCAAGAGCTGGGAGGTCCTGCCGCCCCAGCCGGTGCCAAAGGCCTGAAGCGCGTGTGCTGCAAGCCTGTTACCGGCGATGATCGGTGGCTATTGCCGGGCAGGGCGCCCGGCAAACATTTCCCGTTGACGGGTGTTACTGCGGTCGTCCGACGCTGGCATAGGCAAAGCCATGCTTTGCCACCTCGTCCGGACGGTAGATGTTCCTGAGATCGACCAGGACCGGTTCCTTCATCACCGACTTCAGCCGCCGGAAATCGAGCGCGCGGAACTCGTTCCATTCGGTCACGATCACCAGCACGTCGGCTTCCGTCGCGGCCTCATAGGGATCCTTGGCATAGTCCATGCCCTCGATCAGCTTGCGGGCGTTGTCCATGCCCTCGGGATCGTAGCCGACGACGTGGGCGCCGGCGTCCTGTAGCGTCTGGACCACGGTGATGGCAGGGCTGTCGCGCATGTCGTCGGTGTTCGGCTTGAAGGTGAGGCCGAGCACGGCGACCTTGCGCCCGCGCACGTCGCCGCCGGCCGCCGCGATCACCTTGCGGCCCATGGCACGCTTGCGGTTGTCGTTGATGGCGACGGTGGTCTCGACGAGGCGCACCGGGCTGTCGAAGTCCTGCGCGGTCTTGACCAGCGCCAGCGTGTCCTTCGGAAAGCAGGAGCCGCCATAGCCGGGACCCGCATGCAGGAACTTGCCGCCGATGCGGCCATCGAGGCCGATGCCACGGGCCACGTCCTGGACGTTGGCATCGACCTTCTCGCAGAGGTCGGCCATCTCGTTGATGAAGGTGATCTTCATCGCCAGGAACGCGTTGCCGGCATATTTGATCAGCTCGGAGGTGCGCCGCGAGGTGAAGACCAGCGGTGCCTGGTTGAGGTAGAGCGGGCGGTAGACCTCGGTCATGACGTCGCGGGCGCGACCGTCATCGTCGGCAAGGCCGATAACGATGCGGTCGGGCCGCTTGAAGTCCTCGATCGCTGCACCTTCGCGCAGGAATTCCGGATTGGAGACGACGGCGAAATCGGCGTTGGGATTGGTTTCGCGGATGATGCGCTCGACCTCGTCGCCGGTGCCGACCGGGACCGTCGACTTCGTCACGATCACCGTAAAGCCCTTGAGGTTGACGGCAATCTCGCGGGCTGCGGCATAGACGTAGGAAAGGTCGGCATGGCCGTCGCCGCGCCGCGACGGCGTGCCGACGGCGATGAAGATCACGTCGCTGTCGGCCACCGCCGAAACGAGATCCGTGGTAAACGACAACCGGCCGGACTGGACGTTGCTGGCGACAAGCTGCTCGAGGCCCGGTTCGAAGATCGGGATATGCCCCTGCATCAGCGCATCGATCTTGCTTTCGTCCTTGTCGAGACAGACCACGTCATGGCCGAAATCGGCAAAACACACACCCGATACAAGGCCGACGTAGCCGGCGCCGATCATCGTGACTTTCATCTGCTCTTCCTTTTGTTGCGAGAGCTTCGCCCATGCAGAACACCGTCGGCGGCAGACGCCGCCGATCAGGCCTTTACAGCACGACCGTAATATTCGTCATACCATGCCGCAAAGCGCGAGACGCCATCGTCCACCGAAATCGACGGCTTGAAATCGGTGAGCGCCTCCAGCAGATCCGGCGACGCATAGGTGCGCGGCACGTCGCCCTGCTGCATAGGCAGCATGTTGCGAAGCGCCGGACGGCCGACGGCCTTTTCGATCGTCTCGATGAAGGTCATCAGTTCGACCGGCTGGCCGCCGCCGATGTTGACCACGCGGAACGGCGCCTGCAGCGACAGCGTGTCCGCGGCCTTTTCGGATGGCACCCGGTTTTCCTCGGAGGGAACGACATGGGAGAGCCGCAGGATGCCTTCGACCAGATCGTCGATATAGGTGAAGTCGCGGCTCATGCGGCCTTCGCCGTAGATGTCGATAGGCCTGTCGTTGTGGATGGCATCGATGAACTTGAACAGCGCCATGTCAGGCCTGCCCCACGGGCCGTAGACCGTGAAGAAACGGAAGGCAGTCGTCGGCACCTTGTAGAGATGGGCGTAGCTGTGCGCCATCAGCTCCATCGATTTCTTCGTCGCCGCATAGATCGTCATCGGTTCGTCGGCGCGGTCGGTCTCGGCGAACGGGACCTTCTCGTTTGCGCCGTAGATCGATGAGGTCGAGGCCAGCATCAGGTGCTTCGGGCCAATTTCGCGCGCCAGCTCCAGCATGTTCCAGGAGCCGATGAGGTTGGAATCGACATAGGCCTTGGGGTTTTCGAGGCTGTAGCGGACGCCCGCCTGGGCGGCCAGGTGGATGATGACTTCGGGCTCGGCAAGCTCTGCCGCACGGTTCAGCGCGTCGCGATCCTCCAGCATGCCGACAACAGCCTTGAAGCCGTTCGAACGGGCGAGGATCGCGTGCCGCTGTTCCTTGAGCGTCACGTCGTAATAGGGCGTCATGCCGTCGAAACCGACGACGAAATGTCCCTCGTCGATCAGGCGCTTGGCAAGGTGAAAACCGATGAAGCCGGCCGTGCCGGTGATGAGGTAGCGCAAGACGATATCCCCAGATTGCGTTGTCGCGCGTTCATACGAAGAAAGCGGGGCGATGGAAAGCCGAAACCGTTACTCCGGGACGCGGTCCAGCCCTTGCTGCAGGGCGGACAGGATCGACATCGCCTGGCCGGCATACTGGCTGATCCAGCGATTGTGGATGGCCTGGATCGGCATGGCGTTCAAGTGGTTCCAGCGCTCGCGGCCCTCGCGTTGGACGATCACGAGATCGGCCTCCTCGAGGACTTTCAGGTGCTGCATCACGGTGCAGCGGTCGAGGCTGGAAAACTGCTCGCAGAGCATGCCGGTCGTCTGCGCCTTGTTCTTGAGCGCATCGAGGATCTGCCGGCGCAGGCCGTTGGCGAGTGCCTTGAAAACGAGGTCGTCTTTCGAATCGGTTGACATGTTATATTTCTATAACATATGCTGTGTCAGCACAATGGGAGAAGAGGTCATGTCTTTCGAGTTTCGCGTGAATGGGCGCATCGACCGGCCTGTCGCCGAGGTCTTCGATGCCGTCGTCAACCCGGATCAGATCAGCAAGTACTTCGTGACGCTCGGCGGGGTCAGCGGCCCGCTGGTCGCCGGCAGCACTGTGACGTGGTGGGGCAACGTGCCGATCGAGGTCGAGACGGTGGAGCCCCCCGAGCGCATCGTCTTTCGCTGGGATGCCATGGTGGAGAAGGGGGAGGAGCCGTACCGCACCAATGTCGAAATGCGCTTCAAGGCGCTCGATGACGGTGCGACCATGGTGACGATCGCCGAGACCGGCTGGCGCGAGAACGCCCGCGGCCAGAAGAGTTCATACATGAATTGCGAAGGGTGGTCGCAGATGCTGGCCTGCATGAAGGCCTGGCTCGAATACGGCATCAACCTGCGCCAGGGATATTACGTCAGCGAGTTGTCCGGGCAGCCGGCTACGGAATCAGGGATTTAAGGGAGGTCACGCAATGGCAATGACAGGTGGTATCAATATCGCGATGAAAGTGCCTTCGCATCAGTACGAGGCGGTTGTAGCCTTTTACCGCGATACAGTGGGTCTCGAGCCCTTCGACGAGAAGGCGCCGGCCAAGGGCTTTATCCTCGGTCCCAACCGGCTCTGGATCGACGAAGCGCCGAACTTCAGCCAGGCCGAGGTATGGCTCGAGCTCTTCACCGACGACCATGAGGCAGCGCTCGGCGGACTTGCCGAAAAAGGGGTCGTGCGCTGCGATGCGGTGGAGGACCTTGGCGAAGGCTTTCGCGGCGGCTGGATCATGAACCCGGCCAACATCGTACACATGGTGCGAACGCCGGACGCCTGGTAGGCGCCCGGCATCGAGATCAATACATCAGCGGTTCGCCGGCGTTTGCCGGTGTCGACATCGGGGCAAGCATCTCGTTCACCGGTGCTTCCGCCTGAAGCACGACGACGCGCGAATCCTTCGGCACGCGGTTGTAGAGGTCGATGATATCGGGGTTGAAGAGCCGGATGCAGCCACTCGAAACCGCCTTGCCGATCGACCAGGCCTCGGTGGTGCCGTGGATACGAAACAGGGTGTCCCGGTCGCCCTGGAAGAGGTAGAGCGCGCGCGGCCCGAGCGGGTTGCGCACGCCCGGTTCCATGCCGCCGGCAAGCGGGCCGTAACGCTCCGGTTCGCGCGCGACCATGCTGGACGTGGGCGTCCAGCGCGGCCATTCGGCCTTGCGGCCAATGCGCGCCTCGCCTTCGAATTCGAGACCTGCCTTGCCAACGCCGATGCCGTAACGCATTGCCATGCCGCCGTCCTGAACGAGGTAGAGGAAGCGGTTCTGGGTGTCGATCACGATCGTGCCCGGCGGCTCATGCGTCGCATAGGCGACCTGCTGGCGCAGATAGCGGGTATCGACCTTGCTGATGTCGATGGCATCGAGCGGAAACTTCTCATCCGGCTTCGGTCCGTACATCGCGACATAGTAGGGATCGGGTCCCTTCGGCTTCGCCGGTCCGCCGCTGGTCACGCAGCCTGCGAGCGTGGCGGTGGCAAGAAGAAGGGCGAAGAGCTGCGCCAAGCGGCCGGCGCTGTTCCGGGACACACACATAATCGGATCAATATTCCTGCTGATTGCATTTCATGAAGGAGCGGACGTTGCCGCCGTGTAGTGCCGTTCTAACGCCGAACATGGCCTCGGGTGGGCGCGAATGTGGCAAAAAAGAGGCAATCGGTGTGTGTGGCGACGAGTGTAGCCGAAAGGCGACAGTTGCAAGCTGAGCGAAAAGCCGCCGTCGTCGACGCCCGACGGGCTTCATTGCTTGATCCTCTTTCCATCGCGGGTGTATGCCTTTTCCATGCAATGGAGCGATCAGGCCATCATTCTCGGGATCAGGCGGCACGGCGAAAGCTCTGCCATCGCCGAAGTCATGACCGCGTCCCGCGGCCGGCATCTCGGCATGGTCCGGTCCGGTCGTTCGCGCGCCATGCAGCCCGTCCTGCAGCCGGGAAACACAGTCGAATTGACGTGGCGGGCGCGGCTCGACGAGCACATGGGCGAGTTCCGCATCGAACCGCTCGAACTGCGCGCAGCAAGGCTGATGGAGGCGGCGACGTCGGTCTATGGCATCCAGGCGCTGGGCGCGCTTCTGCGCCTGCTGCCGGAGCGCGATCCGCATCCCCATCTCTACGAGGCGCTCGCGGTCATCGTCGACCATCTGGAAGATCCGGCCGATGCCGGCGAGCTCTTCGTCCGCTTCGAGCTCGCCGTCCTGAACGACCTCGGTTTCGGGCTTGACCTGACCGAGTGTGTGGCGACCGGCGTGCGCGAAGATCTTGCCTATGTCTCGCCGAAGTCGGGAAGGGCGGTCTGTCGGGCGGCCGGTACGCCCTATGCCGACCGCATGCTGGCACTGCCGGAATTTCTAGCACTCGAGGCGCGACGTGCGGCCGATCATGACAGCCTTGCCGCCGCCTTTCGGTTGACGGCCTTCTTCCTCAACCGCCATGTCTATGAGCCGCGCGGCCTCAAGGTCTCGTCCGCGCGCGATGGTTTCGTCAACGCCGCGCTGAAGGCATTGAAGCCTTCCTCATCCGCCGCGTGAGCAAGGAGCATTCGATGTATCAAGAGCTTTTTCCCGGCATGCCGGTGTCGGGCATCGGCGTGCTGCCGCTCGATCGTGTCGCCCGCGACGGGGGCCTCAAGGTGATGCAGGATCTCTTGAAAGGTGACCTGCCGGCGCCGCCGATGTCGGCGACGCTGAAGTTCGGCCTGACCGAGGTCGAGGAAGGGCGCGTGGTTTTCAAGGGACTGCCGACCGAGGAGCATCTGAACCCGCTCGGAACCGTGCATGGCGGCTGGACGGCAACGGTAATGGATTCGGCGCTTGGCTGCGCCGTCTTCACCACCCTGAAGCCGGGCGAGGGGTACACCACCGTCGAATTCAAGGTGAACCTGGTGCGGCCCCTGCTTCCCGGCATGGGTGAGGTCTTCTGCGAAGGCAAGATCGTCCACCGCGGCCGAACCATCGCGACATCGGAGGCCTGGCTGCGCGACGCGCGTGGCAAGCTGTTGGCGCATGGTACTGAAACCTGTGCGATTTTCCCGATCGACAATCTGCGCCGATAACGGCGGATCGCAGCGGTCCCGTCCGCCGGTTGGATGATCGTCGGACGCCCGCGCCCGTCATCGGGCGCGACAACAGAATTTATCCATTTGCGCGAAGAGATCTGGGTGCTCAACCGTCTATGCCTTTGGCGGCCGTGCAAATATCTGTATGGTCGCGCTCGGCTCGACAATTGCGCTGCCAGGGGAAAACATGATTGAACTGATTGCCTTAGTCGCGTTTGCTCTGGCGCTCTCCGCCTTCGTCAGGGGGCGTCAGACCGCGGAACGGTTGGACAGCGAAGTCACCGCGCTCAAGAAAGAAATCGCGCGGCTGAGCGCTTCGGGGCTTGCACCGTCGGACGGTGCCGTTGCCTCGCTCGAGGCGGCTGCAAATGCCGATGCTTCCGCCGAGACGACGATCGAAGACGACGAGAGCGTCGAAGGTCTATCGGCAAGCGCACGGGAAGGCGCAAGGATCTTCGGCGATGCCGAAGCGCCGCAACCGGAAAGCACGGCCGACGAGGTGTTGGCGGCACGTGCCGAGGCAGACCCCGTCGCCGTGGAGCAACCGAGCCCGAAGGAGAGCCTCGAAAGCCGCCTCGGCGCGCGCTGGGCGGTCTGGGTCGGCGGTATTGCGCTCGCGCTCGGCGGCGTCTTCATGGTCAAGTATTCGATCGACGCCGGCCTCCTGAGCCCCGCAGTCCGGCTGACGCTCGCAGCCCTCTTCGGGCTGCTTCTGGCCGCGGGCGGAGAAGTCATTCGCCGTCGCGCAGTACCAGTCATCGCCAACGAATTCCAGAACGCGATGATCCCCGGCATTCTCACGGCCGCCGGTGCCGTTACGCTTTTCGGTGTCGCCTATGCGGCCTACGACATCTATGGCTACATCGGCACGACGACGGCCTTCGTCCTGCTGGCGTTGATTTCGCTTGCGACCGTCGGTCTGTCGCTGCTGCACGGGCAGGCGCTGGCGGGCCTTGGCCTGCTCGCCTCGCTGGTCACGCCGCTCCTGGTCTCCAGTGATGCGCCGCGCCCCTGGGTTCTCTTCGGCTTCCTGTCGATTGTCTGGCTGGCGACGCTTTTGGCGTCGCGTTTGCGGCGCTGGATGGTGGTGCCGACGCTTGCCAATGTCGGCATCGGGCTCTGGGGGCTTGCCTATGTCACTGCCGTCTCGCCCTTCGAGGCGATGCCTGTCGCCTTCGCGCTCTTGGTGATGCTCCTGGGTGTCGGTTTCGTTTGGCCCGGCGCCGAAACGGATGCGCCCGATGCGCCGCTGCCGACGCCGACGAACCGCCCGGTTGTCGTCGCAGGCGCATGGGAGAAGCTGTTTACGCCGGCCTATGCGGCAATCAGCGTGTCTGCAGCCATTGTCGCGACCGTTCTGGCGCTGATCTTCATCAGCCCGGCGGTCAGCGCCGTGAGCTATCCCGTCAAGGAGTTCTTCGTCGTCATCGCGGCGCTGGCAGCCCTTGGCGCCTGGCGGACGAATGGCGTCTATCCCGCACTTCTGGCTGCCCTCGGTGCGATCGCCGGCATCGCCAGCCTGACGGCACTGAGCGGCGTGCTTGCCTATCTCGATCCTTCGCTTGCGGGTGTCTCGCCTGAGATCGTTCTTCCGAGCCGGACCGCGACCCTGACGGCGCTGCTGCTGGCAACACTGTTCGTGCTGTTCGGTGCGGCGGTTTTTGCCCGGCACCTGCGCGAACATCCGCAATTCGCCATCCTGTGGGCCGGCATTGCTGCCGCCGTTCCGGTTGCTCTGACGACGATGTCGTTCCTGATGACCGGCAACTACGCCTTCGACCTGCCGCACGGCCTCTATTCGCTCGTCGTCGGCGGCGGTCTGCTGGTGCTTGCGGATTGGCTCTATCGTCGCGATGGCGAAACTGAAGGCATTGATATCGCTGCGAGCCTTCTTGTCGGCGGCTCCTTCGCGCTGTTCGTCATTGCCTTGCACGCCTGGACCGAAGGCCTTGCGACCACGCTGGCGATCGCGCTGCTCGGGACCGCCTATGCGGTTGCGACCCGTGTTCGCACCTGGCCGATCCTGCCCTGGGTCACCGGAGCGGCAGCGCTCGTCGTTCTCGGTCGCATCGCCTGGGAGCCGACGATCGTCGGCACTGAAAACCTCGGCACAATGCCGGTCTTCAACGCGTTGTTGCCGGGCTACGGCATTCCGGCGCTGCTGCTCGTCGCGTCCGCCTATCTCGTCCGCTCCTGGCCGGACGCGCGGGTGCGCAACCTGTTGCAGGCGCTGGCAAGCCTTTTCGTGCTGCTGACGCTGGCGATCCTCGTCCGCCATGCCATGAACGGCGGCGTGCTGGACAGCGCAGTGCCCACGCTCGGCGAACAGTCGATCTATACCTTGCTGGCGATCGGCGCTTCCGGCGTGTTCATGACGCTTGACATGAAGTCGCCAAGTCCGGTCTTCCGCTATGGCGGGATGGCGCTCGGCGTCCTCTCGATGCTGTCGGTGTTGTCGGCGCATCTCTTCGGGCTCAATCCCTATTTCAGCGGCGAGTTGCTCGGGCGCATTCCGTTCTTCGACCTGCTGTTGATCGGCTATCTCCTGCCTGGTGTCGGCTATGCCGCTCTCGCCTGGTATGCCCGCGACAAGCGCCCGCTGCCCTATGTCATGGCGCTCGCCGTCAGCGGCGCGATCCTTGCCTTCGCCTGGGCGACGCTTTCGGTCCGGCGCCTCTGGCAGGGCGAAAACGTCGCCGACTGGAAGGGTTTCCTGCAGGGCGAGACCTACACCTACTCCGTCGTCTGGCTGGTGCTCGGCGTCGTTCTGTTGGTGCTCGGTTCGCGCTTCAATGCCAAAAGCATTCGCATCGCCTCGGCCGTCCTCGTCTTCATCGCCGTGCTGAAGGTCTTCCTGATCGACATGTCCAATCTCGAAGGCTTCCTGCGTGCGTTGTCGTTTATCGGTCTCGGTGGCGTCCTGATCGGCATCGGACTGTTTTACCAGAAGATCCTGTCGGGCGTCGGCGTGACGCGGCAGCCGTCTGCCGTGCCCACGCAGCCACAATAGGAAACAGTGATGACACGCAATTCTGCACTGGCGGCGGCGTTCGCGCCGCATGCCGAACTCGCCGCCATCTTGCTGCCGCATGCCTTTGCCGCAGACGACGGTTCGCACGACGCATCCCACCTGATCCGCGTGTGGAAGAACGCCGCCCGGATCCAGGCCGAAGAGGGCGGCGACCAACGGGTGCTTGCTGCTGCCGTGTTGCTGCACGATTGCGTTTCGGTCGAGAAGAATTCGCCGCACCGCATGCAGGCTTCCAGGCTCGCCGCGGAAAAGGCCGAGGGCATCCTGCGCGAGCTCAGCTGGTCTGAGCAAGACACGGCGTCCGTTGCTCACGCCGTCCTCACCCACAGTTTTTCGGCCAACATCGCGCCCGAGACGATCGAGGCGAAGATCCTGCAGGACGCCGACCGGCTGGATGCGATCGGCATGGTCGGCGCCGCCCGCTGTTTCTACATTGCCGGGCGCATGGGCAGCGGTCTCTACGACCCACTCGACCCCTTGGCCGAGGATCGCGAACTCGATGACAAGGCGTTCGCAATCGACCATTTCGAGGTCAAGTTGTTCAAGCTCGCCGATGGCTTCCAGACGGCTACGGGCCGCAGGCTGGCGCTTGAACGCCAGCAGCGGCTGCGCGATGTGCTTGCCATGATGCTGGATGAAATCTAAGCGTTTCAATCCATTGCCGCCGTTCGGTGAATCAGATCGAGAGCGGCCTGAATCAGTTTCTGAACGGGAGGCGTTTTCGATGAAGGTGACCGGACTGAACATTCATCCGCTGAAGAGCGGCAGGGCGATCCCGCTTGAAACGGTCACGGTCAACCTCGATGGCTTCGAAGGTGATCGGCGTTTCATGCTGGTGGAGCCGGACGGACGCTTCATCACCCAGCGCGAGCTGCAGGCGCTGGCACAGGTCGAGGCGACCCACATCGATGGTGGCGTCCATCTGAAAATGGGCGACAGGGCGCTCGCCGTGCGCTTTGACCCGGATCAGCGGCTCGGCGTTCGGGTCTGGGCCAGCGACGTCGATGCGGCCGTGGCGGACGGCGAGGCCAACGACACGCTGTCGACCTGGTTCGGCCGGCCGGTCAAGCTCGCCCATATGGATGCGTCGGCAGAACGTCTGGTCGGTGCCGAATGGGCGGGCACTCCGGCGCCCGTCGGCTTTGCGGACGGCTTTCCAGTGCTGATCACCACCACCGGCTCGCTTGCGGATCTTAACAGGACGCTTGAGCAAAAAGGGCAGGAGCCCGTCGGCATGGACCGCTTCCGCACCAACATCCTGCTCGATTGCGACGAGGCCTGGGACGAGGACTTCTGGGAGAGCCTGGAGATCGGCGGCATCCGCTTCGATTTCGTCAAGCCCTGTGCCCGTTGCATCATGACAACCCAGGACCAGATCACCGGCGAACGCATCGGCGGCAATCCGATCCAGGGCCTGGCGGAAAAGCGCATGTCGGCCGACCGCCGCGTCGCCGGCGTGCTGTTCGGCTGGAACGTCGTGCCGCGCGGGGAGGGCACATTGAAGCTCGGCGACGAAGCCCGGGTCATCGGCCGGCGCCAGGAACGCTGGCCGATGAAGGTGCGCGCCTCCGCTTAGAGCATTTCCGGGAAAAGTGCGGAGCGGTTTTCCGTCAGGCAATGCGTAAGGACCGAGGCATAGCGTGTTTCGGTGCCTCCGCCTGAATCGGAAACGCTCACACAAGCGCAAGCAGCGTCGACCTTAGAACCAGGGCGTGACGCCCAGCAATTTTGCTCCGAGGTCCGAGAGATTGGCGGGCGTCGCGTTGTGCTTTTCCCATTCGCGCGGGTCGCCCGGAAACGCATCGCGCTTTGGATGGTCAAGCTCGCGCCAGAGCCGTATCCGCTCTTCCCGTTCGGCCCTGTTGTCCCATTCGGCCGGATGCATGGAAATGTATTGCGCCATGCGCACCCGCCCGTCGGAATGGTTGGGGCGCACGCCATGGGCAAGCAGACTGTTGAAGATCATCAGGTCCCCGGCCTCCATCTCGATGTTGACGGTGGAAAGGCCCGTCATGTCGGGATGCATCGGGTCTCGGTCTTCGGGTTGGGTCCTCTCCCATGCCTCGAAATTTTCAAACAGCTCGGGCACGCACTGAAAGCCGCCGACATCGCCGTCCTGTTTCTTCAGGCTGAGCACGCCCTGGACGCCGATCGGCAGGGGCCGGATCGACGTGTCGACGTCCCAGTGGATGAAGCCGTTGGGGTTTCCCTTGATCTTCTTCGGCGGGTTGAGATTGGCCCGGTCGATGGTCACCCACAGGTCTTCGCGGTCCCAGATGTCGACGAAGGCGCCGTAGATGCGCTGCTCCTGGCGATTGTCCCAGAGATACTGGTGATTGTAGATTTCGAGCATGCCTGTGCCGTTGAGTTCCTTCATCTTGTGCTCGCGGCGCTGCGGCGCGTACCAGGTCGAAGGGTCGGCAGGATCCTTGTCGTCGAAGCGCCAGAGCAGATCGACGAGACGCTCGACATTGGCGGCCGGCACGGCCTGCCGGACGATGACATAGCCTTTGGTGATCCAGTGCTGCCAGTCCTCCTCCGAAAGCACACGCAAGGGCAGGCGCTTCCTGATGTCCTTCAGCTGAGTGTCGGCGGCGGATGTGGGGTGACTGTCTCTGAGCATGCGCACAAGCTCCTCTGCGTCTGCGTTTGTTGTCGATGCAGAAAGATTAGGCGTTCGGCGCCGGGCATGTTGTCTTTCAGCGGCAATAATTGATACTAATCTGGCTTCATTTAGAGATGGGGCGCAATATGAAGGCCGTTCTGCAGAAGATTGCCCGGCCGACGGACGCATCGTCGATCCTGCTCGATCGTCGGCTCGACGATTGCATCCCTTTTCAATGGCACCACCATCCGGAATTCGAACTGACGCTGACCCTGAATTCGCGCGGCCAGCGCTTCGTTGGCGATCACATCGGCACCTATGACGATGGCGACCTTGTGCTGGTGGGATCGAACCTGCCGCACACCTGGCTTTCCACCTCCAAGGTTGACGAGGCAGCGCCCCATGTCGCGCTGGTGCTTTGGTTTCACCCCGAATGGGTGGAGCGGATGCAGGACGGGTTCGTCGAGCTTGGTGCCGTAAGGGCGATGTTCGATCGCTCGGGGCCCGGCTTGCAGTTCTCGCCGGAGACCGCGCAGCGCATCCGGCCGGTGTTCGAACGTCTGCGCAAGCTCGCGCCGGAGGAACGGCTCCCGGACGTCCTCGCCTTGTTGACGATCCTGGCGCGTGATCAGCATGCAGCCCCCTTGTCGGAACGGGTCGTCGCGCCCTCGGGCAGATCCGCCGACCGCGGTCGCCTCGACCGCGTGCTCGACCATATCCATCTTGCCTATGCCGAAAATCCCTCGATGGGCGAGCTTGCCGACATTGCGGCCCTCAGTCTCTCCGGCCTGCATCGCCTGTTCCTGCGCCATCTGGACATGCCGATCTCGGAGTATCTGATGCGCCTCAGGATCGGGGAGGCGTGTGCGCTCTTGTCTGGAACCGGAAAATCCATTGCCCATGTGGCCGAAACGGTCGGATATCGTTCGATCGCCAATTTCAACCGCCAGTTCAAGGCGCAGAAGGGAATGACCCCGCGGCAGTTTCGCCAGAGGTTCAAGGCAGCCAGATGAGCGGCTTCTGGCGCCATCAATTCCGGTGATCGCGCCGTCAATTTAATTGGCTTTTATCTAATTTGACGCCCGGATAGGATCGCGTTCCGTCATCAGGAGAATACCCATGTCCGCCCTATCGGGAGCATCCGCGCCGTCGAGCGTGCGCCAGGAAATGCCCTGGCTGATCATCGTCGCCGGTTCGATCGTTGCGATGCTCACCTTCGGCCCCCGTTCGGCGATGGGCTTCTTTCAGCTGCCGATGCTGGCCGAAACCGGGTGGGACCGAACCACCTTCGGCCTGGCGATGGCGTTGCAGAACCTGTGCTGGGGCGTGAGCCAGCCGTTCTTCGGCGCGATCGCCGACAAGTTCGGCACCTGGCGGGTGCTGACGATGTCCGGCCTTCTCTACGCCTCGGGCCTGATCATCATGGCCCATGCCGACGCGCCGATCTGGCTGCACATCGGTGGCGGCGTGCTGATAGGCATGGCGGTCGGCTCCGGCTCGTTCGGCATCCTGCTTTCGGCCTTCGCCAGAAACGTGACGCCGCAGCAGCGCTCGATGGCCTTTGGCATCTGCACGGCGGCGGGCTCGGCCGGCATGTTCCTGTTCGCGCCGCTGAGCCAGGGGCTGATCTCGGCCTATGGCTGGTCCGACAGCCTCGTCTATCTCGGAATCCTGATGCTGCTCGTGCCGCTCTTTGCCATTCCCCTTCGTGGCAACTCGTCTTCCGGCAGCCAGTCGGAGGCGCAGTACAAGCAGTCGATCGGCGAGGCGCTGAAGGAGGCGCTCGGCCACAGGAGCTACCTGCTGCTTGTCTCGGGTTTCTTCGTCTGCGGCTATCAGGTGGCTTTCATCACCGCACATTTTCCCGCCTACATCGGCGACATCGGCATCGACGCCCGCTACGCGGTGATCGCGCTGGCGCTGATCGGCTTCTTCAACATCATCGGCTCGCTTTCGGCCGGTTTCATCGGGCAGCGCTATTCCAAGCCGTATTTCCTGGCGTGGATCTATATCGCCCGGTCTGTGGCGGTCACCGCCTTCCTGCTTTTGCCGCAGTCGCCGACGTCGGTCATCGTCTTTGCGATCGTCATGGGCCTGCTCTGGCTTTCGACCGTGCCGCCGACGAACGCGCTTGTCGCCATCATGTTCGGAACGCGCCATCTCGGCCTGCTGGGCGGCATCGTCTTCCTGTCGCACCAGGTCGGTTCGTTCCTTGGCGTGTGGATGGGCGGATATCTCTACGACCACTTCGGCTCCTATGATCCGGTGTGGTGGCTGGGCGTGGCGCTCGGCCTGTTTGCTGCCGTGGTTCACTGGCCGATCGAAGAGAAGGCCGTGCCGCGGCCGGCCCTGGCCTGACGAAATCCATCGACGGGACGTCGCGAAATGCGACGTTCCGTTCTTGAAATCTGTCACAAAACTTTCTAAATCAACCCATGCGGCTTTGCCGCTTTTGTTTTGGTTCAATTATGCTCAGTTTGAGCATAATTGAGGAGCCGCCCGAGAGAGGGGCGGAGAGGAGACTTCGATGACGCAGCTTGATTCCCTGACGCAAGGCGTGGCGAACCCGGTTTTCGTAAGCGCCGCCCAGCGCTTCGGCATCATCGAAAGACCCGAGCTTGCCTTCACGCCGGCAGTCGCGCGTGAGACCGAGCACCTCTACGAGAAGGTGAAGGACTTCATCCCGGCGATCGAGTGGCCGGTCTATGCGCCTTACGTTCATGCCATCAACCGGCTGAAGAAGGAGCGCAACGCCGTCATCCTCGCACACAATTACCAGACCCCGGACATCTTCCATTGCGTCGCCGATATCGTCGGCGATTCGCTCCAGCTCGCCCGCGATGCAGCCAAGGTCGATGCCGAGATCATCATTCAGTGCGGCGTTCACTTCATGGCCGAGACCTCCAAGTTGCTCAGCCCGGAAAAGACCGTGCTGATCCCGGACGCCAAGGCTGGGTGCTCGCTGTCGGAATCGATCACCGGCGCGGACGTGCGGTTGCTGAAGCAGCGCTATCCCGGCGTTCCCGTCGTCACCTATGTCAACACCTCCGCCGATGTGAAGGCCGAAACCGATATCTGCTGCACCTCGTCGAACGTGCTTGCGGTCGTCGAGAGCTTCGCTTCCGATACGGTGCTGTGTATTCCGGACGAATATCTGGCGATGAACGTCGCCCGCCAGACCAACAAGAAGATCCTGACCTGGAAGGGCCACTGCGAGGTTCACGAGCGCTTCACGGCGGCCGAACTGCTGGCCTACAAGGAAGCCAACCCGGGGATCGAGATCATCGGCCATCCGGAATGCCACCCGGATGTGATTGCCGTCTGCGACTTCGCCGGTTCGACGTCGGGCATGATCAATTACGTCAAGGACAATCGTCCGTCGAAGGTGCTGCTCGTGACCGAATGCTCGATGGCGTCGAACATCCAGGCCGAGATCGAAGGTGTGGAGTTCATCAAGCCGTGCAATCTCTGTCCGCACATGAAGCGCATCACGCTGCCGAAGATCCTCGATAGCCTGCTCACCATGACGGAAGAGGTTCTGGTCGATCCTGCTATCGCCGATCGCGCCCGCCTTGCAGTCGAGCGCATGGTCAACCTCAAGCAATAACACCTGGCGGGCGAAGGCCCGGCATACAAGCATGCGCTGGAGGAGAGCCGCACCATGCTGAGAGATCATTTCCGCCCGCAGTCCTTCAACGGGATTGACGACATCGTCATCGTCGGCGGTGGCCTTGCAGGCCTCTTCTGCGCGCTGAAGCTCAGCCCGCGCCCGGTGACCATCCTTGCCGCCGCACCCATCGGCCACGGCGCCTCGTCGGCCTGGGCGCAAGGCGGCATCGCTGCCGCGATGAGCCCGGGCGACACCTTCGAAAAGCACGTCGCCGACACGCTGACGGCGGGTGCCGGCATCGTCGACGAGAAGATGACGCGCATGATGGTGGCGGAAGGCCCCGCGCGCATCCACGACCTGCTCGACTATGGCGTTCCTTTCGACCGCGATCTCGAGGGCAAGCTGATCCTGTCGCGCGAGGCAGCCCATTCCGAACGCCGCATCGTGCGCGTCAAGGGCGACATGGCCGGCAAGGCGATCATGGAAGCGCTGATCACGGCCGTGCGCAACACGCCCTCTATCCGCGTCATCGAAGGCTATGTCGTCGAAGAGTTGGTGCGCGAAGGCCGGTTCATTTCCGGCGTCATTGCCCGGCCGGATGCGGGCCAGTCGAAAAAGCGCGTTTCGTTCCCGGCACGCGCCGTCGTCCTTTGCTCCGGTGGCATCGGCCATCTCTATGCGGTGACGACCAACCCTTGGGAAGCCTGTGGCCAGGGCCTCGGCATGGCGGCAAGGGCGGGGGCGATCATCGCCGATCCGGAATTCGTCCAGTTTCATCCGACGGCCATCAACATCGGCAAGGATCCGGCGCCGCTTGCGACCGAAGCGTTGCGCGGCGATGGCGCCCATCTCGTCAACGCCGCCGGGCATCGGTTCATGCTTGACATTCACGCCGACGGCGAGCTCGCTCCGCGCGACATCGTCTCGCGCGGCGTCTTCGCCGAGGTTCAGGCCGGACGCGGTGCGTTTCTCGACTGCACCAAGGCGGTCGGCAAACATTTTCCGGATATGTTCCCGACGGTCTATGCTTCCTGCATCGGTGCCGGTATCGACCCCGTGACGCAGCCGATCCCGGTCGTGCCGGCGGTCCACTATCACATGGGTGGCGTGCTCACGGACGCCGAAGGCCGCACCTCGATCGACGGCCTGTGGGCGGCGGGAGAGGTGACGTCGACCGGCGTGCATGGCGCCAATCGACTCGCCTCCAATTCGCTGCTGGAAGCGGTGGTCTTTGCTGCCCGCATCGCCGAAAACATCAAGGGTACCCTGCCGACGCCGCAATTGACCCAGTGGGGCGACAATGCCGGCGAGAACGACGATCCGGTAACGGTGGAAGACAGTCCGCAGCTCACAGTGCTGCGTGGCCTGATGAGCGAGTGCGTTGGCGTCGTCAGGACGCGCGAAAGCCTCACGCGGGCGATCCGCGAAATCGCGGCACTGGAGCGCGACAACGCCCGCATGCGTTTTACCAATATCCTCACGACCGCCAAGCTGATCGCGGTCGGCGCCCTTCGTCGTACCGAGAGCCGCGGCGGGCACTACCGTGCGGATTGCCCGACCGAAGTGCCGGAATGGCGTCGCCGCACCTATCTGACGCTTTCCGAGGCGAACCGATTTGCCGCCGAAGTTGCGGAAACCGAAACGGTCTGACGGCGACTTCGTGGCGACCATGATCCGAGATGATGACAGGGAATAACGACGAGATGACCGCAGCCCTTCGCCCCGAACTGCCCGCCCTCATGGTCGAGGACCAGGTGCGCGCCGCCTTGCTCGAAGATCTGGGCCGGGCCGGCGACATCACCACCCTGTCGACGATCGGGCCGGATCTGACGGCAACGGCCGAGATGGCCGCGCGCGACCCGGGCGTGATTGCCGGGCTCGAGCTGGCGCGCACCGCGTTCCGCCTCGTCGATCCCGCGATCGCCTTCGAGGCTCTGGTAAACGACGGCGACCGCGTCGCGCCGGGAACGAGGATTGCCCGGATCTCCGGTCGCGCCCGCGGTCTGCTCTCGGCCGAACGCGTCGGCCTGAACTTCCTCATGCATCTCTCGGGTATCGCCAGCTACACGGCGAAATTCGCCGACGAGATCGCTCACACGCGCGCAAAAGTCTGCTGCACCCGCAAGACAATTCCCGGGCTGCGGGCGCTGGAGAAATACGCCGTGCGTCTCGGCGGCGGTTCCAACCATCGCTATGGCCTCGATGACGCCGTGCTGATCAAGGACAACCACATCACCGTATCGGGCAGCGTTGCCGGCGCCGTGCACGCGGCCCGCGCCTATTGCGGTCATCTGGTCAAGATCGAGATCGAGGTCGATAGCCTGGACCAGATGCGCGAGGCGCTGTCGGCGGCGCCCGATGTCATCCTGCTCGACAATATGGGGCCGGAGCGCTTGCGCGAAGCGGTGGCGATCAATGCCGCCTACTGGCAGCTTTCCGGCGATGCCTATGCTGTGGACCCGCGGCGCGCACGTCTTGAAGCGTCCGGAAACGTGAAGATCGACACGGTCCGCGCCATCGCCGAAACTGGCGTCGACTATATCTCGACCTCCAAGATCACCATGGCGGCACCGACGCTCGACATCGGTCTCGACATCGCGATCAAGCGCTGAATCACACGATCCGTAGCCGCCGCGACAACGCTTGAAACGTGTCACGCAACGACTTGAATCGATTCCGGTTTAAGGAATTATCCAGTGACCGTCGGCGCAGTTGAGGCGGGCGTTATCGCTGCTGAATGAACGGACAGACGACTCGTTGGTCGATGGTGATCTCCGTACCGCAGTCATAGCGGCAGATCTTGAACTGCCCTCGCATATCCTGGCCGTTGAGATTGCAGATTCTCTGGCCACCGCCCAAACCAGATTGGCCGCCGCCGCCGCCGATCTGATTGTTGTTGAAGTAGTCGGGGATCGCCCTGTTACCCTGCGGGTTCGGCACGACAGGCTGGTCCGAACGGTTGTTGAAATAGTCGGGGACCGCCCTGTTACCCTGCGGGTTCGGCATGACAGGCTGGTCCGATCGATTGTTGAAATAGTCGGGGACAGCATTGCTCCCCTGCGGGTTTGGCAGGATAGGCTGATCGGTCAGGAGGCTGGTGAGCAGCGCAAGCGCAAGCAACATTTATTCTTCCTCGGCCGGCAGAGCCGGCGCTTCATCCAAGTGAAGGAATATAGCGCTTACCGGCCGAAGTGTTAGATGCGGCCAGCATTAAACGCTGAAACAGCCATGTTATCGCCACCAAGACTGCACGGCCGCTTTCCGAATGCTAAGCGGACGACGAGCGACCTCCGACCTTGAGGCCCGGGGCCGGACGCTCGTCGAGGATCTGGCGGCGGAAACGGAAGAGTGCGGCCGGTCTGCCGCCGGTCGAGGCGAGCGTCATGCCGGTCGGCTCCACCAGTTCGGCGCCTTCAACCAGCCGTCGGAAATTCTGCTTGTGCAGATGCCGGCCGGAAATCGCCTCGACGGTCGCCTGCAGGTCGGTGAGCGTGAACTCGGGCGGCATCAGCTCGAAGATCACCGGCCGGTACTTGATCTTGCCACGCAGACGGGCGATCGCCGTCGCGACGATGCGGCGGTGATCGTGGCGCATGGCTTGTCCGGCCGCGGCATTGTCTTCGCGCGAGCGGCCGTCGATTGCCGCTTCGCGCACGAGACCAGCCTCGTAGAGCAGTTCGTAGCGCTCGAGCACCCGTTCCTCGTCCCAGGGGAAGTCGCCGAGACCGAACGCAAGTCGGATGCGGGCGCGCCGCTGCGCGCCCGGCGCCATGCGCTCGTCGTCGGCGACACCAAGTTCCCACCGCGACAAAGCAGGCAGGATCACCTGATCAAGGATGACAGGCCGACCCTGCCGCCAGTCTTCCCAGGGCAGATAGCCGTACCAGTCGCGCCAGTGTGCGCCGGCTTCGGCCAGTCGTTCGGTGTTTTCGGTGTCGGTCCGCGTCAAGGCAAGGTAACCGACCGAGACCATGTGCTTGCCTTCTTCACCTGGCAGTCGCTGGCGACCGCGGTCGCCGAAGGTATAGAGCTGTTCGATATAGCCGAGCTTGAGGGCGGTGCGCTTTTCCACCCGGTCGCGCAGGCTGGTCTCGAAGGTTCGGTGGCGGGCGGGATCGAAGGGACCGAAGGGCAGGCTGTCGCGCGCGTCGCCATCCGCCTCGTTGATCGCCAGAATGCGCGGGCTGCGGTTCACCACCGCGACGATCGCCGCATTGAGGCCGATTTCGACCGTGACCGCCTGCGTCTCAGTCGCCAGCATGGGCGGGCTCGGCAGCAAGCGACAGCACGAAGGGCACATTGCCGTCGGTATCGGCGCCACGGCCGATCGAGCGCACGGCCGCGACGAGGCGCCCGCCGCGCGACAGGACGGCGTCGCCGATTTCAACGAGCCTCGAGTTCGGGGTCGCATAGGGCGAGGCGAGCCTCAGCCGGTCGACCAGGGCCTGGTCGTCCTGTTCGGGCTCGACGGCGAGGGCCGCGATCAAAGCGGCGGCCGGTGAGCGCGACACGCCCATCCAGCAATGCACGAGCAGCGGACGGGCCCGGTCCCAGTCCTTGGCAAAGGCGACGATCGCCTGGACATGCTCTTCCTGCGGCGCGATCAGCCCGCCGGTCCCGGCAAAGCTGATATCGTTCATTCCAAGCGTCAGATGCCGCGCCTTGGCGATGACGGCGGGGCGATGAAAGTCCTGACCCTTGGCGACCAGGCTCAGCATTTCCGTGCAGCCATGGCGCACGGCCATTTCGGCGATGCGGGCAAGCGGCGCTACGACGATTCTGGACATCTCAGATATCTGCTTTCGTGATGGTGCGTTCCGTTTCGAGCGCCGCGAAGCGCTCGGTGAACAGACGCTGAGCCTCGGTCGCCGGCAAGGGGTCGATCAGCAGCCCGTCCCGGGTAATGCCGCGCGGCTGACCGAAAAACTTCCGGGCTTCCTCCGTCGAGAAGCCGGCAAGCACAGTTGCCTCGAAATAGGCGGCGATGTGGTCCGCCTTCTTGATCCGGTCCTTCAGATCCTTCGAACAATGGGCGGGCAGTCCGAAGCGCAAATGAATGGCGCTTTCCAGCCGGCTCTCGACCAGCTTGTAGCCGCCGCCGACCACCGCCTTGAAGGGTGAGATCATGTCGCCGATCACATATTCGGGCGCGTCATGCAGCAATGCGAACAGGCAGTCGTCGGCATTGCACTTATGGATGCGCCGGAAGATGTCCTCGACCATCAGGCTGTGCTGGGCGACGGAAAAGGCGTGGTCGCCGGCCGTCTGGCCGTTCCAGCGGGCAACACGGGCAAGGCCGTGGGCGATGTCGCTAATCTCGACGTCGAGCGGCGAGGGGTCGAGCAGGTCGAGGCGCCTTCCGGAAAGCATGCGCTGCCAGGCACGCGTCGACGTCATGCGCTTGCCTCGTCGGCGGTGGTCGGAAAGGCAAGCCCCGTCCAGGCTGGCAAAGTCAACGTCACGGGAACGTCGCCGGCCAGAAGGGGAACGCCGTTGGCCATCGCTTCGCCAGCCTTGTCGATGCGCACGATCGCGAGCGCTGATGCGCCGCGCACCGTGCCGAGCGTTCCGATCGACTTGCCTTCGGCGGTGATCGCCGTGCCGCTGTCCGGCAGGGCCGACGCGCCGGCAACGATGACCACGCGGCGGCGCGGCGTGCCGCGGTGCTGCATGCGCGACACCACTTCCTGGCCGACATAGCAGCCCTTGCGGAAGGAGAGCGCACCGTTCTTGTCCATCAGCACGTCATGCGGGAACGCATCCTGCAATGCGAAATCGAAGCCGGAAACCGCAATGCCGGAAGTGATCCTGAGCTGGTCGAGATCGCTGGCGGACGCCGCATCCGTCGCGGCCTCGCCGTAGGAGCGGAACACGGAAGCGCCGGCCTTCTCGAATCGGTGGTCGCGATAGCCTGATGCCTGGGGCTCGTCGAAGGTTATGACCGTGGGCGTCTCGGTGTCGAGCGCAAGCGTCACCGCTGAGCGCAGCTTGTACATGGTCAGCCGCTTCAGCAGCGCTTCGGCCTGATCTGCTGCTGTCTCGAGCCTGAAACCGTCGCCGTCGCGCGAAATCATGAAATCGAACAGGATCTTCCCCTGCGGCGTCAGAAGCGCGCCGGGTCTCGCCTCATCGGCGGTGAGGGCGTCGAGATCGGTGGTGATCAATCCCTGGAGAAGATCTTCCGCATCCTTGCCGGAAACGGAGACGATCGCGCGGTCGTCGAGGCGAACTCTGGGCATGGCTCAAATCCTGTTCACATTGCCGAACAGGTAGGATGTTCAGGGATGAACGGCAAGCGTGTTGCCGGCGCTTAGGGCGCTTCCGTTTGAAAGATGAAGCGCTTTAGTCCCCGGCGATGAAAAATTTCCACTTGCCGTCGGGCATGATGCCGACCCGGTAGAAATTGTAGCTGCCGAACTCTTCCATGTCGGCGAAGTCCCCCGCCGTCACCAGACGGAAAAGATCGACTTTTTCAGGGGCCGTCAGCGATGCCAGCGGCTTTTCGGCGAAATACGGCCAGACATAGGCTTCCTGCGGCGTACCCTTGTCGACCTGGACGAAACCGGTCGAAAGCACGTCGAGCAGGATTGCCAGGATCTCGACGCCATCCTGGTCGCCGGACAGGCTTTTCAGGATCGCGATCGGATCTTCATCGGCGCTGACGCCAGTAACCTGGGTCTGTGTCGGGCCCTTGCCGAGTAGCGGGCGCAGCCGCTCTATATCGCCGGAAGCAGCGGCCTCGACGATCAGCTCGCGCATGCGCGCCACGGGCGCCGGTATCTTGGAGACGTCGCTCAGCACTTCGACGGGTTCGACCGTCTTCGGTTCTTCTGCGGGCTGGCTGTCTTTCGTTATCGTGATCGTCTTCTTGATCAGCGGGTCCGGCATCGGGATTTCGAGCGGGAGCTTTTCTTCCTGATCCGCCTCGTCTTCCACGGGTTGGGCTGGTGGAGGGACGGGATTCTGGTCGCTCGCGACTGCTTTGGGTTCGTCCTGCAGCTCACTCAGTGCGAATGCGGGCGACGTCGTAACCGGAACGCTGAGCGCGACACCGGCCAGAAGCAGCGTAACAAGGCGAACCGGAGTGGTCCGGTTGGCATGGTTCCGGCTCATAAGGGCAGTCCTGATATTACTGAAGCGAGCGTTGGGGCGAAAATTCACCGGCGAGCATGCGCTCGCGAAGCGAATTAAGCATCGCTTCCGCGCCGTCTTCACCATGAAGCCGAACGGTTTCCCGCATGGCGTGCGCGATGGCCGCATCGGCGATGATCTCGGGCTCGATGCCATCAGCCATGCCGTCCGCCCATGCCTCGCTCTGGTGTTCCAGCGCTGCCTGCATTTTCTCGTGGACGATCATGTCATCGATGTCGGTCAGGCTTGGTTCCATCATTCGTTCCATGCGACTTCCATTGCTGCAAGTGGCTCACTTTAGCGTCGTCCCGCTGAACCTCAACTGAACGACCGTGACCCGGTTGTCACTTCTTACCACTCTCTTAACGAACTTAGCAGCCTTTTCCCGAAACGACACGGGGTCGTGAGAAAAGAGGTTAATTTATTGCTAATTTCCAAAGCGGGCGACGATTTCTGACGCAAGTGTTGCTCCTTCGGCACGATAGCGCTGCTCCGCGACGATCGCCGGCTGGGTGCAGGCGGTATATACGGAGGCAAAGGTGCGATACCCCCGGTTGAAGGCGGCCGTCATCCGCTCGCGCCGCTTTTCCTCGTTGACCGTTTCCTTGTCGATCAGCTCCTGCATCGAGCGCCGCCAGACATCTTCTGGCTCCTTGACGCAGAGATTGCGCAGATAGTGGACCGATCCGAGCACTTCCGCGAGGCGAATCAGTCGCTGATCATAGGGTGTCGGCTTCTCCTCGACTGCAACGGGGGCCGGCGCCTGTGCCTTGTCCTGCGGTGGTGCCGCGGTCTTCTGGGCGGCGGCAGTCGTCGCGGCAGCGATGACGACTGTCGCCACGGTGAGGCGGAGGAGGAGCGGGCGGAATGTCATCATTCCTTCAAGTCCGAATCGGCGGCTGTTTCAAGGCGACGGCGTTCGTCAGCCAGCTTTTCCACGCATTCGCGAACGCTGTCGGGAATCGGAAGCGCAAAGATTTCGTGCGGCGTGAACCAGCCAAGGCCGGCCGCATCGTCGCTGGCAACGGCGACGGCATCGGCATCCGCCTGCGCCCGGAACACGGAGAGAAAGAAATGTCGTCCCTCTGATTCCTTTCCCGGCAGGTCATAGGTCTCAAACAGCACCGGGTCGTGGGCGTCGATGCCGGTCTCTTCCTGCAATTCGCGCAAGGCGGTCTGTTGCGGTGTCTCGCCCGGCTCGGCCCGCCCGCCCGGAAACGCATACATGTCCGCCGACGGCGGATTGGCGCGTCGCACCAGGAGGTAACGGCCATCGCGTTCGAGGATGACGGAAGAGGCGAGTTCGGGCGGCTTCGGCATGAAGGAATCAATTTCGATCGATATCGTTGACCCATCCTACGTGAAGTGCCACATCCATGTCATGTGCGGACGTTTTGCGCTGACGGCGACGCCGGAAGAATTGATCGAACTGTTCGGGCTGCTGGAAAGCGATGACTTTCCGGCGCGGTTCAATATTGCGCCGACGCAACCGATCATCGTCGTTGTGGCGGCTGACGGCGCCGGGCCGGGCAGCAACCTGCCGCAGCGCCGCGCACTCCTGGTGCGCTGGGGGTTCACGCCCGGCTGGGTCAAGGATCCCCGGGACTTTCCGCTTCTGATCAATGCTCGCGCCGAGACGGCGATCGAAAAGGCATCGTTTCGCGCAGCGATGCGTCATCGACGCGTGCTGGTCCCGGCTTCCGGTTTCTACGAATGGCATCGTCCGGCAAAGGGCAGCGGCGAGGCCTCGCAGGCCTATTGGATCCGTCCGCGCAAAGGCGGCATCGTCGCCTTTGCCGGCCTGATGGAAACCTGGTCTTCTTCTGACGGTTCGGAGGTCGATACCGGTGCCGTGCTGACGACCAGCGCCAACGCGGCGATAGCGCCCATCCACGACCGCATGCCGGTGATCATCCAGCCGGAAGATTTCGCCCGCTGGCTGGACTGCAAGACGCAGGAGCCGCGCGAGGTGCTCGATCTGATGGTGCCTGCGCCGGAAGACTACTTCGAGGCGATCCCCGTCTCCGACAAGGTCAACAAGGTCGCAAATGCCGGGCCGGATATTCAGGAGGCAATTGTTCCGCAGTCGCTGCCCAAGGCGCCGGCAAAGGACGACAAGAACGGGGACAAGCCCGACAACGGGCAGATGTCCCTGTTCTGATCCGCGGCGTGTTTACGCCGGCTGCTTCTTCAACGTGGCCGCAGGCTTTGCCTTGGCCTGCAGGGCAGCGGCGAGCACGGCCTTCAGGCCGAGCGGTCGATACTGCTCGACCAGGTCGGCGGATGTCTTGGCGATATCGGTGGTCTTGACGGCCTTCACGTGCATGCACTCCCTGATGCTATTCCTGACCGGAAACGTCTCGCTGCCGCGCGTCTGGGCGACAACGACGCTCCTCCTCATTTTCCCCGGCGACAGGAGCCGTGCTGCAGGGCCATCCGCATCACGATTCGCTCTCCCGTGTGGCGATCCCAGATAAGCCAAATCATGACAAATCCATGACCATGCCGTTGCCTTGATCGCCGGCTGTGCTTCGCATGGGGTTGGCCACTTGACCGAGGCGATGTGAAGCGCGATAAGTGAGCCCATGAAAACGGTTACCTGCATTATCTGCCGGAAGATTATTCGCTAGCGCTTCGCTGGCCTGGCCGTTTTCGTCTCCCGAAATCCAAGATGACAAACGCGCGGGCCTCCCGGGCGCCGTATTTCTGACGGTCGCATGCGTATTGGAGATTTGGAATGGGTGGAGTGCCGACACTTAAGCTGTACAACACGCTGACGCGGGAGAAGGTCGAGTTTCGACCGATCGATCCCGACAACGTCCGCATGTATGTCTGCGGCCCCACCGTCTACGACTATGCCCATATCGGCAATGCGCGTCCCGTCATCGTCTTCGACATCCTGTTCCGGCTGCTGCGCCATGTCTATTGCGCGCAGAACGTGACCTATGTTCGCAACATCACCGACGTCGACGACAAGATCAACGCGCGGGCGTTGCGTGACTATCCGGGCCTTCCCCTGAACGAGGCAATCCGGCATGTGACGGAGAAGACCGAGACGCAGTTCCTGAAGGACGCCAATGCGCTCGGTTGCCTTGATCCTGACGTGCAGCCGCGCGCCACCGACAACATTCCGCAGATGATCGACATCATCGAGAAACTCATTGCCAAGGGCCATGCCTACAAGGCCGGCGGCGAGGTGCTGTTCGATACCAGGTCGATGCCGGACTATGGGCAGCTTTCCAAGCGCAATCTCGACGAGCAGCAGGCCGGCGCCCGCGTCGCCGTCGAGGTGCACAAGAAGCATCCGGGCGACTTCGTGCTATGGAAACTTTCGGCCGACCATGAGCCGGGTTGGGAGAGCCCATGGGGCCGGGGGCGTCCGGGCTGGCACATCGAGTGCTCGGCCATGAGCGGGCGCTATCTCGGCGAGGTCTTCGATATTCATGGCGGCGGGCTCGATCTGATCTTCCCGCACCACGAAAACGAGATCGCCCAGTCGCGTTGCGCCCACGGCACCGATGTGATGGCGAATGTCTGGATGCACAACGGCTTCCTGCAGGTCGAAGGCCGCAAGATGTCGAAGTCGGAAGGCAATTTCGTCACCATCTATGAACTGCTGCACACCGAGAAGTTCGGCGGCCGGAAATGGCCGGGCGACGTGCTGCGCCTTGCCATGCTGATGACGCATTATCGCGAACCGATCGATTTCTCGATCAAGCGGCTGGAAGAGGCCGAGCACCTGCTGTCGAAATGGCCGGTGCCGGGCGATGTCCAGGGCGAGGCAGATCCGGCGATCGTCGCGGCATTGTCGGACGATTTGAATACGGTGGCGGCCGTACAGGCGCTGCATGCGCTGGCGCAGAAAGCGGCTGGCGATACGGCGTTCAAGGGCAGCTTTGCCGCAAGCGCAACGCTGCTCGGCATCGTGCCGCAGGCGGTGGAGCTCGACGAGGCCGTCGTTCACGAGGTCGATGACCGGGTGCGCGCACGCCTCGAATTGCTCAAGGCCAAAGATTTCGCCGCCGCCGACAGGATCCGCGACGATCTCTTGTCCCAGGGAATCCAGCTGAAGGACGGCAAGGATCCGGCGACCGGTGAGCGCGTGACGACCTGGGATGTGAAGCGGTGAAATGTTTTGCCATCCCTTGCACCATCAGAGACCAGTGATGACAGGGCAAGGGATGGCAGTCGCCGCCTTGTGGCGTAAGCCAAGGGGCATGAGGGAGGGTTCGGGCAATGATCGACCATACGGGCATTTCGGTTGCGGACTTCGACAAGGCGAAGGCCTTTTATGACCAGGCCTTCGCGCCACTTGGAGCCTCGTTCCTGATGATGGTGCCGCCAGAGCATACCGGCGGCGTCAAGGTCGGCGGCTATGGTCGCGAGCGCCCGGTCTTCTGGCTGCATGAGGCCTCTGCGGGCCCTGGCCGGCATTATGCCTTCACGGCGCGCAGCCGCAGCGAAGTCGATGCCTTCCACGCGGCAGCAATTTCCGCCGGCGGCCGCGATAACGGCAAGCCGGGACTGCGGCCACACTACCATCCAGACTATTATGGCGCCTTCGTCTTCGATCTCGACGGCAACAACATCGAGGCGGTCTGCCATGTGCCGGCCTGAGGAGATGTCGCGATGAGCCTCGACAACCGGCCACACTATGCCGGCGGCTGCCAGTGCGGCGCCGTGCGCTTCCGCGTCGAGGGCGCGCTCGGCGATGCCTCCGTCTGTCATTGCCGCATGTGCCAGAAGGCGAGCGGCAATTTCTATCTGCCGCTGGTGTCGGTGCGCGGTGCAACCGTCACCTGGACCCGCGGCGAGCGCAAGCGCTTCCAGTCGTCCAACTTCGGCTGGCGCGGGTTTTGCGGCGATTGCGGCACGCCGCTGACGTACGAGGCGCCCGATGGCATGGCCCTGGCGATCGCCGCCTTCGACGAGCCGCAGGGCATCGTGCCGACGATCCAGTGGGGCATCGAGGCCAAGCTGCCCTATGTCGACCGGGTTCCCGAGTTGCCTGGAGAAGACACGATGGCCGATGTCGATGCCGCGTCGTTCCTCACCGATCTCGTTTCCTATCAGCACCCCGATCACGACACCGAAACCTGGCCCCCGGAGAAGCAAAAATGACGGAGACTGTTCGAACAGGCGGGTGCCAATGCGGCGCCGTGCGCTTCCGCATTCGCGGACAGCTCGGCCGTCCGTCGATCTGCCATTGCCGCATGTGCCAGAAACAGTTCGGCTCCTTCTTCTCCGCACTGGTGACAGCCCCGAAAGATGGCGTCGAATGGACCCGTGACGAGCCGAGCTATTTCCAGTCTTCGGTCAACATCGATCGCGGCTTCTGCCCGAAGTGCGGGACCCCGATGATCTATCGCCATCCTGGCGGTCTGGAGATCGCCATCGGCACGTTTGACGATCGCAGCGACCTCGCGCCACAGATCCAGGTCAACCACGCCTCGCGGCTCCCCTGGGTCGAGACCATCTTCGACCAGCCGGCGCTGACGGACCCGGATTTCTACAGCCGGCAGGAGAGCATCATCTCTTTCCAGCACCCCGATCACGAGACCGAGCACTGGCATGAGCCGGGAGCGTTCAAATGACGATCGCGCGTATCTTTACCGGCGGCTGCCAGTGCGGAGCGGTCCGCTACCGCGCCGAAGGCGTGCTGGCGGATGCGCATATCTGTCACTGTCGGATGTGCCAGAAGGCGTCCGGCAACTACTTCATGCCGCTCGCCAACATCGCCCGCGACAATTTCGACATCACGCGCGGGCAGCCGTCCTGGTTCCGCTCGTCGCATCTGGTGCGGCGCGGCTTCTGCCACGATTGCGGAACGCCGCTGTTCTATGACATGCCCGACGAGGACTTCCTGAACATCGTGCTCGGCTCGCTCGACGATCCCGACGACCTGCCGCCGGTTTACCAGTCGGGCGTCGAATCGCGCATGGTCTGGTTCTCGCGCCTGTCGAAACTTCCAGAAAGTCAGACCGACGACGGCAGCGAGCTGTCAGCCACCCGGCATCTGCTGGTGCTTGAAACCAACCGCCAGCATCCCGATTACGATACGGTGCACTGGCCACCGATGAAAGACTGATGATGACCACTGAATTGCGCACGCTCTACCCGGAAATCGAACCCTATGCGTCTGGCCACCTCGACGTCGGCGACGGTCACTCCGTCTATTGGGAACGGGTGGGAACACCGGGCGGAAAGCCGGCCGTGTTCCTGCATGGCGGACCCGGCGGAACGATCTCGCCCAGCCATCGCCGGTTGTTCGACCCAGCGCTCTATGACGTGACGCTGTTCGACCAGCGCGGCTGTGGCCAGTCGACGCCGCATGCGCAGATCGAAGCTAACACCACCTGGCACCTCGTTGCCGATATCGAGCGTCTTCGCGAAATGGCAGGCGTTGAGAAGTGGCTTGTGTTCGGCGGCTCCTGGGGCTCGACGCTGGCGCTCGCCTATGCGGAAAAACACCCGCAGCGAGTGACGGAACTGGTGCTGCGCGGCATCTACACGCTGACCAAGGCGGAACTCGACTGGTACTATCAGTTCGGCGTCTCGGAGATGTTTCCGGACAAATGGGAACGCTTCATCGCGCCCATCCCCGAAAACGAGCGTCACGAGATGATGCATGCCTACCACCGGCGGCTGACCAGCGACGACAGGGCGACGCGACTTGCCGCGGCCAAGAGCTGGAGCATCTGGGAAGGTGAGACGATCACGCTGTTGCCGGAACTGTCGACCAGCGGCCGCTTCGAGGAAGACGAGTTCGCCGATGCCTTTGCGCGCATCGAGAACCACTTCTTCGTCAATGCCGGCTGGATGGAGGATGGGCAACTGCTGCGCGACGCCCATCGCCTGCACGGTATTCCCGGCGTCATCGTCCAGGGCCGCTACGACATGCCGTGCCCGGCCAAATATGCCTGGCAATTGCACAAGGCCTGGCCCGAGGCGGAGTTTCACCTGATCGAGGGGGCAGGGCATGCCTATTCCGAGCCCGGCATCCTCGACCGGCTGATCCGCGCCACCGACACCTACGCAGGCAAGACCGAATAACGACCGACCATCATTGGAAACGAGCCATGACCAGGGAACGCATCTACCTCTTCGACACGACGCTACGGGACGGGCAGCAGACGCCCGGCATCGACTTTTCCGTCGAGGACAAGATTGCGATTAGCACCCTGCTCGACGATTTCGGCATGGACTATGTCGAGGGCGGCTATCCCGGCGCCAACCCGACCGACACGGAGTTCTTCAAGCGCAAGCGCACGAAGAAGGCGGCCTTCGTCGCCTTCGGCATGACCAAGCGCGCCGGCGTTTCCGCCTCGAATGATCCGGGCCTTGCCGCCCTGATCGAGGCAAAGAGCGACGCGATCTGTCTGGTCGCCAAGAGCTGGGACTATCACGTGGCCGTGGCGCTCGGCTGTTCCAACGAGGAGAACCTCGACAATATCAGCCTGTCCGTCGCAGCCGTCGTCGGTGCCGGCCGCGAGGCGATGGTCGACTGCGAGCATTTCTTCGATGGCTACAAGGCAAACCCGACTTATGCGCTTGCCTGCGCCAAGGCCGCCTTCGAAGCGGGCGCGCGCTGGATCGTGCTGTGCGACACCAATGGCGGCACCCAGCCGCACGAGGTGCGCGAGATCGTCGCGGCGGTCATCGCCGCCGGTATCCCCGGCGCCAATCTCGGCATCCACGCCCATAACGACACCGGCCAGGCGATCGCCAATTCGCTTGCTGCCGTGGAGGCCGGCGTCCGCCAGATCCAGGGGACGCTGAACGGCATCGGCGAGCGCTGCGGCAATGCCAATCTGGTGACGCTGATCCCGACCCTGGCGCTGAAGGAGATCTATGCCAACCGGTTCGAAACGGCGATCGATGCCGACCGGCTGCAGGAGTTGACCAAGCTCTCCCACGCTTTCGACGAACTGTTGAACCGTTCGCCCGACATGCAGGCACCCTATGTCGGCGCATCGGCCTTTGCCACCAAGGCCGGGATCCATGCCTCGGCGCTTCTGAAGGATCCGCGCACCTATGAGCACATCGCGCCCGAAAGCGTGGGCAACCTGCGCAAGGTCATGGTGTCGGATCAGGGCGGCAAGGCCAACTTCATCAACGCGCTGAAGCGCCGCGGCATCGCCGTGAGCAAGGACGATCCCAAGCTCGACAAGCTGATCGCGATCGTCAAGGAGCGCGAAGCGACCGGTTATGCCTATGAGGGCGCCGACGCGAGCTTTGCGCTTCTGGCAAGCCGCATCCTTGGAACCGTGCCGGACTTCTTCCACGTCGAAAGCTTCCGGGTGATGGTCGAGCGCCGATTCGACGCCAACGGTCAGCTGAAGACCGTGTCGGAAGCGGTCGTGCGGGTGGTGGTGGATGGCGAGACCATGATGTCGGTTGCCGAGGGCCACGGTCCGGTCAACGCGCTCGATCTGGCGCTGCGCAAGGATCTCGGCAAGTACCAGTCCGAGATCGAGGATCTGGAGCTGGCCGACTACAAGGTGCGTATCCTTAATGGCGGGACCGAGGCGATCACCCGCGTTCTGATCGAATCGACCGACGGTACGGGCGCTCGCTGGTGGACGGTGGGCGTCTCCGACAACATCATCGACGCGTCGTTCCAGGCGCTGATGGACAGCATCATCTTCAAGCTGCTGAAGAATAGAGACCATGTCGGCCTGATTGCGGCCGAGTAAGCCGCGGTCAGGCGAAAAGGCGAGCGGCGCACCGGATTGACGTCGCTTAGCCTGCCTATACCATGAGCAAAATTCACCATCCGTTCACGGAAATGAATTGGTGCATCGCGGGGCGTTGGAGTACGACGCCCCATGGAAGGGTCTGCCAGCCACATGGGCTACGCCCTTTCTTGCGACCGGAGCCGGCGTCAACGCCCTGAAAACCTCCGGTGAACATATCAGGAAAAACACCATGGCCGAGCCGAACGCGAAAGTACCCGCAGAAAACACCGATTCCGCTCAAGGCTTCGCCTTTGCGCTGACGGCCTATTTGCTCTGGGGTTTCCTGCCTTTCTTCATGAAGGCGATCGCCCACATCCCGGCGCCGGAGGTGGTCGCGCACCGCATCGTCTGGTCGGTTCCGCTCGCAGGTCTCGTGCTCGTCTGGCTCGGCCGCACGGAAGACGTCAAGGTTGCGCTGCGTTCGCCGCGCATGCTGCGCATGGCGGCGCTGACGGCCGTGCTGATCACCATCAACTGGGGCATCTATGTCTGGGCGATCGGTGCCGGCCGGGCGATCGAGACGGCGCTCGGCTATTACATCAATCCGCTGTTTTCGATTTTCCTCGGCGCGCTGCTTCTGAAGGAAAAGCCGAGCCCGGCGCAGATGGTGGCGATCGCGCTCGCCGCATCCGCCGTTGCCGTGCTTGCCTTCGACGCCGGTGGCCTGCCCTGGGTGTCGATCGGGCTCTGCCTCTCCTGGGGCTTCTACGCCTTCTTCCGCAAGACGCTGCCGATCGGCCCGAACCAGGGCTTCTTCCTCGAAGTGCTGCTGCTCAGCATCCCGGCGATCGGCTACATTATCTGGCTCGAGGCGACCGGCCAGGGCCACTTCGGCGATACCGGCATGACCGACGTGCTGTGGCTGATGTCCTGCGGCGTCGTCACTGCCATCCCGCTGATGATCTATGCCAACGGCGCCAAGCTGCTGCGGCTGTCCACCATCGGCATCATGCAATACATCGCCCCGACGATGATCTTCCTGATCGCCATCTTCGTCTTCCACGAGCCTTTCGGCACGGCGAAGCTGATCGCGTTTGGCCTGATCTGGGCAGCGCTCGTCATCTATTCCGGTGCGATGCTAGCCCAGAGCCGCGCACGCCGTGCCGAGCAGGTCAGCGCGGCGGAGTAAAGCATCCGCTCAAACGAAAAAGGCGCGCCCGAACGGCGCGCCTTTTTTTGTTTGGGAACAGTGGACGCGCCGCCGCCTAGAGACGCGAGATGATCTCGGCTTCGCCCTCGCGACAGTTCGCTCCGCCTGCGGCAGCAAGGATCGCCGGCACGATGTCCTCGGCCCTTTCGACGACCAGCGGCTGCACGAGATGGGCAGTGTGCACGAAGCCTTCGCCGCGCATGTGCTGCAACAGGTCGAGCATCGGCTTCCAGAAGTTGTTCATGTTGCCGAAGACCATCGGCTTGCGGTGACGGCCGAGCTGCGCCCAGGTCATGATCTCGACGATCTCTTCCAGCGTGCCGATGCCGCCCGGAAGCGCCACGAAGGCGTCGGCGCGCTCGAACATCGTGTGCTTGCGTTCGTGCATGTCGGCCGTCACGATCAGTTCGTTCAACTGGCCGAGCGAATGGCGGGTCGCTTCCTTGTCCATCAGGAATTCGGGGATGATGCCGGTGACTTCGCCGCCATTGGAAAGCACGCCGCTGGCGACCGCTCCCATGATGCCGCGCGTGCCGCCGCCATAGACCAGCCTCAGGCCGTGGTCGGCGATCGAGCGGCCGAGCGCGCGGCCGGCTTCCATGTAAATCGGGTCGCGCCCCGGCTGCGAGCCGCAGTAGACGCAGATGGATCGAATCGTGGTGTTTTCGGTGTTCATCCGATCAAAAAACATTGCACCGCAGCAAGGGTCAAGAAAAATGAGGGGAAAGCCGGGTTCGCAACGCTTGCAGAGCAGGGGGCTGCTTGTCTGCTACTTCCGGAAACGCTAGCAATTTCAGGGATCGATTGAAGAAATTGGGCGGGTTGCTCGCAGTTGCGCTATAATGATTGCGCAAGCCCCGCGCCTTAGGCCGATGAGAGGGCATGCGCGGAGCATCGCTCCGCTCCTGTGGAGAGTGGCATGATCAAGAATAAGGCCGGCTGGGTGGCCCTTACTGTCCTTGCGGCAGCGACAGCGTTGATGGTTTTCGTGGTTCAACCGAATTTGCGTGGCGGCAAGGAAGCGTCTGCGGACAGTGCGTCGAACGCGCCGGCCCAAACCGGTGAAGCGGTTTCGTCGAGCGGCGGGCCTCAGCCCACTGCGGACGCGAACGCGCAGCCTTCCGCAAAGCCCGCCGAGACAGCCAAGGCGGCCGAACAGCCCGCCGTCGGAACGGAGGCGAAGCCGCCGGTCGAAGACGCATCCATTCCCGGATTTGACGTTCTGCGTGTCGAGCCCGATGGTTCGACCGTGGTCGCAGGCCATGCCGCCCCGGGCTCGAAGCTCGAAATCCTCAACGGCGCTGCGGTGGTCGGAACGGCCGATGTCGGCGTCACCGGCGATTTCGCCGCGGTCTTCGACAAGCCGCTCCCGGCCGGAGATTATCAACTGACCCTCAGGGCAGTCGGAAAGGACGGCGTCGCCAAGACCTCTCAGGAGGTCGCGACGGTTTCCGTGCCCAAGGATCCGACCGGCCAACTGCTCGCCATGGTCTCCCGGCCGGGCGAGGCCAGCCGGCTGCTGACCACGCCGGAAGCGTTGGCCGGCACTGCCGCCAAGACGACGGAAACGCCAGTCGCCGCAGCGACCGCTCCGGCTCGGGCCGAACTCGCATTGGCGACGCCTCAGACAAGCAATGATGCGACGGCCGCCTCGGCCAAGCCCGGCTCAGCCGTAGGGTTGCAGGTTACCGCCGTCGAGATCGAGGGCGCGAAAATGTTCGTCGCGGGTAGCGCCAAGCCGAAAGCCCTGGTGCGCATCTATGCCGACGACAAGCTGCTCGGCGAAATGAAGGCCGACGACAAGGGGCACTTTGTCGTCGATGGCCAGATCGAGCTTTCGGTTGGCAGCCACATCATTCGCGCCGACATGCTGAACGAAGACGCAAGCAAGGTGGTCATGCGTGCATCCGTGCCGTTCGACCGTCCGGCAGGTGCCCAGGTCGCAGCCGTTGCCGGTCCGGTTTCGGCCGCAGCGACGGCCGGCCTTGATGGCTTGCGTGCCGAAGCCGGCAAGGCACTGGCGCTCCTGAAGGGGCTCTTCTCCGACGGCAAGGTGCCGACGGGCGAACAGCTCGCAGCCGCTCGCTCGGCCAGCGAATTTGCACTGAAGTCGCTTGCCGATTTCCGATTGACCGACACTTCCGATCAGGCCCTTGCCAGCGACGTTGCCCGGACGGCGAAGGCCGCCGCCGATGCGCTTGCCGTTCTGAAGGAAGCACCGCAGGACGCTTCGAGCGTTGCAGCGGCGCTGACCAAGGTTGAAGCGTCCGTTGGCGCGATCCTTGCCGAACGCGGCACGGCTACGCCGGCCGTGGTGGCTGTTGCCGCGCCGTCCGCCACAGGTGAGGTCGCCGACGCGTCGGGGACATCGAAGGTCAAGGGCGCGGGCAGCGAGGTCGCCAGTGACGTTGCTGCCACGCAGCCTGTCGTCGCCTCCGCTGAACCCCAGGCCCAGCCGGAAACGGTCGAGCAGGCGCCGCTGAAGGAAAGCAAGAGTTCCGTGATCATCCGTCGCGGCGACACGCTCTGGCAGATCTCGCGGCGGGTCTATGGTGCCGGCGTTCGCTACACCACGATCTATCTTGCCAACCAGGCCCAGATCGAAAACCCAGACCGGATTCGCCCGGGCCAGGTCTTCGGCGTTCCGGACCAGGCGCTTCCCGACGAAGAATCGCGGGAAATTCATAAGAAGCACATGAAACAGGAGCAATAGGCCGTTCATCGACGCCGTTCGCATTGCGACGGCGTCGGTGGAGACCTATCTGTCGAACAGGGCGGCGTCTTCAACAAGGCGCCGCTTTTCATTGGATGGCAATGGTGCCCTGAAGCCCTTTCGAGGGTGAGGGGCCTGATGCCATGACTGCGCAACGATGATGGCCTGATCGTCCCTCGGCGCGCGAAAGAGTGAAAGCGGACCAGACGTGGCACCTTCAAACCAGACGAAGACGATTTCGGCCGATACGAGCAACCCGTTTCGAACCATCGTCAACCTGTGGCCCTACATGTGGCCGACGGACCGGGCAGATCTGAAGCTGCGGGTCATCTGGGCGACACTCATCCTGGTGGTGGCCAAGGTCGTCCTGATCCTCGTTCCCTATTTCTTCAAATGGGCGACGGATGCGCTGAACAACAAGCCGGATGCGCTGGGTTTCCTGCCGCAATTCCTCAGCGGCGCGGTCATGCTGGTGCTTGCCTACAACCTCGCGCGCCTGCTGCAAGCGGGGCTCAACCAGCTGCGCGACGCGCTGTTTGCCAGCGTTGGCCAGCATGCGGTGCGGCAACTGGCCTATAAGACCTTCGTGCACATGCATCAGCTGTCCTTGCGCTTCCACCTGGAGCGGCGCACGGGCGGCCTGTCGCGCGTGATCGAGCGCGGTACCAAGGGCATCGAGACCATCGTTCGCTTCACCATCCTCAACAGCGTTCCGACACTGATCGAGTTCCTGTTGACGGCCGTGATCTTCTGGTGGGGCTATGGGTTCAGCTACTTGCTGGTCACGGCCATCACCGTCTGTCTCTACATCTGGTTCACGGTCAAGGCGAGTGACTGGCGCATCGCCATCCGTCGCTCCATGAACGACAGCGATACGGACGCCAACACCAAGGCGATCGACTCGCTGCTGAATTTCGAGACCGTCAAATACTTCGGCAACGAAGAGATGGAAGCCAAGCGCTTCGACCGATCGATGGAGCGTTACGAGAAGGCCGCGACCCAGGTCTGGACCTCGCTCGGCTGGCTCAACTTCGGCCAGGCAATGATCTTTGGTGCCGGTACGGCGGTGATGATGATCATGTCGGCGCTCGCCGTGCAGCGCGGCGAGCAGACGCTTGGCGATTTCGTCTTCATCAATGCCATGTTGATCCAGCTCGCCATTCCGCTCAATTTCATCGGTTTCGTCTACCGCGAAATCCGTCAGGGCCTGACTGACATCGAGCACATGTTCGACCTGCTCGACGTCGAAGCCGAAGTCATCGACCGTCCGGATGCGCGGCCGCTTGCCATTGCCGACGGCGCCATCGCCTTCAAGGACGTTCATTTCGCCTATGATCCGAAGCGGCCGATCCTCAAGGGCATTACCTTCGAAGTTCCGGCAGGCAAGACCGTCGCCGTCGTCGGCCCGTCGGGTGCCGGCAAGTCGACGCTGTCACGGCTTCTCTATCGCTTTTACGATGTGCAGCAGGGTACGATCACCATCGACGGCCAGGACGTGCGCGATGTGACGCAGAAGAGCCTGCGCGCCGTGATCGGCATGGTGCCGCAGGACACGGTGCTCTTCAACGACACCATCGCCTACAACATCCGCTACGGTCGGGTCTCGGCAAGCGAGGAAGAGGTGGTTGCGGCCGCCGAGGCAGCGCAGATCGCCACCTTTATCCAGTCGCTTCCCGAAGGTTTCCAGGCGATGGTCGGCGAGCGGGGCCTGAAGCTTTCTGGCGGCGAGAAACAGCGTGTCGCCATTGCCCGCACGATCCTGAAGGCGCCGCCGATCTTGATCCTCGACGAGGCGACCTCCGCGCTCGACACCCGCACGGAACAGGAAATCCAGTCGGCGCTCGACGTCGTGTCACGCAATCGCACGACGCTGGTCATCGCCCACCGACTTTCGACCGTGATCAGCGCCGATGAGATCATCGTGCTCAAGGACGGTGTCATTGCCGAGCGCGGCACGCACGGGGAACTGATCGATCGTGACGGACTTTATGCTTCCATGTGGAGCCGCCAGCGCGAGGCGACCCAGGCGGAAGAACAATTGAAACGTGTGCGCGAGAGCGACGACCTGGGCATCGTGACCCGCGGCGAGCCGGCGGTATGACGGCGGTCCATTGGCTGATCGCGACGCGTATTGTCGCTGTCGGGCGGGCAACGTTGCCGCGGGCGGCATTTCGCGCTAGGTCACGTTCCACAGCAAATCTGGAGTAGAGTTCATGAGCTTGATCAATACGGTGCGCAACACGCTCGTCCCGGTGCACAAGGAAGGCTATCGCTTCATCGCGATCTTCTTCGTCGTGTCGCTGGCGCTGGGCTTCCTGTGGGAGCCGTTGATGTGGATCGGCTTCCTGCTCACCGCCTGGTGCGCCTATTTCTTCCGTGACCCCGAGCGCATGACGCCGATCGACGACGACCTTGTCATCAGCCCGGCCGACGGCCGCGTTTCGTCGATCGCCATGGTGACGCCGCCGGACGAGCTGGGCCTCGGTTCCGAGCCGATGCTGCGCATCTCCGTGTTCATGAACGTTTTCAACTGCCACGTGAACCGTGCACCGATGGCCGGAACCATCAGCCGCATCGCCTATCGCGCCGGCGCGTTCGTCAACGCCGAACTCGACAAGGCCAGCCACGAGAACGAGCGCAACGGTCTCGTCATCCAGACCAAGCATGGCGCCATCGGCGTCGTGCAGATTGCCGGCCTCGTTGCCCGTCGCATCATCTGCTGGAAGTACGAGAATGCCTCGCTCGACGCCGGCGAACGCTTCGGCCTCATCCGCTTCGGATCGCGTCTCGACGTGTTTCTGCCGGAAGGTGTCGAACCGCGCGTCAGCCTCGGCCAGACCGCGATTGCCGGTGAAACCGTGCTTGCCGAATTCGGTTCGGCCAAGGGCCCTGTCATCAGCCGCCGCGCATAAAGGAGTTCCCATGGAAGGTCCTCAACAGGAAAACTCGAGCGAACCGACGAAAATCGCGGCCGAGGCGAACGGTTCAAGCGACACCGGCCGTGGCCCCCGGCTGCGGGAGATACCGCTGCGGCTGATGATCCCGAACATGATCACCGTGCTCGCGATCTGCGCGGGCCTCTCCGGCATCCGGCTTGCCTTTGAAAACCGCATCGAGCTTGCCGTTGCCATGGTGCTGCTTGCAGCCTTTCTCGATGGCATCGACGGTCGCGTCGCGCGCCTTTTGAAGGCGACGTCGAATTTCGGCGGCCAGATGGATTCGCTCGCCGATATCATCAATTTCGGTGTTGCGCCGGCGCTGGTTCTCTACGTCTTCATCCTGGATCAGGCGCGCTCGATCGGCTGGATCGCCGCACTGGTCTACGCGATTGCCTGCGGACTGCGGCTGGCGCGCTTCAACGTCATGGCGGAACGCCAGTCGAAGGCAGCGTGGCAGTCGGAATATTTCGTCGGCGTGCCGGCGCCCGCAGGTGCGATGCTGGTGCTGCTGCCTGTCTATCTCGGCCTGCTGGGCCTGGCGCCCGAGCGTACCATGGCGCTGATCGCATCGGCCTACACGGTCCTGATTGCCTTCCTGCTGGTCAGCCGCCTGCCAGTCTGGTCGGGCAAGTCGGAAAGCCGCGTGCGCCGCGATCTCGTGCTGCCGGTTATTCTCGTCGTCGTCTTCTATGTGGCGACGCTGATGACCTATACCTGGGAGACCATGGCGGTGACGGCGCTTGGCTATCTGATCACGCTGCCGTTCGGCGCGCGCTCATGGCAGCGCAAGTATGGCGGCGACTGGCCCGCCCATCCCGCCCATGGCGGCGATGGCCTGCCGGGCGACAAAGAGTAAGACGGCTGGCGCGAAAGCGCCGACCCGCTTGTCGACAACGACAGTACAAACAGGAAGGCCACCGTGGAAACACGGTGGCCTTTTTCATTCCGGTTCTGCGGCGATCGTTACTCCGGCATGCGGTAGTCGACGATCTTGTCTTCGCGAACGATGTAGAGCTTGCCGGTCTCGGTCTGATCGGGGCCGACCAGTGGCAGAAGCTTGGCTGCGACCTCGGAGGGATGTGGCACGGTTTCCGGATCTTCGCCGGGCATCGCCTGGGCACGCATCGCGGTGCGTGTCGCACCCGGATCGACGCTGAGGATACGCAACGGAAGCCGCTGGGTCTCGCCGGCCCAGGTGCGGGCCAGCGCCTCGACTGCGGCCTTCGAGGCGGAGTAGGGGCCCCAGAACGGCTTGCACTTGTGCGCAGCGCTTGACGAAAGGATGAGCGCGCGTCCGGCGTCGGACTTGATCAGCAACGGCTCGAGCGTGCGGATCAGGCGCCAGGTGGCGTTGACGTTGATGGTCATCACCTTGTCGAACACCTTGGCCTCGACATGGCCGATCGGCGAGATCGTGCCGAGCACGCCGGCATTGGCCACCATGATGTCGAGCTTGCCCCAGCGCTCGTTGATCGCGCCGCCGAGCTTGTCGATCGCAGCCATGTCGGCGAGATCGAAGGGAACGAGCGTGGCCGAGCCGCCGACAGCCTTGATGGCGTCGTCGAGTTCCTCGAGGCCGCCGACGGTGCGGGCGCAGGCAACCACGTGGGCGCCAGCCTTGGCAAGTTCGAGGGCCGTGAAATAGCCGATACCGCGCGATGCGCCGGTGACGACGGCGACCCGGTCTTTCAAATTGATCGTCATTTTATTGTCTGATTATCCGTTGCTGGCGAGAACCGAGAGTTTGCGGACGTTGCTGGCGCCTTCCTGGTCGAGAAGGCGGGTCGGATAGTCCCCGGTGAAATAGTGGTCGGTAAACTGCGGCGCCTTGGGGTCGCGCTTGACGCCGCCGACGGCCTCGTAAAGCCCGTCGATCGACAGGAATTCGAGCGAGTCCGCACCGATGAAGCGGCACATGGAGGCAAGGTCGGCGTGCTGGTTGGCGAGCAGCTTGTCGCGGTCCGGCGTGTCGATGCCGTAGAAATCGGGATGGAAGATCATCGGGCTGGCGACGCGCACATGCACTTCGCTGGCGCCGGCATCGCGGATCATCTGCACGATCTTGACCGACGTGGTGCCGCGAACGATCGAATCGTCGACCAGCACGACGCGCTTGCCCTCGATCATCGCACGATTGGCCGAGTGCTTCAGCTTGACGCCGAAGGCGCGGATCTGCTGCGTCGGCTCGATGAAGGTGCGGCCGACATAATGGTTGCGGATGATGCCGAGTTCGAACGGAATGCCGCTCTGCTGTGCGTAGCCGATCGCGGCGGGCGTGCCGCCATCAGGCACTGGCACGACGACGTCGGCTTCGACAGGCGCTTCCTTGGCGAGATTCTGGCCCATGTTCTTGCGCGCGACATAGACGTTGCGGCCGCCGACGACCGAATCCGGCCGGGCGAAATAGACGTATTCGAACAGGCAGAGCCGCTCCGGTTGCGGGGCGACCGGCTTGCGGGCGTCGATCGAGATCGAGCCGTCGGCCTGGATCTCGCAGATGATGATTTCGCCGTTCTCGACGTCGCGAACGAACTTGGCGCCGATGATGTCGAGCGCGCAGGTTTCCGAGCAGAAGATCGGCTTGCCGTCGAGCTCGCCCATGACGAGGGGACGGATGCCGTGCGGGTCACGGGCAGCGATCAGCTTGGTGCGCGTCAGCGCCAGCATCGAGTAGCCGCCTTCGACCTGGGCGATCGCATCGGCGAAGCGGTCGGTGGTCGAGGCGTGCTTGGAGCGGGCGATGAGGTGAAGCACGACTTCGGTATCCGAGGTCGACTGACAGATGGCGCCGTCGGCGATGATCTGGCGACGCAGCGTCAGGCCGTTGGTGAAGTTGCCGTTGTGGGCAATCGCAATGCCGCCTTCCTGCAACTCGGCAAAGAGCGGCTGGACGTTGCGCAGCGCCACTTCGCCTGTGGTCGAGTAGCGGGTGTGGCCGATGGACATGAAGCCCGGCAGCTTTGCAAGCGTCGCGGGGTCGGTGTAGTGATCGCCGACGAGACCCATGCGCTTTTCGGTGCAGAACTGCTTGCCGTCGAAGGTGACGATGCCGGCTGCCTCCTGGCCACGGTGCTGGAGCGCGTGCAGGCCGAGCGCCGTGAGCGCCGCTGCATCCGAATGCCCGAGGATGCCGAACACACCGCACTCTTCGTGCAGGGTATCGCCATCGATTTCGTCATGGATTTCCGTGGATCTCAGATCGGTCATCACAGTCGCCTTTGCTCCGTGCCGGTGCGCATATCGTGATCGGGCCCGCCGTCTTCAAGCAATCTTAGCTGAAAACGGACGTTAGCGTTATTCCCAAAAGGACAAAGCCCGCGCAGCGGGCTTTGTCGGCAGTTTTTCCTTGTCTCAGCCGTTGGTGGCCGGGGCGTCGTTGACCGGCGCCTGGTCGGGCGAGCCAGCAGGTGCCTGTCCGGGCGTGCCGGCCGGAGCCTCGCCTTCGCCTTCGCCGGTCGTGTCCTTGCCGCGCAGGCGGTCGAGGATCGTGGCATCGGCTTCTTCGGGCAGAAGGGCAATCAGCTTGTTGCCGAGATTGTCGAGCAGCGGCTTGGATTTCGCCTGCGTGACCCAACCCGGCTGCTGCTGCGGAGCGACCAGCCAGTTGAAGAACAGCATGGCGACGACGACAAGTAGGATGCCGCGCGCGGCGCCGAAGAGAAAGCCGAGTGTACGGTCAAGCGCGCCGATGCGGCTGTCGATGATGAAGTCGGCGACGCGCATGGTGATGAAGGAAATGATGATCAGTGCGACCAGGAAGATGACTGCCGCCGAGCCGATCAGCGCGACGGTGTCGCTGCTGGTGTATTGCTTGGCGTAGGGCAGGAGGTGCGGGTAGAGGAAGTAGGCCGCCGCCGCAGCGCCCACCCAGCTGGCGACCGACAGGACTTCGCGCGAGAAGCCTCGAACCATGGCCAGGATGGCTGAAAACAGCGCGACGCCGAGAACGATACCGTCGAGAATTGTAATGGGCATTTTGTCCTTACTCCGAACCCGGTTCGTCCGGGTCTCCTCAAGCCTATCCGCCGTCGGCCCTGGCTGACATTCAGGGCGTTGTTCCAAGCCTGCCTAAAAGCCGTCTCTTGGAGCCGCTTGCAGCAACCGCACCATCAATCTGCGTCCTCGACCGGCCTCAGCGCGTTTCGCGATCCTGCGATGCGCGCCACCAGATCCGGCAGGCTTTCCAGCTCGCTCCACCGGCCATTGCCGTTCTTCGGCAGTTCGGTCGATGCGGCTGGCAGAACGGCCTGCGAGAAACCGAGTTTCTCGGCTTCCTTGAGGCGTTGAGCGGTATGCGCAACCGGCCGGATGGCGCCCGACAAGCTGACTTCGCCGAAATAGACGCAATCAGCAGGAAGGGCAAGCCCGGCAAGCGACGAAACCAGTGCGGAAGCCACAGCCAGGTCGGCCGCCGGCTCGGAAATCCGGTAGCCACCGGCGATGTTCAGGTAGACATCGTGCTGGCCGAGCCGGACACCGCAATGGGCTTCGAGCACGGCCAGGATCATCGACAGCCGGGCCGAGTCCCACCCGACAATGGCGCGGCGCGGGGTGCCGAGCGAGGTGGGCGCCACCAGCGCCTGCACTTCGACGAGGATCGGCCGCGTGCCCTCCATGCCGGCAAAGACGGCCGCACCCGGCGACTTCTCATTGCGCTCGCCGAGGAACAGTTCCGACGGGTTGGCGACCTCGCGCAGGCCCTTGTCGGACATTTCGAAGACGCCGATCTCGTCGGTCGGCCCGAAGCGGTTCTTGACTGTTCGCAGGATCCGGTAGTGATGGCCGCGGTCGCCCTCGAAGTAGAGGACTGCGTCGACCATGTGTTCCACGACGCGAGGTCCAGCGATCTGGCCCTCCTTGGTCACGTGGCCGACGAGCACGACGGCGGTTCCGGTCTGCTTGGCAAAGCGGATCATCGCCTGCACGCCGGTGCGCACCTGGGTAACTGTTCCCGGCGCCGAATCGACAATGTCGCTCCAGAGCGTCTGGATGGAATCAATGATCACGAGGTCGGGTCGCTTGCCCTCGGAAAGGGTGGCGAGAATATCCTCGACATTGGTTTCGGCAGCCAAAAGCACGTCGCTGTCGGCAGCGCCCAGACGCTGCGCCCTCAGGCGTACCTGGGCCACGGCCTCTTCGCCCGAGACATAGATGATGCGATGCTTCTGGCGGGCAAGGGCGGCTGCGGCCTGCATCAGCACCGTCGACTTGCCGATGCCGGGGTCGCCGCCGATGAGGAGCGCCGAGCCGCGAACGAAGCCGCCGCCGGTGGCGCGGTCGAGCTCGGCGATGCCGGTCTGGATGCGCGGGGCATCCTCGATTTCGCCGGACAACGTGGTGAGCGCGACGGGACGTCCCTTTTTCGGGGCACGGGACGGGCCGCCGCCGATGCCGGCGGTCGGGTCATCCTCGATGATCGTGTTCCATTCGCCGCAGCCTTCGCACTTGCCGGCCCAGCGGGTGTGGATGGTGCCGCAGTTCTGGCAGACGAATTGGGTGCGGGCTTTCGCCATCGGAAACGACTTTCACAGGGCAGGGACGTCGGCGCATCGCCAGCGGCGATGCAGCCGATGATCGGAGAATCACTTTTGCCTTCACATAATGCCGCTAAACGCGGAACAAAAGGTGATTTTCAGCGACGGACCGTCAAGTATCGGCGCAAGCTTCGTCTCAGACGGCGCCGATATAGTGACGCTCGTAGCGGTGGCCGAGACTGGTCAGCATCTCATAGCCGATCGTGCCGCCGGCGCGTGCCACGTCGTCGACGGCGATATGCCGGCCGAAGAGCTCGATATAATCCCCGGGGCGGACAGCATTTTCCGGGAGGTCGGTGACATCGAAGAGGCTGAGATCCATCGTCACGCGGCCGACATGCGGCACCTTGTGGCCGTGCAGAAAACCGAAAGCGCCCGAAGGTGTCGCCTGCCTGAGGGTGACGCCGCCGCCGGAGACCGAGCGGTGGTAGCCATCGGCATAACCGACGGAAACCGTGGCGATGCGGCTGTCGCGGTTGAAACGCGCCGACGCGCCGTAGCTGGCGTGGCCGCCGGAGGCGACGCTGCGTATCTGGATGATGCGCGCTTCGGCGGTGACGACCGGTTTCATCGGGTTGGCCACGTCATTGACCGCTTCGCCGCCATAGACGGCGATGCCCGGCCGCGTCAGTTCGAAATGATAGTCGCTGCCCAGGAAGACGCCGCCGGAATTGGCAAGGCTCGCGTCGACGCCTTCGAATGCGGCGCTCGCTTCGCGGAAGCGCTTGAGTTGATACGCATTGAGCGGGTTGTGCGGGTCGTCGGCGCAGGCGAGGTGGCTCATGATCAGGACGGGAGAAAAGCTCGCCGGGCGGGCCGGATCGTTGGCAACAGCGACGGCTTCCTCGACCGACAGCCCCAGGCGGTTCATGCCGGTATCGACATGCAGCACGCAAGGATGGTCGCCCCGCTCGGAAAGCGCTGCCATGAAGACGGCCAGCTGCTGCTCGGAGTTGATCACCGGCACCAGGTCGTTGTCGAAGAACAGCGCCTCGTTGCCGGGCCACATGCCGGCGAGGATGTAGATGCGGCTTTCGGGCAGGAGCGCACGCAGGTAAGCCCCTTCTTCCGCGTTGGCGACGAAGAAGTCGCGGGCGCCGGCAGCGTAGAGTGAGGGGGCTGCGTCTTCGATGCCGAGCCCGTAGGCATCGGCCTTCAGGACGGCTGCAGCGCGCGCCTTGCCGGAGCGGGCGTTCATGAAACGCCAGTTGTCTGCCAATGCGTTGAGGTCGATCGTGAGGCGATTGGAGGCGGAGAGAAATTCTGGACTGAGCATGCCTGGCACTCTGCGTGAACGATGGAGAGAGCAATACAGGCAACCACGCCCGGCCGCAAATGCCGTCCTGTCGCATCGAGACATGCGGTCGAGAGGGAGAGCCGAAGAGCACTTTTGTGCAAGACGTTCCCTGTCGGGGACGCTAGGATTGTCCGATGCATACGATTTCGCAGGAACAGGCTCTGGATGTCATGCCGCTGGAAGGCGCGGAGAGGACCCGCTTCTGGCGGGACCAGCGTTTTGACGGCATGGAATGCCTGACGGCAACCTTCATCACCCACGAATTTGCGCCGCACGCGCATGACACCTTCAGCATCGGCGCGATCGAGGCTGGCTCGCAGATCAGCAAGATCAGGGGTGAGCGGTCGCAGGCGGGGCCTGGCGATTTCTATCTGATCAACCCGGACGAAATCCACGACGGCCATCCGGGCGGCGGCGGTTATCGCTACCGCATGGTCTATCCGAGCATCGAACTGCTGGTGAACATCCTGGAAGACGTCACCGGCCGGCCGTTCAAGGGAACGCCGTCCTTTTCACGGCGCATGCTGCGTGACCCGGATCTGGCTCACGCCTTCTATCACGCACATAGGGCGATGGAGCAGGCAACGGGTGCGCTCGAGGCCGAGGAGCGCATGTTCGGGGTGCTTGCCACCATGTTCGAGCGGCACGGCAGTTCGATCATCGTGCCGGTCGAAACGCGCGAACAGTCGGCGGTGCAACGTGCTCGCGACTACCTGACCGAGAATTACGCCGAGGACATCGGCCTCGACGAACTGGCGAAGGTTGCCGGCCTCAGTCGCGCCCATCTGATCCGGGCTTTTCGTCGGCAATTCCACATCACGCCGCATGCGTTCCTGACGGACAAGCGCGTGCGGGCGGCAAAGACATTGCTGCGCCATGGCTGGTCGGCGGTCGACACGGCCTATCAATGCGGCTTTGCCGATCAGGCGCATTTCAGCCGCCACTTCAAGGCCCGAACCGGCGTTACGCCGGGTGCTTTTCGCGCCGGTTGATCACTTTCGTTCAATACGCTCCACCCGACCGCGCCTAAATGTCCTGCGTTCGCCATCGACCAGGAGACAAGAGCATTGCGCGATACGGGATTCTTTCCAGAGTTTAGGGCCGGGGCCATGGCGATGGCGCCGTTGATCGTTGCGGTCATGCCGATCGGGCTGGTGTTCGGCGCTGTCGCCGCCGGCAAGGGGCTTTCGGGTGCAGAGGTGACATTGATGAGCGCGCTGGTTTTTGCCGGTGGCTCGCAATTCGTCGCCATGGACATCTGGACACACCCGGCAACCTGGGCCGCACTCGCCTTTTCCGCCTTGCTGGTCAATATCCGGCATGTGCTGATGAGCGCATCGCTCGGCGCCAGGCTGCAAGGTTTCTCAGGTCCGGCGAAATACGCCTCAATGCTGCTGCTCGCCGACGAGATCTGGGCGATGGCGGAAATGCGGGCGAGAGAGGGCAAGCTGACACCAGCGTGGTTTGCCGGGCTCGCCGTGCCCTTCTATCTCGTGTGGGTGACGACCAGCCTCGCGGGTGCCCTGCTCGGCGCGTTTCTCGGCGACCCGAAGGTGACGGGGCTCGATTTCGCCTTTCCCGCCGTCTTCATCGTGCTGGTGATGAGCTTCTGGAAGGGGCGGGAGACCGGGGCTGTGCTGGCCGCCAGCGCCGCTGCCGCGGTGCTGACACATCATTTCCTGCCCGGCGTCTGGTACATCGCCGCCGGCGCGGCCGCAGGTGTCGCAGTCGCGATCCTGACGGGCCGTCGCCGTGAGGAGGCACACGCATGACGATCGATCCGAACACGCTTCTTGCCATCGTCGCGATGGCGATCGCAACCGTCGCCACCCGCATCGGCGGGCTGGTGCTCATTCGGTTCGTGACGATCGGGGAAGCACAAAGGCGCGCGCTGGAGGCGATCCCGCCCGCCGTGTTGATGGCGGTGATCGCGCCGACGGCGCTGGTCACCGGTCCGGCCGAAACCATCGCGACCGTTGTGACGGCGCTGGTCGCCATGCGCCTGCCGCTGCTCGCCGCAGTCGCTGCCGGCGTCGTGACCGTGGCGATCCTCAGGATGGCGCTGGGGGCGTAAAACGCCCCCAGAGATGTCTCAGTGTTCTTCGTACTGGGTGAAGGACGGATCGGCGAGATCGGTAAAGCGGGTGAATTCCGACTGGAAGGCGAGCTTTACCGTGCCGGTCGGTCCGTGACGCTGCTTGGCGATGATCACGTCGGCCGTGCCCTTCACCTGCTCCATCTTCATCTTCCACTCGTCATACTTCGGGTCGAACTCGTCGCGGGGCTCGAGGTTCTTCACGTAGTATTCTTCGCGGAACACGAAGAGCACCACGTCGGCGTCCTGCTCGATCGAGCCTGATTCGCGAAGGTCGGAGAGCTGCGGGCGCTTGTCTTCACGGCTTTCCACCCCACGGGAAAGCTGGGACAGCGCGATGATCGGCACGTTCAGTTCCTTGCCGAGCGCTTTCAGGCCGGTGGTGATCTGGGTGATTTCCTGCACGCGGTTGTCGCTCGACTTGCCCGAGCCGGTCATGAGCTGGATGTAGTCGACCACCAGGCAGTCGAGACCACGCTGGCGCTTCAGGCGGCGGGCGCGGGCCGAGAGCTGGGCAATCGAGATACCACCGGTCTGGTCGATGAACAGCGGCACCTTCTGCATCATCTGCGAGCAGGCGACGAGCTTTTCGAAATCGGCTTCGGAGATGTCGCCGCGGCGGATCTTCGAGGAGGACACTTCGGTCTGCTCGGAAATGATACGGGTTGCCAGCTGTTCGGACGACATTTCGAGCGAATAGAAGCCGACGACGCCGCCGTTCTTGGCCTTGAACGAACCGTCCGCCTGCACCTCGGGATCATAGGCGGCGGCGATGTTGTAGGCGATGTTGGTGGCAAGCGATGTCTTGCCCATGCCGGGGCGTCCGGCAAGCACGATCAAGTCGGAGCGCTGCAGACCGCCCATGCGGGCGTCGAGCGACAGGATGCCCGTCGAAATGCCGGAAAGGCTGCCGTCGCGTTCAAAAGCCTGGCCGGCCATGTCGATGGCCAGCGCCACCGCGTCGTTGAAGGACTGGAAGCCGCCATCGTAGCGACCGGTCTCGGCAAGTTCGAACAGGCGGCGTTCCGCATCCTCGATCTGGCCCTGCGGCGGCATGTCGAGCGGCGCGTCGAAGGCGATGTTGACCATGTCCTCGCCGATGGTGATCAGCGAGCGGCGCAGCGCCAGGTCGTAGATGGCGCGGCCGTAGTCTTCCGCGTTGATGATCGAGACGGCGCCAGCGGCCAGACGCGCGAGGTATTGTGCAACCGTCAGGTCGCCGACCTTTTCGTCGGCCTTGAGGAAGGTCTTGATCGTCACCGGGTTGGCGGTCTTGCCCATGCGGATGATGTCGCCGGCAACCTCGTAGATGCGGCGATGCAGCGGCTCGAACAGATGAACGGGCTTCAGAAAGTCCGAGACGCGATAGAAGGCGTCATTGTTGACCAGGATCGCACCGAGCAGTGCCTGTTCGGCTTCAAGGTTGTTCGGCGCCTCGCGGTAATGCTGGTCCGACTGATCCTTGCCGATAGGGGCGAGCTTTCGCGCTGCGTCGTTCATGGTTGTTTGTCTCTGCCTTTTCTGGTGTGCACCCGGTTTGCTGTCTGGGGCTCTGCCGGTCAAGTGCATCAGGGACACAGTCGCTGGGCTTGTCGCGCCACCTGCCGCCTTTGCCCGTTGTTCGACTGATCCACAGGTTGACGCCACAAAGCGGAAAAAAATTAAGGCTGCATGAAAAACGACATTGACGCTGCGAATCGCTGCGACCCGCGGCTTGCGACAATTCTAGCGCCGTTCGCCGTCTCCCTCAAAACTCCGTCTTGAAAATTTCCACCGGATAGATTAGATAGGAATAAAATAATTAGCATGCTACTAATATGGAAAAGGAACCATGTACCAGCCCATAGTCAATCGGGAATTGTTCGACGCCTTGTCGATAGTCAATCGCAAGCTGCGCGCCGTCTTCGATGCCAGGGTGAAGGAGCGCGGGTTGACCTTGCCGCGGGCGAGGGCGCTGTTCGCGTTGACCAGGAAGGATGGCTTGAACCAGCGGGAACTTGCCGACGAACTCGAGATCGAGACGCCGACGATCGTGCGTCTTCTGGACGGCATGGAAAAGCAGGGGTTTATCGAGCGCCGGGTCGAAGTGTCGGACCGCAGGGCCAAGCAGATCCACATGACCGAACTTGGCCGCAACATTGCTGATGAAATCCTCAAGCTCGCAGATGAGATCCGCGCAGACGTCCTGCGCGGTGTCGAGCCTGGCGAAGTTGCAGCGACCCTGAAGGTCGTTCGCACCATCGCCGACAACGTTCAATTGCTCGCCAAGGACTGACGGCGATGCGTGCCGCCACGACCAGTCCAGCAAATGACAACCGGCACGGCGATGTCGAGGATGCAGCGGCGGCGGAGGAGCCAGTGCCCACGCCGCCCGCGGCGGCATCGGCACCCGCGCCGGAGCCGATGAGTGTCGCAAGATCCGCCACCTACATGGTCTGTTCTGCGTTGCTGTTCCTCACGCAAGGTCTCGGCATGAACCTGGCGCTGGCCAATCTCACCCAGCTTCAGGGCTCGCTTTCCGCAACCGCGATCGAGGCCGCCTGGCTGTCGGCCGCCTATATGGCGCCGAACGTTTCGCTCTCCATCGCGCTGGTGAAGATCCGCGCACAATACGGGCTGCGCCGGTTTGCCGAAATCGGCATCGTCGGTTTTGTGGTCGTGTCCTTGATGAACGTCTTCGTTTCCGATCTGCAGTCGGCGATCGTCGTGCGCTTCATCAGCGGCATCGCGGCGGCGCCGATGTCGACGCTCGGTTTCCTCTACATGCTCGAGGCCTTCCCGCCGGCGCGCAAGCTGACGGTCGGGCTCGCGCTGGCCCTGACCTGCACGACGATTTCTGCACCGATCACGCGGCTGATTTCGCCGACGTTGATCGAGTATGGCCAGTGGCATGGGCTTTATACGCTCGAAATGGCGCTGGCGCTGATGGCGCTGCCGATCATCTACCTGCTGCCGCTGACGCCGGTGCCGCATGCCAAGGTAATCCAGCGCACCGATATCCTCAGCTACCTGTTGGTGGCGCTGGGGTTCGGCTGCATCGCCATCGTCCTGACCATGGGCCGGCTCTACTGGTGGTTCGAGGCCCCGTGGCTCGGCGTGCTCCTGGCCGTCGCGATCGTGGCGCTGACGACAGTGGTGCTGATCGAACTCAACCGCGCGCTGCCGCTGATCGACATTCGCTGGCTCGCTTCCAAGGAGATCCTGCATTTTACCGCGGTTCTGCTGGTCTTTCGCCTTGTCGCCTCCGAACAGTCGGCGATCGCCGCAAACTTCTATCAGCTGCTGGGCTTGCAGTTCGAGCAGGTCGCGACGCTCTACTGGATCATTCTCGGCGCATCGATTGCCGGCGGGCTTCTGTGCGCTGCGCAGATGAACCCCGGCCACGCCGAATTCGTGCATGTTCTGGCGCTAAGCCTACTGGCCGCAGGCGCCTACATCGACAGCCAGGCGACCAACCTGACGCGGCCCGAACAGATGTATCTGAGCCAGGCGATGATTGCGGGGGGAACCGCGCTGTTCCTGCCGCCGGCCATGGCCAGTGGCTTCAAGGCGGCGTTGATGAAGGGGCCGAGCTACATTCTGAGCTTCATCGTCATCTTCCTCTTCACGCAGAGCATCGGCGGCCTGATCGGCACGGCAGCCTTCGGCAGCTTCGTCACACTGCGCGAAAAGTTCCATTCCAACATGCTGGCCGAACAGGTCGTCATGTCGAACCCGCTGATTGCCCAGCGTATCAGCCAGCTGGCATCGGCCTATGGCCGCGTGATCGGCGACAGGGCCCTGCTCAGCGGCGAAGGCGTCGCGCTCCTCGGCCAGCAGGTCACGCGGGAAGCCAACATCCTCGCCTACAACGACGCCTTTCTGCTCGCATCCGGCATTGCGCTATGCGCGCTTGCCGGCCTGCTTGCGCATATCGTCTACAAGCGGCTTGCACCTCGCGCGGCCGCTCTCTCCACCAACGAACAGAGTTGACCGCCATGCTGAAATCCTTGCGCTCACCCACCACGATCATCGTGCTGCTGGCAGGCCTTTGCGGCTTGTCCCTGGTTCTCTACGCCTGGCGCCTGCCGCCGTTTCACAGTTCGGTGGAAATGACGGAGAACGCCTATGTCCGGGGCTACCTGACGATCATGAGCCCGCAACTGTCCGGTTATGTCGCCGAGGTTGCGGTCCACGATTACGAGGAGGTCAAGGCCGGGCAACTGCTCGTCAAGATCGACGATCGCATCTACGCGCAGAAGCTGGCGCAGGCGCAAGCCACACTCGCCGCCCAGCAGGCAGCGCTAGCGAATTCGCGCCAGCAGGAATTGTCGGGCAAGGCGGGCATCGCTGCCAGCGATGCGCAACTCGACAGCGCCAAGGCGGCCTTCAACAGGGCGAGCGCCGCCTGGGACCGGATCCGGCCGTTGGCCGAAAAAGGCATCTCCACCCGCAGCGAGGCGGATCAGTCGAAAGCAGCGTTCGAGCAGGCGGTCGCGGCGGTCAGGCAGGCCGAGGCCGGACTGGAGGTCTCCCGCCAGGCGCTTGCCACCACGCTCGGCGCTCGCGCCGGCCTGCAGGCCACCGTTTCGGGCGCTGAGGCCGCCGTCGAACTGGCACGGATCGATCTCGAAAACACGCGCATCGTCGCCCCTCGCGACGGCAAGCTCGGCGAGATCGGCGCGCGCCTTGGCCAGTATGTCACGCCCGGCTCGCAACTGCTGTTCGTCGTGCCGCACGATGTCTGGGTGCTTGCCAATTTCAAGGAAACACAGCTTGACGGCATGAAGGCCGGCCAGCCGGTGACCATCTCGGTCGACGCCCTGCAGAAAAACACGCTGACCGGGCACATCGAGCGCTTTTCGCCGGCTGCCGGATCGGAGTTCAGCATCATCCGTCCGGACAATGCCACCGGCAATTTCACCAAGGTCGCCCAGCGCGTCGGTGTCCGGATCGCGGTCGATCCCGGCCAGCCGCTCGCCGATCTGCTGTCGCCCGGCTTGTCCGTCGTCGTGCGCGTCGACAAGGATATGGCACCGTCGGCTGTGCCTGCCCGGACCTGAGACGTTTCCGTTTCTGCGCATGTCCTGACATAGAACCGCTCCGCGCTCTTCCTCGCAAATGCTTTGAGCCCACGGCAAAGAAAAAGCCCGGATCGTGAGATCCGGGCTTTCGCAATCAGAATGGCCTATGAGGCTTATTCTTCTTCGCCGTCGAATTCGGCTTCCGGGTTGAAGAAGTCTTCCGGCTTCAGGGCATCTTCGTCAACGCCGTAGATGGCGTCGGCCGAGGTCAGGCTTTCGCCCTTAGCCTGGCGCTCGGCTTCTTCTGCCGAACGGGCAACGTTGACTTCAACTGCGATTTCGACTTCCGAATGCAGGTGCAGCGTGACGTTGTGCAGGCCGATCGACTTGATCGGGTGGTTCAGGTCGACCTGGTTGCGGCCGATGTTGAAGCCGCCGGCAGCCAGAACTTCGATAACGTCGCGCGCAGCAACCGAACCGTAGAGCTGACCGGTTTCGCCAGCCGAACGCACGATGATGAAGGACTTGCCTTCGAGCTTCTCGGCAACCTTCTGGGCTTCCGACTTGCGCTCGAGGTTACGGGCTTCGAGCGTCGAGCGCTCGGATTCGAAGCGTGCCTTGTTGGCAGCGTTGGCGCGCAGTGCCTTGCCGAGCGGCAGCAGGTAGTTGCGTGCGAAGCCGTCGCGAACCTTTACGGTTTCGCCCATCTGGCCGAGCTTGGCGATACGTTCGAGAAGAATGACTTCCATGATCTTGTCCTTTCAGAGTTCAGGTTTTGGGTCAGTTTTTTCCCACGGGGGTGACCGCGATGGTGCGTCGCGTATCGGTCAGTCCCGTAAGGAGGAAGAAGATTGCCGGGATCGTGAACACGAGCACCGACAGGTATGCGATCCACAGCACGGGAAGCCGCCAGGACTTGCCGCGGGTGCGGAAATGGAAGGAAGCAAAGCCGGCCAGCAGGAAACCTGCGCCGAATGTGCCGCAGACGAGCGCGCCGATCGTGGCCGGTGCACCGCCGAGGAACGTCAGGACCAGGCCGCCCAGAAAGATGAAGATCGCGTTGCGGTGCATGCGCAGCGTCGAGGGAATGTCCTCGCGCGGGCGCAGCGACTTGCCCGACATCTGTACGATGCGGGTAGCGACATAGTAGGCGGTAAACAGCATTACCACCCAGACGGCACCCTGGATCAGCGGCAGTGCCAGCGTGAAGATCGACTTGATCTGGGCGATCGCTGCGGGATCCGGATTGTAGAGCGGTTCCTGTGCTTTCACCGCCTGGATGACGATGTCGACCATGCGGTCGGACACGGCGGAATCATATCCGACGATGAAGCCGACGATGATCATGCCGGCCGTCACCAGTCCGGCGAGGTGGCTCAATATGTCGGAGAGCGGATACCAGGCAAGCGCGCCGTCCGGGCCACCGAGTTCGCTCGCGGGGCGCGCAAGGTTTGCGAGATGGCTGAGCCAGCCGGCCGGGATCAGCGTCACGACCAGGATCAAAAGCGCGAAATACGGGGAGATCAGCGCGGCAGCGGCAACGCCGGCGCTGACGATCGCCGTGATCGCGGCTGCATTGCCCCAGCCGAGGCCGGCAATGAGAATGGGGAGTGCCGAAGCGGCATAAAGAACGATCGCAAGCGACGACTGCGTATTCGCGCCCATCGACAGGAGGGCAGCGGTAACGCCGGCGAGGCCACCGGTCAGCAGCGATGTCTTGTTCAAGGTCTTCACGTTCGCTGTCCTGCTTCGTGCAGTTAGGGGTTGGCTGAAAGCTCAGCCCCAACATGGGATTTTCGATGTGTCTCCACATCGGGGTTCCGATCCGCGCCCAACGCGGAAGGGAGAGGGCAAGGCATCACGTAAAGCGAGCGCCTTGCCCAGATTTCGGTTTCCGTCGAGTCAGGCGACCGACGGAAGGTCAGCCGATCTTACGAAACGACGTAGGGCAGAAGGCCGAGGAAGCGGGCGCGCTTGATCGCCTGGGCGAGTTCGCGCTGCTTCTTCTGGGAAACGGCCGTGATGCGGGAAGGAACGATCTTGCCGCGCTCGGAAATGTAGCGCTGCAGAAGACGGATGTCCTTGTAGTCGATCCGCGGTGCGTTTGCGCCCGAGAAGGGGCAGGTCTTGCGGCGACGGTGGAACGGGCGGCGAACCGGAGCGGAAGAAACTTCAGCCATTGTCTTTAATCTCCTAAAGCTTCTTGATTACGCGCGGTCTTCGCGCGGACGACGCGGGCGGTCTTCGCGGTCGCCACGGTCCGGACGCGGACCACGGTCGCCGAAGCCACGCTCCGGACGGTCGCCATCGCGGCGCGGACGGTCGTCGCGGTCGCGCTTCTGCATCATTGCAGACGCACCTTCTTCGTGCTTCTCAACGGCGATCGTCATGTAGCGCAGGACGTCTTCGTTGATGCGCATCTGACGCTCGATTTCGTGAACAGCCGCTGCCGGAGCGTCGATGTCCATGAGAACGTAGTGAGCCTTGCGGTTCTTCTTGATGCGGTAGGTGAGGGACTTGAGGCCCCAGTTCTCGACGCGACCGACCTTGCCGCCGTTTGCTTCGAGAACGCCCTTGTACTGCTCGACGAGGCCGTCGACCTGCTGGGGCGTGATGTCCTGGCGGGCCAGGAATACGTGTTCATAAAGAGCCATTGTGGCTTACCTTTCTTGCGTTAATCAGCCCGGACATCGGCGGCTAAGCCTCAACGACTGTTCTTAGTGGCTGCGGACAGCCGGCAAGAAAGTGTTGTATCGAGACGGTCGAGAGCGGAGACACGGGAGGCCGGAAAGACTTGCAATCCTAAACGGCTCCCCTCGAGGAAGCCGGCCCTCCGTTCAGCCACCAGCCAGAAGACCGGGCATTTCGAACAGCGCGCTTATACGCATATTTCGGCGAAAGGCAAGGCTTGCGCGGTCATTTCGCAACGCTTTGCCTTTCAGATGCCGATTCTGACCTTCTTCCACTTGCGCAAACGACCGCGCGCGTTGGCATACGGCGAGGACGTGTTGAACTGGATCATCCGGCCAAGCGGCCATTTGCCGTACCACGCGTGACCATAGAGCGCATGGTCATCGCGCGCCTCGATCAGGCGAACCAGTGTCTCTTTGCTGGCTTTGAGGCGCGACAGGCGTTCGGCGGGTGAAAGCGCCCCGTACTCATTATAGAATTTCTGCGCGAGCCGGCCGAGTTCATTCCACTTGTATCCCACCTCGGGAAAATCGACCGGCAGGCCCTGTGCGTCCCGTTCGATCCACTTGATCACCAGTTCGCCCCAGCCAATGAGGTAGGCGACGAGGTCGCCAACGCTCATTATCGTGCCCTTGGCGTGTCCTTCCAGCGACGGATCGGCGAATCGCTCCGGCGAAATGTTTTCGAGTTCGCGCCAGAGTTTGGAGAATTCCCTGTCGATGGCGGATAGAAGTTCCGCTTTGCTCTGGGGAACGGCCATGCGTGCTCAGATCGGCATGGGGTAGAGCCGGTGCAGGCGGCGGATGCCGTTCATGACGTCTTGGGACAGGGTGATGCCGGCGGCGCCGATGTTCGTCTTCAGCTGCTCCATCGACGTCGCGCCGATGATGGCGGAGGCCATGAACGGCCGTGCAAGGCAGAAGGCGATCGCCAGCTGTGACGGGTCGATCCCATGCTCGCGGGCAAGCGCCACGTAGCCGGCGACGGCCGGTTCCTGGTGCGGCGTGAAGCGGCCGCCGAGATCGCCGTTGATGGCAAGGCGCGAGCCGGTCGGGCGTGCGCCGTCCAGATACTTGCCGGTCAAGAGGCCGGCGGCGAGCGGCGAGTAGGCGAGAAGGCCCACATCTTCATGATGCGAAAGCTCGGCGAGATCGAGATCGTAGGCTCTATAGAGAAGATTGTATTCGTTCTGGATCGAGGCGACCCGTGGCAGGCCGTGTTGCTCGGCCATGTCGATCAGCTTCATCGTGCCCCAGGCAGTGTCGTTCGACAGGCCGATCGCGCGGACCTTGCCTGACTTGACCACTTCGCCGAGCTTTTCGAGGATAGCCTTGAGGTCGGCGGCCACATGGGCCTTGTTCTGTTTGGCCGGATCATAGGACCAGGCATTGCGGAAATGGTAGTGGCCGCGGTTCGGCCAATGGATCTGGTAGAGGTCGATGTAGTCAGTCTTCAGCCGCTTGAGGCTGGCATCGACGGCCTCGCCGATGCCTTCGGGCGTGATCGGGCCGCCGTTGCGGATATAGGGCCGTCCGGAGCCGGCAACCTTGGTGGCGACGACGACGTCATCGCGGCGGCCGCGCTTGGTCAGCCACGTGCCGATGAAGCGCTCGGTATCGCCGTAGGTCTCCGCGGAAAGGGGTGTCGTCGGGTAGAGTTCGGCGGTGTCGATGAAGTTGACGCCGCTCTCGAATGCGTGGTCGAGTTGTGCATGCGCCTCGGCCTCTGAGTTCTGCGAACCCCAGGTCATGGTGCCCAGGCAGATTTCGGAAACCTTGATGCCGGTCCGGCCAAGCGTGTTGTAACGCATTGCGTGATGGTCCTTGTGGAGAGCGGGTCTCGACCCGGGAAGAAGGGGTGCCCGCGATAGAAATGGGTGAGGGCCGCGAGCCCGTCGAGGTCTGTCGGGTAGGGCGGCGATGCGCGGCAAACTTACGCCTTGATTGGCGAAGATCAAGGGCAAAAGGCCGGCCGAAGCCCGCAAAGCCGGGCCTGCGTGCTTGACTCACCGTTCAGGAATGTGAATGGAGAGGAAAACTAGGGAAGGGACAATCCCATGAGTATTGCATTCACATTCCCGGGCCAGGGCAGCCAGGCTGTCGGCATGGGCAAGGATCTGGCGGACGCGTTTCCGGAAGCAGCCGCGGTGTTTGCCGAGGTTGACGACGCGCTCGGCGAGAAACTCTCCGACACCATGTGGAACGGCCCCGAGGAAACGCTGACGCTGACCGCCAACGCCCAGCCGGCGCTGATGGCCGTGTCGATGGCGGTCATCCGCGTGCTCGAAGCCAAGGGGCTCGACCTGAAGAGCAAGGTCTCGTTCGTGGCCGGACATTCACTCGGCGAATATTCCGCCCTCTGTGCCGCCGGCACCTTCTCGATCGCCGACACGGCACGCCTCCTGCGCATTCGCGGCAACGCCATGCAGGCGGCCGTGCCCGTCGGCAAGGGCGCGATGGCGGCGATCATCGGTCTTGAGCATGCCGACGTCGATGCCATCTGCCGCGAAGCGTCCGCTCTCGGTTCCTGCCAGATCGCCAATGACAATGGCGGCGGTCAGCTGGTGATCTCAGGCGAGAAGGTGGCTGTCGAAAAGGCTGCCGCGCTGGCATCGGAGAAGGGCGCCAAGCGTGCCCTGATGCTGCCGGTCTCCGCCCCGTTCCATTCGAGCCTGATGGCGCCGGCGGCCGACGCCATGCGCGAGGCACTGGCCAAGGTCGCAAAGCACAATCCGTCCGTGCCTGTCATCGCCAATGTCCTGGCCGCCCCGGTCAGCGACGCCGACGAGATCGCGCGCCTTCTCGTCGAACAGGTCACCGGCCAGGTTCGCTGGCGCGAGACCGTCGAGTGGTTTGCCGCCAACAACGTCACGACACTTTATGAAGTGGGTTCCGGCAAGGTGCTCACCGGACTTGCCCGCCGGATCGACAAGTCCGTCACCGGCGTCACCGTCAATTCGCCTGCCGATATCGACACCGCGCTCTCGGCGCTTCTGGCCTGAGTGCTCCAGTTATAAGGAATCAATCCGATGTTCGATCTTTCCGGCCGTAAGGCTCTTGTCACCGGCGCATCCGGTGGTATCGGCGAGGAAATCGCCCGCATGCTGCACGCCCAGGGCGCAATCGTCGGCCTGCACGGCACGCGCGTCGAAAAGCTCGAGGCGCTTGCCAATGAACTTGGCGAACGGGTCCAGCTGTTTCCTGCCAACCTGTCCGACCGTGCCGAGGTCAAGGCGCTCGGCGAGAAGGCTGAGGCCGAGCTCGGCGGTGTCGATATCCTCGTCAACAATGCCGGCATCACCAAGGACGGCCTGTTCGTTCGCATGAGCGACGAGGACTGGGACAATGTGCTCGAGGTCAACCTGACCGCCGTGTTCCGTCTCACCCGCGAACTCACCCATCCGATGATGCGCCGCCGCTTTGGCCGCATCGTCAACATCACGTCGATCGTCGGCGTCACCGGCAATCCCGGCCAGGCCAACTATTGTGCATCGAAGGCCGGCATGATCGGCTTTTCGAAGTCGCTCGCCCAGGAAATCGCGACCCGCAACGTCACCGTCAACTGTGTCGCGCCGGGCTTCATCGAAAGCGCGATGACCGGCAAGCTGAACGACAAGCAGAAGGACGCCATCATGGGAGCGATCCCGATGCGGCGCATGGGCACGGGTGCCGAAATCGCGTCTGCGGTCGCTTATCTCGCTTCGAATGAGGCGGGCTACGTCACCGGCCAGACCATTCACGTCAACGGTGGCATGGCAATGATCTGATGCGGTGTTCCGGGTCTCGATGCCGCGCCTGGGAACGGGCGCGATCTTGCCCGGCAATGCTTCGGCTTACCGCCTGCAAAATGCCTGAAATTCAATGTTGAGCAAGCGATTGTCAGGCAATTTCGCACTTTGCGGCAGAGTTAAACCGTGTTAATCGGGCCATGACTGTTAGCAGTCGACCGGCCCCGCCAGGTGACCGGCAGCCTTGGCTGTCTTGGGTTTGCCGCGGTTCTGGTTGGATGGATTGCCCGGTGGGCCGTCTTGGTCTATCAGGCTAATTGAGAGTACCGGTGCCAGAAGGCGCCCAGAGAAACGAAGGTCGAGGAACTCCGACATGAGCGATATCGCAGAACGCGTAAAGAAAATTGTTATTGATCATCTTGGCGTCGACGCCGAAAAGGTCAGCGAAGGCGCAAGCTTTATCGATGACCTCGGCGCGGACTCGCTCGACACCGTCGAATTGGTCATGGCATTCGAAGAAGAATTCGGCGTCGAAATCCCGGACGATGCTGCTGACTCGATCCTGACCGTCGGCGACGCCGTCAAGTTCATCGAAAAGGCCCAGGCCTGATCTTTACGGTCTAGCCTTTGGCGGGCCGCGTTCAGCGGCCCGTACCAGCCCAGGGGAAGTGGGCTGTCCCGCGCTGAGCGCGGGTTCTCGATCAGCAATGCGGTCCGGCATTTCCCTCTGATCGTTGCTACAAGAACTTAAAATGGATGCACGGATCGGGTTCGTTACGCGTGGTCCGATCCGGCTCTGAAATTGAACAGTCAGGGTGGGTCGCGGACTATGAGACGTGTCGTTATCACCGGTACCGGCATGGTATCTCCCTTGGGTTGCGGAACCGAGGCAACTTGGGCGCGCCTGATCGCAGGCGATAATGCCGCGCGCAAGGTCACGGAATTCGAGGTCGAGGATCTGCCTGCGAAGATCGCGTGCCGTCTTCCGTTCGGCGATGGCTCGAACAACACCTTCAATGCCGATGACTGGATGGAGCCGAAGGAACAGCGTAAGGTTGATCCTTTCATCGTCTATGCGATGGCGGCCGCCGACATGGCGCTGGCCGACGCCGGCTGGAAACCTCAAAACGACGAAGACCAGATTGCAACCGGCGTTCTGATCGGCTCGGGTATCGGCGGTCTCGAGGGCATCGTCGAGGGCGGCTATACGCTGCGCGACAAGGGCCCCCGCCGTATTTCGCCCTTCTTCATCCCCGGCCGTCTGATCAACCTTGCTTCGGGCCAGGTGTCGATCCGCCACAAGCTGCGCGGTCCCAATCATTCCGTCGTCACGGCGTGCTCGACCGGTGCGCATGCCATCGGCGATGCGATGCGCCTGATTGCGCTCGGTGACGCCGACGTCATGGTGGCCGGCGGTGCCGAATCGCCGATCTGCCGCATCTCGCTTGCGGGCTTTGCCGCCTGCAAGGCGCTGTCGACGCAGCATAACGACGATCCGCAAAAGGCATCGCGCCCCTACGACATCGACCGCGATGGTTTCGTCATGGGCGAAGGCGCGGGCATCGTGGTCCTGGAAGAATTGGAACATGCCAAGGCTCGCGGCGCCAAGATCTATGCCGAGGTTGTCGGCTACGGCCTTTCCGGCGATGCCTACCATATCACCGCACCATCGGAAGATGGCGACGGCGCGTTCCGCTGCATGCAGATGGCGCTGAAGCGCGCGGGCCTGACGGCGGCCGATGTCGACTACATCAACGCCCATGGCACCTCCACCATGGCCGATACGATCGAGCTCGGTGCTGTAGAGCGGCTGGTCGGAGAGCATGCCTCGAAGATCTCGATGTCCTCGACCAAATCGGCGATCGGTCACCTTCTGGGCGCTGCCGGTGCCGTCGAGGCGATCTTCTCGGCGCTGGCCATCCGCGACAATATCGCGCCGCCGACGCTCAACCTCGACAATCCTTCCGTCGAGACGAAGATCGATCTGGTGCCGCATGTCGCCCGCAAGCGCGAGATCAACGTCGCGCTTTCGAATTCCTTCGGCTTCGGGGGCACGAACGCTTCGCTGGTCCTGCGCCGCTACACCGGCGTTTGATCCTGCCGGGGTTTATCAACGGGCGGTGTTGATCATCGGCCCGTTGATCCTGCTTTTGCCGCATTGCTCGCTAAAAGCATGTAGCGGGAGGACGTGCCGTCTTTCTAAAGGGATTGGCGCTGCCTGACGGCTATGTTCGCGCAAGGCACATCTGACAGTTTGTTGTATTGCTATTGCCGGGCTTGTGCCGGGCCGTCTCTGAGCCAAAACGCCGTTGACCGGCGGGCGCTGCGAGACCATTTATTCCACGGCCCTCTAATGCGGATGGCTGCGGTCCAAACGTTAGTTTTATACCTGCCACGGTCCAGGCCGAAATTCGCACCGCGGCAGTTAGAATGAGGATGCGAATTTCGGGTTCGGGACAATCGTGAGCGACTCAAACGAGAACGGCGCGGCGCAATTCGGCCGCAGTGACACCGGGAGCAACGGGCCGATCATCCCGAAATCGGCAAGCGAAGCCCTGCGGCCCGAGAAGGCGCCGCAGCCGCCGAAGCGGTCGCGCAAGGCGCGCAGCCAGGTCGTGATCTTCCTGAACTTCGTCATGACCGTCATCGTTTTCGTGGCACTCGCAGCGGCCGGCACGGTCTATTACGCGATGCATCAGTACGAAAAGGCCGGGCCGCTGGAGGCCAACAAGAATTTCATCGTCCGGGGCGGCGCCGGCATCAGCGAGATCGCCAGCGGTCTTGAGCGCGGCAACATCATCACCGACGGCCGGGTCTTCCGGTTCGTTTCGGAGGCTTACCTCGACAACGACACGCTGAAGGCCGGCGAGTACGAGATCAAGGCCGGATCTTCGATGCAGGAGATCATGCAGCTGTTGAAATCCGGCAAGTCCATTCTCTATTCCGTGTCGATGCCGGAAGGCCTGACTGTCAAGCAGATGTTCCAGCGGTTGTCCGATGACGAGGTCCTCGTCGGTGACCTGCCGAAAGAATTGCCGGTCGAGGGCTCGTTGAAGCCGGATACCTACAAGTTTACCCGCGGCACCAAGCGGGTGGAAATCGTCCAGCAGATGGCGGCCGCGCAGAAGGCTCTAGTCGATCAGATCTGGGAGAAGCGCGATCCGAACCTTCCGGTCTCGACCGTCGAAGAATTCGTGACGCTCGCATCGATCGTTGAAAAGGAGACCGGTCGCGCCGACGAGCGTCCGCGCGTGGCATCCGTCTTCATCAACCGGCTCGACAAGGGCATGCGGCTGCAGTCGGACCCGACGATCATCTACGGCATTTTCGGCGGCGACGGAAAGCCGGCGGACCGGCCGATCCTGAAGTCGGACCTCGACAAGAACACGCCCTATAATACCTACATGATCAAGGGGCTGCCTCCGACACCGATTGCCAACCCCGGTCGCGCAGCGCTCGAGGCAGTCGCCAATCCGTCGCGGACCCCGGAACTCTACTTTGTTGCCGATGGTACGGGCGGGCACGTCTTTGCCGTGACGTTGGACGAACACAATGCCAACGTTCGCCGCTGGCGCAAGGTGGAAGCCGAAAGGGCAGCCGAAGCGGCAAAGGCCGCCCAGGATGCGGCGACGACGGCCCAGCCCCAGTAACAATCGCCTGGATTGTGGACGGATCTATCGCGGCGCGGATATCCCTTGCGGGATGCCGCGCCGTCGCCTTATTGCTTTTCGAGAAAATGCCACGGAGGTGATGATGCCGCTCCAATCGATGACCGGCTTTGCCCGGAGAGAAGGCAGCAGTGGCCGCCATCGCTGGGCCTGGGAGCTGCGCTCCGTCAACGGCAAGGGTCTCGATGTCAGGCTGCGCCTGCCGCAGGGGCTCGAGCGGTTCGAACCGGACGTCCGACGCCTTGCCGCCGAAGTCTTCTCACGCGGCAATTTGCAGATCAGCCTGTCGGTCAGCGGCGCGGAGAGCGCTGTCGAGGCGGTGGTCAACCAGGCGGCATTGACCGCCGTTCTGAACCTGCGCGAGCAGCTCGGCGACCTCGTCGATCCCGCGCCGCTCAAGTTCGACACACTGCTGACGATCCGCGGCATCGTCGATTTCCGCGAACCCGAAGAGAGTGAAGCGCAGCGTGCCGCGCTCGACGACGATATCAAGGACGGCCTGAAGCGGGCATTGACGGATCTGCGCGACATGCGCACGGAAGAGGGCGGAGCGCTTTGTCAGATCCTGCTGGCGCAGGTCGATACCATCGAGACATTGACGGCAACGGTCGAATCCGATCCTTCGCGCAGCCCGGCGGCTATCGCCGACAGGCTGGCGCAGCAGGTGGCGTTGGTGATGGGCAACGGCTCGTCGCTCGACCGCGACCGGCTGCATGCGGAAGTGGCGCTGCTTGCCACCAAGGCCGATCTCAGGGAAGAGCTGGACAGGCTCGGTTCCCATGTTGCCGCCGCCCGTGAGCTGCTGTCGAAAGGCGGGCCGGTTGGTCGAAAGCTTGATTTCCTGGCACAGGAATTTAACCGCGAATCGAATACGATCTGTTCCAAGTCGAATGCGGCCGCGGTCTCGGCCGCCGGCATCGAGTTGAAGGTTGTGATCGATCAGTTCCGCGAACAGGTTCAAAATCTGGAGTAACGCATGAAACCGGCGACCCCTTCGCCCATCAAGATCGCCCGCCGTGGGCTGATGCTGGTCATTTCCTCGCCTTCGGGCGCAGGAAAATCGACCATCGCGCGCAACCTGCTTGAAGCCGATCCGGAGATGAGCATCTCGGTCAGCGTGACCACCCGTCAGCGCCGTCCGAGCGAAATCGACGGCAGGCACTATCACTTCAAGTCGATCCGCGAGTTCGAAGCGCTGCGCGCCACCGACTCGCTTCTGGAATGGGCCGAGGTTCACGGCAATTTCTACGGCACGCCGCGCGACGCCGTCGAGGCGGCGATGGCAGCCGGCCGTGATATGCTGTTCGACATCGACTGGCAGGGCGCGCAGCAGCTCCAGGAGAAGATGGCCGGCGACGTGGTCTCGATCTTCATCCTGCCGCCGTCGATGGCCGAGCTGCAATCGCGCCTGCATCGCCGCGCCGAGGACAGCGAGGAAGTGATCGCGACGCGTCTCGCCAACTCGCGCGCCGAAATCGAGCACTGGCGCGAATACGATTATATCGTTCTCAACGATGATCTCGATCGGGCTTTTTCGTCCGTGCGGGCGATCGTCGAGGCGGAACGCCTGCGCCGCGACCGCCGCCCCGGCCTGTTCGAATTCGTCAACGGCCTTCTGACCGAAAACCCGTTCTGACTATATTTGACGGCCGGCACAAGCCGGCCGTTCACAGCCGAAAACGCGTGTCCCGAAAGCGTGCGTTCACGTATACGCGGCTGAAGCCCTTTCAAGATGTGCAGAGACAGCTTCGCCGGGAAAACGCGCGGAAACAAGGGGAAGGCCCGTTTTGGTGAATCCGTTTGGCCGGATGCGAGGGTATCGCCTTTCCAGCACGGCAGAGCCTTCCTATGCTCGAATGCCCTGGGCGTTCCCGAATTCGACGAAAACACAGAAGCGCTTGATGTCTCTGACCTGACGCAGTTCCGGTCATGAAAAGCCGCGTTGCGCCTGGTCCGCACACGCCTAGAGGCAGTTTGCCAGCCTGCAGAACTCTTCCACGGACAGCGTTTCTGCCCGCCGCTGCGGATCGATATCGGCTTTCGCCAGCAGGGCCTCGCCGCCAAGAGGCTTCAGGCTCTGGCGCAGCATCTTGCGGCGCTGCCCAAAGGCCGCATGTGTGACCTTCTCTAAGGATGACACGGCACACGGTATCGGATTGGCCACCGGCTCGAGATGCACCACTGAAGACGTGACCTTGGGCGGGGGCGTGAACGCCTGCGGCGGTACGTCGAAGGCCATGCGGGCGTTCGTCCGCCAGCCGCAGAGAACGCCGAGGCGTCCATAGTGATCGTCGTCTGCGTCCGCCACGATCCGTAGACCCACTTCACGCTGGAACATCAGCGTCAGCGATTGCCAGAATGGTGGCCACGTCTTCGGCAGCAGCCAGTCGACGAGCAGCTGCGTGCCGACGTTGTAGGGCAGGTTGGCGATGATCTTGACCGGTCCACCGCCGCTCAACGCTTCAAAGTCGACCTTGAGTGCGTCGCCCTCGATGACTTCGAGCCGGTTGGGGTAGTGGTCGGCGATCTCGGCAAGCGCCGGCAGGCAGCGGGCGTCCCGCTCGATCGCCACGACCTTGCGGGCGCCGAGCGCTAGGATCGCCCGTGTCAGGCCGCCTGGTCCAGGTCCGACCTCGATGACGGTGACATCTTCCAGTGGACCCGCCGTCCGGGCAATCTTCTGCGTCAGATTGAGGTCGAGCAGGAAGTTCTGCCCGAGCGCCTTTTTCGCGTCGAGCCCGTGGCGCTGAATGACGTCGCGCAGTGGCGGGAGACCATCGAGAGCGGCCATCAGGCAATCACTCCTGCAGTATTGTGGGACAGTTCCGCCGCCAGCCGCAGTGCTGCAAACAGGCTGTCGTCACGGGCAATGCCCCGGCCGGCAAGGCTGAAGGCCGTGCCGTGGTCGGGCGACGTGCGGATGAACGGTAGTCCGAGCGTGACATTGACGCTGTCGTCGAAACCGAGCGCCTTGGCGGGAATCAGTGCCTGATCATGGTACATGCAGATTGCCACATCGTAGGTTGCGCGGGCGCGGTCGTGGAACATGGTGTCGGCGGGCAGCGGCCCGGTCGCGTCGATGCCCTCGGCTCGCAGCCGTTCGACGACCGGATAAATCACGGCATCGTCTTCCGCGCCCAGCGCGCCGCCTTCGCCCGCATGGGGGTTGAGCCCGGCGATGGCCAGCCTCGGATTGTCGAGACCGAAACGCGTGCGAAGGTCCGTCGCGGTGATGATGCAGGTCCGATAGATCAAATCTGCCGTGAGCTGAGCGGGCACGTCCTTCAGCGGGATATGGATCGTCACCGGCACGGCGCGAAGCTTCGGGCCGGCGAGCATCATCACTGGCAGCAGCGCGGCGCCTGTGGCCTTCTCTGCGAGATCGGCGAGGTATTCCGTGTGGCCGGGAAAGCGGAAGCCTGCTTCATAGAGCACGGCCTTGGCGATCGGGTTTGTCACGACGGCCGAAGCCTTGCCGTCCATGACCAGCTTGACCGCCGTATCGATGGCGGCCGTGACCGCCGATGCATTGGCCGAAGACGGCTCGCCAGCGACGACAGGGGAAGGGCAGCGCACCGGCAGCACCGGCAGCGCATCGGCAAAAACCGACGTGGCGTTCGCACAATCGGTCTCGCGGACCGGGACCGCATGACCGAGCAAGGCAGCACGCGCCGCCAGTGCGTCGGGGTCACCGATGAAGAGAAATGGCGGGGTGGCGCTTTCACGGCGGCCAAGCCACGTGGTCAGGCTCAGATCCAGCCCGATCCCGGCAGGATCGCCCATGGTCAGGGCGAGGGGCCCGCCGGTCATGTCACGCATGTTTACCCGCTGATCTTACTTGTTGACGATCTGCGCCTTCTTGCGCAGTTCCTCGATGTATTTCTCGCTGTTGGGATCTTCGCCGCCGGCCTTCTTCTTGCCGAGATCCTCGGCGCGGAAGACGATTTCGGCCGCCGTGTCGTCGTTGACCTGACGCTTCTTGCAGATCGCCAGGAATTCGACGCCCTTTTCCGTTACGCGCGTTCCGGTCGTGTTGCCGTCGCCGGCCTTCTCGACCAGCGGCTTCCATTCGTCCGGAAGCTGCTGGACGAGCATGCGACCGAGATCGCGCACGGAGACGTCACGGTAGTTCGCTGCAAACACCTTGGCAGTGTCGCATCCCGGGAACTGGCCTCTTGCCGCGTTGGCCTCGGCCTGGCGCTTGCCGGTGATGGCGCCGCGCTTCTTTTCAGGAATGACGAAGATGACCTGCTTCAGATAATATTCTGTTGTTACCGGCTTGTTGCCGCCGCCTTCCATCATGCGCTTGACGAGGTCAGCGCCCTGCAGGCGGTTGCCGCTGCCGAACCGGAAATTGACGGCGCGCGGCCAGCTCATCTGCACTGCGATGAACTGCTTGAAATGGTCGGAGCCGACACCGGCCTGGTCGAGGATCTTGCCGAGCTGCTCGGGCGAGAGCTTGTTGCCGGAAGCAAAGCGCGCATAGGCGGCTTCCACGTCCTGGGTGCTGACCGACTGTCCGATGCGCGCGATCTCGGCACGCTTCAAGACTTCGTCGACGAGTTGCTTCTTGGCTTCCTCTGCGCCGCCGTTCTGGCGCTGCAGGCGCAGGAACGCGACGCGCTTGGCGATGTCGCCGGACGTGATCACGGTGTTGTTGACCGTTACCTTCACCTGGCTCGCAGCCTGCGCGCTCGCGCAGACGGCAATGCTCAGGCTGCCGGCCAGCGCCAGTGCCGAAAGCGTCCTCAACATCGTCATTTTCCCGCCCATCATCGTTTCCTGTCCTTCGCACGGCCAAAAGCCAGCTGCCTGGTCCGCATCCCGGCTCACGCCGTTGTTTTATCTCGTCGGAGGGAATGCATAATACATGCGGCCAAACGATGACAAGACCGTCTGGCCGGCCCGATTACGGGCAAGAGGGGCAATCGCGCGGCGAATGCCCCTCTGATCGAAGCGTATCAATAGTAGTCCAGCTCGTCGAACTTCGTATCGCCGACATTGACGTCGCCGAGGGTACGGAAGCTGATGCGCGCGCCGATCGACCAGTCGTTGGCAAGCGTGCTGTCGGTATCGCGTTCCTGTTTGTAGACGATCGAGAACAGCGTGTCCTGATCGTCATAAGTGATACCGAAACCGTTGCGCGAGATGACATCACTGTTGATGTCATAGGTGATCGCGCCGAACACGGACCAATAATCGTGGAACCGGTATGCGGCAGCCGTCTGGATTTCGTCCTGATCGCTTTGCGAGCCATAAAGCGGCTGCGCCTCGATGCGGGTGTAGGTCATCGCCGCCTGCCAGGTCAGGCCAAGATAGCCGACGGTCGCATCGGCGCGACGCAGAGCCAGATCCTTTTCGTCTAGGCGGCCCGAAAGACTGGCCATCAGGCCGGACGGTGCGTCGATCCCGAACATCGCAACATAGTCGGACCGCTTGCTCTCCAGGCCGGAGTTCGCTCCCGCCTTGACGAGATCGTCGGTCGCAAACGAGTTCAGGCCACCGAGGTGGTAGGACTGGCCGACGATACCGCGCAGGCCATAGCCGCTATCGAATGTTCCGGTATAGCGAAGACCGACATTGGCGCGGGTGCCGCCTTCGATGCGGTCGAAGCCAGAGAACTTGTCGCGATCGAACAGGTTTGTCGCGTCGAAGACGAAGCTCTGCGCGTCTTCATTGGGCAGGCCGCCGGCATATTGCTCGTCCGGGCGGGCATAGATCTGGGCGATCGGCTCGACAACATGACTGCTGTTGTCGCCGACGAACAGGATCGGATACCGTGCTTCGAGACCTGCCGTCAGCATGCGCCGCGTCGCCGCATCACTGTTGTTGTAGTCCCCGGTGTATCCAACCGGAGCCGTCATGTTGAGGCCGATGGCATCACCACGCGCAGCGAGCAGGGGCGTCAGCACGATCCCGCCGGGAGCGATGTAGGTCCGCTTCCATTCGAGTTCCGCCGTCAGGCGATGCGACGTGCCTTCAAGGCCGCGATAGCGGTTGACCACGCCCGGGATGGAATCGAGGTCGAGCCGGTTGCGCTTGATGTTGGTGAGGTTCACCGTGCCCGAAAGCTCGCCGCCCAGCACCGGTTGTGGTGCCTTGTAGGAATAATCCAGGACCTGTGCGGCAGGCTGCTGGTTTTCAGCAATGCTGTTCGGATCGGCGTCCTGGATGTCGAAATAGAAGGCGCGCAGGTCGAAGTAGTTTCGCTTGCCGAGCCCGGTCAGATAGGCCTGGTTGACGTAGGTCGTGCCGTCGAAAGTCGACAGTTCGTAGGTCTTGGCAAAGTTGTTGTCGGTCTGGACGAGAACGTCCCAGCCGAACGTCCAGCGCGGGTTTATGTCGAACTTGGCCTTCGAGCCGATCATGCCGCGGTTCGTTTCGAGCGCGTCGACCGTTCCGGGCGTAAAGCGCTCCTTGTCCATCTGGCTGATGCCAGCAAAGCTCAGGGTATGGAGACCGTTGTGGAAACGTTGGCGGAATTCGCCTTCGAGCAGGAAGCCCTGCCGGGTGAGACCCGTCACAGTGGCGGTGGCGTCCATATAGGGCGAGATTGCCCAATAATAGGGAACGCCGACGCCGAAACCGAGCTTCTGGGTGTAGCGGAACTTCGGAAACAGGAAGCCGCTCTTGCGCTTCACCGTATGGTCGGGAATTTCCATGACGGGGATATAGGCGATCGGCTTGCCGAAAAGCTCGAAACGGGCGTTTTCCAGCCTGATCGTCCGCGTGCGTCCGTTCTGGACGATACGTTGGGCCTTGATGTGCCACAGCGACCGGTGGTCGGGCTTTGTCGAACAGGGCGTGCACGCGGTGTAGACGGCCTCGTTCAAAATGAACTCTTCGCCGTTCCTGCGCTCGCCGCTGGTCGCTGCAAGCCGGGTCAGGTCGGTCGTCTCGATGCGCATGGCATCGACGAAGCCGTTGCCGAAGTCGTCGGTGACGTCCATTTTCTCCGCATAGACGACGTTGCCACCCGGCTCGACCAACTGGATGTCGCCGAGGGCGTGAATGCGGCCCGACTTCTGGTCGTATTCGACCTGCCGGGCGACCATCTTGTAGCCGCCGTAGTCGATCTGCACGTTGCCGCGCACGATGACCTTCTCGGCGTCCTTGTTATAGACAAGCTCATTGGCGGAGAGAAGCAGCTTGGCATCTTCCGGCATGTTCGGGCGCAGCGAATCAAGGCGCTCCGAAGTCTGCTGTGCGAGCGCGGGCGCGCCCATTCCCATGGCAAGTGTCTGCAGCGCCACGCCTGCGAACAGGGCAGCGTTGATCAGCTTTTTACGTTTGCGGTTGCCTGCCGCCACTAGCCATCCTCCTGGTTTAATAGAATCGTCGAACCCAGCGCCATCGCTACAACAACTGGCAACCAGGCTGCAACGAAAGGAGGCACAATACCGCTGCTCCCGAATGCTTTTACAAGCACGGTGACGACATAAAGCACGAAGCCCGAGAGGATTCCACCGAGAATTACCGAGCGCGATTGGTTGAACCGGCTAAATTTCAGCGACACGCACGCCGCAATCAGCGTCATGGCTACGAGAAGCAGAGGCAGTGACAAAAGAGAGTGGAATTGGGTTTCCATGCCGTTGGTCGAGAAGCCGAAGGAGCGGGCCACTTCAATCTTCCGCAACAGGTCGAAAAACTGAATAGAATCAGCTTTCGCAAGCCTTTCCTGAACAAACTCAGGCTTCAGGTTGGTGCGCAGCTGTGCCGTTTGCAGACGCCTTGGAAGCTGTCCGCTGATCGTTTCCGTGACGTCGTTAAGAAGCCAGTAACCATCTTCCAGTTTCGCAGAGGCCGCATCCTGTCTCAGATTGATCGAACCCTGTGGATCGAAGTGGATGACGGTGACGTTGAGAAGCGTCGTGCCGCCGTCCTGAACCGAGCGTGCGCCGATGATCGTATCGGTGCCTTCGTAGATCTGGCGCAGCCACGGGATCGAACCCGCATCCGACGTGCGCGAGGAGCCAAGGGCCGCAAGCATCGCCTCTTCCTTCTTGGCGCCCCAGGCGGCAAGCGGATTGAGGGCAAGCACGGCGAGGACGCCGAACAGGAATGCGCCAAGGACAAACGGACGCAGGAACTGCCAGACCGAGATGCCGGCTGCCCGGGTGACCACGAGCTCGTATCGCCGGTTGAGCGAGATCAGCGCCGCCATCGCCGAAAACAACGCCACGAAGGGTATCGTCTGCTGCAGAATGGTCGGAATGCGGAAGGCGCTGATCAGCAGCGCGCCCATGATCGAGTACTTCGGAAGGCCGGACAGGCGGCTTGCCTGTTCGCTGAAATCGATGATGAAGACCAGCGAGAAGATGCCGACCAGAAACCAGAAGGTCGTGACAACGTAGCGCGTCAGGAAGTAGCGGCCGAGCGTGGTGAAGATCATGATGCGTTACCCCCGTCGGACGTTGGCCGGACGAGGCGAAGCCGAACCATGAGCTCCGACAGCTTTTCCTGCCAGGTCATCGGGATGTCGAGGCGACGGTTGCTGACGAGCTGATGAATGGCAAGGGCGCCGGTCGCCAGAGGCACGATATACATCAGCGGCACGAACCAGACAGAATCCTCGGCGCTGTTGCCGGCATAAAACGTCATCCACCGGATCACGAGCGCTGAGCCGAGCGCGCTGACCATCGGATGGACGCGCGCCTCGCGGTGCGACCGCGCATCGCTGCAAAATACCAGCGCGATCAGGCCGAACAGCAGCGGGAAGGTCCACTCCGTCAGGCGGCGATGAAGCTCCGCGGTGAAGGCAAGCGGATTGTTCTGGTAGACCGGATCGTTCGGGTCCGGGTTGAAGAGATTGGGAAGATCGCGATCCTTGGCCCGGATCGTCGCTTCGCGCGTTGCCTTGGTCATGTCGGCGAGGTCGAAGGCGTAGGAATCGAACTTGATGATCGACACGCCGCCATCCGGCAGCTTGCGCTGCACTTCGCCGTCCTTCATCACCAGCGCCGAGCTCTTTTCGTCCACCGCGCCTTCGCGGGCGTAATAGACGAGCTCAAAAGCGGGGTTGCGCGAATCGGCAACGAAAATCCCCTCGAGCACGCCGCCGCCGCGCCGTCCGCCCACCTGGACATAGAGACCGTCGGCGATCTTGCGGAAAGCATTCTCCTGGACGACCGAGGAAAGCAGGTCGGCATTGGCCGTCGCCAGCATCTTGCGCACCGCGACGCGGGAATAGGGCTCGACAAAATTGTCGACCACGAAGGAGAGCACGCTCAGGCCGGCTGCCAGATAGATGATCGGGCGAATGATCGTCATGCGCGAGCTTCCGGCGGCGTTGAGCACCGTGAGCTCCGAATCGGTATTCATCGTCGACAGCGTCTGTGTCACGCCGATGACCAGCGCGAAGGGCAGGATGATCGGCACGACCGAAGGCAGGATGAGTGTCGCGAGCTTGAGAAAGGCGAAGACGGACTGTCCGCTATCGGTAACGAGGTTGACGTTGGTCAGGGCCTGCGTCGTCCACACGATGCCGAGCAACGGCAATAGTGTTGCGAGGAACATGGTCAGGGCACGCCGGAAAATGTAGCGTTCGATCAGCTTCATGTCCGTTTCCGGTCCAAATCCCTGCTCATGTTTCTGTGCCGCACCGCCGCATCGAAACGCTTCTTTCTGCCGCCGCCATCAGCGGGAACCGCGCTTCCGTCTCACGTCCGCGGTTGCTCAAATTGTAAAGCAACTGGGATAATTTAAGGCGAAGAACCTCGGTTAACCGCATGTAAACATCTGCGGGCATCTTGCCAAGCTGTTGAAAAGCGAGAAGGGTGCGGACCACAGCTTTGACGGTGACAAACGCAGCGAATGTTCGTCACTGTAACCGCCCGGTAACAGGGTGCGTCGTGTCAGACCGAGAAATTCCCGGAGTTTTGTAATGTCCATGAAATTTGAGTTCACCTTCGCCAAGTCTCATCGCCTGGCGGGGGGAGCTGCCGTATTGCTGATGGCCGCCGCGGGGCAGGCCGCCGGCGCCGATATCGCCGACCCGGAAGGCGTTCTGGCCAAGGCCTCCAAGGTTAAGAAGTTCAGCGGCAAGGCGTTCTCGACCCTCGACATCATAGCCCCGCATGGCTCGCCGGCCGACCGCATCGTCGTCCTCGGTCTCGGTGAAGCCGATGCGCTGACCGATCATGACTGGCTGAAGGCCGGTGGGGCTGCGGCTGCAAAACTGCGCGGCGCCGACAAGGCGACGATCTTCATCGACGTTCCCGATCTCGAAGTCTCCGGCAAGGCGGCGGCGGACTTCGCGCTCGGCATGGAAATGAACGCCTACAGCTTCGACGGCTACAAGACGAAGAAGGCCGACGACAATGCCAAATCGGCAGGCAAGCCGATGAAGGTCACCATCGTGACCGCCGCGGTGATCGCGGCCAAGAAGGCCTTTGCGACGGCCCAGGCGGTCGGCGAAGGTGTCTTCCTCGCCCGCGACCTGGTCAACGAGCCGGCAAACGTGCTCGGCCCGCTCGAATTTGCCGCCAAGGCGAAGGAACTGGAGGAACTCGGCGTCGAGGTGGAAATCCTCACCGAGAAGGACATGAAGAAACTTGGAATGGGTGCGCTGCTCGGCGTTGCCCAGGGTTCGACCCGTCCGCCACGGCTGGTGGTGATGCAATGGAAGGGTGGCAAGGCCAAGGATCGGCCGATCGCGTTTATCGGAAAGGGCGTCGTGTTCGACAGCGGCGGCATCTCGATCAAGCCGGCGGCCGGCATGGAAGAGATGAAGGGCGACATGGGTGGCGCTGCGGCGGTAACCGGACTGATGCATGTGCTGGCTGCCCGCCACGCCAAGGTCAACGTCGTCGGCATCATCGGGCTTGTGGAAAACATGCCGGATGGCAGCGCCCAGCGCCCGGGTGATATCGTGACGTCGATGTCCGGACAAACGATCGAGATCATCAACACCGATGCCGAGGGGCGTTTGGTACTCTGCGATGCGCTCTGGTATTGCAACGACCGCTTCAAGCCGCAGGCGATGATCGATCTTGCGACGCTGACCGGCGCGATCATGGTCGCGCTCGCCACCCATCACGCCGGCCTGTTTTCCAACGATGACCGCCTGGCCGGGCAACTGCTTGCCGCTGGCGTTGCCACGCAGGAGCGCCTCTGGCGCATGCCGCTCGGCAAGGAATACGACAAGATGATCGACAGCAAGTTCGCCGACATGAAAAACACCGGCGGGCGATATGGCGGCGCGATTACCGCGGCCCAGTTCCTGAAGCGCTTCGTCGGCGATACGCCCTGGGCGCATCTCGATGTGGCAGGCACCGCGATGGGCTCGCCGATTGACGAGGTCAACCAGTCCTGGGCCTCAGGCTTCGGCGTCCGCCTGCTCGACGAGCTGGTCCATGCGAGCTACGAGTCCTGAGTGTCGCGCTCAGCCGTGGTGACGTCCGGGGAGGCATCGGCATGACCGAAATCCTTTTCTATCACCTGACGGAATCGAAGCTCGAGGACGCGCTGCCGCCGCTGCTCGACAAGAGCGTCGAGCGCGGCTGGCGGGTGACGGTGCAGACGGTCGACGCCGATCGGCGCGATGCGCTCGACACCCATCTCTGGGTCTACCGGGACGACAGCTTCCTGCCGCACGGCACCGATGCCGGAGAACAGGCGGCCGCACAGCCGGTGTTGCTGGTGGCCGACGATGGCAACCACAATGCCGCAACCGTTCGCTTCATCATCGACGGCGCCAATCCGCCGCCGGTCGAAGCCTATGAACGCATCGTCTTCATGTTCGACGGCTACGACCAGCAGCAGCTGGAAGCAGCGCGCGGCCATTGGAAACGGCTGAAGGGGGAGGGCCACAGCCTGACCTACTGGCAGCAGAATCGCGACGGCCGCTGGGAAAAGAAAGCCTGAGCGGTGCGTGCGCCGTATCGCGCAAACGACAAAGCCCGCGGGAAACCGCGGGCTTTGTCGTTTCAGGCGTTTTCAGCGCTCAATCGTGAAAGGCCTCGACGAATTTGCGACGGCCGAGCATGAACGCATCCGCCACATGGCGCAGCGGCGCCAGGTCGACGTCCGATGTCTTGGCCCTGATGATCTCGGCGAAGCGCTTGTAGAGCATCGGATATTCCTGCTCCGGCTCCTCGTGCACGATCTTGCCGTCGACGGCGAGTTTCGCGCCACCCTCCGAAAGCACCATTTCGCCGGCATCGGTGTTGGCGACGATATCCCAGCTCTGCTTGCCGGTCTGGCGCCAGTCGAACTCCGCTGAGACCGGCAGCTTGTTCGCATCGGTAAAGGCGATCGCGGCGGCGATCGGAGCATCGCGGTTTTCCGGGAATTCCAGCGTGGCGGCGGTGATGAACAGCGGCCGCGGCAGGATATGGGTCACGATCGACAGCGCGTTGATGCCCGGATCGAAAATCCCTAGACCGCCGGCCGCCCAGATCCATTCCTGGTTCGGGTGCCAGTGGCGCACGTCTTCCTTCCAAATGACTTTCACGTCGCGGATGGTGGTCGCGGCCAGAAACGCCTTGGCGGCCTCCACGGCCGGCGCATAGCGCGAATGCCAGCTTGCAAACAGCGATAGTCCCTTGGACGTCGCCAGCGCTTCCAGATCCGCCACTTCGCTGAGCGTGGCGCCCGGCGGCTTTTCGAGGAAGACATGTTTGCCGGCGTCAAGGGCTGCGCGCGCTGCCTCGTAACGGTACTGCGGCGGCATGCAGAGCGACACCGCTTCGATGGCCGGTACGGCCTCCAGCATCGCTTCGATCGACTTGAAATTGTCGATGCCGTCGACGGTGCCGTGGCGGCTTGCAGCCGCGATCAGGCGGTAGTCGCCATTCTTGGCAATCGCCGGCAAATGCTGGTCACGAACGATCTTGCCGATGCCGACAAGCGCAATCTGGATAGGAGGCATGGTGTTTCGCTCATATTAGTATGATTTATTATCGGTTCTTGTAGCAGATTGCGCGAAGCGGGCAAGCACCGGCGAAGGGGCTTGCCGCTCTGCAAACAAACCGGATCGATGCCCATTTTCTCCGATTGTCTTCGCCCTAGCTACTACAATCCATGATACCGGTTCGCGACCGAGCAGGCCGGAGCGACGTTCGGGAGGACGAGGAGAGGTTATGCAGCATCACATCCGCAACGCCCGCCGCGACGAACTCGATGCCCTCATCGATTGGGCGGCCCGCGAGGGCTGGAACCCTGGGCTCGATGATGCCCCGGCATTCTGGGCCGCCGACCCGGATGGATATTGGGTGGCGGACCTCGAGGGCAGGCTCACGGCCTCGATCTCGATGGTGCGCTACGACGAGGCTTTCGCCTTCCTTGGTTTCTATATCACCGCGCCGGAGTTTCGGCGGCAGGGCATCGGCAGCCAAATGTGGCAGCAGGCGCTGGCGGCAGCCGGGCAGCGCGTCGTCGGTCTCGATGGTGTCGTTGCCGAACAGGAGAACTATCGCCGGTCGGGTTTCGCGCTCGCCCACGCCAATATCCGTTACGGTGGCATCGTCGATGTGGTCGAGCCCCCGGGAACGGAACTGGTGGAGGTGGCGCCGATCCACATGCCGATGTTGATCGACTACGACAGCCGGTTCACGCGGGCCCGGCGCGAAACGTTTCTTGGCGAGTGGTTGAGACCGGGGCGGACGCGGCGAAGCATGGTTCTCCTCCGGGACGGTGCGATTTCCGGCTATGGCACGCTGCGCGCGTGCCGGCAGGGCTACCGGATCGGTCCGCTGTTTTCCGAAAGCGAGACGGCCGCCGATCTGATCTTTCGCAAGCTTGCGACGACGGTGAAGGGCGAGGAGATCTTTCTCGACATTCCCGAGCCGAATGCCTCGGCGCGGGCGCTTTGCGAGCGTTACAACATGAAGCCGGTATTCGAGACGGCACGCATGTATCGCGGCGCCGCGCCCGATCTGCCGCTTGCCCGCATTTACGGCGTCACCACCTTCGAACTCGGCTGACCAGCGCCTCTGGCATCGATAAGCCGGCTCCTGCCGGCTGTATCAGCCTGCCATCGCCTCTTCGTACTCGGACGAAAGTTCGAGCCATTGTTCCTCGGCATGGGCAAGCTTGTCGACCGCATCCGAGCGTTCCTTGGCTTTCTGTGCAGCCTTTGCCGGTGACTTTTCGTAGAGCGCGGGGTCGGCGAGTTCCGTGTCGAGCGCTTGAATCACTTTCTCCAGCTTTGCCGTCAGCGATTCGATTTCATTGATCTTTTTCCTGAGCGGCGCCAGCGAGGCGCGCTTGTCCGCATTGGCCTTGCGCTGGTCGGCCTTCGACAGCGAATCGTCCGCGCCGGCACTCTTCGCCTTGTCGTCCTTCGCCTTCGGGCCGCCGACGATCAGGCTACGGTAGTCTTCGAGGTCGCCATCGTAGCTCGTCACGGTCCCGTCGCGCACCAGCCACAGCCGGTCCGCCGTCGCCTCGATCAGGTGGCGATCATGCGAGATCAGGATCACGGCGCCGGAATAGTCGTTGAGCGCGGTGATCAACGCATTGCGACTGTCGATGTCGAGGTGGTTGGTTGGCTCGTCGAGGATCAGCAGGTTGGGGGCGTCGAAGGCCGCAAGCCCCATCAGCAGGCGCGCCTTTTCACCGCCCGACAGATCCTTGGCCGGCGTTTCCATCTTCTCCGTCGCAAGGCCCATCTGCGCCACGCGGGCGCGCACCTTTGCTTCCGGTGCTTCCGGCATGCGGCGACGCACGTGCTCGACGGCGCTCTGGGTCGGGATCAGATCGTCCAGCTGATGCTGGGCGAAGAAGCCCACTTTCAGGTTCGGCGCGATTTTCAGTTCGCCGGATTCAGGCGCAAGCCGCCCGGAAATGAACTTGGCGAAGGTCGACTTGCCGTTGCCGTTCGAGCCGAGCAGGGCGATGCGGTCGTCGGTGTCGATGCGAAGGTTCAGGCGCTTGAGGATCGGCTTGCCCGGCTCGTACCCGACGGTGCCGCCGGTGACGGCGATGATCGGGGAAGCGGCTTCTTTTTCCGGATCGGGGAAGGAAAAGCCCTGGACGTGATCCTCGATCACGGCCGCGATCGTGCCCATGCGCTCTAGCGCCTTGACGCGACTTTGGGCCTGGCGAGCCTTGGTAGCCTTGGCCTTGAAGCGGTCAATGAAGCTTTGCAGGTGTTTGCGCGCCGCGTCGTTCTTGGCCTTGGCCTTCATCTGCAGTTCGTCGGCTTCCGCCTTCTGTCGCTCGAACTGGTCATAGGGCCCACGATAGAAGGTGAGCTTTTTCTGGTCGAGATGAACGATGGCGTTGACCGCCGTGTTCAACAGGTCGCGGTCGTGGCTGATGATGATGACGGTGTGCGGATAGCGGCGGATGTAATCCTCGAGCCAGAGCGTGCCTTCAAGGTCGAGATAGTTGGTCGGCTCGTCGAGCAACAGCAGGTCCGGCTCGGAGAACAGCACGCCCGCCAACGCCACTCGCATCCGCCAGCCGCCGGAGAAGGAGGAGGCGGGCCGCAACTGCGCTTCGTGGTCGAAGCCGAGGCCGGCAAGAATGCTTGCGGCGCGCGCTTCGGCCGAGTGGGCGCCAATATCGGCAAGCCGCGTCTGGATTTCGGCGATCCGGTGTGGATCGGTGGCGGTCTCCGCCTCGGCGACGAGTGCCGTGCGTTCCTTGTCGGCCTTGAGCACGATCTGGATCAGCGGTTCTTCCGTGCCGGGCGCTTCCTGCGCGACTTGGCCGATCCGCGCATTCTTGGGTAGCGCTATCGTGCCGGCTTCCGAGGCGAACTCGCCGGTAATGATACGGAACAGTGTCGATTTCCCGGCGCCGTTTCGCCCCACAAGCCCGGCCTTCGTGCCGGCGGGCAGCGTTACGGATGCGTTTTCGATGAGGAGACGGCCCGCGATGCGGGCGGAAAGGCCGGAAATCTGGATCATTGCGGCCTTTTGCCCGGACTCAAGGCGGAAGGCAAGTGCCGCGCGGCGACTGCCGTTTCGAGCCTGCGCGTTGAGGTGAAGTTCGTGGTTTTCAAGGGGGCATTGTTATCGATTTTTGAACAACGCGTTCCGAACAGAGATACTACACATCCTCATCGTGAGGGACCATCTGTTTAAGCGAAGGGCAGCGAAAGGCTCTTCGGACCGCTTCGATCGACTGAACGCCATCGGCAAGGCCACCGCGTTTAAGGAAAGACCGATCCGGCCAGACGTAGTTTTGATGAAACGCGCGTTCAAGGGAACGCGCCTCCCAGGAGCAAAGACGATGAAAACCACCATCCACACCGCACTCGCCGCAGCCCTCGTTGCCACTGCCGTTCTCGGTGGTGCCTCGGCCGCCTTTGCCGGCGGCAGCTACTACGAAGGCATCAGCCCGACGCCGCTCTTTACCGAGCGCGGACCCAGCGCCGCCGGAAGCTCCAACTTGAACATTCGCGGTTCGGAAGCCGGTTATGTCGACCGCACCGCAACCGGCTCGGTCAGCAACTACAGTGTTGCCCCGCGTGTCGTTCGCGGCGGCGAAGGCGAATACTACCAGGGCATCTCCCGCTAAGGCGCAGTGCTTCGATGGTCATGGGGCGTCCTGCCCCATGACACCTCATCTCCTTCAAGGAAGACTCCCATGAACAAGTCCATCGCAACGCTTCTCGTTGCCGCTGCAACGCTTGCCGGCGCGTCCACGGCCTTTGCCGGCGGCAGCTACTACGAGGGCGTCAGCCCGACGCCGCTGTTTACCGGCCGCGCGGCCGCTTCGGCAGGTGCGGGCGCCTCCGCAAGCACCGTTGATAGCGGCGACTACTACGCCGGCGTCGAGAACAAGGCGGTCGATACCACCGCGACCGGCGCAATTGCGCGCGGTCAAGCAAAGGCCTTCGGCAAGGTCAGCCAGGACAATCAGTAAACCACGCCAGACGGACGACCTGATAACCCGGTCCCGCCATGCGGGGCCGGGTTATCTCGTTTTGGCGTTGCCAAAGAGGTGATTTGCCATGACAGAAAAAATAGAAGTCGCTGAACGGCTCTTCGAACTTTACCACCGCGTCCATCGCCTGGTGAACGTGTCGATGAGTGAAGAAGGCGTATCGCTGGCGCGCAGCAAGTTCCTGTTCTACCTCAGCGAACTCGGCCCCTGTCGCTGCGCCGACATCGCCTCGGCGCTCAGCTTTGCGCCGCGAACCGTAACCGAGGCAATCGACGGCCTGGAGCGGGACGGCATGGTGATCCGTGAGCCGGACCCGGACGACCGGCGGGCCAAGATCATCTCGATCACAAACCTCGGGCGTGCTGGCCTCGAAGCCGCGCTCCAGCCGCGTCGCCAGATGATCGAGGAGCTTTTCTCCGCCCTCGACGACAAGGAGCGTTCGGATCTTTATCGCCTGCTCGGTGTGCTGGGCGATAAGGCTTGCGAAATCGGCTCGAGCCGGATGATCGGCCAAGAGCTGCCGGCAGAGGCCGCCTAGGCCTATAGGCGCGACGAAACCGCGTCGCACAAGGGGCTTTGACGGTTCGCGATCGCGCCGCCCGGTTCAGGCGGCGTGCGGCGAATAGGTCTTGGTTCGTTTACCGCCGAGCTCGGCCGAATAGGCAAGAATGCCCGAGCGGGAACCTGCGCGCGCGGCGGCAAGCGCCAATTCGGCCTTCTGGATGAAATCACTCGGCGCATCCGTCGGCTGGGCCATCGCGATGCCGGCGGAGAGCGAAAGTGCCTCCGGGGTGAAGGCGCGGCCGGGCAGGGCGACGCGGAGCGCCTCTACCGATTGCCGGATACGCAATGCGATCGCTGCGGCGTTCTCCTGCGTGACATTGCTGCAGATGAACGCAAATTCCTGTCCGCCGACGCGGGCGACGAAGTCGTTCTTCTTGATCGACTTGCGAAACAGCGTCGAAAGCTTGCCAAGCGTCTTTTCGACGGCGGCGGGGCCATGCTGTTCGGCAATGCCGCGCAATCCTTCGACCGATACGGCGAGCAGGGCATTCGTCTCGGACTTGTCTTCGGCCTCAAGCAAGGTTTTCAGGCGCGCCGTCAAAGCCAGGCGATTGGGCAGGCCGGTGACGGGATCCCGCGTCAATGGTTTGCGGCTTTCCTCGAACGCGCCTTCCAGCTCGGCAAAGCGCTCTGCGCCTGCCTCGAGTGCCGCTTGAAACGCCAGTTCTTCATTCACCAGCAGGCCTGCCGCGTCCCGCAGCCTTGCCGCGTCATCGGCAAATTCCGAGAGACCGGCAACCGGGTCGGCAGCCAGGCGCTCTCTGAAGCGGTCGAGTTGGCTTCGAAAGGCATGTTTCTGGGCGAGCCCATGCCTGAGCTGCATCGCGAGTTCGCTGAGCGCCTCCTGGGCTGCAACTCGCGCGCGGTCGGCGGCAAGCGCTCCATGGGTGACGAGCATGTGCCTCAGCCCGAGTTCGTCGAGGGCATCCTGCTGCGGTTTGGAACCAAGTGCCATGAGGTCGCGCGAAAGCTGCGGCCGCCGGCCCGAGAGCGCCTCATAAACGAGCTCGTAGTTGCGCGGCAGCGCCGTGATCCCGAGCTGAGACATGGTTTGCGCCACTTTCAAGATGATTGCGGTGCTTTTTGTCTGTGATCCGCCGGTGTCTGCGGGAGCTTGCCTGGTCATGCCGTGGTCGTCCTCGATGCCTCTATCGGATCCGCAATCACTATGACCGGACCGTATTTAAGGGAGTCTGAAGGCAACCGCCGAGTCGACGAAACAGCGCGGTATGGTTGCTGAATTGCGACTGACCGGTGAGCGGCACAACCGCTTGGAGCAAGGAGGAAAAAAACTTGCTGTTTTCGTTCATGTTTATAGTTGACGGACTTTCCCGGCGATTATATTCCGCCTTGCTAAATCGGGCGGGAGGCTCGAATGCTGAGCAGCGAATTGACGACGCCCCCTTCGTTCATTGCGGATCTGGCTGCGTGGGGCGAGCGTCCCGCGCTGGTGTTTCCCGATGGGCGCGTCATCAGCTATCGCGAACTGGACGAACGGACACGCCGCCAGGCCCTGTCGTTTCCGCGCAGCCGCTGCCTGGTGTCGCTGGAGCCCGAGCTTTGCGAACACGCGGTCATTGCCTATCTCGCAGCTCTCGGCGCCGGGCATGTGGTTGCCATGCAGGCGCCGCGGACAAATGGCGGCGCGCCCTGGACCGACGGTTTTGCACCGGACTGTGGCTATCGACGGATCGAAGATCGCTGGCGAACTGAACATCTCGATGGCAGCGTCACGCCGCTTCATCCCGACCTCGGCGTTTTGCTGTCGACATCTGGCAGCACCGGTTGCGGCAAGGCCGTACGGCTTTCCACCACCAACATCTCGGCCAACGCCCGATCGATCGCCGAGTATCTGACGCTCGGTGCCGATGATCGCGCCTGCCTGATCCTGCCGCTGCATTACTCCTACGGTCTATCGGTGCTGAATGCGCACCTCAGCGTCGGTGCCAGTCTCTACATTCCTGATGGCTCCATTCTTGATCCCGGCTTTCTGGATGGTCTGGCGGCCAGTGGCTGCACCAATCTGTCCGGCGTGCCCTATTCCTATGAGCTTCTGGAAAAGGTTGGGTTTCGCGAGCGCGTCTTCCCGCAGCTGCGCTTCATGACGGTTGCCGGCGGGCGCATGGCACCGGCACGCGTGCGCGTCTACGACGAGCATCTTCGCGCCCGCGGTGCCGACCTGTTCGTCATGTACGGCCAGACCGAAGCGACGGCGCGCATCGCCTTCGTGCCTCCCGCTCGACTGAAGGGAAATGAGGATCGTATCGGCATTGCCATCCCGGGCGGCGCGCTGTCGATCGAGGATGAAGAGGGCCGGACGATCGCCGGCAGCGGTACGGCGGGCGAGCTTGTCTATCGCGGGCCCAATGTGATGATGGGTTACGCCTCGTCGCGGCAGGACCTTGCCCTGGGTGCCGGGCTCGGAAAACTATATACGGGCGACCTGGCGGTTCGTGAGGCCGACGGTCTTTTCCGCATCGTTGGGCGCATGAAGCGCATGTCCAAGATCGCGGGACAGCGTATCGGTCACGATACCCTTGAACAGGCGCTGGAGCAGCACGGCCTGGTGGCGGCGATCACAGGCGACGACGATGGGCTGCACGTCTTTGTCGAGGGCGAGGGCAGGGTCGAAGACGCTCGGCGTCTGATCGTTGCCGCCAGCGGTCTGACGCTCTCCCATATCAGGGCGAGCGAGGTTGCCGGCCTGCCGAGGCTGCCGTCGGGCAAGATCGACTACAGTGCCCTGAACCTTGCCGCCAAGCAGGTGGTCGCCGCCGGAAATGGAGATCGCGCGGGAGTTGAAGACCTCTTCCGGCAGGTCTTTTATCCCGTGCGGATCAGGCCTGAGGACAATTTCGTCTCGCTCGGCGGCGATTCGCTGCGCTTCGTGCAGCTCTCTGTCGGCCTGGAAAAGGCGCTCGGCCAGGCACCGGAGATGTGGGAGACCATGTCGATTGCAACGCTCGCGGCGCTTGAGCGGCGCGAAACCGCAACGATACGCATCGGCACGGATTTGCTCATCCGTACCTTGGCGATCCTGCTCGTCGTTCTTCATCACGAGACGCTGTGGCCGTTGCCGGGTGGATCGGCAGCCATGGTCATCCTTGCCGGCTTCAGTCTCGCCCGCTTCCAGACGGGGCCGCTCCTGGCGGGCCAAGGCTTTGCCATCCTGCGGCCGCTGGCGCAAATTCTGGTGCCCTATTATCTCATCGTCGGCGCCTATGCCGCCGTCTGGCGCGAGGTTCCCTGGGCCTCGGTCTTCCTCGTCGGCAATTTCGGCTTTGCCCTGCCGGAAGCGCGTGACATGGTGCCTTATCTCTACTGGTTCATCGAAGCCTATTGTCAGATGATGCTGGTCTTCGTGGCGCTGTTTGCCGTTCCGCGCTTCCGGCGCCATGCCGCGCGGCGGCCGTTTGCAACCGGCATGCTGCTGCTCGGGGTAGCGTTGATCGCCCGGCTGGCGTTGCCGCTGCTGTGGCCCATGGGCAATCGCCAGATCTTCACCCTGCCGTGGATCTTCTACCTCGCCGTGATCGGCTGGTGCGCGGCGATCGCCGAAACGCATCGTCAGCGATTTCTGCTGGCGGCGGCGGGAACGGGCAGCTTTCTGTTTTTCGGCCTTTACGAGGGTGTCTGGATCGGGACAAAGATCAAGTATCTGCTCTTGATCGTGGTGCTTGTCGCGCTCGTCTACTTGCCGCGCGTCAGCGTGCCGCGCCGGGTCGCGCGGCTGGTGCTGCCGCTATCGGCGGCCGGTTTCCATATCTACATCCTGCATCGTTTCGTGCCCGAATTGCTGATGGCGCCGTTGCAGGGACAGATTCCGGGCATGCTTTTCTCGACAGTGTCGATCGCTGGCGGCATCGGGCTTGGTCTTGCAGGCTGGCTGCTGCAGGGCAGGCTGCTCCGCATGGCCGCAGATGGCCGGCTGTCGGTCGACCGCGTGCTGCCGATCATCCCGCGAGCCGTTCTAACGCGCCCATTTCTCGCCGTCGGACCACAGAAAGAACGCGAGATCCAGCACAATTGACGGACGCCCGAGCGCTGTCAGCGTTGCATGCACCTGACCGCGATGATGGGTCTGGTGGTTGAAGACATGGGCAAGCGTCGGTCCGAGCCTTTGCGTGATACCGTTGGACGAGCTAAGCGGCGTGTAGGTGAAGGTTGCTCCAAGCCGCGCCGGGTCGAGGCCCGCGAGCCAGGCGATGATCCGCGCATCTTCCCGCTCGCGCGCGGTCGCGAGGCTGGCAAGATCGTCGTGAAGCGTCACGTCGAGCGCCGTCGGGGCATCGCCTTCGCCGGTGAAGCGCTTCATCCAGATCCGGTCGGCCGCGAGAATGTGATTGAGGGTCGCGAGTGCCGATCCGAAGAACGCGCCTCTGCTCTCCCTCAACTCGCTTTCAGTCAGTTGTGCTACTGCGGCATAGAGCCGGCGGTTTGCCCATTCGTTGTAGTCGGCGAACATGCGGAAATGATCGAGCATCTGTCTCTCCTGTGAACCCGCAACCGTAGCGCAGATCCGCATTCCTGTGGCGAATGCCACCCATGAAATTAAATCATTTGATCGTTCTGCGCGTCTGGCCTCGAATGCACGAAGACGACCTCATTGCCGCCAGGAGATTACGTGAGCAGGAAACTTTATTCGCTTTGCGGCGCCGACAGGACCCGCTCTTTTTCGCCGCATGTCTGGAAGACCAAGATGTCGCTTGCGCACAAGGCGCTCGATTTCGATGTCGTGCCGGTCGGGTTTGCGGAGATCCCGCAGGTCGAAGAAGGCGCGCCCAAGCTGGTTCCGCTGTTGCGCGATGGCGATCGGCTGGTGCAGGACAGTTTTGCGATCGCGGTCTATCTCGAGGAGACCTACCCGGATCGGCCGTCACTGTTTGGCGGCCCTGGAGGCATGGCCATGGCCCGCTTCGTCGAGGGATGGTCGCAGACGACACTGCATCCGACGATCGTCCGGATCGTCATCAAGGATATTCACGACAGCCTCGATCCGGTCGATCGCGCCTACTTCCGCGAAAGCCGCGAGGTCCGCTTCGGAACAACGCTCGAAGCGGTGGCTGAAACGGGGCGTGCCAGCCTTGCGACCTTCTCCGAAAAGCTCGAACCGCTGCGCCACATGCTGAAGTTTCAGCCCTATCTCGGTGGCGAACGTCCACTCTTTTCCGACTACATCGTCTTCGGCGCGCTGCAATGGCCGCGCATCGTATCGCCTCAGCGCCTGCTGTCTCCCGGCGATCCCGTCACCGACTGGTTCGAGCGCTGTCTCGACCTGCACGATGGCATCGGACGCACTGTGACAGCGGCGTGAAACCCGCGGGACCGGCCGCGAATCATGAGCGAACCCCCTTGTTTTGCGCGGGATTGGCGGCTAATGAACCGCCACTTCTCAAGACAACAAGGGAATTGAGCCAATGGCGATTGAACGTACCTTTTCGATGATCAAGCCGGACGCAACGAAGCGTAACCTGACCGGCGCCATCACCAAGATGCTTGAAGACGCCGGCCTGCGCGTCGTTGCTTCCAAGCGCGTCTGGATGAGCCGCCGCGAAGCCGAAGGCTTCTACGCCGTTCACAAGGAACGTCCGTTCTTCGGCGAACTCGTAGAGTCCATGTCCTCTGGCCCGACCATCGTTCAGGTTCTCGAAGGCGAAAACGCCATCGCCAAGAACCGCGAAATCATGGGCGCCACCAACCCGGCAAACGCTGACGAAGGCACGATCCGCAAGGTTCACGCTCTTTCGATCGGCGAAAACTCGGTTCACGGTTCGGACGCTCCGGCAACGGCTGCTGAAGAAATTGCGTACTGGTTCTCCGGCACCGAAATCGTCGGCTGATTCAAGTTCTGCATTTCCGGCCGCAACGGCGTGAAATGATTCAGATTGAACCGGAGCGGAAACGCTCCGGTTTTTTCATGTCGGGCACTTTGCCGTTTCAAAATGCTCCGGCGCCTTGCCATCCCTGAAGACCGCCGGGTTCTTGTCATAGGCGGGGCCCTCCACAAGCGCTTTTGCCGGCATCATGTCCTGGTCGATGTCGGAGGTCACGGTCGTTTCGAGCGTCTGCAACGCCTCTCCGGCCGGCCCCTTGACCTCGATCGTCACCGCATAGGGACGTTCTTTTTTCACGCAGGTGATATCGGGGCTTTCCAGCACCACCTTTTCCAGCTTCGCAAACAGCTTGCGCGTGAGGGTCAACGGCTCACCGCCGGCCGGATTCTCGAATGTGGCAACGACGGTGCTGCCTTCCGGCACCGGTTCAAGCTTGCTGAGGGTAATCATGTAGGTGGCGTAGGCGAGCCGGTAGTTGAAGACGAACATCTTGCCCGTCAGCTTCAGCGGATCGGGGCCAGTTTCCCTTTGACAACCCGATATCAGCGCCGCAGCCGTCAATGTCGCAAGCAGCGCGATCATCCTCATCATCCCTGAACCTCCTCCTTGCTGCGGTGATAGTGACGCTTGGCCTTGCTGCGGTTGCCGCAGACCGCCATGTCGCACCAGGTACGACTGCGATTGCGGCTCCTGTCCAGAAACAGCCAGCCGCAATTGGGGCAGATCTTCAGCCGGTCGGGCTCGGGATTGGCGGCGAGGCCAAGTGCGGAATGGGCCGTTGCCGTGTCGAGCGCGCTCCCGTCCTTGCCGTTGCCACGCAGGATCGCGGCGATCACTTCCAAAAGGTCGGCCAAAAACTCGGGCCGCTGCTCGTCTCTTGCAAGTGCGCGAAAATGCCGGTCGGTCGCCTCGCGCAATGTCAGCAGTCTTGCACGGTTGCGCTCGGCGACAGGCAGAAGCGCACCGAAGCGGGGGGCTTCGACGCAGAACCGGTTTGCCGCGCCAGCGAAAGTGTCGAGCGTCGGCACGTCGGCGAAACGATCGACACGCCGTGCCGGGTCGAAGCGCAGGATGACCGAATTGGCGACATCGAGCGCCAGCGCGCCGCCAGAAAATCGATGTGCGGTCCAGGTGAAAACCATAACTTACCCTAACTAGTAAAAGCGATTTTACCAGTTATATTGGTGTTGTCACGCTCCGGATGTGCCATGCTCTATTTCCTGCAGCAGATCGCCAATGCCGTCCCGATCGCCGCGCTCTACGCCGCGCTGGCCTTCGGCTATGCCATTGCCTTTGCCGTGACGCGCCGGGCGGACCTGACCTATGGTGCACTTTTTGCCTTTTCCGGTCAGATGTTCGTGCTGTTTGCCGATTTCGGATGGAACCAGCTGTGGCTGGTGCTGCCGGCGGCGCTCGGCCTCGGGGCCGCCGCCGGGCTGACGTTCGGAGTCGGGGCAGGGCTCGTCGCCGGGCGCTATGTCATGCGGCCGCTCGCCTTTTCGTCGGCAAACACCGTTGTCGTCGCGTCGCTCGGCTGCCTGCTGGTGCTGATGGAAACAGCGCGGCTTGCCTCGGATACGAAGAGCCTTTGGTTGCCACCGTTTATGAACCAGAACATCGTCTTTTGGTCCGATCCGAAATTCCCGGTAACGCTGACGGCGATCCAGTTGCTGAACACGTTCCTGATGGCCGCGCTGGTCGGTGCCGGTCACTGGGTGCTGACGCACAGTCGCGCCGGTCGCTCGTGGCGTGCCGTGTCGGAGGATCGTGGTGCGGCTGCCCTGTGCGGCATCGATGCGGCCCGGGTCTATATTGCCGCCTACGGCACCGCGTCGCTGCTAGCCGCCTGCTGCGGCATCCTGGCGGCCTCCTACTACGGCAACATGGATTTCGGGACCGGGCTCACCTTCGGCGTCAAGGTGCTGTTCATTGCGGCGATCGGCGGCCAGAGTTCGCCCATCCGTGCGGCGCTCGGGGCCGCTGCCATCGGCCTTATCGAAACGCTCTGGGGCGCTTACGGGCCGATACTCTGGCGAGATTTTGCAATCTTTGGCTTTCTCGTCATCGTGCTTGCGGTGACGCGGCAGGAGAAGGCGATACCGTGATGACGGCGTGGTGCGCGTCAGCGCTGCCAGCGGTCGCGCGCGGTATCGTCGGCATCCTTGGCGCTGACCCAGCCACCGGTCGTGCCATCGGCCAGGTGTTCCTTCTTCCAGAAGGGCGCGGAGGTTTTGAGGAAATCCATGATGAAGTTGGCACCGTCGAAAGCTGCTTGCCGGTGCGGCGATGCGGTGACGACAAGCACGATGTTTTCGCCAGGCGTGATCCGGCCATGGCGATGGATCGCCGTTGCCGCCTGCAGTCCGAAGCGCTCGATCGCAAGGTGGCAGATGCGGGCGATTTCGGCTTCCGCCATCCCGGGATAGTGCTCCAGCTCGAGAGCGGCAAGGGTGCCGGCTTCGTCGCGGCAGAGGCCCGAAAACGTCACGACCGCCCCGATGTCGGGGCGGCCGGATGTCAGTCTGGAAACTTCGGCCGAAAGGTCGAAGTCGTCGCGCTGAACGCGCACGGTGACGGGCGCGCCCATGGTATCAGCCACCGGTCATCGGCGGAAAGAGGGCAATCTCGCGCGCGCCGGCGATCGGTTCGCCATGCTCGACATGTTCCTGGTTGATCGCGGCGCGAATGACGTTCTGGTGCTCCAGTGCGCTCTCGTATTCTTCCCCCAGCGTCTTCAGGTGCGCAAGAAGGTCGGCAATGGTGACGACGCCGGCGGGAACCTCCAGCGTTTCCTCGCCCTTGCCGATGCGTTCGCGCACCCAGGAGAAATAGACGAGATTGACGGTGTTCATTCGTTGACCACGTGCTTCAGGCCGGCGCGGAAGTAGTCGTAGCCGCTATAGAGCGTGATCGCGGCGGCGATCCACAGCAGGCCGATACCGATTTCCGTCGTATAGGGCAGGATCTTGTCGCCGGCGGGGCCAGCCAGAAGGAAGACGATCGCCACCATCTGGATCGTCGTCTTCCACTTGGCGATGCGGGTTACCGGCACGCTGACCTTGAGTGCTGCCAGATACTCGCGCAGGCCGGAGACCAGGATCTCGCGGCACAGGATGATGATCGCGGCCCAGATCGACCAGCCGGCGATCGTGCCGTCGGCGGCAACGAGCAGCAGGATGGAGGCGACCAGCAGCTTGTCGGCGATCGGGTCGAGCATCTTGCCGATGTTCGACGTCTGCTTCCAGATGCGTGCGAGATAGCCGTCGAAGAAGTCGGTGATCGAGGCAATGGCGAAGAGAGTGACCGCCGTCCAGCGCGCGAAGTCCGAACTGTGCAGCCGGCCCTCGATGAAGAAGCAGAGCACGATCAGCGGCACGATCAGGATTCGGAAATAGGTGAGCAGGTTTGGGATGCTGTAGGCGACGGGCGTGGGCATGGTATCGGGTTCTCTGTCTTCCTCGGAGGTACAGAATGACTTTGCGGCCCTCAGGTCAACAAATCATTGTGCGAAGGGTGTCATAATTGGCGCATCGCACCTGAACGTCCGGTGAATTGCCATGCCATAAATGCGGAAATCCCCATTGATTTCCGGCCAAAATCATCCGGTTCGAGCCCGTGGTTCGCAGCGCTGCCAGGGTCATTTTGCCGCGTCCTCGTGGAAATGCTCGTAGACCAGTCGCGCCACCGCTTCGGAAATGCCGCTGACCGCCATGAGGTCGTTCATGCCGGCGCGGGAAACGGCCTTTGCGGTGCCGAAATGGGTGAGCAATGCCCGCTTGCGCGTCGGCCCGATGCCCGCGATCTCGTCGAGCGGGTTCTTCACCATTTCCTTCTTGCGCCGCGCGCGGTGCGAACCGATGGCAAACCGATGCGCTTCGTCGCGCAGGCGCTGGATGAAGTAGAGCACGGGATCACGCGGCGGCAGCGTGAAGCTGTCGCGGCCGAGCGCAAAGAAGCGTTCGCGCCCGGCGTCGCGGTCGACGCCCTTGGCGACGCCGATTGCCGTTACGCAGTCCTCCACGTCGAGTTCTTTCAGGATCGCCCGCACCGCCGTCATCTGTCCCTGGCCGCCATCGATCAGGATGACGTCGGGCCAGGCCGGGAACGCAGCGTCCTCGGCGATCTCGGCTGTCCGGTCCGGCTTGCCCTCTTCCTTGAGCAGGCGCGAGAAACGGCGGGTCATCACCTCGCGCATCATGCCGAAGTCGTCGCCGGGCGTGATGTCCGTCGATTTGATGTTGAACTTGCGATACTGGCCTTTGACGAAGCCCTCAGGGCCGGCGACCACCATGCCGCCGACGGCATTGGTGCCCATGATGTGGGAGTTGTCGTAGATCTCGATCCGGCGTGGCGCGCGTTCGAGCTTGAAGGTTTCGGCAAAGCCGTCGAGCAGTCTCGACTGCGATGCCGTTTCCGCCAGCTTGCGACCATGCGCCTCGCGGGCATTGGCAAGCGCGTGGTCGACCAGGTCCTTCTTCTCGCCGCGCTGCGGCACCTGGATCGAAACCTTGTAACCGGATTTTTCGCTCAGCGCCTGGCCGAGCAGTTCCTGTTCCTCGACCGCCTCGCAGAGCAGGATCTGCCGCGGACAGGGCTTGTCGTCGTAAAACTGGGCGAGAAAGGCCGAAAGCACTTCGGCCGTCGACAGCGACGGGTCCGCCTTCGGGAAATAGGCACGGTTGCCCCAGTTCTGCCCTGTGCGGAAGAAGAAGACCTGGATGCAGGACGTGCCGCCTTCGTGGTGGATGGCAAAGACATCCGCCTCTTCGACGCCCGATGGATTAATGCCCTGATGGCTTTGCACATGGCTGAGGGCGGCGAGCCGGTCGCGATAAAGTGCTGCGCGTTCGAAATCGAGGTTTTCCGCAGCCTCGCCCATCGCCGTCGCGATCGTCGCCTTCACCGCCTGGCTCTTGCCGGAAAGGAAATCCTTGGCCTCGGAGACCAGCTCGGCATAGCCGTCGTTGCTGATCTCGCTCGTGCAGGGCGCCGCACAGCGCTTGATCTGGTGCAGGAGACAGGGACGCGTGCGCGTCTCGAAGACGCTGTCGGTGCAGGTGCGCAGGAGGAAGGCGCGCTGCAGCGAGTTGATCGTGCGACCGACGGCGCCCGCCGACGCGAACGGGCCGAAATAATCACCCTTCCGGCTGCGTGCCCCGCGGTGCTTGTAGAGCGCGGGCGCCCGGCTGTCGCCGGTCACCAGAATATAGGGAAAGGACTTGTCGTCGCGCAAAAGCACGTTGAAGCGCGGCCGGAGACGCTTGATCAGGTTGGCTTCGAGCAGAAGCGCCTCGATCTCGGTGCGCGTGGTGACGAACTCCATGTTCGCGGTTTCGCGAATCATCCGCGAAATGCGGTTGGAGTGGCCACGCCCCTGCGCATAGTTGTTGACGCGCTTCTTCAGGCTGCGCGCCTTGCCGACATAAAGGACGTCACCGTCCTCGTTGAACATACGATAGACGCCGGGTCCGTTCGGAAGACGCTTGACGAAGGCCTGGATCAGTTCGGCGCCCTTGAGGCCTTCGACCTCATTGCGATTTTCAGCCCATTCGATGGCCGGGGCTGCCGGTACGCCTTCTGACGTCTCGATCGCGTCATCGTCGTCTTCGACATCGTTGCCGTCATACAGGATGCCGCCGTCTGTCGGCACGCGTCCGTTCATTCCACTATCTCCCTGATGTCAGGCGTTTCCCAGGCGAGGTGCTGGCCACCGTCGAGAGCGATCATCTGCCCGGTAATCGACGGCGTGTCATAAAGAAACCGGATCGTCCGCCCGAATTCGTCGAGCGCCGGACCGCGCTTCAGAATCACAGCGTCGACCTGTGCCTGGAAATCGCGCGGATCCTGCCGCTCGTTCGGCAGTGTCGGCCCGGGGCCGATGCCGTTCACGCGGATATCCGGTGCGAGTGCCTGTGCCATCGTTTGTGTTGCTGTCCACAATGCGGACTTTGACAACATATAGGAATAAAAACGCGGGTTTGGAGACCAGACGCGCTGGTCGATCACGTTGACGACGAGGCCCGACATGCCACGCGGCAGCTGGCGTGCAAAATCACTGGCGAGCAGGGAAGGCGCCTTCACATGCAGGGCGAAATGTCGGTCCCATACCGTTTCATCGAATGCGTCGAGGCTGTCCTTCTTGAACAGCGAGGCATTGTTGACGATCACGTCGATCGGTCCGAGCGCTGCGTTGACCTGCGCCATCAGCGCCAAGGTTTCCCGCGTGTCGGTCAGATCCGCCTTGACCGCAACGGCGATCGTTCCATTCTTGCCAAGCGAAACCGCGAGCGCCTCCGCTTCGTCGAGCGAACCGTTGGCATGGATGGCGACCGCGAAGCCATGCGCCGCGAGGTCTTCAACTATAGCCTTGCCGATCCGTTTGGCGCCACCGGTTACGAGTGCCGCCTTCAGTGCTTTCTTCAACGTTTCATCCCGCGTTTCGAATCTTCGTGCCAGCGGTCGAAGATATAGGCAAGAAACGCCGCGCTGAAACTCTCCCTGATGAATCATTTCGCAAAAATTAATGGAATTCGCGTAAATTGTATTATTTTGAAGTTATATAGTATAGCTTTCGTTAATCTTGAAACGTGGTTAATAAAACCCCTGTGGCGCGAAAGCAACATCAAATTTTCGGCATGATTGTGCCACCAAAATTTCACATTTTGGCTCTTGTGAATCCTCATTTGCTGGCCAATTTCAGGTCAACCGGGCGGGTTAATTGAAAGTTGCCCGATGTTTCATTGAGGGATCCCAACCCTTGGGGCATCGGGTCGAAAAGGAGAATATTTATGCGTACGCTCACCACCACCCTCATGGCTTCGGCCGTATCCCTCATCGCCTTCCAGGCCGCCCAGGCTGCAGACGCGATCGAAGACGTACCGGCAGCTCCGGCAGCCGAGTACACCGAGCCGGCAGTCAAGAACTGGTCGGGCGCCTATGTCGGTGGTACCGCTGACTGGCATCACGGTCAGCACGACGCGACCGGCAACAACACGGCAGCCGGTTTCGGTGGCGGCCTGTACGGTGGTTACAACATGCAGAGCGGCCAGATCGTATACGGCGGTGAAGCCGACATCGGTTACTCCGGTCAGGACTCGACCGCAGGCAACCTGCGCATGAAGCAGGGTGTCAACGGCTCGCTGCGCGCTCGCGTCGGTGTCGATCTGAACCCGGTTCTGCTCTACGGTACGGCAGGTCTCGCCGTTGGCCAGGCCAAGGCATCGACCTCGGCTGGTTCCGACAAGAACACCATGGTCGGCTGGACCGCCGGTGCCGGTGCTGAAACCTTCGTCACCGACAACATCACCGCACGCGTCGAATACCGTTACACCGATTACGGTTCGAAGAACTTCAACGTTGGCGGCACGAACGTTTCGTCCGGCTACGACGAGCACAGCGTGCGCGTCGGTATGGGCGTGAAGTTCTGATCGGCTTCTGCCAGATCAAGGAAAAGCCCGGGTCACCCCGGGCTTTTTTTATGCCTTGAACTTGGAATATTCGGGAAAGTGCTTCTCGAATTTGCTCGGCCAGTTCTTGAGCTTGGCGCGGCCGCGCTGCCACTCTCCGCTGAAGCGCAATTCCACATAGCGAAGCAGCGCTGCGAGCGCGAAATGTCCCGCGTGCAGCTTGGCGCCGGTCTTGGGCAGGTTTTCATTCAGAAGGTCGAGGCCGCGCTCCACCTTCGTCCACTGCATGTCAATCCACGGCTGATGCACCTTTTCCGGCGGGTGAATGCGCTTCTCGTAAACGATTGCCAGCAGGCAGTCGCAGATGCCGTCGCAAAGCGCCTCGAGGATCTCGACATCCAAACGTTTGCCGGCGTTCTTCGGATAGAGCTTGCCTTTCGTTTCCCGGTCGATGAAGTGCATGATCGTGCGGCTATCGTATATCGACTTGCCGTCGCCGGTAATCAGTGTCGGGATCTTGCCGAGCGGATTGCTGCCGACAAGCTCCGGCGAATTGGCGCTGGTGTCGGTCAGCACGCTCTCGGCCGCAAAGCCGGCATAATGCGCCGCCATGCGGACCTTGTTCGAGTAGGGTGAGGTCGGCGAATAGAGTATCTTCATCGAGCGTCTTTCTTTTTCGCGTCGGATCGTCCGAAAGAGGGTGTACGGACGATCGGGGGCAGTTTCAACGGACGGAAGCGGCACGGCGTCAAAGGTGAGCCGCGACCGCTCAGGATGCGGGCGGCAGGATCACCGTGTCTCTTCGGCAGGCCTGGCGATCGACCTCGGGGCAGGGCCGGAAGTTCAGCGCCTTGTCGAAGCAGATCCGGATTTCCTCCAGCCGCTTGCCCTCGCAGGTAACAGCCAGCGCGTTGGTCGTCATGCCCGGATTTCTGGCCACGAAACCGGCTTCGATGGCGCTGACGGACAGCGCATTTTCCCGGCGTGGCTGGTTGAGTTCGGCCGGCAACTCGACGCGCTCGCGTGCCGCCCGTGTCACCGCGAAGTAATCCTGCTGGCTAAGTCCCGAACAGGTGCCGTGTTTGCGCCATTGATGGCCGATGAGCCCCATGGACGGAATGAGATCGAGATACTGGCGGCCAAGTGTTTCGGGCACGCGGTCGGATTGTCGCGTCGGGCAGAAGTCCGGGTAGCCGCGGTCGTTCTGCGGCCACAGGCCGTGGACGATCAGCCCGCGATTGCTGCCGACCCGGCATTGGCTGGTCTTGCCCGAGGGGTCGTTGTCGTCGCACCAGGTCGGTGACCACGATAGCGAGAGAACATAGAAATCAAAGCCCTGGCCGATCGGAACGGCGATAGTCGCTTTCGTTTGGCCTGGGGTTTGCTGAGGCGGCTTCTTTTCTGCTCCATTGTCGCTGCAGCCCGCGAGCGCCAGAGCAAAGAAAAGCGCCGGCAGGAGCCGGCGCTGTCGGCAAAGTCTCGGCATGATCAGCGAAGCGAAGCGCAGTGGGCGCCGTAGACGTACCAGGGGTCGAGACCGCCGACGCAGAACTCGATGCTGCGACCGACGCCGGCAAAGCCCCAGTTGCGTTCGATGAGATAATAGAGCGACCGTTGCTCTCCGTCGGTCATGACGGCCGTCGCACGGCAATACTCGCGCTCGACGCTGTGTGTGTAGTCGCGCAGCTCGAGCCGGTTCTGGCCCATGTTGCGGATCTCGGCGATCGAGAGATTGGCGTGCAGATAATTCGCCGCCCGGTATTCGAAGCGCGAGGTGATGAAACCCAGAACCGAGGCATCACCGCATACGCCGATGCTATAGGAGGTCGGCTGGTCGCGGTAGGTCCCGAGATAGTCGGCCGCCGAAGCCGCGGGTGCGGCCATCGTAGCGAAGGAAAGCGAGGCCAGAAGCGTTGCAGCGAGCTTGCGAGTCATGGGCGTCTCCCTTAATCGTCAAAGGAGATTGCTGCTTTCCGAGCCTGTCAGTCAAGGCCCCGGGTTGCTGCTTCTTCGCCGCGCAGCCAGAAGCAGCGACTAGACGCGAAGCGGTCCTGTCCCAACCGGGTCTTCAGGAACGGCAACAGCAGATCGAGTTCACCCTTGAGCGTGAACGGTGGGTTGACGATGATGAGGCCCGATCCCGACAGTCCCGTCGTTTCGCGGTCGCTGCGCACTGAAAGCTCGGCACAGAGCATCTTGGGGATTTCGAGCGCCTTCAACGCCTCATGGAAAGCCTTGATCGGTGCGTTCTTCTTCAGCGGATACCAGAGGCAGAAGGTGCCGCCGGCAAAGCGGCGATAGCCCTTGGCAAGACCGTCGGCCAGTCGCTCGTATTCGCCCTCGATCTCGAAGGGCGGGTCGACAAGGATCAGGCCGCGCTTTTCCTTGGGCGGCAGATGGGCGCCGAGCGCCAGCCAGCCGTCGAGTTCGGTGACGCGACTCTGGAAGTCACCGTCGAAGAGGCGGTGCAGCGTCTCATAGTCGTCCGGGTGCAGTTCCATCGCCGACAGGCGATCCTGCGGGCGAAAGAGCATGCGGACCAGCTTCGGCGATCCCGGATAGCGCGTCAGTTCCGAGTCGGGGTTCAGCTCGCGAACGGTCGCCAGATAGGGTTCGAGGATTGCCGCAATCGGCGCCGGTAAGTCACCTTCGAGCAGTCGGCCGATGCCGTCGCGCCATTCGCCGGTTTTCTGTGCCTCTTCGCTAGAAAGATCGTAAAGGCCGATGCCGGCATGCGTATCGAGAACCCGGAACGCCTTCTCCTTCTGCTGGAGATAGGTGACGAGCCGGGCCAGCACCGCATGCTTGAGAACATCGGCGAAATTGCCCGCGTGATAGATATGCCGATAGTTCATGAGGGCCGCCGATGGCTGTTATCAATTGTTTCGATGGGTGCAAGTTTGGCTCTTTGAGCCCGATTGTCGATGCCATATAGAAAAGCCATGAACGTTGCGACCCCCATCAAAGCAGAAAAGTCGATCGGCCACTCCGTCTGTCCGCACGACTGTCCCTCGGCCTGTGCACTGGAAGTCGACCTGACGGCCGAAGGCCGGATCGGCCGCGTGCGTGGCGCCGCCGCCAACACATATACCGCTGGCGTCATCTGCGCCAAGGTCGCGCGCTATTCCGAGCGCATTTATCATCCCGACCGGCTGATGGTGCCGCAGCGCCGCGTCGGCGCCAAGGGGAGCGGTAGCTGGCAGGAGATTTCCTGGGATGCAGCCCTCGACGAGATTGCCGACCAGTTTATCAAGGCTGAGCAACGGCATGGGGCGCAGGCGATCTGGCCGTATTTCTACGCCGGCACCATGGGGCAGGTGCAGCGCGATTCGATTGACCGCCTGCGTCACGCCAAGCGCTATTCCGGCTTCTTCGGATCGATCTGCACCAACATGGCCTGGACCGGTTTCTCCATGGCGACCGGCTCGCTGCGCGGTCCCGATCCGCGCGAGATGGCGAAGTCCGATTGCGTGGTAATCTGGGGCACGAATGCGGTTGCCACCCAGGTCAACGTCATGACCCACGCGATCAAGGCCCGCAAGGAACGCGGCGCCAAGATCGTCGTGATCGACATCTACGACAATCCCACCGTCAAGCAGGCCGACATGGGCCTGGTGCTGAAGCCGGGCACCGACGCCGCACTTGCCTGTGCGGTGATGCATGTCGCCTTCCGTGACGGATACGCCGACCGCGCCTATATGGCTGAGTTCGCCGACGATCCGGCGGGGCTCGAAGCCCATCTGAAATCGCGGAACCCCGAATGGGCGTCCGCGATCACAGGCCTGTCCGTCGAGGAAATCGAGGCGTTCGCCAAACTCGTCGGCACGACGCCGAAGAGCTTCTTCCGTCTCGGCTACGGCTTTACCCGCCAGCGCAACGGCTCCGTGGCGATCCATGCGGCCGCCTCTGTCGCCACCGTGCTTGGCTCCTGGAAGCATGAAGGCGGCGGCGCGTTTCATTCCAACAACGACATCTTCAAGCTCGACAAGCGCGAGCTCATCGGCACCGCGTTCCACGACCCCGATATACGCATGCTCGACCAGTCACAGATCGGGCGCGTGCTGACCGGTGATGCAGAGGCGCTGCGCCACGGCGGTCCGGTGACGGCGATGCTGATCCAGAACACCAACCCGGTGAATGTCGCGCCGGAACAACGGCTGGTGAAACGCGGCTTCCTGCGCGACGATCTCTTTGTCGCGGTGCACGAGCAGTTCATGACCGACACGGCGCAGCTTGCCGATATCGTGCTGCCGGCGACCATGTTCCTTGAGCATGACGATCTTTACCGCGGCGGCGGCCATCAGCATATCCTGATCGGTCCGAAGGTGGTGGAGCCGCCATCGACCGTGCGCACCAATCTGTTCGTCATCGAGGAACTGGCAAGGCGCCTCGGCGTCGCCGATCATGCCGGCTTTGGCCTCAGTGAGCGTCAGCACATCGACCGGCTGCTTGCCAATTACGGCATCGGCTACGACGAGATGAAGCGGGAGAAATGGCTCGACTGTCAGCCGGCGTTCGAGGACGCACATTATCTCAATGGCTTCGGTCATCCCGACGGCAAGTTCCGCTTCAAGGCGGACTGGACCGGCACCCCGGCGCCGAACCGCCCGCCCAAGTCGATGGGCCTGCAGGGACCGCATGCCGCGCTGCCGGAATTCCCCGACCATGTCGACCTGATCGAGGTCGCAGACGCTGACCATCCTTTCCGCCTGGCGACGTCGCCGGCGCGGTCCTTCCTGAATTCGACCTTCGCGGAAACCCCGTCTTCGGTTCAGAAGGAAGTCCGCCCTGCGGTGATGATGCACGCGGACGATGCGGCAGCGCTCGGCGTCGGCGACGGCGATATCGTCATGCTCGGCAATCGACGCGGCGAGGTACGCCTGCATGTGATGGTTGGCGGCGGCGCGCGGCGCGGCGTTGTCATCGCCGAGGGGCTCTGGCCGAACGGCGCCCATCTCGACGGCGAGGGCATCAATGTGCTTACTGGCGCCGATGCGGTTGCGCCCTACGGCGGGGCCGCGTTCCACGACAACAGGGTCTGGGTCAGACCAGCCCCCTAGCCACCGGGTGCGTGTATGAGCGGCGACCACCAGCATGCGGATGTCAGCAACACGCCGGTCTCGCGCCTCTGGGGTGCGCTCGCGCTGACGGGCAGCTTCATGCTCGCCGAGGTCGTCGGCGGTATTCTGACGGGCAGCCTGGCGCTGATTTCCGACGCGATGCATATGCTGACCGACGCGGCGGCACTGGCGATCGCGCTTGTCGCCATTCATGTCGGGCGGCGGCCATCCGATCTGCTGCGAACCTATGGCTATGCCCGCTTCGAGATCCTGGCGGCGGCCTTCAACGCCCTGCTGCTGCTCGCCGTCGCCTTCTACATTCTCTACGAGGCGTGGCAACGGCTGTCGCTGCCGCAGGAAATCCAGTCCGGCGGCATGCTGCTGATTGCCGTCGTCGGCCTGGTGGTCAACCTGATTTCGATGCGGCTGCTGACCAGCCACAAGGACGAAAGCCTCAACGTCAAGGGCGCTTATCTCGAGGTCTGGGCGGATATGCTCGGCTCGGTGGCGGTGATGGCAGGTGCGGCGATCATCTGGTTCACCGGCTGGCAGTGGGTCGATTCGCTGCTGGCTGTCGGCATCGGCTTCATGGTCTTTCCGCGTACCTGGGTGCTCTTGAAGGAGTGCGTCAACATTCTCCTGGAAGGCGTGCCGCCGGGCATGCGCCTGGCCGACGTACATGCGGCGATCACCGCCGTGCCGGGTGCCGCTTCGGTGCACGACCTTCACCTCTGGGCGATCACCCAGAGCCAACCGTCGTTGACCGCCCATGTGGTGCTGGCAGAGGATGCCGACGGTGAGACCGTGCGCCGCGCGGTGGAGCAGCGTTTGCGCGATGCGTTCGATCTGCACCATACGACCCTGCAGATGGAGCGCGAAAGCTGCGCGCCGTCGGAGCACATCCATTGACGGTCGAGTGCGATCGCATCTTCCTCTTCCCATGAAGGACCTCTCATGACGAAAAACCACGATCCGCGCGTCAGGATCATCGATCGGCGCACGCTTTCGGACGGCTTCATCCATCTGGAGGAAATCACCCTTGAGCAGGACATGTCCGACGGCGAAACGGTGACGCTGAAGCGTGAAGTGCACGACCATGGCAGCGCCGCGACCATCCTGTTGTTCGATCCCAGGCGCCAAAGCGTTGTGCTGGTGCGCCAGTTGCGCGTGCCGGTGCTGCTGCAGGGCGATCCTGCCTATATGATCGAAGCCCCCGCCGGCCTGCTCGACGACGATACGCCGGAGGTCGCGATCTGCCGCGAAGCGATGGAGGAAACGGGATATCACGTCGAGAAGGCCACGCACCTCTTCGATGCCTATATGAGCCCGGGGGCGCTGACCGAGCGAACGAGCTTTTTCGTCGGTCTCATCGACGTTGCCAGGAAAGTCGGGGAGGGTGGCGGTCTTTCACATGAGGGCGAGGACATCGAGGTGCTCGAAATCCCCTTCGATGCAGCCTTCGAAATGATCGCGACAGGCGAGATCTGCGACGCCAAAACCATCATGTTGCTGCAATGGGCCCGGCTGAACCGCTCCAGCCTCGGGCCGTAAAGCCTTGTTTATTAAGAACACAATACATTACGGATATTTCACTTTCTGATCGTTATCCGTTAGGCTACAGCGCTGGTGTCTTCATCAATGACATGGGCAACCCATGACGTCCTCCCTCTCGGAACGTGCAGCCAACGATGATCAGCAGATCGAGGCAGGGTGGATGCCTTTCCTGCGTCGCAACCGACGCTATCTGCAGGCGCTTGCAACCTTGCTGGTCATCGGCCTCTTCGGCCTGGCGATCTTCCACCTGACCTCGGAAGTGCAGTACGACGACGTGGTCAAGGCGCTTGCCGACACCAGCTGGACCGCCATCGCTGCGGCTGTTTTCTTCACGGCCTTGAGCTTTTTGGCACTGACCTTCTACGACGTCGGCGCGCTCGACTATGTCAGGCGCAAGCTGCCCTATGCCGACGTCGCCTTGACGGCGGCTTGCGCCTATGCGGTCGGCAACACCGCCGGCTTCGGCGCCTTGAGCGGCGGCGCCATCCGCTACCGGTCCTATTCGCGCCTCGGCATCGAGCCGGAGAACATCGCGCGCATCATCGCCTTCGTCACCTTGGCCTTCGGCCTCGGGCTTCTGACGGTCACCTGCCTGAGCCTGCTCGCCGTCGGTGAATATGTCGCGCCCCTGACGGGGCTCGACCCGTTCTGGCTGCGCATGATCGCCGTCGCCATTCTCGGCACCGTCTTGGCCATCTTCGTCAAGGGCCGAGACGGGCATGAGGTGACCATCGGACGCTTTGCGCTGCGCATGCCGGATTCGCGCACGTCCTCGCGCCAGTTCCTGGTCACCGCGCTGGATCTGGCAGCGTCGGCAACGGTGCTTTACGTGCTGCTTCCGGCGGGCACCATCGGCTGGCCGGCCTTTCTGGCGATCTATTCGCTCGCCGTCGGCATCGCTGTCCTCAGTCACGTGCCGGCCGGTCTCGGCGTCTTCGAAACGATCATCATCGCCACGCTCGGCCATAACACTGACATCGACACGATCCTTGGCGCCCTGGTTCTCTACCGCGTCATCTATCACGTGCTGCCGCTTCTGATCGCGATTGCCGTCGTCATCGGTATCGAACTGCGGCAACTGTCCGGCCATCCCGTCGCCTCCAGCGTGCGCCGCATCGGCGGCCGCATCACGCCGCTTCTTCTGGCAACGCTCGGCATCGTCCTGGCGATCATGCTGGTGCTGTCGAGCGTGACGCCGACGCCGGACGAAAACCTAGCCTTTCTCGAAGGGCTGCTGCCGCTGCCGATCGTCGAGGGCGCGCATTTTCTGGCGAGCCTGCTCGGCCTTGCGCTCGTCATCGTCTCGCGCGGCCTCGCCCTCAGGCTCGATGGTGCCTGGTGGGCGTCTGTCGTCATCGGTGTCGCTGCATTGCTGCTTTCGCTGATCAAGGCGGTCGCAGTCGTCGAGGCCGGCATGCTTGCCTTCTTCCTCGTCGGCCTTCTTGTCAGCCGCCGGCTGTTCGTGCGGCCGGCCTCGCTCTTCGGCCAGGCGTTGACGCTGCCGTGGCTGACGGCGCTGGGCGTCATCTGCCTTGGCGGGCTCGTCGTCCTCCTGTTCGTCTATCGCGATGTCGATTACAGCCATGAACTCTGGTGGCAGTTCGAGTTTTCCGCCGAGGCCCCCCGCGGCCTGCGTGCACTGCTCGGCGTGACGATCGGCGCCAGCGCCATCGCCATCTGGAGCCTGATGCGGCCGGCGGCTGCGAGTGCTGAGCCGGCAAGTGACGACGCCATGCAGCGGGCACTGGCCATCGTCGAGGCGCAGGACATGTCCGATGCCAATCTGGTGCGCATGGGTGACAAGAGCCTGATGTTCTCCGCCGACGGCCGCGCTTTCATCATGTATGGCCAGAGGGCCCGCTCGTGGATCGCGCTGTTCGATCCGGTGGGGCCGGTCGATGCCTGGCCGGAGTTGATTTGGCAATTCATCGAGACGGCCCGCGCCAGCGGTTGCCGTGCGGTGTTCTACCAGGTCTCGCCGCTGGGGCTTGCCTACTACGCCGATGCGGGGCTGCGCGCCTTCAGGCTTGGCGAACTTGCCCATGTCGACCTCGCGCGGTTCGAGATGAAGGGCGGAAAATGGGCCAACCTTCGCCAGCAGGTCAGCCGCGCCCAACGTGACGGGCTCGAATTCAGGATGGTTGCGGCCCAGGACGTTCCCGCGATCATCGACGAGCTGACGGCGATTTCCGATGCCTGGCTTGCCCATCACAATGCCAAGGAGAAGGGTTTTTCCCTTGGAGCCTTCGATCCCGAATACCTGGTCGAACAGCCTGTCGCGGTTTTGACCTATGAGGGCCGCATCGTCGCCTTTGCCAACATCCTGGTGACGGCGACGAAGCAGGAAGGCACCGTGGATCTCATGCGCTTTGCGCCTGACGCTCCCAAGGGATCGATGGATTTTCTCTTTGCCCAGGTGATGGAACATCTGAAGGCCGAAGGGTACCGTAGCTTCAATCTCGGCATGGCGCCGCTCTCGGGCATGTCGTCGCGCCAGATCGCTCCGGTCTGGGACCGGGCGGGTCGAACCTTCTTCGAACACGGGGAGCGCTTTTACAACTTCAAGGGCCTTCGCGCCTTCAAGTCGAAGTTCCACCCGCACTGGCAGCCACGTTATCTCGTGGCGAGTGGCGGCATCAATCCGATCCTTGCCCTGATGGATGCGACATTCCTGATCGGCGGCGGCCTCAGGGGAGTGATGAAGAAATGATGCGTATCCGTAAAGTCTTGAAGTCAGTCGCAGGCGCACTCCTGGTGGCAACCATGGCGGTTGCTCCGGGCATGGCGCAGGACAAGCCGGCAGCCTACGATACGGGCATGATACCGTCTCCGCACATCCTTCTTCCAAACGACACGGCGTCCGCCCTCGTCGTGCTCCTGTCCGGCGCGGATGGGTGGGGCGACAGGGAGGACACGGTCGCGCGTGCGCTGGTTGACGACAAGGCTGCCGTCATCGGCATCGATCTCAAGGCCTATCTTGCCTCGCTCGCCAGGGACGATGGCGACTGCATCTACATGGTTTCGGATATCGAGGCGCTGAGCCAGCAGGTGCAGCGCGCGCTGAGAAGCGATGCCTATCTTCCGCCGATCGTTGCCGGCGTCGGAGCGGGTGGCGCCATGGCGCTGGCGATCGCGGCGCAGACCCCTGCCGCGACCATCGGCCAGACACTCGCGGTCGATCCGGAAGAAGGCATCACGCTGCAAAAGCAGCTCTGCACGCCGGCCGAGAAAACCCGCAAGGGCGACCGCATGGTCTACGGTCTGACGGACGGTGCCTTGCCTGACCCGATTTGCGTCGTCTTTACGCCAGCGGCATCCGACGACGGTCGCAGCCATGTGGCGGCCCTCATCGAGAAACACGCCGATATCACCCAGGAAGACAGCGACGACGACGCCTACGATGCATTGACCAGCCATCTGACCGACCTGATTGACAGCGAGGCTGCATCCGACAACCCGTTCGGCCTACCCCTGACCGTGCTCGATACCAAGCCGACGCGCGACACGATGGCGGTGATCTATTCCGGCGACGGTGGCTGGCGCGACATCGACAAGCAGGTCGGCGACGTCTTGCAGCAGCAGGGCGTGCCGGTCGTCGGCATCGATTCGCTGCGCTATTTCTGGTCCGAACGCGATCCGCAGGCGACTTCAGACGATCTCGCCAAGGTGATGGACTATTATCGCAAGCGCTGGAATGTCCGGAACGTCTTGCTGATCGGCTATTCCTTCGGTGCCGACATCCTGCCGCGCACGTTCAATCTGCTCCCGCCGGCCGAACGCGCGCGGGTACGGCAGGTGACGCTGATGGCGCTGTCGCATCAGGTCGACTACAAGATTTCGGTTCTTGGCTGGCTCGGTGCAGCCGGGCAGGGCAATGGCGGCGATCCGATAGACGACATCAAGCGCATCGATCCCACCCTGGTGCAATGCATCCATGGCACGGAGGAAGAGGACGATGCCTGCCCTGATCTGAAGGGCACGGGTGTCGATGTCGTCGCCATCGAAGGCGGCCACCATTTCGACGAGGATTATCCGGCGCTGACCCGGCGCGTGCTCGACGCACTCGACCGGCGGCTGGCTTCGGCGAAATAGTTGGCCCTCAGGCCGCCGGCGAGATCAACGTCGAGGACGCGGGCGCGGGGTCGGTGTTTTCGGTGACGACCCTTCCGCCTTCCATGCGAACCTTGCCTTCGGCCAGGAGCCGCAGCGCCATCGGATAGGTACGGTGCTCGACCGTCAGCACGCGGGCGGCCAGCGTGTCGGCGGTGTCACCGTCGACGACGGGAACGACGGCCTGCGCGACGATCGGGCCCTCATCCATGCCTTCGGTGACGAAATGCACGGTGCAGCCCGCCACCTTCATGCCGGCGTCGATGGCGCGCTGGTGGGTGTGGAGGCCGGGAAAGAGCGGCAGAAGCGACGGGTGGATGTTGATGATCCGGCCTTCGTGGCGCTTGATGAAGGTCGCCGACAACAGTCGCATGTAGCCCGCAAGGCAGATGATGTCGGGCGATAGCCGATCGAGCTCTACAAGGATCGCCGCTTCGTGCGCATCCTTGCTCTCGAAATCCTTGCGCAGGAACGAGCGGGTCGGAATGCCGAGCGCTTCAGCCTTGGCAAGGCCACCGGCATCCGCCTTGTCGGCGATCACGGCAATGATCTCGGCCGGAAAATCGGGCTCTGCTGCGGCTTTCGCGAGCGAGAGCATGTTGGAGCCGCCGCCTGAAATGAAGACGACGACCTTTTTCCGGACTGCCGCCCCGTCGTTCCTCATAGAGCGAGGCTGCCCTTGTAGATCGTGCCATGGGCGCCCTCGGCGCGGGCGACCATGCGACCGAGCGTGAAGACGGTTTCGCCTTCTGCCTCGAGCACGGCTGCCACGTCCTTGGCCTTTTCGGCCGGCACGACGGCGATCATGCCGACGCCGCAGTTGAAGGTCCGCAGCATTTCGTTGGCGGCGACGCCACCGGTCTGTGCGAGCCAGGAGAAGACCTTCGGCGCCTTGATGGCATCAAGGTCGATTTCAGCGGCAAGGTGCTTGGGCAGCACGCGCGGAATGTTCTCGGGGAAGCCGCCGCCGGTGATATGCGCAAGCGCCTTGATCGAGCCGGTTTCGCGGATCGCCTTCAAGAGCGGCTTCACATAGATGCGGGTCGGCGTCATCAGGAGGTCTGCAAGCGTGCCTTCGCCGAAGGGGGCGGGCGCGTCCCAGGCAAGACCGGACAAAGCGACGATCTTGCGCACGAGGGAATAGCCGTTGGAATGAACGCCCGACGAGGCGAGGCCGAGAATGACATCGCCTTCGCCGATATCGCCGGCCGGCAGCAATTGCCCGCGCTCGGCAGCGCCGACGGCAAAGCCGGCAAGGTCGTAGTCGCCGCCAGAATACATGCCCGGCATTTCCGCGGTTTCACCGCCGATCAGCGCGCAACCGGATTGGCGGCAGCCGTCGGCGATGCCGGCAACGATCGCGGCGCCCTGATCGGGGTCGAGCTTGCCGGTTGCAAAATAGTCGAGGAAGAACAGCGGTTCGGCGCCCTGGACGACCAGGTCGTTGACGCACATGGCCACGAGGTCGATACCGACGGTGTCGTGCTTGTTGGCGTCGATCGCAATCTTGAGCTTGGTGCCGACGCCGTCATTGGCGGCGACGAGCACGGGGTCGGTAAAGCCGGCCGCCTTGAGGTCGAAGAGCCCGCCGAAGCCGCCGATCTCGCCATCGGCACCCGGGCGCCGGGTCGAGCGCACATGCGGCTTGATCTTTTCCACCATCAGATTGCCGGCATCGATATCCACGCCTGCATCACTATAGGTGAGGCCGTTCTTTCCCGACTGGCTCATGCTGGTTCTCCAAGGCTGGTCGTGCGACAGGTATTTTGCGGATGCGAATTGCACGGCGGGCAAGGGAGTGCAAGCCGACAGCCGTCCTTCTCCGCCATTTTTCACCATTTTGCCCATATCCCACCGGCAAGAAGGGAGCGAAAGGTGCAATTTGTCGGGCTCGGAAGCGCGCGGACTTGACCGTCGCGGCATGGGGCCCCTATCTCCTCAAACAGATGATGATGCGGCAAAGGCATGCTCTGCGTGCTACAGGGAACACAATGGACATAAAGGTCAGCGGTTCGGGACTTCAGCGCCAGGTGATTTTCTGGCTGCTTGTGCTTGCCGCCTTCATCGCCTTCCTGATGGTTTTCAGCTCGATCCTGCTGCCGTTCCTTGCGGGCATGGCGCTTGCCTATTTCCTCGATCCGATCGCCGACCGCCTCGAGCGCCTCGGCCTCAGCCGGCTGATGGCGACGGTGGTCATTCTCATCGGCTTCGTGGTGATCTTTGCCCTGTCGCTGATGATCATCATCCCCGTGATCTTCACGCAAGCCGCCGACTTCATCCAGAAGATGCCAGGCTATATCTCCAAGCTGCAGGCGCTGTTGACCGACAGCCAGTCGACCCTGTTGCCCGACTGGCTCGCCGAGCAGATGACGGCGATCAAGCAGAATTCGGCCAAGCTCCTCGAGCAGGGCGCCAGCTTCCTCGGCACGCTGTTCCAGCAGCTGTGGAATTCCGGCATGGCGCTGCTCGACATCCTGTCGCTGTTCGTCATCACGCCCGTTGTCGCCTTCTACCTGCTGCTCGACTGGGACCGGATGGTCGACCGGGTTGATAGCTGGGTGCCACGTGACTACGTCGGCGTGGTGCGCCAGATTGCGCAGGACATGAATTCGACGATTGCCGGCTTCGTGCGTGGCCAGGGTTCGCTCTGCATCATCCTCGGCCTTTACTATGGCATCGGGCTGTCTCTTGTCGGCCTCAATTTCGGGCTGCTGATCGGCCTCTTTGCCGGCATGATCAGCTTCATCCCCTATGTCGGCTCGATGGTCGGCCTGGTGTTGGCGGTTGGTGTCGCATTGGTCCAGTTCTGGCCGGATTATCTCTGGATCGGTGCCGTCGCTGCCATCTTCTTCAGCGGCCAGTTCCTGGAGGGCAACATCCTGCAGCCGAAGCTGGTGGGCAAGAGCGTCGGCCTGCATCCGGTCTGGCTGATGTTCGCGCTTCTCGCCTTCGGTGCCCTCTTCGGTTTCGTCGGGCTTCTGGTCGCCGTTCCGGCCGCCGCTGCCATCGGCGTCCTTGTTCGCTTCGGCATCCAGCGATACCTTGATAGCGATCTCTACCATGGACATGGGAAGGTCGCGGTGAAGAAGACAAAGGGCAATCAGCCCGGCTGATCTCAATCAGGCCGACTGATCGTCCCATCCTTGTCCCGAGTACAGCATGACAAAACGTCCCTTCGAACAATTGCCCCTGGCATTCGACCACGACCCGGCGACGGGTCGCGAAGATCTTCTCGTTTCCGATCGCCTGAGCGCGGCGATCGCGATCGTCGACCATTGGCCCGACTGGCCATCGCCGGTCGTTATTATCGCCGGCCCCGTCGGCTCCGGAAAATCGCATCTCGCCAGCATCTGGAAGGAGAGGGCGGGCGCACGCGCGATCCATCCCGTCGCCGACACAGATGCGGCGCTGATGGCGGCGCAGGGCCCCGTTCTGTTTGAGGACGCCGACCGGCAGGGGTTTGACGACACGACGCTGTTTCACGTCATCAACAGCGTCCGTCAGCATGGCACCGGTCTGCTGATGACCTCACGGCTCTGGCCGATGTCCTGGCCGGTCACGCTGCCGGATCTTCGTTCGCGTCTCAAGGCGGCGACCGTCGTCGAGATCGGCGAGCCCGACGACGAACTGCTGACGCAGGTGCTGATCAAGCTGTTCTCCGATCGCCAGCTTTTCATCGACGAGAGGCTGGTCGGTTACATCGTCCAGCGCATGGAACGCTCGCTCGGGGCGGCCCAGACGATCGTCGAGCGCATCGACCGGCTGGCGCTTGCCCGCGGCGTCAGGCTGACCCGCTCGCTGGCCGCCGAAGTCCTGGAAGAGCTTGGAAATCAACGCCATTCCGATTGACTGTCACAGTTCCGTCGTCAAACTGTTATAGTTCCTGCCTGCGGCGAAATGGGGTCTGATCGGTAATGGATAATGCGACGTCGGCGGTGAACGAAAACAAACAGACGACGGAGGATGTCGACCTGCTCACAAGTCCGGAGCGGTTCATCAATCGTGAATTTTCCTGGCTGCAGTTCAATCGCCGCGTGCTCGAGGAAACGCTTAATACGGCGCATCCGCTGTTGGAGCGTGTCCGTTTCCTGTCGATTTCCGCCGCCAATCTCGACGAATTCTTCATGGTGCGCGTCGCCGGCCTCGAGGGTCAGGTGCGCCAGGGCCTCGCCATGCGCTCGCCCGACGGCAAGACGCCGGCCGAACAGCTCGAGGATATCCTGAAGGAGATCGACAACCTGCAGATGGAGCAGCAGGCATCGCTCGCCGTGCTGCAGCAGTATCTCGCCAAGGAAGACATCCTGATCGTCCGCCCGGCGTCGCTATCGGCGCAGGACAAGAGCTGGCTTGCCAACGAATTCGACCAGTCGATCTTTCCGGTGCTGACGCCGTTGTCGATCGATCCGGCCCATCCGTTCCCGTTCATTCCCAATCTCGGTTTCTCGATGGGCCTCCAGCTCGTCAGCAAGACCGGCCGCGAGCCGATGACCGCGCTGTTGCGCCTGCCGGTCGCACTCGACCGCTTCATCCGTCTGCCCGATGTCAAGAACGTCATCCGCTACATCACGCTCGAAGACATGGTCAGCCAGTTCATCGACCGGCTGTTCCCGGGCTATGAAGTCCGGGGCTCCGGCACGTTCCGCATCATTCGTGACAGTGATATCGAAGTCGAGGAAGAGGCCGAAGATCTGGTGCGCTTCTTCGAGACGGCGCTGAAGCGCCGGCGCCGCGGCTCGGTGATCCGCATCGAGCTGGATTCGGAAATGCCGGCCTCGCTGCGACAGTTCGTCGTTCAGGAACTGAGTGTCCCGGAAAACCGCGTCGCCGTGCTGCCGGGTCTTCTGGCGCTGAACACGCTGTCGGAAATCACCAAGGCACCGCGCGACGACTTGCGCTTCGAACCCTACAACCCGCGCTTCCCCGAGCGCGTGCGCGAGCATGCGGGCGATTGTTTCGCCGCGATCCGCGAAAAGGACATGGTGGTCCACCACCCCTACGAATCCTTCGACGTGGTGGTGCAGTTCCTGCTGCAGGCGGCGCGCGACCCGGAAGTGGTGGCGATCAAGCAGACGCTCTACCGCACCTCCAATGACAGCCCGATCGTGCGCGCGCTGGTCGATGCCGCCGAGGCCGGAAAGTCCGTGACGGCGCTGGTCGAACTGAAGGCCCGCTTTGACGAAGAGGCCAATATCCGCTGGGCGCGCGACCTGGAGCGCGCCGGCGTGCAGGTTGTCTTCGGCTTCATCGAACTCAAGACCCACGCCAAGATGTCGATGGTGGTGCGTCGCGAGGAGGGGCGGCTGCGCACCTATTGCCATCTGGGCACCGGCAACTACCACCCGGTTACCGCGAAGATCTACACCGACCTCTCGTTCTTCACCTGCAACCCGGTCATCGCCCACGACATGGCGAACATCTTCAATTTCATTACCGGCTATGGCGAGCCGGAGGCCGGGATGAAGCTGGCGGTCTCGCCGCATACGCTGCGCCCTCGCATTCTCAAGCATGTCGAGGAAGAAATCGAGCACGCCAAGGCCGGTCGCCCGGCGGCGATCTGGATGAAGATGAACTCGCTCGTCGATCCCGAGATCATCGATGCGCTCTACAAGGCAAGCCGCGCCGGTGTTGAAATCGACCTGGTGGTGCGTGGCATCTGCTGCTTGCGGCCGCAGGTTCCGGGCCTTTCCGACAACATTCGTGTCAAGTCCATCGTCGGCAGATTCCTCGAACATTCCCGCATATTCTGCTTTGGCAACGGTTACGGCCTTCCATCCGAGAATGCGCTTGTCTATATCGGCTCGGCGGATATGATGCCGCGAAATCTGGACCGGCGGGTTGAGACGCTCGTGCCTCTTATCAACCGGACTGTGCACGAACAGGTTCTTTCGCAGATCATGCTGGGTAATCTCATAGACAACCAGCAGAGCTATGAAATTCTTCCCGACGGCACGTCTCGCCGGATGGAAGTCGGCAAGGATGCCGAACCGTTCAATGCGCAGCATTATTTCATGACCAATCCCAGCCTCTCCGGCCGGGGTGAGGCCCTGAAGTCCAGTGCACCGAAGCTGATCGCCGGCTGGAAGAGCAGCTGGAACAAGTAAACTGGTTTTGCATGGTCGAATCTGAAGCGCAGGGGCGTTTGCCCGGCATCCGCCCGGTTTCCGTTGTGGATATCGGCTCGAACTCTATTCGCCTTGTCGTCTACGAGGGCTTGAGCCGCGCCCCGGCCATGCTCTTCAACGAGAAGGTTATGTGCGGTCTCGGCAAGGGCATCGATGCCACCGGACGCATGGACGAGGAGAGTGTCGAACGGGCGCTCAGGGCGTTGCACCGTTTTCATGCTCTTTCGCAGCAGGCGCGCGCCACCTCCATGTATGTGCTCGCGACCGCGGCCGCGCGCGAAGCGAGCAACGGTCCGGCCTTCATCGCCAAGGCCGAAGCCATTCTCGGCCACAAGGTGCGCATTCTGACTGGCGAAGAGGAAGCGTATTTCTCGGCGATGGGCATCGTCAGCGGTTACCACGATCCCGATGGCGTGGTGGGCGACCTTGGTGGCGGCTCGCTGGAACTGGTCGAAGTGAGCGGGACAAAGATCGGCAAGGGGATCACCTTGCCGCTCGGGGGTATCCGTCTCTTCGAGCACAGCGGCGGCTCGCTGCCGAAAGCCCGCACCTGGGTGCGCAAGTTCATGAAAAGCTCGCCGGTGCTGAAGACCGGTACAGGCCGAACCTTTTATGCCGTTGGCGGCACCTGGCGCTCGATCGCCAAGCTGCACATGGAGATCCGCAATTATCCGCTGCACATGATGCAGGGTTACGAGATTTCCTATGACGAGGCGATGGCGCTTCTGCCGGAGGTGATCGAGCCGAAGAATATCAAGCCGTCGGCCTATGCGACCATCTCCAAGAGCCGCCGCAGCCTGCTTCCGTTCGGTGCGATCGCGATGCAGGAGGCCCTCTCGATCATGAAGCCGGAGCGGATCTCGTTTTCGGCACTCGGCGTTCGCGAAGGCTATCTCTTTTCTCTTCTGAGCGAGAACGAACGGGCGCAGGATCCGCTGCTGACGGCCGCCGGCGAGATCGCGATCCTTCGCGCGCGTTCGCCCGAGCATGCCCGCGAGCTTGCCGACTGGACCGGCCGCATGGTACCGTTTTTCGGCGTCGAGGAAACCGAAGAGGAAAGCCGCTACCGCCAGGCGGCCTGCCTGCTGGCCGATATCAGCTGGCGCGCCCATCCGGACTATCGCGGCCTTCAGGCGCTGAACATCATAGCCCACTCGACATTTTCCGGCATCACCCATGCGGGGCGGGCCTATATCGCGCTTGCCAATTACTATCGCTTTGAAGGTCTGAACGACGATGGCGCCACCGGTGCCTTGACCGGCATCACCACACCACGGCTGCTGGAACTGGCCAAGCTGCTCGGCGGGCTGCTGCGTGTCGCCTATCTGTTCTCGGCATCGATGCCGGGTGTGGCGAAGAACCTGACGTTCCGCAGGTCGTCCCTGCCGGATATCGACCTGGAGATCGTCGTGCCTACGGCCTATTCGGAATTTGCCGGCGAGCGCCTCGACGGCCGCCTGCAACAGCTCGGCAAACTCACCGGCAGACGACTGGCATTCCACTTCGAGAGCTGACCGGCAATGAACGTCTAAGAAAGGGCGCGCGGAGCAAAATCTGCGCGCCCTTTCTTGTTATTCGGCGTTCAGGAAGTCGCCGACTTCGAGCAGCACGAACTCGTTGTCGTCAGCCTTGTCGAGTGCGCGGCCGGCCGAGAACGGCAGGTTGTTGTCGTTGCCGACGATGATGTGCGTGGCATCGACGCGATCGACGTTTTCGATCGTCACGAACGGCATGTCGTAATAGCCGTCGCCGCCACCCTGGCGCTTCCTGTTGTCAGGGTCTGCGATTTTCAGGAGGTCGATGTAGCCGATCTTGCGCACGGCCTTGCCGACATTGCTGTCGTCGAAAGCGATCTTGTAGACGCGCTTCACCTTCGAACCGACGGCAAAGCAATCGGGCTTGGGATCCTTCGGATCGGCGCAGGCCTTGTCCAGCGTGCCGGCACCGTTGTCGCGTTCGATGACCAGGGCCGTCTTGTCGTCGAGCATGTTGAAGTCGCCGATTGCCTCGCCGCCTTCGGCCAGTGGATAGAGCCAGCTGCGGCCCGTCCATGCCTTGGTTGCGACATCGAGCTCGATGACACGCAATGCCGGACGGCCATCGGCCTGTTCCACGGTTTCGCTGTCGGTCCAGATCGGACCTTCAAGCATGCCGTAGAGCCTGGTCCCGTCCTTCGACAGCGCCATGCCCTCGTAGCCGCCGGAGCGCTTCAGGTTGAAGGCAGGCGTCTTCTTCGAGGGGTCGCCCTGGAGCGTCAGGGTCGGGTTGTCGGGAGACATCACGGGCTTGCCGTCGACAACCGTCGCGATAACGTCAGTCAGCTTTCCGTCGACATCGAACTTCAGGATGTAGGGACCGAACTCCTCGCCGACCCAGAAGCCGTCGGCGACAGGCTGGATCGATTCGACGTCGAAATCGGCACCGGTCAGGTAGCGCTTGTCGGAACCTTCCATGACGATCGGGAAGGGAGCCTTGCGGTCCGGGTCCGTCAGGAACACCGTCTTCAGCGCCTCGACCTTGCCGGCGTCCCAGTCCATCTTGACGTGGTGCAGCATCAGCATGGCATCGGTGGAGTTCAACTTGCTGCCGAAGCCGTTATCGGAAAGGCTCCAGAACGTGCCGTCTTCCATGGCCTTGATGCCGGAGAAGCCCTGCATCGGCTGGCCGTTGAACGGTAGCGAAAGACCGGTCGGGCGCACGCCGTCCTTGCCGGGCACGGTGCCGAGCGCGTCCGCGCGCTTGCGGTCGGCGGTGGTGAACTTGCCGGATGTCTTCAGATAGTCCGGTGCGTCGGACGGTGCGGCCAGGATGGTGTTCGCCGGCAGGATCGCGTGTGCCTTCAGGGTTGCGGGAAAGGCCTTTTCCTCAGCCAGGACGGTCGTCGTCATCAAAAGGGTGAGCGCCGCAGTGGCGAGAAGCGTTTTGGTCATGAAAGTCACCATGGGTTGGATGCCAGAGTACGCAAACCCGATAGGCGGCTTTGATGACGGTTGGGTGATGTCTGGCTAACAGGCCGGTGAAGCTTTGATGACAGGGCGCTGGTGTTAACCGGCAAGGGCAAGTGTCGCCCAGCGGCCGGGCGTTACGCCATAAGCGCGCTTGAAGTGGCGGGAAAAATGGGCCTGGTCGGCAAAGCCGGTGTCGAGTGCCGCGCCTGCGAGGCTATGGCCGGTGGCGATCATCCGGCGTGCCTGTTCCAGGCGGCGCATCAGGAGGTAACGGTGCGGGCTGGTGCCGAGAATTTTTCGGAACTGGCGGGCGAGTGTGAAACGGTCGAGGCCGCTGACGGATTCGAGCTCCTGGGATCCTACGGGCCGATCGAGATTTTCCCTGAGATAGTCGGCCGCCTCGAAGACCGCCCGCTTCGCCGATCGGCTGCCCACCTTGCCTGGCATTCCGGCATGGCGGGAAAGGCCTTCTGCGATGCGCGTCAGAATGTCGTCGAGCGCCAATTCGTCGATGCCGCCGTCCAGATCCATCACGGCCTCGCCGATCGCCTGGCGCAAAGCAACGTCACCGACAACCGGTGCGGCGATAAAGGGCAGGGCGCCGCCATTGTCGCCGAGCGCTGCAATCAGCCGCTCGGGCTGCAGATACATCATCCGATATCTGAGCGTTGCCTCCGTTCCCGCGCCACCATCATGCACCTCATCGGGGTGAATGATGATGATGCTTCCAGGCGTGCTGTAGCGGCTCTCGCCGCGATACTGGAAGGTCTGGATGCCGCCGAGCGTGACGCCCAGCGCATAGGTGTCGTGGCGATGCGGCTCGAACACCTTGCCGTGCAACCGAGCCTCGATGCGCTCGATGCCGTTGAGCGGCGCGGCAACGCGGATGCCATCGCCCGGCGCGGCACGCAGGCCGTCGCCCGGCGATCCGCACAATCGTTCAAGATCGATCGCCGCGTCTTCGGTTAAGGCCTGCTCGGGCACGCCCTGATGTCTTGAAATGGAGAAACCCGTCATGTTCGACACCAAGTTCGCGATCGTGTTGCGCGAGGATCTGGCCACCTGGCAGAAGCTGAACGTCACCGCCTTTCTGGCCACCGGCATCGCCGGACAGAAGCCGGCAATCATCGGCGAAGCCTATCGCGATGGCGCCGGCAATGTCTACAACGCGCTGAGCGTTCAGCCGATCATCGTGCTTTCCGCAGATGGTGCCACGCTTGGGCAAATTCAACGCCGCGCGATCGAAAGGGACGTGCAAACTTCGCTCTATGTCGACGCCATGTTCTCGACCGGCCACGACAGCGCCAATCGCGCGGTCTTTGCCGAGACCCGACCCGAGGACGCGGCCGTCGCCGGCATCGCCGTACATGCCGACAAGAAGCTCGTCGACAAGATCACGAAGGGTGCGAAGCTGCACCGGTGAAACCGGGCTCGGCGGCGGTTGAAGGGACGGGCGTTCCGCCAGCGCGCAGCGCCAGCACGCCGATTTTCTGCCCGCGGCCCTTGACGGCATGCTCGCCGAGATCTTCCACGCGCACGTAGTGCGGCAGCCTCATCTTGCGGGCGAGGTCGGTGGAAATCAGCACCTGGTGGTTCAGCGTCTTGCAGAAGCCTTCGAGCCTGGCTGTCGTGTTAACCGTATCGCCGAAATAGGTGATCTTGTGTTTGTCGACGCCGATCTCGGCCGCGACGATCGTTCCGCCGTGAAGTGCGGCCCTCAGGCGCGGAACTTCGCCGAACTCCTTGCGCCACCTGTGGCTCTCTGCCTCGATGACATCGAGGATATCGAAGACGCAATGAACGCAGGCCGCGTTGTTGACGGCACGGTCGAATGGCCAGGTGATGATCGCAGCGTCGCCGACGTAGTCGTCGATCGAACCGCGGTATCGCAGCACCGGATCGGCAAGCGTGGTGAACAGCTTGCCGAGATACTCCTGCATCCTCAGGTCCCCGTTCCGCTCGGCATAGGACGTCGAGCCGGCAAGATCCAGAAACAGGAAAACGCGCTCCTCCTGGATCGGCTTGCGATAGCGGCCGGTCAGCAGGCTGAGGAAGACGTCCCGGCCCAACAGCTCCCGCACGCGGAGGATGAAGACCAGCGGACCTGCGATTGCGAACGTGAAAAGTAGCACGGTGCTCGATGGCACCAGGGCATCGAGCCAGTCTTCGCGCAGATGTCCCGTCATCTGCATGATCAGGCCGGCCACAGCGTAACCGACGTCGATCAAGACGAAATACACGGCAAGGGTGGCAAGAAAGAAGATCGGTGTCGAGAAGGAATGGATCCTGCGGTAGAGCCGCCGGAAGATGATGTGGCGCTCAAAGGCAAGGATCGGCATGCAGATGAAGACTGCGTAGGTGGCCCCGATCAGGCCGCCGCCGCCAAAGGTGACCCAGGCATAGACCGCACCAGCTCCGCCGACGATCAGCAGCAGCAAAATTCCCTCGAACGTGGAGAAACGCCAGCGCATGCGGAAGAGCCTCGAAACCCTAAAGCCAAAGAAAGGCGCGTTGGCCAACATCGGTGAGCCATGTCGCGTCAGCGCGCCGAACCGCCGTGATCGGGGTTGCGAATCGGTCTTGCTAAGGGGCCTTGGCTAGAGCCGGATTCGGGCGGAAAGTTGTTTTCCGCCCGCCCGTAATCAGGAGCCGATTTCCATCGCTTCGATCTTCTTGTCGACGAAGCGCAGCGCCACTTCGCCGTTGATCAGTTTCAGCGCCGTGTCGCCGAACAACTCGCGCCGCCAGCCCTTGAGCGCGCCGACATCGGCCTTCTCGCCCTCGGCCGCGATCTTGTCGAGGTCGTCGGAGTTGGCGATGATCTTGGCGGCCACGCCCTGCTTTTCAGCGATCAGCTTCAAGAGCACCTTGAGCATCTCGGTGGCAGCGGCAGCACCTTCGGGCGTATGGCTCTGCCGCGGTAGCCGCGGCAAATCGGTCTTGGGAATGGCCAACGCCTCGTTGACAGCTTCGATCAGCGCAGTTCCGGCGCTCGATCGTTCCCAGCCCTTCGGAATGGTGCGCAGCCGCGCCATCGCCTCGGTGTCCTTCGGCTGCTGTTGCGCGACCTCGTAGATGGCATCGTCCTTGAGAATGCGCCCGCGCGGAACGTTGCGGTTGCGCGCCTCGCGTTCCCGCCAGGCGGCGACCTTCTGCAGCACGGCAAGCTCGATCGGCTTCTTGACGCGCATCTTCAGGCGCTGCCATGCGTCGTCGGGATGCAGGTCGTAGGTGTCCTTGGCTTCGAGGATCGCCATTTCCTCGGAGAGCCACAGCGAGCGCCCCTCGCGCTCGAGCTGGGCGTTCAGGTGCTGGTAGACGTCGCGCAGATGCGTGACATCGGCGAGCGCATAGTCGAGCTGCTTCTCGGTCAAGGGCCGGCGGCTCCAGTCGGTGAAGCGCGAGGACTTGTCGATCTGCTCGCCCTTGATCCGGTTGACGAGCTGGTCATAGGAGACGCTGTCGCCAAAACCGCAGACCATGGCTGCGACCTGTGTGTCGAAAATCGGGTGCGGGATCAGGTTGCCGAGATGGAAGATGATCTCGATATCCTGGCGCGCAGCATGGAAAACCTTGATCACATCAGGGTTGGCCATCAGCGCGAAGAACGGCGCAAGGTCGATACCCTTGGCCATCGGATCGACGATCACGGCCATATCGGGGTTGGCCATCTGGATCAGGCAAAGCTCGGGCCAGAAGGTGGTCTCGCGCAGGAATTCCGTGTCAATCGTAATATAACTTGAGCGGGCCAGCTGCTGGCAGGCGGCCTCTAGATCTGCGGTTGTTTCAATCATCGGATTTAAATCACTGTGGCAAAAATGCGGCTTTCGTTTTCGTGTAGCCCTTCATGCCATCCGTCACAATCAAAAATCTCAGACCACCTTGAAATAACCGGTCATGCCGGTCTTCTGATGCTCGATGATGTGGCAGTGGAACACCCAGTCGCCGAGATTGTCGGCGACGAGGGCGATTTCCGCCTGTTCGTCGGGCAGAAGCAGGATGGTATCGGTCGGCGGCGGCAGGAAGGTCCGCTTGTTCGAGCTTAGAATGCGGAAGCTCATGCCGTGCAGATGGATCGGATGGGCGTGCGGCGTCCGGTTGGCGATCTGCATCACATAGCTCTTGCCAAACTTCATTTCCTCGATCGGCGCGATCGGGTCAGGCGTGTCGCCCGGCCACGGCACCTTGTTAATCGCCCAGAATGTGTATCCGAGCGAGCCGCAGACCGAGGGCGCTGCCTTGTGCTCGGCGGTGGCCGTCAGTTCGATCGGGATGCGGGTTGCAACCGAGAGATCCGCCTCGGCGATAGGATTGGCGGGAAGGGCGGCGACATCTCGGATGTCGCGCTTCAAGGAGGCGCCGGTCGCCCGGAAGCTGGCGATCGTCCAGGGATGCGAGCCGCGCAGATTGCCGAGTGTCACCGTGGTGCCCTCGCTGTCGGGCATGCGCATGACGAGGTCGATGCGCTGACCCGGACCGACATCGTAGCGGTCGAGCAGGAACGGTTTGTCGACCGGATTTGCGTCGAGTGCCACGACCATGGCCTCGGCGCCTTCCAGCCCCACCGTATAGATCCGGGTGACGTCCGTCGCCGCGATCCGGATCCGGACAAGGCCGCCGGCGGGGGCATCGTAGCTCGGCTCCTGCTGCCAGTTCGCCGTGCGCACCGTACCGTATGTGCCGCCGCGCGCGGCATCTCTCGGTTTGAACGGATCGATGAAGGCGCCGCCCTTGCCGAGCCGCCAGTCGCGCAGGTTGAGGACGATCTCCGCGTCGAACACAGGATCGGCGGGGTTTTCGACGACGATGACGCCGGTGAGGCCGCTTCCCATCTGCGTCAGCGTGTTGCAATGCGGGTGATACCAGAAGGTTCCGGCATCCGGCGGCGTGAAGGCATAGTCGAAGGGATCGCCCGGATAGACATAGGGCTGGGTCATTTCCGGCACGCCGTCCATGGCGTTCGGAATGCGTAGGCCATGCCAGTGCACGGTCGTCGGCTCGTCGAGCCGGTTCATCAGCCGTGCCGCGTAGGCTTCGCCCATGCGCATGCGCAGGACAGGCGGCACGCCGTTGCTCGCGGCGTCCCCCAGCCCATAGGTCATGACCTTGGGTGTCACGCCGTCTGCGGCGAGCTGCGCCTCGGCGAGTTGCGCCGTCAGGATCTGCGGATCGGGCGCCGCACCGGCGCGCGCCGCCATGCCGGCACCGAATGCGAAGGCGCCACCCAAAGCGGCGGAGCCCTGGAGAAACGTGCGGCGGCTGATCAGGGGCATTTTGGCGATCTCGACGACAGAACAGGTTGGTTGCTCAGGTTCTAAACCTGATCGCCGCAATCAGCAATTCGCTCGCGCAGCCACATCTTGCCGCAGGGGCTTCAGTCGTCCTTGCGCGGCTGGTTGCCGCCCGCGAGCTTGTTGAAGAAGGACGAGGTTCGCAGCAGGTTGCGGAACGGCATGGCGCGGGCCTCGGTCGGCACGCCGCTTCGGGCCGTCATGCGCCTGATCGTATAGAGCATGAAGAGGAAGAGGATGGCGGCGGTATAGATGAACAGTGCCTGCGGCCCGAAGATTTCGAGCAGGAACGAAGCAAACAGCGGGCCGATGATGGCGCCGAGCGACCAGAAGAACAGCATGCCCGCAGACACCAGCGCATGCTGGCCTTCGGCCGCATGGTCGTTGGCGTGGGCCGAGCAGAGCGAATAGAGCGGCATCGCGAACGCGCCGAACAGAAAGATGCCGGCGAAGTTGAGCAGCTCGTCGTTGCCGGCGCCGAAGGCGAGGAAGAGCCCGGCGAGCAGGGACCCGAAGGTGGCGATCAGGATGATCAGGCGGCGGTCGATCTGGTCGGAGTAGTGGCCGAGCGGATACTGCAGTACGACGCCGCCGATAATGCCGGCGCTCATGAAGGTGGCGATCGCCGTGACCGATAGCCCGATCCCCTGCGCATAGATCGGCCCGAGCGAGCGGAAGGCGGCATTGGTGAGGCCGACGACGATGCAGCCGACGGTCGCAAGCGGCGAGATATTCCAGAGCGCCTTGACGTCGAAGCGGATGGCTTCCGGCGCGACTGGGCTCGACCGGTCCGCGAAGGAAATCGGCACGAGCGACAGGGTCAGCGCCATCGAGATAATGGCAAAGAGCTCGAAGCCGCCGATGCCGACGCCGGGAATGACATATTGCGCGGCGGTCACCGAGCCGAGATCGACCAGGCGGTAGACTGACAGCGTTCGCGCGCGGTTGGTATTGGTAACACTGGCATTCAGCCAGCTCTCGACTGTCGCAAACAGGCAGGCAAAACAGATGCCGGCGACCAGCCGCATCAGGAACCACACGAATGGATTGATGACGAGCACCATGGCGATCGCCGCCGCCGAGGCGATCGCCGCCATCGCCGAGAACGTGCGGATATGGCCGATCGATCGCAGGATACGGGTGACGTAGACGCAACCGAGCGCAAAGCCGATGTTGTAGCCCGTGCCGATGACGCCGATCAGCGACGTCGAGAAGCCTTCTTCCAGTGCCCTGAGCGAGATGAAGGTGCCTTGCAGGCCGTTGCCGCCGATGAGGATGCCTGCGGTGACGAGAAGCGGAATGAGCGGACGAATTTGCGACATGGGGCAGGCGACTTCCGAAGGGCTCGCGAGTCGGGAGAAAGGCGGACGCAATATGTGTAGCGGCGCATCCCCACGGCGCACAGTCGCGAATTGTGACGGTATCCGTTCTTTTCGCGCCGTTTGGCCGAAAGCCTTGTCTTTGGCCGGTGAACAGGGTGGAATTTGCAAGCCGCCGGTGGCGCTTCCCGAAGGGAACGCAGAGGTCTCGGCTTGACAAAGCCGGCGCATCATGCGCTTTTCCGCCCGATTTTGATCATGTTGCCGCGCGCCGTTTCGGCCTGCGCGGCGCTTTGCAATTCCGGGATAACACGATGCACCGCTACCGCAGCCACACCTGTGCCGCCCTCCGCAAGTCGGATGTCGGCTCCACCGTTCGCCTCTCCGGTTGGGTCCACCGCGTCCGCGACCATGGCGGCCTGCTCTTCATCGACCTGCGCGACCATTACGGCATCACCCAGGTCGTCGCCGATCCCGATAGCCCGGCCTTCAAGGCGGCAGAGACCGTGCGCGGCGAATGGGTCGTGCGCATCGACGGCCTCGTCAAGGCCCGTATGGACGACACCGTCAACAAGGGCATGCCGACGGGCGAAATCGAACTCTACGCCCAGGAGATCGAAGTTCTCTCGGCTGCCAAGGAACTGCCGCTGCCGGTCTTCGGCGAGCCGGATTATCCGGAAGACGTGCGCCTGAAGTACCGCTTCCTCGACCTGCGCCGCGACACGCTGCACAAGAACATCGTCAAGCGCACGCAGATCATCTCGTCGATGCGCCGCCACATGGGCGAAGTCGGCTTCACCGAATACACAACCCCGATCCTGACGGCGTCGTCGCCGGAAGGCGCACGCGACTTCCTCGTACCGTCGCGCATCCATCCCGGCAGCTTCTACGCCCTGCCGCAGGCGCCGCAGCAGTACAAGCAGCTGCTGATGGTTGCCGGCTTCGACCGCTACTTCCAGATCGCGCCGTGCTTCCGCGATGAAGACCCGCGCGCCGACCGCCTGCCGGGCGAATTCTACCAGCTCGACCTGGAAATGAGCTTCGTCGAGCAGGAAGACGTCTGGTCGACGATGGAGCCGGTGATCCGCGATATCTTCGTGGAGTTTGCCGACGGCAAGCCGGTGACAGAAAAGTTCCCGCGCATCCCGTATGACACGGCGATCCGCAAATACGGCTCCGACAAGCCTGACCTGCGCAACCCGATCGAGATGCAGGCAGTGACCGAGCATTTCGCCGGCTCCGGCTTCAAGGTCTTCGCCAACATGATCGCCTCGAACCCGAAGGTCGAAGTCTGGGCGATCCCGGCAAAGACCGGCGGCTCGCGCGCCTTCTGCGACCGCATGAACGCCTGGGCCCAGAGCCAGGGCCAGCCGGGCCTCGGCTACATCTTCTGGCGCAAGGAAGGCGAAAAGCTCGAAGGCGCTGGTCCGCTCGCCAAGAACATCGGCGAGGAGCGCACCGATGCGATCCGCACGCAGCTCGGCCTCGATGATGGCGATGCCTGCTTCTTCGTCGCCGGCGATCCCGCCAAGTTCTACAAGTTCGCTGGCGAAGCCCGCACGCGGGCAGGCGAGGAGCTGAACCTCGTCGACCGTGATCGCTTCGAATTCTGCTGGATCGTCGACTTCCCGTTCTACGAATGGCTGGAAGACGAAAAGAAGATCGACTTCGCCCACAACCCCTTCTCGATGCCGCAGGGTGGCCTCGAGGCGCTGAACAGCCAAGATCCGCTGTCGCTCAAGGCCTACCAGTACGACATGGTCTGCAACGGCTTCGAGATCGCGTCCGGCTCGATCCGAAACCAGCTGCCGGAAGTCATGGTCAAGGCGTTCGAGCTGACCGGGAAGTCGCAGCAGGAAGTCGAAGACCAGTTCGGCGGTCTCTACCGTGCGTTCCAGTACGGCGCGCCTCCGCATGGCGGCATGGCCTTCGGCATCGACCGCGTCGTCATGCTGCTCGTCGGCGCCAAGAACCTGCGCGAGATCTCGATCTTCCCGATGAACCAGCAGGCCGTCGACCTCCTGATGGGCGCGCCGTCGGAGGCTGCACCGGCCCAGCTGCGAGAACTGGCACTTCGCCCGATCCCGCAGAAGAAGGACTAAGGTCTGCCCAGACCGAGAAACAAAAGACCCGGCGGTGCCATTCACCGCCGGGTCTTTTCATTTGGGACTGGCACAGGCGCTCAGGGCCTGGCGTAGACGGCGTCGTGGACGTCCCGGGTGAACTGTCCCCACATGCCTTCGAACGCCCCATTGGATCGTAGCCTTCGACTGCGGCGTGCCGGCGGACGCAGGGGCGGCGAGCACGGCCCTCCGTAGCCGAAGGCCCAGCCCGGACCACCCTGAGTTTCCGCCTGCCGACCCGTCTGATCCTGCATCATGGCCTCGGCCGTCGCTGCCCACAGGATGAGGCCGCCGCCCTTCCTGATGGCTTCGAGGAAGGCGAGCACGTCCTTCGCCGTTGCCGCCATGCCGGCTCCACCCGAGGGGAACTGCTTGCCGTCGAGGATACGGTCGGGCGAGAGGGTCACCTTTCGCTCGCCGATCGGCACCGCCACGGTTCCTTCCATGCGCGATGGTGCAGGGGAGCCGTCGAAGTAGGTGGCGGTGAGCCGGTCCGGTTGCTTCACGGTGAACCCGGTGTCCGCAAGCGAAACGATGAGGTCTCCCGCCACGTCGCCGCTTTGCGCGCCCATACGCTTTCGGCGCTGGAGGCGCGGCTTTCAGCGGCGTTGACGAAGGCGTTTTACGCCAACGGATCGACACGGCAGGCCTTGCCCGTTTCATCGGCGACAGGCAACCGGCGACCCGACCCGGCGCGCTTTCGCGTGCCTGCCTGATCTGCCCAGGGGAGGCGTGAAGCGCCGTGTCTGACCGTCAGAAATCCATGCCCGGCCCACCGGAAGGAGGCGCTGTGCCATCCGCTTTCGGCTTTTCGGCGATCATCGCCTCTGTGGTCACCAGCAGCCCGGCGATCGAAGCCGCATCCTGCAGCGCCGCGCGCACGACCTTTGCCGGGTCGATGACGCCCATCTTGAAGAGATCGCCATACTCGCCCGTCTGCGCGTTCCAGCCATAGGCGAAGTCGGTCTTCTCGCGCAGCTTGCCGACGATGACCGAGCCTTCCGCTCCGGCATTCTCGGCAATCTGGCGCACCGGCATTTCCACGGCCCGCCGGACGATTTCGATGCCGACCCGCTGATCCGGGTTGGCGGCCTTGATCCCGTCGAGTACACCGATGACCCGAAGGAGCGCAACGCCACCGCCGGGCAGGATGCCCTCCTCGACGGCTGCGCGGGTGGCATGCAGTGCGTCGTCGACCCGGTCCTTCTTTTCCTTCACCTCCACTTCGCTCGATCCGCCGACGCGAATGACGGCGACGCCGCCTGAAAGCTTGGCAAGCCGCTCCTGCAGCTTCTCGCGATCATAGTCCGAAGTGGTCTCTTCGATCTGCGCCTTGATCTGGCCGATACGGCCGTCGATACCGGCCTTGGTGCCGGCGCCGTCGACGATGATTGTATTTTCCTTGTCGATCATCACTCGCTTCGCGCGGCCAAGCGTCTCAAGCGTCACAGTCTCGAGCTTGATGCCGACATCGTCGGAAACCACCGTGCCGCCGGTCAGCACCGCGATATCTTCGAGGATGGCCTTTCGGCGGTCGCCAAAGCCCGGCGCCTTGACGGCGGCGATCTTGAGGCCGCCACGCAGCTTGTTGACCACCAGTGTCGCCAGCGCTTCGCCTTCCACGTCCTCGGCAATGATCAGCAAAGGCCGGCTTGCCTGGATCACCGACTCGAGGATCGGGATCATCGCTTGCAGGTTCGACAGCTTCTTTTCATGGATGAGGATGTAAGGATCTTCGAACTCGACCCGCATCTTCTGCTGGTCGGTGATGAAGTAGGGTGAGAGGTAGCCGCGGTCGAATTGCATGCCCTCGACGATCTCAAGCTCGATCTCGGCGGTCTTTGCCTCCTCGACGGTGATCACCCCTTCGTTGCCGACTTTCTCCATTGCCTCGGCGAGATATCGGCCGATCTCCGTATCGCCATTGGCCGAAATGGTTCCGACCTGGGCGATCTCGGCGTTGTTGGCGATCTTGCGGGCGCGGACTTTGAGTTCGGCGACGATCGCGTCGACGGCAAGATCAATGCCCCGCTTCAGGTCCATCGGGTTCATGCCGGAGGCCAGCGCCTTGACGCCCTCCTTGACGATGGCCTGCGCAAGCACGGTTGCCGTCGTCGTGCCGTCGCCGGCGACATCGCTAGTGCGAGACGCCACCTCTCGCAGCATCTGGGCGCCCATGTTCTCGAACTTGTCCTCAAGCTCGATCTCCTTGGCGACGGAAACGCCGTCCTTGGTGATGCGCGGCGGCCCGAAGGATTTTTCGATGACGACGTTTCGCCCCTTCGGCCCGAGCGTCACCTTCACCGCGTCGGCAAGCATGTCGACACCGCGCAGCATACGATCGCGCGCATCGCTACTGAATTTGACGTCCTTGGCTGTCATGGTCGGCCTCTCATCCCGCAGCTCTCAGTTACGCGACCTGCCATCGCAAATGGCTCCCGGCATGTCGGTCGCCCTACCACCTGCATTTCCGCACGTCGGGCGCCCCGGCGCCCGAAGGGCTACTCCTCGCCGTCATCCGGCGTCAGGATGTCGATCAGCGCGGCGACACGGCCCGCCGGCAGGTGGCGCCCTTCGCCGATCAATGCTTCGTCGTTGTTGACCCAGGCAATCGCTTCGGCAAGCTCGGCTGCATTGGCCCCTGTTGCCAGCAGCTCGGCCATCAGCGTTTCGTCGACCGGGCCGAGGATGGCGGTTATATCCTGATGCTTCAGTCCCATGGCTTTCTCCTTCCGTGTGATCGGTCAGGAATGCGGGATGGCAGATCTGTCTTCAGAGAAATGTAGATAGGCGACAGCGCTCGAGCATCAAGTTGCGGCCATCATAACATGGAACGCGTCGGCACGAAAAAGCCCGGCGAAGGGCCGGGCTGGTGCGGTTGCGAACGGATCACTGGGGTCGGAGGGCGTTGTCGAGAAAATACCATTGGTCGAGGTTCGCCCGGATGATTGGCTCAATCGCTTCGTTCAACAACAGGATGTCGTCCAGCTGGCGGGCACCGGGGCGCTCTTCCGACGGCAGCCGTATGGGGGGCAGTGCGCGACATTCGAAGCGAAAGCCGTCGGTGCGCAGACTATACCATGGGCAGATCGTGGCGCCCGTCATGCGCGCCAGGCGGATCGCGATCGCAAGGTTGCCTTCCAGATGCGGCTTGCGATCGAAGAATGGCCCGCGGATCGTGCCGGCAAAGCCTTCGTCGCAAAAGGTGCTGACAACGCCGCCGCTCTTCAAGATCTTGATCGCCGGACGAATGCCCTCTGCCCCGGGCGGCAGGAAGCGCAAGCCCGCCTTTCTGCGAACACGCTCGGCAATCCATGCCTTGGCCCGCCCCTTGGGCGGGAGGTAGAAGGCGTGGGGATGGACGTTAATGCTTTGCAGGACAGTCGGCCCGACTTCCCAGTTGCCGAGATGCATGCCGACGATGATCACGGGTCCTGCTTTGGCTGCTTCACCGATGATCTCAAGGCCTTGCAGGGTCAGCCGATCCCGGTTGTTTCGCAGCCGGTTCACGACCGAGAACTCGGTCATCAGCCGGCCCTGTGCCCTGCAATTTTCCCGAAACAGCGCTTCCTGTTCGCCCGCGTTGAGATCGGGGCGTAATGCGCGGATCGTTTGCCTTGCGCGCTGCGACGCCACCTTGTGAAAACGCGGCACGGCAAACAGACCGAGGCCCGCACCAAGACGGGAACAGGCATCCATCGGCAGCAGCTTCATGCCGAAATGCCCGGCGAGATTGGCGAAGTTCCAGAAATTGTCGGTGACCCAATACTGCCAGAACGCTTCGCGTCCTTCTCGGCCGGACAGGGCATCGCCAAGGGAAGGGCGCTCTTGGCTTGTGAACGTCCACGCTCGGCGCTTGGCAATCTTTTCGGCCTGGCGCGGTTCTTCAATGGTCATGGGACGGTCTCTGCCTTCGATGGAGGGTCACCGGAAGTCCGCCCTTGGGCCGCAGCGTCAGACGGCAAACGGGTTCCACCTTGTGACCGTCGACGACGGCAACCCGGAATTGTTGCGCAATGATCGCCAAGCACAGGATTGCTTCCGTCAGACCGAAATGCAAGCCGGGGCAAACACGCGGTCCGCTTGCAAACGGGATGTAGCTATATGGCGTCGGGCGGCGTCCGCCCATGAAGCGGTCCGGACGGAAATGATGCGGATCCTCGAACAGGCTTTCCGTCCGGTGAAGCAGCCACGGAACGATCAGAACGAGCGATCCGCGTTCGGCTGCGATATCGCCGATCATTTCCGCCTGGCGCGTCTGGCGCGCGAGAATAGGCACTGGCGGGTAGAGCCGAAGCGTTTCCTCGATAATCGCCTTGCACAGCTCAAGTTGCGGCACGTCGTCGATTGTCGGCACGCGATCGCCGCAGACACGAGCGATCTCGTCATGCAGCGCCTTCTCCACCCATTTCGCGCGCGACAGCAGGTACCAGGCCCAGGTGAGCGTGGCCGCCGTCGTTTCGTGGCCCGCCATGAAGATCGTCGCCGCTTCGTTGCGCAGCGCAACCAGATCGAGCTTCAGCCCCGGATTGCGCTTCTGGCGGCGGATCAACAGCTCGACCATCGAGTTGTGGTCGCCGCGGTCCTGCAGCTGGTCCTCCACGATCTTGTCGATAATCGCATGGATCCGTTTGACCGAGCGGCGAAGTGTCGGCGTCCGCAGGATCGGCAGCCCGTCGTCGAAGCCGTGGAAGTAGCCGAGATTGATGGAATCGACCAATGACTGGTAGCTCGTAAAGCCGTCCGTGACGGCCGCCGCGCTGCCGTCGCCGAGCTGGTTTCCAAAGACGCTTCGCGCGATGATCTGGGCAGTCAGACCGGCCATTTCGTGCAGGACGTTGACCTGCGCGCCATCGGGCATGCTGGCCCAGCGCACGACCAGTTCGCTGGTCGTGCGCTCCATCACCGGGCCGAAAGCCGGCACCCTCTTGGCATGCACGATGTCGGCGACCAAGGGGCGCCGTTGCTTCCAGGTGTCGCCATCCGAGATGAAGAGGCCGTCGCCCACCAGGAATTCGAGCGCCCGGCGCATCTGTGGGCTTTTGCGCTCGAAGTTTTCGTGCCGCTTGACGACGACCTGGCGAATAAGGTCGGGCGCGTTAACCAGAATGACCTGCCGGCCGATCAGCCGGATCTGTGAAGCCGCCTCCGTATAATCGCTGTTTCGCCAGATCGACAGGAAATCCGTTCTTGCCTGAAGCAGAAGTCGCAGCGGTTTTCCCGATGGACCGGAATAATAGTCGGCACGGGCAGGTTCAAATCTCTCTTCCGACAGCTCCTCCCTGAAGTTTACCGGTTGATGGAACCACCCAGCCATTGACGTCCGATCTGTCAAAACAAAAGGAAAATTGAGTTGCAGTCAGGCATGATCGGCCGGTTGCTCGTGCGGGGCCGAAACGGCCCCGTATGATGCTGCAACCAACCCTTTGCCTGTTGTAAAACATGGCAGTTTCAATGTCGTCTCGAATGGGAAAGGCTTGCGAACCGTAATAAAGTGCAGTCGAAAATCGCGCCTGCACCGAATGTCCGGGAGATTTTATTTCGATTTCACGCGTATGAAGTCATGCGAAAATGAACTTAAGTCAGTTGAGTCTGACCAGAAGGTAATACTGGCGGTCCGAACTTCATGGCGCAAGCCGGCGTAAATAGATCGTCTCGTTGATTTTCGGGTTTTCAACCGAAAAGCGGTGATATTCATCTATACGACAGGCCCGCGCTGAAACACGACCGGTCCCGCGGGGCCTAGATCAGCCCGGCTTATTTGGAGTTTGTATGCCGCGGATGGGCCAGGACTGTGTGCGCAATCGGCGTGTGTCGCGTGGATACAGGCGGCTGGATACGAAAACGCCGGCGACTTCGATGAACCTGTAGGCTCGTGAAGTCGCCGGCGGCGATCGTCAGGCTATGTCTTTAGGGATCAATCGTTTGCGGTAACCTTCACGCCGAGCACCGACGGGATGGTGTTCGGTGCGCCCATGGCCGCGCCCATGATCATTGGGAACGGAACGGGCTTTTCCGGAGCCGCGCTGATCGTCAGGCTCTTCGGGCCGTCGAGGTAGGTGTTGACGGCGGAAGAGACCTGATTTTGCAGTTCCGGCACGTTGAGCTGCGCCATCATCAGGGGCACGAGACCCTTGAGCGACTGCGCCAGCTGGTCGCCGGTCACGCCCTGCTGCGAGCCCGCATAGTCGAGTGCCTTCTTGGTGATGGAGGCGTCGTCAAAGCGGATCTCGGCGCTGTTGAAGGTCAGCTGCTGCATCAGCCCCATCATGGCAAGTCCCATCGCCTGGTTCGCTTCTTCCTTGTTCGGGTTGGCTTCCGCCGCCTTCAGCGCGTCCTGAAGCGACTTCATGAAGGCGAGCGTGTAGCCGGAGAAGTCGACGGCAAGGTTTAGCCGGCCGACATTCTTGAAGTCGAAGGCGTATTCCTCCAGAGCGACATTGCCGCTTTCCAGTTCCCAGCTGCCCTTCATCGTGATGGCGCCATCGAGCTTCGTCAGGCCGAGCTTTTCGATGGCGTCCTTGGACTTGGGATCTTCCACTTGCGAAAGGTCCGCCTTGAGGCCGGCGACCGTGGCATCGAAATCAAATCCGGCGTCGTTTTCCTGGCGGGCGAGGTTGGCTTCGCTGCTTTCGAGCGAGAAGAGATCCTTGCCCATGCTGCTGACCGTGATCGGGCCGGTGCTGGCGCTTTCATAAAGCAGGACATCGTTGATCGTACCGCCAGTCGCGTTGGCCGGGATCGACAGGCCGGAAATCAGGATGTCCTTGGCCGTGAAGATGCCCCCGTCCTGGGCGATATTGACGTCGGGGAAGGAGACGGTCTCGGCATAATAGCCGCCGCCTTCGGTCTCCTCGACGCCTTCAAAGGTGATGTCGCCGATCTTCAGGGCATCGCCGGGCTGGCCCGCCAGCTTGATCTGGACGCCGGAGGCCGTCACCGTATCGCCGTTGACTTCCGCCTTGTCGAAGGTCAGCGCGGTGCCGTTCGAGTTCGTTGCGGCATCGAGCTTCTTCATCATGTCCGCGCCGTCCAGCGCGAAAGCCGGGCCGGAAAGGGTCAGGAGTGCGGCGCTGGCCATCATCAGGCGGAGCTTGCGCGTATGCATCATTTGAGAGTTCCTTCGTGAAAATATCTGATCGTGTAGCGATGTCGAAGATGCGGCGTGGTTAATCTGGTTCATGTCTGCAAGCTGCGTCAACTGAGGCGGGCCGGCGTATCGGCCGGCGAAATGTGCCGCGCCCGAAGCCCTTGTTCTCCCGCCTGTTCGCGTCCTGCAATGTCCCCCTCGCAAATCATCCAAATCAACAGCAGCCGAACCTAATACGAAACAGGGCGAAATTATATTCGCTTGTTGAATTCACAGAGCTTCCCCGCCTGGATGCTTTCCAGGACGTTACCGAGGGCAATCCTCTAACCCATGCCATAGTCACTTAGGCATTGCACGAACATTGCAGCGTCCCGCCTGCGCCGTTCAATTGCGTATTGCCGCCGCCTTTGGTTCTCCACAGCGCGATCCCCTGAAATCCTTGATGTTCCGGGTTTGTTGCGCTAGCAAGAGCAGATGGGACAAAGCCTTACGCCCCCGTCTGGCGGGGATGATCATATTCAGCCGGTTGACCTGAAGGCAGCGCTGGAAGAGCGCTACCTTGCCTATGCCTTGTCGACCATCATGCATCGCGCACTTCCGGACGTCCGCGACGGACTGAAGCCAGTGCACCGTCGCATCGTTCATGCCATGAGCGAGATGGGGCTGAGGCCGAACACCTCTTTCAAGAAATGCGCCCGCATCGTCGGCGACGTCATGGGTAAGTTCCACCCGCATGGCGACGCCTCGATCTATGATGCGCTGGTGCGCCTTTCGCAGGAATTTGCCATCCGCTATCCGCTGGTCGACGGCCAGGGCAACTTCGGCAACATCGACGGCGATAACGCCGCCGCGATGCGTTACACCGAAGCGAAGATGACCGACGTCGCCGCGCTGCTGCTCGAGGGCATCGACCAGGACGCGGTGGATTTCCGTCCCACCTACAACGAGGAAGACCAGGAGCCGACCGTGCTTCCCGGCGCCTTCCCGAATCTGCTTGCCAACGGCGCCACCGGCATCGCCGTCGGCATGGCGACATCGATCCCGCCGCACAACGCGCACGAGCTGTGCGACGCGGCGCTGCACCTCATCCGCCATCCCGAGGCGACCGTCGAGGACCTGCTCTACGATCCCGCCAATCCGCAGAGGGGCGGCATCGAAGGGCCGGATTTTCCGACCGGCGGCATCATCGTCGAAAGCCGCGCGAGCATGGCGGACGCCTACCGCACGGGCCGTGGCGGCTTTCGAGTGCGGGCGCGTTGGGCCTCGGAGGAGCTTGGTCGCGGCGGTTACCAGATCGTCATCACCGAAATCCCCTATCAGGTCCAGAAGTCGCGGCTGATCGAAAAGATCGCCGAGCTGCTCGTGGCACGTAAATTGCCGCTGCTGGAAGATATCCGTGACGAGTCGGCCGAAGATATCCGCCTCGTGCTGGTGCCGAAGAGTCGTTCGGTCGATGCCGGCATCCTGATGGAATCGCTGTTCAAGCTCACGGAGCTCGAAAGCCGCATTCCGCTGAACATGAACGTGCTGTCGATGGGGCGCGTGCCGCGCGTCATGGCGCTCAACGAAGTGCTGACCGAGTGGCTTGCCCACCGCCGCGACGTTCTGCAGCGCCGGTCACGTCACCGGTTGGCGGCGATCGATCGTCGCCTTGAGATCCTCGGCGGTTATCTCGTCGCCTATCTCAATATCGACGAGGTCATTCGCATCATCCGCGAGGAGGATGAGCCCAAGGCCGTGATGATGGAGCGTTTCTCGCTCACCGACCTGCAGGCCGAGTCGATCCTCAACATGCGGCTGCGCTCCCTGCGCAAGCTGGAAGAATTCGAGATCCGCACCGAATTCGACGCCCTGTCGAAGGAGAAGGCCGAGATCGAGGCGCTGCTCGCTTCCGAGGAGAAGCAGTGGCAGACGGTTGCCTGGGAAATCGGCGAGGTGAAGAAGAAGTTCGCCAAGGCGACCGAGATCGGCAAGCGTCGCAGCACCTTTGCCGATGCGCCGGATGCCGATATCGAGGCTATCCAGCAAGCGATGATCGAGAAGGAACCGATCACCATCGTTATCTCGGAAAAGGGCTGGATCCGGGCGCTGAAGGGCCACATCTCCGATACGTCGACCCTGCAGTTCAAGGAGGGCGATGCGCTCAAGGTCGCATTCCCGGCGCAGACGACCGACAAGATCCTCGTCTTCACGACAGGCGGCAAGGTCTACACGCTCGGCGGCGACAAGCTGCCCGGCGGGCGCGGCCATGGCGAACCCTTGCGCATTATCGTCGATATGGAAAACGATCAGGACGTGCTGACGGCCTTCGTGCACGATCCGGCAAGAAAACTCATCCTGTCTTCGGCCGCCGGCAATGGCTTTGTCGTTGCCGAGAGCGAGATCATCGCCAATACCCGCAAGGGCAAGCAGGTGATGAATGTCGCCATGCCCGATGAGGCCAAGCTTGTCCTGGCCGTCAAGGGCGACCACGTCGCGGTGGTCGGCGAAAACCGCAAGATGCTCGTCTTCCCGCTGGCGCAGATTCCGGAAATGGCGCGCGGCAAGGGCGTCCGCCTGCAGCGCTACAAGGACGGCGGTGTCTCCGATATCCGCTGCTTCGCCATCGCCGACGGCCTCGTGTGGGAAGATAGCGCCGGCCGCGTCTTCACCAAGAGCAAGGATGAGCTGGCCGAATGGTTGGCGGATCGTGCGTCAGCGGGCCGTGTCGTGCCCAAGGGCTTCCCGCGTAGCGGCAAGTTCAGCGGCTGACGGAAGCGGCCTGCGCGGCACTGCTGCGCAGGCTCGTGATCCTCTCCGTGCTCGGCGATCCGGAAAAACCGGGAATGCCCCGTTTTCGGCGCTTGAAAGCAACGTGGGGTCGTGGATCAATATTCATCCAACTGGATGAACGCCATGCCGAATTCTGCGACCCTCGACGACATCCTCCTTGCGCTGGCAAATCCGGTGCGCCGGCGGATATTCGAGATCCTTCTCGGCGGAGAAACGAAGGTGGGGGAGGTCGCCGCGGCCGTGGCGGTAACACCCGATATTCTCGATCAGCACCTGCGCATCCTGGAGGAAGCCTGCCTCGTCTCCCGATTGCCGGAACGCGGTGGTGAAGCGGTGCGCGGCAATCCGGCTCCGCTCGACATCGCAGCCGCGTGGATCGACATGAACCGCGCCCTCTGGTCGATGCACATCCAGATTGCCGCTCCGTCGGAGGAGGCCGGCCGGACGCCTGCCTGACAATCACGCGATCGAGGCTGCCGCTGCCTATTCTGCGCAGGACAACGCCGCGCGGGCCGCTCGGCTCCGCATCTGCCAAAGAGAATGGCCGATCAGCGCCAGGATCAGGACGGCGCCACCGATGAGCGTCTGTGTCGTCGGACTTTCCGCAAAGACGAGCCAGACCCAGATCGGCGCCAGGATGGTTTCCAACAGATAGAACATGCCGACTTCCGGTGCCGACAGGAACCGTGGGCCGGTCGCCAGGCAGAAGAATGCCAGCGGGATCATCACGAGGCCGTTGAACAGGATGTATTGCGGAGCCGCGATCGCAAAACCGCTGGCCGGCAGCAGCAGAAGGGCGACGGCGGCCGGAAAAATGGCGGTGACAAGTGGCACCAATGCCATGTCGCGCCCGCTCGCCCGGCTGATCGTGATGGCGCTTGCGAGCAGGAAGGCGGAACTCGCCGCCATCGCGTCGCCGAACAGATGGCCGCTCTCAAGCCCATCCTGGACGATCAGCCCGACGCCGACCACCATGGCCGCCATCGTGACGAGCGTGGCATTGGATGGACGCTCTTTCAGGAAAATCCAGGAGAGCAACGCGGCGAACATCGACGTGAAGGCAAGGATGAACACGACATTTGCTGTCGACGTGTTGAACACGGCGAGCAGAAACGTGCAGGAGTTGATGCCGTAGAACAGGCCGACGACCAGCCCAGCCTTGCCTGGGATGAGCGAGATTTTGCGGCCGAGCAGCCGATTGAGCACGAACCAGGCGACAAGGCCGACCACGAAGGTTGACAGGCTTCTGACCGCAAGCAGGGACCAGACCTCGCCGCCGGCAGATCGGATGAGCGGAATGTCGAAGGAGAGAGCGAGGCCGCCAAGGCTGGTGATGGCAAGTCCGCGCCGGTGGAGCGCAGCATCGGTGGAGGAGCTCAAGGGTCAATCCGTTTCGGTTGAAGGCGTTTCCGCGGCCGTATCGGGACCATCGTAGCGCTCCCAGCCGCGCGGCATAAGGTGCTCCTGCGGCAAAAATTTCGTCTTGTAGCCCATCTTGCGCGATCCCTTGACCCAATAGCCGAGATACACGTGCGGCAGGCCGCGCTCCCGGGCGCGCCGGATATGATCGAGAATCATGAAGGTGCCGAGCGAGCGATCCTCGCACGCCGGATCGAAGAACGAGTAGACCATCGACAGACCATCACCCATGCGATCGGTCAGAGCCGTAGCGATCAAGGGGCCACGCCCCCTCTCGCTGATGCCGTCACCTTCGGCCCGCAGTCGGTATTCGATGATCTTGGTATGGACGTGCGTATCCTCGACCATCATCGCATAGTCGAGAACCGACATGTCGGACATGCCGCCCTTCTGGTGACGCCGGTCGAGGTAGCGGCGGAAGAGATTGTACTGCTCGCTCGACGGCTCGGCCGGATACTCCGAGGAAATCACATCGCTGTTGGTTGCGAGCACACGGCGCATCGACCGGGTCGGCGAGAATTCGTTGGCGAGGATGCGCACGGAAATGCAGGCGCGACAGGTTTCGCATGCCGGGCGATAGGCAATGTTCTGCGAGCGGCGAAATCCGCCCTGGGTCAAGAGGTCGTTGAGCTCCGGTGCGCGCTCCCCCACCATGTGGGTAAACACCTTTCGCTCCATCTCGTTCGGCAGATATGGGCAGGCTGCCGGCGCAGTAAGATAGAATTGCGGAGACGGAGTGGTCTGTGTGTTCATCGAGTGCGGTTGTCACTCTTGGCGCGGTTGTTCATGACAATAGCATGGCGGAAGAATGGAAAACGTCAACTCACACGTTTGGGGCGGTCCCCTTGCGTGTGGGTCATCCGTTACCGCGCTTCGGCGTTGATCAGTAGGCGTCGCGACGCACTGTGACCGTGCCGATCAGGAGATCGTGCAGCAGGCGGCTGCGATCGGTGAACAGACCGACCAGAAGTACGAGCGGCGTCAGGAGCGCGTTGGCGATCCAAAAGATCACCAGATGGACGATCGCCGTCAGGAAATCCATCGGTCGCCCGTCCGTGCGTGCAATAGCAAGACCCATCATGCGCATGCCGGGCGAGGCCTGCTCGCGTCCACCGACGGTGATGCCGAAATAGAGCATCGCCAGAAACGCGAAAAGCACGGGATAGAGCAGGAATCCGAGGCCGAGCGTCAGTATACCCAGGAAGAAGACGACCACGGCGGCCGGGATCCATAGAAGGGCGATGATGACGTAATCGAGAATGAAGGCAAACACCCGCCTCGACAGCACACCCTGGTAGGCGCGCCAGTCATTGCTCGGCAGCCGCAGTTCTTCGTTGTGCATCGTCATCTCTAGTGGCCTCGCATGGTTGCAAGCTCGATATGGGATGACATTGTGGGCAAAACAAGGATTGCCCACGATCGGTTGCCTGCAGTTTGTCAGGTGGGCGTTACCGCCCCTTGGCGAGAATTTTCGCGACCTCGACGGCAAAGTAGCTGAGGATGCCGTCGCAGCCGGCGCGCTTGAAGGCGAGCAGCGTTTCGAGCATCACCTTCTCGCCGTCGATCCAGCCGTTGGCCGCGGCCGCCTTGATCTGGGAGTATTCGCCCGACACCTGGTAGGCGAAAACCGGAAGGCCGAATGCCTCCTTCATGCGCCAGCAGATGTCGAGATAGGGAAGCCCTGGCTTGACCATCAGCATGTCGGCCCCTTCCTCGACGTCGAGTGCGGCGTCGCGGATGGCCTCGGTGCCGTTGGCGGGGTCGATGTAGTAGGTCTTCTTGTCGCCCTTCAAGAGACCGCCGGTGCCGATCGCCTCCCGGTAGGGGCCGTAAAAGCCGGACGCGAATTTCGTCGCATATGCCATGATACCGACGTTCTGGTGGCCGGCGGCATCGAGTGCCTGGCGGATGGCGCCGATGCGCCCATCCATCATGTCCGACGGCGCGATGATGTCGGAGCCGGCATCGGCCTGCGCCACGGCGGCCCTGGCGATCATCTCGACCGTCTCGTCGTTGACGATCTCGCCGTTGCGCAGGATGCCGTCATGGCCATGGCTGGTGAAGGGATCGAGTGCCACGTCGGTGATGATGCCGATCTCGGGCACGGCTTTCTTGAAGGCACGCGTCGCCTGATTGATGAGATTGTCGGCGGCAAGGCTGTTGGAGCCGGTCTCGTCGCGCAGCGACAGATCGATATTGGGAAATGTGGCGATTGCCGGGATGCCTAGACCGGCCGCTTCCTTCACCGCTTCCACAGCCCTGTCGATGCTCATGCGGTTGACGCCCGGCATGGCGTCGATCGGCTGGACGATGTTTTCGCCCGGCACGATGAAGATCGGCCAGATCAGGTCATCGACCGTCAGCCGGTTTTCCTGCACCAGCCGGCGCGTCCAGTCGGCCTTGCGGTTGCGGCGCATGCGGCGGTGCCCGGTAATACTGTCCACAAGATTCGTCCTGTCGTTCATTGCGCCGCGCCTTTCCCTGGAAGCTGTGTGGTGGCATGCGCTTTACCATGCGGGAGCGACGCTTGGAAACTGCACGGCGCGCCGCTTGCCTGCGGCATTTCTTCCCCTGCCGTCTGCCGGCGGGGGCGGGGGGCTCCGTTCCCGCTGGCGGATGACGCCGGGCCGCCCTATCTTGCCGCCATGCTTCATGATTCTGCCCATGTGCCGAAACCATCGCTCACCGAAATCCTTTTCGGTCTGTTCCTGCGGCTGGTGTCTGCCTCGTGCTTCTGGTTCGCGCTGAACTATTGGGCGATGCTGATCGGCTTTTCCCATGGCGGTGCCGGACGCTTCGATTTGTTGACGCCGGAGTGGCGGGCGGCTGCGACAGCGCTTGCCGTCGTCTACCCCGTTGCCGCGCTCGGGCTGTGGCTGCTGGTGTCCTGGGGGCCGGTGGTCTGGGTGGTTGCGGCGGCGATCGAAATCGCCATGTACGAGTTCTATCCCGTCAGTTTCGGCAGCCGCCCGCTGCTGGTAATCCTGCATGTTGCGGTCGCGGTGACGTTCGTGCTTTTCCGGGCTGCACTCTTCTATCAGCGCATCCGGCAGGCAAGACAGGTAAGAGTTGATTCACCGTGAGACAGGCTCGCCGAATGGTAAGCTCATGTTAAGGCTGCGGTTTAAGTAGAATTTTAGACGTATTCGTTAGGTTCTCACTCAAGGCGGGAAAACAAACATACACCGCCAAACAAAACAGTGAGGCAGTCAAATGAACACGAAAATGAAGCCGCAGGCGGCCCAGCCCAGAGACCCCCAGGAAGAAACTGTCCGTGGTCTCTACATGGAATCCCTTCACCTCGTCGAGCGTCTGCACCGCCGTCTGCTCGACGTCATCAAGGACGAGTTCGACCGTCAGGGTCGCGACGACGTCAACGCAGTACAGGCCCTGTTGCTGTTCAACATCGGCACCTCCGAGCTGACCGCCGGCGAGCTTCGCTCCCGCGGTTACTACCTCGGCTCGAACGTCTCCTACAACGTCAAGAAGCTGGTCGATCTCGGTCTCATCAACCATCAGCGCTCGCGTGTCGACCGTCGCTCGGTCCGCATCAGCCTGACCGAAGACGGCCAGGAAATTGCCGAAACGGTTGCCAAGCTCTATGAGCGCCACGTCGGCTCGATCCAGAAGGTCGGCGGCATCGGTTCGGACGAGTTCACCCAGATGAACAAGCTGCTGCAGCGCCTTGATCGCTTCTGGAACGATAGCATCATGTATCGCCTGTAGGCGAAATCGGATACCTCCAGTTCAAGGGCCGGACGCAATCCCTGCGTGTCCGGCCCTTGCCGTTTCGCGACAGATGCATTCGTGCCGCAGGGGCGCACTCGGTTCAAGCAAGAGGCGTGCCACATGCCTCAAGCGAGCCGCCGAGACACGAATTGGCCATATTGATGTGACAGCGACGAGGACATGCGGTAGGTGCGGCCACGTCCGTTGATTGACGTGGATTCGTTTTGCGTATGCCTGCCGGAAGAGGGCTCTCGCTCGCGGTTTCGTGAAATCAAGTGAGGGCAGGGTGGCTCGTTGGTTGACCTTTGTTAACCACGATCGTGTTAGGGATCCGGCAACATGCGTGCCTGCGCATAAGGCGCGTGCCAACGCATTGGGATGGTAGGAATATGTCGAAAAAGAATGGAATTGATGCATTCTCGCGCCGTGCATTTCTGCGCTCGGCCGCAACCTTCGGCGCCGTCGCCTGGGCTGGCGCCGCAGGCGCACAGGACGCCCTGAGCGAGATCATCAATTCGCCACGCCGCGGATCCTGGGATGACCAGTACGACGCCAAGGCGTCGCGCACGGCAACGACAGTCGTTTCCAACACACCGGTTTTCGGTCCGGAAACGATCAACCACGTGCAGCAGGCCATTTTCGACTATCAGAACATCGTCTCATCGGGCGGTTGGCCGATGGTGGCAACCAGCGCCAAGCTCGAGCTTGGCGTCACCGACCCGTCGGTACAGCAGCTTCGCCAGCGCCTGATGGTATCGGGCGATCTGCCCCGTTCGGCCGGCATCTCGCAGCAGTTCGATTCCTATGTCGACGGCGCGGTCAAGCGGTTCCAGGCTCGCCACGGCCTGCCGGCAGATGGCGTCATCGGCGAGTATACGCTGAAGGCCATCAACGTCCCGGCGACCACTCGCCTTGGGCAGTTGCAGACCAACCTCGTGCGCCTGCAGTCGATGTCCGGTGATCTCGGCCGCCGCTACGTGATGGTCAACATTCCGGCCGCCTATATCGAGGCTGTGGAGAACGGCCGGGTGGCGCTGCGCCACACCGCCATCGTCGGCAAGATCGACCGTCAGTCGCCCATTCTCAACTCGAAGATCTACGAGGTTATCCTCAACCCGTATTGGACCGCGCCACGCTCGATCATCCAGAAGGATATCATGCCGCTGATGCGCAAGGACCCGACCTATCTGAAGCGCAACGCCATCCGCCTGTTCGACGGCAACGGCGGCGAAGTGTCTCCCGAGACGGTCGACTGGAATGCCGAGAAGGCACCGAACCTGATGTTCCGTCAGGACCCGGGCAAGATCAACGCGATGTCGTCGACGAAGATCAACTTCCACAACGAGCATCAGGTCTACATGCACGACACGCCCCAGCAGGGCCTGTTCAACAAGCTGATGCGTTTCGAATCGTCGGGCTGTGTGCGCGTCCAGAACGTTCGCGACCTGTCGAGCTGGCTGTTGAAGGAAACCCCCGGCTGGTCGCGCCAGCAGATGGAAGCGACGATCAAGACCGGCGTCAACACGCCGATCAAGCTGGCTGAAGAGGTTCCCGTCTTCTTCACCTACATCACCGCCTGGTCGGCGACGGACGGTGTCGTCCAGTTCCGCGACGACATCTATCAGCGCGACGGCGCGACCGAACTGGCTCTGCAGACCCCTTATGGGGTGGAGCAATCGGCCGGCTCGGTCGAATCGGACGCCTTGCCGCAATAAGCAAAGTCGCACCGTTAATCTCGAAAAGCCGCGCATCCCCTTGGAGCGCGGCTTTTTCGTTGGTTCGGGGCCGCGACTGATAGGCGCGGCAGATGGGGGAAATGACGCAAACCGCACAGCGGATATTGCTCTCGCCGTGCGAGGAAGCTAAAGAACTGCCACCTTTCAGAGGAGCCTCGCGCCGATGCTTGCACAGAACAATGACGCCTTCTTCACCCGTTCTCTGGCCGACAGCGATCCGGAGATCTTCGGCTCGATCGAAAAGGAGCTGGGTCGTCAGCGCCACGAGATCGAACTGATCGCCTCCGAGAACATCGTGTCGCGCGCCGTGCTCGAGGCTCAGGGCTCGATCATGACCAACAAGTATGCCGAGGGCTATCCGGGCAAGCGCTATTACGGCGGCTGCCAGTTCGTCGATATCGCCGAGGAATTGGCAATCGAACGCGCCAAGAAGCTCTTCGGCGCCAAGTTCGTCAACGTGCAGCCGAACTCAGGCTCGCAGATGAACCAGGCCGTCTTCCTCGCGCTCCTGCAGCCGGGCGATACCTTCATGGGCCTCGACCTCAATTCGGGCGGTCACCTGACGCACGGTTCGCCGGTCAACATGTCCGGCAAGTGGTTCAACGTGGTTTCCTACGGCGTTCGCGAAAGCGATCATCTGCTCGACATGGATGATGTCGCCGAGAAGGCACGCCAGCACAAGCCGAAGCTGATCATCGCCGGCGGCACCGCCTATTCCCGTATCTGGGACTGGAAGCGCTTCCGCGAGATCGCCGATGAAGTCGGCGCCTACCTGATGGTCGACATGGCGCACATCGCCGGCCTCGTTGCCGGTGACCAGCATCCGTCGCCGGTCCCGCATTGCCACGTCGCCACGACGACGACGCACAAGTCGTTGCGCGGCCCGCGCGGCGGCATGATCCTCACCAACGACGAGGATATCGCCAAGAAGATCAACTCGGCCGTCTTCCCGGGCCTGCAGGGCGGCCCGCTGATGCACGTCATCGCCGCCAAGGCAGTCGCGCTCGGTGAGGCCTTGCAGCCCTCGTTCAAGGACTATGCTGCCCAGGTCGTCAAGAACGCCCGTACCCTTGCAGAAACGCTCAAGGCCAACGGCCTCGATATCGTTTCCGGTGGCACCGACAACCATCTGATGCTGGTCGACCTGCGCAAGAAGAACGCCACCGGCAAGCGCGCCGAGGCGGCTCTCGGCCGCGCCTACGTCACCTGCAACAAGAACGGTATCCCTTTCGATCCGGAAAAGCCGTTCGTCACCTCGGGTGTTCGTCTCGGCACGCCAGCCGGCACGACCCGTGGCTTCAAGGAAGCCGAGTTCAAGGAAATCGGTGAACTGATCGTCGAAGTGCTCGACGGCCTCAAGGTCGCCAATTCCGACGAAGGCAACTCCGCCGTCGAAGCGGGCGTGCGCGAGAAGGTGATGAAGCTCACCGGTCGCTTCCCGATGTACGGCTACATGTGATCGGCTCATCATGCGCTGCCCCTATTGCGGTTCCGAAGACAGCCAGGTGAAGGACAGCCGTCCGGCAGAGGACGGCAACGCCATTCGCCGTCGCCGTATCTGCCCGGATTGCGGCGGTCGCTTCACGACCTTCGAGCGGGTGCAGCTGCGTGAGCTGATGATCATCAAGAAGACCGGTCGGAAGGTGCCTTTCGACCGGGACAAGCTTTTGCGGTCCTTCGAGATCGCGCTCAGAAAGCGTCCTGTCGACCGCGACCGCATCGAGCGGGCGGTCTCCGGCATCGTGCGTCGGCTCGAAAGTTCCGGTGAGACCGAGATCCCCTCGGAAGAGATCGGTCTGCAGGTGCTGGAAGCGCTGAAGAGCCTCGACGACGTTGCTTTCGTGCGCTACGCGTCGGTCTACCGGGATTTCTCCCACGCCGAAGACTTCGAAAAGGTCATCGCCGAGATCAGCGCCAAGATTGCGCGCGACCCCGGCGAATAGGAAAGCGCACCGGACGCCATGGCCAATCCCACCCGTGAGGACGAGAGGTTCATGGCGGCGGCCCTGCGGCTGGCGCGCCAACATCTCGGCCAGACATCCACAAATCCCTCCGTCGCCTGCCTGATCGTAAAGGATGGCGTCGTGGTCGGCCGGGCCGTTACTGCCCGGAGCGGCCGTCCGCATGCCGAGACCCAGGCGCTCGTCGAAGCGGGCGAGCGGGCGCGCGGCGCGACAGCCTATGTCACCCTCGAGCCGTGCTCGCATCACGGCAAGACCCCGCCTTGCGCCGACGCCCTCGTTGCGTCGGGCGTTGACCGAGTCGTGATCTCGATCCTCGACCCGGATGAGCGTGTCGCCGGCCGCGGCGTGGTGCGCCTGCGCGATGCCGGCATCACGGTCGATATCGGCGTTCTGCCGGAGGAGGGGCATCGAGCCCTCGAAGCCTATCTCATGCGTCAGGTCAAAAAACGCCCGCATGTCACCCTCAAGCTTGCCATATCCGCCGATGGCATGATCGGCCGGAAGGGTGCCGGACAGGTCCGTATCACCGGGTCCATTGCGCGGGCACAGGTTCAGGTTCTGCGGGCACAGACAGATGCGATCCTCGTCGGCATCGGCACGGCGACCGCGGACGATCCGGAATTGACGGTGCGCCTGCCTGGTCTTGAAGATCGCTCCCCCGTCCGCATCGTTCTCGATCGGCGACTGGACCTTTCGCCTGGTTCCAAGCTCGTGCGGTCGGCGCGCGCGGTTCCCTTGATTGTCGTGTCCGCCGAGCCGGCGCCGCAATCGGAACTGGAGGACGGCGACCACGTTCTCCGCCGCGCCGCGCTCGAGGCCGAAGGCGTCGAGATTCTGGAAACCGGCACCGTGACGGATCTGCTGTCGGCCCTCGGCTCGCGCGGCATCTCTTCGCTGCTTGTGGAAGGTGGCGCCGTCGCCGCCCGTGCTTTCCTCGATGCCGGGCTTGTCGATCGCATCCAGATCTACACCGGCCCGCAAAGCATTGGCGAAAACGGCATCGCATCCCCATTTGATCGAAGGTCGGTGCCGTCAGGCTTCACGCTCGTCAATTCCGCGCGATACGGCGACGACCTTTTCGAAGAATACGAAAGAGAGAACTGATGTTCACAGGCATTGTCACAGATATCGGGACCGTAGATGCCGTCACGCCTTTGAAGGAAGGCGTGAAGCTGCGCGTCGCCACCAGCTTTGATCCGAAGACCATCGACATGGGAGCGTCGATCGCCCATTCCGGCGTCTGCCTCACGGTGACGGCCTTGCCGGATGGCGGCAGCAATGAACGCTGGTTCGAAGTCGAGGCCTGGGAAGAGGCGCTGCGGCTGACGACCATCGCCGGCTGGAAAAAGGGTACGCGCATCAATCTCGAGCGCTCGCTGAAGATCGGCGACGAGCTCGGCGGCCACCTCGTTTCCGGCCATATCGATGATAGGGCAGAGATCCTCGCGGTCGAGCCTGAGGGAGACGCGGTGCGGTTTCGCCTGCGTGCGCCGGCGCAGCTTGCAAGGTTCGTCGCGCCGAAGGGATCCGTCGCGCTCGACGGCACGTCGCTGACCGTCAACAAGGTGGACGGCGCCGAGTTCGACGTTCTGCTGATCCGTCACTCCCTGGAGGTAACGACCTGGGGCGAGCGCAAGGCGGGTGACTTCGTCAACTTCGAGGTCGACACGATGGCGCGCTATGCCGCGCGCCTCGCCGAGTTTCCGGCGCCGAAGGCCGAGTAACGCATCAATTCACCACGGTCCTGAAAGCGAACCGCCCCCGATCGGGGGGCGGCGGCATTTTCGCTATGCGCGACTTATGGTCAGCGCAGGTAGAACGTCAGGCTGCCGTCGGCGGCCTGTTCGGCGCCGGCGATGTTGTTCATCTCGACATTCTCGGACCGCAGCTTTTCAGCGAGTGGCTTGTTGGCACCGACTGCTGCATGCAGCGCCGAGAGCTGTTGCGGTGTGGCTTCATTGATCCAGGTACGGGTCTGGCTGGTTTCCTTCAGCGTATCGACGTTGACGACGTTGAAGTTGTCACCTTTGAAATCGCGTACCGTGCGGTCGATCTGGGCAGGCCAGTTCATTTCGGTGCCGGCGGCGTGGGAGACGCCGCCAAACGTCAGGGCGGACAGGGCAGCGATGACGGAAAGCTTGGCAATGCGGTTCATGGTCATGCTCCTTAAAGTTGTGGCGACGCGCGGCTCGGCAGCCTGAGACCCGAACGCGGGACCCTTCACGGGCAATCGGGGGCCATGTCCGAAACGTGGTCGCAGCGGCCGGCCGACACCGTTTGCGGGTGATGTCACCCGCAGCGGAATAGGCCGGTCTGTTTCGACTTGCTGGGCGGCGTTTCCCGTGGGGATCAGGGGTTCGCGTCGTGCCAACGCCTAGGAAATTGGGCGGGAATCTGGCCGTTTCCGTGGCATAATGCGCTGGAAAACAATTAAAAATTGTTCATGTTTCAAAGCGCTCGTGGACCTTTGCGCTGCCCGCTTGGGTAGTGTTTTTCCTCTGTCGCTCGAACATGATCACATGCGTGCCGTGGTAGGTCGTGCGCCAGAATTCCTTGAAACCCTGCTTTTCCGCCACCCGGATGGAAGCGTTGTTGCCGACATCGATGATGCAGGTCTTTCGCAGCTTGGGAAACTGCCGGTCGGCCCAGCTGAGCGCCGCGGTCACTGCCTCGGTCGCCAGCCCCTGGCCGTGCGCCTTCGGCGAGAGCGCCCAACCGGTCTCCATCGTGCCTTCGAGCGACGGCGTGATCAGCCGATGCACGTCGTGAAAGCCGGCTTCACCGAGAAAGACGCCGGTCGTCCGATCCTGAATGGCGAAGAAACCGAAGCCGAAATAATGCCACATGCCGACCTGGCGGAGGAAACGTGTCCAGGATTGCTCGCGCGTGTAGGGAACGCCACCGACGAAACGTGTGACCTCGGCATCGGCGAAAAGAGCGGCGTAGGATGTGAAGTCGTCACGTCGATAGGGGCGCAGGACCAGACGTTCGGTCTCGATGATGGGAACACTGTGCATGTTTTATCCACTGCTATGGGTTTGGAAGGTGGGATGATCAGATGCCGGGCTCGCCGTCCCAGTAGTCGACGGCACTTTCGGGCCTGCCGGTGAACTGGAACTGGCGTTCGCCGGCAGCCGTACGCGTCCTGACGTGGAACTTTCCGGAATCGGGATATTCGCAGATCTCGGTGGCGGCCATCGTCGAGATCGAGAGATATTTAAGCGGCACGGTTCCCGTGTTGATCAGATGATGCGCCGTCTCCGGTCCACCGGCGGGCGCGCCCAGAACGTCGCCCGGCCCGACGGCGTAGCGCTCCGTTCCGAACCGGTAGGTGCCTTCACCCTCGATGATGATGAACATTTCCTCCTCCACATGGTGGTTGTGGAAGGGGCAGCCGGATTTGCCCGGCGGAACCTCGCCGTAGCCGATCCCGAGGTCCTTCAGGCCAAGCAGCTTTCCGAAAGAAACGTCGCGGGACTGAAAGAACGTGCCTTCGGACCATTCGTCGAGAACAAGATCCCTCGGATTGACGATGGGTTTTTTGATATCCGCCATTTTTTCCTCCCTGGCGTTGTCGTCGTCGCACGCGGCGACCTCTCCAGGTCATCCGTGTCGAGCGTTTGACTGTCCGTCAATTCCCCTTTGTTCAGGTGTCCGGAGGCGGGTTTCCATTCCTGCGGGAGGTGCCGCAGTTCCGTTGCGGGCAGGCGCGTGACGCAATACGGCCGTCAGGCAGCGACATGGGCGCCTCGCGCAAGGAGGACGGCATTGCGAACGTCGTGGAGATCGCCGGCAATGCCGGTGCAAAGGTCCCGAACGTCTTCCGTTGCCGCAAGCAGATCCGGCACCATCACCGTCATCATGCCCGCCGAGGAGGCCGAGCGAACGCCATTGTGGCTATCCTCCAGCGCCAGGCAGTGCGCGGGCGACACGCCGAGCCGACTGGCCGCCGTCAGGAACGGTTCGGGATGCGGCTTGCCCTGCTGATAATCGCCGTGGGCAACCACGACGGGGAAACGCTTGAGCAAGCCATGGAGGGCGAGATTTCGCTCGACGTCGTGATGGCCGGACGACGTGGCGATCGCAAAGGGGACGCTGAGGTCTTCGAGCGTGCCGAGGATTTCCACCACTCCGGGCTTCAGCCTGAGGTCGGTCGTCGCAAGGTGATGAAAGCGTTCGCTTGCCAACTGCCAGAACTGGTCGAGATCGAGATCCGGGCCGAAATGCCGGCCGAGGACATGCCGGGTCGCATCGCCGGAAAGGCCGATCGTCGAGAGATAGAGCGACGAAGGCATGTGCCTGTCCAGCGACTGCGCGGTCGCCAGCATCGCGTCGCGATAGAGTGCCTCCGTATCGAACAGCAGGCCGTCCATGTCGAAAACGACGGCTTGAGGCATGCGCGGCAGGCGAATAGATATCGACGGATCGACATCATGCATGTGGAACTACCTTCGCTCGACTTCCATTATTCTGGCAGGCGTTCTCTCCGCCAGGCGTCATGCCGGGATTATTGCCATTGTCGGTTACGCCTGGCTACCCCTTCAAGCGTGACACAAGCGTGCCATGCCTTCGGGAGCGGACAGGGCAGTGCGGCGGCATGGCGTGGCAAAAGGGCGCCAAAAGCGGAATTTGCTTGCCATTCGGCGCCGGTCATGGTTTGACCGCCGCCTCAGCCGGTCGCACCGGCGCGAAAATCTCAAGACAGGTGATCCATGGCGAAGACCAAGGCTGCCCACATCCTGATTGTGGAAGCACGCTTCTATGATGATATGGCCGACGCATTGCTCGATGGCGCCAAACATGCGCTGGATGCAGCCGGCGCGACCTATGATATCGTAACGGTGCCCGGTGCCCTCGAAATCCCGCCGGCGATCGCCATGGCGCTCGATGGCGCCGATGAAGGTGGCACCACGTATGACGGCTTTGTCGCGCTTGGCATGGTCATTCGCGGCGAGACCTATCATTTCGATATCGTCGCGAACGAATCCTCGCGCGCGATCATGGACCTCGCCGTCAGCGAGAGCCTTGCCATCGGCAACGGCATCCTGACGGTTGAAAACGACGATCAGGCCTGGGCACGCGCCCGCCGTACGGAAGGCGACAAGGGTGGCTTTGCTGCACGCGCTACGCTGACCATGATTGAACTGAAAAAGAAATTGGGCACGGAACAGTGACGAACACCCCCTCGGACCAGCCTCTGAAGCAGGCCAACCAACGTGGCGCGGCGCGCCTTGCGGCCGTGCAGGCGCTCTACCAGATGGACATCGGCGGCACCGGCGTGCTCGAAGTCGTCGCCGAATACGAAATGCACCGCCTCGGCCAGGAACTGGACGGCGATACCTATCTGAAGGCTGACGCCTCCTGGTTCCGCTCGATCGTTGCCGGTGTCGTGCGCGACCAGCGCAAGCTCGATCCGTTGATCGGCTCGGCGCTGCAGGACGACTGGGCGCTGTCGCGGCTCGATTCCACCGTTCGCGCCATCCTGCGCGCCGGCACATTCGAGATGCTCGAGCGCAAGGACGTACCTGTCGCCGTGATCGTCACCGAATATGTCGAGATCGCCAAGGCATTCTTCGGCGATGACGAGCCGAAGCTGGTCAATGCCGTTCTTGACCGGATCGCCCGGCAGGTTCGCGGCGAGACCAAGAAGTAGCGCCGCCATGGTTGCGGCTGCCGTCGATGACATGGGCTCGACCCTTCGCGAGGCCCGCCGCAACGTTTTCCTGCTGACGGCGGCCCAGGCGATCCTGGGTGTCGTCGGCCCGATCTGTTTTGCCGTCGGCGGTGTCGCCGGCTATCAACTGCTTGCAGATGACAAGTCGCTGGCGACTGCTCCGCTGACTGCCTACAATGTCGGCATGGCGCTCGGCGTCGTCCTCGTGGCAATCCTCTCGCGTCTGATCGGTCGGCGCTTTGCCTTCATGGTGGGGACCGGCATCGCCTCCGTCGGCGCCGCGATCGCCGCCGTTGCACTGTTTCGAGAGAGCTTCTGGCTCTTTGCCTTCGGCCTTTCCGTACTCGGTTCCTCCAACGGCTTTACGCAGAAGATCCGTTTTGCGGCTGCCGATGCCTCGCCATCCTTCTACAAGCCGAAGGCGATCTCCTGGATCTTGGGCGGCGGCATCGTGTCTGCGGTCCTCGGCCCGCAGATCGTCATTTTCGCCGGTGATTTCTTCGCGCCCGTCGCCTTCGTCGGTGCCTTCATCGCTCTGCTGCCGATCTGCCTCCTTGCGGCGGCTTTCTTTGCTCCGCTGCGCCTGCCGGAGCAGGGCGCAGCCGCAAGCGGGCGCGATCGGCACGCGACCCGACCGCTCGGCGAAATCGTCCGCAGCCAACGCTTCATTACCGGCATGGTCTGCGGCATCTCGAGCTACGCGCTGATGACGTTCATGATGACCGGTGCGCCGGTCGCCATGGTGGTCTTCTGCGGCTTTTCCACCGAGCTTGCCACGCTCGGCATCCAGTGGCACGTGCTGGCGATGTTCGCGCCGAGCTTCTTTACCGGTTGGCTGATCACCCGCTTCGGCGCCGAACGGATCGTCGCCTGTGGGCTGCTGTTGCTCATGGCATGTGCCGCCGTCGCGCATATGGGCCTGGAACTCTGGAACTTCTGGGGCGCGCTTGTGCTGCTCGGCCTCGGCTGGAACTTCGGTTTCATCGGCTCGACCGCCATCGTTGCCGGCAGCTACCGCCCCGAAGAAGCCGACAAGGTGCAGGCCTTCCACGACATCATCCTGTTTACCACCGTCGCGCTGTCGTCCTTCGCCTCTGGCAAGGTGCTGTCGGTCTATGGCTGGGATATGCTGAATGCCGTCGTCTGGCCGGTGACGTCGGTCTGCCTTCTCATGCTCTTCTTCCTGATGCGCTCTCGCCGCAAGGCGGCCGCCTGAGCCTCTGATTTTCCGCGAAAACTCCTGCTCTCGAATGGCCGCCGGTAGTCAGATTTCCGGGGCTTGACGATCTTTCGTTGCAACAGCACTCTGGCCGCACCGTGAGGGGTGCTGCTTGAGGAGGTGGTGCGTGATTCGCGGATTTGAGGGGCCTGCGGCCGGGAGTGAGTCCGCGGGTTGAAACGGAGGGTAATGCGAAATGACCATTTTGTTGGGCGTTATCGCATGCGGGTTGCTCGCGGTGGCTTATGCCATCTGGGCAACACAGTCGGTGCTTGCCGCCGACCAGGGGAACGCCCGCATGCAAGAAATCGCAGGCTACATTCGTGAGGGGGCGCAGGCCTATCTCACCCGTCAGTACAAGGCCATTGCCGTCGTCGGCGTCGTCGTTTTCATCGGCGCCTGGGTTCTTCTTTCTTCCGCAGCCGCTTTCGGCTTTCTCATTGGTGCTGTTCTTTCGGGCGCTGCCGGCTTCATCGGTATGCACGTTTCCGTGCGCGCCAACGTGCGCACCGCGCAGGCGGCCTCGGTCAGCCTCGCATCAGGCCTTGATATCGCGTTCAAGTCGGGCGCGATCACCGGCCTTCTCGTCGCCGGCCTCGCCTTGCTTGGCGTCTCGGTCTACTACCTCATCCTGACGGTGGGGCTCGGCCACGAGCCGGGTTCGCGTGAAGTGATCGACGCGCTGGTGGCGCTTGGCTTCGGCGCATCGCTGATCTCGATCTTTGCCCGTCTCGGCGGCGGCATCTTCACCAAGGGTGCGGATGTCGGCGGCGACCTGGTCGGCAAGGTGGAGGCCGGGATCCCGGAGGATGACCCGCGCAACCCCGCAACCATTGCAGACAACGTTGGCGACAACGTCGGCGACTGCGCCGGCATGGCGGCCGACCTGTTCGAGACCTATGCCGTCTCGGTCGTGGCAACCATGGTGCTGGCCGCGATCTTTTTTGCCGGCACGCCGGCGCTCTCGACCGTCATGGCCTATCCCCTGGCGATATGCGCGACCTGCATCATCACCTCGATCATCGGCACCTTCTTCGTCAAGCTCGGTGCAAACAACTCGATCATGGGCGCGCTCTATCGCGGTCTGATCGTCACCGGCGCGCTTTCGATCGTCGGTCTCGCCGTTGCCACGACGCTGACGATTGGCTGGGGCTCGATCGGCACGGTCGCGGGACGGGACATCACCGGCTGGAACCTGTTCCTGTGCGGTATTCTCGGTCTGGTGGTCACGGCGCTGATCGTGGTTATCACCGAATACTATACCGGCACCAACAAGCGGCCGGTGAACTCCATCGCGCAGGCATCGGTGACCGGTCACGGTACGAACGTGATCCAGGGCCTCGCGGTCTCGCTGGAATCGACCGCGCTGCCGGCGATCGTCATCGTTGGCGGCATCATTTCGACCTACCAGCTGGCGGGCCTGTTCGGCACCGGCATCGCGGTCACCGCGATGCTCGGCCTTGCCGGCATGATCGTGGCACTCGATGCTTTCGGCCCGGTGACGGACAACGCCGGCGGCATCGCGGAAATGTCGCATCTGCCGCCAGAAGTGCGCAAGTCGACTGACGCGCTCGATGCCGTCGGCAACACGACGAAGGCCGTGACCAAAGGCTATGCCATCGGTTCGGCCGGCCTGGGGGCGCTGGTTCTGTTTGCGGCCTACGCCAACGATCTCAGCTACTTCGCCGCAAACGGCGACAAGTACCCGTACTTCGCCGACGTCGGCCAGATCTCCTTCGATCTCTCGAACCCCTACGTCGTCGCCGGGCTGATTTTCGGCGGTCTCATCCCGTATCTCTTCGGCGGCATCGCGATGACAGCCGTCGGGCGCGCGGCAGGCTCTATCGTCGAGGAGGTGCGCCGCCAGTTCCGCGAAAAGCCGGGCATCATGGCAGGCACGGAAAAGCCTGACTATGGCCGCGCGGTCGACCTACTGACCAAGGCGGCGATCCGCGAAATGATCGTGCCGTCGCTGCTTCCGGTGCTTGCGCCGCTCGTCGTTTACTTCGGCGTGCTGCTGCTCTCGGGCTCCAAGGCTTCCGCCTTCGCGGCGCTGGGCGCGTCCTTGCTCGGCGTCATCGTCAATGGCCTGTTCGTGGCGATTTCGATGACCTCCGGCGGCGGTGCCTGGGATAACGCCAAGAAGAGCTTCGAGGACGGTTTTGTCGACAAGAACGGCACCCGGCACCTCAAGGGCTCCGAAGCGCACAAGGCATCGGTTACCGGTGATACCGTCGGCGATCCCTACAAGGATACGGCGGGTCCCGCGGTGAACCCCGCGATCAAGATCACCAATATCGTCGCGTTGCTGCTGCTCGCCGTTCTTGCTTGACGGTCGACTGAAACGAAAAAGCCCGCGGGACGTAATGTTCCGCGGGCTTTTGTTGTGCTTGGGTTTCGGCTTAGTTGCCGAAGTTCTTGAAGAGGTTCTGTGCGGCACCCTTGCCGGCGCCCGGACCAGTCAGAAGCTGGCCGAGGAAGCTCGTTTCCTTGCCACCCGTCGGGGTCGTGCGGGTCAGCATGTCGAAGACCTTACCGTCCTTGAGCGTGTAGTGCGCGAGCTGGCTGACAGTGCCTTCCTTGTCGAAATAGACGGCAAGGACCGACTGGTCGACGAGCTGCGGCTTCATGAACGCCACGGGACGTTTGCGGGTCTGGGAGATGTAATAGAACACCTCGTTGTCGAAGGTTGCGGTCGTCGACGGCGTGCCGAGCGAAAGCAGGACCTGCTCACGGCTTGAGCCGACCGGAACGAGATTTAGTGTTTCCTGATCAACCACATAGCCCTGATGGAGAACTTCACCGACATTGGCGGATTGGCAGGCGGAAAGAGCAATGGTGCTAACGGTCGCTACGGCCGCAGCTCGGCCAAGGACCTTCAAATTTGTTCTGAAAAACCGCTTCGTCAACGACAGCTCCCTTTGGAGTAACGATGGCAGATCCGCCATTGCAATTCGTGCATGCTTCGGTAAACCAGCTTCGGCTATCATGCAACAACCGTCATGGGCGCTTGCGCGCATTTCGAGAAAGCCAAAGCTGGGCTTTGTGATGATTTTTGGACTGTTCAAAAGAAAAAGCGGCAATATTGCGATTGTCGAACGGCAATATGCATTGTTGACCACAGCGGCGCGTCAGCCGCACCTCTATACCGACCTCGACGTGCCCGACACGGTGATGGGGCGTTTCGAGATGCTCTCGGCAATTCTGATCCTCTATTTCCGGCGCACGCGCGGATCGGCGCGCACCGGCCAGGAGGTCGCGCAGGAAATCGTTGACGCCTTCTTCGAGGATGTCGACCATTCGATCCGCGAACTCGGCGTCGGCGATGCCGGCGTGCCGAAGAAGATGAAGAAGCTGGCCAGCATGTTCTACGGCCGGCTCGAATCCTATGCCGCCGCGCTCGAGGGCCGTGACGCGGCTACGCTTGCGGCGGCGCTGAAGCGGAACTTCTATCCCAAGGGCGAGGAGGGCGATCCCGCGATGGACGGTCTTGCGTCCTATCTTCTGCGCGTGGAGGAACGACTGGCGGCCGAGCCCGAAGAGCGCGTCGAAACCGGGCAGTTGCGTATCCCTGCCGCCGGGGAGTAAGAGACCGCCATCGATGCCGTGCCGGTGAAACCGGTGCGGCACTATCCGCGACTGGCGCGCCCTGCAAGCGGCGCCCGCGCGAGGAAGGACTTGATCATGAAAGACGATAGCCGACCGGCATTTTCATACCTAGTGAAGGTTGGGCACATCTCGGCCAATGCCGTGACCGTGCGCCTCTCTGCAAATGAGAGCGAACGCCGGGCGCTCGCCGAACTCTGGGAGGTGCGCGACGTCCTTTCGCTTTCGGCCGATCTGCAGATCGCGCGCTGGAAAAAGGATGGCGTGAAGATCAAGGGCGAGGTGACTGCCCGCATCATCCAGTCCTGTGTCGTGACGCTCGAGCCCGTCGAGGCCGATATTCGTGAACCGATCGAAGCGATTTTCGTGCCGGAAGGCTCGAGGCTCGCGCGCCAGGCAAGCAACGATGGCGGCGAAATGATCCTGAGCCCCGACGGCCCGGATATCCCCGACACCTTTACTGGCGACACCATCGATGCCGGTGTCGTCGTCAGCGAGCACGTCGCGCTGGCAATCGAGCCCTATCCGCGCAAACCGGGCGTCACGTTCGGAGCACGCGTCGAGAGCACGGAAGCTGACGACGAGAAGCCCAACCCGTTTGCGGCGCTCAAGGACTGGAAAAAGGACTGAGGCGGCCAGCCCCTGACAATTCGGTTGTCACGCGGGCGAAAAGCAGTATTTTGGCCCGACTCCGGCCAAAAGAGCCGCCGCAGCGATCTGCCGCGTGCCTGGCTCAAGCGTCAGAAGCAATATGTATCGTCGTTGCGTTCGAATATGTGCGCCACGACAGCACGTGTTGTGTGGCAGGAAAACAAGGATAAGACACGCGTGGTCAGAATTTCTCTTGACGTGATGGGCGGCGACCATGGTCCTGAAGTCGTCATCCCGGGCGCCGCAAGGGCGCTTGAACGTCATCCGGACATACGGTTTGTCCTGTTCGGAATGGAAGCGCAGTGCGCCGACATCCTGGCCAAGCACCCGAAGCTGAAGGCAAACAGCACGTTCCACGACTGCGAGATCGCCGTCGGCATGGACGAAAAGCCGAGCCAGGCGCTTCGGCGCGGTCGCGGTAAATCGAGCATGTGGCGGGCGATCGACGCCATCAACGCCGGCGAGGCGGATGTTGTCGTGTCGGCCGGCAATACAGGCGCTCTGATGGCCATGTCGGTTTTCTGCCTGCGCACGATGCAAGGCATCCAGCGCCCGGCAATCGCTGCGATCTGGCCGACATTGAAGGGCGAAAGCATCGTTCTCGACGTCGGCGCGACCATCGGCGCCGATGCGCAGCAACTCATGGATTTTGCCTTGATGGGCGGCGCCATGGCGCGGGCCCTGTTCGAGATCGAACGTCCGACGGTCGGCCTGCTCAATGTCGGCGTCGAGGAAATCAAGGGCCAGGAAGAAGTCAAGGAAGCCGGCCGCCTCATTCGTGACGCCAACATCGAAGGCTTCGATTACTACGGTTTCGTCGAAGGGGACGATATCGGCCGCGGCACCGTCGACGTGGTCGTCACTGAGGGCTTTTCGGGGAACATCGCACTCAAGGCGGCCGAGGGAACCGCGCGCCAGATCGGTGAGTATCTGCGTGCCGCCATGTCGCGAACGCTGATGGCCAAGATCGGCTATATTCTCGCTAAGGGCGCTTTCGATCGCCTGCGCGAGAAGATGGACCCGCGCAAGGTCAATGGCGGCGTCTTTCTCGGCCTCAATGGCGTCGTGATCAAGAGCCATGGTGGGGCGGATGCCGAAGGCTTTGCCGCCGCGATCGACGTCGGCTACGACATGGTGAAAAATGGCCTGAAGGCGAAGATCGAGATCGATCTGGCGAAGTACCACGGTGCGGAAACGCCGGGCGCGCTTCCCGCCGGCATGAATGATGAGGTTTGAATAACATGATCCGTTCCGTCGTTCGCGGCTTCGGCGCAGCGTTGCCGAAGCGCGTTGTCACCAATCAGGAGCTGGAATCCAAGGTCGATACGTCAGACGAGTGGATCGTGCAGCGCACCGGCATCCGTCAGCGCTATATCGCCGGCGAAGGCGAGACCACGGCATCGCTGGGTGAAGCCGCAGCGCGCGCAGCACTCGACAATGCCGGCCTGACGGCCGCCGATATCGACCTGATCATTCTCGCGACATCGACGCCCGACAACACGTTCCCGGCGACCGCCGTCAACATCCAGAACCGCCTCGGCATGCATCACGGCGCAGCCTTCGACGTGCAGGCCGTCTGTTCCGGCTTCATCTATGCCGTGACGACGGCAGACGCCTATATCAGGGGTGGGCTGGCCAGGCGGGTGCTGGTGATCGGTGCCGAAACGTTTTCGCGTATTCTCGACTGGTCTGATCGTACGACCTGCGTGCTCTTCGGCGATGGCGCCGGAGCTATCATCCTGGAGGCACAGGCGGGCGAGGGCACCATCGCCGATCGCGGCATCCTGACCGCCAAGCTGCGTTCCGATGGCGCCCACCGTGAAAAGCTCTACGTCGATGGCGGACCGTCGACGACGGGTACTGTCGGTCACCTGAGGATGGAAGGCCGAGAGGTCTTCAAGCACGCCGTCGGCATGATCACCGACGTGATCGAGGCTGCCTTCGAGGCAACTGGAACGACGGCTGAGGACATCGACTGGCTGGTGCCGCACCAGGCCAACCGCCGCATCATCGACGGTTCCGCCAAGAAGCTCGGTATCCCGCTCGACAAGGTTGTGGTCACCGTCGATCTCCATGGCAATACCTCAGCGGCGTCCATCCCGCTGGCTCTGAACACCGCCGCTGCCGATGGCCGGATCAAAAAGGGCGATCTTGTTCTGCTCGAAGCCATGGGGGGTGGCTTCACTTGGGGCTCCGTTCTGATACGCTGGTAAAAAATGCTGAAGCAACGCAGGCGCTTGACCGGAATTGACAAGGGCAATAGTCTTCGATCGCTGATCGGCGTGCCAGACATCGGTGGGGGAAGATGAGCGGAAAAACAGTAACACGGGCAGACTTGGCTGAGTCGGTTTTTCGCAAGGTGGGTCTGTCGCGCACAGAGTCTGCCGAGCTGGTGGAAACCGTCATTGACGAAATATGCAACGCTATCGTGCGTGGCGAGAGCGTGAAACTGTCCTCCTTCGCGACATTTCAGGTTCGCGACAAGAACGAGCGCATTGGCCGCAACCCGAAAACCGGCGAGGAAGTCCCGATTTCTCCACGCCGGGTCATGACCTTCAAGGCGTCCAACGTCTTGAAGCAGCGGGTGCTGAAATCGCATCTGAGCCGCAAGGCCAAGCAGAAGCCGGCCTCTCCCGTATCGTAAGCGGAGGTCGACAACCACAATGTGGTTGAAAACCCATCCATAAGCCGTTGAAATGGAGCCGATTCGTGCGATCATCGCGCGTATCGGTTCATTGCGGCTGAGGCTCACCCTTGAGTCGCGTGATATGGAATGGGAACGACATGGAAAAAAGCCCCGACGCTTTTCGCACCATCAGCGAGGTCGCCGACGATCTCGATCTGCCGCAGCACGTGCTGCGTTTCTGGGAAACTCGCTTCCAGCAGATCAAGCCGATGAAGCGCGGCGGGGGGCGACGCTACTATCGCCCTGAGGATGTCGATCTGCTGAAGGGCATCCGCCATCTCCTTTATGATCACGGCTATACGATCAAGGGTGTGCAGAAGCTGCTCAAGGCCAACGGCAACAAGTTCGTGGCGGCGATTGCGAGCGGCGACCTGGCGACAGTCGAGGCACTGGCCGCCTCCAGCAATGAGGAGCCGCCACCGCCGAAGGCGGGGCTGTCAGACGAGGATCAGATTGTCGGCCGCGCCAAGGCACCTGCCAGCCGGCGCTTTTTCTCGTTCGGCGGCGGTAACGACGATGTTCCGGAGATCTCGCTCGGCAAATCCTCCTCCGTCGGCAAGGAGGATCGGGCTCTGCTTCAGGAGGCGCTTTACGACCTGCTGGAATGCAAGCGGTTGCTCGATCAGGCGCGATAACGGCGAATAACCTTCTTCATGGGTCTATCGTGCCGTTTCGCCGGCCGTGATGCGCGCGGTGCGCTTGCAAATGTGTTCATGGTTATGGATGCTCTCGGCGCCATTCCGATGGACTTCCGACTGTGCTGGTAAAGCTCTCTCCAAATACTTCCTTTTTTGCCGATAGTATGGGTGCCGGGCTTAGCTGAAACTCAACCCAGGATAGTTTGTTCGTTGCATCGTGCTTATGAATAGGATACCGGTAAGGCGTTACCGCGCCCCAATGGAACCACGATGTCACTCGCGTTCGCGAACTCTGCCTTTGACGCCGCCAAAATTGTTGTTGCCACGGTCATAGACCGCCGATTTGTCGAGTTTGCCGGCGTCATGCTGCACACTCTGATCCAGAATGGCGATGCGGACCGTGCAGACATAGTGGTGCTGTGCGACGGCCTTTCGGTCAGAGACAAATCGCGCCTGCGGCAGTGCAGCGGATCGCGCGCGGTGCAGTTCCTGGATCTGAATGTTGCAACTCTACGCAGTATCAAGGGCCTGAAAACGAACAGCAATTGGAGCAGGGCAATCTACGGCAGGCTCCTCTTGCCTCAGTTGGTGTCGCCGAATGTAGAACAGATCCTCTACCTGGATGCGGATACGATTGTTGTGGATAGCCTGCTGCCGCTGCTGGCGACCGATATGGGTGGCTTGCCCGTTGCTGCCGTTGGCGGCATGTCTGAAACGGATAGCCGGCGGCTGAACCTTCCCGGCACGGTGAAAACGTTGAATTCCGGCGTCTTGCTGATTGATGTCAAGGAATGGAATGCCCGGGACCTGACCCGCGCCTGTCTTGAAATCGCGAGTGACGAAACGCGACCGCTCAGGTTTTTTGATCAGGACGCGCTGAATATCGCACTGGCGGGCGATTTCATCCCCATCGACGGTCGCTGGAACGTGGGCACCGAATCTGTTGCCGAGAAGCCGGCTGTTTTCCACTTCACGCACGACAAGCCTAATTCCGTCCGGTGCAAGCACCCGGCGCAGAAGCAATATTTGACATACCGCCGGGCGACCCCTTGGGCTAACGACCGCCTCAAGACACGGTGGGAGAAGAGGCTCTATCGTCTGGCTCACTCTTTCCGCAAGCTGCTCAGGCTTCAATCCTAGCGCTCATGCAAGCCTCGTAAACGCCATCGCGGGTATAATGACGGGGGAGACCGGGAGAGTCGTCACTCGATTAGGCGTAGCAGATCCTTTCGCCAGATCGGTAACCTCTGATCGAGTGGCAAATTTCATACCCGCCTTGCATCCGTGGCATCACGCAGTGCTTATCCACGCCGTTTGTTCCTTTTTCGTGCCGATGTCCAAATTCCCGCTTGCGCTCTAAGCGTTGGTTATATAGGGATTTCCTCGGTCCGGAGCGTAGCGCAGCCCGGTAGCGCACTTGACTGGGGGTCAAGGGGTCGTGGGTTCGAATCCCGCCGCTCCGACCATTTTTCCCTTTGAGCGCAACGACTTAGGTTTCTAAGCTGTTGCACCCCCAAGCGTTTAACCGGAATAAAAGACGCTAAAGTGGCCAGTTTGGCACGGATAATTCCAAAAAAGTCCCAAAGCATTTCGGTCACTTCTTCTTCCTTCTTGCCTCCCGCATATTGGACGATGACCGGAGGACGGTCGAAAATCTCGAGCTCTGCATTGCTGGCGCGGCGAAGCATCCGCATGCAGCGACGACCTGAACGCATGCCGTTGAGAACGCGCTCAACAGCTTGCCCATTGGCAACCGCATTATGCAGGAGCTCCTGTTGAGGCCAGAGGGGGAGCAGAGCGACGACAATAATCGGCGATGTTAAAGTAGCATTGTAATATTCTCCGCGGACGGTTAGTTACGAGTAACATCTTGCGTTTGGGGGATCGCATTTTGTCGCTACTGATCTTGGGTGACAGCCACACCATCTTCAACTTTGGTGGTGTCGCGGAAGCGAAAATCTACCACGTCGCCGGCGTCACAATGCACAGGGCGGCTCGCGACGGCATTCAATCCATCGTGCCGAGAAACTGCCATCCTAAAGCCGATGACATTCTTGTTCTTTCACTCGGCGAAATTGATAGCAGAGCACAAATACCCAAGCACGCCAGACTCAACGGCCGATCGACCCTTGAAGAAGTCGATGGTCTATGTGACCGGTTTAAATCAGCCTTGGTCGAGTTTATGCGGAAGTGTCCGGCGAGCGTGGCTATATGCTGCATTATTCCTTTCAACCCATACACGCTCTCGCACCAGTATTACGACGACACCGAGGCCGCAGTCCTGGATGCGAAGTCTATTCGAGACAGGATGAATGAGCGCTTGAAGGGGATGGGCGTCCCGTTCATCGATGTCAGGATAGCGTTCTCAAATCCCGACGGGACTTTGATTCCTTCCAGGTCAGACGCAACCCTTCATCTTGATCCACGCATATCTGCGCCAATGATTGCCGAGCTTGAGAGAACGTTTGGAGAACCTTTCACGCACATGGATCCTCCATGGCCAAACGCTTTTCCTCGCGCGGAAGTAACCAACGCGGAAATGCGCAGAAAGGTCAGAAAGGAACTCGAGCGTTCGATCAAGAACGTCTGGTTGCTGTTGCCAGGCGCTCATAAAGTGAGATCCGCGCTTAAGGCTTTCCGGAAGAAAGAATTGTCTACTTGACGCTAGGCGGCCGAGAGGGGCGAACTGCGGTTCGCATCAGAGCTGACCTCTAATCCAGTGCTGTATACGCTTCCATCGTCTGGCGTGCACCGCGGGGGAATTGAAACTCGACGAGTATCTTTCCGCTCTTCCCGTCAACAGATGGCAGCATTTGCCAATCTGTCGGTGGCCGAAACCTTGATTGCCGTTTGGCACAGTTGGTGTAGGTCAATAGGCGTTTCGGGCGTCTCGGCGCGGATAACTGCGCCACGCCCAATCATTTTGAGAAGTGAGTATCGCGATTGTCGACCGGACCCACGACGGCGCCGATGACAAGGTCTACGCCGTTGCCCTTTGAATGATTGCCTCGCAACTGAAGCGCGGCGCTGGCGGCGAACCCTGCTTGGATATTGATGTGTCAAAGGAGGAATGCCGAGCTTTCGAAGCTCGACTCTGTCGGCCGAGTGCGTGACGAAATTACGTTTGCTGGTCATCGGAAACGGGATTACCCATTATCCGGCGGCCGCCTTCGTGGCGGCGCTGTCAGACCATTGTGCTAACACGGCGTCGCTCCGCCAGCTTCCAGTAGAGCATCTCCGTTCGATCGAGCATGGTGTCGAGCGTGAAGCGGGTCTTCAGGCGGTCGGCTGCACTTGCGAGCCTGGCGAAGGTTTCGGGTGCCGCAGCCGCAATCATGGTCTTGGAGAGTTCGGAGACATCGTCGCTGTTCTTAACGATAAAGCCATTGCCGCCGTGCTCGATCACCGTTCGCGCGCCACCGATGTCACTGGCGATGATCGGCTTTCCGGCCGCCGCTCCCTCAAGCATCACATAGGACATCGCCTCGTAGCGGCTCGGCATGACAAGCACGTCGAAAGCCGGGGCGGCTTGCGGTCCGGTAAATGCGGATGTGAGGTGCATGCGGTTCTGAAGGCCGCTTTCGGCCATGGCTTGCCGCAACCGGCCTTCCATTTCACCGGCGCCCACCATCACGAGATGGCTGTTCTTCACTGATCCGGCGACATGCCTGAAGGCCGCAACGAGCCGCTCGGGTGCCTTCTGCGCGGTCAACCGACCGATGAAGCCGAAGACGAATGCATCGGGCGTAATTCCGAAGCTGGCCCTGATCGTCCGGGCCATGTCGGGGGAGGGCGGATCTACGCCGTTGACGATGACCGACATACGCTCTTGCGGCATGTGCAGCGACACGGCATGCGAACGCTCGTCATCGGAAACGCAGATGAGATGGTCGGTATAGAACCAGGCGAGGCCCCATTCAATCGCGCCATAAATCAGCCTTCCGCCGCGTCCAAGCGTCGGGTCGAGGGTGCGGAATGCATGCGGCGTGTAGATGCGGGGTATGTGCCGACCGGGCAGGCGCAGGCGTGTCAGCGCGCCGGCTTTCGAGCTGTGGCCGTGCACGATATCGAATGGCCCATGTTCTTTCATGATCCGGCGCAGGGCAAGGAAGGCGGGGACGTCCGAAGGACCGGGCGCGCGCTGCATGTCGATGGCATGCAGCGCTGGAAGACCAACGGCCTTCAGCTCGCGAACAAAGCTCTCCTCCGCACGCACGGGGGAATACACCGCCTCCACGTGATGGCCGCGCAGATGCATGCCACGGCAAAGGTCGATGAAATGACGGCCCGATCCGCCGCCGCTCGGCTCGAGCACCTCGAGCAGACGAATGGGTGTGGCAGCGGGGCGATGCGGCAAGGGATATTCCATGTTCATTGCTGCCATCCGGCGCGGGCTTTCAGGCGGTGTCGATATTCCAGCGCAGCACAGCCCCAGACGATCCCGACAAGCAGGTAGAAGTGGCGCCAGTGGTCGGTGTCGATGACGTTGCCGACGCCGACATGACCGATCAGAACGACCCAGGCAATCATCAGATAGGTTTGCCAGGGCCGATCGAGCAACAGGAAACGGAAGCCGAGCGTGAGCGTCCAGACGATCAGTGCGACATAGCTCACGAAGCCGAGCCAACCATAGGAGGTCAAGGATTTCAGCCAGACGTTGTGCTCGTCTTCCGGGAAAATCGTGCTGAAGACCATCGGTCCGATGCCGAGCGGCTTCTCCATCGACAGGAGGAACCCGATACGGTGTCGGTCGAAACGGCCAAGGTGACCGCCATCGTAATCCTGTACCAGTTGCGAACGGCTGGAAAAAAGCGTCGCGACCTGTTCCGATTGCAGCGCGGCCAGCAGGGCGCCGACGACGAAGAGCCCACCGACGAGCGCGATGACCAGGATGCGCAGGCGGAAAAGGCCGTTGCGCTCCTTGAGCAGCATCACGAAGATGAACGCGACGACGCAGAACAGGTTCAGCGCCCAGGCTGCGCGCGAAAACGAAAGGAAGACGCCGAGTGCCAGGGTCAGCAGTGCTGCGATCTTTGGCGGAGCCTTGCGAATGGGCTGTGTCAGCAATCCATGGATCAGGTAAAGAGCCGGGACCGCGAGGAACGGCCCGAAGACGTTCGGATCCTGGAACGCGCCCTTGGCGCGGTCGTAAAGGGTAAAGTTCTCCGCCCCCGGGATCGCTCCGAAATAGCCGAAGATGCCGAGCAGGGCGGTCAGGACGGCGGCGGCGACCCACGCGTTGAAGATGAGGGGAAGCCGTTGATGGCGGTCTTCGATGATGGCCGCAAAGAAGACGGACGACAGCGCCAGAAAGCCGGAGACCGCCATGTACATCGGTCCCTTGGTCAGGTCGGCCATCGTCATCAGCGACAGGATCCCGCCGATCATGAACAGGGTGAGCAGCGTCAGGAGGGGCGCCACGAAGCGGGAGATCTTCAGGCCGAACAGCGCCCAGAGCCCGATAAGCGCCACCAGGAACAGCTCATAGGGCGCCGGCTCTGCAATCACGAAACCCGACAGAAACACGGCAAGCGCCACCAGCCACGAACCGAAAAGGGAAAGTGCTGCGAGCTGCGGCCGAAAGACGACAGGATGTGATGTGTCGACGGTGCTCAATAGGCGTTTTCCGTGTTGAGCAGGCGGAACGGCGTCAGGAACAGGATCTTCAGATCGAAAAGCAGCGACCAGTTCTCGATGTAGTGAAGATCGAAGGCGGTACGCAAACGGATCTTGTCGTCATGGTCGATCTCGCCGCGCCAGCCATTGATCTGCGCCCAGCCGGTGACGCCGGGCTTGACGCGGTGGCGCGCGAAGTATCCCTCGACGACGTCGGAATATGTGCGGTTCTGGGTCTGCGCCAGCACGGCGTGGGGGCGTGGACCGACAAGCGACAGCTCGCCTTTGAGAACGTTGAAGATCTGCGGCAGCTCGTCGATCGAGGATTTGCGGATGAAGCGGCCGACCGGCGTGACGCGGGCGTCGCCCTTCGTCACGGCGTTGCGAGCGGTCGGGTCGCTCAGATGCGTGTACATCGAGCGGAACTTGTAGACGTCGATGATCTCGTTGTTGAAGCCGTGGCGCTTCTGTTTGAAGATGATCGGCCCGGGGGAGGTCACCTTCACCGCAATCGCTGCGCCGAGCATGACCGGCCACAGAAGCAGGAGAGCGACGACGCTGAAGAAAATGTCGAAGCCGCGCTTGGCAACCGAATCCCAATCGGCGATCGGCTTGTCGAAGATGTCGAGCATCGGCACGTCGCCGACATGAGAGTAGCTGCGCGGACGGAAGCGCAGATTGTTCGCGTGGGCCGCGAGCCGGATATCGACGGGAAGGATCCAGAGCTTCTTCAAGAGCTGCAGGATGCGCTTTTCGGCTGTCAGCGGCAGCGAGATGATCAGCATGTCGATGCGCGCCAAGCGGGCGAACTCGACGAGTTCATCGACGGTCCCAAGCTTGGGATAGCCAGCGATAACGTTCGGCGAGCGGCGCTCGTCGCGATCGTCGAAGATGCCGCAGATCCGGATGTCGTTGTCGGGCTGGTGTTCCAGCGTGCGGATCAAGTCCTTGGCCGGCTGGCCGCCGCCAACGACGACGGCGCGCCGTTCCATCGTGCCGTTGCGGGCCCAGTGACGGATCGAATAGGCAATGAAGGCGCGCTCGGCAATGAGGAAGACCGCGCCGGAAATGAACCAGCCGCCGAACCAGACACGCGAATACTGGTGGCCGGACTTGAGAAAGAAAAGGGCGATGGCGATGCCGCCGAATGCGATTGCCCAGGAGGCGAGGATACGCGGGATGACCCGCAGCCAGGCACGCAACGCCGGCACCTGGTAGGTGTCCGCGAGTTGCATCGCCGCCACGGCCAGTGCAGAGCCGCCGATGAGGATCGCAAGATAGAGCGGCAACTGATCGAGGCTCGGCTGCACGTAAAGCGTGTTGATGGCGTAGCCAATGGCAAACAGCGCGCTGAATTCGAACAGGCGCATCAAGCCCATGATCATGGCCGGGGAAAAGGTGTCGTCCCGGAACTGTTCGGCAATCTGCCGAGCGAGCGGGTTGAGCTCGGTCCGAGCGTCGCCGTTGGCCATGTCTTCGGGCGCGCGGGTGCGAATCTCCGAAATCTTCTTGCGAATGGATTCGGGGTCGAACGCGTCCGACCGCTTAAACTCGTTCATCGTTTCTTTCCGCACTGAAGTCCCAGTCCGTATAGCAGAAAGCCACTAAGAAACGCTTACGTCGAGGCCTTTGCGCTGGTTCGCACAGATTGGTTCAGATCGCCGTAAAGCTGCAACATCTCCGCCGTCATAACAGAGGAGGCAAACCTGGATTTGAACGTGTGCGGCTCGGGCATCAAACGGCTGGCCCAATCCTTTTCGACGATCGCCGCTGTCATGATCGTTGCAAGCGACTGCGCATCCGACGGTTCGGCCAACGCGGCGCTGCCCTTGCCCAGGATCTCCGGGATGCCGCCGACCCGGCTTGCGATGACCGGCTTTTGCGCCGCCACCGCCTCAAGCACGATATAGGGCATGGATTCGGCACGGGACGGAATGACGACGTGGCGCGCCAGCGCGAAGGCTTCGCGTGCGTTCATGGCCGGGCGCATGCCGATACGCCGGCCCAGACCCTGCTCGACCGCCAGGTCGCGATACTCGCCCTGTTGCGGTCCATCGCCGACCATCAGCGCAGAAAGCGGCCGGCCGACCATCCGCTCGGTGCGGGAAAAGGCCTCGACAAAGAGATCGGGTCCCTTGAGGTCCCGCATCATGCCGATATAGAGGAAATCGACCGCATCCGGCCGGGCATCGACGGCTTCGAACTCGCGGTCGTCTATGCCGTTATAGATCAGCGCGTGGCGTTCGCGCGGCTTGCCGACCTTGGCAAAGTACGTCTGACGCTCGAAATCGCAGACGAAGACCAGCGCGTCCGTAAGGCGTTCCTGAAATCGCTCCAGCGGGAAGATGATCCTGCCGGCAAGCGACCTCGGGCTGTAATGGAGACTGCCTCCATGCGGCGAATAGAGGCGGGCTACGCTATACTTGTTGACCCGCAAGGCTGAACCGATGAGGCGGGCGATGGCGCCACCCTTGGCGCCGTGCCCATGCAGCACATCCGGTTGCAAACTTCTGATTTCCTTGTAGCCGCGCCACAGCGCGGCAAGATCCATTGGCCCGATCGAACGATGGATCGGCATGCGCACCAGTCCCAGTGCAAGATGCGGCCGGATCTCGTCGAAAAGCGAATCCTCGTAGGTTCCGCCCGTTGTGCTGTCGCAGAGAATGCCGACTTGATGGCTGGCCGCGGCATGCGCTTCCGCCAGATCGCGCACGTGGCGGAAAATTCCGCCCACCGGCGATCTGAAGCAGTGGATGATGCGCAAGGGCCGCTGCGGCTGCATCGAGATCAGAACAGTCGTTCGCGAATGTAGATCGTGTCTCCCGCAAGCACGGCGTCGGTAATGGGCACGCGACCGGTGATGATGCGGCCATTGATCTTGCGCGTGACATCGGCGCTTGCCTGGTTGGCGCGCGGCGAGAAGCCGCCGGCGACGGCTATCGCGTTCTGCACGGTCATCCCCGGCACATACGCATATTGTCCCGCCTGTCCGACTTCACCCATGATGAATACGGAGCGATAGCGATCGACTTCGATGGTCACATCAGGATCGCGCAGATAGCCCTGTTTCAGCTTGGCTGCGATCATGCCTTCGAGTTCGGGCAGCGTGTGCCCCCGCGAAGCCACCGTGCCGATCAGCGGGAATGCAAGATAGCCGGCCTGGTCGACCGTGTAGGTGCCGCTGAGGCCGGCCTGCTCGAACACGTTGATGCGCAACCGGTCGCCGCTATCAAGCCGATAGGGCTGGATCGTTGCCTCGCTGAATGCCTTGGGTGCCGGCTGGTAGCTGCTGCAGCCGGCAAGCCCCATCGACAGTGCTGCCACCGCGATAGCGAGACCCGTCTTTATACCTGCGGTTGACATGCTGCTCTTGGGCTCCGGAAACGACCACCTCTTTTGCCCGTTATCGTTCCGTTAGGGTTAATAGCTGGTAAACTCGCGGCGGAATTTTCAACTGTGCGCCTGCCGCGGGGAGGCGCTAGATCACCCAGGAGTTGAACTGTCATTAACCCTTGCGTTACCATGTTCCTTTACCCTCCGGCGAGATTTTAAGGTTCGGAGCCAGAAGCATGTCGGGAAACGGCGGCGGACAACAGGATGTGGATATCGATCTCGGCGGGCTGTTCCGCGCCGTGTGGGATCGCCGCGTCAAGGTATTGCTCGCCACTGCATGCGTTGCTGCGCTTGCCTTCGGCGCTGCCAAGATGATCGCGCCTGATTATCAAAGCGAGACGCGCCTCCTCATCGAATCGCGCGAACCCGAATTCAGCGGGTCCAACCAGAATTCACAGACCGGCTCTGACCGGGTCTTCGACGAATCCGGCATCCTGAGCCAGGTTCAGGTGCTGCGTTCTGCCGACCTGATCAAACAGGTGGCGCGCAACATGAAGCTCCACGAGCTGAAGGAGTTCGATCCTTCGGCCGATCCTTCGGCGGTTTCCGATCTGATGGTCATGCTGGGTATCAAGAAGAACCCGCTGGAGATGCCGCCCGAAGAGCGAATCCTGAAGGAATTCACGTCCAAGTTGCAAGTCTATCAGGTCGAAAAGTCACGCGTGATCGCGATCGCTTTCACCTCGAAGAACCGGCAGCTGGCGGCGGCGATCCCCAATGAAATGGCAAAGGTTTTCCTGTCGCTGCAAAGCGGTGCGAAGCTCGACACCAACGCCGAGGCGAGCCGCTGGCTGGAGCCGGAGATCGCCAATCTGCGCGAGAAGGTGAGGGAGGCGGAAGCCAAGGTCGCGGCCTATCGCTCGTCATCCGACCTGCTTCCGACCGGCGAGACCACGAACTTCGCCACGCGGCAGCTGACCGATATATCGAGCGAGCTTGCCCGGGTGCGTGGCGAGCGGGCCAATGCGCAGGCGCGTGCCGAGGGCGTCAGGGCGGCGCTGGCCAGCGGTCGCAACGTCGACACCATTGCCGACGTCGTCGGCTCTCCGATGATCCAGCGCTTGAAAGAGACGGAGGCAAACCTGCAGGGGCAGGTGGCTGATCTCTCGACCACGCTGCTCGACGGCCATCCACGGCTGAAAGCCCTGAAATCGCAAGTCGAGGGCATCCGGGCGCAGATCCGCGCGGAGACGCGCACGGTTCTCAGCACTCTCGAGAATGAAGCGAAGGTCGGCGAGTTGCGCGAACAGCAGCTGACGCAACAGCTGAATGCGTTGAAAGCCAAATCCGCCCAGGCTGGCGAAGAGGAGGTGGGGTTGCGCGCGCTCGAGCGTGAGGCGACCGCGCAACGGCAATTGCTCGAAACGTACCTCGCACGCTACCGCGAGGCGACATCGCGCACGGCTGACGCAACGCCCGCTGATGCGCGCATCATTTCGAATGCGGTCGTGCCGACCGGCGCGAGCTTCCCCAAGGTTATGCCGATCACCATCGTGGCAGCGCTTGCGACCTTCCTGTTGAGCTGCATCATCATCATGCTTTCCGAACTGTTCAGCGGGCGCGCCTTGCGACCGGTCACGGCCGGTGCCGAGCGGCCGCCGGCACGGCCCCGACCTGCGATCGCTGCCGTTGCTGCTGCCGGTTCCGGCACCGACGCGAGCGCGATGCCGCCGGTCCTCGACGATGCCGTCGAACTGTCGCCCTTGTCGCCAGCGATTGCCGCCGAAGCGACCGATGCCGCGCCTGAGCCGATCCACGAGGCAGCCGAGCCAGACTTCTCGATCGAAGCGGTCGCCGATCACCTGCGGGAAAACGAAGTCCGCATCGCCATCTCGGTTTCGCCCGGCGGCGACGAGGGATCGACCGCGACGGTCATGCTGGCACGGCTGATCGCTGAAGACGATCGGAAGGTCGTGCTGATCGATCTGACCGGCTCTGGATGCCCGACCCGGCTGATGGCGCGCTCGGCGCAGCTTCCCGGCATTACCAACCTCCTGGCAGGCGAAGTGCCGTTCACCGATACGATCCATGCCGACCGCTTCTCCGATGCCCACATCATTCCGCAAGGCGACGCAGATCCGCTGCTCGCGATGCGCGGCATTGAGCGGCTGCAGATGATCATCGATGCCCTGACCAATGCCTATGATCTCGTTCTGGTCGAGTGCGGGCCGGCAGACGAGAATTCCGTCGACAAGATCGCCCGCCGCGGCGGGGCAGAGATCATCCTGTCAGCGCCATCCGTGAGCGAGGAAATGATAGTGAAGGTTCTGACGGGGTTCGGGGAAGCGGGCTATCGCGACGTCGTTCTGATGACCGGAGGCGGCGAAACAGGCCCTGATTATCCCGATCGCGACGCCGCATGATCGGCCGGCATGGAAGTCGGCACTGAACGTCATTGCGAAAGCGTTTACGCCCGGTCTGCCGTGCCATCCGCTGAAGTGGCGCTTTGCTTGCGGCTGCGAGCGCGTTGGAAGAAGGCATAGGCGACCTTGTTCGCCTTGATCGCCGCCTTTGTCCGCACCACCGTGCGGTGGTAAGCGGCCGCGAAACGGCCGCGCAACGTCAAGGGCAGGACGATATCCCTGAGTGACGTTTCGATGGTACACCAGGATCGCTTGTAGGGCTGGTCGCCGACGCCGAAGTCGAACAATGCCACCCCCGTGCCGCAAAGCCTCTCGATCATCTTGTAGAACAGAAGTTCGCCGGGACTGGCATCGCCCGCCAGCGCCTCGTCGATCGAGCCGAACTGGCAGATGACGTGGTCGCCCTTGCGCGACAGGCCGGCGACCGCAACGATCCGCCCGCCGTCTTCGCCCTTGAGGCGGATGGCGTTGAGTTCGAGCAATGGCTCGTCAACTGCGGCCCCATGGCCCGCCAGTGCGTGGAAGAAGGCTTTGGTGGACGGCTCGCGAAATACGTCGGGAAGGCCGAGATCTGCAAAGCGCTTCGCTTTCTGCAGAAAGAAGACATCGAGCAACGCCCGCGCTTCCCCTGGAGTTTGGGCGACGAGGTAGTCATAGCCCCCGATCGCCTCCAGCCGTCGTTCGGAAATGCGCATCTTCTTGCGCCGGCGCTTGGCGTTAACCTGGGCGAGCGTCCGTTGAAAATCCGAAAGCAACGGGAGCTGAAACGAGGTGTTCTGGTTCTTGACGCCGGGCATGCCGGCGAAGGGGCTTGGTTTTTCGCGCCACAGGTCCGGTGTCCTTTCAAGCGTCACCAGATCGATGTTCAGGCGCAGGTGATGATTGAGTTCATGGGCCAGCAGATCGGCAAAGGCGCGATGGGGAAAGGGCAGCGCGTTCGTTGCAAAGAGCCCGGTATTGAGATTGCTATGCGATGCGGCGATCAGCCGGGCAGTGTTGAACAGGCGACCGGGCACCAGCTCGAGCGGCAGAATGAATTGCAGCGCTCCGTCAACAGTACCGCGAACGATGGCGAGCCTGCTACCGTGTGCCTCGACCCACGCCCGACACCAGTCGAAGCCCTGGTGCAGCGAATTGAGCGGATGGGCGTCGAGGTCACGCCACTCCTGTTCCAGCGGCGCCATCGTGTCGTGGATGGAGATCTCGAGCCGGCTCAAGGCGGCGTCGCATCGCGGCGCAGCCTGTGCGCTCGCCTGGCCCGATCGGCCGATGGTCAGATCTGTATTCATCATCGGCATGGCCGTCCGGTTGCAGCCAGCATTGAAAGGCAACTCCGCTACAATCCGCTTAATTCCTCGCAGACGGTGGTGGCCACCGGACAACAACCGGAAAATGCGGTTAGCAAACCATGAACCCGGCCGCTAGGCGCCAAGAAAACCCGACCGAAGCGCCGATGCCCATTGCTGGCGGCCGCGCGAGGCCGCAAGCAGCGACATCGCCTGATGATCATAGGGAACGGTGCGGAACGTCACGCTCCAGTCTTCGCCGACGCGTTCGATGATGGCGTAGCGCGCATCGGGCGAGCCGACTTCCACCTTGTGGGGGACCGGAAGGGTATCGTCGTAACCCGGGCAACCGACGCTGCCAGGATTGACGACGAGCTGCCCGCTCGCAAGGCGGATAGCCCGGGGAGTGTGCGTATGACCGCACAGGATGACCGGTTGTTCGATGCCGGCGGCAAGCGCCTCGATGGCGCTTTGCGCGGCCATGTGGACGACGCCGTCGGCCGTCAGCGCTTCGAGCCAGTAGGCCTCGTCGCTTGCGGGCGTGCCGTGGCAGAGGAAAAGTGCATCGCGATGGACGCGGGTGGCCGGCAGCGTCGAAAGCCAATCGAGATGTCGCGGCTGCAGTTCGCCATGGGCAGCCCGGTCAGACTGCCCCATATCGGCCGGATCCAGCGTCAGCAAATAGCGGTCGTGATTGCCCGCAATCGACGGAATATCGCGTGTCATGAGGATATCGGCGGTGCGTGCGGCATTGAGCGGGCCGCTGACATGATCGCCGAGATTGACGATGTCGGCGATCCCGAGCGCGTCGATATCGACAAGCACCGCCTCCAGCGCCAGGTCGTTGCCGTGGATATCTGAAATGATCGCGACCTTCATCGGTGTTCCTTGTCTCAGCGGTCCTTCGCCGGCTTTTCCATCCACTTGATGATCAGCATGGCCGGCAGCACCCACAACAGGCCGGTAAAGAAGAAGTACAACAGGTGGACCCACCAGGGGGCTGCACCCAGGAGCAACGATGCAAAGGTCACGGCGGCAAGCGCGTAGACGATAACGAGGATGATGATCAGGATCGTGCCGATCAGCTTTCTGAGACGTGCGGGCATTTCAATTCTCTCACAGGGTGCCATATCCGGCCGCGACGGCATGCCGCAAAGGGTTCGGCCTTGTTTTGCATGTCGCTCTGGTGCAAATCAACGGCTTTCCGGCAGGCGCGGCGATCAACCGCTTTATCCCCTGCCGCCAACCCCGCGATACCAGAGGGAAAACCATGGCAGGCGTCGAATTGGCGACAGAACAGATGCTCCGAAGCGAGATCGACAGGACCGACCGCAACCGCCGGCAGATCCGCGGCTGGCTGGTCGTCGTTCTCTTCACTCTGTTTGCGCTCGTGCTCGTCGGCGGCGCCACCCGCCTGACGGAATCCGGCCTCTCGATCACCGAATGGAAGCCGATCCACGGTGTCATTCCCCCGCTGTCAGCTGCGGAATGGGAAGAAGAGTTCCAGCTCTACCAGCGCATTCCGCAATACCAGCAGATCAACAAGGGCATGACCGTCGGCGAGTTCAAGACGATCTTCTGGTGGGAATGGGCGCATCGGCTTCTGGCCCGCACGATCGGCGTGATCTTTGCTGTTCCGCTCGCCTTCTTCTGGTTCACCGGACGGGTCGAGCGGCGCCTGCGCTGGCCGCTGCTCGGCATTCTGGCGCTTGGCGGCTTCCAGGGGTTCATCGGCTGGTGGATGGTATCCTCCGGTCTCGTCGAGCGAACCGACGTCAGCCAATATCGCCTGGCGACCCATCTCGTCATCGCCTGCCTGATCTTTGCCGCCTGCATGTGGATCCAGCGCGGCCTGTGTCCGCACACCGGTGACGCGGCACCGACCGACCGCTCGCGCAAGATGGCGGCGATCATCGCGATCATGAGCCTGTTCCAGATCTATTTGGGTGCGCTGGTTGCCGGGCTTGACGCCGGTTTCAGCTACAACACCTGGCCGTTGATGGATGGCGCGTGGATTCCGTCGGATCTCTTCCTCCAGCACCCCTGGTGGATCAACGTTTTCGAGAACCCGAAGACCGTGCAGTTCGTCCACCGCATCGGCGCCTATGTGCTCTTCGCGCTGGCGCTGATGCATGTGATCGCCTCGGTGCGGGCAGCCCCGCAATCCACCCATGCGCGGCGTTCCGTCGTGCTGTTCGCCCTCGTCCTTATCCAGGCGGCGATCGGCGTGACCACGCTTCTGCTGCAGGTTCCGGTCGGCTGGGGCGTGCTGCATCAGGGCGGCGCGCTGGTCGTACTTGGATTTGCCATCGCCCACTGGCGCGGTTTCATCGGTGAATATCCGAAGCCGACCGCCATCGAGCTGCGCAGCTGAAACACAGCGATAGAAAACAAAAAACCCGGCGAATGTTTCGCCGGGTTTTTTGTTGGTAAACGTCGCTGACGATCAGGCGGACAGCATCAGATCCATGTTCTGGACAGCGGCGCCGGAGGCGCCCTTGCCGAGATTGTCGAGCAGGGCGACCAGGTTGACATGGGTTCCGCCGGGGGCGCCGAACACGAACAGCTTCATCGTGTCCGCACCGGCAAGTTCCGTCGCATCGATGCGGCCGAGCTTTTCGCTTGCGGCAAGAGGCACGACCTCAACGATCGACTGGCCGGCATAGTGCTCGGTGAGGGCGGCGTGAATGCTCTCTATCGTCGCACCGGCGGCGAGGTCGTCGAGATAGAGCGGAACCTGAACGATCATGCCCTGCGGGAACTTGCCGACCGATGGCGCAAACACCGGCGCGCGGTCGAGCAGGCCGTGCATCTTCATTTCCGGCACATGCTTGTGCTTGAGCGTCAGGCCGTAAAGGAAATGCGGAGCGCTGATGTGGTCCGGGTTCGCCTCGTCTTCCATCTGGGCGATCATTTGCTTGCCGCCGCCGGTGTAGCCGGAAACGGCGTTGACCGTCACCGGGTATCCATCGGGCAGAATACCGGCCTGGCGCAGCGGCCGGATCACGCCGATGGCGCCCGTCGGGTAGCAACCCGGGTTGGCGACATGGCGGGCATCGCGGATCTTGGCGGGCTGCGCCTTGTCCATCTCTGCAAAGCCGTAGGCCCAATCCGGAGCGATCCTGTGTGCGGTCGAGGTATCAATGATGCGCACCCGGTTGTTGCCGGACACCATGGAGACGGCCTCGCGCGACGCATCGTCGGGCAGGCAGAGGATCGCGATGTCGGCCTCATTCAGAAGATCTTCACGCATGGCGGCGTTGCGTCGTTCTGCTTCCGGTATCGACAGCAGTTCGAGATCGCTGCGGCCTGCCATGCGGGTGCGGATCTGCAGCCCGGTGGTGCCGTGTTCGCCATCAATGAAGATCTTCGGTTTCATGATTTTCCCGTTCTTCCAAAAGGTTACGAGCTGTCGCAGAATCAATCTGACACAGGTTTGATTCAGTTTCTCAACACGGCCGTCTGCGCGGAAGTGATGTGGGCGGTGCCGTGGACGAATTCATATATAAGCACCGGTCGGAGGTCGCAACCGTGCGGGGGCGGATGGCGCCGTGTGGTCGGGTCTGGCGCTCGTCTTGCATAGTTAACCACAACTTAACTGAGCTGTTGCGTCGTCGCGTGCAATTCTGCATCTGATGCGGTGTCACAAACCCGTCATATTGGAGCTGCGGAGTGAAAAACCTGATCATGCGGATCGGGGGCGTGCTTCGGCATCCGCTGTCTGTCTCGCTGGCATTCCTGGCGCTGCTCCTGGCCCTGCACTATTTCGATACGCGCTGGCGGTACGTGCCTTTCCTCGTCATGGTGACGCTTGCGATCGCAGCTTTCCTCTTCCTGATCTCACGTCGCCCGAGCTTTTCGCTCTGGGCCGCCGCAATCATGGTGTTGCTGATTGCCGCGATGTCGGAGGCCAAGTTCCGCCTCAAGGGATTTTCGCTGCACGTCTTCGATTTCGCCTTCACCGGCCTCGACCGATCGGCGCTTTCCTTTCTGGTCGGCTCCTATTTCCATCTGTTGATCGGAAGTATCGCGGTGCTGGCCGCCGCACTCGCGTTGCTGATCGTTGCATTTCGCGGTGAACGCCTGTCGGGGCGGTCTTTCGGCGTGCGAGCCGGCCTGCTTCTCGTCGCGGCAGCCGGTGTCTTTGCCCTCTATCCGGATAAAAGGAACGAGCCGGGCTATGTTCATTACATCTCCGGCTATGACGCCTCGTCCTTTTTCGTCTCGATCGGCGATCTCCAGTTTCCGCTCGGCCATATCGTGCTTTCCGATCGGCTTGATGCCGTCGAGGCGAAAGGAAGCCTTCGCGATGAGGTCAGCTGCGACGTGGCCGCCGGCAAGCCTGATCTTTTCCTCATCCTCAGCGAGAGCCAGACCAGTCCGAGCTACTTCCCGCAGGTGAACGTTCCGGAGTGGATGGCCGCATCGTTTCGATCGCAGGACCAGCGCGTGCATCCGCTGCAGGTCGAGACGTTCGGCGGCGGTACGTGGGTGACGAACTTTTCCGTCATGACCGGATTGTCCGGTGCGGACTTCGGCTGGCAGAGCCCCTACGTCACGCAGATCCTTGAGGGCAGGGTCAAGGGCAGCCTGCCCAGTCTCCTGGCGCGGTGCGGTTATCGCACCGTTGCGGTGATGCCGATGCAGGCGAGTTTCGTCAACGAAGGGCCCTTCCTGCGTTCGATCGGTTTTCAGGAGATCGTCGATTTCGACGCGATGCGGCCGAAATCGCATTTTGTCCGCGATAGCTTCTATTTCGACGTCGTCGACCGGATCGTTCGCGCGCACCGTGAGAAGGACCGGCGCCCGCTGTTCATTTCCATGCAGACGATGTTTCCGCATGGTCCCTATGACATGAACCTGGTGCCGAAAGAAACGTTGCCGGCAAAGGCATTTGCCCCGGATGCCGAAGCCAACGAGTATCTGCGCCGCGTGGCGCTGGCCAAGCAGGACCTCGAGGATTTTCGCAGCAAGCGCGAGCAGGCGCCGGGTCCCAACGGCACGGTCGTTCTCGACTTCGGTGATCACCAGGCGGTCGCGACAAAGGCGTATCTGCAGGCTGGCGCACCGCAAGGAAATCTCTTTGCCGACCTCAATTCGCTGGCCTACAGGACGTACTATTCCGTCTATGCCTATGGCCGCGACATCGATATGCGGCCGTTTGCCAGGCCGCTGGATGTCGGCTTCCTCACGGCAAGCCTGATCGAAGCGGTCGGCCTGCCGACCTCGCCGACATTCGATGCGCTGGCGCGCCTGCGCGACGCTTGCGACGGTCACTACCATACCTGCGCCGATCGCACGCTGGTCGACCAGCACCTTCGCCAACGCCAGAACGCCGGGCTGCTCGACCTCGATTGAAGGCGCGGCGTTTTAGGGGAGCGTCGAACGCTCCGCCAGCTTTTCGGCGTGCAGGCCCAGCATGTACATGGCGACCGTCGCGCCGGCGATCGCGGTGATATCCGCATGGTCATAGGCAGGGGCGACCTCGACGACATCGCTGCCGACGACAGTCAGAGCTCCGAGCTTGCGCAGAACCGAGAGGATTTTCGAGCTCGAAGGTCCGCCGGCAACGGGCGTGCCCGTGCCGGGCGCGTAGGCCGGGTCAAGGCAATCGATGTCGAAGGTCAGGTAAGCCTTGCGTTCGCCCACTTGCTGGATGATGGCGTCGGCAATCTCTGAAACGCTCATTTCCTCGACGTCGTAGCCGTAGAGAATGCGGATGCCGCAGTCCTCCGGTGCATGGGTGCGGATGCCGATCTGGATGGATGCGTCCGTATCGATTAGCCCGGCGCGGGCGGCGCGGCCGACGAAGGAGCCGTGGTCGATGCGGCCGCGCTCGTCCGGCCAGGTGTCCTGATGCGCGTCGAACTGGACGAGGGCGAGCGGACCGTGGATCGCGGCATGGGCCTTGAGGATCGGATAGGTGACGAAATGGTCACCGCCGAGCGTCTGCAGATAGGCGCCGCTGTTCAGGATCTTCGCCGCCTCACGCTCGATCGTCGCCGGGGTCTTCGAGTGGTTGCCGTAGTCGAGCAGGCAGTCGCCATAGTCGATCGTTGCCATCTGAGCGAAGAGGTCGCGCTCGAACGGGTACTGCGGATCGTTGTCGAAGATCGCCGAGGCGCGACGGATCGCCTGGGGGCCGAATCGGGCACCGGGACGGTTGGATGTTGCCGCGTCGAACGGAATGCCCCACACGACGGCATCGACATCCTTCAACTGCTTGGAATATTTGCGTCGCATGAAGGAGAGAATGCCGGCATGCGTCGGGTCCGATGCCGCCGATGTGAGTGAGCGCGCCGTCAGCGCGTGGTCGATCGTCCTGTTTGCCATATCCCGTCTCCCGTGTAGGGCGAGAGGTTGGACAATCGTCGCCGGCAAGGCAAGTCCCTGCCGGCGAATTCCAATTCTGTCAGGACGCCTTGGCCTCGAAGGTCGGCGCAAAATCACCCAGCGCCTTGGCCTCGGTGATGCGTGCGCCGATATCCTCCTCGATGATCGCCTCGAGCTGGGCGAAGCTGTCGATGACATAATAGATCGGTTGCACGATATCGATGCGGTACGGCGTGCGCAGCACCGACATCAGATCGAACGGGCGGAACTCGCTCGTCGATGGCTCCATGGCCGTACGGGTCTCGTTCGGCGACGACACGATGCCGGCCCCGAAGCAGCGCCGGCCCTTGGGGGTGTTGATCAGCCCGAACTCGACCGTAAACCAGAAAATCCGGAACAGGTGCCAGGAGTAGCCCTTGCCCAGGTCGACGGCTTTCTCGCCGAAGCGGCGGACGAAATTGGCATAGCTCTGGTTGGTCAGGAGCGGGCAGTGGCCGAAGACCTCGTGGAAGATATCGGGCTCTTCGATGTAGTCGATATGCTCGCGCCGGCGGATGAAGGTTGCGAGCGGAAACTTGCCTTCGGACAAGAGCTCGTAGAACCGCGATGGCGGGATAAGGGCCGGTACGCCTTCGACGCCGAAGCCGGTGGTTTCCTGCAGGCGACGGTTGACGTCCTTGAGTTGCGGCACGTGGTCCGGGCCGAGGTCAAGCTTGCGCGCGCCTTCCAGATATTCGTCGCATGCCTTGTCGGCGAGCAGCTTCATCTGCCGCTGATAAAGCTCGCCCCAGATCGCGTCCTCCTCGGGCGTGTAGTGATAGCTGCCATCCGGCTCGGGCAGTTTCGCGGTGTAGCTGCTTTCCTTCGGCATGACGTCTCCTCTTCGCCAAAACACCAAGTTGTTGCAATTGTATCGCGAATGGAGCGAGTATTTGTTTCACAGTTGCCGGTGGAGGGCGCTGTTGCGGGAGGAAATTTCGAAATGTCGTCGGATTTGAAGGAAACTTCCCAACCTTTGCGCAGGTTGCTGCGGCTGATTCAGGCCGACAGCGGCCAGTCCCTGTCCGAGCTCGCGGAAAGGGCGGGCATGTCACAAAGCTCGACCTGGCGGCGATTGCAGGAGCTGGAGGCCGACGGCGTCATTCGCAAGCGGGTGGCGCTGCTCGATCCGGGAAAGCTGGATCTGAAGCTCTGCATCATCGCCCATGTGACGCTGGAGGATCATCACGACGAGGCGATTGCCGCATTCTCGGCGGTCGTGCGCGACCGGCCGGAGATCATGGAGTGTTATGCGCTGTCGGGCACGTTCGACTACATGCTGAAGATCAGGGCCAACGACGTCGACAGCTATGACGCCTTCATGACGCGCTATCTGATGCGCAATCCGCATGTGCGCACGGTGGTGTCGAGCTTCGTGCTGCGCGAACTGAAGTCGACGACCGAGCTGCCGATCTGAAACGAAAAAAGGCCGGGCGAGCCCGGCCTTCCAAGATGCAGTGTCTTCGAGCGATTAACGCTTGGAGAACTGGAACGAACGACGGGCCTTGGCCTTGCCGTACTTCTTACGTTCAACGACACGGCTGTCGCGGGTCAGGAAGCCGCCCTTCTTCAGCACCGAGCGCAGGCCCGGTTCGAAGTAGGTGAGCGCCTTGGAGATGCCGTGACGAACGGCACCGGCCTGGCCGGAGAGACCGCCACCTGCGACCGTCGCATCGATGTCGAACTGGCCGTCACGGGCAGCTGCGACGATCGGCTGCTGCAGGATCATCTGCAGAACCGGACGAGCGAAGTAGTCGAGGTACGGCTTGCCGTTGATGGTGATCTTGCCCGAGCCGGGCTTGACCCATACGCGGGCAACAGCGTTCTTACGCTTGCCGGTCGCATAGGAGCGGCCCTGAGCGTCGACCTTCTTGACGTGAACCGGAGCTGCCGGTTCCGCAGTCGTGGCGATTTCCTTGAGAGCGGAAAGGTCGGCCATTAGGCGCTCCTTGTGTTCTTGCTGTTCAGCTTGGCAACGTCGAGGACGGCCGGCTGCTGTGCTTCATGCGGGTGGTTCGAGCCTGCGTATACGCGCAGGTTCTTCATCTGGCGACGGCCGAGCGGGCCGCGCGGAACCATGCGCTCGACGGCCTTCTCGAGGACGCGCTCCGGGAAGCGGCCTTCGATGATCTGGCGCGCGGTGCGCTCCTTGATGCCGCCGGGGTAGCCGGTGTGCCAGTAGTACTTCTTGTCGGTGTACTTCTTGCCCGTGAGCACGGCCTTCTCGGCGTTGATCACGATGACGTTGTCGCCATCGTCAACATGCGGCGTGAAGGTGGCTTTGTGCTTGCCGCGCAGGCGGTTCGCGATGATGGAGGCGAGGCGACCGACAACGAGGCCTTCGGCGTCGATGATGATCCACTTCTTCTCCACCTCTGCAGGCTTCTGAACGAAGGTTCCCATAACAAAACTCTTTCTTTGGACCCATAACGGCGAACCGTTGGGCGTTTCTTGTTGCTTGGTTTTGACCGAATTTCAGCCAAAAGAAGAAAGCGGCCCGAGAGGGACCGCGATCTGAGGGTGCTTATACGCAAGCGCGAAAAAGGCGTCAACAACGTCGATTTTGCAATGCTGAAATAAACATAAGCAAAAACAATGTATTAGGTATGGGGTATTTTGATACCTCAATTTAACGCGGTGGAATCGAATAGGTCGCCGTTGCATGCGCCACGAGATCGTCGCTGCCGACCATGGCGATCGAAGCATCCAGAACCGCCAGACGCTTGCCGAGCTTGAGAATGCGACAGGTGCATTCGAGCGGTTGGGGCTCCGGTTTTCGCAGGAAATTGATGTTGAGATTGGTGGTGACCGCAAGTGCCACGGGGCCGATATGGGCGATGAGCGCGATATAGGCGGAAACGTCGGCTAGGGCGAAAAGCGTCGGCCCGGACACGGTGCCGCCCGGCCGGATATGACGTTCGTTCGGATCGAGCCGCATCGTCGCAAATCCGGGGCCCGTGTCCGTGACCTGGAAGACCTTGCCGTCCGTGTGGACCTGGGGAAAATCGGTGTCGAGAAACTGGTTCAGCGCCTCGACCGTCATGATCGGCTGGAATTTCATGGGTCTTCCTCTGCGCGGGTCTTTCGTTACGTCAACAGATGCCGCCATCCGATTCTTCGCAAGGCGGAAAAAGGTCTTAGTCGCCCTGATCATCGCCGACTTGAAAGCAGGCGGGAGGCGGCGTACCACGATGCCCATCGACTGGAATAGACAAGACAGCAGGAGAAGGACATGGCGGACGTTGTTTCATTTCGCAAGGAAGAGCCGAATGGCTTGCTGCTGCGCGAACTCAATGGGCCGGTTCTCCGGTTGACGCTCAACAACCCGCCCGCCAACGTGCTTTCGATCGGGATGATGGAGGCCCTGCACACGGCGCTCGACGCCATCGCCCATTCCGGGGAGATCAGGGTTGTCATCCTTTCGGCATCGGGCAAGCTGTTTTCGGCAGGCCATGACCTCAAGGAAATGACCGCGCATCGCGCCGATGCCGATGGGGGCAGGGCATTCTTCGAAACGACGATCCGCCTCGCTGCGGAACTGATGATGAAGATCACCCGGCTGCCCCAGGCAGTCATCGCCGAGATCGACGGTCTGGCGACGGCGGCCGGCTGCCAGCTTGTCGCCAGTTGCGATCTCGCGATCTGCACCGACAGTTCCACCTTCTGCACGCCGGGCGTCAATATCGGTCTGTTCTGCTCGACGCCGATGGTGGCGCTGTCGCGCGCATCGCACCGCAAGCAGGCGATGGAAATGCTGCTGACGGGCGAAACCATCGATGCCTCGACGGCAAAGGACTTCGGCATCGTCAACCGCATCGTGCCGCAGCAGTACCTTCGCCAGGTCGTCGACAAATACGCCGCCGTAATCGCCTCGAAATCGCCGCAGGCACTGAAGATCGGCAAGGAAGCCTTCTATCGCCAGGCGGAAATGAGCCTTCCCGAGGCTTACGATTACGCCGTCGGCGTGATGGTCGAAAACATGATGGCCGGCGACTCGGCAAACGGCATCGGCGCCTTCCTCGACAAGCGCATGCCGGAATGGGACGGCAAATAGCCGTCAGGCAAGCTTCAGAAGAAGCGCGCCGAGCGCGATGACGCAGGCAGCTGCAATGCGCCAGACGCTGACGCGCTCTTTCAGGAACACCACCGAGATGACGACGGCAAACAGGATCGAGGTTTCGCGCAGTGCGGCGACCGACGCGACTGGCGCCTTCGTCATCGCCCAGAGCGCGAGCCCGTAGGCGCCGATCGACCCTGCGCCGCCGACGAGGCCGCGCCACCAGTTCTTGTAGACGTGGCGAAGGACGGGTTTGACGCCGCGGCGCGCGAAGGCCCAGGTGAAAAGCAGCACTGGCGGCAGCAGCGCCATCCACAGCGTGTAGGCGATGGCGTTGCCCGATACGCGGGCGCCGATACCGTCGACAAAGGTATAGCATGCAATCACGCAGGCATTGAGCAGTGCCAGAATGATCGCGTGCTTGCCTCCCTTTCGCGATTCGAACGCCAGCGTCAAAACACCGACGCTGATTGTCAGCACACCCGCCATCGCACCGGTCGTCAGCCTTTCGCCGATGATGACGCTGCTGGTGGAGGCGACGATCAGCGGAGCGACACCTCGCATCAATGGGTAGACGAGGCCGATATCGCCAGCGCGATAGGAGGCGGCGACCAGCTGGAAATAGGCAAACTGGAAGACCGCCGAGACCAGGATATAAGGCCAAGCTTCCGGTTGAGGTAACGGCAGGAACGGCAAAAGCGGGATGGCGACGACGGCTGCGCCAAGCGCGATCATGGCCGCATCGAGCGATTTTTCCGAACCCGCCTTGACCAGGGCATTCCAGGTCGCGTGCAAAAGCGCCCCGAAAAGGACGAGCGCAATGACATCAAGGGGCAAGATGAAACCTCGGTGGACGATAGGGCAGGCCGTTGCCAGCGTTGTCGCGCCGCTGTACGGGAAAAGCAACCGGAAACTGGCGGAAGCCCGGATCACATGGTCTCACGCTCGTTCGCCTTGGAGATCCGGCGTTCGATTGACACCCACCGCAGCCGTGCCGACTATAGCCGCCCTCACCAGATGAATTCGGATCAGAAGATGAACCACGACGCCTACCCGGATTATTACCTCGCCGACATCCTGCGCTCGACGCAGACGATCGCGCTCGTTGGTGCGTCGCCGAACGCCGAGCGACCGAGCCATCGGGTTATGGCCTTCCTCCTGCGCAAGGGTTACCGCGTCATTCCCGTCAATCCGGGCCATGTCGGCAAGACGATCCTCGATCAACCTGTCGTTGGAAGGCTTGCCGACATAAAGGTTCCGATCGACATGATCGACGTTTTTCGCGCGGCCGATGCACTGCCGGGGCTCGTCGACGAGATCCTGGCGCTGGAGACCCTGCCGAAGGCAATCTGGGGGCAACTGTCCGTGCGCCATGACGGGGCTGCTGCCAAGGCGGAGGCGGCCGGCATCAAGGTGGTGATGGATCGCTGTCCGGCGATGGAGTATCCGCGCCTGATCGGCTGACGCCGGGTCGGCCGCAGCGTTGTTTCGCGCAACCGTCAGTTTTGAAAAAATCTTTCTTTGACCATGTGGGGCGGCTCTGGAATAGTGCCGCCGCTCCAGTGCACGCGCCCGAGATCGAAGGCGATCCTCGACACGCTCGATGCCTGGAATCAAAGCGATAGGGTGCCTTTGGGCGGCTCCACAGGAGGCGCGGCACCCTCGTCATGGGAGGGATGAATGACGAAAGACAATCCTGGTTTCAGCACGCTCGCAATCCACGCCGGAGCGCAACCAGATCCGACGACGGGCGCGCGGGCGACGCCGATCTACCAGACGACCAGCTTCGTCTTCAACGACACCGACCATGCCGCTGCACTCTTCGGCTTGCAGCAGTTCGGCAATATCTACACCCGCATCATGAATCCGACGCAGGCGGTGCTCGAAGAGCGCCTGGCAGCGCTTGAAGGCGGAACGGCGGCACTGGCGGTTGCATCGGGCCATGCGGCCCAGCTTCTCGTCTTCCACACCATCATGAGCCCGGGCGACAACTTCGTCGCTGCCAACCGGCTTTACGGCGGCTCGGTCAATCAGTTCGGTCATGCCTTCAAATCCTTCGACTGGCATGTACGCTGGGCGGATCCGAGCGATCCTGCGAGCTTCGAAGCCAAGATCGATGCCCGCACCAAGGCCATCTTCATCGAGAGCCTCGCCAATCCGGGCGGCACCTTCGTCGACATCGCCGCGATTGCCGAGGTTGCGCACAAGCACGGCCTGCCGCTGATCGTCGACAACACGATGGCGACGCCCTACCTGCTGCGCCCGCTGGAGCACGGTGCCGACATTGTCGTGCATTCGCTGACCAAGTTCATCGGCGGTCATGGCAATTCGATGGGCGGCGTCATCGTCGACGGCGGCACCTTCGACTGGTCGAAATCCGGCAAGTACCCGATGCTGTCGGAACCGCGCCCGGAATATGCCGGTGTCGTGCTGCACCAGGTGTTCGGCAATTTCGCCTTCGCGATCGCAGCACGCGTCCTTGGTCTTCGCGATTTCGGCCCGGCCATTTCGCCGTTCAACGCGTTCATGATCCTGACCGGCGTCGAGACGCTGCCGCTGCGCATGCAGCGCCATTGCGACAACGCGCTCGCCGTCGCCACGTGGCTGAAGAGCCACGACAAGGTATCCTGGGTCAACTATGCCGGCCTTGACGAGGATCCGAACAACGGGCTGCAGAAGCGCTACTCGCCGAAGGGGGCGGGCGCTGTCTTCACCTTTGGCCTCAAGGACGGCTACGAAGCAGGCAAGCGTTTCGTCGAGGGGCTGGAGATGTTCTCGCACCTTGCCAATATCGGCGACACCCGTTCGCTCGTCATCCATCCGGCCTCGACCACCCATCGTCAGTTGACGCCGGAGCAGCAGGTCGCGGCGGGGGCAGGCCCCGACGTTGTGCGCCTGTCCGTCGGCATCGAAGACGTCTCCGATATCATCGCTGACCTCGAACAGTCGCTCGCCAAGATCTGACGCGCTTCTGGAGGCGGCCGCTGGACATCTTTGAAGATGCCCGGTGAGGCCCATCACGTAATGCAGGCGCAGGCGGATCCCGCCTGCGCCTGCATCGGTTTAAGCGGTCGATCTGGTCGTGCCGGAAGGCACGTGCTCAGTGGGCAATGAGCAACGGCACCGCGACATGCGAAAGCAGGGAGCGCGTCACGCCGCCGAAGAGTGTCTGCCGGGGGCGGGAGTGGCTGTAGGCACCAACAACGAGCATGTCGCCATTGTGTCGCTGAACCGCCATCTGAAGTACGTCGGCAACGGAATGGTCCGCCGAGCGGGTGTGCTCCACCTCGACCTTTGCGCCATGTCGGCTCAGGTACTGCGCGATATCTGCGCCGGGCGTCCGGCTGTCACGGGCGTTGTCGTCGCAATCAACCAGGACAACGCAAACCGATCTCGCCGCGATCAACAAGGGCAGCGAATCTGCGATCGCCCGGCGGGCCTCGCGACTGGCATTCCAGCCAACGACGATATGCTCGCCGACCGAATTTGAATTCCAGGTCTCGGGAACGATCAGCAGCGGCACTCCGGTCGCCAGCAGCATGTCTTCCGGCGACCAGTTGTACGGCAGTCCTCCCGGGCCGGGGAAACCTGAAATGACGAGGTCTGCGTGCAAAGAATGCAACTTGCCGTCTTCATTGGCATCGCCCTCCCGAATGATGCGGAAGTCAAAGTTGATGTCCTCGCGCTCCGTTAGTGCCTTGAAACTTTGCAGTGCTGTCTGCGATGCTGATGTCTCCTCGGCCTTATGTCGTTCGATGACCTCGCGGATCGCATCCTGACCGCGGGCAAAACAACTGGCATGATCGCCTTGCCATCCGGATGGTGCGACATAGACCCCGACCAGGTGGGCGCCGTGGCGACGTGCCAAGTTGGCGGCGTAGCGTGCGCGCGGTTGGCCCGCCGGCGGACAATCAAGGAAAACGAGTATGGTCTTGAGAGGCATGGCTTGCCCTTCATGTTGTGTGGCGGCGTCGCGCCTGACGCTCGCGATCAAATCTCGTGAGCCTGCTCGACGATGGCACGGTAGAATTTGTTGGCTGCCTGCTGCGCGGTTCTTGCCTTCAGCCATAACGGCTTGGTGGCATCGTTGGAAAAGCGGCGCGAAAGCGGACGGCTTGGGCGCTTGGCTTCGTACAGAGCGCAGGCGCAGCGCGTCTGCGGATTGACCACAATCTCCATGATTCCCGACGGATGGCTCGCGACGTCATCGAAAATCATCAGCATGTAGGCTTCGAATGCACTGCTGTCTTCCCGACCTTCGATTTCGTGCAGCAGAGCGGGATGAAGCTCAAGCGGGTATACGGGCAGGGGCAGCGTCCAGTATGGCCCGGTCTCGGCCAGAATGGGGTTCCTGCGGGTCATTGTGGTCCTCGCCTTCGCCTGGTCCCTCTGCCGCACGGGCTATGTCAGGCACTGCTTGATCTCCAGGGCCAGGCTCTCGATCATGTCTTCAAATTCAGCCCGACGTTCCTCGCGCAGATGGGGTGGAAGTCTGTCCACGGACGCGAGCGCCGTTTCGGCATCGGCAAGATCGGCGCAGATGCCTCTGAACGTCTCGTCTTTCAGCGCGCGTGACCTGATCTTCAGAGACAGCAGCGGAAACCGGCGCGACGCCGCCTCCAAGCCCTGCTTTGCCCCATGGGAATTCCAGTTCATGCCGATCCTCCGTTCGAAGCGCGACACGATGCATGCGTGCAATCTTATATTGTGTTATGCTGTGATCGGGCACGTAAATTACGGGAGCATACGGGACCCCCACGTCTGCGTGGCCATCGGGGCATAGGGGGAGACTATGACTCTTGCCATGAGAGCGAGTGCCGCTGACCGGGCGGCAACGCTCCCGAGCGAACTTGAGATCCGCGCGCAACTCGATCGAATTCGGTCCAGTCCCGAGTTCGACACGCCCGAACGTGCGCGCAAGTTTCTGGGCTACGTCATCGAAGAGGCAATCGCCGGGCGGGCCGGGCGGATCAAGGCCTATACGATCGCAACGGAAGTTTTTGGCAGGGAAGCGTCCTTCGACGCGCAGGCGGATCCGGCCGTGCGCATCGAGGCGGGCCGGGTGCGCCGGGCGCTTGAGCGCTACTATCTCGTTGCCGGCCGCGACGATCCGATCATCATCGCCATGCCAAAAGGCGGATATGTCCCGACCTTTACGCGACGCGAAACGATCGCCCTCGACGGCCACCGCGAGATCGATGACGATACCCGCTCGCCGCGGCCGGAATGGCGCTGGCTGACCTTCGGTATCATTGCGTTGATCATGACTGCGCTGATCATGACGTTCGTTCCGCGGCTGCGGCAGCTGACTGCGCCCGAAAGCCCTGCCACGCTGGCGCAGGGCGATGCTCGGCCGGCAATCCCCCGCCTGCTCGTCGAGCCTTTCGAGGACCTGTCCGATGGCCAACTCTCGTCGACGATCGCCCGTGGCCTCACCGACGAGGTGATCAGCCAGATCGTCAAGTTCAAGGAAATCACCGTTGTGGTCGGGCCACCCTCCGCGTTGCCCGATGCCAGCCTGCCACCCACGAAGTTGCCCCTCTATGCCCTGCAAGGCAGTGTCCGCCTGGACAACACCAAATTGCGACTGGGTTTCCGCCTGGTTCAACGTTCGGATCAATCCATCCTTTGGGCCGCCAACTACGACGAGGTGCTGGATGTCGGCAATCTGCTGACGATTGAAGGGGAGGTGGCGCGGTCGGTCGCGACGGCGCTGGCCCAGCCTTATGGCATCATCTTTCAGGCCGATGCCACCAATCTCGGGCAATCGCCGCCGCAGGACTGGGATGCCTATGCCTGTACGCTTTCCTATTACGGCTATCGGGCAAGCCTCGATCCTCAAACGCACGCCTCGGTGCAGACCTGCCTGCAGAAGGCGGTCGCCAGGTTCCCGAACTATGCCACCGCCTGGGCGCTGCTGTCTTTGACCTATATCGACGAGCTTCGCTTCCGCTATCGCTTCAACCAGGCGTCGCCGGTCTCGTTGGACCGAGCGATCGAAACCGCCGCGCGTGCGGTCGAGCTCGACCCGCAGAACGTGCGGGCCCTGCAGGCGGAGATGCTTAGCCTGTTCTTTCGCGGCGAGGTCGATGCGGCGCTGAAGATCGGGGCGCGCGCGATGGCCCTCAACCCGAACGATACCGAACTTGCGGGCGAATATGGCTTCCGGCTGGCCTTGTCGGGTGAATGGGCGCAAGGCTGCGGGCTGGTCGGCGGAGCCGTTGAGCGCAATCCGGGGCCGCTCGGTTACTTCGAAACGGCCCTGGCCGTCTGCTCCTACATCGCGGGCGACTATCCGGGGGCGGAGCGCTGGGCCCGGCTCGCCGATATGCAGACCAATCCGATCTACCACCTGATATTGCTCGCGATCCTCGGTCGCTCCGGGCAGACGAAGGAAGCGGCCATCGAGCTGCAATGGCTGCGTGCCAACGCACCTGAAATCGTGGCGAATATCCGCAGCGAAGTTGCCATTCGTGTCGCTCGCCCGGTCGACCAGGCGAAGTTCATGGAAGGCATCCGCGGTGCCGGGCTGGACGTGCCGCAGGAATAGGTCCTTTGGCGTCCGCGCGGCCGGACACACCGATGTTACACGATGCTACAGGCCGCTCGGGCGGCTGAACGGTATGTTGGGTGGTCGGCGAGCCTCCGGATTTCCGCGAGCCTCTCGATTGCGCAACGCGCGCGGGCGCGTGAAGGCGTAGAGATCGAAGACCATTCGGTTGCCCGTGAGGGAGTGCGCAATGGGAGGTCGCTTTCATCTGCCGGTCTTCTCTGGTTTTGGTGGCTTTCGCGCCGCCTGGCTTGCGAACGATATTTCAGCAGGATTGGCGATAGCAGCCGTCGGGCTGCCCAGTGCGATTGCCTATCCGGCGATCGCTGGCCTCCCCCCCGAGGTCGGGCTCTATGCCAGCATTGCCGCGCCGGTGGCCTATGCGATCTTTGGTCCGTCGCATCGCATGATCGTCGGCCCGGATGCCGCCACCATGACGGTGCTCGCCGCAGCAATCGCCTCGATCATCGCGGCAATGCCGGCTGCCGCCTCGATCGACCGCGTCGGCATCGCCGCAGCCCTGGCGCTCGCTGTCGGCGGATTTTGCCTTGCCGCGCGTCTCCTGCATCTTGGCGTCCTGGCGACCTTCCTCTCTAGGCCCATCCTGGTCGGCTTCTTTGCCGGCATTTCCCTGTCGATCCTGGTTGGCCAGATCAGTCGGGTCACAGGTCTTTCCATCGAGGCAGACGGGCTTTTCGCGCCGATCCTGGAGCTTCTGCGAAAGAGCGGGGACATTCATTGGCCGTCGGTGCTGCTGGCAGGCTCGATGTTCTTGCTGCTGCAGGCCGCGACGGCGTTCCGTCTTCCGGTGCCCGGGCCAGTGATCGCCATCGTGATCTCGGTGATCCTGTCGGCTCTCCTTGACCTCAAGGGCATGGGCATTGCTGTCGTCGGCGACATCCCGTCGACCATCCCGACCCTCTCGCTGCCTTCGGTCTGGGCCTTGCCGCTGGACAAGGTGCTGCTCGGTGCCGGAGCGATTTTCCTCGTCAGCTTCGGATCGGGCATCGTCGCCGCACGCAGCTTCGCCAATCGCGCCGGCGAACGCGTGGACGCGGACCAGGAGCTCGTTGGCATCGGCGCGGCGAACGTCGCGGCGGGCCTGTTCGGGGCCTTCCCGGTAAGCATGTCGGACTCCCGAACCGCCATCAATTTTTCGGCAGGCGGCAGGTCGCAACTGGCCGGTCTGGTATCGGCCGCAGCGCTCATCGTCATTCTGCTCTATCTCGGGCGGGCACTGACCATCCTGCCGACGCCGACCCTCGGCGCTATCCTTGCGGCCGCCGCCATCAGCCTCATCGACATCCGGGAGCTCAGGCAGATCTGGCGTGTCAGTCGCGTGGAATTTGCCTTCGCGCTCGTCACCATGTGGGGCGCCATCAGCCTCGGCGTCCTGAACGGGGTGATCATCGCCATTGCTGCCACGCTCAGCTACCTGCTCCTGAAAATGATGTTCCCACGCGATGCGCTGCTCGGGCGGCTTGCCGGGCGCGACGGCTTCTACAAGCTTCATCGAACGCCCGATGCCCGGCCCGTGCCCGGTTTCGCGGTCTGCCTGATCCAGGGCAGTCTGCTGTTCTTCAACGCTGACTACGTGCAATCGCGTCTCCGGGCGATTTTCGAGGAGCTGCCCGCGGGGACACGCTGGTTCGTGCTCGACGCCAGCGCAATCGTTCAGATCGACAGCACCGCGGCGGTGATGCTGGCGGAGGTACATGATGAGCTTGCCAAGCAGGGCACGACGCTGGCGCTGGCGGAGCTTCACGACGAAGTCAGGCAATTGCTGGAGCGCGCCGGGGTTCTGGACCAGATCGGAGCGACATTCGTGTTCGCTGATCTCGACGATGCATTTCGTGCCTTCCAGGCATCGGGGGCAAACAAAGCCAAGCAGGAGGCGATCGCCGCGACAGGCGTGCGGGGCCAGTATCAGGAGGACTGAACATGGACAAGAAAGTCGACAAGGCGGTTCGCCAGAACGGCGAAAGCAAGAAGGAGCATACGGCCCGCTATGAAAAGGAAATGACGCGCCTGCAGGTGGAACTCGCGCACCTTCAGGCCTGGGTGAAGAAATCCGGCGCACGCGTGGTGATCATTTTCGAGGGGCGAGACGCGGCCGGCAAGGGCGGCGTGATCCGACGCCTGACCGAGCGCGTCAGCCCCCGTGTGTTTCGCGTGGTCGCGCTGCCGGCGCCGACCGATCGCGAGAAGACCCAGATCTACATGCAGCGTTACATTGCCCTCTTGCCGGCCGCGGGCGAAGTCCTGATCCTCGACCGCAGCTGGTACAACCGTCCGGGCGTCGAGCGTGTCATGGGCTTTTGCACGGACAAGCAGGCGCGCCGGTTCCTGGAACTTGCCTCGCGCTTCGAGGCGGCGATTGTCGAAAGCGGTGTCACGCTGCTCAAGTATTTTCTGACCGTCAGCGAGGACGAGCAGGAGCGGCGTTTTCGCCGGCGAATCGAAGATCCCTTGCGCCAGTGGAAGTTGAGCCCGATGGATGTCGAGTCCTATCAGCGCTGGTGGGACTATACCCGCGCCTATGACGAGATGATCCGCATGACGGACAGCAACCATGCGCCCTGGTGGATGGTCCCGTCAGACGACAAGAAGAGCGCGCGGATAAACTGCATCAGCCATATCCTGAAGTCGATCCCCTATGAGAAGGTCAAATTCCAGAAGCCCGATCTGGGTAAACGGCAGAAAAGACCTGACGGATGGGTCGATGACACGACGCCGCGCAACTCCGTGCCCGACGTGTTCGACAGGCACCGCTAGCCGCGTGAGGGCGGTCCCCCGCGGCCTATCGACGAAGCGCCGCATAAGGATCAATCCAAAGGTCCAGGGCTATGCCCGGGGCCTCCGGCGCGCAGCCAGACGCGCAACAGGTCGTAGAAGACACTGAGCACGATCGGCCCGAGGAACAGGCCGATAAGGCCATAGGACAGCGTGCCGCCGAGGACGCCGATGAGGATGACGAGCGTCGGTGTCGAAAGGCCGCGCGCGACCAGAATAGGCTTCATGATGTTGTCGATCAGCCCGATGGGCACGAGCAGCAGCGTCAGCGCCACCGCGCTCCCGGTATCGAAGGTAAACCAGCCCCAGATCGCCAGCGGGAGCAACACCGGTGCCGGGCCGATCTGCACGATGCACAGGATGAGCACGACAAAGGCAATCAGGCCGGGCAGGGGCACGGCAAATATATGCAACACGATGCCGACGAGAAACGTCTGGATGAGGGCGACGCCGATGATGCCCCGCGCCACATTCCGGATCGTCGAGGTGGTCATGTTGACGAAGCCGATGCCTCTTTGCCCCGCTATCCGATCGGCGAAGGTCATGATGACGCTGCCGATGCGCGGTCCGGGCTGAAACAGAAACCCGGCAACAATCACCGATGCGACAAAGCCCAAGAGCCCGATCCCGATGCCGGCGATGATCCCGACGGCCGAACCGCCCATTTGCAGAAGCGACGGCTCGAGTTGCCTGATCAGGGCCTCGAGGTTGTTGGAAGCAAGTACCCAGTTTGCATAGAGGCGTTCGCCGATGAGCGGCCAGTCACGCACGCTTTGCGACGGCAGCGGAACGGCGATGCCGCCAGCCTTGAATTTGGTGAAAAGCACCTGGGCGGCTTCTGCCGAGCCGAGGACGATCGCCGCCAGCGGACCGATGATGATGCCGAGGCTGAGCAGGGTCAGAAGAAGTGCGGCGAGCCCGCCGCCCAGCACGCGACGAAGCTGTGCGTAGGCGGGATAGAGGGCGACGGTGAGAATGGCCGCCCAGATCGCGATGATGGCGAAGGGGGCGACCAGCGTCAGCGACCAGTACGCAAACAGCCCGACGATACCGAGCCGAACATAGTCGGTGATCCGCGTCTCGATCGCCGGGGCCGCATTTTTCGGCGGATCGACGCGCTCATCCTTTTGCGTTCGGCTCTCATCCATGCACGCGCCCCCCGGCGTTATCGTTATCCCGGATCAGACCCGACAGCAGCGCCACCGATCGGGCGGCGCGGGATCAGTCCCATCGTTCGTCTGTGCCGAAGCGCACGCGTTCCAATGATCGCACGGTACGCTAGGCGATCGGTTGCTCCCAGTTCAGGATGAAACCGATGTCGCCCGGGACGCCGCCCGGAAAATTGATGACCATTGCCTTCAAACGATAGCCCTCCGGTTGCGCGACCAGTTTGAAGCGATCGTAGAGCTCCTTGGCCTTGCCCTGCAGCGTCTCGGGCCAATCCGGCTGGCTGTTGTTGATCGCCCGGCCGCCGTCCGTGCAGAAATCGGAGGGGAAACTGTAGACCAGCGCCTCCATCTTTCCGTCGGAAACGGCCCGCATCACGACCTTGCGGATAATGGCCCGCTCTTCGTCGCTGACATGGGTCTTGAAGAATTCGTCGGCGAACTTGGCGCGCTCTTCCCGCTGCCGCGCCTTGATCACGTCGTCGCGATCCATCGCCGCCAGTTGTTTCTCCAGCAGCGTTTTTCGCAGATCGGCCGCACTTGGGACCGGGGTATTGGGATCTGGGCCTTTCACGTCACTCATGTCACCACTCCCTCGTGAAAACAGTTGCGTAGAGGATAGTACCGGTCCCGATCGGCCAAGAGTAAGATACCGTAGTTTACTGCGAGCAAGGCCTTGTGCCCGAAATTCTTGTGTCCGGGCGCAGCCGCCCCTTGAAAACGCCGGTCGGAGTAACGAACGTGTCGATCATACCCCAATGACGGGGCGGATCCCACTGACTTCGGAGCTGTCGAGCCATGGTGAAGATGCAAAAATTCGATCTGGCGACGGTCGAACCCGAAGTCGGTGGTCCCGCCGCCGACCGGCTGATCGCCGGCACGCCGCAGTTCCGCACCTGGAATGTCGAGGAGGCCGATGGCGGTCTCTATGCCGGCGTCTGGGAATCGACGCCGGGAAAGTGGCGGATCGCCTATGACGAGTGGGAGTATTTCCACATTCTGTCCGGCTACTCTGTTGTGACGGAAGATGGCGGCGCGGCCGTGCATCTGCGCGCCGGCGAGAGCATGATCGTCAGACCGGGCTTCAAGGGAACGTGGGAGGTCGTCGAGACCACCCGCAAGGACTACGTCGTCCGTCTCTGATCGGGTCGGCTACCCGTTTTCGCCCGGCCCGGTGTTGTCGGACGCACGCGTGAACGCTTCCGCGAAGGATGCTTCCGATATGCCGTTCAGCGCCCGCCGCAGTGCGTCGGCTTCCGGTTTGCCAAGGGCATTGTCGAAGCGCGCCTGCGCCTTGCGCCAGAGATCTGTGGCCTCCTGCTGCTTCTTCTGGCCGAGCGGCGTCAGCTGGACGCGCTTGACGCGCCGGTCCGAGACGTCGGGAACCAGCTCGACATAGCCATCGCGGATCAGCGGCTTCAGCGTGTGGCCAAGTGCCGACAGATCCATCACCAGCAGATTGGCGAGCGTGCGCAAGGACGCGTTCTTGCTGTGGGCGATCTGGCTGAGGAGCGAGAATTGCGTGCCGCGCAGTCCACTCGGCGCCAGCACGTCTTCATAGAGCTGTCCCAATTGCCGGGACGCGCGCTTCAGCGCGCTGTTGGTGCAGAAGTCCCAGATACCCCCAGGCGTCTCGTCCATCGTTTTCCTCCCGGGGCGATCCACACGTTTGCGACTTTCGTAGCGCCACACTTGCGCAGCGTCCAGTTTGATGTATATTTAGTGGCATATACCACTAATTTGAAATCGGAACAAGGAAACCGGCAATGAGTGCAGTGGAGAAAATGGGTAGGGCGCTGGTGACGGGCGCATCTTCCGGGATCGGCGCGACCTATGCGGACCGTCTGGCGCAACGCGGCCACGACCTGGTGCTGGTGGCGCGGGACGAGAAACGCCTGGCCGGCCTTGCTGCCAGGCTCTCGGCGCAATACGGCGTCGCCGTCGATGTGCTGAAGGCGGACCTCACGCAGCGTGAAGACGTAAGGGTAGTCGAGAAACGTCTGCGCGAAGACGGCGCAATCGAACTGCTCGTCAACAATGCCGGCATCGGCCCGAAGGGGCCGCTGCTTGCCGATGACGTCGATTATCTCGAGGCGATGATCGAGTTGAACGTCGTGGCGGTCAATCGGCTGGCGATCGCTGCGGCACAGGTCTTTGCCGCCCGCGGCAAGGGCGCGATCATCAACATCGCCTCCGTCGTGGCGCTGGTGCCCGAGCGGTTCAACGGCACCTACAATGCAAGCAAGGCGTTCGTGCTCAACCTGACGCAGTCGATCAACGCAGAAGTATCGGGCAAGGGCGTCAAGGTCCAGGCGGTGCTTCCCGGCCTGACCCGTACCGAAATCTTCGATCGCGCCGGCGGCTCGATCGACCATCTCGATCCGTCGATGGTCATGGACGTTACCGATCTTGTCGACGCGGCGCTTGCCGGTTTCGACCAGGGCGAGCTGATCACCATTCCATCGCTGCCGGACGCCGCCGACTGGGACGCCTTCGTCAAGGCGCGCCTGGTGCTAGCGCCCAATCTTTCGCACGACCGGCCGGCAGGCCGCTATGGTGTCGAGCGCAAGGCCGCTGCCATCTGAGGTTCACCGGCGTTCGCGCAACGTCGAACGGCCGCTGCGATGACGCTTCGGCCGTTCTGGCAGGCGGGCCCTCACCAGACAAGATCAAGCCGCTCCAGCCCGTGAAAGTGAAAGCTGTCCCTGACCTCGGGTTCGTGCTTCAGCCGCATGCCGGGCAGGCGCTGAAACAGGATCGGCAGCGACAGATTGAGTTCGAGCCTTGCAAGCGGCGCGCCGATGCAGAAATGCAGACCCGCTCCGAACGAGACGTTGGCACCTTCGTCGCGCTTCGGGTTGAAGCGGTTGGGGTCGGCAAACTTTCGCGGATCGACATTGGCAGCGCCGAGCAGCAGGCCGATCTTGTCGCCCTTGCGCAGCGAAATGCCGTCATCGAGTTCGATGTCCGACAGCGCATAGCGTTGGAAGATGTGCAGAGGTGCTGCAAACCGCAGGCATTCCTCGATCGTGAGCGCCGTTGCCGCCTCCGTTGCGAACAGATCTGCAGGCGCGTGCCCAGATTGGAGGATGGTGTGGACCGCATTTCCGATCTGATGCACGGTCGCCTCATGTCCGGCGTTGAGCAGCAGGGCAGCGGTGGAGACCAGTTCGGCCTCCGACAGCCGCTCCCCGTCCTTCTCCGAGGTGATCATATGCGTCAGCAGATCGTCGGCCGGATTGCGGCGCTTCTCGGCGATGACGGTTCTAAGGTAGTCGGCGAAGTCGGCGGACGCCTGGTTGGCATCGAGCTCGGTCTCGCGGCTTGGATTGAAAACATACATGCGCACCATGCGATGCGACCAGTCGAGAAGGTCTGGCGCCGCTTCGACCGGGATGCCGAGCATGCGGGCGATGATCGTCACCGGAATGGTTTCGGCATAGGTTTTCAGGAGCTCGACCTCGCCGTCGCGCTCGAAGCCATCAATGACAGCATGCGCAAGGCGTTCGATATCGGGCCGAAGCTGTTCGATCTGCCTTGAGACGAAGGCACGGTTGACGAGCGTTCGCAGCCGGGTGTGGGCCGGTGGCTCGAGTTCCAGCAGCGAGTGCTCCTCGAGCGCGTCGAAAGCCTTCAGATGCGGTTTCGGGGCGGGCATGCCGAGCTCTTCGCGCGTCGCCACGTGCAGGATCTGCCGTCCGAAACGTCGGTCGCGCAGCAGCGCATTCACCTGGTCGTAGCCTGCGAAATACCATTGCTGGCGCTCGCTCCAGTAAAACGCCGGGCATTGTGCATGGATCTCCGCATAGATCCTGGATGGCGAACGGTAGAAATCCGGGTCGTGGACGTCGATGGACACGCGCCGGTCGGTGCGGTCGATGGTGATTGCAGGCTTCAGCGGCATGATCCGGCTCGTTTGAAGGCAGGTGGACGGCTAGTTCTAGGAGCGTCCTGGTCTCGCCTGCAAGGGCTCTGCATGCGACGTGTCAGATCGATGATGCGAACAGGCAAGGTATGATGGCAGTTTTCCTCTACAATGCGGCTCCGTTGACAAGATGGCTTTCCCGGAGTCAATCTGTTGACGCTGCGTAGGGCGCATCGGTGCAAGGTCGAAAGGGCTACGCCCACCTACGGGAGACGGACCTTAGTTGCGCCCATGCCGAACCTCGAAAACCTGAAGAAGCAGGCCAAACAGTATCTGAGATGGCACCGCGAAGGATATTTTCCTGTGGCTGCCGAGATCAGGTCTGCCTTGCCGCGCTTTCGTGAACTGGACGACCGGGAGATATTGACGGCGGCGTTCAAGCTCGCCGACGCCCAGGAACTCGTTGCACGCCAGATGGGTTTTGACGGCTGGCAGGCGCTCAGATCAGGAGCCCTGACAATGACCATACCAGCACGACAGGAACAAGCCCGCCCCGTTTTGCAATCGACCGCGGCGCAATTGTTCGTCGCCGATATCAAAGCGTCTTGCGACTTCTTCACGGAGAAACTCGGCTTTGCCGTTGACTTCACCTATGGCGATCCGCCTTTCTATGGCCAGGTAAGCCGCGACAATGCGCTTCTGGCATTGCGCCTGGTTTGCGAACCCGTCTTCGTCGGTGATGTCAGGGAGCGGGAGCATCTGCTGTCCGCTGCACTGACTGTTGCGACGACGGACGAGATCAAACGCCTGTTCCTCGAGTTTCAGGCTGCCGGCGTTCGATTTCACCAGACCCTGCGAACGGAGCCCTGGGGCGCGCGAAACTTCATCGTGCTCGATCCCGATGGCAATCTTATCCTGTTTGCAGGTCCCGCGGATTGATGGTGTTTGCCCGACGGCGTGTGGTGTTGCCGCGCGCGGTCGCGGCAGTTTGAAAGCTGGCTCGATGGTGTCCGGGGAGGGCGGAATGGCGCACGCAAAACGCCGCCCCCGGCATTTCGAACGGAACAACTTTCCATCCCAAGCCTTTTTCTGTGGCGTCCGGCGACCTATTTGCGCATGATGCGGCAGCAAGCAGGGAGCGGCATGGCAAAAAACCAGACCAGTCTATCGGCGGGCATCGTGGCGGCTATCCGCAAGCGGCGACCCACCGTCGTCAGCCGGGAGGCGGCGGTCAACCGCGGTGATATCGTCATCGCTTCCTACAACATCCACAAATGCGTCGGTACCGACGGCCGTTTCGATCCGAGCCGAACCGCCCAGGTGATCGGCGAACTCGGAGCTGACATCGTCGCCCTTCAGGAGGCCGATCAGCGCTTCGGCGAACGGGCGGGCTTGCTCGATCTCGAACATCTGCGGCGCGAGGCCCATCTCGTCTCCGTGCCGATCTCGGGCTTTTCCACCAAGGGGCACGGCTGGCACGGCAATGTGCTGCTGCTGCGCGAAGGTGCGGTTTCCGACGTGAAGCAGTTGAAACTGCCAGGTGTCGAGCCGCGCGGCGCGCTGGTCGTCGATCTGGACCTGAAGATCGGGCCGTTGCGGGTGATCGCCGCCCATCTCGGGCTTTTGCGCCATTCCCGCGCCCAGCAGGCGGAAGCGATCATCGAGGCTGCGTCGGATGCCGGCGGGCGCCCCACCTTGCTGATTGGCGACCTCAACGAGTGGCGCATGGGCAAACGCTCGTCGCTCTCCTTCCTCAGCCCCGTTTTCGATCCGTCGCATGCGACGGTCGCGAGCTTTCCATCGCGCTTTCCGCTCTTGCCGCTCGATCGCGTTCTCGGTAATCCCCACAGCCTGGTGACATCGGTCGCCGTGCACGATTCTCCCCTGGCCCGCGTCGCGTCCGATCATCTGCCAGTCAAGGCATCGATCGATCTGAAGGTCGGCAAGCGGGAAGACCACAACAACGAACGGATCGAAGTGAGCCGGGCCGGTTCGGCCTGAGACACTTTCTGGCGGGCAGGTGATGTTGTCCTTTGTTATTGTTGCCGTTGTCGCCGTCGGCGGCGCGCTCGGCGCAGCGATCTTGTACGTCTATGGCCGCTTCGGCCGGCGTCCCCATGGAGAACCGTCCTCGGCGCTTGCCGTCGCCGACCACGACACCGAACTCGATCGGGCGATCGGCCCGCTGCTTCTTACTCGCCAAGCCAGCAACGGCGTCTCGCTGGTCTCCGACAACATCGAGGCTTTTGTCGTCCGGGTTCATGCGGCGCGCCGGGCCGGGCGCAGTCTCGACCTGCAATATTATTACTGGAAAGACGATCTGACCGGGCTGCTGCTGACGCGCGAAATTCTGGCGGCGGCCGACCGCGGCGTCCACGTCCGCCTGCTGCTCGACGATATCAATGCGGGCCTTCACGACCGGATGTGCATCGCGCTCGACGCGCATGCAAACATCGACGTCAGGCTGTTCAATCCCAGCCGTGCCCGCACCGATCGTATCCGCCGGGGTTTCGAGATGGCCATTCGCGCCTTCAGCGCCACCCGGCGCATGCACAACAAGCTGTGGGTCGCCGATGCGCGCGTGGCGATCGCCGGCGGACGCAACATCGGCGATGCCTATTTCGACGCGGCGGAACTCTCGAACTTTCGCGACCTCGACATCTGGATGGTCGGGCCGGTGGTCGAGCAGGCGACTTCCATGTTCGACCGCTATTGGAACAGCACGTCCGTGCTGCCCATCGCCAAGCTGCGCACGCCACGCAAGCACTACCTGCCGGCACTGAGGGATGCGCTCGAAACCCACGCGCGAACGCCTGCCGCCCGCTTCTATCTGGATCGGGTGGCGGACGCTCTGGAGAACGAAACGGTCTACAGCGGCTCGCGCATTCTGCACTGGATCGAAGAGGTCCGGCTCGAGGCCGATCCACCCGAAAAGGCGCTGATGCAGAAGCGGCAGAACTGGTTGCTGCGCGAACTCTTTCCGCTGATCCAGGCGACAAGGAATGATCTGCGCATCATCTCGCCCTATTTCATTCCCGGCACCGCCGGGACCCGCGAATTGACGGCGCTTGTGAACAGGGGCGCCCGGGTCGCGGTCCTCACCAACTCACTGGCCGCCACCGATGTGGCAGCCGTTCACGGTGGCTACGTCAAGTATCGCCGCAGCCTGGTTCGCGCCGGTATCGAGCTTTTCGAGTTGAAAGAGCAGGGCGATACCGTCGAAAGCCACCGCATGTCGCTGTTCGGTCGACGCAACGCCAGCCTGCACAGCAAGGCCTTCGTCGTTGACGGTCTGAACGGCTTTGTCGGCTCGATGAACTTCGATCCACGGTCGGCGTCCTTGAACACGGAGATGGGCGTCGTGTTCACCGATGCGGCGCTCGCGGGCGAACTCGCCGCGATGTTTACGGAGGAGACGGCGCCGTCCGTCAGTTATCGCCTCGGTCTCGATGGCGCGCGGCTCGTCTGGCGAGACCGCACCAACGGAACCGAGCGGTTGCTGCGCCGCGAGCCGGACGCCAGCCTGCTCAGGCGAATGATTGCCGGCATCATCCGTTTCCTGCCGATCGAATCGCAACTTTGACGCCGTCGACCGTATCGTCGGGTTTACCGTTCATTTACCGCGCCGTCGCGAATGCTGTGCGGAAAGCGCAAAAGCCAGGGTGTTGCCAAAGGCGGCGGGGAAAAAATGTTCTATCAGCAATCCCGTGTGGAAGACCGCCGTTCTTCGGCCTGACAGGCGCTGTCGATTAAGCTTATCGAAGCGTGGCGACTTGAAGTGAAGGGTGTTGACACTCTATGTAGGGACAGAAGGCCAATCCTGTGATTCCCGGTTCGCAAAGGTATTGCGGGCCCGATTGATGAAGGTTCGATATGAGAAATCCAGTTGATACCGCCATGGCGCTGGTGCCGATGGTTGTGGAGCAGACCAACCGCGGCGAACGTTCCTACGATATCTTTTCGCGCCTTCTGAAAGAGCGCATCATCTTCATGACCGGTCCGGTCGAAGACCAGATGGCGACGCTCGTCTGCGCCCAGCTTCTGTTCCTCGAGGCGGAAAATCCGAAGAAGGAAATCGCGCTTTACATCAATTCGCCGGGTGGCGTCGTGACAGCCGGCATGGCGATCTACGACACCATGCAGTTCATCAAGCCGGCGGTTTCGACGCTGTGCATCGGCCAGGCTGCTTCGATGGGCTCGCTGCTCCTGGCGGCCGGCCACAAGGACATGCGTTTCGCCACCCCGAATTCGCGCATCATGGTGCACCAGCCGTCCGGCGGCTTCCAGGGCCAGGCCTCCGATATCGAGCGCCATGCCAAGGACATCATCAAGATGAAGCGCCGGCTCAACGAGATTTACGTCAAGCATTGCGGCCGGACCTACGAAGAGGTTGAACAGACGCTCGATCGCGACCATTTCATGAGTTCGGACGAAGCGCTCGGTTGGGGCCTGATCGACAAGGTCATCACTTCGCGTGAAGCGATCGAGGCTGCAGAGCAGGCGTGATAACGCGCTTTTGTGTCGCGATAGATGCAATTGTGACACAATTGTAATGGTCAAAGGGGTTTATCGAGGGGGTAAAGCCGCTAAGATGACCCCCTTAATGTTATGTTGAGCTGTGAAGACATAGGGTTCAGACTTAGGTGGGAGAGTCGTTGCGGCCGGAACATGGGCAAATCGCCCTGCTACGGTGGGTACTCCCGGAAGCCCTCTTCATGCGGCGCAAGTTATTGCGCGGGGCGAATTGAGTGGTCCGTGACATCTTTTCGAGGATGTCCGACGTGCTGGAAGGAAATGGAAATGAGCAAGGTCAGCGGTAGCAACGGCGGTGACTCGAAGAATACGCTTTATTGTTCGTTTTGCGGCAAGAGCCAGCACGAAGTCCGCAAACTGATTGCCGGACCGACGGTGTTCATCTGCGATGAATGCGTCGAACTCTGCATGGACATCATTCGCGAAGAGAACAAGACCTCGATGGTCAAGTCCCGCGATGGCGTTCCGACCCCCCAGGAAATCATCAAGGTCCTCGACGAATACGTCATCGGCCAGCAGCAGGCAAAGCGCATCCTGTCGGTCGCGGTGCACAACCACTACAAGCGCCTGGCCCATGCGGCCAAGGGCAGCGATGTGGAACTGGCGAAGTCGAACATCATGCTCGTCGGTCCGACCGGCTGCGGCAAGACCTACCTCGCGCAGACACTGGCGCGCATCATCGACGTACCGTTCACCATGGCCGATGCGACGACGCTGACGGAAGCCGGTTATGTCGGTGAGGATGTCGAGAACATCATCCTGAAGCTGCTGCAGGCAGCCGACTACAATGTCGAGCGCGCTCAGCGCGGCATCGTCTATATCGACGAAGTCGACAAGATCTCGCGCAAGTCCGACAACCCGTCGATCACCCGTGACGTTTCGGGCGAGGGCGTGCAGCAGGCACTTCTGAAGATCATGGAAGGCACTGTCGCCTCGGTGCCGCCCCAGGGCGGTCGCAAGCATCCGCAGCAGGAATTCCTGCAGGTGGATACGACCAACATCCTGTTCATCTGCGGTGGCGCATTTGCCGGCCTCGACAAGATCATCTCGGCGCGTGGCGAGAAGACCTCGATCGGTTTCGGCGCAACGGTCCGTTCGCCGGAAGATCGTCGGGTTGGCGAGGTCCTGCGCGAACTCGAGCCGGAAGATCTGGTCAAGTTCGGCCTGATCCCGGAATTCATCGGCCGTCTGCCGGTTCTGGCGACGCTCGAGGACCTCGACGAGGACGCGTTGATCCAGATCCTGTCGGAGCCGAAGAACGCTCTGATCAAGCAGTACCAGCGCCTGTTCGAGATGGAAGACGTCGAGCTGACCTTCCACGAAGACGCGCTGCGCGAGATCGCCCGTCGTGCCATCGTGCGCAAGACCGGCGCGCGCGGCCTGCGCTCGATCATGGAAAAGATCCTGCTCGACACGATGTTCGAGCTGCCGACGCTCGAGGGTGTTCGCGAAGTTGTGATCTCCGACGAAGTGGTGAAGGGGTCGGCACGGCCGCTCTACATCTACTCCGAGCGCTCGGAAGAGAAGACCAACGTTTCGGCCTGATTACCGGTCGACGGATACGATCTGAAAGCCCGCCTCGTGCGGGCTTTTTCGTGAGCTGAACATAGTTGTTGAGATGCGTTGCGCTAACGCCGATTTAACAATTCGGTTGTTGCTAAAGTGTCTTAACAACGCAATGATGTGACGATTCAGTAAAAGGGCCTCGGCCGTTGCCTATCCTTGAAGCCTCGTTTTCCGTCGCAAGGTACGCAACAGCAACCAAGCGTAGTCAGAAGGACCCGGCCATTGAGGGTGGATGTCGCATCGAGCCTTGAAAAGGACTCTCAAGCACTCCACTTTCATGTGGAAATCATGACAACCGGGAGTGCCGCTGTGGCTCCTGGGAACGGGCCCGAAATCGGGACGGAAAGGAAATGACATGACGAGCAAAACGTCTCCGACGACTGAGAGCGCGACCTATCCGGTCTTGCCGCTTCGCGACATCGTAGTGTTCCCGCACATGATCGTGCCGCTCTTCGTCGGCCGCGAGAAGTCGATCCGTGCACTGGAAGAGGTCATGGGGACGGACAAGCAGATCATGCTTGCCACCCAGATCAACGCGACGGATGACGATCCGGAACCGTCCGCGATCTACCAGGTCGGCACGATCGCCAATGTTCTGCAGCTTCTGAAGCTGCCCGACGGCACGGTCAAGGTGCTGGTCGAAGGGCGCACGCGCGCCAAGATCGACAGCTACACGCCACGCGAAGAATTCTACGAGGCAACGGCACAGGCGCTCGACGAGCCGGAAGAAGATCCGGTCGAGATCGAGGCGCTGAGCCGCTCGGTCGTCTCCGAATTCGAGAGCTACGTGAAGCTCAACAAGAAGATTTCGCCTGAAGTCGTCGGCGTTGCCAGCCAGATCGAAGATTATTCGAAGCTCGCCGATACCGTCGCTTCGCACCTCTCGATCAAGATCGTCGAGAAGCAGGAAATGCTGGAAACCACCAGCGTGAAGATGCGTCTCGAAAAGGCGCTCGGCTTCATGGAAGGCGAGATTTCCGTCCTGCAGGTGGAAAAGCGCATCCGCTCGCGCGTCAAGCGCCAGATGGAGAAGACCCAGCGCGAGTACTATCTCAACGAACAGATGAAGGCGATCCAGAAGGAACTCGGCGACGGCGAAGACGGCCGTGACGAGATGGCCGAAATCGAAGAACGCATCGCCAAGACCAAGCTTTCCAAGGAAGCGCGCGAAAAGGCTGATGCCGAGCTGAAGAAGCTGCGCCAGATGAGCCCGATGTCGGCGGAAGCCACCGTCGTGCGCAACTATCTGGATTGGCTGCTCGGCATGCCCTGGGGCAAGAAGTCCAAGATCAAGACCGACCTTAACCATGCCGAGGAAGTGCTCAACGTCGATCACTTCGGCCTCGACAAGGTCAAGGAACGCATTGTCGAATACCTCGCCGTCCAGGCGCGCTCGACCAAGATCCGGGGCCCGATCCTTTGCCTCGTCGGCCCTCCGGGTGTCGGCAAGACCTCGCTTGCCAAGTCGATCGCCAAGGCGACCGGTCGCGAATATGTCCGCATGGCGCTTGGTGGCGTTCGTGACGAAGCGGAAATCCGCGGTCACCGTCGCACCTATATCGGCTCGATGCCCGGCAAGGTCGTCCAGTCGATGAAGAAGGCCAAGAAGTCCAACCCGCTCTTCCTGTTCGACGAGATCGACAAGATGGGCCAGGACTTCCGCGGCGACCCGTCTTCGGCTCTGCTGGAGGTGCTGGATCCGGAACAGAACTCGACCTTCATGGATCACTACCTGGAAGTTGAATACGATCTGTCCAACGTGATGTTCATCACAACGGCAAACACGCTGAACATTCCGGCGCCGCTGATGGACCGCATGGAAGTGATCCGCATCGCCGGTTACACGGAAGAAGAAAAGCTGGAGATTGCCAAGCGGCATCTGCTGCCCAAGGCGATCCGCGATCACGCGCTTCAGCCGAAGGAGTTTTCGGTCACCGACGGTGCGCTGATGGCGATCATCCAGACCTATACGCGTGAAGCCGGCGTTCGTAACTTCGAGCGCGAACTGATGAAGCTCGCCCGCAAGGCGGTGACCGAGATCATCAAGGGCAAGACCAAGTCTGTGGCCGTTACGGCGGACAATGTTCCAGATTACCTGGGCGTGCCGCGCTACCGTCACGGCGAAGCCGAACGCGACGATCAGGTCGGTGTGGTCACCGGGCTTGCCTGGACCGAGGTCGGCGGCGAACTGCTGACGATCGAAGGCGTCATGATGCCCGGCAAGGGTCGCATGACGGTCACCGGCAACCTGCGTGACGTGATGAAGGAATCGATTTCGGCGGCGGCGTCCTACGTCCGTTCGCGGGCGATCGACTTCGGCATCGAGCCGCCGCTGTTCGACAAGCGCGACATCCACGTGCACGTACCGGAAGGTGCGACGCCCAAGGATGGCCCGTCGGCCGGTGTTGCCATGGCAACGGCAATCGTCTCGGTGATGACCGGTATTCCGATCTCGAAGGACGTGGCGATGACGGGTGAAATCACCCTGCGCGGTCGCGTCCTGCCGATCGGTGGTCTGAAGGAGAAGCTGCTGGCAGCGCTTCGCGGCGGCATCAAGAAGGTGCTGATCCCAGAGGAGAATGCCAAGGATCTCGCGGAGATCCCTGACAACGTGAAGAACGTTCTGGAGATCATTCCTGTCTCGCGCATGGGTGAGGTGCTTGAGCACGCTCTGGTGCGCGTGCCCGAGCCGATCGAATGGGACCCGGCAAACGAACCGGCGACCGTCGCCGCGGTTGATTCGCAGGACGAAGCCGGCGCATCCATCGCTCACTGATCGTCACGGACCGGCGGCGGCAATAGTGTTGCCGCCGGGTCCAATTGGCAGAAAAACGCTTAAGACCGGCCTTTGGCCGGTCTTTTTTGTTGTAAAAGCACGGCCCAAGCCTTGCATTCCAAGGGATTAGGCGCAATTGGGAATGGCAAGGCGCAGGCGATGCGAAAGCCGCCGCGGCTTAAAAACACAGTTGTTTCGAACCATTTTGAAAGGGGTGGAAACATGAACAAAAATGAGCTCGTGTCTGCCGTTGCTGAGAAGGCCGGACTTTCCAAGACCGACGCATCTTCCGCAGTTGATGCAGTTTTCGAGACCATCCAGGCTGAACTGAAGAACGGCGGCGACATTCGCCTCGTCGGTTTCGGCAACTTCTCCGTTTCGCGTCGCGAAGCCTCCAAGGGCCGCAACCCGTCCACGGGCGCTGAAGTTGACATTCCGGCACGCAACGTTCCGAAGTTCACGGCCGGCAAGGGCCTGAAGGATGCCGTTAACGGCTGATAAGTTTGCTTGACGGCCGGATACGAGGCCGGCAGTCCAAGTCTTGAAGGGTTCGGCTCACGCCGGACCCTTTTGCGTTGCGGCGACCTTGCAGCCGCGCAGTCTTTCGTCTACGGCTCGATCTGTTCTCAGGGCGGGGTGAAAGTCCCCACCGGCGGTAAGGGTTTCGGCCCAAGCCCGCGAGCACTTCCGGCGTCTCGGCAATGGAAGGTAGCAGATCCGGTGCAATTCCGGAGCCGACGGTCACAGTCCGGATGGAAGAGAATGAACGAGGTGCGAGGGGCAGGGCTGCCCGTCGTCGCATACGGCGTTCATGCGTCCTGATTTGTGTTGGTCCCTGTTTGCGGATGAAGGACATGAATCAGACTACCCAAGTGCTTTTTACCTCCCGTGCCGTGGCCGGCGCCGCCTGGATGATCCTGGCCGGGGTCGCCTTTGCCTTGCTCAATGTCGTCACCCAATGGATGACGATGCAACTCGGCTACTCCGCGACGTCGACGGCCTTCTGGCAATATGCCTTTGCGCTTGTCTTTTCCCTGCCGTTCCTGCTGCGGGTCGGTCTGTCGGCGATGCGCACCGACTACCCCTGGCGCCATGTCGTTCGCGTTGGACTTGCGGCACTGGGCGTTGCGGCATGGGTGTCGGGCCTTGCCTCCGTCCCGATCTGGCAAGCCATCGCGCTGGTGATGACGTCGCCATTCTTCATCATTCTCGGCGCACGCCTTTTCCTCGGCGAGCGCGTGGGGGCTGCGCGCTGGGCCGCGGCCGCCGTCGGCTTTGCCGGTGCCACCATCATCCTGCAACCCTGGTCGGAGACTTTCACCTGGGCGGCGCTGCTGCCGGTCTTGTCGGCATTGCTCTGGGGCGCGTCGTCGCTCATCACCAAGAGCCTGACAGGCATCGAGCGCCCTGAAACGATCACGGTCTGGCTGCTGGTCCTCCTGACGCCGATCAACGGCGTGCTGGCGCTATCGGCAGGGTTCGTCGTACCGGGTGGGACGATCCTCGCGCTTCTCGTCCTGGCAGGCCTGCTGACGGTGGTGGCGCAATATCTTCTGACCCTTGCCTACAGCGTTGCCGACGCGGCTTATGTGCAGCCCTTCGACGATCTGAAGCTGCCGCTCAATGTGCTGGCCGGTTGGCTGGTCTTCGGCTACGCACCGAGCGGCTATCTGTGGCTCGGGGCCATCCTCATCCTCGGCGCCTCGCTTTTCATCATGCGGCACGAGATGAATCGCGAGCGCAGAACCGCATAGCGCCACGCTGCACAACAAAGGCGCGGGATTGTCATGCGCCTGTCATCGCCATCCCGCAGAAACCCCCTTGTTTTGAAGATTCGAACTGGGGGATTTCATGACCATTTCATCATGCAGAACGGCACTTGCCGCCATGCTTCTCGCGTCCGTCGCATTTCCGGCCGCAGCCGAACCGGTGTTCAATCGCATCGCGTCCTTCGCAGTGGCAGACAACCTGCCTGAAGGCGATGCCCGCAAGGAAGCGACATCGGCGGAAATCATCACTGCCACCGAAGACGGCAACACGCTGATCTATTCCGATAGCCCCGGCAAGCGCATCGGTCTCATCGACATCACCGATGCCAAGACACCGAAGCCGGCCGGCATCGTCGGTTTCGATGGCGAGCCGACATCGGTTGCCGTCGCAGGTGGAAAGGCCCTGGTCGCGGTCAACACCAGCGAGAGCTTCACCAAGCCGTCGGGTTTCCTTGCCACCGTCGATGTCGCCTCCAAAAGGATCGAAGCGACCTGTGATCTCGGTGGCCAGCCGGACAGCGTTGCCGTCAACAAGGACCGGACGCTGGCGGCGATCGCCATCGAGAACGAGCGTGACGAAGAGGTCAACGACGGCAAGATCCCGCAGATGCCGGCCGGCGACCTGGTAATCCTGTCGCTGAACGACGGCGTTGCCGATTGCGCCACGATCAAGCACGTGACCCTGACCGGCCTTGCCGAGGTTGCCGGCGACGATCCGGAGCCGGAATTCGTCTCCTTCAACGGCAAGGACGAGATCGCGCTGACGCTGCAGGAGAACAACCACATCGTCATCATCGACGCCAAGTCGGCAACGGTGAAGACGCATTTCTCCGCAGGCAGCGTCGACCTCAAGGACATCGATACCAAGCGCGACGGCGCGATCGCCTTCAAGGACGAGCAGCCTGGCCGCAAGCGCGAGCCCGATGCCGTCAAGTGGCTCGACGACAACCGCATCGTCGTCGCCAACGAAGGCGACTATGAGGGCGGTTCGCGTGGCTTCACCGTCTTCGACACGTCAGGCAAGGTGTTGTTCGAGTCGGGCGCAAGCTTCGAACACGCGATCGCATCGATCGGCCACTATCCCGAGAAGCGTTCGTCGGCCAAGGGCGTCGAGCCGGAGGGCCTGGAGGCCGCAAAGTTCGGTAACGACAATCTGTTCTTCGTGCTTGCCGAGCGTGCATCTGTCGTCGGCGTCTACAAGGACACCGGCGCTGAACCGGAGCTCCTGCAGTTGCTGCCGTCGGGCATCTCGCCTGAAGGTGCCGTCGCGATCCCGTCGCGCAACCTGCTTGCCACCGCAAACGAGGTCGATCTCGGTGAGGACGGCGGCGCGCGTTCACACGTGATGCTCTATGAGCGCGGTGAAGGCGTGGCCGCCTATCCGCAAATCCGCTCGGCCGACAAGGATGGTTTGCCGGTCGGATTCGGCGCGCTTTCGGGCCTGGTCGCCGTGGCCGACAAGCCGGGCTTCCTGCGCGCCGTCAACGATTCGGTTTACGCATCGCAGCCAACCATCTTCACCATCGACGCGACGCAGAAGCCGGCGCTGATCACCGAAGCCCTTCGCATCACCCGCGATGGCGCGCCGGCACAGAAGCTCGACATCGAAGGCATCGCCAATGACGGGGAAGGGGGCTTCTGGCTCGTTTCGGAAGGCAATTCCGACAAGCTCTACAGCCACGCCCTGCTGAAGGTGAACAAGAAGGGTGAGATCAAGAAGGAGATCGCGCTTCCCGAAGCTTTGCGTGCCGGCGAAACCCGCTTCGGTTTCGAGGGTGTGACGGTCGTTGGCGAAGGCGACGATCAGGTTCTGTGGATGGCGGTGCAGCGCGAGTGGAAGGACGACCAGAAGGGCTTCGTCAAGCTCGTCTCCTACAAGCCGTCGAGCGAAGAATGGGGCGCCGTTCGCTATCCGCTCGAAAAGGCTGATGGCGGCTGGGTCGGCCTGTCGGAAATCTCGGTCCACGGCGACTATGCCTACATCATCGAACGCGACAACCTGATCGGCCAGGCTGCAAAGCTGAAGAAGCTCTATCGCGTGGCACTCGCAGAGTTGAAGCCGGCAGAACTTGGCGGCGAACTGCCTGTCGTCAAGAAGGAAGTGGTTCGCGATCTCATTCCCGATCTGAAGGCTCTGAACGGTTACGTCGTCGACAAGGTCGAAGGCTTCACCGTCGATGCAGCAGGCAACGGCTATGTCGTCACCGACAATGACGGGGTCGATGATTCCTCCGGTGAAACGCTGTTCTTCTCCATCGGTGCCATCGACGCGATGTAAGCGTCTGGCCAGGAGAAAAACGGAAGAGGCCGGAACATGACGTCCCGGCCTCTTTTTGTTCCGGACAGCTCTAATGGGGAAGAATGCGCCTAGCGTGCGACCGCGATCTGCGCGGCTTCCGCCTCGTCCTTGCGCTTGCGGATCTCGTCGGTCCTGTCCACCAGCTTGCCGACGATATCGAAGAGCTGATCCAGCTCCTTGTCGTCCAGCGCCGAGAAGATCTCCTCGATCAGCTGCTTGCGCGGATGTTCGGCGGCCTCAAGAATGACGCGGCCGGTATCGGTGATCGAGACGATCTTGGCGCGGCGGTCCTCGGGGTCCGGCTTGCGCGTCACCAGCCGGTCGCGCTCCAGGCCATCGATCGCTTCGGTGACGGTTCGTGGCGCAAAGTTCAATGCGCAGGCGATATCCGTTGAGCGACAGGGGCCGAGCTTGCTCAGGAAGAACAGGAATTTGCTGCGCGCCAGCGAAACGCCTTCCTCCGTCATGGACTCGTTCACCAGCCGATGGACGCGGTGGTAAAGCTCAAACAGCCTGTCGGAAACTTCAAATGTCTTCTTCATGATCATCGTTGGAAATTTGTGAGGTGCCATGTGAAATGGTAGCAACATTATTGATAGTTACAATTGCTACATTTGTCGACTAAAACCTCTGCCGTTTCACGGTAATGGCTGCCACAGACAAGAAACGGCCCCCGTTTCCGGAGGCCGTTTGACTTGCAAGCGGAAGAAATTAGCCCGTTCGGACTATGCCGCCCAGCGCGATGATCCGGCCGAAGTCTTGTGGCCGTAACCGGAAGCCTCGGCCAAAGTGAAGCGGGCGATCAGTTCGCGTAGGCGTCCTGCTTCCTGTGCGAGCGTTGCGCTTGCCGCGTTTGCCTCTTCGACCATGGCCGCGTTCTGCTGGGTCACATGGTCCATCTGGTTGACGGCGGTGTTGACCTCCGAAAGACCGGCGGACTGTTCCTGCGCGGATACGGCGATAGCATCCATGTGCTGGTTGATCGTCACGATGAAGCCTTCGATGGTGCGCAGCGCTTCGCCAGTTTCGCGAACGAGCTTGACGCCGCTCTGCACCTCGACGGCCGAATTGCGGATCAAGTCCTTGATCTCCTTGGCAGCATTGGCCGAGCGCTGCGCCAATTCGCGCACTTCCTGGGCGACAACCGCAAAGCCCTTGCCGGCATCGCCAGCACGCGCGGCCTCGACGCCTGCATTCAACGCGAGAAGGTTGGTTTGGAACGCGATTTCGTCGATGACGCCGATGATATTGGAAATCTGGCTCGACGAATGCTCGATGCGACCCATGGCGTCGATGGCGCCGGAAACGATGGCGCCCGACTTGTGGGCGCTTTCGTTTGCCTGGCTGGCGATGGCGCGGGCTTCGTTGGTCCGCTTGGAGGAGCTGCCGACATTGACCGTGATCTCATCGAGCGCGGCGGCCGTTTCTTCGAGCGATGCGGCCTGCTGTTCCGTGCGGCGCGACAGGTCGTCGGCGCTCTGGCTGACTTCGCGCGCTCCGCTGTCGATGCTGCCCGAGCTCGACGATACGGCTGCCAGCGTGTCGGCGAGTTGCGCGACAGCCTGGTTGAGGTCATGGCGGAGCTGTTCGAAATCCGGCGCGAAGGGCTCGTTGAGCTGGAATGCGAGGTCGCCGGCCGCAAGGCGGCGAAGACCGGTTGCAAGGCCAGCGGTGGCTTCCTGCAGGCGATGCTGGGCGGCGGCCTCGGCGTCTTCGGTCACGCGGCGACGCTCGGCTTCTGCCTGCGAACGCTGCACCTTGGCATCTTCCTCGAGCTGCAGATTGGAGATGGCCGCCTCGCGGAACACCTCGACGGCACGGGCCATCTCGCCGATCTCATCCTTGCGCGCACCATAGGGAATGGCGGTGGCGGTGTCGCCGTTTGCAAGGCCCGCCATCGAGCGGGTGATGATCTGGATCGGCCGGGCGATACCGCGGATCGCATAGAAGATCGCGCCGAGCACGATCAGGGCGGCAACGGCGATCACGGCGATTTCGATCATTCGGATCTGGTCGTGGGTCGCCGAGCTGGCGGCAACGGCAGCATCGGCGCCTGCGAGGTTGAGGGCGCGCATTTCCTTGATCGCCTGATCGACCTGCTGTTCCGTTTCGCGCATCTCGACCTTGAACACGCTCTGCGCCTTCATGTTCTCGAGATTGTTGGAGAGCTTGACCATGCCGGCGGATACCGTGAGATAGGCGTCGTAGGCGCCCTTGACCTTTTCCAGCGCGGCCTTGTCGGCATCGGTCACCATCAGGGCTGCATATTCGTCGGAAAGCTTGCCGAAGCCGCTCACGGTTTCGCCGATAACCTTTTCGGCCGCCTTCTTCTCGAACGGCGTCAGGGAGATGAGATGCCGGGCAAACGCCATGCGTGTGTCGGAAAGCTGCGTTTCAAGGGCGCGCGAGAGAGAGACACGCGGCAACCATGTGGTGGCGATCTCGTTGTTGCGCTCGTTCATCATCTTGATGCCGCCGAGCGAGGCGACCGCGAGCACGGTGACGATGAGACCGACCATCAGGAAAAGGGCAATAAGGGTGTGTGATATCTTTAGGCGCGACATGAATAACTCCGGAAAAACGGCGTCCGCAAAAGCTTGTGCATGAATAAGTCGTTCCGGCTCTTGATCGTCATGACGGAGCGGATGCCGAAGCAGGGAGTCATTCCTGTGCTTGGCGGCACGCAAAGTGCAGCCGCGCGGACCCTAGCCAACAAGTTCTTACAAAAGCGCTAATCGATTAAAGTGAGTATAATCTGATATTTGCACGTAAGATTTCGCATTTTGGCGGTGCAGCATCTCATGTCGAATCTGCGGGCTTCATGTATCAGTCAGCGCTTTACTTGCCAGACCTGAACGCGTGGTTAGTGACTGCTGTGTGTGCGTGGATGACGCAATCGGCAGCATTGACGGACGTGGCGCCAGCGGGCCATGGTCGCCCATGCCTTTCCGCTTCGTTCACACCGCCGATCTTCATCTTGATTCCCCCCTGCGCAGCCTGGCGCTTCGAAACACGGATCTCGCCGACATCGTGCGCGGCGCGACCCGGCAAGCGCTTGTGCGGATCGTCGACCTCTGCCTTGCCGAGGAGGTCGACGCCCTGCTGATCGCTGGTGACCTCTATGACGGCAATCAGACGTCGATGAACACGGCACTGTTCCTGGCTGGCGAACTGCGCCGCCTGGATGAGGCGGGCATCCGCGTCTTCATCATTCGCGGCAATCACGATGCCCAATCGCAGGTGACCAATGAATTGACGCTGCCGCCGTCGGCGCATGTCTTCAAGGGACGCAGCAAGGCGGTTCTGGCAAAGACGCTGGAGAGCGGCCGCGACGTCTATGTTCACGGCATGAGTTTTGCCAACCCGCACGCGGCCGAAAGCCTGCTGCCGTCCTTTCAGCTGCCCGCAGCCGGGGCCATAAACATCGGCATGCTGCATACGAGCCTTGCCGGCGCTGCCGGCCATGATCTCTATGCCCCCTGCAGCGTGGCGGATCTGCAGGCGCACGGGTTCGACTACTGGGCGCTTGGCCATGTCCATCAGCGTCAGGTCCATGCCAGCGAGCCCTTTGTCGTCATGCCAGGCATGCCACAGGGACGCGACATCAACGAAGCTGGAGCCAAGGGCGTAACGCTCGTGACGGTGAACGACGAAGGACGCCTTTCGATCGAGGAGCGACCGATCGGCCTCGCCACCTTCGCGCGCATGACCCTGGACCTAACCGGGGTTTCCGAATGGAGCGCCATGCTTGATGTTATTGCTCGTGCTTTCCAGCGGTCTCGAGAGACCACGGTGGCGGACAATGTCATCCTGCGCCTGACCCTGAGCGGAGCGACGCCGCTTGCCTGGCGCCTGCGCCGCGATGGCGATCTGCTGCAAGCCGAGATCGACAATGCGGCGGCCGGCATAGGCGGCTGCTGGGTCGAGAAGATCGAGCTCGATTGCCGCAGTCCCGACGCCGAGATCTCGACGGCGATGGCCGATCCGGTCGACGAATTGGCGGCTTTGGTCTCAAGCGATGTGGTGCCGGCGCATGGCTTTCGACAGGAAGTTCGCGCCGCATTGGAGGAGTTGCTGCAGCAACTGCCTCCGGAGCTGCGCCAGACCCTTGCGCCGGATGAGGCTGCGGTCGAAAAACTCGCGTTCGATGCCGGGGTATCCGGGGCGGCGGAGGTGCTCGCGCATCTCCACGGCGGCGCCGGCGAGGGGGCACGCTGATGCGGTTGCGCGAACTCGATCTGGTGCGGTACGGCAAGTTTACCGAGCGCCGCCTCGATTTCGGTCCGCAGACGCCGGGCAGCCCCGACCTGCATATCGTCTACGGCCCCAATGAGGCCGGCAAGTCGACGCTGTTTTCCGGCTTCCTCGATCTGCTCTTCGGCATCGAGCATTACAGCGGCTATGGCTTTCTGCATCCCTACCAGACCATGCGGGTCGGCGGCACACTGGAGGCTGCAGGACGCACCCATCGCGCCTACCGGATAAAACGCAAGGCAAATACGCTGGTGGGAGCCGACGATCAGCCGCTGCCGGACAACCTGTTTTCCGCCTCGCTCGGCTCGATCGACCGCGCAACCTATCGCATGATGTTTTCGCTCGACGACGACAGCATCGAGCAGGGCGGGGAGGCGATCCTGAAGAGCGAGGGGGAACTCGGCTCGCTGCTTTTTTCCGCCAGTTCCGGTCTGCCGGACAGCGCGGCGGTCCTGTCTGCGTTGCGCGCTGACGCGGACGGCTTTTTCCGTCCGCAGGCCCGAAAGCACCAGCTCTCCGAACTCAAGGCGGAACTCGACGCACTGAAGGCCGAGCGCAACGGCTTGGATGTCAATGCCCGCGAATATGCTGCGTTGCGCAAGACGCTGCTTGCCGCGCGCGAGCGGCACGATGCGTCGATGGCACGTCGCGTCGAGCTGCGCGTGGAGCGCGACAGGTTGAAGGCCCAGTTGGATGCCTTGCCGCTCTTTCGGCGGCTTGAAGCTTTGCGCGCCGATCTGGCAAGGGCACCAGCGCTGCCGCGTGCTCCGTCGGAGTGGGCTACGGAATTGCCCGCGCTGCGTCGGCGCGACATAGAAATAGCCGCCCGCTTGCGTCGTCTCGCCGACGAAAGCCGTCGTCGGCAGCAGGAATTGGAAGATCTGCCGCGCGACGCGACGGCCCTCGAGCTGATGGAGCGCTTGAACGCACTTGAGGAAATGGCGCTCGATGCGCGCTACATAACGGCGGCACGCGACATGCCGGCCCGGATCGACGAACTGTCGCGCACGACAACGGAAATTTCCGCCCGCCTTGTCCGGCTGGGCGTGCCGGTGGACCGGGATCCGGCATCGCTGCTGCTGACGGCGTCCACGGGTGCCCGCCTGCAGGAGCTTTCCCGGCAACACTCTGCGCTCAACGAGCGTGTGGCCTCCGCTCGACAGGAGATGGAGGGTGCAAAGCGCCTGGAGCGCGAGGCGACGGTCGCAATGTCGCAATTGCCGGCCGCAGGCGATCCGGATGCCGATCCGGGTGTGCTCGTCGAGCGAATGCGGCGTCTGCGACAGGATGACTGCGCACTCAGGCTGAAGGCTGCGAGACAGTCGCTCATGCGCCTGGATCTGGATCTTGCCGACAGACTGGCGACGCTGCAGCCCTTTACCGGCAGCAGCGACGATCTGGCCGGCCTGCCGGTGCCTGCTGCCGGCACGATCGAAAGCTGGCGGCGGGAGCTCGTGGCGCAGGATGAAAGACGCCTGCGCCTTGCCGATCGGGTTGCCAGCGAGGCCGAGCACCTGGCTGGGGAAGAGGCGCGTCTGGCCCAGCTGACGGCTTCGGGCGGCGCAATCGACGACGACGCATCCGCCGAGCTTCGCCAGCACCGCCAGCGCGCCTGGGAACAGCATAAGGTCCGGCTGGACGCGGCGACAGCGGCGCTCTTTGAAGACGCGTTGGATCGTGACGACGATGCGACGGCGTTGCGGCTTGCCGAAGCGGCCAAGGTTGCCGACATGCGCGCGCTCGCCGTGTCGGTTGCCGAGCGCAAGGGCCGCATCGATGCGCTGGAGCGGCAGCAGCGTGCGCTGACAAAGGACATGTCGGAGGTTCTGGACGCGGTGGAAGCCGCGGCAGCCGCATGTGGATTACCCAACGTCAGGCAGTTAACGCAGCTTGAGGCATGGCTCACGGCGCGACTTTCGGCGCTTGACGTTCGAGCGCAGCAACGCGCAACGCAGTTCGAACTCGATCGCGCCCAGGCCGACGAGGACGACGCACGCGATGTACTGAAAGGTTCACTTGCCGAGATTGGTGTAGCGGCGCAGTTGCCGCAGCGGTTCGACGACCTCATGGCGTTCGCGGAAAACGCTGTCGCTCAGGTCCAGGCGGCGCTTTCCGCCGGCAAGGCGGCGCGCGAGGCTGTGCGGCGTGCCGGCGACGTGGTGGAGCAACGTCAGTCGGCATTGCTTCTGGCGGAAGACGCGCTGTCCTCCTGGCAGGCGCAGTGGGAGCAATCGCTGTCGACCACCTGGCTTGCCGGCTCGCCAGAGCGGCTGTTGCCTGATCAGGTTTCACCGATGCTCGCGGTCCTGCAGGAGCTCGACAAGCTGGTGCAGCGCAAGGCGGACCTCGACCACCGCGTCGCCGGCATGCGCAAGGACCAGGTGATGTTTGAGACGGCGATCGCGGATCTGGCCGGAGAATCCTCCGGGGAAGAACCGCTTTCGACCTTCGCGGCCATGAAAGCGCGCGTCGGCGAAGCTGAAAAACAGGAGGATCGGCGTACCGCGCTGCTGAAGGAACTTGCCCGGCTTGAGGAGGAAAGCCGCGATGTGGCGGCCGAGCAGGACCTGCACGACGCCCGCACACGTCTGATCCTCGATTTCTTCGACTGCGAGACCCTGGATGAAGCCGGGTTGCGACTGGACGCCTCCCGCGAACAGGAGAGGTTGCGCCAGCGAATCGCCGAATCGGAGGCTGATCTCGTCCTGCGCCTCGGCGTCCCCAGTTGCGCGGATGCCGAGGCGTTGCTCGCCACGCTTGAGGACGAGACGCTCCGGCAGGCGCTGGTTGGCGTCGAAGCGCTACTGGAAGAGAGCGACCGGGACGTCAGCGAACTGCATGCCGATATGCGGACCAAGGAAGCAGCGCTCGATGGCGTCGCCGGCGACGACACTGTCGCCGCGCTCGACCAGCGCCGCCGCACGCTGCTTCTGGAAATGGAGGCGAAAGCGCTCGGCTATCTCCGGCTGAGGGCCGGGTTGATCGCCGCCGAGCAGGCGCTGCGGCTCTTCCGCGAGCGCCATCGCAGCGCCATGATGCGGCGCGCTTCGGAAACGTTCAGCCGGATCAGCGGCGGCGAGTATAGCGGCCTGTCGGCACAGGCCGAGAAGGGTCAGGAGTTTCTGATTGCCAACGCTGCCGGCGGTGGATCGAAGCTGGCGCGCGATCTTTCAAAGGGTACGCGCTTTCAGCTTTATCTGTCACTGCGGATCGCGGGTTATCACGAGGTTGCGGCGGCACGAGAAACCCTGCCTTTCATCGCCGACGACATCATGGAAACCTTCGACGACGGCCGTGCCGGCCGCGCCTTCGAATTGATGGCGGGGATGGCACGCGTCGGTCAGGTGATCTATCTCACGCACCATGAGCATCTCTGCGACATTGCTCGGGCGGCTTGCCCTGAGGTGACTATCCACAGGCTATGACGACCGCACGCAGGCAATAAGTTTCAGGCGAATTATCGCCATGACCTGGAGGAACGGCAGATGGAGATCATACCCGCTGGATCGCGACCCTCGGCTCGGCCCCCGGCCGCGTATTTTACCGGGGTCGTCAGGCAGGATCCCGTCATCGAGGCGGCCGAGCCGGCGCGCGTGCGTGCCGTCAACGTGACGTTCGAGCCAGGGGCGCGCACCGCGTGGCATACGCACCCGCTCGGGCAGACGCTGGTGGTCACATCCGGCCGCGGCCTTGCACAGGTCTGGGGCGGGCCGATGCGCGAGATAAGGGCAGGAGACGTGGTCTGGTTTCCTCCGGGCGAAAAGCACTGGCATGGTGCCGCGCCCGATACAGCCATGTCTCACCTCGCCATTCAGGAGGCGCTCGACGGCAAGGCTGTCGATTGGCTCGAGCATGTCGATGACGCGCAGTATCACGGCGCCTAGCCGGTTCAGTTGCGATTCGATGTCGGCGGAGATGGTCTGACGAATCGTCCGCGCGGTCGCCCGCAGCCCGCTACGTCAGCAAGGAGCTTTACGCATGAGATCAGGCTCTGCGGTCGCATGCTCGTCGATGCGCGCCGCTTGTGCGGCGGGCACGGCTGCGGGAGCAACCGGAGAGGCAAGATAGAGAGCGGCGGTCGTCCCCGCATAGAAAGCGGCGACACCCAAGAATTCTGAATATTTCGATGTAACATACTGGGAAGAAATGGTGGGCGATGACGGACTCGAACCGCCGACATCCTCGGTGTAAACGAGGCGCTCTACCAACTGAGCTAATCGCCCTTCAGCGTCCGGACCAGATGTGTCCGCCGCGTCGGTGGCCGTGATCTAGGCGTAACCGAAAAAAACCGCAAGAGCATTTCCGTCGTTTTTTCGATTTTTTTTGTTCGAGGCGACAGAAGCACAGGAGTTGTCGGGTTTTCGCGTTGTGGAAAAAGCGGCGAGCTGAGGCTGTGGAAAACGACTGCTGGTCTCGCGGCAATCTTCGCACGAATCCGTCGATCGGTGCCGATACGATTCTCTCACCTGGGCCGATGCTGACACATCAATCAAGCATATGACGCCAAGACCGGCAACGCACCACCATCGGAAGGCTTCTCAGCGGCGGCGGGATCCTTGATTGCTGCGTGAGCATTGTTCCGCGCAACGCACCGAGCTGCAAATCCGATCGGGGCTGCCTCAATGGTCCCCATCAACGAGACTTGGCGTAATATCTGCGCATCGGCTTGCTGCACGCCGGAACGTCTCGCCGTACAAGGGCAAGTGAGCTTGCAGTGACAGGGGAGGGAGAAGTTCGCATTGAGGTTGCCTGTGGATCAAATTTGGCTCTGTCACGGTTTTGTCTCCAAACACGCTTGACACCCAAATGCGAACCGCTTAGTTAGCCGCTCATCGAACGGGCAAGCCCGCTTCGGTGCCGGGGCGGAAACGCTCCAGCCACTTCAAGATGATGCGGGTGTAGCTCAGTCGGTTAGAGTGCCGGCCTGTCACGCCGGAGGTCGCGGGTTCGAGCCCCGTCACTCGCGCCATTCTTGACATGGTTAGACTAGAGGCATTCTCAGGAAGCGCCGATGGTGGTAATACTGACCCCTTGGGTCATATGCGCGGGTGTAGCTCAGTCGGTTAGAGTGCCGGCCTGTCACGCCGGAGGTCGCGGGTTCGAGCCCCGTCACTCGCGCCATTTACCACTTTATTTCCTCCGATATAATCCGATATAACATGAGTGCGAAAAGCCTCTTTTGCGGTGCGGCAATCTGTCCTTCAGCTGCCGTTTTTACCGTAAAGTCTGGCTATCCCTGCAAATCAGCGCTTTGCCGCGGCACGTCGTCCAATCCTGTGTCGTGAACCGGTTTAAATGCCCCTCAAAGGCTTGCGCGCAAGCGCGGGCTGCGCTAACCACTCTGGCGTTGCAACATATTTTTCGGCCTGTGAGATTTGTTGATTGGCGCTCTCCCATGCGCCCTCCCGCAGGCAGGGACGGATAACAATGACTGAACTTCTCGGTTCCTATGTTCCGATCGCGATTTTCATTGGAATCGCACTTGTGATCGGCGTGGCACTTTTGATTGCCCCCTTCGCCGTTGCGTTCAAGGCGCCTGATTCGGAAAAGCTGTCGGCCTACGAGTGCGGTTTCAATGCGTTCGACGATGCGCGCATGAAGTTCGACATTCGTTTCTACCTTGTGTCGATCCTCTTCATCATCTTCGACCTGGAAGTCGCTTTCCTCTTCCCATGGGCCGTTTCGTTCCACCAGTTGGGCTGGTTCGGATTCTGGTCGATGATGGTCTTCCTCGGCGTGCTGACGATCGGCTTTATCTATGAATGGAAGAAGGGAGCGCTGGAATGGAACTAGCATCCGGCACCACGCTCGTTGCGCCCAAGCCGAAGGGGATCATCGATCCCTCGACCGGCAAGCCGATCGGCAGCAATGATGCATTCTTCGGCGAGATCAACAACGAGCTCGCCGACAAGGGTTTTCTGGTTACCTCGACCGATGAGCTCATCACCTGGGCGCGCACCGGCTCGCTGATGTGGATGACCTTCGGCCTGGCTTGCTGCGCCGTCGAGATGATGCAGATGTCGATGCCGCGTTATGACGCCGAGCGCTTCGGCTTTGCGCCGCGTGCTTCGCCGCGCCAGTCCGACGTGATGATCGTCGCCGGCACGCTGACCAACAAGATGGCGCCCGCACTCCGCAAGGTCTACGACCAGATGCCGGAGCCGCGTTACGTGATCTCGATGGGTTCGTGCGCCAATGGCGGCGGCTACTATCACTATTCCTATTCCGTCGTGCGTGGCTGCGACCGTGTCGTGCCCGTTGATATCTATGTGCCAGGCTGTCCTCCCACGGCAGAAGCGCTGCTTTACGGCGTGCTTTTGCTGCAGAAGAAGATCCGCCGGACCGGCACGATCGAACGCTAAGGGTAGGGGGTTCTGAACATGAGTGAAGCCCTGAACGAGCTTGCCTCCTATCTGCGCGAGACGCGCAGCCAGCTGATTTCGGACGCTGCGATCAACTACGGCGAACTGACGCTGACGACGACCGCTGCAAACCTGATCGAGCTGTTGACGTTCCTGCGCGACGACGTGCAGTGCGCCTTTATCAACTTCGTCGATGTCTGCGGTGTCGACTGGCCGCAGCGCGAGCAGCGTTTCGACGTTGTCTATCACCTCCTGTCGCCGCGCCAGAACCTGCGTGTGCGCATCAAGGTTGCCACCGGCGACGGCGAGCCCGTGCCGTCGGCCACCGGCGTCTTTCCAGGCGCCGACTGGTTCGAGCGTGAAGCCTACGACATGTACGGCATTCTGTTTACCGGGCACCCGGACCTGCGTCGCATCCTGACGGACTACGGTTTCGAAGGGCATCCGCTGCGCAAGGACTTTCCGGTTACCGGGTTTGTCGAGGTTCGTTATGATGACGAAGCCAAGCGCGTCGTCTATGAGCCCGTCGAACTGAAGCAGGAATTCCGGAACTTCGATTTTCTCTCACCGTGGGAAGGGACCGAATATGTCCTGCCCGGCGACGAGAAGGCGAAAGCACGGTGAGACTAAGGCGGCCCGCGGCAGCCCTTTTGGGGCGCCGTCCGGCCTGGAGCAATCGGCATGACCGAACATAACGTCCGTAATTTCAACATCAACTTTGGTCCGCAGCATCCGGCGGCGCACGGCGTTCTGCGTCTGGTGCTCGAGCTTGATGGCGAAATCGTCGAGCGCGTCGACCCGCATATCGGCCTGCTGCACCGCGGCACCGAGAAGCTGATCGAGACCAAGACCTATCTGCAGGCTGTCCCTTACTTCGATCGGCTCGACTACGTCGCGCCGATGAACCAGGAGCACGCTTTTGCGCTTGCCGTGGAAAAGCTGACCGGAACCGAAGTTCCGATCCGCGGGCAGCTGATCCGCGTTCTCTACTCGGAAATCGGCCGCATCCTGTCGCATCTTCTGAACGTGACCACGCAGGCCATGGACGTCGGCGCGCTGACGCCGCCGCTGTGGGGCTTCGAAGAGCGCGAGAAGCTGATGGTGTTCTATGAGCGTGCCTGCGGCGCGCGCATGCACTCGGCTTATTTCCGGCCCGGCGGTGTCCACCAGGACCTGCCGCACGAGCTGGTCGAAGACATCGGCAAGTGGATCGATCCCTTCCTGAAGACCGTCGACGATATCGACGAGCTCCTGACTGGCAACCGCATCTTCAAGCAGCGCAACGTCGATATCGGCGTGGTCAAGCTGGATGACGCCTGGGCCTGGGGTTTCTCCGGCGTGATGGTTCGTGGTTCGGGTGCTGCCTGGGACCTGCGCCGCTCGCAGCCCTACGAGTGCTATTCGGACATGGAATTCGACATTCCGATCGGCAAGAACGGCGACTGCTTCGATCGTTATCTCATCCGCATGATCGAAATGCGCGAGTCGGCCAAGATCATGCGCCAGTGCGTCAACCGCCTGCTCGGCGACGCCAAGGTCGGCCCGGTCTCGTCGATGGACGGCAAGATCGTTCCGCCGAAGCGCGGCGAGATGAAGCGCTCGATGGAAGCGCTGATCCACCACTTCAAGCTTTACACCGAAGGCTACCACGTGCCGGCGGGCGACGTTTATGCCGCCGTTGAAGCGCCCAAGGGCGAATTCGGCGTCTATCTCGTCTCCGATGGCAGCAACAAGCCCTATCGTTGCAAGATCCGTGCCCCGGGCTATGCGCATCTGCAGGCGATGGACTTCCTCTGTCGCGGACACCAGCTTGCCGACGTTTCGGCCGTGCTGGGCTCCCTCGATATCGTGTTCGGTGAGGTGGATCGCTGATGCGTTTCGCGCCCCTTGCAATGGCTGGACTTCTTTTGGCTGCACCGGCGGCATCCGCTCAGGATTCCGCGAGCACCGAAGCATCCGCCGGCATGCGCGGGGGATCGATGGCCGATCTCGTGGCTAAGGGCTACGAGATCAAGGCAGCCGTGGCCAATGGCACGCGCTACATCGTATTTTTACAAAAAGACCAGTCGGCCTATGCCTGCGAGTTCGTTTCGGTGACGAAGTCGCGGTGTGGATCGATTAACTGATAAGGTGTCGTGAAGAATGTCTGTTCGTCGACTAGCCGAAGACAATGTCCAGCCGGCCGCTTTCGCGTTCAATCGCGAAAATGCCGCCTGGGCACAAATGACAATCCAGAAGTATCCGAAAGGCCGCGAGCAGTCCGCGGTCATTCCGCTGTTGATGCGGGCGCAGGAGCAGGACGGCTGGGTAACGAAGGCCGCGATCGAATCGATCGCCGACATGCTTGGCATGGCCTATATCCGCGTGCTCGAAGTCGCGACCTTCTATACCCAATTCCAGCTGAAGCCGGTCGGAACGCGGGCTCACGTCCAGGTCTGCGGCACGACGCCGTGCATGCTGCGCGGCGCTGAAGACCTGATCCGCGTCTGCAAGAGCAAGATCGCTCACGATCCCTTCACCCTCAACGAGAGCGGCACGCTGTCGTGGGAAGAAGTGGAATGTCAGGGCGCCTGCGTGAACGCGCCGATGGTCATGATCTTCAAGGATACCTATGAAGACCTGACGCCCGAGCAACTCGAGCAGATCATCGACCGCTTCGATGCAGGCAAGGGCGCCGACGTTGCCCCCGGTCCGCAGATCGACCGCATCTTCTCGGCACCGGAAGGTGGCCCGACGACGCTCGCGACCCCGGATGCACCGGTGAAGAAGGCGCCGGCGGCCGCAAAGAAGGCTGGCGACGCGCCTGCCGTCAGCGTTCCGCCGTCGAACGCCGCGCGCGTCAAGACAGATGCCATCGAAACCAACGCCGCCGTGAAGACGCCGGTAACGGCGAAGTCGGCCGCGGCCGCAAATGCCAAGGTTGAAGGCGACACGGCCGACAAGTCGAAGCCCGCCAAGGCGCCCGAGATCTCCGGCAAGCCGTCGCTCGAAGACAAGAACCGTCCGGCCGGCATGTCCAGGCCCGGTTCCGTCGACGACCTCAAGCTGATCTCGGGTGTTGGCCCGAAGATCGAAGGCACGCTGCACGAACTCGGTATCTTCACCTTCGCGCAGGTCGCGTCGTGGAAGAAGGTCGAGCGTGAATGGGTCGACAGCTATCTCAATTTCAAGGGCCGGATCGAACGTGACGATTGGGTCAAGCAGGCCAAGGCGCTCGCCAAGGGTGGCGAAGCCGAATACATCAAAGTTTTCGGCAAGAAGCCGCGGTAAAGAGGTGAACCATGCTCAGAGATGAAGATCGCATCTTTACCAACATTTACGGCCTCAAGGACAAGTCCCTCAAGGGCGCGATGAGCCGCGGCCATTGGGATGGCACCAAGCAGCTGCTCGAAAAGGGTCGTGACTGGATCGTCAACGAAGTGAAGGCCTCGGGCCTTCGCGGCCGTGGCGGCGCGGGCTTCCCGACGGGCCTGAAGTGGTCCTTCATGCCGAAGGAAAGCGACGGCCGCCCGCACTATCTCGTCGTCAACGCCGACGAGTCCGAGCCCGGCACCTGCAAGGACCGTGACATCATGCGTCACGATCCGCACACGCTGATCGAAGGCTGCGTCATCGCCTCCTTCGCCATGGGTGCGCATGTCGCCTATATCTACGTGCGCGGCGAGTTCGTGCGCGAGCGCGAGGCGCTGCAGGCAGCCATAGACGAGTGCTACGACTACGGACTGCTCGGCAAGAACAACAAGCTCGGCTACGACATCGACATCTACGTGCACCATGGTGCCGGCGCCTATATCTGTGGCGAAGAGACGGCCCTGCTCGAAAGCCTTGAAGGCAAGAAGGGCCAGCCGCGCCTGAAGCCGCCGTTCCCGGCCAATATGGGTCTCTACGGCTGCCCGACGACCGTTAACAACGTCGAGTCGATCGCGGTTACCCCGACCATCCTGCGCCGCGGCGCTGGCTGGTACACGAGCTTTGGCCGCCCGAACAACCACGGCACCAAGCTCTATTCGATTTCCGGCCACGTCAATCGCCCGTGCACGGTCGAAGACGCCATGTCTATTCCGTTCCACGAGCTGATCGAAAAGCATTGTGGCGGCATTCGCGGCGGCTGGGACAATCTGCTTGCGGTCATCCCTGGTGGCTCGTCCGTTCCTTGCGTGCCCGGCGCGCAGATGAAGGACGCGATCATGGATTTCGACGGGCTGCGCGAGGTCGGTTCCAGCCTTGGAACCGCCGCGGTCATCGTCATGGACAGGTCGACCGACATCATCAAGGCGATCTGGCGTCTCTCGGCCTTCTACAAGCATGAGAGCTGCGGCCAGTGCACGCCGTGCCGCGAAGGCACGGGCTGGATGATGCGCGTGATGGAACGCATGGTTCAGGGGCGCGCCCAGAAGCGCGAAATCGACATGCTGTTCGATGTGACCAAGCAGGTGGAAGGCCACACGATCTGCGCGCTTGGCGACGCAGCCGCCTGGCCGATCCAGGGGCTGATCAAGCATTTCCGTCCCGAAATGGAAATGCGCATCGACGAATACACGCGCAACGCCTCGTCGCACGGCGCGGTGCTGCAAGCAGCGGAGTAACGGGTCATGGCCGGCGCACGCAAGGATGGACAGGTGAGGGGAGAGGCCGCAGACGGCATTTCGTTCGCACGTCCGCTTGGCGGCGAGCCGGCCGATCCGTTTGGCATGGGCGAATGGCTGAAGGCCATGCCGCAGGTTCCGCTGCATCCGCTGATGGCGCACCCTGCAGGGGCCGTGGCGGCTGCAACGGCGCTCGGTTTCGGTCTGTCGAGCCACATCGCCGGCGTCATGCTCGGTGCGATGCAGGGTGCCGTCGAAGTTTTGCAGAAGGGTTCGGCTCTGGCCGGCCAGATGGCCGGCGTGCCCGACGTCGCTCCGGTCCAGACGGATGCAGGGCCGCAGGAGGCCGGGAAGCCGGCCGCGGCAAGGAAAAGTCCGGCATCCGGGCCGAAGGCTGAGAAGATATCGGCAGAGCCTGCAAGGGCGAAGGCTGCTTCCAGGCAGAAGGCCCGTGCCGCCGATGACCTCAAGCGGATTTCGGGCGTCGGCCCGAAACTCGAGCAGGTGCTGAACGCAAAGGGCATTCGCCGGTTTGCCGATATCGCAGCCTGGAGCGACGCCGACGTCGCCCGCTTCGACGACGAACTGGGTTTTGGCGGGCGCATTCTGCGCGACGACTGGGTAAAGCAGGCAAAGGCGCTGAAAGGCGCAAAGGAATAAGAGGCGGTGACCTCAAGCGGTCACCACCGGCAAGCAGCATGGCTGTGTTGGAATTGTCCGTCGCCTTGAGGGTGGACGGATGGAAGACAGGATTGAGTACGAAGATGGCAAAGCTGAAAGTCGACGGAAAAGAGATCGAGGTCCCGGATCATTTCACGCTGCTTCAGGCGTGCGAAGAGGCCGGCGCCGAGGTTCCGCGCTTCTGTTTCCATGAGCGGCTGTCGGTCGCCGGTAACTGCCGCATGTGTCTGATCGAGGTGAAGGGAGGGCCACCCAAGCCCGCCGCTTCCTGCGCGATGGGCGTGCGTGACCTGCGTCCCGGCCCGAACGGCGAGACGCCGGAAGTCTTCACGACCACGCCGATGGTCAAGAAGGCGCGCGAAGGCGTGATGGAATTCCTGCTGATCAACCATCCGCTCGATTGCCCGATCTGCGACCAGGGCGGCGAATGCGACCTGCAGGACCAGGCGATGGCCTTCGGCATCGACAGTTCGCGCTACCAGGAAAACAAGCGCGCCGTCGAAGACAAGTATATCGGTCCGTTGGTCAAGACGGTGATGAACCGCTGCATCCATTGCACGCGTTGCGTTCGTTTCACCACGGAAGTCGCCGGTATTGCCGAGCTTGGCCTGATCGGCCGCGGCGAAGACGCCGAGATCACCACCTATCTCGAACAGGCGATGACCTCCGAGCTGCAGGGCAACGTCGTTGACCTCTGCCCGGTCGGCGCGCTGACTTCCAAGCCCTTCGCCTTTACGGCGCGTCCGTGGGAGTTGAACAAGACCGAATCCATCGACGTGATGGATGCGCTCGGTTCGGCGATCCGCGTCGACACCCGTGGCCGCGAAGTGATGCGCATCATGCCGCGCGTCAACGAGGACATCAACGAAGAGTGGATCTCCGACAAGAGCCGCTTCATCTGGGACGGCCTGAAGACCCAGCGTATCGACCGTCCTTACGTCAAGAAGGATGGCCGCCTGCAGGCAGCCAGCTGGGGTGAGGCGTTCCAGGCGGTCAAGGCCGCCGTTGCCGCCACCTCCGGCGACAAGATCGGCGCTATCGCCGGTGATCTTGCTTCCGTGGAAGAGATGTTCGCGCTGAAGGCGCTGATGGCTTCGCTCGGCTCGGAAAACGTCGACTGCCGCCAGGATGGCGCCGCTCTCGATCCGTCTCTCGGCCGCGCCAGCTACATCTTCAACCCGACGATCCAGGGCATCGAAAGTGCCGACGCGCTGCTGATCATCGGCTCGAACCCGCGGTTCGAAGCCTCCGTTCTCAACGCTCGCATCCGCAAGCGTTACCGGATGGGCAATTTCCCGATCGGCGTTATCGGCGAGCCGGGCGAACTGCGTTACGAATACGAATACCTCGGCGCGGGCACCGACACGCTTGCCGAACTCGTGTCCGGCAAGGGCAAGTTTGCAGCCACTCTGAAGAAGGCGCAGCGTCCGATGATCATCATCGGCCAGGGTGCCGTCGCAGGGGAGGGCGGTGCAGCCGTTCTCGCCGCAGCCGCCAAGCTTGCCGGTGCAGTCGATGCCGTGACAGCGGAGTGGAACGGTTTTGCCGTTCTGCACACCGCTGCGTCGCGCGTCGGCGGTCTCGACCTCGGCTTCGTTCCGGGCGCGAACGGAAAGACGGCGGCCGAGATGGTCACTGCCTCCGACGTTCTCTTCCTGCTCGGCGCTGACGAGATCGATCTGGCTGGCCGCAAGTCGGGCTTCACGGTCTATATCGGTTCGCATGGCGACAATGGCGCGCATGCTGCCGACGTCATCCTGCCGGCTGCCACCTACACCGAAAAGTCCGGCACCTGGGTCAACACCGAAGGTCGCGTGCAGATCGGCAACCGCGCCGGCTTCGCACCGGGCGACGCCCGTGAAGACTGGGCGATCATCCGTGCGCTTTCCGACGTTCTTGGCAAGAAGCTGCCCTTTGATTCGCTTGGTGAATTGCGCTCGAAGCTCTATGCCGCGCACCCGCATTTCGCCGATGTCGACGCAATTGCGGTCGGCAGTGGCGACGAAATTGCCGCACTTGCTCAAAAAGCCGGTGAGATGGGCAAATCCGTGTTTGCGTCTCCGGTGAAAGACTTCTATTTGACGAACCCGATAGCGCGCGCATCCGCCGTCATGGCCGAATGCTCGGCATTGGCACGCAACAACTTCAAAGCTGCGGCGGAATGAGCGCGAGGGAATAGAGTATCATGGACGCTTTCATTTCGACCTATGTCTGGCCCGCGATCATCATGGTCGCCCAGTCGCTGCTGCTGCTGGTCGCGCTGCTGCTTTTCATCGCCTACGTTCTTCTGGCTGACCGCAAGATCTGGGCTGCTGTCCAGCTTCGCCGTGGTCCGAATGTGGTGGGCCCCTGGGGTCTTTTCCAGTCCTTCGCCGACCTTTTGAAGTTTGTCTTCAAGGAACCGGTGATTCCGGCTGGCGCCAACAAGGCAATCTTCCTGCTGGCACCGCTCGTCTCCGTGACGCTGGCGCTGGCAGCCTGGGCGGTCATCCCGCTCAACGCCGGCTGGGTGATCGCGAACATCAACGTCGGCATCCTCTTCGTGTTCGCCATATCTTCTCTCGAAGTTTATGGCATCATCATGGGCGGCTGGGCGTCGAACTCGAAATATCCCTTCCTCGGCGCGCTTCGTTCCGCAGCACAGATGGTCTCCTACGAAGTCTCGATCGGCTTCGTCATCGTCACCGTTCTGCTCTGCGTCGGCTCGCTGAACCTGACGGATATCGTCAATGCGCAGTCGAACGGCATAGGCACCAACCTCGGTCTGCCGGCATCGTTCCTTGACTGGCACTGGCTGGCGCTGTTCCCGATGTTCGTGGTGTTCTTCATCTCGGCGCTGGCTGAAACGAACCGTCCGCCCTTCGATCTGCCGGAAGCGGAATCCGAACTCGTCGCCGGCTTCATGGTCGAATACGGCTCCACGCCCTACATGATGTTCATGCTCGGCGAGTATGCCGCGATCTGCCTGATGTGCGCCCTGACGACCATTCTCTTCCTCGGCGGCTGGCTGCCTCCGGTCGACGTCTGGTTCCTCAACTGGGTCCCGGGCATCATCTGGTTCGTTCTCAAGTCATCCTTCGTGTTCTTCATGTTCGCGATGGTGAAGGCTTTCGTTCCGCGCTACCGCTACGACCAGCTGATGCGTCTCGGCTGGAAGGTCTTCCTGCCCATCTCTCTCGCAATGGTCGTGATCACTGCGTTCGTTCTCAAGCTGACGGGAGCCGCATGATGCTGGCTTTCGCTCGGTTGCATACCGCTGGCCGCTTTGAGGCCAGCAAGTCTGGAGGTAAATGATGGCCGGTCTTTCGCACGCCGTCAGCTCGCTGTTCCTCAAGGAATTCGTCGGCGCGTTCTTTCTGTCGATGCGCTACTTCTTCAAGCCGAAGGCGACGTTGAACTATCCCTTCGAAAAGGGCCCGGTCAGCCCGCGCTTCCGCGGAGAACATGCCCTGCGTCGTTATCCCAACGGCGAAGAGCGCTGCATCGCCTGCAAGCTTTGCGAGGCGATCTGTCCTGCCCAGGCGATCACCATCGAGGCCGGCCCGCGCCGCAACGACGGCACCCGCCGCACGGTGCGCTACGACATCGACATGGTGAAGTGCATCTATTGCGGTTTCTGCCAGGAAGCCTGTCCGGTCGATGCCATCGTCGAGGGTCCGAACTTCGAATTCGCCACCGAGACGCGTGAAGAGCTGTACTACGACAAGGACAAGCTCCTCGCCAATGGCGACCGTTGGGAACGGGAAATCGCACGCAACATCGCAATGGACTCGCCTTATCGCTGAGCCTCTGCGTGGTGCCGCCCCCAAAAGGCGGCACATGTGAAACAGTTTGGGGCAAAGGCCGGACAAGCGTCCGGCTTTGCCAGTGGAGTGGGGCTGCGAGAGCTTCACGCCGTGCAAGACGAAAAAGGCACCGATCATGGGTCTGCAGGTTCTTTTTTTCTATCTCTTTGCCTTCATCGCGGTGGCATCGGCATTCATGGTCATTGCGGCCAGGAACCCCGTTTATTCGGTGCTGTTCCTGATCCTGACCTTCTTCAATTCGGCGGGCCTGTTCCTGCTGGCCGGCGCCGAGTTCCTGGCGATGATCCTGCTCGTCGTCTATGTCGGCGCGGTCGCGGTTCTGTTCCTCTTCGTCGTCATGATGCTCGACATCGACTTCGCGGAGCTGAGGGCCGGCGTGCTTGAATATGCCCCGGTCGGTGCGCTGATCGGCCTGATCCTTGCCGCCGAGCTGATCATCGTCGTCGGCGGCGCGAGCTTCTCGCCGGAGATTGCCAAGGGCATTTCGATGCCGATCCCGGCGATTGCCGATCGCACGAACACGGCCGCCCTCGGCGACGTGCTCTACACCCACTATGTCTACTTCTTCCAGATCGCGGGCCTCGTGCTGCTGGTCGCCATGATCGGCGCCATCGTGCTCACGCTGCGCCACCGCACGAACATCAAGCGCCAGAGCATTCCGCAGCAGGTTGCCCGCACGCCCGAGACCGCCGTCGAGGTGGTCACGGTCAAGCCCGGGCAGGGCATTTAATTCGGACGCGAGGTCGAGGAACAAAAAAATGGAAATCGGAATTTCCCACTATCTCACCGTCAGCGCCATCCTGTTCACGCTTGGTGTCTTCGGCATCTTCCTGAACCGGAAGAACGTCATCGTCATCCTGATGTCGGTCGAACTGATCCTGCTTGCGGTCAACATCAACATGGTCGCTTTCTCGTCGTTCCTGAACGACATCACCGGCCAGGTGTTCGCCCTGTTCATTCTGACCGTCGCGGCCGCGGAAGCCGCCATCGGTCTTGCAATTCTCGTCGTCTTCTATCGCAACCGCGGCTCGATCGCTGTTGAAGACGTCAACATGATGAAGGGCTGATTGGGCTATGGATACCATCATCAAGGCTATCGTTTTCCTGCCTTTGATCGGCTTTCTGGTCGCTGGCCTCTTCGGCAATTCGATCGGCGCCAAGGCTTCCGAATTCGTCACCAGCGGACTGATGATCATCACCGCCGGATTGTCGTGGTTTGTCTTCTTCCATGTCGCGCTCGGCGAGCCGGAACTGATCAAGGTCTCGGTGCTGCGCTGGATCCAGTCCGGCAGCTTCGACGTCGACTGGGCATTCCGCGTGGATACGCTGACGTCGGTCATGTTCGTTGTCGTCAATACCGTGTCGACGCTCGTGCATGTCTATTCGATCGGCTACATGCACCACGATCCGCATCGCCCGCGCTTCTTTGCATACCTGTCGCTGTTCACCTTCGCGATGTTGATGCTGATCACGTCGGACAACCTCATTCAGATGTTCTTCGGCTGGGAAGGCGTGGGTGTCGCATCCTACCTGCTCATCGGCTTCTGGTATAAGAAGCCTTCGGCGAACGCCGCGGCGATGAAGGCCTTCATCGTCAACCGCGTCGGCGACTTCGGTTTCGCCCTCGGTATCTTCCTTGTCTTCGTGCTGTTCGGCTCGGTCAATTTCGAGACGATCTTCGCTGCTGCCCAGACCTACCTGCCGGCCGAAGGTGCCGCAGCCGGGGAGGCGGTCATCACGCTGTTCGGCATGCATCTCGACAAGGCCGATGCGATTACCGCTGCCTGCCTGTTGCTCTTCGTCGGCGCCATGGGCAAGTCGGCCCAGTTCCTGCTGCACACCTGGCTGCCGGATGCGATGGAAGGCCCGACCCCGGTTTCGGCCCTCATTCACGCTGCAACCATGGTCACCGCCGGTGTCTTCCTCGTCGCCCGCATGTCGCCGCTGTTCGAACTGTCGCCGGATGCACTGACCGTCGTCACGCTGATCGGTGCGATCACAGCGTTCTTTGCCGCGACCGTCGGTCTCGTCCAGAATGACATCAAGCGCGTCATCGCCTATTCGACCTGCTCGCAGCTCGGTTACATGTTCGTGGCGCTCGGCGTCGGCGCCTATGGCGCGGCGATCTTCCACCTGTTCACGCACGCCTTCTTCAAGGCACTGTTGTTCTTGGGTGCAGGCTCCGTCATTCACGCCGTCGATGGCGAACAGGACATGCGCTACATGGGTGGCCTTCGGAAGCACATTCCGGTCACCTATTGGATGATGTTTATCGGCACCATCGCACTGACCGGCGTCGGCATCCCCGGCACCATCATCGGCACGGCCGGCTTCTTCTCCAAGGACGCGATCATCGAATCGGCGTTCGCGGCTCACAATGCGGTTTCCGGATTCGCGTTCTCGATGCTCGTCATCGCGGCGCTGTTCACCAGCTTCTATTCCTGGCGTCTGACCTTCATGACCTTCCACGGCAAGCCGCGCGCTTCCTCGGATGTCATGCATCACGTCCATGAATCGCCCCAGGTCATGCTGGTGCCGCTCTACATCCTGGCCGTCGGCGCCCTCGTGGCCGGCGTCCTGTTCCACGACTACTTCTTCGGTCACCACTATGCCGAATTCTGGCAGGGTGCGTTGTTCACCTCGGCGGAGAACGAAATCCTCGAGGAGTTCCACCATGTTCCGTTGTGGGTGAAGTGGAGCCCGTTCTGCGCCATGGCGCTCGGCCTCTTCACCGCCTGGTACATGTATATCCGCCGGCCGGATGTGCCGAAGTATCTGGCAGAGCAGCATCGCGGTCTCTACCAGTTCCTGCTCAACAAGTGGTACTTCGACGAACTGTACGATTTCCTGTTCGTGCGCACGGCCAAGCGCCTTGGCGTCTTCCTGTGGAAGGAAGGCGACGGCCGGGTCATCGACGGCCTCGGTCCGAATGGGATTGCGGCACGCGTGCTTGATGTCACCGATCGTGTTGTCCGGCTGCAGACCGGTTACCTCTATCACTACGCGTTTGCCATGCTCATCGGCATCGCAGCGCTCGTTACATGGATGATGCTCGGGAGTTCCTTCTGATGACCGATTGGCCCGTACTTTCCGCGGTCACCTTCATGCCGCTCGTCGGCGTTCTGCTTCTCTTGCTGACAAGAGAAGACAGCGCCTACGGCCGCCGCAACATCCTGAACGTATCGCTGCTGACGACGCTCTTCACCTTCGCCGTCTCGGTTTATGTCTGGTACCAGTTCGACGCCTCGAACCCGGGCTTCCAGATGACCGAGAAGCATGAATGGCTCGGCACCGGGATCTCCTACCATCTCGGCGTCGATGGTATCTCCGTGCTCTTCGTCGTTCTCTCCGCCTTCCTGATGCCGTTCTGCGTGCTCGCAAGCTGGTTTTCGGTCGAAAAGCGGCTGAAGGAATACATGATCGCGTTCCTGATTCTGGAAACGTTCATGATCGGCGTGTTCGTCTCGCTCGACATCGTGCTGTTCTACGTGTTCTTCGAAGCCGGCCTCATTCCGATGTTCATCATCATCGGTGTGTGGGGCGGCAAGGACCGCGTCTATGCCAGCTACAAGTTCTTCCTCTACACGCTGCTCGGCTCGGTGCTGATGCTGCTCGCCATCATGGCGATGTACTGGCAGGCCGGCACGACCGACATCACCGAACTGCTTGCCTATAACTTCCCGCGGGAAATGCAGACGTGGTTATGGCTCGCCTTCTTCGCGTCCTTCGCGGTGAAGATGCCGATGTGGCCGGTGCACACCTGGCTTCCCGACGCGCACGTTCAGGCGCCGACGGCGGGCTCGGTCATTCTGGCCGGCATCCTCTTGAAGCTCGGCGGCTACGGCTTCCTGCGCTTCTCGCTGCCGATGTTCCCGCTTGCATCCGACTATTTCCAGCCGTTCGTCTTCACGCTGTCGGTCATCGCCATCGTCTACACCTCGCTGGTGGCGCTGATGCAGAGCGACATCAAGAAGCTGATCGCCTATTCGTCGGTCGCGCACATGGGCTATGTCACCATGGGCATCTTCGCGGCCAACACCCAGGGCGTCCAGGGTGCGATCTTCCAGATGCTGTCGCACGGCATCGTCTCCGGCGCGCTCTTCCTTTGCGTCGGCGTCGTCTATGACCGTCTGCACACCCGCGAGATCTCGGCCTATGGTGGCCTCGTCAACAACATGCCGAAATATGCCGTCGCCTTCATGGTCTTCACCATGGCGAACGTCGGTCTTCCGGGCACATCAGGCTTCGTCGGCGAAGTTCTGACCCTCGTCGGTGCCTTCCGCGCCAACACCTGGGTCGCGCTCTTTGCAACGTCCGGCGTGGTGCTGTCGGCCGCCTACGCGCTCTGGCTCTATCGCCGTGTCGTGTTCGGCGCGCTGGAGAAGGAAAGCCTGAAGGCGCTGCTCGATCTTTCGGGCCGTGAGAAGGCGATCCTCTATCCGCTGGTGATCCTGACGATCTTCTTCGGTGTCTATCCGGCGCCGATCTTCGATGCGACTGCAGCCTCCGTGGATCTGCTCGTCAACAACTACTCCGCAGCCCTGCAGGCAGCGCAAAACGTTGCGCTTTCGGTGCAATGACCACAGGACGTGATTGGACATGACTGCTGAAACCCTCCTCGCCAGCCTGCAGCTCTCGATCCCCGAGTTGATCCTCGCCGTCGGTGCGATGGCGCTCCTGATGATCGGCGTGTTTTCCGGTGAAAAGTCGACGTCGACCGTCACCGGACTTGCGGTTGCCCTTCTCATCATCGCCGGTCTCTGGCTTGTCCTGAAGACCGGCGAGGGCGAAGCCTATAACGGCGCCTTCCTGTCCGATCCCTTCGCCAAGTTCATGAAGGTGCTGGCGCTGATCGGATCGATCACCGCCATGGTGATGACGGTCGGACACGCCCGTTCGTCGCAGATCGATCGTTTCGAGTTCCCGGTACTCCTGGTTCTCGCAACTCTCGGCATGCTCTTGATGATCTCGGCCAACGACCTGATGTCGCTGTACCTGTCGCTGGAACTGCAGTCGCTGGCGCTCTATGTCGTCGCTGCGATCAACCGCGACAGCATCCGCTCGACGGAAGCCGGCCTGAAGTATTTCGTCCTCGGCGCACTGTCTTCGGGCATGCTGCTCTACGGCATGTCGCTGGTTTACGGCTTTACAGGCCACACTGGCTTCGATGAGATTGCCGCTGCTCTGACTGCAACCGGCACTCCTTCGCTCGGCCTGATCTTCGGTCTGGTCTTCGTCCTGGCCGGCCTCGCGTTCAAGATCTCCGCCGTTCCCTTCCACATGTGGACGCCTGACGTCTATGAAGGTGCGCCGACACCGGTGACGGCGTTCTTCGCCGCTGCTCCGAAGGTTGCCGCCATGGCCATCTTCGTTCGCATCGTCATCAACGCCTTCGAGCCTGTCGTCGTGCAGTGGCAGCAGATCGTCGTCTTCATCTCGATCGCTTCGATGCTGCTCGGCGCATTCGCTGCAATCGGCCAGAAGAACATCAAGCGCCTGATGGCCTATTCCTCGATCGGCCACATGGGTTATGCACTCGTCGGTCTTGCTGCCGGGTCGATGGCGGGCGTTCGCGGCGTTCTGCTCTACATGCTCATCTACATGGTCATGACGCTCGGCACCTTTGCCTGCATCCTTGCCATGCGCCGCAAGGACGGCGAGAACGTCGAAAGTGTTGACGATCTCGCTGGTCTCTCGCAGACCAACCCCTTCATGGCCACGGTGCTGACCGTCCTGATGTTCTCGCTCGCCGGCATCCCGCCGATGGCAGGCTTCTTCGGGAAGTACTTCGTGTTCATGGCGGCGATCGAAGCGCATCTCTATGCGCTCGCCATCATCGGCGTGCTCGCTTCTGTTGTCGGTGCCTACTACTACCTGCGTGTCATCAAGGTGATGTGGTTCGACGACGCCAAGGGCGAATTCGCCCGCACGGCTGGCGAGCTTCGCCTGGTCTTCGGTCTCTCCGGTCTGTTCGTGCTTGGATACGTCCTGATTGGCGGTCCGCTCGGCGAAGCCGCTGAAGCTGCGGCTCGGACGTTCTTTTGATCGGCCTTGAAGGCGGCGGCCGGGTTTCGCTCGACGATTTCCGGCACGTCGCTCTCAATGAAGTCGGTTCCACCAACAGCGAATGCCTGTTGCGGGCGCGTGCGGGAGACGGGGGAAACCTCTGGATCACCGCCGCCCGCCAGACAGGTGGACGCGGCCGACGCGGCCGGGCCTGGTTTTCAGAGCCCGGCAATCTCTATGCATCGCTGCTCCTGATCGAGCCGGCGCCGATCGAGCTGTTGCATTCGCTACCGCTCGCGGTGGCGGTCGCGGTCCACAAAGCGATCCGCCAAGTGATGCCGCCTGCCGGTGCCCCGGTCGAAATCAAATGGCCGAACGATATTCTCATAGACGGCAAGAAGACCTGCGGCATCCTGCTTGAAGGCGAAAGCCTTGCGGATGGCCGTCGTGCGCTCGTTATCGGTTGCGGCATCAACATTGCCGTCACACCGGATGAAGCGCTCTACCCGGTGACGTCGCTTCGCAACGAAGGCGCGTCGGTATCGCCGGACGAACTGTTTGCCCACCTGTTTCTGACTATGGCCGAGACGCTTTCCGTTTGGGACCGGGGCCGGGGTGTGGCAAACATCATAGACCAATGGCGGGCGGCAGCGCGCGGCATCGGCGAGACCATTACGGTGAACCTGCCGGACCGGTCGCTTTCCGGCCGCTTTGCCGGTATTGATCAGGACGGCCGGCTGATGCTCGATACGGGCTCGAACACGATGCAGACGATCGCCGCCGGCGACGTATTTTTCGGATAATCAAAACAAGGGCGCATCAAAACATGGCGCAAGAAGAAGAACTGGTGTTCTTGCCGCTCGGCGGCGTCGGTGAAATCGGGATGAACCTCGGCCTCTACGGCTATGGCAGACCCGGTAACCGACAGTGGATAATGGTCGATTGCGGCGTCACCTTTCCGGGGCCGGAGCTTCCGGGCGTGGACCTGGTGCTGGCCGATATCAGCTTCCTGGCGGAAGAGCGGCGCAATCTCAAGGGCATCATCATCACCCATGCCCACGAGGATCACTATGGTGGCCTCAACGACCTCTGGCCGGGGCTGAACGTGCCGGTCTATGCCTCGCCGTTCACGGCAGGCATGCTGGAAGCAAAGCGCGATTTCGAGAAGAGCCGCGGCGAAATCCCGATCACGATCTTCAAGCAGGGCGACCGCATCAATGTCGGTCCATTCGAGATCGAGGCGGTCGGCGTCAACCATTCGATCCCCGAGCCGATGTCGCTGATCATTCGGACGCCGCTTGGAGCAGTTGTGCACACCGGCGACTGGAAGGTCGACCTTCAGCCGTCGCTCGGGCCGCTGACCGACGAGCAGCGCTTCCGCAAGATCGGCGACGAAGGCGTACTGGCACTGGTCTGCGATTCGACCAATGCGCTGCGTGATGGCGTTTCGCCGTCCGAGCAGGAAGTGTCCGCGAGCCTGACGGAGATCATTTCGAGGGCTGAAGGGCGCGTCGCGATCACCACCTTTTCCTCGAACGTCGGGCGTATCCGCTCGATCGCGGAAGCGGCCGACGAGGCCGGCAGGGAAGTTCTGCTTCTCGGCAGCTCGATGAAGCGCGTCGTGGCCGTTGCCCGTGATCTCGGCCTGATGGAAGGCATCAAGCCGTTTCTCGCCGAAGACGAGTTCGGCTACGTCCCGCGCGACAAGGTCGTTGTGATCCTGACCGGCAGCCAGGGCGAGCCGCGTGCGGCTCTCGCCAAGATCGCCCGCGACGAGATGCGCAATGTCGCCTTCTCCGCCGGTGATACGGTCGTTTTTTCGTCGCGCACCATTCCCGGCAACGAGAAGGCGATCAACGACATCAAGAACGGCCTGATCGAGCAGGGCATTCATATCATCACCGACAATGAAGCTCTTGTTCATGTGTCCGGCCACCCGCGCCGCAGCGAGTTGCAGCAGATGTACCAATGGGTCCGTCCGCAGATCCTCGTGCCGGTGCATGGCGAAGCCGCACATCTGACCGCGCACGGCGAACTTGGCCGGCAGTCAGGTATCGCCAGCGTTCCGCGCCTGCGCAACGGCGAGATGCTGCGATTGGCACCGGGTCCTGCTGAGGTCATCGATACCGTGCAGCATGGCCGCATCTATAAGGACGGTTCGCTGATCGGCGATTTTGAGGAGATGGGCATCGGCGAGCGTCGCAAGCTTTCCTTTGCCGGACATGTCTCCGTCAACGTCGTGCTCGACAATCGTTACGATTTCCTCGGCGATCCCGATCTCGTTGCGGTCGGCCTGCCGGAGTTCGACGACGAGGGCGAGGACATGGAAGACACGCTCTACGACGCGGTGCTTGGTGCAGTCGAAAGCATTCCGCGCGCCAAGCGCAAGGATCTGGCCATGCTGCAGGAGGCGGTGCGTCGCGCGGTGCGCAGCACGGTCAACCAGATCTGGGGCAAGAAGCCCGTGGTCACGGTGTTCGTCACCAAAGTCTGATTTTCTCGGAGCCCCCGCCGTCGTAGACGTGCGGGGGTCTCTTTTTGCAGGTTGGAGGATCGTGATGCTTGGACGGGTCAACCACGTGGCAATCGCCGTGCCGGATCTGGCATCCGCCACGGCAAGCTACCGCGCGACGCTCGGCGCGACGGTAACGGAGCCACAGGCCCTGCCGGAACATGGCGTGACCGTCGTCTTCGTCACGTTGGCCAACACCAAGGTCGAGTTGCTCGAGCCGCTCGGCGAGACTTCGCCGATCGCGGCGTTTCTCGCCAAGAACCCCTCCGGCGGCATGCATCACATCTGCTACGAGGTCGAGGATATCCTTGCCGCCCGCGATGCTCTCAAGGCGTCCGGCGCGCGCGTCCTCGGCGACGGAGAACCGAAAATCGGCGCCCATGGCAAGCCGGTGCTGTTTCTGCACCCGAAGGATTTTCAGGGCACTTTGATTGAGCTTGAACAGGTGTGACAGTTGATCGCGTGGCGCGGATTTGTGTGATCGCGCCCTTGGCGTTATAAGCACTGCGAGAATGTCGAGAGGATCGTTTCCCTCTGCAGGAAATGATCTTCATCAGGAGCCGGAAATGCCGATTTTTTCCACCTTTGCCATCTACTTCATTATCTGGTGGCTGACGCTGTTTGCCGTGCTGCCGCTCGGCGTGCGCACACAGGCGGAAGAGAACGAAGTCGTGCCCGGCACCGTCGAAAGTGCTCCAGCGCGGTTCCGCGCCAAGCGCGTCCTGCTTTTGACGACAGCGATTGCCGCTGTCATTCAACTCGCCTGGTACATCGTATCGGTGCGGCTCGGCTACGGCATCGACAGCATCCCGCGCTTTTACCCGAAGTTCTACTGAGGCATCTGCCGAGGGGGGCCAGACGTGCTCGGCAGCGGTCGGGATCGAGCGCCGGTGTTCGAGTGCCAACAATCCCCAGTTAAACATCCGCGAATTTTCAGCTGAAAGTCTCGCCGAAGGGCTTCGGACAGCCCTCGGAGTGAAACCCGGGCATTCCTACGATTGACCGCCTCTAAATTGACATATTTCAAGAACGCATGACTGCTTCGTCATTGGCTTGCTTGCTGAAAGGCAAAAAAAAACAAGGCTAAAAGCCTTGTTTTTCAAGTATCGCGTGATCTTTAATCCGTTTCCGGCGGCAGCGGCGAAGCGCGCCTAAGATCTTATCCTCCCAAGACTTGACCGCGAAAGTCGGCAAGAATTTAGACTTCATGCCTGTTTTGTGAGCCGAAATTAGCCCAAACATTGGGCGATGTCACCCTGTTTTTTTGCATTTTTGCTACAGTTGGATAAAATTTCTCCGTTGACAAGCATCGTCGTAATCCTGTTACTAGCGTGCTCTTTTGACGCAGCTTTCGCTTGCTGTCGCTTCCTCCGATCTCTCCATTTGGGTCTGCGCTGTTCTTGCCTCAGGCAGGGTTTTCATCGGGGCGCGAAGCGGCTATGAACGCAGGGCTCGGAAAGGTTCCTGCCGATTTGTCGGCGACGGAAATTTGAGAGCCGACCCCAAGAAGCAATGGTCGCCTTTGCCTGTTTTCGGTGAGACCGGCGTGCCTGCGCTCAACGTCATTTCGCCCGAATCCGTCGATAGTGCGACGTTCATCAAGTTCTGGAACCCGTCATGCGCCTGTCCCGCTTTTTCATGCCCATCTTGAAGGAAAATCCGAAGGAAGCGGAAATCGTTTCCCACCGTCTTATGCTCCGGACGGGCATGATCCGGCAGCAGTCTTCGGGCATTTATACCTGGCTGCCACTCGGAAAGCGGGTTCTCGACAAGGTCAATGCGATCGTTCGTGAAGAGCAGAACCGCACAGGCGCAAACGAGCTGCTGATGCCGACGTTGCAGTCGGCCGAGCTCTGGCAGGAAAGCGGCCGCTACGATGCATACGGCAAGGAAATGCTGCGCATCAAGGACCGGCAGGACCGGCCGATGCTCTACGGTCCGACTAATGAGGAGATGATCACCGACGTCTTCCGTTCCTACGTGAAGTCCTATCGTGATCTGCCGCTCAACCTCTACCATATCCAGCTGAAGTTCCGCGACGAGATCCGTCCGCGCTTCGGCACCATGCGCTCGCGCGAGTTCCTGATGAAGGACGCCTATTCCTTCGACCTCGATCGCGAAGGCGCAGAACACGCCTATAACAAGATGTTCGCCGCCTATCTGCGGACCTTCTCGCGCATGGGACTGCGCGCCATTCCGATGCGCGCCGACACCGGTCCGATCGGTGGCAATCTCAGCCACGAATTCATCATTCTCGCCGAAACCGGAGAGTCCGAAGTGTTCTGCCACAAGGACTTCCTCGGCTTCGACATTCCCGGAGAAGATACCAATTTCGACGATGTCGCCGGCCTGAAGACTATCTTCGACAAGTGGACCTCGCGTTACGCCGCCACCTCTGAAATGCACGACGAGGCTGCTTTCAACGAAGTCGCCGAAGGCGACCGCGTTTCGGCGCGCGGCATCGAGGTCGGCCACATCTTCTATTTCGGCACCAAGTACTCCGACGCGATGGGTGCAAAGGTTCTGGGACCCGACGGCAAGGAGCACGCGGTCCACATGGGATCCTACGGCATCGGCCCGACACGGCTGGTTCCGGCGATCATCGAGGCTTCGCATGACGACAACGGCATCATCTGGCCGAAGTCGATCTCGCCGTTCGATGGCGTGATCATCAACATGAAAGCGGGCGATGCCGCTTGCGACGCAGCCTCCGAGACGCTCTATTCGAAGCTCGGCGCCGCCGGATTCGATGCGCTGCTCGACGACACCGACGACCGCGCCGGCGCAAAGTTCGCGTCCGCCGATCTGATCGGCGTGCCGGTCCAGATCATCGTCGGACCGCGTTCGATCGCCAACGGCGAAGTCGAGCTCAAGGATCGCAAGACCGGTGAGCGTGAAACCATGACTGTCGAGGCGGCCCTCAACAAGCTGATCGCGACGAAGTAAGTGAGGCAAGGGGAGGCAGGATGACCGCCGTGACGGAAGATCAGGTTCAGGCCGCTGGCCAGTCCGCAAAGTCCGCCAGCCGCCCCTTTTCCGCCTTCGAGCGCATGGTCGCCTGGCGCTACCTGCGCTCGCGGCGCAAGGAAGCCTTCATTTCGGTGATCGCCGGCTTCTCCTTCATCGGCATCATGCTCGGCGTTGCCACGCTGATCATCGTCATGGCGGTGATGAACGGCTTTCGCACCGAACTCATCTCGCGCATCCTCGGCATCAACGGTCACATGATCGTCCAGCCGATCGATGGTCCGCTCAACAACTATGCCGATCTTGCCACGCGCTTTTCCGGCGTGAAGGGCGTGACGATGGCGATCCCGCTCATCGAGGGCCAGGTGCTGGCGCAGGGGGTCGGCGACAGCTCGACAGGCGCGCTCGTGCGGGGCATCCGCGCCGATGATCTTGGCAAGATGAAGTCGGTCTCCGAGCACATCAAGTCCGGCGACCTCGTCGGCTTTGCCGCAGGCACCGGTGTCGCGATCGGTTCGCGCATGGCCGATCAGCTCGGCATCCAGGTGGGCGGCACCATCACGCTGACATCGCCGAATGGCGACGTTACCCCATTGGGCATGAACCCGCGGGTCAAGGCTTATACGGTCTCGGCGGTATTCGAGATCGGCATGTCGGAATACGATTCGTCGATTATCTTCATGCCGCTTGAGGAGGCTCAGCTCTACTTTAACGCCGAGGGGCTGGCGCAGCAGATCGAGATCTTCGTCGAGCATCCCGATCTGGTCGACGAACTGCGACAACCGGTCGAGGATGCCGCCCAGCGGCAGATCTTCATCACCGACTGGCGCGACCGCAACAAGACCTTCTTCTCTGCGCTCGAGGTCGAGCGCAACGTGATGTTCATGATACTGACGTTGATCGTGCTGGTCGCGGCGCTGAACATCATCTCCGGCCTCATCATGCTGGTGAAGGACAAGGGAAGCGACATCGCCATTCTGAGGACAATGGGCGCGACGTCCGGGTCCGTCATGCGGATTTTCTTCATGACCGGGGCTGCGATCGGTACGGCCGGAACCGTTGCCGGCGTGTTGCTCGGCGTTGTCGTCTGCCTCAACATCGAATCCATCCGGCAGTTCTTCTCCTGGATTTCAGGCACCACGCTGTTCAGCCCGGAACTCTATTTCCTGAGCCAGTTGCCGGCAGACATGAATGCCGACGAGACGATCCTCGTGATCGTCATGGCGCTCGGACTGTCGTTCCTTGCCACCATCTTTCCGGCATGGCGCGCCTCGCGTCTCGATCCTGTGCAGGCCCTGCGTTACGAATGACAAGGACATCATCTGAATGAATGCGCGTGTGGCACTGCAGCTTTCGGGCATCGAGCGTAACTACGGGCAAGGGGATACGTTCCTCTCGATCCTCAAGGGGGCGGACTTCACGCTCATGAGCGGCGAGACGGTCGCTCTGGTGGCGCCCTCCGGCACCGGCAAGTCGACCCTGTTGCACGTCGCCGGGCTGCTGGAGCGCCCGGATGGCGGGAAGGTCGTGGTCAACGGTCTGACCTGCGACGGTCTAAACGATGACCGTCGAACGGCTATTCGTCGCAACGAGATCGGCTTCGTCTACCAGTTCCATCATCTGCTCCCGGAATTCACTGCGCTCGAAAATATCATGATGCCGCAGTTGATCGCCGGCCTAGGGAAGGCGGAGGCCGCCGAGCGGGCGAGGGCACTGCTCGACTACATGCGCATCGGCCATCGAGCCGAGCATCGCCCGTCGGAGCTTTCAGGCGGCGAACAGCAGCGCGTGGCGATTGCCCGTGCCGTTGCCAACGCGCCGCTGGTATTGCTGGCCGACGAACCGACCGGCAACCTCGATCCGGAAACTGCAGGTTATGTCTTCGAGGCGCTCGAAGCGCTGGCGCGCCAGTCGGGGCTTGCAGCCCTGATCGCCACGCACAACCACGAGCTTGCATCGCTCATGGACCGGCGGGTGACGATCGAAGATGGCAAGGTCGTCGAGCTGAAATAACGCGCGAAGCGCTTTTGGCTGACCTGCACTTCATCACTTTGTATCGACCCGGGGCATCAGGTCGATATCGACGTACTTTGCCAGCCTTGGCCTAAGGTACGATAAGACCGCCGCGATAGTCGAGCTCGTAGGCTTCGTCGCCGTCGACGAAGATGACCTCGCGGCCCGAAAAGTGCCCCGTGTCACCGCGGCTGCTGTCGATGTAGGTGCCGAAGGCGTGTCGATACTCCATGCCCCCGAGGAAATGCCGCTTCTCGCGATACATGGTCTCGAGCGCAGCCTTGATGACGATGCCGGCGCGTTCGCCATCGATCAGATCCGGACGGACGACGCGGCCGAAATAATTCATGACCCAACGGGTATCGCCGTCGAGCCAGACGGTTTCCTGCCCGGCGAAATCCGTCCCACCGAAATAGCTGTCGAGATATTGCCACCGGTCGCGCTGGTAGCCGATATCGCGTGCGCCGGCGCGTGATGCCGGACTGGCCGTGCCGCCACCGATATAGGTCTTCGATTTCGCTTCCACGATGAAGTCTTTGAGCTGTTCGATGCTGGCCATGGGACACCCTGCTTGTTCCCTTGGAGCATGCCGCGACATCGCAATGATGTAAAGAACAAAAAGAGAACGAAGCTTCGATTATTGGATCCCGCAGGCGCGCTGACCGCGGTCGTCGGTCCAGTCCTTGAGCAGTACCAGTTGACCCTTGGCGATGACGGGCTTGTCGTTCGCCTTGCCCTTTCCGGTGAGCACGTTCAGGTCGCATTGCGCGGTGTTGTTCGGCTCGAGAGTGTCGTAGGAGGCATAGGTGTAGCCGGCGACAACGAAGTCGAAGTTGCGGTAGGCAACCGTCAGTTTCTGTTCCCAGCGATCGCGGCCGATCGCGTCGTTATGGGTGGTAATCACCAGCGAGCCATTGGCAAGCGCGGTGATGGTCGGCGCCTGGCCGGCCATTCCGTATTGACCCCAGACCTTGTTTGGGATCGCTGACTTGAGCGTCAGTGGACCGTCCTCACCAGCAAGGTAGATGTAGACCCCATTGTCCTCATCGGTCCCGTCTTCTGGTTTGACGAGCAGAGCCAGGTCGCTTGCGCCGTCCTTGTCCCAGTCGCCGGTTGCGGCCGAAACGATGCGGCTGGGGTCGATTGCCTCGGCGGCAACCGCCAGGGAAGGAAGCAGGCAAAGCAGGGGCAGAATCAGGCGTGCGGTCATGTCGCTTGTGCTCCGTGTGATGCTCCGGTTCTAAGCGGGTTGAACGATGCGCTCAAGCGTTCGGTTAATTGCCTCGATCGGTCCGTCTGGCCGCGGTTAACCATGCGCAGTGGAAAGCGGGCGCTGTGTTCAACGGCGATTGACGCATGAACAAAAATAGAACAAAGTAAAAACATAACGGAAAAGGAGCCATGTTATGACTGATTTTGTTCGTGACCTCGCCGCCTTCACATCGATGGGCCTGTTCGTCGCAAGCGTAGCCTTTATCGCGCTCGGTCTTTGATCCCCGGGCATCTATGCGAATTGATGCGATCCCGTTGCGGGGTCGCGTGATCCCATCCCGGCATCGCACCGTTGAAAAGAACGCTGGCTCACGACGCAAAACTGGACATGGCGGGTGAGAAACGGGATATCCTGACACCCTGAACGGAATCAGGGTGTGGCAATGGCGGATCTAGGCAGCGTGGAACGGAACGATCAGGTGGCGGCGGACCCACAGTTCGTGCATCTGCGCGTCCACTCGGCCTTTTCGCTGCTTGAAGGCGCCTTGCCGATCAAGAAGGTCATCGGCAAGGCCGTGGCCGATGCCCAGCCGGCGATCGGCATCGCCGATACCAACAATCTCTTTGCAGCGCTCGAATTTTCCCAGAAGGCGGCCGACGACGGCCTGCAGCCGCTGACCGGTTGTCAGTTGTCGATCGACATGCAGGACGAGGGCGAAGGCGATCGTCGTGGCAACGCACAGCAGCTCGCCAAATTGCCGGCGATCGTTCTGATCGCGGCAACGGACGACGGCTATACGCGCCTGGTCGATCTGGTCAGCCGCGCCTATCTCGGCGGAGAGGGCAGCCAGGTCACCAGGATCACGCGGTCGTGGCTCGAAGAGAGCGGTACGGAGGGGCTGATCGCGCTTTCGGGTGCCGGCGGCGGGCCGATCGACATGGCGGTCAGGTCCGGATCGATGGCCCTGGCCGAAGCGCGCCTGGAAGCGTTGACGGACCTTTTCGGCGACCGGCTCTACATCGAACTTCAGCGACACGGCAACTTCGATCGCCGCCATGAACGTCGCATGATCGATCTTGCCTACAAGTTCGATGTGCCGCTGGTCGCGACCAACGAGGCGTTCTTTCCCGCGCCCTCCGACTACGAAGCCCATGACGCGTTGATGGCGGTCGCGCACAACGCCATGGTCTCCGATGACAGCCGTTTCCGCCTGACCCCTGATCATTATCTGAAAACCCGCAAGGAAATGGCGGCGCTCTTTGCCGATCTGCCCGAAGCGCTCGAAAACACCATCGAGATCGCGCGACGGTGTTCGTTCATGCTGAAGACCCGCGGGCCGATCCTGCCGCGCTTCACCGGCGCATCCGATGATCCGGAGGAGGCCGAGCGCGCCGAATCCGGCGAGTTGCGCCGACAGTCGGAAGAGGGGCTCGACGACCGCCTGCGCACGCTCGGCATGGCGCCCGGCTACACCGAGGAAGAATACCGCGAGCGACTGGCGTTCGAACTCAGCGTCATCGAGCGCATGAAGTTTCCCGGTTACTTCCTGATCGTTGCCGACTTCATCAAATGGGCCAAGCAGCACGACATTCCCGTCGGTCCGGGCCGCGGTTCGGGCGCCGGATCGCTGGTCGCCTATGCGCTGACGATCACCGACGTCGATCCGATGCGGTTCTCGTTGCTGTTCGAGCGCTTTCTCAATCCTGAACGCGTATCGATGCCCGACTTCGACATCGACTTCTGCCAGGACCGGCGCGAAGAGGTCATTCGCTACGTCCAGGCGAAGTACGGCCGTGAGCAGGTCGCGCAGATCATCACTTTCGGTTCGCTGCAGGCGCGCGCCGCATTGCGCGACGTCGGCCGCGTGCTCGAGATGCCCTATGGCCAGGTCGACAAGATCTGCAAGCTCGTGCCCAACAACCCGGCCAACCCGACGCCCTTGTCAAAGGCGATCGAGGAAGAGCCGCGCCTCCAGGAAGAGGCCGAGAAGGAGCCGGTGGTCGCCCGTCTGCTCGATATCGCGCAGAAGATCGAGGGTCTTTACCGCCACGCCTCGACGCACGCAGCCGGTATCGTCATCGGCGATCGACCTCTGTCGAAGCTGGTGCCGATGTACCGCGATCCGCGCTCCGACATGCCGGTCACCCAGTTCAACATGAAATGGGTCGAGCAGGCCGGGCTCGTAAAGTTCGACTTTCTCGGCCTGAAGACGCTGACCGTGCTGAAGGTGGCCGTCGATTTCGTCAAGCTGCGCGGCATTGAGGTCGATCTCGCCAGCATTCCGCTGGACGACGAGAAGACCTACGAGATGCTTTCGCGTGGCGAGACGGTCGGCGTGTTCCAGGTGGAAAGTGCCGGCATGCGCAAGGCGCTGATCGGCATGCGCCCCGACTGCATTGAGGACATCATCGCGCTGGTGGCGCTGTATCGCCCCGGCCCGATGGAGAATATTCCGGTCTACAACGCCCGCAAGCACGGCGAAGAAGAGATCGAATCGATCCATCCCAAGATCGACTATCTGCTCAAGGAAACGCAGGGCGTTATCGTCTATCAGGAGCAGGTGATGCAGATCGCCCAGGTCCTGTCAGGCTATTCGCTCGGCGAAGCCGACCTTCTGCGTCGCGCCATGGGCAAGAAGATCAAGGAGGAGATGGACAAGCAGCGTGCCCGCTTCGTCGACGGTGCGGTCAAGAACGAGGTGTCGAAGCCGCAGGCCGACCTGATCTTCGATCTGCTTGCGAAGTTCGCCAACTACGGCTTCAACAAGTCGCACGCCGCCGCCTACGCCATTGTCTCCTACCAGACTGCCTTTATGAAGGCGCATTATCCGGTCGAGTTCCTGGCGGCGTCGATGACGCTCGACATGGCCAACACCGAAAAGGTCAATGATTTCCGCCAGGACGCAGGCCGTCTCGGCATCCAGGTGATAGCGCCGTCGGTGCAGTCGTCGTTCCGGCATTTCCAGACCGGCGACAAGCGCATCTATTATTCGCTGGCCGCCATCAAGGGCGTTGGCGAATCGGCGGTCGAACACATCGTTGCCGTTCGCGGCGATCGCGAATTCGCGAACCTTGAAGATTTCTGCCTGAGGATCGACCCCAAGCTCCTCAACCGGCGTGTGTTCGAAAGCCTGATTGCGGCGGGCGCCTTCGATTGTTTCGGGTACGACCGAGCGGAACTCGTCGGCGGTCTCGACCGCATTCTCGGCTTTGCCCAGCGCGCGCAGGAAAACAAGACAAGCGGACAGGGCGATATCTTCGGCGCAGGGGCCGCGACTGGACCGGAACGGATCTCGCTTCCATCCTATACGCCGTGGCTTGCATCAGAGAAACTGCACCGCGAATTTCAGGTGCTCGGGTTCTATCTCTCGGCGCATCCGCTCGATACGTACAATCCGCTGCTCGCCAAGATGCGCGTCCAGACATTTGGCGATTTCGCCGGCGCCGTGAAAAAGGGAGCAACGGCCGGCCGCCTTGCCGGTACCGTCACGTCCAAGCAGGAGCGCAAGACCCGAACCGGCAACAAGATGGGCATCATCGCCTTTTCCGATTCGTCCGGTCAGTTCGAAGCCGTGCTGTTCTCTGAAATGCTGCATCAGTACCGGGACCTGCTCGAGCCCGGCAAGTCGCTGGTCATGACCGTGCAGGCGGAGGAGCGGCCGGAAGGCATCGGCCTTCGCATCCAGACACTGCGCTCCCTCGAGGAAGAATCGCTGCAGATGCAAAAGGCGCTGCGCGTCTATGTGCGCGATTCCGGTCCGTTGAAGTCGATCGCTGCCCATTTGAATGCGCGCGGTGAGGGCCTCGTTTCCTTCATCGTCATCAAGGACAATGGACAGCGCGAGATCGAGGTCGAGCTCAACGAAAAGTTCCGGATCTCGCCGGAGATTGCGGCAGCCCTGCGCTCGGCCCCGGGCGTGGTGGACGTCGAACTCGTCTGACCCGCGCCGGCCCGAATGCATGGGGCTCGCTCCGGCACTTGCTTGGACGGCCTGATGCCGCCCCTGAGGGCGGCGTCGTTGGGCTTTGCGGGCTCACCCCCGCGGCGATGCCCGCGTGATGGTGATGAAATCCGTGCCGTCGCCGGTGTCAAGCCCGCTCTCCACGTCGGAAATCGACAAGGAAGAGCCATCCGCAAGCAAATGGCCGATCCGTTTGCGCACGTCGTCGGCAACAGTCAGACGTCCGAGCGTGCGCTGGATGGCGTTGAAAGCGGAGGGGTCGGCGTCCGTGGTAATACCAAGGCGGTTCTTCGCTGCGGTCGGCAGGTGGTTTTCAAGCGCCACCCCGTACCATTTTCCTTCGCCTCCGTTGGCGCCAACGTCATGAAATTGCAGGAAATGGGTGCCGAGGGCCTGTTCCGGTCCGTCGATAGACACATCCGCCTCGAAAATCGGCTTGAAACCTTGGCGAACAAGGATGACGCCGTTGGCGGGCGCGTCGCGCCCCGCCTTCTTGAAGATGGCTTGCGTCAACTCTGGCGACAGCTTGCCATCAACGGTCAGCTTCTCGCCCGTCTGGAAGGCACGAATGGCGGCGGTCGTGTCCGGGCCGACGTGGCCGTCGGCGATACCGGCGATGTAGCCGAGTTCGTTCAGAGCCGACTGGACGTTGCGCCGGATGTCGCGCTCGCCGCGCCGGGTGATCAGCATGCGGATCGGCTCGCGGTCTTCAGCAGCGACGGCCGGCTTCCCGGTCGGGGCCTCCGTCATTGCCACTTCGACGGGCCCGTTCGCCGCCTGGCTGATTGTCGGGCGGAGCGGCACGTCCGACAGCGGCGCGGGCGTTTCGCCCGGCGCCGGTTCGGGTTGAAACAGCATTGTACTCGACACTTCGACGGGGCTGACTTGCCGGTCCGTCACGAGCACGTGCATGCCGCGCGATGTCATCTTGAAGAGGTCGGCTGCAAACTTGCTCGGCAGGCGCACGCAGCCGTGCGAGGCCGGGTAGGCCGGGACGTGGTTTGAACCGTGCAAGGCGATGCCCGACCAGGTCAGCCGCTGCATGAACGGCATCGGAGCGTTGGAATAGATATTGGACTTATGGTGACGTCGCTTTTCCAGGATCGAGAAGATGCCCGTCGGGGTCGAATGCCCGGCCTTGCCGGTCGAAACCGCCGACGTCGCGATCACCGCGTCGCCGTCATAGACGACGAGGGATTGCTGGTTCTTCGAGACGATGATTTGCAGCGGAGCGCCGTTGCCGGCAACTCCGGCTGCAGGCGAAAACAGGAAGACGACGACGCTGGCCGTGAGAGCGAAACGCGATACCATACACTCATCCCAACACGTAAACTGGCCGGCGAGCTTAGCCTGCAAACTTTAAAGAATTCGTCCGCACCCGGCGCAGGAAGCGTCAAGGGGGCGCCGATAACGCACTATTGATCGCGCTTGCGGCTGCCGAACGTGTAGCCGGTCTCGACGCTTGCCTTGCCGAACTTGTCGCGCAGCCTGTTGATGGCGTCTTCTGCGGCAGCGCGCCGGGTCGCCGCCGGATCGACGAGATCGGGCGGGTCGGCGAGATCAGGGCTCGAAAGATCGCTGACGCCGATGCCGATCAGTCGATACTTCGTGCCATCGACCTCTTTTTCCAGCAATTGCAGGCCGGTGCGGAAGATCCGGTCTGCGAGCCGCGTCGGGCTGTCGAGGCGCCGGTTGCGGGTCCTGGTCTTGAAGTCGGACGTCTTCAGCTTCAAAACCACCGTCTGCCCGGCGAGCTCGGATTTGCGCAGCCGGTGCGCGACCTGCTCGCTCAGGCGGCGCAGGTGCGTCACGAGATCGTCGTGACGGGCGAGGTCGTCGTTGAATGTCGTCTCCGACGACACGCTTTTCGCTTCGCCATCGATCTCTACCGTCCTTTCGTCCAGGCCGCGAGACAGGCGAAAGAGCCTTTGACCCATGGTGCCGTAGCGGCGCATGAGGTCGGCCTCCTCCATCGTTTGCAACTGGCCGATCGTGCGGATGCCATCGCGCTCCAGCGTGGCAGCGAACGCCTTGCCGACGCCCCAGATCAATGTCACCGGCTTCTCTCTCAGGAATTCGAGTGCCTCGGTCTGGCCGATCACTGAAAAGCCGCGTGGCTTCTGCAGATCCGACGCGACCTTGGCGAGGAACTTGCAATAGGAAAGCCCGACGGAGACGGTAATGCCGATTTCCTGTTCGACCCGGCGGGCAAAGCGTGCGAGCGTTCGGGCCGGGGGATCGTGGTGCAGCCTCTGCGTACCGCTCAGCTCCAGGAACGCCTCGTCGATGGAGAGCGGTTGCACCAGGGGCGTCAGCTCCTGCATCAGCGTGCGAACCTCGCGGCCGACGCGAACGTATTTTTCCATGTTGGGTTTGATGACGATGGCCTGCGGACAGGCTTCGAGCGCCTTGAACATCGGCATGGCCGAGCGCACCCCGTGGATGCGGGCGATATAGCAGGCGGTGGAAACCACGCCACGCTTGCCGCCGCCGATAATCACCGGCTTGTCGGCAAGCTCGGGATTGTCGCGTTTTTCGACGGAAGCGTAGAACGCATCGCAATCGATATGGGCGAGCGTCAGATCGAAGAGTTCCGCATGGCGCAGGATACGCGGACTGCCACAGGCAAGGCAGCGTCGCGCGGTCGCGGTCTGATCCCTGAGGCAATCACGGCAGAAGCCTGGAGTCTGAGAACCACTGTCGAGCATATCTGGAACAAATGTTGAACATTGCGAGCTTACGCTCTACTCTGGCGAGTCTCAAGGGAGGCGGCATTGGAAATTGCCTTGCATTTGCACTTGCCGATGACCACCCGCCGGACAGTTCCGGTGTGTCGGGCGGCATTTGCGTCAGCGCTGAAAATGCGCGTGAATGGCGTTGGCGGCGTCGGTCCAATCGGCGGCGATGTGAACGCAGTCCGCCGGAGCGGGCGCGAGCGCGCGAAACTCCTTGTTCGCCATCAGATTGATCAGCAGGCAGGACGGCGCGTGGGCCTGCACGGATTCCAGATTGCGCGCGATGTCGTCGATGAAAACGACAGGAAGCGCGCGCCCGGCATGCAGTCGCTGAACGATCGGTCCTTTCGGGTCCTCGGACGCGAGCAACGGGTAGGGGAGGCCGAGCCGGTCGAGCAGGGCCCGACGCACGGTCGCATGGCGCGGCGGCATGGCCGTGAGGAAGACGATATCCGCGTGGCGCGACAGGCCGCGCAGGGTTTCGACAACGCCGAGTGTCGGCGTCTGCCAACGATCCTGCGTCGCATAGAATGTTTCGAGCAACTCGTTGACCGCCGCCTCGCTCGCGGCCTCCTGCGTTTCCCGGTGGACGACGTTGCCCGTCAGCCGGAACGAGCGCGGCAGCAGAACATGGTCGCAGCTTTCGAGATAGGCTTGGAATGGGCTGAGGAATTCGAGCACCACCTCGTCGATGTCGCTGACGACGAGCGGGCGATCGCCAAGCCGGATGTCGCCTTCGAGGATGGTATCGCTCACGTTCAGCTGTCCTGCAGGTCGGCGGCGCCGGAGAGTTTCTCATGCGCCCGCACGACATCCTGGGGTGCAGTCCCCGTTGCCTCGCAGAAAGCAATCAGTGTCGGCTCGTGGTCCATGAGAAAGGCGATGAGCCCGCCCATGAAGCCCGGTTCGCCGATTGCATTGCGCAGCGAAGATGGATCCGTGCCGGTCAGCGCCAGAAATCGGGACAGGAGGTCCGGCTCACCGGCAAGCCAGGAAAGAATGTCGATGGCGATTTCGTCGGCGCTCTTCAATGTATTGGCCTCCTACTGTTTTTACGCCCGGAATTACCTATTTTTCAACCAAATAGGATTATCGTTGAACTCGAGGAAATGGGTCGAGTCGTTTGCTCTGCAACTTAGATGTCTTGAGAAGACTTGCAAGAAGACGACGGACAACAAGGGATCGACATGCCCAAACAGGTAATGATTGTTGAGGATAACGAGCTGAACATGAAGCTCTTCCGAGACCTGATTGAGGCTTCCGGTTACGCGACGATCCAGACGCGCAACGGGATGGAGGCGCTCGAGCTGGCGCGGAAGTATCGTCCCGATCTGATTTTGATGGACATCCAGCTGCCGGAGGTCTCCGGTCTCGAAGTGACGAAGTGGCTGAAGGAAGACGATGAGCTGCACGTCATTCCGGTCATTGCCGTCACGGCCTTCGCGATGAAGGGCGATGAGGAGCGTATCCGCCAGGGTGGATGCGAAGCCTATGTTTCCAAACCGATTTCTGTGCCAAAGTTCATTGAGACGATCAAGACCTACCTTGGCGATGCCTGATTGGCGGGAAAATTGATATGACTGCGCGCATTCTTGTTGTCGACGACGTGCCTGCCAACGTTAAGCTTCTCGAGGCGCGTCTGCTCGCAGAGTATTTCGACGTACTGACCGCGAACGACGGCTATGCGGCTCTGTCGCTCTGCGAGACGACGCCGGTGGATCTGGTGCTGCTCGACATCATGATGCCAGGCATCGACGGGTTCGAGGTCTGTGAGCGTCTGAAGGCCAATCCGCGCACCGCCCACATCCCTGTCGTCATGGTGACCGCACTCGACCAGCCTTCCGACCGGGTCCGTGGTCTGAAGGCCGGTGCCGACGATTTTCTGACGAAACCGGTCAATGATCTGCAATTGATGTCGCGGGTGAAGAGCCTCGTCCGTCTGAAGAACGTCAGCGACGAGTTGCGGCTGCGGGCTCAGACCGCGCAGACCATCGGCTTGCAGGAACTGGCACGCCAGGACCGCCCGGACGAGCCGGGCAATATCCTCCTGGTCGATGGCCGCGGTTCGTCGCAGGAACGGCTGCAGCGCACGCTGAAGCCGATCGCCGACGTTTCCGTCATCTCGGACCCTCAGGCGGCACTGTTCGAGGCAGCGGAGAACAATTTCGACCTGGTCATCGTCAACGCCAATTTCGACGACTACGATCCACTGCGACTGTGCTCGCAGCTGCGCTCGCTCGAGCGCACGCGGTTCATTCCGATCCTGCTGATCACCGAACAGGGCAACGATGAGATGATCGTGCGGGCACTCGATCTGGGTGTCACCGATTACATCATCCGTCCGGTTGACCCCAATGAACTGGTCGCCCGCTCGCTGACGCAGATCCGGCGCAAGCATTGCAACGACATGCTGCGAAAGAGCGTGCAGCAGACGATCGAGCTGGCGGTTACCGATGGCCTGACGGGCCTGCACAATCGTCGCTACCTGGACAATCATCTGAAGCTGTTGCTCGACCGGGCGGCAGCGCGTGGGCGCCCGCTGTCGATCTGCATGACCGACATCGACCGGTTCAAGCAGGTCAACGACACCTATGGCCACGATGTCGGCGATGAGGTGCTGCGCGAATTTGCCAGCCGCATCCGCTCGACCGTGCGCGGCGCAGATCTCGCCTGCCGCTTTGGCGGCGAAGAGTTCGTCGTGGTCATGCCCGATACATCGCCGGAGATGGCCGCGACTGTCGCCGAGCGGCTGCGTCACATTATCGAGAGCCAACCGTTCTCGATACCGCACGTCGACGGTGCCCTGGTCATCACCGCATCGATGGGTATCGCCGGGCTCAAGCCCGATAGCGATAGCGCCGAGGCGCTGCTGAAGCGGGCGGATATGGCGCTCTATCAGGCGAAGAACGAGGGGCGAAACAGGGTGGTCGCGGCCGCCGCCTGACACCTGACTGCGTTTCCGCCGTCAACGCAAACCCGGACAGATTTTTAAGGTCGCCTCTTGCGGAGTGACCTTAAAGTTGTATTCTTCGACGCGCCGATGCTACCGAGGGGTTTGGTAGCGGTGGCGCGCAGGCTTTCAGATGTACCGGTACGATACAGAATTAACCATGCGCTGAGCGAGACCGCTTAGCGCATTAAGAATTCATTGATTTTTTTCTATTTTCAGGTGATGCTGATAAATACGGGGGCATAGCTTCCATCAGTATCGGTTACCCCATGATGCTCAGGTCCGCCGCATCTCCTGGGTCGTGGGGTCGGTCGGTTGGCTTTTGACACCTGCGGAATCCTCGTGCCGCGGTTAGAAGCCAGCCGACCCCCAATTCACAGCGCTGTTCCGCAAGGGGCGGCGCTTTTTGATTCGTGACCAGGTATTCCCGCTGCCGCGCCGACTCAGAGCTTATGGACAGGGCGAAATGTGATCTTTCTCGCTCGAGGCAAGGCAAGGATGTGGCGCGTTTCCATGACCCTGTTTGAGCCGTAAACGCGGCAGGGCAGGGTCCCTGCGACTGGCGCGGCGGTATACGGTGCACCAACGGAAAGGGGCGCCAAACCTTGCGGTCGGCGCCCCTTGATCCCACGAAACGTCAGATCTTACTTGATCTTGGTTTCCTTGAATTCGACGTGCTTCTTGGCGACCGGATCATACTTGGTCTTCGTCATCTTGTCCGTCATGGTACGGCTGTTCTTGGTCGTGACGTAGAAGAAACCCGTGTCGGCTGTCGACAGCAACTTGATCTTGATGGTGGTGGCTTTTGCCATGGTCGTCCTGCCTTTATGAAATTGAAAGCCGTGGACAACCGGTTGCGGGCCACGGGCAAGGTTGGCGCGAAACTACAAATCGCGGCCGAAAAGTCAAGGCCGTTTTGGATTCAAAACGATCCTTACAACCGAAAGCGCGACGTAAAGGCCGAAAAACCCGGCAATTGCCCAGGCAAAGCCGTTGTTGCCGGCCACATCCATAGACGCGCCGATGACCTGCGGGCCGGCGACTGTGCCGACCGCATAGGAGAAGACGAACGCGGCGTTGGCAGCCGCAAGGTCTGAACCCTGCAAGCGGGAGCCGAGATGGCTGAGGCCGACCGTATAGAGCCCCGAGACGCAACCGCCCCAGAACAGCAGCACTACCGCCATCAGGAACCAGCTTTCCGCCAGCATCGGCAGGCAGAGGGCGCCGATAAGGCCGATGACGGTCATCCCCGACAGCAATGTGCGCCGGTCCTTCACGCGATCCGACAACATGCCGAGCGGGATCTGGAAGATAAAGTTGCCGATCCCCATGACCGTCAGCAGCAATGCGGCCTGCGATTCGGTGAAGCCCGATCGCGTTCCGTAGATCGGAAAGAGCGACAGTCCGCCTGATTCGACCGCGCCGAAGATGAAGACGGCAGCGGTGGCCGTGGGCACGAGGAATATATAGCGCACGAAGTGCCGGTCCGGCTTCTCGTCGATCACGGGGCTCTCATTGCGCGCGATGACGATCGGCACGGCTGCAAGCAGGATGACGCCAGCGCCGACGACGAAAGGCAGGACGCCTTCGCTGCCAAGGATGGAGAACAGCAGGGGCCCGGTGAGGAAGCCCAGCGACAGGCCAGTGCCATAGATGCCAAGCACGAAGCCACGTCTTGCCGGCGGGGCCGTGGCGTTGATCCAGAACTCCGACAGGATGAACAGGACGGTGATCGCGCCGTGAAAAAGGACGCGCAGCGGAAACCAGAGCCAGAAATTGGTGATGTAGTAGAAGCCGAAGGCACTGATGGCGGCCAGGAGCACGGCCCAGAGCATTGTGGGCGCGACGCCGTGGCGATGGGCGAACTTGGTGGTGAACGAGGCTGCCACCATGGAGGCGAGACCCGCCATGGCCGAATTGAGGCCAATCAGCGTCGACGAGATGCCGCGCTTTTCCATGATGATCGACAGCAGCGGCAGCCCAAGACCGATGGCGATGCCGACGGCGCTGATGGCGGAGACCGCGGCAATCAGCGACGGCCAGTGAATTTCCTCAACCGGTGCTGGGCACCCGGGCGTCGGCTGTGACATGCGGCTGTGGTCCTTAGAGAAGCGTGCGGATGAACCGCCCACGGCGCGTGAAATAGAAAGGCACGGAGCGCTCATAGGGAAGCGTCGGGTCCGCATTAAGGCCGCTTCTCAGATCCGCAAGGATGATGGCGGTTATCTCCGGTATCCGGAGCGAGGGCAGGTCGTTGACATCGATCCACTGCAAATCCTGGAGCTCCCGGCTTTCCAGAACGCTCGACGTATCGACGTCGGCTTCGTCCGCGAAGATCGCGAAAAAGCGTGTATCGAACCGCCTCGAGTGCCCCGGAGGAGTTATGGCACGAGCCATATAGCGCAAGTTTGCAAGATCTGGAAGAAAGGGCAGGGGCGCTTCGGTCTCCATGTGGCTCAAGCCAAGGGGAACACCCGCTTCCTCGTAAAGCTCCCGCAGCGCTGCCAGCGCCAGCGCCCTGGCGCGGGCGTCACTGACCGGTTGCCCCACAACGCTTTTCAGCGACTGGAGAACCACGGGGTTGAGGTCGCTCGAAAATGCCAGACGGTGGTCGGTCGGATCTCTTCGGCCACCGGGAAAGACGTATACGTCGGGCATGAAGGCATGGGCGCTGCTGCGCCGTCCCATCAACACCCGCACGCCGCTGCCAGAGCGGTCGAGCAGCATGATCGACGCTGCGTCTCGTGGCCTCACGCGCCGCTCGGGGCCGTTTGATGCCGGAGGGACGCTTTGGCGTCCTTGCGTCATGCGGAGGGGTCTCGTGCCGGCAAGACATCCTCGGGGGCATCTTCCTGGCCGCCGAAGCCGTGCATCTTCAGCGCCCACTGCAGGCCGATAACGGCACCCTTGATCGGCTGCAGCAGCGCCAGCGAGCTTATCACCGTGATCGGTGTCCAGATGGCAAGATGCTGCCACGAGTTCAACGGCAGGATCATATCGGTCATCATGTAGCCGACAAGCACCAGGTGGCCGACGATGGTGACGACGATATACGGCGGAAAGTCGTCAGCGCGCTGGTGATCCATGCGTTCGCCGCAGGCCGCGCACGCATCGACCGCCTTGACGTAACTGCGGAATAGCTTGCCGCTGCCGCAGGCAGGGCAGGCGCCGAGAAAGCCGCGGCGCATGGCGCGGCCGACAGGACGTTCCTCGGTGGCATGACCTCCGAGATGAAGCGTTTCCTTGTCCGTTGCCGTCATGTGAATTCTCTCCTTGTCGCCGTCGCCGGCCACATCATTGCCTAGCGCTTTCCGCGTGGCGGTCGTGTTCCCGGCTTCTTGCGCGGGCCCGAGCGATCACGACGCCCCGACTTGTGGAAAGAGCGTGTGGCGGTCGGCATCTTGCGCCCTTCGCTGAGCATTTCGAAGCGAAGCGCGCCGGCGAGCGGCACCGCTTCGACCAGCTTGACCTCGACCTGATCGCCAAGACGGAAGCCGAGCCCGGTCTTTTCGCCGGAAAGGGCCTGATGGGCTTCATCATAGATGAAGTAGTCTCGCCCGAGCGTGGATATAGGCACGAAGCCGTTGGCGCCATAGGCCGGCAGGGTGACAAAAAGCCCCGCCTTGGTCACGCCGGCGACACGGCCCTCGAATTCCTCGCCGATGCGGCCGTTGAGGTGATGGGCGATCAGCCGGTCGACGGTGTCGCGCTCGGCAGCCATGGCGCGGCGCTCGAAGGTCGAGATTTCGGCGGCGATATCGTCGAGAACAGCTTCTTCCTGCGGCGTCAGGGCGCCTTCGCCGAGCCCGAGCGAGGACACGAGCGCCCGGTGCACGATCAGATCGGCGTAGCGCCGGATGGGCGAGGTGAAGTGCGCGTATTTCAAAAGGTTCAGGCCGAAATGGCCGATGTTCTCGGGGCTGTAGATCGCCTGGCTCTGGGAGCGCAGCACCATCTCGTTGACCATGGTCTCGAACGGCTTGCCCTCTGCCTTGGACAGGATGCCGTTGAAGTGGTTGGAGCGCATGTTACCGCCCTTGACCAGCGCGATGTCGAGCGTGGCGAGGAATTCGCGCAGGCTCTCCTGCTTGGCCAGCGAGGGCTGGTCGTGCACGCGGTAGATCAGCACCTGGCGCTTCTGCTCGAGCGTCTCGGCGGCAGCGACGTTCGCCTGGATCATCATCTCTTCGATGAGCTTGTGCGCGTCGAGGCGGTCGGGCACGAAGACGCGATCGACCGTGCCGTCGGACTTCAGGATGATCTTGCGCTCGGGCATGTTCAATTCGAGCGGCTGGCGGCGGTCACGACCGCGCGTCAGGATGCGGTATCCCTCCCACAGAGGCTTCAGGATCGTTTCGAGGATCGGGCCGGTCTTGTCGTCGGGGTTGCCATCGATCGCCGCCTGGGCCTGCTGATAGGAGAGCTTGGCAGCACTTCTCATCATGATGCGGTGGAAGGTATGGCCCGCCTTGCGGCCCTCCTTGGAAAAGCGCATGCGAACGGCGAGCGCCGGCCGGTCGACGCCTTCCTTCAGCGAGCAGAGATCGTTGGAGATCCGCTCGGGCAGCATCGGAACGACGCGATCGGGGAAATAGACGGAATTGCCACGCTTCAGCGCCTCGAGGTCGAGCGCCGACTTCGGCCTGACATACCAGGAAACGTCGGCGATCGCGACGGTGACGATGACGCCGCCCGGATTGTCCTCGGAGGTGTCCGGCTCCGCATGGACCGCATCGTCGTGGTCTTTGGCATCGGCAGGGTCGATGGTGATCAGCGGCAGTGAGCGCCAGTCTTCCCGGTGCGCCATCGTGGCGGGGCCGGCGTCCGCGGCTTCCTGCATGACGCGCTCGGGGAAGACGTGCGGTATCGCGTGGGCATAGATGGCGATCATCGAAATCGCCTTTTCCGATGCGACGGAACCGACGACGTTTTGAACCTGGGCGCGCGGCAGGCCGTAGCGGCCGAGGCGGGTCAACTGCACCTCGATCAGGTCGCCGTCCTTGGCATCGCCGACGAAATCAGGATCGACAAGGATTTCCTCGCCGCGCTTCTCGATCGGCATCAGTCGGCCACCGCCACCGGGGGTCGCGCGGAAAACGCCGAGGACCGCGTCCTTGCGCTTGTCGAGCACCTTGATGATGCGTGCGGTATAGGCAGGACCACCCCGGTCCTTGGCCGGGAAAATCTTGGCAAGCACACGGTCGCCAAGGCCGCCGACCGGCGTCTTGCCTTTTTCCTTGCCAACCGTCGACTGCTTGATCAGTACGGCCGGCGCAACGCCGTCCTCATCCAGCCACTCGGCCGGACGGCCGATCAATTCGCCATCGACGTCGCGCACGGTGATATCGAGAACGGCCACAGGCGGAAGGGCGCCGGGGCGCACAAGCGACTTGCGCTTCTTCTCGACCAGCCCGTCCGCTTCCAGCGAGCGCAGCAATGCCTTGAGTTCGACGCGGGTGTCGCCCTTGAGGCCGAAAGCCTTGGCAATTTCCCGCTTGGAGGCGCGGTCCGGATTCTCGGCAATGAACCGCATCAGCACGTCGCGCGGAGGCACCGCGCCGTGGATGATCGCGGTTTTCTCCGGTGCCGGCGCGGCCCTTGCCGCGCGGCCCTCTTTCCTGCCGGAGCCTTTTCCGGATCTTTGGGTCGGGTCGCGCGGTATTCTGGTCAAGATCAGTCCTTCTTGGCCTTCGCGGCCGTCTTTGGTTTTGCTTTGGCGGGCGCCTTGGCCTTGGTGGCCTTCTTGGTCGCACCGTCAGCCGCAGCCTTCGTCGACTTCGTCGCCGTTTTTGCCTTGGCCTTCGTTGCCTTGCCCTTGCCGGTGCCGCTCTTGGCCGCGCGTTCGGCGATGAGCGCGAGCGCCTCTTCGACCGTCACGGACTGCGGGTCCTTGCCCTGCGGCAGGGTCGCGTTCACCTTGCCCCAGTTGACATAGGGTCCGTAGCGACCGTCGCGGACGGTGACCGGGCCACCTTCCGGGTGCTCGCCAAGCTCCTTCAGCGCGACAGCAGCCGCACGGCCACGACCGGCGCCGGCCTTCGACTGCTTGTCGGCAAGCACCGACACGGCGCGGTTCAGGCCGATCGAGAACACGTCTTCGATCGATTCGACATTGGCATAGGTGCCGTCATGCAGCACGAACGGCCCGTAGCGGCCAAGGCCCGACGAGATCATCTTGCCGGTCTCGGGGTGCGCGCCGATGTCGCGCGGCAACGAGAGCAGAGCCACGGCTTTTTCGTGGTCGATGGTGGACGGGGTCCAGCCCTTGGGCAGGCTTGAGCGCTTGGCTTCCTTGCCGTCGCCGCGCTGGACATAGGGGCCGAAGCGGCCGCTGCGCAGCGTGATTTCCTCGCCGGTATGCGGATCCTTGCCCAGCGCCTGCGGTTCGTTCGAGACCGAGGCCTCGGCGTCACTGTTGCCGTCGGAGGAAAGCTGGCGGGTGAAATTGCATTCAGGGTAGTTCGAGCAGCCAACGAAGGCGCCGTACTTGCCGAGCTTCAGCGACAGCTTGCCCGTGCCGCAAACCTGGCAGATGCGCGGATCGCTGCCGTCTTCGCGCTTGGGGAAGACCAGCGGTGCCAGTTCCTCGTTCAGCGCGTCGAGCACGTTGGTAACGCGCAGTTCCTTGGTTTCCTCGATCTGGGCGAAGAAATCCTTCCAGAAATCGCGGAGAACGTCCTTCCAGTTGACCTCGCCGGCCGAGACCTGGTCGAGCTTTTCCTCGAGCGACGCGGTGAAGTCGTAGCCGACATAACGCGTGAAGAAGCTCTCCAGAAACGCCGTGACGAGCCGTCCCTTGGCCTGGGGCACGAGCTTGCGCTTGTCGTTGGAGATGTAGTCGCGATCGAGCAGGGTGGTGACAGTCGCCGCATAGGTGGAAGGACGGCCGATGCCGAGCTCTTCCATCTTCTTGATCAGCGTTGCTTCCGAGTAGCGCGGCGGCGGCTCGGTGAAATGCTGGGAGGCGTTGATCTTCTGCTTGGCCAGGCTTTCGCGGGCATTGATCTCCGGCAGGCGGCCGTCTTCGTCGCCGTCGTCGGTCTGCTCGCCGTCTTCCTTGGCATCGGTATAGGCGGCAATGAAGCCATCGAAACGAATGACCGAGCCGGTGGCGCGCAGGCCGGCCTTGTTGCCGGCGTTGTCGGCGGTGATTTCGGCGGTCGTGCGCTCAATCTCGGCAGAAGCCATCTGGCTGGCGATACCGCGCTTCCAGACGAGATCGTAAAGCTTCAGCATGTCGCCATCGAGGAAGCGGCGAACCTGATCCGGCGTCCTGTTGAAGTCGGTTGGACGGATGGCCTCGTGCGCTTCCTGGGCGTTTTTCGCCTTTGTCGAATAGATGCGCGGCTTTTCCGGCAGGTAGCGGTTGCCGAACTGGCTTCCGATCGCCTCACGCGCGGCTTCGATCGATTCCGGCGCCATCTGCACGCCATCGGTACGCATATAGGTGATCAGACCGACGGTTTCCCCGCCGATATCGACGCCTTCGTAGAGCTTCTGTGCGACCTGCATGGTGCGCGACGCGGAGAAGCCGAGCTTCGACGAGGCCGCCTGCTGCAAGGTCGATGTGGTGAATGGCGGTGAGGGGTTCCGCTTGACCGGCTTGGCCTCGATGCTGTCGACCACATAGGTCGCGCCATCGAGCAGGCTCTTCAGTCGGTTGGCTTCCTCGCCATTGCCGATGGCACGCGGGGCCAGACGCTTTCCGTCCGCCGAGACGAGGCGTGCCTCGAATTCGTCGCCGCGCGGCGTCTTCAGGAGCGCTGACAGGTTCCAGTATTCTTCGGAGACGAACCGTTCGATTTCCGATTCGCGGTCGCAGACCAGCCGCAGCGTCACCGACTGGACGCGGCCGGCGGAGCGCGCTCCGGGCAGCTTGCGCCACAGCACCGGCGACAGGTTGAAGCCGACGAGATAGTCGAGCGCGCGCCGTGCCAGATAGGCATCGACCAGCGGGATGTCGAGTTCGCGCGGATGGGCGATGGCGTCGAGAACGGCCTTCTTGGTAATGGCGTTGAACGCCACCCGCTTGACCGGCTTGTCGCCGAGGACCTTCTTCTTGCGCAGAAGATCGAGCACATGCCAGGAAATCGCTTCACCTTCGCGATCCGGGTCGGTCGCGAGGATCAGGCCATCGGATGCCTTCACGGCATCTGCGATATCCTTCATGCGTTTGGCCGACGCGGCGTCGACCTCCCAGGACATCTCAAAATCTTCGTCAGGACGCACGGAGCCGTCCTTGGCAGGCAGATCCCGCACATGGCCGAACGATGCAAGAACCTTGTAGCCGGGGCCGAGGTACTTGTTGATCGTCTTTGCCTTCGAAGGCGATTCCACCACTACAACATTCATCGTCATTTTTCTGAGACAACCGGGTTTGGCACTGCACCAGCGCTGTTCGCACCGAGCGTCGCCGAATATCGATGCCCCGAAATGGACAGGGATTCGAGCGCGGTCAAGGGGTTTCCTTCAAAATAGCGACAGGGCGGCGTTATGCAGCCATCGCGGGAACGGGTAAACACATCGCGTTTTAATTGAGCCGGACGCATTTTCTTCGTATCTGCGAATGTACTTTTGTGTTGCCGGTTGTCGACAGGATCGTGCGCAAACAAGAAGTTTTATTGCTCGCCTTCGAGCGACACGAGGCCCGACACATGGCGGTTGAGGCGGCCGGCGAGGTCGAGCTCGATCAGTGCCAGGTAAACCTCGGCCGCGGGCAGCCCGGTATGGCGAATGACGTCGTCGATATCGACGGGCGTCGGGCCGAGCGCATCGGTGATGGTCACGCGGTCACGGTCAGCGAGCGGTTGCGGCTGTCTCGAGGGGAATTCCTGGGCCGGCTCACTGGCTCCCGTCGGAAAAGGCAAGGTAGGCTGGCTGAGCGGAGCGAGGGCATCGAGTACATCGTGCGATGTCGTCGTGACGATGGCCCCCTGCTTGAGGAGGTCGTTGGTGCCGTGGCAACGCGGGTCAAGCGGCGATCCGGGAACGGCAAACACCAGGCGGCCGAAGTCGGCGGCATAACGCGCCGTGATCAGTGAACCGGAGCGGTTGGCCGCCTCGACGACCGCCACGCCGAGGCTGATGCCGGCGATCAGGCGGTTGCGTCGCGGGAAATCGCGCGCACGCGGCTCCCATCCGAACGGCATCTCGCTGACGGCCAGGCCTTCGCCAGCCATGATGTCGTCAAGGAGCCCGATGTTTTCGGGCGGATAGGGCCGGTCGATACCGCCCGCAAGCACGGCGATCGTTCCGCTCGCAAGACTTGCTCTGTGGGCGGCGGTGTCTATGCCGCGCGCAAGTCCCGACGTGATCGTGTAACCGGCCTGTCCGGCGTCACGCGCCATCATGCCGGCAAATTTCGCGCCGCTGACCGAGGCGTTGCGCGAGCCGACGATGCCGAGTGACGGACGCCTTGCGGCATCGAGGTTGCCCTTGACTGCAAGAAGAGGAGGGGCGCCGTCGATCTGGCGCAGAGCGAAGGGGTAGTTCGGTTCGCCGATGGCGATGAAGGTCGCGCCGAGACGGTGGGCGATTTCGAATTCGCGCTCCGCTTCGGCGGTTGTTGCGACACGGAAGGTTCGCGCGCCGGCGCCGCGCCTGGAGAGTTCCGGGAGCGCGTCGAGTGCAGCGTCGGCGGTGCCGAAATGATTGATCAGATCGCGGAAGGTGACCGGGCCGACATTGTCGCTGCGGATGAGCCGCAGCCAGGACATCTTTTGTTGATCGGTCAGCGCAACTCCGGTTCGTCGTGCGCTGACATCCAACATTATCCCTTGTCTCCGATCCTGCTCTCGGTGCCTGCGAGCAGCCGCTTGATGTTGGCGCGATGCTTCACCCATGTGATCAGGGTCATGACCGCGAACAGCAGAGCGACTTTCTCGTGTCCTGCAAAGTAGAGTACAACCGGAATGACCGCCGTTGCAACCAGGGCCGAAAGCGAGGAATAGCGGCTGAGTTTCGCCATCGCCAGCCAGATCGCGGCAAAGACGAGAACCATCCACGGCACGAGGCCGAGCAGCACGCCGATATAGGTGGCCACGCCCTTGCCGCCCTTGAAGCCGAGCCAGACCGGGTAGAGGTGGCCGAGGAAGGCTGCAAGGCCGGCGGCGATGCCGGCTTCGACACCCCAGTGCGATGCGATCGCGGCCGCCGCCGTGCCTTTCAGGGCATCAAGAAGAAGCGTTGCCGCGGCAAGCTTCTTGTTGCCGGTGCGCAGGACGTTGGTGGCGCCGATATTGCCCGAGCCGATCTTTCGAACGTCGCCAAGGCCGGCCATGCGCGTCAGGATGAGCCCGAAGGGGATCGAGCCCAACAGGTAGCCGAAGGCGAGGCTCAAGGCTGTCAGGGGCAGCCCGAGCTGCCAGGAAAATAGATCCACCGGTTCCTCCCGCGCGACCGCTGTCGCTTATGCCGAATGCACGAGCTTGCCGGCAACATAGGTTTGCACAACCCGCCCGGTAAAGCGCGCATTTTCGAATGGCGTGTTCTTGGACCGCGAAACGATCGCTTCCTTGTGGAGGACCCAGGGCTCTTCAAGGTCGATGACCGTGATGTCGGCCTTGGCACCCGGCTTCAGCGTGCCGGCGTCCAGTCCGAAGATCGCTGCGGGGCGCGTCGACATCGCATCGATAAGCCGCATCAGGGGCACCTGACCGCTGTTGTAGAGACGCAGGGCGGCCGCAAGCATCGTTTCGAGCCCGATCGCGCCGTTCTCGGCGTCGGAAAACGGCAGGCGCTTGGTGTCGACGTCCTGGGGATCGTGCGAGGAAACGATGATGTCGATGGTGCCGTTGGCAAGGGCTTCCGCCATCGCGACCCGGTCGTCCTCTCGGCGCAGGGGCGGCGAGAGCTTGAAGAACGTCCGGTACTCGCCGATGTCGTTCTCGTTGAGCGCAAGATGGTTGATCGAGATGCCGCAGGTAACGTTGGCGCCGCGGTTGCGGGCCGTCAGCACGGCGTCGGCCGATTCGGGAACCGAGATCTTGGCGGCGTGGTAGGCGGCCTTGGTGAGGCTGGCGATGCGCAGGTCGCGTTCGAGCGGGATGATCTCCGCCTCGCGCGGCACGCCGGCAAGACCGAGCCAGCTTGCAAGCAGCCCCTCGTTCATCACGCCGTTGCCGAGATACTTGTCGCGTGTTTCGAGCGCGATGACGGCGCCGAACTCGCGGGCATAGGTCATCGCACGGCGCAGCATCAGTGTGTCGTGGATCGCCCGGCGACCGTTGGTAAAGCAGACCGCGCCTGCCTCGCGCAGCAGTCCGAATTCGGTCATCTCTTCGCCGGCGAGCCCCTTGGTCATCGCGGCTGCCGGATAGACATTGACGAGCGCCTTGTCGCGCGCCGTCTTCTGCATGAATTCGACGAGCGCGATGTCGTCGATGACGGGGTCTGTGTCCGGCATCGAGATGAAGGACGTCACGCCGCCGACCGCGGCCGCCCGCGACGCCGATTCGATCGTTTCGCGATGTTCGGCACCCGGCTCGCCGACAAAGACACGCGCATCGACGAGGCCCGGTACGGCCGTCAGCCCGTCGCAGTCCTTGACGAAGGCGCCGTCCGGCGTGCCCTGGTTGTGGGCATCCTTGCCTGCAGCGAGGATCCGGCCGTCGTCACCGACGATAACCGTGCCGGTTTCATCGAGATTGCGCGAGGGATCGATGATGCGGAGGTTTCTAAGAACGAGCGGTCTGGTCATGTGCGCGGCCCCTGGTTCTGCGAAAGAAGAAGCGTTTCCATCACTGCCATGCGCACGGCGACACCCATCTCGACCTGCTGTTCGATCACGCTCTGCGGACCATCGGCGATCTCGGAGGCGATCTCCACGCCGCGGTTCATCGGGCCCGGATGCATCACGAGTGCGTCTTCCTTGGCAGCTTTCAGCTTTTCGGCGTCGAGGCCGTAATAGTGGAAGTATTCGCGCACCGACGGCACGAAGGAACCGGCCATGCGCTCGCGCTGCAGGCGCAGCATCATCACCACGTCGGCATCCTTCAGCCCCTCGGCCATCGAGTGGTAGACCTCGACGCCCATGTCGGCGATGCCCGACGGCAGCAATGTCGCCGGTGCGACGACGCGTACCCGTGCACCCATCTGGTTGAGAAGAAGGATGTTGGAGCGGGCAACCCGCGAATGCAGCACGTCGCCGCAGATCGCCACGATGATGCGCGAGAGCTTGCCCTTGATGCGGCGGATCGTCAGCGCGTCGAGCAGCGCCTGGGTCGGGTGCTCGTGCTGACCGTCTCCGGCATTGACCACCGAGCAGGATACCTTCTGCGCCAGAAGGGCTGCGGCACCTGCCGAAGAGTGACGCACGACCAGCACATCCGGGTGCATGGCGTTCAGCGTCATCGCCGTGTCGATCAGCGTTTCGCCCTTCTTCACCGAGGAATTGCCGACCGACATGTTCATCACGTCGGCGCCAAGCCGTTTGCCGGCGAGTTCGAAGGAGGATTGTGTCCGCGTCGACGCTTCGAAGAAGAGATTGATCTGCGTCAGTCCACGAAGGGTGGACGTCTTCTTCTCTCGCTGACGGGAGATCTTGACGGCTTCATCGGCACGATCGAGCAGGTGCGTGATATCCTGCTCCGTGAGACCTTTGATGCCGAGCAGGTGGCGATGCGGGAAAGTGGTCATGGGCCGCCCTTGCGCTCTGGAATGTGGCTCGCTCTATAAGACGTGACCCCCGGCACGGCAAGCGGTGCGCATGCCCGTCCGCAGAAAACTTGGGTGCGGCATCCTATCTTTCCCGGGCCCCGTTTCGTGGCCGGCAAACTTGCGCTAGAACCGGCCCATGAATCAGATGAACCGGACCGAACAGAAACTCGCCGAGCTGAACCAGCCCAAGCCCTGGTCCGGCATTAATGCCTATCGTTCCGATCCGCTGGTCGTGGACATCACCTCGGGCATGACGAAGGCGCTGCGCGACGAATTCGACACGCTCGGCCGCTACGTGACCTCACCGGAGGCGCAGGAACTGGCGCGCATGGCCAATGAAGGCGCGCCGAAGCTGAAGACGCACGGTCCGCGGGGCGAGCGCCTCGATGTCGTCGAATTCCATCCGGCCTGGCATGCACTGATGCGGCGCTCGATGACCTCGGGCCTGCACGCATCCGCCTGGGAAAACCTGCCCGACGAGCGCAACCAGTCGCACAAGACGCGCGCCATCCGCTTCTATCTGACCGCGCAGCTGGAATGCGGACATCTCTGCCCGCTGACGATGACGAGCGCTTCGCTGGCCGCGATCACCGCATCGCCAGCCGTCCAGAAGGAATGGGCGCCGAAAATCCTGTCACGCAAGTATGATTCGTCGAACAAGCCCTGGATGCAGAAATCCGCCGTCACCGTCGGCATGGGCATGACGGAAAAGCAGGGCGGCACCGACGTGCGCGCCAACACCTCGACCGCCGAGCGCGTGGGCGAGGGCATCTATCGCCTCAATGGGCACAAATGGTTCATGTCGGCGCCGATGAGCGACGCGTTCGTGATGCTGGCGCAGACCCGCGACGGCCTCGGTTGTTTCCTCGTGCCGAGACTGCTCGAGGACGGTGCCGCCAACGGCCTGCGCTTCCAGCGGTTGAAGGACAAGCTCGGCAACCGGTCCAACGCATCCTCCGAAGTCGAGTTTTCCGACACGTTCGGTTTCGTGCTAGGCGCCCCGGATGCCGGCATCCGCACCATTCTCGACATGGTGACGCTGACCCGTCTCGATTGTGCACTTGCGTCCGCCGGCATCATGCGGGCTTCGCTCGCCGAAGCGGTGCACCACACGCGTGGAAGAAAAGTGTTCGGCAAGCCGCTGGTCAGCCAGCCGATGATGACCCGGGTTCTGGCCGATATGGCGCTCGACGTTGCCGCCGCCAGCGCCCTGTCGTTCCGCCTTGCCGATGCCTTCGATAAGGCGCATGGCAGTTCGGAAGAGGCAGCCTACGCCCGCATCATGACGCCGGTCGCCAAGTACTGGTGCTGCAAGATCGCACCGGCGCTGATCTATGAAGCGATGGAGTGCCTCGGCGGCAACGGCTATGTCGAGGAACGGGCATTGGCGCGGCACTATCGCGAGGCACCGGTCAATGCGATCTGGGAAGGCTCGGGCAACGTCATGGCGCTCGATGTCCTGCGCGTGCTTCTGAAGCGCAAGGACCTGTTCGAGCAGCTGTTCGCGGTTCTGAGCCGCGATCTCGGCCCGGCCGGTCGCAAGACCATCGACGTGCTGCGCGCGGCGATGTCCCTGTGTGAGCGCGACGAGGGCGCCGCCCGCATGCTGGTCGAGCAACTTGCGCTCGCCGCGGCTGCCGCCGAACTCTATCGGCTCGGTGCCGGCCGCATCGCCGATGCCTTCCTCGAATCGCGCCTGGCCGCCGGTTGGCGCTCGACCTATGGCATGCTCGATTCGCGCTTCGATTCGGCCTACATTCTCGACCTGCTCTATCCGGCTGCGACGTAAGCCGTCACCGAGAGCACCAGCGGTATCGTGAAAAAGGAGACGACGGTCTGGACCGTCGCCACCGCCGCATAGAGCTCGGCGTCTCCGCCCATCTGTTTGGCCAGCAGGTAGCCGTTCATCGCTGTCGGCACGGCAGCGCCGAGCGCGATGACGCACAACGCGTCGCCGCGGATGCCGAGCAGGAAGCTGGCGCCGACCATGAACACCGGCATGACGATCAGCTTCAGGAAAACCGCGAGCAACGCGGAACCGGTCGGCTTCAAGGCGTCGGACACCCGCAATCCGGCACCGACCATCACCAGCCCGAGACTGAGCGACGCGCTCGCCAGCATGTCGATCGTCGTCATCACCGGCCCATAGACCTTGATGGCCGCGAGGTTGAAGAGGATGCCGAGTACCGATGCGACGATTAACGGATTGGTGACGATCTTGGCAAAGAAACGCCGGAAATCTCGATTGCCGCCGCCGAACCAAACCAGCACGCCGACGTTGTAGAGATTGATCGGGATGATCACGAGGGTCATCACCAGCGCCGTCAGCGTCAGCCCGATCGGACCATAGAGTTTCTGGGCGATCGCCAGTGCCATGAAGCCGTTCCAGCGCGTCGCCGTCTGGAAAACCGAGGTGAAGGAAGCGCCGGAAACCTGCCTGCTGCGAAACAGCGGCCAGAGCGCAAGCACGAAGATCGACATCAGGCTGACGCTACCAATGGTGGCGATCGCGGTTGCATCAGCCTTCATGCCGGAAAAATCGGCCTGGGCCAGCGTCGAAAACAGGAGGGCGGGGAAAAGGATGTAATAGCCGAACTGTTCGAGGCCAAGCCACAGGTTCTGATCGACAAGCGTCGTGCGCTTCAGCCACACGCCGAGCAGGACCAGAAGGAAGATGGGAAGGATGCTTTCGAAAACGATGATCATGGCGGGCCCGCTCGGGAGAGGGCCTCACCGTTACTGCATAATGCCCCGGATCGGAATCCATTTCAGATGAAATTCGTGAGGAGACATCTTGGTCCTGCGGTCTTTTCGCAAGGCCGGAAGGACCGCCAGCGGCAGGCGGCCTGTGAAAATTAACCTTAACAAATGGTTTACATTGCGCGATCGGAGCCGAGCGTGGACAGTGGTCGGGTAACGCAATGAAATCCGGAATGGAGCGGTTCGGTGAGAACTGGTCTTTTGATCATCATGATGATGTTTTTCGCCGGACTGGCGCTCGATATCGTGGTCCCCGCGACGGTTCTGCTTGCCTTGGTGCTGGCAGACCGTGCACTCTATCCACTGTTGTCCAGGCGCCTATCGGAAAGGGGGGCCGCATGAAGTGGTTTCTGATCCTGTGGGCTTGTCCCGTCATGCTTCTGGCCGCTTGGTACGGCCTTTCCTACTACGACATGAGCTTCGGCTTCTTCATGCTGACGCGCCAGACCCACGACATGGTCTTTCAGGTCTATGGCAACGTGCTCGGCATTCCGCCCGAGAGCATTCCGCCGCTTGTTGCGCGCGCCATCATCGTCGACAGTTTCATAGTTCTCGGCATCATTGCCTTTCGCAAGCGGCGTGAGCTTTCCGCCTGGTATCGCCGACGCTTCGTGACATCCGGCGTTCAGTCGCGCGATGCGCCGTCCCTGGCAAGGGACGCCAGCCTGTCGAGCGCACCCTGAAGAATGAAGGATGCGGCGGCCGAGTCGATGCGCTCGGCCCGCTTCTTGCGTGAGACGTCCATCTCGATCAGCACCCGCTCGGCCGCGACCGTCGACAGTCGCTCGTCCCAGTAGACAAAGGGCAGGGGTGTCTTCTCGACCATGTTTCGAACGAAGGCGCGGGTCGCCTGGCATCTGGGCCCCTCGCTGCCGTCCATGTTGACCGGCAGGCCGATGACGAAGGCCGAAACCCGTTCCTTCTCGGCAACCGCCAGAAGCGTCATGGCATCGATGCCGAACTTGACCCGCTTGATGACTTCACGCGGCGTGGCGATCCGGCGTCCAAGGTCTGACACCGAAATGCCGATCGTCTTGGTGCCAAGATCGAGGCCGGCGATGGCCTGGTTGGGCTGCAGATGGCTCGCAAGCTCTTCGATGGTCAGAATTGTCATTTGGTTTGCCGATTCGATCTTTGCAGGGGCTCGTTTCGTTCCATATAGCTGGATCAACGCACAAATCATCTGGGAGAATGTCATGAAGATCAAATGGCTTGGCCATTCCGCCTTTCACGTCGAAACGGCAGCGTCGAAGATCCTGATCGATCCCTTCTTTACGGGCAATCCCGCGTTCCTCGACAGCGAGCGCCGGGAGGTAACCTCCGGGCTCACCCATATTCTCTTGACGCATGGGCACGGCGACCATGTCGGCGACACCGTCGCCATTGCCAAGGAAACGGGAGCCGTGGTCGTTGCCAACTTCGATCTCTGCATGTGGCTCGGTCGCCAGGGTGTTTCGGCGATGGAGCCCGGTAACACCGGCGGCACCATCCATCTCCCGGGCTTTTCCGCAACCTTCGTCAATGCGCTGCATTCGTCGGCACAGATCACCGAAGACGGCGTGTCGCATTCGCTCGGCAGTGCCAACGGTCTCGTCCTGCATTTCGAGGACGAGCCGACGCTCTATCACATGGGCGACACCGACATTTTCTCCGACATGGCGCTGATCGAGGAGCTGCACCAGCCCGAGATTGGCCTCGTTCCGATCGGCGACCGTTTCACCATGGGCGGTGCCGTGGCCGCGCTCGCCTGCCAGCGCTATTTCAAGTTCTCGACCGCCATTCCCTGTCACTACGGTTCCTTCCCGATCATCGACCAGACGCCGGAAAATTTCATCGTCGGCATGGATAGCGCCTCGACCAAGGTCGCGACACCTGCGGTCGGCGGCGTCGTCACCGTTTGACGGCAAATGCCGTCGGGGCATCGGCAGGCGAGCGATCGGGCGATTCCCCCGTTGCGCGCCTCGCCGCGCACCATTATAGCGGGGGAAAGTTCCAGAGACCGGAGACGACCATGTCCGTAGACCTTGCCACCGTGAAGCGCGTCGCGCGCCTCGCACGCATCGCCGTCAGTGAAGATGAAGCCACGCGGATGGTGGGCGAAATCAACGGCATCCTTGGTTTCGTCGAGCAGCTCTCCGAGGTCAATGTCGAAGGCGTGGAGCCGATGACGTCGGTAACGCCGATGGAGATGAAAAAGCGCCTGGACGTCGTGTCCGATGGCAGCAAGGCCGACGACATCGTCGCCAATGCTCCCAATACCGATCGCAACTTCTTCCTCGTCCCGAAGGTCGTCGAATAATCCGACTGCCTGCCGCCCCGACGTCCCTGATTGCGAAAGCCCGATTTCACCATGACCGAACTCACCAGCCTGACGATCGCCGAAGCCCGCACCAAGCTTGCCGGCAAGGAAATCACCGCCGTTGAACTGACTGACGCCTATATCGCCGCGATCGATGGCGCCAACGAAGCGATCAACGCCTATATCGCGGTCACGCCCGACAAGGCGCGCGAAATGGCCAGGGCTTCGGATGCGCGCATCGCCGCCGGCAAGGCCGGCGCGCTCGAAGGCATTCCGCTCGGGATCAAGGATCTCTTCGGAACCGAAGGCGTGCACACGCAAGCCTGCAGCCACATCCTCGATGGCTTCGCGCCGCGTTACGAATCGACCGTCACCCAGAACCTCTGGAACGACGGCGCGGTCATGCTCGGCAAGCTCAACATGGACGAGTTCGCCATGGGCTCCTCCAACGAGACGTCCTATTACGGCGCCGTGAAAAACCCCTGGCGGGCCAAGGGCTCCAACCTCGATCTCGTTCCGGGTGGCTCGTCCGGTGGTTCTGCGGCAGCCGTGGCTGCCCATCTGTGCGCCGGTGCCACCGCAACCGATACCGGCGGCTCCATCCGTCAGCCGGCAGCCTTTACCGGCACCGTCGGCATCAAGCCGACCTACGGTCGCTGCTCCCGCTGGGGTGTCGTCGCCTTCGCGTCCTCGCTCGACCAGGCCGGCCCGATCGCGCGTGACGTGCGCGACGCCGCGATCCTGTTGCAGTCTATGGCAAGCGTCGACGCCAAGGATACGACTTCCGTCGATCTGCCGGTGCCGAACTACGAAGCCTCGATCGGCCAGTCGATCAAGGGCATGAAGATCGGCATTCCGCGCGAGTATCGTGTCGAGGGCATGCCCGAGGAAATCGAAGCCCTGTGGCAGCAGGGCATTGCCTGGCTCAAGGACGCCGGTGCCGAGATCGTCGACATCACCCTTCCGCACACGAAATATGCGCTGCCGGCCTATTATATCGTCGCTCCGGCCGAAGCGTCGTCGAACCTTGCCCGCTATGACGGTGTCCGCTACGGCCTGCGCGTCGACGGCAAGGACATCGTCGACATGTACGAAAAGACCCGGGCCGCGGGCTTCGGCCAGGAGGTCAAGCGCCGCATCATGATCGGCACCTACGTGCTTTCGGCTGGCTACTACGACGCCTATTATCTGCGCGCCCAGAAGGTTCGCACGCTGATCAAGCGCGACTTCGAGCTGGCCTTCCACGCCGGTGTCGATGCGATCCTGACGCCGGCGACACCGTCCTCCGCCTTCGGCATCGCCGACGAGGATCTCGCATCCGATCCGGTCAAGATGTACCTCAACGACATCTTCACGGTGACGGTCAACATGGCCGGCCTGCCGGGCATCGCCGTTCCGGGCGGCGTCGACCACAAGGGCCTGCCGCTTGGCCTGCAGCTGATCGGCAAGCCGTTCGAGGAAGAGACCCTGTTCAAGACCGCACATGTGATCGAACAGGCAGCCGGCCGCTTCACGCCCACCAAGTGGTGGTAAGAAACTGAAGGCGCAGCGCCCCAGGCGGCTGCGCCTTCGACGCCGTCTGGCAAACCCGGCGGCCGCATGATCTAGTGACGCGGAGAGGGGGACCGCGCCATGCCTTTGATCCGACATGCCCGCCAGGATGAGGTCGACGCTCTGATCGCGATCGGCCTGCGCGCCTGGGAAGGCGCGATCACTGGCCTTGCCGACGTCAATCGGATGCGACGCCTGGCAGAAAACGCCTTCGCCGATTTTCTTGCCGCCCACTGGCTTTCCGTTTCCCTGGTCGAGCTTGACGGCAGACCGCGTGGCTGGGCAGCGCGGGAAAATTTCGACGAGAGCATTTCCGACCTCTGGATCGAGCCCGAGGCGCAGCGGCGGGGGCTCGGCGGTCTCCTGCTCGCAGATCTCGAGCGTCGCATCGCAAGTGACGGCTTCGAGGCCGTGCAAATAAAGACACATGCACAGAACACGGCAGCCATCGGCTTCTTCCGCAAGCAGGGCTATGGCGTCAGCTGGCTGTCGACTGCCTATGCGCCGAGGCTCGATCGGGACGTCGAGTTCATCGGCCTGAGCAAGTCGCTGGCGGTCGCCGCTCCCGATCTCTACGGCCGCTGAGCTGAAAGGCATGATGTTTTTTGCGAGATAAGGCTCCCTGCCGAATATTCACCTCGCATTCATTCGACCCATGAAATATTAGGGGTATTGAAACTACGTGGCGACGCAGGGGACGTTCGTTGCAGATCCTCCAAAATACCGTAGAGCAATCGGCGTCTTATAGGTCATCCGTTCGCCCGCTATGGCTTGTCGGCTTCGGCCTGGCGATATTCTCAGCCTGCCTGCTCGGTATTTTCAGCCGCCCTTTTGGTATGCTCGCTTCCGTGTGGCCGGCTAATGCCATCCTGCTCGGCTTGCTGGTGCGTCATCCCGCGTTGAGCACGCCGACCGCCTGGACCTGCGCAGCCCTGGCTTACCTTTTGGCCGACCTTCTGACCGGCTCGGGGCTCGGCGCAGCCGTGGCGCTCAATGCCGCCAATCTGATCGGCGTCGGTGTCGGCTACATCCTCTTCATGCGTCTGTCGACAGAGCATCGTCATCTGCGCCGGCCCCTGGCCGTGCTCTACATGTTTTCGATCGCGGTCATGGCCGGCGGCAGCGCGTCGATTGTCGGCTCGCTCGCGGTTGTGCACTATTTCGGTGAACCGGCCTCGCGCGCCGTTGTCGCTTGGCTGATGACCGAGCTGGTCAATTACGTCGTCATCCTGCCGGTGTTTCTGGCAATGCCGGGGCTGGTCGACCGGGAGCGGATTGTTCCTGCGGCGGGCGTCAATCCCTGGCCGATCGTTTCCCTGGTGGCGTCTTGCGCTGCCGCACTTTTGATCGGTGGTCCGGGCGCAATTGCCTTTCCCGTGCCGGCGTTGCTGTGGTGCGCCTTGACCTACCGATTGTTTGCCGTCGCCGTGCTGATGGCAATCGTCTGCATGCTGGCCCAGGTCGCCGTTGCGTCAGGCGCCCTGCATCTCGGCGGCGATCGTCTCGCCGAGGCGACACTCATATCGACGCGCCTCGGCATTACGCTTCTGGCGCTCGGGCCGCTGACCGTGGCAAGCATCGACGCGGCGCGCCGAACCTTGATCGCCCGGCTTTCCCATGCGGTCGACTATGATTTCCTGACGCAATGTCTTGCCCGCGCCGCTTTCATGGTGCGGGCGTCCGCCTCCATCGAAGCCGAAAATCGGAAAACACCGATCTTCGCCATGATGCTGGATATCGATCGCTTCAAGGTGATTAACGATACCCACGGTCATGCAGCAGGCGATCGTGTGCTGCAGGCGGTGGCACGGACCGTCCGCATGACGCTGCGCTCCGACGACCTCTTCGGCAGGCTCGGCGGCGAAGAGTTCGCGATACTTCTTGTCCGGCAGGCGCCGGCGAATGCGGATCGCGTTGCCGAGCGGGTCTTAGCCGCCATCCGTGCACTCGGTGTCGAGCTTGAGAATGGCGAGACGCTCTCGGTGACAGCCAGCATCGGCATTGCCGAGCGGCTGCCAGCCGGTTCCGGACTGGAGGCCATGCTGTCGCAGGCCGACAGGGCGCTCTATGTCGCCAAGGCGGAGGGGCGCGATTGCATCCGCACCTTTGCCGACGGCACGCCGGCAGCCGATACGACGGTCGCGCGGCTCGATGCTGTACGCCAGCGATAACGCGCAGTGCCGCCCCGCCATTCGTGCGTGAAGCAAGGAGGCCTTCCGCATGCGTGGGGAGGCAGGTGCGAAGATGCCAGGCTGCGGCCCGGCATCTTCTCTGATGTGCCCGGTTACCGATTGTTGAGTTCGGAGCGGACGAGAAGCAGGCCTTGCTGGGTGATGCGGTAGGGCTTGCCTGACGATGACGAGATCGCCTTCTTCCGCTTCAGTTTGCGGAAAAGCTCGAGGTCAAAGCTTGGATAGACCCATCCGTCACGGGTGAAGCATCGGATGTCGATGATCGCCTTGCCGTCGCGGGTGATTTCGATGCGGCCGCCCTGGGCCAAATGATGAAGGATGCGCTGCTCAGCGCGTGAGATATCCATTTCTGAATGTTCCGGAATAGCGTTCGTAAGAACGCAGAAAAACGTTCCGCAAATCTTGGGAAAAGCGGGGTTACGTTTCCGGCCCGTGCGCGCAGTCTTTAGAAGAAAGCGGGCAGGGGCCCTTACCGGGACTCAGACGATGAGAACATCAAAACTCCATTCGAACGGGTCTGACCTAGAAGAGGCGAGCGAAGGTGTCAAGAGCGCCGCTCGCAAGGATTGCGAAAGCGATTGTCGCAATCGTCTGAAGCCGGACGATCAGAAGCAGACGTGTGCGAAACGGTTCCTTGCGCGTCTTATGCCTGAAGACCTTCCGGCCCGCCAGGGCACCGATGCTACCGCCGAAAAACGCCGATTGCAGCAATGTGCGTTCACGGATACGGCGCCAGCCTTTGCGTGCGGCGTGCTTGTCGTACCAGAACAGGCAAAAGCTCGTGACGTTGATCGCTGCGAGGGCGTACAGGGCGATGATGGTGATGGCGGGCATGTTCGATTTTTGCACGCGGGACGCTAAGCGTCGGTTAAACCGGGCAACACGTCGGCGCACGCCGGGCGATTGCGCCTAACAACTTGCACCATTGCGGCAATTGCTCTACCGAGAAACCAAGAATTCAGGCTTCAAAGAAGAGCATGATATGAGCATTGTCGACGTCCGTACCCCCGATTCCAAACGCTTCATCCCCGGCGCCACAGGCGACTGGGAAGTCATCATCGGCATGGAGGTCCATGCCCAGGTGCTTTCCAATTCGAAGCTGTTCTCGGGTGCGTCGACCGAATTCGGCAAGCCGGCGAATGCAAACGTGTCGCTCGTCGACGCGGCCATGCCAGGCATGCTGCCCGTCATCAACGAGGAATGCGTCAAGCAGGCGGTGCGCACTGGCCTCGGCCTCAAGGCCGTGATCAACAACCGCTCGATCTTCGACCGCAAGAACTACTTCTACCCCGATCTGCCGCAGGGCTATCAGATCTCGCAGTTCAAGGACCCGATCGTCGGCGAGGGACAGATCGTCATTTCCGTAGGGCCGGATCGCCAGGGCCAGTTCGAGGATGTCGAGATTGGCATCGAGCGCCTGCACCTGGAGCAGGATGCCGGCAAGTCCATGCACGACCAGCACCCGTCGATGTCCTATGTCGATCTCAACCGCTCCGGCGTTGCCCTCATGGAAATCGTCTCCAAGCCCGACATGCGTTCGTCTGACGAAGCCAAGGCCTACATGACCAAGCTGCGCTCGATCGTGCGCTATCTCGGTACCTGTGACGGCAACATGGACGAGGGCTCGATGCGCGCTGACGTCAACGTCTCGGTTCGCCGCCCCGGCGAGGCTTTCGGCACGCGTTGCGAGATCAAGAACGTCAACTCCATCCGCTTCATTGGCCAGGCGATCGAGTATGAAGCGCGTCGCCAGATCGGCATTCTGGAAGATGGCGGTTCGATCGACCAGGAAACCCGCCTGTTCGACCCGAACAAGGGCGAAACGCGCTCGATGCGTTCCAAGGAAGATGCGCACGACTATCGCTACTTCCCGGATCCGGATCTGCTGCCGCTCGAATTCGACCAGGCCTTCGTCGATGCGCTCAAGGCCGACTTGCCGGAGCTGCCCGATGACAAGAAGGAGCGCTTTGTCAGTTCCCTGGGTCTGTCGGTCTACGATGCCTCCGTGCTCGTTTCGGAGAAGTCGATCGCTGACTATTTCGAGGCTGTGGCCGAGGGGCGTGACGGCAAGATCGCCGCGAACTGGGTGATCAACGACCTGCTTGGCGCCTTGAACAAAGCCGGCAAAGCCATTGAGGAGACTCCGGTTTCCCCCGCCCAGCTCGGCGGTATCATCGATCTCATCAAGGCGGAGACCATCTCCGGCAAGATCGCCAAGGATCTTTTCGAAATCGTCTGGAACGAAGGCGGAAATCCTGCTGAGATCGTCGAGGCGCGCGGTATGAAGCAGGTGACGGACACCGGCGCCATCGAGAAGGCCGTCGACGAGATCATCGCCGCCAACCCGGATCAGGTCGCCAAGGTGCAGGCAAAGCCGTCGCTCGCCGGCTGGTTCGTCGGCCAGGTGATGAAGTCGACTGGCGGCAAGGCCAACCCGCAGGCCGTTCAAGCCCTGGTCAAGGCCAAGCTCGGTATCGAGGAATAATCGATGTTCTTCGTCCGCACGGCGAGTGAGCGTGATCTGGAAAAGGTTCGCGTGTTGCTCGCCGAGACGTGGCACGCGACCTACGACACCTTCTATGGTGTCGAGAAAGTCAACGAGCTTACAGGGCGCTGGCATTCACTGCCGGCGCTGAAGAGCCGGCTGGAACGCAAGAACGCGGAGTTTCTCGTGGCCGACGACGGCCGTAACATCGGCGGCATGGGCTATGCGGCGATGTCCGACACATTGAAGAAGACCGTCGTGCTCCACCAGCTCTACGTCCTGCCGAAATTGCAGCGGCAGGGGATCGGCCGGGATATTTTCGCTGAATTGGAAACCTGTTTTCCGGACGCCGAGCGCATGCGCGTCGAAGTCGAGCCGCAGAACCTTCACGCGCTTGCCTTTTATCGCGCTCATGGCTTTTCCGAAGTCGGCCGGACAAGCGATTGCGGCGACGCGTCAGGACTTCCGGCACTCATTCTCGAAAAACCGTTGGTCTGAGCCGCGTTCCCTTGGAGCTGGTGCCTTCGCCTTTCTTTGTGGAAAAGACAGGGTTCGCGATTGGTTGTCACGAAGCCGTAGCCTCGTGATGATTGACGGTTAGTGTTGATGGTCACTTGCGGAGGACGATATGGACGCGACGACCGACCTGGAAATTCGCAAGGCCGCTCGGACCGATCTTCCCGCCATCATCGCGCTTTTTGCCGCCGACAGCGTTGGCGGACATGACGACACGACCGCGACCGAGGCGTTTTCCGATTATCTCGCAGCTTTTGAGCGCATAGAGGCATCCGAGCTGCAAACCCTGTACGTTGCCCGACTTGGCGACGACGTGGTCGGCACGTTCCAGACGACTTTGTTGACGTCGCTTCCAGGGCGTGGTCAGCCGAGACTATTGGTCGAGGCGGTGCAAACCCGCGAGGATGTACGCGGGCGCGGTATCGGCGAACGCATGATGCTCTATGCGATCGAGCGGGCGCGCGAGAGGGGCGCTGCAAAAGTACAGCTCTCCTCGAATGCGACGCGGGCAGCTGCTCATCGGTTCTATGAGCGTCTCGGTTTCGTGCGCAGCCATTTCGGCTTTCACATGCCGTTGAAATGACCGGGTTCGCCTCGGAAACACTGGACAAGGCCGGAGTGGCGGGGCATAAGCGGGGACATAGTTTTGGTATCCGGCCGCCTTCCCAACGGTCGGTTGAGGACGGCATCCATGAAGCTCCTGCTGCAGATTTTCACCTGGTGGAACCAACAGACGATCGGAACGCGCTTCCACACCTGGCGTAACGGTCAGCGTGTCGGCGAAGACGAGCTCGGCAACGTCTATTATCAGGGCGGCAAGGACTCGGAAGGCCGCACGCGCCGCTGGGTGATCTACAGCGGCTACGCCGAAGCCTCGGCGATTCCGGCCGGCTGGCATGGCTGGATGCATCACCGTACCGACGTATCGCCGGCTGACGAAAAGTATGTCGCTCGCGAGTGGCAGAAGCCACATCGCCCGAACCCGACCGGCACCGCCAACGCCTACAGGCCGCAGGGTTCGATCGCAGGTGCCGGGGCTCGTCCGCGTGTGACCGGTGACTACGACGCCTGGACGCCGGGTTCCTGAGACACTTGTTCTCGGACAAGCGTGCGCCGCTTCGCCAAATGGTCCGGTGACCACGGGGCGGCCACATTTCATGTTTAGCGCCTGATACTCATCAACAGTGAATGCAAGGCGCGCGGGAGACAGGCGGGAATGGCGGGTTCTTATCTGCGGAAATCAATCGGCCAGACATCGCGCCGGCTCTGTGTTGCCGCGCTTGCTGCGCTGCCGATGGTTTCCTCGATCGGCACTGCCGAAGCCGCGCGTATCAACAACGCCGTCGCCGTCTTTTCCGGCATCGACAAGATCACCGGCCGTATCACGACCTTCGACGTCTACATCGGCGAGACTGTGCAGTTCGGCGCCCTGCAGGTAACGCCGCGCGTCTGCTACAACAGGGACGATACCGAAGCGCAGAAGATCACCACCTTCGTGGAGGTCGACGAGATCACCCTCGATCGCAAGATCAGACGGATCTTTACTGGCTGGATGTTTGCCGACAGCCCGGGTCTCAATGCAGTCGAGCACCCGGTCTATGACGTCTGGCTGCAATCCTGCAAGGCGACTTCGGATCTGCCGCCACCCGATACCGCGTCCAAGAAGTAACGAGCCCTAACGGACACGCTTGTCGGCGCGCAGCAAAGGTTCTGCGTGTCTTTGCGCACTCATCCTGACAGGAAAAATGGAACCACCGGGCTGGTGACCCTGGCAAGGCGGGCGATATCGTCTTGCCGGACGACGTCGGGCGCGGGTGCAGCGCGCTTGCGCCGGGCGAACGAGCGTAGCGTCGGAAAACGGGTCAATACAAAGAGATAGAGCGTCGGCATGATTCAGTTTGCGAATGCTGACGCTGGCCCCATATGCCGCGAAGGCGCGCAAAAATGGACGGCGCCTGCTTTGTGATAGCGACCGCAATGCCAGCGATCCGGCGTTGTTCTCAGAACGTCAAATCAGGTGAATTCATCGCATTGGCGAGCATGATCTCATACTCGGCCTTCGGCACGTCGACCGCACCGAACGACTTGAGATGTTCTGTCGTAAACTGTGTGTCCAGCAGTTCGAAGCCGCGTGCGCGCAGGCGCTCCACCAGATGCACAAGGCAGATCTTCGAGGCATCGGTCCGTCGGGAAAACATGCTTTCACCGAAGAATGCAGAGCCGAGCGAGACACCGTAGAGACCGCCGACCAGAGCGCCATCCTTCCAGGCTTCGACGCTGTGGGCGTAGCCCATCGCGTGGAGGGTGGCGTAGAGGGTGCGGATCTTGCCGTTGATCCAGGTGGTCGGACGATCGGGCGCCGGCGCAGCACAGCCTTCCATGACCGCTTCGAAGGCGGTGTTGAATCGGATGTCGAACTGGCTCTTGCGGATTGTTTTGGCGAGGCTGCGCGAGACGTGAAATCCATCGAGCGGGATAACGCCGCGGATCTCCGGCTCGACCCAGAAAAGTTCCGGGTCGTCGGCCGAATCGGCCATCGGAAACAGGCCTATGGAATAGGCGCGCAGCAGCATGTCCGGTGTTACGTCGGGTTGCTTGCTGCGCGTCCCTTTCAATGCACGGTCCTATTCGGACGTGGAGGCCAGATGATTCTCCAGCCAGTGGATATCATACTCGCCATTCGCGATATCCTGATTGTTGATCAGGTCCTGGAACAGCGGCAGCGTCGTCTTGATGCCGTCGATGACGAACTCGTCGAGCACGCGGCGAAGGCGCATCATGCATTCGACGCGGGTACGGCCGTGAACGATGAGCTTGCCGATCAGGCTGTCGTAGTAGGGGGGGATCCGGTAGCCCTGATATGCGCCTGAATCCACGCGAACGCCGAGGCCGCCCGGTGCATGGAAATGCGTGATCGTGCCCGGCGAGGGGACGAAGGTGCGCGGGTCCTCGGCATTGATGCGGCACTCGATCGCGTGACCGGAAAACACGATGTCTTCCTGCTTGACCGAGAGCCCGCCGCCCGATGCGACGCGGATCTGTTCGTGCACGAGATCGATACCGGTGATCGCCTCGGTGATCGGATGCTCGACCTGAAGACGGGTGTTCATTTCGATGAAATAGAACTCGCCGTTCTCGTAGAGGAACTCGACCGTGCCGGCGCCGCGATATTTCAGCTTGCGCATGGCGTCGGCGCAGATTTCGCCGATCTTCATGCGCTGTTCGACGTTGAGGGCGGGGGAGTTTGCCTCTTCCCATACCTTCTGGTGACGACGCTGCAGCGAGCAGTCGCGTTCGCCGAGATGGATCGCGTTGCCCTGACCGTCACCGACGACCTGGATTTCGATATGGCGCGGCTTGCCGAGATACTTTTCCATGTAGACCGCGTCATTGCCGAATGCGGCAAGCGCCTCGGAACGAGCGGTCGACACGGCTTCTTCGAGATCGGCTTCGCTCTTGGCCACCTTCATGCCGCGGCCGCCGCCGCCCGCGGTTGCCTTGATCAGGACAGGGAAGCCGATCTTGCGCGCGACTTCGAGCGCATTTTCGGGGCGCACTTCGCCGTCGGAACCCGGAACCACGGGGATGCCAAGTTCCTGCGCCGTCTTCTTGGCGGTGATCTTGTCGCCCATGATGCGGATATGTTCCGCAGTCGGTCCGATGAAGGTGATGTCGTGCGCTTCGAGGATTTCGGCAAACTTGGCGTTTTCCGACAGGAAGCCGTAGCCCGGATGCACGGCATCGGCGCCGGTGATTTCGCAGGCCGCGACGATCTGGTGAATGTTCAGATAGCTATCGCGCGACGGCGGAGGGCCGATGCAGACGCTTTCGTCGGCGAGACGCACGTGCATGGCGTCGCTGTCGGCCGTGGAGTGCACGGCCACCGTGGCGATGCCCAGTTCCTTGCAGGCGCGCAGTACGCGAAGTGCGATTTCGCCGCGATTGGCAATGAGAATTTTCGAGATCATCGCAGCGCCGCCTTATTCGATTACGATCAGCGGCTCGCCATATTCGACGGGGGCTGCGTCCTGGACGAAGATTTCGGTCACCTTGCCCGAACGCGGGGCAGGGATCTGGTTCATGGTCTTCATCGCTTCGATGATCAGAACCGTCTGGCCTTCCTTGACCACGGTGCCGACCTCGATGAAGGGGCGGGCGCCTGGAGCGGGTGCGAGGTATGCCGTGCCGACCATGGGGGCCGTGACAGCGTTCTTGGAAGTGCGGCTGGTCTCCGCCGGGGCGGCGGCAGCGGCTGGCTGTGCGGCATGGACAGCCGGCTGGGCCTGGTAGGTCGGCATCGAGACAGCGACCGGCGTGCCGGCGCGCGATACGCGGATGCGGAGATCTTCCTGTTCCACTTCGATCTCGGTGAGATCCGTGTCGTTCAGGATATTGGCGAGATCGCGGATCAGCGCCTGGTCGATACCGGGTTTCTTGTCAGCCATGGGATATGAGCCTCGTGTTCTTTTTATTTCGACGTTTCTGTCAGGTTCTTTAGCGCATGCAGCGCCAGAATGTAACTCTGCGCACCGAAACCGCAGATCACGCCTTTGACCGCGGGCGCGATCATCGACTTGTGGCGGAATTCTTCACGCGCGTGGATGTTGGAGAGATGCAACTCGACCACCGGAATGCCGATGGCGCGGATGGCATCATGCAGCGCGATCGACGTGTGGCCGTAGGCGGCCGGATTGATCGCGACGCCTTTAGCCTTTTCGCCGGCCTCGTGCAGCCAGTCGACCAACGTGCCTTCGTGGTTGGATTGCCGGAAATCGACCGCGAGCCCCAGCGTCTTGCCTTCCGTGGTGCACATCGCCTCGATGTCGGCGAGTGTCTGGCCGCCATAGATCCCCGGTTCACGCTTGCCGAGCGCATTCAGGTTGGGGCCGTTCAGCACGAAAATTTTGGTTGGCATGCGGGATTCCGGTCCGGTGATGGTGGGTTACCTATAGACTGATGGTCCCGCGAGGAAAAGCCCTTTGGGTCCTCGCGGGATTTGTCCACAGTTGGGGCAGATCGTCCAGGGGTGCAGGTCAGCAGGCGGTCTTGCCACAGCTGCGCATATTGGCAACCTTGCTGCTGATTTCCTCGGCGCCGACGGCGCCAAACACGGCCTCGTTGCCGATCACGTAGGAGGGCGTGCCGGTGATGCCGAGGTCGTTGGCGAGGGTATAGGCCTCGCGCACCGCCGCGTCATGCGGCTCCTTCTCCATCTTGGCGCGCAGCTGCTTTTCAGTCACGCCGAGCTTGCCGGCAACGGCAATCGCAGTTTCCTCGGTCGCGCGGTCCTCGCCACCCAAAAGGGCCCGGTGGAATTCGCCAAACTTCTCGGGCGCCACCAGACGGAATGCGGCGCTGACCTTATGGGCGGCCAGCGAATCCGGGCCGAGGATCGGCAGTTCCTTCAGCACGAAGCGGACGTTCTTGTCCTTGGCAAGGATGTCTTCCATGTCCGTCAGTGCACGTTTGCAGTAGCCGCAGTTGTAGTCGTAGAACTCGACGACCGTGACGTCTCCGTCCGGGTTGCCAAGCACCATGTCGTACTGGGAATTGAAGATCGCCTTCTTGTTCTCGGTGATCGCGCCTTCTGCCGCTTCCTGCTGCTTGGCGCGCTGCTTGGTGGCCAATGCTTCCTGGACCTCGAGCATGATCTCGGGATTGGCCAGCAGGTATTCCTTGATGAAGGCGCCAAATTCGTCCTTCTGCTTCTGGTCGAGCGCGAGAGCGCTTTGCGGCAAGCTGACGCCTGCCAGGAACGCGGCCAGCGTTCCCGCGGCAATCATTTTCGTGCTGAAATTCATATCGTCCTCGTTGTCTCTGCTTGCCCTGTCTGTCGTCCATGTCGCGATACACGGTCAATGCGTGCTTTAAAAGACGACAGGAATCTCCGGCCCCGCAACACGGCGGCAGCATAGGGTGGCGCCCGGGGAAACGAAACGGCAAAATCGGCGGAAATACGGCGCTCGCGGACTTGTGAAGCTTCAGATGATCGGGCAAAGGGGCTCCCTGGGTATCAGCGCAGGTTGCTCCGCGCCGCTTCTTGAGGAAATCGCCTTGGTAGAATTGTCGAACCGCAGCGCCGTCGAACCTTTCCACGCCATGGATGTCCTTGCCGAGGCGACGCGCCGGCGCGACGCCGGCCATCCGGTGATTTCCATGGCTGTCGGCCAACCGGCGCACGCCGCGCCGAAGGCTGCGCTGGATGCGGCGCGCAAGGCGCTCGAGCATGGCCGGCTGGGTTACACAGATGCGCTCGGCACGCTTTCGCTTCGAACCGCGATCGCCAGGCATTATCAAAATCGCCATGGCATTGCGCTCGACCCGCAACGTATCGCCGTGACCACCGGCTCGTCGGCCGGGTTCAATCTTGCTTTCCTTGCCCTGTTCGACCCGGGCGATTGCGTGGCGATCGCGCGGCCGGGCTATCCCGCCTATCGCAACATTCTTGCAGCCCTCGGCCTGACGGTCGTGGAGGTGGAAGCCAATGCCGAGAGTGGCTTTACGCTGACACCGGAAAACCTGGCGCGGGCCGCCGCCAGGGTCGGGCGCCCCTTGAAGGGCGTGCTGCTGGCGAGCCCGGCCAATCCGACCGGAACGGTGACGGGCAGGGCGGGTCTGAAGGCGCTCGCCGACTATTGTCGCGCCGAAGACATCGCCTTCATCTCCGACGAGATCTATCACGGCCTGACGTTTGCCGGCGAGGAGGCAAGCGCCCTGGAGGTGACGGACGACGTCGTCGTGATCAACTCCTTCTCGAAATATTATTGCATGACCGGCTGGAGGATCGGCTGGATGGTGCTACCGGAAAAGCAGGTCCGCGGCTTCGAACGCATCGCCCAGAGCCTCTACATCTCGCCGCCGGAATTGTCGCAGATCGCGGCGGAGGCATCCCTTGGCGCACAGGTCGAACTCGACGGCTATAAGGCCGCCTATGCCGCCAATCGCGAGATGCTGCTGAAGCGCCTGCCGGAAATCGGCTTCACGATCGCCTCGCCGATGGATGGCGCCTTCTACGCCTATGCGGATGTCAGCCGCTTTACCAATGACAGCATGGCGTTTGCCCGCCGCATGCTGGCGGAAATCAATGTGGCCGCGACACCCGGCTTCGATTTCGATCCGCTTGAAGGTCATAGGACGATGCGTTTCTCCTATGCCGGGTCGACCGCGGACATGAGCGAGGCCATGGACCGCATTGCCCGCTGGATTTCCTGATCGGCAGTCATTTCAACGGCTTGGGTCCGTCACCGGATTCTCGTTGAGAAACCCTTGATTCAAATTGTCAGGTAGACAGGCACTCTGGTCTTGTCGCCGGGCGCAGGCTTGCGCCCAAACGAGCCGCGCGTCGCCGACCGTCACGTTTCCCAGAAAAATGTGCAGCAGTCTTGCGTCAGACGTGCGTCGAGACGGACACACCGAGCATTTCGATGTTTCCTGATAAATCGAAAACGCCCCAAACGAGAAAAGCCCGGACCATGTCCGGGCTTTTCTGTTCTTTCGAAGGTGAGCGGGTCGCTTAGAAGAACCCGCGACGCTGCCACCATCCGCCCTTCTTGGGCTTGGACTGGTCTTCCTCGGCGCCTTCGGTCTTGTTCGTGACCGTCGAGGTCAGCACCGGCTCCGAGGCGATCGTCGAGATGTCGCGGTTCGCGCGGGCGGGCTTGCCTTCGTCGAGATCAGCGGCAGCCTCGACGATTGCTTCCGGGACCGGCTCCTCGGCTGCCGTTTCCGGCTGTGCTTCGACCGCGCTCTGGGCAGCTTCGTCGGCGCTCGTCACAGGCTCCTCGGCCTTGACGGCCTTCTTGCGTGTGCGCTTCGGCTTGGCGGCCTTCTCGGTGACCGGTTCCACGGCTTCCGCAACGATCTCGGCTTCGGCAACCACGGCGACCGCTTCAATCTCGGCTACCGACGGTGCTTCCGCATCGCCCTGTTCGTCGGCTTCGCCGTCGGCAGATGCAGCAGCCTGCTCTTCGCCCTCGACTTCACCTTCGCCCAATTCTGGACGGTTGCGACGGCCACCGCGCTTGCCGCGGCGGCGACGCTTGCGCTTCTGTTCGCCGTCGGCGGTCAGCGCATCCGTATCGTTTTCGTCCTCGTCGCCATCGGTCTCGGCGGCGTCTTCGGCATCATCGGCGGTATCGCCGTCCTGCGCGGCAGCGCCTTCAGCCTGCTGGCTGCCCTTGCCACGCCGACGGCGGCGACGCTTGCGCTTGCGGCCGTTCTGGTCGTCGGCCTGGGCGGCAGCCTTCGGCTGCTCCTGGCGCTGTTCGACCACGACTTCTTCTGCTTCTTCTTCGTCGAGATCCTCTTCGATGACGATATCGTCGTCCTCTTCAGGCTCCGGCTCGAAGTGCAGGATCTGTTCGATCTTGACCGGGTTTTCCACCGGTTCGCCGCGATCGATCGCGAAGTGCTGCGCGCCGACATGGGCGTCAGCCTCGATGATGATCGAGACGCCGAAGCGCTGCTCATAATCCATGATCGTGGAGCGCTTGTGGTTGAGCAGATAGAGCGCGATATCCGGGATCGTGCGCACCGTGATGTTGTGCGTGGTGTTCTTGAGCAGATACTCTTCGATGCCACGCAGGACATGCAGCGCGACCGACGACTGCGAACGGACGTGACCCGTGCCGTTGCAATGCGGGCAAGTCTGCATCGTCGATTCGAGAACCGAAGCGCGGATACGCTGGCGCGACATTTCGAGCAGGCCGAAGTGCGAGATGCGACCGACCTGGATACGGGCGCGATCGTTCTTCAGGCAATCCTTCAGGCGCTTCTCGACAGAGCGGTTGTTCCGCTTTTCTTCCATGTCGATGAAGTCGATGACGACGAGACCGGCAAGGTCGCGAAGGCGCAGCTGGCGCGCAACTTCTTCGGCGGCTTCGAGGTTGGTCTGAAGTGCCGTGTCCTCGATCGAATGCTCGCGGGTCGAGCGGCCGGAGTTGACGTCGATCGAAACCAGCGCTTCCGTCTGGTTGATGATGATGTAGCCGCCGGACTTCAGCGTCACCTGCGGCTGCAGCATGCGGTCAAGCTGCGCTTCGATGCCGGAGCGCGAGAAGATCGGATGCACGTCACGGTAAGGTTGAACCACCTTGGCGTGGCTCGGCATCAGCATCTTCATGAAGCCCTTGGCTTCCTTGTAACCTTCTTCGCCGGAAACGACGATCTCGCTGATGTCCTTGTTGTAGAGGTCGCGGATCGAGCGCTTGATCAGGCTGCCTTCCTCATAGACGAGGCAGGGGGCCGTGGAATTGAGCGTCAGCGTGCGGACGTTCTCCCAAAGGCGCATCAGATATTCGAAGTCGCGCTTGATCTCGACCTTGGTGCGGTTTGCACCGGCCGTGCGCAGAATGACGCCCATGCCCTGCGGCACTTCGAGGCCACGTGCGATTTCCTTCAGGCGCTTGCGGTCCTGCAAGTTGGTGATCTTGCGGGAAATGCCGCCGCCCCGGGCCGTGTTGGGCATCAGCACCGAGTAGCGACCGGCAAGCGACAGATAGGTCGTCAGCGCTGCGCCCTTGTTGCCGCGCTCTTCCTTGGCCACCTGAACGAGCAGGATCTGGCGACGCTTGATGACTTCCTGGATACGGTACTGCTTGCGCGGCTTGCGAACATGCCGATCGGGAACCTCTTCCATCGCGTCTTCGGCGCCGACGGACTCGATGATTTCCTTTTCGCCGTCGTGATTGTCGTCATCATCGTCGTCGTCATCGCGACGGCGACGGCTGTCGACATCTTCGGAGATCGAATCGGTGTCGACCATGGCGGCCATCTCGCCGCCATTGCCGTCTTCGCCGGCCTCTTCGGCTGCAGCCGCAGCAGCAGCTTCTTCGGCGATCTTTGCCTTGGTGCGACGGGGACGCTTCGGCTTCGCCTTGGTCTTTTCGGCGGGCGCTTCGGTCTCGACGACGGCTTCAGGCGCTACCTCGGCGACCTCGGCTGTGACTTCCGCCTCAACCGCCTCGACGGCAACGTCCAGATCGACGGGAACGCCGAGCGTGGTCTGCGTCGGCGTTGCCGTTTCGACATGTTCGATATCGTCGTCGCGGCGCGCTTCTTCGGCTTCAGCCTTCAACAGCGCCTGACGGTCGGCAAGCGGGATCTGATAGTAGTCGGGGTGGATTTCGGCGAAGGCCAAGAACCCGTGGCGGTTGCCGCCGTAGTCGACAAAGGCGGCCTGGAGCGAGGGCTCCACACGCGTTACCTTTGCGAGGTAGATGTTGCCGCGGATCTGTTTCTTGTGTTCCGATTCGAAGTCGAATTCTTCTATGCGGTTCCCGCGAACGACAACGACGCGCGTCTCTTCTGAATGAGACGCATCGATAAGCATTTTCTCTGCCATCTAAATGGTGCTCCTCGACGCGACAACGGAACGGGCGGCAGGCGTTCTTCCATGGGAAGACTGCCACTCGCGTCGGATGTTGCGCCGGATGTGAAAGGTCCTGTCTGGTGCAGGTGATGGTGCAGCAGCCAGATGGCAGCCGGAACGATGTCGTTCCGGGGCCTCTTTACTTCTGACCGATACCGCTGAGTCAACATCAATGACCAAACAAGAATGCCAATGTCAAAGGTCTCATAAAGACCCGATGAATGCGCCCGCTTGCGGGCTTTCCGGTGAAAAATCACCGCCAAGAGCTCCGGCCACCGCCGGAAATTTGCGATCCAGTATACGGGGAGGAAATGCAGCGACGGCGGATGAACACCTTGCGGCCGCGGAAAGATGATACGGTTACAACCGGCAATTCCGGCCCGACCACTCCCTGGCGCCAAGCTCTGGAAAGCTCCGGCTGCCCGGCCGACGATTCTATCCCGTCAACACTTTCTCCTTGTGATGCTTTTATGTTTTCTATGTCACATTGGCAAGGGAAAAGCCTGCGCTGCCACAATAATGATCGATTCGCTTGCCCCCGTAGAGTAGGTCGGACGACGGCGAATCGCATGCCTTGGCCGCGTTGCTTCAGGAACGCTGTCAAGCTTTGGTTAACCGTAAGGGTTCATTGATCGGGGGATGTGGCGGTATGGCGGGCGAATGTCGTGCGCGCTTGCCGCTTTATGTTCGTGGATAGACGGAGAGACCGGGGTGAAGCCTTCGGCTAATCATATGTGCGCTTCACTGTTGTCGCGGTTGCTGCGTTTTCGCGGCCGTGTCGTTGCGTCGATGCTCGTTGCCGGTGCCTTGATGGTGGCTGGCACCTTTGCGCATGCGACCGAACCTGCTCCAACGCCCCTGTTGGCGTTCGCGGCGCGTGTGGCCGGCGACGATGCGCGCACGCGCGTTGTGGTGGAGTTCGATCGCAAACCGGAATTCTCCATACATTATGTCGCAAATCCGGTTCGGGTTGTCGTCGACCTGCCCGAGACAGCTTTCGGCCTGAAGGCCGAGAGCCTGGAAGCGCGCGGCCTGTTCGAAGCCATTCGATACGGAGGCATGGGTGCCGGCAGTTCGCGCCTTGTCTTTACCTCGAAGGGACCGGTCGCCGTCAGTCATGCCGAAGTGATCGAGGAGGAGGGCGGTAAAAGCTACCGCCTCGTTATCGATGCGGAGAAGGTGGATCAGACCCGCTTCGATGCCCTTCTGGGAGAACAGCAGTGGACCGGTTCCATCGTCGCCGCAAAGACGGACCGGCCGAGCGTTACGCCTGCGCAGAAGAGCGGCGCCTTCGTAATTGCGATCGATGCCGGACACGGCGGGATCGATACCGGTGCGATCGGCAGCGGCACCAAGACTGAGGAAAAGCACGTCACGCTCGCCTTCGCACAGGAGCTGGTCACCACCCTCAATCGCGAAAGCGGCATCGAGGCCTTTCTGACGCGCGACAAGGACGTGTTCCTGTCTTTGCCGCAACGGGTCCAGATCGCCCGAAACAAGGGCGCCAACCTGTTTATCTCGATCCACGCCGATACGCTGAAGCAGAAGGACATTCGCGGCGCGACCGTTTATACGATCTCTGACAAGGCGTCCGACCATCTGGCGGCAGATCTGGCGCAGCGCGAGAACCTCTCTGACGAGATCGCCGGCGTACCGCTGCAAAGCGAGCCCGCGGAAGTCGCCGATATCCTCATCGATCTGACCCGCCGCGAGACGCAGGCATTCTCGGTCAACATGGCGCGCACGGTGGTTTCGTCCTTCGAAGGGCAGATCAATCTGATCAACAATCCGCACAGGCACGCGGGCTTCCGTGTGCTGCAGGCTCCGGATGTTCCTTCGATCCTGCTGGAGCTCGGCTTCATGTCGAACAAGGACGACGAGAAGCTGCTGCTGGACCCCGAATGGCGCAAGAAAGTGTCCGGTCTTCTGGCCGTCGCGGTAAGGCGCTACCGCGAGCAGGCGGTCGCAAACGGCGGCTGACGACCGGTTACGGCACGCCGTCCGACACTGCGGCATAGGAAGTGATTTGTGTCGCCCCGGTAACAGCGATATGCTTTTCAACAGGATGCGCACTCGATAATCGTAAACAAGCCCTATTTTACGCACAATCCGGGACCTATCCCGTGTTGCGCCCGGATTTGTTGGGAAACATGTTGATGCCCGGTGCCCCTCGCCATATGAGGAGCTGGGTGGCGCGTATAGCCGCGATGCCAGATGTTTTCTGATGGAAGCGTTTGGTCAGGCCGATGGGACGGGAAGCGTCTCGATCGGTTCGAGTGGCCTGGCGATTGGACGATAATAAGGTACCGGTATCTGACTGATGATCAGACTGATTGGATATTTCTTCGGCATTGGTGCGTTCTTGCTGCTCGGTGTCGCCGCGGCCGTTGCCATCTATCTCGGCAGCGTCACCAAAGATTTGCCGGATTACGAGGTGTTGGCGAAGTATTCACCGCCGGTCACCACGCGTTTTCACGCCGGTAACGGCGCGCTGATGGCGGAATACGCCCGCGAGCGGCGCCTCTATCTGCCGATCCAGGCGATCCCGGACCGCGTCAAGGCGGCGTTCATTTCGGCTGAAGACAAGAACTTCTATCAGCATCCCGGCGTCGACATTACCGGTCTTGCGCGCGCGATCGCCGTCAACCTCCAGAACTTCGGATCGGGCCGCCGCCCGGTCGGCGCGTCGACGATCACCCAGCAGGTGGCCAAGAACTTCCTGCTCTCGTCGGACCAGACGATCGACCGCAAGGTCAAGGAAGCGATCCTCTCCTTCCGCATCGAGCAGGCCTACAGCAAGGATCGCATCCTCGAGCTCTATCTCAACGAGATCTTCTTCGGCCTCAACTCCTACGGCATAGCCGGCGCAGCGCTCACCTATTTCGACAAGTCCGTGACGGAGTTGACGATCGCTGAAACCGCCTATCTTGCAGCGCTGCCGAAGGGCCCGGCCAATTACCATCCCTTCCGCAAGGCGGATGCCGCAATCGAGCGACGCAACTGGGTCATCGACCGCATGGTCGAGAACGGCTACGTCACCAAGACGGACGGCGAGGACGCCAAGCAGCAGCCGCTCGGCGTCAATCCGCGCCGCGGTGGCGCGCATCTCTTTGCCTCCGACTTCTTTGCCGAGGAAGTGCGTCGGCAGATCATCCAGAAATACGGCGACAACGCCCTTTACGAGGGTGGCCTTTCGGTTCGCACCTCGCTTGATCCGCGCATGCAGATCGCCGCGCGCAAGGCGCTGCAGGACGGACTGCTCAGCTATGACGAGCGCCGCGGTTTCCACGGTCCAGTCAAGTCGATCGAGATCGGCGGCGACTGGGGCGAACCGCTCGGCAAGGTCGTTGCGCTGTCCGACGTGCCGGAATGGAAGCTGGCGGTCGTGCTTTCGGCCGATGCCCAGGGTGTCGAGATCGGCATCCAGCCGGACAAGGAAGCGTCCGGCAAGATCATTGCCGAACGCGTGACGGGTCATATCTCGGCCAAGAACATGCAATGGGCCTACCGTTCGGCAAGTGGCGAACGCAAATCCGCAAAGTCGCCTGAAGGTGTGCTGGGTCCGGGTGACGTCGTCTATGTCGAGCCGCTGGCGGATAAGGGCGAATACCGCTTGCGCCAGCCTCCGAAGGTTCAGGGCGGCCTGGTCGCCATGGATCCGCAGACCGGCCGCGTGCTCGCCATGGTCGGCGGCTTCTCCTACGGCCAGTCGGAATTCAACCGCGCCACGCAGGCGATGCGCCAGCCCGGTTCCTCTTTCAAGCCCTTCGTCTACGCGGCAGCACTCGACAACGGCTACACGCCGGCATCGGTCATTCTCGATGCGCCGATCGAGATCGTCGCCGGAGGCCAGGTCTGGCGTCCGGAAAACTACGGCGGCGGCTCGGCCGGCCCGTCGACGCTGCGCCTCGGCATCGAGAAGTCGCGCAACCTGATGACGGTTCGCCTCGCCAACGACATGGGCATGAACATCGTTGCCGAGTATGCCGAACGTTTCGGCATCTACGACAAGATGCCGCCGCTTCTGGCGATGTCGCTGGGCTCCGGTGAAACCACGGTTCTGCGCATGGTGTCGGCCTATTCGGTTCTGGCCAACGGCGGTAAGCAGATCAAGCCGTCGCTGATCGACCGCATCCAGGACCGCTATGGCAAGACGATCTTCCGTCATGAAGACCGGACCTGCGACAATTGCAATGCGGGCGATTGGGCAGAGCAGGACGAGCCTGTGCTGACCGACAACCGCGAGCAGGTGCTCGATCCGATGACCTCCTATCAGATCACTTCGATGATGGAAGGCGTGGTCCTGCGCGGCACCGCCGCCGGCAAGATCAAGCTCGACCGCCCGGTGGCCGGCAAGACCGGTACCACCAACGACGAGAAAGACGCCTGGTTCGTCGGTTACACGCCTGATCTCGTCGCCGGCCTCTATCTCGGTTTCGACAATCCGGCACCGCTCGGCCGCGGCGCCACCGGCGGCAGCCTTGCCGTGCCGATCTTCAACAATTTCATGCAGGAAGCCGTGAAGGGCTCGCGTCCCGGCAAGTTCGTTGTGCCGGAAGGCATGAACATGATCGCCGTCAACCGCAAGACCGGCATGGCCGCCTATGAGGGTGAGCCGGACACCATCATCGAAGCCTTCAAGCCCGGCACCGGTCCGGCCGATACCTTCTCGGTCATCGGCGGCCTCGACCAGTACGTGCCGCCGGAGGAAATCCTGAAGAATTCTCCGCAGGCCAATCAGGCCGTCACCTCCGGTTCCAACGGCCTGTTCTAGGGCTATCCTTCGTCTCCCGATGCCCGCCGCCTTTACATCAGCGGCGGGCATCGCTATTTGACGCTCACGTTAATTCGGGTTCACAAGAAGCAGGATCATGCGCAGCGAAATCGAGAACATTGTCGACGAAATCAAGCAGGCCATAAGCCTGCTGAGGAGGCATCTTTGACTGGGATCAGGCGGTAAGACGACTGGACTGGTTGAACAACAAGGCGGAAGATCCGTCGCTGTGGAATGATGCGACCGAAGCGCAGAAGCTGATGCGCGAGCGCCAGCAGCTCGATGACGGCATCAACGGCCTGCGCCGCTTCGAGCAGCAGCTGCGCGACAACATCGAACTGATCGAGCTCGGCGAGGAAGAAGGCGACGCAGCCATCGTCGCTGACGCCGAACAGGCGCTGCGCGAGTTGCGCAACGAGGCGGCCAAGAAGCAGGTCGAGGCGATGCTCTCGGGCGAAGCCGATCAGAACGACACCTATCTCGAAGTCCATTCGGGCGCCGGCGGCACCGAAAGCCAGGATTGGGCCAACATGCTGTTGCGCATGTACACCCGCTGGTCCGAGCGCCAGGGATACAAGGTCGAACTGATGGAAATTCAGGACGGCGAAGAGGCGGGCATCAAGTCGGCGACCTTGCTCGTCAAGGGCCACAATGCCTATGGGTGGCTGAAGACCGAATCCGGCGTTCACCGCCTGGTGCGCATCTCGCCCTATGACAGCAACGCGCGTCGCCACACGTCGTTCTCTTCGATCTGGGTCTACCCCGTGGTCGATGACTCGATCCAGATCGACATCAACGAGAGCGATTGCCGCATCGACACCTATCGTTCGTCGGGCGCCGGCGGCCAGCACGTCAACACGACGGACTCGGCGGTGCGTATCACGCACATACCGTCGGGCATCGTCGTGCAGTGCCAGCAGGAGCGTTCGCAGCACAAGAACCGGGCCAAGGCCTGGGACATGTTGCGCGCACGCCTTTACGAGTCGGAGCTGAAGAAGCGCGAAGACGCTGCCAACGCCGAAGCGGCATCGAAGACCGATATCGGCTGGGGCCACCAGATCCGTTCCTACGTTCTGCAGCCCTACCAGCTGGTCAAGGACCTGCGCACGGGCGTAGAAAGCACGGCGCCGGGCGACGTGCTCGACGGCGAGTTGAACGAGTTCATGGAGGCTGCCCTTGCCCACCGCGTCAGCGGTGGTGCGGATGCCGCCGTGGATGACCTGAACTAGTCCGGTAGCGGGCGGCTCACGCCTTGCAGATATGAAACGAAAAAGGCCGGATGTTTTCATCCGGCCATTCTTTTTGGTATTTGACGCATCGAAATTTCCCGCAAACGCAAGCGGCGGCGCTCAAGCCCTTTCCTTGCTCTGATCGTCGTCTCAGGACCATGGCAGAGCGGCTATGAGACAGGGTTCAGTTCGATGCCCGCTCGACCTTGATGTCGCCGAGGTCGTCGATCAGCACCGTCCAGGTCTCGGGCTCGCGTGCGGCGGGATCGGTTTTGAGATAGACGGTCGCGAACATGCCGGGCTGGGCGGTAACTCCGGTCGACGTTTCCGGCCTGATGTCGGTCACATAGGCCTTCAGCGACGAGAATTCTTCCAGTTCTGCCGAGGAGACGACCTCCGGTCCGGCAGGCGTCGCCTCGATCTGCTGCAGGTGGATCTGCGCTGTGCCGTCCTGTTGCCGAAGCGCGATCAGCTTGTAGTAGCCGCGTCTTGCGACGTCGGCATTGCCCGGTTCCGACGGTGGCTCCGCCTGCGCGCTGTTGGGATCCAGCCCGGAAAGCGGATCGCCGCTTTCTTCCCAGTAGCCGGTGCTGGTGACGAAGGTCACTTGCGGCGAAACCACGTTTGCATCCTCGGCATGGACGCTCGCGCCGGTTAAGGCGAGAAGAAGCGCAAGGATGAGTGGCTTGTGCATCGCTATTGATTTCCCGTTCGAACCGCGACGCGGTGCTTGTTGTGGAATCGACCCATGGCTGGGCAACCGGCGGTCGCCGCAATCATAGCATATCGCGCCTCGGAGCCGTCGGCTCAATTGGAAAACTGTTCGGCAAGGATCCGGTCTGACCAGGAATGATCGGGATCGGACAGGATGCGGGCGGTCATCTTTTCCGATTCGGCGATCCGCACCTTGGCGACCGACTTGACCTCCTGGTGGTCGGCGACGGCGTTGACCGGCCGCTTGTCCGCCTCCAGGATTTCGATCTCGACCGTCACGTGATTGGGCAACAGGGCGCCGCGCCACCGTCGCGGGCGGAACGGGCTGACGGGTGTCAGCGCGAGAAGCGGAGCCTCCAGCGGCAGGATCGGTCCATGCGCCGAAAGATTGTAGGCTGTGGAGCCAGCAGGCGTCGCCAGCAACAACCCGTCGCAGGTCAGTTCCTCGAGCCGCGTCTTGCCGTCGATAACGACACGCAGCTTGGCGGCCTGGTAGGATTGACGGAACAGGTAGACTTCGTTGATGGCGAGCGCCTTGAACGTCGCGCCGTCACCGTCGGTGGTCTGCATCTCCAGTGGGCGAAAGGCATTTTCCACCGCGTTGCAGATCCGCGCCGTCAGGTTCTCGGTGCTGTAGCGGTTCATGAGAAACCCGACCGATCCCCGGTTCATGCCATAGACGAGCTTGCCCGTGTTCATCGTCTGGTGCAGCGTCTGCAGCATGAAGCCGTCACCACCGAGTGCAACGATGACATCGGCCTTCTCAGCATCATGATCGCCGTAGATCGCCTTCAGATCGGCCGCCGCCTTTTGCGCCTCTTCTGCAGGGGACGCCAGGAACGCGAGAGAAGTGAACGTGCGGGCCATGAATTTTCAGTCCGTTCAACAGGTTGGGCATCGCCGCGGTGGCCGAGCCTAGGCTTCGTTTCTGGCACGGAGTGACCCCGAACGCATCTGAAAAATTGGGACAATTCGCAATTTTGCTTTACACGACGTGAGATTATGATAACTCCCACGGCAGAAAGTGCCCTTATAGCTCAGTTGGTAGAGCATCTGATTTGTAATCAGAGGGTCGGGAGTTCGAGTCTCTCTGGGGGCACCACTTTTTCCAGCAACGTCGTTATTTCAAGTGGCCTCTGTCTTGTGCGGCCAAGGCATCGCTGCGCCCAACTGGGCGGGCAGCATCCAACTGTGATCCCGATGCCGATGTGGTCATGGTCCGCCGGCAAGGCGGTCTTGTTCAGATCTCGAACGACCCGGCTGCCTTTGGAACAACCTCGCGGCATTTCTGCATCGCGTTCAGAAGATTGTCGGCGAGGTACTCGATGAGGGCGCGGGTCGCCGGCAACATGCCGTGGCGCGATGGGAAGACGAGGTGGACGACGACGTCGCCCGAACTCCATTCCGGCAGCACCGGGGCGAGCACGCCGGCGCGGAAGGCGCGTTCGCAAATGTGGTCAGGTAGAAGCGCCACGCCCATGCCTTCGATGGCGGCGCGCTCGAGAATCAGGAAATCGCTACAGCCGATGATGGGTCGATGCGAAATCTCCGTGGTCTTTCCATCGGTATCGACGAGGCGCCAGACATCGGTGGCGTGGCTCTCGTTCATCGACAGCGTCGGCATTTCGCTCAGATTGTCGATCGTGATGTCGTCGAGGCGGGTGAGCAGGGTAGGGCTCGCCGCCAGCCTCTGGCGCACCTCTCCGAACCTGCGAATGATCAGCTGGTTGTCGGTGTCGAGCTGATCGCGAGCGCGAAGCGCCACGTCGATGCGTTCCTCGATCAGATCGATCCGTCGATTGGTCGCCGTGATCAGCAGCCGAACGCCCGGATAGCGGCGATGGAAGGCGGGCAGGATGTCGGCGAGCATCGGCGTGAAGCCGAGCGGGCATGCAAGGCGCACAGTGCCGGTCGGCTCGGCCTTGACCGCGGCAATCTCCGCTTCGGCCACGGCGATGCCGTCGAGTAGGCTCTGGCAATGCTCGTAGAAGACCTGGCCGATCTCGGTAACACGCAGCTTTCGCGTCGAGCGCTCAAGCAACCGGACGCCAAGCTGCTCTTCCAGGCGCGCCACGTGCTTGCTGAGCTTGGATTTGGGTATGTTCAGATCGCGTGCGGCAGCGCTGAAACCGTTGTTGCGCACGACGGCTGCGAAAAGAGCCATGTCGTTGAGGTCCTGCATCGGCTTGTCGTCTCCCATCGCCGGATCACCGGTGTCACTGTTTCCATCTGGAAACAGTATGTCAAATAACCACCGACTTATCGCGCGATTGTTTTCCAATCATATGTGAACCACCGCAACGCCAACACAAAGGTGCTTCACATGAACGTCCTTCACATCGACTCCGGTATCCTCGGTGATCACTCGGTTTCCCGTCGCCTGACCGCTGCCATCGCCAGCCAGATCAAGGCTGATCGCCCGGATGCCAAGGTTACCTATCGCGATCTCGCCACCAGCCAGATCCCGCATCTGACCGGTGCCCAGATCATGGCACCTGCCGATCTTGCAGGTGTTGATGCCAGCCTGGCCGCCGAAGTCAAGATCGGCCGCGAGATGCTTGAGGAATTCCTGGCTGCCGACACGATCGTCGTCGGCGCGCCGATGTACAATTTCTCCATTCCGAGCCAGCTGAAGGCCTGGATCGACCGTCTGGCCGTCAATGGCAAGACCTTCCGTTATACCGAATCTGGCCCGGAAGGCCTGGCCAAGGGCAAGAAGGTCATCGTCGCCTCGACCCGCGGCGGCCATTATTCCGCAGGACCAGCCTCGGCGATGGATCACCAGGAAGCCTACCTGAAGACGGTCTTCGGTTTCTTCGGCATCACTGACGTCGAGTTCGTCCGCGCCGAGGGCCTGAACCTCAGCGCCGACTCCAAGCAGGTTGCGATCGCCGAAGCCGAAAAGACCATTGCCGAAGGCACTGTTCTTCGCCTGGCCAGCTAATCAAAAGTTTACCGGATCGCGTCAGCGATCCGGTAAAGGGCCGTTGGCCCCATTGCGGACGGTGCCGGTTGCGCATGCAGCCGGCATTGTCCGTTTTCGGATGCGTGCATCTGTATTATGATGTGATTATGAGAGACCGGCGAGGAAGGCTTTTGGCTGTAATCGCTGCGGTGGTCACGCTGGTGGCCGCCGATGCTGGATTTGCGGCTCCGCCCGACACGCGCTGCACCTGCCGCAATCGCGACGGCTCAAAATACGAGCTCGGCCAGACCGCCTGCCTTCGCGTAGACGGCAACGCTTATCTCGCGCGCTGCGAGATGAACCTCAACGTCACCACTTGGAAGAAGCTCCGGGACGGTTGCCCGACGGCGAGCAACGAGAGCCGATGGCTCGAGGCCGATACCGCGGAACGTTTCTGAAGTTTGTCACCAGACCCGACGACCGTCTCCGGCTCCAGAAAGCCGGAGAGCGTTTTCCATCTCTGGCCGCGGCAGCCAGGCTTACTTGGCCAGGAACTGCCGGGCCGCATACATGGCGATCGCCGCTGCATTCGACACGTTGAGGGACTTGATTGCACCGGGCATGTCGAGACGGGCGAGGGCCTTGACGGTCGACCGCGTCTTCTGGCGAAGACCCTTGCCCTCCGATCCGAGCACCAGCGCAACCTTTTCTCCGGCAAACGTGCCTTCGAGCGGTTCGGGTCCCTCCGAATCAAGCCCAATCGTGTGGAACCCGAGACGATGCAGTTCCTCGATCGTGTCGGACAGATTGGTGATCTGGATATACGGGATCATTTCGAGCGCGCCGGAAGCCGACTTCGCCAGAACGCCCGATTCGGTCGGGCTATGACGGATGGTGGTGATCAGGGCGCCTGCATCGAACGCGACGGCAGAACGCATGATTGCGCCGACATTGTGCGGGTCGGTGACCTGGTCGAGTACGAGGATGAGCCGGCAGTCGCTGAGCGCTTCGAGCTTGCGCAGGGGCAGCGGTTTGGTTTCGAGCATCACGCCCTGATGGATTGCATCGGGCCCGAGGATCTTGTCGAGATCATGCGGCGCTACGGTCTCGACCGGGAAGGGGAGTTCGGACAATTCGCCGAGTTCGAGCCGTGCAGCGGCGTTCTGGGTGACGCACAGGCGAACGATCTTGCGCGACGGGTTGTCGAGTGCCGCGCGTACCGTATGAAGGCCGTAGAGCAGTACCTGTTCCGGTGCCAGTGTCGGCGGCTTCCAGTCGCCCGGCTGCTTGCGCCAGCGATCCTGCTTGGGTGTCGGGATTTCCCCGCGCTCGCGCTTGGCATCGCGGTGGGCGCGTCGGAGAGTGGCGTAATGGGTGTTCTTGGCGCTCTTGTCGCCGATATCATCTTTGCTCATGCTGGCCTTATAGAGCGCTTCGCCTGACCTGGGAACGGAATTCGATGGCAGTGGATAAAACGAGCCTGCTGAGAAATTCCCAAAAAATTCCGTTGAGGCGTGTTGACAGGAGCAAGGCGGGCCGTCATATACCCCCCGCAGAACGAGAGGCGGCCACGACAAATCGCTGGATGTCTCACGATCTCAAATGCTTGGTCGACTTGATCCCGACAGAATAATGGAGGGATGCCCGAGTGGTTAAAGGGGACGGACTGTAAATCCGTTGGCTTCGCCTACGTTGGTTCAAATCCAACTCCCTCCACCATTCTGCTTCTGGATCGAAGGCCCGCGGGTATAGCTCAATGGTAGAGCAGCAGCCTTCCAAGCTGAATACGCGGGTTCGATTCCCGCTACCCGCTCCAGCAGCGCCAACCTCCCATCGCTTGTTAACATGACACTTCAATTGCTTTGCGTAAGCCGTTGTTTGTTCGTTATTCGACCCCCAACCTGATTCGCGAATCGGTGCGGCTTGTATCTTTGCTGCTCCGTTCTTACATGTTGCTGGGAAATGGCCGCCGTGGCCGGTCCGGGCGCACGCAATTAAGTCTTGCGCAAATCCCTTGAAACCCTTAAACGGCTCCACAAACCGGCCCCGCCGGCTGATCAATCATACTTGACCACAGGAAACGTACCCATGGCAAAGAGCAAATTTGAGCGCAACAAGCCGCACGTTAACATTGGCACGATTGGCCACGTTGACCATGGCAAGACGTCGCTGACCGCAGCGATCACGAAGTACTTCGGTGAATTCAAGGCGTATGACCAGATCGACGCTGCACCGGAAGAAAAGGCCCGTGGTATCACGATTTCGACGGCTCACGTTGAGTATGAGACGCCGAACCGTCACTACGCGCACGTCGACTGCCCCGGCCACGCCGACTACGTCAAGAACATGATCACCGGTGCTGCCCAGATGGACGGCGCGATCCTGGTTTGCTCTGCAGCTGACGGCCCGATGCCGCAGACGCGCGAGCACATCCTGCTTGCTCGCCAGGTTGGCGTTCCGGCGATCGTTGTGTTCCTGAACAAGGTCGACCAGGTTGACGACGCCGAGCTTCTCGAGCTGGTCGAGCTTGAAGTTCGCGAACTGCTGTCGTCCTACGAATTCCCGGGCGACGACATTCCGATCATCAAGGGCTCTGCACTTGCTGCACTTGAAGATTCCGACAAGAAGATCGGTGAAGACGCGATCCGCGAGCTGATGGCCGCTGTTGACGCCTACATCCCGACGCCTGAGCGTCCGATCGACCAGCCGTTCCTGATGCCGATCGAAGACGTGTTCTCGATCTCGGGCCGTGGTACGGTTGTGACCGGTCGCGTTGAGCGCGGCATCGTCAAGGTTGGCGAAGAAGTCGAAATCGTCGGCATCCGCGACACGTCGAAGACGACGGTTACGGGCGTTGAAATGTTCCGCAAGCTGCTCGACCAGGGCCAGGCCGGCGACAACATCGGCGCGCTGGTTCGTGGTGTTAACCGTGACGGCGTCGAGCGTGGTCAGATCCTGTGCAAGCCGGGTTCGGTCAAGCCGCACAAGAAGTTCATGGCTGAAGCCTACATCCTGACGAAGGAAGAAGGCGGCCGTCATACGCCGTTCTTCACCAACTACCGCCCGCAGTTCTACTTCCGCACGACGGACGTAACGGGTATCGTTACGCTTCCGGAAGGCACGGAAATGGTTATGCCTGGCGACAACGTCACCGTTGCCGTTGAGCTGATCGTTCCGATCGCGATGGAAGAAAAGCTGCGCTTCGCTATCCGCGAAGGCGGCCGTACCGTCGGCGCAGGCATCGTCGCTTCGATCGTCGAGTAATCTGCTGATTACAGATCAATAGAGAGGCCCTGCCGGAAACGGCGGGGCCTTTTTTGTTTCGGACGCCGCCAGGACTTCGTCGATGAAGGCGCGCTTACCGTGGGTGTAAATGTCCCAGTTGCCTTCGGCCTCTTTGGCGAGGCGTTTCTTCAGGGTTTCGTAGCGGCGCGCATGCTCCGGCTGTCCACGCAGGTGGTCCCGAAAAAGCAGGCGCGCGGCATGGGCGGCGTTGCCGTCCTCACAGAGATAAAGCCGTGTGCCGCAAGGGCGCGTTTGGCTCGTGAAGGTCCAGAGGCCGCTTGCGTAGGGGTCTCCGTGGAAGGCGTAGCCCGCATTGAGAAGGCGCGCATTGAGTTCATGCAATGCGTTCAGATCCGTGACGACCGCGTCGATATCGATCTTCGGCTTTGCCGCCAATCCAGGCACCGCGGTGCTGCCGACGTGATGAATTTCGCGGATGTAAGGCGAAAGCAGGGTTGCGATCGCCGAGGCGAGCTCGTCGAACAGCGATGGCCAGCAGGGATCATATTCGACAAGTGTGATGCGCGTCATATGATTCGGGATCCGGAGGATTGCCGGAAGGATAGCGTATGGCGGGCTTCGCGGATGTGGAAAATTCCGTCAAGCTCGACAATGACTTGCGCCGGACTGTCAGGTTCCCGGGCGCCAGGGAAGGGGCGTCACATTTTCCGTGAGTATTTTTCGTTTCTTCCGTCAAAGGCGCTTGTCATCGCCCGATAAACTGAATAATAAGCCGCTGACTTGATGCACTGACCGGTTCGAGAATGACCGGTGAAAGTGATCTAGGGGTATAGCTCAGTTGGTAGAGCGGCGGTCTCCAAAACCGCAGGTCGTCGGTTCAAGCCCGGCTGCCCCTGCCATTGCCTCCGACCTTTGCAAACGGCTCGAAGCCGGTTAGGGTAGGGGGAGGTCGGATAGGCCGATCATCGAAATTCACAGAAAAGACCGAATGCCTCTTGTGATTTGTGGAATCGGTCTTTATGTAGGGTCCAAACAGACACGCGGTGCGTGGGGCTGAATCATCGGCTTTACGCGCCGTAATGGCGTGAGCATTACATGGCATCCAAAACGAATCCGTTTACGTTTCTGCAGCAGGTTCGCTCAGAGGCGTCGAAAGTAACTTGGCCTTCCAGGCGCGAGACGATGATCTCGACGCTGATGGTTTTTGTCATGGTCTTTTTTGCCGCTGCCTTCTTCTTTGCTGCGGACCAGTTGATGGGTTGGCTTATCGGCCTAGTCCTCAACGCTGGCGCTTGATTGGGTGGAGGGTAGTATGGCTGCACGCTGGTATATTGTTCACGCCTATTCGAATTTCGAAAAGAAGGTGGCTGAATCGATCGAGGAAAAGGCCAAGCAGAAGGGCCTTGAGCACCTGTTCGAAAAGATCCTCGTTCCGACTGAAAAGGTCGTCGAGGTTCGCCGTGGTCGCAAGGTTGATGCTGAGCGCAAGTTTTTCCCGGGTTACGTCCTGGTGCGCGCCAACCTGACCGATGAGGCCTATCACCTCATCAAGAACACACCGAAGGTTACCGGTTTTCTCGGTACCGACAGCAAGCCGGTTCCGATTCCGGACCATGAGGCCGATCGTATCCTCGGCCAGGTCCAGGATGGCGTCGAGCGTCCGAAGCCTTCCGTTTCCTTCGAGATCGGCGAGCAGGTTCGCGTCTCGGATGGTCCGTTCGCCTCGTTCAACGGCATCGTTCAGGATGTCGACGAGGAGCGGTCGCGCCTGAAGGTCGAAGTATCGATCTTCGGCCGTGCGACCCCGGTCGAGCTGGAATACGGCCAGGTCGAAAAGGTCTGAGAAGATCAAAAGAGATTGGGCAAGTCGTTTCGGCCTGCCCTGGCGGAGAAATCCGCATGCGCGTGGAAGGACGTCGGCCTTAGCCGGGACGAAGGGTCCGCACCACGCAACCGCAGCCGCCGATCCACGGGTCGGCAGAATGCCGGGAGACCGGCGCAACAGTTCCTCGTTTCGATCCGTCGGGATGAGGCAATGAGAGGCAGAGAGAAATGGCTAAGAAAGTTGCAGGCCAGCTCAAGCTGCAGGTGAAGGCAGGGTCGGCCAATCCGTCCCCGCCGATCGGTCCTGCACTTGGTCAGCGTGGCATTAACATCATGGAATTCTGCAAGGCGTTCAACGCCGCCACGCAGGAAATGGAAAAGGGTATGCCGATCCCGGTCGTCATCACCTATTACCAGGACAAGTCGTTCACCTTCGTCATGAAGCAGCCGCCGGTCAGCTACTTCCTGAAGAAGGAATCGAAGATCACGTCTGGTTCGAAGACGCCTGGCAAGGCCAAGGCTGGCTCGATCACCAAGGCTCAGATCCGCACGATCGCAGAGGCCAAGATGAAGGACCTCAACGCGGCCGATATCGAAGGCGCAATGGCAATGGTCGAGGGTTCTGCCCGCTCCATGGGCCTGGAAGTGGCGGGCTAAGACCATGGCGAAGATTGCAAAGCGTGTACAGAAGTCCCGCGAGGGCATCGACCCGACGAAGATCTACGGCCTCACCGAAGCTGTTTCGTTGGTCAAGGAACGTGCAACCGCCAAGTTCGACGAGACTGTTGAAGTCGCGATGAACCTCGGCGTTGACCCGCGCCACGCCGACCAGATGGTCCGCGGCGTCGTCAACCTGCCGAACGGCACCGGCCGCACGGTTCGCGTCGCCGTGTTCGCACGTGGCGCCAAGGCTGACGAAGCCAAGGCTGCCGGTGCAGACGTTGTCGGTGCTGAAGAGCTCGTCGAAATCGTCCAGGGCGGCAAGATCGACTTCGATCGTTGCATCGCGACCCCGGACATGATGCCGCTCGTCGGCCGTCTCGGTAAGGTACTCGGCCCGCGCGGCATGATGCCGAACCCGAAGGTCGGTACGGTCACCATGGACGTTGCCGGTGCTGTCAAGGCATCCAAGGGCGGCGCTGTCGAGTTCCGCGTCGAGAAGGCTGGTATCATCCACGCCGGTATCGGCAAGGCTTCGTTCGACGCCAAGGCTCTGGAAGAAAACATCCGCGCTTTCGCTGACGCCGTCGTCAAGGCGAAGCCGGCTGGCGCCAAGGGCAACTACGTCAAGCGCGTAGCTATTTCGTCGACCATGGGCCCGGGCCTGAAGATCGACCCGGCAACGCTCAGCGTCGCCTAACGAATTTCGGGCTTCGGCCCGGGAAAGAATTTCCGGCCCTTCGGGGCCGGAAATCCGGATTTCGATCCGGAACTCCTGTCCGAGATTGCGGGTGGTTATACCTTAATCACTTCGGCCTGCATGAGACGGGTAAGATCTGAATTTCACGATGACGCCGGAGGCGTCGAAATTCGGTTCGAGCCTCGCTTGCCTTGTGTCAGACCCGGCTTTCCGGGAACGCCAAGGGACAGGATCCTCAAGCGTTGCTCGGGATCTTCGTAAGATGATCCCTGGTGACAAAGGCAAACCCGGCGGGGCTGCATCATTGCAACCCTGCCTACTGGAGACAGACAGTGGAAAGAGCGGAAAAACGCGAATTCGTCACGGAGCTGAACGAAGTCTTCAAGGCTTCCGGTTCGGTTGTCGTGGCCCACTATGCTGGTGTCACAGTTGCGCAGATGAACGACTTCCGTTCGAAGATGCGCGCTGCTGGCGGCACCGTCAAAGTCGCGAAAAACCGCCTGGCCAAGATCGCTCTTCAGGGCACCGAGTCGGAAGGGATGACAGATCTCTTCAAGGGTCAGACGCTGATCGCATTCAGCCAAGACCCGATCACGGCTCCTAAGGTCGTCATGGATTTCGCCAAGACCAACGACAAGCTCGTTGTCCTCGGCGGCGCCATGGGAACAACCACGCTCACCGCCGAAGCAGTCAAGTCGCTTGCGACCCTGCCTTCGCTGGACGAGCTGCGCGCAAAGCTGCTGGGCCTTCTCAATGCCCCGGCAACTCGCGTCGCTACGGTTGTTGCAGCACCGGCAAGTCAGCTTGCCCGCGTGTTCGCCGCCTATGCCAAGAAGGACGAAGCCGCCTAAGGCGGATTTTCGCTGTTGTATTTAAAACCAGTTCGAACCGAACAAAAGGAAAAGTAAAATGGCTGATCTCGCAAAGATCGTTGAAGACCTCTCCTCGCTGACCGTCCTGGAAGCTGCTGAGCTTTCCAAGCTGCTCGAAGAGAAGTGGGGCGTTTCTGCCGCTGCTCCGGTTGCTGTTGCTGCTGCTGGCGGCGCTGGCGCTGCTGCACCGGTTGAAGAAGAAAAGACCGAATTTGACGTTATCCTCGTTGACGCTGGCGCCAACAAGATCAACGTCATCAAGGAAGTCCGCGCCATCACCGGTCTCGGCCTCAAGGAAGCCAAGGACCTGGTCGAAGGCGCTCCGAAGCCGGTCAAGGAAGCAGTTTCCAAGGCTGAAGCTGCTGACCTCAAGAAGAAGCTCGAAGACGCTGGCGCCAAGGTTGACGTCAAGTAATTCGGCATTTTGCAAGGGGAGGTGGCCATTTCGGCCGCCTCTCTTTGACCGTTTTTAGAACATATTACCCAAAAGCCTGTCGCAAAACGGCTTTTGGGTAATGGGTTCTTCAAGAGGATGGTCTCGAACGGAATTCAGCACAGCAATCCGCGCTGGGCGTTTTCCGCAAGTTAGACGAGATTGAACTACTCATTGATTGACGGGGTCGACTGGCCATCGGTTCCCGTCCGTTGCAGGCCCGGATGCAAGATTGACAAGGAGCGACGATGGCTCAGACCCTTTCGTTTAACGGTCGCAGGCGCGTACGCAAGTTTTTTGGTAAAATTCCAGAAGTCGCAGAAATGCCGAACCTCATCGAGGTTCAGAAGGCATCCTACGACCAGTTTCTGATGGTTGAAGAGCCCAAGGGCGGACGCCCTGATGAGGGCCTTCAAGCCGTTTTCAAATCGGTTTTCCCGATCAAGGATTTCTCCGGCGCATCGATGCTCGAGTTCGTTTCTTACGAATTCGAACAACCGAAGTTCGACGTCGAAGAGTGCCGTCAGCGCGATCTGACCTACGCAGCGCCGCTCAAGGTGACGCTGCGTCTGATCGTGTTCGATATTGACGAGGATACCGGCGCGAAGTCGATCAAGGACATCAAGGAACAGAACGTCTACATGGGCGACATGCCGCTCATGACCGACAATGGTACCTTCATCGTCAACGGCACCGAGCGCGTTATCGTTTCGCAGATGCACCGCTCCCCGGGCGTGTTCTTCGACCACGACAAGGGCAAGAGCCACTCTTCCGGCAAGCTGCTCTTCGCTGCTCGCGTCATCCCGTATCGTGGTTCCTGGCTCGACATCGAGTTTGACGCCAAGGACATCGTTCACGCCCGTATCGACCGTCGCCGCAAGATCCCCGTGTCTTCGCTGCTGATGGCGCTTGGCATGGACGGCGAGGAAATCCTCGACACCTTCTATACGAAGTCGCTCTACCAGCGCGATGGCGCAGGCTGGCGCGTGCCGTTCCAGCCGGATGCGCTGAAGGGCCAGAAGGCGATCACCGAGATGGTTGACGCCGACACCGGCGAAGTTGTTGTCGAAGCCGGCAAGAAGCTGACGCCGCGCTTGCTGCGCCAGCTGCAGGACAAGGGTCTGAAGGCCCTCAAGGCGACCGACGACGACCTCTATGGCAACTACCTTGCCGAAGACGTGGTCAACTTCGCGACCGGTGAAATCTATCTCGAAGCAGGCGATGAAATCGACGAGAAGACGCTTCCCGTCATCCTGTCGGCCGGTTTCGACGAGATCCCGGTTCTCGACATCGACCACATCAATGTCGGTGCCTACATCCGCAACACGCTGACCGTAGACAAGAACGAGAACCGTCAGGACGCTCTGTTCGATATCTACCGCGTGATGCGTCCGGGCGAACCGCCGACCATGGATTCCGCGGAAGCCATGTTCAACACGCTGTTCTTCGATGCCGAGCGTTACGATCTCTCGGCCGTTGGCCGCGTGAAGATGAACATGCGCCTCGACCTCGACGTGGCCGACACCGTGCGCATCCTGCGCAAGGAAGACATCCTGGCTGTCGTCAAGATGCTGGTCGAACTGCGTGACGGCAAGGGCGAAATCGACGACATCGACAACCTCGGCAACCGCCGTGTTCGTTCTGTCGGCGAGTTGATGGAAAACCAGTACCGCCTCGGTCTGCTCCGCATGGAGCGCGCGATCAAGGAACGCATGTCGTCGATCGAAATCGATACCGTCATGCCGCAGGACCTGATCAACGCCAAGCCGGCCGCCGCTGCCGTCCGCGAATTCTTCGGCTCGTCGCAGCTGTCGCAGTTCATGGACCAGGTGAACCCGCTGTCGGAAATCACCCACAAGCGTCGCCTTTCGGCACTTGGCCCGGGTGGTCTGACCCGCGAGCGCGCAGGCTTCGAAGTCCGCGACGTTCACCCGACCCACTACGGCCGTATTTGCCCGATTGAAACGCCGGAAGGCCCGAACATCGGTCTGATCAACTCGCTTGCGACCTTTGCCCGCGTCAACAAGTACGGCTTCATCGAAAGCCCGTACCGCAAGATCGTCGACGGCAAGGTGACCAACGACGTCGTCTATCTCTCGGCGATGGAAGAAGCGAAGTATCACGTCGCCCAGGCAAACTCGGTTCTCGAGAGCGATGGTTCGTTCTCCGAAGAATTCGTCGTCTGCCGTCATGCCGGCGAAGTTATGCTGGCACCGCGCGACAACATCAACCTGATGGACGTTTCGCCGAAGCAGCTCGTTTCGGTCGCAGCCGCGCTCATCCCGTTCCTCGAGAACGACGACGCGAACCGCGCACTGATGGGCTCGAACATGCAGCGTCAGGCCGTGCCTCTGCTGCGCGCCGAAGCTCCGTTCGTCGGTACCGGCATGGAGCCGGTCGTTGCCCGCGACTCCGGCGCTGCTATTGCAGCCCGTCGTGGCGGTGTCGTCGACCAGGTCGATGCGACGCGTATCGTTATCCGCGCCACCGAAGACCTCGATCCGTCGAAGTCGGGCGTCGATATCTACCGGCTGCAGAAGTTCCAGCGCTCCAACCAGAACACCTGCGTCAACCAGCGTCCGCTGGTCACCGTCGGTGACATCCTGAACAAGGGCGACATCATCGCGGACGGTCCGTCGACCGACCTCGGCGATCTGGCTCTCGGCCGCAACGCGCTCGTCGCGTTCATGCCGTGGAACGGCTACAACTACGAAGACTCGATCCTGCTCTCCGAGCGTATCGTTCGTGACGACGTGTTCACCTCCATCCACATCGAAGAGTTCGAAGTGATGGCGCGTGACACCAAGCTCGGCCCGGAAGAAATTACCCGCGACATTCCGAACGTTTCGGAAGAAGCGCTGCGTAATCTCGACGAAGCCGGCATCGTCTACATCGGTGCGGAAGTTCAGCCGGGCGATATCCTGGTCGGCAAGATCACGCCGAAGGGCGAAAGCCCGATGACGCCGGAAGAAAAGCTTCTGCGCGCCATCTTCGGTGAAAAGGCCTCTGACGTCCGCGACACCTCCATGCGCATGCCCCCGGGCACGTTCGGTACCGTTGTCGAAGTTCGCGTTTTCAATCGCCACGGCGTTGAGAAGGACGAACGTGCGATGGCGATCGAGCGCGAGGAAATCGAACGCCTGGCCAAGGACCGCGACGACGAACAGGCGATCCTCGATCGCAACGTCTACGCGCGTCTCGTCGACATGCTGCGCGGCCACACCGCGGTTGCAGGTCCGAAGGGCTTCAAGAAGGGCACCGAGCTTTCCAACCTCGTCGTCAGCGAATATCCCCGCTCGCAGTGGTGGATGTTTGCCATCGAAGACGAAAAGGCTCAGGGCGAGATCGAAGCGCTTCGCGCCCAGTACGACGAATCCAAGTCGCGCCTTGAACAGCGCTTCATGGACAAGGTCGAAAAGGTCCAGCGCGGCGACGAAATGCCTCCTGGCGTCATGAAGATGGTCAAGGTCTTCGTCGCTGTGAAGCGCAAGATCCAGCCGGGCGACAAGATGGCCGGCCGTCACGGCAACAAGGGTGTCGTGTCGCGTATCGTGCCGATCGAAGACATGCCGTTCCTGGAAGATGGCACGCACGTCGACGTCGTTCTGAACCCGCTCGGCGTGCCTTCGCGCATGAACGTCGGCCAGATCCTCGAAACCCATCTCGGCTGGGCTTGCGCCGGCATGGGCAAGAAGATCGGTGCGATGCTCGATGCCTACAAGGCAGGTGCCGACATCCAGCCGCTGCGCGATACCATCGACAGCGTCATCGGGTCGGGCCCGAAGGGTGAGCCGATCAAGCAGTACGACGACGCGTCGATCGTGCGGCTTGCCGAGCAGACCCGTCGCGGCGTTTCGATCGCAACGCCGGTCTTCGACGGTGCTGTCGAAGCCGACGTCAACGAGATGCTGGAGCAGGCGGGCCTGAAGGTATCGGGTCAGTCGACGCTTTATGATGGCCGTACCGGCGATCAGTTCGACCGCCAGGTGACCGTCGGCTACATCTACATGCTGAAGCTGAACCACCTTGTCGACGACAAGATCCACGCCCGTTCGATCGGTCCTTACTCGCTCGTGACCCAGCAGCCGCTGGGCGGCAAGGCGCAGTTCGGCGGTCAGCGCTTCGGGGAAATGGAAGTCTGGGCGCTCGAAGCCTACGGCGCCGCCTACACCCTGCAGGAAATGCTGACGGTGAAGTCGGACGACGTGGCCGGCCGTACCAAGGTCTACGAAGCGATCGTCCGTGGCGACGACACCTTCGAAGCGGGCATTCCCGAGAGCTTCAACGTTCTCGTCAAGGAAATGCGCTCGCTGGGCCTCTCGGTCGAACTCGAGAACACCAAGGTCGACGAACTCGGTGCAGGTCAGCTGCCCGACGCAGCCGAATAAGAAACATCAAGGTGCGTGCCGCGTCGCGGCGCGCACCGCTTCCTCCGCAAGGCTTCATTGGCAAGCGAGAGGAACGGGGCCGCATCAGATGCGGTTTTAGCTGTTTATGGGGTAGGGGCCGGCGCCCGGGATTTGTCGGCACCCCGCCAAGCTCAGGGCGTTAAGCCCGTAAAGGAGACAGGCATGAACCAAGAGGTCATGAATCTTTTCAATCCGCAGGTGCCTGCACAGACTTTCGATTCCATCCGGATTTCGATCGCCTCGCCGGAGAAGATTCTTTCCTGGTCTTACGGTGAGATCAAGAAGCCGGAGACGATCAACTACCGCACGTTCAAGCCGGAACGCGATGGTCTTTTCTGCGCCCGTATCTTCGGTCCGATCAAGGATTACGAATGCCTGTGCGGCAAGTACAAGCGCATGAAGTACAAGGGCATTATCTGCGAAAAGTGCGGCGTTGAAGTTACGCTTTCGCGCGTTCGCCGTGAGCGCATGGGCCATATCGAGCTCGCCGCTCCCGTTGCCCACATCTGGTTCCTGAAGTCGTTGCCGTCGCGCATCTCCACGTTGCTTGACATGACGCTGAAGGATGTCGAGCGCGTTCTGTACTTCGAAAACTACATCGTGACCGAGCCTGGTCTGACGTCGCTGAAGGAAAACCAGCTCCTCAGCGAAGAAGATTACATGCTCGCCGTCGATGAGTTCGGCGAAGACCAGTTCACCGCGATGATCGGTGCTGAAGCGATCTATGAGATGCTCGCTTCGATGAACCTCGAAAAGATCGCTGGCGATCTGCGTTCGGATCTGGCCGAGACCACCTCGGATCTGAAGCAGAAGAAGCTGATGAAGCGCCTGAAGATCGTCGAGAACTTCATGGAATCCGGCAACCGTCCGGAATGGATGATCATGAAGGTCGTTCCGGTGATCCCGCCGGACCTGCGCCCGCTCGTGCCGCTTGACGGGGGCCGTTTCGCGACGTCGGATCTGAATGATCTCTATCGCCGCGTGATCAACCGTAACAACCGTCTTAAGCGCCTGATCGAACTGCGCGCACCGGGCATCATCATCCGTAACGAAAAGCGCATGCTGCAGGAATCTGTGGACGCGCTGTTCGACAACGGCCGTCGCGGCCGCGTCATCACCGGTGCCAACAAGCGCCCGCTGAAGTCGCTGTCCGACATGCTCAAGGGCAAGCAGGGCCGCTTCCGTCAGAACCTGCTCGGCAAGCGCGTCGACTATTCCGGTCGTTCGGTCATCGTGACCGGTCCGGAACTGAAGCTGCACCAGTGCGGTCTGCCGAAGAAGATGGCGCTCGAGCTGTTCAAGCCGTTCATCTACGCCCGCCTCGACGCCAAGGGTTACTCCTCGACGGTCAAGCAGGCCAAGAAGCTCGTCGAAAAGGAAAAGCCGGAAGTCTGGGATATCCTCGACGAGGTCATCCGCGAACATCCGGTTCTGTTGAACCGCGCGCCGACGCTGCACCGCCTGGGCATCCAGGCCTTCGAACCGACCCTGGTCGAAGGCAAGGCGATCCAGCTGCACCCGCTCGTCTGCACGGCCTTCAACGCCGACTTCGACGGCGACCAGATGGCCGTCCACGTGCCGCTGTCGCTCGAAGCGCAGCTCGAAGCCCGCGTGCTGATGATGTCGACCAACAACATCCTGCACCCGGCCAACGGCGCACCGATCATCGTTCCGTCGCAGGACATGGTTCTGGGTCTGTACTACTTGTCGATCCTCAACCAGAACGAGCCGGGCGAAGGCATGGCGTTCTCGGACATGGGCGAGTTGCATCACGCGCTCGAAACCAAGGCCGTGACGCTGCACGCCAAGATCCGTGGCCGCTTCAAGACCGTCGACGCCGAGGGCAACCCGGTTTCGAAGATCTATGAGACGACGCCTGGCCGCATGATCATCGGCGAACTGTTGCCGCGCAACGTCAACGTGCCGTTCGAGACCTGCAACCAGGAAATGACCAAGAAGAACATCTCCAAGATGATCGACACGGTCTACCGTCACTGCGGTCAGAAAGACACGGTCATCTTCTGCGACCGCATCATGCAGCTCGGCTTTGCCCATGCTTGCCGCGCCGGCATTTCGTTCGGCAAGGACGACATGGTCATTCCGGACACCAAGGTGAAGATCGTCGGCGATACTGAAGCGCTCGTGAAGGAATACGAGCAGCAGTACAACGACGGCCTCATCACCCAGGGCGAAAAGTACAACAAGGTTGTCGACGCCTGGGGCAAGGCCACCGAGAAGGTCGCCGACGAAATGATGGCCCGCATTAAGGCTGTCGAGTTCGACGACAACGGCCGTCAGAAGCCGATGAACTCGATCTACATGATGTCGCACTCCGGCGCCCGTGGTTCTCCGAACCAGATGCGTCAGCTGGGCGGCATGCGCGGCCTGATGGCCAAGCCGTCGGGTGAAATCATCGAGACGCCGATCATCTCGAACTTCAAGGAAGGCCTCACCGTTAACGAGTACTTCAACTCGACCCACGGTGCCCGTAAGGGTCTGGCCGACACCGCCTTGAAGACCGCGAACTCGGGTTACCTGACCCGTCGTCTCGTCGACGTGGCACAGGACTGCATCGTCAACTCCGTCGATTGCGGCACCGAAAACGGTCTCACCATGACGGCGATCGTCGATGCCGGTCAGGTCGTGGCTTCGCTCGGCGCCCGTATTCTCGGCCGTACTGCTCTGGACGATATCGATCACCCGGTCACGGGCGTTCGCCTCGTCGACGCCGGCCGGATGATCCTGGAACCCGATGTCATCGAGATCGAAAAGGCTGGTATCCAGTCGATCCGCATCCGTTCGGCTCTGACCTGCGAAATCCAGACGGGCGTTTGCGGCGTCTGCTACGGCCGCGACCTGGCACGTGGTACGCCGGTCAACATGGGCGAAGCGGTTGGCGTTATCGCCGCACAGTCGATCGGTGAACCGGGCACCCAGCTCACCATGCGTACCTTCCACTTGGGCGGTACGGCGACCGTGGTCGACCAGTCGTTCCTGGAAGCGTCCTACGAAGGCACGGTTCAGATCAAGAACCGCAACATGCTGCGCAACTCTGACGGCGTTCTCGTCGCCATGGGTCGTAACATGGCCGTGCAGATCCTCGACGAACGTGGTGTCGAACGCTCCTCGCAACGCGTCGCCTACGGCTCGAAGATCTTCGTGGACGATGGCGACAAGGTGAAGCGCGGCCAGCGCCTCGCCGAGTGGGACCCCTACACCCGTCCGATGATGACGGAAGTGGAAGGTACCGTTCACTTCGAAGACGTCGTCGACGGCATCTCGGTCCTGGAAGCGACCGACGAGTCCACCGGCATCACCAAGCGTCAGGTTATCGATTGGCGTTCGACGCCGCGCGGTACCGACCTGAAGCCGGCGATCGTCATCAAGGACAAGAACGGCGCCGTGCTGAAGCTGTCGCGTGGTGGTGACGCCCGCTTCATGCTTTCGGTCGACGCCATTCTGTCGGTCGAGCCGGGCACGAAGGTCTCGCAGGGTGACGTGCTTGCACGTTCGCCGCTGGAAAGCGCCAAGACCAAGGACATCACCGGTGGTCTGCCGCGCGTTGCCGAACTGTTCGAAGCGCGTCGTCCGAAGGACCATGCCATCATCGCTGAGATCGATGGTACGATCCGCTTCGGTCGCGACTACAAGAACAAGCGTCGCGTGCTGATCGAGCCTGCTGAAGACGGTGTCGAGCCGGTCGAATACCTGATCCCGAAGGGCAAGCCCTTCCATCTTCAGGATGGCGACTACATCGAAAAGGGCGACTACATCCTCGACGGCAACCCGGCGCCGCACGACATCCTGGCGATCAAGGGCGTGGAAGCACTCGCTTCCTACCTGGTCAACGAAATCCAGGAAGTCTACCGACTGCAGGGCGTTGTGATCAACGACAAGCACATCGAAGTCATCGTTCGTCAGATGCTGCAGAAGGTGGAAATCACCGATGCCGGCGACTCGACCTACATCGTCGGTGACAATGTCGATCGCATCGAACTCGAAGACGTCAACGACGGCCTGATCGAACAGGGCAAGAAGCCGGCATACGGCGACCCGGTCCTGCTCGGTATCACCAAGGCCTCGCTGCAGACACCGTCGTTCATCTCGGCGGCGTCGTTCCAGGAAACCACCAAGGTCCTGACCGAAGCGGCGATCGCCGGCAAGGTCGATGGCCTGCAGGGTCTGAAGGAAAACGTCATCGTCGGTCGTCTGATCCCGGCCGGTACCGGTGGAACCATGACCCAGATCCGTCGCATCGCCACGGCGCGCGACGAGATGATCCTCGAAGAGCGTCGCAAGGGCACGGGTGCAGATGTTGCAACCCCGATGCTTGCCGACCTCGCCAAGGAAAACGCAGCAGCGGAATAATGGGAGGAGGGCGGTCACCGCCCTCGTTTCCCGAGAACAAAAAAGCCGCCCGGAGCGATCCGGGCGGCTTTTTCATTGGGGAAGGGGGACTGACGCGCCATCCGCGCGTCGAAGGCCTCAGGCGAAACGGATGATCGCGACTTCGCCATCAAGTGCGCCTTGATAGGCTGAGGCGTGGGGCTCTTCGTTCGGTACGTCGGTCAGCGTCCCGATCTGGTCGAGGTCGGCCTCCAGGAAGCCTTCCTCGGCGAGCGCGTTCAGCGCCTCGCGCACGGCGGTGTCGTCGTCGGGTGCGCGCAACATCACGTGAATGTCGACACCTTCTTCGTCTCCGTCGGTCTCATAGGCCTTGCCGATGATGATGAAGACCATCGGTTCGTCAGGTGCATTGTCGTTGTCAGGCGTGACGCTCATTGAATTTCCTTTCGAGTGCGTGCCCGACTTTAACGCCCTTTTCGGTGCAGCGCGAAAGAAATAGCAAAATGGCCACAGGCTTTGCCGGCAGGTAGAATCGCTGCGGTGGAAAACCGTCATAAAGTGGTTGCCGATTCCTTAACCCTGTCAGAAACTGCCTGAGGTCGAAGGACATTGCGCACTGCCGCGGGCGGGCCAGACCCGCGCAAAAGCCTTGTTTTCCGGGCATGTGACGTCTGTATGCCGGAGTTTATTTGTTAATTGCCCTTGACTGTCGGCCTTGAAATCAGTACACCCCGCCGCATCGGAGCCCATGTGAGGCTGGCTGGTTCGGAACGTCGCGTTCTGGAGTTCGCCTCAAACAAGGTTCGAAACGCACGCTGACTACAAAAAATGCTGCACGCATGACGCGCGAAACGCTGTGTCCTCTGCTTTTTGTAGGGCCATCCGCGATAAAGCGGATCGGTCCTCGTTTGCGCATTTTACAGGCGTTCGTATCGCCGGCGACGGCAACGATCCGCCCGCAAGGGTAACGAGACAAGATTTTGCAAGGGATGGTTACATGCCTACCGTAAACCAGCTGATCCGCAAGCCGCGTCAGGCACAGGTAAAGCGCAACAAGGTTCCTGCTCTGCAGGAAAACCCACAGAAGCGCGGCGTATGCACCCGCGTTTACACGACGACCCCGAAGAAGCCGAACTCGGCTCTGCGTAAGGTTGCCAAGATTCGCCTGACCAACGGCTTCGAAGTCATCGGCTATATCCCGGGTGAAGGCCACAACCTTCAGGAACACTCGGTTGTCATGATCCGCGGCGGCCGCGTAAAGGACCTTCCGGGTGTCCGTTACCACATCATCCGTGGCGTACTCGATACGCAGGGTGTCAAGAACCGCAAGCAGCGCCGCTCCAAGTATGGTGCGAAGCGTCCGAAGTAATTTCGGGTTTCACGAATTCGGCGCTGCGCGAGGTTCTCCGCGTGTTAAGGCGCCAGTCAACAGTTGAGAGACAAAACGTATGTCACGTCGTCACAGTGCAGAAAAGCGCGAGATCAACCCGGACCCGAAGTTCGGCGATCTGGTTGTCACCAAGTTCATGAACGCCATCATGCTTCATGGCAAGAAGTCGGTTGCTGAAAGCATCGTTTACGGTGCCTTCGATGCCGTTCAGGGCAAGCTGAAGCAGGAGCCGATTGCCGTGTTCCATTCGGCCCTCGACAACATCGCTCCGCACGTCGAAGTCCGTTCGCGTCGCGTTGGTGGTGCAACCTACCAGGTTCCCGTCGACGTTCGTCCGGAACGCCGTCAGGCGCTCGCCATCCGCTGGCTGATCGCTGCTGCCCGCAAGCGCAACGAAACGACCATGGTTGATCGCCTCTGCGGCGAACTCATGGACGCTGCGAACAACCGCGGCAGCGCCGTCAAGAAGCGCGAAGACACGCACAAGATGGCCGACGCCAACCGTGCATTCTCGCACTACCGCTGGTAATCGACGACCAATTTCGAAAGGGAGTCCCTATGGCTCGCGAATACAAAATCGAAGACTACCGCAATTTCGGTATCATGGCGCACATCGACGCCGGCAAGACGACGACGACAGAACGTATTCTCTACTACACCGGCAAGTCCCATAAGATCGGCGAAGTCCATGACGGCGCCGCTACCATGGACTGGATGGAGCAGGAGCAGGAACGCGGCATCACCATCACGTCTGCTGCGACCACGACCTTCTGGAAGGGCCGTGACGGCAAGACCCGCCGCTTCAACATCATCGACACCCCCGGCCACGTTGACTTCACCATCGAAGTCGAGCGTTCGCTGCGCGTTCTCGACGGTGCCATCGCACTTCTCGACGCCAACGCCGGTGTTGAGCCGCAGACGGAAACCGTCTGGCGTCAGGCTGAGAAGTACAATGTCCCGCGGATGATCTTCTGCAACAAGATGGACAAGACCGGCGCTGACTTCTACCGCTCTGTCTCGATGATCAAGTCGCGCCTCGGTGCGATCCCGGTCGTCATGCAGCTGCCGATCGGCGCTGAGACCGAGTTCAAGGGCGTCATCGACCTGATCGAGATGAACGCACTCATCTGGCGCGACGAATCGCTCGGCGCACAGTGGGACGTCGTCGAAATTCCGGATGACATGAAGGCAGAAGCGCAGAAGTACCGCGAACTCCTGATCGAGACCGTTGTCGAGATCGACGAAGCCGCGACCGAAGCGTACCTCGAAGGCAACCTGCCCGACAACGACCAGATCCGCGCGCTCGTTCGCCGTGGCACCATCGACGTGAAGTTCCACCCGATGTTCTGCGGTACCGCGTTCAAGAACAAGGGCGTTCAGCCGCTTCTCGACGCCGTCGTCGACTATCTGCCGTCGCCGCTGGACATCCCGGCGATCAAGGGCATCGACGTCAAGACGGAAGCCGAGACCGAGCGTCACGCTGACGACAGCGAGCCGCTTTCGATGCTCGCCTTCAAGATCATGAACGACCCCTTCGTCGGTTCGCTGACCTTCGCCCGCATCTACTCCGGCAAGCTCGAAAAGGGCACGTCGGTCATGAACACGGTCAAGGAAAAGCGCGAGCGCGTCGGCCGTATGCTGCAGATGCATTCCAACAGCCGTGAAGACATCGAAGAAGCCTTTGCTGGCGACATCGTTGCTCTGGCTGGCCTCAAGGAAACCACCACTGGCGATACGCTCTGCGATCCGCTGAAGCCGGTTATCCTCGAGCGCATGGAATTCCCTGAGCCGGTCATCCAGATCGCGATCGAGCCGAAGACCAAGGGCGACCAGGAAAAGATGGGCCTCGCGCTCAACCGCCTGGCTGCCGAAGATCCGTCGTTCCGCGTCAAGACCGACGAAGAGTCCGGCCAGACGATCATCGCAGGCATGGGTGAACTTCACCTCGACATCCTGGTTGACCGTATGCGTCGCGAATTCAAGGTCGAAGCAACCGTCGGCGCACCGCAGGTTGCCTACCGCGAAACCATCACGCGTCAGCACGAAGAAGACTACACGCACAAGAAGCAGTCCGGTGGTACCGGCCAGTTCGCGCGCGTCAAGATCGTCTTCGAACCGAACCCGGATGGCGAAGACTTCAAGTTCGAGTCCAAGATCGTTGGTGGTGCTGTTCCGAAGGAATACATCCCGGGCGTTCAGAAGGGCATCGAAAGCGTTCTGTCTTCGGGTCCGCTCGCAGGCTTCCCGATGTTGGGCGTCAAGGCGACGCTCATCGACGGTGCCTTCCACGACGTCGACTCGTCGGTCCTGGCGTTCGAAATCGCTTCGCGTGCCTGCTTCCGTGAAGCAGCCAAGAAGGCCGGCGCTCAGCTCCTCGAGCCGATGATGAAGGTCGAAGTGGTAACGCCGGAAGATTACGTCGGTGACGTTATCGGTGACCTGAACTCGCGTCGTGGCCAGATCCAGGGCCAGGAATCGCGCGGCGTTGCCGTCGTGATCAACGCGAACGTCCCGCTGGCGAACATGTTCAAGTACGTGGACAACCTGCGCTCGATGTCTCAGGGCCGCGCCCAGTACACGATGACCTTCGATCACTACTCGCCGGTCCCGTCGAACGTCGCACAGGAAATCCAGGCAAAGTATTCCGGTCAGAAGTGACCGGAATACCCTTTCGCTGAAACAGATAGATAAGATTTCCCCGACAGGGGACAGGAAACGGAGAGCCGAAAATGGCAAAGAGCAAATTTGAGCGCAACAAGCCGCACGTTAACATTGGCACGATTGGCCACGTTGACCATGGCAAGACGTCGCTGACCGCAGCGATCACGAAGTACTTCGGTGAATTCAAGGCGTATGACCAGATCGACGCTGCACCGGAAGAAAAGGCCCGTGGTATCACGATTTCGACGGCTCACGTTGAGTATGAGACGCCGAACCGTCACTACGCGCACGTCGACTGCCCCGGCCACGCCGACTACGTCAAGAACATGATCACCGGTGCTGCCCAGATGGACGGCGCGATCCTGGTTTGCTCTGCAGCTGACGGCCCGATGCCGCAGACGCGCGAGCACATCCTGCTTGCTCGCCAGGTTGGCGTTCCGGCGATCGTTGTGTTCCTGAACAAGGTCGACCAGGTTGACGACGCCGAGCTTCTCGAGCTGGTCGAGCTTGAAGTTCGCGAACTGCTGTCGTCCTACGAATTCCCGGGCGACGACATTCCGATCATCAAGGGCTCTGCACTTGCTGCACTTGAAGATTCCGACAAGAAGATCGGTGAAGACGCGATCCGCGAGCTGATGGCCGCTGTTGACGCCTACATCCCGACGCCTGAGCGTCCGATCGACCAGCCGTTCCTGATGCCGATCGAAGACGTGTTCTCGATCTCGGGCCGTGGTACGGTTGTGACCGGTCGCGTTGAGCGCGGCATCGTCAAGGTTGGCGAAGAAGTCGAAATCGTCGGCATCCGCGACACGTCGAAGACGACGGTTACGGGCGTTGAAATGTTCCGCAAGCTGCTCGACCAGGGCCAGGCCGGCGACAACATCGGCGCGCTGGTTCGTGGTGTTAACCGTGACGGCGTCGAGCGTGGTCAGATCCTGTGCAAGCCGGGTTCGGTCAAGCCGCACAAGAAGTTCATGGCTGAAGCCTACATCCTGACGAAGGAAGAAGGCGGCCGTCATACGCCGTTCTTCACCAACTACCGCCCGCAGTTCTACTTCCGCACGACGGACGTAACGGGTATCGTTACGCTTCCGGAAGGCACGGAAATGGTTATGCCTGGCGACAACGTCACCGTTGCCGTTGAGCTGATCGTTCCGATCGCGATGGAAGAAAAGCTGCGCTTCGCTATCCGCGAAGGCGGCCGTACCGTCGGCGCAGGCATCGTCGCTTCGATCGTCGAGTAATCGACGACGGGTGGATTGGACGGGGCGCATCGGTATGCGCCCCGGACATAGCCGCCCAGCAAGATTTTATTGGTCGCACGGCTTGCCGACGACGCCGAAATAGTGCAAATGGCGCGCAAGCGTGATTTGCACGGTGCGTTGGCATTTTGCGATCACGAAAGTACAGGCCGGCCACGGCCGCTCAAATAGGAATGGGCAGGGGAACCTGGTCCTTCCGATCTTTGAAAAATTAGCGGACTGGCCGAACATCAAACGAAGTTCAATGCGTGTTTCTCCACGGAAACCGCAATTAACATGAACAAGGATAAGTCGTATGAACGGCCAGAACATCCGCATCCGCCTCAAGGCGTTTGATCACCGGATCCTCGATGCCTCGACGCGCGAAATCGTCTCGACGGCCAAGCGCACCGGTGCCAGCGTGCGCGGTCCAGTACCGCTGCCGACGCGCATTGAAAAATTTACGGTCAACCGTTCGCCGCACGTCGACAAGAAGAGCCGCGAACAGTTCGAAATGCGTACCCACAAGCGCCTTCTCGATATCGTAGATCCGACCCCGCAGACCGTTGACGCGCTGATGAAGCTCGACCTCGCTGCCGGCGTAGACGTGGAAATTAAGCTTTAATAACAAGGAAGGTACGTGGACTTCGGTCCAACGGCTTCCAGAAACGGGCGACCCGACGTTCCGCAAGGATCACAGGGAGACCTTAAACAAGAGATGCGAAGGGGCTCGCCCCGACGTTAACTCTCAAGAGGAATGAACCGATGCGTTCAGGTGTGATTGCACAGAAAGTGGGAATGACCCGCGTCTATAACGACGCCGGCGAGCATATCCCGGTAACAGTACTGCGGCTGGAAAACTGCCAGGTGGTAGCCCAGCGCACGGACGAAAAGAACGGCTATACCGCTGTCCAGTTGGGCGCCGGCACTGCCAAGGTGAAGAACACGCCGAAGGCGATGCGCGGCCACTTTGCTGCTGCCAACGTCGAACCGAAGGCGAAGCTCGTCGAATTCCGCGTTTCTGCGGACAATCTGATCGACATCGGCTCCGAACTGAGCGCCAACCACTTCGTAGCGGGCCAGCTCGTCGACGTGACCGGTACCACGATCGGTAAGGGCTTTGCCGGCGCCATCAAGCGCCACAACTTCGGCGGTCTTCGTGCAACGCACGGCGTTTCCGTATCGCACCGTTCGCATGGTTCGACCGGCTCCAACCAGGATCCGGGTCGCGTCTGGAAGGGCAAGCGCATGGCTGGTCACATGGGCCAGACGCGCGTTACCACGCAGAACCTCGAAGTCGTATCGACCGACGAAGATCGTGGTCTGATCCTGGTCAAGGGCGCTGTCCCCGGCTCCAAGGGTGCCTGGATCGTCGTTCGTGACGCCATCAAGTCGGGCACCCCGGAAGGCGCACCGCGCCCCGCGGCCGTGCGCGCCGAAGCATCCAAGTAAGGGAGCCGAATTATGGATCTCACCGTCAAAACCCTCGAGGGCAAGGACGCGGGAAAGGTTTCCCTTTCGGACGCCATTTTCGGTCTCGAACCCCGTGAAGACATCATTGCCCGCGTCGTTCGCTGGCAGCTCGCCAAGAAGCAGCAGGGCACGCACAAGTCGAAGGGCCGCGCAGAAGTTTCGCGCACCGGCGCCAAGATGTACAAGCAGAAGGGTACGGGCCGCGCCCGCCACCACTCCGCTCGCGCGCCGCAGTTCCGTGGTGGTGGTAAGGCTCATGGCCCGGTTGTTCGCAGCCACGCCCATGACCTGCCGAAGAAGGTTCGTGCACTCGGCCTTCGCCACGCTCTGTCTGCCAAGCTGAAGGCTGAAAACATCATCGTCCTCGACGATCTCGTTGCCGCAGAAGCAAAGACCAAGACCCTCGCAGGCGTTTTCGCCTCGCTGGGCCTGACCAATGCTCTGATCATCGGTGGCGCCGAAATCGAGAACAACTTCAAGCTCGCCGCTCAGAACATCCCGAACGTGGACGTTCTGCCGGTTCAGGGCATCAACGTTTACGACATTCTGCGCCGTGGCAAGCTCGTGCTTTCCAAGGCTGCCGTGGAAGCTCTGGAGGAGCGGTTCAAATGACGGATCTTCGCCACTACGACGTGATCGTGTCTCCCTCGATCACTGAAAAGTCGACGCTGGTTTCCGAACAGAACCAGATCGTCTTCAACGTCGCCAAGGGCGCTTCGAAGCCTGAAATCAAGGCTGCTGTCGAAGCTCTGTTCGGCGTCAAGGTTACGGCCGTGAACACGCTCGTCCGCAAGGGCAAGACCAAGCGCTTCCGCGGCTTTACCGGGAAGCAGAAGGACGTGAAGAAGGCGATCATCACGCTCGCCGACGGTCAGTCCATCGACGTCTCCACCGGTCTCTAACGGATAGGCCCATTAGGGTAAAAACCCAAAAGGGAACAATAAAATGGCATTGAAAAGTTTCAATCCGACGACCCCGAGCCAGCGCCAGCTGGTCATCGTAGACCGGTCCGGCCTCTACAAGGGCAAGCCGGTCAAGGCGCTGACCGAAGGTCTGCACTCCAAGGGCGGTCGCAACAACCTCGGCCGTATCACCGTTCGCTTCCAGGGCGGCGGTCACAAGCGGACCTACCGTCTGGTCGACTTCAAGCGTCGCAAGTTCGACGTTGAAGGCACCGTCGAGCGTCTGGAATATGACCCGAACCGCACCGCGTTCATCGCGCTGATCACCTACGCCGATGGCGAACAGGCCTACATCCTCGCTCCGCAGCGCCTCGCTGCCGGCGACAAGGTCATCGCTTCTGGCAAGGCAGCCGTCGACGTGAAGCCCGGCAACACCATGCCGCTGCAGTTCATCCCGGTCGGCTCCATCATCCACAACGTGGAAATGAAGCCGGGCAAGGGTGGTCAGCTGGCTCGTTCGGCCGGTACCTACGCTCAGCTCGTTGGTCGTGACCAGGGCATGGCGATCCTCCGCCTGAACTCTGGCGAGCAACGCCTTGTGCACGGTTCGTGCCTGGCATCGATCGGCGCCGTGTCGAACCCCGACCACGGCAACATCAATGACGGTAAGGCTGGTCGTTCGCGTTGGCGCGGCAAGAAGCCGCACGTTCGCGGCGTCGTCATGAACCCGGTTGACCATCCGCACGGCGGTGGTGAAGGCCGCACATCCGGTGGTCGTCACCCGGTTACCCCGTGGGGCAAGCCCACGAAGGGTAAGCGGACGCGCTCGAACAAGTCGACCGACAAGTTCATCATGCGCTCGCGCCACCAGAAGAAGAAGTAAGAGAGGAAGTCTCGAATGACTCGTTCAGTATGGAAAGGTCCGTTCGTTGACGGCTATCTTCTCAAGAAGGCTGAGAAGGTCCGCGAAGGCGGTCGTAACGAAGTGATCAAGATGTGGAGCCGTCGCTCCACGATCCTTCCGCAGTTTGTCGGCCTCACCTTCGGCGTCTACAACGGCAGCAAGCACGTTCCGGTCAGCGTCAATGAAGACATGGTCGGCCACAAGTTTGGCGAATTCTCTCCGACCCGGACCTATTACGGTCACGGTGCGGACAAGAAGGCAAAGAGGAAGTAACAATGGGCAAGGCAAAAGCCGAACGCCGGCTGAAGGATAATGAAGCGCAGGCAATTGCGCGCACGATCCGCGTCAGCCCCCAGAAGCTCAACCTGGTTGCCGCGATGATCCGCGGCAAGAAGGTCGAGCGCGCTCTGGCCGAACTCGAGTTCTCGCGCAAGCGGATCTCCGAGACGGTCAAGAAGACGCTTGAATCCGCGATCGCAAACGCTGAGAACAACCACGACCTCGACGTTGATTCGCTCATCGTTGCCGAGGCGTATGTTGGCAAGTCGATTGTGATGAAGCGCTTCCACGCTCGTGGTCGCGGCCGTGCATCGCGTGTTGAGAAGCCGTTCTCTCACTTGACGATCATCGTTCGTGAAGTGGAAGCCAAAGGGGAGGCTGCATAATGGGCCAGAAGATTAATCCGATCGGTTTCCGTCTCGGCATCAACCGGACCTGGGATAGCCGTTGGTTCGCTGATAACGCGGAATACGGTCAGCTTCTGCATGAAGACCTGAAGATCCGCGCTTACCTGATGGAAGAGCTGAAGGCCGCTGGCATCGCCAAGGTCGTGATCGAGCGTCCGCACAAGAAGTGCCGCGTGACGATCCACTCGGCTCGTCCGGGTCTGATCATCGGCAAGAAGGGTGCAGACATCGAAAAGCTCCGCAAGAAGCTTTCCGAGATGACCAACTCCGAAACCCACCTCAACATCGTTGAAGTGCGCAAGCCGGAAGTTGACGCAACCCTCGTTGCTCAGTCGATCGCTCAGCAGCTCGAGCGCCGCGTGGCTTTCCGCCGTGCGATGAAGCGCGCTGTTCAGTCGGCCATGCGTCTTGGCGCCGAAGGCATCAAGATCACCTGCGCCGGTCGTCTCGGTGGTGCCGAAATCGCTCGTACCGAATGGTACCGCGAAGGTCGCGTTCCGCTGCACACGCTGCGTGCGGACATCGACTACGGTACGTCTGAAGCTGAAACCGCTTTCGGCATCTGCGGCATCAAGGTTTGGATCTTCAAGGGCGAAATCCTTGAGCACGATCCGATGGCCTCCGAGCGTCGCGCCATCGAGAGTGACAATCAGGGCGGCAGCAGCAGAGACCGTCGTCGCGAAAACGCGTAACACGCGTCTGGCAGCCAATATCGGAGAATTAAAAAAATGTTGCAGCCAAAGCGTACGAAGTATCGCAAGCAATTCAAGGGCCGCATCAAGGGCGTAGCCAAGGGCGGATCTGATCTTGCCTTTGGTGAATTCGGCCTGAAGGCTCAAGAACCAAACCGCGTCAATGCGCGCGAGATCGAAGCGGCCCGCCGCGCGATCACGCGTCACATGAAGCGCGCCGGTCGCGTCTGGATCCGTGTGTTCCCTGACGTTCCGGTCACAGCCAAGCCTACCGAAGTCCGCATGGGTAAGGGTAAGGGCTCGGTCGAATACTGGGCATGCAAGGTCAAGCCTGGTCGTATGATGTTCGAGATCGATGGTGTCAGCGAAGAACTCGCCCGTGAGGCACTTCGTCTTGGTGCTGCCAAGCTCTCTGTCAAGACGCGCTTCGTGCAGCGTATCGCAGAGTAAGGAGTGAATCTCATGAAAGCCGCAGATGTTCGCGCTTTGAGCGCCGATCAACTCAACGAAGAGCTTGCCAAGCTGAAGAAAGAGCAGTTCAATCTGCGTTTCCAGAAGGCAACCGGCCAGCTCGAAAAGTCGTCGCGTATCGACGAAGTCCGTAAGGACATCGCACGCGTCAAAACAATTGCCCGCCAGAAGGCGGCAGAAGCCAAGGCCTAAGGACCACAAAATATGCCGAAACGCATTCTGCAGGGCACTGTTGTCAGCGACAAGAACGACAAGACCGTCGTCGTAAGGGTCGAGCGCCGCTTTGCGCACCCGATCCTCCAGAAGACCGTCCGCCGTTCGAAGAAGTACAAGGCGCACGACGAAAACAACCAGTACAAGGTTGGTGACGTTGTTTCCATCGAGGAATGCGCGCCGATCTCCAAGGATAAGCGCTGGACGGTGGTTGCCGCCCAGGCTTGATTTCTGCGGGTTTTGACCGCGAGACCCTTGCGTCTTGGGCAAATACCTGTATGAAGCACGCAATTGAAGTGAAGGAACGCTCGAGTCCGGGCGTTCTTTTGCTTTGAGATAGGCACAATAAGCCGGGCGAGGGGGTCTCGACCCAACCGGCCTGGTAACAACAAGAAGGCGACCTGACATGATTCAGATGCAAACAAACCTCGACGTGGCGGATAATTCCGGCGCACGTCGTGTCATGTGCATCAAGGTGCTGGGCGGCTCCAAGCGTAAGTACGCGTCGATCGGCGACATCATTGTCGTTTCGATCAAGGAAGCCATTCCGCGCGGCCGCGTGAAGAAGGGTGATGTCATGAAGGCTGTTGTCGTTCGCACCGCGAAAGACATCCGCCGTGCGGATGGCAGCGTCATTCGTTTTGACACAAACGCAGCCGTTCTTATCGATAACAAGAAAGAGCCGATCGGCACCCGTATCTTCGGACCGGTTCCGCGCGAACTTCGCGCCAAGAACCACATGAAGATCATCTCGCTGGCTCCGGAAGTACTCTAAGGGAGCGTTGAGAGATGCAAAAGATTCGTAAAGGCGACAAGGTCGTCGTTCTCACCGGTAAGGACAAGGGCCGTACCGGCGAAGTCGTACAGGTAATGCCGAAGGAAGATCGGGCTGTAGTGCGTGGCGTAAACATGGTGAAGCGTCACCAGCGCCAGACCCAGAGCCAGGAAGCCGGCATTATCAACAAGGAAGCCTCGATCCATCTTTCGAACATCGCGATTGCCGATCCGAAGGACGGCAAGCCGACCCGCGTCGGCTTCAAGATCGACGGTGACAAGAAGGTCCGCGTGGCCAAGCGTTCGGGAGTAGTGATCGATGGCTAAGTCCGCTTATGAGCCCCGGCTCAAGAAGGAATATGTCGAGCGTATTCGTGCGGCTATGCAGGAGAAGTTCTCCTACGCCAACGAAATGCAGATCCCGCGCCTCGACAAGATCGTCATCAACATGGGTGTTGGCGAATCGACCGGCGACTCCAAGAAGCCGACCGTCGCAGCTGCCGATCTTGCTGCGATTGCTGGTCAGAAGCCGGTAATCACCCGCGCTCGCAACTCGATCGCCGGCTTCAAGCTGCGCGAAGGCATGCCGATTGGTGCCAAGGTTACCCTGCGCGGCGTTCGGATGTATGAGTTCCTGGACCGTCTCGTGAACATCGCTCTTCCGCGCGTTCGCGACTTCCGTGGCCTCAACCCGAAGTCCTTCGATGGCCGTGGCAACTTCGCCATGGGCGTCAAGGAGCACATTGTGTTCCCTGAGATCAACTACGACAAGGTTGATCAGATGTGGGGCATGGACATCATCGTTTGCACGACGGCTACTAACGACGACGAAGCACGCGCTCTGCTCACAGAGTTCAACTTCCCGTTCCGTCAGTAATCCGTAACGACAAGCGTAAAGAAGGATAACTGTTATGGCGAAAACGAGCGCAGTTGAAAAGAACAAGCGCCGCCGCAAACTGGTTGCCGGGCAAGCCTCTAAGCGTGCCGCTCTGAAGGCAATCATCATGAACCAGTCTCTGCCGATCGAAGAGCGGTTCAAGGCAACCATCAAGCTGGCTGAACTGCCGCGTGATGGGTCCAAGACCCGCATCCGCAACCGTTGTGAAGTTACGGGCCGTCCGCGCGCCTACTATCGTAAACTTCGCATGTCGCGTATTGCGCTTCGCGAACTGGGCAACTCTGGCCGCGTGCCGGGTATTGTCAAGTCGAGCTGGTAAGGAGACGGGCACATGGCAATGACTGATCCGCTGGGCGATATGCTCACCCGTATCCGTAACGGCGCGGCACGCCGCAAGTCGAGCGTTTCCACGCCGGCTTCGAAGCTCCGCGCACGTGTTCTGGATGTCCTTCAGGCTGAAGGCTACATCCGTGGATACTCTGAAGTCGTATTTGGCAACGGCAAGGCCGAGCTGAACATCGAACTGAAGTACTACGAAGGCGCCTCCGTAATCCGTGAGATCGGACGCGTTTCCAAGCCGGGCCGCCGAGTTTATGTCTCGGTTAAGTCCATTCCGCAGGTCGCGAACGGCCTCGGCATCACCATCCTTTCGACTCCGAAGGGCGTGATGGCCGATCATCAGGCACGCGAACAGAATGTTGGTGGCGAGATTCTTTGCTCCGTCTTCTAAGACGTAACATGATCTCCATAGCGAACAGACAGGTATAAAAATGTCTCGTATCGGTAAGAAGCCCGTTCAAGTTCCTGCAGGCGTCACGGCAAGCGTGGATGGCCAGAAGGTAACGGCGAAGGGCCCTAAGGGCGAACTGTTCTTTGTTGCAAACGACGAAGTATCGGTCGCTCTCGAAGAAAACGCGGTTGTTGTACAGCCGCTCAACCAGAGCAAGGATGCTCGTTCTAAGTGGGGCATGTCCCGCACGATGATCGAAAACATCCTGAAGGGTGTCAAGGACGGTTACGAGCGCAAGCTCGAAATCAACGGCGTCGGTTACCGCGCGTCGCTGCAGGGCAAGAACCTGCAGCTGGCACTCGGTTTCAGCCACGACGTCGTCTACCAGACGCCTGAAGGCATCACGATCGCTGTACCGAAGCCGACGGAAATCATCGTCTCCGGCATCAACAAGCAGCAGGTCGGCCAGGTCGCAGCGGAAATCCGCGAATACCGTGGCCCCGAGCCCTACAAGGGCAAGGGCGTCAAGTATGCCGAAGAGCGGATTGTCCGCAAAGAAGGCAAGAAGAAGTAAGGATCACGCGAAATGGCTAGCAGGAAAGATACTCTTGTGCGTCGCGCCAACCGCGTGCGCCGTCAAATCAAGGCGGTCGCGAATGGCCGTCCGCGCCTGTCGGTTCATCGCTCGTCGAAGAACATCTACGTACAGGTTATCGACGATGTGGCCGGCAAGACGCTTGCGTCTGCCTCCACGCTCGACACCGATCTGCGTTCGTCGTTGAAGACGGGCGCTGACGCGGCAGCTGCTGCTGCCGTCGGCAAGCTCATCGCTGAGCGTGCCGTAAAGGCTGGCGTCAAGGACGTTGTCTTTGATCGTGGCGCCTTCATCTATCACGGTCGCATCAAGGCTCTGGCCGAAGCTGCACGTGAAGGTGGTCTGAACTTCTGATCGGTTGCCAGGCGGGTCCAAAGCCCGCCTGGAACCCTCAAAAGTTTCCGGTCGCTTCCGATCCATGTGACGGGGGCGACTTTTGTCAATCTGCCGATTGCACCCGGAAAAGAAAAAGGAAAAGGACAATGGCACAGGAAAGAAGGGGTTCTCGCGAAGATCGCCAGAACCGCGAAGAGCGCGACAGCGAATTTGTCGACAAGCTCGTAGCAATTAACCGCGTCGCCAAGGTGGTGAAGGGCGGTCGTCGTTTCGGTTTCGCAGCTCTCGTCGTCGTTGGCGACCAGAAGGGCCGCGTTGGCTTCGGTCATGGCAAGGCGCGTGAAGTGCCGGAAGCCATCCGCAAGGCAACGGAAGCCGCCAAGCGCGACCTGATCTTCGTCCCGCTGCGTGGTGGTCGTACCCTGCATCACGACGTTCACGGTCGTCACGGCGCCGGCAAGGTGCTGCTGCGTTCGGCCAAGGCCGGTACCGGTATCATCGCAGGTGGCCCGATGCGCGCCGTCTTCGAAACGCTCGGCGTTCATGACGTCGTCGCTAAGTCGACCGGCTCGTCGAACCCGTACAACATGGTTCGCGCAACGTTCGACGCCCTCAAGAACCAGATGCACCCGAAGGACATCGCAGCTCAGCGCGGCATGAAGTACGCCACGCTCCAGGCTCGTCGTGTTTCCTCCGGCGCTGCTTCCGAAGAATAAGGGAGCTGACAGATGGCTAAGAAAGAAAACGCTGCGAAGACGGTTACCGTCGAGCAGATCGGTAGCCCCATTCGCCGTCCGGCCGTACAGCGTCAGACGCTCATCGGCCTGGGCCTCAACAAGATGCACCGGGTTCGCACGCTGGAAGATACCCCAGCTGTTCGCGGCATGATCCGGTCGGTCCAGCACCTCGTTCGCGTCGTCGACGAGAAGTGAGGGGGATAAGCTCATGAAACTGAATGAAATCAAGGACAACGAAGGCTCGACCAAGAACCGCAAGCGTCTTGGTCGCGGCATCGGCTCCGGCTCCGGCAAGACCGCCGGTCGCGGTGTGAAGGGTCAGAAGGCTCGTTCGGGCGTTGCCATCAACGGCTTCGAAGGCGGCCAGATGCCAATCTACCGTCGTCTGCCGAAGCGCGGCTTCAACAACATCTTCGCTTCGGAGTTTGTTGTCGTGTCGCTCGGCCGCATCCAGACGGCAATCGACGCCAAGAAGCTCGACGCTTCGAAGACCGTCGACGCAGCGGCCCTCAAGGCTGCCGGCGTGATCCGTCGCGAAAAGGACGGCGTTCGCGTTCTCGCTGACGGCGAACTGAAGGCGAAGGTTACGATCGAAGTTGCAGGTGCTTCCAAGCCGGCGATCGAAAAGATCGAAAAGGCTGGCGGCTCCATCAAGCTGCTTTCGGCTGCCGCCGAATAATATTACTGATCAACCGCCCGGGGTGCTTCACTCCGGGCGGTTTTGCTCCCATATGTGAGCCTCACGTCCGCGATGGCGAATCGCTCGCCTCGGCGGACATAGCGGAAACCACGGTGAGGCATCCGATTGCAGACACAATCGCCTCGCGTCCGGTTTTCAAGACGAAAAGTTAGTCCTTCCGGAACGGACAGGGTACTCCCGCTGATTCCGAGATTTGGTACGCGGAGAATTGCATGGCTTCTGCAGCGGAACAGCTCGCCTCGAACCTGAATTTCTCGACTTTCGCCAAGGCGGAAGATCTGAAGAAACGACTGTGGTTCACGCTTGGTGCGCTTTTGGTCTACCGTCTTGGCACCTATATCCCGCTGCCAGGCCTCAATCCGGACGCGTTTGCGCAGGCCTTCCAGGGCCAGAGCGGCGGTATCCTCGGGCTCTTCAACATGTTTTCGGGCGGTGCAGTTGAGCGCATGGCGATCTTCGCGCTCGGCATCATGCCCTATATCTCTGCCTCGATCATCGTTCAGCTGATGACCTCCGTCGTTCCGGCGCTGGAACAGCTGAAGAAGGAAGGCGAGCAGGGTCGCAAGATCATCAACCAGTACACGCGCTACGGCACGGTGCTTCTCGGCGTCATGCAGGCCTATGGCATTGCAGTCGGCCTTGAGAGCGGCAACGGCCTCGTAAACGATCCGGGCTGGTTCTTCCGCATTTCCACTGTTATCTCGCTGCTCGGCGGCACGATGTTCCTGATGTGGCTCGGCGAACAGATCACGTCGCGCGGTATCGGCAACGGTATCTCGCTGATCATCTTCGCGGGCATCGTCGCCCACCTGCCGACCGCTCTTGCCGGCACGCTCGAACTCGGCCGCACCGGCGCGCTTTCGACGCCGCTGATCCTGGCGATCATCGTCATGATCGTTGCCGTCATCGCGCTCATCGTCTTCGTGGAGCGCGCCCAGCGCCGGCTTCTGATCCAGTATCCGAAGCGCCAGGTCGGCAACCGCATGTTCCAGGGCGACACCTCGCACCTGCCGCTGAAGCTCAACACCGCGGGCGTCATCCCGGCAATCTTCGCTTCGTCGCTACTGCTGCTGCCCGCAACGCTTGCAGGTTTTGCCAACACCGCGACGCTGCCCGGCTGGGCCACGTCGATCGTCAGTGCGCTTGGCCACGGCCAGCCGCTCTACATGGTGCTCTACGGCGGCATGATCGCGTTCTTCGCCTTCTTCTACACGGCCATCGTCTTCAATCCGAAGGACACGGCCGACAACCTGAAAAAGCACGGCGGCTTCATTCCGGGCATCCGTCCGGGCGAGCGCACCGCCGAATATATCGATTACGTCCTGACGCGCATCACGGTTCTCGGCGCGATCTACCTGATCTTCGTCTGCATCCTGCCTGAAATTCTCATCGCGCAGACCGGCGTGCCGTTCTACCTTGGTGGTACGTCGCTTTTGATTGTTGTCAGCGTTACCCTTGATACGGTAGCACAGATCCAGGGTCACCTCATCGCTCAGCAGTATGAGGGGCTGATCAAGAAGTCGAAGCTGCGCGGAGGGAAGAGGGGACGATGAGACTGATTTTTTTGGGACCGCCCGGAGCTGGCAAGGGGACGCAAGCCAAGCTTCTGACGGAGAGGTACGGTATTCCGCAGCTTTCCACAGGTGACATGCTGCGGGCGGCCGTCGCCCAGGCGACAGACGTCGGTAAGCGTGCCAAGGCTGTCATGGACGCCGGCGAGCTGGTTTCCGATGCGATCGTCAACGAGATCGTGTCCGACCGGATCGACGCTCCGGATTGTGCCAAGGGTTTCATCCTCGATGGATATCCGCGCACGGTTCCGCAGGCGGTCGCTCTCGGCCAGATGCTGGCGGGCAAGGGCCTGAAGCTCGATGCGGTCATCGAGCTCAAGGTCGACGAGACCGCGCTTGTAAAGCGCATGGAGAATCGCGTAGCGGAAACCATCGCTGCGGGCGGCTCTGTCCGGTCGGACGATAACCCTGAGGCCTTCAAGCGTCGGCTGACGGAATATCGCGAAAAGACCGCGCCTTTGTCGGAGCATTATGCCGGCACCGGTGAGCTGAAGACGGTCGATGGCATGGCTGATGTGGATGCCGTGACTGCACAGATCGAGAAGATTCTGGCTTAGACCCTGGGTCTTTGCCGAAAAGGAACCGCCGGGGAGTTGACTTTTCCGGCTGATTCCGACTAAGACAGCGCCAACTCGCGACATGGGAGCGATCGGCGCGGTCTTCGACGAAACGAAGTCCGGGTACGGTCGTTTTTGACGTGTCTCGAACCTCAATCAACGTGCGGCTCTTGAGGTCGCGTAACGAAGCACCTATTGCCGGATGGCAACTGGAACGCAAGGAGAATAGACGTGGCACGTATCGCTGGCGTCAACATCCCGACGGCAAAGCGCGTTGTTATCGCGCTGACCTACATTCACGGGATCGGACCGAAATTCGCACAGGAAATCGTCGAGAAGGTCGGTCTTCCGGCTGATCGCCGCGTGCATCAGTTGACGGATGCTGAAGTTCTTCAGATCCGCGAAACGATCGACCGCGATTACCAGGTTGAAGGTGACCTGCGTCGCGAGACGTCGATGAACATCAAGCGTCTGATGGACCTTGGCTGCTACCGCGGCCTGCGTCATCGTCGCAGCCTGCCGGTGCGCGGTCAGCGTACCCACACCAATGCCCGCACCCGCAAGGGTCCGGCAAAGGCGATCGCCGGTAAGAAGAAGTAATTTCCCGAATAGGGAGATTGGGAGGCTGGCGCACGCGCCGGCCTCCTTTTGCAGTTTGGGAAGGGCGATGCCCGACCGTTGCGGAGCCGGACCGGTTTCGTGAAATGCCTGCAGGGCCGGTTCCTCCGGTCCTGGATGAAACTGAAGAAGCAGGGCAGGGGACGAAAATTCCTTTCCCGGTGGAGCCGCTGGAATTACGGCGGTGCAGAGATCTAAGAAAGGGATCCTATGGCCAAGGAAGCCACCCGCGTTCGCCGTCGCGAACGCAAGAACATCACGTCTGGCGTTGCGCACGTCAATTCGTCGTTCAACAACACCATGATCACCATCACCGACGCACAGGGCAACGCAATTGCCTGGTCGTCTGCCGGTGCCAAGGGTTTCAAGGGTTCGCGTAAGTCGACCCCGTTTGCCGCTCAGATCGCCGCTGAAGACTGCGCCAAGAAGGCCCAGGAACACGGCATGAAGTCGCTTGAAGTCGAAGTTTGCGGGCCGGGTTCCGGCCGTGAATCCGCTCTTCGCGCACTGCAGGCAGCGGGCTTCATGATCACCTCGATCCGCGATGTGACCCCGATCCCGCACAACGGTTGCCGTCCGCGCAAGAAGCGCCGCGTCTGATCATTGGCGTTCAAAATGCCGGTGAGGGCGCTTCGGCGCGCTCCCGGACTTCGGGGCTCGGTTGTCACGATTGGATGGTGACAACGAACGGAAGGCACAAAACATGATCCAGAAAAATTGGCAGGAACTGATCAAGCCGAACAAGGTGGAGTTCATCTCCTCGGGCCGCACCAAGGCAACGTTGGTGGCGGAACCGCTTGAACGCGGCTTTGGTCTGACGCTCGGCAACGCGCTTCGCCGCGTGCTGCTGTCGTCGCTTCGCGGTGCTGCTGTCACCGCGGTGCAGATCGACGGCGTCCTGCACGAGTTCTCCTCGATCCCGGGCGTCCGGGAAGACGTGACGGACATCGTGCTCAACATCAAGGAAATCGCCATCAAGATGGATGGCGACGACGCAAAGCGCATGGTCGTGCGCAAGCAGGGTCCGGGCGTTGTAACCGCCGGTGACATCCAGACGGTTGGCGACATCGAAATCCTCAACCCGAACCATGTGATCTGCACCCTCGACGAGGGCGCCGAGATCCGCATGGAGTTCACCGTCAACAACGGCAAGGGCTACGTTCCGGCTGACCGCAACCGTTCGGAAGACGCTCCGATCGGCCTCATCCCGGTCGACAGCCTGTACTCGCCGGTCAAGAAGGTCTCCTACAAGGTGGAAAACACCCGCGAAGGCCAGGTTCTTGACTACGACAAGCTGACGATGTCCATCGAGACGGACGGCTCCGTCACCGGTGAAGATGCGATCGCATTTGCGGCCCGCATCCTTCAGGACCAGCTGTCGGTTTTCGTCAACTTCGACGAGCCGCAGAAGGAAGCAGAGGAAGAGGCAGTCACCGAACTCGCCTTCAACCCGGCGCTTCTCAAGAAGGTCGACGAACTGGAACTTTCCGTCCGTTCGGCCAACTGCCTGAAGAACGACAACATCGTCTACATTGGCGACCTCATTCAGAAGACCGAAGCAGAAATGCTCCGCACGCCGAATTTTGGTCGCAAGTCGCTGAACGAAATCAAGGAAGTTCTCGCTTCCATGGGCCTGCACCTCGGCATGGAAGTGCCGTCCTGGCCGCCTGAGAACATCGAAGATCTCGCCAAGCGTTACGAAGACCAATACTAACCATTAGACTGCGGGCGGATGCCTGCAAGTGAAGGAGAATAGCAATGCGCCACGGTAAAGCCGGCCGCAAGCTGAATAGAACCGCCAGCCACCGCAAGGCGATGTTTGCCAACATGGCAGCTTCGCTGATCGAGCACGAGCAGATCGTAACGACCCTGCCGAAGGCCAAGGAAATCCGCCCGATCGTTGAAAAGCTCGTCACCCTCGGCAAGCGCGGCGACCTGCATGCTCGCCGTCAGGCGATCTCGCAGATCCGCGACGCTGTTGTCGTTGCCAAGCTGTTCGACACGATCGCTTCGCGTTACGCTACCCGCAACGGCGGCTACCTGCGTATCATGAAGGCTGGCTTCCGCCAGGGCGACAACGCCGCTCTCGCCGTCATCGAATTCGTTGACCGCGACACCGATGCAAAGGGTGCGAAGGATCGCGCTCGCGTCGCAGCTGAAGCTGACGCCGCAGAAGCAGCCTGATCCTTTCAGGTTGATCGAATCGAAAACGGCCGGGTGTATTTCACCCGGCCGTTTTTTATTGCGCTGTTGAGATCGACGGTGAAATTGCGCGATCGATCCGTCCGGTCCGGTTGAGAAGCAGTAGTCTCGGGGCGATTATAGTGCTACCGCATCCTTGGCGCGTTCGCGCGGCGTGGCTGCCTGGCGCTTGCGCCTCAGGTAACGCTTGCGCACGAGCCGCCACCCCAGGAGCAACGTAACGAGGGCGATGTAGGTCATCTGCTCGAGACCGATGACCTTTACTGACATGGCAAAATGCAGGGCACCCGCGGCTGCGATGACATAGGCGAGCTTGTGCAACCGGTTCCAGCGGCCGCCGAGACGGCGGATCGACCAGGCGTTCGACGTGAGCGCCAGAGGGACGAGCATGACGAGTGCGGCCATGCCGATGGTGATGAACGGGCGCCGGGCGATGTCGGCGATAATGGCAGGGATGTTCAGCACCTGGTCCAGCAGGAAATAGGCCAGGAAGTGCATGACGACATAGTAGAAGGCGAGTAGCCCCAGGGCGCGCCGGTAGCGCAGCCAGTTGATCCCAAGGAGATCGCGGATCGGGGTGATCGCCAGCGTGGCGACGAGAAAACGCAACGCCCAGATGCCCAACAGATGCTCGAATTCCTTGACGGGATTGCCTGGCAGTTGCCCTGTTGCGCCGAGGTAGAAGGCGGCCAGTGCGGGACAGAGGCCAAGCCCGTAGAGTGCCCAGACGGACGCCGCATGGAAGCGCTTCGGGAGGACGGGCAGCGTTGCCATTGTCAGAAATTCGCTCTCAGATCCATGCCGGCATAGAGGCCGGCGACCTCGTCGGCATAGCCGTTGAAAGGCAGGGTGTCGCGCCGGTTTGCGCCGAAGAAGCCACCGCCGCCGATCCTGTTTTCGGTCGCCTGGCTCCAGCGCGGATGGTCCACCGCCGGATTCACATTGGCGTAAAAGCCATACTCACTGGGCGCCGAGAGGTTCCAGGTCGAAGGCGGTGGTGTTTCCGTCAGCGATATCCGCACGATCGACTTGATGCCCTTGAAACCATACTTCCAGGGTGTGACGAGCCGGATCGGGGCGCCATTCTGGTTGGGCAGGGTTTTGCCGTAGACACCAACCGAGAGCAGGGTCAGCGGGTGGCGGGCCTCGTCGAGGCGCAGGCCCTCGCGGTAGGGCCAGGGCAACGGCTGAAAGAAGCCGGATTGGCCGGGCATCTGCTCCGGACGCACCACGGTTTCGAACGAAACATATTTGGCACTTCCGAGTGGCTCGACCTGGTCGAGTAGTGCCGCGAGCGGGAAACCGGTCCAGGGAATGACCATGGACCACGCCTCGACGCAGCGCATGCGATAGACGCGTTCCTCGAGCGGCAGCGCCAGCAGTTCCTCCAGTCCGAATTCTCGCGGCTTTGACACGAGGCCGTCGACCTTCACCGTCCATGGCGTCGGCTTGAAGTCGGCCGAGTTGGCGGCCGGATCTGCCTTGCCGGTCCCGAACTCGTAGAAATTGTTGTAGCCGGTGACATCGGCCTCCGGCGTCAGGTCCTCGTCGACGGTATATTTGCCCTTGGGCGCCACAAGTGCTGCAGCCTGAGCGGCAGCCGCGCCGGCGCCCAGCGACAGGACGCCGCCGGCCGTCGTTGCCAGAAACGTGCGACGCGAGAGAAAGCAGGCCTCCGGTGTGATCTCGGACGATGCGATTCTCGGTGGACGATAGACCGGCATGATATTTTCCGCTTTCAAGATATGGAGCTTGTCTGCTCAAACTGACCAGAGTTTCGATCACTGAGAAAGAGCCGGATAACCACGTTTTCGTGCGTTGGGCGTGATGCCTGCCAAATTGCATATGTCATGGCGACGTTTGCCTTTTTTCTCGCGAAATCCTATCTGAACGTAGCTGCGACGAATAGGAGAATGCTTCATATGATCTTTGCTTCAAGAGCGCTTGCAACGCTCGTTCTTGCTGTTTCCCTGTCCTGTCCGACGTTCGCCCAGGACACGAAAACCGTGCCACAATCGCGCACCGAAATGCAGCTTTCCTTCTCGCCGCTGGTCAAACAGACGGCAAATGCGGTCGTCAACGTCTATGCCGAGCGCGTCGTCGAGCGCCGCTCGGTCTTCTCCGGCGATCCCTTCTTCGAGGAGTTTTTCGGACAGCGCATGCCGAACCGCAGCGAGAAGCAATCGTCGCTCGGTTCCGGAGTGATCGTCGGCAAGAACGGCATCGTCGTCACCAACAACCACGTCATCGAAGGTGCCGACGATATCAAGGTCGCGCTGGCGGACGGCCGCGAATATCCGTGCAAGGTGGTGCTGAAAGATGACCGGCTTGATCTCGCGGTCTTGAAGATCCAGTCCGACGGCCCGTTCGACATCATCCCGATCGGCGATTCCGATGCGGTCGAGGTTGGCGATATCGTGCTGGCGATCGGCAATCCTTTCGGTGTCGGTCAGACGGTGACGAGCGGCATCGTGTCGGCGCTTGCCCGCAATCAGGTTTCATCCGGTGATTTCGGCTTCTTCATCCAGACGGACGCTGCCATCAACCCGGGCAACTCCGGCGGTGGCCTGATCGACATGAACGGCGCGCTCATCGGCATCAACACCGCGATCTTCTCCAAAGGCGGCGGCTCCAACGGAGTCGGTTTCGCGATCCCTGCCAACCTCGTGAAAGTCTTCGTCGCATCGGCCGAAGGCGGCAACGGCTCCTTCGTGCGGCCCTTCATCGGCGCATCCTTCGAACCGGTGACGTCGGAAGTCGCCGAAGCGCTCGGCCTTCAGCGTGCCCGCGGCGCGCTGGTCACCGCTGTTGTCGATGGCGGCCCGGCGGCAACCGCCGGCATCAAGCCGGGACAGGTGATCACCGCGGTCAACGGCATTGCGGTCGAACATCCTGACGCGCTCGGCTATCGCCTGACGACCGTCGGCATTGGCCATGAGGCCCGCGTGACCGTGTCTGAAAACGGCAAGCCGCACGATGTCAGCATCAAGCTCGACCGCGCGCCCGAAACGTCGCCCCGCGACGAGCGTCTGATCGAGGGCCGCAATCCGTTTGCCGGGGCGGTCGTCGCCAACCTCTCGCCGCGATTGGCGGAGGAACTTCGCATGTCCACATCGCTGCAGGGGGTTGTCGTCACCCAGATCAATCGCGGCTCGCCTGCCGCTCGGATCGGGCTTGCTCCCAAGGATATCATTCGCTCCGTCAATGGCGCGGCGATCGACAGTTCGAAGACGCTGGAAAGCGTCATGGCCGACAGTGCCTCCTTCTGGCGTGTCGAGATCGAGCGTGACGGTCAGATCATCCGCCAGTTTTTCCGATGAGCGATCTTTTCTCGTCCTCCGAGCCACCGGAAATGACGTCGGCAAGGCCGCTTGCTGACCGGCTGCGTCCGCGCACGCTTGCGGATGTCACCGGTCAGGAGCACCTGACCGGTGAGGACGGCGTGCTGACGCGCATGATCGCGTCAGGGTCGCTTGGATCGATGATCTTCTGGGGACCACCGGGAACCGGCAAGACGACCGTGGCCCGGTTGCTGTCGGGCGAGGCGGGGCTGGCCTTCGAGCAGATCTCGGCGATCTTTTCCGGCGTCGCCGATCTCAAGAAGGTGTTCGAAGCGGCGCGGGCGCGGCGGATGTCGGGCCGGCAAACCCTGCTCTTCGTCGATGAGATCCATCGCTTCAATCGCGCCCAGCAGGACAGTTTCCTGCCGGTGATGGAAGACGGCACGGTGATCCTGGTGGGGGCAACGACCGAAAATCCGTCCTTCGAGCTCAATGCCGCTCTCCTGTCGCGCGCCCGCGTACTGACGTTCAAGCCGCATGGCGAGGAAAGCCTCCAGGAGCTGTTGAAGCGCGCGGAGGAAACGGAGGGCAAGCCCTTGCCGCTCGACGCGGATGCGCGGGCAAGCCTGATCCGCATGGCCGATGGCGACGGCCGGGCATCGCTGACGCTTGCCGAGGAAGTCTGGCGCGCGGCGAGGGCCAACGAGATTTTCGATGTCGAAGCGCTGCAGCGGATCGTTCAACGGCGCGCGCCCGTCTACGACAAGGGGCAGGACGGCCACTACAACCTGATCTCGGCCCTGCACAAGTCAGTGCGCGGTTCGGATCCGGACGCAGCCCTTTATTATCTCTGCCGGATGTTCGATGCCGGCGAGGATCCTCTCTATCTTGGCCGCCGGCTCGTGCGCATGGCGGTGGAGGATATCGGCCTTGCCGATCCGCAGGCGCTTGCGATCTGCAATGCCGCCAAGGACGCTTATGATTACCTCGGCTCGCCGGAAGGCGAACTCGCACTCGCCCAGGCTTGCGTCTATCTCGCCACCGCGCCGAAATCGAATGGTGTCTACATGGCCTACAAGGCGGCGATGCGGGCTGCCAAGGAAAACGGGTCGCTGCTGCCGCCGAAGCACATTCTCAATGCGCCGACCAAACTGATGAAGGGCGAGGGTTACGGCGACGGTTATCGCTACGACCACGACGAGCCCGATGCGTTCTCGGGCCAGGACTATTTCCCGGAGAAGATGGGCCGCCGAACCTTCTACGATCCGCCGGAGCGCGGTTTCGAGCGCGAGATCCGCAAGCGACTGGAGTGGTGGGCGAAGCTGCGCCGGGAACGCAGCTGATCGCGCGTCCGGTTGCCGTTGCCGGAACAGGCGGCGCGTTCTCGCCGCGACGGCCGGAGCCTTGCCGGCGGTGCAGGGCTGATTTGCCCGGCGATATCTTGCTGCCGTCCGCAAAGCGTGAGATAGAGACGGCGATGCAGACGGCTGCACGGTCTTGACGCTTTCGACACCGAACATCCGCGGGGACGGCCTCGCTCCATAGTTTAGGAGTTTGAAATGGCCTGGTTAATCCTCTTTCTCGCTGGCATCCTCGAAATCGGCTGGGCGATCGGTCTCAAATATACCGAAGGTTTCACGCGGCTGACGCCGACGATCCTGACCGTCGGTTCGATGATCGTCAGCATTGCCCTGCTGGGTCTGGCCGTCAGAACACTGCCGCTCGGCACGGCCTACGCCGTCTGGACCGGCATCGGCACCGTCGGTACCGTCATTCTCGGCATCGTTCTTTTCGCCGAGCCGGCCACTTTTGTCCGCCTCGGTTGCATCGCGCTGATCGTTGCCGGTATTGCCGGGCTGAAGCTCTCCGCTTAACGCTGAGTCAGAAACCTCTCGCAAGAAGAGCTTTCTTCCGCAAAGTGTTTCGACGCGCCGCTATCGCAGCGCGTCGAGTACATCAGTTGCCGCCTGCATTTCCTGCCAGCGAAGTTCGCGGCGCTTGAACGCTTCCTCGTCCGTTCCCCAATGCTCGATCTGCCAGTCCTCGTCGACATGGGCGGCGGTCCAGGCTTGTTCGGCCGTCAGCCGCCCGGATGCGAAGGCGACCGCAAGCAGGGCCGAGCCTGTCAGGGTGGTGATCGTATGCACGCAGGTGAGGCCGAGCGGTGTCGCAAAGGCGCGCAGACCCTCGGCATAGGCGGTGATCGCTTCCGCCGGCTGTTCCTGGTGGATGATGCCTTCGGCCAGAATGAATCGGGCGCCCAGCGACTGTGCTGCCCATTCAAGCACCGGGTTCCAGATCGCGTTCTGTCGCCCGACGAGCCCTTCCGGGCTGTCGGCTCGGTAGCAGATAAGGTCGGTCCCGGCGAAGCGCAGGATGTCCTCGAAAACCGAGCGCTGGTCCTTGGCCACGCCGTCGAGCGCGGTGTTGGCGATCCGTGTAATCGGCATTTTCGCGGGGTCGATGACCTCGGCCTGAGCGTCCCATTCCGCTGCCAGCATTTCAGCAAGCTTGAGGGTCGGGACGGCCAGTGGATTCTTAGCCGGCGTGCGGACAGGCCGGCCGTCGAGGAGGACGCTGTGGCCGCCATCATCCGATGCGCCGATGCTGACGTCCTTGTAGAAGCGCTTCGGCAGCGGCTTCAGCATCTGGATCTGTGCGCGCCGGACCGGGTCCTCGTGGCTGAGCGCACCGATGAGTTCATCGCGAATATCAGGCATGATACTGTTCCATCCACTCAATGATGTCGGCCGGCGTGCGAGCGATGTAATCGGCGCCGGCCTCGACGAGGTCGGGCACGCTGGCATAGCCCCAGGCAACGCCGATGCCGGCAGCACCTGCGGCCTTTGCCATCTGCATATCATAAATCGCATCGCCGATGACTACGGTATCCCTTGGATCGATGCCGGCTTCCGAGCAACATTCGGTCACCATGGCCGGATGCGGCTTGGAAGGGCAATCGTCGGCGGTGCGCGACACGAAGAACATCCGGTCGAAGCCGTGCGTCTCGGCAATATGCGTCAGGCCGCGGCGCGATTTTCCGGTGACCGCGCCGATCAGCAGTTCGTCGCGAACGGACAGCGTCCGCATCATCGCTGCGATGCCCGGAAACAAGAGCTCCTGAAAGCCCGCTTCGGCGCGAACGCCGGCAAAAATCGACTTGTAGTGCGCCGTCATCGCCAATGCCTGATCGTCGACATGGTCGCGTCCGAGCAGACGGGCGATGGCGATATCGAGCGTCAGGCCGATGATACCCTTGGTCGCTGACAGGTCGGGTCGTGCGAGGTCGAAGTCTTCGAACGTGCGGGCCATCACTTCATGGATGAGGCCGCCGCTGTCGACCAGCGTGCCGTCGCAATCGAAAAGCGCCAGTTTCATCAGTCGTCCTCGCCAGGCTCGTTCTCTTCGAAGCCAAGCAGGTTCCAGCTCTGGACCATGTGCGGCGGCAGCGGCGCCGTCACCCGCAGGCGACCGCCGTCCGGGTGGGGAATGTCGATGTGGCGGGCGTGCAGGTGCAGGCGGTTCTGCATGCCACCCGGCAGGCTCCAGTTGATATCGGCGTCGAAATACTTGGGGTCGCCAAGGATCGGGTGGCCGATGTGCAGGGCATGCACGCGCAGCTGATGGGTACGGCCGGTATAGGGCTCCATCTCCAGCCAGGCGAGGTTTTGTGCTGCCTGCTCGCGAATGCGATAATAGGAAATCGCGTGATCGGCGCCGTCTTCGCCATGCTTGGCGATGCGCATCCGGTCGCCGTCCGGCGTCTGCTCCTTCACCAGCCAGGTCGAGATGCGGTCTTCGCGCTTGCGCGGAACGCCCTTGACCAGGGCCCAGTAGGTCTTCTTGGTGTCGCGCTCGCGGAAGGCGGCCGTCAGCTTCTGCGCGGCGCCACGCGTGCGGGCGATCACGAGCACGCCTGAAGTGTCGCGGTCGAGACGATGGACGAGACGGGGCTTTTCGCCACGCTGGTTGGTCCAGGCCTCAAGCATCTTGTCGATGTGACGATTGACGCCCGATCCGCCCTGGACGGCAAGCCCGGCTGGCTTGTTCAGTACGATGACCTTTGCGTCCTCGTGCAGGACCATGCGCGACAGCAGTTCGCCATCGGGCGAGTGACGAAGGTCACGCCCGGCGATCGGACCCGTCTTCACCTCTTTCGCGTCGACGTTAAGGGGAGGGATGCGGACAGTCTGGCCGGGCTGCAGGCGCGTGTCGGACTTGACACGGCCGCCATCGACACGGATCTGGCCCGAGCGCAGCAGCTTCTGCAGCGGACCGAAACCCAGCCCGGGAAAATGTACCTTGAACCAGCGATCGAGGCGCATGCCTGCCTCGTCGCCGTCCACCTGCTTGTGTTCTATGCCTGCCATCTCAGCGAACCTGCTTCCTGTTCTTTAGAGGCAGCCTTTAGACCATTGCGCGCATCAGGGCCAGCCCGGCAAAGACTGCAAGGATCGAAAGCACGACGCTTGCTGCGATATAGGTGATGGCAAGGACGGTATCGCCGCGCTCGAACAACGTGATCGCATCCAGCGAAAAGGCCGAAAACGTTGTATACCCACCGAGCACGCCTGTTATCAGGAACAATCGCATGTCCGCCGAAGCGCCGAACTTGCGCATGATCAACTCGGCGAGCAGGCCGATCAGGAACGAGCCGGTGATGTTGACGCCGAGCGTTCCCCATGGAAAGCCCGGCCCAAACCGCTGAAGCGTCCAGAGACCGATGAGATAGCGGGCCATCGATCCGATGGCGCCGCCGGCACCGACAAGCAGAAGGTTGGACATTGGAGGCTCCCGCAATCTCGCTTGGATCAGGCCAGCCGTTCGGCATGCCACTTCAGATGATCGTCCATGAAGGTTGAGATGAAGTAATAGGAGTGATCGTAGCGCTCATGCATGCGCAAGGTCAGGCCGATGCCGGTATCCTTGATCGCCTCCTCGAAGAGCCATGGCCTGAGGCCATTCTCGAGGAAACTGTCGGCCTTGCCCTGGTCGATCAGGAATTCCGGGAAGCGTGCGCCATCCTTGACGAGCGCGCAGGCATCGTACTGGCGCCAGGCGGCCTTGTCCTCGCCGAGATATTTTTCGAAGGCGCCGATCGACCAGTCCGCTGTCGACGGCTCGACGATCGGTGCGAAGGCCGAGCAACTGCGGAAGCGCTCCGGGTTCTTGAGCGCGACGGTCATGGCGCCGTGGCCGCCCATCGAATGGCCGAAAATGCCTTGCCGGCTCATGTCGATGCGGAAGTGCTGGCTGACGAAGGCCGGCAGTTCCTCGGTGATATAGCTGTACATGCGGTAGTGTTCGGCCCAGGGCGTCTGCGTGGCGTCCAGATAGAAGCCGGCGCCCTTGCCCATCTGCCAATTGGTGAGTTCGTCCGGCACCTCGGTTCCGCGCGGGCTCGTGTCGGGGCAGACGACGATCAGCCCCAGCTCGGCCGCCATGCGACGATACTCACCCTTTTCCATGACATTGGCATGGGTGCAGGTGAGGCCGGAGAGATACCAGAGCACCGGCCGAGGCTCCTTGATCGCCTGCGGCGGCACGAAGACGGCGAAGGTCATCTCGCCCTTGCAGGCGTCGGATTCGTGCGAGAACACACCCTGCATGCCGCCAAAGGCGGTGTTCTGGGAAAGGACTTTCATCAAATGCTCCTTGAATAGTGCGGGATCAGCCGGCGAGCTGCACGGCCGCATTCACGGCGGCGGCGACAAGCACGGTGTTGAAGAAGAAGGACACGATGGCGTGCATCAGGTTGATGCGCCGCATCGCGGTGCTGGTGATGGCGACATCCGACGTCTGGGCCGTCATGCCGATCACGAAGGAAAAATAGAGAAAATCGTAGCCGCCCGGCTCCGGCGTCTCGGGAAAGTCGAGCCCGCGCTGCGGGGCGGGTGCCTGCGCGCTTTCATCAGGCACCCAATAGACGTGGGCATAGTGCATGGCCGCCATCACATGGATGGTCGCCCAGCCGAGAACGACGGATGCAAAGGCCAGGCCCAACTCGAGCGTCGGTCCCTTGCTTTCGCCATTCAGCGCGAAGAACAGCGACACCAAAGCCGTGGCGGCAGCGCCGAAGGTGACGAGAAAGATGACGGCTTCGGGTTCGTCGGTATTTCGCGCATGCGTTTTCAAGTGCTTGCCGGTCATCATCCGGAGCCTTCGGCCACTCATGACGAGGTAGATGCAGAAGAACGTGATCGCTGCCGCCTCGAGCATGTAGCTTGGCGCGCAGAACCAAGTGATCGGCAGGCTTAGCAGGGCGCACAGCGATGCGGTGTAAAACGGCCAGTGCCTGAGCCTTGTCGTCGCTGTCATCGAGATGCCCTTGCGATCCCTGGTGGATTGCTGCTGCGCTTCACTTTTTCGTCTGGCGTGCGAGTCGGTCAAGTGTCTCGAGGAAGGTCGAGCGGTCGCGCGGGGTGAAAGCGGCATTGTAGCCCTTGCTTTCGCCGGTTTCGCGCAGGTGCTGGCCCAGGTCGCGCATGGCAGACGCCATGCCGATATTGGCCTTGTCGAAGACGCGGCCGGAGGGACCTGTGACAAGCGCCCCGGCAGCGACGCAGCGCACCGCCAGCGGTACGTCGGCGGTGACGACGATATCGCCCTCATGCGCGCGTTCGGCGATCCAGTCATCGGCGGCGTCGAAACTCGAAGACACGATGACGTTATGGACCATCGGGTCGCGCGACGGCCTGAGGCCCGAATTGGCAACGAAGGTCACCTCGAAGCCGTGGCGCTCGGCCACCTTCAGCACTTCCGCCTTCACCGGGCAGGCATCGGCATCGACATAGATCATCTTGAATCAACTTCTGAACGGGACTGAAAAAGCGCCGGAATACAATCGATTCCGGCGCCTTCCTGAATCGGATTACGAAGCAATTCCAGGAAAAGCGCGAAACGGTCTTCCGCCCGGAATTGTTCAGGTGGCGCTTAGTAGAGAACGACCGAGCGGATGCTTTCACCCGAATGCATCAACTCGAAACCCTTGTTGATGTCTTCGAGCGGCATGGTGTGGGTGATCATCGGATCGATCTCGATCTTGCCCTCCATGTACCAGTCGACGATCTTCGGCACGTCGGTGCGGCCACGCGCGCCGCCGAAGGCCGTGCCCATCCAGCTGCGGCCGGTGACAAGCTGGAACGGACGGGTCGAGATCTCCTGGCCGGCGCCGGCAACGCCGATGACGACAGATTTGCCCCAGCCGCGATGCGAGGCTTCGAGCGCCTGACGCATCACCTTGGTGTTGCCCGTGCAGTCGAAGGTGTAGTCGGCGCCGCCGATCTGGTCGGCGCCACGCTTCGTCATGTTGACGAGGTAGGCCACGATGTCGTCGCCGACTTCCTTCGGGTTGACGAAATGGGTCATGCCGAAGCGTTCGCCCCAGGCCTTCTTGTCGTTGTTGAGATCGACGCCGATGATCATGTCGGCGCCGGCAAGCCGCAGGCCCTGGATGACGTTGAGGCCGATGCCGCCGAGACCGAAGACGATCGCCGTTGCACCCATCTCGACCTTGGCCGTGTTGATGACGGCGCCGATGCCGGTGGTGACGCCACAGCCGATGTAGCAGATCTTGTCGAACGGCGCGTCCGGATTGACCTTAGCAACCGCGATCTCCGGCAGAACCGTGTAATTGGCGAAGGTGGAGCAGCCCATGTAGTGATGGATCTTGTCCTTGCCGATCGAGAAGCGCGAGGTGCCATCCGGCATCAGGCCTTGCCCTTGCGTCGAGCGGATCGCGGTGCACAGGTTCGTCTTGCGCGACAGGCACGACGGGCAGGAGCGGCATTCCGGCGTGTAGAGCGGAATGACATGATCGCCCTTCTTCACCGACGTGACGCCTGGGCCGACATCGACGACGATACCGGCACCCTCATGGCCGAGGATCGCCGGGAACAGGCCTTCGGGATCGGCACCCGACAGCGTGAAATCGTCGGTGTGGCAGATGCCGGTCGCCTTGACCTCGATCAGCACCTCGCCGGCCCGCGGGCCTTCGAGCTGAACGGTCATCACTTCCAGCGGCTTGCCTGCCTGAACGGCAACGGCGGCGCGTACATCCATGAATAAGTCTCCCTTGGAATAACAATGATTTCGGGCGGCATCGGCGCATCGGCCAATGCCGCCCGTTGGAATCGGCAATGGACTAACGAACAGTCTGTTGGACGCGATTGAGTTCCATCTCAAGTGCGGCGATGGCCTTGCCGGTCTGTTCGTGCAATTTCTTGACGAGCGCGAGCTGTTCGCGAAGGTTTTCACCCGAAGCGCTCTTCGTCTCGTCATCAGGCGCGCGGCCCATGCCGGCGATGAGCCATGCCGGTGTTACGCCAAGCACGCCGGCAAGCATGAACAGGCGGTTGGTGCGCGGCTCCGCCCGATCCCGTTCCCAGGCGGCGACCGTTTCCACCCGGACGCCGAGCTGATCGGCGAGATCCTTGGTCGAAAGATTGGCCGCGTCGCGCGCGCGCCAGATGCGTCCGCCCAGCGTATCTCCGTCGCCGGTGTCGCGCAGGCGGGCAATCATCGTTTCGGTGGACAAGCGCATGGATATCTCCTTTGCCGCGGTCACGTTCAAAGGTCCCGGATTGTGGCGGAGAAGGGAAGCGCTTCTCCTCCGGGGCGGAAGATGAAGTGAGCTTATAGGCATTCGGCCCATCGCGGACCACCCCGGAGCGGCAAAAACACGGTCAAAAGCGGCTCGGGCCATGAAAAGCGCCCTTTCGCGTCGTGCCCGCATGCGTTGAAAAGCGCTGCGAACGTTCTAATGTGGCGAAGCCAAATCGGAACAGAGCCATGACCGCGCCAGTATCGTCAGCAGCCACGCCCCAGAACACGGTGATGCAGGGCGTCGCCATTATGCTCTTTGCGATGGTGATCCTGCCCGGCATGGACGTGATTGCCAAGTACATGGCCGTCGTCGAGGGCATGGCGCCGGCGCAGGTGACGTTCTATCGCTTCTTCTTCCAGCTGGTCGCGACGCTGCCTTTGCTCCTGACGATGGGGGGTATGCGGGCGCTACGCCCGAAGCGCCTTTGGCTTAACTTGCTGCGCGGGGTGCTTTTGGCGGCGGCGGCCCTGTTTTTCTTCATTTCGGTAAAATACATGCCGCTCGCCGATGTGTTCGCGATCTATTTCGTCGAACCGTTCATCCTGACATGCCTGTCGGCGCTGATCCTGCGCGAGCGGGTCGACTGGCGTCGCTGGCTGGCGATCGCCGTCGGCTTTGCCGGTGCGATGATCGTCATCCAGCCGAGCTTCGCCGCCTTCGGTGCAACAGCGTTGCTGCCGGTCGCCTGCGCGACTGTCTTTGCGTTCTATCTTCTGTTGAACCGCGCGGTCGGCACGGCCGACAGCCCGCTGACGATGCAGACGATTGCCGGCGTCGGCGGAACGCTGTTCATGGTCGGGGTCATCGCCATCGGCGACGGCATGGGCGTCGCGGACTTCGAGCCGTCGCTGCCGCAGACTGCGCTCGGCTGGGTGCTCGTCGTCATCCTCGGTGCGCTTTCCGGCTACGGTCACCTACTGGTGGTCAAGGCATTCCAGGCCGCGCCGGTTTCGCTGCTGGCGCCGTTCGCCTATTTCGAGATCGTCACGGCGACAGCGCTCGGCTACCTTATTTTCGGGGATTTCCCGTCATTGTCGAAATGGCTGGGCATTGCGATCATCGTGGTGTCGGGGCTCTTCATGATCTGGCGGGAGCGTCAGGCGGGTGAGTGCGTCAGCGAAGCGCCCTGATTCCCTCACAGCGGTGCGCTCAGGCCTCGTCGTTGCGGGTCGGACCGAACACGGTCTCGAATGCTTCGCGCAGGCGCATGTCCACATCCGGCACCATGACCGGCAGGCCGAGGTCGACGAGGCTGGTCACGCCATAGCCGCGGATGCCGCAAGGCACGATGCCGCCGAAATGATCGAGATCCGGGTCGACGTTGAGCGAGAAGCCGTGAAAGCTCACCCAGCGACGAAGGCGGATGCCGATCGCCGCGATCTTGTCTTCGGCCGGCGATCCGTCGGGAAGCGATGGCTTCTCCGGCCGGCGCACCCAGACGCCGACGCGATCTTCCCGGCGTTCGCCCTTCACGTTCATCGAACAGAGCGTCGAGATGATGACGCTTTCGAGTGCGGCGACGAAGGCGCGCACATCCTGCTTTCGGCGTTTGAGATCCAGCATGACGTAGACGACCCGCTGGCCGGGACCGTGATAGGTGTATTCGCCACCGCGGCCGGTCGCAAACACCGGGAAGCGATCGGGCATGACCAGGTCGGCTGCGTCGGCGCTGGTGCCCGCAGTATAAAGTGGCGGATGCTCCACCAGCCAGACAAGTTCGTCGGCGGTGCCGGCTGCAATGGCCGCCGCTTCACGCTCCATTGTCTCGATTGCCTGTGGATAATCGACGAGGTGAGGGGCGATCCGCCACCGAACCGGGTGTGATTCTGGCGGGGCAAACATGTCCTGGGTCAGATTTTCGCGCTGCATTTCCGTCTGCATTCCTATTTTGACGCTCTGTACATGGGGCGGCACACGACAAGAGTCCAGCGTTTGCAGGGTGTCGCTAGGAGCCTGTTGAAATAGTTTCTTTTCGCGTCAAATTTCTGTCGCCTTGCCCTTGTGCACCCCAGGGGCTTTTGCTACATGCAGCCCCGCCGGAGCAATTCGGCGCCTACCACGATGCGGTCGTGGCGGAATTGGTAGACGCGCAGCGTTGAGGTCGCTGTGGGGCAACCCGTGGAAGTTCGAGTCTTCTCGACCGCACCAAAGAAAACCTGCTTCGGCAGGTTTTTTTGTTTTTATCCTTATAGTTAGCTTCGAGCGCGTCGCGGTCTGTCGTTATGGCGCTTTGCGTTTCTTGCCCTTGTGTACCTCAGGGGCTTTTGCTACATGCAGCCGCGCCGGAGCAATTCGGTGCCTACCACGATGCGGTCGTGGCGGAATTGGTAGACGCGCAGCGTTGAGGTCGCTGTGGGGCAACCCGTGGAAGTTCGAGTCTTCTCGACCGCACCAAAGAAAACCTGCTTCGGCAGGTTTTTTTGTTTTTATCCATATAGTTGCCTCTGGAAGAGCGTTACCTGCGGGTGATGCGCGCTTCCCTGATCGCGCCTTTCGGGCAAGCGCTCACCTTGCCAACGCCCCCCGGCTTGGGCAATTTCCACATGTCCAATTGGATGATCGAGGTGATATGGAGCTTTTGCTGATCACGGGGCCGGCAGGCGTGGGAAAATCCACGCTATCATGGGAGCTGAGCGCGCAACTCGCCGCGGCAAACGTCGCCCATGCTGTGGTCGAAAGCGACGAACTCGACCGGGTGTTCCCAAAGCCCACCTTGGATGAACTGGATCGAATCCAGCCGGGGACTGTCGATGTGAGCAGCCTCAACCTCGCCGCCATCTGGTCGGTCTACCGGAGGCTGGGGCATTCGCGGCTGATCATGTCCGGCGTGATGATGCATCATCGCCACGATCGTCGGTGGATCCTTGCGGCCATACCAGACGCCCAAATCACCGTTGTCCGCCTGAGGGCGAGCGAAACAGCCCTGTTCGAACGTCTGGCGCAACGCGAGATCGGTGCGGGCGCAAAGGCGCAGGCGGAACGATCGCTTCATCAGGCGCGCCGCATGGCCGCCGAGGATACCGACGGCCTGATCGTCGTGCCGACCGACGGCAAGCGCCCGTCGGAGTTGGTGGAAAACAACCTCGCCGGGATCGGCTGGCTGCCTGCCCATGTGCAGCCGGGTTAACCGGTTCTCTGCCGCCAAGGCTCAATTCACCCTGAGGACGTTGGCGCGCACAGTGTGCTCGATGCCTTTCAGCGAAAGCAGGCGAGCTTCCGCGTCACCCAGAATTTCCGGCACTTGGTCGGCGGTCTCCGCCGACACAAGGATCTCGCCGGCAGCTGCCTGGGATTCGAGCCGCGCTGCCAGATTGACGGTGCCGCCGATCGCGGTGAAGTCACTGCGGAAGCTCGAGAATTCGCCAACCTCCACATCTCCGCTGTGGATGCCGATGCCCACGCCGAGTGTATGATCGGCCACGCCATCTTCGCCCAGTTTTGCCCCCAGAGCGCTTGCGTGAGCGCGCTGCATGTCCATCGCTGCGCTGACGGCCGCGCGTGCATGGTCCTTTATCGCGATCGGAAAATTGAAAATCGCCATCAGCCCATCGCCCATCTGCTTGTTGACGATGCCGTCATGTGCCCAGACAGCCTGAGCGCAGCGATCCTGGAACAGGCTGACGATGTCGCTGAGTTCAAGCGCCCCGATTCGTCCCGACAGCTGCGTGAACCCGCGCATGTCGGCAAACAGGATGGTGGCTCGGGTGGTGATGTGGCGCTGCTTCTTGACGTAGCGAAAGGAGCGCTCGCAGATCGTGCAGATGTTCGGGTTCATCTTGCTGCGTGTAATCCCGAAGGCGCGAAAGGGCAGGGCCAGTGCACCGCGGATCGGGATTGGCACACGCATCTGATCCCAGCAACCCCGACAGATGCTGGCGCCGTGTTGGGTTGGCACGAGGGATGTGGCTGTCGTCATGCCCTGCAATCCCGTCCGGCGGGCGAGACCCTATTGTCGCGCGCCGGCAATTGTCCAACAATCGGGCGCTGTTGGCAACGCATGGGATGGGCCGAACGATAGTGCAAACTGTGTATCGCCGGGCTCCCGATTGTCGAGAGGGAAGCCGCTCACCGACCTGAGGCCTGCAGCCGCTCGCATCGCAACGATGTAGGGCAATTGTCGATCAACGTCAGATCCATCCACAGCACAGGCAATGCGCCTCACCGGCCCGTGCGAACGCGCACGCGCTGTTCAGACAGAAAATTGCGCTGCCAGGCGGCGATTACTTCACGGTTCCGTCCGGTGAGACCTGCTGCGTCGGCACACCGACGCCAGAGCCTGCGACCGGATCGATATCTTTCGGTGCCGATACGCGACCCTGCTTGCCCTCAATGCTGCCGGTCTGTTCCGGCGACGGCTGCGGGTCGACCTGATCGACGGCCGTTGTGCGCTCCGTATCATTGCGCCCGCCCCAGATTTCCGCGCCACCCCAGGCCAGCAATGTCAGAAACAATCCGGCGCCGAGAATAGCCAGCACACGCACCCCAAGAGACCCCTGGCGGCTTTCGTTCGCCGAGAAATGGTGCCGGTCCGCATCATGGGTTTCCGAGATGGGATCGCCGCGTTCATCCACAACCTTGTTCATTGGATGACCTCCGTTGTTGTCTTCATCATAAACGGGGTTTGATCTGCAATGTTCCGTCGTTTGACGTGGTGGTCCGCGGGATAGCAAAAAGCCGAAGCGCTGCCGCACAGGCGCTCCGGCTTTCCTATCACTGTCGTCGCAAGCGGTGTTCAGTTTGGCGGCCAGGTATCGACCACGTCGCGGCGCACAAGCTTGTAGGTGTGGTCCGGTTGGACTTCGTAGGCTTCCGAGACCATGGCGCCTTCGTGCCGGAAGCGATTCTGGATCATCGTTCCCGGCGCTGCGATCGTCTTTCGGGTGGCGCCGGTTTCGCCATAGGTGAGGCTGCCCGGCAGCGGTTCAAGGTTGGGCGTCGTGCTGCTGCACCCTGAAAGCGCGAGAAGGGCGATGATGGCGACATGTGTCGGTCTCATGAAGTTTTCCTTGTTTGCAAACCTGCGTTCGAATTTCATTCGCTGCGCGATAGCGAGGTCGGGCGGCTCTGGAGGTTGATCCTGAGGCGCATGACCGCCAGCCGGTTCAGTCTCGCGCTGCTTCTCGCCATACCTTTTCGAATTTCTTGACGGCGCGATCGCGCTTCAGGCGCGACAGGCGCTGCGTCCAGAAGATGCCGTCGAGCTGGTCGATCTCGTGCTGAAGGCACACCGCCATCAAACCTTCGGCATCCTCCTCGACGGTGGTGCCGTCGAGCGTCTGGTAGCGAACGCGGATGGTGGCCGGGCGCTCGACCTCTTCAGAGATCCCGGGCATCGAAACGCTGCCCTCCGCGTGCCTGATCATCTCATTCGAACGGGAAAGGATCACCGGATTGACGAAGATGCGCACCCCGCTTTCCCGGTCGAGCTCGATCACCGTCAGCCGTTGCAACACGCCGATATGCGGCGCGGTGATGCCGATGCCCGGGGCGGCGCGCATTGTATCGAGAAGGTCGTCTGCAAGGGCCTGCAGGGCATCGTCGAACCGGTCGATCGGATCGGTCCGTCGGCTCAGCACAGGATCGGGAAAACGAACAATGGGTCGGATCGCCATCTGAAGCTCCTCGGCTGCGGCCGCATAGTGCTATCCGATCGCGCCGATGATGTCGACTGTGGGGGGATATCTGCGTTTCCCATGTATTTGCAACAGCTTGAATAAATCTGTTGCCACATCGCCGATGCGGGTGTCTGCGATGTGGACCTTGGCAAATCTTTGCGCTAGCAGGGCTGTAAGGCCCAATTCCCCGAAGAAAATGGGTCACACTACACCGTCAGTGATGTACGCTTTCCCAGGCCGCACTGGCCACCGGAAGGTTGGCAATCGTTTCGAGGGCGCGCTCATGAGCAATACCGGCGACGACGACCGCGGTTCCGACGATATCCCCGCCTATGACGGGGCCGACATCTATGCAGACGATGGCTCGGTGCGGTCCGATTTCCTGATGCATGTCGGCGCAGCCGTCGCCGACCGCGATACGATTTATCTGCGCCAGCACGTGGCCGGCTTGCACGCGTCGGAAATGGGCGACCTGCTCGAGGCGATCCAGCCGGATCAGCGACTGGCACTCGTCTCGCTGCTCGGCAAGGATTTCGACCTGTCGTCGCTGACCGAGGTCGATGAGGCGATCCGTCTCGACATCGTTGAACATTTGCCCAACGAGCAGATCGCCGAGGCGCTCGGCGAGATGGATTCGGACGACGCGGTCTACATCCTGGAGGATCTCGACCAGGAGGATCAGGACGAGATCCTGGCGAAATTGCCTTTTACCGAACGCGTCCGCTTACGCCGTTCGCTCGATTACCCCGAAAGCACAGCCGGCCGCCGCATGCAGACGGAGTTTGTCGCGGTGCCGCCCTTCTGGACCATTGGCCAGACGATCGACTACCTGCGCGAGGACGCCGAGCTTCCCGAAAGCTTCACGCAGATCTTCGTTATCGACCCGACGTTCAAGCTCGTGGGCGCGGTGGATCTCGACCAGGTGCTGCGCTCCAAGCGCTCCGTCAAGGTCGACGCCATCATGCGCGATACCAGCCATGCCATCCCAGCCGAAATGGACCAGGAAGAGGCGGCGCAACTCTTCGAACAATATGACCTTCTTTCCGCAGCCGTGGTCGACGATAACGGCCGGCTGGTCGGGGTGCTGACCATCGACGATGTCGTCGACGTCATCCAGGAGGAAGCGGAGGAAGACCTGCTGCGTCTGAGCGGCGTCGGCGACGAAGAGTTGTCGGACTCCGTCGCGGAAGCGTCCCGTTCACGCGTGCCGTGGCTGTTCATCAATTCGATGACGGCGTGCATCTCCGCCTCGGTCATCGGCATTTTCGACGCGACGATCCAGCAGATCGTCGCACTCGCCATTCTGATGCCGATCGTTGCGGGAATGGGGGGCAATGCCGGTTCGCAGACGATGACCGTGACCGTGCGGGCGCTTGCGACCCGCGGCCTCGATATTCACAACGCGCCGCGAATCATCCGGCGCGAAGCGGGCGTCGGCCTGCTCAACGGCATGATCTTCGGCACGCTGATCGGTCTCTTGGCCGGCCTCTGGTTTCAGGATCCGAATATCGGCGGGATCATCGCCACTGCGATGCTCATCAACATGATGGCCGCAGCCCTTGCCGGCATCATGGTTCCCTTGCTTCTGGAACGTTTTGGCGCAGATCCCGCGGTGTCGTCGGCCGTCTTCGTGACGGCGATTACCGACATTACCGGCTTCTCCAGCTTTCTCGGCATTGCCACCTGGTGGTTCCACGTTACCTGATGCCATCGGTTGTTTGACTTTTACGTCAAGGTCAACGATAGTGACTGTCAAGAAATCATGGAATGGCAGCGTGAATAAGTACTATAGCATTACCGAATTGACGCGGGAATTCGGGATCTCGACCCGGACGCTGCGGTTTTATGAGGACGAGGGCCTCATCCACCCGGAGCGTCGCGGTCGAACCCGGATGTTTCGGCCCGCCGACCGCCGCCTGATCCAGGAAATTCTCCGGGGCCGGCGCATCGGCTTCACCATCGCCGAGATCCGCGAAATCATCCAGGTCTACAAGGATCCGCCAGGCGAACTCGGCCAGCTGCAATTGCTGATGAGCCGTGTCGAGGCCAAGCGCGAAGAGTTGCGCCAGAAGCGCAAGGACATCGAGGACACGCTGACTGAACTCGACAATGTCGAGGAGGCGTGCCTGACGCGTCTCGCCGAGATCGGCGTCGGCACCTGACGCTGTTTAAGCACAGGCAAGGATTGAGAAAGGCGGCTTGGCCGCCTTTTTTGTTGCCGTCTTCTAGACGGCGATCAGATCCAGCGGCTCGTGTGCCGGCAATAGCGCTCGAACTCGAAGCCGAAGCGCGATAGCAGGTGCCGCTCCTCGTTGCGGACGGCAAGGATGGTGGTCAAAATGACTGCGGCAACAGCCATGATGAAGAACCATGGATTGAGCGCGATGAGGCCGAAGCCGATCATCATCAGCGTGTAGCCAAGGTAGATCGGGTTGCGGGTAAAGCGGAACGGCCCGTAGGTCACGAGGCAGGTGGCGCATCGATAAGGCATCACTGCCGTATGCCTGTCCAGGAGCGTCTTGACCGCCCAAAGATCGAGCCAGATGGCGGCCGTGACCAGAACGCCTCCTGAAATCCAGGGGAACCAGCCATGGCTATGCGCGACGGGAATGGGCGAGTGGCGCGCCAGCAGCACGGCTGCAAGCGTGGCGGCGGCGTAGAGCAGGGCCGGCCATGGGAAACTCAGCGGCTTGGCACGGTAGGCATTCATGTCCTAGTCCCCTGGTTGCACGTCCATTGTGCATTGGCCGGCGATTCGCGCAATGCGTTCATCCGTGTTCACGTTGATCTTTCCGCTGTTCAGATCGTCGAACAGGTTCTGTTGCACCAGACGGTCGAGCGTGCAGCCGCAGAAGGCGTCGCACGGCACGGCGGGATTGCCACGGCTGCAGGCCTCCACGCAGTTGGTCCTGTAGGCTTGCTTTGGATCCGGCAGTGTCGGCGGTGAGATCAGCGAGAAGAGATAGACCAGTCCGATGAGCAGCGGCTGGTGGAGGAGGTATATGGCCAGACTGTGACGGCCGCCGAAGACGAGCGCCTTCGTCCACAGGCGTGTCTTTCCGTCTCCATCCGGACGCCGTGAAAGCGCCGCGACAAGCCGGTTGTGCAGCAGTTTCGCGGTGCCGAGACCAAGCAGGAAGGGCGCGAGCCAGGGCAGCAGGGGCACATAGTCGTTCGATCGCGGGATCGTTTCGGAAAGGCCGACCCACCATAGTGCAGGCATGTCGAAAACGGCCGAGCGCAGATATAGCGGAGCGGCGAAGGCGGCGGCGGCGGCGATGAACGAGACGATCGCCGGAAGCGGCAGGAACAGAAGGCCGACCAGGCTGGCCGCTGCAATCGAATGCAGGATCCCGAAGAAGATGAACGTGTTCGGGAAGGCGAACCAGGTGGCGACACTGATCAATGCGGCCGCGCCGGCGATCTTGGCGAAGCGACGCAGGAAGGCGTCGAAACGAACCTTCGGGCGTTGTCCGAGCACGAGGCTGTAGCCGGCGAGAAACAGGAAGCTGCTGGCGATCAGCCGGGCAAACATCTTCCACCCACCGGTTCCGGCGGTTCCGGCTGCAACGTAGCCGAAGAACTCCAGATCCCAGACGAAATGGTAAAGTGCCATGGCGACGAGTGCCAGGCCGCGCAGCACATCGATGAAGACGAGCCGGCGACGGGTGCCTGTCGTGGGCTGCGGTTCAGCGGTCGAGGTGATGTTGGTATCGGACATGGTGTTCGCCATCCTGTTGGCGCGAATGAGACTGGCAGATCAGGCTTGCGCCAGACCGGCCTTGATTTCGCTGGAAGCGCGAGTGCTGCGCCGAGCCTCGCTCATCAAAAGAGGAGGGGGCGTCGCAGTGGCCGTTATCGGGCGCTGTCTTCCAGAAGCGCTGCCCGTGCCTCGGAAAAAAACTGCCGTCGGGTCAGAACGAAGATGACGAAGATTGTCAGGCCGACGAAGGCATAGGGGCTGATGAACCAGCCGAGGTAGCCGATCGACAGGAAGATTGCCCTGAGGCCGGCATTGAAGTGCTTGGCTGCAAGGACGTTCATGCGCACGGCCCGCTCGGCCGCAACCTCTGCACCGTGCCGGTCGCGGACCATGTCCGCCGTCATCGGGATGCCGCCCATGAGAATGGAGCAGTAGTTGAACAGGCGATAGGACCAGCCGAACTTGAAGAACGAATAGCCGAACAGGCAGGTCAGCCCGGCGACCTTCAGCTCGAAGGCGGTTCGCCCGCCGTGAAAGACATAGGGCATGTCGGCGAAAATCATCTGCGCCTGCTCGGTTGCACCCAGGAGCGCAAAACACCCGCCGAGCGCGAAGATCGTCGTCGAGGCGAAGAACGCCGTGCCGGCCTGCAGCCCGGCAATGATCTGCGTGTCGATCATCTTCAGGTCGCGGTTGAGCGAATTGCGAATCCACCGGCCGCGATGTTCGTTCATCAGCCGCGTGAGACTGATGCGTTTGAAGCCGCGAGTCCCGTCGGTCGCCCAGCTGAAGCCCGCCCAAAGCAGGATGAACACGAAAAGTGCTATGTAATCTTCGAAGGTCATACACGTGTTTTTGGCATGGCTTTTGGAAATTGCAAGGTCGCGGCACCTGTGAAGAATCGGGCCTACATCAACTAGTGTGATGAAAATGCGGCGAAATTTCTTGCTACAAAAAGCGCTGAACGTCAGCGTTTGCAGCATCGGGCAGTCGGCCGAAATGGGTCTGACACCTTTCTGCCATATTTGACCGTTGCGTCTTTACACTTTCTTCAGTATGGAATGCGCCATGCACGGGCCCTTGATGTGTGGCCCGCAGCCGTTGAGAGTTTTTCGGAGACATCATGGACAACACAATACAGAAGTCTTGCTGGGGCGTGACTGCTCGCGCCGTGGCCGGTTTCGCTGGCGTTCTTGTTCTTGCTTATCTTTTCGGCGGCCTTTGATACCAAAAGTCCTCTGATTGACAGCGCGGCTTCCCGGAAGCCGCGCTGTTTTGATTCAGGCCGATGTTTCGACAGTTGATCGGCCGCCGGTTTGCCTCCTGCCAGCGCAATGTCGCAGCAACGGGATCGGATGTCGGTCGATCACCTGATCGACTGGCATAGGATGGCTTAGGGTTTGATCCTATATCTCTCAATGAGACGACGGCTTCGGTCCTAAGCAGAGATCGAGGTTGGTTTCGATCGCGCAATCATGCATATGTCGGCATCCGGCAATGGGCCGGGCGGCAGATGTTCAGGCTCCGGGCAGGCAATCCATGTTTCTATCCGTCTTTGACGTTTTCAAGATCGGTATTGGTCCTTCAAGTTCGCATACGATGGGCCCGATGTCGGCCGCCAACCGCTTCCTTGAACTTATCCTGTCGGACGAATGGCCCAGGCCGTCGCACGCGGCGGTCGCCGCCATCAAGGTCAGCCTGCACGGCTCGCTTGCCCATACGGGTATTGGTCATGGTTCGGGCAGGGCCGTGGTGCTTGGCCTTGTCGGCGAACGTCCCGATCGCGTCGATCCGGATCGCATGGATGCACTGATCGACGAGGTCGAGCGCACCGGTCGCATCACGCCGCCGGGACATACCTCTTACGAATTCCAGCCGAAGACCGATCTTGTCTTCGACAAGAAGGTGCCTTTGCCCGGCCATGCCAACGGCATGTCCTTTTCGGCCTTCGACAAGGACGGCCGTCTTCTGCTCAAGCGCATCTACTACTCGATCGGCGGCGGCTTTGTGGTGACCGACACAGAACTCGAGGCCATGCGCGCTTCGAAGAACAAGCCCGCCGGCGTCAAGGTGCCGTTTCCCTTCAGCAGCGCTGTCGAAATGCTGGAGATGGCCGCACGCTCCGGTCTGACCATCGCGCAGATGAAGCGCGCCAACGAAGAATGCACCATGTCGCCCGACGAACTGAATGACGGGCTGGATCGCATCTGGGGTGCCATGAGCACCTGCATCGACCGTGGTCTCAGCCAGGACGGCATCATGCCGGGGGGGCTGAAGGTGCGCCGGCGTGCCCGCTCCATTCACGACAAGCTGCAGGAAGAATGGCGCTCCAACAAGATCAACCCGTTGCTCGCCAACGACTGGCTGAGCGTCTACGCCATGGCGGTCAACGAGGAAAATGCCGCCGGCGGGCGCGTTGTCACGTCGCCGACCAATGGTGCTGCCGGTGTCGTTCCGGCGACCATCCGCTACTACATGCATTTCCATGACGATGCCGACCAGGAAGGCGTGCGCGACTATCTGCTGACCGCAGCTGCAATCGGCGGCATCATCAAGCACAACGCCTCGATTTCGGGCGCCGAAGTCGGCTGTCAGGGCGAGGTCGGCTCGGCCTCGGCAATGGCTGCCGCCGGTCTCGCCGCCGTGATGGGCGGCTCGCCGGAGCAGATCGAAAACGCCGCGGAAATTGCGCTGGAGCACCACCTCGGCATGACCTGCGACCCCGTGGCCGGACTGGTGCAGGTGCCGTGCATCGAGCGCAACGCGCTGGGTGCCGTCAAGGCCGTCACTGCGGCGTCACTGGCGCTCAAGGGCGACGGACAGCATTTCGTGCCGCTCGACGCCTGCATCGAGACCATGCGCCAGACCGGCGTCGACATGAACGAGAAATACAAGGAAACCTCGACCGGCGGCTTGGCGGTCAACGTCGTCGAATGTTGAGCGTCACGTGCGTGATTGTTGATGACATCGCGCAATTCGCTTGACCATGACGGCCGGACGGGTGTTCAAAAACAGCCATGTCACTGCATCTCATAAAGCTCTGCGTCGGAGCGGAATCGATCGAGGACCTGCGCGAATGGGTTTCGCGCAAGGCCCTGACGGCGATTGCCGCCGGACTTGAACCGCATTCGTTTCACACGACACGCATGGTCCCCAAACGGGTCGAAGAATTGCTCGAGGGTGGCTCGCTCTATTGGGTCATCAAGGGTCAGGTCCAGGCGCGCCAGTCGCTGATCGGTATCGAGACATTCACCGACGGTGAGGGGATCGGCCGCTGCAATCTGCTGCTCGGGCCTGAAGTCATCGAGACCGAGCTACAGCCGCGCCGGGCTTTCCAGGGCTGGCGCTATCTGAAAACCGACGAGGCGCCACGGGACCTGGCATCCTTGTCCGGCGGTGGGGCGGAGATGCCGCTCGAATTGCGCCGCGAACTTGCCGAGCTCGGCCTGCTCTGATCAGACGAAAAAGGCGGCCTAAGCCGCCTTTCAAACCATGTTTCCCGTCAGACGATACGCATCTTCAAGGGGTGCCGACGACCCGGTGCCGTCACGTGAAGATGGATGCCCGCGCGGGGCTGCGTCGAACGCCAGGCTCTTGCGCCGTGTGTCAGCAGCATCCCGACCAGGTCCTTGGTCTTCGCCTTCGGGCGGTTGAGACCGAGATCGGCAATGCGCATCGCCGCTTCATGCAGCGGATGCAGATTGATGCGCGACGGTTTGGCCCGCCGCCCGGGCAAGGGAGTGACACCCGGAACATTCTCGTTCATTGCCATAACTAACCTCGTACGCTTTACAAAACCGAGGAGGGTGGCCGGACAAACAAATCGGCCACCGAAACTAGATGCCGATTACTGCTGGGCAGCCCAGCAGGAAATGCCTTTCTTCTTCAACGTCTTGCAGGCATTGATCGCCGCGTTCTGGTCATCGAAGCCGCCGAAGCGGGCACGGTAGACCTGCGCGCCGCCGTTGCTGAACGCAACGGTAAAGGGTGTTGCCTTGCTCAGCGCCTTGCCGCCCTTGTCCTTGGCGTTGCCGAGCAGCGTCATGGCCTGATCCTTGTCCGGCGTCGCGCCGATCTGGATGACCCAACCCTGCGGTTGGGGAATAGGCTGCGCTTCGGCTTCGGCCGCGACCGGTTCGCGCTTGGGAACCGAATTGGTGACCTGGGCATCGACCATGGCGGCACCGACGGGCTGGCGCGACAGCTTGATGCTCTGGGCATCGAGCGTATTGGGAACGATCTTCGCCGACAGGACCGGGTTGTCCGAGGTGCGCTTGGTGCCTGCATAGGCCATTTGCACGCTGTTGGTGCTTTCGCCATCGTAACGCACCGCCGGGACCGGTCCGGTGTTGGGCAGGTCAAGACCCGCAGCGGCTGCAACCGGGCTTGCGACCGGCGTTTCCGTAACCTGCGCGACGGCGACCGGCTCTTCAGCAACCGCTGCAACCGGCGTGGGTGCCGTCTGGGCGATCAGGTTGCCACCGCCGCGGCGCGATGCGGCCGGCATGTATTTTGCCACGAGACGGCGCATCTGGGCGTCGCGACTGCCACCGGATGTTCCGCCCATGACGACGGCCACGATGCTGCGACCGTCGAGCTGCGCGGAGGTGACGAGATTGAAGCCCGAGGCGCGGGTATAGCCGGTCTTGATGCCATCGACGCCGCGAACGTTGCCGAGCAGGCGGTTGTGATTGCCGATCGTCTGCTTGCCGAAGCGGAAGCTGCGCGTCGAGAAATAATCGTAGTACTGCGGAAAATGCTGGCGCAGTGCCAGGCCAAGACGGGCCTGGTCGCGTGCCGTGGTGCGCTGTTCCGTGTTGGGCAGGCCGTTGGCGTTGCGATAGGTGGTGCGCGTCATGCCGAGCGCACGTGCCTTGTTGGTCATCATGCGGGCAAAACGCTGCTCCGAGCCACCCAGCAATTCGCCAAGCGCCGTCGAGGCGTCGTTGGCAGAGCGGGTGACGAGCGACAGGATCGCCTGTTCTACGGTGATCGACTGTCCGGCGCGAACGCCAAGTTTCGATGGCGGTTCCGCGGAGGCGTTCTTGGAGAAGGGAACGGGTGTCGACTTGCTGATCCGGCCGGCTTCAAGCGCCTCGAACGCCAGATAAAGCGTCATCATCTTGGTCAGCGAGGCGGGGTAGCGCAACTCGTCGGCATCCTCGCCGTAGAGAACCTTGCCGGTTTTCGCGTCGACGACGATGCCCGAGTATTTCGGGTTGGCCAACGCGGGTGCTGCGAAGGCAACCGATGCGACGGCGCCAGCAAGGACGATCCGTCCGACCATCTTTGAAAAGGCGCCGAACGGGCGTTTCGCGAGATCAAGAAAACCTGATTGGGACACTACGCTACTCTTCATTCTCATGTCATGGGTGTTGTCCGGACGCCGCCTCCGGGAACGACCGTTCCTGAGACAGTACCGGCATAGCGTTACCAATCGGTTTATGATGAATGATTGGTTTCCGGGATCGGACGCATTTGTACAAAGACGACACCGGTGCAGCAAAACGATGCGGCGGACACGCCAGCACCACACCACTTGGACGAAATCAGGGCACGAGGCGGCTTTTCACGAAGACTTGCACAGCATTGTCGATTTCGCGCCACTGCGGCAGCAGATTGCGCGAGAAACGGTAGAGCACGACCAGGTCCTTCCCGGCGTGAACGTCGCGCTGGCAATCCGCACTTGTGGAGACTTCGTTGCTGGCCTGCGCCAGGCACCGCACGACATAGGGTGGCTCTCCGTCGCGTTCCGCCGTCAGAAAGATTTCTCCGGCATAGCTCGATGTCGCCTTGACGCCATGGCGTGTCAGGCCGTCGGCACCCACGCTTGCCGAGCCGTCAAAGACCTGAGTGTAGATGGGGTCGAGGCGACCGGACATGTCGCGCGACATCGTGCTCTGGGAGATCTGCAGAAAGATCAGGCCTTCGGGGCGGCTGACGTCGTTGAAGAAGTGCCTGTTGTCGTCGCTATAGCCTTCGAGTGCCGGCCAGGTCAGGTAGAGATCGACCCGTTCTGAGATCGATGTCGCCCGCTGGTTTTCGAAGCGGATGACGTTGGCAGGAAGGCGCAGGTGATCCTGGCCGACGAAGATGTCGTAGACCGTCAGGCTCGACGTATGGCCGGCGAGGGCGAGCTTTTCGCCGAACCACCGGCCTGACAGGGACAGAGCCGCGGTGATGGCGGCGAGCAGGACCACGGCCGCGGCAATTCTTGTGACGAAGCGTCCTGAAAGAAGTGGGCTGTACTCCGGCTCCGAATTCCCGTTGGAAGAGGTGCTCATCGATGGGCGTCCCGTCGCGGCGTGCGCGCGACCTCTCGTGGTTCAGGCACTTCGCCGGCCGGAAGCGCCAATTGCGTGCTGGCAAGAATTACAGTCTCGACGCTGGTCGAAGATGGTTAATTTTAGATGAAATCGTCGCGTCCCTGCCGCCGGGCGAGCCTTATGCCGGCGAGGAGAGCGGACGACAACGAAAAAGGCCGGCTCCGAGGGACAACGGAACCGGCCAGGGCCTGGTCTGAAACGGGGATGGAACTGACCGAAGCCCGGAAAGATGCAAGTGGCGCGGGCAATCACCCGGGCGCGCCACCGTTTGCGCGGGTTACTGCGTCCGGACGCTGCCGACGGCGACGGTGCGGCCATCCTGCAGCTTGACCCAGCGGCCGGCATGTTCGGTCGATTGGCGCTTCAGATAGGTGTATTCGGTGTCAGACCACAGCAGCACCTTGTTGCGCATGTTGTCGAGAATGAAGTCGCCGCGATCTGTGCGCACAGTCAGTACCGCGTGGCCGTCGCCGTTCGGCTGAAGTACGACGGTGATCAACAGGTCGGAGGCGGAAAAGCCGCTCTCGATGAGCTTGCGGCGCTTCAGGAGCACGTAGTCCTCGCAGTCGCCGACGTTATCAGGGTAGGACCATTTTTCTTCGACGCCGTGGATTTCCATGTCGGTCATCGGCGTTACCGCCTGATTGACGTCGAAGTTGACCTCGAGAATTTTCTGCCAGCCCTCGCGTGTCAGGACCATCGGGCCGCGATCGGCGCCGTTCGAGCGGCACTCGCTCGGATTGATCTTGCAGAATTCATAATGGCCGATCGGCGGATTGGTTGAGCCGGTTACGGTCATGTTCGCCGGAAGGGCCTGGGCAGTTGTGATCAGGCTGCCGGTGAAAACTGCGGCGACAGCGATCATCTTGGTGATTGTCTTGAGCATGATTGTCTCCCCGTTGTGGTTTGACAATGGCACGGACATTTTTATCGCTCGCGAATATGCGAGGTAAAACAAAGTACAAATACGGGACGTATAAGAATAAAATAAGAATAGACTTTTAGATGTATTTGAATTGAATTTGATTCAAATTTTATTGAATTTCCCGGGAGACCGATCGGGCGGGTGAAATCTGTTAAGCAACCAACCGCTTGTGTTGACGGATTTTTTCGCAGGAGCGTTGCGCGGCGGGTGTGCCGGAGCGCAGGTGCGCGGCCATGATGACGGGCGCCCGGCGGTCAAAAAATCCCGCCCTATATTCGTCGCGATGCTTGATCAGGAAGCGAAATCAACGCGAAGAGCGAGAATGAGGCGAAAAAATATTTGAAAAAGTTGTTCCAGAAAATTTGCATCGACGCGCCGGCTGTCCTGAAATGGAGCAGGGGGTGTGCAAACTGGCGGCAAAACTGGAGGGTGCTTCAGTCCGATCGTCGATAGCGTCGAGCTTGAGGGGCTCTGTGCGCAGGGAAGGGCATGTCGCGTGTTGCCGGGTCTCGGAATTTGCAAGAGGGTGGCCGCGCTGACGGCGCCTGGGTATTCTGGTCGCAATGCGGTCGAAGTGCCGACAGTGGTCGCTGAGGGTGCTATCGATTCAGACGAAAAGACAGAAACGCTTCATGTCGCTGTGTTTGCGCATTTCCTGGCGGGGTGCCGCTTGGCGCTTTTCCTGGCAAGGCTTTTAGAGAAATTCCGTCAGAGCTTCGCGGGACTGGACGCCCGAGAACTCGATGGCGACGCCTTCCTGAAAATGGCGGACGATCTTGCCCTTCATGTTGCCGAGGCGGATGTACGTGCCGATCGGCGGACGATTTTCAATGTCGACGGCGGCACCAGACATCGAAAGGTCGATGATGCGGCAGGGGTACTTTGCGCCAGTATCGAGCGTCAGCTCGGTCAAAGTCTTGCGCGGTGCGAGACGATCGTGGCGGCGGTCTTCCGGCAGGCCGAGTTCGTGCTTGTTGGCGATCCAGGTCAACTGTGCCGCCAGCTTCTCGCGCTTGCGTTCCGTTGCGTTCAACTGGATGACGAAGGCGTTCTCGGAAAGGCGGGCCACAGTACCTTCGAGACGACCGACGTGATCGATATAGGCGATGATGCGCTCGCCCGCACGCGGGCGAGCCGGCGACGACAGAAGAACGTCGCCCGGCGACATGTCGACGGCGGTGCAGTCATACTCTTCGTGGTTGGCAAGCATCAGTCGCCCGGTGAGGTTCACCGAAACGCGCTGGAATGCGCCTTCTTGGTGTGGCTTCGGCCCGGTATTTTGCGCTTGTTGAAACGAGAACATGATCACTCTGCATCGACGTAACTTGGCACGCGAAAGCATAGTGTGTTCCGGTTAATAGAATGTTCGCCCTGCGGTTGGTGCTAGGGTCGAGCCGCTCGCCGGCACGCCATGTCAGGCGTCCCTGCCTCCCTCGAACACCCGAAGGTGCTGCACCCGCCGGATTTCCGGCGAAATTGTCTCGTCCATGACTGGTTCATTCAGGAAGACGGCGGTCCGGTCCGGGTCGAGCACGCGCAGGCCTGTGACATCCAGTCCGCTGACGGCGGTGGCGTGGAGCCAATAGGGCCGCGACAGAGGTGCGAGCGCGCCGAGGATCCGGTCGCTGCGGCCTTCGCTGGAGGCGAGGGGAAGCATGAGAAGCTCGGTCTCGATATCTCTGCCGTCCTCCGTCCTCCCGGTGGCGGACAGCATCACGGGCACGTGTTGCGTCATCACCTGCCGGCCGATCTGCAGCAATCGGCCAGCCTGCGTTCCGAACCAGAGCGTGGCAAACTGTTCGCCGCGCAAATCGCAATCGAACAGTGCGCAGACATGGGTGCCGGCAAGGCGGAATTTTATGCCGCCGAAGTGGTCGCGCTCCAGGATGAAGAGCTCGGGAAGCAGGGTGCGAAGGGCCGATGGTTCGATCTCGCTGCGGCACGGGAGCTCGCGTTCGCCGCGAATGAAGTTCCAGTACTGGAACAACTGCATCGATGTGTTGCTGCGCATGGTGTCCTACATTCCATTTCTGCGGCCATTTGTGTCGATCCGACACAGATCCTGCCGCTCAGTCCGGTTGTTCCGTTGACGGAGCGAATTCCGTGCCACCCGAAAATTAAGGTTAACAAAGGGTTTCGATTGCGTCGGCTGCACCGGGCTGGCACTAGATCGGTCATCACTTCACGAAGGTTTGCCTTCGGCACAGAACTTGAGCTCGGTGTATTGAGGGCTCACCGGCCGTTCAGTTTTTACTGGACGGTCTTTTTTTGTTTGCTTATGGCTGGGCGCGCTGTCCGGCTATGAGCAATTTGCCGGCCCACCGGGTCGGATCGAAACGGATAAGCGGACGGAAGAGAGCAGCAACCATGGAAAGAGATCAGGCAGCGACGCCACCGGAGGCGGAGCGGGAAGGCGCGGCCCCTCGCATGCGTGAGCCGGCATTCAACCTGCCGGCCGGATTGACATGCATCCTGCTGTTTCTCGTCGCTATCCATGCGCTGCGCACCTACGTCTTTTCCGACAGTCTCGATCAGGAAATCATCCTGAATTTCGCCTTCCTGCCGGCACGCTACGATCATCCGCTGGCCGAACAGAGCCTCGCCTGGCTCTGGAGCCCGGTCACCTATTCGTTCCTGCACGGCAGCTGGGAACACCTGATCTTCAATATCTTCTGGATGGTTGCCTTCGGCGCGCCGGTGGTCCGTCGCATCGGCATGGCGCGGCTGGCTGTCTTCTGGGCGCTTTCGGCGGCAGCGGCCGTAGCGCTGCACACCGTTTTTCACTGGGGCGAGATGATTGTCGTCGTCGGCGCATCAGGCGTCGTTTCGGGCTTCATGGGCGCCGCGGCGCGTTTCGTGTTTTCGCCGAGCGGGCGCATCAGTCGGCAGTTTGCCCATCTCAACCGGCGGCTTTCCGTCACCGAGGCGCTCTCCAACCGCTCCGTCGTCGTCTTCAGCGGCATCTGGTTCCTGACGAATTTTCTTGTCGGCTTCGGCATGTTCACGGCGGGTGCGGCAGGCAGTGTCGCCTGGGAAGCGCATATCGGCGGTTTCATCTTCGGCTTCCTCCTGTTCGCGATGTTCGATCCGAGGGACTGATAGCGCATCGATCCTGTTGCCATTGGCGTCAGGGTGCTTGATTTCCCCGGGGCGCTGGCGCACCATTTGAAACGGCCGCTTTCGTTCGATGACGACGCGGTCCGTGAAGGCCGGGTGCCTGAAGGCTGGTGGTGTCGCTGAGGAGCGGCGCCGCGGTATTCAGGCATCGGAAGGGGTATGGGTTCCGCCGCCCGACTGTGCCGCACACGACAGGCTGGAATCGTCTCCGCCGACCCGGCGTCGCCGCAACGGGGAGAAGTACGCATGTCAGTAAAAGCGATACTCAATGAAAAGGGCCGCAATGTCGTGACCGTCGGCCCGCGCATGACGGTTCAAGAGGCTGCGGTCCTTCTGCGTGACAACCATATCGGCGCGGTCATCATCCTTGCTGCGGATGATCATATTGCCGGCATCCTGACCGAGCGCGACATCGTCGCCGCAATCGCAAAACACGGCGCAGCCTGTCTGGACAAACCCGTCTCGGCCGTCATGTGGCAAAACGTCTATTGCTGCACGGAGGATATGTCCGTCGATACGCTGATGGAAATGATGAGCAAGTTGCGCGCCCGTCATCTCCCGGTCGAAACCAACGGACACCTGGTCGGCATCATCTCGATCGGCGACGTGATCAAGCATCACATTCGCGCCATGGAGCAAGAGGCCGAGCACATCAAGGCCTATATCGCAGGCTAGGGGAGAGGGCGGTGCTCCGCCCTTTTTTGATACGCCGACAGCGCGAATGCGGAAAGGCGCGGCAAGCGCCGCATGTCGCCCAGCGCGATCGACCGGCCGGCGGCCGCGTGACTGGTCCAGGAGCACGAGGCAGGTTGCGGAAAACCTCGCCTCGAACCGGCGATCAGCGCACCAGCACTTCCTGCATCCGGCGGATTTCCACCAGCCTTGCTTTCGCTTCCTGATAGCCGCGATCAATCGCCTCGCCGGCACGGTGGAATTCCGACAGCCCGATATCGTTGAGTTTCGGGTGGAGCGCCAGATCCGGAGGATCTCCGGCAAGGCGTGCCCGCGAGATGCGATCCTGAATGATGTTGAAGGCCTGAACCATGACGCTGGTCATGCCCATGCGCGACGAGTGGCGCGTTGGTTCGTTGATGGGTGGCGTATCCTGGCTCTCGATGCCGGCACTGTGCTTGACCACGGCCGAGCGGCCATAAAGATCGTAGTTGAGATTGACGGCAACGACGAGCTGCTGCTCGTGGGCGCGGCAGACCGAAACCGGAACGGGATTGACCAATGCGCCGTCCATCAATGTTCGGCCATTGGCCTTGATCGGCTCGAAGATGCCGGGAAGGGCGTAGGATGCACGAATGGCGGTGATCAGCGAGCCCTTTTCCAGCCAGACTTCGTGACCGCTATGGACTTCGGTTGCAACGGCAACAAACGGCCGGTCAAGGCCCTCGATGCTGAGGCCCTGGAGATGTTCCTGCATGCGCTTGGTCAGGCGCAGACCGCCGAACAGGCCGCCGCCGCCGATGGCAAAATCCAGCAGGCCGGCGATGCGCCGTACCGTCAGCGAGCGGGCGAAGGCTTCGAGCTCGTCGAGCTTGCCAGCGAGATAGCAGCCGCCGACCAGCGCCCCGATCGACGTGCCGGCAATCATCCCGACTTCGATCCCTTCCTCGTCGAGCGCTCTGAGCACGCCGATATGGGCCCAACCGCGCGCAGCGCCGCCGCCAAGGGCGATGGCGATCTTCGGCGGCCGGGGCGGTACGGCGGGTTCAACTGGCGGTGTCGAGAGTGAGGGCCCACCGGGATCGGTCAGGTCGGCAATCTGGCTGCTACGCGTAAAAGTCCAGTTCAACATCCGGCACCTCCAACACCGCCGAATACCTGGCAGCGCAACACGACCTTCAGTCTGCGCGAAGGGCGTCCTGGCGCTCCATGCATTGACTCAAACTTCCGAAGACCAGATTCGATCCTGGAACCACGCAATAAATTTTTGAGCGCTCATGTCTGGAGGAAAACCCGCCAAGCCGGCGCTGGTGCCGGCCTTGTCCTTGTCATCGCTGAAAGACTGGCACCGTTCTTCAGATTACCATCGATCCCGGCGCTTGCGCGCGACAGGGTCGATAAACATTCGCTACAGTTTGCAACACTGCTCGGCCTGTGGCCGTTCCCCGTGGAAACTGTATCCTTTGCGTAGGATTAGGCGCTCACGGGGTTACCAAAACATAAATGCAGTATGCACCCGCTCCAAAAAGGCGCGCAATGCTTAATTTTTGTCGTAGACCTCGGTGGGGTCGAAATGCCTGTGATCGTCGGTGATCGTCACCGTCGCGCGGCCGTCGTTCGTGCCGACGGTGCGATAGAAGCAGGAGCGGCGGCCGGTGTGGCAGGTCGCATCGTGGCCCGCGACCGACACCTTCAGCCAGATCGCATCCTGGTCGCAATCGGTGCGCATTTCCTGGACTGTCTGCAGGTTGCCGGAGCTTTCGCCCTTCTTCCAGAGGCTCTTGCGCGAGCGGCTGTAATAGTGGGCGACCCCGGTTTCGATTGTCAGCGCCAGCGCTTCGGCGTTCATGTGCGCGACCATCAGCAGTTCGCCGTCGCGCGCATCGGTGACGACGGCGGTGATCAGGCCCTTTTCATCGAAGCGGGGCGTGAAGGCCGGACCGTTTTCCAGCTCGGCCTTTTTGGAGGAGGGGGTCTCGAAGGTCAGCGTCATCGAAGGCTCCGTTGGTCGGAGCCTTACTTGAAGCCCCTGAGCATGGTCATGAAACGGGCCTGCTCGGCCGGTTCCGTCTGGAACGTACCCGTAAATGTGGTGGTCAGCGTTGTCGAGCCTTGCTTCTGAACGCCGCGCATCGCCATGCACATATGCTCCGCCTCGATCATGACCGCGACGCCGCGTGGCGCCAGCGTTTCGTCGATCGAACGGGCGATCTGCGCCGTCATCGATTCCTGGGTCTGCAGCCGGCGGCCGTAGATGTCGACGACGCGAGCGATCTTCGAAAGACCAAGGACACGGCCGTTCGGCAGATAGGCGACATGGGCCTTGCCGATGATCGGCACCATATGGTGTTCGCAATGGGAGTAGAACGGAATGTCCTTGACCAGCACCATGTCGTCGTAGCCGGCAACCTCCTCGAAGGTCCGGCCGAGAACGTCCTCGGCTGCAAGATCATAGCCGCTGAAAAGCTCGCGGTAGGACTTGGCGACACGCGCTGGCGTGTCCAGCAGGCCTTCGCGGCTCGGATCGTCACCGGCCCAGCGCAAGAGCACGCGCACTGCGTCCTCGGCTTCCTTCTGCGTCGGTCGGTCGCTCGCATTGTCGAGCACGGGGAAATTCTTCACTATGGCGTCCATAATGGCCTCTTTGCGCAATACGGGGATTGCTTGACGTTTTATCTTTCGGACAACTCGCCACTGGCCATTCGCCTAACCCTGCAGGCTTGGGTTCCGTCGGCGGGCTCCGGGGCTTTCTGGTCCTTGCTTAGCAGTGCAATGGACCGTCCGGCACGGTTTCCCAAACAACAGGCGACATTTGATCCTCTTGCGGAACTGTCGCCCCAACACGACATAGCATATAGTATGGTGCCATAGAGATGAAAGAGGCGGAGGAGACTGCGTCGTGCTTTTTTCCTGTCTACAGGAGAAAATCATGCGCCGATCACCCAAAACCGCGAAAAATGAGCCGGATCGCGTCACATGATGGATGACATCTACAACAACAGAATTCTCGACTTCGCCGGCAATATTCCGTGCATCGGGACGCTCGAGAATGCCGACGCGGAAGCCGTGGCGCATTCGAAGCTCTGCGGATCCAAGGTGCGGATCTGGCTGAAGATGGACGGCGACGTGGTCACTGACTTTGCCCATGACGTCAAGGCGTGCGCCCTTGGGCAGGCATCGTCCTCGATCATGGCGCGCCATGTCGTCGGCGCCCATGCCGCGGAAATTCGCCAGGCCCGCGACGAGATGCTGGCGATGCTGAAAGCCGACGGCGAAGGCCCCGCGGGCCGTTTCGAGGACATGCGGTTCTTGAAGCCGGTGAAGGACTATCGCGCCCGCCACGCTTCTACCATGCTCACCTTCGATGCCGTTGTCGATGCGATCGGCCAGGTCGAGGCCAGACGACTGGCGGCGGCCGTCTGAGCCATGTGCCGGGATCCGCATTGCGAGCATTCGGCAGCGACCGGCCCGGCGCACGTCAACAGGGGCCGTAATTGGTCCGGCCCGTTCGCCAAGACGCCCGGGCGGCTCTTCGGCATGGCCCTCATCCGCGCCTATCAATTGACGCTGTCCAGCTTGATCGGCAACGCCTGCCGGCATCTGCCGACCTGCTCGGAGTATGGCTATGAGGCTGTCGCACGTCACGGTCTTTGGGCCGGCGGCTGGATGACCCTTTTTCGCGTTGCGCGTTGCGGGCCGGGCGGCACCCATGGCTTCGACCCGGTGCCGGAACATCGTGACGCCAGGCAACGCTGGTTCGCGCCCTGGCGCTACTGGCAACCAAGGCGAAAGGACGGATGAGCGCAATGAAGATGCCGACGGCGAATTGCCGTCTGCGGCTCTCGCCAGTTTCCGGTGCTTTACGCAGCAACACCCAGATCGGCGGAAATCGTTGACATGAACACCTATGTCGCCCTGCTCTACAGCATCGTGCTCGGCAAGGGGCGTCGGGTGGTCATGAGTGACCTCAGGGGCATGGCCGAGCGCCTCGGCCACCGTTCGCCTCGCACGCTTGTTGCGACCGGCAACCTCCTGTTCGATACGGGCAAAGCCACGGTCGGGGACCTTGAGCTGGCGCTCGAGACGGCATTTGCCGAAACCTTCGGCCGTCATGTCGACATCATCGTGCGCCCCGGCGCCGACTGGCAGCGATTGGCTGTGGCCAATCCGTTTCAGGCGGAAGGCGAGGAGGACGGCGCTCGCGTCCATGTCCGCGTAATGCGCGAGCCGCTGCCCGCGACGGTGCCTGCCGACTTCGATCGCTATTGCACCGCCGGCGAGCGGCTGGCGGTGGTTGATGGCGATCTCTGGGTTCACTTCACCGGCCAGGCAAGCGAATCGAAATTGCTCGGCGCGTTGACGAAAAAACGCCTCGGGGTCGGCACGTTCCGCAACTGGAACACGGTGAAAGGCCTTGCCGCGATGCTCGGCACCTGATTGGCGCTTGCCTTTACTCCGCCTCGAAAAACCTCTATCAGGCCTGCGTCAAATAGCCGGCCCAAGCCGGTCAATCATACCACACCATACCACCCGCATTCGTTGGCGGGACTGGATAGGAGATCATGATGTCGAATCCCGTTTCCCTTACATTTCCTGATGGCTCCGTCCGCGAATATGCCCCGGGCACGACCGGGCGCGACGTCGCCGAGTCGATTTCGAAGTCGCTGGCCAAGAAGGCCGTCGCCATTGCGCTCGACGGCGAGCTGCGCGACCTGTCCGACAAGATCGCCGACGGCCGCATCGAGATCGTCACGCGCGACGACAAGCGCTCGCTTGAGCTGATCCGCCACGATGCGGCACACGTGATGGCCGAAGCGGTGCAGGAGCTGTGGCCCGGTACGCAGGTGACCATCGGCCCGGTGATCGACAATGGCTTCTATTACGACTTCGCCAAGAACGAGCCGTTCACGCCCGACGATCTGCCGCTGATCGAGAAGCGGATGAAGGAGATCATTGCGCGCAACAAGCCGTTTACCCGGGAAGTCTGGTCGCGCGAAAAAGCACGCCAGGTGTTCGCCGACAAGGGCGAGGCCTACAAGGTCGAGCTCGTCGATGCGATCCCGGAAGGCCAGGATCTGAAGATCTACTACCAGGGCGACTGGTTCGACCTCTGCCGCGGCCCGCATCTGGCGTCCACCGGCCAGATCGGCACGGCCTTCAAGCTGATGAAGGTTGCCGGGGCCTACTGGCGCGGCGACAGCAACAACCCGATGCTGACGCGCATCTATGGAACGGCCTGGCATACGCAGGAAGAACTCGACCAGTACTTGCACATCCTGGCCGAAGCGGAAAAGCGCGACCACCGTCGCCTCGGCCGCGAGATGGACCTCTTCCACTTCCAGGAGGAAGGTCCGGGTGTCGTCTTCTGGCATGGCAAGGGTTGGCGTCTGTTCCAGACGCTGACGGCCTATATGCGCCGTCGACTTGCCAACACCTACCAGGAAGTGAACGCGCCGCAGGTGCTCGACAAGTCGCTCTGGGAAACCTCCGGCCACTGGGGCTGGTACCGCGACAACATGTTCAAGGTCACGGTCGCGGGCGATGACACCGACGACGAGCGCGTCTTCGCGCTGAAGCCGATGAACTGCCCGGGTCATATCCAGATCTTCAAGCACGGCCTGAAGTCCTATCGCGAGCTGCCGGTGCGGCTGGCGGAGTTCGGCAACGTCCATCGCTACGAGCCGTCTGGCGCATTGCACGGGCTGATGCGCGTGCGCGGTTTCACCCAGGACGACGCGCACGTCTTCTGCACCGATGAGCAGATGGCGGCCGAGTGCCTGCGTATCAACGATCTGATCCTGTCGGTCTACGAGGACTTCGGCTTCAAGGAAGTTGTAGTCAAGCTGTCGACCCGTCCTGAAAAGCGCGTCGGTTCCGACGAGCTGTGGGATCGTGCCGAAAGCGTCATGACCGACGTGCTGAAGACGATCGAGGCGCAGTCCGAGGGCCGCATCAAGACCGGCATCCTGCCGGGCGAAGGCGCCTTCTACGGCCCGAAGTTCGAGTACACGCTGAAGGACGCCATCGGTCGCGAATGGCAGTGCGGCACGACGCAGGTCGATTTCAACCTGCCGGAACGCTTTGGCGCATTCTACATCGACAAGGATTCGGAAAAGCGTCAGCCGGTGATGATCCACCGCGCGATCTGCGGCTCGATGGAACGCTTCCTCGGCATTCTCATCGAGAACTTCGCCGGCCACATGCCGCTGTGGATCTCGCCGTTGCAGGTGGTCGTTGCGACGATTACCTCGGAAGCCGACGACTACGGTCGCGAGGTCGCCGAGCTGCTGCGTGACGCCGGGTTGACGGTCGAGACCGACTTCCGCAACGAGAAGATCAACTACAAGGTCCGCGAGCATTCGGTGACCAAGGTTCCGGTCATCGTCGTTTGCGGCAAGCGCGAAGCGGAAGAGCGGTCGGTCAACATCCGCCGTCTCGGCTCGCAGGCCCAGACGGCCATGTCGCTCGATGAGGCGATTGCATCGCTCTCGGCCGAGGCGACCGCGCCCGATCTTCAGCGCAAGGCCGAAAAGAAAGCCCGGGGTTAACACCCCGGGACCTTCGCTCTGTCAGTAAACTGTCATATTAGCGGATTATCCGGATACCTGAGCGCCTCGCTGGAGGCCATCCATCGGAGACTTCCGTGCAGTTCAAAGAGCTGTCCTACGCTAATGAAAACGACCGGCGCCTGAAGCGCTGGTTCATCCGCTCCATGGAGGGCTTGGCGGGTCGCAACCGATACGCCAAGCTCTATGCGCGCTGGAGAACCGACATCGTCGGCAAGAGCGACCGGATCTTCGGCGAGATGCTGCAGCTGATCGACGTGCGCCTCAGGCTCCAGGGTGAATGGCCGCCGCGCAACTTGCCGGACACGCCTCTGGTCATCGTCGCAAATCATCCCTTCGGTATTGGCGACGGTATCGCCGTTCTCGCGCTCGCCGAGCAGCTCGGCCGGCCCTTTCGGGTGTTGATCAACAACGAGCTGTTGAAGGTGCCGGAGATGGCGCCCTATTCGCTGCCGGTGTCGTTCGAGGAAACGAAGGAAGCGCTGGCGCTCAACATGGCGACGCGCCATGAGGCTTTGCGTCTGCTGAAGGAGGGCGTGACGATCGTGATCTTTCCCGCCGGCGGCGTGGCAACGGCGCGCTCGGTATGGGGCAGGGCCGAGGATCTGCCCTGGAAGATCTTCCCGGCCAAGCTGATCCAGGCCGCACGCGCCAGCGTCATCCCGATCTTTTTCGAGGGGCAGAACGGCCGCATATTCCATCTGGCCAGCAAGGTGTCGCTGACACTTCGGATCTCGCTGCTGATCCGCGAGTTCCGCAGGCTGTCAGGGACCACGATCGCGGCGCGCATCGGCCATGTTCTGAGCTGGGACGAGCTTCGCGCGCACGCGGACCGCAAGGATCTGCTCGGCCGTATCTATGAGGCCGTGTTTTCGATGGCGCCGCCCCGCCGGCGTTTTCTGAAACGCGCTGGTTGACGTCGCGTCAGGCTCCTGTCGCCGGGGCAGCTCCCGATTGCCGTATCAGTCCTGGGCTTCCGCTGCCGCGTCTGGGCTTGCGGCTGCACCGCCATTGGTCAGCAGCACTTCGATATCGGTGTTGACGCCGGCCTTCACCGTGAAGTCGCGCTGGTAGATCTTGTTCTTGTTTCGCGCCACGGCCGTATAGTTGCCTTCGAGAAGAACGAGTGTCGGAAACGCGCCTTCTTCCTGGTCGACGATGTCGCCGGCGGAGGTGAGGATCGACCAGCCGGTGTCGGCGATGGCTTCACCGCCGGCCTCGGAGACCAGCTTCAGTGTCAGTTTCGCGGCCTTGTGCTGGATCGTCGCTTCGGTCAGCTTGCCGGCTTCCACCTGGATGTCGGCGGTAATCACTGCATTGGTGGTGCCGTAGTTCGAGCTGACATGGTAGGTGCCGGCGCCGAGGCGCAGCACGGTGCTTGGTTTTACATCGGCGGCAATCAGCGCCCGCTCGCCGTCGCTCTGTGTCTCGGACGAATAGATCGAGAAGCTGAGTTCGCCGGGCGGGATACGGACATCGCTGCCGGAAACCGCGTTCAGCTTCATGCCGCCGGCATCGAGCACAAGCACCTGCTTGTCGAGGACGCCGTCCTCGGGGATGCGGATCTTGCGCGTTGCGGCGGCGCGGCCGAAGGCGACGTTGACGAAGTATTCTCCCGGCACCAGGCTGAACGCGGTCGATCCGCCTTCAGATGTCGCCAGCAGCGGCAGCTTGCCGTCGCTGCCCGGAATAGGGCTGAATACCCGCCAGGTAAGCCCCGCCTCGACCGGTTGGCCCTTGCCGGTCAGAAGGGCTTCCAGCTTCACGTCCTTCAGCGTACCGCCCTGCGTCGGGTCGGTGGTCAGCGGACTGAAGCCGGTCAGCTTCGGCATCTTGCGGGTTCCGGAGATCGACGGAAAACTCTCGAAGGCTTCGGTGGCATCCTGCGCCAGCACGCTGCCGGCGGTGATGCTTGCGAGTGCGACCGCCAAACCGGTTCTGATGAAAATACGAGGGCAGGTGCGCATGAGAGCAGTTGACTTCCTGACTGGGTGACTCCACTTGAGACGCCGGTATGGCATTTTCGTGGCTGCCGGTCGGCGGCAAAATAGTGGAATTCACCCAATATGAAAACCGAAATAAAGCTCGTTGACTATCTGGCCTCCCGCCGGTCCATCCCCGCATTCCAGATGGGCGAGCCGGGCCCCGGCAAGGCCGAAGTCGAGGAAATGCTGACGCTCGCCTCGCGCGTGCCGGATCACGGCAAGCTCGCGCCCTGGCGTTTCATCGTTTACCGCGGCGAGGAACGCGCCCGCATCAGCGGCGAACTGAAGACGATGGCGCTGGCCAAAAAGCCGGACCTGTCTGACGAAATGATCAAGGTCGAGGAAACGCGGCTGTCGCGCGCGCCCGTGGTCGTTGCAGTGGTCAGCAAGGCGGCCCCGCATTTCAAGATCCCGGAATGGGAGCAGCAGATGTCCGCCGGCGCCGTCTGCCTCAATCTGCTGATGGCGGCCAACGCGCTCGGCTACGCCTCGAATTGGCTGACCGAATGGTACGCCTTCGACGAGGCGGCCTATCCGCTGCTCGGCGTCGAGCCGGGTGAAAAGATCGCGGGCTTCATCCACATCGGCACTGCCATGGTTCCGCCCACGGAGCGTCCGCGCCCGGAACTGGCCGAGATCGTCACCTGGGTCGGAGAAGACGCCTGATGTTCTACGACACGGCCGCAAACAGGCATGGTCTGCCGCATGATCCGTTCAAGGCCATAGTCTCGCCGCGGCCGATCGGCTGGATTGGCACCCGCGCGCTCGATGGCTCGCTGAATGTCGCGCCCTATTCCTTTTTCAATGCAATCAGCGATCGCCCGAAGCTCGTGATGTTCTCATCGAGCGGCTACAAGGATTCGGTGCGCAACATCGAGGCAACCGGCGAGTTCACCGCCAGTTTCGCAAGCCTCAATCTGAGGGAGGCGATCAACAAGACCTCGATTGCCGCCCCCCATGGCGAGAGCGAGTTTCAGATCGCCGGATTGACGCCTGTCGATGGTACGCTGATCAGGGCGCCGTTCGTCGGCGAGGCCTATGCGGCACTCGAGTGCCGGATGACCGAGATGTTCCAGCCGAAGGCGCTCGATGGCGAGCCTTCGGACAACTACGTCGTCATCGGCCAGGTGGTCGGCATTCACATTCGCGACGAGGCAATCCGCGATGGTCGCTTCGACATGGCGACGGTGCGCCCGCTCGCCCGCCTTGGCTACATGGATTATTGCGACGGCGGCGATGTGTTCCAGATGGTGCGGCCGTCGCGCTGAAACGCTGGCGGTCGTATCAGTCGTCTGCGTCCAGCCATGCGGCCTGTTGCGGCATGTGGCAGACCACGGATGAAAATCCGTTGGCTCGACTGGCCGCCATGGCGATCCGGACAGCATTTTCCGTCAAGGCCGCCTGCGGCAACGTTTCGTAACAGTCAAGACTGGCTTCACGGGCACGAAGAATGGCCGCCGCGCGTCCGGCGACGATCGATGCGGGCTGGGTGACGTCCAGCCGTGTGTTCGGTGACGCGCAGCCCAATGCCGTTGCCAGGGCGTTGCCATCGAAAACGAGGCCTTCGAGACGCAAGGAGCATTCGTCCAGTGAGTGGGGCGACAGAACGCTTTCGGGCGTCGTGCCATATTCGGCAAGGATGGCAATGTGTTGCCGGCGAATGCCGGCGCTCGCCTCCGCAACACGCAACATCACGTCGAGCCTCTGCACGTCGACCCGGCCGCGGCATTCTCCAAGCATGACGCCGTCGATATGTCGGTCGAGCAGCTGCGCCAGGTCTCCCTCCGTCACCCGATCGATCGAAGCAATGCGTGCGAAGACACGGCAGGCGCCGCGCGTTGCTGTTACCAGCGCTGTCAGCGCGGCGTTGTTGGAGCCGAAGTCGACGACGATGCCACCGAATGCACCGAACCCGACTGACGTCGGCAGCAGTGCGCCGGGCCTGAGCGAAAGCAGCGGCTTCTTGGTTTTGAAGCGGTTAACGGACATGGTGAACCAATCTTAAACCTTTGCCAGCTAGGCTTCGAACATCAGGTGGCTTTGGGTGTCTAGTGGGGCGTCGGTGATCATACAAGCATTTCTTCGCTGGGTGGAAACCGCGAGAACGGGCGACCGCGCGCGCGCTGCCCGTGCTCTCGGTCGCGCCTATGTCGACGCGCAAATGAGCGGTATCGATCGCCAGGCTGCCGAAATGGCGATGACCTTCCTGCTCGACGATCCCTCGCCAAAGGTGCGTTCGGCGCTCGCCGATGTGCTCGCCCCATCCTCCGATATCCCGCGCACCATCATTCTGGGTCTTGCCGAGGATCAGCCGGAAGTCGCCTATATCGTGATCTCCCGCTCGCCGGTGCTGACCGACGACGACCTCGTCGACCTTGCGGCCCGAGGTTCCGTGGAAACGCGCGCGCTGATTGCCGCGCGCACCTTCGTCTCCCGCTCGGTTTCGGCCGCCATCGCCGAAATCGGGGGTGAGGAGGAAGTACTGATCCTGCTCGAGAATGCCGGGGCACAGCTGTCGCGTCGGTCGTTGAAACGGATGGCCGATCGTCTCGGCTCGTCCGCTACCGTTCGTGATCTCCTGCTTGATCGCCCGGATCTGCCGAGCGAGGCCCGGCATGTGCTTGTCGAAGAGGTGGGGGCCGCTCTTGCAGCCTTCGGTCTGGTGCAGATGGCGATTGGTACGACGCGGGTCGAGCGCATCACGCGCGAAGCCTGCGACGTGGCTGCCGTCGGCATGGCCGGCGCGTTGTCTGTCGCCGAGTTGCCGGGCCTCGTCGCGCACCTGCGCGAAACCGGTCGCCTGACACCGGCGTTCCTGTTGCACGCACTTGTCAGCGGTCGGGCCGAGTTCTTCTCGGCCGCCATCGTTGATCTCTCCGGTGTCACCGAGAAGCGGGTCCGCTCCATCCTGTCGAGCGGCCGCATCCATTCCATTCGTGCCCTGTTCGAAAGCGCCGGCCTCGGGCGCGACGTCAGCGAAGCTTTCGGGCAAGCCGTGCTGCTGTGGCGCAGGGACGGTATGGCGGGCACCGAACATTGCCGCGCCTCCGTCTGCGCCGCGCTGCTTGAAAGCCTGCGCAACCAGCGAACACCTTCGGCGGCGTGCAACGCCATGGCCGAAATTCTGGAGCGGCTGGCTTTCGCCGAGCACCGGCAGTCAGCCCGCGACTACGCTCAACTGGCCGCGCGCCAGGCGGCATAGCCGACACTGGCAGATCAAGGCGCTTGTCTTGAAGCCGCGCACCAAAGTCCGATGAGAGCCGGCTTCGTCTGGTCGCGTCAATTCGTGAAACGTCGCGCCACCCAGGAGTAACCATCCTCGATATAGTGAACCGGCTTGCTGACGAGAGATTTCAGCTTCTCGCGGTCGGGCACGGCACCGGACAGGAATTCTAGCGCGCGCTTGGGCAGGCCCGGCTGGGCATCGGTTGCTTGCGGCGCAGGCGTATCGGGGCGGGCAAGCGGCGCGGCCACCTCCGGCTGAGCATCCTCAGAGGCAAGACCCGGGCCGGAACTCTCGCAGACCGCAACGACCACCGGGTAGTTGGCGTTCGAGAAGCGTGGCAACTGTTGTTGCGAATCCGTGTCGCACTGCGCGATCGAGGGCCATGTCCCATCCACCGTCGAGATATATTGGCATTGGCTGACATCGTGGTCACAGCCAAGAATGGTCATGACGATCAGGGCGGCTTTCATGGTCGGGGCTATCCATCTGGATGGTGGTTGTAGGCATGTTGAGATCAACTTATGCCTGCATGATTCTTCCGAAAATAGGGCACATCCTCAACCGCGCGGAAACAATTTGTTTCGCTGCGTCACTCGGATTGATGGGGCAGGGTTGGTCCTTGCGCCATTTGGCGTATTGGTTGGCGCTGCATCGGACGCTAGCGTGTCGGCGCGTGTTTGCAAGCAGGTTGAGAGCAGAGGATATAAATTGCCAGACGTCACGATTGCCGAAGAACCACCACGTCAGCCGGAGATCCTGCGTCTGCTGGAGATGTCGGATGCCTATGCGGCTTCGCTTTACCCTGCCGAAAGCAATCATCTGGTCGATGTATCGACACTGGAGCGGCCGTCCGTGTGCTTCTTCGTCGCGCGGGTCGATGGCGCTGTCGCCGGTTGTTGTGCGCTGGTCGAGGCCTGCGATGGCACGGCGGAGATCAAGCGCATGTTCGTCGATCCGAAAGCCCGTGGCCTGAAAGTCGGCAAGCGCCTGCTGCAGACGGTCGAGCGGCACGGCGAAAGTCTCCGGCTGACCGCGATCCGCCTTGAAACCGGCATTCATCAACCGGAAGCCATCGGCCTTTACAGGAGTGCTGGATACGTCGAGCGCCCGCCCTTCGGCAGCTACAAGCCCGATCCCTTGAGCCTGTTCATGGAAAAGGCGCTGTCCACGCGCGTCTAGCCTCGTCATTCCGCTCCAGATAAAATCGCCGCCGCCCGATTGTCACTGGCAAATGGGCGGCGCGATGGTTCGTGGATCAGATGTCGAGGTTGTCGGCAAACACGGCGCGTTCCTGAATGAAGCGGAAGCGTGCATCCGCCTTGGTGCCCATCAGGCTGTCGACGGCTTCGCGGGTGCCCTCGAAATCGACGTCGTCGATCTCGACCTTCAGCAGTGTGCGGAACTTCGGATCCATCGTCGTTTCCTTGAGCTGCGCCGGCAGCATCTCGCCGAGACCCTTGAACCGACCGACTTCCACCTTGCCGCGACCGTTGAACTCGGTGCGCATCAATTCCTCTCGATGCGCGTCATCGCGGGCATAAAGCGTCTTTGAGCCCTGGCTCAGGCGATAGAGCGGTGGAACGGCGAGGTAGAGATGGCCGCCGCGGATGAGCTCCGGCATCTCCTGGTAAAAGAAGGTGATCAGCAGCGAGGCGATATGCGCACCATCGACGTCGGCGTCGGTCATGACGACGATGCGCTCATAGCGCAGGTCCTCTTCCCGGTACTTGCTGCGCGTGCCGCAGCCAAGGGCCTGGATGAGGTCGGTGATCTGCTGGTTGGCGCCGAGCTTTTCGCGTCCTGCGCTGGCGACGTTGAGGATCTTGCCGCGCAATGGCAGGATCGCCTGGTTGGCGCGGTTGCGTGCCTGCTTGGCAGAGCCGCCGGCCGAATCCCCTTCGACGATGAAAAGTTCGGCACCTTCTGCGGTGTTCTGGGAGCAATCGGCAAGCTTGCCGGGCAGGCGCAGCTTGCGAACGGCGGTCTTGCGGTTGACTTCCTTTTCCTTGCGGCGGCGGACGCGCTCGTCAGCGCGCTCGATCACCCATTCGAGCAGCTTTGCAGCCTCGGCCGGGTTGTCGGCGAGATAGTGGTCGAAGGGGTCGCGCAGGGCGTTTTCAACGATGCGCTGGGCCTCGACCGTCGCCAGCTTGTCCTTCGTCTGGCCGACGAATTCCGGTTCGCGGATAAAGACGGAAAGCATGCCCGCGGCCGAAATCATCACGTCATCGGTGGTGATGATGGCAGCGCGCTTGTTCTGCGTCAGCTCCGCGTAATTCTTCAGTCCCTTGGTGAGGGCGATGCGGAAGCCAGCTTCATGCGTCCCGCCTTCGGGTGTCGGAATGGTATTGCAATAGGAGTGGACCTGCTGGTCGCCCCCGTACCAGGTGACCGCCCATTCGAGCGAGCCGTGGCCATTCGACTTCTCCGACTTGCCGGCAAAGATCTCGCGGGTGACCGTAAATTCCTTGCCGAGGGTTGCCGCCAGGTAATCCTTCAGGCCGCCGGGGAAGTGGAACACCGCGCGATCGGGGATCTCGGAGCCTTCCTGCAGCAGCGACGGATCGCAGGACCAGCGGATTTCGACGCCGCCGAACAGATAGGCCTTCGAGCGGGCCATCCGGAACAACCGCGCCGGCTCGAAGCGGGCGTGCGGACCGAAGATCTGCGGATCGGGATGAAAGCGGACGCGGGTTCCACGCCGGTTGTGCACGTCGCCCAGTTCTTCGAGACCGCCCTGCGGGATGCCGCGCGAAAAGCGCTGCCGGTAAAGCTTGCGGTTTCTGGCAACCTCGACCTCGAGGTCATCCGACAAAGCGTTGACAACCGAGACACCGACGCCGTGCAGACCGCCTGAGGTCTCGTAGGCCTTGCCGTCGAACTTGCCGCCGGCGTGCAGGATCGTCATGACGACTTCAAGCGTCGACTTGCCGGGAAACTTCGGGTGGTTCTCGACCGGAATGCCGCGGCCGTTGTCGGTGACCGTCAGATAGCCGTCGGCGTCGAGATTGACCTCGATGAAGTTGGCGTGCCCGGCCACCGCTTCGTCCATCGAGTTGTCGATGACTTCGGCAAAGAGATGGTGCAGCGCCTTTTCGTCGGTGCCGCCGATATACATGCCCGGGCGACGTCGAACTGGCTCCAGCCCCTCCAGCACCTCGATCGCCGACGCGTCGTAATCGCCACTGTCGCTGCCTTTGGGCGCCGGGCGCGGTTCTTCACGCGGAGCCGCCGTAGGGCGCTGCACGGGCGCAGCGGCCGGCGCCACGGGCTTCGGTTGTTCGGGCATTGCGGAGAAGAGGTCGTTGCTGTCGTCCATGGGGCGTTTAGATCATTCCTGTCGTGCGGTCGTTTTCATGGCCATAGCAAGACCTCGGTCTTGTCGCCATCCCCCGCCATTCGAATCACTCGAATTGTGCCAGACTCTCGGCGATTATGCGAACAAAACGAGAATATTGGGTGCCGAATACCGAGAAATCAAAGCCTCGGCGCTGGCGTCCGTCTCCAACTGTTGCTTTGGCACCGGGCCGATGGCAAGGCTTTGCGCCAAACCAGGGAGCCCTTCGTTGTCCGTGTCCACAGCTCATTTCTGCTTTCGCCGGCTTGTCGCCGCAATCCTGGCCGTCGGCACCCTCGCAGGCGGGATCACAAGCGCTGAGGCGCAGCAGCTGAAGCCCTACAAGGACGACCTGTTTTCCTATGGCAAGGTGCTGGAGGAAAGCGATGGCGGTGACCACCGCGTCGTCGACTATCAGGAACTTCGCGATATCAACGAGCGGGACGAAATTCCGGAGCGCCGGGTCAAGCGTGCCTTCGTGTCGCTCGGCGTCAAGGGCGAGCAAGCCAACGAGACGCTCGACGTTGGCGGGCGCCCGCTCGAGGTGACCCGTGTCGGGCGGGAGCAAGGTGCGGCATTCAGCGTGATCTTCATCCATGGTCGAGGCGGAGACAGGCGGCTCGGCGCCAACGATTTTTCCTTCGGCGGCAACTTCAATCGCCTGAAGAACTTCGCGGTTGCCAATGGTGGCGTCTATTACGCGCCGAGCGTGCGCACGTTCGATAAGGCGGGTGCCGCCGATGTCGCCGGGCTCGTCAAGCTTGCGGCGGAGCGCTCTGGCGGCCGGCCGGTGGTGTTGGCCTGCGCTTCGATGGGCAGCTTTATCTGCTGGGGCGTTTCCCGTGACGCAGACGCCGTCGCTTCTCTGAGCGGCATGATGATCATGGGCGGTGCCAGCGATCCCGATTTTGCGAAAAGCGCGGCATTTGCCGCCAGGCTGCCGATGTTCTTCAGCCACGGCAGTCGGGACAGCGTCTATCCCGCCACAAGCCAGGAGGCGCTCTACAGATCCTTGAAAGGGCAGGGCTATCCGGCCCGCTTCGTGCTCTTTGAGACCGGATCGCATGGAACGCCGGTCCGCATGACGGATTGGCGCGACGCCTTGAACTGGATCGGCAGCCGATAACGCGCATTCGCTTGGCATTTGTTAACCAGACCAGCAATTTCCGGGTGTAATCCCACGCCTCGTTTCCACCTTTGAAAGTGATCGGCGCGACTATCCCCAACAAATAGGGCTGGGGTATTTTTCATGAATGCGCACATCGAAACACGGCAAATTCCGTTGTGTGTCGACCTGGATGGCACGTTGCTGGCGGCCGATACGCTTTGGGAAGGCGCTGCAATCGTCCTCTTGCGCAATCCGTTGATGGTCTTCCCGATGCTGATATGGCTGTTTCAGGGCAAGGCGCGCCTGAAGCAGGAAGTTGCAGCACGATCCGGGCGAAGGGCCGAAGACTGGCCGTATCGTCAGACCGTGCTGGACCGGTTGGCAACGGAAAAGGCAAGCGGCCGCGATATCGTGCTCGTCACCGGCGCTGCGCCCACCGTCGCCATGGACGTTGCAGCCCATGTCGGTCTTTTTTCGTCGGTCATGCATTCGTCCGATGTGCTGAACCTCACAAGCGACCGCAAGCGTGACGCCCTGGTGCAACGGTTCGGCAAAGGCCGGTTCGACTATATGGGCAACAGCGGTGATGACATTGCGGTATTCGAGGTGTCGCGCCGCGCGATCGTCGTGGCTCCTGATGCGGCGGCGGAAAAATGGCGCCGCAATCACGATGCCGAGAAGCTCGATACCGGCAAGGTAAGCGCGCTGGCCGCCCTGAAGTCGATCCGCGTCCACCAGTGGGCCAAGAACGTGCTGATCGGCGTGCCGATGATCCTCAACCACGAAGTCCTGCATCTGGATGCGCTGGTCAACGTCATCGTGGCGTTTTTCGCTTTCAGCTTTCTCGCTTCCGCCGTTTACGTCATCAACGATCTCTCCGATCTCGCCAACGACCGGCGCCACGCCAAGAAGCGCAACCGTCCGCTCGCGAGCGGTCAGATGTCGGTGCCGACGGCTTTGATCCTCGTCATCTGCCTGATCCTCGCCTCGGTCTCGCTGACGACCATGCTGCCGTTGCATTTCGCCGGCGTGCTCGCCTTTTATGCCTGCGCCACGACGGCCTACACGTTTGTGCTCAAGCGCAAGCTTCTGGTCGATGTGTTCACGCTCGCCGGCCTTTACACGACACGCATCGTCGCCGGTGCGGCCGCAACGGGCACCGAGCTTTCGTTCTGGCTGGTGTCATTCGCAATCTTCTTCTTCCTGAGCCTTGCGCTGGTGAAGCGCTACGTCGAATTGCACGAATTCGAGGACAAGGACGGTGGCGCCGTTCCCGGTCGTGGCTATCTCGCGGTCGATTTCGAAATGGTCGGGCAGGCAGGCGTCGCCTCCGCCTTCACCTCGGCTCTGGTGCTTGCGCTCTACGTGCACAGCAAGGAGCTTCAGGAGATGTATACGACCCCCTGGGCATTGTGGCCGCTTTGCCCGCTGGTGCTCTACATGTTGCTGCGCATCTGGATGCTGGCCCGCCGTGGCATGTTGCATGAAGATCCCGTCGTCTTCATCATGCGCGATTGGCGCAGCCAGTTGACGATGCTGGTCGGGGCATTGCTTATCCTCATCGGAGCGGTAGGGCCGCAATGAACATGCAAGACTACCAAAGCTGGGGCCGTCTCGACCAGCGGCCAAGGCAGGGCATTTCACCCGACGACTACGAAGATCGCATCGGCGCGATCGACCCCGGAGCCTTTCTGCCGTTTGGCAACGGTCGCAGCTATGGCGACAGTTGCCACAACGACCACGGCATGCTGATCGACAACCGTCGGCATGGACGGATCCTCGCCTTTGATCCCGGCACCGGTTTGATGACCTGCGAGGCGGGCGTGACGCTCAGCGACGCTCTCGCGCGCGCCATTCCGCACCGCTTCTTTCTGCCGGTGACGCCCGGCACGGCCTTCGTTACCGTGGGTGGAGCGCTTGCCAACGATGTGCACGGCAAGAACCACCACGCCCGCGGCACGTTCGGCAATCATGTCACCGGCTTCACGCTCTTGCGGTCCAATGGCGAACGCCTGACCTGTACGCCGCAGGAAAACGCTGAGCTCTTTGCCGCGACGATCGGCGGCATGGGACTGACCGGTCTGATCCTGAGTGTCAGTCTTCGCCTGACGAAGGTCCCGTCGCCGCATGTGCAGCAGCACGCCATCCGCTTCGACAATCTCAAGGAATATTTCGGTCTGGTCGATCGCTTCGACGAGGAACACGAATATTCCGTCGCCTGGATCGACCAGTTGGCCACGGGACGGCGCACGGGCCGCGGGCTCTTGCTTGCCGGTGACCATGCGGACGGTTCGTGTGAATTTCCCGATATGCCCAAGGGCATGAAGCTCACGGTGCCTTTTTCGCCGCCGTTCAATCTCCTCAATTTCGCAACGCTCAAGGCCTTCAACGAGTATTATTACCGCAGGCAGAAGGCGGGCGAGACTGTCGCGACGGTGCCGTGGACCTCCTATTTCTATCCGCTCGACGCCATCGGCGCGTGGAACCGGCTGTATGGTCCTAAAGGGCTCTTTCAGCATCAGAGCGTCTACCCGGCCGAGAATGCGCGGGAGATCACCGCCACGCTGATGGAGACGGCGCGGCGCGCTGGACATGCATCGTTCCTGACCGTCCTGAAGCGCTTCGGCGACGTCGCCTCGCGCGGCATCCTGTCGTTCCCGAGGCCCGGTTTTACTTTGACGCTGGACTTCGCCAATCAAGGTGAACGGACAGTAAAGCTCCTGGACCGTCTCGATGCGATCGTTATCGAGGCAGGTGGCGCGATCAATCCTTACAAGGATGCGCGCATGAGCCCACAAGTCTTTGAAAAGTCTTTCCCTTCCTGGCGTTCGCTTGAGGCGCTGCGCGATCCGGCGCTGACGTCGAACTTCTGGCGCCGCACGGCGCTGGCTTTGCCAAAATGAGAATGCAGACAATTTTATTAAATTAAATGCGCGAACTTCACGGAATATGCGTCTCTTGCGTGTAGTTCATTTCCCGGGACTGGGAGTAAAACTATGAAATATATTCCATTCATTCTCTTCACCGTGGCCACCAATGCTGCGGCGCAGTTGATGCTGAAGCAGGGCATGATGTCGCTCGGGCCGATCTCGATGACGGCAGAGACGGCGATCGTCCGCCTGTTCCAGATCGTTTTTAATCCATGGGTTTTCGCCGGTCTCGTGACCTTCGTCATCTCCATGGCATCACATTTGTACGTGCTGTCGAAGGTGGAGCTTTCCTTCGCCTATCCGTTCCTGAGCCTGGCTTATGTGGCGGTGGCGGTTTTCGCCTACTTCGTCTTTCGCGAGGACCTCAATGCCTGGCGCATCGCTGGCATCGCGCTCATTTGCGTCGGAACGGTTCTGATCGCCCAGTCGGGCATGTCATCCCATAGCGACGAAAAGCCGGCCGAAGCGGCTGGTGCAAGAACAGCAGATTTCGGGAGCAAGTCATGAGACATATCATTTTCGGCGGCGACGGTTTCGTCGGCCGGCATCTGGCGCAACGCCTCGTTCAGGACGGCGAGGACGTCGTCATCGCCGATATCGTCAAGTCCGACCTGCCACACTACGGCCGCGCCCGCTTCGTCCATTGCGACGTGACGCAAATGGGCGACGTCCTGAAGGTCGGGATCGGCCCGGACGACATGGTCTACAACATGGCGGCCAAGATGCTGTCGCCGTTGCAGATCCGCTCGAAGCGGTGGGACTTCTTCTGGCCGGTCAATTATTACGGTGCCGAGAACATCATGAAGGCGATGGGGGTGGCGAACGCCTCGCGCCTCGTCCAGTTCACCACCGACATGATCTACGGCCACACGGTGCAGTCGCCGCAGACGGAAGACCACCCGGCAAAGCCGCTCGGCGAATACGGGAAATCGAAGTGGGCGACCGAGCAGCTCGCGGCGCAATGGCGCAAGGAGGGGCTGAACATATCGATCTTCCGTCCGCGGCTGATCATCGGCCCCGGCCGTCTCGGTATTCTGGAGAAACTGTTCAAGCTGATCGACCTGAACCTGCCGGTTCCGATGATCGGTTCGGGCAAGGTGCCCTACCAGTTCATCTCGGTGTTCGATTGCGCCGAAGCCGCACGGCTCGCCTGGAAGGGCGGCGTGCCGAACGAAGCCTATAATCTGGGCTCGGACAGCCCGCCATCTGTGCGTGAGCTTCTCGGCAATCTCATCAAGCACGCCGGATCGAAATCCATCCTGCTGCCGACACCGGGCTTTGCGGTGAAGCAGACGCTGGCGCTGTTCGATCTGATCAACAAGCCGATCATGGATCCGGAGCAGTATCTGATCGCCGACGAACTGTGCGTTCGTGAAACGGGCAAGCTGAAACGCGAGCTCGGTTGGCGGCCGGAGTTCAACGACGGTGACATGCTGATCGCCGCCTATAACGAATATCGGGCCAAGAAGAGCGGCGCGGCCGTTCAACACGCTGCCGCCATCCCGGCCGAATGAGGGGGAAATGACCATGCTGGATAAACCGAACCGTACCGCCGTGCCGGCCCCGTCTCTCGACGGCGGCGTTCCGAGGCCGAACCTGATCAGCGTCGAGCAGGCGAAGGCTATGTCGATCGGCGACATCACCACGGCCTTCAAGGATCATCTCAATCCCGGCCAGTTGCACTTCATGAAGCTGCTCGGTTTTCACAAGGTGAAGATCGAAAGCGCCGAGGGCATGTTCTACACCGATCAGAACGGCCGCAAGATCCTCGATTTCTTCGGCGGCTTCGGCTCGCTGGCCTTCGGGCACAATCACCCGCGCATCCTCGAAGCGCGGCGGAAGTTCCAGGACGAGAAGCGCCACGAAATCGCGATCGCATTCATGTCGCAATATGCAGCGGCGCTCGCCAAGAACATCGCCGCCTGCTCGCCGGGAGACCTCGACATGGTGTTCCTCGGTTCGTCCGGTTCCGAGGCAATGGAGGCGGCGATCAAGCTAGCGGAGCGCGCCGCCGGCCCGAAGCGGCCGAAGGTCGTCTATGCGGAAAACTCCTTCCACGGCAAGACCAAGGGCGTGCTCGCCATTACTGACGGCCAGCTCTATCGCGCCGATTTCAAGCTCACCGACAACACGGTCCGCGTTCCCTTCGCCGATATCCAGGCTGTCGAGGATGCGTTCAGGTCCGATCCGGAGATCGGCGTCATCGTGCTGGAGACGATCCAGGGCGGCGGCGGCATCATCCAGGCGCCGGCTGAGTACTGGCAGCAACTGCGCGCACTGTGTGATCGCTACGGCGTGCTGTGGGTCGCTGACGAAGTGCAATGCGGCTATGGCCGTTCGGGTCGCTTCTACGCCTTCGAACACTATGGTGTGGTGCCCGACGTAACCGCGCTTGCCAAGTCGCTCGGTGCCGGCAAGGCGGCGGTTGGCGCGATGATTGCAAAGCGCGACGTCTACATGAAGGCCTATGGCACCTCGAAGACGGCGATGATCCACGCCATGGCAACCTTCGGCGGCATGGGCGAAGCCTGCATCACCGCGATCGAGGGCATCAACGTGCTCTACGACGAGCAGCTGATCGATCGCGCTGCCGACAGCGGCGATTATCTGCTCGAGCGCCTGCAGGCGTTGAAGGAGAAGTATCCGAAGATCATCAAGGACGTGCGCGGCAAGGGACTGATGGTCGGCCTGGAGTTCCAGGATTTCAGCCAGACCTTGCCGATGGTGCTGCGCCCTGTTGTGTCCGTGCTCGACGACAAGCTGAAGGGGTCGCTTTCCGGCTTCATCGGCGCGCTTCTTCTGCGTGACTACGACGTGCTTGTCGCCTTCACCGAGTACAATCGCAACGTCATCCGGCTGGAACCGCCGCTGATCTGCGAGCGCGCGCATGTCGACCAGTTCATCGCAGCGCTCGACGATCTCCTGGGTCGCGGCATCGTGCGCATCGTCAAGGACTTCGTCGGCAGCCAGATCGGCAGCTGAACCACAGGTCGAAATCCGATCGAAGGGCAGGGGCGCTCAGCGCTTCTGCCCTTTTATGTTCATGTCGAACTCGACGACATTCGAATAGATCGGCGTGCCGACATCCATGCCATAGGGCGCCCGGAAGATGCTGCCGCGGATCTTGAACGAGATCTGGCGGCTGTTCCAATCCGTAAGCTTGACCGAAAACTGTTCCTTGCGGGCCTTGCCGCGCGCCGTCAGCGTGCCCTCGACGGCGGCGCTGTCGGGACCCGTCTGCCTGACGCTGGTCGAGCGGAAGGTGACGGTGCGGTAGGTCGCGCTGTCGAACACGGCACTCGATTTCAGGAAGTCTTCGACGCGACTTTCGCCGGTCTCGACACTTTCGGGATAAAGCGTGAACTCGACCGACGAGCGGCCGATGTTGTTGCCGTCGATACGGAAATTGCCGGAGAATTTGCCGAAGTCGCCGACAATGCCGCCGCCGCCGACCTGCGCGACGGAGAAGTGGATCCGCGATGCGCCGGTGATGCCATAGTTGCCGGCCGCATCCGCAAGCTGCGGCGCGCTGGCAAACGCTGCGTCAGGTCCAGGGCTCGCCGCGAGCACGACGCTGATGAGTGCCAGGGCGACTGTCGGCCATGGTTTCGATTGCTGCTTCGTCATGGTTCACTTCCTCTTGGCAATGGCCTGGCCGCCCTTGACGTGTTCACCGCGTCGATACGACCTGGTGGTCAACATGCGGGCCAGCACCTCGTCACGGCGCACCAGGTGGTGATAGACCGCGGCGAGCGCATGGAGAGCGACGAGGCCAAGTGTGGCGTAGGCGAGCACGGCATGGGTCGAAGTCCAGAAATTTTCGGCGGCTTCCGATTTCGCCATCGGCAGATGCGGGATGACGAACCAGTCGAAATAGAAGCTCGGAATGTTCAGCGTCGACGTCGAGGCGACCGCCCAGCCGGCCAGGGGAACCGCGAGCGTCAGAACGATCAGAAGGACATGCGTCGTTGCCGATGCACGCCGCTCCAGCGGCGAAAGGCCAGCTGTCGGTTGCGGCTTGCGATCGAACAGATGCCAGGCGGCGCGAAGCGCTGCGAGCCCAAGTACGGTAAAGCCAAACGATTTGTGCCACTGGTAGAGCGAGAATTGCAGCGCCGGGTCCAGCGATAGCCTGCGCATGGAAAAGCCGAGCGCGATGAGACCAAGGATCAGCACGGCGATGGTCCAATGCAGGATGATCGTCACCCAGCCGAAGGTCGACTTGCCGTTTCGCAGCATGGTACGCTCCCGCGACCTCTATCCAACGTCTGCGACGTCGCGCTTGTCGCTCGGATGGGACCCACGGATCGTCGCTTTTATTCGCCGACAATACCGTAAATCTACGGAGGATTTACGTTGATGCGACCGAAAGACGTCTCATTTTCTTGTCACCAGGCTGTGAACGCCTGGCCCTTGCGAAATCCCGTCCACCGGAACATCGATCATGACAACGAACAATTCGACAAGCCAACTGGTGCCGTTTGAGGACGTCGTCATGACGCATGCCAACGCGGGTATCGCGCTCGGCGCTGAGCGCCGGTTCGAGGAATCGGTGGCTCAATGGCAATTGGCCTCACAATTGGTGGACGCGAATTTCGAGGGCGAAGATTTCTACTATTGGGTCAAGAGCGGCTATGGTGCGGCCCTTCACGATGTCGGCCGCCACCGGGAGAGCATTGCGGTTTCGAAGCTCGTTCGTGAATGGACGCTTTCGCTGCGCCAGCCGATCGCATCGTTGACCATCGCCCGAGCCTATCTGGCCCTCGGTGAGGCCGAAAATGCCCGCGGCCATATCAAGGACGTCCAGCGGTTGGTGGGGGACCGTGTGTTCGGCCTGTTCGATCGGCAGCACCTGGCCGAAATCCGCAGGGCGATTGCAACATGACCGTAAGCTCAGGAGATATCGGTTGCCGGTTGTAGTTCGACACCGAGGTCGTCGGCCACGGTCCGTATCATCAGGGCTCGCACGGCCGTTGGCGAAAGCAGCGGCACCGGCAATACGGCCATGCTGGAGAGGCCTATCCCAAGGCCGAGGATCCGCCAGGCGACCGTTTCGGCGTGTGCATGCGTCCGAAATTCACCGCCGGCTATGCCATCGGCAATGATCTCGCAAAGCAGGCGGTGCCAGCCGGACACTGCCTCCGCGTAGGCGCTGGCCAACGCTGTGTCCGCCTGGGCCGCCCGCCAGGCCTGCGCCCAGAACCACATGCCGCTGTCGCGAGCATCGTCCGTGTGGTCGCTGACGAACAGTTTGAGCGCCGCGGTCGGCGTCAGCGTCGGGCGCATCTCGATGAAGGCTTTGCGGGCTGCGGCCTCGTAGTCCAGGAAAGCCGCGCATTTGAGTTCGCTCGCCGTCTTGAAGTGATGGTGGATGATGCCGTTCGCCGCGCCCATTTCAGCAGCGACCCGCCGGGTCGTCATCGCGTCGAAGCCGTCCTTCAGCATGACGGCGCTGGCCGCAGCAATAATCGCTTCGCGCCGGGCGAGGCGGGTCATGTAAACCATATTCAGTCTCCGGTTGTAGGCGATTGACATAACATGAATTTGGGCATATGTCCAACTTGAGCGTTGGCTCAAATCGTTGGCGGACGATCTAAAACCGCGGCCGGCATTTTTGTCCCGGTCCTCGTTTTCATCTATTCGATATTTAGGGAACGCTCATGAGCGAAAATGTATTGCCGCCCGACGCCGAAATTACCTTCCGCCGGATCTCTGCCCTGACCGTCTGCGACGTGTGCGAATTGAGCGACACGTTGAGTGAAGGGCAGCGCAACATGGTTGCCGACAACGGCACCTCGATCGCCGAGGCGCATTTCTCGGAAAATGCCTGGTTCCGTGCGATCTACGCCGAGGAGACGCTGGTTGGCTTCATCATGTTGCACCAGGGCTCGGATTGGGATGACGGCATCGATTGCCCCGGCGTCTATCTCTGGCGCTTCATGATTGCTCGCCCCTTCCAGGGCAAGGGTATCGGCAAGAAGGCGATCGATCTTGTCGTGCGCGACCTCAAGGCGCGTGGCATTCGCGAACTCTACACCAGCTACGGTCTGGGCGAAGCAAGCCCGGAAGGCTTCTACAAGGGCCTGGGCTTCGTGCCCACGGGTGACAGCTACGGCGAGGAGCCGGAGGCCGTGCTTAAATTCGCGGCCTGATCGAGACATCATTGGCGGCGCTTGATAAAGCGTTGCCCAGAATACCTGACGAGAGAGACATGCAAAACGACCTTCACGAAGCCAACAGGCTTTCATGGAACGCGGCAACCGTCGCGCACAACAGCCACAAGGGCGATCAAGCCACGTTCTTCCGCAACGGCGGTTCAACGCTCTATCCGGAAGAGATCGAGTTGCTCGGCGACCTGAGCGGCCTCGATCTTCTGCATTTGCAATGCAACGCCGGCCAGGACAGTCTGAGCCTTGCACGGCTAGGTGCGAATGTAACCGGCGTCGATATTTCCGACGAGGCGATTGCCTTTGCCACGCGGCTTTCGCGAGAAAGCGGTGTAGCAGCCACCTTCGAGCGCGCCGATCTTTTTCACTGGTTCGACACGGCCAGGGCACGCGGCCTGACCTTCGATCGCGTCTTTGCCTCCTATGGCACGATATGCTGGCTGTCCGATCTCGGCCCCTGGGCCCGCGGCATTGCTTCGGTGCTGAAGCCGGGCGGGCGATTTGCCTTCATCGAGTTCCACCCGTTCGCGATGGTCTTCGATGAAAAATGGCAGCCGCGTTACGACTACGCGCCGCGAGAGCCGGTCTCGGAGCCGGGGGTCGGCGACTATGTCGCCGCATCCGGGACGGGGCTGGCCCAGGATGGCTACGAAGAGGGTGTGGTGGATTTTCGCAATCCGCATCCTTCGTTCGAGTTCAATTGGGGTATCGCCGACGTCGTTCAGGCTCTGATCGATGCAGGCCTCCGGATCGAATGCCTGAAGGAGTATCCCTATTCGAACGGCTGGGTCGGCTTCGAGGCGATGCGCGACGGCGGCAGTGGACGGATGCTGCCCCCCGAAGCCATGCCGAGCGTTCCGTTGATGTATGCGATCGCTGCGGCAAGGCCGAAATCGGCGGCGGCGGTGGCATCGCGTCGAGAAACGGTAATCCGGCCCTACCGTGCCGAGGATCGAGACCGGCTGGTCGACATCTGGCTTGCGGCCTCGCGCGTCGGGCATCCGTTTCTTGGCGAAGAACGCCTGCTCGTTCAGCTTGAGATGGTCCGAGACACCTACCTGCCGATGGCAGACAACTGGGTGGCCGAGGTCGATGGGCGTCCGGCTGGCTTCATCGGCTTGATCGACAGTTTCATCGGCGGCCTTTTCGTCGATCCGCAAATTCACGGTGCCGGCATCGGCCGCGGGCTGATCGAGCACGCCGCTGAGCGCCTCGGTCGCCTTGAGGTCAGCGTCTACGCGGACAATGGCGACGCGGTCGAATTCTACCGCCGTCGCGGATTTGTCGAGACGGGGCGTCAGGAGACGGACGATGAAGGACTGCCGTTCGCCGTGATCCACATGGCCCGCGGCGACTGATACAGCAGACGACCGGCGGGGCCATTCGCAGTGGCCCCGCCGTATTTATCCAATGCGCATGCTTTTCTTTGCCGATGGCATTTGCTAGGCCGCTTCCGGAGAAAAAGTCCTGAACCGGAGGAAAATTCATGACGCCTGACATCCGCCCGCTCGTCGCCGGAAACTGGAAGATGAACGGAACGCGCGCATCGCTCGACCAGATCAAGGCGATGGCTGAAGGGGTCAAGGGCGATCTGTCCGGCAAGGTCGAGACTTTGATCTGCCCGCCCGCGACATTGCTTTACGTGGCGACGGCGCTTTGCGACGACAGCCCGTTGATGATCGGGGCACAGGATTGCCATCCCAAACAGTCCGGCGCACACACCGGTGACGTCTCGGCCGAGATGATCGCCGATTGCTTCGGCACGCATGTGATCGTCGGCCATTCCGAGCGCCGCACGGACCACGCCGAACAGGACAGCGTCGTGCGCGCCAAGACGGACGCGGCGCATGCTTCCGACCTGATTGCCATCGTCTGCATCGGAGAAACCGGTGACGAGCGCAAGGCGGGCAAGACGCTCGACGTGCTCAAGCGTCAACTCGCCGAAAGTCTGCCCGACACGGCGACGGCGGAAAATACCGTCATTGCCTACGAGCCCGTCTGGGCGATTGGCACCGGCCTGACGCCGACCGCTTCCGACATCGAGGAGGCGCATGCCTTCATGCGCCGGGAACTGGTGTCGCGCTTCGCAGACGCAGGGGCAAAGATGCGCATCCTCTATGGCGGATCGGTCAAGCCTTCCAACGCACGCGAACTGATGGGCATCGCCAATGTCGACGGCGCGCTGATCGGTGGCGCAAGCTTGAAAGCCGAAGACTTCCTCGCCATTTATCGGGCTTATGGTGATTTGACGGCCTGATTGTCCGGCACTGGCCGGGCAGGGGGTTGGAATAGCGGACAGGTTGGTATAAAGAGGCGCGAAAATTGCGCCCCGGAAACCCCGTGTCCGCGCAAGATTTGATTCGTTTGCCCAAAGGGCAGGACTGGAAGCTGATGCAGACCGTACTACTCGTCATCTATCTCATGGTCGTCGTTGCCCTGATCGGCGTCGTTCTCATTCAGCGTTCCGAAGGCGGCGGCCTCGGCATCGGTGGCGGCTCGGGCTTCATGTCCGCACGCGGCACGGCCAATGCGCTGACCCGCACCACGGCGATCCTTGCCGCGCTGTTTTTCGTTCTGGCTCTGGCGATGGGCATCCTTGCCCGTTACGAGCCGCAGGCGACCGACATTCTCGACCGTATTCCGGGCACGAGCTCTGGCGGCGGCGTGCTCGATTCGCTCGGTGGCGGCAACACCCAGGCTCCGGCTGGCGGTGCAACCCAGCAGCCGGCGACCGGCAACGGCGCCGCAGCACCGGCTCCCGCCACCACGGGCGAAGCTCCGGCCGGCGGTGCTGCGACAACGCAGACACCCGCAGCCGGCGCAAACGGCAATACGGGATCGCAAGTTCCCAGCGGCCAATAAGGTCGCAAATCTGAAGAACCCGCCGGCGGATGGCACCATCCGCCGGTTTTGTTTTGTGTGAAAATCAGATTCCCTTCGAAGACGGAAAAATTCGGATAGACGAATTTTTCGGTGGCGGAATCGTTTGTTAAAAGGTATCCGGTGACTCCCATGGCGCGATATGTATTCATCACTGGCGGCGTGGTATCCTCCCTCGGAAAAGGCATCGCTGCGGCCGCTCTTGGAGCGTTGTTGCAGGCACGCGGCTACCGAGTGAGACTGCGCAAGCTCGACCCCTACCTCAATGTCGATCCGGGCACCATGAGCCCGACCCAGCACGGCGAGGTGTTCGTCACCGACGACGGCGCCGAGACCGATCTGGATCTCGGCCACTATGAACGCTTCACGGGGCGTTCGGCGACGAAGACCGACAACATCACCACTGGCCGGATCTACAAGAACATCATCGACAAGGAACGTCGCGGCGACTATCTCGGCGCGACCGTTCAGGTGATCCCGCACGTCACCAACGAGATCAAGAACTTCGTTACCGAAGGCAACGACGACTATGATTTCGTGCTGTGCGAGATCGGTGGCACCGTCGGCGACATCGAAGCGATGCCGTTCATGGAGGCGATCCGCCAGCTCGGCAACGATCTGCCGCGCGGCACCGCCGTCTATGTGCACCTAACGCTGATGCCCTATATTCCGGCGGCAGGCGAACTGAAGACCAAGCCGACCCAGCATTCGGTCAAGGAACTGCAGGCACTGGGTATTCACCCCGACATCCTGCTCGTGCGCGCTGACCGCGAAATTCCGGAAGCAGAGCGCCGCAAGCTGTCGCTGTTCTGCAACGTGCGCCAGTCCGCGGTCATCCAGGCGCTTGATGTCGCCTCGATCTACGACGTGCCGATCGCCTATCACAAGGAAGGCCTCGACAACGAAGTGCTCGCAGCCTTTGGCATCGAGCCCGCACCCAAGCCGCGCATGGAAGCATGGGAAGAGGTTGCCGATCGCATCCGCACGCCGGAAGGCGAAGTCACCATCGCGATCGTCGGCAAGTACACCGGCCTGAAAGACGCCTACAAGTCCCTGACCGAGGCGCTCTATCACGGCGGTATCGCCAACCGCGTCAAGGTCAAGCTCGAGTGGATCGAGTCGGAAGTCTTCGAAAAGGAAGATCCGGCGCCGTACCTGGAAAAGGTACACGGCATCCTGGTGCCCGGCGGCTTCGGCGAGCGCGGTTCCGAGGGCAAGATCAACGCGGCGCGGTTCGCCCGCGAACGCAAGGTGCCGTATTTCGGCATCTGCTTCGGCATGCAGATGGCGGTCGTCGAGGCGGCACGCAATCTCGCTGGCATCGACAAGGCGTCGTCGACCGAGTTCGGCCCCACCAAGGAGCCGGTCGTCGGCCTGATGACCGAGTGGGTGAAGGGCAACGAACTGCAGAAGCGCACCGCCTCGGGCGACCTCGGTGGAACGATGCGTCTTGGCGCCTATCGCGCGGCCCTCAAGGCCGATACCAAGATTGCCGACATCTATGGCACGACCGACATTTCGGAGCGCCATCGCCACCGCTACGAGGTCAATGTCGACTACAAGCCGCAGCTTGAAACCTGTGGCCTGGTGTTCTCCGGCATGTCGCCTGACGGCATCCTGCCCGAGACCGTCGAATACCGTGACCATCCGTGGTTCATCGGCGTGCAGTATCATCCGGAGCTGAAATCGCGTCCGCTCGATCCGCACCCGCTGTTTGCAAGCTTCGTGGAAGCGGCGCTGGAGCAGTCGCGTCTCGTCTGATCCGTTTGCGTGATCCTGAAAATAACGGCCGGTCCCTCATGACCGGCCGTTTTCGTTTCTGCGCCCGACGCTGCCCTGTTACCGACGTGACGGTCGGGCTCGCCGGCGCGAAAAGATGTAGCTGTAAAGGCTGCCAACGCCGAATGGCAGTACGAATGCGGCGATGGTCACGACGGCCAGCAGCGGCCCGGCATTGAGCATCGACGCGGCCAGCATCAGGACGGTGCCGGAAATCAGCATCAGTCGACCGGTCAGGCGATGCGTCGCCACCCAGTTGGACGGATCGGCGAGCGTCCAGGGCAGACGGAGGCCGGCAAAGCCGTTCGGTTGCGATTTTGGCATCACATTTCCGATGATGATGGAAAGTAGACCCATGGCGAATGCGATGACCCGAACCATCGATACGTCTATCCCGAGGCCGATGAGAACGATGACGGTCTGGATTGCCGTAAAGAGGGCAAGCATGCCGGTGGATGTGGCGGCGGCGACATGACGGCCGGCCTGCCGGGCGGGAGCGAAGCGGCCGGCAAGAGCCATCAACGCCAGAACGACCGTTGCACCGATGGGCGCCAGCAACAGTGCCCGGTCGCGTGGCCAGAATAAGTCAGCGTCGCCGTCGACGCCCCAGTGGACCGGTAGTTCGGTGTCGGTTGGAATCATGAGGTAGCCGGCGCATGTCGCGGCGGCAAGGAACGCGGCCAGGGGTATGACGAGGGGAGCACGCAGCACAGATGTCATGGCGATTTATCCTTGTTGCCCAGAAGCCCGCTCAAGGCTTCTTCCAGGACGGACATGTTGAGGTGATAGATCAGGCTGGTGCCACGGCGCTCCACCGCGACCAGTTCGGCATCGCGCAGCTTGTTGAAATGGACAGAAAGCGTCGGCTTGGTCAGGTCGAAATGGCTGGCGAGTTCGCCGGCGCTCATCGGCCCGCTTTTCAGCAATGCCAGGATTTGTCGCCGCACGGGGTGTGAAAGTGCTTCGAAGACGGTGTTGATCCGCATGGCCATTGTCCGTTGTCGAATCATAATTAGAAATTCATCTAATTAGAGTCAAGACGAAAGAATGTCATCTGGCGCTGCAATGCCAATGGGATGGGCGGCGGACAGAAGCGGGGACGGATAGAGGAAGGGCAGTTTGCCCAGCGGCGCTACTTGCCGGTTGCGTTGGCCTTGAGCCAGGCGGTCTGGCGCCGTGCACGCCGCAAGGCCGTAAAGGCAGCGCCGAGCGAGACGACGACGAGGGCGACGAGTATCACTTCACCATCGCCGAGCCAGAGCCCTTCAAAAGCCGACACGACCGCGGCGGCGGTGATCGCCGCCATGCGGTGCTGTTTTGCCATCGGCCCGGAAAAGTCGCTCGGCGCGCCATTGGCACGGCCGAGCTCGCGGACATAGGCCGTAAGGACGGCAAAAGCGCCTGCGGCAAAGCCGAGCGCCGGTAGGCCGATGGCATAGCCGGCGCCGACGAATATGACGAGGTCGGCGATGCGGTCGGGAAACTCGTTCCAGAAGGGGCCGTCGGGCGCGCCCTTGCCGCCCTCGACGGCCACCATGCCGTCGAAGAGATTGCAGAGAAGCCGCATCTGGCAAAACAGCGCAGCCGCGATGAAGAGCAGGGAGCGAAAGCCGTCCTGCGTCTCGCTGGTCAGCCAGAAGGCTAGGCCCGCCAATGCCGCGGCCGCCATGCTCGCCTGCGAGATCTGGTTGGGCGTGATCGCCATCCCGACGAGCCGCCGTGCGATCGCCTGCGCCCAGCGGGTGTTGCGGCTCGCAAGCGGCCTGCGGTCGCCGGTTTCTGTCATGGTTCAAGCTCCCCGCGGCTGATCGAATAGTTGTAGGCAACCGCGTAGCTGGTCGAGACCACGAGCGGCACGGCAATGGTCTTCAGGATTTCCGGCGTACCGGTCAAAGCATGGATTGCAACGAGAATGCTCGTCGAGGCAAGGCAGGCCAGAAGCGGCGGCATCCACAGCCGTGTTAAACCGCGGAAACGGCGAGAGAGCGCATCGATCGCCGATTTCAGGCAAAGCGTCAGCGCGGCCGAAAGCGCGCCCTGCACCAGGCCAGCGACAAGCGGGCGTGGCATCGGGTGGTGGCGGTTGGCAAACAGCGCCCATCCACCCATGGCCACGAACGCGAAGACAACGTGGACGACGCTGCTGCGGGCAAGGACGCGCAGGCGGCTGTTCATGTCAGCGACCACCAGTATCGCGTCAGGTGAAAGAAGATCGGTGCCGAGAACACCACCGAATCGAGCCGGTCGATCAGGCCGCCATGGCCTTCGATCAGATGTCCCCAGTCCTTGACCCCGCGATCCCGCTTGATCGCCGACATCACCAGTCCGCCGAAGAAGCCCATCATCGTAATGATGAACGACATCAGCCCTGCCTGAAACGGCGTAAACGGCGTGATCCACCAGAGCGAGGCGCCGAGCAACGTGGCGCTGGCGACGCCGCCGACGAAGCCCTCCACCGTCTTCGACGGCGAAAGCATGGGGGCGATCTTGGTGCGACCGAAGAGCTTGCCCCAGACATATTGCAACACGTCGCTCGATTGCACGACGATCACCAGGAAGGCGATCAGCAACACGTTGCGCCCCTCGTAGCCGGGGATCTGCAGTGTCAGGAGCGCCGGCACGTGCGATGCGCAGAAGACGCAGATCATCAAGGCCCATTGCACTTCGGAGATCCGCAGCAGGAAGTTCTGCGTGTCGCCGCGCAGGACCGCGATGATCGGCATCAGCAGGAAGGCATAGACGGGAATGAAAATGGCATAGATGCCGTATTCCTCCGCCCACAGCAGATAATAGTTGATCGGCAGGGCCAGGAAGAAGGCAGCAGCGATTGCCCAATGGTCGGCGCGCCGCGTGTTGATCAGCGTAATGAATTCGCGCAGCGCTGCAAACGAGCAGAACGCAAAGAGCAGCAGCACCCCGACACGTCCGGCAATGAAGGCGATGGCGATCAGGAACACCATCGCCCACCACGCCTTGATGCGGGCATTGAGGTTCTCGATGGCGCCATTCGACCCGTCGGGCGAGAGCTTGCGTTGCAGGGCGTAGCCGACGGCGGAGGCAAACAGCAGGATGCCGCCGACGCCGAGCAGCAGGGTGACCATGTCGGAAGTCGTCGTGCTCATGCGTCGTTGTCCGTCTGTGCCGGGGCGAGCGCAACGAGTGCGCCTTCGGCCCTGGCGATGAAGTCTTCCTTGCTCTCGTCCGGCTTGACCTTGAGCGGTTCGCCGAAGTTGATCGTGCAGATCAGCGGGATAGGGACGAACTCGCCCTTCGGCATCACGCGGTTGAGATTGTTGATCCAGACCGGCACGAGGGCCACGTCCGGCCGCTTGCGGGCGAGATGGTAGAGCCCGCTCTTGAAAGGCAGCAGCCTGGCTTCGGTCTGGTTGCGGGTGCCTTCGGGAAAGACGATCAGCGAGGCGCCGTCGTCGAGCGCTGCCGCCATCTGCTCCACGGGGTCGCTGGTGCGCGCCGCCGGATCGCGCTCGATCAGCACCGCATTGAAGACGTCGCGGCCAATGAACGATGTCAGCTTCGATTTCAGCCAGTACTCGGCGCTGGCGACGGGACGGGCGTGTTCGCGCAGCCAGGGCGGCAGCACCGCCCAGATCAGGATGAAATCGCCATGACTGGAGTGATTGGCGAAATAGACGCTCTGTTTCGGCGGCAGGCCCGTTTCGTGCCAGAGCGCCCGGGCGGCTGTGAGCGCGCGGGCGAACATCATGATGGCGACCGATGCGAGCTTGGCGAGTAGGGGGCGAATCATGCCGCTTCACCTCCCTGCCGGCGGAATCTGGCATGCGCGGGCGTTTCATGGGGGCGCAGCCCATATCCCGGGACTGGTGATGAAGTGCTCAAACGGTTTCCCTCAAATGCGTCTGCCCTTGTAACCTCAGGCTGCATCCGCCGACATTACGCGATTGTGTCGGCTTCACAAGCGGACGAAGGCGCTGATGAAATGGTGACGGGCGAGATGCACCGTTTCTTCGATCCCGTTCGATTTTTCATCTAGGGCCGGAAACAATGCGACGTCGCACCGCAGCCTTCGGCACGCGCTTGGCCGCAGTGCGGCGTTGACCATATGGCCAGCCGCCGCTAGTTTTCCGGCTGAAACAGAGGAGCGTCGTCCAATGCGCCAGTAATGCCCGGTGAGAACCGAATTCGCCTCAACTTCGCTTGCGAAGGGGATGGACGATGGCATTGCTTGATCCGCAACCGACGGACGGACGCTGGGGCATTTCTGCCTGCGATCTCTATTTCCCACCGTGAGCGGTCATATCTGGACATGTTTCCAAGGGACCGATTATGCAAGATACATCCACCAAGCTCGATATCATCGATCACAACCGCCAGGCCTGGGACAGGCAGGCGAGCCGGGACTGCGAATGGTCACGTCCGGTAACGCCGGGCCTGATCGCTGCTGCCCGTCAAGGACGATGGCAGGCCCGACTGACGCCCGGCGATCTGCCGCAGGGATGGCTGCCCGACATCCGCGGCAAGAGGATACTGTGCCTGGCTTCGGCCGGGGGGCAGCAGGCGCCTATACTGGCTGCGGCGGGCGCCGATGTTACCGTCTTCGACATCTCGGAAGGGCAGCTTGACCAGGACCGGCTGGTGGCGGAGCGCGAAGGCCTGTCGCTGACAGCGGTCCAGGGCGACATGCGCGACCTCTCGATCTTTGCCGACGGCACCTTCGACATCGTCTTTCATCCGATATCGAACCTTTACGTGCCGGATATCGAACCGGTCTGGCGCGAGTGCCACCGGGTGCTGAAGACCGGCGGGCGACTGCTGGCAAGTTTCTTCAATCCGGTGGTTTTCGTCGGCGATCGAGACCAGAGCTATGCCGAGCAGGGGCTCATCCGGCCGGCATATGCGCTTCCCTTTGTCGAGGCAGAGCATCTCGCTGCCGAAGCGCTGCAGGCCAAGATCGAGCGTGGCGAAGCCCTGGTGTTCGGTCATAGCCTCGCCGCGCAGATCAATGGTCAGCTCAGGGCCGGGTTCGTGCACGTTGGCTTCCACGAGGATTGGCAACCGGTGCCGCGTTTCCTGATCGATCGTTACCTGCCGACCTTTATCGCGACCTGCGCGATCAAGAGCGATCTCGGCCTTTGATGCCGGTGGTCCAGCGTCGCTTACCGGACCCTGGTCGGTGACGGATCGGGCGCAACCGCAGCAGACAGGACGCTGCGGTTGCGCTTCGGCGCCGCTTCGCGGCTGCGCGTTACGTCGTGTTACTGTTACGTACTCGCCAACCCGGTGGATTCGTTCTTTTGTGGTCTTCCACGAAACTGGAAAGGGTCAGTACGGATGCGCCACATATCTAAGTTGCTTGTGCCTTTGACGATCGTCCTGATTGGGCTTTCGGGCTGTGCTACCACGTCCTCCAGCAATACGTCCTATGCGCAGCCGCAAACGTTCGCTCCCGGTCTCGGGGCCTCGAACACGGCCAACTCCACCGCGGCACCGGGCTATTATTGACGCTCAGGCGGTTCGGCACCTGCCGGCATTCGTAGATCTGCGGCGGAGGGTGTCCGGCGCGGGCGGTTCCTGCTTGTAACCGATGTCTGGGCCCGGGCGGCCAATTGCCGCCATGCTTGCCAGCTGGCTTGCATTCCCCGGCCAAAAGTTGCAAACAGCGGCGAACCATCAGGGAACACGCCATGAGCCTCTCCAAGCGCACCACCCGCCCGCTCGATCACCTCGTGCTGCCGGTGGATACGCTGTCTCAGGCCCGCCGTCGCCTTGGCGAACTCGGCTTCACGGTCGCGGAAGATGCCCGCCATCCTTTCGGCACCGAAAACGCCTGCGTCTTTTTCTCCGACAACACCTATCTCGAGCCGCTGGCGGTTGCGTCGCGTGAGGAATGCGAGGCCGCCGCCCTGGACGGCAATGCGTTTGTTGCGCGCGACCAGGCGTTCCGATTCCGCCAGGGGGCGCAAGGGCTGTCGGCGATCGTGCTCGGCACTGAAGACGCTGCCATGGATCACATGCGGTTCCGTGCCCGAGGCATTTCCGGCGGCGACATGCTGGAATTCTCGCGCCCGATGCGGTTGCCGGATGGCCGCGAGGGGCTCGGCTCCTTCCGGCTCGCCTTTGCCGCCGACCTGCGCTCCCCGGATTTCTTCCTGTTCAGCTGCCAACGCGTGCGCGCGCTTCCGACCGACCGCGGCGCGCTCGAGCGGCACGCAAACGGCGTGCTCGGCATAGCCGAGGTCGTGCTGTCCGAAACGAACCCGACGGATTTCCAGTACCTTCTGCAAGAGGCCGTGGATGAGCGCGAGGTCGAGGCGCACTCCTTCGGCATGGACATCGAGACGACCAATGCGAAGATCTCGGTTTTGAGCGCCGCCGGCATGGAAGCCTTCTTCGGCCGCTCGGTTCGCAACGCCGAACGCGGTCTGCGTGGCCGGGCCGTGGTCTTCCGCGTCGCTGACATCGAAGTGACGCGTGCGCATTTTGCGCTGAACGATATCGAATTTTCAGAAATGGGCGGACGCCTCATTGTTCCCGAAATCGCGGGGCAAGGGGTGATCTTCGCTTTTGGAGCTTGATGATGGAAACGAATGCCAGAGTAGTCGTCGGTGACGGCGCCAACCAGGTCGCCTTTTCGCAGAAAGAGCGGCTGTCGCTGATCGCCGGCCCCTGTCAGATGGAAAGTCGCGAGCACGCCTTCATGATGGCGGGCGCGCTTGCCGAACTCTGCAAGTCGCTCGATATCGGCCTCGTCTACAAGTCGTCCTTCGACAAGGCCAACCGCACGTCGCTATCGGGCAAGCGCGGCATCGGCCTCGACACGGCGATGGAGGTCTTTGCCGACCTCAAGAAGGAATTCGGCTTCCCGGTCCTGACCGATGTCCACACGGAGGAACAGTGCGCCCTCGTCGCCGAGACGGTCGATATCCTGCAGATCCCGGCCTTCCTGTCGCGACAGACAGACCTCCTGGTGGCGGCGGCCAAGACCGGCCGCACCATCAACGTCAAGAAGGGCCAGTTCCTGGCACCCTGGGACATGAAGAACGTGCTCGCCAAGTTCACCGAGAGCGGCAACCCCAACATCCTTCTGTGCGAGCGTGGCGCATCCTTCGGCTACAACACGCTGGTGTCCGACATGCGCTCGCTGCCGATCATGGCTTCGCTCGGCGCGCCCGTCGTTTTCGACGCGACGCATTCGGTGCAGCAGCCGGGCGGGCAGGGCGGTTCTACAGGCGGCCAGCGCGAGTTCGTCGAGACGCTGTCGCGTGCGGCCGTTGCCGTCGGCATTGCGGGACTGTTCGTCGAAACCCACGAAGATCCTGACAACGCACCTTCCGATGGTCCCAACATGGTGCATCTGAAGGATATGCCGCGATTGCTCGAAAAGCTGATGGCATTCGATGCCGTTGCCAAGGGCTGAGCCAGTCTCGTGAAATTTTCATGAACCCTGATGGCGCGAACGTTTTTGCATCTTGCGCGCCATTGATATTCCCGGGCCTTCGCTTATGACAGGCCCGACCCACCACCGTCCTCAAGCAGGGAAGAGATCATGACTGCAATCATCGACATCATCGGCCGAGAAATCCTGGACAGCCGCGGCAACCCGACCGTCGAGGTCGACGTCTACCTGGAAGACGGAAGCTTTGGCCGCGCCGCCGTACCGTCGGGTGCTTCGACCGGTGCGCATGAGGCCGTCGAGCTGCGCGATGGTGGCACGCGTTACCTCGGCAAGGGCGTCGAGCGCGCCGTCGACGCCGTCAACGGCGAGATCTTCGAAGCGATCGGTGGCCTTGATGCCGAAAACCAGATCCAGATCGACAAGACTATGATCGAGCTTGATGGTACGGCCAACAAGTCGCGCCTCGGCGCCAACGCCATCCTCGGCGTGTCGCTTGCCGTCGCCAAGGCTGCCGCCGAAGCAGCCGGCCTGCCGCTCTACCGCTACGTCGGCGGCCCGAACGCACACGTCCTTCCGGTTCCGATGATGAACATCATCAACGGCGGCGCCCACGCCGACAACCCGATCGACTTCCAGGAATTCATGATCGTTCCCGTCGGCGCCGATACGCTGCGCGATGCGGTCCGCATGGGTTCGGAAGTGTTCCACACGCTGAAGAAGCAGCTCGCAGCCGACGGCCACAACACCAATGTCGGCGACGAAGGCGGCTTCGCGCCGGGTCTGGCGTCTGCTCCGGCAGCCCTCGACTTCATCATGAAGTCGATCGAGAAGGCCGGCTACAAGCCGGGCGAAGACATGTTCATCGCGCTCGATTGCGCTGCGACTGAATTCTTCAAGGACGGCAAGTACGTGCTGGAAGGCGAAGGCCGCACGCTGGAGCCGGGCGCAATGGCCGAATATCTGGCCGAACTTGCCGCGAAGTACCCGATCTTCTCGATCGAGGACGGCATGGCTGAAGACGATTGGGACGGCTGGAAGGCCGTGACCGACCTCATCGGCAACAAGTGCCAGCTGGTCGGCGACGACCTGTTCGTCACCAACTCGGCGCGTCTGCGCGACGGCATCAAGATGGGCGTTGCCAACTCGATCCTCGTCAAGGTCAATCAGATCGGCTCGCTGTCGGAAACGCTCGACGCCGTCGAGACCGCGCACAAGGCACGCTACACCGCCGTCATGTCGCACCGTTCGGGCGAGACCGAGGATGCGACGATTGCCGACCTCGCGGTTGCCACCAACTGCGGCCAGATCAAGACCGGCTCGCTTGCCCGTTCCGACCGGCTCGCAAAGTACAACCAGCTGATCCGCATCGAAGAGCAGCTTGGTCTGCAGGCCAAGTACGCAGGCCGTTCTATCCTGCGCGGCTGATAGCCTCGATCGATCGTTGAAATCTTGACCCGCTCACGGCCTCCGTGGGCGGGTTTTGCTTTATCCGAGCATTCATGGTCAACGGTCGGTTAATCAATGCCCGCTAGTCTCTTTTCCGTAATGCGTATCAGGGTGTGACGGGATGTGGACACGGCATCATAAGAAACGGAAACTGGGCCGGCTGGTGCTGCCGCTGATCGCGGTCGCCTTTCTTTCCTATTTCGGCTATCATTCCGTTCATGGCGGCTACGGCCTGAAGGCGACGGAACAATTCGATCGCCAGATCGTTGAGCGGCAGGCACGGCTGGACGAGCTCACCAAGCAGCGCACGACCCTCGAAAGAGAGGTTCAGCTGATGAGCGATGGTTCGCTGGAGCGCGACATGCTGGATGAAAAGGCACGCCTCGCGCTCAACATGTCGCGAAGCGACGAAATCGTTATTTTCCACCGCATGACGAATTAACCGAAATTCGGTTAATTGATATTTTGTAAATAAAATCAAATACTTGCGCGGAATGTGAGCCATGCAAATATGGCATTGCTGTGGCGCTTTTCTTTCCCTATGGTAACCCTCAAAGGCTAACCATTGGGAGGAATGAATGGCTCCGCGAAAAAACGCGTCCGTCTCCAGCCGTAAGACCGCAGCAAAGCCGGCCAAGAAGGACCTGAGCGGCGGCAATATCGCCGACTTCACCAAAGAAGACGAACTGAAGGCCTATCGCGAAATGCTGCTCATCCGGCGTTTCGAGGAAAAGGCCGGCCAGCTTTATGGCATGGGCTTCATCGGCGGCTTCTGTCACCTCTATATCGGCCAGGAAGCTGTCGTCGTCGGCATGCAGATGGCTTTGAAAGAAGGCGACCAGGTCATCACCGCCTACCGCGACCACGGCCACATGCTGGCCTGCGGCATGAGCGCCCGCGGCGTCATGGCCGAACTCACGGGGCGTCGCAACGGTCTTTCCAAGGGGAAGGGCGGTTCGATGCACATGTTCTCCAAGGAAAAGCACTTCTACGGCGGTCACGGCATCGTTGGTGCCCAGGTGTCGCTTGGCACCGGTCTTGCCTTTGCCAACCGCTACCGCGGCAATGACAATGTCAGCGTCGCCTACTTCGGCGACGGCGCTGCCAACCAGGGCCAGGTCTACGAAAGCTTCAACATGGCGCAGCTGTGGAAGCTTCCGGTGATCTACGTGATCGAGAACAACCGCTACGCAATGGGTACTTCGGTCACCCGCGCTTCGGCACAGACCGATTTCTCCAAGCGTGGCGTTTCCTTCGGCATTCCTGGCTTCCAGGTCGACGCCATGGACGTGCGTGCCGTCAAGGCGGCCGGCGACGAGGCGGTCGAATACTGCCGTTCCGGCAAGGGCCCGATCATCCTGGAAATGCAGACCTATCGCTACCGCGGTCACTCGATGTCCGACCCGGCGAAGTATCGCTCCAAGGACGAAGTGCAGAAGATGCGGTCGGAACACGATCCGATCGAGCAGGTGAAGGCGCGTCTGACCGAGAATGGCTGGGCGAGCGAGGACGAGCTGAAGCTGATCGACAAGGACGTCCGCGACATCGTCGCCGACAGCGCCGATTTTGCCCAGGCTGATCCGGAGCCGGATGCATCCGAGCTCTACACCGATATCCTGCTTTGATCCGGGGAGGCTCAAACATGCCAGTAGAAATTCTCATGCCCGCTCTTTCCCCGACGATGGAGGAAGGCACGCTCTCGAAATGGCTGAAGAACGAAGGCGACAAGGTCTCCTCCGGTGACGTCATTGCCGAGATCGAGACTGACAAGGCCACCATGGAAGTGGAAGCCGTCGACGAAGGCACGATCGGCAAGCTGCTGATCGCGGCCGGCACCGAGGGCGTCAAGGTCAATACGCCGATCGCGGTTCTGTTGCAGGACGGCGAAGGCGCTGGCGATATCGCTGCACCGAAGGCCGAAGCGCCGAAGGCTGCAGCAGAAGCGCCGGCCGCCGCCTCTTCTGCGCCGGCACCGGTCGCCGCCCAGCCGAAGGTCGAGGTCGCTGCCGATCCGGCCATCCCGGCCGGCACCGAGATGGTGACGATGACCGTGCGCGAAGCGCTGCGCGACGCCATGGCCGAGGAAATGCGCGCCAGCGACGACGTCTTCGTCATGGGCGAGGAAGTCGCCGAATATCAGGGCGCCTACAAGATCACGCAGGGGCTTCTGCAGGAATTCGGCGCCCGTCGCGTCATCGATACGCCGATCACCGAGCACGGCTTTGCCGGCGTCGGCGTCGGCGCTGCCATGACCGGCCTGCGCCCGATCGTCGAGTTCATGACCTTCAACTTCGCCATGCAGGCGATCGACCAGATCATCAACTCTGCCGCCAAGACGCTCTACATGTCCGGTGGCCAGATGGGCGCGCCGATCGTGTTCCGTGGCCCGAGTGGTGCTGCGGCACGCGTCGCCGCACAGCACTCGCAGTGCTATGCTGCCTGGTACAGCCACATTCCGGGCCTCAAGGTCGTCATGCCCTACACGGCAGCCGACGCCAAGGGCCTGCTGAAGGCGGCGATCCGCGATCCGAACCCGGTCATCTTCCTCGAAAACGAAATCCTCTACGGCCAGTCCTTCGAAGTGCCGAAGCTCGACGATTTCGTGCTGCCGATCGGCAAGGCGCGAATCCACAAGGTCGGCAAGGACGCGACCATCGTTTCCTTCGGCATCGGCATGACCTACGCGGTCAAGGCGGTTGCCGAGCTGGAAGCGCAGGGCATCGACGTCGAGCTGATCGACCTTCGCACCATCCGTCCGATGGATCTGCCGACGGTCATCGAATCGGTCAAGAAGACCGGTCGCCTCGTGACCGTCGAGGAAGGCTATCCGCAGTCGTCCGTCGGCACCGAAATCGCGACCCGCGTCATGCAGCAGGCCTTCGACTATCTCGATGCCCCGATCCTGACGATCGCCGGCAAGGATGTGCCGATGCCTTACGCCGCGAACCTCGAAAAGCTCGCGCTTCCGAACGTCGCAGAAGTCGTCGATGCGGTGAAAGCCGTTTGCTACAAATAAGGGGAGGGCCCTTCGATGCCTATCAACATCACAATGCCTGCCCTCTCCCCGACGATGGAAGAAGGCAATCTGGCCAAGTGGCTGGTCAAGGAAGGCGATAAGGTCAAGTCTGGCGACGTGATCGCCGAGATCGAGACCGACAAGGCGACGATGGAAGTCGAGGCCGTCGACGAAGGCACCGTTGCCAAGCTCGTCGTTCCCGCCGGCACCGAAGGCGTCAAGGTCAACGCACTGATCGCCGTTCTTGCCGCCGATGGCGAAGATGTCGCCGCGGCCGCAAAGGGCGGCAACGGTGCAGCCGCACCAGCCCCGGCGCCAGCCGAAAAGAAAGAAGAGGCCGTCGCGGCACCCGCAGCTGCGACCACTCCGACACCGGCCGCGGCTCAAGCCGCACCGGCAGCACCGCAGGCAGCCAAAGCGGACACCGGCGCGCGGGTCTTCTCGTCGCCGCTCGCCCGTCGCCTCGCCAAGGATGCCGGCATCGATCTCTCGGCAATCTCGGGCACCGGCCCGCACGGCCGCGTGATCAAGAAGGACGTCGAAACCGCTGTAGCCGGTGGCGGCGCCAAGCCGGCGGCAACACCCGCAACGGCAGGTACCGCAGCTCCCGCTGCCGCACCGCTCGCCAAGGGCATGTCGGAAGACGCCGTTCTCAAACTGTTCGAGCCGGGCTCCTACGATCTCGTGCCGCATGACGGCATGCGCAAGACGATCGCCAAGCGCCTCGTCGAATCCAAGCAGACGATCCCGCACTTCTACGTCTCGGTCGATTGCGAACTCGACGCGCTCTTGGCGCTGCGGGCCCAGCTCAATGCCGCATCCCCTGAAAAGGACGGCAAGCCGGTCTACAAGCTTTCGGTCAACGACATGGTGATCAAGGCCCTGGCGCTTGCCCTGCGCGACGTTCCGGACGCCAACGTCTCCTGGACCGACAGCAACATGGTCAAGCACAAGCACGCCGACGTCGGCGTTGCCGTGTCGATCCCGGGCGGCCTGATCACGCCGATCGTGCGCCAGGCGGAGCTGAAGAGCCTCTCTGCCATCTCCAACGAGATGAAGGACCTCGGCAAGCGCGCCAAGGACCGCAAGCTGAAGCCCGAGGAATATCAGGGCGGCACCACGGCGGTCTCCAACATGGGCATGATGGGCGTCAAGGACTTCGCCGCCGTCGTCAACCCGCCGCACGCAACGATCCTGGCGGTCGGTGCCGGCGAGGAACGCGTCGTGGTCAAGAACAAGCAGATGGTCATCGCCACTGTGATGACCGTCACGCTTTCGACCGACCATCGCTGCGTCGATGGCGCGCTCGGCGCCGAACTGCTCGGTGCCTTCAAGCGCTACATCGAAAACCCGATGGGCATGCTGGTCTGACTTGGACAGGGACCGGCCTTCGGGCCGGTCCGCTCCTTGATCGCAACGCCGAAGGCGGGTCCGGACGATGAAGACAGTTCTCTGCTACGGCGACAGTCTGACCTGGGGCTACGATGCCACGGACGGCGGCCGCCACGTGCTTGCCGATCGCTGGCCAAGCGTTCTGCAGACGGCCCTGGGCGCTCATGTTCAGGTCATCGCCGAAGGACTGAACGGCCGCACCACCGCCTATGACGATCACCTCGCCGATTGCGACCGCAACGGCGCCAAGGTGCTGCCGACCATCCTTCACAGCCATGCACCGATTGATCTGGTCATTCTGCTTCTCGGCGCCAACGATATGAAGCCGATCATTCACGGCACCGCCTTCGGCGCCGTGAAAGGCATCGAGCGTCTGGTCAATCTGGTACGCCGCCACGACTGGCCGGTCGAGAACGTGGAGGCGCCTGAGATCCTGATCGTATCGCCGCCACAGCTTTGCGAAACGGCCAATGCGGCCTTCGGTGCAATGTTCGCCGGTGGCATCGAGCAGTCGGGGTTCCTGGCGCCGCTCTATCGCGATCTTGCCGATGAGCTCGATTGCGGCTTTTTCGATGCAGGATCGGTTGCTGTCACGACGCCAGTCGATGGCGTCCATCTGGATGCGGAAAATACCCGCGCGATCGGCCGAGGTCTGGAGCCAGTCGTGCGAATGATGCTCGGTGTCTGAGATGGCCGACAGCGTCACGATCAGGCCGGCAGAGCGAAGAGAGGCCGCGGAACTCGCGGTTCTCGTCGATATCGCCTCGCAGGGGTTTGCCGCCTGGCTCTGGTATGGCGCGGTCCTCGGGGGTGCCACCGATACGGCGTTCGAGCGTGGGCGCAACAAGCTGCGCGAGGACGTCGGGCCGGGAAACTGGCGAGATGCTGTTGTTGCCGATATCGAGGACGAAATTGCCGGCGTGTCGATTGCATATGGCATTGAGGCATCGGCGGTAGCAGCCGAAGCCAAGCATGCCGTGATCGAGCCGTTGCTCGCCCTGCAGCGGCAAGTGGTCGGTCATTGGTTCATAGATAGCCTCGGCGTCTATCGTCACCGACGGGGCCACGGCATCGGGCGCAGACTGCTTGAGCATGAAATTGAACGCGCCGGCTCGGCGCCGGTGAGCCTGATCACCGAAAGCCACAATGACAGGGCGCAGGCGCTTTACATGGAAAACGGCTTCGAGGAGGCGGCTCGGGCTGAGGCAGTGCCGCTCTTCGAAGGCAGCAGAAAACACGACTGGGTGCTCTTCACCCGCAAGGTCGCTTGAGACAAAGGCAGGAAACACATGGCTGAGAATTACGACGTCATCGTCATCGGTTCGGGTCCGGGAGGCTACATCGCCGCCATTCGTGCGGCGCAGCTGGGTCTCAAGGCCGCGGTCGTCGAGCGCGAGCACCTGGCCGGTATCTGCTCCAACTGGGGCTGCATCCCGACCAAGGCGCTGCTGCGCTCGGCCGAAGTGCTGCATTATGCCCAGCATCCGGCCAGCTACGGCATCAAGATCGAGGGGGCTGTAACGCCCGACCTGAAGGCGATCGTCGCCCGCTCGCGCGGTATCGCCGAGCGCATGAACGGCGGCGTCGGCTTCCTGATGAAGAAGAACAAGGTCGACGTCATCTGGGGCGAAGCCAAGCTGACGAAGCCCGGCGAGATCGTGGTCGGCAAGTCGACCAAGCCGGCCGTTCAGCCGCAGGCGCCGCTGCCGAAGAACACCAAGGGCGAGGGCACCTACACCGCCAAGCACATCATCATCGCCACTGGCGCTCGTCCGCGCGCACTGCCCGGCATCGAACCCGATGGCAAGCTGATCTGGACCTATTTCGAGGCGATGAAGCCCGAAGAGATGCCGAAGTCGCTGCTGGTCATGGGCTCTGGTGCGATCGGCATCGAATTCGCTTCGTTCTACCGCACCATGGGCGTTGATGTGACCGTTGTCGAAGTCATGCCGAACGTAATGCCGGTAGAAGATGCCGAGATCTCGAACATTGCCAAGAAGCAGTTCGAAAAGCAGGGCATGAAGATCCATCTGGAAGCCAAGGTGACCAAGGTGGAGAAGGGCGCGAACTCGATCACCGCCCATGTCGAGATGAAGGACGGCAAGATCGAGAAGATCACTGCCGACCGCATGATCTCGGCCGTCGGCGTCCAGGGCAATATCGAGAATCTCGGACTCGAGACGCTTGGGATCAAGACCGACCGCGGCTGCATCGTCATCGACGGCTACGGCAAGACCAATGTGGCCGGCGTCTATGCGATCGGCGATGTCGCCGGCCCGCCGATGCTTGCCCACAAGGCCGAGCATGAGGCCGTCATCTGCGTCGAGAAGATCGCGGGTCTGCCGAACGTGCACCCCATGGACAAGCTGAAGATCCCGGGCTGCACCTATTGCCACCCGCAGGTCGCCTCCGTTGGTCTGACGGAAGCCAAGGCGAAGGCCGAAGGTCGCGAGATCCGCGTCGGTCGCTTCCCCTTCGTTGCCAACGGCAAGGCGATCGCGCTTGGCGAAGACCAGGGTTTGGTCAAGACGATCTTCGACAAGAAGACCGGCGAACTGCTCGGCGCGCACATGGTTGGCGCTGAGGTCACCGAACTGATCCAGGGCTTCGTCGTTGCCATGAACCTGGAGACGACCGAAGAAGACCTGATGCACACGATCTTCCCGCACCCGACGATCTCGGAGACGATGAAGGAAAGCGTGCTTGACGCCTATGGACGTGCGCTGAACGCCTAATCCAAAAGGCTGACGCCGGAACTTTTTGGCGCGATCCGGCATTGAGGACTTGTCCTCAATGAACGGAGATTACCATGAGCTTGAACGGCGTCGGCATTCTGGCTGCGATCATCATCGGCGGGTTGGCCGGATGGCTCGCGGAGAGGTTCATGAACAGCGATATGGGTCTGTTCATGAACATAGCGCTCGGCATCATCGGTGCGGTGGTGCTGAATTTCATTCTGGCAGCCTTCGGCATGGCCTTTGCCGGCTGGCTCGCCTATCTGGTCATCGGCTTCATCGGCGCCTGCCTGCTGATTGCCGCCGGCCGCGCTGTCAAGCGATAGCGCCAGACGCTTCCCGTGCGAGCGGTCTGGCCGTCGAGCAAAAAGGTGACCTGACATTTGCCGTCGGGCCATCTATATAGATCGAAAATGGGCCTGCCGGCACGACGCCGGGCCCGCCGCGACGAGGAAGACAGTATGGTAACGGTGTTCGATGCCGTCTCTGAACGGGCGCAACGCGTCCGCCACCCGGAAAAGGCCCACAAGCCCGATACCGAAATGCTGCGCAAGCCGGAGTGGATCCGCGTCAAGGCGCCGACCTCGAAGGGCTACCAGGAAACGCGCGAGCTGGTGCGCTCGCACAAGCTGGTTACGGTCTGTGAAGAAGCCGGCTGCCCCAACATCGGCGAGTGCTGGGACAAGAAGCACGCCACCTTCATGATCATGGGCGAAATCTGTACCCGCGCCTGCGCCTTCTGCAATGTCTCGACAGGCAAGCCGAATGCGCTCGACATGGCGGAGCCCGAGAACGTCGCCAAGGCCGTCAAGCAGATGGGCCTTTCTCACGTCGTCATCACCTCCGTCGACCGCGACGATCTGCCGGATGGTGGCGCCGAACATTTCGAGAAGGTGATCTGGGCGATCCGCGCCGCTTCGCCGCAGACCACCATCGAAATCCTGACGCCGGACTTCCTGAAGAAGCCTGGCGCATTGGAGCGCGTGGTCGCCGCCAAGCCCGACGTCTTCAACCACAACATGGAAACCGTTCCGGGCAACTATCTGACCGTTCGTCCGGGTGCGCGCTACTTCCACTCCATCCGCCTGCTGCAGCGGGTGAAGGAACTGGACCCGACGATGTTCACCAAGTCCGGCATCATGGTCGGCCTCGGCGAGGAGCGCAACGAAGTGCTGCAGCTGATGGACGACCTGAGGACCGCGGACGTCGACTTCATAACCATCGGCCAGTACCTGCAGCCGACCCGCAAGCACCACAAGGTCGAGAAGTTCGTGACGCCTGAGGAATTCAAGTCCTACGAGACGGTCGCCTATACCAAGGGCTTCCTGATGGTGGCTTCGAGCCCGTTGACCCGCTCTTCGCACCATGCCGGCGACGACTTTGCCCGCCTGCGTGCAGCGCGCGAAAAGAAGCTCGCAGCTGCGGCCGGGTAGGGCGTCAGGACATTTCGAAACAACAGGAACTCCGGCCTTGGCGCCGGAGTTTCTTTTTATCGTTCTTCCCGTATCGGCCGGGTTCACCCATGGATCAGTCGTCAAAACCCGCTGTCGTGAATTATGTCGACGATGCCGCCGGCGTAGATCACATACGCAACGCGCGACGCATTCTCGTCGTCGGATGTTCGGGTGGCGGTAAGTCGACGCTTTCGCAGAAGCTCGCGCGGCATTTCGACCTGACCTACATCTCGATCGATCGCGATATCCTGTGGCTGCCCGGCTGGCGTCAGCGCGATCGGGCCGAGCAACGCCAGCGCATCGCCGAGAGGATTGCCGCCGATCGCTGGGTCATGGACGGGACCGGTCCGTCTACCTTCGATCTGCGCGTGCCGAGAAGCGATGTGGTGATCTGGGTGCGGATGCCGCGGCTTCTGTGCGTATGGGGCGTTCTCACCCGCTGGCTGAAGTATTTCGGCCGCACCCGCCCAGAGATGGCGCCGGGCTGTATCGAGAAGGTCGATCGGGAGTTTCTCGAGTTCATCTGGACATTCGAGCAGAATTTCTCTCCGCGTATCGTCGCTGGTCTCGCCGAGCATGGCCCTGAGGTGCCGGTTCTACAGTTGAAATCGCGGCGCCAGATGTCGCAGCTTCTTGATCTTCTCGGTCTGCCCGCTTAACTCCCCTCTATGCCGCAATTCGAAACAAACCACATCGTCAAGCACACGGCCGATCAGATGTTCGATCTCGTCGCCGATGTCGAACAGTATCCGCAGTTCCTGCCGCTTTGCGAGGCGCTCGCCGTGCGCTCGCGCAAGGAAAGGGACGGCAAGGTTCTGCTGCTCGCCGACATGACCGTCGGCTACAAGGCGATCCGCGAGACCTTTACGACGCAGGTGCTGCTCAACAGGGCCGAGCGCGTGATCGAGGTCAAATACATCGACGGCCCGTTCAAATATCTCGACAATCGCTGGCGTTTCGAGCCGGCGGGCGAGGGGCAATCGTCGGTGCATTTCTTCATCGACTACGAGTTCAAGAGCCGCATCCTCGGGGCCCTGATGGGGTCGATGTTCGACCGCGCCTTCCGCATGTTTTCCGACGCGTTCGAAAAGCGGGCCGACAAGATCTACGCCGTCTGAGCGACTTCGCTCAGCATCTCCAGCGCCGTCCGGATGGTGGCCAGCCGCACTTCATCGCGGCCGATATCGCCGTAGCGCATCTCCCGGTGGAGGGCGGCGCCGTTGCGGCCCGTAGCCGAAAGATGCACCAGTCCAACAGGCTTTTCCGCGGATCCGCCGCCCGGTCCGGCAACACCGGTGACGGCGACGGCAAAATTGGCCTCTGAGCGCGATACCGCGCCCCGTGCCATTTCGATCGCCGTCTGCCTTGAGACGGCGCCATGCGCGGCAAGCGTTGCCGGGTCGACGCCGAGCATCTGCACCTTGGCGTCGTTGGAATAGGTGACGAAACCGCGGTCGACGACCGCCGACGATCCGGCAATTTCCGTCAACGCACCGGCAATCAGCCCGCCGGTGCAGGATTCGGCCGTTGCCACCTTGAGGCCGCGCGCGCTGAAATCGGCAATGATCCTCGCCGCCGCGGCCCGGATATCGTCAGGCCACATGGTCTGTGTCCTTCGGCATATAGACAACGGTTGCCGTTGCGATGGCGGCGATGCCTTCATCGCGACCGACAAAGCCGAGCCTTTCGTTCGTCGTCGCCTTGACCGAGCAGCGGTCGAGATCGATGCCGAGCATGTCGGCGAGGTTTTCGCGCATGGCCTGGCGGTGTGGCCCCACCTTCGGCGCTTCGGCAATTAGCGAGACGTCGGCATTGGTGATCGTACCACCGCGTTGACGAACGATATTGGCCGCATGTTCGAGGAAGATGCGCGATGGCGCCCCCTTCCACTGCGGATCGGATGGCGGAAAATGGTCGCCGATATCGCCGGCGCCACAGGTGGCAAGCAGCGCGTCGGTAAGCGCATGCAGGGCGACATCGGCGTCCGAATGGCCGGAGAGCTTTTTGGTATGCGGGATCAGGATGCCGCAAAGCGTCACGCCATCGCCTTCGACCAGTTGGTGCACATCATAGCCGTTGCCGGTGCGCACATCCGGAATGAGGTGGCGCTTGAGTTTTTCGTCGGCCATGGCGATGTCCCTTTTCAGTGTAAGCTTGACGTTGTCCACCGTGCCTTCAACGAGTTTGACCGGGATGCCCGCCCATTCGGCGATCGAGGCGTCGTCGGTAAAATCCGTCCGTCCGCTGCCGGCTGCGGCCCGGTGGGCGTCAAGGATGGTCTTGAGGTCGAAAGTCTGCGGCGTCTGTGCCGCGTGAAGATGGTTGCGTGAAACGGTCTGGCTCACCATGCCGGCGGCATCGGCGCGCTTCAGCGTGTCGGACACCGCAATCGCCGGCAGCACGGCGCGCGCGCCATTTGCAAGGGCGTCAGCGCAGCGCGACAACAGCGCGTGGTCGGCAAACGGGCGCACGGCATCATGGATCATCACGTAGCGTGAGCCCGTTGCAGCTACGGCTTTGAGGCCTGCCAGGACCGATTGTTGCCGGGTTGCGCCGCCGTGGACCACGATCAGCGCGCGCGCCGGCGATCGTTTGCGCGCCGACTCCAGCAGTTCCTCGTCATCGGGGTGGATCACGACGACGATCGGTCCGGCCCCTGGCCATGTCGCGAAAGTGTCAAGCGTATGGGCGATAACGGGCTTGTCGCCGATGGTGCGGTACTGTTTCGGCCCCTCGGCCGACTGCCCCGCGCGTTCGCCGCGCCCTGCTGCGACGATCACAATGCCGCAGGAAAGCTGTTCTTCAGGCTGCATCTTCTGTATGTGGTCCCGGATTTCGCCAATCTTCGCCGTGATGTACCGCGAAGGTCCGTGCTTTGCCAGCCGAACAGGGAAATTTGCCCGAGGCTTCGAAATCGCTTGGCAAGCCAAATAACAATGTCTAAAAATAGTGCAAGAACAACATGTGCCTGAAAGATATGCATTTGCCAGCTCCGGCCCTGTCATCACCGCTTCGGATCGGGAATATCGAAATCCGCAACCGGGTTGCGCTCGCCCCGATGTCTGGCGTTACCGACCTGCCATTCCGCACTCTGGCCTGGCGCTACGGTGCGGGCTTCGTCGTGACGGAAATGGTCGCCAGCCGCGAGCTGGTCGGCAATGCGTCGGAATCCTGGGCAAGGCTGAAGAATTCCGGCATCAAGCCACACATCGTCCAGCTGGCCGGGCGCGAAGCCCACTGGATGGCCGAGGCGGCCAAGATCGCCGCCGCCAACGGCGCTGACATTATCGACATCAACATGGGCTGCCCGGCAAAGAAGGTGACGGGCGGCTACTCCGGCTCCGCCCTGATGCGTGATCCCGACCACGCCCTGTCGTTGGTCGAGGCGACCGTCAACGCGGTCGATGTGCCGGTCACCTTGAAGATGCGGCTCGGCTGGGACGAGAACACGATCAACGCGCCGCTGATTGCCAGGAGGGCGCAGGAGGCCGGCGTCCAGGCGATAACCGTGCATGGCCGCACCCGCATGCAGTTCTACACCGGCAAGGCCGATTGGGACGCGATCCGCGCCGTGCGCGACGTTGTGACGGTGCCGCTGGTCGCCAACGGCGACGTCGATACGGTCGCGGATGCGCAGGAAATCCTCAGGCGCTCGGGCGCCGATGCTGTCATGGCAGGACGGTCCTCGCAGGGCCGTCCCTGGCACGTCGGCGTTCTCGCCGGTGCTGCCCGCCATCCTGATCAGGCGGAGATCGCCGACATTTTCGTGGAGCACTACGAGATGATGCTCGAATTCTACGGTGCCGATACGGGCCTGAGGCATGCGCGCAAGCATGTCGGCTGGTATCTCGAGCGCTTCGCACCCGATCTCACTGGGTCGGAGAAGGGCGCGATCCTGACTTCGACCGAGCCGAAATCCGTCGCCGCGCGCGCCTCGGATGCCATTCGCAGTTCGCATGCGACCATCTCGCGCGAAGGGATCGCCGCATGACCGAAAAGCCGAATGTTCAGGAAGCCACGTCGGCTGCAAGCGGCTTGTCGATGGCCGTGCTCAACGCCATCCAGAACCCTGTGATCCTTGTCGATCAGAACGGTCTCGTCGCCTTTGCCAACTGGGAAGCCGAATCTTTCTTCGGCGCCAGCGCCAATCATCTGGCGCGCCACGACATCAGCGCCTTCATCCCGTTCGGCAGCCCGCTTCTGACGCTGATCGAGCAGGTGCGCGAGCGCAAGGCGCCGGTCAACGAGTATCGTGTCGATCTGAGTTCGCCTCGGCTCGGCGCCGACAAGCTCGTCGATCTCTATGTCGCGCCCGTCGTGTCGGAGCCGGGCTCCGTCGTTGTCGTCTTCCAGGAGCGATCGATGGCCGACAAGATCGACCGGCAGCTGACCCATCGCGCGGCTGCACGTTCGGTCACCGGTCTTGCCTCCATGCTGGCGCACGAGATCAAGAACCCGCTTTCTGGCATTCGCGGCGCGGCACAGTTGCTGGAAACATCCGCCAACGATGAGGATCGGGCGCTGACGCGACTGATCTGCGACGAGACCGACCGGATCGTTTCTCTCGTCGACCGGATGGAAGTGTTTTCCGACGAGCGGCCGGTTGATCGCGTTCCGCTCAACATTCACTCGGTGCTCGATCACGTGAAGGCGATCGCGAGGGCCGGTTTCGCACGCCGGATCAAGATGACGGAGAATTACGATCCGTCGCTGCCTTCGGTCTTTGCCAACCGCGATCAACTGGTGCAGGTCTTTCTCAATCTCATCAAGAATGCAGCGGAAGCGATCGGTGACCGGCCGGAAGGCGAGATCATGCTGACGACCGCCTACAGACCCGGCATCCGCCTGTCGGTCGCCGGCACACGCGAGAAAATCTCGTTGCCGCTCGAATTCTGCGTGCACGACAACGGTCCGGGCGTTCCTTCCGACCTGCTGCCGCATCTGTTCGATCCGTTCATTACCACCAAGACCAACGGTTCGGGTCTTGGGCTGGCTCTGGTTGCCAAGATCATCGGCGGTCACGGCGGCATCGTCGAATGCGACAGCCAGCAGAACCGCACGACTTTCCGCGTCCTCATGCCGGCCTCCAAGGGGCAGGCGGCGGATGAAGACGATATGCCTGTGACAAAAGGAAATATTGCATGACGGGTGCCACCATCCTCGTCGCGGATGACGACGCAGCCATTCGCACCGTGCTCAATCAGGCGCTGAGCCGCGCCGGCTACGACGTTCGCATCACGTCGAACGCGGCAACGCTCTGGCGCTGGATTTCCGCCGGCGACGGTGACCTCGTGGTCACTGACGTGGTGATGCCCGACGAGAATGCGTTCGACCTTTTGCCGCGCATCAAGAAGGCGCGCCCGGACCTGCCGGTTCTGGTCATGAGCGCGCAGAACACCTTCATGACCGCGATCAAGGCATCGGAGAAGGGCGCCTACGACTATCTGCCGAAGCCGTTCGATCTGACCGAGCTGATCGGCATCATCGGTCGGGCCCTGGCCGAGCCGAAGCGCCGTCCGGCGAAGATCGATGACGATTCTCAGGATGGCATGCCGCTTGTCGGCCGCTCCGCGGCAATGCAGGAGATCTACCGGGTGCTTGCCCGGCTGATGCAGACCGACCTGACGCTGATGATCACCGGTGAATCCGGCACCGGCAAGGAACTGGTGGCGCGCGCGTTGCACGACTACGGCAAGCGCCGCAACGGTCCCTTCGTTGCCATCAACATGGCGGCGATCCCGCGCGACCTGATCGAATCGGAACTGTTTGGCCATGAGAAGGGCGCTTTCACCGGCGCGCAGACCCGTTCGACCGGCCGTTTCGAGCAGGCCGAAGGCGGCACGCTCTTCCTCGACGAGATCGGTGACATGCCGATGGACGCGCAGACGCGGTTGCTGCGCGTGCTGCAGCAGGGCGAGTACACGACAGTTGGCGGTCGCACGCCGATCCGCTCCGATGTGCGCATCGTGGCTGCAACCAACAAGGACCTGAAGCAGTCGATCAATCAGGGCCTCTTCCGCGAGGATCTTTACTACCGACTGAACGTGGTGCCGCTGCGTCTGCCGCCGCTGCGCGACCGCGCCGAAGACATTCCGGATCTCGTACGCCATTTCGTCCAGCAGGCCGAAAAGGAGGGGCTGGACGTCAAGCGTTTCGACCAGGAAGCGCTGGAGCTGATGAAGGCCCACCCCTGGCCCGGCAACGTGCGCGAGCTCGAAAACCTCGTGCGTCGCCTGACGGCGCTTTATCCGCAGGATGTCATCACCCGGGAAATCATCGAAAACGAGCTGCGGTCCGAAATCCCCGACAGTCCCATTGAAAAGACGCAAGTCCGCAATGGGTCTCTCTCGATCTCCCAGGCCGTCGAGGAAAACATGCGGCAGTACTTTGCCGGCTTCGGCGATGCGCTGCCGCCGAGCGGCCTCTATGAGCGCGTGCTGGCCGAGATGGAGTATCCGCTGATCCTCGCAGCACTGACGGCGACCCGGGGAAATCAGATCAAGGCCGCCGATCTGCTCGGGCTCAACCGCAATACGCTGCGCAAGAAGATCCGCGAGCTCGGCGTTTCGGTCTATCGCAGCTCACGCACGGCTTGACTTGGTCGCCACCACCGTTGCATTTTCGCCACAATGCGTTGCTTGAACGTGTTATGACCGCCGAATCGAGCGGTGTTGCGCTGCTTTGCCCTGCCTTGGTGCTGTGGCGCATGCGCAACAACCCCGATGGATGGTCCGGTCAATACCTTGACCCGGAATGTGAGTGAGAATTGCCGTTGCCGAAGGGCGACGGCCGGGGGAACATTTCTATATGGTGGACGCAATGGCCTTGCCACTGGGCACAGATGATGGACTGGCGGCACACGACCGCCGCGCGTCCTTCGCCCTGCCGGGCCTCATGCTGGCGATCGGCGCGCTCATCTGTGCAACGCTGTCTCTGCTGGTCCTGCTCGGTTTGACGCCGATCCGGCTCGAGCGCAACGTCTTCATTGCCTGTGCGGCGATCAACGGCGTGTTCGTGGTCGGGCTGATCTATCTCATCGTTCGCGAAATTCTGAGGCTGCTGCGCGCGCGCAGCAAGGGGCGCGCTGCAGCCCGGTTGCACGTGCGTATCGTCGCGCTGTTTTCGATTGTCGCGATCACGCCCGCCATCCTGGTGGCGATCTTCGCCAGCATCACTCTCGATGTCGGTCTCGACCGCTGGTTCTCGTTGCGCACGCAGGCGATCGTGCGCTCGTCGATCAGCGTGGCTCAAGCCTACGTGCTGGAGAATGCCAGCTATCTTCAGGGCCAGACCGTGTCGATGGCAAACGACCTTGAGCGCAACAGGCAACTCTACAGCCTCGATCGCACCGGCTTTACCGAACTGATGACGCGCCAGGCGAGAGGCCGCGGCATGCTCGGCGCGTTTCTTGTGCGCGCCGATGGCAGCGCCATTCTTCAGGCGAACATCTCAACCGAAAAGCCGCTGCCGGCCATTCCGCCGGATGCACTGAAGAGCACGGTCTCCGGCCAGCCGACATTGATCCCGCCGGGGATCACCAATCTCGTCGGGGCGGTGATCCCGCTCGACGACATTCCCGGCACCTATCTCTACACCGTGCGCAACGTCGATCCGGAAGTGATGCGGTCGCTGCGGCTGATGGAAGAAAACACCGCCGAGTACAAGACGCTGGAGGCCGGCCGCGCCTTTACGCAGATCGCCTTCGGCGTGCTCTACATCGGCTTTGCCCTGATCGTGCTGCTTGCGGCGATCTGGACCGCGATCGCGGTCGCCGACCGTATCGTCCGGCCGATCCGCCAGTTGATCGGTGCTGCCGACAGCGTTGCCGCTGGCAATCTCGACGTCGTGGTGCCGGTGCGTGCCGTCGACGGCGACGTCGGCAACCTGTCGCGCACATTCAACAAGATGGTCTCCGAGATCCGAACCCAGCAGGAGCAGATCCTCGAGGCCAAGGACGAGGTCGATCATCGCAGGCGCTTCATCGAGGCAGTGCTTTCGGGTGTCACTGCCGCCGTCATCGGCGTCGGCCGCGATCGCCAGATCACCATCGCCAACTCTTCTTCGGAGGAGTTCCTGAAAAAGACCGCGCCGGATCTTCTCGGGGCGGATCTGCGCGTCGTTGCGCCGGAAATCGAGGAAGTGCTGGTCGAGGCGGAAAGCCGCTACCGCAACAACTTCCGCAAGCAGATCAACATCATGCGCGGCGGAACCGAGCGCACGCTCAACATCCAGGTGACGCGCGAAGAAGGTGGCGAGGCAAACGAATCCTACGTCATCACCATCGACGACATCACCGACCTGGTGATCGCGCAGCGCTCTACCGCCTGGGCCGACGTCGCGCGCCGTATCGCACATGAGATCAAGAACCCGCTGACCCCGATCCAGCTCTCCGCCGAGCGTCTGAAACGTCGCTACGGCAAGCAGATCGATCAGGAGGATCGGGTGGTTTTCGACCAGTGCACCGATACGATCGTTCGGCAGGTCGAGGATATCGGCCGGATGGTTGACGAGTTCTCGGCCTTCGCCCGCATGCCCAAGCCGACAAAGGAGAAGGCGGATCTGCGCGCCATCCTGAAGGACGCGGTGTTCCTGCGCGAAATGGGCAACAACCATATCCACTTCCAGCGCGACTTCGGCGATGAGCCGCTCGAAGGCATGTTCGATGGCCGCATGCTCGGCCAGGCCTTCGGCAACATCGTCAAGAATGCGGTGGAGTCGATCGAGGCGGTGCCCACGGACGCGGTCCGTGGCGAGCCGAAAGTGCTGGTGCGCGCCCATCGCGACGAAACGACCGGCCGGTTCATCGTCGATGTCGTCGACAACGGCAAGGGCCTGCCGACCGAGAACCGGCACAGAATATTGGAACCGTATATGACGATGCGCGAGAAGGGCACGGGCCTTGGTCTGGCAATCGTCAAGAAGATCATTGAGGACCATGGCGGACAACTGGAATTGCACGACGCACCGACCGATTTCGATGGCGGCGCCGGCGCAATGATCCGCGTGATCCTGCCGGCCGCCGGAGAAGCCGGGGGCGAAGACACTTTGAAGGGTAAGGGTACAAGCGATGGCCGCTGACATTCTGGTAGTGGACGATGAGGAAGACATCCGTGAGATCGTCTCCGGCATCCTGTCCGACGAAGGGCACGAGACCCGCACGGCTTTCGACAGCGACAGCGCGCTGGCGGCCATCAGCGACCGCGTCCCGCGGCTCGTCTTTCTCGACATCTGGATGCAGGGCAGCCGTCTCGATGGCCTGGCCTTGCTCGACGAGATCAAGTCGCGCCATCCGGACCTGCCCGTCGTGATGATTTCAGGTCACGGCAACATCGAAACGGCGGTCAACGCCATCAAGCGCGGGGCCTATGATTTCATCGAGAAGCCGTTCAAGGCCGATCGGTTGATCCTGATCGCCGAGCGCGCGCTGGAAAACTCCAAGCTGAAGCGCGAAGTTTCGGAGCTGAAGAAGAAGTCGGGCGATCCGGTCGAGCTGATCGGCACGTCGGTTGCCGTATCGCAGCTCCGCCAGACGGTGGAAAAGGTCGCGCCGACCAACAGCCGCATCATGATCCAGGGACCATCGGGCTCCGGCAAGGAGCTGGTGGCCCGCATGATCCACCGCAAGTCGACACGTTCGACCGGTCCGTTCGTCGCCTTGAATGCAGCGGCGATCACGCCCGACCGGATGGAGATCGCGCTCTTCGGCACAGAGGGAACGCCTGGCCAGCCACGCCGCACCGGCGCGCTCGAAGAGGCGCATGGGGGTATCCTCTATCTCGACGAAGTCGGCGAGATGCCGCGCGAGACCCAGAACAAGATCCTGCGCGTGCTCGTCGATCAGCAGTTCGAGCGCGTCGGCGGCACCAAGCGCGTCAAGGTCGACGTTCGCATCATCTCGTCGACCGCCTACAACCTTGAGAACATGATTTCGGAAAGCCTGTTCCGCGAGGATCTCTACCATCGTCTGGCGGTCATCCCCGTGCGGGTGCCGGCGCTGGCCGAGCGCCGCGAGGATATTCCTTTCCTCGTCGACATGTTCATGCGCCAGGTCAGCGAGCAGGCCGGTATCCGTCCGCGCAAGATCGGCGACGATGCGCTTGCCGTGCTGCAGGCCCACGACTGGCCAGGCAACATTCGCCAGCTGCGCAACAATATCGAACGGTTGATGATCCTGGCGCGCAGCGATGGCCCGGATACGCCGATTTCGGCCGATATGCTGCCGACCGAGGTTGGCGATACCTTGCCGAAGATCTCGGCGCAGGGCGATCAGCACATCATGACGCTGCCGCTGCGCGAGGCTCGCGAAATGTTCGAGCGCGATTATCTGATCGCACAGATCAACCGATTCGGCGGCAACATTTCGCGTACTGCCGAATTCGTCGGCATGGAGCGGTCGGCGCTTCACCGCAAGCTGAAGTCGCTCGGCGTTTGACGGTCAATTCCTTCCGGCCAGCGGCCGCCCTTGAGTGAAAGAACGACATGAAGGTCATCATTTGCGGTGCGGGGCAGGTCGGCTACGGCATCGCGGAACGGCTGGCTCAGGAAGACAATGACGTGTCGGTGATCGACACGTCGGCGGCGCTGATTGCCAACATTACCGAAAGCCTCGATGTGCGCGGCTATGTCGGCCACGGCGCTCATCCTGATGTGCTGGCCAAGGCCGGTGCCGATCAGGCCGACATGCTGATCGCGGTGACGTTGTTCGACGAGGTCAACATCGTTGCCTGCGAGGTGGCGCACGCGATCTTCAACGTGCCGACCAAGGTGGCCCGCATCCGCGCGCAGAACTATCTGGCTCCGGAATATGCCAACCTGTTTTCCCGCGAGAACGTGCCGATCGACGTGACCATTTCGCCGGAAGTCGAGGTTGGCCGGATGGTGTTGCGGCGCATTTCATTCCCGGGCGCGACGGATGTGGTGCGCTTTGCCGACGATCGGATTGCGATGGTGGCGATCGAGTGCATGGAAGACTGCCCTGTCGTCGATACGCCGCTGCAGCAGCTGAGCGAGCTGTTCCCCGATCTGCAAGCGACCGTCACCGGGATCTTCCGCAACGGCAAGCTGATCGTGCCGCATTCGTCGGATCAATTGCGGACCGGAGACCTCGCCTATGTCGTCTGCGATCGGGACCACGCCCGCCGGACGCTTGCACTTTTCGGTCACGAGGAGCAGGAGGCGCGCCGCATCGTCATTCTCGGCGGCGGCAATATCGGCTACTTCGTCGCCAAGGCGATCGAGGAAAACCAGCCGCGTACCCGCGTCAAGCTGATCGAAAGCGACCGTGATCGCGCTGTGATGATGGCCGACAAACTCAGCAACACCGTCGTTCTCAACGGTTCGGCCATGGAACAGCGTATCCTGATGCAGGCCGACGTCCAGGATGCTGATCTGGTGGTGGCGCTCACCAACAACGACCAGATCAATATCCTCGGCAGCATGATGGCCAAGCGTCTGGGGGCGAAATCGACGCTCGTGCTGATCAATGAGCCGTCCTATCAGGATTTCGCCGGAACCGCCGGGGTCGATGCCTATATCAATCCTCGCGCGGTGACGATTTCGCGCGTGCTGCAGCACGTGCGCAAGGGGCGCATTCGCTCCGTCTATGCCGTCCAGAAGGGGACGGCCGAAGTGATTGAAGCCGAAGCGCTTGAAACGTCGCCGCTGGTCGGCAAGGCCTTACGGGAGCTGGATCTTCCCGATGGCATTCGCATCGGCGCGCTTTACCGGGACAAGACGTTCATCCGCCCGCACGGCGACACCAAGATCAAGGCCAGGGATCGCGTGGTGCTCTTTGCTGCGGCTGACGCCGTGCGCCACGTCGAGCAACTCTTCCGCGTCAGTATCCAGTTTTTCTAGGGTCAACAATTGCCATGCCGAGAATTGCCTATGTCAACGGCGCCTACGTGGCGCACGCAGATGCAGCCGTTCATATCGAGGATCGCGGCTATCAGTTCGCGGACGGAGTCTACGAGGTCTGCGAGATCCGACATGGCTTCATCGTCGATCTCAGCCGTCACCTCGATCGCCTCGGCCGCTCCCTGAGCGAGCTTCGCATCGACTGGCCGATGAGCCGGGCGGCGCTGATCCACGTCATACGCGAGGTGTTGCGGCGTAACCGGGTGCGAAACGGCCTGTTCTACATGCAGGTGACGCGCGGCAGCGCACGTCGCGACCATGTGTTTCCACACAAGGATACCGTTCCGACAATCGTCGTGACGGCCAAGCGGACCGATCCAGCGGCAATCGCGCGAAAGAATGCCGAGGGCATCGCGGCGATCACCGTTCCCGAGAACCGCTGGGATCGCGTCGATATCAAGTCGGTGGGTCTGCTGCCGAACGTGCTGGCCCGCCAGAAGGCCAAGGAGGAGGGTGCCCACGAGGCGATCTTCATCGATCCCGACGGCACCGTGAAGGAAGGTGCGGCAACCAATGTCTGGATCGTCGATCGCGATGGTGTCTTGCGCACGCGTCCGGCCGATCACGGCATTCTCAAGGGTATCACCCGCACGACCCTGATGGATGTTGCAGGCCCCCTCGGCATCAGGATCGAGGAGCGGGCCTTCAGCGTCGATGACATGCTGGCCGCGCGCGAGGTCTTCATCACTGCGGCGACGAGCATCTGTTTTCCGGTCGTTTCCATCGACGGCAAACCGATCGGCAACGGTCATCCGGGAAGCATAGCACAGAATATTCGTGAAGCCTTTTTCGACGTTGCGGAAAAGACATTGATTTGATACCAAACTGACAGAGGCGCCGGGGAAGGGTACTTGGGACGCCTCTGATTGAAAAAAATAGACAAAATTCACCGGCGCGCGACGCCGGCAAATAAGAAAGAATCGGCGCGATGGCGGAACGTTCTCAGAACCTGCAGGATCTTTTTCTCAATACGGTCCGCAAACAGAAGATTTCTCTGACAATTTTTCTTATCAACGGCGTCAAATTGACGGGCGTCGTCACGTCTTTTGACAATTTCTGTGTATTGTTGCGCCGCGATGGTCACTCGCAGCTCGTCTACAAGCACGCGATCTCGACCATCATGCCCGGCCAGCCGCTGCAGATGTTCGAGAACGAAGAAGCCGCATCCTGACGGGACGTAAGGCACATTACCAAACGGGATTCAAAGTCGTCGTCGATCATTCCGGAGCTTGAAACGCTCCGCGACGACATGCGCGCTGTCGTCATCGTGCCGGTTCTGAAGAAGACCGGCCGGCAGTCGGCGGAAACTCTTTCTGCAACCAGCACCCGCACCGACGAAAGTCGGCTGGAGGAGGCAGCGGGCCTGGCCCGCGCGATCGACCTCAACGTCGTTCACGGTGCCATCGTCTCGGTGGCGCAACCAAAGCCGGGTACGCTGCTCGGCACCGGCAAGATCGAGGAGATCGGTCATATCCTCGTCGAACAGGATGCCGGTCTGGTCATTGTCGACCACCCGTTGACGCCAGTGCAGCAGCGCAACCTGGAAAAGGAGTGGAACGCCAAGGTCATCGACCGGACGGGCCTGATTCTTGAAATCTTCGGGCGCCGCGCTTCCACCAAGGAAGGCACGCTGCAGGTCGATCTCGCGCATCTCAACTATCAGAAGGGCCGGCTCGTCAGAAGCTGGACCCACCTCGAGCGCCAGCGCGGCGGTGGCGGCTTCATGGGCGGCCCGGGCGAAACCCAGATCGAGGCGGACCGGCGCTTGCTGCAGGACCGCATCGTCAAGCTCGAGCGCGAGCTGGAGCAGGTTCGCCGGACGCGACAGCTGCATCGCTCCAAGCGAAAGAAGGTTCCGCATCCGATCGTTGCGCTTGTCGGCTACACCAATGCCGGCAAGTCGACACTGTTCAACAGGATGACAGGTGCAGGCGTACTCGCCGAAGACATGCTGTTTGCGACGCTTGATCCGACGCTGCGGCGCCTGAAGCTGCCGCACGGCCGCATGGTGATCCTGTCCGACACGGTCGGGTTCATTTCCGACCTGCCGACGCATCTGGTTGCTGCTTTCCGCGCCACTCTTGAAGAAGTGCTTGAAGCCGACCTGATCCTGCATGTGCGCGATCTCTCCGATCCGGACAATGCGGCGCAGGCAAGCGACGTGCTGCGCATTCTCGCCGATCTCGGTATCGACGAGAAGGAAGCAGCAGCCCGGCTTGTCGAGGTCTGGAACAAGATCGACCGCCTCGAACCGGAAGCGCGCGAAGCCTTGACGAACAAGGCGGCCAGCTCCGAAAATACCGTTGCGGTTTCGGCCGTTACGGGTGAGGGCGTCGATGGGTTGCTGGCCGAGATCGGCCGCAGGCTCTCCGGTGTCCTGACCGAATGCACCGTCGTTCTCGGTGTCGACCAGCTGCAGCTTCTGCCCTGGGTCTACGAGCACGCCATCGTTGACGGCCGCGAAGATCTTGAGGACGGCACGGTCAGCCTCGATCTGCGTCTTACCGAAAACGAGGCCGTTGAGCTGGAACGCCGGCTCGGCAACGGACCGAAGCCTGCTGCACCAGACTGGTAAGTGCACTTGCCTGAGGCGCGCTTGACGCCTCAGGTCAGCTGCCGTTCGATCGCCTTGGCGGCCTGCCACAGGTCTTCCATGCGTTCCAGGGTCGCCGCTTCTAGCGTCTCGCCCTGAGCATGCAGCTCATTCTCGATATGGGCAAAGCGCCGACGGAACTTGGTATTGGTGCCGCGCAGCGCCATTTCCGGATCGGCGCCGACATGGCGGCCGATGTTTACCATCGCGAAGATCAGATCGCCGAGTTCATCGGCCACCTTCGCTTGGTCTTTTTCGCGCAGCGCCTCGCGCAATTCGCCAATTTCCTCCTCGATCTTGTCGAGAATCGGCTCCGGTTCGGACCAGTCGAACCCCACCTTGGCGGCGCGCTCCTGAAGCTTGAGCGCCTCGACAAGGGCCGGAAAGCTGCGTTGGATCGACCCCAGATGGCTGGCCGCGCCGTCTGCGGACAGGCCGCGGTCGGTGCGTCGCGCCTGACGCTCGGCTTTCTCCGCCTGCTTGATCTTGTCCCACTGGTTCTTGACGGCCTCCGGCGTGTCTGCGTCCGAGCGGGCAAAGACATGCGGGTGGCGCCGGATCATCTTGCGCGTCACCGCCTCGACGACATCGCCGAAGGCGAATTCGCCAGCTTCTTCGGCCATGCGCGCGTGAAACACCACCTGTAGCAGAAGGTCGCCCAGCTCGTCGCAAAGGTCATGCATGTCGCCGCGCTCGATCGCATCGGCAACTTCGTAGGCTTCCTCGATCGTGTAGGGCTTGATCGTCTCGAACGTCTGCACGACGTCCCATGGGCAACCGGTTTCCGGCTGGCGTAGCGCCTCCATGATGGCAAGGAGGCCTTTGATGTCGCGTGATGGTTCCATGGCTCAGTTCAACGGTATGGCGTTATCGTTTTTGCCCGACTGGTAGCTGTCGGACAGGCGCTGATAGCGATCGCGGATGCGTGCGTCCTGGACAGCAAGTTTCTGCTGCGTTGCCTCGTCCAGATCCTTGGCGAGCGCCGCGATCGAAGAGGACGTCCAGAAGGCATTGTTCTGCGCATAACCGCCCGGTTCAAGCAGGAAAACTTCCTTCAGGATTTTCAGGTCGTGCGGGATGGAGAAGCTGTCGCGCGAATCTTCGTGGCTGAAGAAATAGTAGAAATTATCAAAGCCCGCCCAGGTGATCGCCGAAAGGCACATCGAGCAGGGTTCGTGCGTGGACAGGAAGATCAGGTCGCGTGTATCCGGCTTCTGCGCCATCTCGTAGAAGCGCTTGAGCGTATGCACTTCGCCGTGCCAGAGCGGGTTTTCGGTCTCGTTGTTGGTCTCTGCCAGAACGAGCGAAAGATCCGATTTGTCGAGGATCGCGGCGCCGAACACCTTGTTGCCTGCTGCGACGCCCTTTTCGGTGAGCGGCAGGATGTCCCGCTCGATCACGTCCAGCAGTCGTCCGGCCAGTTCGGGTTGTGCCATGTCTTCGGTCTCCGCCAGATCTTTTGCGGCATTTAACGGAGGATGACCCTTGCGCGCAATGGCCAGCGGCAGTGTCACCGGCCAGTAGTTCCGGAGATATTTGCTCAAAATGCCGCATGACCGAGCAAAACAATACGGGACCTGAAAGCCATTGAAATTTCTGTTTCTTCAATTGCCCCGTGCGATGCTGGATATTCAGCGGAGCCTGTAGAAGGAACAGATTGCAAGACTATGCCGCAGCAGCTCTCCGTCTTCCCCGCATTCTTTCGCGTCTCACAAAAGCGCGTTGCCGTGTTCGGCAATGGCGACGAGGCCTTTGCGAAGGTGCGCCTGCTGCTCAACACCGAAGCCCAGATCGCCGTCCATGCCGACGCGCCGGAGGCTGACTTCGCAGAGTTCCTGCGCGAGAGGGCAATCGAAACCGTTCGTGCACCCTTCGCTCCGCAGCAACTCGAAGGCGCGATCCTCGTTTTCGCTGCGACCGGCGATGCGGCGGAAGATCAAAAAATCGTCATCGCCGCGCGCGCGCAGAAGATCCCGGCAAACGCCGTCGATCAGCCTGACTATTGCGATTTCTTTACCCCGGCGCTGGTCAATCGCGCTCCGGTCGCGGTTGCCATCGGCACCGAAGGTGCCGGCCCGGTGCTCGCCCAGATGATCCGGGCGCAGATCGATCAGTTGTTGTCGCCGTCGCTCGGGTTGGTCGCGTCGCTTGCGGCAGGTTACCGCGATGCGGTCGATCGGCTCGTGCCGCGTGGTGTCGCACGCCGCCTCTTCTGGCGCCGTTTCTTCCAGGGGCCGGTTGCCGACAAGATCGCACTTGGCGATGTCGCGGCGGCGCGCCGCGAAGCGTCTCGTTTGCTCGATACCGCGCAGGCTGCTTCCGGCCATGTCTGGCTCGTCGGAGCCGGGCCAGGTGCCGAAGATCTGCTGACGCTGCGCGCGCAGCGGGTGATGATGGAGGCCGATGCGATCGTCTACGACGCGCTGGTGCCTCAGGCGATTGTCGATATGGGCCGCCGCGACGCGGAAAGGCTCTCCGTCGGCAAGCGCAAGGGTTGCCACACGAAGTCACAGGATGAGATCAACCAGTTGCTGGTGAAGCTCGCAAGCGAGGGCAAGCGCGTCGTTCGCCTGAAGTCCGGCGACCCGCTCGTCTATGGCCGCGCCGGCGAGGAAATGGCGGCGCTGCGCGACGCAGATATCACTTACGAAATCGTGCCCGGGATCACGTCCGCTTTTGCCGCGGCGGCGGATTTCGAGCTTCCGTTGACCCTGCGCGGCGTCGCTTCGTCGCTGGTGTTTACCACTGGTCATGATCTGGCGGGCGAAGTGTTGCCGGACTGGGCGCGGCTTGCGGTTTCCGGCGCGACCATCGCCGTCTACATGGGGCGCACGGTCGCGGCCTCCGTCGCCGGCCGCCTGATGCAGGCGGGCTTGCCCGCTGAAACCACCGTCGCTGTGATCGAAAACGCCAGCCGCGCCGACCGCCGGCTGCTGCATGGTACACTCAAGGATCTGCCCGACCTCGAAGGTCGCACAGAGCTTTCGGGCCCGGTCATGGTGATCATCGGCGACGCTGTTGCCGGCGCGAATTTTGCGCGCTCCGAACCGCTGGTCGCCGGCAAGCGCACGCCAACACAGATCGAAGCTGCCGCTGAGCGCAGCGAACAGATTGCGAACTAAGGGAAACGTCATGGTGAACAAGGTTTTGACGGCAAATCGGCTCTCGGATGGCATATCCGTCTGGCTGGATGCCTCGGGCAACTGGGTCGAACAGCTCCAGCAGGCCTTCATTGCCCGCCATGCCGAGGCGGTTACCGCGCTCGAAGAGACGGGCAAGCTGGCCTTTGAAGACAACAAGGTCGTCGACGCCAACGTCGTCGACGTCGAGGAAGTCAATGGTACCTTGCGGCCGCTGCGCATGCGCGAGCGCATTCGCGCCGAGGGACCCTCGATCCCCTATGCCGCCGGATACAATGGCCTTGCCGGCCCGAACTTTGCTGCCTGAGGAAACGATACGACATGTACCGCTACGATGAATTCGATCACGCCTTCGTTTCCTCGCGCGTCGACCAGTTCCGCGATCAGGTCGAGCGCCGCCTGAGTGGCGAACTGGCCGAGGATGCCTTCAAGCCGCTACGCCTGATGAATGGCGTCTATCTGCAACTGCACGCCTATATGCTGCGCGTCGCCATTCCCTATGGCACGCTGTCGAGCCGCCAGATGCGCATGCTTGCTCATATCGCCCGCAAATACGATCGCGGCTATGGTCACTTCACCACCCGCCAGAACATCCAGTACAACTGGCCGCGCCTGTCCGACACGCCGGATATCCTCGACGAGCTGGCCGCCGTCGAGATGCATGCACTGCAGACATCGGGCAATTGCATTCGCAACGTGACGGCCGATCATTTCGCCGGTGCTGCGGCCGATGAAGTTGCCGATCCAAGACCTTACGCCGAAATCCTCAGGCAGTGGTCGAGCGTTCATCCGGAATTCTCGTTCCTGCCGCGCAAGTTCAAGATCGCCGTTACCGGCGCCGAGCGCGACCGTGCCGCGATCCAGGTCCATGATATCGGTCTGCACCTGAAGAAGGACGAGAATGGCCGCATCGGCTTTGCCGTTTATGTTGGCGGCGGACAGGGCCGCACGCCGATGATTGCCAAGAAGATCCGCGACTTCCTGCCGGAAGAGGACCTTCTGTCCTACACCACGGCGATCATGCGCGTGTACAACCTCCATGGTCGGCGCGACAACAAATACAAGGCGCGCATCAAGATCCTTGTGCATGAAACCGGCGCGGAAGAGCTTTCCCGTCAGGTCGAGGTCGAATTTGCAGCGCTCAAGGATACCGAGCTGAAGCTGCCGGACGCCGACATCAAGGCAATTTCCACCTATTTCGCACCGCCGGCTCTGGAAGCCCGTGCCGAGGGTTGGGAAAGCCTGGCGCGCTGGAAGAAGACCGATCCGGAGTTTTCCCGCTGGGTTCACCAGAACGTGCAGCCACACAAGCACCCGGACTACGGCATGGTGACGATCTCGCTGAAGCCGATCGGCGGCATTCCGGGGGATGCGACCGATGCGCAGATGGACGCGGTCGCCGATATCGCCGAGGAATATGCCTTCGACGAGATCCGCGTCAGCCATGAACAGAACCTGATCCTGCCGCATGTGGCGCTCGCCGATCTGGAGCCGATCTATCGCGCGCTCGTGGTTGCCGGTCTGGCAACCGCCAATGCCGGGCTGATCACCGACATCATTGCCTGTCCCGGGCTCGACTACTGCGCGCTTGCAAATGCGCGTTCCATCCCGGTGGCGCAGGAGATCTCGACCCGTTTTGGCGCGCCGGAGCGCCAGGCCGAGATCGGCGAGCTGAAGATCAAGATTTCCGGCTGCATCAATGCCTGCGGCCACCATCATGTCGGCCATATCGGTTTGCTCGGCGTCGAGAAGAAGGGGGCGGAACTCTACCAGATCACGCTCGGCGGCTCCGGCGATGAGAACACGTCGATCGGCGAGATCATCGGTCGTGGCTTCGAGCCGGAAAAGGTAACCGACGCGATCGAGACAATCGTCGATACCTATCTCGGGCTGCGAAACGACCAATCGGAGACGTTCCTTGCGGCGTACCGTCGGGTCGGCCCGCAACCTTTCAAGGACGCGCTCTACGGCGGCAGCGCACAGGAAGCCGCCTGAGGGGCGAAGGAACGGACATGACAAAAATCTGGAAGGAAACCGGCTTCGTGAGCGATGATCCCTGGATCATCGAAAACGAGGAGACCAAGGCCGGCTCGAACGAAAAGGCCGTCCTCGGGCTTGAGGCGTTTCTCGCCAAGGTCGCTGAGACGGACGAGGCGGGCCTCGGCGTGGTCGTCGCTCCGGCCGATGACGTGACCAAACTGCAGCCCTATCTCGACCGCATCGCGCTGATCGCGGTTGCATTTCCGGCCTTCAACGACGGGCGCGCGTTCAGCCACGCGTCGCTTGTGCGCGCAAGGCTTGGTTTTGCCGGCGAGGTGCGGGCGGTCGGAGATGTGTTGATCGACCAGATCCCTTTGATGCTGCGGTGTGGCATCGACAGTTTCGCGGTCACCAACGGCACGGCGCTTAAACGTTTGACGGAAGGCCGGTTGCCAGGTATCGCCAATCACTATCAGCCGACCGCAAAGCCCTCGGCCGACGCCAGGTCCTATAGCTGGCGGCGTGTTTCTTGATGGTCGTGTTGACCGCGACAGTGTGAAGCACGCCGAATTGCGCGAAAGCGACTATATTTGGAAGGGAATTCCTTCCCGTCGAGCGCGGCTTGGAATATCCGCGTATTGTTGATAGACAGGGTCATCATTTACAGGACTGTAGCCACGATGAATGCTCCGGCAAAAACGGAAGATTTCGCGATCCAGGCACCGGCAGGTGTCTTCGTCGAGACGGTGACCAGCGTCACCCACTACACGGATCGGCTCTTCCGCTTCCGCATGACCCGCCCCGCGGAATTCCGCTTCCGCTCCGGCGAGTTTGCGATGATTGGCCTGATGGTCGGCGACAAGCCGGTCTACCGCGCCTATTCGATCGCAAGCCCGGCCTGGGACGAAGAACTCGAGTTCTTCTCGATCAAGGTTCCCGATGGCCCGCTGACGTCGCACCTGCAGGCGATCAAGCCCGGCGACAAGGTGCTGATGCGCAAAAAGCCGACCGGCACGCTGGTGCTGGATGCGCTTGTGCCCGGACGCCGCCTGTACATGTTCTCGACCGGGACAGGCATCGCGCCCTTTGCCAGCCTGATCCGCGATCCCGAGACCTATGAGAAGTTCGAGGAAGTCATCCTCACCCACACCTGCCGCGATGTCGCCGAGCTGAAATACGGCTTCGATCTCGTGGACGAGATCCGCAACCACGAATTCCTGAACGAGATCGTCGGCGACAAGCTTCGTCACTATGCGACCGTGACGCGCGAGGAATACCCGTTCAAGGGCCGCGTGACCGACCTGATGGTCAACGGCAAGTTCTTTGCCGACCTCGGCCTGCCGCCGCTCGACCCGGCGATCGACCGCGGCATGATCTGCGGCTCGACCGCGATGCTGAAGGATACCAAGGAAATCCTGGAGGCCGCCGGTCTGACGGAAGGTTCCAACAGCAAGCCGGCCGAGTTCGTGATCGAGCGTGCCTTCGTCGGCTAACTGCCGAAGAACGAAATATTATAGCGGTCCTTCCAAAGGCGCATCGTCGGATGCGCCTTTTTCGCATCTGTGCGACAGTCGCTCGCAAGGGCGACGTACCGGGAGCCCGGCGCAGGCACTATCGTTCCCCGGCATTTTGACATGTCGCTCGGCCGCAAACGCGCGGAGCGAGCGCACCAGGAAAGCGTCCAGGCCGGCCTGTGCCGGCGACGAGGGGCGTTGCAGGGAGTGGCTGATGAGCCTTGATACCAGAATTCGCCGCAAGTCGTTGCATGACCGGATCGTTTCACCGGATGAGGCGGCCAAGCTGATCAAGGACGGCATGACGATCGGCATGAGCGGCTTTACCAAGGCCGGCGACGCGAAAGCCGTACCGCTCGCGATGGCGCAACGGGCGGCCAGCGAGAAATTCCGCATCACATTGATGACCGGGGCATCGCTTGGCCACGACATCGACAAGATGCTGACGGAGGCGGGTGTCCTCGCACGGCGGTTGCCGTTCCAGTCCGATCCCGTTCTGCGCGCTGCCATCAATCGCGGCGAGGTCATGTTCATCGACCAGCATCTCTCCGAAACGGTCGAGCAGCTTCGCACCGGGCAGATCAGCCCGATCGATTACGCGGTCGTCGAGGCGGTGGCGATTACCGAGGACGGCGGCATCGTGCCCTCGACGTCGGTCGGCAATTCCGCAAGCTTCGCGATCCTTGCCAAAAAGGTGATCGTTGAGCTCAATCTCAGCCACAGTCCGGAACTGGAAGGGCTGCACGACATCTACATTCCGGCAAAACGGCCGTCGCGCACGCCGATCCCGGTCGTTTCCTGCGACAGTCGCGTCGGCTCGCCCTATATCCCCATCGATCCCGAAAAGATCGCCGCAATCGTCATCACCGAAAAGCAGGACAGCGCCGCGCGCATCTCGCCCCCGGATGCCGAAACCAGTGCGATCGCCGGTCATCTCATCGGCTTTCTATCCGACGAAGTGCGCAAGGGCAGGCTCGACATGACGCTGAACCCGCTGCAGGCGGGGATCGGCGTCATCGCCAATTCAGTCCTGAGCGGACTTGCCGACAGCCCGTTCCATGATCTGCGCATGTATAGCGAGGTGTTGCAGGACAGCACGTTCGAACTCTTCGAAGCCGGCAAGCTGAGCTTTGCCTCGGCAGCATCGATGACGCTCAGCAGCGCCTGGGCCGACCGTGTCTTCCGCAATATCGCCGCCTACAAGGACAAGGTCATCCTGCGGCCCCAGGAGGTCAGCAACCATCCGGAAATCATCCGACGCCTGGGCGTTATCGGCATCAACACCGCGCTCGAGTTCGATATCTACGGCAACGTCAACTCGACCCATGTCGGCGGCACCGACATGATGAACGGCATCGGCGGCTCCGGCGACTTTGCCCGCAACGCCTTCCTGTCGATCTTTGTCGCCAAATCGGTCGCCAAGGGCGGCGCCATCTCTTCGGTCGTGCCAATGGTGGCCCATGTGGATCACACCGAGCATGACGTCGATATTCTGGTGACGGAGCATGGTCTCGCCGACCTGCGTGGGCTTGCGCCGCGCGAGCGCGCGCCGATCATCATCCGCAACTGTTGCCATCCGGCCTATCGCGAGCTGTTGGCGGATTACTTCAAGCGCGCGGTTGCAACGCGGGCGGGACAGACGCCGCATATCCTCGAGGAAGCCTTCGATTGGCACGTGCGCAGGCTGAAGACGGGTAGCATGTTGCCTGACGCCTGACGCCTGACGCTCTAGTCCTGCTCCAGATAGGTCATCAGCGATGACATTGCCGCCCCCGCGCCCCCGGCGTCGGCGCGGGCGATGGCATTGATCACGGTGACATGGCGCTCGACCGACCCGCGCATCCGCTCGACCGAAGCGCTGGCAAACCAGATGCGTCGAGCATGCGTCTGCAACGGGGCAAGGGCTGCCGTCAGGAACCTGTTGGGGCAGGCTTCTTCCATCAGTTCGTCGAAGGCCTTGTCTGCCACGAGGAAGCGTTCGAGATCATCCGCATCGGCGCATTGGCCCATCTCGGCGGCGCAGTCTTCCATGGCGCGCCGTTGATCGGTGTCGGCATGTTCCGCCACCAGAGCGGCGGCCAGCGGCTCCAGCCTTTGCCGGGTCTGCATCAGATGCACCCGATCCTCCGGCCCGATCGTCGTAATCTGCAGGCCGACACGCGGCAGTACCTCTATCAACTCCTGCCAGGCGAGCTTCTGGATCGCCTCGCGCACCGGCGTGCGGCCGTGGCCGGCAAGCTCGATCAGCTGTTTTTCCGTCAGAAGCATGCCAGGCGCGAGCTTCAACGTCACGATCAGTCGCTCAAGGGCGAGATAGGCGAGGTGGGCCTGGGAGTGGACCGGCATGGGCAACTCGTCGTTTCTGATATATCAGAGCGTGCCATAATTTCGGTTCCGTGGCAAATGAAGCGATGGCCACTAATCAGGAAGGATTACCGTCCGCAGGTCGATAGCCTGAAATCGGTAAAAGCTCCAGATTTCAAGGGCATGAATAAAATCGAACCGTCGACCGTTCCGGACTTGAAGGGTGTTGACGAAGCCGAGGCGGCTTGTCAGTCTCCTCTAAAAAGGACGTCGAACATCGACGCTGAGGGGCTTGGGCTAAGGTGGGTGCGTTTCTGGTCTGGTCGCTGATCGTGTTCGCGGGACTGCTTGCCGTCCCGGCGGTCAGCCATACCAACGCACCGACAACGTTTTCGCTCATGTCTTCCTCGATGGCCTTCGTCGGCATGGCGATCGCGCAGTTCATGGCGGCGCGCCCGCCAGTGATCGAACCGCTGTTCGGCGGGCTCGACCGCATCTATCACCTTCACCGCCGGATCGGCATCTGCGTGCTCGTGCTCATCCTCGTCCATTATTTCCTGACGCCTGATTTCAAGGGGCTATCGTTTCCGAGCGGCCTGAACCAACTCGCGGCGTCTGCCGGAAAATATGCCTTCTACGCCCTGGTGGCGCTGCTTGTCCTGAGCCTCGTAAAGATCATCCCGAAGACCAGGATCGAGATACCCTACCACCTGTGGCGCTACACCCATCGCTTCATCGGTCTGCTCTTCGTCCTTGTCGCGTTCCACCAGATGTTCATCAAGCGCCCCTATGACAGCACGGCGTTGCTGGCGATCTATCTCAACGCATTTGCCGCGCTCGGGATGCTCAGCTACGCCTACACCCAGCTTTTGCCTTGGCTGAGGACGCGCCGATACGAGGTGTGCGAGGTCGTCAGGCATGAGGGCGCGACGATGATTGCCGCGCGCCCGAAGCGGCGGGCGCTGCGGGCCAAACCGGGTCAGTTCGGCTTCCTTCGCGTCTTGAAGACGGGTCTGCGCGAGCCGCATCCCTTCACCATCGCCGGCATCGACGGCGATGGCACGGTGCGGTTCGCCATCAAACCGCTCGGCGATTATACCCAGGCGCTGCGCGACGCTGTCGCCGTCGGCGACGAGCTGAAGCTCGAGGGGGGATATGGCCGGTTCAATCACCGCCGAGGGGCAAGCAAGCAGATCTGGCTTGCGGGCGGCATTGGCGTGACGCCATTTCTCGCCATGGCCCGGCACCTGAAAGGTGACGAGGGCCAGGACATCCACATGGTCTATTGCGTGCGCGACCGAAAGGAAGCGATCGGCCTTGATACGTTCGAGGCCCAGGCGGAAAAGCTCGGAAACTTCAGCTTCGTGCTGCACGATTCGGCGATAGACGGACGGCTTGACGCGGCCAAGCTGGCGGCGGGCAGCCTCATTGATCCGGCTGAGGCCGACCTTTGGTTCTGCGGACCGCCGCCGCTTCGGGAAGCGATCGTCAAGGGTTTGAAAGAGCTTGGAAAAAAGCCGCGTCGCGTCGAGTTTGAACAGTTTCAGTTTCGATAGCAGTTTATTGTCAATTTTTGGATTGAGGGAGTACGGCCATGCGCAGTCTGCGTGAAATGCGAGCAAGCGTCTCCAGAGGCGCCGGCATCCGCAAGAGCCATGCCCTGGCGCTCGGTGCCGGCCTCATCGTCGCCATGCTCTGTCCCTCCACCGCATCGGCGCGCGACGCCTTCGCCGACGACGCCTTCGCGACCTACAAGCCCAATGTCGAGAACGGCAAGTACATGTTCAACGCCGCCGGCTGTGGCGCCTGCCACGGTTCCGGCGATCAAACCGAACTTTTGTCCGGCGGGATGGAGATGAACACGGCGATCGGCACGTTCTATGCGCCGAACATTTCGCCGCATGCCAACGGCATCGGCGGCTGGAGCAACGCCCAGTTTCTGAACGCCGTGATGGTCGGGCTCGATCGCGACGGCAACAATCTCTATCCGGTCATGCCCTACACCTCCTACGGTGGGATGAAGCCCGAGGACGTGCTCGACATCAAGGCCTATGTCGAGACGCTGCCGCAGGCGGATGCCGCCTCGAAGGAACACGAGATCGCTTTTCCGTTTAGTCGACAAACGACAATAACCTTCTGGAAACGCAGCAATTTCACCGTTCCTGCCTATCAGCCGCGCGAAGAGACGCAGATGGAGCGCGGTCGCTATCTGGTCGAAAACGTCGGCGGCTGCGGCGATTGCCACACACCGCGCACGACCACCTATGGGCTCGACCTGGAACGCGCCTATCAGGGGGAAAAAGGGCTGACCGGTGCGGTCGCACCCGATATCGGCAAAGCGAAGATGGCAGGTCTTGCCACGCCTGACGTTTTCACCAGCGGCCTGATCGACGAAGGCAAGAAGCTATCCGGTGCTCCGATCAGCGATCCCGTCATGCGGCGGATCGCCAAGGGGCTCTCCGTTCTCGACGACGACGATCGGCGCGCGATCTACGCGTTTCTGGCCGATCGCGAAGTCAAGGCACCGGCTCCTGTGGCCCAGTCGGTCACGGCGGTCTGCAAGGAGGCCACGGCATCGACGGCGCTTTCCGGCGACAATGCCGCGCTGGTACAGCAGGCAGATACGTTCATCGGTAAATACTGCCGCAATTGCCACGGGCCAGGCGAAAGCTCTCAAGGCAGCTATCCCGCAGGTGAGCTGACGTCGATTGCTGCCGATGCCAATTTCGTCACGCCGGGCAATGCTTCGAAATCGCGCCTCTTCACCTCGGTCACCAGCGGCCGCATGCCGCTTGGCAAGCGCCCGACAGACACTGAGGTCAAGGTGCTCGAAGACTGGATCAATTCGCTGAACGACAAGGACCTGCCGCAGGCGGCGGCCGCCAAGCCCGATCGATCCCGCCCAATCCTTACCTACGATGCGTTCGTCGCGCTGGCGCTCAAGGACATCTCGAAGGTGAGCGCGCTCGATCGGCCGTACATGCGCTACTTCTCCTATCGCGACCAGTACAACGGCATGATGGGCTGCGAAGACGACGCCACGTTCATGAAGCGCATGGATGTGCTGGCGGGTGGCTTCAAGAAGCTGCTCAATTCTCTCTCCTATGGCCCGACACTTGCGCTGCCGGCGGAGGTGGATGGCACCAACGGCCTGCTGGTGCGGGTCGATCTGCGCGACCTGCAATGGGATAGCGCCGACTATGATTTCCTCGCCAAGCGCTACTTCTATGGCGTCGATCCGAAGAGCGTTCCGTCGCTTCAGGCGCTCGCGACCGAGACGGGCACGCCGCTGCCGATCATGCGGATCGACTGGTTCATGAGCAACGGCGCGCGGCCCGAGATCTACAACCGGCTGATGAGGCTGCCGACACAGATCCACGAACTGGAAACCCGCTTCAAGATCGACGTCGACGACAACATCAGGCGCCGCAACGTCCTGCGCGCCGGCTTTGCCGATGGCTCCTCCGGTGTATCGGATCACAACCGCATGCTCGAGCGGCACGACATGCCCTTCGGCGGCTACTACTGGAAATCCTACGATTTCGCTGGCGATGCCGGCAAACAGGTACTGAAACGTTTTCCCCATGGGCCCAAGGCATTGGGCGCGCTCGATGCCGGCCTGGTGCCGTTCGAGCACGATGGCGGCGAGATGATCTTCTCGCTGCCCAACGGTCTGCAGGGCTATTATCTGTCGACGGCGGCCGGCAAGCAGCTCGACGTCGGCCCGACGACCATCGTTTCGTTCCGCCAGCGGCCGATCGGCAAAGGGGTGGAAATCATCAACGCCCGCTCGTGCTTCGATTGCCATGCGGACGGCATTCTGTCGAAGCGCGATCAGTTGCGCGAGCATATCGCTACGTCGACACTGTTCAGCAAGGATCAGCAGGACGTGCTTCTGGCGATGTATGTGAAGCAGGAGGAACTGGACGAGGCCTATCGCAAGGATCGTGAACGCTTCGTCGATGCGCTGCAGAAGCTCGGCGCCACCGAGGCGACACCGGACGGCGGACTGCAGAGCAAGCACGCCCCCGGCGACGCCGAAATCGTCACCTATTTCGCCGACAAGTATGAAGACGAGCTCGACTTCGACGCCTTGGCGGCTGAGTTCGACATGACGCCACAGCAGTTTTCCGAAGCGGTCAAGCGGGTGAGCGATGTCGACGTGCTGCGCCTCGGGCTCGATTGGGTCACGACGCTGGAAGCTGGCGGCACGGTGCCGCGCAACGAGGTCGAGCAGCAATATGCCCTGTTGCTGCAGCCTCTCGTCCAGCGCCGCCCGCTCGACACTGCCGCCATCCATGTTGCCGGCGCCGAGCCGCAACCGGAACAGATGCCGCAATCCGTGGCCGCGGCCGTACCGGACTATCGAAAACAGGAGGTGGCGGGTGAGGGCAAGCTCGAGCTTGCCCTGAAGGTGCCGACGACCACGGCGAAGGTCGGCGACCAGCTCTCCTTCGAACTTACCGCCAACCAGGCCTGTGAGCTGCAGATCCTTTATGTGGAAGAGAACGGCAATGTCGAAGTCATCCCTGACGAGATGATCGGCAACACCACGCTGCAGCCCGGTGAAAGCCGACTGATCCCGCAGCCCGGCACCGGCACGTTGACCTTTGATACGGCCGCGCCCGCAGAGACGATGCTGGCCTTCTGCCGGGTCGGAGGGCTGGCGGATCAAAAGCTGACGGTGGAAAAGGCACGCCAATATGTCGCCGCATCAAAACTGCCGCCGACGCGTGGACTGGCAGTCAATCTCGCCAAGAAGGCGCAGGCCGACAAGGGGGCCAGCAGTGTGCAGATGGTCACTTTCGAGATCAAGGATTGACCGCCATCCATGAGAAACCACGCAAGACGACTGATCTTCGCTTCTGCGCTCCTGTTGCCGCTCGCCCATCCCGCCAGCGCCTGCGACGCGCTGGTCAGGGCTTCGCACGCACTCAATGCGGGCGATGAAGCAGGTGCCCGGGGGGCTGCCACGGCCGAGCGCGTGAAAGGGTGCACGAACACCGAAGCGGCGCTGACACGGCGGGTCGCGGCCCTCGCGACCTTCAATCGCATCGCCAACGCGGTCGGGAACGGCGCAAGGCTGGATACGTTCGAGACCGAGCTTCGATCCGTGCGCGACGACGTCGGCGGGCCATGGCAGATTCTTGACGCACTCGGCGACATCGAGCGTCAACGCAAGAATTACGAAAGTGCTGCGGCGCTGTACCAGCAAGCGCTGGAGGATGCCGCCAACGAGGAACTGACACCGGAATGGATGGCGCCGGACAAGGCCTATATCCTGCGCCTGGATCGGCTCGCCTCAGAGATGCGTCTCGCATCGGCCAAGCCTGTGAAACTCACCATGCGTGGTGCCTGCAAGTTTTCCTATCGCGGTATCGCGATCCGGAAGAAGGCGACACCGGTTCGTTATGTCTTCGGAACGGCAGAGTTCACGCCGGAAGGTTTGCAATCGGCAAGGGATCTGTTCGAGTGCCTGAAATCGGCAAAGCCGGAAGCGATCACTTTGATCGGCCACACCGATCCGGTCGGTAGCCCCGAAGCCAACCAGAAACTGTCGCTGGCACGGGCACAGGCGCTTGCGCACTATCTCGTCGACGCCGGCTACAAGGGCACCTGGACGACCGTTGGCAAGGGTGAGGAGGAGCCGTTCAGGCCGGATGACCCTAGTGCCTACGACGAGGCGATGCTGCACCAACTGGATCGCCGCGTCGAAGTTGATGTGGAGAAGTAAGTCGTGCTGCGCAAGGCTCTGATTTCATGTGTCTTCTTCGGATTGTCTGGCCTGCCAGCAGTGGCCGCAACTTCGGCGCTTGTCGTCGGTATCGACATCTATCCGCATGAAGTGAGCCTCGATGGCGCCGTCAAGGATGCGCGCGACGTTTCCCGGGCTCTGAAGGCGGCAGACGTCGAAACGGTCCGCGAATTCGTCAACGAGCAGGCGACCAAGAGCGCGATCCGCGCCGCCTGGCTTGAACTTGTCGGCACTGCCACCAAAGGTGATACGATCATCTTCACATACGCAGGCCACGGCGCCCAGATGCCCGAGCTTGTCGCCGGCAGCGAAGCGGACGGGCTGGACGAGTTTCTCGAGTTGCCGGGTTTCGATCGCAGCCGGCCCGGGGAGACGGCAAAGGAAATCATCGTCGATAACGAACTCAATGCCTGGTTTGCCGAGGCGGAGGCCAAGGGCATTCAGGTGCTTTTCGTTTCCGACAGTTGCTATTCCGGCGGGATGAACCGGTCGATCTCCGGCAAGACGCGGCTCGCGCCAACGGTACGGGCGCAGCTGCCGCCGCCATCGGACGAGGCGGTTTCCGGAGCGGCGGTCAAGGATGCGGATCTTTCGCAAGTGACGATCCTTGCGGCGTCGCTTGAGAGCCAGCCGACGCCCGAGGTGGTGATCGACGGGGAGCCGCGCGGTGCGCTCAGCTGGAGCTTTGCCCGCGCACTCGAGGGCGCTGCCGATCGCGATGGCGACGGCATGATCTCTCGGGTCGAACTGGAGGACTACGTCTTTTCCAACGTCAAGCTCCAGTCAGAGGCGCTGCAGGTACCGAACTTCACCCCGCAGGTGCCGCGATCAGACCGAGAGATCGTCCTGTCACTGCCCAGAAGCGCAACGCTTGCTTCGGCCAACGGTATCGCAACATCAGCACGAACGTCGAAACTGAAGCCGGCCCGGGACATGGGTTGGACGGGCAAGCTGGCCCTCAGCGTCGATGGCCAGGCGCCGAAGCTGGAGAATGTCGGCGGCAGCGGCGTTCCCTATCGGTGGGATGCTGCCAGCGGCACGTTCTATACGCCGAACGGCGATGTTGCCGGCGAACATGTTGCCGCCGACATGGTCCAGGGCGTCGTCGACAAGTTCATCCTGCTCGATTTCCTGAAGGCGCTCGCTGCGCAGAAGCCCGGCAAGGTCTCGCTGACGCCGGTCAAGGACATCTATTCCGCTGGCGACAGGCTGAATTTCGACGCGCCCCAGTCCGGCTACGCCAACATGCTGGTCTTCAACCTGGCAAACACCGGCGACGTGCAACTGCTTGATGTCCAGATCGCAGGTTCTGGAAGCCATGTGTTCAGGCTTCGAGATTTGGAGGTGGTCAAACCTTTCGGTGCCGACCATCTGGTCGTTGTCTCGACCAATGCTCCTGTCGACGCGGTGGCGGCGGTGCTTGCGACCCCCGGTGTCGATGCATCCGAATTCCTGCGTCTTCTGGAGGAGCGGCTTGATGGCACCGATAGCACTGTCGCCATCCAGCCGCTTTATACCCGGGAGCGCGGTCAATGAGCGTCCGCATCGGAGCCTGGCTGTCACTGTTGCCGCTTCTCGCGTCGGGTGTCGGTTTGCCGGCATTTGCCGCCGACCGGGCGTTGCTGATCGGCATCGGGACCTATGAGAACCTGCCGCCCCAACTGTTCCTGCACGGGCCGAAAAATGACCTCGTCGCGATGGAAGCGCTGCTGGCCGGGACGATGGGCTTCGATCACTCTGCGATCCGGGTGCTGAAGGACGATCAGGCGACACGCTCGGCCATTTTGTCCTCGATTGAAGAATGGCTGGTGGCGGGCACTGCGCCCGGGGGCCGCGCCTATCTCTATTACTCCGGCCACGGCCTTCAGGTGACGGACCACGACGGCGATGAAGACGATGGCATGGACGAGGCGTTGGCGCCTTTCGATCTGGTCGCCGGCAGCAAGGATTGGGACGGCGCCATCACCGACGATGAACTCGACGCCATCCTCGAGCGCTTGAAGGGCAGGGCCGTCACCCTGGTGATCGACGCCTGCCATTCGGGCACGATTTCGCGCTCGCTGTCGGGGGATGTTTCCGCCGGGATCGACGGCGCGCGCTTCCTTCCGCGCCCCGAGGCAAAACCGGTGGAGCAGGCGCTCACGCGCGGGCTGCGGATCGACCTCGGTGTGGTCGATAGACCCAAACGCGTCGCCGAGAGCGGCATCGTCGCCTGGAGTGCAAGTGCATCCTATCAGATCGCTTGGGACGATGTTCGCCTGCCGCTCGAAAGCCGTCACGGGGTCTTCACCGAAGCCTATATCGCAGGGCAGATGGGCACGACGGCGGATGCAAACGGCAATGGTCTCACCAGCAACGCCGAGCTTCTCGAATATGTCCGGGCACAGTCGGCCGCCTATTGCGCCTCGCAGGCAAAATGCGACACGCTCGACCCGCAACTGGAGACCAAGGCGCAGTTTCTGGGCGCCAGTGCGGTTGCGCCGACGCAGACGGTCAATGAAGCCAAGGCACGCTATCGACCTGTTGGCTCCGATGAAGCAACGCCCACACGCTATCAGGCCTCCGATGCCGTCGATGCGGTCGGCGATATCGTCGGCAGGGCCGACAGCGGCGACGTGGTCGTCAGCATCGACCACGCGACGCCGATGAAGCCAGGCGACGTGTTCAAGGTGACGGTGACGAGCAAGGTTGCCGGTAGCCTCATCCTGCTGGACGTCAGCGCGACCGGGATGGCAACTCAGATCTTTCCGAACGAATTTGCCCGCAAGATTACACCGCTTGCCGCCAATGTGCCTTTGACGCTGCCGGACGAATATTACGGCTTTGATTTCGAAGCGTCGGGCAAAGGCGAGAGCGCATTCGTTGCGCTCGTGGTCAGCGATGCCGTCGATCTCACCGATGTCGCGCCGAGCACGCGGGGCCTGAAGATCGAACTTGCCGCACGTGAGACCTTGAGCGAGATCGTCGCGCGTCTGCAGAAAACCTGGACAGAAGGTCTGGACAGGCGCGGTATCCGCTGGTCGGTCGGTACCTTGCGCTATCACGTGGAGTGAACTGTCCGCGCTGGCGGCACAAAAAAGCCCGCCTGAACGGCGGGCTCTTCATGTTCGAGGTTCAGACCGGATCGATACCGGTCTTTAAACGCATTAGTGCAGGATCTGGCTGAGAAAGAGCTTGGTGCGCTCATGCTGCGGATTGTCGAAGAATTCCGCAGGCGAATTCTGTTCGACGATCTGGCCCTGGTCCATGAAGATCACGCGGTTGGCGACCTGGCGCGCAAAGCCCATTTCGTGGGTGACGCACAGCATGGTCATGCCTTCTTCGGCAAGGCCGACCATGGTGTCGAGCACTTCCTTGACCATTTCCGGGTCGAGAGCCGATGTCGGCTCATCGAAGAGCAGGATCTTTGGCTTCATGCACAGCGAGCGGGCAATGGCCACGCGCTGCTGCTGACCGCCCGAAAGCTGGCCCGGATACTTGTTGGCCTGCTCGGGGATCTTGACGCGCTTCAGGAAGTGCATCGCGATCTCTTCCGCCTGCTTCTTCGGCATCTTGCGAACCCAGATCGGGGCGAGCGTGCAGTTTTCCAGGATCGTCAGATGCGGGAAGAGGTTGAAGTGCTGGAACACCATGCCGACTTCGCGGCGCACTTCATCGATCTTCTTCAGGTCGTTGGTGAGCTCGATGCCATCGACGACGATCTTGCCCTTCTGGTGCTCTTCCAGCCGGTTGATGCAGCGGATCATCGTCGATTTGCCGGAGCCCGACGGGCCGGCGATGACGATGCGCTCGCCCTTCATGACCTTCAGGTTGATGTCACGGAGAACGTGAAAGTCTCCGTACCATTTGTTCATTCCCGTGATTTCGACCGCAACGTCGGTTGCCGATACGGTCATCTTGGAAGCAGTGGCTGCGTTGGCCATGCGATCTCCCCCTCTTATCGTTTATGGCTCGTGTCCAGCACGCGTTCCATGAAGCCTGAATAGCGCGACATACCGAAGCAGAAAAGCCAGAATATGAAGCCTGCGAAAATTAGCCCGGAGATCGGTGTGACGGCCGACGCCCAGTTGGCATCCGAGAAGTTCAGCCGGACGATGCCGAGCAGATCGAACATGCCGATGATCGAGACCAGCGACGTGTCCTTGAACAGTCCGATGAAGGTGTTGACGATGCCGGGGATGACGAGTTTCAGCGCCTGCGGCAGTACGATCAGGTTCATCTTCTGCCAGAAGCTGAGGCCGAGCGAATCGGCCCCTTCATACTGCCCCTTGCCGATCGCCTGCAGACCGCCGCGCACTACCTCCGCCATGTAGGCGGATGCGAAGAGCGACACGCCGATCAGCGCCCGCAAGAACTTGTCGAAAGTCACCCCCTGCGGCAGGAACAGCGGCAGCATGACGCTCGCCATGAACAGAACGGTGATCAGGGGAATGCCGCGCACGATTTCGATGAACACAGTGCAGAGCATCTTGATCACCGGCATGGTCGATCGTCGTCCGAGCGCAAGCAGGATGCCGAGCGGAAGCGATACGGCGATACCAACGAAGGACAGCACCAGCGTCACCATCAGGCCGCCCCACAGTGGCGTCTCGACGAACGGCAGTCCGAACCAGCCGCCCGGCAGAAGGATAAGGGCGAGGATAGGCAGCACGACGAGAAGCAGGACCGCGTTGAGGTTCTTGTAGGGAACCTTCGGGATCAGCATCGGTGTCAGGAACAGGACGAACAGGATGCCGACAAGGGCCGGCCGCCAGCGCTCGTCGATCGGATAGCGGCCGAATAGGAACTGGTCGAACTTGGCATTGACAAAGGCCCAGCAGGCGCCGCTCCAGCCGTCCGGCTGCGAGCCTCCTTGAGCGACTGTCGCGCAGACCCCACGACCACCACCTGTCCAGGCGGCATCGATGAACAGCCACTGGACCGCCGGTGGAATGAGCCAGGCAAGCACGAGCAGGCTGATTATGGTCAGTGCCGCGTCTTTCGGCGTCGCAAACAGGTTCTTGCGAAGCCAGTAGGCAATGCCAGCCGTCTGTATCGGGGCGGGTGCAGCCTCGATCATCGAGGTGCGGACGAAATTTCCCTGGTGTGTGTTCATGATCTTATCTCTCCACCAGAGCCATGCGGGCATTGAACCAGTTCATGAGCAGCGACGTCGTCAGGCTCAGCGAAAGATAGACGATGATCCAGATGGTGACGACTTCGATCGCCTGGCCGGTCTGGTTGAGGATCGTTCCCCCGACGGCCACCAGATCGGCGTAGCCGATGGCGATTGCCAGCGACGAGTTTTTCGTCAGGTTCAGATACTGGCTGGTGAGTGGCGGGATGATGATGCGCATCGCCTGCGGCACGACGACGAGCCGGGTCGTCAGGCCTGGACGGACGCCGAGGGCGTGTGCTGCTTCGGACTGTCCCTTCGACACGCCGCGGATACCGGCCCGAACGATTTCGGCGATGAAGGCCGCGGTGTAGAACGAAAGTGCCAGGAACAGCGACAGGAATTCCGGTCCGATGACCGAGCCGCCGGTGAGGTTGAATTTGCCAGCGACGGGTATGTCGAACGTAATCGGCCACCCTGTTGCCAAGAGAGCGAGAAGCGGCAGGCCGATGAGGAGGCCGAGCACGGTCCACAGCAACGGAAAGCGTTGCCCGGTTGCCTCCTGCTTCTTGCGCGCATGGCGGGCCATGAAGAAGCTGGCGATCACAGCGATCACAAAAGCATAGAAGACATATTGCGATCCGTCGCCGAATACCGGTTTTGGAAAGGCGATGCCACGGTTGTTGAGGAAGATATTAAAGGGCAGGGCAGCCGATTCGCGCGGCTGCGGAAGCACGGCGAGGACGCCGCTGTACCAGAAGAAGATGACTAGCAGTGGCGGGATGTTGCGGAACACCTCGACATAGGCGAGCGACAGCTTCGCGATCAGCCAATTGTGCGAGAGCCGCCCGATGCCGACGATGAAACCGATGATCGTGGCGGTGATGATGCCGGTGACTGCGACAAGCAGTGTATTAAAGAAGCCGACGAAGAGAGCCCGTCCATAGGTGGAATCGCTGGTATAGGCGATCAGGGACTGTCCGACGTCAAAACCGGCGCGGCCGTTCAGGAAGCCGTAGCCGGACGCGATGTTCGCGCGTTTGAGGTTTTCGATCGTGTTATCCGCTATCCAGTAGACGACGGCAACGAGAATAGCGACCGTCACGACCTGATAGAATATGCCACGGACTTGCGGGTCGTTGATGATCGAGCCTGAAGGTTTGCTCTTCGGCTCAGGCGTAGTTGTGACGCCAATCGTCATGCAATGCCTCTTTCCCCTTGTCACCCTTTTGGGTGTTTTTATCGTTGGGATGGGGAAGCGGCGGACCGCTTCCCCCTGTCGTGTCAGGTCGCGTTAGCGGACCGGAGGAGCGTACTGGATGCCGCCCTTGTTCCACAGGGCGTTGAGGCCGCGCTCGATCTTCAGCGGGCTGCCGGCGCCAATGTTACGGTCGAAGACTTCGCCGTAGTTGCCGACTGCCTTGATGATGTTGACGGCCCACTCGTTGGTGAGGCCGAGGTCGGTGCCGATCTTGCTGTCAGCTTCGACGCCGAGGAAGCGCTGAACGTCCGGGTTGGTGGACTTCTTCATCTCTTCCACGTTTGCCTGCGTCACGCCGAACTCTTCGGCCTGGATCAGGGCGTAGTGAACCCAGCTGACGATGTCGAACCACTGGTCATCACCCTGGCGAACGGCCGGACCAAGCGGCTCCTTCGAGATGATTTCCGGCAGGATCATGTGATCGTCGGGCTTGGACAGCGTCAGGCGCAGCGAGTAGAGGCCGGACTGGTCGGTGGTGTAGACGTCGCAACGACCGGCGTCATAGGCGGCGTTCACTTCCTCTAGCTTTTCGAAGACCACCGGGTTGTACTGCAGGTTGTTGGCCTTGAAGTAGTCGGCGAGATTGAGCTCGGTGGTGGTGCCGGTCTGCACGCAGACGGCAGCGCCGGAGAGTTCGAGCGCCGACTTCACGTTCAGGCCCTTGCGGACCATGAAGCCCTGGCCGTCATAGTAGTTGACCGGGCGGAAGTTGAAGCCGAGAGCGGTGTCGCGGTTGATTGTCCAGGTGGTGTTGCGGGCGAGAACGTCCACTTCGCCCGATTGCAGCGCCGGGAAGCGTTCCTTGGCCGACGTCGGCGAGTACTTCACCTTGCTGCCATCCGCGAAGATCGCGGCGGCGATCGCCTTGCAATAGTCTACGTCGAAGCCGCTCCAGTTGCCCGAGGCATCCGGGGCCGCGAAGCCGGCAAGGCCGGTGTTCACGCCGCATTGGACGAAGCCCTTTGCTTTCACGTCGTCGAGTGTGCCAGCCGAAGCCGAATGCGCGCCAATCCCCATGACAGCAGCGCCAACCAGAGCTGTCAGAATTCTTCTTGCCATTTTTAAGAACCTTTTTCTGTTGTCGTTCGTTCCCGTCTGCAACAGCGCGTCTCCCTGCGCGTGCAGCCTCCGCCACCCTCATGGCGCGAGTGCAACCTATCTCATGCTCAAAATCCATGGGGGTCAAGAGAGCTTGCCGATTTTCTGGACTTGCGTGTGAAAAACCTCAAACAAGCCAGAAGTTTAGGCAACTTTTGCAGGAAACAGGCAATCATTGAGCGAAAATTCGTCAATTCTCGCTTCCAAGGACCTTAAACCGCCTATCCGGGATTTTGCCACTTGACCCCGGTTGTGACGCGTTCGAAGAGTTCTGCATCGGTTTTTCAACATCGGAATTTGCAATGGCAGACAGCGGCAATGTGAACGGCAAGATGGGGATCAACACCCGGCTCGCCCATACCGGAAACAAACCCTCCGACTATTTCGGTTTCGTCAATCCGCCGGTCGTGCGGGCGTCCACAGTTCTGTTCCCGAACGCCAGGACGATGGAGACGCGCGACCAGAAATACACCTACGGCACCCGCGGCACGCCCACGACAGATGCGCTCTGCGATGCGATCAACGAGCTCGAGGGGGCTGCAGGCACGATCCTCGTTCCCTCGGGCCTCGCTGCGGTCACCGTGCCGTTTCTGGCCTATCTGTCGGCTGGCGACCACGCGCTCATCGTCGATTCAGTCTATTTCCCGACGCGTCATTTCTGCGACACGATGCTGAAGCGCCTCGGCGTCACCGTAGACTATTACGATCCGATGATCGGTGCGGCGATCGAAAGCCTCATTCGGCCGAACACGCGGCTGGTCCACACGGAAGCGCCGGGCTCCAATACCTTCGAGATGCAGGATATTCGCGCAATAGCCGACGTGGCGCATCGCCACGGCTGTATCGTCACCATGGACAATACCTGGGCAACGCCGGTGTATTTCAAGCCGCTCGACCATGGCGTCGACGTGTCGATCCATGCCGCGACCAAGTACCCGTCGGGCCATTCCGACCTGCTGTTCGGCACCGTTTCGGCCAACGCGGCGCATTGGCCGGCGCTGACGGAGGCGATGGTGACACTCGGCATCTGCGTTTCGCCTGACGACAGCTACCAGATCCTGCGCGGCCTGCGCACCATGGGCGTGCGCCTCGAGCGGCACCAGGAAAGCGCGTTGTCGCTCGCCACCTGGCTTGAAGGCCGTGACGAGGTTGCCCGCGTCTTGCATCCGGCACTGCCGAGCTTTCCGGGCCATGACCTCTGGAAGCGCGATTTCACCGGTGCGAGCGGCATCTTTTCATTCGTGCTCAAGGCGGAGAGCCCTGACCGTTTCAAGGTGAAGGCGCACGCTTTCCTCGACGCGCTGTCGCTGTTCGGGCTCGGGTATTCCTGGGGCGGCTTCGAAAGCCTGGCGCTTCACGTCGGCCTTTCGGATCGCAAGGTGGCGGTGGCGCCGACCGAAGGCCCGGTGCTGCGCCTGCAGATCGGCCTTGAGGACGTCGCCGACATTCGCCGGGACATCGAAGCCGGCCTTGCTGCGGCAAGGGCGGTCTGACCGACTTACCGTGCGGGAGCGCCGTAGCCGTAGAGCCAATCGAAGTCGGCTGCGAGCGCTTCCGGACCTTTCATCGACAGGATGACGTTGCGTCCAATCCGCAGCGGTCCACGGGCGTGATAGGCAAAACGGTTGAAGGCGGCCCGCCTGCGCACCTGCGCGATGCGCGGACGGCGTCCGGTTTCGAAAACTCGCAAGGCCAGCGTGATGTCGTTGGTATCCGCCAGGCACGTTGCAAGCGCCGACGCATCCTCGATCGCCATTGCGGCGCCTTGCGCCGCGAAGGGTGTCATGGCGTGGGCGGCATCTCCGATCAGAACGGTCTTTGCGCCATCCTGCCAAGCCCCGTCGCTCACCGTGCACAGCGGCCAGTAGCTCGGCGAGTCGGCATTTTTCAACAGCGTCCGCAGTCCATGGTTCCAGGCGGAAAAGGCGGCGAGATAGTCGTGGCGCCTCACGTCCGCATCCTTGCCGACCCAGACGCTGTCGGTTTCCTTGCCCTCGATGATCGCAACCAGATTGAAGCCGTCGATCTCGCGCAGCGGGTAGGCGACCAGATGCGCCCTCGATCCGAGAAAGGCAGAAACGCGATCCGGCTGCAGTAGGCCGGCGGCGGCATGGCGCGTGACGGTCATGCGCCAGGCGACGTTGCCCGAAAACTGTACGCGGCCGGCGCCTGGAACGGTATTGCGCAGCCGCGACCAGATGCCATCAGCGCCGACGATCAGCGTTGGCGTGCGCCCGGTGATGGCGGCGATTGCCCGCTGCGGATCTCCGTCGATCCGGTGTCCGAGGTGCAGGCGGCATCTCGGCTCGGCTTCAACGGCGGCAAGCAAGATGCGTTGAAGGCTCGCCCGATGAAGCACGCCATAGGGCGCATGCCAGCGGTCACGGGCAAAACGCCCCGAAGCGACGCTGGCAAGCGGGCGCAGGGACATGCCGTCGGCAAGCGTGATTGCGTCCGGTTCGGTCCAAACAGCTTCAAGCGCGCCCAGCAGGCCGAGTTCGGCGAGGATGCGCGATGCATTCGGGGAGATCTGAAGCCCGGCGCCGATCTCGGTCAGAAGGGCTGCCTGCTCGATGATGTCGACCTCGAAGCCGCGACGCGTCAGGCATAATGCCGCCGTCAGCCCGCCGACACCGGCGCCGACGATCGCGATCGTCTTCGACATCGGCGGAAATCAGGCTGCCTGGAAGGTGAAGAGACAGCCCGGCGGGTTGGTTTCGGTCGCCTTCAGCTTCGGATTGTAGCGGTAGAGCGTCGAACAATAGGAGCAGACCTTTTCGTGGTCGTCGCCCATGTCGATGAAGATGTGCGGATGGTCGTAGGGAACCGACGCGCCGGTGCACATGAATTCCTTGACGCCGATCTCGATTGCCTGGTGTCCGCCGTCATTCTGGAAATGCGGGATGCTGTGGCCGGCCATGTCATGCTCCGATGTATGCAAGTCTTTGAGGGTCGAATTTGCCGGCACCATAGTGAGCTTTGTCGGAAATGTGTAGCGGCAAACACGCCGCACCTGTGGTTTTTGCCGGCTCGGGGTTTCCCTCCAAAGGGTGACAAATTAGGTTGCGCCAAATCGATGCGCCTCAAGGACTGGAAGAATGGATCTCACCCCGCCGCCGTTTTCGCACTTCACCCATGAAGGGCTGGATATCGCCTTCTTCGACGAGGGCGATCCTGCGGGCGCGCCGGTCCTGCTCATTCACGGCTTTGCCTCGAGCGCCAATGTCAACTGGGTTTTCCCCGGCTGGCTGAAGACGCTTGGCGACGCCGGCTACCGGGTGATCGCGCTCGACAACCGCGGCCACGGCAAAAGCGCAAAGCCGTATGATCCCGCCCTCTACCATCCTCAGCAGATGGCAGGCGACGCCGCCGCCCTGCTGACCCATCTCGGTATCGCCGAGGCGCATGTCATGGGCTATTCGATGGGTGCCCGCGTTTCCGCGTTCCTGGCGCTGGCCCATCCCGATCGCGTGCGCTCGCTGGTGTTCGGCGGCCTCGGCATCGGCATGGTCACCGGCGTCGGCGACTGGGATCCGATCGCCGACGCATTGACGGCGCCCTCGCTCGAAGTTGTGACGCATGCGCGTGGCCGCATGTTCCGCGCCTTTGCCGACCAGACGAAGAGCGATCGCCAGGCGCTCGCCGCCTGCATCTCGACCTCGCGCGACCTGCTGACGCCCGAGGATATGGGGCGGATCGACATTCCGACGCTGATCGGCGTCGGCACCAAGGACGACATCGCCGGCTCGCCACAGGAACTGGCAGCGCTGATGCCGCATGCCCGCGCGCTTGATATTCCCGGCAGAGACCATATGCTTGCCGTCGGCGACCGGGTCTTCAAGAAGGCGGTCCTCGAATTCCTCGAGGAGGTCGGGCGAGCTTAGGCGGGGCTACGACCTTCGGTCGAACTGGTATCAGGCCATTTATGTCCTGCCGAATTTCCCCTATATTGATGGCATAGACCGATTGAGAAGGAGTGCGACGATGGTCGCGACGACCGAACTTCGTCAGACGGAAACCCTCAAGGTGATGGATCCGATCTGGAGCAGCCTGCGCGAGGAGGCCCGGCTTGCCGCCGAGCAGGACCCGATGCTGGCCGCGTTCCTCTATTCCACCGTCGTCAACCAGCACTCCCTGGAAGAAAGCGTCGTCTACCGCATCTGCGAGCGCCTCGATCATCCTGATCTGCAGGCAAACCTCTTGCGCCAGACGTTTGCCGAGATGCTCGAGGACTGGCCGGAATGGGGCACGATCCTGCGTGTCGACATCCAGGCTTTCTATGATCGTGACCCGGCCTGCACCCGCTTCCTCGAGCCGGTACTGTATTTCAAGGGCTTTCATGCCATCCAGACGCACCGTCTCGCCCATTGGCTCCTGAAGCGCGGGCGGCGGGATTTCGCCTTCTATCTGCAAAGCAGGGCATCGAGCGTCTACCAGACGGACATTAATCCGGCCGCCCGCATCGGCCGTGGCATCTTCCTCGATCACGCCACCGGCCTGGTCGTCGGTGAGACCGCGGTCATCGGCGACAATGTCTCGATCCTGCATGGTGTCACGCTTGGCGGCACCGGCAAGGAAGGCAGCGACCGTCATCCGAAGATCGCCGACGGCGTGCTGATCGGCGCTGGCGCCAAGATCCTCGGCAATATTCACATCGGCCATTGCTCGCGCATCGCCGCCGGTTCTGTGGTGCTTAAGCCGGTGCCGCCCAAATCGACGGTTGCCGGCGTTCCGGCCAAGGTCGTCGGCGAAGCTGGATGTTCCGAGCCTTCGCGCCAGATGGACCAGATCCTGTCGAGCTTCGAAATCTGAACCATCGGGAACCGGTGCGTAGCCGCTTTCGAGGGGTTTACACCCGCCAACGCAGCGTGCGAGAAGCGCCGCACATCAAAAACGGCTACGGAGAAGACATTTGAAGCCCGAAGAAATCCGCAAGCTTGAAGCCTACCTCAAGCGCACGTTCAACCAGTCGATGGTGGTCAAGGCTCGCCCGAAGAAGGATGAGTCGGCTGAAGTCTATCTCGGTGACGAATTCCTCGGCGTCGTCTTCCGCGACGAAGAGGACGGCGAACTGTCCTACAATTTCTCCATGGCGATCCTCGACATCGACCTCTAAGTCGCCGATCGACGGATTTACAGAATGACCCGGTGGCGAGCGATCGCGCCGGGTTTTTCTATGCTTTCGTGTTTTTCCGGGTGGAAATGCGATGAAAATCGCGTGTTCGCACTGCATTTTCATCAAGGTGTTGCAAGTATTGCATTTTATTGCATTGCACGCTCGGCTTGACTTTTTGTGCAGTGCACATAAACTGAAGCCTCCAGATCAGGCCGTCACTCAAGGAGACACCGGATGTTCAACTTCGATGATGCAAACAAGAAAAGCAAAGAAGCCATAGACGTGGCTGTGAAGAGCTATTCCGCCTGGACCAAGGGCCTTCAGGCCATTGCGACCGAGGCTGCCGATTTCTCCAAGAAATCCTTTGAAGACAGCGTTGCGCATGTGGAGAAGCTCTCCAGCGTCAAGAGCGTCGAGACGGCTTTCGAACTGCAGACCAACTTCCTGAAGTCGAGCTATGAGGGCTTCTTTGCTGAGGCGACGAAGATCGGCGAAATGTACGCCGACCTCGCCAAGGACGCCTACAAGCCCTACGAAGCGCCGGTCGCCAAGGCGACTGCAGCGGTCAAGGCTGCCGCTGCGGCGTAACGCAACGGATCATTGCCGTCATTGGAAGGCCGGTCGCCGATACAGCGACCGGCCTTTTTGCTGTTTTCAACACTTCGCGGTGGATCGAAGAAAGTTGATCAATCTTATGCCTGTCCGTGCGATTATGATTGCAGTGCGTTGGTTCGGTCTTAAAATCTGGAAACGAACCATTAGATAAAGGGCAAGCACGCTGCGGCCACCTCAGATGGATCCGCGGCTTGTACTAAGGAAAAGACACGAATGATCGCCATGCCGGTCCGGATGCAGCAAGGAAGCGACGACGAAGGAGGCGGCAGCAATCGCAGCACCTCCGTCATCACGCGCACCAAGCCGAAGACCAAGAAGCCGAGTTTGTATCGCGTTCTGCTTTTGAATGACGATTACACGCCAATGGAGTTTGTCATCCACATTCTGGAGCGCTTCTTTCAGAAGAATCCGGAAGAGGCGACTCGCATCATGCTCCACGTCCACAATCACGGTGTGGGCGAGTGCGGCGTCTTTACGTATGAAGTCGCCGAGACGAAGGTGACACAGGTGATGGACTTCGCCCGCCAGCATCAGCATCCGTTGCAATGCGTCATGGAAAAGAAATGAGGAACTAACGTGCCAACATTTTCGCCCAGCCTCGAAAAGGCGCTGCACCAGGCACTGACTTTTGCCAACGAGCGCCACCACGAATATGCGACGCTCGAGCATCTGCTTCTGGCATTGATAGACGATGCCGATGCGGCGGCCGTGATGGGTGCGTGCAACGTCAATCTCGAGACGTTGCGCAAGACCGTGACAGACTATGTCGACAACGAACTGTCGAACCTGATCACCGGTTACGACGAGGATTCCAAGCCGACTGCCGGCTTCCAGCGGGTCATCCAGAGGGCCGTCATTCACGTCCAGTCTTCGGGGCGCGAGGAAGTGACGGGCGCAAATGTTCTCGTTGCCATCTTCGCCGAGCGCGAAAGCCATGCTGCCTACTTCCTGCAGGAGCAGGAGATGACGCGCTACGACGCCGTCAACTTCATCTCCCACGGTATCGGCAAGCGGCCCGGAAGCTCCGAGGCACGTCCCGTGCGCGGCAACGACGAGCATGAAGCCGAACAGAAGCCCCAGCGGGAAAACGAAGAGGCGAGCGCCAAGAAGCAGCAGGACGCGCTGACGGCTTACTGCGTCAACCTCAACGAAAAGGCGAAGTCGGGCAAGATCGATCCGCTGATCGGCCGCCACGCCGAAGTCAACCGGACGATCCAGGTTCTCTGCCGCCGTTCGAAGAACAATCCGCTCTATGTTGGTGACCCCGGCGTCGGCAAGACGGCGATTGCCGAAGGCCTGGCCAAGCGCATCATCGAGAAGAAGGTGCCGGAAGCGCTCCAGGACGCGACCATCTTCTCGCTCGACATGGGCACGCTTCTGGCCGGCACGCGCTATCGCGGCGACTTCGAGGAGCGCCTGAAGCAGGTCGTCAAGGAACTCGAGGACTATCCGGGTGCTGTGCTGTTCATCGATGAAATCCACACCGTCATTGGCGCCGGCGCCACGTCGGGTGGTGCGATGGATGCATCAAACCTGCTGAAGCCCGCACTCTCGTCGGGCGCGATCCGCTGCATCGGCTCGACGACCTACAAGGAGTACCGCCAGTTCTTCGAGAAGGACCGCGCCCTGGTGCGTCGCTTCCAGAAGATCGACGTCAACGAGCCGACGATCGCCGATACCATCGAGATCATGAAGGGGCTGAAGCCCTACTTCGAGGATTATCACCACCTGAAGTACTCGAATGAGGCGATCAAGGCTGCCGTCGAGCTTTCGGCCCGCTACATCAACGACCGCAAGCTCCCGGACAAGGCGATCGACGTGATCGACGAATCCGGCGCGGCACAGATGCTGCTGCCGGTCAGCAAGCGTCGCAAGCTGATCACCGAGCGCGAGATCGAAGCCACCATCGCGACGATGGCCCGCATTCCGCCGAAGACCGTCTCCAAGGACGACGAAGCGGTGCTGGCCAATCTGGAGAAGGAACTGCGCTCAGTCGTCTATGGCCAGGATCTGGCGATCGAGGCGCTTGCCTCGTCGATCAAGCTGGCTCGAGCCGGCCTGCGCGAGCCGAACAAGCCGATCGGTTGCTATGTCTTCTCGGGCCCGACGGGTGTCGGCAAGACCGAGGTCGCCAAGCAACTGGCAACGTCGCTCGGTGTCGAGCTTCTGCGTTTCGACATGTCGGAATACATGGAGCGCCACACCGTATCGCGGCTGCTGGGTGCACCTCCCGGCTATGTCGGCTTCGATCAGGGCGGTCTTCTGACCGATGGCGTCGACCAGCATCCGCATTGCGTGCTGCTGCTCGATGAAATCGAAAAGGCTCATCCGGACCTGTTCAACATCCTGCTGCAGGTCATGGATCATGGCTCGCTGACGGATCACAACGGCAAGAAGATCGACTTCCGCAACGTCATCCTGATCATGACGACCAATGCGGGTGCGTCGGAAATGGCACGGGCCGCTATCGGCTTCGGGTCTTCCAAGCGCACCGGTGAAGACGAGGAAGCGCTGAACCGCCTGTTCACGCCCGAGTTTCGCAATCGTCTCGATGCGGTCATCCCGTTCGCATCGCTGCCGACTCCGGTCATCCATCAGGTGGTGCAGAAGTTCGTCATGCAGCTGGAAACCCAGCTGGCCGAACGCAACGTCACCTTCGATCTGGCCCCCGATGCCATCGCCTGGCTTGCGGAGAAGGGCTATGACGAGAAGATGGGCGCGCGTCCGCTTGCGCGCGTCATTCAGGAGCACATCAAGAAGCCGCTCGCAGACGAAATTCTGTTCGGCAAGTTGAAGAAGGGTGGTGTTCTCAGGGTGACGATCGGCACGCGGCCGGACGGAACCAGGGGACTTCTGCTCGATGCCGTGCAGGAGACCGCGCCGATCAAGCCGAAGGCCGAAGTAACGCGCCCGGCGATGAAGAGCGCCAAGCCGAAGAAGGCCGAGGAAAAGGAAGCGGTCGGCGCCGAGCCTGCACCGAAAGCCAAGCCGAAGAAGGCGACAGCCAAGGCTTCGTCCGAGCCGGACGCCAAGGACGCCAGCGCCGCCAGCCCACGCAAGGGCAAGACGGTGCCGAAGGTGCCTCGCAAGAAGTAATCGCATCGCAATCGATGCCCTGCGCTGCCGGATGGGAACATCCGGCAGCGTTTTTCTGAATGAAAAGAACTCCGGAACGACTGATGAAGAGTGATGAAAACGACCAGTCTTCGGTCGTCTGGTTCCTGACCGGGATGCGTGGCCTGTTCAGCCTTCCCGCCTTTATTCTGATGCTGTCCTTCGTCGGCTTTTGTTCGCTGACGGCGCAGGCGGGAATTCCGCCGGAACAGGTCGTCTTCATGACCGGCATGGTCTGGGCGCTTCCGGCCAAGGTGATCCTCGTCAGCTCTATGATGAGTGGCGCAAGCCTGGCCGCCGCCTTCCTTGCCGTTTCGCTGTCATCCGTCCGGTTGATGCCGATGGTTGCCGCCCTCATTCCTGAATTGCGCACGTCGAAGACGCCGACATGGCTCTTGCTGTTTCTGTCGCATTTCGTGGCGATTACCGCCTGGGTGTTTGCGATGGAAAAGGTACAGGCGGTGCCGCGCGACAGGCGCGTCGCCTTCTTCGCCGGCTTCGGCATTACGCTTGTTGTCGCCAACATGGTGCTGGTCGGGGTCGTCTATCACTTCGTCGCCGATTTCCCGCCGATCGTGGCGGGTTGCCTGTTCTTCCTGACACCAATCTATTTCCTGGCGTCGATCTGGCACTCGGCGCGCCATCCGGTCGTTCATATCGCGCTGCTCATCGGCCTGGTCGCCGGTCCGTTGTTCTATTGGCTGATGCCCGAATTCGACATCCTGCTTGCCGGCGTCGGCGGCGGGACACTCGCCTGGGCGCTGGAGCGGTTCTGGCGCCGTCGTCGGGAGATCGGCGCATGACCTGGCAGGATGGCTGGTGGGCCTACGCTTTTATCGCGATCGCTGGCTGGCTCGCGACGGACATCTGGCGCTGGCTGGGCGTAATCGCCGGCAACCGCCTGCGCGATGATTCCGAGGCGCTGAACTGGGTGAGGGCGGTGGCGACCGCGCTCGTGGCCGCCGTCATCGCCAAGCTCGTTCTCTATCCGACCGGCGTGCTCGAGCAGTCGCCGCTCTGGCTGCGCCTGGGCGCGGTCGCGATCGGTGCGTCGGCGTTCTTCCTGCTCGGCCGCAAGCCGGCTATTGGCATAGCGACGACCATCGCAGCCCTGGCTGCGGGCCTTTGGTGGCTCGGCTTCTAGCCTCTACTTTCGCGTGAAGCTGCCTCACTTAGCCGATTGTTAAACGGAAGTTGGTAGACAAGACGCTCCTTGCGCGCGGATCGTCATGACGTTTTTACCTGCCGAAAAATTGTGCCTATCGATTGTCGTGTTGCTGGCGATCATCGACGGATCTCTGATCGCGCTCTGGGGCGTGTCGGTCGATGCCGCGGGATATGCGCCACTGATCGGCATTGGTGTGGGGACAATCCTTGTCGGTCAGTTCTATCGCGTGATCCGAAAGGACGAGCGTTTGGCCTTGGCGGCAATCGCGGTCGGCATCTTTGTTCTGTTCACGCTCACCGGTTCAATCTTGAATTACCTGCTGCTCCCGATCCAGTTCCCTGTTATCGACGGGGCCCTGTCACGTGCGGACGCAATGTTGGGCTTTTCCTGGCCGAGCTTGATCCATTGGGTAGCAGACTTTCCGTCGTTTTCGGCTGTCCTGAACTTCGTCTACTTCACGTCGTTGCCGCAGATGATGATTGTCATCTTGGTGCTTAGCTTCGTCGGGGACGACCGCGCATTGCATCGATTTCTCGTCACGGGGCTTTTGGGCGCTTTGCTGGCGATGTTGTTCTGGACGTTCTGGCCGTCCTTTGGAACGAGTGCATACTACGTTTTGCCCGAAGAGATCGTGCAACGCGCCCAATTGGCCGTGACCCCGGCATACGGTGCCGAGCTGAAGCGCCTCGCGCAGGATGGCGTGGCGTTTCTATCGCCTCGTGATACCCTCGGACTGATAGCATTCCCATCATTCCACACGGTGATGGCATGTATGTCTGTCTGGTTCATGACGCGGTCTGCTGTCTTGCTTGTCCCGACGCTCCTGCTCAACATTCTGATGGTTCCGGCAATCATCATTCACGGTGGACACCATCTCGTCGATGTTTTCGGTGGTGCGCTCGCCTTTGCGCTTGCTTTTGCCCTTTCGGGCGTCCTTCTGCGTTCGCTTGATGCCGGGTCGATGACGAGGCCTTCGGCATCGGAACTCAGGGTTCGCTAGAGAACCGTAAGGAACGCATTCCGGGTTTCGGGGCAGCGTAGGCCGGAAATCGCCGATCTATGAATACTGGCAAGCGGCGATTGTTCGCGGTAGCGCTGCGCGTTCTGAGCTCGAATTGGGCCCGGTTTCGACTGATCGCCGCCCCGTTGTCCGGTACTCGTGAAATCATGTTCACTTAATTATAATATTATTAATTGCGGATTCGTATGCTTATGCAGAATGATCCGAGATATTGATGATGGGTTTTCTTCCGGCTGAAGCTGTTTTGGTAAGAGTCGTTGCTACTCTTGCCTTGATCGATATATTTCTCCTGTACATCAAGGGCATAAGCGTCGATGTGTTCGGATACATGCTTGTGGTGTCCATAGGCATATTTATGGTTGCCTTGGGACGGTACTATCGGGATGTGCGCGGAGAGAGAAATATTGCCCTGTCGGTCATTGCGTCTGGCGTCTTCATTCTTTTTACTATCGTCGCGTCTCTCTTCAATTACATGTTCTTGCCCATTGCATTCGCGCCGATCGATGAGCTGCTATTCCGATTTGACGCTGTACTTGGGTATGATTGGCCGCGTTTGGTCGCGTGGGCCGCCGACCACCGGTGGGTCGGCGTGCTGTCGAACCTGGTCTACTTCACGTCGCTTCCCCAGTTGCTCTGCGTCATCCTTGTGCTCGGCTTCTCGGGACAGGAGCGGGCGCTTCACCGCTTCTTGCTGACGGGCGTCTTCGGCGCACTCCTGTCCATCGGTTTCTGGATCTTCTTTCCGACGTTTGGCGCCAAAGCGTATTATACGTTGCCGCAGTCAATTCTGGATGCGATCCCGCTCGCGGTCGACCCGGCTTACGGGCACGAACTGGTCCGGCTCGGGCGTGAAGGCGTCAGCTATGTGAGCCCGCGCAACATCCTGGGTCTGATCGGCTTTCCGTCGTATCACATTGTCATGGCCTGCATGTCGGTCTGCTTCGTTCCGCGCCAGCGGATGATATTTCCTGTCGTGCTGACGTTGAACGTGTTGATGTTGCCAACCGTCCTGATCCAGGGCGGTCACCATCTCAGCGACATCCTGGGCGGTATTGCGACCTTCGGGGTGGCGCTGGGGCTAGCTAAGGCAACAATTCGGCGGCTGCGACATGCCGAGATGGCAGAGGCGCACGCGCCGGGAACCCTTGCGGACTTGGGCGCGCGCGCAGAGTAATCGAATCTAAAGCGCCTGCCGCACCTTCTCGGCGTTGGCAGCCAGCACCGCGCCGTCTTCCATCGTGCCCGAATGCGGCTTCAGCGGGACGCCGTCATGTCGCGGAATGACGTGGAAGTGCAGGTGAAAGACGGACTGGCCGGCCGGCGCCTCGTTGAACTGCATGATCGTCACGCCGTCGGCGTCGAAAGCTTCCTTGGCGGCGACGGCAATTTTCTGGACGGCGGTAATGAGAGACGGCAGGCTCGCCGGGTCCGCGTCCAGGAGGTTGCGCGAAGGCGCTTTGGGCACGACGAGCATGTGGCCTTCGGCCTGCGGCATCACATCCATGAACGCGATCGTGGCATCGTCTTCATAGACCCGGTGCGACGGGATCTCGCCTCGCAGGATCTTCGCGAAGATGTTGTTGGTGTCGTAGGCGCTCATAGTTTTTCCTCGTTGACTGTATGCGGCGAAGGCGGCGAGCGGTTCAATCGTCCTGACGCTCACCTTTGCGGAAAGGTCCGTGTTCGGCAAGAAACGTCGCGGTTTCCTCCACGTCCCTGCGCTCGCGCACCAGGTAGTCCGATACGGCACGGGCAAGGCCGGAGTGGCTGATATAGTGGGCGGAATGGGTGGTGACCGGCATGTATCCGCGGGCGAGCTTGTGCTCGCCCTGGGCCCCGGCCTCGACCCGCTTGAGGCCCTTGGCGATCGCGAAGTCGATCGCCTGGTGATAGCAGACCTCGAAGTGCAGGAAGGGATGCTCTTCGATGCAGCCCCAGTGGCGGCCATAAAGCGCATCGCCACCGATGAAATTGATGGCGCCGGCAATGTAGCGGCCGTTGCGTCGCGCCATGATCAGCACGATGTCATCTGCCATGCGTTCGCCGATCAGCGAGTAGAAGGCGCGGGTGAGGTAGGGGCGCCCCCACTTGCGGCTGCCCGTGTCCATGTAGAATGCGAAGAACTGGTCCCAGATCGCTTCCGTCAGGTCGCTGCCGGTCAGCCAGTCGATGGTGATGCCATGTTCGAGCGCCGCGCGGCGCTCTTTTTTCAACGCCTTGCGCTTTCTGGACACCAGCGTTTCCAGGAAGTCGTCATGCGAACGATAGCCCTCGTTGAGGAAATGGAACTGCTGGTCGGTGCGGTGCAGGAAGCCGGCCTGCTCGAATACAGGTACTTCCGCCTCGGGCACGAAAGTCACGTGCGCGGAAGAGGCGTCGTGCCGTCGCGCCAGCTCCTTCAGCCCTGCCGCAAGCCCGTCCTGGACCGGTGAGCCGTCGCCGCCCGAGACCGTCAGGAGCCTTGGTCCGGTTGCGGGCGTGAAGGGAACGGACCCCTGAAGTTTGGGGTAGTAGCGGCCGCCGGCGCGCTCGAATGCATCCGCCCAGCCATGGTCGAAGACATATTCGCCCTGGCTGTGGTTCTTGAGGTAGCAGACGAGCGCCCCGAGAAGTTCTCCGCCAGCGCCCTCCATCAGCAGATGCTGCCCCAGCCAGCCGGTCTTGGCGGTGGCCGAGCCGGACGCTTCCAGCGCCGAAAGATAGGCGTGCGAGACGAACGGGTTGTAGACCGCGCCGTCCCGTCCCTTTGCCGCGCCGGAAAGCATGTTCCAGCGTGCGGCCGGTATCTCGGCGAAGGATTGCTCTATGCGGATGGTGACGGCGTCGGACATGAGCTCAGGAAATCAATGCCTCCCGCGGGTCGAACCCCTCGAACGTCATCTGGTCGGCATGGGCATAGGTGTATTCCTCAGCCTGCCTGTCGCGAACCGTCCAGGTGATGATCGTCCGGCCAAGCGTGCGCTCCTTGGTGATGAACGAGTTCGGCAGATGGCCGTAGTGATAGGAGATGAAGTCGAGACCGAGCTGCATGGCTTCTTCGTGCACGAAGAAAGTCTCCGGCCGGGCACCCTCGGCGGTCAGTCCGAGCGGGTAGGGCGCGTCGAGCGCCTTAAGGTCCTTGAGCAGCCAATGGTCGAAGCTCATCAGGGCGACATGACCCTTGTAGTCTTCGAGCGTTTCAAGCACGGCGGCGGCAAAGCCTTCGTCGTCGCCCTTGCGCCCCTTGAGCTCAATGACGAGCGGCACGCGCCCTTTGACGAGCCGCAGCATCTGCGACAGCGTCGGCACCTTGTCCTTCGTTCCGCCAATGGCCATCAGGCCGAGCTCGCCGGCTGTTCGTGCGCGCACGTCGCCCTTGATGCCGCACAAGCGCTCGGTGTCGTCGTCATGAAAGACGACCGGCACGCTGTCGGCGGTGTATTGCAGGTCGCATTCGATGGCGAAGCCGGCGTCGGCAGCCCGGGAAAACGCTGAAAGCGTGTTTTCCCAGACCTGCTTGTTCATGTCGTGATAGCCGCGATGGGCGATCGGCTGAGCCTTCAGCCAGGAAAGATCCGTCATGCCCGGCACCCGATCACGCGATCTCGATCACCGCGTCGATCTCGACAGCGGCGTTGAAGGGCAGGGCAGCCATGCCGACGGCAGCGCGCGCATGCTTGCCGGCTTCGCCAAGTACGTTGGCGAGCAGGTTGGAGGCGCCGTTGATGACCAGATGCTGTTCGATGAATTCCGGGGTCGAGGCAACGAAGCCGTTGATCTTGACCAGCCGACGGATGCGGCCGAGATCGCCGCCGAGCGCAGCCTTGGCTTGCGCGAGGATGTTGATCGCGCAGAGTTCTGCGGCGCGCTGCGCGCCGGCAACGTCGACGTCCTTGCCGACATGGCCGGTCACGGCAATCTTTCCGCCTTCCATCGGCAGCTGACCGGAGATGTAGAGCATCGAGCCGCTGATGACGTAGGGCACATAGTTTGCCGCCGGGGCTGCAGCCTGGGGAAGGGTGACGCCGAGGTCCTTCAGGCGCGTTTCGATCTCTGCGGACATGGAAAGCTCCGTTGTTGTCTTTTGTGTTAAAATCCGGCATTCAGGCCGGATCGCGGCGTCGCGACGGCATTTAGACGTGGTGTCGCCTCGCTTCTGCCGAAAGCTTGTTTATAGCATTGCCGGCGAGTCCAACAGGAGGAAACGGATGTTTCGTAAAGGCTTCGGTCGCGCAAGTCTGGGCAGCGCCTGCCTCGCTGCGATGATGGTTTCTGGCGCAGGCACAGCAAGCGCGAGTGTCCTCGTTCCGCATCGCGCCGTCTACGATCTCGAACTCAAGGACGCGTCGGACCGCTCTGGCATTTCTGGCATGTACGGCCGGATGGTCTATGAGTTCAACGGCTCGGCCTGCGAAGGCTATACGGTGAGTTTCCGCTTCGTCACGCAGGTCAACACCGGCGAAGAGACGCGTATGACGGACCAGCAGACGACCACCTACGAGGATATGAAGTCCGGCAACTTCCGCTTCCTGACCCGTTCCTTCACCGACGAGAAGCTCGACAAGGAAGTGCGCGGCACGGCCCATGACGACAAGACCGGTGTCAAGGTCGAGCTGACCGCGCCGGACAAGCGCGAGGTCGAACTGGCCGCGAGCCGTTTCCCGACCGAGCACATGGTCGAGGTCATCGACCGCGCCAAGAAGGGCGAAAGCCTGTTCGAGGCCCGGATCTTCGATGGCTCCGATTCGGGCGACAAGACGCTGATCACCTCGACCTTCGTCGGCAAGTCGCGCAAGCCGACAGCCGACGAGCCGGATGCAGGCAAGGCAGGCAAGCTGGGGACCGAAAATTACTGGCCGGTCACCATCTCCTATTTCAACGACGACAAGAGCGGCGACGCGCTGCCGATCTACCGTATGTCGTTCAAACTCTACGAAAACGGCATCACGCGCGACCTGACGATGGATTACGGCGACTTCGTTCTGAGCGGCAAGCTTGCCGATCTGGAAGTCTTCAAGCCGGAAGAATGCAAGTAGTCGATTTGACAAAAAGAGACTTCAAGTCTTGATTTGTCGGGCAGTTGCCGTTAAGGGGCTGCCCATTCCACACGTGAGGCATGGGATGTTCCGGGAGAAATCCGGATCGTTCCGCCGGTGGGTTTTTCGAAAGAAAAGCTCGACGCCTCGCGGAGGTTCAACCGGAAAAGGAGAAAAGGCATGGCATTGCCTGATTTTAGCATGCGTCAGCTTCTGGAAGCTGGCATTCACTTCGGTCACCAGACACACCGCTGGAACCCGAAGATGAAGCCGTACATCTTCGGCGATCGTAACAACGTTCACATCATCGACCTCGCACAGACCGTTCCGATGCTCTCGCGCGCCCTTCAGGTCGTTAGCGACACCGTCGCCAACGGCGGCCGCGTCCTGTTCGTCGGCACCAAGCGCCAGGCTTCGGAAATCATCGCTGACGCTGCCAAGCGCTCGGCTCAGTACTACGTCAACGCCCGCTGGCTCGGCGGCATGATGACCAACTGGAAGACGATTTCGAACTCGATCCAGCGTCTGCGCAAGCTCGACGAAATCCTCGCTTCGGACGCCTCCGGCTTCACGAAGAAGGAACGTCTGAACCTTGAGCGCGAGCGCGAAAAGCTCAACCGCGCTCTCGGCGGTATCCGCGATATGGGCGGCACACCGGACCTGATGTTCATCATCGACACCAACAAGGAATCGATCGCAATCGACGAAGCCAAGCGTCTTGGCATCCCGGTTGTTGCCGTTATCGACTCCAACTGCGATCCGGACCAGATCGACTACCCGATCCCGGGTAACGACGACGCTTCGCGTGCGATCGCTCTCTACTGCGATCTCATTGCTCGTGCAGCCATCGACGGCATCGCTCGTCAGCAGGGCGCATCGGGCCGCGATCTCGGCGCATCGGCAGACGCTATGATCGAGCCGGCGCTCGACGAAGCCTCCGAGGCCTGATTCGGACGGCGCGGCGGGCCATAACCGCCGCACCAATCTACTATCGGGGCGAGGCCGTTTGTGATGAAAAGTCTGAACGGCCTTGTTCTTTTCAGCGAGGGATGAAGCGGCTTGGGCCGGCGATCCGCGCCCCGGATAAGACTGCGGTGCGTGCGTTCATCACAGTGTCACAGACGCAAGCCATTCCCCTGCCACACCTCCTGGTGCCGCGCCATGTGCAGGCAGCGTGCCAGCCAAACAGATAAAGAGGCAATAAGATGAGTGTAACTGCAGCAATGGTGAAGGAACTGCGCGAAAAGACCGGCGCAGGCATGATGGACTGCAAGAAGGCGCTCGCCGAAACGAACGGCGACATGGAAGCTGCGATCGACTGGCTGCGTGCCAAGGGCATCGCCAAGGCCGACAAGAAGTCCGGCCGCACGGCTGCTGAAGGCCTCATCGGTATTGTCAGCGGCGGCGTGAAGGCCGTTGTCGTCGAAATCAACTCCGAGACCGACTTCGTTGCTCGCAACGAAGCCTTCCAGGAACTCGTTCGCGGCGTTGCCAACGTTGCGCTCGGCACCGACGGTTCGGTCGAAGCCATTGCCAACGCCAACTACCCGGCGACCGGCAAGTCGGTCGATGAGACCATCAAGGACGCGATCGCCACCATCGGCGAAAACATGACCCTTCGCCGCGCAGCCCTGCTCGAGGTCGAAGACGGCGTCGTTGCCACCTATATCCACAACGCTGCCGGCGACGGCATCGGCAAGCTCGGCGTTCTCGTCGCGCTGAAGTCGGTTGGCGACAAGGAAGTTCTGTTCTCGGTCGGCCGCCAGGTCGCCATGCACATTGCTGCCACCAACCCGCTCGCGATCCGCGCCGACGAAGTCGACGCCGCTGTCGCCGAGCGCGAGCGCAACGTGTTCATCGAACAATCGCGCGCCTCGGGCAAGCCGGACAACATCATCGAAAAGATGGTCGAAGGCCGCATGCGCAAGTTCTTCGAAGAAGTCGCCCTGCTGTCGCAGGCCTTCGTCATGAACCCGGAAATCACCGTAGGCCAGGCCGTCAAGGATGCTGAAAAGCTCGCTGGCGCTCCGATCGAAGTGACCGGCATGGCCCGTCTTCTGCTCGGCGAAGGCGTCGAGAAGGAAGAATCCGATTTCGCAGCCGAAGTTGCGGCTGTCGCCAAGGGCTGATTTTTTCACCCTTGTTTGGAAAACCTTGGGGCATCGCGTGACAACGCGGTGCCCTTCGTGTATCCGGCTTCGTCAATGCGCCGGACCCGCCGGAAAATGCTCCGCAGCGGTTGAAACCGGGTAGCGCAATATGTCCTTATACGCAGCGCGCCATTTTGTGCGCAGGCGTAACGATCTGTTCAGGAGCGATGATGCCGGCCGAGCCAATCTACAAGCGTGTTCTACTCAAAGCCTCCGGTGAAGCCCTGATGGGCAGCCAGGGCTTCGGAATCGACGTGGCGGTCGCAGACCGCATCGCCGCAGACATCGCCGAAGCGCGCGCCATGGGCGTCGAAGTGGGCGTCGTCGTTGGCGGCGGCAACATCTTCCGCGGCGTCGCCGTTGCCTCCAAGGGCGGCGACCGGGTGACCGGCGACCACATGGGCATGCTGGCGACTGTCATCAATGCGCTGGCGCTGGCGACGTCGCTGCGCAAGCTCGACATCGACACGGTGGTGCTGTCGGCCATCGCGATGCCGGAGATCTGCGAAAGCTTCTCGCAGCGCGCCACCCTCTACCATCTCTCTCTCGGGCGCGTGGTGATCTTTGCGGGCGGCACCGGCAATCCGTTCTTCACGACCGATTCTGCGGCGGCCTTGCGGGCTGCCGAAATGGGCGCGCAAGCCATCTTCAAGGGCACCCAGGTCGACGGCATCTACTCCGCGGATCCGAAGAAGGACCCGACGGCGACACGCTTCGACCGCCTGACACACAGCGCCGTGCTCGAGAAGGGCCTTGCGGTGATGGACGTGGCGGCTGTGGCGCTGGCGCGCGAGAACGCAATTCCGATCGTGGTCTTCTCCATCCACGAGAAGGGCGGTTTTGCCGAGATATTGACCGGCGGTGGCCGCGCCACCATCGTTACCGACAACTGACAGCTGCAAGACGGCCATCGGCCGATGAAAAGACAGAACGGGAGTTTCCAGCCATGAGTGAAGGTGTAGACCTGAAGGAACTGAAGCGTCGCATGGACGGCGCGATCTCCGCATTCAAGAGCGACATCGCATCGCTGCGCACCGGCCGCGCGTCGGCGAATGTTCTCGATCCGGTGACCGTTGAGGCCTACGGCTCGCGTGTCCCGCTCAATCAGGTGGCAAACATCACCGTGCCGGAACCCCGCATGCTGTCCGTCTCGGTCTGGGACAAGCAGATGGTCGGTGCCGTCGATCGCGGCATCCGCGAATCGAACCTGGGCCTCAACCCGATCATCGACGGCCAAAACCTGCGCATTCCGCTGCCGGAGCTCAACGAAGAGCGCCGCAAGTCGCTCGTCAAGGTGGCGCACGATTACGCCGAGAAGGCCAAGGTCGCCGTCCGTCACGTTCGCCGTGATGGCATGGATGACCTGAAAAAAGCCGAAAAGGATGGCGACATCGGGCAGGATATCAGCCGTTCTCAGTCCGAGCGGGTGCAAAAGATGACCGATGAAACGATTTCCGATATCGACCGCTTGCTCGTCGATAAGGAAAAGGAAATCATGCAGGTCTGATCTGCTCCTGATCTTTTGAGTCTCCTTTCGCGGACGCCTTATGCAAAATCTCATCCCGATCACCGTTCCGGAACACGTTGCCATCATCATGGATGGCAACGGGCGCTGGGCGAATGCGCGCGGTCTGCCGCGCACGATGGGACACCGCAAGGGTGTTGAAGCGGTTCGCGACGCGGTAAAGACGGCGGCCGAGGCAGGGATACGCTATCTCACGCTCTTCGCCTTCTCTTCCGAAAACTGGAACAGGCCGCAGGCCGAGGTGACCGATCTGATGGGCCTGCTCAAGGCCTTCATTCGCCGGGATCTTGCCGATCTGCACCGTGAGAACGTTCGCATCCGCATCATCGGGGAACGATCGAACCTGCGCGGTGACATCTTGCCGCTCCTGATCGAGGCCGAGGAGACGACGAGCGCGAATACCGGCATCACGCTGGTGATCGCGTTCAACTATGGTGCGCGCGACGAGCTGACGCGCGCCATGCGCCGGCTGGCAACCGAGGTTGCCGAAGGCCGGCTGCAGCCCGAAGACATTACGCCGGAGCGCATTGCAAGCACGCTCGATACGGCCGGCATTCCCGATCCGGATCTCATTCTTCGCACCAGCGGTGAAGAGAGGCTTTCAAATTTCCTTCTGTGGCAGGGCGCCTATTCGGAGCTTCTGTTCGTGCCAGAGCTTTGGCCGGACTTCACGCGTGAGACATTTCTGTCTGCGCTCGAGAAATTCGCCTGCCGCGAGCGTCGCTTCGGCGGGCTGGCGCAGCCGACGTTAGCGGTTGGTTCCTAATGCAGACAGAACTCAAGCTTCGCATCGCTTCGGGAGTGGTGCTCGCGGCGGTCGCCCTTGCTGCGACCTGGTTCGGCGGCTTGGCATTCCAACTGCTCTCGGTCCTGATCGCCTTGCTCGTCTATTATGAATGGTCGACGATCACCGGTCTTGCGGAGCGGGATTTTCAGGGCAGCGCCTTTGGCTGGCTGTCGCAGGCCATCATCGCGGCCCTCATTCTTTTCGGAAACATCGGCTACAGCCTGCCAGCCCTGTTCGCAGCCGTCGTCGGCGCAGTGCTTTGGGTGTCGCTCAAGAAAGGCAGCTGGTGGTTGCCGGGCGGCATCGTTTACGCGGGCTTGACCGGCATTTCCCTTGCGGCCCTGCGCGGGGTCGATCACCCCGGTCTGATCGCGACCCTGTTCGTCTTCGCCGTCGTCTGGGGAACGGATATTCTCGCCTATTTCGTCGGCCGTGCTATCGGTGGACCCAAGCTTGCGCCGAAGATATCGCCCGGCAAGACCTGGTCTGGCGCCATCGGCGGGGCGATATCCGGTGTCTTGGCCGGTACTGCTGTCTATATGGCCTTTTTTCCGCTGCAGGATCTGCGTGTGCCGGCGGTGGCGCTCATTCTGTCGGTCGCGAGCCAGGTCGGAGACCTGTTCGAATCCTTCATAAAACGCCGCTTCGGCGTCAAGGATTCGAGCCATCTCATTCCTGGTCATGGCGGTGTCATGGACCGCGTCGATGGATTGGTGTTTGCCTGTATCGCCACGCTGGTGCTGGTCCTGATACAATATGTCGTCAGCGAGGGGCGCCAGTTCGCCTTCGGCTCGGTCTTGCTCGGCCTATGATGCCGGCGGCAGGCCCTTAAGGAAAGTTCATGACATATCTGCTTGATGCCCTGCAATTCGTCACCGGCTACATCGTTCCCTTCCTTCTGGTGCTGACCCTCCTGGTTTTCGTGCACGAGATGGGACACTATCTCGTCGGGCGCTGGTCTGGCATTCGCATCCTGGCTTTCGCTGTCGGTTTCGGACCGGAATTGATCGGGTGGACCGACAAGCACGGCACGCGGTGGAAGTTCTGCGCGATACCGCTCGGCGGCTACGTGAAGTTCTACGGCGACGAGGATGCCGCCAGCACGCCGGACTACAAGCGTCTGGAGGCCATCTCTCCCGAAGACCGCTCGCACACGTTCCTGGGCGCCAAGCTCTGGAAGCGCGCAGCGACGGTTGCGGCGGGCCCGATTGCCAACTTCATTCTTGCTATTGCCATTTTCGCTGTCCTCTTTGCCGTTTACGGACGCTCGGTCGCCGATCCCGTCGTGGCGCAGGTCAAGGAAAACAGCGCCGCCGCGAAGGCAGGCATTCTTCCGCGCGACCGGCTGGTTGCGATCGACGGGAACCCGGTCACGACGTTCGACGATGTCCGCCGCTATGTCAGCGTGCGTCCGGAGCTCGAAATCGAGATTCGGATCGAGCGCGACGGGGCGTTCCTCGACCTGCCCATGGTGCCCGAGCGGACCGAGATTGCCGACCAATTCGGCAACAAGATGGAAATCGGGATCATCGGTATCGTCACCGATCAGGACGCCGGCAATTTCCGCGTGGTGACCTACGGCCCGATCGAGGCCATCGGGCAGGGTGCCGTGCAAAGCTGGCACATCGTCACCGGGACTTTCGATTATCTGGCCAACCTCGTGACCGGCCGGATGAAGGCCGATCAGCTTGGCGGCCCCATCCGTGTCGCACAGGCGTCGGGTCAAATGGCGACGCTTGGTGTGGCCGCCGTGCTGCAACTGGCGGCGGTCCTGTCAGTTTCCATAGGATTGCTTAACCTCATGCCCGTTCCGGTGCTTGATGGCGGCCACCTGATGTTCTATGCGGTTGAGGCCTTGCGCGGAAAGCCGGTTGGTCCGGCTGCGCAGGATATCGCATACCGGATCGGTTTCGCCATGGTGCTGATGCTGATGGTTTTTGCGACATGGAACGACATTTCGATGTTCTTCGGCTAGCGTTCGGCCGCGGGGCGTTTGTGGGGAACGACGACGGATACTGTGAACGATTGGATTTCAATGGCTTGTTCGGCAAGGATTTGTTTACGATAACTCGAATCTGTAGTGGCCGTTAAGCCACGGTTCGAATTGAAGTAAACAGAAATTAACGAGCTGACTTGCTTGTATGGGAAAAGCGGGTAAAACGGCAACCGTGACCGGAGTCGGCACGAAATTGCCGCGCGACGTTGGGAAAAGGTAAGATTTGAACATGAAAGCTGGTTCAAGGTTTTTGAACGCGGTGTCTGCGTTTGCGCTGTCCACGAGCATTGTGGTTTCCGGCGCTGGTGTTGGATTGCTCGCAGGCGCTTCCGTCGCAGAGGCCGCCACCATCAGTCGTGTTGAAGTTCGCGGTGCCACGCGCGTCAGCGCCGAGACGGTCCGTGCGAACATCACGATTGTTCCGGGTAAGAGCTTCAGCAACGCCGACATCGACGCTTCGGTGAAGCGTCTGTACGCAACCGGCTATTTCTCTGATGTCAGCATCAATGTTGCCGGCGGCACGCTCGTCGTTACCGTCAACGAGAATCAGCTGATCAATCAGGTCGTTTTCAACGGCAACCGCAAGATCAAGGACGACAAGCTGCAGGGCATCGTTCGCTCGCAGCCGCTCGGCCCCTACAGCGAAGCAACGGTCGAGACCGATATCCAGTCGATCCGCGACGCCTATGCGGCGATCGGTCGTAGCGACATCACCGTGACCACGCAGGTCGTGCCGATCGCGGAAGGCCGCGTGAACCTCGCCTTCGTCATCGCCGAAGGTGAGCGCACCAAGATTTCGCAGATCAACTTTGTCGGCAACGAAGCCTACAGCGACGGTCGTCTGCAGTCGGTCATCGCGACCAAGGAATCGGGTATCTTCTCGTTCCTGACCCGCAAGGACGTCTACAATCCGGACAAGCTGCGTGCCGATGAAGAGTTGCTGCGTCAGTTCTACTACAACCGCGGTTACGCCGACTTCCAGGTCGTGTCCTCCGAATCGACACTCAACGAAGCGACCAACGAGTACACGGTGACCATCACCGTCGAAGAAGGTCCGCGCTACGACTTCGGCGCGGTGACCGTCGAATCGACCGTCGAGGGCGTGGATGCCGAAGCGCTGAAGGGCGTCGTTCTCAGCCGTGAAGGCTCGGTCTACAAGGCCAAGGACATTCAGGAAACGATGAGCGAGATTTCGAAGCGCGTCGCTTCGGCTGGCTACCCGTTTGCTCGCGTTACGCCCCGTGGCAACCGCGACCTCGGCAATCATACGATCGCCGTCGACTACCTCGTCGACCAGGGCGAGCGCGCCTATGTCGAGCGCATCGAAATTCGCGGCAACACCCGCACCCGTGACTACGTCATCCGTCGCGAGTTCGACATGGGCGAAGGCGATGCCTTCAACCAGGAAATGGTTGCTCGCGCCAAGCGCCGCCTCGAAGCTCTCGGCTATTTCTCGGCTGTCAACATCTCGACGGCGCCGGGTAGCGCTGCCGACCGCGTCGTCGTCATCGTCGACGTGCAGGACCAGTCGACCGGCTCGTTCGGTATCGGCGCCGGTTACTCGGCCGGCAGCGGCGGCGGGTTCCTCGTCGAAGCGTCGATCGAAGAAAAGAACTTCCTCGGTCGTGGCCAGTACATTCGTGTCGCGGCAGGTCGTGGCGACGAAAGCCGGACCTACAACGTCTCGTTCACGGAGCCGTACTTCCTTGGTTATCGTCTGGCCGCAGGCTTCGACGTCTTCAAGAACGAAAACGACTTCGACGATGACAACTACAGCTATGAAGACCAGGGCTTCAGCCTTCGCGTAGCCGCGCCGATCACTGAGAACCTGTCGACGACGTTGCGCTACAACTTCACGCAGTTCGACTACAGCGGCAATGTCGCTGAACTGTCGTCGCCTTACGTTCGCGCTGTCGAGGGTGGAAACTGGGTTCGTTCGTCGGTATCGCAGTCGATCACCTACAACACGCTCGATGACGCTCAGCTGCCGCATGACGGCATTCTGGCGACATTCACGCACGAGTTCGCCGGCCTCGGTGGCGATTCCGACTTCTACAAGATGACCGGTAAGGCCAAGTGGTACTACACGGTCAACGATGAAGCGGACATCATCACCTCGCTGAGCGGTGGTGCAGGCCATATCTTCGAAACCGGCAGCGACCTGCAGGTCTTCGACCAGTTCCAGCTGGGCAGCAGCGATATTCGCGGCTTCGAGCGTAACGGTGTCGGTCCGCGCGATCAGAGAACCGGTGACGCCCTTGGTGGCACCACGTACTTCACGGCTTCGGCCGAGGCGACGTTCCCGCTTCCGGGCATCCCGCGTGACAGCGGCTTCCGCGGTGCGGTCTTCGCAGACGCCGGTACGCTCTACAGCAGCAAGGTTGCGATGCTGCCGTCCGAGACGGTGCAGGGCAACAACTCGTCGCTGCGTGCGTCGGTTGGTCTCGGCCTGATCTGGGCTTCGCCGTTCGGTCCGCTGCGTGTCGACTACGCATGGCCGATTGCGAAGGAAGATTTCGACAAGGTGCAGAACCTGAAGTTCGGCATTTCCTCGTCGTTCTGATAAAGAAGCAGTCCAGAACTGCCGAAAGTTGATTGTTCTGGAGTGTCCATGGAACAGAACTGGTTTTTTCCGCCCCATCACGGGATTCGCCTGGGTGACCTGGCCAATCAGATTGGGGCGGAGCTGACGGATGGCGCGGTAGCAGACCGCGCTATTCATGCTGTCGCTCCCGTCAACCGGGCCAAGGCCGGCGACGTCTGCTACATGCTCTCGCGCAAGTACCGCGCCGAGTTGGATACCTGCCAGGCCTCCGCGATCATCTGCGACAAGACCATTGCTTCGCTCGTCCCGGCTCACATTCCCGTTCTCCTGACGTCGCGCCCGCACACGGCATTTGCGCTGGCGGGCACGCTGCTGCACGAGGTGGCAATGCGCCCGGCGCGCAACACCAGCCTCGATGGGATCTCGCCTGCAGCCTTCATCGACCCGACTGCGCGCCTTGAAGAGGGCGTGGAAGTCGAGCCTATGGCCGTGGTCGGCGCGGGCGCGGAGATCGGTGGCGGCACGAGGATCGCTGCAGGCGCCGTGATCGGCCCGGGCGTTCGCATCGGTCGCGACTGCACGATTGCAGCGGGTGCAAGCGTTCTCTGCGCGCTCGTCGGCAACAACGTCATCATTCACCCGGGCGCCAGGATCGGCCAGGACGGGTTTGGCTACGCGCCGGGTCCCAAGGGTGGAATGATCAAGATCGTCCAGGTCGGACGCGTCATCATCCAGGATCATGTCGAGATTGGCGCGAATACGACGATCGATCGCGGCACGATGGACGACACTGTCATCGGTGAAGGTACGAAAATCGACAATCTCGTCCAGATCGGGCACAACGTCCGCATCGGCCGCTACTGTGGCATCGTCAGCCAGGTCGGCATCGCCGGCAGCACCAGGATTGGTGATGGCGTGATGATCGGCGGCGGCAGTGGGGTCAATGGTCACATCACCGTTGGCGATGGCGTACAGATTGCCGCGATGAGCGGCGTAGCAAGCGATGTGCCTGCGGGCGAACGCTACGGTGGTATTCCTGCGCGCCCCATGCGCGATTTCCTGCGCGATGTCGCCGAAATGGCCTTGCGCGCAAGTGACAGACAGAAAAAGAAGGGTGGCACGAATGAGTGAGGCGGCAACGGTTCTGGGTACGGCGGATATTCAGGAGATCCTGAAGCTCCTTCCGCATCGCTATCCCTTCCTGCTCGTCGACCGGATCATCGAGATCGACGGCGACAATTCAGCGATCGGCATCAAGAACGTTTCGGCAAATGAGCCGCACTTCACCGGCCATTTTCCGGAAAAGCCGATCATGCCTGGCGTGCTTCTGATCGAGGGCATGGCTCAGACCGCGGGCGCCATCTGCGCGCGCAAGACCGCTTCCGGTACGAACCTCGTCTACTTCATGACGATCGACAATGCCCGCTTCCGCAAGCCGGTGGTTCCGGGCGATCGCGTCGAATTCCATGTCGTGAAGCAGAAGCAGCGCGGCAATATCTGGAAGTTTCACTGCGACGCAAAAGTTGACGGGCAACTTGTCGCCGAAGCTGATATCGGCGCGATGATTGTCAGCACGGAAGACGCTTGAACATGATTGCAGCAACAGCGAAGATCCATCCGTCCTCGATCATCGAAGACGGAGCGGTCATTGGCGAGAACGTAACGATCGGCCCGTTTTGCTATATCGGGCCGAAAGTGGTTCTTGGCGACGATATGGAACTGAAGAGCCATGTTGTCGTCGATGGGCGCACGACGATCGGCAAGGGCTCCAAGATTTTCCCGAACGCCGTCATCGGCGGAGATTCGCAAAGCGTGCATCACAGCACCGTCGACGCCATTCTGCAGATCGGCGAAAACTGCACGATCCGCGAAGGCGTGACGATGAATGCCGGCACCGTCGAATACGGTGGCGCGACGATCGTCGGCGACAACAATCTGTTCCTGGCCTATTCGCACGTTGCCCATGATTGCCGTCTCGGCAACAACATCATCATGTCGAACAACGTGCTGCTGGCTGGCCACGTAACGATCGGGGATCGGGCGATCCTGGGTGGCGGCTGCGCCGTGCACCAGTTTACCCGAATCGGTCGGCAGGCGTTCATCGGCGGTCTCTCCGCGGTCAGCTACGACGTCATTCCCTACGGCATGCTCAACGGCAATCCGGGCGTCCTGAGCGGCCTTAACGTGGTGGGCATGACGCGTGCAGGCATCGAGCGTGCAACGATCCACGTGGTTCGCCGCGCCTACAAGCAGATCTTCGAAGGGCCGGCCTCGGTTCGCGCCAACGCTGCCGCCATTCGTGCCGATTATGCCGACTGCGCGCCGGTTATGGAAATCCTCGATTTCATCGCTGCCGAAAGCGACAGGGCCTTGTCTTCGCCAAGCCGCGGCAAGGCTTGAGCGTGATGACCGCCCCGGCAAGCCGCGCAGCAACTGGCAGCCGGCTTGCAATCATCGCCGGTGGCGGAGCGCTGCCGCATCATGTCGCCGAGGCCGTTCGCGCGCGTGGCGAAGATCCTTTCATAATCGCGCTTTCGCGCGAGGCCGAAGAGAGCGACTGGATCGGTTTTGATCACGCCGTTCTCCATATTGGTGATTTCTCCGGCATCAGCCGTACTTTCAAGGATGAAGGCATCGATCGCGTCGTGCTGTCGGGATGGGTCCGCCGCAGGCCCGAGTGGCGCGACATTCGCCCGACTCTGAAAACGCTTGCGCGGGTACCGGCTGTCTTGAGGACCCTGGTGTCCGGCGGCGACGACGCGGTCTTGCGCATGGCGATGCAACTCATCGAGGCAAGCGGAGCGCACGTGATCGGCGTACACGAAGTTGTCCCGAACCTTCTGGCTGATCCGGGACCGATTGGCGCTTATGCACCTTCCGACGACGACAGGCGTGATGTGGAGGCCGGTATCGCGGCCGCCAACGCGCTTGGTCAGCTGGATGTAGGGCAGGGCGCAATCGCCGTTGGCGGCCGCGTGGTGGCGCTTGAGGGCGCCGAGGGCACGGATGCCATGCTGGAACGCGTCGCGGCCCTGAAGGCTGAAGGACGTGTCTCTGCGCGTCGACGCGGCGTGTTGGTCAAGCTCTGCAAGCCCGGGCAGGACCTGCGGGCGGATCTGCCGTCGATTGGGCCGTCGACCGTGGCAGGCGCCCTTGCTGCGGGGCTCGCTGGAATTGCGATCGAAGCCGGCCGTGCTCTGGTGCTCGAGCGGGCCGAAGTGGTCGAGGCCGCCAATCGCGCGGGATTGTTTGTCATCGGTGTCGAGCGCGGCGAACGTCGGGAAAAGGCATGAGCGGACAAGGCTACAAGCTGGCGGTGATTGCCGGCGAAGTTTCGGGCGATCTGCTCGGCGCGGATCTGGTGCGGGCACTGCGTAGCCAATGCGACGGCGATCTCGCGCTTGTGGGTGTCGGTGGCGACGGTCTGGAGGCCGAAGGTCTGAAGTCGCTGTTCGATTATTCTGAACTGTCGATCATGGGCTTTTCTCAGGTGCTTGCACGGCTGCCCAAGCTCATCATGCGCATTCGCCAGACCGCAAATGCCATTATCGCTGCCCGCCCCGATGCGCTGCTGATCATCGATAGTCCTGACTTCACCCATCGCGTCGCGCGCCGTGTGCGTGCGGCACTGCCGGGCCTGCCCGTCATCAATTATGTCTGCCCCAGCGTGTGGGCCTGGAAGCCGGAGCGGGCGCCGCGCATGCGCGGCTATGTCGATCATGTGCTTGCTGTGTTGCCGTTCGAGCCCGAGACCATGCGCAAGCTCGAGGGGCCGCCGACGACCTATATCGGCCACCGGCTCGCCTCGGATGCCAATGTTCTTGCGGTACGCGCCAGCCGGCGGCAGAGACTGAATGCGGACAATGCCGGCCCGGTTGCCACCTGCCTGCTTCTACCGGGATCGCGCGCCAGCGAGATCGGGCGATTGCTGCCCATCTTCGGGCAGATGGCCGGGGAGCTTGCCGCGCGACATCCCGGTGTGCGTTTCTTGCTGCCCACCGTTCCGCGTCAGGAAAAGTTGGTGCGCGAGATAACGGCGGACTGGGCTGTTCAGCCGGAGATTTCGACCGGTGCATCGGAGAAGTGGGCGGCGTTCGACAAGGCGGATGCTGCGATCGCGGCATCGGGAACTGTCATTCTCGAACTCGCGCTTGCCGGTGTGCCCGTCGTTTCCACCTACGATGCCGACTGGCTCGTGCGGTTGCTGCACAGCCGCATCCGCATCTGGAGCGGCGCACTTCCCAATCTGATCGCCGATTTCCCGATCGTGCCGGAATACTTCAACCAGAGCATCCGGCCGGGCGCCTTGACCCGCTGGGTCGAGCGGCTGTCGGCCGAGACCGCCCAGCGCGCATCCATGCTCGACGGCTACGCGCTCGTACAGGAACGCATGGCAACGGGCCGACCGCCCGGTGAAATGGGCGCAGAGATCGTCCTCTCCTATTTGCAAGCCAAGAAGTCTCGCTAGAGACGTTCAACCAATTTCGACGCCGCCGTCACCGCGCTACCAGATGTGGCAGGCAATGGTCCGGTGTCTGAATGAAAAAAGCCCGGTCATTTCTGACCGGGCTTTTTCGTGTTACGTCGAAGGCTTAGCGCTTCGAAACCGGCACGTAGTCGCGCTGCGGAGCGCCGACATAGAGCTGGCGCGGGCGGCCGATGCGCTGTTCCGGATCTTCGATCATCTCGTTCCACTGGGCGATCCAGCCGACGGTGCGCGCAAGCGCGAACAGCACGGTGAACATGGTCGTGGGGAAGCCCAGCGCCTTCAGCGTGATGCCGGAGTAGAAGTCGATGTTCGGGTAGAGCTTCTTCTCGATGAAGTATTCGTCGGTGAGCGCGATGCGCTCGAGCTCCATTGCCACTTCCAGAAGCGGATCGTCCTTGTGGCCGAGTTCTGCGAGCACTTCATGCGTGGTCTTCTGCATGATCTTGGCGCGCGGATCGTAGTTCTTGTACACGCGGTGACCGAAGCCCATCAGGCGGAACGGATCGTTCTTGTCCTTTGCCCGGGCGATGAATTCCGGAATGCGGTCCACCGAACCGATTTCAGCGAGCATGTTGAGCGCCGCTTCGTTGGCGCCGCCGTGGGCGGGACCCCAGAGGCAGGCGATGCCGGCTGCAATGCAGGCAAACGGATTGGCGCCGGAAGAGCCCGCGAGACGCACGGTCGAGGTCGAGGCGTTCTGCTCGTGGTCGGCGTGCAGGATGAAGATGCGGTCCATGGCGCGCGACAGCACCGGGTTGACCACATATTCCTCGCACGGAACTGCAAAGCACATGCGCAGGAAGTTCGAAGCGTAGTCGAGGTCGTTCTTCGGGTAAACGAAGGGCTGACCGATATGGTACTTGTAGGCCATCGCGGCGATGGTCGGCATCTTGGCGATCATGCGCAGCGACGCGACCATGCGCTGGTGCGGATCGGTGATGTCGGTCGAGTCGTGATAGAAGGCCGAAAGCGCGCCGACGCAGCCGCACATGACGGCCATCGGGTGCGCGTCGCGGCGGAAACCGGTGAAGAAGCGCGACATCTGCTCGTGCACCATGGTGTGGTGCGTCACGCGGTAGTCGAAATCGGCCTTCTGCGCCTTCGTCGGCAGTTCGCCGTAAAGCAGGAGATAGCAGACTTCCAGGAAGTCGCCATGTTCAGCCAGCTGCTCGATCGGATAGCCGCGGTGCAGGAGCACGCCTTCGTCGCCATCGATATAGGTGATCTTGGATTCGCACGACGCCGTCGACGTAAAGCCCGGGTCGTAGGTGAACATCTTGGTCTGCTTGTAGAGCGAACCGATATCGACCACATCAGGACCGATGGACCCCGATCGCACCGGTAGCTCCGCCGATTTTCCATCGAGTGTTACGACCGCGCTTTTTTCTGTCATGGGGACCCTCCGTCTTATGGCAACGTGGCATAGAGATATGCCACGAAAATGAACGTTGCGAAGTTGCTATATGATTTATTTTCGGCTGCCAAGCTGTACGAAAGGCAAATTGTGCGATGCGAAAATGTGCATATGGCGACGCAATAATCGCACGTTAAGACAATATGGCCAACGGGATCAATGACCATCAGGACGATGGTGGGGGACCATTCCATATAGGATTGCCGCTTTTTTCGGCACATAACGTTCTGGTTGCCGACAGGCGCCGTTGGTTGCATCATGGACGGCGATCGTCCTTATGGAGAAGTGCCGTTTGATGAGCGAGATCGAAGCACGGCCTTCGACGGAGGACGCGGTTCGTGTCGCTGCCATATTACCCGCTTCGGTTTTGGCCGACGATGTCCGTGCAACGCCCGGGAATACGCGCCGCAGCACCATTTTGCCTTTCCTGAAGTCTTTGCACGCCGCCACACGCAGGCGCTTTCGGCCCGCGGTTATTGCCCGATCTTTTCGGGCCGCCGTCGAGGAAGAGACGGCGTTCGGCCATGGATTGGTGCTCGCTCCGGTGTTCTTGTCCGCCGGCGTGCTGACCTGGCTGTCGTTGCCTTATGACGTCGGAATCGACAAACTTGCACTGCTGCTTTGCATTTTCGGAATAGCCGCGGCGCTGTCGAGCGTCCGGGCGCGAACCTTACGCGCGCCGATGATTGCCGCCTCGCTGTTTATTGCCGGGATGATGCTCGTGGCGATCGAAACAGCGCGTGTCGACACCATTGTGCTCGATGGACCGGTAACCACGACCGTGCGCGGCACGGTCCTTTCACGCGAGAAGAACGACCGCCAGCACTGGCGCTACGGCATCCTCGTCGAGCAGACTGCCGAGCCGAGATTGCGACGGGCGCCGCGCAAGGTGATGGTCCTGTCGCGCAGCCCACATGCGCCGCTCGCAATCGGCGCCGCGATCGAGGGTAGGGCGCGCATTTCGCCGCCGTCCGGCCCGGCGCTACCGGGTCTCAATGACTTCGCATTCGATTCCTTCTATCGGCAGATCGGCGCGGTTGGCTATTTCTATGGCGCGCCCGACAGCGCGCCCGTCAACCCTGCGGCGGCGGATGACCGCTCGCTTTGGGCCGAGGTCGCGGAACGATTAGCTGCAACGCGCGAGCATGTGGGCGAACGGATCCGCACGGTGATCGGCGGCGACACCGGCGCGCTCGCCGCAGCTCTGGTGACGGCGGAAGAGAGAGCCATCGGTCGCGACACGGTCGAAATGCTGCGGCAGTCGGGCCTGGCGCATGTGTTGGCGATTTCCGGCCTCAACATGGTGCTGGCGGCAGGCACATTCCTGATCGGTGCGCGAACCATCTTGAGCGCGGTGCCAGGATTGGCGCAGCGCGTCGCGGTCAAGAAGATAGCCGCGGCCGGCGCGCTGGCGATGGTTTTTCTCTACATTCTGATTTCCGGTGGCGCCGTGTCTGCCGTGCGGGCGTGGATCATGATTTCGATCATGCTGGTGGCAGTGTTTTTCGATCGTATGTCGATCAGCCTGCGCAACATCGCCCTGGCGGCCATCGTCATCATCGTGGTGACGCCGTCGGCGGTTGCCGGCCCGGGGTTTCAGATGTCGTTCGCCGCGACCGTGGCGCTGGTTGCCGGCTATGCGCGCTGGCGTGAGCGGACAGCAGCGAATGGGCCGGCAGTCGACGGACGATCGTGGGGCAGGCGGCTCGTGACTGGCTTTATCGTCGGCGTGGTCGCGACCTCGCTGATCGGCGGCCTGGCGACATCAGTCTATTCTGCCGCCTATTTCCATCGTCTGCCGGCCTACGGGTTGCTGGCCAATATTCTGGCGGCGCCACTGATCAGCATCGTGATCATGCCTTTCGGCCTGTTTTCGATGATGCTGATGCCTTTGGGTCTGGAACAATACCCGCTCGCCGTCATGGCATGGGGGCTGGACGGCATGCTGGTGATCGCGCGCTTCGTGACTTCACTGGACGGCGAGGTCTTGACCGGTCGTATCGCCCCTGCAGCGTTCCTGCTCATAGCCTTTGGCGGGATCATCCTCTGCGTCTTGCGGACCTGGCTGGCGGCATTTGGTGGCGTGGTCCTGCTCTCGGGCGTGTTCTGCCTGGTGTTTGCGGACAGGCAACAGCTGTCCATCGTCGTGTCCGAAGATGGACGGCTGGTCGGTCTTGTCACCAACGCAGCCATCGCGACGAACAGGGCGCGCCCCTCCGATTTTCTCTTCTCGCAATGGCAGCGCGCTCTGGCGATTGAAGGTCACGTCGCTCCGGTCGCACCGGCGACGCCGCTTGCCGACGACCTTTATCTTGAGCCGGAGAGCGGATCGGGCAAGACGCCATTGAAGATCGTCGACGCGCAAAAGGCCGCCGCCATCCGAAAGGATATCGTCGCGGCGCTTGCGGGCTCTGCGCCCGATGTCTTTTCCTGTCGCGACAAGCAATGGTGCGTCGCCCGAAGCGGTGTCGGCTGGACCGTTGCCTTCGTCGAGAATCCGGCCCTGTTCGAGGTCCTTTGCGACCAGGCCGACCTGATGATCGTGCCGGGGAGCTTTAACGGGAGGACCTGCCCGTCCGGGCAGGCGCGGATCGTGAGCGGGGGCGGGTTGCGGCTGACCGGCGCGATCGAGATTTTTGCGGAGCCGGTTGCGGGTCAGAAGCGAGCGAGGATGCGGTTCGAGCCGTCGTTCGCCTCGCTTGCACGCCCCTGGGAGCGACACCGCGCCTATGACTGGCGAACCGGGCGCTTTCTCGACGGCCCGGCGGCGACTGGCCTTCAGGACTGATTTTCTGGCGTGAAATTATTCTTGATTTATATACTCCACAAATCCTTGTCTTTCGGTCATAGTTTGTCGTAAAGAGCGGCCGATACACGTTGAGGTGGCTCGGATTTCAGCTGCCTGTGATTTTTGTGACGACGAAACGCACCCGGACGCGAGGACAAGATGCCTAACCGAACCCGATCGAAGCTGAATTTATTGGCGGCAGCGACTTTGGTGCTGGCATGTGGTGTTTCCTCGACGTCTGCTTTCGGCCAGGCCACCTCGACCGAGACGGCGACACCCGTTATCGACCAGCCCCAGAACGCCGCACCCGCAGCAACACCACCGGCGAGCGCTGTTGAAGGTGAGCAGCCCGCCACGTCGCAGCCTTCGGTCGCTCAGCCGCTTGTTCAAGCGCAGCCAGTGGCGAGTGGAGTTACGGTTCCCGGTGCAGAGCCTGGTGCACAGACGCCGTCCGCATCCACCGAGACACCTGCTGCTGTCGAGACGCCTGCAGCCGAAGCCGTCGAAGCGCCGCTGGAACTGTCGGCCAACCCGGTCCTGCCACACGATCTCTCGCCGATGGGCATGTTCCTGGCCGCAGACATGGTGGTCAAGGCGGTGATGATCGGACTGGCGCTTGCGTCGGTCATCACCTGGGCGATCTTCGTGGTCAAGACATTGGAGCTCTTTGCGGCAAAAGCCCGCCTTGGGCGCGCCGTGCGCCAGCTTTCGGCTGCAAACGGGCTGAGCGAACTCAAGTCCACTTTCGACGGCAAGTCGGGGCCCGCGGCCGAAATGGTTGCGGCGGCCATCGATGAAATGGTGCGCTCGGAGGCCGTGCTCGATCACGCCCCGGCCGCGGGTCTCAAGGAGCGTGTCGCATCGCTGCTGACGCGCATCGAGGTTCGCGCCGGCAAGCGCATGACCAGCGGCACGGGCATCCTCGCTTCGATCGGCTCTGTCGGCCCGTTTGTCGGCCTGTTCGGGACTGTCTGGGGCATCATGAATTCGTTTATCGGCATCAGCAAGGCGCAGACGACCAACCTCGCCATCGTTGCGCCGGGTATCGCCGAAGCGCTGCTCGCCACCGCGATCGGTCTCGTCGCCGCCATTCCGGCTGTCATCATCTACAACTATTTTGCCCGCTCGGTCGGTGGCTACAAGGTGGTTCTTGCCGATGCTGCCGCGGCGGTGGAGCGTCTTGTCAGCCGTGATCTCGATCATCGTCTCGTGCGCAAGGCGCAGCCGCGCCGTCAGGAAGGCTTTGCCCATCCTGCTGAAGCGTCCATCGCAAGGATCGGGTGAGGCATGGCCGGTAAAGTTAGCGACAGCGGCGGCGATCTCGACGAAAACAGCGAGATCAACGTAACCCCTTTCATCGATGTCATGCTTGTCTTGCTGATCATCTTCATGGTCGCCGCGCCGCTGGCGACGGTGGACATGAAGGTCGACCTGCCGCAATCGGTCTCGAAGCCGACGCCGCGTGACGACAAGCCTGTCTTCGTGACGCTGAATGCCGACCTCGGTCTGGCGATCGGCAACGAGGAAACGGCCCGCGAAGAATTCGCAGCCGAGCTGCAACGCCTGACGGATGGCAACACCGAGACCCGCGTCTTGCTGCGCGCCGACAAGGCGGTCGACTACGGTGAACTGATGACAGTGATGAACCTCATCCAGAACGCCGGCTATACCAAGATCGCCCTCGTCGGGCTGGAGGGCGCGCCTGGCCGCTGAGCCGGGCGTTTGCTCGCCTGCCGGCAGGCGAGCATGCCTGCTGCGCCGAACCGGCGACGCAATCGCCGGTTCCGCCTTTTCCTCCCCCCTTTTTCCGCTGCAAGATGTCGCTGTCGCTTGAAACCGGCGGGGCGGCGATTTATGAGCTTATGCAAAGGTTGCGCACTGGCAGCCAAAAGGCGATTGCGTGGTTTTCGGAGATACCGGCCGCGCTCATCCGGATACGAGGGCAGTATGATGAATTTCGAAGCGGCGCGCACCAAGATGGTGGACAACCAGATCCGGACCACGGATGTCACGTCCCACGCCGTCCTGTCCGCTTTCCTTTCCGTGCCGCGCGAAGAGTTCGTGCCTGCCCGGATGCGGGAGCTTGCCTATATCGATGCCGACATCGAGCTTGACGGTACGAAGGGCGCCGGTCCGCGCTACCTGATGGAACCGTCGCCGCTCGCCAAGCTGCTGCAACTCGCCGAAATCTCGAAATCGGACGTCGTGCTGGAGATCGGTTGTGGTGCCGGCTATGCCTCCGCACTGCTTTCGCTGATTGCCGGCTCTGTCGTGGCACTCGAGAGCGATGAAGCGCTTGCTGCAACGGCCACCGAAACTCTGGCGCGTCTGGGATATGACAATGTTGCGGTCGTCACCGGCGATCTTGGCAAGGGCTACGCTGCCGAGGCGCCTTACGACGTCATCTTCATTTCCGGTTCGGTCGAGGTTCTTCCTTCGGCCCTGTTTGAGCAGCTGCGCGACGGCGGCCGTCTGATTGCCGTCGAAGGCTTCGGTAATGCTTCGCGTGCTAAGCTGTACGTGCATGAGAATGGGAAGACGTCCGAAAGGGCTGATTTCAACACTGCGGTCAAGCCGCTGCCCGGCTTCCGCCGCGAGGCGACTTTTGTTTTTTGAGGTGCCACTTATTGAGGTATCTCAACATTTAATTGTGCTGCTAAAATAGCAATGTTGCCAATTGGCAACGAACCACCTGTTTCTTTTTGAAATGATCGTGCGCAGTATCGGTGTACAGTTGTGATCGGGCCGATTCCGGGTTTCAAAGAGTGCTGAGGTAGTGATTTGCTCACCGGTGGGCGGTGTGGGCGCTTCATCGCCGAATTTAGGGCGGCTCGATTTCGATCCCGGAATGGTGCCGCAGGAAATGGTGGGCTGGCTTTGCCGCCCCGATCGGAGAGGGAAGTATGGTGTCGATTGTCCGCAAAGCAGCCTTTTGGGCTGCGATCTCGACGAGTGTACTGCTTGCACCGCAGGCCGTGCTGGCGGAGACGATCTTCGGCGCAATGGCCAATGCCTATGCAAATAATCCGGATTTGAACGCTGCGCGCGCTGGCCTTCGGGCGACCGACGAAGGTGTTCCGATTGCAAAGTCCGGATTTCGCCCGCAGGTTTCAGCATTTGCAAACGGAACGCTTACAAACACGGACAACGCGGTCGTCGGAACCCGTGACTTTCACCAGGGACAGATCGGGGTCTCCATAACCCAGATGGTGTTCGACGGCTTCCAGACGCTGAACAATGTTCGCGCTGCCGAATCGAATGTGTTTGCCAACCGCGAATCGCTGCGGGCAAACGAGATCCAGATTCTGCTGGCCGCGGCCACGTCCTACGCCAATATCGCGCGCGACCAGCAGATCGTTACGATCCGCCGGCAGAACATCGCCTTCCTCAAGGAACAGCTGAACGCGTCCCAGGCCCGTCTTGACGTGGGTGAAGGCACACGTACCGACGTCAGCCTTGCCGAGGCATCGCTTGCCAACGCCCAGTCGTTGCTGATCAGCGCCATCGCCCAGCTGAAGCAGAGCGAGGCAGTTTACGTCCAGATCGTCGGCGTTGCGCCGAAGGGGATCAAGCAGCCGGCTCCGGCATCCAAGGGGCTTCCGCGCTCGCTCGATCAGGCGGTTGCCCTAGGTTTGCGTCAGCACCCGACCATTCTTGCCGCGCAGTATAACGTCGACACGGCCGGCTACCAGGTGAAGTCGGCTGAAGGCACGATGTTGCCGGGCGTTTCGCTTCAGGGTCAGGTCGGACGCACAACCGGTAACGCGGGCGACGGCATCGACAGCGATGCGGCCAGCATCACCGCGCGCTTGACCGTTCCGATCTATCAGGGCGGCGCAGAATACGGCCAGATCCGTCGCGCCAAGGAAACCCTGGGCCAGCAGCGCATCCTCGTCGATTCGCAGCGCGCCGCGGTCCAGCAGAACGTCGTGACCGCCTACGCCCAGATGGAAGCGGCAATCGCACGTATCGGCGCGAACAAGACGCAGATCTCGGCTGCCAACATGGCGCTCGCTGGCGTCATCGAAGAGCGCAAGGTCGGCCAGCGCACCACCCTCGACGTTCTCGATTCGCAGCAGACCGTGCTGAATGCGCAGGAGCAGCTTGCCATCGCCCAGCGTGACGCGGTCGTCGCAAGTTACGGCTTGCTCGCCACAACCGCTGTTCTCGGCGTCAAAAGCCAGGGCTTGCAGGTTGCCGAGTACCGTGCCGAAGAGCACTATGAAGCCGTCAAGGACAAGTGGTTCGGACTTCGAACCGTCGACGGACGCTGATCAAAGAAAACGCCTCGGGAAACCGGGGCGTTTCTGCTTCTGCCGGCCAAAACAAATCTGTGCAACAATCCAAGTGTCTGATTCGCGGCGTATGTTTCGTGCGCGAACTCACTTAAGGTTTGTCTGCAATCGGCACATGCGTCGTTTCGGGACACATGCTCGGCCGCGTCAAACGGGGATAGAAATGGCACAGCTCAATGTCGCGCGCGAACCTTCGATGGATGAGATTCTCGCATCCATTCGCAAGATCATCGAGAGCAACGAGCCGGGGCAGGTCGATTTCTCGGCGCACGACCACTACGATAACGACAGTTCCGATGAGATCGAACTGACGATCGACAGCGAAATCGAGGCTGCCGCGTTCGGCCGGCGGGATGAGGCAGTCGAGGCGCCGAAGCCCGCGACGCCATCGCCGGAGATCGAAGTGGCCGTCATCCCGTCCGAGCCGCCGGCAAATATGGCGCAGCCGCCGCTGTCGCTCGCCGATGTTGCCGCCCGTGTCAGGGCCGCTTCCGAGCGCCACACGATGACCTATTCGGCCAAGGACGTGGTCAGCGATGCGCCGGTGCGCAGCGTGCAGGACAGCCCGGTGATCACCTCGCGCATGGCGGCCGTCTCCGCACCGCCGGCGCCGGCCGATCGCCTCGCAGTCGGCCTCGTCCAGGCGCCGGTCAATCACGGTGTGGCAACCGAAGTCGAGCGGGTAAACGCAAGCGAGCCCGTAAGCGTCGCCGTCTCCGTCGGGGCGGTGGCTGTGATTGCCGAAGAACCGGTTGCCGAGAAGGCTGCGCCCGCCATCGTCTCGCCCGAAGTTGGTCGCCAGGTCGCGCAGTCCTTCGACAGTCTTGCCCAGGCGGTCGATCTCAGCACGCGGCGGTCGTTCGACGAAATTGCTGAGGAGATGCTGCGCCCGATGCTGCAAGAGTGGTTGGACGACAACCTGCCGACCTTGGTCGAGCGGCTCGTGCGCGAGGAAATCGAACGCGTCGCGCGCGGCCCCCGACGCTAGGATCTGAACCGTTTCGATACGGGAGGCCGCGGAACCGTCGCGGCCTTTTTGCGTTCGTGTTGACTTGCACCGGTCCTTCCGGTTTACAAGACACAGACATCAATCTCCAAAATTGGCTTCAAAATGCTTGATAAGACCTACGATTCTGCAACCGTCGACCCGCGTATCGCCAAGAAGTGGGACGAAGAAAACGCGTTTCGTGCAGGTGCGGGAGCAAAGCCCGGTGCCGACAGCTTCTGTATCGTGATCCCGCCGCCGAACGTGACGGGCTCGCTGCACATGGGCCATGCGCTGAACAACACGCTGCAGGACGTGCTGGTGCGGTTCGAGCGCATGCGCGGCAAGGACGTGCTGTGGCAGCCCGGCATGGATCATGCCGGCATCGCCACGCAGATGGTGGTCGAGCGCAAGCTGATGGAGCAGCAGCAGCACCGCCGCCAGATGGGCCGTGAAGCCTTCATCGAAAAGGTCTGGGAGTGGAAGGCCGAATCCGGCGGGTTGATCTTCAACCAGCTGAAGCGGCTCGGCGCCTCCTGTGACTGGTCGCGCGAGCGCTTCACCATGGACGATGGCCTGTCGGAGGCTGTCCTTGAAGTGTTTGTTTCCCTCTACAAGGAGGGCCTGATCTACAAGGACAAGCGTCTGGTCAATTGGGATCCGAAGCTGCTGACAGCGATTTCCGATCTCGAGGTCGAGCAGCACGAGATCAACGGAAACCTGTGGTACCTGCGCTATCCGCTGGAACCGGGCGTCACCTATCAGCATCCTGTCGCCTTCGACGAGGACGGTAAGGCGACGGAGTGGGAAACGCGCAACTATCTGGTCGTTGCCACCACGCGCCCGGAGACGATGCTTGGTGACAGCGGCATCGCGGTCAACCCGGAAGACGAGCGCTACAAGCCGCTGATCGGCAAGCACGTCATTCTGCCGATCGTCGGTCGCCGCATCCCGGTCGTCGGCGACGACTATGCCGATCCGACCGCCGGAACGGGCGCCGTCAAGATTACGCCGGCCCACGACTTCAACGACTTCGACGTCGGCAAGCGCGCGGGCCTTGCCGCCATCAACATCCTGACGATCGAAGGCCGCATTACCATCAAGGACAACGAGGAGTTCCTCGAGGGCCTCAGCGATCCTGCCGCCCTTCATGGCGCCTGGGACGAGCTTGAGGGCAAGGATCGCTTCGAGGCGCGCAAGATCATCGTGAGGATCTTCGAGGAAGCCGGCCTGCTCGACAAGATCGAGCCGCACAAGCACATGGTCCCGCATGGCGATCGTGGCGGCGTGCCGATTGAACCGCGCCTGACGGAGCAATGGTACGTCGATGCGAAGACGCTGGCCAAGCCCGCGATCGCGTCGGTCAAGGAAGGCCGCACCAACTTCGTTCCGAAGAACTGGGAAAAGACCTATTACGAGTGGATGGAGAACATCCAGCCGTGGTGCGTCTCGCGCCAGCTGTGGTGGGGGCATCAGATCCCGGCCTGGTATGGTCCCGATGGCCAGGTCTTCGTAGAGAAGACCGAGGAAGAGGCGTTGCACGCCGCGATCCAGCATTATCTCGCGCACGAAGGCCCGATGAAGGCCTATGTCGAGGACCTGCTTGAAAACTTCAAGCCGGGCGAGATCCTGACCCGCGACGAGGACGTGCTCGACACCTGGTTCTCCTCGGCCCTCTGGCCGTTCTCGACGCTCGGCTGGCCGAACGAGACCCCGGAACTCGAAAAATACTACCAGACCGATGTCCTGGTGACCGGCTTCGATATCATCTTCTTCTGGGTCGCCCGGATGATGATGATGGGCTTGCACTTCATGAAGGATGCCGACGGCACGCCGGTCGAGCCGTTCCATACCGTTTACGTCCATGCGCTCGTTCGCGACAAGAACGGCCAGAAGATGTCGAAGTCGAAGGGCAACGTCATCGACCCGCTGGAGCTGATGGACGAATACGGCGCTGACGCCCTGCGCTTCACGCTGGCGATCATGGCTGCCCAGGGGCGCGACGTGAAGCTCGACACGGCCCGCATTGCCGGTTACCGCAATTTCGGCACCAAGCTCTGGAACGCAACGCGCTTCGCCCAGATGAATGGCGTCACCAATAGCGATGGCTTCATTCCCGAGGCGTCGTCGCTGACGATCAATCGCTGGATCCTGACCGAGCTGTCGCGCACGATCCGCGACGTGACCGAGGCACTGGAAGGCTTCCGCTTCAACGAGGCTGCCGGCAGTCTTTATCGCTTCGTCTGGAACCAGTTCTGCGACTGGTATCTCGAGCTGCTGAAGCCTGTCTTCGGCGGTGAGGACGAGGCGGCGAAACGCGAATCCCAGGCCTGCGTGGCCTATGTCCTGGACGAGATCTACAAGCTGCTGCATCCGTTCATGCCGTTCATGACCGAGGAGCTCTGGGATCAGACGGCAGGCGAGGGACGCGAGCGCGCTGGCCTTCTCTGCCACGCGGAATGGCCGTCTGCTTCCTATGCGGACGATGGCGCGGCCGACGAGATCAACTGGTTGATCGATCTGGTCTCGGGCATCCGTTCCGTCCGCTCCGAAATGAACGTCCCGCCGGCAGCGACCGCGCCGCTCATCGTCGTTGCAGCGAACGCGCTGACGCGCGAGCGGCTTGAGCGCCACGCCTCGGCAATCGGTCGCCTGGCGCGCGTCGAGCATATCGATCATGCGGCGGTGGCGCCGCGCGGTAGCGCCCAGCTCGTCGTTGCTGAAGCCACATTCTGCTTGCCGCTCGGCAACCTGATCGACCTTACGGCCGAGAAGGCGCGTCTGGAAAAGGCGATCTCGAAGGTCGATGTCGAGCGGGAGCGTATTCTCGGCAAGCTCGCCAACGAGAAGTTCATCGCAAACGCAAAGCCCGAACTGGTCGAGGCCGAGCGCGAGCGCCTGGCCGAGTTGGATGTGCAAAAGGGCTCGCTCGGTGTCGCCCTGGCGCGTGTCGCAGAAGCCGGCTGAGCCCGCGCAACGCGCTTGTTTACCTATCGTCCGCGGCGGAAACGCCGCGGATTTTTCCTTTTTGGGAATGCGCTTTGCCTTGCCGCGAAGCCGATTCGCGCCTTGCCGTCGGCGGCTTTCTGTCGCGCCTGCTAGGCTCGCGCCGTTGTGCTTTCAAACCCCCAAATGCGGTTTTTGGTGCAAAAAGGAATGTTGTTGTCGTTGGGTAACACTTTCGGATTAGGTTGGGATCTCATCCTAACATTAGCGGAAAAATCTATGATTGGCGCAAAATCGTTCCAGATTATCCGCATTGTGTCCAAATGATGAGAAACTTACGTAAATTTTGCGGCGCCGGTGTGCGCGGCCTCCCCAGAATGCGCCATTTGAGATTTCACACGATCGTGAGAATACTTTGGCCACGGGCGACGTGAGGTGGATTGTCGCAGATTGAAATGCAGGGGGAGGAGCTTGATGGCTCATGAGAATTTGAAGCGGGGCGTCCTGACATTGGCGGCCGGAATTCTGGTTGCATCGGCGGCGCACGCTGGCGGTCTCGAACGCGGCGGTTACAATATCGACCTGCTGTTCGATCCGTCCGACTACGCTGTCGAGGCGACGACGACCTATGTCAATCCGCAGCGCGAATTGAAGAACGTCAGAGATACGGATACCACATCGGCTGTTCCGTTGCCCGGAACGACCCCCGGCCTAACGGGCGGCGGCAATCTCAATTCCAGGCCGAACTCTGTCGGTGAAACCGAGAGCTATTGGGTGCCGCGCGTCGGCATCAAGGCACGCTTCGGCGATGACATCGACTGTATGGCTGATTACTCGCAGCCCTGGGGCGCGCACACGAAGCCGGGCCTCAACTGGGCCGGCGCAAACAGCAACATCGAGACGAAGGTCAAGAGCGACAATTACGCGGCGACCTGCTCCTACAAATTCGACATGGGCCAGGGTCAGTTTCGTCTGATTGGCGGCGTGTTCTACCAGGAAGTGGGTGGCTTCAAGGAACGGCTCGTTCAGGACTTTACCGGCTCTGGCGTACCGTTCAGCGGTATCGGCCGACTGGACCTTCAGGGCGACGGTTGGGGATGGCGCGCTGGCGTCGGCTACGAAATTCCCGAATATGCCGTGCGCGCGAGCCTCGTCTACAACAGCGCCGTGGATCTCGACAATCTTGCCGGTACGATCGACCTGCGCAATGCGCGTGGTCCGGCACCAGTGAATTTCTACGGCGTGACCGGTTTCGCTTCGATGCCCGATTCGCTGGAGCTCAAGGTTCAATCCGGTATCGCGCCCGGCTGGGTGGCATTCGGTTCGGTGAAGTGGACCGATTGGAGCCAGTTGCAGGTTCTCAAGTTCTGCCCGTCATCCGGCGGTACGGTTGCGCAGCCTTGCACGTCGCTTGACCTGCTCTATCGCGATGGCTGGACGATCTCGGGTGGCGTCGGCCACAAGTTCAACGACCAGTGGAGCGGCGCCGTCAGCCTTACCTGGGATCGCGGAACGAGCCATGGCTATGGCACGCAGTCCGATACCTGGTCGCTGGGAACTGGCGTTGCCTATGCCCCGACCAAGAACGTCGAGTTCCGTCTGGCGGGCGCCGTCGGCATCCTGACGAGCGGTAGCTCCGGTCCGGTCAACTTCGGTGGCCAGGTTATCGGCGGCGATGTTTCTTACGATTATGGCAATGATTTCTTCGGTGCCATCTCGACTGCAGTCAAGATAAAGTTCTGATCTTTCATCGATCAGGAAGCTGAAGGCCCGGTTCAACCCGGGCCTTTCTTTTGTCCTGTCGACATCTGTTGGTGGTTGTTTCGATGCGCGCCAATGTGACGATTCAGCAACACATTTCATGCTAGAGTTTGCTAGGGTTGGACTCGAGGCGAGTATGTCCATTTCCCGCCACAAACAGGGAGCAGCGATGTTGGGGACGAACATGCAACTTGATGATCGAGCCTGCAATGTTCGTTTCGAAACGAAGTCATGTGTCGCCGACAGCGTATTGCCGCACTTCTGCGAAAATAGGTCTGTATGGCTACACGGAATGGAGTTTCATCCTGGACTTGGTGAGCCGATTTTCTCGGCGGTTTCGGTGGACAATTGAATGGCGAAGGGCTGTTCAGGCGTTTGTGTTTGCAGCGGTGATGAGTTCGGCGTGGCCGGCTGGAACGGAAGAATTAGACTGTGATGCTTGCGGGTGAACTGAAGTCTCTGAAGGTTGCGATGCTCGGCGTGTCGCTGGTGTTCGGCGGTGCGACGGCCGATCCGGCGCGTGCCTTTGATCCGGGCACCGGCGTCAGCAAGGAATCCGGTCCGTTCGCCCTGTTCAAATTCGGCTTCTCCGCCTACAAGAGCGGCCGCAAGGACGAGGCGGTCGAAGCCTATCGCTACGCCGCCGAAAAGGGACATACCGGCTCCCGCTGGGCCCTGGCCAACATGTATGCCTATGGCGATGGCGTCGCCGAGAACGACCTCGAAGCCTTCAAGATTTACAGCGAGATCGCCCAGCAGGGTGTCGAGCCCGGCTCGGAAGACACGGGCTACTTCGTCAACGCGCTCATCTCGCTTGCCGGCTACTATCGCCGCGGTATTCCCGACAGCCCGGTCAAATCGGACATGTCGCAGGCACGCCAGCTCTATTTCCAAGCGGCCTCGACCTTTGGCGTATCCGAGGCACAGTTTCAGTTGGCGCGCATGCTGCTTTCGGGTGAGGGCGGCAACGTCAACGTTCAGCAGGCGAAGAAGTGGTTGAACCGCGCCCGCAAGAATGGTCATGCCGGCGCCATGGGCGTTTTCGGCAACGTCATTTTCCAGGAAGGCCAGACCATCCGCGGCCTCGCCTATATGACGGCGGCCCTCGACCAGTGTTTGCCCAAGGATCGTCCGTGGCTGCAGTCGATGCAGGAACAGGCATTCTCGCTTGCCACGGAAGACGATCGCCGCAAGGCCATCACCCTGTCGCAGAACATGCACGCGCAGGGCGACGACGACTAACGCACATGCGGGAACGGCGCAAAGCGGTTCCTCCCAGGCTTGCGTGGAACGAACGCGATTGCGTGTCCCTGTCGTTCCTTTGAATCCCAAAATGCCGACGCCCTGCTGTGGTCGCGCAAACAATTCGTCTCTCGCTATCCGTCACACCGTCTTTGCGGAAAATAACCACGTGCGTTTCCGGACTGCGCTCTGACCGCTGCCCGGGCGCTGGGTCCGCTTCAAAGCGGACGTTCGAAGTTGAAATAGCCAGCGACCGGTACGTGGTCGGACGGTTTTTCCCAGGCGCGCACATGTTTTTCAATCGAGGTCGAAACCAGCCGGTCCGCGGCTTCTGGCGAAAGCATCAGGTGATCGATGCGTATGCCGAAATTCTTCGGCCAGCATCCGGCCTGATAATCCCAGAATGAATAGAGCGGGACCTCGTCCGTCGTCGAGCGGACTGCGTCGGTCAGACCGAGATTGCGCAACTGGCGGAAGGCGCGACGGGTCTCGGGAAGAAACAGCGCATCGTTCTGCCACACCTTGACGTCCCAGCAATCGTGCGCCTCGGGGATGACATTGTAGTCGCCGGCAAGGATCAACGGCTCCTCAAGGTCCAGCCGCCGTTTTGCGTAGGCTGAGAGGCGTTCCATCCAGCGCAGCTTGTAGGGATACTTCTCGCTGTCGACCGGATTGCCGTTGGGCAGATAAAGCGAGCAGACTCGGATGACGCCACCGGAAACGGAGAACACGCCCTCTATGAAGCGTGCCTGTTCGTCCGCGTCGTCGCCGGGCAAGCCGCGATTGACTTCATCCGGTTTAAGCTTCGACAGCAGTGCAACGCCGTTGAAGCCTTTCTGGCCGTGCGTTTCGACGTGATAGCCGAGGGCCTCGATTTCCAGGCGCGGAAAGTTTTCGTCGACGGATTTGATCTCCTGCAGGCAGGCGATGTCCGGGTTCGATTCCTGCAACCACGACAGCAGGCTGTCGATGCGCGCCTTGACGCCATTGATGTTCCAGGTGGCAATCTTCATGGCTCGAAAAGCCCTTCCATCTCAGTGAATCCGCTCGGACCATTTCTTCTACCGGCTTCGGATTCTTTTGACAAATCCGCGACCTGCGGAGATTTGATCGAGACGTGGCCGGCACAGCCATGACGGGCGGTTCTTTTACCGTGGCGGCTGCGTGCGCGCGCTGGTTGCGAATTGATTCCACCCCGGTGCAGGCTATAGTCCGGCACATGATCGACCTCATCCAGAACTACTGGCCGCATTTTCTCGTCTTCCTGTCTTTTGTCCTCGGCGTGCCGGCGGCGATCCATGCTGCCATGACCAAGGACGATGTTCGTGCCGCTGCGGGCTGGGTGGGCGTCGTGCTTCTGTCGCCCATCGTTGGAGCGCTCGTCTACGCCATTGCCGGCATCAACCGCATCCGACGTTCCTCCATCGGCATGCAACGTTCGCTGCTGCCTGGCCGCGGTCCCGATCAGTTCGGACGCTTCGATGTGTCCGATGGGGAGATCGGCACCCGCTTTGGTCAGCGATTCGCGTCGATGAAGATCCTCGGTGATCGTGTTTCGCGGCACGCGATGTCCACAGGCAACGGCATAACGATGCTGGAGGGCGGAGATGCCGCCTATGCCGCAATGCTGCATGAGATCGCCAATGCCCGCCGCAGTATCCTGCTCGAGAGCTACATTTTTGATCGGGATGCGCTCGGCCTGCGCTTCGCCGACGCGCTGATCGCGGCGCGCGGGCGAGGGGTCGAGGTGCGGGTGCTGATCGATGCGGTCGGGGCACGCTACTCGGTGCCGAGCATCGTCGGCCACCTGAAGGCTGCAGGTGTGCCGACGGCCGTCTTCAACGGCAACATCATCATGGGGCTCAGATTGCCCTACGCCAACCTGCGCACGCACCGCAAGATCCTGGTGGTCGACGGCAGCGTCGCCTTTGCCGGCGGCATGAACATCCGCGCCGGGTTCACCACCGAAATCGCCGGCGCCGAGGCGTCCTCCGACACGCATTTCCGTATTGTCGGCCCGGTCGTTGCCGATGTGTTCCAGGTTTCGGCCGAAGACTGGCAGTTTTCGACGGGTGAACGCCTGTCGGATAAGACGTGGGCGATCGAGCCGATTGCACGGCCATCCAAAGCTGCGGGTATGCTGATCCGCGCGGTGCCCTCGGGTCCGGACAAGACCAACGAAACCAACCACAAGATGCTGATGGGTGCATTCTCGGTCGCGCGCAAGAACATCCGGCTGATGTCGCCGTATTTTCTGCCGGACCGTGAGTTGATCAGCGCGCTTGTCACGGCCGCGCGCCGAGGCGTCGAGGTTGATATCGTCGTGCCCGCGGTCAACAATCTGCTGCTGGTCGATCGTGCGATGACGGCGCAGTTCGATCAGGTGCTGAAGGGGCATTGCCGGGTCTGGCGCGCCAAGGGCGCCTTCAACCACTCGAAACTGCTCGCCGTCGACGAACGTTGGGCATATGTCGGATCGACGAACATCGACCCGCGATCGTTGCGTCTCAACTTCGAGTTCGATCTCGAGGTGCTTGACGATGTCTTCGCGCGCGGCGTCAGCAACCGTATCGCGGCGATCGTTGCCGAAGCGCGCGAGGTGACGCTGAAGGATTTGAATGCACAACCGCTGGCCGCAAGGCTAATGAACCGCCTGCTCTGGCTCGGCTCACCTTACCTCTAGGTCGCCCGGCGGGCCGAGCGTGCCGTCTGGTCACATCGAAAAACTCGTTCCGCATCCGCAGCTTGCGACGGCGTTCGGATTCTTTATCTGAAAGGACTGGCCGAGCAGGTTGTCGATGAAGTCGATCTCAGAGCCACCCATATAGACGAGCGAGAGGCTGTCGATCAGGACCTTGGCATTGTCCTTCTCCAGCACGAGGTCGTCGTCATTGGCGTCGTCGACCAGATCGAATTTATAGGAAAAGCCTGAACAGCCGCCACCCTCGACGGAAACGCGCATGGCATTCTTGTGCCCGTCAGAGCGCAGGATCGTGGCGATCCGCCTGGCCGCCGCGTCGGAAAGGGTCACTGTTTCCTGTGTCATATTTGCCTCCTGCCGGGGTCAAGAACCGGAGAGATTCGTCTTCTTTGCGGATCCGCAACGGCCTGGTGGTGACATGTCTTTCAACGATGAGCGCCAAACCATTGCTTTGACTTCAGGAATCGGTCGATGCTTGCTGACCGCTTTCCCGTAGCTTTCACTATAGGTATGAAGGCTTGAATGTCCCGTCAATGGGACGACCCATGCAGGTGTGCGATGACGTTGGACAAAAATGCGCTCGGCTTCGGTTACGGTGAACATGCGCTGTTCGCGTCGAACCCCTGGGCGACGCGCGGCAGGCTCTACCCGGAAGCGACAAGCCCGACGCGATCCGACTTTCAACGCGACCGCGACCGGATCGTGCACACGACGGCTTTTCGCCGGCTGAAACACAAGACCCAGGTCTTCATCGCTGCCGACGGCGATCATTACCGTACCCGGCTGACGCATACGATCGAGGTGGCGCAGATTGCCCGTGCTCTGGCGAGAGCGCTGAAGCTCGACGAGGACCTTGCCGAAGGCGTAGCGCTCGTGCACGATTTCGGCCACACGCCGTTCGGGCATACGGGCGAGGACGCGCTGCACGATATGCTCAAGCCCTATGGCGGCTTCGACCACAATGCACAGTCGCTGCGCATCGTCACCAAGCTCGAGCGGCGCTATGCCGAGTTCGATGGGCTCAACCTGACGTGGGAGAGCCTGGAGGGACTGGTCAAGCACAACGGACCGCTTCTGACGCCCGACGGGCAGGGTACGCACGGTCCGGTGCCGCAACCCATCCTCGATTATTGCGCCATTCACGACCTCGAGCTCGCAAGCTTTGCGAGCCTGGAGGCGCAGGTTGCCGCGATTGCCGACGACATTGCCTATAACACACACGATATCGACGATGGCCTGAGGTCGGGATTCCTGACCTTCGAGATGCTGGAAGATGTGCCGTTCCTCGCCCGCCTGATGCGCGAGGTCAGCGATCGTTATCCGGGGCTTGAGGCAAGCCGCTTCACCCACGAGATCATGCGACGCCAGATCACGGCGATGGTCGAGGATGTGATCGCGGTCGCACAGGCGCGCCTCGCCGATATCAGGCCGGAAAGCGCGATGGATGTCAGGCACGCCGGCAAGGTCATCGCGACGTTTTCGCACGAGATGAGCGAGACCGACCGCCAGATCAAACGACTGCTGATGACGCGGATCTATCGCCATCCGGAAGTCATGCGGGTGCGCGAAGGTGCCGCGTCGATCGTCTGTGATCTCTACCGGGCCTTCATGGCCGACCCGTTGCTGATGCGCGAGCACTACTGGATCGACCAGATCCCCGGGATGGCAGAGCCGGCCCGGGCGCGCCATGTGGGCGATTATCTGGCAGGCATGACGGATACCTTTGCCGTCAGTGTTCACCGGCGTTTGTTTGACCATACGCCCGATTTGCGGTAGGGACGCCGCGCCCGGAGGCTTTTGGTTCAAACGAGCCGAGCCTCCTTTTGAGTTTTGCACCGACCATATTTTGTCGGGAAAAGCGGACGGAACAGATGAATCTCTTCACGGACTTCGAAGCAAGAATTAAGGACATTCTCGAAACGATTGATAGCGTTCGAGAAAAGCGATCCGAGCTTGACTTCAGCCGTATCAATGTCGAGCCGCCACGCGATCCCAGCCACGGCGATGTCGCGACCAATGCCGCGATGGTGCTCGCCAAGCCGCTGGGCATGAACCCGCGCGCGCTCGCCGATCTGATCGTCGATAAGCTGAGGCAGGACCCTGAAGTCACGGATGTTTCCGTGGCCGGACCCGGCTTCATCAATGTGCGGCTTTCGGTTTCCTATTGGCAAAAGCTTCTGACCGCGATGGTTCGCGCCGGCACGGACTACGGCCGCAGCACGACCGGTGCTGGTCGCAAGGTCAATGTCGAATACGTGTCGGCCAACCCGACCGGCCCGATGCATGTCGGCCATTGCCGCGGCGCCGTCGTCGGTGACGCGCTCGCGAACTTGCTGAGCTTCGCCGGCTACGATGTGACCAAGGAATACTACATCAACGACGCCGGTTCGCAGATCGATGTGCTGGCTCGGTCGGTCTTCCTTCGCTACCGCCAGGCGCTCGGCGAGGAGATCGGCGAAATCCCTTCGGGCCTATATCCCGGTGATTATCTCGTACCCGTTGGCGAAGCGCTCGCCGACGAGTTCGGCACGAGCCTGCGGTTGATGCCCGACGACAAGTGGATGCCGCTCGTCAAGGAACGCACCATCGACGCGATGATGGTGATGATCCGCGAGGATCTTGCCGCGCTCAACGTTACCCATGACGTCTTCTTCTCGGAGCGGACCCTGCACGCCAATGGCGCCGCCCAGATCCGAACCGCCATCAACGACCTTACGTTCAAGGGGCATGTCTACAAGGGCACGTTGCCGCCGCCGAAGGGACAGTTGCCGGAGGATTGGGAAGATCGCGAGCAGACGCTTTTCCGTTCGACGGAAGTCGGCGACGATATCGATCGGCCTTTGATCAAGTCGGATGGAAGCTATACCTACTTTGCCGCCGACGTTGCTTACTTCAAGGACAAGTTCGACCGCGGCTTCCATGAGATGATCTACGTGCTCGGCGCCGATCATGGCGGTTACGTCAAGCGCCTGGAAGCCCTGGCACGGGCCGTGTCCGGAGGCGCATCGAAGCTCACCGTGCTGCTTTGCCAGCTCGTCAAGCTCTACCGTGACGGTGAGCCGGTGAAGATGTCCAAGCGCTCGGGCGATTTCGTGACGCTGCGCGAGGTCGTCGACGAAGTCGGAAGCGACTCGGTCCGCTTCATGATGATTTATCGGAAGAGCTCGGAGCCGTTGGACTTCGATTTCGCCAAGGTGACAGAACAGTCCAAGGATAACCCGGTCTTCTACGTGCAATACGCGCATGCGCGTTGCAGCTCGGTATTCCGCCAGGCTGCCGATGCGTTCCCGGATCTTGATCTGTCTACGGTCGATCTTGCCGGTGCCATCAATGGCGCGATCGTTGATCCGGCAGAGCTGCAACTGGTCGCCAAGCTTGCAGAATATCCGCGTGTCGTCGAGGCAGCTGCGCTGGCGCAGGAGCCGCATCGCATCGCGTTTTACCTGTACGATCTGGCTGCTGCCTTCCATGGACACTGGAACAAAGGTAAAGAGAATCCGGAATTACGTTTTGTTAACGATAAAAATAGAGAATTAAGTACTGCCAGACTCGGGCTGGTGCATGCTGTCGCTTCCGTACTGAAGTCGGGCCTGTCCATTACAGGCACCTCCGCACCGGAAGAAATGCGATAAGTATTGTCACCATTTTCCCACAATGCACTGGCAAGTGAATGCAGGCAATTGTGAGTGGAGAGCATGGCAGACAAACAATTCGCACGAAGCGGGCCGGCTGAATTCGATGTATTGGCAGACGATGATCCGTTGGCCGAACTCGCCCGGATCGTCGGCTACGATGCACGGCCGGCTGTCCAGCAGTTGCAGGAATTGCAACGCCACCAGGAAGCCGTCCGTCAGGATCCGGCCTTCGACCTCGAGGAAGAGCTTCTTCGCGAGTTCGATACCTACGACGCGCCGCGCGCGGTCGATGTTCAGCCAGACAACCGTCCGGCTGAACAGGCTGTTGCGCCGGCAGAAGAAGTAGCGACGCAGCTCGAGCCCGTGCCCGAGTTTGCGCCGGTCGAGTTCGCCGTAGCCGAATCGGCGCCGGTAGAAGACTTGCCGGCGATCGAACCGGCATATGAGCCAATCGAGCAGGCATGGCCTGAGGCGGCTGCCGACGAGGTTGATCGCCACCACGCCGAAGTCGCCGCGGTTTCGGAGATCGCTTCTTTTGAAGCCGATTTCGGTCCCGCCGCCGATGTCGCTGCCCAGGATTTTGCGTCTCACGAGGTCGAGCCGTCGTTCGACCTCGAGCGTGAACTCGAGCTGTCGCTCGGTGATGTCGACCTGTCGCCAACCGCCGAGATTTCGCTGGCTGAACCGCAAAGCGTGGCACACGAAGAGTGGCATGCCCCGGTCGCCGACATTGCGTTCGACGTTCCAGAGTTTGCAGGCGAAGGCGCCGCGCAACAGGCAGCATTGCCGGTTGAGCCCGTTTTCCATGCGGCCCCGGTTGCCGAAGCCAGCAACGCCTACGCGTCGCATGATGCTTATGCCTATGAGCCGGCGGTGATCGAAGCGGCCGCACCTGTTGCGATGGAGCCGGCGACCGACAACGGCGTCGATCAGCTTCTGGCCGATATCGAGCGGTATCCGGTGCCTGCTGCGACCGGGCTGGTCGCTGCAGCGGTGCATGCCCATCCGGCCGTTCATGCGCGGGTCGAACCCGTTGCGGCACCTGTCGCTCCGGTCAGGAAGAGCCCTTATCCGTTCACGCCGACGTTCAGCCGGGCAACCCCTGTGGCGTCAGCCTCGGGCGTCGGCCAGCAACGCGCCTTCGCCGGGCCGATCGTTTCGTCGCTCCCTGCAGCCGCGGCACCCGCCGTTGCAGTTGCAGCGCCGGCAGTGGTCCCCGTAGCCGAGCCTGCTCGCGCAGCGATCGAACCGGAGAACGAGCCAAGCTTTGACATCGAGAACTTCGAAATGGAGCTCTCCGATGTGGCGATGGAGCTGGAGCTTCCGGATTTCGATGCGTCTGAAGATATGGCCGCTGCCGTGCAGCAGCCGGCCTTGCCCGTCGCCGAGCCGGCGCCGGTCCCGATGCAGCGGGAAGAACCCTATCATGCGCCACAGGTCGCAGCGGCGCCCATCGAATTCGATGAGCCGCCTGTCGAAAGCGCATTGCCTTTCGACCCCTCGATGATCGCCGAAGCCGATACCGGGGTAGCACCGATCGCCGATATGGATGTGCCGCAACTGCCGGTTATCGAAACGGAAAAGCCGGCTGCCTATCCTGCCGACTATGATCTTGATATCGACGCGGAAATGGCTCAGCTCTTCGGCACGCCGGCACCGATCACCCGGGAAACGCAAGCTCGCCCGGGCGAGTCCCGCGAAGCGGCACGCGCTGCGGCGCCGGCCGCGAAGCCTGCCATGTCGCACGGCGCCGCGCCGATGGATGATTTCGACGAGTTCGAAAAGGCGATGGAAGAAGATTTCCGCCGTTCGATGGTCGAGCGCCAGAATGCGCCGCGGGAAGCTGAGCGCGTCCAGCCCATGTCGGGCCAGGCCGATGCCAACGGCTACAACGAGTACGGCTCCGGCCGTCGCTCGCAGCGTGGGATGCTGCTGGCCGCCAGCGTTGCCGGCGTCATCATTCTCGGTGGAGCGGGCGTTTATGCCTGGATGGGTGGCAGCGATGCCGCATCGTCCGCCGAAGGGCCGAAGATCATTCTCGCCGACAAGTCGCCGGTGAAGGTCGTGCCCGAAGAAAAGGGCGGCAAGACCGTGCCGAACCAGGACAAGGCGGTCTATGACCGGGTCGCGGGTGCTCAGGGCACCGGTCCCCGTCAGGAGGCACTGGTCTCGTCGACCGAGGAACCGATGGACGTCGTGCAGCGCACGCTGACACCGGAGAACCTGCCGAACGATAGCAGCGATGAGGTCGAACTGGGTGCAGCGTCGCCTGCCGCTGACGATGAAGTCGCTCGCCTTCTACCGGATGACGGCGCTACCGCGCCGGCGGAAGAAGACAAGGCCCCCGCAGTGGCGCCGCGAAAAGTTCGCACGATGATCGTCAAGCCGGACGGCACGCTTGTCGCCCGCGAAGAGCCGGTCGCCGCACCTGCGACTGAAGTTGCCGGCAATGCGCAATCGGTTCCGGCAACGGCAGCTGGTCAAGCGGCTTCGTCGGGCATCGAGGGACAGGCAACGGCCACCGGCGCCGGCTCCGACCTGCGCGCCGCAGGCGAGGCGACGGCGAGCGCAGACCAGGTTGCGCTTGCTGCTGCAAGCAATGCCACCGTCAACTCGGCTGGCCAGCAAGCGCCGCTGCCGCAGACCCGTCCGGCGGCCGAACAACCGACCACCGTTGCTGCAGCCGCCACCGCGCGTCCGGCGGAAGCGCAAGCTGCCGCGAGCGCCGCTGCGGACACTCAGCAGGTTTCGACTGCTTCGGTGCCGGCAGGTTCCTACTTCATCCAGGTGGCGTCGTTGCCGTCCGAGGCTGAGGCGCAGAAGTCCTACAACAGCCTGTCGAACAAGTTCGGCAGCGTCATCGGTGGTCGCGGCGTCGATATCCGCAAGGCGGAGATCGCCGGCAAGGGTACCTACTATCGCGTCCGCATCCCGGCGGGCTCGCGCGAAGAGGCCAATGCCCTTTGCTCGCGCTACAAGGGTGCCGGCGGCAGCTGCCTCGTGACCAAGTAGTCAGGCGGCGACAGTCATACAAAAAGGGCGCGGCAGAAATGCCGCGCCCTTTCCCGTTTCGGCGCCAGTCGTCTGTGCATGAAGCACACCGGGAATTTTTCTCGCTTCGCTGTCGGCAGACGGCGCACTATGCTTTTGGGATGAGCGAATCAAAAGCATTTATCTCCGGCTGCAAGGGTCTTTCTCTTTCGAGCGAAGAGCGCAGCTTCTTTGGTGACGAGCGTCCCTGGGGTTTCATCCTTTTCGGCCGCAACATTGGCGAGGAACAGCAGATTTCCGATCTGGTCGCGGCCCTGCGCGACAGTATCGGCAATCCAGCCGCACCCGTGCTGATCGACCAGGAGGGCGGGCGCGTCCAGCGTATCCGGCCCCCGCTCGTTCAGCAGTATCCGAATGGCGCCGCCATCGGCGAAATCTACCGCCGGGACGCCGAGGGCGGCCTGCGGGCGGCCTGGCTGATGGGACGGTTGCATGCGTTCGACCTGATGCGCTTCGGCATCACGGTCGATTGCCTGCCGGTGCTGGACGTTCCGGTTCCCGGCAGTCACGATGTCATCGGCAATCGCGCCTATGGGCACGATCCGCAGAGTGTGACGGCGATCGGCCGCGCCATGGCGGAAGGCTTGAAGAGCGGCGGCATGCTGCCGGTGATGAAGCATATGCCCGGCCATGGCCGCACCTTCGTTGATTCGCACCACAATCTGCCCGTGGTCAGCGACACGTTCGACGTGCTTGCCCAGAGCGACTTCCTTCCCTTCATCGCGATGAAGGATGAAGTCATGGCGATGTCGGCACACATGGTTTTCACCGCGATCGATCCGGAAAATCCGGCAACGACGTCCGCCAAGGTGGTCCGTGAGATCATCCGCGGTCATATCGGCTTCGATGGATTGCTGATGTCGGACGATGTGTCGATGAATGCGCTGGCCGGTGACATGACCACGCGCGCGCGCAACATCATCGATGCCGGGCTTGATCTCGTCTTGCATTGTCATGGCATAATGGACGAGATGAAAGCTGTCGCGGATGTGGTGCCGGTTCTGGCCGGCGAGGCACTGCGCAGGGCAAGGGCGGCCGAGGCGGCGTTCCGCGCGCCCGACGACGGGAATGAGCAGGAACTGCGGGCAGAATTCAACGGGCTGTTCGCGACGGCTTGAAGACGGGTACCGACGGCGGCAAGGGAATTGAGCGTTCGTGAGCAACGGCAGCGACAAACAGGGTAGGTCCGGGGCGAAAGCGCCGATGGATCCCCTGTGGCAGGACGAGACCGCGGAGCGCGGCCTGCACGAGGAAGCGCTCGTCATCGACATCGCCGGCTTTGAGGGGCCGCTCGATCTGCTTTTGCATCTTGCCCGTAGCCAGCGTGTCGACCTTGCCCGCATTTCGGTATTGGCCCTGGCCGAGCAATACATCGCTTTCGTTGAGCGTGCGCGCAGCATCCGCATCGAACTGGCGGCCGACTATCTGGTGATGGCGGCCTGGCTTGCCTATCTGAAATCGCGCCTGCTCATTCCGCAGCAGGCAAAGGATGACGGCCCTTCGGGTGAGGAAATGGCTTCGGCGCTGGCATTCCGGCTGAAGCGGCTCGAGGCCATGCGCGAGGCGGCGACCCGGTTGATCAACCGGAACCGTCTCGGGCGCGATGTCTTCGTGCGCGGCGCGCCGGAGCACATCGTCACTGAGCGCAAGTCGGACTACGACGCTTCGCTGTACGATCTCCTGACCGCCTATGCGAGCCTGCGCCAGCGGAAGGCGATCACCCAGGTGACGATCGAGAAGCGCCATGTCTGGTCGCTGTCCGATGCGCGCCTGATCCTGGCGCGCATCGTCGGCCAGCTCGATGACTGGACAGCGCTTGATCATTTCCTTCTGCGCTACATGACGAGCCCGAAGGAGCGGGCGACGGCCATCGCCAGTTCCTTTGCCGCTTCGCTGGAAATGGTGCGCGAGGGACGGCTGGAGATTCGCCAGGAGGAAGCATTCGCGCCGATTTACCTGAGACGAGGCCCAAACCCGATCGATGCGGCGACACTCGCCGATATGGAGGCCTCCCGTGGCTGAGCCGCAAAAATATCTGCCGGGCGTCGAAGACGAGGCAGGCGACAACGACGGCCCACGGCACGATCCGCGCATGGAGCAGGAAGCCGAGCGGATTGCCGAAGCGCTGGTCTTCGCCTCCGCCCAGCCAGTCTCGGAGACCTACATTGCTAGCCGCCTGCCGGGCAACGCCGACGTGCCGCGCATCATGGCGAGATTGAAGGCACTTTATGCCAGCCGCGGCGTCAATCTGGTACAGGTGGCCGATCACTGGGCCTTCCGCACTGCTGCTGACCTGTCCTTCGTCGTGCAAACGGACGAACAGGAGGTTCGCAAGCTCTCGCGTGCCGCACTCGAGGTCCTGGCGATCATCGCCTACCACCAGCCGGTCACGCGTGCCGAGATCGAGGACATACGTGGCGTTCAGACATCGAAAGGCACGCTTGACGTGCTGATGGAAGCGGGCTGGGTTCGGTTCCGTGGTCGCCGGCGCACGCCGGGACGCCCCGTCACGTTCGGAACGACGCGCGATTTCCTCGACCACTTCGGCCTGGAGGAGTTGCGCGATCTGCCCGGTATCGAAGAGTTGAAGGGGGCAGGGCTTCTCTCGGGTCGCGTTCCGTCCAACCTGCATATTCCGGTTCCCGTCGGCGAGGACGATCTGGCGGAAAACGAGGATCCGATCACCCAACTCGATCTGGAAGAGCTGGGGCTCTTGACTCCGAAGGGCGAAGAGGCCGATTAAAAAACCTGATTGGGGATCTCGGCTTTCTCCGTCGAGCCTGCACCCGGCTTGGTCGCCGCGGTGCCACCGGTGTCAAGGAATACGCAGCATGGTTTCAGATCCGCAGGACGGGCCCGTCATGGCAACGCGACGGACGGCGGGTGTATCGTTCGCTGCGAGCCTGACTTTCGAGGATATTCACCACAGCTACCATTCCAAGGAAACGATCAAGGGCGTCAGTCTGGCGGCGAAGGCCGGCGAAGTCCTCTGCCTGCTTGGCCCTTCCGGTTCCGGCAAGACGACGCTCCTGCGCATCGCCGCCGGCATCGAGATGCAGAGCGCCGGTCGCCTCCTGCTCAACGGCCAGGAGATTTCCGGACCGTCCGTCTTCCTTCCGCCGGAAAAACGCGGCGTCGGACTGATGTTTCAGGACTTTGCCCTGTTTCCACACATGACCATTCGCGACAATGTTCGCTTCGGTCTGACAGCTCTTCCCAAGAAGGAAGCGTTGATCCAGGCCGATACGGCGTTGGAACGGGTCGGCCTGTCGCACTACGCCGATCGTTATCCCCATGTCCTTTCGGGCGGCGAGCAGCAGCGCGTGGCTCTCGCCCGCGCGCTTGCCCCGCGGCCTGCGGTTCTGTTGATGGACGAACCCTTCTCCGGCCTCGACTCGAGGCTAAAGGATTCGATACGGGCCGATACGCTGGCGATCCTGCGCGAGACGCGGGCGACTGCGATCGTCGTCACGCATGATGCCGAGGAGGCGATGCGCATGGCTGACCGTATCGCCCTTCTCAAGGATGGGCGCCTGGTTCAGGTGGGCACCGCCGACGAGCTCTATCGCCGGCCCCGGGACCTTTTTGCAGCGGGTTTCTTCTCGGAAATCAACGTGTTCGACGCAAGAGTTAGCAATGGCCGAGTAGATACGCCGCTGGGCGGGGTGGATGCCGGCGCGTATCGCGACGGGCAGCGTCTTTCGGTGGCGGTCAGGCTTTCTGGCCTCCATGTCGGCGAGGACGAGGGCGACATACAGGCGCGAATCGTCTCGCGCCGCTTCATCGGCGTCGTCGAACTGCTGGAGCTTGCCGTGCCGGGCTGTGACGCAACCGTGCGCGCGCGCATCCGGGCGGACCAATTGCCGCAAGGATTGCGTGATGTCATGCTTTCCGTTAACGAGCGAGATATATTGCTGTTTGAAAAAGACGTTCCAACACCTTAGGGTCTGGGGCGAAAACAGGTGCTGCTGGTGGAGCGCCTGAAAATTGACACGCGAATAGAGCCTAAATCGGGGAAGGCTCAGAGGGAGAATACGCATGGGTTCCTTTAGTATCTGGCACTGGCTGATCGTTCTGGTCGTAGTGCTGCTGTTGTTCGGTCGCGGCAAGATTCCGGAATTGATGGGCGACGTTGCCAAGGGCATCAAGAGCTTCAAGAAGGGCATGAACGACGACGACGTCGCTTCGGCCGACAAGCCGCTGGACGGCAAGACTGTCGATCACAAGTCTGACGAAGTTCGCTAGAGATCGAGCACCGATAGGGCCAGGCTGGGATTTCGTCCCGGCTGGCCGCATCACGGGTTTGCAGGACATATCGCATGCTTGATATCGGCTGGACCGAGCTAGTCGTCATTGCCATCGTACTCATCATCGTCGTCGGACCGAAGGACTTGCCGCCGATGTTGCGGGCCTTTGGCCGCATGACGTCGAAGCTGCGTGGCATGGCGTCGGACTTCCGTCAGCAATTCGACGAGGCGTTGCGTGAGGCAGACCTCGAGGATGTTCGCAAGACCATCAGCGATGCGCAGAGCCTCAACCCGGCAAATGCGCTCCGCGAGGCGATGAACCCGCTGCGCCAGATCGGCGATGAAATCAAATCCGACCTTCAGAAGGCCGCATCGCCGGATAAGCCCGCCGTTGCGGCTTCGCCAGAGCCGAGTGCTGTGGCGGCGGTCCCTGCGAGTGCTCCTGTGGCCGCCGCGACGGAGGCAAAGCCGGCAGACACTGTCGCTGCGGCCGCGATCGGTTCGGCCGGCCGGCAGATGCAGCGTGCCGGGACGCCCGAGCCTGTAGCAAAGCTGAAGCGCACAGTGAAGGCGAAGGCAGACGCAGCACCTGCACCGAAGAAGGCATCGGCCTCGAAGGTGGCGCCAGTGGAAACAGTGCCCGCGAAGGCCGCGAAAAAGCCCGCCGTCAAGAAGCCCGCCAAGGCCGCGGTCGAAGCACCGAACGAAAAGCCCCAAAAGACACGCGCGACAACGCGCAAGAAAGGTGACGCATGAGCGGCGATATCGAGGACCGGCCGCAGCCGCTGATCGAGCATCTGATCGAGCTCAGGAAGCGGCTGATGTGGGCCGTCGGCGCGTTCTTCATCGCCTTTCTCGTCTGCTTCTATTTTGCCAAGGGTCTGTTCAACCTGTTGGTCCTGCCGTTCAAATGGGCCGTTGCCTGGGCGGGCATGGACCAACGCAGTGTCGAGCTGATCTATACGGCGCCACAGGAATTCTTCTTCACCCAGATCAAGGTGGCGATGTTCGGCGCCCTGGTGATCGCCTTTCCTGTCATCGCGTCGCAGATCTACAAGTTCGTTGCTCCCGGCCTCTACAAGAACGAGCGCGCGGCCTTCCTGCCGTTCCTGATCGCTTCGCCGCTTCTGTTCCTGCTTGGCGGCGCGCTGGTCTATTTCTTCTTCACGCCGATGGTCATGTGGTTCTTCCTGGCGATGGAGCAGGGCGCTGACGAGGGCCACGTGGCGATCCAGCTTCTGCCGAAGGTTTCTGAATATCTCAGCCTGATCATGTCGTTGGTCTTTGCGTTCGGCCTCGTGTTCCAGCTGCCGGTGATCACAACGCTTCTGGCGCGTGTGGGCTTCGTGACCGCCCAGGGCCTTGCCGAAAAGCGCAAATATGCGATCGTGATCGCCTTCGTCGTCGCCGCCGTACTGACGCCGCCGGACCCGGTATCCCAGATCGGCCTTGCACTGCCGGCCATCCTTCTCTACGAAATTTCGATCCATATGGCGCGACTCGTCGAAAGACGACGGGCAGCGGATGCGCAACAGCGCGAAGCCGCCCAGTCGCACGAAGAAACTTCCGAAGAGGTTGGCCCCGCACAGGGCTGAGCATTCGACGGTTCCGCGCCGTGACCTGACAAACGCGTGGAACGACAATGCTTGATATCAAATGGATCCGTGAGAATGCCGATGTGCTGGACGCCGCCCTGGCCAAGCGGGGCGCGGAACCATCGTCCGCGTCGCTGATCGCCATCGACGAACGTCGCCGAACGATCCTTCAGTCGCTGCAGGACATGCAGTCGCGACGCAATGCCGCCTCGAAGGATATCGGCGCCGCGATGGCGCAGAAGAACACCGAGCTTGCGGAAAAGCTGAAGGCCGAAGTGGCCGAGCTTAAGAACTCGATGCCGGCGCTTGAGGACGAGAGCCGGCAGGTCGAGGCACAGATGAACGACGCCCTGTCGCGCCTGCCGAACGTACCGCTCGACGACGTCCCCGTCGGTTCGGACGAATCCGGCAACGTCGTGACACGCATCATCGGCGCCAAGCCCACCTGGAACCATCAGCCGCGCGAGCATTTCGAAGTCGGCGAGGCGCTGGGCCTGATGGATTTTGAAGGCGCTGCTCGCATCGCCGGATCGCGCTTTACCATCCTGAAGGGGCAGCTCGCCCGGCTCGAGCGCGCGCTTGGCCAGTTCATGCTCGACCTGCACACGCAGGAGCACGGCTACATCGAAGTCCAGCCACCGCTCCTGGTGCGCGACGACGCGATGTACGGCACAGGACAGCTTCCGAAATTTGCCGAAGACCTGTTCCGCACCACCGATGATCGCTGGCTGATCCCGACGGCCGAAGTGCCGCTGACCAACATCGTGCGCGAGCAGATTCTCGAAGGAGAGAAACTGCCGCTTCGCTTTACCGCCCTTACGCCGTCCTTCCGTTCGGAAGCCGGATCCTCGGGGCGCGACACGCGCGGCATGCTGCGCCAGCACCAGTTCAACAAGGTCGAACTGGTTTCGATCACCGATGCGGAGACATCCGTCGCCGAGCACGAGCGCATGACGGCCTGTGCCGAAGAAGTGCTGAAGCGTCTGGGGCTGCACTACCGCGTGATGACACTGTGCACCGGCGATATGGGCTTCGGCGCCCGCAAGACCTACGACCTCGAGGTCTGGCTGCCGGGGCAGGATACCTATCGCGAAATCTCGTCCTGCTCGGTCTGCGGCGATTTCCAGGCGCGACGCATGAATGCGCGTTACCGCAACAAGGACGACAAGGGTACCAAGTTCGTGCATTCGCTGAACGGTTCCGGCGTCGCCGTCGGTCGGGCGCTGATTGCCGTCATCGAGAACTACCTCAACGCCGACGGTTCAATCTCGGTGCCGGATGCCTTGCTGCCCTATATGGGCGGCCAGACGCGTATCGAAAAAGCAGCCTGACGGGGAAGAAGTCGCAATGCGGATCCTGCTGACAAACGACGATGGCATCCATGCCGAAGGCCTCGCGGTCCTCGAGCGGATTGCAAGAACGATTTCCGATGACGTCTGGGTGGTGGCACCAGAGGCTGATCAGAGCGGGCTTGCCCATTCGCTGACGCTGTCGGAACCGTTGCGTCTGCGCCAGATTTCCGAAAAGCGCTTTGCGCTCCGCGGCACGCCGACCGATTGCGTTATCATGGGGGTGCGAAAGGTCCTGGACCGCAAGCCGGACCTGGTGCTCTCCGGCGTCAACATCGGCGCGAACATGGCCGACGACGTCACCTATTCCGGCACCGTCGCCGGCGCAATGGAAGGAACGCTGCAAGGCATCCGTTCGATGGCGTTGAGCCAGGCCTACAGCCATGTCGTCGGCGAGGCGGTTGCCTGGGACGTCGTCGAACGGCATGCTCCGGCTTTGATCCGAAATCTTCTGACAGTCGATCTGCCGGATGGGACGCTGCTCAATCTCAATTTCCCGAAGTGCTCGGCAGACGCCGTCGCCGGCACCGAAGTGACTTCGCAAGGCAAGCTCGATTTCGGACTGACGATCGATGAACGCTCCGATGGTCGCGGGTTTCCCTATTTCTGGCTGCGGTTCGGTGAACGCTTCGGCGATTTCCGCGCCGGGACCGATATCCACGCGCTGCGCGAAAACCGCATCTCGGTGACGCCGCTCAAGCTCGACCTGACCGATTACGCCGTACAGGGCCGCCTCGTGCGGGCCTTGAACGAAGGGGCCGTCGATTGAGCGGACGTGTTTCGGAACAGGAAGGCTTTGCGGCAATGGTGCTTAGGCTTCGTGCCGAAGGCATCAACAACCAGAGCCTTCTGAACGCTGTCGAGCAGACGCAACGCGGCCATTTCGCGCCGCCGCAATTCCAGGCAGAGGCCTATTCCCAGCGAACGATCCCGCTCGATTGCGGCTCGTTCATGGAGGGCTATGATTTTGTCGTGCGGTTGCTGCATTGCCTCAATCTAAAGTCCGGTCAGCGTATTCTGGAGGTCGGCACGGGCAGCGGCTTTACCGCCGCGGTGATGGGGCGCATCGCCGAACGCGTCCTGACGATCGATCGCTATCAGACGCTCGTTTCGACGGCGCAGAAGAACCTGGAGAAATCCGGCGTGCGCAACGTCATCGTCCGCCATGCCGACGGCAGTGCCGGTGTGCCAGGCGAGGGTACCTTCGACCGCATCCTGATAACGGCCGCCTTCAACAGCTTGCCGCGCATGTTCTCAGATCATCTGGTTTCAGGCGGCACGCTGGTCGTTCCGATCATGATGAGCGAAACCCATTGTCGCGTCGTGCGTGTCAGCCGCACGGGCAGCCGCTTCGACCGTGAAGATCTGTTCGACGCGCCTTACCTTCCGATCGTTCCGCAACTGGCGTCTTACCTTTAGGCCGAGTTTTCTCGGACGGGGCCACTCGCAAGGGCTTTGCCCTCAAGAGGGCGTCGTCCCGTTGCACCCGTGCGACAGCGTTCCGCGGAATGCCTCCGCGAGTTGCCAATGGTTAACGGGTTCCTAATTTCTCCAGTTTCGCGCAAGCTTCACGCCATAGGCCTGTGGCTGCACGAAAGGCTTGGCCTTGCGAGTCGCTGAATATCCACGCGGTTCGGAAAGGTTGTCTGTTCGTGTTGTTGACGGAGACGGCATATGCAGATCGCAAACAGGGTAGTGACCGCGACATCGGGCGATGGGCTGGGCAACCTTGCCGGTCGTGCGGCGGGACAATCCGGCGCAGGCGGCAAGGACGAAAGTGCTGCCCAGGCGATGCAGGCGACCTTTTTCGATCCGACGCCGCGCATCTCGCTTTCCGCCGATGCGCTGCTCTATCTCGGCCAAAACAGAAAATCCTCCGATGGGCAGCCTGCTTTGACGCGGGACGAGTGGAACAATCGCTTGTCGCCTCAGTTGGCGCTCAGGGAGTACCAGGCCTTCGGCAAGTTCCTCGAGACCGGCGACCACCGCGGATACTATAAGGGCTTCATCGACTATTATGACGGCCTTCGGTCGGAGGACCAGAACAGCCTGCGCTATTTCGGGACAAGAGAGGCTGCCGTCGCCGGGCTGCGCTCCCTCGAATACGATCACGCAAGCGGTCTCGACAGCGAGGCGACCTTCCAGACGCTGGTCAGCGTGTTGCTTGAAGAGGACAAGACCGCACAGTCCGAAGCACCTGTCTCGCCGCTGGGACGTCAGATATTTGCCTGGGACGTGACGAGCATCAGCTATGAGGAAGAGCCGACCGAGCGGCGCGGCGTCTCGGAAATTGAACGCCTTTATTCCGAACTGTTTTAGGAGCCAGATGCGCCGGTTGGCGCGCTTTCGCGCCGCCCTATGGTTAGCATTCTGTCAAACTAACCCTTTGATGGTGCCGACCTTAACCGTGCGGTAACTCTAATACGCTTTAATCATCCCACATCGAGTAGCGTTCGGAGTGGGTAAGCGTCATGCGTCAGTTTGTATCTCCCAAGGTTGGAAAGTCCACGATCCGCCTATGTGCAGCAGTCCTTTTGGCAGGTGTTGCCACAGGCTGCAGCTCCGACGCCAGCCGTTTCGACGGCTTGTTCTCAAGGTCGGACACGCTGACCACCAACTCCATCCAGCGAAACACGACCCCGGTGCCGCGCGGCGATGTCGACAACGGCCAGATGGCTGTCGTCGCGCCAGCCGACGCGCGCAACTCGGCGCTCGGTCAGCCCTATCCTTCGGCAAACGGCGCCTATGATCCGGTCAATACGGCATCGACGCCGATGTCGAGTGCACGTGCCGCCTCGACGCCGATGAACGTTCAGCGCTCGACGCTCGCCGATCCGACGACGGCCGCTGCCCGCCGGACCGACCCGCAACCGTTCCCGGCCGCGCGCCAGGTCGAGCAGGCATCGGCCGCAAGCCGGCAGGCCTTGCCTGCTGCTGCAGCCAGCGGCGAAGTCGCGAGCAAGAGCGGCTGGACGACCCAGAACGCGCCGTCGATCATGGTTCGCCAGGGTGACAGCGTTTCCGTCCTGTCGAAGCGTTTCGGGGTGCCTGAGAAGGAGATCCTGAAGGCCAATGGGTTGAAGACCGCAGGACAGGTGGAGCCGGGCCAGCGTCTCGTCATTCCGACCTTCGGCGTTGCAAGCAGCGCGGCAAGGGCCGCGGCGACCAACACGATTACCGACCTTGATGGCGGCAAGCGCCAGCCTTCGCCGCTGCCTGCCGATCAGCGCGATGTCGCGATCCTGCCTGGACAGGCTCAGTCGCGCGACAAGAGCGAAAACAAGTCCGATGTGGCTGCCGGCAAGACTGCCGCGACGGGTGAGGGCGGCTCTGCCGGCTCCTATACCGTCAAGCCGGGCGATAGCCTTAACCGCATTGCCAAGGCGACCGGCGTTTCGGTCGATGCGCTCAAGCAGGCCAATGGCCTGACGGCTGAATCGATCCGCGTTGGACAGACTTTGAAGCTGCCGGGTGCCGGTGCTGGTGCGACCGACCAGGTCAAGACCGCGTCAGTTCCGAGCAAGAAGGCCGAAGGTCAGGTCGCCTCGCTCGACAAGAGCAAGCCTGCCGAATACCAGCCCCCCGTGGCCAAGCAGAGTGTGTCGGAAGTCGCCAGCAAGACGGCGGATGTCGACGAGGAATCGCCGAAGTCCACGGGCATCAGCAAGTATCGCTGGCCGGTGCGCGGTGCGGTTGTTGCCGGCTACGGCGCCAACGTCGATGGCAATCGCAACGACGGCATCAACATCTCCGTTCCCGAGGGTACGCCGATCAAGGCAGCCGAAAACGGTGTGGTCATCTATTCCGGTAGCAGCCTGAAGGAACTTGGCAACGCCGTCCTCATCCGCCACGACGACGGCACGGTGACCGTCTACGGCAATGCTTCCGAGCTGAAGGTGCAACGCGGCCAGAAGGTGCAGCGCGGCCAGACGCTCGCAGCATCAGGCATGACCGGTCGTGCCAGCCAGCCTCAGGTTCACTTCGAAGTGCGCAAGAACGCAAGCGCCGTGAACCCGGCAACCTTCCTCGAATAGGCCGATATCACCGCTGGTCGATATCAGCCTTCCAGCCGGTGGCGCAGGCGACCGGCCAGATCCTGAATGAATTGCCAGGCGACGCGGCCGGACCTTGCGCCCCGCGTCGTCGACCATTCCAGCGCATCGGCGTGCAGCGTCTCCTTGTCGACTTTCAGCCCATAGTGACCGGCATAACCGTCGATCATCGCCAGATAATCGTCCTGGCTGCACTTGTGGAATCCGAGCCACAGGCCGAAGCGATCCGACAGCGACACCTTCTCTTCCACCGCTTCCGACGGGTTGATGGCGGTCGACTGTTCGTTTTCCATCATATGGCGCGGCAGAAGGTGGCGCCGGTTCGATGTTGCATAGAGCAGGACATTGCTCGGCCGTCCCTCGACGCCGCCATCGAGCACAGCCTTCAATGACTTGTACGACGTATCGTCATGGTCAAAGGAAAGATCGTCGCAGAAGACGATCACCGGCGTTGGCGCCGATTTCAGGATCTCCATCAAGGCCGGCAGGGTGGCAATATCCTCGCGGTGAACTTCCACGAGCTTGATTGCTACGCCCGTATCGCGGGCGACCTGGGCATGGACGGACTTCACCAGCGAGGATTTTCCCATGCCGCGCGCGCCCCACAGCAGCACATTGTTTGCCGGGTAACCTTCCGCGAAACGCAGCGTGTTGTCGACAAGGATGTCGCGCACGTGATCGACGCCGGTGATGAGGGACAATTCGATGCGGTTCGGTCGCTTGACCGGTTGCAGATGATGGCTGGCCGGCGCCCAGACAAAACACTCGGCGGCATCCCAGTCGTTGGCAGCGGCAGCAGGGCCGGCGATGCGCTCGAGCGCTGCGGAAAGCTTCTGCATTTCCTTGATGAGAACGTCGATCCTGGTTTCACTCATCGGTCCATCTCCGCTTGCTGAATCAGTCACTTGGCTTTGCTTAAACCGGGTAGCACGCAGGTTTGCGCTGGAAAAGGCCGCAGCGGGCGGGAGAGGGGGTTCTCCTCTTGCGGAAATTGTGTCAGAGGCACTGCATCGGATACGGGTGCCATCGCTTTGCAATGCGGCTGCGCGCCCTTATATTCCGGCCGATTTGGCGCGGAGAAACCGTCGCATATTTTGAACTCAAGGAGTGATCGATGTTCATTACCGAAGCTTTTGCGCAGACAGCTGGCGCGCCGTCGACCGGCGGCGCCGACATCCTGATGTCCATTCTGCCTTTCCTGCTGATCTTTGTAGTCATGTATTTCCTGATCATTCGCCCGCAGCGCGCGCAGATGAAGCGCCGCGAAGAGCTGCTGAAGAACATCCGTCGCAGCGACCAGGTCGTGATCGGTGGCGGCATCCTCGGCAAGGTGACGAAGGTCATCGACGACAGCGAGCTGGAAGTGGAAATTGCTGAAGGCGTCAAGATCCGCGTCGCGCGCGCCGGCGTTTCGGAAGTTCGCGTCAAGGGCGAACCCGTAAAGGAATAACCGAAGTCCAGCCACAACCGGAAGCGTCCGGGAAACGGAGCGTTTGAGGCATGTCCAATCTGAAGCCGTTGAAGAGCGCTCTTGTTTGGCTGGCAGTCCTTTTGGGTGTCGCGTTTGCGATGCCGAATTTCCTGACGAAGGAACAGGCCGGCGCGATGCCGTCCTGGCTTCCGCACCGTCAGGTCACTCTGGGTCTCGACCTGCAGGGTGGTTCGCACTTCATGTTGCAGGCTGCGCGCGACGATATCGTCGCCGAACGGCTTGAAACCGTGACAAACGATGTCGGCAAAGCCCTGCGCGATGCCGACATCGCTTATATCGGCCTGTCGGGCGAAGGCCAGCGGATTTCGCTCAGGGTTCGCGACCGTGCGAAATTGCCCGCCGCGCGCGCAGCACTCGCGCCCTTGCTGGTGCCGGTCGAAACCGGTGGACTGGTCAACGACGAAGTTTCGGAACTGGCCTTCGACAGTGCTGAAGAGGATGATCTGATCCGGCTTCGCCTGAGCGATGAAGGCATCGACTACCGCCTGTCTCAGGCTTTGGGCCAGGCGGCCGGTGTCGTTCAGCGCAGGATCGCGGAAGTCGGAGTGGCGGATCCGTTGATCCAGCGTCGTGGCGACGATCGGTTGATCGTTCAAGTGCCCGGTCTCGCTGATCCGCAGCGGCTGAAGGATCTGCTCAGCCAGCGCGCCCGTGTTTCATTCCATTTGCAGAACGATGCCGTACCCGTGCAGCAGGCCATCGATGCGCAGCCCCCGGCCGGCAACGAAGTGCTCTACTCCTTCGACGATCCGCCGATCCCCTATCTGGTCGAAAAGACGCCGCTCCTGTCGGGCGAAGATTTCATCGGGGCTCAGCCGCAGATGGACGCAGAAGGCGGCGCGGCCTCGGTTGCCATCAAACTGTCTCCGGCGGCGACCGGGCGTATGGCTGCACTGCAGGCGAAAGGTGCTGGCCAGAAGGTGGCGATCGTTCTGGACGATCAGGTCGTTGCAACGGCGGCGCTGAGCGACACCATCAAGGGTGATACCGCGATCATTGCCGCCGATCTGCCGGAGGAAGGAGCTGGCGATCTTGCCGCTCTCGTCAGAACCGGACCTTTGCCGGCGACTTTGACCGTGGTCGAGGAGCGGACCGTCGGGCCTGGCGTCGGCGACGATGCGATCGGTGATGGCCTGAAGGCCGGCTTCATTGCCGCCGTCGCCGTCGCTGCATCCATGATCTTCTTCTACGGCGTCTTCGGCATCTTCGCCGTTGCGGCGCTCGCCGTGAACCTCATTCTGATCATCGCCGCGCTGTCGCTCACCGGTGCCACGCTGACACTGCCGGGCATTGCCGCGATCATCCTGACGATCGGCGTTGCTGTCGATTCCAACGTGTTGATCTACGAGCGCATCCGCGAGGAAGCGCGCACGGGGCAACCGCTGGTCCAGTCGGTCAACAAGGGGTTTGCGCGTGCCTTCACCAGCCTCTTCGATGCCAATCTGACGATGCTGATTGCAGGTGCGATTCTCTTTTATCTCGGCTCCGGCTCCGTGCGCGGCTTTGCCGTCACGCTCGCGATCGGCAGCGTCACGACGCTGTTTACCGCCTATACGGTGACGCGGAGGATCGCCAAGGCCTGGCTTCGCGGCTGGAAGGCGCAGCATCTGCCGAAGGGCATTCGAACCGGTCGCTTCAGCGATCTCGACATCCGCTTCATGGCGATCCGCAACCCGATCTTCATCGTGATGGCGGCGCTATCGATCGCCTCCGTCGTCCTGCTCTCCAGCCTCGGCCTCAATCTCGGGGTCGATTTCAAGGGCGGGTCGATCATCGAGCTCGAGAGCAGGGCAGGCAACGTCGATATCGCCGATCTGCGCGTGCGCCTCGACGAGCTGAACCTTGGCGAGGTGCAGGTGCAGCATCTGGGGTCCGGCAGAGGCGTTCTGGTGCGCGTCCCCTCGCAGGAGGCCGGCGACAACGCCGAGCAAACTGCGGTCGGTGTCATCAGGGCCGAACTGAGCGATGAATATGATTTCAAGCGCGTCGAGGTCGTCGGCCCGGTTGTCTCGGGCGAACTGACGCGCGCGGGCACCATCGGCCTTGCCGTCTCCTTTGCCGCGATCCTGCTCTACGTCTGGCTTCGCTTCGAGTGGCGCTTTGCCGTTGGGGCCATCATCGCGACCCTGCATGACGTGCTGCTGACGATCGGCTTCCTCGTCATCACCGGCATAGAGTTCAACCTCGGCAGCATCGCCGCCTTCCTGACCATCATCGGTTACTCCCTCAACGACACTGTCGTCATCTATGATCGCATCCGCGAGAACCTCAGCCGTTACAAGAAGATGCCGCTTTCGGTTCTGATCGACGCTTCGATCAATCAGACGCTGTCACGCACCATCCTGACGGCGCTGACGACGGTGCTGGCGCTTTCGGCGCTCTACTTCTTCGGTAGTGGTCTTATTCGCTCTTTCAGCGTGACGCTCTTGTTTGGCGTCGTCGTCGGCACGATCTCTTCCATCTACATCGCAGGTCCGATCCTCATCCTCTTCCGCAAGCGGACGGACCATTTCCAGGGCGGCGAGCACATCTCCGGCCCGGGCGCCGGGACGGCGCAAACGGCAAAGGGTTCTGTCTGAAATGCCAAGGGGTATCGAAATCCGCGAAGCGCACTTTCCGGGACGCGCCCCGATTGATGCCTATGGCAATGGCGGCTTCCGTTTTGCCGACATGTCGCACCGCGGTTCCGTCCTGATGCTGCCTTCGGGCGTCTATGCATGGGACGTGGCGGAAGGGGATCCGCTGTTGCCGGAAAAATTCCAGCGTGTTCTGGATGAGGCGCGGGATATCGAAGTGCTGCTGGTCGGCACCGGCCGCGACATTCGCCCGCTGCCGGCAGATCTGAAGACCGCTTTGCGGGCCGTCAACATCTCGTCCGACCCGATGAGCACCGGCGCTGCCGTCAGAACCTACAACGTGATGCTGGCCGAAGCGCGCGCGGTTGCCGTCGCGCTGATTGCCGTCTGATCGCGGCCAGGGAAAACGTCCGTGCAAGACACCGATAGCCAGATCCTGACCGACCTCAGGGATACGGATCGTGACCGTTACCTCGCCTGCCTGCTCGCGCCGGTCGAAAGCCAGCCGTCGCTCGCAGCGCTCTATGCCTTCAACGCCGAACTCGCCCGCATTCGCGAACTGGTGCATGAGCCGATTCCCGGCGAGATCCGCATGCAGTGGTGGCGGGAACTGTTGGAGAACGAGGAGGCGACCGGCGAGGGACACCCGCTCGCACGCGCTTTGCTCGAGTGCATTCGCAAGCACCGCCTGCCGGTCTCCGTGTTCCAGAACATGATCGACGCCAGAATCTTCGATCTCTACGATGACCCGATGGAAGACAGGGCGGCGTTCGAAGGTTACGCCGGGGAAACGGCATCGGCGCTCATTCAGCTTTCCTCGCTCGTGCTCGATCCGAAAAACGCGGCAACGTCCGCGGAAGCCGCCGGTCACGCTGGCGTCGCCCAGACGGTCGCCGGCCTGTTGTTGCTGTTGCCGCAACACTGCCGACGCGGGCAGGTGTATCTACCGGCCGAGCTGCTCAGGGCAACCGGGCTTGACCGCGAGACGCTTCTCGCCGGACAGGATCTGGAAGCGATCGGGCGGGCGATACGGGCCTTCACCGGCTACGGCCGCGACCACCTGGCAAAGGCGCGCGCCCGAATCTCGACGATTTCGGCCGATAACTTTGCGGCGTTCATTCCGCTGGCACTGGTCGAGCCCGTCTTCGATCGCGCTGACGCCGTCGGTGCAGACCTGTTGCGCAAGCCGATAAGGCCAGCGCAATGGCGGCGGCAATGGTGGATGTGGCGGGCGAACAGGCGCAAGCGGTTCTAGACAGGGCGCACATTCCGTCGAGGCGGTGTCGCGCGTTTGGTCAAATTGGCGCAAGGCTCGCACCTTATAGACGTGAGCCTATCGCTTCCTGCCCATTGAAGGGGTGCCCGTCCGATGCTCTGGCTGCTTTTCATCATCATCGCCATTCTCGCTGGCGCGTTCTACATGTGGATGAATGCGCGCAACGAGCGCGACTGGGACAATCCCGATGCCGGTTCGGCCATGGTCGACTTCGGGCGCGCCTTTCCCGATGAGGCGATTCGTGCGCTGCATTCGACGGCAGACCGCAAGGCGATTTTCCTGAGGCTGCACGACGGCAAGGCCGGTTTCATTCAGTCACACGGCACACATCATGTTTGCCACGTCATTCAACCTGGCAAGGTGCGCGTCAACAGCTCTGAAAGCGGACGTGGGCTGATCGTGCATTTCCCGGACTTCGCGTATCTCGACAATGCATTCGAGTTTCAGAATGCGGGCGAGGCTGCCGAGGTTTCGCTGTGGCTGCTGGGAAGCTTCAGCCCGAAATCGGAATTCAATACCGATGGGGCCGACCTGCCATCACCGGCACAAGCAAGCGAATAGCGGAGGCTGCCCGGCAGCAAGTGCCGCAGCAATGCCGGCGCTGATGGTGGGCTATCGAAATGAGAGACCTGCAAACCGGAGGTGATCGGTATTGCAGGTCTAAACCTTGGCTCTCCGCCTGGGCGCTTCTGGCTCCGGCGAAGGCGCAGAGATGCGTCATCTCCTTGTCTCCGCGCTGTCCTGACGGAAAGCCGCGTTGCGGCTCTCCTGGGCGAGCGTCAGCCGTTCAGCCAGGCGGCGCAGTCGTTGAGCGCGCGCGCCGCCGTCAACTGCTTCTTTGCCGCTGCCTTTTCCTTGCCTCGGAAACGCTTGACGCCTTCAGGCTTGGTGATGGCGCCCGGATCGAGCGGCGGGAACAGCCCGAAATTGACGTTCATCGGCTGGAATGAGCGCTTGCCCGGCTCGTCGTCGGAAACGATGTGGCCGCCGGTGATATGGTTGAGCAGCGCGCCGAACGCAGTCGTTGCCGGAGGCGCGGTCAAGGCTTGCCCCTTGCGTTCGGCGGCGGCGAAGCGACCGGCCAGCAAGCCGATGCTGGCGCTCTCCACATAGCCCTCGCAGCCGGTAATCTGGCCGGCAAAGCGCAGGCCTGGCCGCGATTTCAACGTCAGCGTTCCATCGAGCAGCGTGGGCGAGTTGATATAGGTGTTGCGGTGTAGGCCGCCGAGACGTGCGAACTCGGCGTTCTCCAGGCCCGGTATCATCCGGAACACTTCCGCCTGCGCGCCATACTTCAGCTTGGTCTGGAATCCGACCATGTTGTAAAGCGTGCCAAGCGCGTTATCCTGGCGCAGCTGGACGACGGCATAGGCCTTGACCGTCGGATTGTGGGCGTTCGTCAGCCCCATGGGCTTCATCGGCCCATAGCGCAGGGTCTCGCGGCCACGCTCCGCCATCACTTCGATCGGCAGGCAGCCATCGAAATAGGGTGTACCTTCCCATTCCTTGAAGCCGGTCTTGTCGCCGGCCACCAGCGCGTCGATGAAAGCGTGGTACTGCTCCTCGTTCATCGGGCAGTTGATATAGTCCTTGCCGGTGCCGCCGGGGCCAACCTTGTCGTAACGCGACTGGTACCAGCAAATGTCCATGTCGATCGTCTCGGTGTAGACGATCGGCGCGATGGCGTCGAAGAAGGCCAATGCATCGGCGCCGGTTTCCGCGCGGATCGATTCGGCAAGGTCAGGGGCGGTCAGCGGGCCGGTGGCAATCACCGCCAGGTCCCACTCCCTGGGCGGCAGGCCTCGAACTTCCTCCCGAACGACCGAAATCAGCGGGTGGGCGGCAATTGCCGCGGTAACGGCGTCGGAGAAACCGTCGCGATCGACGGCAAGCGCGCTGCCGGCCGGAACCTGGTTGGCATCGGCCGCCTTCATGATCAGCGAGCCGGCAAGGCGCATTTCGGCATGGAGCACGCCGACGGCGTTGCTGGTCGCGTCGTCGGAGCGGAACGAGTTGGAACAGACGAGTTCGGCAAGGCCGTCGGTCTTGTGTGCATCGGTGCCGCGGACGCCGCGCATCTCGTGCAGAATGACGGGAACGCCAGCCTCGGCGATCTGCCAGGCAGCTTCGGACCCGGCAAGTCCGCCGCCGATGACATGGATGGGAGAATGGGAAGAGGTGTCTTTGCTCATGGCCGGCTTCCTACCATGCTCGCCCCGTCGTTCCAACTGTCGTTGCTATCGCAGCAAACGAAAACGGCGCCTGAAAGGCGCCGTCTTGGAAGTCTGGTCTCGCGATCCGATTAACGGAAGGAGCGCGATGCAATGTTGCGGATATCGTAGCGGGTGATGCCGATATCGTTGAGAGCGTGGTTCGACAGGTTGCCGAGCTCGCTGACGGTGCGGCGGTAGTTGATCCAGCTTTTTGCGATGCGAATCGGGTTCATGGTCTTTTCCTCAAGATCGGTTTGTCGCGACAGCCATCTGTCTGCGTCGTTGAGGTTCTTATACGCTTGTCTAATTAGAAGGTGGAGTGCAAAGAAAATGCAGCTGCTATGCATTTGTGCAGTGCATCGCTGCATTGCTGGGCAAGATTTGCGTCCGCTCGAAAATGCGCCATCACTTAAAGAATGATTAAAACTCGATCCGGCGCGTTAAGGTGTTGTAATTGTGCCGCTTATTCCGAGAGCCTTGATGCTCGCTCCGCAATGTTCGTGGCGGCATTCATGGCTGCAGCCAGTCAAGCGTGATTGCTGGCGGCTTTCGCAACTGCGAAGAGGTGGCGCTGGGTAAGCGGAAACGAAAAACGCCCCCCGGGCATGACCCGGAGGGCGTCGGTAATGTCCGGCGCGCTGCGCGAAGCAGCGCTCCTGGAATTACTTGATGGCCTGACGTGCAACGTAGGGAATGTCGCCGCGGCCGATGCCGAGGTCGCTCAGTTCCCGGTCGCTCATGCGGCCGAGTTCGTTGCAGGTCTGACGATACTTGCGCCAATTGTTGAAAGAGCGTGCGAGGTTCATGATCCTATCCTTTCTAGGGTCGTGTGCCAGCGCTTATCTCTTGGCTGGCCGTCATCTGATGGCTGGAATATAATCGATTTGAGCAAAACTTACAGAGACAATGCTGCATCGCACCCATGCAGAAGGTGCAAGCCTCTCGGCAGCCGTGAGCCGACGCCGGTTCGGCCATGATGTCGATGCGGGTGCGGCAGGATTGCGAACCTTGAGGAGAAGCTCAGTGCCAGAATCAAACAACGCCCGCTGGGGGAGGAGATCCAGCGAGCGTCGTTTTGTTCTGATCGGCAACTGGGAGGAGGAGTGCTGCCGATCCAAATCGAGGGGCGCTGGGAGGAGGAGTGCGCCGCCCCGATCGATGAGTTCAAGATAGTTTAGTCTGCTGATTTTGTGTAGATCAAATGCTTCATGGCACGTATGCGTTTTGCGCATGGCTTGACGCGCGGATGTCAAGAACATGCGCAAACTTTGTGCAGATGCTTCGATCGGTCGAAATGCATGAAACGGGAGGGCAGAAACGAATAACGCCCGCTGGGGGAGGAGGTCCAGCGAGCGTCATTGAAGGTGATTGGCAACTGGGAGGAGGAGTGTTGCCAATCGTATCGGAGGGGCGCTGGGAGGAGGAGTGCGCCGCTCCGAATTCCATCGAACTTTCGTCCGGGTCTTTCCCGGGATCCGGGGCGGCTGACCATCGCCGCTGGCGTCCGCTTGGCTGTCTGCCGTCGTTCGCCTCTGATGATTTGAATATAGGGTCTTTAAATCGATTTGTGCAGTGCAATATCTGCATGGAAGATATGCGCATCGCGCAAGCCATCGGAGCCGGGAGGAGAACCTGGGAACGCAACCGATCGAACGGTTGTGTTTTTCCGCCTTTGCATGATTAGGTGGGCGTCTCGACCCGGGCCTTGCGTTGGCCGGTCGTCGCAGGAAAGTGGGGCAGCATGTATCGCGGTCGTCTCGAAAGGGATTTCAAGCATTGGGTTGGCATGGGTCTGCTGCCGGAGGCGTCCGCGCGGCAGATGCTTGCGGAGTATGACGGTCGCGAATCCACGTTTCGGGCAGGGCGCGTGCTTCTCGTCCTGGCTGCCCTGCTGCTGTCCGCCTCGATCCTGTTGCTGGTGGCTGCCAATTGGGAGGCGCTTCCCCGACTTGCGCGCCTCGTTGGCATCGTAGCCTTGATATGGGGCTTTCATTTTGCCGGGGCCATGTTCACCGCGCGCGGCAACGGCGGCCTTGCGGCGGCCGCCCTGGTGCTGGCGGCGATGTCGTTCGGAGCCGGCATCGCGCTTGTCGGCCAGATGTATCATCTCTCCGGGGATGCAGCCGACGCGATCCTGCTATGGATCGCCGGCGCATGTGTGACCGCGCTCGCATTTCGGTCGGGCGCCGTCACGGCGCTGTGTGGCGGGCTGGCCTGGGCCTATTTCCTGACATTGCTTTCGGAGGGCGGCATTGGCGATATCGTTGAGTGGCGGACCTGGATCGTGCCGGCCCTCGCCGTCCTCGTCGTTGCTCTGGTGCGCGTAACGGATGCCGGTCGCGCCCGCCACCTCGCTTATCTCCTGGTAATGGGGTGGCTCATCTCTCTCTATATCGAAAACTCGTCGCTTGCATTTGCCGGTGCTTTGGCAGGCGGGGGGAGCCTGGCTTTCCTCGCCGCGGCGATGCCCGGCTCGCCCCTTCGCCCCATCGCGCTTGAAGCCGGTTCGGCGCCGGCATTCTATTCGTTCAGCCTCGCGCTCATCGGTTTCTCGGTGCTGCAGTTCGAGGCGGTCGGCCTGTTTACCGAAGTGGCAGCCGGCGCGGCCGTGCTGATCGTGGCCGTTGTCGGGATCACGCTTGCCGGCGCCCAAAACGGCGCCGTGCGCTATCTCGGCTATGCCGCCTTTGCCGGCGAACTTCTCTATCTCGCCTTCGAGACGCTCGGTTCTATGCTCGGAACCTCAGGGTTCTTCCTGATTTCGGGGCTTCTGGTGGCTGCGATCGCCTGGCTGGTCATCCGAATCGAGGGGCGATTGATGCGCACGCGCAGCGAGGAGGTTTCGCCATGAGTGGCCTGTCGCCAAAACGCCGTTGGCTGCCGCCGTTGATTGCCGCACTGATTGCAGCGGTGCTTCAAACCGCAGCACTGGGCTACATGGTCGAAAGCCGGGCCTCGATCCTGCGCAGCGGCAAGGAGGTATTGCTGAAGACCGTGCCGGTCGATCCACGAGATCTGCTGCGTGGCGATTATGTGATCCTGAGCTATGACATTTCCAGGCTGCCGCCGGAGCTGTTCAAAAGCGGTTTGCCTACAGTCGTGCAGGAGGCAACGGTCTTTGTGCGCCTCGCGCCGCAACCGGACGGCTTCTGGGCGGCCTCTGAAGCTTCCTTCCAGCCGCTCGCGCCGGCGGACGGCACCGTCATTCTGCAATCGCAACCCTTCACCTATTATCCCCAGTCGAGTGAAAGCCCGACGTCCGTCGACGTCGCCTATGGCATCGAGCGCTTCTACGTGCCGGAAGGCGAGGGCCGGGTGCTGGAGCAGGCCCGAAACGCCGAGGCGCTTTCGGTGAGCGTTCGCATCAATGATGCCGGGCGCGCACAGATCCGCCAGATCGCCGTCGCGGGCGCGCCCGTTTATGAAGAGCCACTCTATTGAGCGCTTAGGATCGATCTGCCGTGGGTAACTGTATTTTCCCTTTGATCCCGCGAAAACGAGTGATATAGAGACGCCGCGCTCGGGAAAGCCCTGAACCTCAGCATGCCCTTTGTATCCGCGGTGTTTCCGTTGGTTGGTCTTGCGGGAATACGCTCAGTCGGTGCGATTGTCTGAACGCGGGTATGGTGAAATTGGTAGACACGCCAGATTTAGGTTCTGGTGCCGCAAGGCGTGGGAGTTCAAGTCTCTCTACCCGCACCAGGACAATGATCGCGCCAAAAAGTCCGGATTCTGCAATGATGAAGGGGGCTGGAGTGCCATTTTGCTTGCAAAACGGTTACGGAACTGCGTAAAGCCACTCCCGGCAAATGGATCGGCTCACGTGCTCGCCAGACCTTTCAAAGGGGAAGAGCACAGTCAACGTGAAATGAAGGTTTGAACATGCAGGTTATCGAAACGCTCGCTCAAGGGCTGAAGCGCGAACTCAAGGTCGTTATCCCGGCCAAGGACATGGAAGCTCGGATGAACGAGCGCCTGGCCGAAGTGAAGGACCGTGTAAAGATCAACGGCTTCCGTCCGGGCAAGGTGCCGTTCGCGCATCTCAAGAAGGTCTACGGCAAGTCGATCATGGCAGATCTCGTCAACGAGATCGTTCGTGAAAAGCCGACCGAGATCCTTTCGGGCCGTGGCGAGAAGTCGGCGACCCAGCCGGAAATCGCGATGACCGAGGACGAGTCCGAAGCCGACAAGATCCTGAACGCCGAGGCTGACCTCGAGTTCACCGTCGCTTACGAAATCATCCCGGCGATCGAACTCAAGGACGTCAGCGGCATCAAGGTGACGCGCGAAGTCGTCGAGATCGCCGAAGACGAAGTCAGCGAGCAGATCCTGAAGATCGCTGAAAGCGCTCGCTCCTACGAATCGAAGAAGGGCAAGGCTGCCAACGGCGACCGCGTCACCATCGACTACCTCGGCAAGGTTGACGGCGAAGCCTTCGACGGCGGCAAGGACGAAGACGCAGAGCTGGTTCTCGGCTCCAACCGCTTCATCCCGGGCTTCGAAGAGCAGCTCGTCGGCGTCAAGGCTGGCGACGAAAAGACCATCACCGTGACGTTCCCGGCCGATTACCCGGCAGCGAACCTCGCCGGCAAGGAAGCCACCTTCGACATCACCGTCAAGGATGTCGCTTCCGCCCAGGACATCGAAATCAACGACGAACTGGCCACCAAGCTCGGTCTCGAATCGGCTGACAAGCTGAAGGAAATCGTTCGCGGCCAGATCGAGAGCCAGTACGGCAACCTGACCCGCCAGAAGGTGAAGCGTCAGATCCTCGACCAGCTGGACGAACTCTACCAGTTCGACACGCCGGAGCGCCTCGTCGAAGCCGAATTCGAAAACATCTGGCGCCAGATCAACACCGACCTGCAGCAGGCCGGCAAGACCTTCGCTGACGAAGAAACCACCGAAGAAGAAGCCCGCGCCGAGTACCGCAAGCTCGCCGAGCGTCGCGTTCGCCTCGGTCTCGTTCTCTCGGAAATCGGCGAAAAGGCCGGCGTCCAGGTCAGCGACGACGAACTGCAGCGTTCGCTGTTCGAGCAGCTGCGCCAGTTCCCGGGCCAGGAAAAGCAGATCCTCGACTACTTCAAGAACACCCCTGGTGCTGCCGCTTCGCTGCGCGCTCCGCTGTTCGAAGAAAAGGTCGTCGATCACCTGCTTTCCGAGATCTCGGTAACCGACAAGACGGTTTCCAAGGAAGAGCTGACGGCTGACGACGAAGAAGCCGAAGGCACCGCTGCCAAGAAGGCTCCGGCCAAGAAGAAGGCCGCTGCCAAGGCTGAGGCTGCTGAAGGCGAAGAAGCCGCAGCTCCGAAGAAGAAGGCTCCGGCCAAGAAGAAGGCCGCTGACGACAGCGCCGAGTAATCGTTTCTTCGATTGCCTGACATTCAGAGGCCCTGCCGTTTTGCGGCAGGGCCTTTTCCATTCTGCAGATAGCTGCGCGCGGGCGGTGGCGACGCGGTTTGCTAACGGAGATCCAGCAGCAGGGCCCGGTGATCCGAGACCTCAGGCTGTTCGACCACGTCGAAACCAACGACCTCGACATCTGGCGTCGCCAGCATGTAGTCGGCGAAGCGCCCCGGCTTCCCGTAATACGACGTGCGCGTATCTGTGTGGCCGCGACCGGTGACGAGATCGGCAAGGCCGAGCGCGCCGAGAACGTCGAAGGTGGCACTATCGGGCAGAAGATTGAGATCGCCGCAGACTACCAGCTTTTCATTGCCGGGCCAGATGCCGCCGATCAGTCGGACCAGGGTGTCCGCCTGCGCCTGGCGTTCTGGCGTGTCGCCCTTGCCATTCTCCGTCCGCAGGCCGTGCATTTGTGCGATTGTGATGGAACATCCGCTTTCATAGTCGACAAGACGGAGGCAATGGGCGTTCCGCGGTCGCGGATGGTCGCCCCAGCCATCAGGTGAAAACGCTCCGTGGACGAAGCCGAGTGCCTGGCCGATGACCGGTAAGGATTTGCGCACGAACGTCGCCAGTCCGAATTCGGCATGAACCATGCCGTCGCCATCGTGAAGCTCGCCTCTCGACGTCGGAAAGAAGGAGCCGTCGTGATCAGGAAGGGCGGCCCGAATTTCGTCGAAAAGGTTGGCACGCTGCGGGAGTTCGACGTCGCGGTCGCGGTAAAGCAGCCAGTCGGACGTCGTCTCCGGTGATCGCACGACTTCCTGCAGGCACAGAACGTCTGCGTTTGCTTCCACAAGATACGGGATCAGCGGCGCATGCAGCTTGCCGCCCCAGACATTAAGGGAAAGGATACGAAGGGCCATGATCAAAGCTCGCCGGGACAGGCCGCCGGAAGATGCGCTGCGCCCTCCGGCAGTGCGTGAAAACAAGATGCAGCGCCATGGCCTGATGACGTGGTCAAGCGTGCGGCCCTGAGGAAATCAGGACCGCAAAGCTAGCTGATTCGCGGTGCCTTGTTCGAGATCGGAAGGGGAGCCTCGTCGAAATTCATGCAGCCGGCTTGATCTCGCCCATGCGGTTCCAGGCGTCGAGGCCGGCGATCTTGTAGGCCTCGGCAAGCGTCGGGTAATTGAAGGTGTTCTCGACGAAGTACTCGACCGTTCCCTTCAGGTTGAGGACCGCCTGGCCGATGTGAACCAGCTCCGTCGCGCCTTCGCCGATGATGTGCACGCCGAGCAGGCGGCGCGTCTTCAAGGAGAAGATCATCTTCAACAACCCCGAATCGAGGCCCATGATGTGGCCACGCGAGGTCTCGCGGAACCGCGCCATGCCGCATTCATAGGGAATGCCGCGTTCCTTGACCTCTTCCTCCGACAGTCCGCAGGTGGAGATTTCGGGAACCGCGTAAATGCCGTAGGGGAAGTACTTCTGCGGCTCCATGGCGATCGCGCCGACGGCGACACGTGCCGCGATGCGGCCCTGTTCCATCGATGTCGAGGCGAGGCTCGGGAACCCGACCACGTCGCCGGCGGCATAGATGTTCGGCACCGAGGTCTGGAAGGTTTCGGGATTGACCTTGAGGCGACCGCGGCTGTCGGCTTCGAGCCCGGCGGCCGAGAGGTTGAGCGTGTCGGTCGCCCCCATGCGCCCCGCGGCAAACAGCACCATGTCCGTCGTGATCCGGCGGCCATTGTCGAGTGTCAGCAACACCTTACCGTTGTCGAGTCGTTCGACCTTGTCGGCCTTCTGGCCGAGATGCAGCTTCATGTTGCGGTCACGCAACTGGTAGATGAAATCCTCGACGATCTCCTTGTCGATGAAGTCGAGCATCGTGGTCTTGGGGTCGATGACCGTTACCTGCGTGTCGAGTGCGCTGAAGATCGTCGCATACTCGATGCCGACGACGCCGGCACCGATGACCACGAGCGAGCGTGGCAGTTCAGAGATATCGAGTAACTCGTCGCTGTCGAGAACGGTCTTGCCGTCGAAGGGCATGTAATCAGGGCGGAAGGGCTTGGTGCCGACGGCCAGCATGATGCTGGTGCCTGAAACGAGCAACGTCTCGCCGTCGTCCTTGACGACTTCGAGCGTGGTCGGATCGACGAAGCTCGCCTTGCCGCGCATCTGCTGCACGCGGTTGCGGGAAAACTGATGTTCGAGGACTTCGACTTCGTGGTTGAGTGTGATGATCAGCCGCTGGCGCAGGTCGTCGGCGCTGATCTCTTCCTTGACGCGGTAGGAGCGACCGTAAAATCCGCGTTCGCGCCAGCCTGAGAGGTTGAGCGCCGTCTCGCGCAATGTCTTCGAAGGAATTGTGCCCGTATGCACGGAAACGCCGCCGACGCGTTTGCCCTGTTCGATGACGAGAACCTTCTTGCCGAGCTTGGCGGCCTGGATGGCGCCGCGGCGGCCGGCGGGTCCGCTTCCGACGACGATGAGATCGAACTGGTTCATGGCAATTCCGTCAAAAAGGGAGAATCGTTGTGCGATGCGAAAAGTGTCGCCCGCATGCGTCTATACCGTCAATCGCACAGTTTGATGAAGTGGTTTTCGAGTTTGAAACCTGCTGCGTGCGAATATCAGTAAATACGCGTATGCTTGGCGGTCCAATGGCATGCCGGTCCATGAATTCATGCGCGTATGGGAGGACTTCTATGGCGCTGGACCTGACGAACGAACGCTCGGCCAATTCGCGCTTTGGACAGGCGCCGCATGCCGAAGAGCGGCAGGGGGTGATCGCCGCGGCCGTTTACGAAAACGGCGTGCGCATCCAGGACATTCACGTCGAGGATGCCAGCAAATGGCGAGACCGGCCGGGCGCCGTCATCTGGATCGGTCTTCATGAACCGGACGCTGCCCTGTTGCGGCAGGTGCAGCACGCGTTCGATCTGCATGACCTTGCGATCGAGGACGCCTGCAAGGCGCACCAGCGCCCGAAGCTGGAGATTTATGGCGATTCGGTTTTCGTGGTCGCCCGCACTGCCCACATGGTCGGAGACGAAATCGCCTTCGGCGAAACGCACCTCTTTGTCGGCCGCGGCTATGTCGTCTCGGTTCGCCACGGGCCGTCGACCTCCTACATGGCCGTGCGGCAGCGTTGCGAGGCGTCGCCGGCCGCCCTTGCCCATGGTGAGAACTACATTCTCTACTCGATCCTCGATTTCATCGTCGACAACTACATGCCGGTGATCGAGGCCATTCACGAGGAGGTCGAGCGGCTCGAGGATCGCCTCTTGCGTCAGCGGCTGGAGAAAACGGACATAGAGCGGCTCTACCTGCTCAGGCGCAACCTGCTCAGGCTGCGCAATGCCGCGGTGCCGCTGGTCGACGTTTGTCGGCGTCACGAGCATATCGATCTGCCCGGTATGGAAGCGGCGCTGCAGCCGCTGTTTCGGGATGTCACCGACCATGTTCGTCGGGTACAGGAAGATATCGATGCCTTGCGGGAGGTCCTGGCCTTCACGTTCGAGGCAAGCCTGATGATCGGGCAATCGGAGCAGACGGAGATTTCGCGCAAACTTGCGTCGTGGGCGGCGATCCTGGCGGTGCCGACGGCCATCGCCGGGATCTACGGCATGAACTTCGACGATATGCCCGAGCTGAAATTCCGCTACGGCTACTTCGTCGTGCTTGCGGTAATCATCGGGCTCTGTGCAACGCTCTATCGCTTCTTCCGCCGCGCCAGGTGGCTTTGAGGCCCAAACTGCTGTTTAGAACAGGCGCAGGCTTTTCATGCTGACATGGCCGTCCTTGCCGATGATGATGTGATCGTGCACGGCGATGCCGAGCGGCTTGGCCGTCTCGACAATCTGCTTGGTCATGTCGATGTCAGCCCGTGACGGTGTCGGATCTCCGGAGGGATGATTATGTGCTAAGACCAGTGCCGTTGCCGACAGCTCGAGTGCCCGCTTGACGACCTCGCGTGGGTAGACCGGCGTGTGGTCGATGGTGCCGGTCTGCTGGACCTCGTCTGCGATCAGCGTGTTGCGCTTGTCGAGGAACAGGATGCGGAACTGCTCCTTGGTCTCGTAGGCCATAGCCGCATGGCAATATTCGACGACTGCCGACCAGGAGGACAGCACGTGTTTCTTGCGCAGCTCGCTCTTCAGCGTCCGGTGGCCGATCGTCGAGACGAGCTTCAGGTCGAGAGCGACCGTCTCGCCAATCCCCTTAACCTCCTGCAGCAGCGCGAGTGGCGCGCCGAACACGCCGGCGAGCGTGCCGAAGCGCGCAAGCAGCGCCTTGGCGATCGGCTTTGTATCCTTGCGCGGGATCAGCCGGAACAGCAGCATTTCGAGAATTTCATAGTCGGCAAGCGCGCCATCTCCGTGCTCGCGATATCGGGTGCGAAGCCGGTCACGGTGACCGAGATAATGCGCCTCTTCGGTCGCCGGGCTTGCGCCGGGCAGGGGCGTGTCCTGCGACGGCAGATCGTTGAAAAGCGACCGCTCATCCGCCGGCTGCGTTCTGTCGGCTGCGGATAAGCGGTCGTTTTTCTTCATGCGGCGCCCATGGAGCTCATGCTCGGCTTGAACAGGCCGGCCGGCGACAGGGTGAAAATCTCGCAACCGTCGGCGGTCACGCCGACTGTGTGCTCATACTGCGCCGAAAGAGAGCGGTCACGTGTGACGGCCGTCCAGCCATCAGCCAGAACCTTCACATGCGGCCTGCCGAGATTGATCATCGGCTCGATGGTGAAGATCATGCCTTCGCGCAGTTCCGGGCCCTCGTTGGCGCGGCCGTAATGCAAGATGTTGGGCGCATCGTGGAACAGACGACCAACGCCGTGTCCGCAGAAATCGCGCACGACCGAGCAGCGTTCGGCTTCGGCATAGACCTGGATCGCTTCGCCGATCGCACCGGTGCGCGCGCCGGGGCGCACGGCAGCAATGCCGCGCATAAGGCAGTCATGCGTCACATCGAGCAGGCGTTCGGCAGCGCGTTTGATTTCGCCGACCGGGTACATGCGGCTGGAATCGCCGTGCCAGCCGTCGATCACATAGGTAACGTCGATGTTGACGATATCGCCGTCGCGAAGCGGCTTGTCGTTGGGGATGCCATGGCAGACAACATGGTTGATCGAGGTGCACGACGATTTGGTGTAGCCGCGATAGTTCAGCGTCGCCGGAAGCGCGCCGTTGTCCATGCCGAATTCAAAGACGAAGCGATCGATCTCCTCGGTCGTCACGCCCGGCCGGACCCGCGACACCAGCTCGTCCAGGCAACGCGCCGTCACCTGACAGGCCTTGCGCATGCCCTCGAACCCTTCCGGTCCGTAGAGCCGGATGACGCCGGTGTTCTTGTAGGGCGCAGACCCCGCCTCGATGTAAGTCACCATTCCAGAACTTTCAGTTGTTTCCTGTCACATTTCATAATGCAGCAGGGGCGGCCTCGTCCACTACCGTTGGCTACGAGGCGCCGATATAGCAGGGAGCATTTCGCCCCTCGCTGCTCTGGCGCTCGATCGGCAAGCCTAACGCGGAACAACGGCCGCGGCTATCTGCAGAATGTTGCCGATGGGATCAGCGGGTAAAGCGCTTGCTCAAGCCGGATTGCCAAGTGCGGCGTTTTCCGCCTCATCGACTGGGATCAGTCCTGTCGGTGCGATCTCCGTCGGCGATATCAGGCATTTGACAGCATAGGCCTCGACGCCGCGCGCCATGGCGCGATCGAAGGCCGCGGCATAGGCAGGGTCGTAGTCCCGGCAGATTTTCAGGCTGTCGCAGTCGTTTCGCTGAATGAGATAGATCATGATCGCCCGATGCCCGGCTTCGACCATGTCTCCCAACTCCTCCAGGTGTTTGGCGCCGCGTGTCGTCGGACTGTCGGGAAACTCGGCGACACCGTGCGTCCGGCTGAAGTGAACATTTTTCACCTCGACATAGGCAAGCCCGCGTCCCGGGTCGCTAAGCAACATGTCTATGCGCGAATTGCGCCCGTATCTCCGTTCTCGCTCGAGTGTCTCATAGAGATGCAGGTCCGAGACGAGCCCCATGCGAATGGCCTCTTCCGCCAGGCGATTGGGAAGGCCGGTGTTGATGCCGACGAGCGTGTCGTCCGCCTCGACGATTTCGAGCATCTGCCGGTACTTGCGCGTCGGGCTGTCATGCTCAGACATCCAGATGCGCGAGCCCGGCGTCGTCAGTCCACGCATCGAGCCGGTGTTGGGGCATGAGCCGGTTAAAGCCGTGCCATCCGACAGGGTCGCATCAAACAGGAAGCGCTTGTAACGCTGCACCAGCGTTGCGGGCACGAGGGGACGGTCGAAGATCACGGTAAGGTCTATGCTTTCGTCAGGTGCGGGCGTCAGGCGCGGGCGCGCACGTAGGAGCCGGGTGCTTCTTCCAGCGTGTTGAGCTTGCCGCCGGGCTTGCGCGCCGGCACCCGCTTCTTGTCGAGCGTCTCGATCCACTGATGCCAGTGCGGCCACCAAGAGCCAGGGGTTTCCTTGGCGCTCTTCACCCAGTCGTCGAATTCGCCCTTGGGCGGGCCGCCGGTCCAGAACTGGTATTTGCCCTTGTCGGGCGGGTTGACGACGCCGGCGATATGGCCGGATCCGGACAGCACGTAAGTGACCTTGCCACCGAAGGCGGCGGAGCCGATGAAAACGGAGCGCGGCGGGGCGATGTGATCTTCCTTGGTCGCCAGGTTGTAGATCGGGATCTTGACGTCGCCGAGCGACACCTGTTTGCCGGCCAGCATCATCTCGCCCTTCGACAGCCGGTTTTCGAGATAGCAGTTGCGCAGGTAGAACGAGTGGTTGGCCGCCGGCATCCGGGTCGAATCGGAGTTCCAGTAGAGCAGGTCGAAGGGCAGGGGCTCCTGGCCCTTGAGGTAGTTGTTGACGAAGTAGGGCCAGATCAGTTCCGAGGCGCGCAGCATGTTGAACGCGGTCGCCATCTTCGAGCCGTCGAGATAGCCGGAAGCTTGCATGCCCACTTCCATCTGGCTGATCTGGTCCTCGTCGACGAAAACCTTGAGATCGCCGGCATGGGTGAAATCCACCTGGGTGGTAAACAGCGTCGCCGAGCGGATGCGATCGTCGCCCTCGGCGGCATGAAGGGCGAGCGTTGCCGCCAGCAGCGTGCCGCCGACGCAATAGCCGATGGCGTTGACCTCGCGCTCACCGGTCGCCTGTTCGACGGTGTCGAGCGCAAAGCCGATGCCTTCGCGCGCATAGGATTCCCAATCCTTGGCCGCGTGCCGCTCGTCCGGGTTGACCCAGGAGATCACGAAGACCGTGTGCCCCTGATCGACTGCCCATTTGATGAAGGATTTCTGCGGATTGAGGTCGAGCACGTAGAACTTGTTGATCCAGGGCGGGCAGATCAAAAGCGGACGCTTGAGCACCGTTTCCGTGGAAGCTTCGTACTGGATCACCTGGCAGACATCGCTCTGGGCGATGACCTTGCCGGGCGTGATGGCGATGTTCTCGCCGATCGCGAATTTGCTGGTATCAGTCTGGCGCATCTTCAGGTCGCCGCGGCCTGCGACCACATCCTCCGCAAACATCTGCATGCCCTTGACGAGATTGGCGCCACTGGTCGCGACCGTCTCCCGGTAGAGCTGAGGATTGGTGGTGATGAAATTGGTCGGCGAAAGCGCGCTCGATATCTGGCGGACGTAGAAGGCAGCCTTGTGTTTGGTGTGGTCATCGAGGCCCTCGGCATCGCGCACCATCTTGTCGGCCCAGTCGGAGGTGATGAAATACGCCTGGCGGACGAAATCGAAGAAGGGGTTCTTGACCCAGTCCTCGTCGGTAAAGCGTTTGTCGGCGCGCAGCGGAGCGGCGGTATCGTTGGCGGCGGGGTCGCCGGACATGCGGTTGAGGCTGCGCGACCACATCTCGAAGAAACTGCCCATCAGATGGGTCTGCGCTTCGAGCGTGCGGCGCGGGTCGGATAGCCAGTACTCCGAAACCCTGGAGAGCGTCTTGACCATGTCGGTGACGGGTTCGGCAAAGACGTCGGATTTCTCGCCGGTTTCACGCGGTGCAAGCCAGGCGGAGGCGGCCTTGCCAAGCTGTTCCATCGCACGGGCGAGGTTCACCGCGAGGCCCTCGGGATCCTTGACGATGTAGGGTTCAACGGACTTCGGGTCGAAGCCAGCAAAGCCGTCCTTGCCGGCCTGGCCTTCGGCGTTCCTGTCTGCTGTCACCCGGTTTCCTCCACAGCATCTTGTTTGTTTTGTATTTTTACATTCTGCCCGAAAATGATTACAAGGGCTAGCGCATCGTCGCGCCACGAAAACAGAGGTCTTTGCCAGTATGCTCGCCGTCGGAAAACAGCGCTCCATCACCTGGGTTGCCGGGATCATTCTCCTCGGCACGCTCGCGGGCTGCAACACCCAGAAGACCCCGTTCGAAAACTATCCCTCCGTATACGGTCAAAAGCCCGCCGCGACGCAGCAGATGACCAATGAAGAAGCCGCCGACATGCAGGCGCGACTGTCCTCTCTCGGGGCCGCGCGCAAATCCGGTTCCATCTCTGAAGCGGAGTATCAGCGCCGCATGAAGGAAATGCGTGCGCTCGCCGAAGGTCACGGCTCCGACACGCTGAAACAGATCACGAATTAGCGCTTGCGTTTCGGGTGATTTGGACGCAAAGCGTTCAATGGCCGCAGTGACGGCCGTTCACCAAAGCGCATGTTTTCGCGACGGCCAACCGCTGGCGGAGACGTGCGCCAAACGAGGTTTGGAGATGGAAGAGTTTCACAAAGTCCGGCGTTTGCCGCCTTATGTTTTCGAACAGGTCAACCGTTTGAAAGCTAGCGCGCGAGCGGCCGGTGCTGACATCATCGACCTCGGCATGGGCAATCCGGATCTTCCCACTCCACAGTCGATTGTCGACAAGCTCTGCGAGGCCGTTCAGGACCCGCGCACGCATCGTTATTCGTCGTCGAAGGGCATTCCCGGGCTGCGTCGTGCCCAGGCCGCCTATTACGCCCGTCGCTTCGGCGTCAAGTTGAACCCGGATACGCAGGTCGTCGCCACCCTTGGCTCCAAGGAAGGTTTCGCCAATATGGCGCAGGCGATCACCGCACCCGGCGACGTGATCCTGTGCCCCAATCCGACCTATCCGATCCATGCCTTCGGCTTCCTGATGGCAGGCGGCGTGATCCGTTCGATCTCGGTCGAACCGGACGAGAGCTTCTTCGGGCCGCTCGAGCGGGCCGTCAGGCACTCGATCCCGAAACCGCTCGCGCTGATCCTCAACTATCCGTCGAACCCGACGGCGCAGGTCGCAACGCTCGACTTCTACAAGGACGTGATCGCATTCGCAAAGAAGCACGACATCATCGTGCTTTCGGATCTGGCTTACTCCGAGATTTACTTCAACGACGCGCCGCCGCCGTCGGTCCTGGAAGTTCCGGGTGCGATCGACTGCACGGTCGAATTCACCTCGATGTCGAAGACGTTCTCGATGCCCGGCTGGCGCATGGGGTTTGCCGTCGGCAACGAGCGGCTGATCGCGGCATTGACGCGGGTCAAGTCCTATCTCGACTATGGCGCGTTCACGCCGATCCAGGTTGCAGCCACCCAGGCACTCAACGGCGACGGCAGCGACATCGCCGAAGTCCGCAACATCTACAAGCGCCGTCGCGACGTGATGGTCGAAAGCTTTGGCAAGGCCGGCTTCGACGTGCCGCCGCCGGCGGCCACGATGTTTGCCTGGGCGAAGATCCCGGAGAAGTTCCGCCATCTTGGCTCGCTCGAATTCTCCAAGCTGCTGGTCGAAAAAGCGGATGTCGCCGTAGCGCCCGGTATCGGCTTCGGTGAGCAGGGAGACGACTACGTGCGCCTCGCGCTTGTCGAGAACGAGCACCGGATCAGGCAGGCGGCCCGCAACATCAAGAAGTTCCTGTCCACGGCTGACGAGACGATGCACAACGTCATCTCGCTCAACGCGCACCGGTAAAAGACGGGGGCGTGCCAGGCGCGCGCCCCTACCGCAACGGCCCCGCCGTTCTGGCGGGCTGGCCTCACATGTTAGGAATTGGCTATGGCAGATGCCCTCAAAATTGGCATTGCGGGCTTGGGTACTGTCGGTGCCTCGCTCGTGCGGATCCTCCAGGAACGTCACGAGATGCTGGCAACGACATGCGGCAGGGCAATCGAAATTACAGCCGTAACGGCACGTGACCGGACGAAGGATCGCGGTGTCGATCTTTCCGGGGCTTCCTGGTTCGACGATGCCGTTTCGCTCGCTGCCAATGCCGATATCGACGTGTTCATCGAATTGATGGGCGGTGCCGGCGATCCGTCCTATTCCGCAGTGAAGACGGCGCTCGGCCGCGGCATCCATGTCGTCACCGCCAACAAGGCGTTGCTGGCAGCGCATGGCATCGAGCTTGCGGCCGTTGCCGAGGAAAAGGGCGCTCTGCTCAATTACGAAGCGGCCGTTGCCGGTGGCATTCCGGTCATCAAGGCGCTGCGCGAGTCCATGACCGGCAACACGATTTCGCGCGTCTACGGCATCATGAACGGCACCTGCAACTACATCCTGACCAAGATGGAAAAGGAAGGTCTGTCGTTCGAGGCCTGCCTGAAGGAGGCCCAGCGGCTCGGCTATGCCGAGGCCGACCCGGCTTTCGATATCGAAGGCAACGACACGGCCCACAAGCTGTCGATCCTGACGAGCCTTGCTTTCGGCACAGCGATCGCAGCCGACGACATCTATCTGGAAGGCATCACCAACATCTCCATCGACGATATCAATGCGGCGGCCGATCTCGGCTACCGCATCAAGCTTCTCGGCGTCGCCCAGCGCACGGAAAGCGGTATCGAGCAGCGCGTGCATCCGACGATGGTTCCCTATGATTCGGTGATCGCCCAGGTCGACGGCGTCACCAATGCGGTGGCGATCGAATCCGATATTCTCGGCGAATTGCTGATGGTCGGTCCCGGTGCCGGCGGCAACGCGACGGCATCCGCCGTCCTTGGCGATGTCGCTGATATCGCCAAGAGCCGTCCCGGTGCCCAGCACGTGCCGGCGTTCGGCCGTCCGACAAATGCGCTGCTGCCCTATACGCGTTCGCAGATCCAGAGCCATGAGGGCGGCTACTTCATCCGCCTGAAGGTCGTCGACCGTACCGGCGTCTTTGCCAGCATTGCGTCGCGCATGGCGGAAAACGGGATCTCGCTGGAATCGATCATGCAGCATTCCAAGCATCCGAAGGAATCCGACGAGCCGCAGACGATCATCCTGGTCACCCACGCGACCGCCGAACATTCGGTGCGCGATGCGATCGTGGCGATCAAGAGCGAAGGCTACCTGGTCGGCGAACCGCAGGTGATCCGTATCGAACGGCCCAAGGCAGCCTGATTCCTGGCGTAAATCTGTTGAGAAAGGGCCCCATCGACCGCAGGCGTCGATGGGGCTTTTTTCATGGCGGGTTTTGCTGGCGCGCATCGTTCGCTAAGAACAAGACGAGTATGGGCAGGTGGGCAGCATGGAAGAACCGGTAGATCCGATACAGCGCGCATTTCTTGGCGTGGAGCAGTCGATCAGCGCTCAGCGCTGGGTGTCGCGTCTCGATCAGGCCGGTCAGAACCGGGCGCTGGCGATCAGCCAGGTGCACGGCTATTCCGACCTGATCGGCCGCGTGCTGGCCGGGCGCGGCGTTCCGCTTGATGATGCCGCAACCTTCCTCGACCCGACGTTGCGCGCGCTGATGCCCGACCCGGACACGTTGACCGATTGCCGCAAGGCGGCGGAGCGCCTCTCGTTGGCGATCTCCCGGCGCGAGAAGGTGGTGGTCTTCGGCGACTATGACGTCGACGGTGCCTCTTCATCGGCGCTGATGGCGCGCTTCCTTGGGCATTTCGGGCTTGAGGCCGAGATCTACATCCCAGACCGGATATTCGAAGGCTATGGCCCCAATCCGCAGGCAATCGAGCAACTGATCGACAACGGGGCGAAGCTGATCGTCACCGTCGACTGCGGCTCGACCAGCCATGATTCGCTGGCCGTTGCAGCAGAGCGCGGTATCGATGTCGTCGTCATCGACCATCACCAGGTCGGCGCAACGCTGCCGCCCTGCCATGCGCTCGTCAACCCCAACCGCGAAGACGATCTCTCGGGGCAGGGGCACCTTTGCGCTGCCGGCGTCGTCTATCTCGTTCTCGTCAACGCGGTGCGCGTTCTTCGCGCCAGCGGCGACAAACGCGTCGCTTCCTTCGATCTGCTGGCACAACTGGATCTCGTTGCGCTCGCAACCGTTTGTGACGTGGTGCCGTTGAAGGGGCTCAATCGCGCCTATGTCGTCAAGGGTCTGATTGCTGCGCGGCACATGGGCAATGTTGGCCTGGCGGCCTTGCTGCGCAAGGCGGCCATCGGCGGCCCGGTGACGCCCTATCATCTCGGCTTCCTCGTTGGCCCGCGCATCAATGCCGGTGGGCGGATCGGCGACGCGGCGCTCGGCAGCCGGCTGCTGACGATGGAGGACGGTGCTGCAGCAGAAACGATCGCAGCACGGCTCGACGAGTTGAACCGCGAGCGACAGGCAATGGAAGCCGCCATGCTTGCCGAGGCGGAAGCGGAGGTGCTCGCGGAGTACGGAACGGGCGAGGGTGCCTCGGTGATCGTAACGGCGCGGGAAAACTGGCACCCGGGTATCGTCGGACTGATTGCGGCAAGAATCAAAGAAAAGTTTCGCCGGCCGACCTTCGCAATCGCGTTTGATCCGAATGGGCGAGGCACGGGGTCGGGGCGCTCGATCGCCGGTTTCGACATGGGAAAGATGGTTCGCGCCGCCGTCGATGGCGGCCTGCTGGTGAAGGGTGGTGGCCATGCCATGGCGGCGGGCCTCACGGTCGAGCGGACGAACCTTGGCCGCTTGCGCCAATTTTTCGAGGAGAAGGCCGAGGCGGCCGTGCGCGATCTCGTCGCGGTGCAGACGCTGAAGGTCGATGGAGCGCTTGGCGCCTCCGGCGCAACATTGGAGCTCATCGATCTTCTGGAGCAGGCAGGCCCCTATGGCTCCGCCCATCCGCAGCCCGTCTTTGCCTTTCCGGCGCATCGGCTGCGCGACTGTCGCCAGGTCGGTGCCAACCATATCAAGGTAACGCTGGAAGGCCAGGATGGCGGCCGCCTCGACGGTATCGCCTTTCGGGCCGTGGAAACGCCGCTCGGCGATTTCCTGTTTGCCAGCCGCGGCGCGTCGATCCACGTTGCCGGCTCGATTTCGGCTGATCTCTGGCAAGGCCAGCGCCGCGTCCAGTTGCGCGTCAGCGACGCTGCCAAGGCATTTTAATCGGCGGGCCCGCCTGTTGAAGGCGTGGGGCCCGCAGTGCAGCCCTAGATGAAATCGAGACGGACGTTCTTGTTAGGCGACCGGATCCACACCGCTCATCGCGCCGGGCGGAACATGGCAAGACGCGCGCAGAAGGGCTGCTAGAACATCAAAAATGTCTCTGGAGGGTCACAGTGGCACGCCCTAGGGGAGTCGAACCCCTCTTCCCAGAATGAAAATCTGGTGTCCTAACCGATAGACGAAGGGCGCACTTGCTGTGTGGGCGTCTTATAGTCAGCACTCTTTCCGGCCGCAAGCCCCAATCTCCGGAATTTCGAAGTTTTTCCATGAAAAGTTTCGGATAAATCAAAGGCTAAGAATGCTGCGTTCATCTTCGAATCGAAGATGGAAACGCGCCTGCGATCTCGCCAAGTCGATACCGGATATGGTGGGGAGGAGGATCACAGTGGCACGCCCTAGGGGAGTCGAACCCCTCTTCCCAGAATGAAAATCTGGTGTCCTAACCGATAGACGAAGGGCGCACTTGCTGTGTGGCCGCCTTATAGTCAGCGCCTTGGCAGACTGCAAGCGCTAATCTGAAAATTCGCGCGCTTTTCCTGTGAAAAGAATCTGGAAAACGTCAGCCGATCTATTCACTAAGGGACGGAGCGTGTTGCGGGCATTGCGGCAGTCAGTCGACGTGAAGCTGCACGTGCGAGCGAAATATTCAGAGAAAAGGGAGGATCACAGTGGCACGCCCTAGGGGAGTCGAACCCCTCTTCCCAGAATGAAAATCTGGTGTCCTAACCGATAGACGAAGGGCGCACTTGCTGTGTGGGCGTCTTATAATCAGGCGATTTGATAACCGCAAGCGGCAATTTTCATTTTTCTGTAAAAAATGCAAAGCCCGGGCAAAACGCTTGGATCCTGTGGATTACTCCATGGAAACAAGGGCTTGGTCTCAGCCCTTGTTGCGGCGGCAACGCCAGTTCCAGTCGCGCTGGGTGCCGATATCGATATGAACCGATTCCGTATGGCAGTAGGTGCCGACACCACCGCGCCCAGGAACGCTGCGCAGGAAATCGGCGAGCTCCCACTTGCTGACGCCCTGGACCTGGATATCGGCGGCTTCGCAACGGGTGTGCAGGGACTGCTTGGAGCGGTTGACCTTGATCGGACGCAGCCCCGACGTGACCATGACCTTTTTGCCGTAATGCGTCTCGACCTGCTTCAGCATCTGCATCAATTCGGGCTTGAAGCATCCGGCATCCACCTTTTCGGTCTGCAGGATCAGTCCGCTGGGTGCCAGGCGGGCAAGGCCGGAAAGCGAAGCGACTTGCACCGGTGCATCCTCTTCGTCAGCAGCATGGTCTTCATGGGCAACGCTGAACAGCGGGCTCATTTTGACCCCGGGCAGGCTGCTATAGGCGAGCGAGGCCATCTGCGGCTGGCTGGCATTGCTTGTTGTGATCGTCTTCTTCTCGGCGGGCTGTGCCGCGCGCGCCGTGGCCTGTTGCTGCTTTTCCTTGCGCTTTCCGGCAAAGAGGCTCGCGAGCGTCCAGGTCTTTGAACTTTCGTCATCGCTCTGGCTGGACTTGTCGTCCGGCACGGCTGCGGCGACTTCAGCGTCCTGCGGTTCAGACAGCGCCTGTTCCGTGGCCTGTACCGGCTGCAGTACCCGCGAGGTTTTGCCGCCAAGGGCGGCCTGGGCACTCAAGGGCAGCGGCACCGAGGCGGGAAGGGTGGCGCTTTCGGGGGCAGCATAGGCCATGACCGCGGTTTCCGGAGGAGCCGTCTGGGTCTCGTTCTGTGCGCCCTGTTGGGGTTGGACAATCGGCTGTGGCTGCGGTTGAAGCTGTGCCGGGCGCGTCCCGAAGAGGCTGTTCGTCGTCGCGTTCATGGTCGGCTGGGCGCCGCCCGTTGCCGGGATCGAACCTGTCGCCTGCGGTTGTGCGCCGGTGGTCCCTGCCTGCGCGCCGGCTGCAGGCGCCTGACCGAAGATGCTGGAGGAAGCCGCACGCAGGCCCGTGCTTTGCATCGCGAGCGGTCCACCCTGCTGTGTGGGATCCTGACCCGGCGCAAGGGTGCCGCTGGTCTGTGCCGTCTGCGGATTGCTGCCGACCGCCGAAACCTGGGCGTCGCGAACGGTCGCGCCGGCCGCAGCCGAATCGGCGACTTCAACGGGTTGCTGCGCCTGCTCGGCGGTCAAGGCGTTGGCCGCCTCGTTGTCGGCGACCGCGGAGACGCAACCGCTCAAGGCGAGCATTGAGACGGATATCACGGCGGCGCGGCTGAACGACGACAGCAGCGCCCTCTTGGTTTCCCGATGTTGCAACGTCCAATCCCCGCTCTCCGTGCATGACCGGTGAGATCGTCACCTTTTCACGCATTAAGTCTCAGTTCCGAAACATCGCTCAGAACAAACAAGCACGAATTTCGCGCGGCAGGCCGAAAGGATCACCGCGGGAAGGATTAGGCCAATTACTGTCAGGGAATATCACCACGAGACATCGCGGATTAGACCCCGTATCAACGTTTCGCGCGGAAAGTTACTGAACGATACGTGATTTGTAAACTGGCGCTAACCTTGGAGCCCGCATGCGCCCAGCATGCGAAGGCCCGGTGTCGGTGCCGGGCCCCGGATCATTCATCATTTCGAGGGATCCGCGACCAGACTGTGCCAAGCCGGAATTCCCGGCGACAGACCTCAATCATCGGCGGTCAGAGTTGCGCGAGGCTTACCAGGCGCCGGTGTTGGCCATGGAGGCCCAGGGCTCCTGGGCGGGCAGGTTAGCGCCCTTCTGCAGGATCTCGATCGAGATACCGTCCGGCGAGCGCACGAAAGCCATGTGGCCATCGCGTGGCGGGCGGTTGATCGTCACGCCATTGTCCATGAGATTCTGGCAGAATCCATAGATGTCATCCACCTCATAGGCCAGGTGCCCAAAGTTGCGCCCACCGGTATAGTCCTCGCTATCCCAATTGTAGGTCAGTTCCAGGCACGGCGAGAGCTCACCCTTGGCCCGGTCAAGATCTCCGGGAGCAGCCAGGAAAACGAGCGTGAAACGGCCTTTTTCGTTCTCGTAGCGGCGAATTTCGCTGAGGCCGAAAAGCGTACAGTAGAACCTCAAGGCCTCGTCCAGATTTTTGACGCGAACCATCGTGTGCAGATAACGCATTGCCATGTCCCTGTTTCGAATAAGATGGCGTATACTTAGCTGCCGGCAAGCCAGAGGCAAGGCTGCGTCCCTAGATTAGGTCTTGGCCAAATTACGCCGGGGGTCTTGCGCATCAGCGGCGGGACGATGTTATTCTGGTCAATAAGAATCAGTTAACCGTAGTCGGTAGTCGCGCGTAAACGAGGGGCTGGGAGAGAATGGCGGATAGGACATCTTCAAAAGACGTCATGCACGATGACGATTTTGGCAGCGACGCCCTCGACCTCGTCGAAATCACCGGCGTGATCAAATGGTTCGATGTCGCCAAGGGCTTCGGCTTCATCGTGCCCGACAATGGCATGCAGGACGTGCTGGTGCATGTGACCTGCCTTAGGCGCGACGGCTACCAGACTGTGCTCGAAGGGGCTCGTGTCGTCGCTCTGATCCAGAAGCGCGATCGCGGTTATCAGGCCTTCCGTATCCTTTCGATGGACCAGTCGACGGCCATTCATCCCTCGCAACTGCCGCCGATCAGGACCCATGTGCAGGTCACGCCGACGAGCGGCCTCGAGCGCGTGCTTGTCAAGTGGTTCAACCGGACCAAGGGGTTCGGCTTCCTGACCCGCGGCGAGGGGACGGAGGATATCTTCGTCCACATGGAAACGCTGCGCCGGTTCGGCCTGACCGAATTGCGCCCCGGCCAAGTGGTTCTGGTGCGCTTCGGCGATGGCGAGAAGGGGCTGATGGCCGCCGAGATCCATCCGGACGGCCCGACGCCGACGAGCCGTTCGCACTGATGTCGATGGCCAGGACCTTGACTGCGAGAAGCGCCGCCACGGCGCTTTTTTTGTTGGCGCTGCTGTTCTGCGCGGTGGCATTCGCGGAGGTGCAGTTCACCACCGATCGCATGCGCGTGGTGACGGCCGACAACAAGGTACACGAATTGACCGTGGAGCTTGCAGTCGATTCGGCGCAGCGCGAACAGGGCCTGATGTTTCGCCGCTCGATGGCGGCTGACCATGGCATGCTGTTCGATTTCGGCGAAACCCGCCGGGTGATGATGTGGATGAAGAATACCCATCTGGCACTCGACATGCTGTTTGCCGACAAGAGCGGCATCGTTCGCACCGTCCATCAGGACGCGGTTCCTTTTTCGGAAGCGATCATCGATTCGAAAGAACCAGTGGCATTCGTGCTGGAACTCAATGCCGGAACGGTCAAGCGCCTCGGCATCAAGCCCGGCGATCGGCTGGAAGGCGCCCGTATCGGCGGCAACTGAGCGCTCCGCGCGATGGTCTCTTTCGTCCCCGCTGATTTGATCGGTCCAAGCAGGCTATTTGGAACGCGCGCATCATTATTCTTGCGCCGCAGGGGGCCTTTTCGGCAGACGCGCCCTATATAAGTTGTTAATCTTTGTTCGGACCAACAGGAGCATCTGAGATGATCAGGCATGTGCTTGTTGCATTGATCGCCACGGCAGCGCTAGCGCCGGCGGCATTGGCCGCCGATTTGACCGAAAACCTTGAGCCGGCACCCCTGGTGGAGGCTGCGCCGACCTTCGTGTGGACGGGTGGATATGTCGGCCTGCAAGGCGGCGGCGGCTGGCTCAATGGCGATTTCAGTACGCCGGGTGCAAGCGCTTCCAAGGATTTCAATGGTGGCCTCCTTGGTGCCTTCGCCGGCTTCAACTACCAGCACGACGATTGGGTTTACGGCATCGAGGGCGACGTCAGCTACAACTGGAACGACAAGACGTTCGATATTTTCGGCACCTCGCCCGAGGTTGGCACTGACGTGTCCGGTTCCGTGCGCGGCCGTGTCGGCTATGTCGTCAACGACAAGGCGCTTGTCTATGCGACCGGTGGCTGGGCGATTACGCGCGGTTTTGTCGATGTGCCTGGGGCATCCAAGGAAAAAGAAACCTTTAATGGCTGGACCATTGGCGCCGGCGTCGATTACGCCTTTACCGACAGTCTGTTTGGCCGGGCCGAGTATCGCTACAACGATTATGGCGACAAGGATATTGGCGGCGCCAACGTCGATTTCGACCAGCATCAGTTCACCGTTGGCATCGGCGTGAAGTTCTAGGCGCGATCGCGACGACAACAGAAAGGGCTCCGATGGAATCGAAGCCCTTTCTGTTGTCGTCGTTCGCCCGTTGACACTTTCGATAGCATCGAGAGCGGATCCCGCCGTTACGGCCCCGCGCGGGTGAGGATGGCGTTGCGGTCGGCTTCGTCGGCAAGGTCGATGACGACGCGCATTTGATCCTTGAGCGCGCGTTGCAACGCGTTTCTGCCGGGCGGTATTGCGGCGACACGGCCTGCGTCTGCAAGGGTGGCGACGCGGCTGCGCGACAGGCCGAGCTCCGCCGACAGCAGACGCTCCGTTCTGAGCGAGGTTTTCACCGCCAGGTCGAAGAGGATCTCGAGGCGTATTGGCGATCCGGCCGCCGGTTGCAGGATCGCTTTTCGCAGATGAACGTCTGGGAACTCTTCGACTTGCCCCGCGTGCCGGCGCAAGCCATCGATATCGAAGGCCACTTTCTCGATAAAGATCTCATCGTTGTTTTGCAGCGCGCAAAGGTCGGCCGGATCGATGTCGCCGACATGGCGACGCTCGAAGATCGGACGGTTCCAGGTGTTGTCGCAATCGCTGCAGCGATAGATCAGCCAGGCATCCAGCCGTCGGCCGTTGGCATTGAGCCTCGTCTTGCCGCTCGGAACGAACGCGCGTGTCGTTCGGCAGCGATTGCAAGCGATGAGGGCCCGAGGTGCGATCCTGGGCACGATGGTCCATTGGACCAGGAGTGTATGAGACATGTCGTCTGGTTCTTCCGATTGGAAGTCCATCGAGACGACGGTTGGAGCACCCGTTCAGGGGACGCGGTCTGGCAGCGTTTCGGTAAGGTTCGATCCGCACGACTGTTCATGCGGCGACGGGTCGGCAATGCCATTCCGGTCTCGAACCGTCACCTCGACAGACGCGCAAATTCGCGTCCCGACAGCGACGATGGCTATCGGGTGTACGGGGTGAAACTAGCGAGACCGGGGCTTATAATGGCAAAGCAGAACTCCAGAAAAAGACAGCGAAACGTGCTGCGACACACTCTTAGCTGAATCCGTCTGCTACGGGAAGTAGCATTATGTATCGGAGATCGCGCTTTCCGATTTGCAAAGAGGCCGTAAAGAACGCGCGATTGGCGTGAACAGCCTTTAGCGCCTAGAGGCTTCGGCTGGCTCTCGCCAATCCGTGTTCGATCAACAGGCCGACGAGGTCAGGGTAGGGCACGCCGCTTGCAGCCATGGCTTTCGGATACATGCTGATATCGGTGAAGCCCGGCATGGTGTTGACCTCGTTGATCACGACGCTCATGTCCGAACGGACGAAGAAGTCGACGCGCGCGAGCCCTTCGCAACCAAGCGCGATGAAGGCCTGCGCGGCCATGTCCCGCAGGCGCTGCGTGACCTCCTGCGGCAAATCTGCCGGGACGCTGATGGCTGCGCCATCCTCGTCGATGTATTTCGCCTCATAGGTGTAGAAACCGTGGCTGGCGTTGGCTGCAATCTCGCCGGGAACGGAAACCGTCAGGCTTCCATCCGGCCGTTCGAGCACGGCGCATTCGATTTCCCGCGCCTTGACGAATTCCTCGATCAGAACCTTGCTGTCGAACTTGAAGCCTTCGTCGAGCGCGTCCTGCAACTCCGCGGCCGTTCGCGCCTTGCTGACCCCGACCGATGACCCCTGCCGCGCCGGTTTGACGAACACCGGAAGTCCGAGTGCGGCGCTGACGTCGTCGAAGTGCGAGCGTTGATCGGACTTGACCGTGATGGAGCGGGCAACTGGCAGCCCGGCCTCGCGCAGCAGTCGCTTGGCCATGTCCTTGTCGATGGCGGTTGCCGATCCCAGGATGCCGCAGCCGACCAACGGGATATTGCATGCCCGCGCCAACCCTTGCATCGACCCGTCTTCACCAAACAACCCATGCAGGACCGGAAACAGGATATCGATTGCCGGCGGATCAACGGCGCCTTGGGCGACATCGAAGGCAATCAGACGGCCGCGCCCGCCCGGCACCAGGCAGACTTTCGTGCCCGCATAGGCAATGTCGGCAGGCAGGACGCCTTGAACCGCTTCGATCAACAGCCATTGGCCGCTCCGGTCGATGAGAATCGGCACGGTCTCGTATGTGCGCGGGTCGATGGCGCCAAGAACGTTGCGCGCCGAAAGAATGGAAACCTCATGCTCGGAGGATTGGCCTCCGAAGAGTACGCCGACGCGCAATCTCGTGGTCATTTAAGGTCCTTTCTGTCGGGGGGGAATCAATCTGCGGGTTCCGTTGTACCCGAGCAATTGCAACCGAATTGAGGTGCGGGACCGCCATCGTCTCCCGTTTTCGAACTCGGGGCGCAGGCGGAATAGCGCTGCGCCTCCAAAGGCACGATTGCGGCCGTGGGCCATGGTGCGCGGCGACCGCTAACTCAAAACGTCTGCTGTCGAGGCGCTGACGAGGATGAATTCGCCGCTGCGCAGATGATAGAAGCCGTCCTGGGGTACGGGCAGCTCCAGCATTTCTCGCCTGGCGAGACCGGAATAGACGCCGCGTATCAATCGACCAAACAGGCCGTGGGAGATCGCGATGGTTGGCAAATGCGTGTCGGCAAGCCAGGCCCTTGCCCGGGCGCACGCCGCATCGAAGCTTTCGCCGTCTGGAGACCTGAAATACCAGTCAAATGCGTCCGCGTCATCGAGCATTCCGGGAAATTCATTGTCGATCTCGAACTTCGTCATACCATCCCAAGTGCCGGCCGAAACCTCCGCCAGCCGTGGCTCTTCGCGGGCGATCTGGGGAATCACCCGCCTGATGCGTTCGGCCGTCTGGCGCGCACGACCCAAGGGGCTGACGTCGATCCCAAATGCTTGCCGGCTCGTTGAAATCTCGCTCAGGAGGAGGTCGGCGACGGTGTCGGCTTGTTCGATACCGCGCTCCGTCAGCGGAGAATCAAGGCGACCCTGGAAGCGGTGCAAGGTGTTCCACACGGTTTCTCCGTGGCGAAGCAGGTAAATCAATCGTATTGCCCCATTCGCTCACGCTCCTGAAATTCGCCGCTGACGATGGCACGTGGCGTTCGATTCGCCGAGGCGATCCGGCGGATTACCTTTGCCATCGTCGGCAACGTCTTAAAAGAATTGGCCCCTGCGGAAGGGGCCGAGTGGAGCGACAGTTGAGATGGGGGACGGAGCATAAACGCGCTTTCTGCGTATTGGTTCCGTGACTCGACAGGATCTAGGGCGCGCTAGTCGGAGCAGTTAAGGTGGTTTTGTGGCTCAAGCGGTCCGAAACAGTCCGGCCCTCAGCAAATTGAAAATGCCCCCTGAAGTATACCTCTTATACGCCTCACTCTGCAGAAAGCGTTGACCAGCATCCACGTAGCGTTGCCATTGCGGTTCGTTGACACCTTGTATGAAGTCGAGGAGATCCGCGTCCGAAGGGAAATTTCTCCGGTCGATAAAGGCGTCCGCAGGGATCCGGTCCTCAATGTCGGGAGCGCCCCAATAGACGGGTACACAGCCGGCGCGAAGCGCATCGAAGACCTTTTCGGTGACGTATCCGCGGGGGCTCCGGGCGTTTTCGTAGCACAAATTAAAACGATAGTTTGACATAACAGACTGCTTATCGTCGACCATCCCTCGCCAGGATTTGTAATCCTGTGACCATCCACGGCCGTAGTGGTCAATTTCGCTCAAGCAGTTAGCCTCGAAGAACTTTATCGTTCTGATCCGGGCAGTATAAAGCTCGTCTGGATGGGCAGACGTTTTGTTTGCAGAAAAATTGCAAATGAGTTTTCGCTGCTCAAACGGAACAAGCCCTGTTAGGGCCTTAAAATCCGGTTGCGGATACACGAACTCTGAGTACGGCAACCCTTCGCTAAACAGATCCTGATCCCATGTGAATACGACACTGAAGTGTTTGTGCACATCTTTGTCGTAGTTAAACTCAGCAACCACTTTCGGTTCGTAGAGGATAACCGCCAAATTATCAGCTAAACCTGCCTTGAGGCACCTTTGATAAAACGTTCGACGTGATGTGAAGCCTCTCACGTACCGTTTGACGCGTCGCCGCAAATTCGTGGGCCTGAAATCCTCAGGGACGTTCTGAAAAATGATCCAACGAACATCTTCCAATCGACCGCGGTATGATGACGGAGTGTAGAGTTCGAATCCTATCTCGCGAAAATGCGACTGAATTGAATGCCATACGTCATCTTCTTTCCCGGCAACGCCAGGGGCACTAAAGATGTTTTCCATATTGGTCTGCTGGGGGTCGTAGATAATAGCCTGCATTAGAAATCCACGTCTGAGATACAGAAGATTTCTATTTGGAATCTTGGGTTTAAGCAATCCCTTCGAGGCGGCGATCTGTTGAGGTACACGTCCCGCGTGTGGAAATCAACTGTGGGAGAGGGGCTGGCCGGTGGATGTTCGCAACAGCAATCGGCGGCGGAGTTGAAGCTTAGGTGCAGCGAGACGCACGCTTCGATCGCTTCGCCCGTACCTCGCATGGCAACTGAAACTCTCCCGCCAGATCCCCAATGTGTTCTGTTGCGCTCCGCTCTGTGCGCCAGGATACGCGCCCTTGCTTTACCGCGGCTAGTCCAGCGCATGGCTGTTCGCGATCACGTTGACGCCGTCGGCGCGATCGCGCACACCAACTACGCGCGCCCCGTACCGGCTTAGTTCGACCGACTCACAACGGCTGGGCCTGGCTGCTGCCAGGTGACGATCGACCGCAAAGTCCGCTTCGCGTCCGCATCCGTATGAATCGCCGTCGGCGCATAGTTGCCGCTTTCGCGCGCGTTGATGCCGTCGAGCCACACCCGCGCCTTCTCTATTTAGGTCGCATCGTCATCAACTACGGCGGCACGGCTCGTAAGCGGCGCCGAAGCGTTGGCCGCTGGCCAGACATAGACACAGCGAAAAGGACGGTAACTCACCTGGTCAAAGCAACGTTGCCTCCGACGCGTCCGATGACGCCTTGTTCGTCACCTGAACAGTTTTGAGTTGTCGGAGGTGGTTTCTCCTTGTCCGGGGGGGGGGGGGCTTCCCGGAGCGTTTTTCTTGTTCGGGTTTAAATTGGCGACCGCATGGCGGATTGAAGTCAAGATTTCCTGGCAGGAGGTCTCTCGACCTTGTGTTCGAGGTAGTACCAGTTGGGTGCCGCGCGCCGTGAGTAAAGCCGAGGCTTTCCCACTCGCTGCAGCCCGCATGCTTGCAGCGATGCAAGACTATGCCGCCTTCAGCCTTTTCTGTTGGAGCCAGCTTCGCGGCGCATTCTGTTGGACTTTTCAGCGGCTGAGGTCTGCAAATGGTCTCATTGGGGCGAGAGTCGACACCCTGATGTTGGGAAGCGGCTGAAGAGCGGGGCCAGATAGAAAGCCCAAGCCAATAAAAGTTGTGACACAAATGACTCAACCAGTATGCGCCAAGGTGACCAAGCGCTTGTCCGCAAAGTATACCGCGAACACTCTACGTGATTTTTCCGGGACTATTCAGGTTGTTTCTGGGAATTGGTGCCCAAACGTCCCGGTATTGGCTGTATTAATCGTCAGATGATTTTCGGAAATGTGAATAATTCTAAGGGAGATAGATGGCGACCCCTGCAGGATTCGAACCTGCGACAACCTGCTTAGAAGGCAGGTGCTCTATCCAACTGAGCTAAGGGGCCGTTGCGGGCGGAGCCCGTATGAAAAAGGAACGGCTCGAGAACCTCAATGGGTCCAGGGTTGCATCCGGCTGAAACGAAAATTGTCCGGGTAGGACACGGTCTTGCGCGTTGCCTCCTTGGGGGCGATCACGCGGTATTCGATGCCATTGCGCTCGGCATAGGCAATGGCCTGCTCTGCGCTTTCGAACGTCAGTCGCAACTGCTGCAGCGTGTCGCCCGAGCTGGTATAGCCCATGATCGGATCGATGGTCCGCGGCTTTTCCTGATCGAACTCCAGCAGCCACAGGTTCGTCTTGGCTTTGCCAGACTGCATGGCGGTCTTTGCTGGGCGGTAGATCTTTGCGGACATGGTCTCGAACGGCTCCGTAAAATTTCACTGCCGGGGCATATACCCGCCCCGGCACGTGTCTTCCCATAGCGCAGAATGATTTAAAACGGAATGACTTTGCTGCGGTTAAATATGGCTATTCGCCGCTATTGTGTTCGTGGTGGACAAGGGCAGGCGCGAGACGGCCTTTTCAGTCTCCGTGTTTTCCCCGGAGAGTATGAATGTGCGTTTGGACAAGCAGAGGCGGGCCGGTCGCGATATCCAGCTGGCTCCATCGCGCGGGCGAGTGCCTTTTCGGCCACCGTCTGAATATTATTGCCGCGCAATCGCGTTGGCGATCTGGGTGATTGGCCAGTTGGGCGGGGAAATGTCTGCTGATTCCCGGGTGAAGCCAGCATCAGGACCAGCCTGCGCTCACGTAGGGATCCTCGCTTCGCCGACATCGCTCCCACAGTGGAGGGCGTGTTCTAGTTGACTAGTGCCAAAGTTGCAGCGATTTCAGGGATTTAGTTGGTCGGAGTGGAGAGATTCGAACTCCCGACCCTCTGGTCCCAAACCAGATGCGCTACCAGACTGCGCTACACTCCGTGCCAACGGCGCCGGAGATACACGCTTCACCCACGCCCTGCAACATGAAATTTCAATCAGATCGGATCAAGGGGCAGGATGTCCACCGTTCGTCCCCTGCGCGCCACGCCAAAAGCTCATGGTTTCGGCCATTTGCGTCGATTTCTCATTTTCATTTAGTAATCCCTAAACTCCATGCGATAGAGCGCGGGGACCGACACCCATCCGATCTGGACCGATGACCGCCCAACTCGACCTCGCAACAGTGTTGCTGCTTCACAAGTCGTCGTTTCTTGTCGGCGCGCTGTGCTTTCTCTATCTGCGCTGGCAATCGCCGCTGAACGAGGGGCTCGGCATTCTGGCGGTCGGGTTTCTTTCTCTCGCTCTAGCTTCGACGCTTGCGGGCTACGGCGAACAGAAGCTGTTACCCGCTTATTTATGGACGCTTTCAAGCTTTACCATCGGCCTTTGTGGATATGCGCTGTTCTGGATCGGCCTGCGTCGGTTGAGCGGCCAGCGGCGGCGGCGTGCCGACTGGCTTGCGCTCGCCATTCCTGCGACCGGTGCGGTCGTCGGTCTGATCACCCATTTCCACGTCGTCAACTACGCCCGCGCAACGGCCTTCAACACGGCTGCCTTCCTGTTCCTCGCCGCATCCGCCTTTGCCGTTTTGGCGGACCGCAAGGGCGAACCCCTGCCGGTCAGGGCAATTTTTGCTGCATCGCTCGCCCTTGGCGCCGCCCTTTGCCTTGCCGTGGTTGTTGGGCTGCTCAAGCCAGACATGCTGCCGGTCACGACGACCTACGCCTTCTTCCTGCTGATCATCAGCCATTTTGCCATTGCGCTCTTTGCGCTGGTGCTGGTCAAGGAGAGGGCGGAGGCAGCGCTGCGCCGGACGGCGGATACGGACATGCTGACCGGCGTCGGCAACCGCCGGTGGTTTCTGTCGCGGCTGCCGCGCTCGGGCTGGAAGGGCGATGCTCTCGTGGTCCTGGACCTTGATTTCTTCAAGCGCATCAATGATCGCTTCGGCCACCAGGCGGGCGACCAGGCATTGACCGCCTTTGCCGGGATGGTCCGCGCAAACCTGCGCCCCACCGATTGTTTCGCCCGGCTTGGCGGCGAGGAATTCGGGCTCTACCTTCCGAAAACGAACGAGACACAGGCACTGGCGATCGCCGAACGCCTGCGCCGCGCCACCGAGCAACTGGACGTCCGTTTCGACGGTCAGCGTATTGCCCTCAGTGTCAGTGTTGGCGTCGCCTTCGGTCAGGACATGGCGAGCAACTGGGAAGCGCTTTTCAGCATGGCGGATACCGCTCTCTATCAGGCAAAACACGCAGGCCGAAACTGCGTTGTCGCGCACACGCTATCGTCGCAGATCGAAGCTGAAGGTGCGATCGCGCAGGCAGGTTGAGGCGGTATTGGGCGTAGGATCTGGGGCTTTGCAGCGCCGACAGTCGTCCGGTTTGTGCTGACCCGTTAAAAAAAACGGGCCGGCGGAGTTTGATCCGACCGGCCCGTTCCGGCAATCTCGCGGAAAGGGGAACGTCTCTGCGCGGGGCTGCAGCGCCGCGCGAAGGGAGATCGATTGCCACCTGATAATGCCTGAATGCGGGCCGCCCAATTGACATTTTGCGCCAGAAATTTGACATTTCTCGCATGGATGGTGCCGTGAAAACGCAATCTTCGATCGATGTCGTGGTGGTCGTGCTGCCGGAATCTTCGATCATGTCGTTGGCCTCGGTCCTCGATCCGATGCGCGCGACCAACCGGGTCTCGGGTCGGCAGATCTTTCGCTGGCGGCTGTTGTCTGCGGATGGTGATCCGGTCACGCTGACATGCGGAATTCAGATCGCCTGCGACGGCAAATTCGCATTGGCGCTAGAGGGCGATGTTCTGCTGGTGATCGGAGGCTTCAATCTCGATCGGCATGTCGGGCGCAAGTTCATCGCGACGCTGCAGGAATGCGCCCGTCACTTCGGCGTCGTGGCCGGGATCGAATCCGGTTGCTGGTTGCTCGGGCGCAGCGGCCTTCTCAACGGCCGCAAGGCGACAGCCCATTGGGAAGAGCTTGAGGATTTCAGCCAGGCATTCCCTGCATTGACCGTGCTCGGCGATCGCTTCGTCGTCGATGGAAAATTCTGGACCTCGGGCGGTGCGTCGCCGACCTTCGACATGATGCTGCACCTCATCACGCAACGCTGCGGCTCGGCGCTCGCGCTCGATGTCGCCAGCATCTTCGTTTACGACCAGACCCATAGCGCGGCCGATGTCCAGCCTGTGGTCTCGCTCGGGCAGATCGAAACCCGTGATCCCGGCCTGGCGCAGGCGATCCGCCTGATGGAGCGGACGCTGGAGCGGCCGATGACGGTATCGGCACTTGCGCGCCGGCTGTCCGTATCGCGGCGTAAACTCGAGTCCCTGTTTGCAAAGGGTCTTTCGACCAGCCCCGGCGCTTATTATCTTCGCCTGCGTCTGCAGGTCGCCCATCGCCTGGTGCGCGATTCGGGCAGCCCCATCCGCGAGATCGCCCTTCGCTGCGGTTTCGACAGCCTCTCGGCCTTTTCGCGGGCTTATGGCCGGGAATATGGAACGAGCCCGCTGAAGATGCGAGGCAGGCATCGCGGCGCGGTCGTGACATCGGATGAAGGTGAGGGGATCTGAAGGTGGTGAGCGCGCAGGGATTCGAACCCTGGACCTACTGATTAAAAGTCAGTTGCTCTACCGGCTGAGCTACGCGCTCCCTGGCCGCGGCCGTGAAGCCCGGCGGAAGTGGCCGGACATATGCACTTGAGCTTCCCGCCGGTCAACCCAAAAATTACGGGCGATGTGAAGAAACCGTGCATGGCGCAATGATCGCCAAAAGGTGATTGGCCTCCTTGGGGCCGTGCGGCTAAGGAATGGCGCAAATACCGCATGCCGGAGTTCTTGCCGTTGTCGATTGCCGATATCTCGATCTGGACCGCCATTCTCGCTGGCGCTCTGTCCTTCCTTTCGCCCTGCGTCCTGCCGCTCGTGCCGCCCTATCTCTGCTACATGGCTGGCGTATCGGTCGACCAGTTCAAGAGCGGCGAGGCGGTGTCGGCGCGCAGCACACGGCGCGCTGTATTGCCGGCGGCTCTGCTGTTCACGCTCGGCTTTGCGACCGTGTTCGTGTCCCTGGGGGCCGGCGCATCGTCGATCGGGCTGCTGCTGCGCCAGCACATGGATCTGCTGTCGCGTGTCGGCGGCGTCATCATCATCATCATGGGCCTGCATTTTCTTGGTGTTTTCAAGATCGGCCTTCTGGCGCGCGAGGCGCGTTTTCAAAGCGGTGGCAAACCGGCGACGCTGTCGGGCGCCTATATCATGGGCCTTGCGTTCGCCTTCGGCTGGACGCCCTGCATTGGTCCGGTGCTCGGAACGATCCTCGGGGTGGCCGCCGCGCGTGACACGGTTTCGGATGGCGCAATGCTGCTGGCCGTCTATTCGCTCGGCCTCGCCATCCCCTTCTGGATCGCCGCCGGCTTCTCGGGCGCGTTCATGCGGTTTCTGCTGCGTTTCCGTCGCCACCTCGGCCTTGTGGAAAAGCTGATGGGTGCGCTGCTGGTGCTCGCCGGCCTTGCCTTCCTCTTCGGCTTCATCAGCTCCGTTGCCATCTGGTTCCAGCAGACGTTCCCGATCCTGATGAAAATCGGCTGACCGGCACCGCGCATGCCGGTTGCGGCGCGAGCTATGGGAATCGCTCGCGTTGATGCTATTGGGTTGCCGAGGCCCGATCGTACAGCCGTGCGGAAGTTGCGCTCGAACGGCGACGGTGCCCGGGCTCTGGGCGGGGCATGTGCCGTTCAACCTGTGACGTGACATGACCGGGGAGTGGCATGACGGAAATTGCTGGGCTTGTTCTGCCGTTCTTCGGGCTGATCATTCTCGGTTATCTCACGGCTCGCTTCGTCGAACATCCCGGCGAGGCGATGGGTTGGCTCAACACCTTCATCATCTACCTTGCCCTGCCGGCTTTGTTCTTCAAGCTGGTGTCGCGAACGCCGATCGAAGAGCTGACACGCGCTGACTTCATCCTGACCAGCGTCGGCGCCACCTATCTCGTCTTTTCGCTGATCTTCGTCGTAGGTCTTTATGTGCGCCGCAATACCATCGGTGAGGCGACGATCCAGGGCTTTGCGGCGGCCTATGGCAATATCGGTTACATGGGGCCGGGCCTCGCGCTGCTTGCGCTGGGCGACGCGGCGGCGGTGCCGGTGGCGCTGATCTTCTGCTTCGAGAATGCGGCGCACTTCACGGTGGCGCCGGCAATGATGGCGTTGTCGGGCGGGCGAAAGGAAAACCCGGCGGTGCTAGCCTTCGGCATTGCCCGCAAGATCATCCTGCACCCGTTCATCCTGTCGACCCTTGCCGGGGTGGTCGCGGCCTTCTTTGCTGTCCAGCCGCCTTTGCCGGTGCAGCGCCTGATCGATTATCTGGCGCAGGCAGCCGCCCCTTGCGCGCTGTTTGCCATGGGCGTGACGCTGGCACTCAGGCCGATCAAGCGCATCCCGGTCGAGATCGGCTACATTGTGCCTGCCAAGTTGATCCTGCACCCGCTGCTGGTGTTCATGGCGCTCAGCCTGACCGGCAATTACGATCCGGTCTGGGTTCAGACGGCGGTGCTGCTGGCGGCGCTGCCGACGGCGACGAATGTCTTCGTGATCGGCCACCAATATGGCGTGTGGCAGGAGCGCGCCTCGGCGACGATCCTGATCACCACGCTGCTTTCGGTCGCGACCGTGACAGGGCTGCTTTACCTGATCCGCTCAGGCGCTCTTCCGGCCGATCTTTTCCCGTAAACCGTCCTTCAGCGCGTGAAAGGCGCTGCCGGGGTGCACGCCTTCGCGCATCAGCAGGCTGCGCAGCGGTCCGGCTGCCGAAAGGATGTGCAGGCCAACGGCTCGCAGCGCCTGAACCGGCAGGAAGCCCGAAAGCAGCGATCGGTTCAAGAGGTCGACGCTCGCCGTGCGGCTGAGAATGTCCGGACGACGGCGGCTGTCGAAGCGGTCGCCGATATCGGCTGGAAGGCTGCCGCCCGACGGTGCACCGATGAGATCGACTAGCGTCATCGCGTCGCGAAGGCTGAGGTTGAGTCCCTGGGCGCCGATCGGTGGAAAGGCATGCGCGGCTTCGCCGACGAGCGTCACCCGGCCCTTGCCGAAACGGTGGGCGCTCATGCCCGAAAGCGGAAACGACTGTGGGCGAGCTTCGACCGTCACCTTGCCGAGAATCGATTGCATACGGTCTTCGACGGCGCGCGACAGTGTTTCGAGATCGAGCGCGAGCGTTGCCGCCGCATCTTCGGGCTTGCGAACCCAGACGAGGCTCGAGCGGTTGCCGGGCAGGGGCACCTGGGTGAAGGGGCCGCTCTCGGTATGAAATTCGGTCGACGTATCCTGGTGAGGGAGCTCATGCGCGAAGTTGAGGACGACCGCGCTCTGCGGATAGGACCAGTTGCTGACGGCGATCTTGGCCGCCTCACGCACCGGTGAGCGCCGACCATCGGCACCGACGACCAGATCAGCCGTGATGTCGGTTCCGTCATCGAGCGTGATTCGCACCCGGTCGTCACCGATATCGAAACCGACTGCCGACATCGCCATGCGATCGAGCGTTTCCGTCTCGCCGGCTCGCTGCCGCAGGATGTCGAGGAAGGGGGCGTTGGGAATATTGTAGCCGAAAGCCGTAAGGCCGACTTCCGAGGCGCGAAAATTCACCGTCGGTGCCCGCAGCAGGCGGTTGGTTCCATCCAGGATGCGCATGGTCGACAAAGGCGCCGTCAATGGCTCGACTTGTTCCCACAGCCCCAGCTTCTTCAGATAGTCGATCGACTGGTCCATCAAGGCAGTGGTTCGGCCATCGGTTGATTGAGGTTCCGGTCCGATCAGCGCGACGCGGTAGCCGCTGTCGGCAAGCGCGATTGCTGCCAGAGAACCCGCAAGGCCCGCGCCGACGACGGCGATATCGTGATGATCCATGATCAGGGAACCCTTTTGCTCGCGCCGTCAGGCGCCTGCTCTTTCTTCTCGAGCTTACTTCTAGTCCTCGACAGGCGCGAAATAAATGGGTTGAATCAGCGCAGAAGCGTTTTGAAAGTGTCCACAGGACAATCCGCGCCGATCAAAGTCCCGCTTGAATTTTGCTGGCGATGCGTTGCAAAGGGTGCATATTACGCGCAATGCGCCGCCACAGCGGTTGAGGCAGGGTTAGAGGCTCTGTCTGGGGAAATGCAGAAGGGATAGGCGGCGTCCGCAGATGAAGTTTTTCAACTACAAACGTGTCCCTTACGCCGAGATTCGCGCCTTCTCCGTGCATATATTGACTGCATCAGGATCTTTCCTCGCTTTTCTCGGCGTTGTTGCCGCGGCCGAGCACCGTTTTGTCGATATGTTCTGGTGGCTTGGCCTCGCGCTTCTGGTGGATGGCATCGACGGTCCGATCGCTCGCAAGGTCCGGGTCAAGGAAGTGCTGCCGAACTGGTCGGGCGACACGCTCGACAACGTCATCGATTATGTCACCTACGTCCTGTTGCCGGCCTTTGCGCTCTATCAGAGCGGCATGATCGGAGAACCCTGGTCGTTCGTGGCGGCGGGCGCGATCGTGGTCTCGAGCGCGATCTACTATGCCGACATGGGCATGAAGACCGACGAGTACTTCTTCTCGGGCTTTCCCGTCGTCTGGAACATGGTGGTCTTTACGCTGTTCGTCATCCAGGCGAGCGAGCTGACCGCCTCGATCGTCGTTTTCGTCTCGGTGGTGCTGACATTCCTGCCGATCAATTTCCTGCATCCGGTGCGCGTCCAGCGGCTTCGGGTGCTCAACCTCGGCGTCTTCTTCCTTTGGTCGGCGCTCAGCATGTATGCGCTGCTCTTGCATTTCAACACGCCGGCCTGGGTGGTGACGGGTGTTCTTGCAACGGGCATCTATCTCTATGTGATCGGTTTCGTCCTGCAGATCTTCCCAAAGCTCGGCCGGACCTAGGAGCTCTTCGATGGCACAGGCAATTGTCGTTCGCGAACTCGGTGGACCTGAGGTCCTGAAGTTGGAGGGCGTGACGCTCTCGCCGCCTGGGCCGGGCGAGGTGCAGATCCGCCAGGTGGCCGTCGGGCTGAATTTCATCGACGTCTATTTCCGTACCGGCCTCTATAAGTCGGCCTCTGGCCTGCCTTTTGTTCCGGGAAAGGAAGGGGCGGGGATCGTGACTGCCGTCGGCGACTGCGTCAGCCTCTTCGGCGTCGGTGACCGGGTTGCCTATGCGTCGTCGGATGGCGCCTATGCCAGCGAGCGGAATGTCGAGGCATCGCAACTGGTCAAGGTTCCCGATGGCATATCGCTCGAGACAGCCGCAGCGATGATGCTGAAGGGCATGACGGCGCAATACCTGCTCAACCAGACATTCCAGGCCGGCCCGGACACGACGCTGCTCTTCCATGCGGCGGCCGGCGGAGTCGGGCTGATTGCGGGTCAATGGGCAAAAGCGCTCGGTGCAACCGTGATCGGTACGGCCGGCTCGCAGGAAAAGATCGATCTGGCGCTCGCCCATGGCTACGATCACGTCATCAACTATCGCACCGACGATTTCGTCGCACGGGTGAAGGAACTGACCGACGGGAAGGGTGTCGATGTCGTCTACGATTCGGTCGGCAAGGACACCTATCCCGCCTCGCTTGATTGCCTGAAAGCGCGTGGTCTCTGGGTAAGCTTCGGCAATTCGTCCGGACCGGTCGATGCCTTCAGCATCGGCATCCTGGCGCAGAAGGGATCGTTGTTTGCCACTCGGCCGACACTCTTCGGTTATGTGGCGACGCGGCCTGCGCTTGAAGCGTGTGCAAACTCCCTCTTTGATATTGTGCAAAGCAACAAAGTGCGTATCAATATAAATCAGACTTATCCGCTTGCCGACGCCGGTCGCGCGCACACGGATCTGGAAACAAGAAAAACGAGTGGAACAACACTGCTGATTCCTTGATCGAGGCCTTAAGGCGGACGGGGATCGACAGAGGGGAAAAGAGGGCAGCGTGCCTGTTGAGGGAGCCAACGCGAACAGTCCTTTGCTGGCTGTGAGCAACCTGACGAAATTGTTCGGCTCGTTTGCAGCCTGCAATGACATCAACCTGCAGATAGACGAGGGCGAGATTCACGCCCTTCTCGGCGAAAACGGTGCCGGAAAATCGACGCTGGTGAAGATGCTGTTCGGCGTTCTGGCGCCAACGGCGGGCGAGATCGTCTGGCAGGGACGCAGCGTGCGCATCGCCAGCCCGGCTGCAGCCCGCAAGCTCGGCATCGGCATGGTCTTTCAGCATTTTTCGCTGTTCGAAGCCTTGACCGTCGCCGAGAATATCGCCCTGTCGATGGACAGCAACATCTCGCTCGCAAGGGTCGCCGAAGAGGCCTCGCGGCTGTCGCATGCCTATGGCCTGCCGCTCGACCCGAAGGCGCATGTGGCCGATCTCTCGGTTGGCGAGCGCCAGCGGATCGAGATCGTGCGCGCGCTTCTGCAGAACCCGCGCCTCATCATCCTCGACGAGCCAACCTCGGTGCTGACGCCGCAGGAGGCAGACCGGCTGTTCGAGACGCTGAACAAGCTGAAGGCAGAGGGACGCTCGGTCCTCTACATCAGCCATCGGCTGGAAGAGGTGCAGCGCATCTGTGACCGCGCGACAGTGCTTCGGCATGGAAAGGTCACGGGCGCCTGCGACCCCAGGGCCGAAACGCCGGCGTCTCTTGCGCGCATGATGGTGGGTAGCGATGTGGCCGCGGTCACCGCCGAAGGCACCAGCACCAAGGGCGACGTGCAACTGGAGGCGCGGCATCTGTCCGTTTCCGCGCGCACGCCGTTTGCCGTCTCGCTGAAGAACATCTGTCTCAAGGTGCGTGCAGGCGAAGTGCTGGCGATCGCCGGCGTCGCCGGCAACGGCCAGGGCGAACTTTTCGACGCACTGTCGGGCGAATATCCGGTCGCCGACGACGCCGCGGTCCAGATTCGGCAAAAGCCTGTCGGCAACCGGAACATCAACGCCCGTCGCCTGATGGGCGCCGGTTTCGTTCCGGAAGAGCGCCACGGCCACGCCGCCGTTTCGGCGATGCCCCTGTCGGACAATCTCGTGCTCGCCCGAAGCCGCTCCGATGCCAAGGCCTTCCTCGGCGCCGGCTTCCTCAACGTCATCCGCCGCGACGCAGTGATGACGGCGACGAAACGAATTTCCGAAGCGATGGACGTGCGCAAGAGTGGGGAAGACCCGCCGGCCGGGTCGCTCTCGGGCGGCAATCTGCAAAAATTCATCGTCGGTCGCGAACTGGACAGGCAACCGGCCGTTCTGGTCGTCAACCAGCCGACCTGGGGCGTGGACGCGGGTGCGGCAAGCCGCATCCGGCAGGCGCTTGTCGACCTCGCCAAGGCGGGCTCCGCGGTTCTGGTGATCAGCCAGGATCTGGACGAGATCTTCGAGGTCGCAACCGAGATTGCCGTAATCAGCGAAGGGAAGCTTTCCGATCCCTATCCGGCGCGCGAACTCTCGCGCGAAAAGATCGGCCTGCTGATGGGCGGCATGTACGGCAAGACGGAAGGCACGGGGGCTGTGCATGCGCATTGAACTGGAAAAGCGCGCCAAGGTTTCGGCGTTGTTCTCGATCCTGTCGCCGTTCATCGCCTTCCTGCTGACGATCATTTTCGGCGGCATCATGTTCGCGCTGCTCGGCAAGAACCCGGTCACGGCGCTCTACAGCTTCTTCGTCGAGCCGCTGAGCGAGGTCTGGTCGCTGCACGAACTGGCGATCAAGGCGGCACCGCTCATCCTGATCGCGGTCGGCCTGTCCGTCTGTTTCCGGTCGAACAACTGGAACATCGGCGCGGAAGGTCAATTCATCATGGGTGCGATCGCCGGCTCGATCCTGCCGGTGGTGTTTTACGACTGGCAGTCGCCTTTGGTGCTGCCGCTGATGATGCTGATGGGCATGCTCGGCGGTGCGCTGTTCGCTGCCATTCCCGCCTTTCTCAAGGCGCATATGAACACCAACGAGATCCTGACGAGCCTGATGCTGGTCTATGTTGCCCAGCTGTTTCTCGACTGGCTCGTGCGCGGCCCCTGGCGCAATCCCGGGGGCATGAACTTTCCCGAGACGCGCACATTTGCGGCAGACGCGATCCTGCCGGAGCTGATCGCCTCGGGTCGGACCCACTGGGGTTTTGCCTTCGCCATCATCGCGGCGATCCTCGTCTGGTTCATGATGCGCTACACGCTGAAGGGCTTCGAGATTTCCGTTCTCGGCCAGTCAGAGCGGGCAGGGCGCTTTGCCGGCTTCTCGTCGCGGCGGATGATCTGGTTTTCGATGCTGCTGTCGGGCGCGCTTGCCGGTCTTGCCGGTATTTCCGAAGTCAGCGGCGCGATCCAGCAACTGCGTCCGGTGATCTCGCCCGGCTATGGTTTCACGGCGATCATCGTGGCGTTTCTCGGCCGGCTCAATCCGCTCGGCATCATTGCTGCAGGTCTCGTTCTGGCGCTGACCTATCTCGGCGGCGAAGCGGCGCAGCTGTCGCTCGGCGTGTCGGACAAGGTCACGCGGGTCTTCCAGGGCCTGCTCCTGTTCTTCGTGCTCTCCTGCGACACGCTCATTCATTACCGTATCCGGCTCGTCTGGTACCGGTTCACGTCATCAGATCTGGACGGGAGCCGCTGATGGGTATCGTCGAAGCCATATTGCTGAGCGTCATCACGGCGGCGACACCGCTCGTCCTTGCCGCTCTCGGTGAACTGGTCACGGAACGCTCGGGCGTGCTCAATCTGGGCGTCGAGGGCATGATGGTGATGGGCGCCGTTTGCGCCTTCGTCGCGACGCAGGTGACCGGCTCGCCCTATCTCGGCATTCTGGCAGGCATTGCCTGCGGCGCCGTGTTCTCCCAGCTCTTCGCGTTCCTCACCTTGACGCTCGTCGCCAACCAGGTGGCGACCGGCCTGGCGCTGACGCTGCTTGGCCTTGGCGTTTCCGGCATGCTCGGCGAGAGTTTCCTCGGCATGCAGGGCATCAAGCTGCAGCCGATCGCCATACCGGTGCTCGCCGACATTCCGGTCGTGGGGCCGCTGCTCTTCCGTCAGGACATCATCTTCTATCTGTCGATTGCGCTCGTCGCCGGCGTTCACTGGTTCCTGTTCAGGAGCCGGGCAGGGCTGAAGCTGCGTGCGGTTGGCGACAGCCACGCGTCAGCGCATGCCCTCGGCGTCAACGTCATCAGGACGCGCTATCTCGCCGTGATGTTCGGCGGTGCCTGTGCGGGCCTGGCGGGCGCGCAGCTGTCGCTGGTCTACACGCCGCAATGGGTGGAGAACATGTCGGCCGGGCGTGGCTGGATCGCGCTTGCGCTCGTGGTGTTTTCGTCCTGGCGCCCGTGGCGTCTCGTCGCCGGCGGTTACCTGTTCGGTGCCGTTTCCATCAGCCAGCTTCATGCGCAGGCCTTCGGCATCGGCATTCCCTCGCAGTTCCTTTCGTCGCTTCCCTATCTCGCCACGATCGTCGTTCTCATTCTCATTTCACATAACCGGCGCACGACACTGATCAACACGCCGGCATCGCTCGGTAAGCCGTTTGTGCCGGATCGGTGACATAACAATCCAGACGGACGTTTCTCAAACCGACAGAGGTCAAGAAAATGAAAAAACTACTGCTCGCTCTTGCAAGTACGGCGGCCGTCATCGGCTTTGCCAGTGGCGCTGCCGCCCAGGAAAAGGCGAAGGTCTGCTTCGTCTATGTCGGTTCCAAGACCGATGGCGGCTGGACACAGGCACACGATATCGGCCGTCTCGAGCTGGAAAAGGCGCTCGGTGACAAGATCGAGACTCAGTTCCTCGAAAGCGTTCCGGAAGGTCCGGATGCCGAGCGTGCGATCGAACGCCTGGCCCGTTCCGGCTGCGGCCTGATCTACACGACGTCCTTCGGCTTCATGGATGCGACGATCAAGATCGCCCAGAAGTTCCCGGACGTGAAGTTCGAACATGCGACGGGTTACAAGACTGCGCCGAACGTGGCGACCTATAACAGCCGCTTTTACGAAGGCCGCTACATCCAGGGCGTGATCGCCGCCAAGATGTCCGAGAAGGGCGTTGCAGGTTACATCGCTTCCTTCCCGATCCCGGAAGTGGTGATGGGCATCAACGCCTTTGTCATCGGCGCGCGCTCGGTCAACCCGGACTTCAAGATCAAGGTCGTATGGGCCAACACCTGGTTCGACCCGGGCAAGGAAGCCGACGCCGCCAAGGCTCTCGTCGACCAGGGTGTCGACATCCTGACGCAGCACACCGACACGACGGCGCCGATGCAGGTTGCATCTGAGCGCGGCATCAAGGCCTTTGGCCAGGCCTCGGACATGATTGCCGCCGGCCCGAAGACCCAGCTGACCGCGATCGTCGACACCTGGGGCGCCTACTACATCAAGCGTACCCAGGCTTTCCTCGACGGCAAGTGGGAAACCACGTCGAGCTGGGATGGCCTGAAGGACGGCATCCTGACGATGGCGCCATACACCAACATGCCTGACGATGTGAAGAAGCTGGCCGAGGACGCCGAAGCCAAGATCAAGTCGGGCGAACTGAAGCCGTTCACCGGTCCGCTGAAGAAGCAGGATGGCAGCGAGTGGCTGGCAGCCGGCGCGTCGTCGGATGACGGCACGCTGCTCGGCATGAACTTCTACGTCGAAGGCGTCGACGACCAGCTGCCGAAGTAAGCGCGGCAGAGCAACGAAATAGAATGCAAACCCCGCCGTTGAGGCGGGGTTTGTCTTTGTTGCCATGCGGCAGAGGGGACGCGCGGCAAAAGGTCTACAACCGCAAACTGGTGACGTTTTTCGTGCTGGTGGCGATGCAATCAATGGTCGTGCACCCCGGTCTCAACACTAGTGCAGCACGGCTGTATTTCGTGTAATGCTCTGTGGAATCGGTTGGTCTTCAGACGATCCTTCGCCCAGTTCGTGGGGATTGGGGGATTGGGGAGCAACCGTGTGGTGTGGCGCCGCATCTGGCGCTGGCAGGCAAGGGAGTGCCTGGAGGAGGTGGGTTGAACAGGAGCTTGCTGGAGACTGTCCTTTCCGGGACGCGGAAGCGCACCAGTCATGCGCATGTGGTCGACCAGCTCGGCAAGGCGATCGTATCAGGCGAGTTTCCGGTCGGGTCGATCCTGCCCGGCGATCCGGAGCTGGCAGCGCGCTTCAAGGTGTCGCGCACGGTTCTTCGCGAAGCGATGAAAACGCTTGCCGCCAAGGGGCTCGTCGTTCCGCGCGCGCGCATCGGCACGCGCGTGACGCCCAGAAACGACTGGAACCTCTTCGACAACGATATTCTCACCTGGCATTTCGAATGCGGCGTGGACGAAGTCTTCCTCTACCATTTGAGCGAGGTCCGCCTGGCCTTCGAGCCACATGCGGCAGCACTGGCGGCAAGGAATGCCTCCGACGCCGAAATCAGCCGAATGATGCGGCTCGCCGTCGCCATGGGTGAGGCCGGCCACACGGCTGAAAGCCTTGCCTATGCCGACTTGAAATTCCATCTGTCGATCGCCGAGGCCTCGGGTAATCCATTCATGCGCACCGTCGGCGGGCTGATCGAGGCAGCACTTGTCGGCATCTTCAAGCTGAGTTCTCCGGTCGAGGAGAAGGGCGGCGTCGACGAAGTCGCCCGCAATCACATCCGGATCGTGGAGGAAATTGGCCGCCGCGATGAAGCCGGCGCCCGCGCCGCGATGGAAAACGTCATCAAGATCGGACGCGAACGCGTGCGCGGAGCACTTCGATCGAGCGAACAGTGATGAACGCGCCATCGAAATCTGCTGTCTGATCCCGGAATTTCCTCGCGAATTACGGGTGCGGCGCAATTGGTGACGCGGATTTCGAGACTTGTGCTTGCTCGGATCGCCCGCTGGCCTTATCTGGTGAACGGTCGCTCTCAATTGGGTGACTTTTCGTCAACGGTGACTTGGAGACCATGTCCGAATTTTTTGTCATTTTCGCCCTGCTTTTGATCAACGCATTTTTTGCTCTCTCGGAAATGGCAATCGTCTCGGCAAGCAAGCCATTGCTTCGCCAGATGGCAAAACAGGGAAACCTCCGCGCCGATGCGGCATTGAAGCTGGCGGAGGACCCCGGCAAGTTTCTCTCCACCGTGCAGGTGGGCATCACATTGGTCGGCACGCTCGCCGGCGCCTATGGTGGCGCAACGATCGCTGCAAAATTCGCTCCGTTCTTCGACACCATTGCGTGGATCAACCCCTATGGTCATACCGTGGCCGTGGCGATCGTGGTCACGCTGATCACCTTCCTGTCGGTTGTCATCGGTGAGTTGATCCCCAAGCAGCTGGCGCTGAAGAATTCGGAAGGCTTCGCGATGTTCGTCGCTCGGCCAATGACGCTGCTGTCGCGCATCGTCGCACCGATCGTCTACCTTTTCGAGACATCCGCCGCACTGATGATGCGTCTGCTCGGCATCCGTCCCGATGATCCGGACCATGTCACCGAAGAGGAAGTCCACGCGATCATGGCCGAAGGCGTCGAGAGCGGCGCGATCGAGAAATCGGAGCATGAAATGCTTCGCCGCATCATCCGCCTCGGTGACCGCAACGTGAAGTCGATCATGACGCACCGCACGGAGATGAGCTTCATCGACATCAACGACAGCCTGGAGACCATCGGCGAGAAGATCCGCCAGTATGGCCATTCGCGCTACCCGGTTGTCGACGGCCCGAGCGGCGATGTGCTTGGTGCGGTTCTGGCAAAGGAAATCCTCAACGCGCCGACGTCGGCGCCGTTCGACGTGCGCAAATATGTGCGCGAGATCCACACCCTGCCGGAAACGGCCTCGTGCCTGAAGGCGCTTGATGCCTTCAAGTCGTCGAGCATCAATATGGCGATGATTGTCGACGAGTATGGAAGCACGGAAGGCATCATCACCATCGCCGATATTCTCGAGGCGATCGTCGGCGTCCTGCCGTCGAACTACGACGATCTCGAGCACGCGCTGATCCGCCAGCGCGAGGATGGCACCTATCTCGTCGACGGGCGCACGCCGATTGATGAGATCCATCTGACCATCGGGATCGAAGGCATCGATGCCGACGGAAACTTCGAAACGATCGCGGGCTTTCTGGTCCAGCAGTTGCGCAAGACGCCGGAGGAGGGCGACATTGCGATTGCCCATGGCTACCGTTTCGAGGTGATCGACATGGATTCCCGCCGTATCGACAAGATCCTCGTCAGCCGCTGCGAGAACACCGCCGCCTGATGCTCCAAAGACCACGCGGCGCCCGCCCGGGCGCCGCCCGTCGGCCGCTTGCCCGAGAGGGCATCGGCGAACGAAAACGTCTCACCTTCGATCGGGATGGTGCTGAAAAAGCAAAAGGTCGGGCAATACCCGACCTTTCCTTCAAATCATCACGGCGCCTGCTAGTACATCCGTAGTCATTCGCCTTGAGCGATGATTGAATAACTACCTTACTAAAGGGTTACTGTGTCGGGCATATGACAATGCGCCTGGAAATATTCTTTCCGTCCGCAGGCTAGGCCCGTGATATTACCGGAGCCGAACGATCTGACACGGCGCGCCGGCGGGCGCCTCCAAGGCATTCGGTGCGCGCACGATCAGGCAATCGGACTGCGCAAACACCTTCATCATCGATGAGTCCTGCCGCCCGAACGGGTGGGCGACGAGCGAGCCGTCGGCATTGATCGAGAGGCGAGCGCGCACATAGTCCTGGCGCTTGTCGTTGGCGGGGAGTGGGTCTGCCACCAGAGCCGTGGAGAGGCGCTGCCGATCCGGCAGGCGTGCCAGCTTGCGCACGAGCGGCTCAAGGAACAGAAGCGAGCACACGAGGCTCGAGACCGGATTGCCAGGAAGGCCGAGGACAGCCATGTCGCCAAGCTGTCCGACGATCAGCGGTTTTCCCGGACGCATCGCGATCCGCCAGAAATCGAGTGTCATGCCGCTTGCAAGCAATGTCGATTGCACCAGGTCATGGTCGCCGACCGACGCGCCACCGAGGGTTACGAGCACGTCGGCTTCCGCATGCCTTGCTCGCTCGACGGCGGCCGAAATGACCGCTGCATCGTCCGCGACGATGCCGAGGTCCAGGATATCGGCGCCGTTGTCACGGGCAATGGCTGCGACGCCGAAACTATTCGACGCGATGATCTGATCGGGACCGGGCGTGCTGCCGGGCGTCAGCAGTTCGTCGCCTGTCGCGACGATTGCGACCTTGGGTTTGCGGAAGACCGGAAGGCTGCCATGGTTCATGCCGGCGGCGACGGTCAGGCGGCCCGCATCGAGTACATCGCCGGCGCGCAGAATGATCTCGCCGGCCGCAAAATCCTGTCCCGACAAGCGGATGTGCCGCCCTTTGCCGGGTGAAAAGGTGGTGCGGATGCGGCCGTCGGGGAGCTTTTCGGTGTCTTCCTGGATAATCACCGTGTCGGCGCCCGCGGGAAGCGGGGCGCCGGTAAAGATGCGAACGGCCTGTCCCGGCTCAAGCTTGCCACCAAAGCCATGCCCGGCTGCGGACTGGCCGATGACCTTGAGCTCGGCACCGATGGCGCTGACGTCCGCATGACGAACCGCATAGCCGTCCATCGCGGAATTGTCGAAAGCGGGGTGCGTGACGTTTGCAATGAGATCCTGCGCCAGCACGCGTCCGAGGCCGTCATGCAGGGCCACCTGATCCATTTCCCGCGAAGGTCGGGCGCTGCCGAGGATCCGGTTGAGGGCGTCTTCGACGGAAAGCAGCGACATCGTTGGTCAGTCCCCCTGGCGCTGGTAATCGCCCGAGCGCCCGCCCGATTTGCTGACAAGCTGGATGCCGCCGATTTCCATGTCCCGGTCGGCTGCCTTCGCCATGTCGTAGATGGTCAGGCATGCGATGCTGACGGCCGTCAGCGCTTCCATCTCGACGCCTGTCCTGCCGGTCAGCTTGGCGAGCGCTTCCACGCGCAGGCCCGGCAATGCAGGGTCGGGCGTGATGTCGACCGATACCTTGGTCAGCATCAGTGGGTGACAAAGCGGGATGAGGCTCGATGTCTGCTTGGCGGCCATGATGCCGGCGAGCCGAGCCGTGCCGATGACGTCACCTTTCTTGGCGTCGCCCTCGAGGATCAGCGCAAGCGTTTCCGGGCGCATGCGCACGTGGCCCTCGGCGGTTGCGATGCGGACAGTTTCGGACTTGTCGCCGACGTCCACCATGTTCGCTTCGCCGGTCTTGTCGAGGTGCGTGAGCGTGGCCTTGCCCATCACGCGGCCGCCACAGCGCTTTCGGAACCGGTCAGGAGCGCGCGCGTTGCCGTCTCGACGTCGCTCTTGCGCATCAGGCTCTCGCCAACGAGGAAGGTGGTGATCCCGCATTTTTCCAGGCGCTGGCAATCGGCATGGGTGAAGATGCCGCTCTCGCCGACCAGCAGCCGATCGGACGGAACCATGGATGCCAGCTGTTCGGAAACGGCAAGATCGACGTCGAACGTCCTCAGATTGCGATTGTTGATGCCGACCAGCGGCGACGTCAGCCTGAGGGCGCGCTCCATCTCCTCGGCGTCGTGCACCTCGATGAGCACATCCATGCCGAGCGAGAGGGCGGATTCTTCCAGGCGCCGGGCGTCATCGTCGCTGAGAGAAGCCATGATCAGCAGGATGCAATCCGCGCCCCAGGCGCGGGCTTCGAGCACCTGGTAGGTGTCGAACATGAAGTCCTTGCGCAAGGCCGGCAACGCGCAGGCAGCGCGCGCGGCCTCGAGGAAAGCCGGAGCGCCCTGAAAGCTTGGCCCGTCCGTCAGAACGGAAAGACAGGCAGCGCCCCCAGCCTCGTAGGCGCTTGCAAGCGCCGGCGGGTCGAAATCAGGACGGATCAGGCCCTTCGACGGGCTGGCCTTCTTGATCTCGGCGATGAGGCCGAACCGACCCTGCTGCTGGCGCGCGGCCAGGGCCGCATGAAAGCCGCGCGGAGCGGATTGGTCCGCGATGCGGGCCTTCAGTTCCTCGATCGAGGTCTGCGATTTTGCCGCCGCGATCTCGTCACGCTTGTAGGCTTCGATCTTGCGCAGGATGTCGGTCATGGTCTTTTCCTAATCTCAACCAGCGTTCGAAACGCTGATAAGGCGCTGCAACGCCGACTTGGCGCCACCGCTGGCGAGCGATTGGCGCGCGAGCGCCATGCCTTCGCCGAGGTTGGCGGCCTTGCCGGCAATCATCAGCGATGCGGCCGCATTGGCAAGCGAAATGTCCCTGTAGGCGTTTTCGGCACCGTCGAGCACGGCCTGGAGCGCCACGGCATTGTGGGCGCCGTCGCCGCCCTTCAGGGCATCGAGGGTGACCTGCTGCAGGCCGAAATCGTCAGGCGTCAGGGTGAAGGTGCTGATCTTGCCGTTGTCGAGGGCTGCAACCTGCGTCGTGCCGGTCGTGGTAATCTCGTCGAGGCCTTCGCCGTGCACGACCCAGACATTCTGCGAACCGAGATCGCGCAGCACTTGGGCCAGCGGCTCGACCCATTGCGGCGCATAGACGCCGACGAGCTGACGCTTGACGCCGGCGGGATTCGAGAGAGGTCCAAGCAGGTTGAAGATCGTGCGGGTGCCGAGTTCGACGCGCGTCGGTCCGACATGGCGCATGGCCGAGTGATGCTGCTGGGCGAACATGAAGCCGACACCGGCCTCGCTGATGCAGCGAGAGATCGCTTCAGGGCCGATATCGAGCTTGACGCCGAGGCAGGACAGCGCGTCCGCCGTGCCGGATTTCGAGCTGAGCGCCCGATTGCCATGCTTGGCGACCGGCACTCCGGCGCCGGCAACGATGAGCGAGGCGAGCGTCGAAATGTTGTAGGTGCCGGCGCCGTCGCCGCCGGTTCCAACGATGTCGACCGCATCGGCGGGTGCGTCGACGGGCAGCATGCGGGCGCGCATCGCGGCGACTGCGCCGACAATCTCGTCGACGGTTTCTCCGCGTACCCGCAGCGCCATCAGGAAGCCGCCGATCTGCGACGGCGTTGCCGCACCCGACATGATGATCTCGAAAGCCGCTCGCGCGTCCTCGCGGTTGAGTGCCTCGCCGGCGGCGACTTTGGCGACAAACGGTTTCAGATCACTCATCGGTTATTTTTTCCTTGCCGCTTATCTCGTTGCCAAAGCCGTTTCGGCAAGGGTCTGGTTGATCGACACGCCGTAGGCCGACTGCAGCGTCGAAACCATCTGCTCGAGAATGTCGTCGCCGCTGGCGCGTGCCATCGCCTGGATCTGGCGGCTGTCGTCTTCGAGCGCGTCGGTCGGGCCGTTGTTCTCGATCGCGGTCACCCGCAGCAGGACCTGACCGTCGCCGCCGATGCCGGCCGCGTTGGTCACGAGGCCATCTGGGCCGTTGAACGCGGCAACGACAGCAGCTGGGCTCAGTGCAGCGTCCGACGTCGAACGCGTCAGTCCTGCCTTCGTCTCGACGGCAAGTCCAAGCTCGGTTGCGATATCGGCGAGCGTCGCGCCCTTTTCGATCCGCTGCTTCAGCTCGGCGGCCTTCGCCGCAAGGGCGGTCCGCTGTTGTTCCGCGGTCCAGTCCGCCGCCACTTCGTCTCGCGCTTCATCCAGCGTGCGGTCACGTGACGGAACCACCTCGTCGAGGTCGAACCAGACATAGCCGTCACGGCCGATGTTGACCGGCAGCGTCTCGTCGCCCATCTGGGTCTTGAACACCTCCTGCAGAAGCGCATTCGGCTCGGGCAGGCCGGCAACGTCATCGCCGTTCATGTCCTTGCCGGTCGCGTCGATCCCGTCGACGCTTGCCACCTTCAGCTTCAGTGTCTCTGCGATGTCCTTCAGCGAGGCTCCCGAAGCGCGTTCGTCCTCGATCTTGTCGTGAAGACCGATGATTTCGTTCTGCGCGTTGGAAAGGGCAATCTCCTTGCGCAGTTCTTCCTTGACGTCGTCGAAGCTGCGAACTGTTTCCGGGCGAATGTTCGTTGCGCGCAGGATCACCGGTCCGAAGGAGCCGTCGACGACGGGCGACGTGCCGCCATTGGCGGCAATCGCGAAGGCAGCATCGCCGAGCTTGGCGTCGGGAACGTTGGCAGGCGTGAAGTCACCGAGCAGGACGTCGGCCGGTGTCTTGCCTTCGGCCTTGACGAGGTCGTCAAACGACGTGCCGGCTGCCAGCTTTGCTGCCGCTGCGTCGGCTGCCTCACGCGACGTGAAGGCGAGCTGCTCGATCGTGCGTATCGCTTCGGTGCGGAAATGGTCCTTGCGGCGATCGTAGTCGGCGCGAACGTCCTGATCGACCACGGTCGACGGGTCGGCGAGATCTTCGGGTGCCAGCTTCAGATAGGTGATCTTGCGGTATTCCGGAGCGCGATAGTTTGCCTTGCGGCTGTCGTACCAGGGCGCAAGAACGTCGTCGCCGGGCGCCTTTGCCGGGTCGATATTGGCGTTCGACAGCAGGATGTAGTCGATCGTGCGCTTCTCATGGCGATAGGCACCGATCGCGTCGGTGAGGACCTTCGGCGCGACGTAGCCGTCGGAAAGGGCGTCAACGATCTGCGAGCGAACGGCGACCTGGCTGCGGTTGTTGATGTAGTCCTGCTCGCGAAGGCCGGAGTTGCGCAGCACGCTCGAGAAGGTCAGGCGGTCGAACTGGCCGTTGACGCTGTGGAAGGCCGGGTCTTCGGCGATGAGCTTGGCCAGCCGGTCTTCGGAAAGGCCAAGGTTCATGTCGCCGGCCAGTTGATCGAGCGCGGCACCTGCGACGAGCTGCGAATAGACCTGCTGCTCGATGCCGAAAGCCTTTGCCTGCTGTAGCGTCAGGCGGGTGCCGAGCTGCCGGGAAACAAGCGCCACCTGGCGTTCATAGGCGAGCCGGAAGTCCGGAGCCTTGACCTTGACGTCCCCGACGACGATCACGGCATCCGACTGGTTGGCGATCATCGATGTCGAAGCGCCCCACACCATGAAAGACAGCACGAGAATGACGAGCAGGCCTTTGACGACCCAGGTCTGGGCGGCTTTTCTCAGGAATTCGAGCATGGGGGCAGAAACCTCTTTGCAGTGCGGTGGCTGTTGGCCAAACGAGTTCGTTCCTTAGAACAAACGAAACAGGAAATGAAGGGCGCAATGCCGCAAATTGCGCTCCGCCCGAAGATCGCCTTTAGATCGCGCAGTTCGCAAAGGCTCCGGAACGTCGGTTGTCGTCGTCCAGGCGATATCCCACAGCGCCGATCCCGCCAAACGGTAAGGCGCTGGCGGCAAAATTCATGTCGGATTTGTTAGCCGGCAACAGAAATTTGCGTGTCAGAGTGACTATTTCGGGCCTTCCGGATTGAGATCGAAATCGGTTCGGACCTATGCTTCCGTCTGTAGGGCGGGGTGATTCATATGGGCCCCGTGGGAAGAGATGCCATGCAATCGACAATCGTGATGCTCAACCTGTTCGGAGCCGTGGCGTTACTGCTGTTCGGCCTGTCTCTGGTCAAGGAGGGGGTGACCCGCGCCTTCGGGGCGAAGTTGCGGACGGGCCTTGCCCAGGGGACGAGCGGTCCGACGCGATCGTTCGTGACCGGGCTCGTCGCGACGATTGCCCTGCAGAGCTCGACTGCAACGGCACTGATGACCGCGTCCTTCGTCGAAAAAGGGCTCATTCGCGCGCGCATGGCGCAGATTGTCCTGCTTGGAGCCAATGTCGGCACGGCGGTCACCGCCTGGATCGTCGCCACCGGCATCGAATGGTTGTCGCCGATGATCATCCTGGTCGGTGTCGTGTTGCACCGCGTCAGCCGGTCGAACGCCCGCCAGGGACTTGGCGCGGCCTTTGTCGGGATCGGCCTGATGCTGTTGTCGCTGCATCTACTGGGGGCCGCGACCGAACCGATGCGCGAATCCCAGGCGCTTGCGGCGTTTCTCGGCATGCTCGACAGTGCCTGGCCGGTGGCCCTGATCATATCGGCAGGCCTTGCCTTCGCGTCGTCTTCAAGCCTTGCCGTGGTCATGCTGGTGCTTTCGCTGTCAGCGGCCGGCATTCTTTCCGTCGGGCTGACGGTGGCGCTGGTGCTCGGCGCCAATCTTGGCGGAGCGATCCCGCCGGTCATGGCGACGCTATCTTCGGCGCCGCCTGCGCGTCGTGTCACGCTCGGCAATCTCGTGGTTCGTGCCATCGGTTGTCTCATCGCGCTGCCGCTGACCGGCATCAGCGTCGAACTCCTCCAAAGCCTGCCCTTGCCGAAGCAGAACCTGCCGGTCGACATCCATCTGGCGTTCAATCTTGCTGTGGCGGTCCTCGCCTGGCCGTTCGCCGGGCTCTTGTCGCGGCTGATGACCCGCTTCATCCCCGACAGCGAAACGGACGAGACAGGCCCGCGCTATCTCGACGAGAATGTTCTGCACACGCCGGTCATGGCACTTTCGGGCGCGACACGGGAGGTGTTGCGCGTCGGCGATCTGATCGAAATGATGCTGATCCGCGCCCAGACCGCGTTCAACAACAATGAACTCTCTGAGATCCGCGATGTCGGCAAGTTCGAGAAGCAGGTTGACCTGTTGCAGCAGGAAGTGAAGATCTTCCTGTCTCGCCTTGGCCGCGACGGGCTGAGCCCTGAGGATGGTCGCCGTTCTATCGTGATCATCGACTACGCCATCAATCTCGAGCACATGGGCGACATCATCGAGAAGGGGCTGTGCGAGCAGATCACCAAGAAGGTCAACAACGGGCTCAAGTTCTCAGAGGACGGCTACCAGGAGCTCAAGAGCCTTTTCAACCTTACGATCGACAACCTGCGCGTCGCCCAGACGATCTTCGTGACCCGCAACGCCGATCTCGCCCGGCAGTTGATCGAGGTGAAGGTCAATGTGCGCCATATGGAAAAGCGGTCGGCCGAGCGGCATATCGAGCGATTGCGCGACGGCCGACTGGAGAGCCTGCAGACCAGTTCGCTGCATCTCGATATGCTGCGCGACCTGAAGCGGATCAACGCCCATATCGCATCCGTCGCCTATCCGATCCTCGAGGAGAACGGGCTCCTGACCGAAAGCAGATTGCGGCCGCCGGCCTGATCGTCAAGATCCGGTAGCCGCTTCCCCCGCGCGCAGTCCGCTGCGCACGAATGCATCGTAGCATCGCGTCAGCTTGATGCGCGAGTGGCTGGTTTCGAGGCTTGGCAGGTAGAGTGCCAGAAGCGCCCTGTTGACGTTGGTCGTCGGGCAGGTTGGTACGAGGGCTATGTCGACGGCGGTGACGGCCGCGCGCACGTCTTCATCCGGTGGCGGGATCGCGCGGAACGGATCCGCGCCGATGGCAACATGCTTGGGTGCGTGACGGTCCATGAGCCAGGGAAACGGATTGGCAAAATCGATGTTGAAGATCGTGTCGAAGCGAATGCCATTGGACTGTTCATAGGCGCGCAGCGCATCGATGGCTTCGTCGATATTGGTGAGCCAGCCGGTTTGAAAGTCGAAATCGCTGTAAAGCAGGAACGACGGCAATTCGCCGGCCCTCGCCAATGCCTCGAAAGCTCCAGGCTCGGATATGTAGATATCGCGCATCCGCTCGGCCCGAAGGGCGAGGATCGGGCGGACGTTGACGGCCCCCATGGTTTTCAGGTTTCGGCTTTCGATCGTGATGTTGTTGGCAGCACCGATCCAGGCGCGCGCGCTTTTTTGCGCGATGACTGTCATCGGCGGCAGTGCGGCGGCACTCGCCAGCAGCGAAATCGTTATGGTGCGCGTCCAGGAGCCGCCGTGAGCGATACAATCAAGTGTGATCTTGAGCAGCAATGGATAGAGGAAGATGAAGGCCTGGCTGCCGGTATTCTGGCTTTCGAACAGGATGCCGGCGACCACGAACGCGCCGAGCCAGACGAAATTCTGGTCGAAGACCTTGCCGATCGCGGCGAACGAGCGCTGGCGATAGGCGTTGCGCAGTGACGCGGAAAGTCCCGACAAGCCTGTAAGGAGCAGGATGAGGCAGAGCAGCCCCGCCGGCAGCAGCAGCCCGGCATTGAGCGATGCGGCCTGCAGAAGGCGCGTCAGCAGGATCCCGTCATTGACGTCGAGCAGAGCCAGAATGTCGCCGATATAGGCCGACACTGCGCCAAGCGACAACTCGACCAGGGCGAGCGCCCCAAAAAACACCAAGGCCGCCGCTGCCGCGTCGCGCAGCCGCATACGTCCCGCGACAAAGGCCGTCAGGCACAGGATCAGGCCGGCGACAGTTCCGGTGACCTTGACGAAGAAAAGCGCGGTCATGGCTCCGGCGACGACCGTGACGAGAATGCGCGGGTTGCGCACATAGATCAGCGCGGCCGCCAGGACATAGAGCAACTGGCAGACCTGCCGATTGTAGATGCCAAACCCATCCGAACCCGGATAAGGATAGAAGTCGCCGGTGTTGAACGGAAGAATGGAATAGAGAAGGAACGGCAGCAGGACAGCATAGGCAAGTGTCCGGGAGCGTTTCTGCATGTCGAGCGTCACCAGGCCGATCAAGGGACCGGTGACGATGAGAAGGCTCCAGCTGGCCAGCAGCAGGGGGTGGCCATTCGGAAAGACCGCTTGCAGGGCCGCAAACAGATAGTAACCGAGCGCGCCGACAGGCGCGAAAAAGTCGACCGATGGGATCTGTCCATCCTGAAGCCGGTTGGCGGCGTCGAGATAGAGGTAATGATCCCAGAACATCGGGCCGATCGGCTGTGGGATGGTAAAGGTCAGAAGCAATGCGAGGAGAACGAGCGCCGCAAGCAGGACCGCGATCGGCGAGCGGATGGCCGAGTAAACGCTGTCTTCTGACTTCGCCGATGCGTCGAGATCGGTGCGGGCATGCATTCTGGTCCCTCCCAAGGGAGCGGTGCACGCGCATGGGTTGTCGAGGCAGGCTCCGTCTCTCCTTATGGCATCATCCGGTTGTAACCGGGTTAACGTGACGTGATTGTATGGATTATGCTTCCCGCAATATGTTGCTGGTAGCAAAGTGCCGAATCGGGCAGCGCCGGTCGCTGCCCCCAAGAAAAAGACCAAGGAGATCATTGGATGGAACGGAGTTGCCTGGCGATTGTACTGGCCGCGGGTGAAAGCACGCGGATGAAGTCATCGATGTCGAAGGTGCTGCATCCCGTGGCCGGAAGGCCGATGATCGCCCATGTCGTCGACGCGCTTTCGAGCGCTGCCATATCCGATGTTGCGCTCGTGGTCGGGCGTGACGCGGAAGCCGTATCCGCTGCAGCAGGCGTTGCCGGGGTGTCGATTGGCTCGTTTCTGCAGAAGGAGCGCCTGGGCACGGGCCATGCGGTTCTTGCGGCGCGTGAGGCGATCGCGAAGGGGTTTGACGACATCCTGGTCGTATTCGGCGACACGCCGCTGATCACGCCCGAGCCGCTGAAGGCGGCACGCGATGGACTTGCGGCCGGCAACGACGTGGTCGTCATTGGCTTTCAGACGGCCGACCCGTCGGGCTATGGCCGGCTGATCGTCGAGGACGGCGCGCTGCTGGCGATCCGCGAGCACAAGGATGCGACCGAGGAAGAGCGCCGGATCACCTATTGCAATGGTGGCCTGATGGCGATCGACGGCCGCAAGGCGCTCGATCTGCTCGACCGCATCGGCAATGATAACGTCAAGGGCGAATATTACCTGACTGACCTGGTCGAGATCGTGCGGACGCTCAGTGGCCGCGCCATCGCGGTCGAAGCGCCTGAAGAAGAGCTGACCGGCTGCAACACCCGCGCTGAGCTCGCCTATATCGAGCGGCTCTGGCAGCAGCGCCGCCGGCATGCGCTCATGCTGTCAGGCGTGTCGATGATCGCGCCGGAGACCGTCTTTCTCGCCTGGGACACGGAATTGCAGCAGGACGTTCTCGTCGAGCCGAATGTGGTCTTCGGCCCGGGTGTGCGCGTCGAGAGCGGTGCAATCATCCATGCGTTCTCGCATCTGGAAGGCGCCACGGTGCGCGCTGGCGCAACGGTCGGCCCCTATGCGCGCCTGCGGCCCGGTGCCGATCTCGGGGAAAAGTCCAAGGTCGGCAATTTCTGCGAGGTGAAGAAGGCGGAAATCGGCGCCGGCGCCAAGGTCAACCACCTGACCTATATCGGCGACGCTTTCGTCGGCGCCGGGTCCAACATCGGTGCCGGCACGATCACCTGCAACTATGACGGCGTGAACAAGCATGAAACGCGCATCGGTGAGAATGCCTTCGTTGGCTCGAATTCCTCGCTGGTGGCGCCGGTTACGATCGGCGACGGCGCGCTGGTGGCGTCGGGCAGCGTCATCACCGAGGATGTGCCGGCCGACGCGGTCGCCTTCGGCCGCGCGCGCCAGGAAATCAAGCCGGGCAGGGCACGGGTTCTGCGTGAGCGTTACGAGGCGGTAAAGGCGGCGAAAAAGGCTGCCAAGACAGCCGGATAGCGTCCGCGTTAAACACTGAAACCGAAAGTGAAATCGGGGCGGATTGCCTCGTCCGGCAAATGCGTTACCAAGGCAGCGCGCCGGGCGGGACTTCCGCCCTGTCGATTGGGGCGTCGAGACGGCGCGGGATGAATTCGGAGACGATTATGTGCGGTATTGTTGGCGTCGTTGGGAACCAGCCGGTCTCGGAGCGTCTGGTCGATGCGTTGAAGCGGCTGGAATATCGCGGGTATGATTCGGCAGGTGTTGCGACCATCCATGCGGGTGCGCTTGAGCGCCGCCGCGCCGAAGGCAAGCTCGTCAATCTGGAGGCCCGCCTGCGCGAAGAGCCGCTGGCCGGCACGATCGGTATCGCTCACACCCGCTGGGCGACGCATGGCGCCCCCACCGAGCGCAACGCCCATCCGCATTTTACCGACGGCGTTGCCGTCGTTCACAACGGCATCATCGAGAACTTCTCCGAGCTGAAGGACGAGCTGATCGCCGGGGGGGCGAAGTTCGAAACGCAGACCGACACCGAAGTCGTGGCGCATCTGTTGGCAAAGTTCCGCCGCGACGGCCTTGGCCGGCGCGAGGCGATGCATGCGATGCTGAAGAAGGTGACCGGCGCCTATGCGCTGGCCGTCCTCTACCAGGACGATCCGTCGACGATCATGGCGGCGCGCAACGGCCCGCCGCTGGCGATCGGCCACGGCAAGGGCGAGATGTTCCTGGGGTCCGACGCGATCGCGCTGTCGCCCTTTACGAACGAGATCAGCTATCTCGTCGATGGCGACTGGGCGGTGATCGGCGCCAATGGCGTGCATATCTTCGATCTCGCCGGCAATGCGGTCGATCGCCCGCGGCAGATCTCGATGGCGGCGGCCTATTTGATCGACAAGGGCAATCACCGGCACTTCATGGAAAAGGAAATCTATGAGCAGCCGGAGGTCATCTCGCACGCGCTCGGCCATTACATCGACTTTTCCGAAAACCGCGTGAAGACACTTGCCGGCTCGATCGATTTTGCCGGCGTGCCGAGTCTCGCGATCTCTGCCTGCGGCACCGCCTATCTCGCCGGTCTCGTCGGCAAGTACTGGTTCGAGCGTTACGCGCGGCTGCCGGTCGAAATCGACGTCGCCTCCGAGTTTCGCTACCGCGAAATACCGTTGTCGTCGCAGTCGGCGGCGCTGTTCATCTCGCAGTCGGGCGAAACCGCCGATACGCTGGCGTCGCTTCGCTACTGCAAGGACCATGGCTTGAAGATCGGCGCCGTCGTCAACACGCGTGAATCGACCATCGCGCGCGAATCCGATGCGGTGTTTCCGATTCTGGCCGGCCCCGAGATCGGCGTTGCCTCGACCAAGGCATTCACCTGCCAGCTGGCGGTGCTTGCAGCCTTGTCGATCGGCGCCGGTCGCGCCCGCGGCACGGTCTCAGCGGACGAGGAGCAGGTGCTCGTTCGTCACCTCACCGAAATGCCGCGCATCATGGGCCAGGTGCTGAACGCCATCCAGCCGAAGATCGAGGCGCTGTCGCGCGAGCTGTCAAAGTGCAAGGACGTGCTTTACCTCGGCCGCGGCACCAGCTTCCCGCTGGCGATGGAAGGTGCGCTGAAGCTCAAGGAAATCTCCTATATTCACGCCGAGGGTTATGCCGCCGGTGAACTGAAGCATGGTCCGATCGCGCTGATCGACGAAAACATGCCGGTGATCGTGATTGCCCCGCATGATCGCTTCTATGAGAAGACCGTGTCGAACATGCAGGAAGTGGCGGCCCGCGGCGGTCGGATCATCCTGATCACTGACGAGAAGGGGGCGGTCGCCTCCAAGCTCGAGACGATGGCGACGATCGTGCTGCCGAACGTCGACGAGATCATCGCGCCGATGATCTTCTCGCTGCCGATCCAGCTCCTCGCCTATCACACCGCCGTGTTCATGGGCACCGACGTCGACCAGCCGCGAAATCTGGCAAAGTCGGTGACGGTCGAATGATTGCCATTCGGCCGGAACGAACGGGCGACGAACAGGCGATCCACGACGTGACGGCTGCGGCCTTCAAAGATCACCCGCACAGCGACCAAAGCGAGCCCTTCATCATCGAGCGCCTTCGGGATCAGGGCGCTTTGACGCTTTCGCTTGTGGCGGAGGAGGAGGACGGAAGTATCGTTGGCCACGTCGCCTTTTCGCCGGTGACGCTGACGCCGCCGGTTGCCGGCTGGTTCGGGCTCGGTCCCGTGGCCGTCTCGCCGGATCACCAGTCCAAAGGCATCGGCAGTCGACTGATCCGCGAGGGGCTCGCCCGGCTGGGCTCGGACGGCGCGGCGGGCTGTGTGGTCATGGGCGATCCCGATTATTACCAAAAGTTCAGATTCCGGCATGAATCTTCGCTTGTATTCCCGGGTTGTGCGCCGCAATATTTCATGGCGCTGGCCTTCTCCGGCGCGGTGCCTGAAGGCACTGTTGCCTACCACCCGGCTTTCGGCGTGGAGTGAGGTTTAGACGGAAGAGGCATGACGGAAAATTCGAAGAGCAGCTTCATTGCGACCCGGTTGCGGAACTACTTCCTGACGGGGCTGATCATCTGTGCTCCGTTGGCGATTACCGTCTGGCTGGTGCGCACCTTTATCGAGTGGGCCGATGGCTGGGTGAAGCCCTATCTTCCCAATCTCTATAATCCGGATACCTATTCGCCCGTGGCGATACCTGGGTTCGGGCTACTGGTCGCGCTTATCGTCATCACGCTGGTCGGTTTTCTCACCGCCAACCTCGTCGGGCGTTCGATCGTTGCCTTCGGTGAGTCGTTGCTCAACCGCACACCGCTGGTTCGCACCATCTACAAGTCGCTGAAGCAGATTTTCCAGACGGTACTGCAGGAGCAGTCCTCATCGTTCAAAAAGGCGGGCCTGATCGAATATCCGAGCCCCGGGCTCTGGTCGCTTGTTTTCATCGCAACCGATGTCAAGGGAGAGGTCGCAGCCAAGTTCAGTGAGCGCGGCATGGATATGGTCACGGTGTTCCTCCCGCCGACCCCGATCCCGACGGCCGGTTTCCTGCTGTTCGTGCCGCGCGACAAGATCATCCCGCTCGAAATGAGTGCCGAGGATGCGGCCAAGCTGCTGATTTCCGGCGGTCTCGTGGCTCCGGATTACAAGCCGCTCGCCAACGCGCCGCCGCGCAAGATTGCGCAGCAGAAGAGCGCCTGACGGCACTGTTCGCACGCACTCTCGGTAAAATCGCTTCGGTTTTCGCTCGGATAGGTCAGCCGGCGCGCAGGAAGCGGATCGCTTCGTCACGCCGATGCAGGTAGAGCAGGGTTCTCAGTGCCTCGCCACGCGGCGATGTCAGGTCCGGATCCCGTTCGATCATGTAGGCGGCGTCCTTGCGGGCGATTTCGAGCAGATCGCCGTGCGCCTCGAGACTGGCGATGCGAAAGCCCGGCGTGCCGGACTGGCGCGTTCCCAGCAATTCGCCTTCACCGCGCAGTTTCAGGTCTTCCTCGGCGATCAGGAAGCCGTCTTCACTGTCGCGCAGGATCGATAGCCGCGCCCGGCCGGTTTCGCCAAGCGGGCTCTTGTAGAGCAGAATGCAGGTCGAAGCCTCGTCACCGCGGCCGACGCGGCCGCGCAACTGATGCAACTGCGCCAGCCCGAAGCGCTCGGCATGTTCGATCACCATGATCGTGGCATCGGGCACGTCGACGCCGACCTCGACGACGGTGGTGGCGACGAGCAGGCGGATTTCCCCGTTCTTGAACGCGAGCATGACGGCGTCTTTTTCCGCCCCGTTCATGCGGCCGTGTACCAGTCCGACATCCCGCCCGAAGCGCTTTGCGAGCCCCTGGTAGCGCTCGTCGGCTGACATGACGTCGATCGCCTCGGACTCTTCCACGAGCGGGCAGATCCAGTAGGCTTTCTTGCCTTCCTGAAGGGCCGCGCCCAGCCGGTCGACGATTTCGTCCGTCCGCTCGGTTGGAATGGTGACCGTCTGGATCGGTTTTCGCCCGGCCGGCTTTTCGGTGAGCTTGGAAACATCCATGTCGCCGAAGGCGGCCAGGACCAGGGTGCGTGGGATCGGCGTGGCGGTCATAACCAGCATGTGCGGTGAGATGCCCTTGGCGGTCAGGCGCAGACGCTGGTGGACACCGAAGCGGTGCTGTTCGTCGACGACCGCAAGCGTGAGCTCCCTGTAGTTGACGGTGTCCTGAAACAGGGCATGCGTGCCGACGACGATCCGCGTCTCCCCGGAGGCGATGCGCTCGACGATCGCGTCTCGCTCCTTGCCCTTGGTGCGGCCGGTCAGGACATCCATGGTGATGCCAGCCGGAGCGGCCATTTTCGAAAGCGTGGCGAAATGCTGCCGCGCCAGGATTTCCGTCGGCGCCATCAACACGGCCTGGCCGCCAGATTCGACCGCCGCCAGCATCGCCATCAGCGCGACCATGGTCTTGCCAGATCCGACATCGCCCTGCAGCAGGCGCAGCATCCGATCGTCCCCGGCCATGTCTTTCAGGATGTCCGTGATCGCAGTCGACTGGCTCGCCGTCAGCGAAAACGGCAGCGCGCCGATGACGGGGCCAGAGAGTTTGCCTGTCGCGTGCACCGGCGTGCCGGAAACCTTTCGCAGACGCTGGCGAACAAGGGCAAGGGAGAGCTGGCCGGCCAGGAATTCGTCATAGGCCAGCCGTCGGCGCGTCGGCGCTTGCGGGTCGATGTCGGTGGCATCGCGCGGCTCGTGCAAGGCGCGGAAGCTGTCGGCGGCACTTTGAAAACCCTGCTTCGAAACGAGCGTGTCGTCGATCCACTCCGGCATTTCCGGCACGCGGGCGACTGCCGCCTCGATCGATTTGCGCAGGATGCGAGCCGAGAGCCCGGCGGTGAGGCCATAGACGGGCTCGACGAGTGGCAGGTTGTCCGCCTCGCTTGCCTTGACCATATAATCGGGGTGAACCATCGACGGTCGGCCGTTGAACCAGTCGACCTTGCCGCTGACGATGATCGTTTCGTCGACCGGCAGCGATTTTTCCAGCCAGTTGCCTTTGACGCGGAAGAAGGTGAGCGCCAGCTCACCGGTCTCGTCATGCAGAAATATGCGGTAGGGCAGGTTCTGCTTGCCGGATGGCGGTGGCTGATGGCGATCGACGCGCCCGGTGATCGTCACGATGACGCCCTGTGGAGCATTGGCGATCCCCGGCTGATGTCGCCGATCGATCAGCGAGTGCGGCGCATGGAACACGAGGTCGACCACGCGGCAGTCCTCGATGCTCTCGCGGCCGAGAAGCCGGGCATACAGCTCTCCGATCTTCGGACCGATGCCGGGCAAAGTGTTGAGCGGTGAAAAGAGCGGGTCAAGCAGGGCAGGGCGCATGGCGATGAAATTGCGACGACAATTTGCAGTTTGGCAAGGCTGACAATCATCTATTCAGCGTTTATAGAGCCCATTGACGACAAACCGTACCTCCGCGGACGGCAGGAAGGAATCCCCATGACTGGCATTTCACGCACCAGCGCCGATCTCGATCCGCGTCGCCGCCGGATCCTGTTTCGCGCCTGGCATCGCGGCATCCGCGAAATGGACCTCGTTCTCGGACAGTTCGCCGAAGCCGAGCTGCCGGGCTTGTCCGAGGTCGAGCTGGACGAGCTGGAGGTCATCATGGCCGAGGAAGATAACGACCTCATCAAATGGATCATCGGTGAAAAGCCGGTGCCTAAGCAGTACCAGACGCCGATGTTCGAGCGCATCGCCGCCTATCGTCCCGATTTCGAGCGGCTCCCTGAAGAGATGAAGTAGATCGATGCTGGCTGGCCTTCACCCGAAGAAGATTGTAGCGGCGACGCGTGAAGTCACGATTGGCCCGGTTCCATCTGGCGCCGAGGCGCTGGTGCTTGCGGATCTCGCCCGTGCCGGTGCGCCGGTGGCCTACATTCTCTCGGATGGCCAGCGTATTGCCGATCTGGAGCAGGTGCTCGGCTTCGTCGCTCCCGATATTCCGGTGCTGACGCTTCCGGGCTGGGATTGCCTTCCCTATGACCGTGTGTCGCCTAGCGCCGATACGTCGGCGCGCCGGCTTGCGGCGCTGAGCGCGCTCATCGCCCACCGCAAGAAGCCACATGCCGCGATCGTGCTGGTGACGGTCAATGCGGCCCTGCAGAAGATCTCGCCGCAGGACGTGATCGAGAGCCTTGCCTTCTCGGCACGGCCCGGCAACCAGGTGCGCATGGACGATGTTGCTGCCCGTCTGGAGCGCAATGGCTTCGAGCGCGTCGCGACCGTGCGTGAAGTCGGCGAATATGCCGTGCGCGGCGGCATTCTCGACGTCTTCGTGCCCGGTAGCGCCGATCCGCTAAGGCTCGATTTTTTCGGCGATACGCTCGAGACCATCCGCTCCTTCGATCCAGCAAGCCAGCGCACGACCGGTCAGGTCCGCTCCCTCGATCTCAATCCAATGAGCGAGGTGTCGCTGACGCCGGAGACGATCAGCCATTTCCGCACGCGGTATCTGTCGCTGTTCGGTGCAACCACCCGGGATGACGCGCTCTACCAGGCTGTTTCCGAGGGACGCCGTTATGCCGGCATGGAGCATTGGCTGCCGCTGTTCTACGATCGCCTGGAGACCGTCTTCGACTATCTTCAGGGCTTTCGCATCGTCACCGACCATCTGGCGCGTGAAGCTGCAGCCGAACGCTCGAAGCTCATCCTCGATTATTACGACGCCCGCCATACGGCGGCATCGCCTGGCAAGTCGCTGGCGACACAGGGCACACCCTACAAGCCTGTGCCGCCGGAATTCCTGTATCTGAACGCCGAAGGTTTTGCCGCCGCGTTGGCTGAGCGCAACGCCGTCCGCCTCACGCCCTTCAGCGAGCAGGAAGGCGAGGCGCGCCAGGTCGTCACCGTCGACGCACGCCAGGGCGTGCGCTGGGCGAAGACATCAGGCGAAGGCGAGGCCGAGGGCGATCGCGTCAACGTCTTCGATCAGGCGGTCAAGTACATCGCCGAGAAGCGGTCTAAAGGCTCCAAGGTTATCGTCTCGGGCTGGAGCGAGGGCTCGCTCGACCGCCTTTTGCAGGTGCTGGTCGAGCACGGCCTCGGCAATATCCGCCAGATCAAGGCGCTCGCCGACATCAAGACGCTGAAGCCGGGCGAGGCTGCGTCCGCGGTTCTCAGCCTCGAGGCCGGCTTCGAGACGGGTGATCTTGTCGTCATCGGCGAGCAGGATATTCTTGGCGACCGAATGGTGCGCCGTTCCAAGCGGCGCAAGCGCGGCGCCGACTTCATCGCCGAGGTCGCCGGCCTCGACGAAGGCAGCTACGTCGTGCATGCCGAGCACGGCATCGGTCGCTTCGTCGGGTTGCGCACAATCGAAGCTGTCGGTGCCCCGCATGACTGCCTCGAACTGGTCTATGCCGACAATGCCAAGCTCTTCCTGCCGGTCGAAAACATCGAGCTTCTGTCGCGCTACGGTTCCGAGGGAACGGATACGATCCTCGACAAATTGGGCGGCGTCGCCTGGCAGGCCCGCAAGGCCAAGCTCAAGAAGCGCCTGCTCGACATGGCGGGCGGTCTCATCCGCATTGCTGCCGAGCGTCATACGCGCCACGCCCATGTGCTGGTCGCCCAGGATGGTGTCTACGACGAATTCGTCGCCCGCTTCCCCTATGACGAGACCGAAGACCAGCTGAATTCGATCGACGCCGTGCGCGAGGATCTCGGCAGCGGTCGCCCGATGGACCGGCTCGTCTGTGGCGACGTCGGCTTCGGCAAGACGGAGGTTGCGCTGCGGGCGGCCTTCATCGCCGCCATGAACGGGGTGCAGGTGGCCGTCGTCGTGCCGACGACGCTGCTGGCACGACAGCATTTCAAAACCTTTACGGAACGTTTCCGTGGTCTGCCGATCCGCATCCAGCAGGCATCGCGCCTGGTGGGATCGAAGGAACTGGCGTTGACCAAGAAGGAAGTGGCCGAAGGCAAGACCGATGTGGTCGTCGGGACCCATGCCCTGCTCGGAACATCGGTCAATTTCGCCAATCTCGGCCTGCTCATCATCGACGAAGAACAGCATTTCGGCGTCAAGCACAAGGAACGGCTGAAGGACCTGAAGTCGGATGTGCATGTGCTGACGCTGTCGGCAACGCCGATCCCGCGGACGCTGCAACTGGCGCTGACGGGGGTGCGGGAGCTGTCGCTCATCACCACGCCGCCGGTCGACCGCATGGCGGTGCGCACCTTCATCTCGCCGTTCGATGCACTGGTGATCCGCGAGACGCTGATGCGCGAGCACTATCGCGGCGGCCAGAGCTTCTACGTCTGCCCGAGGCTCAGCGACCTCTCGGAGATCCATGATTTCCTGAAATCAGATGTACCCGAACTGAAGGTCGCCGTCGCCCATGGCCAGATGCCAGCGACCGAACTCGAAGACATCATGAACGCCTTCTATGAGGGGCGTTACGACGTGCTCTTGTCGACGACAATCGTCGAATCCGGTCTGGACGTGCCGACGGCCAATACCCTGATCGTCCATCGCGCCGACATGTTCGGCCTGGCGCAGCTCTACCAGCTGCGCGGTCGAGTCGGGCGCTCGAAGGTGCGCGCCTTCGCGTTGTTCACCCTGCCTGTCAACAAGACGTTGACGACGACCGCCGAGCGGAGATTGAAGGTGCTTCAGTCGCTCGATACCCTTGGTGCCGGCTTCCAGTTGGCAAGCCACGATCTCGATATCCGCGGCGCCGGCAATCTGCTCGGCGAAGAGCAGTCCGGCCATATCAAGGAAGTCGGTTTCGAGCTGTACCAGCAGATGCTCGAGGAGGCCGTTGCCGAGCTCAAGGGCGAGGAAGAGGTCCACGACACCGGGTGGTCGCCGCAGATCTCCGTCGGTACGCCGGTGATGATCCCGGAACATTACGTGCCGGACCTCCATCTGCGGCTTGGCCTCTACCGCCGTCTTGGCGAATTAACCGACCTGAAGGACATCGACGGCTTCGGCGCAGAAATGATCGACCGCTTCGGTCCGCTGCCGATCGAAGTGCAGCACCTGTTGAAGATCGTCTACATCAAGTCGCTCTGCCGCACCGCCAATGTCGAAAAGCTCGACGCCGGTCCGAAGGGGGTCGTCGTCCAGCTCCGCAACAAGGAATTCCCCAACCCGGCAGCGCTGGTCGGCTACATCGCCAAGCAGGGCACGTTGGCGAAGATCAGGGCAGACCACAGCATCTTCTTCCAGCGTGAGCTGGTGACGCCGGAAAAGCGCCTCTCAGGCGCCGCGATGGTGATGACGCAGCTCGCAGGTCTGGCGAAGCAGGCGTAACCGGCTTCCTGGGACCCGTATTTTCCGACGGCACGCAAGCCCTTCCACCGCGTCGGTCAGACGCGGTGCGATGGCCTCACAATCGACAGAAGCGCTTTTGCCCCGGATCGACGCAGATCGCGCGGACTATGCGGTGGCTTTCAACTGGGCGATTTCGCGAAGTGCATTGCTCAATACCTCGACCGATTGCGCGCCCATCACGGCATATTGCCCCTCGATGATGAAACAGGGGACGCCGGTCACACCCATCTCGCGCGCCATGCCGATCTCTTCCTTCACGGCATCCTTGTCGGCGTCCGAGTTGAGGAGTGCGGCGATAACAGGCCGGTCGAGGCCGGCCTCTGTGGCGATGTCGAGCAGCACCGCGTGATCGCCGACATTCCGGCCCTCCTCGAAGTTCGCCTTGAACAGCAGGCCGACGACGGCCGACTGCGCCGCATCGCCATGGGTGGCGGCCCAACGGATGAGCCGGTGCGCATCGAGCGTGTTGGGACTGATCTTTACGGCATCGAAATCGAACGCGATGCCATCCGCATGGCCAAGCCCGCGCAGCATTTCATGCGCCCTGTCGACCGCTTCCTGACCGCCGAGCTTGGCGGCAAGATGCTGCTTGTGATCCACGCCTTCCGGCGGCAGGTCCGGATTGAGCTGATAGGGCCGCCATTGCACCGCTACCTGCAGCTCGGCGCCGACATTGGCGACGGCCTGGTCGAGCCTTGCCTTGCCGAGATAGCACCAGGGGCAGACAACGTCCGATACGATATCGATGCTGACGGTTTGCATGGTGCTTATACCTTTCCTGTTGGCCAAAGCTGCGAGATAAGCCGGTTCCATCCGGCTTTCAATGCGTTACCAAAAGGGAACCGCCCCTTTTACTGGGCGTTTTCGTCCCACCAGACCGGCAACTGGTAGCCGTAAAGTGGCACCGTCGCCGGCCGGGCGATATGCTTGCGCCTGGCGACCCACTGTGCGTCCAGATGGTAGAGCGGCACGAGATAGGAGTTGTTGACCAGCAACCGATCATGTGCCCGCACCGCGGCGGTGAAATCCTCGGACGTCCTGGCCTGCAGGATGTTTTCAACCATCCGGTCGACGTCCTTGTCGGCGACGCCGGCAAAATTGTCGCTGCCCTGGCGGTCGCGCGACTGTGATGTCCAGCGGCCAACCTGCTCGACGCCCGGCGACAGCGTCGACGGGAACGACTTGATAATGACGTCGTAGTCGAAAGATTGGCTGCGCTGCTGGTATTGCGAATCGTCGACGGTGCGCACGGAGGCCTTGATGCCGAGCGGCGCCAGGAAACGCTGGTAGGCGAGGGCGATCTTCTCCTGACCGGCATTCTGGCTCATGATCTCGAAGGCGAGCGGCGCGCCTTTGGCGTCCACCATCTTGCCGTCCTTGATCTGATAGCCAGCCTCGCGCAGCAGCGAGACAGCGACGCGCAGCACGTTGCGGTCGCGCCCCGAAGCATCCGTCACCGGCAGGCGGTAGGTGCCGTCGAGGATCGCCGGGTTGATATGCTCGCGCGCATCGCCGATCAGACCGAGTTCGCGGTCATCGGCTGCCGCGCCGAGGAACGAAAGCGTCGAGTTCTGCCAATAGCTCTGGGTGCGGGTGTAGGCGCTGTCGAACAGGTTCTTGTTGACCCATTCGAAATCGAAAACGAGGGCCAGGCCCTGGCGGAGCTTCAGGTTGTCGAACATCCCCTTGCGGGTATTGAAGACGATACCGAGCATGCCTGACGGTGTTTTCGGCGTGAACGTCTCCTTGACGACGTCGCCGGAGCGAACGGCCGGAAAATCGTAGCCGCGCGCCCATTTCGTGGCGCTGCCCTCGGCATAGATGTCGATCTCGCCTTTCTTGAAGGCCTCGAAAAGGGAGTTCTCCTGCAGGAAATATTCGACGGAGATTTCGTCGTAATTGTCGAAGCCCACCTTGGAGGGAAGGTTCTTCGCCCAGTAGTCCGGGTTGCGGCGGTAGACGATGCGCTCGCCAGGCTTGACCTCTGCAACGCGGTAGGGCCCGGAGCCGACCGGCGGCTTGAGCGTGGTCTGGTCGAAGGTCGCGACATCCGTTGCATGTTTTGGCAAGACGGGAGAGAGGCCGAGAAGCAGCGGAAGCTCTCGGTCGGCATCTTCAGTGAAGGTGAAGCGGACGCTGAGGTCTCCGACCTTCTCGAGCTTGGCCACCTTCGCCATCCGGTTGGCGAAGGGGACGCGGCCCTTGTCGCGCATCAGCTCGAAGGTGAAGATGACGTCGTCAGCCGTGACGGGCTGGCCATCGGCCCAGCGGGCATCCGGGTTGATATTGAACTGGATGAACGTCCGGTCGTCGTCCCATTCCACCGTCTGGGCGAGTAGGCCGTACATCGTGAAGGGTTCGTCGCGAGAGCGCTGCATCAGCGATTCGTAGACGAGATTGCCATATTCCGGATCCCACATGCCGCGCGCCGTCGTGCGCATGCTCTTCAGAATGAAGGGATTGAGGCTGTCGAAGGTCCCGACCACCCCATAGGAAATCTTGCCGCCCTTCTTTACATCGGGGTTGACGTAGGGGAAACTTTTGAAATCCGCGGGCAGAGCGGGTTCGCCATGCATCGAGATGGCGTGGACGGGTGCGGCCAATGCGGCGCCACCGAATGCGGTTGCGGCCAACAGGATGGCCAGACCGGAAAGAATTGTGCGCAACGGTATCTCCAGTGAAGTGGCATTTGGCCGATTCCCGGCACGTTACCAATGCCGGCCGACAATTCCAACCGACGCTATACGCAAATTCGGGCAGGCAAGAGGTCAAAAAAAAGCAAGAAACACTGGATAAACCGCACGAGCCAATGTAACAGGTGTTTCCGGAAACGGGGTCATGCATTTGCCTTATTTGGCCAACAGGACAACGGCGGCTGACGATACTCACCTGCGGAACGAATGTTCCGTTACCGGATTTCAGGAGACGGAATCACAATGTTCTTCAAGTCGAACTTCACCAAACGTGCGGGTCTGGCAACGCTGGCGCTCTCGGTAGCAGCTGCGGGCGTCCCGAGCGTTGCATCTGCCCAGCAGGCAGGTGGCAAGCCTCCGCAGGGTTGGTTCAAGGTCTGCACCAAGCAGGAAGACAACGATGTCTGCATCGTTCAGAACCTCTTGACGGCAAACAACGGTCAGCTCGTGACCGCAGTCGGCCTCATCACCGTGACCGGCAAGGTCAACCGCAAGGTCCTGCAGATCTCGGTCCCGTCGGCCCGCTTGATCCCGACCGGCGTTCAGATGCAGATCGACGGCGGCAAGCCGGTGAAGCTCGACTACGCCATCTGCATGCCCGACAAGTGCGTGGCTGAAGCGCCGCTCTCCGACCAGCTGATCGCCAGCCTGAAGAAGGGCAACGAGGTGGTCTTCACCTCCGTCAACTTCCAGCGCGCGCCGAACCCGATCAAGATGGGCCTCGAAGGCTTTACCGGCATTTTCGACGGCGAGCCGATCGAACAGTCGCAGCTCGAAGAGCGTCAGCGCCTGCTGCAGGAAGAAATGCAGAAGAAGGCTGAAGACGCACGCAAGAAGCTTGAAGAGGCCCAGAAGGCCGCCAAGCAGAACTAAGCGCTTCCGCTATCTCAGACATAAAGAAACGCCCGGACGGTGTCCGGGCGTTTTTCATTTGAGCTGGAGGCAACGAGGTTTCCAGCCATCCTCGACGCGTCTATCCGGACGCGGGGTGGTTAGTGGCTGAAGGTGACCTTGGGCTTGTAGTGCCCGATATCGTCCTTATCGAACAGGGCGTCGACCTGAGCGTGGCGTATCGGCCGATCGCTCTCGTCGGAAACCAGGTTCTGCTCGGACACATAGGCGACATACTCGCTGTCGTCGTTCTCGGCGAACAGGTGGTAGAAGGGCTGATCCTTGGCTGGGCGGATCTCCTGCGGAATGGCATTCCACCATTCCTCGGTGTTTGCGTATTCCGGGTCGACGTCGAAGACGACGCCGCGGAACGGGAAAACCCGATGGCGAACCACCTGTCCGATCTCGAATTTCGCGTTTCTCTGTTTCATGACGCAACACATCCTTTCAAGGGATTATCTGGGTTGCCAGACCCAAAACATCAATAGGGTGTCATGCACGGCTTCGTGTACGCCTCAAAAACACTCCTCTTCAAAGCAGCAGCGCGTTCCCCCAAAAAACAAGCCGGCGGGATCCCTTGAACCCCGCCGGCTTGCCATGTCGTTTCAAACCGGATGCGGCATGCGCCGACCGGCCCGTCGGTCTTAGACCGAGTAGTACATGTCGTACTCGACCGGGTGCGGGGTCATTTCGTAGCGCATGACTTCGTGCATCTTCAGTTCGATGAAGGAATCGATCTGGTCGTCGTCGAACACGCCGCCGGCGGTCAGGTACTTGCGATCCTTGTCGAGGCTTTCGAGCGCTTCGCGCAGCGAGCCGCAGACGGTCGGGATCTTCTTCAGTTCCTTCGGCGGCAGGTCATAGAGGTCCTTGTCCATGGCCTTGCCCGGATGCAGCTTGTTCTTGATGCCGTCGAGGCCGGCCATCAGCATCGCTGCGAAGGCGAGGTAGGGGTTCGCGGTCGGGTCCGGGAAGCGGACTTCGACGCGCTTGGCCTTCGGGTTGGTGCCGAACGGAATGCGGCACGAGGCCGAGCGGTTGCGCGCGGAATAGGCGAGCAGAACCGGTGCTTCATAACCCGGGACGAGACGCTTGTAGGAGTTCGTCGACGGGTTGGTGAACGCGTTCAGCGACTTGGCATGCTTGATGATGCCGCCGATGAAGTAGAGGCACGATTCCGACAGGCCGGCATATTCGTCGCCAGCGAAGGTCGGCTTGCCGTCCTTCCAGATCGACAGGTGAACGTGCATGCCCGAGCCGTTGTCGCCGAAGATCGGCTTCGGCATGAAGGTTGCCGTCTTGCCGTAGGCGTTGGCGACCTGGTGCACGACGTACTTGTAGATCTGCATCTTGTCGGCGTTGCGAACCAGCGCGTCGAACTTGACGCCGAGTTCGTGCTGGGCCGCGGCCACTTCGTGGTGGTGCTTTTCGACGGTAACGCCCATTTCGGACAGAACCGTCAGCATTTCGGAGCGCATGTCCTGGCAGCTGTCGATCGGCGGAACCGGGAAATAGCCACCCTTGACGCGCGGACGGTGGCCGAGGTTGCCGGTCTCGTAGTCGGTGTCGTCGTTGGACGGCAGTTCCGAGGAGTCGAGCTTGAAGCCGGTGTTGTAGGGGTCGGCCTTGTACTTGACGTCGTCGAACACGAAGAATTCGGCTTCCGGGCCGACGAAGACGGTGTCGCCGATGCCGGATGCCTTGAGGTAGGCTTCAGCCTTCTTGGCCGTGCCGCGCGGATCGCGGTTGTAGGCTTCGCCCGAGACCGGGTCGAGAATGTCGCAGATGATGACCATCGTCGACTGCGCGAAGAACGGGTCCATATGCGCTGTTTCCGGATCGGGCATCAGCACCATGTCGGACTCGTTGATGGCCTTCCAGCCGCCAATCGAGGAGCCGTCGAACATGACGCCGTCGGCGAACATGTCTTCGTCGACGCAGACGACGTCCATCGTTACGTGCTGCAGCTTGCCCTTCGGATCGGTAAAGCGCAGGTCGACGAACTTGACGTCGTTGTCCTTGATTTGCTTCAGAATATCGCTTGCAGTCGTCATGTTCGGTAATTCCCTGTGTAAGATGACGAGATTTGAAAGTGGCAGGGCCGAGTGGCCCTTGAGGATCAGATGGCGTCGAGGCCGGTTTCGCCGGTCCGGATTCGGATGACTTCCTCGATGTTGGAAACGAAAATCTTTCCGTCGCCAATCCGGCCGGTTTGCGCGGCATTGCGGATCGCCTCGATGACGGCCTCCGCGTTTTCGTCCGCCAGCACCACTTCGACCTTTACCTTCGGCAGGAAGTCCACGACGTATTCGGCGCCGCGATACAGCTCCGTGTGACCCTTCTGTCGACCGAAGCCCTTGGCTTCCGTGACGGTAATACCCTGCAGGCCGACTTCCTGAAGGGCTTCCTTCACTTCGTCGAGCTTGAAGGGTTTTATGATCGCTTCGATCTTTTTCATGAGAAAATGTCTCTCCGCTTCTCCCTTTAAAGCAGGATCATGCCCGCTCACCGCTCAATATGCACGTTGCATGCCAGTTTTTCTGCAAAATGATGCTCATGCGGCAAAATTTCTTCCGGTTGGTCATGACTGGCCGCGTTCCATGCCTTTGCGTCCGGGTAATCTGCCTATTTTTTGTAAGGTTTCCGGCTCTGACGCTTGGTCGGCGGCAAGGGGTGAGGCGTATCCGCTTGGCAAGCACGTTATTTGAGCAACAAATATGTGCAAATGCATCATTTGGAGGCATCGCCTGTGCCTCTATCCCCTCTTGCCGCGGGCTTGTGGACAGGGCTAAGTCTCGGGCATGCACGCATCGCTCCAAGACCTCTTGATCACGCCGGCTCAAATGGCCGCAATCGACCTGGCGGCTGCCCGATCGGGGATCGACAGCTTCCTGTTGATGCGCTGCGCCGGATCGGCGGTGGCTGCCGCCGTACTCAGGCATTACCCGCAGGCGCAGCGCTATGTCGTGCTGTGCGGCCCCGGCAATAATGGTGGCGACGGCTATGTCGCTGCACAGGCTCTGGTCGAGAGTGGTGCGGATGTCGCGGTCTTCGCCTTCGGCGATCCATCCACGCTTCACGGCGACGCCGCCTGTGCGCGACGGCTGTGGCGTGGGACGATTGGGCCGCTTGCCGATCTCGTGCCGCGCAGCGGAGACGTCATCGTCGATGCGCTCTTCGGTGCAGGACTAGCGCGCGATCTGCCGGGGCCCGTTGTCGCGGCAATCGAAAGGGTCAATGCGGAAGATCTTCCCATTGTTGCCGTCGACCTGCCGACGGGCGTGGATGGTCGGACCGGGCAGGTCAGGGGTGCCGCCTTCGCTGCACGTCACACGATCACGTTCATGGCCAGGAAGCCTGGACACCTGCTGCTGCCCGGCCGCTCGCTATGCGGCGCGCTTGAGGTCCACGATATCGGCATTCCCGCACGTATCGTGGTGGCAGAGGACGGTGGCCTGCGCGTCAACGCGCCGGCGCTCTGGTCGGCGCATGCGACAAGGCTCGATGCGTCGAGCCATAAATTCCGGCGCGGCCACCTCGCGGTCTTCTCGGGCGGGGCGCAGGCAACGGGTGCGGCGCGCCTGTCGGCCACGGCCGGTCTTGCGGCCGGGGCGGGCCTGGTCACGGTCGCATCGCCGACGTCTGCCCTAGAGACCAATGCAGCCCATCTGACGGCCGTGATGCTGAAGGCAATAGACGACGGGCAGGACCTGGAGCGATGGTTGCAGGATGTGAGGCTCGGTGCGTTTGTTCTCGGACCTGGATTCGGCATCGGCGACCGCGCGCGCAACTTTGCGCTTACGCTTTGCGACCGGGCGCTGGTGCTTGATGCCGATGGCATTACGTCGTTCCAGGCGCACACGACGGCGTTGTTCGCCCGGCTGGCGGCCGCGTCGGGCAGGGTGGTGATGACGCCGCATGAAGGTGAATTTGCCCGGCTGTTCCCCGAAATTGCGCGGGACGTCAGCCTATCGAAGATCGAGAAGGCACAGGCAGCCGCGCGGATCAGTCACGCCACGATCGTCTACAAGGGCGCCGACACTGTGATCGCCAGCCCCGATGGCAAGGTTGCCGTCAACGCCAACGCACCGCCGTGGCTGGCGACAGCCGGATCCGGTGATGTGCTTGCAGGAATTATCGGCGCGCATCTGGCGCAGGATATGCCGGTCTTCGAGGCGGCGGCGGCGGGTGTCTGGCGCCATGGCGCAGCCGGCACACGTGCCGGGGTTGGACTGACCGCCGAGACGCTGGTTGCGTCGATCCCGCCGCTTGGCTGACACGTCTCGTGTCGTCACATCTACGACGGAAAACGCCCTCGGATCGCCCGTGCGAGCCGAGGGCGCTGAAATGCTGATTAACCGCGTGTGCCCTTGGCGATCGGCTCCTGATAGGTGAAGCCCAAATCCCAGGGGAAGTAGATCCAGGTGTCCTGGCTGACTTCGGTGACAAAGGTGTCGACCATCGGCCGGCCCTGGGGCTTGGCGTAGACGGCGGCAAAATGTGCCTTCGGCAGCATGGCGCGAACCTCGGCTGCGGTCTTGCCGGTGTCGGTCAGGTCGTCGATGATCAGCACGCCTTCGCCGCCATCCTTGGCGATCTCCGGCGCAATGCCCTTCAGCACCTTCATCTGACCTTGTGTGTCGTAGTCATGGTAGGAGGCGATGCAGACCGTCTCGATCATACGAATGTTGAGCTCGCGGCAGATGATAGCCGCGGGCACCAGGCCGCCGCGGGTGATGCAGACCATCGCGCGCCATTCCTGCCCCTGGTCGGCCAATCGCCAGGCGAGTGCCCGTGCATCACGGTGAAACTGATCCCAGGAAACGGGGAAGGCTTTATCGGGCAGGGACATTGGTGGGCTCCGGATTGTCTGGACGATGTAACGACGAAGCATCCGGCAGATCGGGCAGGCGCAGACGCTTCATCCTGATTTGCCGACATGCAATAGCGGCAATGATGGCCGATGTGCAAGGCCCTCGCATGCCTGCCATCTGGGCAGTACGGGGCGTGGCCGTGTTCATGCCTTGGCGCGGGAGGCGGTAATCGCATCGATCATCGCCTGCACATCGTTTGCTGCCGCAGACAGAGCCTGCGGATCGCGGGCCCGGACGACGATGTCGGTGGAGAAAACCTTGCCGTCGAATTTGGGGTAGGAGCCGATGCTCGTCTGCGGATGGTCTTTCTGGACCTGGGTCAACGGCGTGCCGATATCGCCTTCGCCGTAGGGGGAGCGTACCGATTGCGAAAGCAGCGGCGTGCCCGTCTGCAGCTCCGGCATGATCGCATCGAGCATCGCCTGAAATACCTGCGGCACGCCCGCCATCACGTGCACGTTGCCGATTGCAAAGCCCGGAGCCGTTGAGACCGGATTGGCAATCAGCCGCGACCCTTCCGGCATGCGCGCCATGCGCTTGCGGGCGTCGGAGAATTCCATGCCGCGACGCTCGTACATAGCAGCCAGCAGCGCCATCGCTCGTTCGTCATAGATGCACTCGACACCGAAAGCCGCCGACACGGCGTCGGCCGTGATGTCGTCATGGGTCGGGCCGATGCCGCCGGAGGTGAAGATATAGTCGTAGCGTGGGCGCACGGCGTTGATGGCGTCGACGATCGATGCCTCCTCGTCGGGCACGATCCGGACCTCGCGCAGATCGATGCCGACCATCGTCATCATGTCGGCGAGGTGGCCGATATTCTTGTCCTTGGTTCTGCCTGATAACAGCTCGTCGCCGATAGCGACCATGGCGGCAGTGACGATCTTGGGGCTGCTCATTGGCGATCCTGCTTATGTGAGGCAATTGTTCAGTAGCATCTCGTGATTGTTCGAGAATTGAGAACGCTCTGTTGACCGTGCGGCTTCTGGCAACCGGTCGCATTTTGATAAATCCTGCACCCGATGGTAATCAAGCGGAATTGCCTGAATCCAAAGGAGCATTTATGGCCAAGGTTCTTGTTCTCTACTATTCGGCATACGGCCACATCGAAACGATGGCTTACGCGGTGGCCGAAGGGGCCAAGTCGGCAGGTGCCGACGTGGTCGTCAAGCGCGTCCCCGAACTGGTGCCGGAAGACGTGGCCAAGGCATCCCATTTCAAGGTGGATCAGGCAGCACCGATCGCGACCGTCGACGAACTGGCAGGTTACGACGCCATCATCTTCGGTGCCGGCACGCGCTACGGCACGGTCGCATCGCAGATGCGCAACTTCATCGACCAGACCGGCTCGCTCTGGGCGCAGGGAAAGCTGGTCGGCAAGGTTGGCTCGGTCTTCACGTCTTCTGCCACGCAGCATGGCGGCCAGGAATCGACCATTCTCGGCTTCATTCCAACCCTGATGCATCACGGCATGATCGTCGTCGGCCTTCCCTATGCCTTCCAGGGCCAGATGGGGCTTGAGGAGATCAAGGGCGGTTCGCCCTACGGCGCCTCGACCATCACCGGTGGTGATGGCGCACGCCAGCCCTCGGCAGTCGAACTCGACGCCGCCCGCTACCAGGGGGCTCACGTCGCCAAGATCGCTGCGAAGGTTTCAGCATAAGCTGTTGAAAAGACGTACAAGCCTGCAGGGAAAGCGGCCACCGCAAGGGGCCGCTTTCTCGTTTTGTAACAGCCTGTCACATTCTGATTCGCGAAAGTGGCCTATTGGCCCCTTCCTGTGTTAATATCCGCTGGTCGGCACCCGTGTGCCTTTGACGAGGAGGAATGTTGGGCCGGGCGGTGACGGCTCGCGAAGGGCGTGAACGTCTCTTCGCAAGGCAGGGAGAGAAGTATGGCGCGCATCACGTACTCCATCGTTCCCCATGACGGCGGTTGGGCCTACAAGGCAGCCGACGCCTTTTCGGAACCCTTTCCCAGCCGAGAAATGGCGCTGGCGGCTGCCAAGGCCGCGGCAGCAGAACAGCAGGTCGGCGGCGACGACGAGGACATCAGTTTCCAGGACGAAAAAGGCGACTGGCACTTCGAACACACCGATGGCGGCGACCGGCCCGAGGCGACCGTCGAAGACGGTTGACTGACTTTTCGGACGATTTGAGCGGTCCGATCCACATTCAGCATCTGCAAGCGTACTGCGTCCACTGCGTCAGCATTAGCGGAGGATTTTCAATGCGGCATTATAGCGTTCAGATCTTCACCTGGACTGCCCGTAACGGCGTGCAACAGGTAGGGTCGTCAATTGAAGTCGATGCCCTCAATCCGAAGGCGGCAGCGGTCTCGCTGCTTGGCCTGCGGCTGGAGGACAAGGGAGCCTGCACGAAATTGGCGGTCAGGGTGTGGCACGATGATGCGCACATGGCCGAATGCGACTGCTTCTACTACCACTGAGCGGCAAATCGATCCCAAGCGAAACGGCTGAAAACCGCGCGTCGAGCGGCGGCAGAGCTATTGGCTGGAGCGTTCTTCCTGAAACCATAAATTGGTGCGGGCGGCGGGGCTCGAACCCGCACAGCCAAGGCCGAGAGATTTTAAGGCCATATATATAGGGCTCTCGTAGCCTCCCATTGCATGTGCTAGGGTGCTGAAATATAAAGGGAAACACACAATTTGCAGCGGCAGCGAGTTTCTACGGAATGCTACCAAATGCTGTAGGTTTGTACCCTGAGATATACCCTAGCCAAGCCGAGGGATTTTACATGGCCGAACTGATTTCAGAGTCATACGTCCGCGATAGATTGCCAAGGGCAATGGCGGGCAAGGGCGAAGCTTTCAAGCGCGACCGCCAGATTACCGGCTTTGCCGTCCGTTGCCGAAAGGCGGCAGGCGACAGCTTCATACGGACGTTTTTCTTCGAATATCAGCCGCCGGAAATCGCGGGCCAGAAGCCGCCGCGCAAGAAAATATCGCTTGGCGACTGGCCGACGCTTACCGCCGACGAGGCGCGGGAAAAAGCCCGCCTCATGGCCCAGCAGCTCAAGGACGGGATCGACCCGGCCACCATGCTTGCCAAGAAAAAGGCAGAGCCGGTTTTCGAGGAACTATGGACGCAATTCAAGGAAGAGCATCTTTCGCTCAAGGGCGAGGGGACGCAAAAGGATTATTCGGGCCGCTATCGGCGCGTCCTGTTGCCAGCCTTCAAGGGCCGTAAGGTTTCGAGCATAACGCGGGGCGAGGTAAACGCCTTGCGCGCCAAGCATGCGCCGAAGAAAACCGAGGTGAACCGTTCGTTCGCGGTCGGCTCGAAAATGTTCTCGTTCGCGATCATGAGTGAATTCTGCGAGAACAACCCTTTCAAGGGCGTCCAACGCTTTACCGAGAAGCGCAAGGAAGCATGGTTGGACGAAGACGCATTGCCGCGCTTCGTTGCCGCCTTGCTCAAGGCCGAAGGCCCGCGTGGCGATCTGTTGCGGTTCCTCTGCTGTACCGGCTGGCGCGTCTCTGCGGCGCGGTTCCTCCGCTTCGATCAGGTCGACTTGATGCGGCTGGAATGCCACTTGGAGGATTCTGAAACGAAGAAGACGGCAACGGCCTTGGCCCCCGACGCGGCAACGCTGATCCAGCGCCAGCCGCATAAGTTCGGCTATGTCTTCTCGAACACCAAAGGCCGCGAGCCGATTTGCTACAAAAAAGTTCTGGAAGGGCTAGGCGAGGTATGCGAGGCGGCGGGCCTCGAACGGGTAACGCCGCATACCTTGCGCCGAACATTGGCAACCCATGCCGCGATTGGCGGCGCAACTGTTCCTGAACTCATGGCCGCGTTCGGCTGGTCCGGCCCCGCCATGGCCATTCGTTATGTCCAGAAAAGCAAGTCGCTGGCCAAGCAAGCCGTCGAAAGCAATGCCGCGCTGGTCAATGTGTTGGGGAAACACAGCGCCGAGGTAATCGAATTGCCGCGTCGGCAGATTTAAATTTTTAAATCGAAATGCAGAATGGCGGGGCGCAATGTAATACCCTGATACACGGTGTTACATAATCCTGATACCAACTGATACCATCTGATACCGCTGAAATTTTAAACAGTTTAAACCGCCTTTCGGGGCGGTTTTTCTATGTCTTGATTTTAGCGTTCCTTGGGCGCTTGCTGGTTCTCATGGCACCGGAAGCAAACAAGGAAGGGCGCGAACCATGAATATTGTCGATCGGGTAAACCGGCGCATCGCCTATTGGCATGAGCAAGGCTTTCATGGACCGGAAACGTATTTGAAGCTGGCAACGGATACTGAGCTTCCGGCGGAAATCGAGGAAGACGACGCGGGGCAACTTGCCGGGATCGAAAAGAACGGCATGAAAAGCCGCCGCAGCCGTAACCAGCCGCCGCCCTACCTGAAAAAGGGCAAATATCCGGTCTACCCGCGCTACGAATTCTTTACATGGATCGCCAGCCAATACCGGCAGCCAGCCGCCGCTGAATAGCAGAACGCCGCCGGGAAACCCGACGGCGCGCTATTCTTTGGCGTGGCTCAGTGACTACCCTTGCCGCCCCGAAAATAACGCCGCCGGTTTCTCGCCGCAAGAGGAGCCGCACATGCAACGTCATTCAGAAGCCTTGGTGCTGTAATGCCAGCGCGGCGCGGAGATAGCCCCGTCGCCGCTCATGCCCTTCCTGCGGAAAACCCTTTTGCCAATTTGGCAAAAAAGCAGAGCCAAGAGCTAGAAAAGCTCCGGGCCGAACGCAATCGGCTGGCGATCGATATCGCCAACGAAAAGCGCGGCATTGCCGTGGCGCTCGATTACCTCCGAAGCGGAAGGGCCGACATGGCGCGGCGCTATCTGGAAAGGCGGCTCAAATGATGGACCGGCTTTCGCGGCAGGCGCGGCGAGCCGAACGCCGCAAGGAAATCCGGGCGGAAAGCTGGTTATGGCGGTTGGCCGAGGATCATCGGCTGCGCGGCGGATTCAAGCCTGTCCCGTATAAGCCGCTGCCAAGCGAGCGCCGCCGACAGCATGAACGGGATTGGCTCGATGGACTCGAGCGCGACAGGCGCGGCAAGCCGCTAACCTCATTGGCCAATACCCTTTGGGCGCTCCGCGAGGACTGGAACCTGTCGGGGCTGATAGCGCTCGAACCCGGCAAGGGCCGCGCCGTTCTCAAAGCCCGCCCGCCCTGGGCGGATGCATTCAGAGATTTCGAAATGCGCGGCTTTTCCCATCGCGACATGATCGAGCTTCATGCCTACCTCGAACGGCTCATGCCGGGGATCAAGCGAAGCATGGTTCTGGAAGCCGTTCATATCGCCGCCGCCGAAAACGCAATGGAACCCTGCTATGAACAGGCATGAGAACGGCTACGCCCGCGCTAAGCAAGGCGAACCGCCGGAACTGACCAAGGGCGAGATTCTGCTATCAGATATCTATGATTTCCTTGGGCGGTTTATCAGCTATCCAAGCGAACATGCGCGATTGGCCCATGCCCTCTGGATCATTCATACGCATTTGATGGAGTGTTGGGAGTCGACGCCGCGCATTGCGTTCCTTTCGCCGGAGGCCGGTAGCGGCAAGACCCGGTGCCTCGAACTGACGGAACTCATGGTTCCGAACCCGATCCCCGCCGTTAACGTTTCCGCGGCCTACCTGTTTCGCAAAGTTGGCGGGGCGGAGGAAGCGCCGACGATTATCTACGATGAGATCGACACGGTTTTCGGGCCAAGGGCTGGCGACCATGAGGACGTGCGCGGCTTTCTGAATGCTGGCCATAGGCGCGGGGCCGTTGCTGGCCGTTGCGTCGTCAAAGGCAAGAATATCGAAACCGAGGAACTTCCTTGTTACGCCGCCGTCGCCTTGGCGGGTTTGGGCAAGCTACCGGACACAGTTCTAACCCGCTCCGTCATTATCCGTATGCGAAGGCGCTCTCCAAGCGAACGGGTTGACCCATACCGCCGCCGCTCGCATGGGCCGCAGGGGGAAGCGCTGCGCGAACGGATCGAGCAATGGGCGAATACCCATTCCGGAGCGCTCGACGGGTACTTGCCGGAAATGCCGGGCGGCATTGTCGATCGAGACGCGGACGTTTGGGAACCGCTGCTTTCTGTTGCGGAAATCATAGGCGGCGAATGGCTGCCGAGGGCGCATGTTGCGGCTGTTGCGCTTGTTGCGGCTTCTAAGAGGGACAGGGGAAGCTTGGGGGAAAAGTTGCTTTCCGATATTCGTAATATCTATGGTGATATTCTCTATAGAATTAGTTCGTCAGCCTTAGTTGAATCGCTCATCGAACTCCCTGAATCGCCTTGGGGCGATCTCAAGGGAAAGCCGTTGAACGCCAATGGCTTGTCCCGGCTTTTGAAAGAATACGAGATATCCTCCAAGGAGATCCGTTTCCGAAATATCCCCTCTGACCGCGCTGAAAAATACGACGGTACGCACAAGGGCTATGAGCGGGGCGACTTCGTCGATGCCTGGGAGCGTTATCTTCCGCCGCCGGTTCCCCCCCTGTCCCACGATGAAGCCGCAACAGCCGCAACAAACGCAACAGAGGGCGCGGAAACGCTCTTTGGTGAATGAACCGCGCCGCCCGGACGACGGCAAAAACAGGAGGAAAGAGCATGACGATTTTCACAAGGGCAACGTTCGAGGAACGGGCGCTGTTTGAACGCGTCCTTGCGGCAATCCCCAATATGGAGAAGGGGTTCACCTTGCCAGCTTTCGCCGTCGCCGCGCTTGAATTGTTGCCACCCGGCTCAACAGACGAGGACGCGAAGTCGCTCTTTCGCCGCTGCAATCGAGCGCCCAACGATGAGGTGACGGTGGACGTGCCAGAGGGTGCGAGTGCCGACGCAATCAGGGCCATGGCCGATCTTATCCGCGATGGTAAGGGCGACAACGAGGTGTTGCGACTGACAGCTAGACACTACGGCGTCGTATCCTTGGAAGCGCTCGCAGCCAGCCATCGGCAATGCGCCGACGACTACGAGCGCGAGGCCGATGCATTGAGCCGCTATGTCGCATCAAGAGAAGCGAAGCACTGATCCGACCCCGGCCATTGGGGGGCATGGCCGAGGGATACAATCGATACACTTTCCGCGTGGGTTATCATGTATCGATACAATTTGAAAGTGCGTTGCGATCAATGCCGATCAATGGAGGAACGGAAATGCTAATGACGTTCGATGAACTGTTGGCACATCTGAAGAGCAAGCATCCAGACACCGGGGAACAGATGCCAAGGCCTTGATGCAGGCCGCCAAGGAAAACCGGCCAGCGGCTATCGTTTTCGATGATGCCGGGAAGCCGCACCTCATCATGGTCGGCCAACCGGTGGGGCGGGCATAAGCGGGGAATCCGCGCCGATTCGAAGCCTCCGCCAAATGGCGCAATCGAGCCACGAAATGGTTCGGGGCAACTTACCGTGGGTGCCCTCGGAATTTTCCTAGGTAGGAGCGTGCCCATTTTGCTTTGCGCATTGGCTGGCCCTGTCACCAAGCTATTAATTTGATCTTAACGGGGGGCGGTAATATATATCGACTCATGAGATTCCAAGTTGACAAGGAAAAGACTGTTGAGGCGCTGCTCTATATCGTGACGCGATATGGCGAGGTTGGCCGTTTCCACGCGCTGAAAACATTGTACTACGCCGACAGAGAGCATTTGCGCCGCTATGGCCGCCCGATAACAGGTGATCGCTACATCGCGATGGAAAACGGGCCGGTGCCGTCCTACGCATACAATGCCCTTAAGCATGAGGTTGCTGAGCCCGAACGCGCCAACGTGGCAGAGGCACTTTCGCCCGGTGAGAGCGAACGTCACCCCACGTACGTGCCGCATCGTGACCCTGACTTGAGCTATTTCAGCAAAACGGACATCTCTTGCATAGATTGGGCGGTCGATTACTGCCGCAAGCGCAGTTTCGGCGCAATATCCGACGAAACCCATGAACATCTCGCGTGGAAAAAAGCGCCATTGAATGGCGAAATGAACGTCGCCGATATGCTCGACGGGGTTGAGCAAGACATCATCAACGAGGCGGAGACGTTCGCATCGTATGGCGTCTTGTAAGCTTGGCCACATCTACATCGTTCCAACCGTTCTGACGAAGCCGCCGAAGGACAAATACGCGATATGCGTATGCGTTGCTGATGGATACTTTATTTGGGTAAACACAGAAGCCCGCCAAGATGGCATCGATCAGCTCCAGATACCGGCCGGTTGCCACCGCCTTATCAGACACGTTAGCCATGTCGACTTGTCGCGCATCGTCAAGCATCCTGATTTCGAGTTGGACAACGCCAAAGAATTTGAATGCATCTCGGCCCATCTTGCCCAAGGCGTCATTGACCGGGTTCAAGCTGGCCTAGACTTGTTGCCAGCAAAACATGCCGAGCTCATTATTGAGAACCTGCGAAAGCTACTTTGAAGGGCGCGCGCCGGACCGGGCACTCCAGTGCTTGGGCGGAATGGGCCGCTTCGTCCCTCGCTGCGTTGGCCGATGATGCCATCCGAAGGTTTCAAAGTCAGCTGCCTTCGCTTGTACGGCTGACCTTGATATAATCACCTTGGATAGCTTTCGCGCGCCATTACCGTGCTATCCTCAAAAATCAGGAACATGAATCGCACTAGCGTCGGAGGGTTGCGCGATGAATTGTCATGTTCCAGATTTCCGAGACGGCGAGCAACTGCATTGGCTCGACGTTCGCGCCGACGCCGCTCTTCTGGAAAGTGACCAAATCGACGGCGTCGAATTTCTCACCCGCGCATTCGTCCGCCTGTTATCGGTTTCTGAGGCCGAAATCCGTGCATGGCCTCGCGAAGCGCTTGAGGCGGTTGCCACTAACTTGCGCGAGAGCATTCGGGCACATGTGGAGGGACAGCGTGATTAGCTTAACCAGCCTTCCCTGGTCGCGCGCGATGTACCTTGGAGGCCAGCGGCAGCGCGGGGAAATTACCGAGGCCGATTATTGCGCGCGCCTGATCGCACTATACGCGGTTCGCTCTGGTCGTCGCCTGTCGGAAGCCGAACTGCATGAATGGGAACTCGGCGAGCTTGTTGCGCTGGCAGTGCAGATCGTTGGCAGGTTTAATCTCGGCGAGGAACTAGGCGACCAATGACAAGCATTGAGCCCAAAAGGGATTAGATTAGTCGAGATGGCCGTTGGGGTCGCCAGTTGTGGGAACGGAAAATGCCCTCATCCTTGCAACAACGGAGTCAGTGTATTCGGCCACGGCGGTAAAGACGAAGTGGCAGAAGTCGACTTGAAATAAAGAAGCTCCGCCGAACTTTATGTCATGGTCGTCGGCACGCATGAAGCTCACTGGATGAGTATGTACAAAGGCCGAAAGGTAAGATTGATTGAAGTCGAAAACGTCACCATCCCACCCGGCCTCACGCGCTGCCCCCCGGACGCCGTCGACGAACATAAACGTCCCTTTTTGATACTCCGCGATCTTTTCTTCACTGTATAAAAGTCCCGCGCCCAATGACTTTATTTTATCGAGAATTTCTTGTTTGATCACATCCTTGCTTTCAAAGAACGGGAACTCAACTCCGCGCTTGGTAAGAGCCTTTAGGAAACGACTGCGATTGTTGGTATCGTGTAGAAAAAGCAGCTGTCGTCTGAAGTCCCAGCGATTCAGTGAAAGAGACGGCTCAGATATGTACATTGTCATTAGAGCCGCATCGATTGACGCCCGGGCAAGCGTTGCAATCGAGAAATGATCAAGAATTGCTGTTTCCTCGGGATCGTGCACTAGATCAGTAGCGAGCGACATTATCGACATATTGTGGCTGATCATCTTTGCAAATACGAACAGGCCACGCATTTGACGGCCTGTCATCGTCTTGCCCATAGCTCCGTCTGAGACGTCCACGGCCCTTTGTGTTGCCGCGGAAAGGGTTTCAAATCCGGAACGGAGAGGAGCGATGTCAACTTCCTCTTGTTTCGAAGTGGCCCTCATTATTTTCATTATGACGCGCTCCGTCGATTCGTTCGGACGATTAGAGCGGGGAAAATCTCTGATTGTAAGTGGCGATTGCCGCAATTGGCTCCCGCAGCTTCAGAAAGCTTGCCTGCATGCGCGGTGTCAGCAACGGCTGTCGGGAGGGAAGCTTATTCGCTATCTCTGAGTTATGCAGCCAAGGCCGAGAACACGCCCTGTCCCGATCCTTGCCGGCTGGTGGCCCGGTTAAGTCTTAAGTCTGCCATTTCTGCATCCAGCGCTTAAGATGCATATGGGCATTGTCCTGAACCCATGCTTTCAAGGCTTCTTCGCTTTCGAAAGTGGGGCTATCGGGCATATCGGCTTTGCTGGTTGGCCGGAACGTATAGCTACCGTTCCCACCCCGAAGCGAGCCGATATAGTAGCCGTCGCAGAGAACAAGCCAGCCATATGGCGAGCCGTGCCAGTCGTTCGGTAGGTACTGGATAACGTTCGAGCGTCCCGTGTTGCTGGCCATGATCTTGCAGCGGTTCCTTTCAATGTCCATCATCATTCAATCAGCAGAGCTGTAAATACAACGTTTGCCGTCAGCCATGGCCCAAGACTCCAATAGAGTGGGGCTACTGGGGGTAAGTGTTTCATAAATCTCATGGGCCGGGGGGGATGGCACAACACTAGAGAGGGAGGGGCCGCGGATCGCGGCTGAAGTCTTGGTGTAGCTTCCGGGAAAAAATGTTTTGGGGACGTTTGCCAAAACGGGGAAAAAACGCCCTCAATAACCCCTACTGACCCGGCTTGACCGGCATTTCATTTCGTTTGTTCCGGTTCCGAAACTATATGGTACAATCGAGCCAGCCGCGAGGGAACGGGACCGGCCCCGCATGGAACGAACGAACCCCTCCGCGCCAACTTTGGAGGGTTTTTCATGTCAGAGGCAATTATCGACGCCGTTGGAACGCTTGTTCGCGACGTTCGACATGAATTGTTGGGCAAGATCGATAACGTCAAATCGTTGGCGATCAGCGCCAGCCGAACCGCCCAAGCCTCAAAGCGCCAGCAAGTGCCGATCCGCCGAACGCTGGTCCGCGCCGCCGTCGCCCGGTTCGTTTGCTTTCCGGCCAAGCGCGACCCTTTGGTTTTTGCCGAGGAGCAATGGAAATCGGGCCATGTCGCCGACGCCATCCTTTCCCCCGGCGCTTTCGTCTCGAAAGCCGTAACGAACCCGGCCATGACCTCGGTTGCCGGTTGGGCCGCCGATCTTCTCGGCACTTCGGTCGGAATGTTGGCCAGCCTTGCGCCGACCAGCGTTTTCGCGGCGCTATCAGCCCGCGCATTGGGCGTAGAACTGGCGGCCATGGGCAACGCAAACCTTCCGTATCGGGTAACGCCTGGTAGCGTTCCGAACCCGTTCATTGGCGAGGGCCTGCCGCTTCCGGTTCGGCAATTCCAGTTCGCCGCGAACAGCCTCCGGGGATACAAGGCGGGCGCTATCAGCCTGTTCTCCGCCGAAATGGCCAAGCGCTCGGTTTCCAGCCTCGAAACAATCCTTGGCCGGTTCTTGGAGGAGGATATCGCCGCCGGGATCGACGCGGTTCTGTTGGGCAACGCCCCGGCCTCCGCCAGCCAGCCGGCGGGACTGTTGAACGGGGTAACGGCGACAACCGCCTCGACGGGAACGGGCCTTGAAGCCCTGATAGCCGATATTTCCGCATTGCTGGCGGCGGTGCCGAACGTTGCCGACCCGACGCTTATCGTTTCGCCCGCGGATTTTGCGCGCGCCGCGCTCCTCGCCCCCAACCTTGGCGGCGGCCTATCGATTATCGCCAGCGAGAACGTGCCCGCGGGGAAAGTGATCCTGGTAGACGCCGCCGATATCGCGGTTGCGAGCGAGAACGACGGGACGCTCGATATCACCGAGGACGCGAGCGTTCATAGCGCCGAACCGGCCTTGCCGATTGCTACCGGAACCGCGGGCGCGGGCGCGGATACCGCCGCGCCGCATACCTCGCTTTTCCAGACGAACTTGTTGGGAATTCGCACGCTCGAGTCCGTCAGTTGGGCCATGCGCAGGCCGGGGCGCGTTGCCTTTATCGAGGCGGTTGCATGGTAAGGGCGGCTGAATTCATCCCGGCGGCGGGGTTGCCCGAATATCGCGCGTTGCGAGCCGACGAGGCCGCCCAAGGCGGCTATACCGTAGAGCCGGTTATCGCTTGGCGCGTAGCGGGCGACAGGCTGGCCCCGGTTACGCCTTGGGGAACGCTAAGCGAGGAACTTGCTGTTCAAGGCCCCAACCAAACCGTCTATGCCGCCGAGGGCCAGTTCAAGAGCCCCGCCGAGTGGCTGGCAAGCAGGCGGGTGAAGAAGCGTTAAACCGGCAGGGGCCAATGGAAACCCCTTGCTGGCGCGGCGGCGGTAAAGTGCAACCGTCGCCGCAACTATCCGGCTTCTCAAGCCGGGGCGCGGCGCTTCATGGTGCGCGTGCCTCCAACTCGTTTTTTAGAGCCGTTACCGCCTCCATAAGGTGCGCGAGCGGCTTGTCCTTGCAATAGTTATCGATCCACGTCCACATTGCATCGGCGTCTGGCTTGGGTTCGAGAAAATCGCTGCCCCATGATGCAACGTTGTGGCCAGACAAATAACCGGCAATCCATGATCGCTGTTGAAGGCTGTCCGCGTTGTCCGCAGCGCGATTTTTTTGCCATACGCGGCATGAAGTAAATCCAGCGCCCCAAACCTTTTTGGCGGATGCGCCGTCCGCTGTGGCGATGACCAGAGCAAGCCCAAGCAACAGTGTGCGGATCATTGTCCCTCTTTCCAGATGGTTCATTAGTTTCGAACGAATGTGCTGGATTGTGTCAGGAAGGCAAGCCGCATAAGCCGCCTATCGCCCATACCGAACCGGGCAACCGCGCGCATGCCGAACCGGCGGGGCTTTCCCGGCCAAGAGGCGCAGGCGGGCCAATAGTTCCCGGCTAGGCTCGGCTTTCGAATATCGAAGGGCATAGAGGCTTTCCGGCGAGATATCGAGCCTGCGGCAAATCTCGTCGCGCCTATGCCCCTTGGCGATCAGCGCTTCGATAATTTCGCGCGGCGTCATGGCTCGCCTCTTGGTCGGGGTGAACCATGCTTACGCCAGACTGTTTCCAGCTTCGAAAAGCTTTCGGCGCTTGGGCAACGGCTATCGCCTACCGCCGCCCTGAATACCGTCGAGGCCGCTAGCTTGGCCTCCCGCCCTATCATGCGGTGGGTAAGGCCCGTTGAAAGTAGGCCTTGGGCCATGCTTTCGAACTGGTGGGCTATGGAGGGTTCGCGCGGCATACGCGAAGAATAAAACGCGGCGGCCAAACGGGCAAGAAACGCGGGGTACAAGAAAAAACCATTCGGCCTGATTCGGGCGAGTAGCGAACAAAGGGCGAAAATATTGTACCCTGATTTGTACCCTAGAACCTGTCTTTTGCGCTCGATAAGCGGGCTCTGAAATGCCGGATTGTTCAATGATTTCAACTTGGTGCGGGCGGCGGGAATCGAACCCGCACAGCCGAGGCCGAGAGATTTTAAGTCTCTTGCGTCTACCAGTTTCGCCACGCCCGCACTTTGTGTTTTCAGTACCTTGGGCGCCATGGATTTGGAAGGGCCGATGACGGTTTTTTGTCGTGCGGGTGCGCAGGAAGAAGCCTTGGCTGCGTGGCGCAGCCCGGCTCGCGGATCGCATCGGTTTATCGGGATCGAACGCGCGAGAAGGTCGCAAAATTCTGAAGTGGTGTCGTTAATCCTGAGGCGGACCATGCCGCCGCGCCGCGCATGGCGCTGAACCGGGCAAAATCAGAAGTTGGTGGTGATGCTGTGACTGTAGATCCGGCCTTGCTCCGCTCTCTTGGCGGCAAGGGGAACTACGACGATAAAGGCGACGAGGGCGAGAATGAATGCCGGTCCAGGAAGTGCCACCAGATATTTCCCCGATTCTTGGTTGTCCCCATTATCCGTGGGTTAGGCTTAATTGAAACTGAATGGCACCTGTCGAACTGCTGTCGAGCGACTGAAAATTGTCGTCCGGAATGCTCGTAGTCAGTCTGACCGCGGGGCCGATTCCGCTGCCGAGGATTGGCAAAGACCGGATTGGCCTTTCGATCGTTTTCGATTTTTGGCTAGAAAGTCCTGAAATTTCACCACGATACCAAGCGTTGAAGCGTCCTGTGATGCGTTCGAGATCCGCGGTGTCGCACGCCTTGCATGTTTGCCATTGTTCGCACGCGCTTCGCTCCGGGGCCGGCGCTTAGAGGAAACAGACGACAAGGGCCGGGGCGACAGTGGACGTGACCGCAGTGGCGATAAACCGAAGCACGACGATATCGACATCGATGGTCCGGACTAGGCAATCCCGGGATTTGTCATCGTCGACCCGGTTAAGGCCTATTTTTCCCGGCGCGTTCTTGATTGAAAATCGGCATCTGCAGATGCGTCCAAGTCCGTCTTTGAGATCGTGCAGCGGTGTGCGCAGACGACTACCGGTTGCGGACCGCTTTCACCTAATGTTCTTCCCTCGAATGGGTTAGGTTCGGATGCGCAGGCCGGGTTCGTACTGTGGATGTTCGCCGATCGTTCGGCATGTTTTAGGGGTCGCTTGAGAGTGGGCGCTACCACTTGCAAGGATCGATTCGCCAGCAATGATTGGATGCACATGTGATCAGACGATCGCCAACGCCGCGTGATTCCGGCGAGATACGAATGGCGATCAGGGCAGGCGTGGCGTGCCCATCATCTTCTGTGACGTCCCGAGCGCGGGACGCCACACTATCCGTCCGTCAACTGTTCGGGCGTCGCGACGATCGCCGCATTTCCAAGCCCCCCGTCCGCATACTTGAACGCAAGTATGCTCATGACCGAGGCGACGATAACCAATAGGATGATCCGCATTCGTGCTTTCCTGACCGTTGCTCTGTCTAGCAACCCTCTGGAAGGCCCGTTGTTCCATCGTCCTGTGCGGTGGCGTCGTTCGTTGCACCGTCTCGGCACACTATCAATGCCGTCGAACAAGCGGCGATGGCCACGCCCGGATGTCGGCAGGGGATAGTTACGGCTTGATCTGAATTCCGGCTTCGCGCGCCGCTTCGATGAAGGCTTTGCGCGCGGCCTCGGGCGGCTGCTTGCCCTCGATCACGGCTGCGCATGTATCGAGCGCACGCGTCAACAGTTCGCTGTCTTCAAGCGGCCAGTCTTCGATCATTGCCCAGGATGCTTCGGTGGTGTTGGAGATAGTGGTGTATTGTTCCGGTCCCTCCAGCGCCAAGGTTACGGGCTTGTCCCAATTGTCAGCCATGCGGGTTACCTCAAGTTTGGTTGCTGGCGGCACGTAACACAGGTGGTGCCGATTCCGCGAGCGACACCTGCGTCTTGCTTCTGCCGGGCCGCGATCTCTGTTTCGATCGTGCCGTCCGTTTAGAGGACGACGTGGGACAGTCACGCGTTCACGTCGGCAGGCCGGATGAGATAGAATAATGCGCCGGCGAGAATGGCGCCGAGCCCGTAGGCGAAGAATGCTTCGAAGTAGGGAGTACGCGCCGTAAGCACGTCAATCGTCGGCGCCACGAACAGCATGACGGCGAGACCGACGATGCGCGCGCCAAGGACGCTCATGCCGAAGCATTTCTTGAGGACCCAGCCGAGCAGCACGCCGGCAAGCACCATTGCCACGGTTGCGGCCAATATCTGCACCATGCCTCCTCCTCAATGCGCCGTCGCGCACCGCTATCTGTGACTTGGACGGTCTGACTGCCCCGACGGCCGTATTGTCGCTGCCGACGGAGCTACCGGCTCAGCGTCTGCAGCACACCGTGCAGGCCGCCGAGATCGGCAATTTCGCGAAAGCGCGGATGGGTTTCTGGCTTTTCGCAATGCTCGAAAGCCCAGGTAAGGGCGTGCGGCACATAGATCCCCCAGCTGCCGGCATCGAGCGCGGGCACGATGTCCGATTTCAGCGAGTTGCCGATCATCAGGCTTTTTTCCGGACCGTCGCCATGACGTTTGAAGATGCGATCATAGGTGGCGGCGGTCTTGTCGCTGACAATCTCCACGGCGTCAAAATAATCGCCGAGGCTGGAGGCGGCGAGTTTGCGCTCCTGGTCGAAGAGATCGCCCTTGGTAATCATCACCAGCCGGAATGCGCCATGAAGCGCTTCAAGCGTTTCCTTGACATGGGGTAGGGGCTCGACCGGGTGGACCAGCATCTCGCGGCCCGCTGCAAGGATCTCTGCAATCACCGACGATGGCACTCGTCCGTCAGTAACCTCGACCGCCGTCTCGATCATCGACAGCACGAAGCCCTTGATGCCGAATCCGTAAAGGCCGAGATTGCGCTTTTCGGCTTCCAGCAACCGGGCAGGCAGGTTGTCCGTGTCGGCATGGTCCTTGAGCAGGTCGGCGAAGCGCGCCTCGGTGAGGCGATAGAACTGTTCGTTTTGCCAAAGCGTGTCATCGGCATCGAAGCCGATCGTCGTAATCATGTCGGGCATCGTCTCACGGTCCGGCGATCTTGAACGGCTGATCGATGGTCGCCGTCTTGCCGCTGTTGATGTCGTTGAAGTGGAAGCGTAGCACATAGTCGCCGGCAGGAGCCCCGGAGACGTCGATGGTCAGGGTTGAATAGATCTCCTGGTTCTTCAGGTAGCCGGTGAAGGTGAAGTCGCCAAACGCTTTCTGCCCGGCGAGGATCTTGCCGGCGGGATTGAGGATGTCGAAGTCGACGGTGAAGCGCGTTTCCAGCTTGTCCTTGGCGGATGCCGCTTTCCAGGTAAGGCCGACAGGTTCGACATAGGAAACGATGGTTTCCCCCGCCTTGAAGACCGCGCCGTCCTTTGGTTCGTACATGGCATATCCGGCCGGTTCCTTGGTGATGAAGACGGCCTTGCCGATGGAAAAGGGCAGCGTCTGCGAAAAGTCGCCGACGGCCTGCCTCAAGAGCTCTCTCGCCTTGGTCGCATCACCTGATGTTGCCAGTTGCTCGGCCTTGGTGGCAGCCTCGACGAGCGGTCCGGCGTCTGCCTCTAGAGACATGCAGAGCATGCTTGCCGCGGCCACGACCGCCAGCATTGACCGATGTTTCGCCATGACACTCCCCTTTGCCCCGTTGATCCGACTTTCGGCATCTGCCGCATCTCATCAAGACGATAGGGCCGGCGCCGCAATGGTCAATGTTTCCAGAAGATTGGCGTCGCAATAACCAGCACGGTCAGCACTTCCAGACGGCCCAGGAGCATCATCAGCGACAGCAGATAGAGTTCGGGGTCCTGCAGCGTCGAAAAGTTGCCGGCCGGGCCGATCAGGTTGCCAAGGCCGGGCCCGACATTGGACAGGCAGGTGATGACCGCCGAAGTCGCCGTGATGAAGTCATAGCCAAGCGCGCCCATGCCGAGGCTGCCCAGTACCCACAGCAGGATGTAGGTGGTGAAAAACAGGAAGATTGCGCGCTGTGTATCGGCATCGACGGTGTTGCGGCCGTAGCGGACCGCGTAGATCGCGTTTGGATAGATGAGCTTGTTGAGGCCTGACCCGATGGCGCTGAAGAGAACGACGAAGCGATAGGCCTTGATGCCCCCGGCCGTCGATCCGGAACAGCCGCCCATGAAGGTAGCGATGAAGGCAACCATCACCACGAACGGCCCCCACAGGCTGTAGTCCTCGCTGGCATAGCCGCTGGTCGACAGGATCGAGGTTATGTTGAAGAAGGAATGGGCAAGCGCCAGGTGAAACTCGACGCCGTTGGCAAGCCGGTGATAGATCGCGACGGCGATCGAAAACGCGCTGAGATATCCGAGAAAGACAATGATCTGCGGATCGCGCAAAGCATCGAGGCGGCCGCGCACGACGAGCACGATCAGGATCGAGAACGGCAGGCTGCACAGCGCCATGAAGAAGGTCGCCGTCCACAGAAGCGGGATACTGCCGAAGTAGCCGAAGGATGCGTCATGGGTGGAAAAGCCACCGGTCGCCACCGTCGACATCGCATGATTGATGGCGTCGAACCGGTTCATGCCAGCCATGTTGTAGGCGACCGTGCAAAGCACCGTGATCGAGACGTAGATCAGCAGGAAGGCGCGGCTGAAGCTGGCCAGCCGCGCGAACGGCTTGTCGCTGGTATCGGAGGATTCCATCTTGAAGAACGACATGCCGCCAACCCTGAGGTAGGGAATGATGAACAGGCCGAGCACGACGATCCCGATGCCGCCAAGCCAGCAGAGCAGCGAACGCCAGAGGAGCAATCCGGGAGGCGCGTCGTCGAGGCCGACGATGACGGTCGATCCGGTGGTGGTGATCGCGGAGACGGACTCAAAAAGCGCCTGCGCGAAATCGAGTTTCAGCGAGGACAGCCACAACGGTATGGCGCCGACCACCGAAAAAACGGCCCACAACATGTTCACCAGCACAAACCCGAATTTCTTCGAGAAGGGCGGTGGCCCTGTGCGCGTCGCCATGAACGTCGCGGCAGACAGCCCGCCGACCATGAAAGCGGATACGGCGAAAATCCGCCAATCCGGATGACCGTAGTAGAGATCGACCATCGCGGGCACCAGCATCGCCAGCGACAGATAGAGGCCTAGGATCGCCGATATATGCACAGCGTGCCGGATCAGGGTGGCGTTCAAGCGTTCAATGTCCCGGATATGGATCTGCGTGATCTGGCGAGGCGCAAGGCAATGACAGTCTCGCCCGGCGGCCGATTCGTGTCAAAGCGATGGCCTCAGTCGCTGCAATGTGCAATAGCGGCTGCCAACGGCAAACTCAATGGATGGCCTTCACGTGACCAAGCAGGATGTTGACAACGCGACCGCGGCGATGCGCGATATTTTCCCGGCCACGCCGCTGCAATTGAACGAACATCTGAGCGCCCGCTACGGCGCCAATATCTTCCTCAAGCGCGAGGACCTTTCGCCGGTTCGTTCCTACAAGATCCGTGGCGCGTTCAATTTCTTCCGCAAGGTGCTGGGGGACGGCGCGACGGCCAAGACCTTCGTGTGTGCGTCGGCTGGCAATCACGCCCAGGGCTTCGCCTTCGTCTGCCGGCACTTCGGTGTGCCCGGCGTCGTCTTCATGCCAGTGACAACGCCGCAACAGAAGATCGACAAGACCCGCATGTTCGGCGGCGAGTTCATCACCATCCGCCTGGTCGGTGACATCTTCGATCAATGCTACAAGGCCGCGCGTGATCACGTTGAAACGATCGATGGTGTGATGGTGCCGCCGTTCGACCACCTTGATATCATCGAGGGGCAGGCAACCGTTGCCGCCGAGATCGCCGAGCAGCTGCCCGAAGGTGTCAGGCCCGACCTCGTCGTGCTGCCGGTGGGCGGCGGTGGCCTTTCGGCCGGCGTCACCGGCTATCTGAGAGACGATATCGCCGCTGACCACTTCGTGTTTTGCGAACCGTCCGGCGCGCCGAGCCTCAGGCAGAGCCTCGAGACCGGCAGCCTTGTGACGCTCGACCAGGTCGACAATTTTGTCGATGGCGCAGCTGTGGGCCGGATCGGCGATCTGAATTTCGCCGCTCTTCGCCGCTTCTCCGCCGATCAGGTCATGTTGCTGCCGGAAAACGCGATCTGCATGACGATCATCGATATGCTGAACGTGGAGGGAGTCGTGCTCGAGCCCGCCGGCGCCCTGTCGATCACCGCGCTGGAAGCGATCGGTCGTGACAAGCTCGAGGGCAAGACCGTTGTTGCGGTCGTCTCCGGTGGCAACTTCGATTTCGAGCGTCTGCCCGACGTCAAGGAACGGGCGATGCGGCACGCGGGGCTCAAGAAATACTTTATCCTGCGCATGGCGCAGCGACCGGGAGCGTTGCGCGATTTCCTCAATCTGCTCGGCGACGAGGATGACATCTCGCGTTTCGAATACCTGAAGAAGTCCGCCCGCAACTTCGGTTCGATCCTCATCGGCATCGAGACCAGGCACGCGGAGAACTTCCCGGTTCTGAAGTCGCGGTTCGACGCGGCCGGCCTGCGCTACCAGGACATCACCGAAAACGAAATTCTCTCCAATCTGATCATATGATGGCTGCGGTCTGGGCAGAGTGCCGGCATCGGCACTTTCGCTTTGACAGCTTTGATTACCACGGCTAAGTCTTGCTCATGGCATCTTTTTTCTCAAAACTGTTCGGCCGTTCCGGCTCCACCGAAACCGAATCGCACGTCGCATCGGGCAAGACCGAGGCCTATGCGGAGTGCACGATCCGTGCGACGCCGATGCGCGAAGGCGCTCAGTTCCGCCTGGCTGGCAGCATCGAGAAGTCGATCGGTGAAGGTGGCGTGCGGGTCCGCAGCTTCATTCGCGCCGACCTGTTCACGTCAGAGCAGGATGCGATCGATGCCACCTTCCGCAAGGGACGCCAGATCATCGACCAGACAGGGCCGTCGCTGTTTTCCGACGACGCGCAGTCGCGGCAGGTCTGATCCGTCACAGCACTCTCTTCGAGATGCTTTAAACAAATAATACAGCGGCTTGGCGCCGGACTCTCGTCTGTTTTTTTAAAGCGCGCGAAACGCCGTGTTGCGCGGTGATTGCACGCAGCAAGCCGTTGCCGCCATTTCTGCAGACATCCTCCCATGCGCACCCCAGTCTCGGCACCGGGCGGAATGTGCCCCCGCATGGCGGGGGCACTAAGGTCACAGCTTGATGCGGAAGCGGGCAAATCCATCGGCAGCTTCGCCCGCGTCTTCGATGGTCACGCCCTTCACGGCTGACAGGAACTGCCGTGCCTTCGGGCCGCTGTCGAAGGTGACGCTGGTGTCGGCAAGCGCGGCGAAGGTCCAGTTGGCGTCCGCCGCCGGATTGATCGTTCCCTGGTCGATGATGTAGCGCACCACGACGTCGCGGTTGGTATCGGGCGCCACGAAGACAACCTTGTCGGCAGCGATATCGGGGAAGTGGCCGCCGCCGCCAGCACGGTAGTTGTTCGTCGCGACGACGAATTTTTGCGCTGGATCAATCGGTTGTCCGTTATAGCTCAAGTTCTTGATGCGATTGGCCGACGGATTGATCGTATTGCCGTCCTTGTCGAACTTCGGCGGTTCGGAGACGTCGATCTGGTAGGTGACGCCGTCGATGACATCGAAGTTATAGGACGGGAAGTCGCCATTGATCAGGGCTGAATCCGACGCGCCGGCCTTGATCTGGTTGAAGATGCCGGCAGACATTTCCAGCCAGTTGCGCACCTGCTCGCCGGTAACGACCACCGCCTGGACCGTGTTGGGGTAGAGGTAGAGGTCGGCGACGTTCTTGATGGCGATGTCGCCGGCGGGCACGTCGGTGTAGTAGTCGGCGCCCCCGCGACCACCGGCCTTGAACGGCGCTGCGGCCGACAGCACGGGCAGGTCCTTGTGCTCCGTGTCCTTCAGCATGTCCTTGATGTACCAGGTCTGCGCCTGGCTCACGATCTGGACGGACGGGTCGTCGGCGACGAGCGCGAAATAGGAATAGAGCGGGACTGCACTCTTGCCGACGGGCGTGCGGACATAGGCAAGCGTCGCCTCGTGCTCCTTTTGCGCTGCCGCCAGAACCTCCGGCTTGTCGGCGACGTTTGCGATGACTTTCTTGTCCTCGCGCCGATAGATCGGACGTGCTTCGCTGGTGGAACTGACGACGCGCCAGGCACCGCCTTCGCGTTCGATGAGCAGATCGATGAGGCCGAGATGCGAACCCCAGAACCCGCCCATGACGCCGGGCTTGCCGGAAATCAGCCCCTTGGCGTTGTCGACGCCGGCAATCTTGTCGAACTTCGGCCCGGGGAAATCGAGATGGCTATGGCCGGTGACGATGGCGTCGATCCCTTCTATTGCGGCCAGTGGTACGGACGCATTTTCGAGGTTCTCGGCATAGTCCTGCTGGCCGATGCCCGAGTGCGAAAGTGCGATGACGATATCGGCGCCTTCCTCACGCATCTGCGGAACCCAGGCTTGCGCCGCCTTGACGATATCACGGGCATTTGCCTTGCCATGGAGGTGCTTGGCGTCCCAGCTCATGATCTGTGGCGGCACGAAACCGATGAGGCCGACGCGGATTGCATGTTCAGTGCCGGCGCCGTCCTTCACCTTGCGGTCGAGGATGACATAGGGCTTCAGGAACAATTGATCCTGGCGGGCGTCGGCTGCGAGCGCCCCTTTGGTCAGGTTGGCGCAGACCAGCGGGAAGTTCGCACCGGCGAGGACCTTGAACATGAAATCAAGGCCGTAGTTGAATTCATGGTTGCCAAGCGTGCCGCAATCGTAGCCGAGCACGTTCATCGCCGCGATGACGGGATGGATATCGCCGTCCTTCATGCCGCGCTGATAGGCGATGTAGTCGCCCATAGGATTGCCCTGCAGGAAGTCGCCGTTGTCGACGAGGATCGAGTTGGTGGCCTCGGCGCGGATTGCGTCGACGATCGAGGCCGTGCGCGCCAGCCCCAGCGTGTCGTTCGGCTTGTCGCCATAGTAGTCATAGGGAAAGACGTGAACGTGCAGGTCCGTCGTTTCCATGATGCGCAGATGCGCCTGGTTGGCGGCAGCACGGACGGAGAAGGGGTGAAGCATGATGAGCGCCGACGTGGCCGCGACGCCGGATAGAAGCGAGCGGCGCGAGAGATGGAACGGGGATGTGGTCGATTGCATGCTTACCCTCCATTGATGAATGCCATTGCGGATGCAATCCGCAGTTTCGTGCGTGTTATGCGAACCACGTTGGGTTGGGCGCGACTATGCCGGAAAGGCAACACTTCGCAAAGCAGTTGATTCTTGCATGTCTAATGGCGGCGGTGTCGGGTCGGGCTAAAGTTTTCTTTAAGCTTTCGGCCTAACGGTCGAGTTGGCGAAACCGGAACTTTTTCAACAGCATGCCCAACGCCAATCTTGTTATTTTCGTCGGCGAAGCACTGGTCTACGTGACCGCGATGATCTGGCTGTTGCAGTTGCGTGCCCGGCTTGGTCTCGGCGTCTTCGTCGCAGCGCTCGGGGTCATGCATTTTATCGAGACCTACCTGGCGTCGGTCTTCTATGTGCAGCTTCCGTTCGGGATCGTGTCACCGGGTTCGGTGGTGCTTTTTTCCGGCAAGCTGATGATCATCCTGCTGCTCTACGTGAAGGAGGATGCGGCCACGGTCCGCCAGCCGATTTACGGCCTGCTCGCCGGAAACCTGCTCATGGTCATCCTCAGCCTGCTGCTGCGGCAGCACGAGACCGTCTCGATCGTACCAGGCCGCACGCCCGACATCGCCCTGATCGATGAAATGGGCGGGCTGATGGTGTGGGGGACCTTGGTTCTCTACCTCGACACGCTGCTGATCATTCTGCTCTACGAGCGCCTCGGCAAATGGTTGCGTCGTTTCGCAATCCTCCGGTTCCTCGTTTGCGGCGTCGTTATCCTCAGTTTCGATCAGCTGGCATTCTACGCGGCGCTGCACTGGCTGAACGATGCGCCCACTTCGGTGCTGTGGGGAGGATGGATCGCCAAGATGCTGGCCGCAATATTCTATGCGGTGGCGATCGGCCTTTATCTCAATGTATCGCGCCATCCGTTCCTGGCGATGTCCGACCGGCCGCTTGGCGATATCTTCAACGACCTGACCTTCCGCGAACGCTATGAGGATCTTCTGTCGCGCTCCGGCCAGGACACCCTGACCGGATGCCTCGATCGCAGCCGTTTCGATATCGAGGGGCCACAGATGTTGCGCGCCGCCGTCGCTTCGAAAACGCCGGTCAGCCTGCTGATCCTCGACGTCGACCACTTCAAGGGGGTCAACGATCGTTTCGGCCATCAGGAAGGAGACCGCATTCTGCAAAAGCTGGTGGAAGTGATGAAACGGCACCTGCGCGAGGGCGACCTGTTGTTTCGCTACGGCGGCGAAGAGTTCGTCGTCCTGTGTCCGGGACTGGCGCATGCCGATGCGCTGGGCCATGCCGAAACAATCCGGGTGGCGGTGTCGGCCGGTGTCTTCACGGCCGATGAGCAAGCGGTCACCGCCAGCATCGGGTTGTCATCGACGCCAGAGGATGGTGCGAGCATCGAGCATCTACTATCAGCGGCCGACCTCAGGCTCTACGCGGCAAAGGGACGGGGCCGCGACTGCGTCGTCGGCCGCTAAAGGATGCTGCCGCTCATATGCCGACATTCGGTCTGTCGATGATTTCGCGCAGGGAAAAGCTGGAGTTGATCTTCACCACATGCGGCAAGGCGGAAAGCCAGTCCCGATGGATGCGCTCGTAGTCCTGCAGGTCCTTGGCCGCGACCCTCAGGATGTAATCGTATTCGCCCGACATGAGGTAACAGACGAGCACATTGGGACAGAGTTTCACCGCCGCCTCGAACTCGGCCAGTGTTTTTGCAAACTGTCCGGACAGCGAAATATGTACGATCACCATGATCTGGTAGTCGAGCGCCTTGTGCGCGAGCCGGGCATGGTAGCCGCTGATCGTGCCGGATTTCTCAAGGATATCGACGCGGCGCGAACAGGCCGAAGGTGAGAGCCCGACCTTGGCGGCGAGGTCCGCATTCGAGATCCTGCCGTTCTGCTGAAGAATGCGCAGAATCGCATGATCGATGGCATCAAGTTCGCTCATTCGCAGCTTCCATCAAATTCCAGCCAAAAGGCGCAATCTTCTTCGAAAGTGATGCCTCGGCGAAGGCATCTTTGCAAGGACATTCGTTTCGTCGCGTGTTTTGCTGAGTGGGCGTCAATGAGGCGAAAATTGCCCACAACAGGAGAGGAACGCTCGATGCGTGTCGGTTGCCCGAAGGAAATCAAAAACCATGAATACCGAGTCGGCCTGACCCCCGGGTCGGTACGTGAATATGTCGCTCACGGCCACGAGGTTATCGTTGAAACCAAGGCAGGAGCGGGGATCGGCGCGGATGACGATACCTACCGTGCCGCTGGCGCGAAGATTGTCGCGACGGCAAAGGATGTGTTCGAAAAATCGGACATGATCGTCAAGGTCAAGGAGCCGCAGCCTTCCGAATGGGCGCAGCTGCGCGAAGGCCAAATTCTCTATACCTATCTGCATCTCGCCCCGGATCCGGAACAGACCAAGGGTCTGATCAACTCCGGCGTCACCGCGATCGCCTATGAAACCGTCACCGACGAGCGAGGCGGTCTGCCGCTTCTGGCGCCGATGTCGGAAGTCGCCGGGCGTCTCGCCATTCAGGCCGGTGCGACGTCGTTGCAGAAGGCCAATGGCGGCCGCGGCATCCTGCTCGGCGGTGTGCCCGGCGTGCTTCCAGCAAAGGTCGCGATCATCGGCGGTGGGGTCGTTGGCCTTCACGCGGCCCGAATGGCAGCCGGCCTTGGCGCCGATGTCGCCATCCTCGATCGCTCCATTCCTCGCCTGCGCCAGCTCGACGATATTTTCGGCGGTCGTGTCCACACCCGGTACTCGACCATCGACGCGCTCGAGGATGAGGTCTTCTCGGCCGATCTGGTCATCGGCGCCGTTCTCATCCCCGGCGCCGCAGCGCCGAAGCTGGTCACGCGCGAAATGCTGACCGGGATGAAGAAGGGGGCGGTCATCGTCGACGTCGCCATCGATCAGGGCGGTTGTTTCGAGACATCGCACGCAACCACCCATTCCGACCCGACATACGAAGTCGACGGGATCGTGCATTACTGCGTTGCCAACATGCCGGGCGCCGTGCCCGTAACGTCGGCCCATGCGCTGAACAATGCGACACTGCACTATGGCCTGCAATTGGCCGACCGCGGCCTGAAGGCCATCGCCGAAGACCGGCACCTGCGCGCCGGCCTCAACGTCCATCGTGGACGCGTCACCAACGGCCCGGTCGCAGAGGCCCTGGGCTACGACGCCTACGCGCCGGAAGCAGTGCTCAACGTCGCCTGACGCCCGACATGACGTCGGTCCGGCAACGGCCGGGCCGACGTTTCAGGCCGCTTCTATCCTGCATTGATAACAATTGCACCTGGCCGAGCGCACATGCACGCTTGCCACATCGGCCATGGCCAGCAGCTCCTGCGCACGCGTTTCGACCTCGTCCGCGGGAACGACGCTGCCGGTTCCATAGACGATGCGTTCGTCGCTGCCATAACCGCGCAGCAGAAAATCCTTGCCCGAAGCCAGGATCGGCGGTCGCACCGCCTCGTCATAGGCGGGGCAATTGTCGGCATGCATGAACACCGGACCCGTCTCGGCATAGGGTTGCAGAGACGTGAAGGGCCGCATCGAAAAAATCAGGAAGGCTTCGCCTGCGTCGACATTGCGCAGGCAGTGGCGGCACGGCACGCCGTCGCCGTCGGATATCTGCCGTTCCGGCAGGTTGCCATAGGCATCTTTCCCGCCCTGTCGCAGCTGCTCGGCCACTGGTGTGGATATCGGGATATAGCGCAAGGCCATCGGTGCATCTCCTTGATCATCGGTCGGAGCGCTCTGTGCTCCGACCGATGCGGGGATGACACCCGTTTCTTGCCGCTCTGCGCCGATCAGAGGTTTTTGGCGAAGGCGAGCAATTCTTGGTCGGTTAGCGGCTCGACGGTCGCTTCGCGGGTGGCCACGGGCGAGAAGCCGAATTGCTGATAGAGCTGCAGCGCCCGCGGGTGGTCGAGGTTGTTCGTCGTTACCGTCACCTTGCGCGGGTTCAACGTCCAGGCTGCAAACAGCGTTTGCAGGAGGAACCACTTGCCGAGCCCGAGCCCAAGGGCATGCTCCATCAAGCCGAAATGGGTGAGTTCGACAACATCATCGTCGGCCTGGTGCAATTCGAAGAAGCCGGCAGGCGCACCGTTGACATAGAGCACGGTGACGCTGGTGCGTTTGTCGGCGAGCAGTGCCGAAAGCTTGTCGTCGCTCATGCGCAAGCGATCGGCCCAGTGCCAGCGCTTGCCGACGCGCAGGTAGAGAAAGCGATAGTAGTTGAGCGGAATGTCCGACACGCGCAGGATCGCCGTCTGGATATTGACCGGCATCGGCAGGCTCTGCTTCGGCGGTGCGGTCATTTCCAGTTCGGTGACATGCGCCGTCAGCGAGGCGAGTTTGGTTGGGCGCATGATCTCACTCGCTGCCGGTCACGATTGTAGTATCCGGGCGCCCGCCCCATTCCGACCAGGACCCGTCGTAGAGCGTATTGTCGGTGTGGCCGAGGGATTGCAGCGCCAGCGTAATGATGGCCGCCGTAACGCCCGAGCCGCAGGTGGTCACCACTGGCTTCGAAAGATCGATGCCCGCGTCGGCGAACGTCTTGCGCAGCGTGTCCAGATCCTTGAACTTGCCGTTCTCCGAAAACGTGGTCGAGGGCAGGCTGCGTGCACCCGGCATGTGACCGGAGCGCATTCCGGCGCGTGGCTCCGCCTCCACTCCGAGGAAGCGCCCGGCACCCCGTGCATCGGCAATCTGGATCGTACCCGACTTGACGATATCCGTCATGCGATCGAAGGACGTGACCGCCGAAGGCGTGAAGGTGGCGTTGAACGTGACCGAGGTCGGCGAGGGGACGTCCGTCGTGACAGGGCGACCGTCCCTGTTCCAGCCATCCATGCCGCCATCGAGCACGTAGACGTCCTTTGCCCCCATGATGCGCAGCATCCACCACACGCGCGGCGCCGTCATGATGCCCGGGCCGTCATAGACGACGATCGTATCGGTCTCGCTGACGCCGAGCTTTCCGACGGCCTCGGCGAAGGCTGCCGGCGTCGGCAGCGTATGCGGCAGGCCACTGGTATGATCGGCGATGGCATCCTGGTCGAAGAACACGGCACCGGGAATATGCCCTGCATCGTATTCCGCCTTGGGGTTTCTGTTCTGCGCGGGCAGATACCAGGCGGCATCGAGAATACGAACTTTCGGATCGCCAAGCCTTTGTTGCAGCCAGTCGGGAGAAACGACGAAAGCACTTTTGTTGTTGGTCATGGTCGTATCTTTCCTGTTCAGATTGCCTGGCGGTCGTCTGCCGTGCCGAAGCGGATGCGGAAGCGGCGGTTTTCCTTACCCTTCTTTTCGATCTTGGCGATGTGGATCGCGCCGACTTCCTGTGTTTCCGACACATGCGTGCCGCCGCAGGGCTGGCTGTCGATCGCCGAGTTCTCGCCAATGCAGACAAGGCTGACGCGGCCAAGGCCGATGGGCGGGCGGACGTTCTTCGATTTGACGATCCCGGGATTGGCCGCAAGCTCTTCGTCCGTGATCCACTGCAGGTAGACCGGGTGGTTCTCGTCGATGAGTTTTTTCAGCGCCGCTGTCACCTCGTCCTTGTCGATCGTTTCGCTCATGTCGAAATCGACCCGGCTTTCGTCTTCGCCAACGGCGGCCCCGGTGATCGGGAAGGGGCAGACGACGGAAAGCAGATGGCAGGCCGTGTGCATGCGCATCAGCCGGTAGCGGCGCGGCCAGTCGATATGCAGGACAAGCTTCTCTCCGACCGCGGGGGTCGGTTGCCCTTCCGCCGGCACGTGAATGATGACGTCCTTGGTGGCGCCATGGCGAGCAACCGCAATATCGATGCGGCTGCCGTCGCTGCGCTCCAGGAAACCGCTATCGCCAGGCTGCCCCCCCGATGTGGCGTAGAAGCAGGTCTGATCAAGCTCGATGCCGCCATCCTCCAGAATTCCGCTGACACTTGCTTCGCAAGTCGAGAGGTAGAAGTCTTCGCGGAAGAGGGCAGTCACGGTCTTGGTCATCGCAAATCTTATCCGACTGATTCGTATGGAACGGTGATGCTTGAGGATCCCTTCAACCAGGCCGGGACAGGCAGGCCCTTCGAGGCCAGGAAGTCCGGATTGAAGAGTTTCGATTGATAGCGGTTACCATAGTCGCAGAGGATCGTCACGATCGTATGTCCCGGGCCAAGCTCCCTGGCGAGGCGCACGGCGCCTGCAATGTTGATGCCCGTCGATCCGCCGACGCAGATACCTTCCCGTTCAATCAGGTCGAAGACCAGTGGAACCGCTTCTGCATCGGAGATCTGATAGGAAAAATCGGGCGTGAAGCCTTCGAGATTGGCGGTGACGCGGCCCTGGCCGATACCTTCCGTGATCGAGCTTCCGCTCGCCTTCAATTCGCCGTGCGCATAAAAATTGTAGAGCGCGGCACCGTCCGGGTCCGCCAGGCCGATCTTGATTTCGGGGTTCTTCGCCCTCAGTCCCTGCGCCACGCCAGCAAGCGTGCCGCCGGAGCCGACAGCGCAGATGAAGCCGTCGACCTTGCCGCCGGTGTCGCGCCAGATTTCCGGGGCGGTTGTCGCGACATGGGCGTCACGGTTGGCGACATTGTCGAATTGGTTCGCCCAGATGGCGCCGTTCGGCTCGGTCTTGGCCAGTTCAGCAGCGAGACGCCCGGAGATTTTCACGTAGTTGTTCGGGTTCTTATAGGGGACGGCTGGCACTTCGACGAGCTCGGCGCCAAGCAGCCGCAGCGCGTCCTTCTTTTCCTGGCTCTGGGTTTCAGGAATGACGATGACTGTTCGGTAGCCCAAGGCCTGGGCGACCAGCGCCAGGCCAATCCCGGTATTTCCGGCGGTGCCTTCGACAATGACGCCGCCCGGCTTCAACTGTCCGGTCTTCTCTGCCTCGCGGATGATCCAGAGCGCGGCGCGGTCCTTGACCGACTGTCCCGGATTGAGGAATTCCGCCTTGCCGAGGATCGTGCAGCCGGTCGCCTCCGATACGGTTTTAAGCCGGATCAGGGGCGTGTTGCCGATTGCTTCGAGTACGGACGGAAGAATGGCCATTTGCAGAACCTCGTGCTTGTGAACGGCCGCCAAAGCGGGCCGCGTTACCGAAGAAAAACGCCGTGCGGCCGGCGAATATTGAGACCGCTGCCGGATCGCCGAAATATTGGCGTGTTTTCGGCTCAGCCTGCTTTCCAGGCAAGAAATAGCGTTTCACCGCTGCCCTGTCCCGAACAAAAAACGTCTTCAAGGGGAAAGCTTAGGGTTGCGGCAGCTCCGGGTGAGCGCAGGTCGTTGGAGAGGATTGGTCCGGGCCGGGCATGTCGTTCCTGGCCCCTTGAGTTGAGCGTGCACCGCGCGGGTGCGTGCCGAGGTATGAGCAATGAGTATGCACAGGGTAAATTCCGAACATGGCTTGGCTTGGGTAACGGGCGCGAGTTCGGGTATGGGCCGGGCCTTGGCGCTCCGGTTGGTCCGGGATGGCTATTCGGTGGTCGTCACATCAAGAAACCACGACAGATTGGTGGCTCTGCAGCAGGAGGCCGCCGCCGAAGGGCGCATCATTGTTCTCGATGGTGACGTCACCGATCCGCAGGACATGGAGCGCGTGCTTGCGTCAATTGAATATGACCATGGTGATCTATCGCTCGCCGTCTTTACGGCTGATGTCGCTATTCCGGTGCGGGGGGACGATCTCCACCGCGAGGCATTCGAGCAGAGTTTTGCCGTCAATGTGAACGGTGTCGTCAACTGTCTGCTGCCGGCGGTGGCTCACATGAAGGCGAGGGGGCAGGGCCACATCGCCATTGTTTCGGGGGTCGCCGGTTACCGCGGCTTGCCCGGGAACGCGGCCTATGGTGCCACGAAGGCAGCCCTCATCAATATGGCGGAGAGCCTGAAGCCAGATCTGGAGCGGATCGGCATTCGCCTGCAGTTGATCATCCCCAGACCGGTCGAAGCGACGGGATCGGCTCGGCTCGGATTTCCCGGCGTGGCCGCCATCAGCGCGGATGCGGCCGCCGGACAGATCGTTGCGGGTCTGAGGTCGAAGCATTTCGAGATCAGTTTGCCAAATGCAACGACGGCGATGACAAGGCTGGCGCGGTGGTTGCCCTATGGCGCATATTGCTCGCTGATCGAACGGTTGACCCGAAAGAAGGGAATGCCGCCCGTCTCGACGGTCAAATCCGCCAAGAGCGCTGAGCGGCCACCTCAGGCCGTGTGAAGCACCAGGACCGCGCCGAAGATCAGCGCGAGGCCGACCCAGCCGATCGGCTTCAGCTTCTGGCCGAAAAGCAGGCGTCCGCAGATGGCCGTACCGAAGATCCCCGTTGCACCGAGAACCGCATAGGCGATCGCAAGCTCCATGCCTTTGACCGCTTCCGCGAGGAAGGCAAAGGCAGCCAGAACCAGGACGATGGAAAGTGCGCCCCAGCCACGGCGGGCAAAACCGTTGGATTTCGTCGAGGCAAGATTTGCGGCGATATCGAGGATGCCCGCGATGACGGCAAAGATGAAATAAATGCTAGGCGCGCTCATCGGCTGCTCCTTCTGATGTCGGAGCGTCTTCGTCACGGTATTCCCCGGCATTGACCAGCAAGATGCCGACGACCGCCATCGACAAGCCGAGCATCTCCCGGCCGGTCAGCACATGGCCGAACACGAAGACCGAAACGAGCGTGATGATCGCGACGCCTGATCCCTCCCATATGGCATAGGCCACGCCAACCGAAATGGTCTTCACGGCCTTTGCCAGGAAGACGTAGGAAAGCGCGATGGAGACGTACATCACCACGTGGCCCACATAGGAGCCATTGGCGGATGCGGCCTTCATAGCCGTCAGGCCCGCCACTTCGGTTGCGATGGCGAGCGCCAGGAAAAACCATGCAAGGCGCATGAGGAACCTTCAAGAAGAGATCTGGATCGGTTGCCTCTTAGGCGTTGTCGCGCGATCGGTAAAGCCTGCGGGTGGATCGGCTTACTCGAAGACGATCTGGCGCACATCGATATTGCGCGCGCGAAAGCCGGCTTCGCAGTAATAGAAATAGAATTCCCACAGCCGCTTGAAGCGAAGATCGAAGCCCAGCGGCTCGATCTTGCTCCACACGGACCAGAAGCGCTGCCGCCACTCGCCGAGCGTGCGGGCGTAGTCGCCACCAAAGCCGAAATCGTTGATCATGCGCAAACCGACATTGCGCCCGAGATCGACCAGGTGTTCGCGTGTCGGCAGCATGCCTCCGGGAAAAACGTATTTCTGGATGAAATCCGGATTGGCGCGATATTCCTCGTAGGCTTCCGGCTTGATGGTGATGATCTGCAGGCCGGCCTTGCCGCCCGGTTTCAGACAGCGCTTCAGCTGTGCGAAATAGGTCGACCAGAATTTTTCCCCGACGGCCTCGAACATCTCGATCGAGACGATTCGGTCGTACAGCCCCTTTGCCTCGCGATAGTCCTGGAATTTCAGCTCGACGCGGTCGGCGATGCCGGCTTTTTGCATGCGCTCGCGCGCAAAGGCCAGTTGCTCGCGACTGATGGTCAGGCCCGTCACCCTGCAGCCGATCTCGGTTGCGGCAAATTCTGCAAATCCACCCCAGCCGCACCCGATCTCGAGCACGTGATCGCCCGGCCGCAGATTGGTCGCTTCGGCCAGCGCCCGATACTTGGCCGTCTGCGCCGATTGCAGATCGTTGGCCCCGGCCGCATAGAGCGCCGACGAATAGGTCATGCTCGGGTCGAGCCATTCACGGTAGAACGCATTGCCGAGGTCGTAGTGGGCGGAGATGTTGCGTTCGGCGCCTGTCTTGGTATTGGCGTTGCGCCAGTGAAGGAATTTCTCGAAGAGCCGCATCAGGCCGCGCACACGGTTCGGAAAGCGGTTCCCGATGTCGGCATTGACTAGGAAAAGCTCAAGAAACGCGCCGACGTCAGGGCTGTCCCAATCGCCGTCGATATAGCTTTCCGCAGCACCGATGGTGCCGCCGGTTATGGCCCTGTGCGGCAGGTTCCAGTTGTGCAGCGTCACGATGGCGCAGGGCCCAGGCTGCTTGCCCTTGACCCGAAGCCGGCGGCCGTCGGGCAGGGAGAGCGCCAGAGCGCCGGCCTGAAGATGCACAAGGCCGCGCAGCACCAGCTGCGCCTTGAGCGGCAAGTCCTTGAGCACTTGTGAGAGATTGTCCGCCGAAAGGAGCTCGGCGTTGTCGAATTCGGCAAAGCTGGATTCGGTATCGTGCATGAATCACCCTCCGGCAATCGTTGCATCCGTAACGTGAGCCTAGCGATAATCCTGCGGGAGGCCAACCACGGATTTGTACCCGTGGCAGTGCGGTTGTAGCGATTTTTCAGGTGGCGCTTCGGATGTCCTGAAACGCGGCGAGCGCCCGGTCGCGTGCAAAGCCATGCTCGATGATGGGGGCAGGGTAGGTCACGCCCAGCTCGATCCGTGCCTGTGACAGCGCCGCTTGCGGAGCAGCGAAAGGTCGGTGGACATAGCGTGCATCGAGATCGGCCAGTTCCGGAACGAATTGCTTCACATAGTGTCCTTCGGGATCGAACTTTTCGCCCTGGAGCACGGGGTTGAAGACGCGGAAGAAGGGCGAGGCGTCGGCACCGGAGCCGGCGACCCACTGCCAACTGGCGGCATTCGAGGCAGGATCCGCATCGACCAGCGTATCGCGGAACCACCTCTCGCCGTGTCGCCAGTCGATCAGAAGATCCTTGATCAGGAAGGAGGCGGCAATCATCCGGACGCGGTTGTGCATATAGCCATGGCGCCAGAGCTGGCGCATGCCGGCATCGACGATGGGATAGCCGGTCAGCCCCTTGGTCCAGCGCCGGAAATGATCGTCATTGTCCAGCCAGGAGAATGCGTCGAAGCGACGGTCGAGGTTGCGCCGGTCCAGATCAGGATTGTGAAACAGAAGATTGTAGGAGAATTCGCGCCAGGCGAGTTCCTTGCGAAACGTGACGACATCGTCGACCGGCGTGTCGGTCAGGCCACGTGTCGCATGCCATATCCGCGCGGGCGATATCTCGCCGAAGGCGAGGTGCGGTGAGAGCAGCGAGGTACCGGCTTCCGCCGGCAAATCCCTCGCCGTCTTGTAGCCGTCGAGCGTATCTTCGACAAAGGTCTGCAGGCGGTCCGAAGCACCGTCCTCGCCCGGAGACCAGATTTCACTGAAGGTCGAAGCCCAATCGGGTTTCGTCGGTAGCAGGTCCCACTGTTCCAGGCTCTCGGATCCAGGCCATCGTTGTGGCGCCGCAATCGAAACTGGCGGATCGATCGGTGCCGGCGGTTCGCCGCTTGCTTCGAGCGCGCGCCAGAAGGGCGTAAAGACCCTGTAGGGTCCGCCCGTCTTGTTGAAGAACCGGGTCGGCTCGTGCAGCAACTGACCGGCGAAGCTGCTCACCGAAAAGCCCTGCTCGAGCAGCGCCTTTTTAAGCGGCGCATCCGTCGCCATGCCGCTTGGATCATAGCGGCGGTTCCAGAAAACGCTGGTGCCGCCCGTTTCTCGCGCTATGTCCTTAATAACCTCGAACGGCTCGCCTGAGCGAAAAAGGAGATCCGACCCGATGTTTTGCAGCGATGTGCGAAGCGCCGATAGCGAATGATGCAGCCACCAGCGCTGCGCGGAGCCCAGCGGCCCGTTGCCGCTGTCGGCGGGCTCGCGAATATAGAAGGGAATCACCGGCACGCCATCGGCGCATGCAGCCGCGAGCGCGTGGTTGTCGCCAAGCCTCAGGTCCTTGCGAAACCAGATCAGAATGGGCGATGCCGAATTGGCGCTCATGACATTCCTCTGTGAGGTAGTCTGTGGACGGCGGCACCATAGCCGCAAAATGAAAAAGAGCCATTCGGGCGTTACCGCGAATGGCTCTTTTAGAAACTGGCTCCCCGGGCCGGATTCGAACCGGCGACCTGTCGATTAACAGTCGAATGCTCTACCGCTGAGCTACCAGGGATCATCTGCGGTTTGTGTCCTGCAGAAGTTCTGCGCGGTTTGTGTCCTGCAGAAGTGAGGCTGCTAATACAAATGCTTTTCCGATTTGCCAAGCGGTTTTTTCAAAAAAAGTGAGAAGTTTTGTTGCGAGCCTGTGGAGAAGCCCCCAATTGTGGGAAACGCAGGCGGATAGGGAATGATGAATAAAAACAGAAAACAGACGCATTTCGGCATAGACCCCCACACCCGGCAGATCGTGCTGGGCAAATGGCGCCTGGCGCTGCCGGAATCACCGCTGCTGCGCATGCTCGTGGGCGGTCTTTTGATCCTTGGCGGTTTTCTCGGCTTTCTGCCGGTGCTCGGCTTCTGGATGGTGCCCTTGGGTCTGCTGATCCTTTCACATGATATTCCGTCGGTTCGACGCCGTAGACGCAGGTTCGCCGTCTGGTGGGCCCGCCGTCGCGGCCGCCCGGGCTCTCCGAAGGAATAGCCTGTCTTTCTGAAGGGCGGTTACGTTGTCCTCCATCCACACCCCCGGAGCACTCCCGCATTCGGGGCGCCGGTGAAAACCATTCGGCAATGCATCGGTCGCATAATGCCGGCCGAATCAAAGGATGGGGCAGGATGGGTAAAGCCACGACAAGCCGCGGGCGTCGCCGCGGCAGCCGGACAAGGAAGCAGGGTGGTATGCTGCCCTGGTATTTCGCTGCCGTGGTCATCGTCGGCGGCGTCGTTGTCTATGATCACCGTGCAAAATTGCCGGAATTTCCCGGCGTTTCGCACCTCTTCGCTTCAGCGCCGAAATCGACCGCGACCGTAAGGGTCGACGAACGGCCGAGGGCCGATGTCCGCACCGCCCTGCCGACCGTGTCACACAAGACAAAGCCGATCGACGGGCCGGTACCGACCGTCAATGTCGGACTGGCAGCGCCAACTCCTATCGAGCGTCCGATCGCGCAGCCGGCAACCGTCGAGCCAAAGGCGAACCAGTTCTACTTCTGCGGGACCCGCAACGACAATTGCGTCGTCGATGGCGGAACGTTCCGCTATCGCGGAGAAGAAATCCGCGTTGCCGACGTCGATGCGCCGCGAATCAAGACGGCCAGCTGCGACAGCGAGCGCGCGCGTGGCTTTTACGCCAAGCAGCGATTGCGCGAACTCTTGAACGCGGGAGATTTCCGGCTGATCGAGGCAATCGGCCGAAGCGACGACAAGAACAGTGAAAATCTGCGCGTGGTGATGCGCGATGGCCGCTCCCTCGGTGCCGTACTCGTGTCGGAGGGGCTGGTTCGGCCCTGGAAGGGCCAGCCGACGCCCTGGTGCTAGGGGCGGGAGCATGTGCTGGGCACGCAGCCGTGCACATCACCAGCGACCTTTGGGCCGACGTGGTGAGCATGTCTGGTGCATCTGTTCGGCGTGAAGGTCGAGGCGGCGGCCTCATGCGCCATCAGTTTAATGGGTGCGACGGAAAGCGTGTGCAAACCGAAAAAACCATCACATTCAGAATGAACCCTCTTGCAGTCTTTCTACATTCATTCTAAACGCTCGCCACGACTTGATTACATCAGTCGGTGAGGCCTCGTGGCGGAGTGGTGACGCAGAGGACTGCAAATCCTTGTACCCCGGTTCAATTCCGGGCGAGGCCTCCAAATGTTTCTCTGAGAAAGAAAACATTGAGATAGCTGCACCGGCTATCGTCTGTCGCAGGTCAGCGGACCTTGCTGAGATTTCACGATCTTACTACCAGATTGCCAGCGGTTGCCTCCAGACGGTGACGTCTGACCTTCACTGAGCGACAGGACGGCGTAACCGGCGCAAGATCAGATAACCGGCCAGGCCGCTGACGAATGGCGTGATCGCTCCGAAACGAAGCCAGGGCGCCGCCGCCTGCCGATCCCCATCAAAGTAGGTCTGGAGGATTTCGACAGCGACAGCAGTCATCATCATGGACAGCGCCAATTCGAGAAGGTGAATGCCGCCGAAAGCCAGCAGTTTCGCGCCGAATCCTGTCCTGGGAGCGATTGCCGCTATGATGATCGTGACGATCGTCGCGCGAACCAGCGGTGCAATCTGCAGCTAACCGACCGGGATCTCGTGCATGTACGCGATCTGAGACAGTGCGACCGCTCCGATCGCTGCAGCCACGCACAGAGCAGCAATATTGAACGCGAGCGCCTTCATCAGCTTGGCGAAGGTGGCGAAATCGTCCTTCTGTCAGATACGTCATTCGTCTTCAGGTCGGCTGAGCGGTAATTTTAAATGCGGAAGGGTGGTTCGTGCGGCAAGTCGGACCAATTTACCTCCCGCGGAAGGACGGCGGCCCTCCAGCCGATGATCGTAGATATCCGCCCGTCAATCTTGCTTGCTTCATCTATGCAACCCAAAAGCCGGTGACAGGCCGCCAGCCGCTTGATCTTCTGATTATCGTATTGCGGGAATAAATAATAAGAACACGATAAGGTTGTCGAGATGGGAGATTTGTCTCCCATCTGTTTTTGTATCGCGGCCTTGAACATCAAGGCAGGCTCATGCTGGGGACGCTGGACTGCGCGATACGGGCCGAAGCAACAGTCGGCTCGGCAGGGGCCAGTGCAGGCTGCTACTTTGTCGGTCGCACGAGTGAGATGACCCGTGGCTTCGATGGTGCATCCAGCCATTCGATCCACTTGTCCCGTTCCTCGATCGTGTCGAAGAACCGCCAGAGCTTGTACTCTTCATCGGTCGTTTGCAGCATCTCTCCGATGGAAACGAGTTCCAGGGGCAGCGTCACCTCGTTGCCGTCAAAGCGGATGAAATAGATCCCTTCGGCAGCGAGGCGAATGACCTGGCCCGTGCCGTAGCTTCCATCCGGGTCGTCGACCGTGAAGTACATTCCGGTCAGCGTTTCATAGACTTTGTCGTTCATCGATTTCTAAAGCCAGTTCAAAGAGTGCAGGTCAAAGGACGTTCGCCCGCCGTTCGGATTAAGGCAAGCTGAAATCTGCGGGCGTCCACATGCGTTGCGCGTGCGGTCGCCTTGGTGCGCACGGTCAGTGGGGCGACCGAAAGGCATTCGTCGACCTTCGCAATGGACGCCTGTCGAATCCTTGACAGGCTTTCCAGTCACTCTGCCGGCGTGAAACGCAGTGTGCCTGCGAGCCTCGGGCCAGTAGAGCCCTTGGTGTCCATCGGGTGGTTGATGCCGTCGTTGACGGGCAATTCGGTGAAATCGAATGGGCTAATGCCTTCGAGACATGCGGCGTTCACGCCGTAGAAATCCGGGTTCGAGCGCGGCTTGTGAAAGGTGTAGATGCCGCATTTCGAGCAAAAATAGTGCTCTGCGGCATGGGTGTTGAACTGATACTTGGTGAGGGCGTCCTCGCCGGAAAGCACAGTTACGCCATCCTTGGCGGCCGAAACCACGACGGCACCCTTCAACTCGCAATAGGAGCAGGTGCACCGGCGGGCGGTGCGCAGGCCGTCCTTCAGCTTCACATTGAACCGGACCGTCTTGCAGTGGCAGGCGCCATCAAGCGCCTGAATGTCGAGGTTCATGGTCTCATCCATCTGAAATTGTGTCTAATTGTTCGTCTTCCATAGGGCATGCCATGAGGCATGCTCAAGCGCATTCGCGTGCAACGGCCAATAAGCCGCCCGCAATGAACGGTCGCGCGCATTTCCAACCGTATGCCGTCGCGAACCGGATCGGCATCGCGACTGTCGGGCGTAGAAGGTCGCTCGACTGCGGGCGACCACCTTCCATCGAACGGGACCGATTGTGGCAAGCGCCACGATGCGGCAATGAATGCCCGCACTCGCTCGCCTGTCGGTCAATTGAGGCCGTGGTTCAATTCTCCTGAACGGAAACCCCGTCCTGGCCAATCTTGATTTCGACACCGGCCGGTTTCGTTTCTTCGCGATAGGCATAGACGCCGAGCCCGACGACGGCCACGGCAAGGGCGGCGATGACGAGATAAAGGCCATTTCGGTTCATTCAGCAGTTCCTCTCATGGGGCATGGGAGGGGGTAGTTAGGCCGCGAACGGCGAAAGGCAACGGCACGTCCGTCGATTGAGGCCGGGCAAAGGCCGAGGCGGCAGTGTGCGACGTGTCGCGGCTGTCCTGCGATACGAACGACCCAGAACCGATCAACCGCCATCTGACATGGAAACGAACGTCAGGAAGTGTCTGCGGGCCAGGATGGATGGAAGGCGGTTTTCGCTGCTAACGCCGCGAAGGCCGGCTGATCGCTGCATGGCAAGCTTCCACTGGTTCCGTGACGTCGGGCCGCTCGACGCGCCGTTTTCGGAAGTGACAGGCGTCGCCTTCGCCACGTCGCCAACCAAAGTTTAAATTGAGTAAAATCAATATCAAACCATTTCCGGACGCCATCGTGCGACTTGTCGCCGTTCGCCGTTGCTGCCGTTACATGACCGACCCGGAAATGGTTGTGACGCAGCTCTTGTCACCGGAAAAAATATTGTCTCTAGACGGTAACGGGAATGAATATTCCGTCGATGCGACCCGTATAGGTGGTGTCAAACAAAGCCGACAATGGAGGAAATGACATAAAATGAAATGTAAGATCGCCCTGACCGCACTTGCTCTTCTTGCTGCAACGACGAGCGCTGCAAGCGCCGAGGATCTCGTCTTTCAGCTCAAGAACAAGACGAAGGCTGTTTTGACGAACTTCTACACATCGCCTGTTGGCGTCGACCAGTGGGAGGACGATGTCTTTGGACGGCAAGTGCTCAATCCCGGCGAGAGCATGGAAATTACCATCGCCGACGGACGCGACGTCTGTAAGTACGACATGCGCTTCGAGTTCGAGGAAGGTTCGGGTCTCGACACGACCGAAGACACGCAGGACCTCTGCGAGCTCGGCGAGTACTCCATCCACGAATAAGAATCCGCAAGCGCGCAAGCGCTCGGATGGATATCCGGCGTCTCGCTACCCCAGGGGTGGCGAGACGTTCGCATTCGGGAGAACGGTGGCGATGACGGCGCAAAGCGCCATTCGGGCCTAATGGTAGCGGCGGATCAAGCCGACCAGCTTGCCCTGTATCTTGACGCGGTCGGGTCCAAAAATTCGTGTCTCGTAGGCCGGATTTGCGGCCTCCAGCGCAATCGACGCGCCCTTGCGACGAAAGCGCTTCAAGGTCGCTTCCTCGTCGTCGACGAGGGCAACGATGATGTCACCGGGGTTGGCAGTCGTCGCGTTGCGAATGATCACGGTATCGCCGTCGAAGATCCCTGCCTCGATCATCGAATCGCCCTTTACCTCGAGAGCGTAGTGATCGCCGGTACCGATCATGTCGAGCGGAACGGAGATGTCGTGGGTGTTGTTCTGTATGGCCGAGATCGGCACGCCGGCGGCGATGCGACCCATGACCGGCACCGACACCGAGCTGTTGTCGGCAACGGGTGGTGCCTTAGCCGGAGCTGGGGCGGGGGGCTTGCCGAGGCTGCCTTCGATGACGCTCGGCGAAAAGCCGCGACGGGGCTGTGTGTTCGCCGCATAGGCTTCAGGCAGCTTGATGACCTCAAGTGCGCGTGCGCGGTTCGGCAGCCGTCGGATGAAGCCGCGCTCTTCGAGCGCCGTGATCAGCCGGTGAATGCCCGACTTGGATGCCAGGTCCAAAGCATCCTTCATCTCGTCGAAGGATGGCGGTACACCGGACTCCCTCATTCGTTCGTGGATGAAGAGAAGCAATTCCTGTTGCTTGCGGGTCAGCATGGCCAGTCGCTCCAGAAGCGTGAAACAAATCAAGAACAGACACTATCTGTTCCATATGTGTTCCGCAAGTGCCTAAAATTTGGTGAATGCTGCGGCTGTCGACGCGGAATTGGCTGGAGCCGGCGATCGCGAGGCTCTGTGCTGCCACGGGCCGCGGCGCACGGAGTAAGGTTGCGATGCAGGAATTGATTCGGGTCCTGTCGCCGATCGTGAACGTGGTCGCTGCGATAGTGGGCCCCGGTTTCGGTTGATACCAATATGTCGATACCGTCGGAAGACCGTTCGACGCGGTTGGCATCGTCTGGAGTGCAGCGATTCGGTGCCTGATCGATCAGTGGGTGGCGCGCGGCCAAAGTTGGCCTGTGGCACGGTGATTCCGCCCCATGGCTGTACCGACGCCGACGGGGGGATCTGGACGTAAGTTCGTCGGCACGCTCGCCACGCGATGAAAGTCGCGTGCCTCAGGCCGGTCGCGTGGCAGAGCAGGCGTCTTCGAATTCCTTGACGGTTTCAGCTGAATTGTCCTGTGGCAACACGGCGTCCGCGGCATCAGTCGCCACGGGTGTGTCCCCCTCGAAGACGAAGGACTGGATGTAGTAGGCGATCGCACCCTTCCAGACGTTGCGACCATCGATCTGCTGGCAAGGGACTGCAGATTCGAAATCGGCCTGCAGGTCATCGACCGTCGCTGCACTGAGGGCGATGTTTGGCGATGCGATAATCGAAGCAATGAGCAAGGCTGCGAGCACGATGAACGTCCGAAAGATGAGGAGTGAAGCCGGTAGATTGGTTAACGATGTGAACCGCGCTTTCGTTCCGAAGTCCAGCAAGCATGCCGCGCAGCCAGGCGTGTTCAACAGTTCTTTGAGAAGGTCGATAACGGCGCTTCGAGTTGTGGCATTCAGAGCACATTTCCTCGCGACGAACGGACCGGTCTGCGATGCCGTGCTGCGATTGTTCCGGTGGGGGCAAGCGCACGAAGCGTGATCGGCGCAGGCCGCTTGCCCCTCGCGCAGCTTGGGCGAGCGATGCGTTTAGGCTCGCAACGCTCGCCAGACTGTTGCGCCGACCGTGTCGTCCCGCAATTCAGCAAAGACGCACGGATGGGGCGGTCGACAGCCAGCGAAGATGTCTCATGCGCGTCTGGCGCAGAGATGACCGGGTGCGATTTTACTTCTTGTCCTTCTTGCCGGCCGGGAAACTGCTGCCGGCAAGTTTGACCTGCGAGCCTTCGGTTGCAACGGTCGTTTTGACGGCTTTGTCCTTTTTGGGCTTTCGAACCTCGCGGTTGCTGCGGACTTGACCTTTTGCCATGTTCGTCTCCTTGGAAACGCGTGCCGGGGGCCCTCCTGGGCTCCGAATGACCGGTAGCTCAGCCTGCATCGATACGCGCTTAAGTCAATGACGGCGCAGGTGGAATGATGGCTATTGAGACGCGATGCGTCGTCATGACAGGTCGGGCGGCGATGCCGTTGTCTTCTTCAGTTTCCGCCGCGCCGTGGCGATGCGGTGGAGGGGCCGATAACGGCGGCAACCTCTGTGATCCTGTTGGCGGGAAATCCGCCGCGTTCGGCGTGCTCGCGAATGACGTCGGCGCTCGGTGCTTCGTGAACGCAATAGATCTTGTCGCCGGCCACGTAACTGGTGATCCACGTATAAGGCACGCCAAGATCTGCGACGACAGCGTTGGACTTGGCCGACAGCGCGCAGAGATCGTCCTGGGTGAGCTTGTCGGCGCCAGGTACGTCACGTTCTATGATGAAGGTTGGCATCGCTCAGTTCCTTGACTGGTTGATGGCTGTATTTCAATCAATTCTAATGAAGTGGGAGCAGCCGGTTTCGGATTCAAGGCGTGCCGCGGCGATTTCGCCGGATGCGACTGACTGTGCCACGCCCACGGCCAACGTCGCTCTCGACCGATGGAGGTCTGGCGGAGTGCATGGAGAGATCAGGGGGGCGGTGAATTGGCCCGCGTGTGTCGTCGAAGGATGCAGAGGTTTTCTCAGCCCGAAACGGAATTGCGACCGCCCGACAGCGGTCGCGACGGCACCCGGTGGGGCGCCAAGCGCCTATCGCAACTCAGTAGCTGAGGCGGAAGCCACCGGGGCTTGACGCCGACGGATCAGGAACCGGATTTGGACCCTGCCATTGAGCATAGGTGGTGTTGGCGTCGCCGGTGCTTGCGCAGCCAGACAGCGCGAGAACAGCAAAAAAAGCGGCAGTTGTCAGGTATTTAAGAGGCATGGTTTTCTCCAGTTTTGGGAGATTGCCCAGGCCTCGATGGGCCGGAATCAGACTTTCCCTCAAATCACCTGACATGGCAAGCCGACCGACGTGCTGCCTCAGCAATGCACACGCATCTGTTGCCGCGCCGCAGGGCGTGGCTTCCAAAACGGCTATGCTCCAGCCGTCGCCGCGTCAGGGCAATTGGGCGACGAACGAACTCAATGGCAGAAAATGAAACAGGTGATGGCGGAGGAGGTGGGATTCGAACCCACGGTACGCTTTCACGCACGCCGGTTTTCAAGACCGGTGCCTTAAACCGCTCGGCCACTCCTCCGGGCAGGGCGTTATTGCGCGAAGCCTTGCCGCTTTGCAAGATTTAACATGCACTCGGAAAGATTTTCTTCCTGCGCGGATCAGGGATCCGGCCTCGCTAACCATTCGTAAACCATAACTGGAGATTTCGGGTGGGCGGCTGTGTGTCGGTTCGCAATTTTGCCTTGTTGCTGTCATGTTTAATCGACTGTTCCGTTTCGGGACGCCGAGATTTCCGCTGGGGCAAGAGCGGGAGGTTTCGAGTACGGCTTGTTCGATTGATGTTGTGGGACAGATGACATCCAGTAAAAATGCGGCATATCTGATGAGGGGATTGCGCCTTGCGGCGGTTCCCGTGTTTTGCGCAGCGCTTGCGGCTTGCGGGTCGACGTCCAGTGTCAGCAAGAGCAAGCCGAGAAGCAAAGAATACTTTCCCGAGTCGGTTTATGGCGTGAAGGCCAGCCCCCGTGTCGCCACGGGCAAGAATATCCCGAAGGGCGGCGGCCGGTTTCAGGTCGGCAAGGCCTACCAGGTCAAGGGCAAGTGGTATCAGCCGAAGGAAGATTTCGGCTATAACAAAAGCGGCATGGCGTCCTGGTATGGCGCAGCATTCCACGGGCGCCTGACAGCCAACGGCGAAGTCTACGACAAATATCATCTGTCTGCCGCGCATCCGACGTTCCCGCTGCCAAGCTATGCCCGCGTCACCAATACGGAGAACGGCACGTCCGTCATCGTCCGCGTCAACGATCGCGGTCCTTACGAGTTCGGTCGCATCATCGACGTATCCTCGAAAACGGCAGATCTGCTCGATATCAAGCGGAAGGGCAGCGCCAAGGTTCGGGTACAATATGTCGGCCGGGCGCCGCTCGAAGGAAACGACATGCCCTACCTGATGGCGTCCTACGTCACGAAGGGCGATCGCAGCCCGGGTGTCATGCCTGAAGGCCAGATCGCGACCGGTGTGATGGTCGCCTCCAACGAGCCGATGCGAAACCAGCTCGGCACGCTCACCATTCCGGCCAAAGCCTCGCTCGATACCAGTGGTCCGGTGACGGCCCTTGCGGCGCCCGTTCCGCAGTTTGCCACGCCGCAGTCGCTGGAGGAATTCGTGATGCTGCCGGAGATCGGACCGATCCCGCGCGAGCGTCCGGAATACATCCCGATGCCGGACGGCAACATGGCCTATGCGGCCGCCTATGTGGAGGTGCGGGTAAGCGACAAGGCTTCGCCGTTCGAGGCGATCATGGTCGAGACCAATCCGCTGACCCCCGACGCGATCGTCGCGCATGCGAAGCGGCAGGGCCGAGCGGGTTCGATCAGGTAGCCCGGAGCGTTGTACCATTCTGACGACGCTGCTATGCCCAATGGGAAACCGGAGTTTCCCATGCGCTTGAAGTTGCTTTCGGTCGCCTTTGGATTGGCGGCGTTGCTGGCGGGAACGGCCGCTGCCCAGACGCCGCCTGTGGCCTTCGATACCAAGGCCAAGCAGATCCTGCTGGTGGACGCCGAAACCGGCACCGTCCTGTTTTCCCGCGCCGAAAACGATCCTGTCCCGCCCGCCTCGCTTGCCAAATTGATGACGATGGAAGTGGTGGCCGAAGCCATCGCAAAGGGCGAAATCTCGGCTGAAACCGTCTACGACGTTTCCGAGCATGCGTGGCGCACCGGTGGCGCGCCCTCCGGCACATCGACGATGTTTGCGGCGCTGAAGTCACGCATCCGCGTGGCCGATCTGCTGCAGGGCATGGCCGTTCAGCTTGCCAACGATGCCTGCATTATCCTTGGGGAGGGTATGACCGGCAGCGAAGCGGCCTTTGCCGACAAGATGACGGCGCGCGCGCGCGAACTCGGCATGCCCCTTGCCACTTTCCGCAACGCGACCGGTCTTCCCGATCCGCAAAACCAGATCACCATGAGCGAACTGGTAACGTTGACCCGTCATCTGCACGAGGCGCATCCCGATTTCTACAGGCTCTACGCGCAGCCGGAGTTCGAGTGGAACAAGATCCTGCAGCGCAACAAGAACCCTCTGATCGCCGCCAATGTCGGGGTCGACGGTCTCGCCACGGGTTTTGCCGAGGGCTATGGCTTCTCGCTGGCCGCGTCGATGCAGCGTGGTGACAGGCGGGTCTATCTCGCGATGGGCGGGCTTGCGACCGACAAGGAGCGCACCGAGGAGAGCCGCAAGGTGCTCGACTGGGCGATGACGGCATTCGAGAAGCGGCGGATTTTTACGGATGGCGAAGCGATCGGCGAGGCGAGCATCTATGGTGGCGCCGCTTCACATGTGGCGCTTGTCGCGGGCGGCCCGGTCGACGTGCTGTTGCCGGTCGACAATCCGGAGCGGCTGACCGCGCGTGTCGTCTATAAGTGGCCGCTGCGAGCTCCGGTCGAGGCGGGCGCTGAAGTTGGCGTCGTTCGGCTCTGGAACGGCGAAAAGCTGCTACGCGAAGTCCCGGTCAAGACAGCCTCGGCCGTAGACAAGGGCACGCTTGCAAGCCGCGCGGTCGACGCGCTGCAGGAATTGCTCTTCTTCTGGCTCTAACAAAACCGGCTTCGGCGGTTTCATCGGTGGGGCCAATCGGCTACACAGGGCCAAATCGCATGCGATATAGGAAAGCACTGTGCCGCTGGCAAAAGGTCTGTTTGTAACATTCGAAGGCGGGGAAGGGGCCGGCAAGTCGACGCAGTTGCGGCTGCTAGCCGATTCGCTGCGCACGCTCGGCCACGAGGTGCTGACGACACGCGAGCCTGGCGGATCCGTCGGGGCGGAGGCGGTGCGCCATGTGCTGCTGTCGGGAGCGGCCGAAGCCTTTGGGGTCCGCATGGAGGCCATTCTGTTTGCAGCGGCGCGTAGCGACCATGTCGAAGAAGTCATAAGGCCGGCGCTGTCCAGGGGCGCGATCGTGCTTTGCGACCGGTTCATGGATTCTTCGCGCGTCTACCAGGGCATAACAGGCAATCTGGAGCCGGCCTTCGTCGAGACGCTCGAACGGGTCGCGATCAACGGTGTCGTGCCGGATCGGACCGTGATTTTCGATCTGCCGGCGGCGATCGGTCTGGAGCGCGCGCAACGTCGCGCGGGCGACGACAGCCCGGACCGCTTCGAAAAGGAAGAGTTGGAGACGCACGAAAAGCGCCGCGAGGCCTTTCTCGATATCGCCAATGCAGATCCGGGCCGTTGCCGCGTGATCGATGCGACGCAATCTGCCGAGGCGATCGCCGCCGAGGTGCTTGGCCTTCTGGAAAGCCTGCTCGCTGATGTCGAGGCGCCCAGTCCCTCGAATGAGGGGGCAGCCCCATGACGACGGAAACGCCAGGTGTGCTCGAAGGGGCAATTTCCCCCGTTCAGAACGACCGCCTGTTCGGCCATGAACAGGCCGAGGCGTTCCTGGCGCAGAGCTACCGGTCAGGCAAGGGGCACCATGCGATCCTGATCGAGGGGCCGGAAGGGATCGGTAAGGCGACGCTTGCGTTTCGCTTCGCCAGTCACATCCTCAATCATCCGGACCCGGAAAATGCGCCGGAGAGCCTCGCGGATCCGGACCCGACGTCGATTGTCAGCCGACAGCTGGCTGCCGGCGCGTCGCACAATCTTCTGCATCTGACGCGACCGGTCGACGAGAAGACGGGCAGGGTCAAGGGTGCCATCACGGTCGACGAGGTTCGAAGGGCCGGCAAGTTCTTCGCCCAGACGTCCGGCACTGGTAACTGGCGCATCGTCATCATCGATCCCGCCGACGATCTCAACCGCAACGCGGCCAATGCCATCCTGAAGATTCTCGAGGAACCGCCGCGCCGCTCGCTGTTTCTGGTGCTCACCCACGCGCCGGGCAAGTTGCTGCCGACGATCCGTTCGCGCTGCCTGCCGCTGCGGCTGAAGCCGCTGGAGCCGGCGGCGCTGCGCCAGGCGCTGGGCCACCTCGGTTTCGATCTCGAGAGCGAGAATGCTGCGCGCGTCCTGGCCGCTGCCAATGGTAGCGTCGCCGAGGCGCTGAAGCTGATCAACTACGGCGGTCTGGAGATCACCGCGACCTTCGAGGCGATCCTTGCAGGGCAGGGACCGGCGATCCGCAAGGACATGCACAAGCTGGCCGATGTTCTCTCGGGAAAGGACAGCGAAACGATCTTCGACTTCTTCACGTCGTTGTTGACCGGCCGGCTGATGCGGGAGGCCCGCGATGCGGCCGTCGCCGGCGATATCATGCGCGCCGAACGCTTTGCCCGGCTTTCGGCCATGAGCGGCGAGCGTCTCACCGTCAGCGACGCCTATAACCTCGATCGCAAGCAGACCATTCTGTCGCTGCTGGATGACGTGAAGGCAGCGCTATAGTTCGACCTGAAACCGCCATTTGCGTTTGATCGCCGCGACAAGATCGAGATCATGATGGTGTGCGAAAAGCAGCACATGCCCGAGCAGGTCCGCTGCCTCGTCCGCCATGTCCGTGCGCAGATCGTCCTCTGATTTCCCATGGCGCCTGCCGCGACCGGTCCGCTTGTTCCAGGCCTGGGTGAGTTCGCCGATTTCCTCCTGCATCTTCAGGATAAACCAGTCCGCATCCCGCTCGATGCCGTTGTCTTCGGCGTAGCGGGCAGATGCCGCCTCGAATTGGCGTTCCAGACGACGCAACATGGTGATTCCTCTCTCTTTGTTTCCTGTTTGTTCTATTTCGGTGTTTGCTTCAGCGCAAGCAGGGGCGGGGCATGACTGATGCCTCGCATCGGGGCTTTTCTGCCATCTCCCGGTTCCTTCCCAGCGGCGTATGCGCTAAGAGCGTCGTTAGCTTCATCCGAGATAGATTGAATCCGCCTATGAGAGACACGTCCCCCTTTTACATCACCACCGCGATTTCCTACCCGAACGGCAAGCCGCATATCGGCCACGCCTATGAGTTGATCGCAACGGATGCGATGGCGCGTTACCAGCGCCTGGACGGGCGCGACGTCTTCTTCCTGACAGGCACCGACGAACACGGCCAGAAGATGCAGCAGACGGCGCGCCGCGAAGGCGTGACGCCGCAGGAACTCGCCGACCGGAATTCCTCGGAGTTCCAGCAGATGGCTGTGCTTCTGAATGCATCGAACGACGACTTCATCCGAACCACGGAGAAGCGTCACCACGATGCGTCGCAGGACATATGGATCCGCATGGGTGAGGCGGGCGACCTCTATAAGGATTCCTATGCCGGCTGGTACTCCGTGCGCGACGAAGCCTACTACCAGGAAAACGAGACAGAGCTGCGCGCCGATGGCGTGCGCTATGGTCCTCAGGGCACCCCCGTCGAATGGGTCGAGGAGCAGAGCTATTTCTTCAAGCTGTCGGAGTATCAGGACAAGCTCCTGAAGCACTATGAAGAGAACCCGGATTTTATCGGCCCTGCCGAGCGCCGCAACGAGGTGATCTCCTTCGTGAAGTCGGGGCTCAAGGATCTGTCGGTGTCGCGCACCACTTTCGATTGGGGCATCAAGGTGCCGAACGATCCCGGCCACGTCATGTATGTCTGGGTCGACGCGCTCACCAACTACATCACTGCGACCGGCTATCTCGATGACCCGCAGGGACCGCGCGCCAAATTCTGGCCGGCCAACATTCACATCATCGGCAAGGACATCATCCGTTTCCACGCGGTCTATTGGCCCGCATTCCTGATGTCGGCCGGCCTGCCGCTGCCCAAGCGCGTCTTCGCGCACGGCTTCCTGCTCAACAAGGGCGAGAAGATGTCGAAGTCGCTCGGCAACGTCGTCGATCCCGTCAATCTTGTCGAACATTTCGGTCTCGACCAGATCCGCTACTTCTTCCTGCGCGAAGTCTCCTTCGGCCAGGACGGAAGCTATAGCGAAGAGGGGATCGCGACCCGCATCAACTCCGATCTTGCCAACGGTATCGGCAATCTGGCAAGCCGCTCGCTGTCGATGATCGTCAAGAACTGCGATGGCCAGATCCCGGTCTGCGGCGCACTGACCGACGAAGACAAGGCAATGCTTGCGGCTGCCGATGCTCTGCATGACATTACCCGCGACGAAATGGGAAAGCAGATGATCCACCGCGCGCTTGCGGCGATCATCGCGGTTGTTTCCGAGACCGATCGCTATTTCGCCGGCCAGGAACCATGGGCTTTGAAGAAGACCGATCCGGCGCGCATGGCGACCGTGCTCTACGTCACGGCAGAGGTCGTGCGTCAGATCGCCATTCTCTTGCAGCCGTTCATGCCGGAATCGTCAGGAAAGCTGCTGGACCTCGTGGCGGCCCCGGCCGACAAGCGTGACTTTGCGGCATTGGGCGAGGCCGGCCGTCTCGTCTCCGGCACGCCGCTGGAAGCGCCGAAGCCGGTCTTCCCGCGCTACGTGCCGCCGGAAGCACAGTAAGGCGCGTCGGCATGCTTATCGATACCCATTGCCATCTGGACTTCCCCGACTTCGAGGCCGAGCGCGACGCCATCATCGAGCGTGCGCGTGCGGCCGGCGTCGGTCAGATGATCACGATCTCGACCCGCGTGAAGCGGTTCGACACGATCCTTGCGATCGCCAATGCCTATCCGAACGTCTTCTGCTCCGTCGGCACCCATCCGCACAATGCGGATGAGGAGCTCGACATCACCGTCGACGAACTCGTCAGGCTTTCGGCTCACCCAAAGGTGGTGGCGATCGGCGAGGCGGGTCTCGACTATTTCTACGACAACGCACCACGCGATGCGCAGGCCGAAGGCCTGCGCCGGCACATCGCGGCAGCGCGCCAAACCGGGCTGCCGCTCGTCATTCACAGCCGCTCGGCTGACGACGACATGGCGGCGATCCTGACCGAGGAGACGGGGAAGGGCGCCTTCCCTTTCCTCTTGCACTGCTTCTCGTCGGGACCGGATCTGGCGCGCGTCGGCGTCGAACTCGGCGGCTACGTGTCCTTTTCGGGCATTCTGACCTTCCCGAAATCCGAGGAATTGCGCGAGATCGCCAAGACCGTTCCGCATGACCGGATGATCGTCGAAACCGACGCGCCTTATCTCGCGCCGAAACCCTTCCGCGGCAAACGCAACGAACCGGCCTATGTGGCGCATACGGCCGAGGTGCTTGCCGATACGATCGGCGTTTCGCGAGACGAGATTGCGACGCTTACGACCGCAAACGCGCTGCGCGTTTTTTCCAAGATGCCGAGGCTCTGACGTGGCATTCAGGCGCGCCTTCACCATTCTTGGCTGTGGGTCGTCGCCCGGTGTGCCACGCATAACCGGTGATTGGGGTGCCTGCGATCCCCAAAATCCGAAGAACCGTCGCATGCGCGCGGCCTTGCTGGTGGAGCAGGTTGCGCCGGATGGCGGCAAGACGACGGTTGTCATCGATACCGGTCCGGACTTTCGTGCGCAGATGGTGGCTGCCAATGTCCGCCACATCGATGCAGTGCTTTATACGCATTCGCACGCGGATCATCTGCATGGCATCGATGATCTGCGCGGGTTTGTCATTGAAAACAAGAAGCGCGTGCCGATCTGGGCGGATGCCTTTACGATGGGCCGGATCCGCGAAGGCTTTCGCTATTGCTTGGAATCGCCGCCTGGCAGCGGTTATCCGCCGATCGTCGACGGCCACATCATCGCTGACGATTTGTCGCCGGTCATCATTACAGGGGCGGGTGGGCCGATCGCCTTCCAGCCGCTGATGCAGTTTCACGGCAATATCCACTCACTCGGGTTCCGCGTCGGCGACTTTGCCTATTGCAGCGACGTCAGCGACTTTCCACCGGAAACGATCGCAAGACTTGGCGGCCTGGACCTGCTGGTCCTCGATACGCTGCAATACAAGTTCCATCCGAGCCATCTGTCGCTGGTACAATCGCTTGGCTGGATCGAGCGGCTTCGTCCGAAGAGAGCGGTGTTGACGCACATGCACGTGCCGCTCGATTACGATACGGTCCAAGGCGAAACGCCCGACCATGTCGAGCCGGCCTATGATCTGATGCGTCTGGAGTTTGACGTCGACGTCGCCGCGATCGGCGACGCCTGATTTTCATTTAATGTGAAAACTCTAATATTCAGGGTTGCGTCGTGAAATAGGGCGCCAGGTTCTTGCGGACGCGCTCGAGCACGGTGCTGCACGACAGGTTCGGAACGAATGTCCGGCCGGTGATCTTCTCATAGGCCTCGATATAGACGGCCGATGTCTGCTCCACGAGCTCCTGCGGGATTTCCGGAACCGGATCCTTGTACGGGTCGCAGCGTTCCGTGACCCAGGCGCGCACGAAATCCTTGTCGAAGCTTTTGGGCCGTTCGCCGCGCTCGAAGCTCTGCTGGTAGCTGTCGGCGATCCAGTAGCGGCTGCTGTCGGGCGTGTGGATCTCGTCGGCAAGAATGATCGTGCCGTCCTTGTCGGTGCCAAATTCGTACTTCGTGTCGACGAGGATCAGACCGCGCTCGGCTGCACGTGCCTGGCCGCGCGCAAACAGTGCCAGCGCATAGCTCCACACCTTGTCCAGCTGTTCTTTGGTCAAGAGGCCTCGCTCGAGAATCTCGGCCACCGACAGCGGCTCGTCATGGCCGCCATCGAAGGCCTTGCTGGTTGGCGTGATGATCGCCTGCGGAAGCTTCTGGTTATCGCGCATGCCGTCCGGAAGACGGATGCCGTACATCTCGCGTTCGCCATTGCGATACTTCGTCAGGATCGAGGTGCTGGTGGTGCCGGCGAGATAGCCGCGAACCACGATTTCGACCGGCAGGATGTCGAGCCGCTTGCCGATGACGACATTCGGGTCCGGGTAGCTGATCACGTGGTTCGGGCAGATATCAGCGGTTTCCTCGAACCAGTAGCGCGCCGTCTGCGTCAGCACATGACCCTTGTGCGGTATGGATGTGAGGATGATGTCAAAGGCGCTCAGGCGATCGGTCGCAATGATGATGCGTTCGCCGCCGGGCAGATCGTAGTTTTCGCGCACCTTGCCATTGTAGCGGTTTGGCAGTTCCGGAATGAAAGCATCTGAAAGAACGCGCAATTCGCTCATCACATAGGGCCTTGCAAAATGAGGGTCAGGTGGCGAAGGACTAACCAGTCGGCAAAGCTTCGGTCAAGCCAAGAGTGGATACAAGATGCAAGGAAACCGGCATTCTGCGCCATCCATTGGTTCCATAATCTATCTTATCTGATCTTCATGCGTAGCCGGGCGGCGTCCATGTCCGAGTGTGACAGAGACAGATTGGCCCCCGCTCCGTAACTGCCGCTTATACCGCATCGAGGTCGGCTCGCGCATTCATATAGGCTGCCGGGCTGGCTTCGCTCGTCATCATCGTTTTGCGCCAGGCCACTTGCTCGGCGTTTATCAGAGCCAGTTCCCAAACACAGGCTATGACAGGTCGTGTTGCGGTATCCATCGGCTCGGTGGCGGAATAGAGCTTGCGGTAGATATGCTGGCACAGCACCGAGCCTTGGATCCACCAATGCGCGGATATCGAGACGCCAAGCGTGCCGGGGTGAATGATGATGAAGCCCAGGCCATCCTCCTGCCCCTCGGCCGCAACGCGCTGCAGCACGTCGCTTCGCACGAAGGCTTGCGCCTGGGCCAGCAAAGCCGCGTCGACAGCTTTGGTGTCGGCAACGAGGCCGTAGACTTTCAGGGCAAGACCGCCGATGTCCCATTGGCCGAGATGTGACACGCGACGTGGCGTATAGATCTCGATTGTGCGTGATGTCATGGGGTTTCCGATCGGGTATGCAAGCCGTCTCCAATGCGCAGGGTAATCTTAGCGGATCAAGACGCGCACCATCTGGACATTGCGAGAACCCTGCCTGCGCGGGCGCGTCTCTGGCTCTTCCTTGGCTTGCATCAGTCCCACTTGAACAGCTTGTACCACATGTTCTGCCATTCCCTCATGACCAGGGACGACTGCTCATAGCGGCGCTGAGCTTGGAGAAATGCAAGTGATGCCGGGCCTTCGGCCTCGCCGGTCGCCTGGTCGCGCATGTTCCTGGCGTCGTCATAGGCAATCCGCGTCGCTTCATGGCTGTCGAACAGCATTTGCGCGCCGCTCTTCCCGTCGATGTCGGCGACGTAATGCAGCAACTTGCCATCGAGCCTGGTGTCGTATCCGACGACGATTTCACCTTCGCCGAATTGCTTGCGGTTGGCCCTGATGGTCGCCGTCAATGCGTTGGCGATCGCGGTCTCGATCGGCATCGACGGATCATGCTCGCGCTCCGATTCGATCCTTGCGGCGAGCGCCGCTCCGTTGCTTTCGATCAGCGCCTTGAGCTTATCCTTCACCCCAGGATCGCTCGACTTGAACTTGTCGGATTCCAGGAAGTCGATCGCGAGCGTGACCATGGCATCGGCCCTCGCCTGCTTGTCGAGAACGGCGTTGGCCGCAGCCGCGGTGGCTTGCGTCGTTGCCTTGCCGGGTTCTGCTGAAACATTGTTTGCCGTCATCAGCACGCTATCGGCGGCATTGGCAGCACCGTCCGCCGCATTGGCTTCTGGCCGCCGAAGGATCAGCAGCGCCGCGACGGGACCGGTCGAGGAAATAGTCGTCATTCGCTTGTCTCTCCACGCAGATGTGCCGCTTGATCCGGACAAATGCGCACAATGGCGAACAGCGTCATGCCTTCACGCGAATATGGAATAACTGCAACTATGGATTGCAAGCCTTAACAAACGGCAAACGGGCATGCGCTGGCGTGCAGCGACATACATTCGCTGCCATCGAGCTCGCATCGGCATGTTCGTGACAGGAGCGTCAGAATATCACGAAGTTATGATGCTTCAGGATGCTGTTTAAATATTCAATATAAGGAATTGAATATATTTAGAACTAACGCGTCGGAAACGCGTTCCATCTCTGCAGGGAACGGCCGTCGTCCATTTCCACAACGTTCAAACGGCCTATCATTTCAGGTGGCAGTTCAAAGGTGTATTTGCGGAGGACGGTGATGATCAGGACACATGCCATTGCTCTTGGTATCGCGGTGCAACTCGCGGCTGCCGCGCCGTCATGGGCGGAAGAGCCCGTTGATACCGCGCGTTCCATCATCCAGGACCAGATAGCGGCCTTCCTCAATGATGATGCGGATGCGGCCTACTCCTTCGCTTCGCCGGCCATTCGCGGCAAGTTTCCGGACAAGACCGCGTTTTTCGACATGGTCAGGCGCGGCTACCAGCCGGTCTATCGTCCGGGCAATTTTGCCTTCGGCCGATCCAAGGTGGCGGGCGATCAGATCATCCAGGAAGTGCTGATATCAGCCCCTGACGGCAAGGACTGGACGGCCGTCTACCAGCTCATGAAGCAGCCCGACGGCAGCTACAAGATCAATGGCGTGATGATGCTCCAGTCCGCGCCGGGGCCGGAAATCTGACCCGGACCCGCACTCAGAGGGGAGCCAGGTCCCCTCGCCGCCAGGTTTCCTGCGTCTCGGCCATGAAGTCGGCGAAGCGGCCTTCCTCGATTGCCAGGCGGATGCCAGCCATCAGCTCCTGATAATAGGCCAGGTTGTTCCAGCTGAGCAGCATGCCACCAAGCGATTCGTTGGAGCGGATCAGGTGATGCAGGTAGGCGCGCGAATAGTCCCGCGTCGCCGGGCACGAGGATTGCTCGTCGAGCGGCCGCATGTCTTCAGCATGTCGGGCGTTGCGCACGTTGATGCGGCCATAACGCGTGAAAGCGAGGCCATGGCGGCCGGAACGGGTCGGCATCACGCAGTCGAACATGTCGATGCCCTGGGCGACGGATCTGAGAATATCGTCCGGCGTGCCGACACCCATCAGGTAGCGTGGCTTTTCCACGGGCAGTACCGGGCAGGTGATGTCGAGCATGCGCAGCATCACCTCTTGTGGCTCGCCGACAGCAAGTCCGCCAATGGCATAGCCCTTCAGATCCAGGCCCTTCAGGGCTTCGGCCGAGCGAACCCGCAAGGCTGGAATGTCACCGCCCTGAACGATACCGAACATTGCCTTGCCGGGCTGGTCGCCGAAGGCGACCTTGCAGCGCTCCGCCCAGCGCAGCGACATTTCCATCGCGCGCTCAATTTCCTTGGGCTCGGCTGGCAGCGCCACGCATTCGTCGAGCTGCATCTGGATATCGCTGTCGAGCAAGCCCTGGATTTCGATCGAGCGTTCCGGCGACATATGGAAAAGCGCGCCGTCGACATGGCTCTTGAAGGTGACGCCCTGCTCGTCGAGCTTGCGCAGCCCGGCAAGCGACATCACCTGGAATCCACCGCTGTCGGTAAGGATCGGGCCCTGCCAGCGAATGAGATTGTGCAGACCACCGAGCCGCGCCACGCGTTCTGCGCCCGGGCGCAGCATCAGGTGGTAGGTGTTGCCGAGGATGATGTCGGCGCCCAGATCCTTGACCTGGTCGAGATACATCGCCTTAACCGTGCCCACCGTGCCGACCGGCATGAAGGCGGGCGTGCGGATCGTGCCGCGCGGCATTGAAACCTCGCCGCGACGTGCCTTGCCGTCGGTTGCGTGCAGCTTGAACTGGAAGGTTTCGGTCATCTAGTCTTTCCGGAAAAGCAGGCTGGAATCGCCATAGGAATAGAAACGGTAGCCGGTATCGATCGCATGGGCATAGGCCGCGCGCATGGTCTCCAGGCCGCAGAAGGCCGAGACCAGCATGAACAGTGTCGATTTCGGCAGGTGAAAATTGGTCATCAGCATGTCCACGGCGCGGAAGCGATAGCCGGGCGTAATGAAGATGCCCGTCGGCCCGGACCAGGCCTGGATCGTGCCGCTTTCGTCCGCGGCGCTTTCGATCAGCCGCAACGAGGTCGTGCCGACGCAGACGATGCGCCCACCCCTCGCCTTGACCGCATTGAGGCGCTCGGCGGTTGTCGCATCGACGTGGCCGATCTCCTGATGCATCACGTGATCGTCGGTATCGTCGGCCTTGACCGGCAGGAACGTCCCCGCCCCGACATGCAAGGTGACGAACTGGCGCTCGATGCCGAGTTCGTCGAGCTTTGCAAACAGCCGTTCGGTGAAGTGCAGGCCGGCCGTCGGTGCGGCGACGGCGCCCTCCTCGCGGGCATAGACCGTCTGGTAATCGGTGCGATCCTGCGCATCCTCCGCGCGTTTCGAGGCTATGTACGGCGGCAGCGGAATGTGGCCGGTGGCCATGATCGCTTCGTCGAGCAACGGCCCTGAAAGGTCGAAACGCAAAGTCACTTCGCCGGCGTCGCCCTTGTCCTCGACCGTCGCGTCGAGCATGCCGAGCAGGCAGCTGTTGCCGCCGTGGCCGAAGGCGATGCGGTCACCAACCTTCAGACGGCGCGCCGGCCGGGCAAAGGCCTTCCAGCGATCGGGAGCGATCCGCATGTGCAGGGTCAGGGAAACTGGCGTGGTGATCTCTTCCCCGCGACGACGAATGCCTTCGAGTTGTGCCGGGATGACCTTGGTGTCGTTGAACACCAGCGCGTCTCCGGGACGCAGGAAGGACGGCAGATCGAGAACGCCGTGATCGGTCAGCGGTTCTGGCGCGTCCGGATCGACCACAAGCAGGCGGGCGCTGTCGCGCGGGCTGACGGGCCTGAGCGCAATCGAGGTTTCCGGAAGGTCGAAGTCGAACAGGTCTACGCGCATGGATCGTTTCTGAAAAAAATGAAACCCGCCCCGGGGCCATCAGGCACGACCGGGACGGGTTTGTGCATTAGCGCAAATCAGGCGTCGGCGGCAACCCGCATGGACACGATGGTATCGGGATCACGCACCGGCTCGCCGCGCTTGATCTTGTCGATGTTGTCCATACCTTCGATAACCTGGCCCCAGACCGAGTACTGCTTGTTCAGCCAGGGCGCATCGGTGAAGCAGATGAAGAACTGCGAATTGGCCGAGTTCGGCATCTGGCTGCGAGCCATCGAGCAGGTGCCGCGAATGTGGCTGACGTTCGAGAACTCGGCGTTCAGGTCCGGCTTGGACGAGCCGCCCATGCCGGCGCGCGACGGGTTGAAGTGCTCGCCGCCGGTCTTGCCGTACTGGACGTCGCCGGTCTGTGCCATGAAGTCCTCGATGACGCGGTGAAACACCACGCCGTCATAGGCGCCTTCGCGGACCAGTTCCTTGATGCGGGCGACATGACCCGGAGCTACGTCAGGGCGAAGCTCGATAACGACCTGGCCCTTTGTGGTCTCCATGATGATCGTGTTTTCCGGATCTTTGATCTCGGCCATGGGTTTTCTCCTTCTGTTGACTTTTACTTGCCGACCTTGACGCTGATCATGCGGTCGGGATCGGTAACGGAGCCGTTGTTGGCGTCGTCACCCAATTTGATCTTGTCCACGTTCTCCATGCCGGAGACGACCTTGCCGACGACCGTGTACTGGCCGTTGAGGAAGTCGCCCGGGGCAAACATGATGAAGAACTGCGAGTTGGCGCTGTTGGGATCCTGCGAACGTGCCATGCCGACCGTGCCGCGCTCGAACGGAACGTCCGAGAATTCGGCCGGCAGATCCGGCTTGGAAGAACCGCCCGTGCCAGCTGCCTGGGGCTGGAAGCCGTCTTCCATGTCGCCGTATTGCACGTCGCCGGTCTGGGCCATGAAGCCCTTGATGACGCGGTGGAAGGCGACATTGTTGTATTCGCCGGCTGTTGCCAGCGCCTTGATCTGCTCGACGTGCTTGGGCGCAATGTCAGGGCGAAGCTCGACGACGACCGGTCCATCCTTCAGCGTGATGGTGAGGAAGTTGTCAGCCGTCTGCGCAAGCGCGGTTCCTGCAAAGGACGCGAGCGTGAGGGCACCGGCAAATGCGAGGTGGAGGATTTTCATGGTTTCTCCCTGAGTGGTGAATGGGTGTGGCGGCTTCAGGCTTTGCGCTTGGCCATGAGCGCAGCGTGAACCGCCTTGGGCACGAATGCGCTGACGTCGCCGCCCATGGCGGCGATCTGGCGGACCAATGTGGCCGTAATGGGCCGCGATGCCGTGCCCGCCGGCAGGAACAGGGTCTGGATATCGGGCGCCATCTGCCGGTTCATGCCTGCCATCTGCATTTCGTAGTCGAGATCGGTGCCATCGCGCAGGCCGCGCACAAGCAGCCGCGAACCGCTTTCACGTGCCGCATCGACCACGAGGTTGTCGAAGGAGACGACGTCGATGTCGGCAGCGCGCTCCGGCAAAAATTCCAGCAACGACTGGCGGATGAGGTCCGAGCGTTCGTCGAACGAAAACAGCGGCGCCTTGCCCGGATGGATACCGATCGCCACGATGACCTTTCGCGCAACGTTGAGCGCCTGGACAAGTACGTCGAGATGCCCGTTCGTCATCGGATCGAAGGAGCCGGGGTAGAATGCCGTCGTCATCGCACCTGTTTCCGTTTGGTGAAGCCTTTTGTCATGGACGGCGGCGGATCGCAAGAGTTGTACAGACGGGCTCGGCTTGTTCCCTGGGAAACAGCGGCTCTCAAGAAATGAATGCTAGATGAATGCCATGTTCAAGAGCGTTTCACGTCACCAACAGTAATGTGAAGCAAGAAAGAACGGAACCTTTTGGAAGATTGCGCCGTTTACGACCTGAAAGGATGACGGCTATGGGACTTGCTCTGTTTTCGATGACAATGTTTTTCGCAATGATTTTTGCGACGATACATGCGCTCCGGGACGAATCCCGTGAGCAACGCAACCGTTCAAGCAACCGTAAGATCTTCGGCTAAAGGTAAAATGTCATGGCGACTGTCTTCATGACCGCCGCGGCGGTAATCAGTCTTGTTTTTCTTGTGGATTTTGCCCGCACGATACGCGACCTCCAGCGCGATCGCATGGGTTCCAACGAAACCGGCGGATTCAACGTCTAACGGCGTCGGTAACCTCACAACGTTTCAAGAAGCTTCCTCCAGGAGTTTCGAAATAAGCGGCCATGTTCGTCCCCTGACGTGGTCGCCTTCGTAAGCCGGACGGCATCCCCTGCCCGTCCGGCTTTTTCTTTGCGTGGAGCCGTCTTGCTTCAGGCTGCCGTCACCTTGTGGGCGCGCAGCATCCGGAAGAACCGCCAGTTCAGGAACAGCGCGGCTGCGGCAAGACCGAGAACGAAACCGAACCAGACGCCGACGCCGCCGAAGTTGAGCGGGAACGCAAAGACCCAGGCGCAGACGAAGCCGATCGGCCAATAGGAAATCATTGCCAGGATCATCGGCACCTTCGTGTCCTTGAGCCCGCGAAGCATGCCGGCGGCAATCGCCTGCAGGCCGTCGACCAGCTGGAACGCGCCGGCGATCACGATCAGCGGAGCGGCAAAGGCCAGCACCTGCGCGGCATCTGGCCGGTTGGTGTCGAGGTAAAGCGCTGCGAGCTGGCTCGGAAAGATCGCAAAGATCGCGCTGCCGACCATGGCGAACACGGAGCCGAGCACCAGTGCCGAGATCGCCGCGCGCCGCACGCCGAGCATGTCGCCACGGCCGTAGGAAAGCCCGACGCGCACCGTCGCAGCCTGCGCTATGCCAAGCGGGATCATGAAGGCCATGGAGGCGAATTGCAGCGCGATGCCATGGGCCGCAAGCTCGATCGTGCCGATCGTTCCCATCAGCAGAGAGGCGACTGTGAACAGGCTGACTTCCGCCAGAATGGTCAGCGAGATCGGGATGCCGAGATAGACCACTTCCCTGAAGGCAGGCCAATCCGGACGCCAGAAGCGCACGAACAGCTCGTACTGGTTCAGTTCCGGCTTGCTCTTGATATAGGCGATGGTCAGCCCCGTACCGAGGACCGCGACGCCGAGGGCGGCGACAGCGGCGCCGAAAATGCCGAGTTGCGGGAAGCCGAAGTGGCCGTAGATCAGCACGTAGCAAAGCGCTGCATTGAGGACGAGCGTCGCCAGGGTGACGTAGAGAATGATCCCTGCCCGCTCCAGGCCGCTCAGGAAGGCGCGCAGCACCATGAAGATAAGGCCGGGGAAGATCGCCCATTGCGCGATGTGGAGATATTCAGCCGCAAGAGCCGCGACTTCCTTCTGTTGGCCTGCCATGAGAAGAATCGGCTCAGCCATCCAGAGCACCGGGGCCGTCAGCACGCCGTAGAAGAGAACCACCCAAAGCCCCATGCGCACGGAGCGGCGCACCGAGACCTTGTCGCCCCTGCCCTGCGCCTGTGCGGCCATCGGCACCACGGCGTTGGCGAAGCCGCTGCCGAAAATGTAGATGGTGAAGTACATCTGCGTTGCCAGGATGATCGCCGCCAGTTGGGTGGCGCCAAGCTTGCCAACCATCAGGACGTCGGTCGTGTTGATTGCAAGTTGAGCCAGCTGTGCGCCGATGAAGGGCACGCCGAGATAGAGGCTTGCACGATAATGGGTGCGCCATGAGTTGTCGTATTGCACCGGGATCGGGCTCGCATTCGCGGTCAGCATGACGGATTCCTGGATGTCGACGCGGCAGGTAATGCCGCAGGTCAGAACGAAGGGAAATATGAGCGAAATAGAACAGGGCTGGCGAAAGAGCCAGCGACAAAGCCCTGTCTGCTCAATTTTTCATCGAAGGATCAATTATATTGATCAATTTCAGGGCGCAGAACCGCTTTGGGTCGGGCGCAGCGTGACAGAGGGATCGGCAGGTTCGACATCTTCGGCCCGAACCGCCAGCCGTTTCGGAACCTTCAGCCAGAATACGATGATGGCGCCGACGACAAAGCAACTTGCAAGTGCGTAAGGTGCGCCGGAAAAGGAAACTGTTGCGGTCGAGGCGGTGAAGTAACCGAAGATCTGGGTAAAGATCAAAGGTCCGATGATCGTGGTGATGCTGCCGATACTGGTGAGCGCGCCCTGCAGTTCTCCCTGGGCCGAGGGTGGCACATGGCCGGCAGCAATGCTGCGCAGCGGCGGATCGGCGAGGCTTTCGAGCGCCGTGGCGATAATGACGGCATAGATCATCCAGCCCTGCCAGGCGGCCGCATAGCCAGCGGCACCGAGTGCCGTGAAAATCAAGCCAAGGATGGCTGTGCGCCACTCGCCAAGCCGCGGCACGACGCGCGGCAGGACGAACGCCATCACCAGAGCGCCGCCGATGCCGAAAATACCGAGCGACAGGCCGATCTGCCCTTCGCTCCAGCCGTAACGATAGGACGACACGAAGGACCAGACGGCCGGATAGACCGAATGTGCCATCCAGAACAGGAAGAACACCAGCCCGACCCAGCCGATTCCAGGATACTTGCGCATCTGCCTGAGTGCGCCGAGCGGATTGGCGCGCTTCCACTCGAAACGGCGGCGATGGGCCTTGTCGAGCGTTTCCGGCAACAGGAAAACCCCGAGCAGGAAGTTGACGAAGGAAAGTGCCGCCGCACCATAGAACGGCACGCGCGGTCCTAACTCGCCCAGCAGGCCGCCGATCACGGGCCCCAAGGCAAAGCCCGATCCGAACGCGATGCCGATCAGGCCAAAGTTCTTGGCGCGGTTTCCATCATGGCTGATGTCGGCGATGTAGGCGGCGGCCGTGCCGAAGCTCGCGCCGCTGATGCCAGCGAGCACGCGGCCGATAAAGAGCATCCAGTAGCTCGTCGCAAGCGCGCAGATCAGGTTGTCGATGGCAAAGGTCAACACCGAGGCGAGCAGGATCGGCCTGCGTCCGAAGCGGTCGCTGAGGTTGCCGATCAGCGGCGCGAACAGGAACTGCATCGCAGCATAGACCAGAAGCAGCCAGCCGCCGTCGATCGCTGCGTCGCTGACGCTGGCGCCGGTCAATTCCTCGAGATAGCTCGGCAGCACCGGCACGATGATCGCGATGCCGATGATGTCGAGAAGCAGGGTGAGAAAGACGAGGAACAGGCCGCGCCGCACCGATTTTTCGTCGAGCATAAACTCTCCCTGCGCTGTCCGTCGCCAGCGCGGAGACAGAACGTGAACGACGTTGCCAATTTCGGTGTAACGGATGATTTCGCCCGAAACAATACGTGAACGTCTCAAAGTTTCTTATGAGAACAATCACGTTTCTTTATCGATGCTCCCGACACCTCCCCGGCGCGCCGGCGTCCGATGGGACGGACTAAGTCGTGAACGTCAGTTGCCTCAAGGGATGTTCCTTTGTGAGGATTCGCTTGCGCGGTAAGCGCCTGTTCTTGCGAAGGTCGGGTGTTAATCGAAAAGGCCGGCATCGCTGCCGGCCTTCGCGTTCTTTAGCTGATCTTCAGGACGTCAGACCTGGCCTGAAAATGTATCGCAGGCTGCCATCTTGCCGCTGTCGAAGCCGCGCTTGAACCAGCGCATGCGCTGCTCCGATGTGCCGTGGTTGAAGCTTTCGGGAACGACATAGCCCTGCATGCGCTTCTGCAGCGTGTCGTCGCCGATCTGGGTGGCGGCGTTCAACGCCTCTTCCAGGTCGCCCTGCTCCAGCAGGCCCTTCTGCTGGGTATATTTGCCCCAGACGCCGGCGAAGCAATCGGCCTGCAGCTCGACGCGAACCGACATCTGGTTGGCTTCGGTCTCGCTCATCGACTGGCGCATCTGGTTGAACTTCGGCAGGACGCCGATCAGGTTCTGTACGTGGTGGCCGACTTCGTGCGCAACCACATAGGCCTGCGCGAAGTCGCCGGACGCGCCGAACTTCTGTTCAAGCTCATCGAAGAAGCTCATATCGAGATAGACCTTGCGGTCACCCGGGCAATAGAACGGGCCGGACGCGGCCGAAGCAAAGCCGCAGGCGGAGCGCACGGAGCCGCTGAACAGCACCATCTTCGGCTCCTGATACTGCTCGCCGCTCGCCTGGAAGATACCGTTCCAGGTGTCTTCGGTTTCGGCCAGTACCGTCGACATGAAGGCTTTCATTTCCTCCTCCTGCGCTGATCCGCGCGGTGCAGGCGAGCCGTCGCTCTGTTCGAAGCCCGGTTGCGAGACCGGACCACCGCCGCCGCCGAGCACCTGCAGCATGTCGATGCCCATGGCCTTCAGGATGAAGTAGAGCGCGATGAGAAAGATGATGGTGCCGAAGCTCATGCCGCCGCCGGCGCCGCGCATGCCACCGCCACCGCCGGGCATGCGGAAGCCACCGCCCCGGCCGAATGGATTGCCGCCCAGGCCGCCTCCGGGGCTCGCTCCACGCTGGTCCTCGACGTTTCCGGATTGGCGGCGGCCTTTCCATTCCATGATCTGTCCTCCCAGCGTGGTCGATACGCAATATCGGTCAGATCTTTTATAAGCCGGGCCGAATGCAGTTGTAAAACGCAATCAGGCCCGCAAGGTTGCGATCATGCCAATCTTTTCGCGGACTTGCCGCGCTTGAAGAGACGACCCTGACGGATGGCGAGGATGGCTGCTCCTATCAGCAGTGCAGCCAGCAAAACCGTCGTCGCAACAGCCTGCAAGCGCGATAGACCTGCAAAAAGGCTTGCATGCATCAATCGCCCCGGCAGCAATGTGAAGAAGCCGGCAACGACGATGCCGCCGAGATACATGCCGGCGACGTGGCCGCGATGGGCGGCGATGGCGTGGCGTCGGGCGGCGGCGATCGCCTGCCAGCTGGCGAAGAGCACATAGATCGACAGAAGGTGGATGGGGCTGAAGCCGCCGACCAGCCTGACTTCATGGATGAAGAATGTGGAGGACGCCGTCACCACCATGAGCGCGAGCCAGATCTTGCCCAGCGTCCGATGCATGCGTGTTCCCTTCGGACGTGCGAGCAAGACGGCGCCAAGAATGGCGGCGGGAATGACGGTTGCCACATGGAGCTGAATTGCAAAGGATGCATGGAGCAATGGCGCAAGTGTCATGGGCGGCTTCCAGATTGTTGACTTTCCCGACCTTGCGGCGGCCCCGGCGCTGCGCTCAAATGCTTTGACTGGAACGGACGGAAAACTTCGTGAAACGCGCACTTCTGCAAACCACGCTTCGTGAACTGCATCTTGTCGCAAAGGCGCCGCGCTTCTGGGCGACCTTTGCGTCGGTCGTGCTGATCTTCTGGATCACCGGTCCCTATGGAACCGCCGATCGGCTGGCGGCGGCGCCGAGGCTGGGGTTCTGGCTCGTTCTGCATGCCGCCACCTGGGCGATTGCGATCGTTTCGGCCGTGCTTGCCAATGGCCTGCTGCGCGAAAGGGTCGCCTCCGGTTTCGCGCGCATGATGATCGGGGCGGCGGTTGCGGGTGTCCCGATCGGTCTCGTCACCAGTGCGCTCGCGGCGGCGACATTTGCGGTGGCGCCGACACCAGGAGGCATGCTGTCGGACATTGCCACCGGCCTGTTGCTGTCACTGCTGTTTTGCGCCCTGACCTGGATGACGCTGAACACCGATAACCTGCTGGAAGCGAGCGACACCGGGGCTGCCACAATGGGACCCCGGATGGACGCGAATTGGGAGCCCTCCGACCCCGGCCGCTCGAGCGAGGCTGGCGGGATACCGCTGCTTCTGCGGCTGAAACCGGTCAATCGCGGCTGGCCGCTGCACCTGACTGTCAGCGATCATTACACGGAAGTCACCACCACGGCAGGTCGCGAACTTATCCTCTTGCGTTTCGCCGACGCGCTCGGCGAACTCGGCGCGGTGCCGGGGCTGCAGGTGCACCGTTCCCATTGGGTCGCCGACGCGCATGTCGCGCGGGTTGTGCGCGACAACGGCCGCATGACAATTCTGCTTGGGGATGGAACTGAGGTGCCGGTCAGTCGCACCTATGCCGCGGCCGTGCGGCAACGCTGGGGTTGAGCGCCAATCTTCATCGGATCCTTGACCGTGCCCCGCTTTGACGATCCTATTCGCCTCAAGGGAAACCGGTGAGTGAGGCATGGTCATGAAGGCGTTGCGGCTCGAGGCGATCGGCGATCTTTTCGTGCGCGAGGTGGACATTCCCTCGCCGGGCCCCGGCGATCTTCTGGTTCGCGTCGAGGCTTGCGGCATCTGCGGCACCGACCGGCATCTTCTGCATGGCGAGTTTCCATCTATGCCACCGGTCACGCTCGGCCACGAGTTCTGCGGCATCGTCGAAGCGCTCGGAAAGGACGTAAGCGATATCGCCATCGGCGTCCGCATCACTGGCGACCCGAACATTTCCTGTGGCTGCTGCCCGCAATGTCGCGTCGGCAGGGTCAACCTTTGTCACGCTCTGCGCGCGATCGGCATCCACCGCGATGGCGGCTTTGCTGACTATGTCATCGTTCCACGCAATCAGGCGCATGAAATCCCGCTGAGCCTCGATCCGGTTCACGGCGCGTTCTGCGAGCCCCTCGCCTGCTGCCTGCATGGCATCGATCTTTCCGGCATTCGTGCCGGATCGTCCGTCGTGGTTCTCGGCGGTGGGGTGATCGGCCTGCTGACAGTGCAACTGGCACGCCTCGCGGGTGCGACGACCGTCATTCTTTCGACGCGGCAGGCTTCAAAGCGCAGGCTCGCGGAAGAGGTTGGGGCAACGGCGACAGTCGATCCATCCGCAGGCGATATCATAGAGGCCATTACCGGTGAGGCCGGGCTTGTTCCCGGCGGCGTCGATGTCGTGATCGAATGTGCGGGCGTCGCCGAGACCGTCAGGCAATCGACTCGGCTTGCGAAATCGGGCGGTACGGTCGTCATTGTCGGGGTGATGCCGCAGGGCGAAAAGGTCGAGATCGAACCCTTCGACATTCTCTTTCGCGAGCTGCGCGTCCTCGGTTCCTTCGTCAATCCCTTCACGCATCGCCGCGCGGCAGACCTTGTGGCATCCGGCACGATCGAGATCGACAAGCTGATCTCTCGGCGCGTCTCGCTTGATGAAGCGGTCAGCGTTATCGCGCATCCGCCTGCTGCCGGCGAGGTCAAGGTCTTGGTGGTGCCACGCCCCGCTTGACGCCGTTCGAGTGCCCTTGAGACCGCTGCGCAACACCATGCAAAGGCGCATGGCGAAATATGTCGGCTTTCCTGTCGATTCCGGAATTTTCGGGGTTTCGCTTGCAGATACATTTGCCTATAAGCCGCTTCTAGCCTGAAAAGACCATCATTGCGTGCCCGGCCGGTGACCTCCCACCTTGGCCGGTTTTTCGCGCAGCTAGAAACGGATGACCGACCATGCCGAAGCGCCAAGATATCAAATCGATCCTCATCATCGGCGCGGGGCCGATCGTTATCGGGCAGGCATGCGAATTCGATTATTCCGGGACACAGGCCTGCAAGGCGCTGAAGGAGGAAGGCTACCGGGTCATCCTCGTCAACTCCAACCCGGCGACGATCATGACCGACCCGGGCCTGGCGGACGCGACCTATGTCGAGCCGATCACGCCGGAAGTTGTCGCCAAGATCATCGCCAAGGAGCGGCCGGACGCGCTGCTTCCGACGATGGGCGGCCAGACCGCGCTCAACACCGCGCTGTCGCTGCGCCGCATGGGCGTTCTCGACCGCTACAATGTCGAGATGATCGGCGCCAAGCCGGACGCGATCGACAAGGCCGAAGACCGCGCGCTTTTCCGCGAGGCGATGGCCAAGATCGGTCTGGAGACGCCGAAGTCGCGCCTCGCCAACGCCACCGACATCAAGGATCACGATCGCAAGGTGCATGAGGCCGAACGCGCCGAGCTGAAGAGCCGCCTGTCCGGTCCGGAACTCGACACGTCGCTCGACGAATTGGAAAACCAGTGGAACCTTGGCGAAGGCGATCGCAAGCAGCGCTACATGAACCATGCGATGGCGATTGCCGCGCAGGCGCTCGATGACGTCGGCCTGCCGGCGATCATCCGCCCGTCGTTCACGCTGGGCGGCACCGGCGGCGGTATCGCCTACAACCGCACCGAATTCTTCGACATCGTCGGCAGCGGCCTCGACGCCTCGCCGACCACCGAAGTGCTGATCGAAGAATCGGTTCTCGGCTGGAAGGAATACGAGATGGAAGTCGTCCGCGACACGGCGGACAACTGCATCATCATCTGCTCGATCGAAAACATCGACCCGATGGGCGTCCACACGGGCGATTCGATCACCGTCGCTCCGGCGCTGACGCTGACGGACAAGGAATACCAGATCATGCGCAACGCCTCGATCGCGGTCCTGCGCGAGATCGGCGTTGAGACCGGCGGCTCGAACGTGCAGTTCGCCGTCAATCCGAAGGACGGCCGTCTCGTCGTCATCGAGATGAACCCGCGCGTCTCGCGCTCCTCGGCGCTCGCCTCCAAGGCGACCGGCTTCCCGATTGCCAAGATCGCCGCCAAGCTTGCGATCGGCTACACGCTCGACGAACTCGAAAACGACATCACCGGCGGCGCGACACCGGCATCCTTCGAACCGTCGATCGACTACGTCGTCACCAAGATCCCGCGCTTTGCCTTCGAGAAATTCCCGGGCGCCTCGCCGGTCCTGACCACCGCGATGAAGTCGGTCGGCGAAGTCATGGCGATCGGCCGCACCTTTGCCGAATCGCTGCAGAAGGCGCTGCGCGGCATGGAGACCGGCCTCACCGGTCTCGACGAAATCGAAATTCCCGACATGGACGAGAACGGTGACGGCCGCAACGCCATCCGCGCCGCGATCGGCACGCCGACGCCGGATCGGCTGCGCATGGTCGCCCAGGCGCTGCGTCTCGGCATGAGCGAGGCCGAAGTCCACGAGGCGAGCAAGATCGACCCGTGGTTCATCGCCCAGTTCAAGGCGATCGTCGACATGGAGGCGCGGGTGCGCGAGCACGGCCTGCCCCAGGACGCCGAGAACCTGCGCATGCTGAAGGCCATGGGCTTCTCCGACGCCCGGCTCGCGACGCTCGGCGGCAAGCGCCCGAAGGAAGTGGCCGAACTGCGCAACGCGCTCAACGTCCGCCCGGTCTACAAGCGCATCGATACCTGTGCGGCCGAGTTCGCCTCGCCCACCGCCTACATGTACTCGACCTACGAGACACCCTTCGTGGGCGCAGCCCGTTCCGAAGCCGATGTCTCCGACCGCAAGAAGGTCGTCATTCTCGGCGGCGGCCCGAACCGCATCGGTCAGGGCATCGAGTTCGACTATTGCTGCTGCCATGCCGCCTTCGCCCTGAAGGACGCCGGCTATGAAGCGATCATGATCAACTGCAACCCCGAGACTGTTTCGACCGACTACGACACCTCGGATCGTCTCTACTTCGAATCGCTGACGGCCGAAGACGTGATCGAGATCATGCGCGCCGAGCAGGAAAAGGGCGAACTGGTCGGCGTCATCGTCCAGTTCGGTGGCCAGACGCCGCTGAAGCTGGCCGAAGCGCTGGAAAAGAACGGCATCCCGATCCTCGGCACCGCACCGGACATGATCGACCTCGCCGAAGACCGCGACCGCTTCCAGAAGCTTCTGATGAAGCTCGACCTCAACCAGCCGAACAACGGCATCGCCTACTCGGTCGAGCAGGCGCGCCTCGTTGCAGCCGAAATCGGCTTCCCGCTGGTCGTGCGCCCGTCCTACGTCCTTGGCGGCCGTGCCATGCAGATCATCCATTCGGAAAGCATGCTGCAGACCTACCTGCTCGATACGGTTCCGGGTCTCGTGCCCGAAGACATCAAGCAGCGTTACCCGAACGACAAGACCGGCCAGATCAACACGCTTCTGGGCAAGAACCCGCTGCTGTTCGACAGCTACCTGACCAACGCCACGGAAGTCGATGTCGATTGCCTCTGCGACGGCAAGGACGTGTTCGTGTCGGGTATCATGGAGCACATCGAGGAAGCCGGCATTCACTCCGGCGACAGCGCCTGCTCGCTGCCGGTCCACACGCTCGACACCGCCATGGTCGATGAGCTGGAGCGCCAGACGACTGCGCTTGCCAAGGCGCTCAATGTCGGCGGCCTGATGAACGTGCAGTTCGCGATCAAGGACGGCACGATCTACGTGCTCGAAGTCAACCCGCGCGCCTCGCGTACGGTTCCCTTCGTCGCCAAGACCATCGGCGCGCCGATCGCCAAGATCGCTGCCCGTGTCATGGCCGGTGAAGCGCTCGACGTGGCAATCGCCGCCTATGGCGAAAAGCCCGACCCGCGCAACCTGAAGCACATCGCCGTCAAGGAAGCCGTGTTCCCGTTCGCCCGCTTCCCCGGCGTCGATACGCTGCTCGGCCCGGAAATGCGCTCGACCGGTGAAGTCATCGGTCTTGATACCGACTACGCGCTCGCCTTCGCCAAGTCCCAGCTCGGCGCCGGTGTCGACTTGCCGCGCGACGGAACGGTGTTCGTATCGGTTCGCGACGAGGACAAGTCCCGCGTTCTGCCGGCGATCCGCATTCTCGTCGACATCGGTTTCAAGGTGATGGCAACGGGCGGTACCGCGCGGTTCCTCGGCGAAAACGGCATTGCCGCGACCAAGGTCAACAAGGTCCAGGAAGGCCGGCCGCATGTAGAGGACGCGATCCGCAATCGCCAGGTCCATCTCGTGATCAACACGACCGATGGCAACAAGGCGATCTCCGACTCCAAGTCGCTGCGCCGCGCAACGCTGATGCAGAAGGTGCCCTACTACACCACGATGTCCGGCGCGGAAGCCGCTGCGCGCGCCATCAAGGCGCTGAAGGCCGGCAACCTCGAGGTTCGCCCGCTGCAGAGCTACTTCAAGGCCTGATTGAACGATTGACTGCGCGCGTCGTGCGATGCGCGCAGTCAGGCTCAGCCGGGGGTCGCAGTCGCGTGGCGCTCCACGCCATCCCTTCATGGTTGTGAACGCCACGTGAATGCCGGGTTCAGCCTGTATTCGGACAGCCGATGTTTATATGCCGTCATGCGCACCCGAGCCGGAACGATCCGGCGTCGCGCATGGGATGGGGCAACATCGTGCAGATCTATTTCTTCGATTTGTATTGGGGTGATGAGCGTTTTGTCGACGAGGATGGCATCAGCCATTTCGACGAGGGCTCGGCCCTGTATTATGGCCAGAGGATAGCCGACAGGATCGGCCGTGATGCCGACTATGGATCGCTGAAGGTCCACGTTCGTTCTGGCAAGGGCGAACTGCTGGCGGTGATTGCGCCATCGGACGGCCGAGGCCGTGAACAAGACGCCTTGATCGGCAGGGGCAACCCGGGCGTGTTTCGCCGACCTGCTGCCGCTGGTTCCGTCCTGTCCACGGCCTGGTGATCATTCGATCGGCATGGGGCGCCGTGCGCTCGCCCTGCGGCCGGACGAACGCGGGCCGCGTGCAAGCCGGACGGTCCGTATGCCGAAGAACAGCGACAGCACCGAGATCAAGCAACTCATGGCAAACACTGCGAAGAGCGCCTCTTGCATGACTGCGACGCGGGCGCCTTCGTCGAAGCCGCGCAGGTTGGCCGCTACGCCGAAGACCGCTGCGCCGATGGCGTAGCCTGCCGATTGCAGCGTCGGGAGCAGCGCCGACGTCTTGTCACGTTCGGCGATCGGCGACACATCCATCAAAAGCTGGCTGAGCGTGCCCCAGCAAATGCCGAAGCCTGCACCAATGGCGATCTGGCTTGCGAAAACCAGTCGAAACTCGCCGGTCGCAATCGCTACGGTGATGCCGACGAGGCCGAGGAAAAGCAGGAGCGGCCCAGTCGCGATCAGCCGGACGCGCAGGTCGTGCGAGCGCAGGCTTGCGACAAGGATCGCCGTCAGGCTCCAGGACATCGCCATCAAGGCACTGGAAAAGCCGGCCGCCGTCGGGCTGAAATCCCACAGGTGTTGCAGGCCATAGACGAGGAAGACGGAGCCCGAGGCCTGCGCCAGCGGCATCAGGAGCACGATCCATAGGCCGGTGCCGAGCGGGCGGCCAACCGCGAATGCGCCTAATGGCAGGATCGAATGCTGGGAACGGCGATCGAGGTGAACGGTATTGATAAGAATGGCGATCGCCACCACGAGCAGCGCTGCCATGGCAAAGCCGTTCTGAAGCATGTTCGAGACTGAAATCAGCAGGATGCCGACCCCAAACCCCGCGAGACGCAGGAGTGGAATGGACTGAACGATCTGCGCAATGCTCGATTGCCTGGGGACGATGGCAAGAACGAGGGCGACGAAGATGGCGGCTGCCGGAATATTGACGAAGAACGCGGCGCGCCACGACCAGTGTTCGGTCAGAAACCCTGAAATCAACGGGCCGGCAAAGGCTGCACTCGCCCAGACGATCGCCTCGGCGCCGAAGACTTTCGGAACGAGCCGTGGCGGAAAGAGTTCGGGGATGAGTGCATAGCAGATGGCAGCGATGACGCCCTCGCCCAGTCCCTGAAACAATCGGCCGGCCAGGACCTGCGGCATGCTGGTTGCCAGCGTCGCGATCATGGTGCCGAAGACAAACACAATTGCGGCCGCGATCAACGTGTTGCGCGCGCCGAAGCGGGCCTTGAGATTAGCCGCCAGTGCGCCGCCGATGATCGCAAAGACGAGATAGAGCGTGAACGCCCACGAGAGCAGCGCTGCTCCGCCGAATTCCTCCACCGCTGTCGGCAGTGCGGTCGAGATGAAGAACTCGTTGAATGCGAAAAGTGCGACCCCGAGGCAAAGGGTCACGGTCGCCGCCAGATATCTTGGTTGCAACAACTCGCTCCAACGCCCCTCCGTATCAACATTCGGGCTGGGTTTTCCAGCGCTGGGGCCGTCTTTTGTCATGCTCATCCTGTCATTTCCGTCTGTTGGTCGTTTCGGAAACAGGACTGTTACGACCTCAACCGCGGTTGAGGTAAAGCCTCTTTATTGAGAATGTCGCTTTTCCAAGCCCCCCACAGGTTGCGTCGCTGCTCGAAGCGCGCGGTGGATCATGGCGAAAAATCTGGCATTGGCTATTTCATTTCTGCTATAAGAACGGTTCGGATATTTCGGACGGTTCCAGCGCTTGCGCGCCGGAGACCGTTTTCTTTTGCGTTGGCGCCGCCCCCAAGCGGCGCCTCGTGCTTGATGAAGGACATTGAAATGGTCGACAAAGTGCCGATGACACAGGGTGGATTCGTCAACCTGCAGGAGGAGCTGCGCTGGCGCCAGCAGGAAGAGCGACCACGAATCATCGAGGCCATCGCCGAAGCCCGCGCCCATGGTGACCTGTCGGAAAACGCTGAGTACCACGCGGCCAAGGAAGCCCAGAGCCACAACGAGGGTCGCGTCGGCGAACTCGAAGATTTCATCGCCCGTGCGGAAGTCATCGACCTCTCGAAGATGTCCGGCTCCAAGATCAAGTTCGGTGCCAAGGTGAAGCTCGTCGACGAGGACACCGAGGAAGAAAAGACCTACCAGATCGTTGGCGACCAGGAAGCGGACGTGAAGGCGGGACGCATCTCGATCTCTTCGCCGATTGCCCGCGCGCTGATCGGCAAGGAAGTCGGTGATTCCATCGAGGTGAACGCTCCCGGCGGTTCCAAGGCCTACGAGATCCTCGCGATCAACTGGGGCTGATCGCCCCTTGGGGCGACGGTTAGCGCTGCGCCCCAGATCTTCTCTTCCAAGACATTGATTGTCGCATGCCCAAGGAGAGCGCTTCCGTGGCCGATATCCGGGACGTCGAGGTGATCGCGCCCAATTTCAAACGGCGCCTCTCGGGCGTGACGTCGACAATCATCCAGTTGATCCCGATCCAGCGAGCGCTCGGCCAGAAGATCGCCGTGCTAGGTCCGGGGCTGCCCGATACTCTACCGTCGATCCGGTTTTCCGACCTCCTGCGCCTCTGGAAAGCGCCGGATGGCCGGCGCCGGCGCGTCTGGCATGCCCGCCGCAATGTCGAGATGCTGCCGGCGATCATCCTGCGCGACCTATTGCGCATGAAGCTGAAGATCGTCTTCACCTCGGCCTCGCAGCGCCGCCATACCGGCTGGAGCAAGTTCCTCATCGGGCGGATGGATGCGGTGATCGCAACCAGCGGCAAGACCGCCGCCTATCTCGACGTGCCGAACGACGTGATCCTGCACGGCATCGATACCCGGCGGTTCCGGCCGCCGATTGATTCTGGTCAGGCAAAGACGGCGCTGGGCGTCGACCCGGCGCAGAAGTTCGTCGGCTGCTTCGGGCGGGTGCGCCGCCAGAAGGGCACGGATCTCTTCGTCGACAGCATGATTGCGCTGCTGCCCTGCCGTCCGGGCTGGAGCGCGATCGTTGCCGGCCGGGCGACGGGGCCGCATGTGGCGTTTGAAAACGAGCTCAAGGAGCGCGTGGCAAAGGCCGGCCTTTCCGACCGCATCCTGTTCGTCGGCGAACACACCAACATTCCCGACTGGTATCGCGGCCTCGACCTCTTCGTTGCCCCGCAACGCTGGGAAGGCTTTGGCCTGACGCCGCTAGAGGCTATGGCAACCGGCGTCCCGGTGGTGGCGACCGATGTCGGCGCCTTCTCCGAGCTCGTCGTGGGCGGCTCGGCCGAAACCGGCACGATTGTTCCGGTCGACAATCTTCAGGCCATGGTCGAGGCCACGGCTGCCTTCATGGATGACGACCGGCGGCGTGCGGCTGCGGGCGCGAATGGTCTTTCGCGCACGTCCACCTCGTTTGCGATCGAAGGCGAAGCGGCTGCCATCAACGCGGTCTATGAGCGATTGATGCGCTGACTGTGGGCGAGCGCCCAGTCTCTTACTTTTTCGAGGCGAACAGCTTCATGTAGGCGTCGGTGATCGCCTGCTTGGAGAACTGGTTCATCAGCGTCTCATGGCCGCTTTCGGCCAAACGAGCCCCCAATTGCCGATCGTTGGCAATGCGCTCGATGGCGCTGCCGAAACCGTCGGCGTCGCCGATGTCGACCATCAGGCCGTTTTCACCGTCACGCATGAACCATTGCGGACCTTCCGAACGGCTGGAGACGACGGGTGTCCCCTGCGCCCAGGATTCGAGCACGACGTTGCCGAGCGGCTCGTGGCTCGACGCCATGACGAAGATGTCGGCTGCAGCCAGGAACGGGCGCACATCCTTCTGCCAGCCGGCAAAGCGGACCCGATTGGTGACGCCGAGGTCTGCGGCGAGCTTTTCCAGATTTTCGCGCTGTTCTCCGTCACCGATCAGCCAGAGGTGCGCATCCTGTACCTTGGCGATCGCTTCGATGAGGGTGTGGAAGCCCTTGCGCGGAACAAAGCGTCCCATCGACATCACGACCGGCACATCATCGGGCGTGTTGAGCGTCGCCCGGCTGACGGGTGGGACCCGCTCAGTGCCTGTGAAGTTGGAAATCACCTCGACATCGCGCTTCCAGCCGATATTGCGCACATGTTCGGCGATACCCGGCGTGTTGCAGACGAGGCAGTCGGTGTTGCGGAAATAGTCGAGACGCAGCGGATAGTCGCCGAGCCGGGAGATCTTGATGCAACCCTTGTAGTTGGGCATCAGCCGGCTGGCGCGCGGCATCCAGGCAAACAGTGCATCCGGCTTTTCGCGCCGCGCCATGCTGCTGACCTTCATGGGCAGCAGGATGCGGTCGAGCGAAAGGTTGCGGAAATTGCTCTCGACGATCCGCGTCGCGCCCTCGATATCCTTGCGCCAGAGGCGGCCCGGGCGAATGACGGCCGTCTGCTCGACGCCGCGTTCGGCAAGGGAGTTGACGAGATGGACGAAAAAGCGCTCCGCGCCGCCGTCCTTGCCGAAGTGGTAGTGCATGACTTTCATGGGAACCTCACGGCTGCCGACGCTGCCGATCCATGTCGTCATGGTTCGGATGGCGCTTAAGCGCGTGCCTCTGGTAGATCTTGGCGGCGGTCAGGAATGCATAAACGGCACCCGTCATGGCCTCGATGAAGCCGGGAAAGCCGCAGCGCCAAAGCCCGTTGCGGAAATAAAGACGATAGAAATAGAGCGGCGGGCTTGCCAGCATCTTGTAAGGGCGCGGCGGCTTGCCTGCTGCGAACTGCTGGTCTGCCTTCAGCGTCGAATACTTGTTTTCCTTCAGGATCTGCTCGTCGATGACAAGCGGACGGTAGTGAAGCAGGCTGCCCTTGCGCGCGACACCCACCTGGCCATCCGGCACGATACCTTCGTGCACCTTCTGGTTGAGGTCGTAACGTCCCCTGCCCTTGCGGATCAGGCGCAGATTGCGCCGCTCGTGCACCCGTTCCGGCGTGTAGCCATAGCCGATCAGGTAGGGACGGCGCGCAACGCGCCAGCCCACCGTCTCGGGCGTGGCGTCGACAAGCGATGGCAGCAGCGCCTTCAGCGGTTCGTCGAGACGCTCGTCGGAATCGATGTTGAGGCACCAGGGCTGGGTGCACTGATCGAGCGCGAACTGCTTCTGGCCGGCGTAGCCGCGCCAGGGCTCGTGCATGAAACGGATTGGCCAGCCCTTGTCGACGAAGGATTGAACAAGCGCGACAGTCCCGTCCGTCGAGCCGGAATCGACGATGACGATCTCGGCGCACTGCTCGAGGCTCTCGATGCAATTGCCGAGATAAGCCTCTTCATTCTGGCAGATGATGAAGGCGGAAAGGGGTAACTTGCTCATGGATGACGCCACTCAACTCCGGTCGTGTCTGCGTTCTCCAAGGGAGCCTCGCTGCCGTTGCGGATCCTCAATATCAACGGATCCTAGATCTGGACCAGCCCGATATCCTTGACCTGTCGAATGGTCAACATCGTGCGCACCGTATCGACCCGCTCGTTGGCGGTCAAAACCTCGATGACGAAATCCTGGAACGCTGTCAGGTTCTCGGCGACGCAGTGCAGCAGGAAGTCACTTTCGCCAGAAACGGTCCACGCCTGGCGCACGATCTGCCATTCGGCGGTGGCTGCCGCGAATGCCTTCAGGTCCGCTTCCGACTGCCGCTTGAGCCCGACCATGCAGAACGCCACGAGATCGAAGCCGAGCGCCGGCGCGTTCAAGAGCGCGTGGTATCCCTTGATGACGCCGGTCTCCTCGAGCTTGCGCACCCGACGCAGACAGGGCGGAGCCGAGATGCCGACGCGCTGGGCGAGGTCCACATTGGTCATCCTGCCGTCACGCTGGAGCTCGCGAAGGATCTTGAGATCGATTGCGTCGAGCTCGACTTGTTTCGTCATGAAGGTTGGTCCTTTTTACAAAGCGACTTTGGCGCGTGGGCAAAGCCTGGCAGGAGTATCTTTGTCTGGATTGCCGGGACGTTGTGGTCGCCGGGGATTGTATCGGATCAGCAATGGTGTCGTTGGGCCGCGGGCCGTCGGTTCAACCGCAACGGGTCGATCGACGTTGCGCTCAAGGTGCGGTGCGAGCCTTGCAGTAGCGCCACGCAATCCATGGCGACGACGAGGCAATTCCCGCGCGGCGACGTGCCCCACGCAGCGGGTTCGCGGTCGAGCCAAACGCGGCTTGCATTCAACCCCATATGCCTCTCCAGCAAAATGAATCCGCGTGAAATATCGCCAAACCGCACGGACAACAAGCATCTGCGCTGACTATTCGCGGGAAAACCGGCATTCGCCGGCCGTCTTGCCGGGTTAAATCGTTTCGTTGCGCAAAGACCGTGAGCAAACGGCCCCGGCTGGCGGTCTTCGCGCTCGTCGTTATCCCCGACCCGGCAGACGCCATTGGCGGTCGCAGGCAACATCGGTCGGCCACGATATTGGGCACGGAGGCGATACCCGGCGGTGCGTTCACGGGTTCGTGACGCCGACGGACACGGCCCAGGCGGTGCAAAAATGCCCGATCTGGTGTCAAATCGGCCGCAAGGGATCAAGCACTTGTGTGTATCACTGCCGCCGCCCTTGAAAGTCACCGGTGGGAATACCTAAAGTATGGACCTATTTGCCTAGGATGTAACGGAACCGGTCGGGCCTCGGCTGCCCGGTGAGCGAAGGACAAGATCATGACTGCCCGCCACGTAAAAGTGCTGATCATCGGCTCCGGCCCCGCTGGCTACACAGCCGCCATCTACACGGCGCGTGCGATGCTGGAACCGGTTCTGATCGCCGGCATGGAACAGGGCGGTCAATTGATGATCACCACTGACGTGGAGAACTATCCCGGTTATGCCGATCCGGTCCAGGGTCCATGGATGATGGAACAGATGTTGAAGCAGGCGACGCATGTCGGCGCCGAGATCGTCAACGATCTGGTGACGGACGTGGATCTTTCCGTTCGGCCCTTCCGCGTCAAGACCGACAGCGGCAACGACTGGACGGCTGACGCGCTCATCATCGCCACCGGCGCCAAGGCGAAGTGGCTCGGCATCGAGACAGAGCCGACCTTCATGGGCTTCGGCGTTTCGGCCTGTGCCACCTGTGACGGGTTCTTCTATCGCAACAAGGACGTGATCGTCGTCGGCGGCGGCAATTCGGCCGTTGAAGAGGCGCTCTACCTCTCGAACCTCGCCAAGACCGTGACCGTCGTTCACCGCCGCGATTCGTTCCGCGCCGAGAAGATCCTGCAGGAGCGCCTGTTCGCCAAGCCGAACGTCAAGATCGTCTGGGATCACGAAGTCGTCGAGTATCTCGGCGCTGCCCCCAAGCCGCCGATGCCGGCCTCGGTCAATGGCGTCAAGCTGCGCAACGTCAAGACGGGCGAATTGTCCGACGTCGCAATCGACGGCGTCTTCGTGGCGATCGGTCACGCACCGGCGGTCGAATTGTTCAAGGGCAAGCTTCGGCAAAAGTCGAACGGCTATCTGTGGACGGCGGCCGATTCGACGGCGACCGACGTACCGGGCGTTTTTGCCGCAGGCGACGTCACCGACGATATCTATCGCCAGGCGGTAACCGCTGCCGGCATGGGCTGCATGGCAGCCCTCGAGGCCGAGAAATACCTGGCGGGTCATATGCCCGTCGCAATTGCAGCCGAATAGAAGCTGCGAATCGGGAGGCTCCCCGCAAGGCGCCTTCCCGTGTGGGAACAGATGCATCAGCCGCACCCGGAGGACATGATCCCGTCCCCCGGGGTGGATTCATATGGGGGACTTCATGTCGCTGGATTGGGACAAACTGCGCATTTTTCACGCGGCGGCCGAGGCTGGGTCGTTTACGCATGCGGCAGACAAGCTCCACCTCTCGCAATCGGCGATCAGCCGCCAGGTGAGTTCGCTCGAACAGGATGTCGGCATCAAGCTGTTTCACCGCCATGCGCGTGGCCTGATCCTGACCGAGCAGGGCGAAATCCTCTACCGGACGGCGCATGAAGTCCTGATGAAGCTCGAGAGCGTCAAGGTTCAGCTGAGCGAGACGACGGACAAGCCGAGCGGCAAGCTGCGCATCACCACGACCGTGGGCCTCGGCCAGGGCTGGTTGACCGACAAGATCCAGGAATTCATGTCGCTGCACCCGGATGTCCAGGTCCAGCTGATCCTCGACAACGAGGAGCTCGACGTGAACATGCGCCATGCCGACTGTGCCATTCGCCTGCGCCAGCCGCAGCAATCCGACCTGATCCAGCGCAAGCTGTTCACGGTGCACATGCACGTCTATGCGGCGCCCTCCTATATCAACAAGCATGGCGAACCGCAGTCGCTGGATGATCTCGACAATCATCGCATCATCACGTTCGGCGAGCCTGCGCCCAACTACCTGCTCGACGTCAACTGGCTGGAAATCGCCGGCCGCGATTCCGACAATCCGCGCACGTCGCACCTGCAGATCAACAGCCAGACCTCGATCAAGCGCGCCTGCCTGCTCGGTATAGGTATCGCGATGCTGCCCGACTACATCGTCGGCCGCGACCCTGGACTGATACAGCTTCCGATAGCGGCCGACATTCCGTCTTTCGACACCTACTTCTGCTATCCCGACGAGATGAAGAACGCCGCCAAGCTCAAGGTCTTCCGCGACTATATCGTTGCCAAGGCCCGGAACTGGAGCTTCTGATGCCGAAACGACCGGTGCTCATTCAGTGGGCATTTTCGAAGTAGGTCGGCAACGTCCTGTTTTGTAAGAGAAATATCAATGATGCGGCGCACAATGTGCGCCGCATTTTCTTTGTGCGACGCAAAATTAGGCAGGGATGCGCGCATGTCATGGCTGACATGCATATTAAATGATTGTTGCCCGCCCAAAAAAGCAGCATACCACACTCAGCTGATGCATCTTTGGTGGCTTCTCCTCCCAGTGCCACCGCAGCAGCTGTTCCCCTCTGGAGGTTTAATTACCTTCACAACTATAAGGGCCCAAGTCATCTTGTGGCCCTCTTTTTTTGTCTACTATCTGGACACGGGCGAACCGTGACGAAATTCACAGCCGGCTATTGAAAACCGGTTCTTCGCTTACCATATCAAAATGCAGCTGATGCATTCTTGGTGGCTTTCTCCTCCCCCGCCACCGCAGCAGCTGTTCCCCTCTGGAGGTTCTAATTACCTTCACAACTACAAGGGCCCAAGTTTTCTTGCGGCCCTCTTTTTTTGCCTTTTCCCCGCTCACGGTCTTGTGATTTGTATATCTGGTATCGGCGATACATCTATCGATAAAACACGATATGGCGATAAACGATGGACAGAGACGAAATCTTGAAGGCCTTGGCCCACCCGGCACGCGTGAACATTCTTGCCTGGCTGAAGGAGCCCGAAGCGCATTTCCCCACACAGGAACATCCGTTTGAAATGGGGGTCTGTGCCGGGCAGTTCGAGCGCTGCGGCCTGTCGCAATCAACCGTCTCCTCGCATCTCGCCATCCTTCAGCGCGCCGGCCTGGTGACGACAAAGCGCCTCGGCCAGTGGGTCTTCTACAAGCGCAATGAAGACACGATTGCTGCCTTCCTCAAGGATATCGGCAGCCTGTGATCATCCCCTCCCCAAGACGAAACTGAAACCGAAAGGACCTGCAATGGCTACCCTCTTCGACCCCATCACCATCGGCGACATTACCCTGAAGAATCGTATCGTGATGGCGCCGCTGACACGCAACCGTTCGCCGAAAGCCGTGCCGAACACGCTCAATGCCACCTATTACGAACAGCGCGCGTCGGCGGGTCTGCTGATCACCGAAGCGACGGCAATCACCCAGCAGGGCCAGGGGTATGCCGACGTGCCCGGTCTCTACACGCCGGAAGCGCTTGATGGCTGGCGTCGGGTGACCGATGCAGTCCACGCCCGTGGTGGCCGGATCGTCGTGCAGATGTGGCATGTCGGCCGCATCTCGCATGACACGCTGCAGCCGGATGGCGGCAAGCCGGTGGCACCTTCGGCGATCCGCGCGAAATCCAAGACCTTTCTCATCAATCCGGATGGCACGGGCGCCTTTGCCGAAACCTCCGAGCCGCGCGCGCTCGAGATTTCCGAGCTCGACGGCATTGTCGAAGATTACCGCAAGGCAGCGCGCGCCGCGATCGATGCCGGTTTCGACGGCGTCGAAATCCACGCCGCCAACGGCTATCTGATCGATCAGTTCTTGCGGTCCGGCTCGAATGCGCGCACCGACGCCTATGGCGGCTCGATCGAGAACCGCGCCCGATTCCTGTTCCAGGTGGTCGATGCCATCACCTCGGAAATCGGAGCAGGCCGTGTCGGCATTCGCCTCTCGCCGGTAACGCCTGCCAACGACGCTTTCGATCCGGAACCACAACCGCTTTTCGGCTACGTCGTTAAGCACCTCGCGCGCTATCCCCTCGCCTACATCCACATCATCGAGGGAGCGACCGGCGGTCCGCGCGACCACCAGCAGGGCGAACGTCCGTTCGATTACGATGCGTTGCGCGCAGTCTATGTCGCAGCCGGCGGTAAGGCCGCGTGGATGACAAACAACGGCTATGATCGCGACCTTGCGGTCGAGACAGTCGCCAGCGGCGAGGCCGACCTGGTTGCCTTTGGCAAGCCCTTCATCTCCAATCCTGATCTCGTCGAGCGGCTGAAAGAGAACGCGCCGTTGAATGCACCCGATCAGGCGACGTTCTACGGCGGCGGCGCCAAGGGATATACCGACTACCCGTCCCTTGAACAGGTCGCCTGACGCTCCCACATGGCTTCATGCCCCGTCACCCGGCGGGGCATGTTTCCCGGGAAGCCTCTCCGTTCATGTCATCATCCTACTTTGATAAATGGTCATTGCTGCCCGATGGCGCGCTGATCACCACGCCCTCCAGCCATCTTTACCCGGTTCGCTATCGTGACCGGCCGGCAATGCTGAAGATCGCTCACGACCCGGAGGAGAAGTTCGGTCGTCTGCCGCTCGTCTACTGGAACGGTCACGGTGCTGCATGCGTCTATGAATCGGACGCCGACGCCGTTCTGATGGAGCGGACGGACAGCCAGAAGAACCTGTTCCACATGGCGATGACGGGAAGCGACCTAGACGCAACCCGCATCATCTGCCGCACCGTCGCCAGGCTTCACGCCCCGCGCCCGGTCGCCTTTCCGTCGGATCTCGTGCCTCTCGACAAATGGTTTTCCTCGCTTGAGGCCGCCGCGCCCGTTCACGGTGGTTTGTTTGCGCGCGCGCTCGAAACGGCGAAAACCCTGTTTGCCGATCCCGGGCCGCCGGTCGTGCTGCATGGTGACGTTCATCACGCCAACATCCTCGATTTTGGCGACCGCGGCTGGCTGGCGATTGATCCGAAGCGCGTCCTTGGCGACCGCGGCTACGACTATGCCAACCTGTTTTGCAATCCGGAACTGCCGCTCGTAACCGCGCCTGGACGGCTGCAACGGCACCTGCCCGTCGTTGCCGAGGAGACGGGGTTGGCACCCCGCCGGCTCCTTCAGTGGATTTTGGCCTATGCCGGGCTTTCCGCCGCCTGGTTCATGGAGGACGGTGACGATCACGGCGTCGAAAGCGATCTCACGATGGCTCGCATCGCCATCGCCGAGCTTGACCGTTAAGGACCTGTGCGCCCTGAGGAACGGGGCAATGCACAACCAATGTAGTGCCGAAACCCTTCGTCCGCCTTCAGTGTCGACCTCTAGGCAGATCCTCTAGGTCGCACCGGTTTTCACAAGGATGACTGCGTAGATGCATGGCGCGCTGCCGGTGTTGCGAAAGACGCAATCCTGCGGCGAACCGAGTTCCAGGCAGTCCCCTTCGCCCAGCACATGCGTCTCGTTGCCCTCCACGAAGGTCAGGATTCCGTGTTTCACCCACACCCACCGCCGATGAAAGGCATAGGCTGCGGCCGGGATCGGCACGTCGCTGCCCGGCGGTAGTTCGACCTCAACGAGGTCGAGTGGCTGATCCGACAGCGGCGAGACATGGCGGCGAAGGTAACCGCTCTGCGGGTCGCGCCACACGGGCTGGTCCTGTCGTCGCGACAGCCGACCCTGGCTCATCTCGGCCCGGGCGATCAGGCTCGACATCGTCAGCCCGAACGCGCCCGCAAGCCGCGCCAGCAGCGCGGCCGTCGGGCTGCTGTCTCCCCGTTCGATCTTGTGGATCATCGTGCGGGAGACGCCGGAGTGTGTGGCAAGTTCGCTCAGCGACCACCCACGAACCTCCCTTTCAAGCCGAATACGATCGCTGATCCGTTGTTCGAGGCTGTACACTTTATTGTCCATCGCGTAGTCATATCGTGGACGAATATGCGAGGCAACATGCTGATCAAGCAAGCAACGGAAGATGACCTGCCGGTCATCCGCGACATCTACAACGACGCGGTCGCCAACACGACCGCAATCTGGAACGAGACCATCGTCGATCTCGCCAATCGATCCGCCTGGCTCAAGACGAGACGCGGTGCCGGATACCCGGTGTTGACGGCCGTGTCTGACACCGGCGATGTCGTCGGCTATGCCTCCTTCGGCGACTGGCGGGCGTTTGACGGCTATCGGCACACGGTAGAGCACTCCGTTTATGTCCACCGCGACAGCCGCGGCGGCGGTGTCGGCCGCAATCTCATGGTCGCCCTGATCGCCGAAGCCGAGCGTCTCGGCAAGCATGTGATGGTGGCAGGCATTGAGTCGGAAAATGCGGCTTCGATCCGGCTCCACCAGCAGCTCGGTTTCATCGAAACAGGTCGCATGCGTGAAGTCGGGACGAAGTTTGGCCGCTGGCTCGACCTGACCTTCATGCAACTGGTGCTGACCACGGGTTCGCCTTCCTGACAGATCTGTTTTTCCACCGCTTGCAAGATGCTATGTAGGAAGCGGGTCTGTTTGATGAGACAACGGGCGACACGGCATGAGGAACGGCACGTCAAAAGGTCCTGCGTTTGCTGCCAGAGTTCTCCTCGCGCTGCTGATAGCCGCGAATGTGGGGAACCAGGATGTTGCACATGCGCGTATCGATGACGTGCCGGTGCGTGCCAGATGCATCTACATCGGCCAGTCGGCGACCGATCCTGCCAAATCGCTCTGCGTTACGAAGGAAAGCTTCGAGCGAGACGTTTGCAGCGTCATCGATCATTACGCTGCCGCCAACGACCTGCCCCCGGCCTTCTTCGCACGCCTGATCTGGCGCGAGAGCCTGTTCCGGCCGAATGCGGTCAGTCCCAAGGGCGCGGAGGGCATCGCGCAGTTCATGCCGGGTACGGCGAAAATGCGCGGCCTTTCAAACAGCTTCGACGTCGTTGCCGCCTTGGGGAAATCGGCCGAATATCTCGGTGAGCTGAAGGCCCGCTACGGCAATGTCGGTTTCGCGGCGGCCGCCTACAATGCTGGCGAGAACGGTCTCGAGCGTTTCCTCGAAGTCGATTGGCTGCCCTCCGAGACCCGAAACTATGTGCTGGCGATCACCGCCTATAGCGTCGAGGACTGGCGCGACAATCCCCCCAAGGTGCTCGATCTGACGCTCGACAAAAGCAAGAATTTTCTCGACGGCTGCGTCGCGCTCGCGAGCACACGGCAACTGCGCGAGATCGACGTGATCGACGAAGCCGAATGGGCGCCCTGGGGCGTGCAACTCGCGGCCCACTTCCAGAAGTCCGTTGCGCAGCGGCTGTTCGTCAACGCGGTCAAGCGGTTGCCGGACCCGATCCGCAGCGAGAAGGCGCTGCTCTTGCGGGAGCGCAACGCCAGCTTCGGTCGCCGCATTCGCTATGCCGCCCGCATCGGTCGCGACAGCCAGGCGGAGGCCAATGCGCTTTGCGCCACCATCCGGAAAAATGGTGGCGCCTGCCTGGTGTTCAGGAACTGACGGCCATGTTTGCCGGCGGCAAGCCCTCGGCTGTTGCGATGCGGCCGGCGGTGGCGGACGCGCAGCCAAGCGCCTTGAGCGTCGCTGCCACCGCCTCGTCGATCGGCGTATGAGGCTCCTCGCCGAGCGTCGCCAACAGCCTTTCGTTCGGCATCTCGAGTGGCTGGCGCCAAAGATAGCGCATCTTGCGCAGTTCGCGGAAAAGCGGAACGAAGGGGGAGGCAAGCGTCATCAGCCACCACGGGAAGGCGTGTACCGGAAGTCGGTCGCCGCCCGCGGCGCGCCGGATCGCCGCAATCATCTTCGTGCCGTCATCGTCGACAAAACCGCGCATGTGGTAGACGGCAAACGCCGGCAGCTCTGCCGCGCGCTCGACCAGCCGGATCATCGTCTCGGCCACGTCAGGCAGATATGCCCATTGGTGGGCGACACCCTTCTTTCCGGGGTAGCTGATCGCGGCCAATGGCTTGCCCGGCTTGACCAGCCCTTGCGAGAACCAGTTGTTGGCGGCGTCGGGACCGAAGAAATCCCCTGCCCGCAGGATGATCACGCCAACGCCGGTTTCTGAAGCGGCCTTCAACCGCAGTTCCATCTCCTTGCGGATCGTGCCCTTGTCTGTGTGCGGGTTCTGCGGGCTCTCTTCGGTCAAAACCGGAAAGGCATCGGGACCGAAATTGTAGATCGTGCCCGGCAGGAGGATGCGTGCGCCCTCTGCCTTGGCCGCGGCAATGGTGTTGTCGAGCATCGGCAGGACCAGTTTACCCCAGTTGCGATAGCCCGGCGGATTGACAGCATGCACGATCAGCTCGACGCCTTCGGCCGCTGCACGAACGTCCAGTCGCCGCATGGCGTCGCCCTCGATCCACTCGAACCGCGGTGCGCTCGCGGCCGCCCGGGCGAAATTGCGGTTGAGTGCGCGCACCTTCCATCCCCGTTGGCTGAGGCCGCGCGCAACGGCGCCGCCGATGCCGCCGGTTGCGCCGAGCACGAGAACTGTTCGTGGTTTCTGTGATCTGTCGGTCATCAAACGTCTCCATCGCTTCTGATGGTGACACTGTCCCCGGTATTCCAAGATAAACGGAATTGTCGATTTATCTTTCGCTGCTATACTTTTCCGTATGACAAAGATCGAGCCAAGCTGGGACTATTACCGGACGTTCCTGATGGTGCTGAGGCAAGGATCGCTGTCGGCGGCCGCGCGAGAACTCGGCCTCACGCAGCCGACGGTCGGGCGCCATGTCGACGCGCTGGAGGAGATGCTTGGCTTTGCGCTCTTCACGCGCTCGCCGCAAGGGCTTCTGCCGACCGATGCGGCGCGCGCGCTCGAGCCCTATGCCGAAACACTGGCAGCGACGTCGGCCGCGCTGCTTCGCGCCGCCTCCGGCAGGCAAGGCGCCGTCAGCGGCACGGTGCGCATCAGCGCCAGCGAGGTGATCGGCATCGAGGTGTTGCCGTCGATCCTGGCCGAGCTGCATGAGCGCTATCCGGACTTGACGATCGAGCTGTCGGCTTCCGATGCGATCGAGGATATCCTTCGGCAGGAGGCGGACATTGCAGTGCGCATGGCGGTGCCCGGCCAGGATGCGCTCGTGGCGTTGCATATCGGAGCCGTCCCGCTCGGCTTCCATGCCCACCGCCGCTATCTGGAGCGCCGCGGCACGCCGCAGACCCTTGCCGATCTCAGCAATCACAGTCTGATCGGCTATGACCGCGAAACGGCGGCGATCCGCGCCATCATGGCGCGCACACCCGGACTACCCGAAGTGCGCTTCGCGTTGAAAGCCGACAGCAACCTCGCACAGCTTGCCGCCATTCGCGCCGGTTTCGGCATCGGTATCTGCCAGGACGCACTTGCCGCGCGCGATCCCGACATTCTGCCCGTGTTGGCGGACAGTTTCACGATGAAGCTCGAGACCTGGCTCGTGATGCATGAAAACCTGAAGAACGCCCCCCGTTGCCGTGTCGTCTTCGATGCGCTGGCAAAGGGATTGAAGGTCTATCTGCGCTCGCAGGAGGTGCCCTCCACCCAATAAGAAAAGCCCGCCGATTGGCGGGCTTTTCTGTTGATTGAAGCAGTCTATCAGGCTTCGGCTTCAGGTGTTTCCGGTGCGCCATTTTCGGCCGCCACCAGGTCCTCGCCCTCTTCGTCACCTTCCGGCTCGCTGATGCGTTCGACCGAGACGACCTTTTCGTCCTTTGCCGTCGAGAAGATCGTCACGCCCTTGGTGGCGCGGCTCGCAAGCCGGACGCCATTGATCGGAACGCGGATCAACTGGCCGCCGTCGGAAACGAGCATGATCTGGTCGTTGTCTTCGATCGGGAAGGTGGCGACCAGCTGGCCGATTTCAGCCGTCTTCGACGTATCGGTGGCGCGGATGCCCTTGCCGCCACGACCCGAGGTGCGGAAGTCGTAGGACGATGAACGCTTGCCGAAGCCCTTCTCCGAAACCGTCAGCACGAACTGTTCACGTGCCTTCAGCTCTTCGTAACGCTCATTGCTGAGTTCGCCGCCTTCGGTAACTTCTTCGCCAACCAGAGCGATTTCTTCTTCGTCGCCATTCGTCGTGCGCCGCTCGGCAGCCGCACGCTTCAGATAGGCCGCGCGCTCCCATGGCTCGGCATCGACATGGCCGAGGATGGCCATCGAGATGATGCGGTCGCCGTCGGCAAGGTTGATGCCGCGCACGCCGATCGAATTGCGGCCGGCAAAGACGCGCACGTCGTCGACGGGGAAGCGAATGCACTGGCCGAGCGCCGTCGTCAGCATGACGTCGTCATGTTCGGTACAGGTGTCGACCGAAAGGATCTCGTCGCCAGCCTCGTCGAGCTTCATCGCGATCTTGCCGTTGCGGTTGACCTGGACGAAGTCCGACAGCTTGTTGCGGCGAACCGTGCCGCGTGTGGTCGAGAACATCACGTCGAGGTTTTCCCACGTCGTTTCGTCCTCGGGCAGCGGCATGATCGTGGTAATGCGTTCACCCGCTTCCAGCGGAAGCATGTTGATCAGCGCCTTGCCGCGCGATTGCGGCGTGCCGATCGGCAGACGCCAGACCTTCTCCTTGTAGACGATGCCCCGCGAAGAGAAGAACAGGATTGGCGTATGGGTATTGGCAACGAATAGCCGGGTAACGAAATCTTCGTCCCTGGTCGACATGCCCGAACGGCCCTTGCCGCCGCGACGCTGCGCGCGATAGGTCGTCAGCGGGACGCGCTTGATGTAGCCGAGATGCGAGACGGTCACGACCATGTCTTCGCGGGCGATCAGGTCCTCATCGTCCATGTCGGGACCGCCTTCGGCGATCTCGCTGCGACGTGGCGTGCCGAACTCCTGGCTGATGGCCGTGAGTTCATCCTTGACGATCGTCATGATGCGCAGGCGCGACGACAGGATGTCGAGGTAATCCTTGATTTCCTCGCCGATCTTGTTGAGTTCGTCGCCGATTTCGTCGCGGCCAAGCGCTGTCAGGCGCTGAAGACGCAGGTCGAGAATGGCGCGCGCCTGTTCTTCCGACAAGTTGTAGGTGTTGTCTTCGTTGATCCGGTGACGCGGATCGTCGATCAGCCGGATGAGGCTGTCGACGTCGTGCGCCGGCCAGCGACGCTCCATCAGCTGTTCGCGCGCTGTCTGCGGATCGGGCGCCTGCCGGATCAGCTTGATCACTTCGTCGATGTTGGCGACGGCGATGGCAAGACCCACCAGGACGTGAGCGCGGTCGCGCGCCTTGCGCAGGAGGTACTTTGTTCTCCGGCTAACGACTTCTTCGCGGAAGGAGACGAATGCCCTGAGCATGTCGAGCAGCGTCATCTGTTCCGGCTTGCCGCCGTTGAGCGCCACCATGTTGCAGCCGAAGGACGACTGCAATGGCGTATAACGGTAGAGCTGGTTCAGGATGACGTCGGCATTTGCGTCGCGCTTCAATTCGACGACGACGCGGTAGCCCTGGCGGTCGGATTCGTCGCGCAGGTCCGAGATGCCCTCGATGCGCTTGTCGCGCACCAGTTCGGCCATCTTCTCGATCATCGTCGCCTTGTTCACCTGGAAGGGAATCTCGGTGATGATGATCTGTTCGCGATCGCCGCGCATCGGCTCGATATGTGCACGGCCGCGCATGATGACCGAGCCGCGGCCGGTCTCGTAGGCCGAGCGGATGCCCGAACGGCCGAGGATGAGCGCGCCGGTCGGAAAGTCCGGCCCGGGGATGATTTCCATCAGTTCCGGCAGTTCGATCGCCGGGTTGTCGATCAGTGCGATACAGCCATTGATGACTTCGACGAGGTTGTGCGGCGGAATGTTGGTCGCCATGCCGACCGCGATGCCTCCGGCGCCGTTGACCAGCAGGTTCGGGAACTTCGCGGGCACCACCACCGGCTCGCTCAGCGTGCCGTCGTAGTTGTCGCGGAAATCGACCGTTTCCTTGTCGAGGTCGTCGAGCAGCGAGTGCGCAGCCTTCTGCAGGCGGCATTCGGTGTAGCGTTCTGCCGCCGGCGGATCGCCGTCGACGGAACCGAAGTTGCCCTGACCGTCGATCAGCGGCAACCGCAGCGACCAGTCCTGTGCCATGCGCGCCAGCGCATCATAGATCGCCGAGTTGCCGTGCGGGTGATACTTACCCATCACGTCGCCGGTGACGCGGGCGCATTTGACGTATTTCTTGTTCCAATCGATGCCGAGCTCGCTCATCCCGTAGAGGATGCGGCGGTGAACGGGTTTAAGACCGTCACGCACGTCTGGAAGCGCGCGGCTGACGATAACGCTCATCGCGTAATCGAGATAGGACCGCTGCATTTCCTCGATGATGGAAATCGGCTCGATGCCTGGCGGAGTCTTTCCGCCGCCCGGAGTGCTTTGCTCAGTCAATTGTGATCACGATCTTTGTTCAGAATCAGTCGGATATTTATAGCGGAATGCGCCTCTCAGCGCCAATTTTGGCCCGTGGTTGTGAACAGTCTTTTGCCGTCGGAGCAGGCTTTTCTAGGGCATTGCGGCGGAAATCGGAAGTGCTGGAGACAAAGTCGGCTGCCGGGCCTGAACGGCTGCGAGAACGTTCCGTCATCCCCTCATTAAGCTATTGCTCAAGCTTTGGCCACCAACCCCTTCCCAAGCCCCCCTCGCATGCCTAACAATGCCGTCCTGTCACCGGGAATACCCGGGGCACGAGACAATCCGGAAGGGGAAACGGATGTTCAATGTCGACCTCCTGGTCAACGCACTTACGACGCTTTTGGTCACGCTCGATCCGCCGGGGCTCGCCCCGATCTTCCTGAGCCTGACCGTCGGTCTCAGCCGGCAGGAACGCCGTCAGGTGGCGACGCGCGGCTCGCTCATCGCCTTCTTCATCCTTGCCGCCTTCGCCGTCTTCGGCAACGGCATCCTCGGGCTGCTCGGCATCTCGATCGGCGCCTTCCGCATCGCCGGTGGCCTGCTTCTGTTCTGGATTGCCTTCGAGATGATTTTCGAGAAGCGTCAGGAGCGCAAGGAAAAGACCGGCGAGAATGCGACGATCAAGGACCACATCCACAATATCGCGGTGTTCCCGCTCGCCCTGCCGCTGATCGCCGGACCGGGCGCGATCTCGGCGACGATCCTGCTCGCCGGCTCGTTCCCGACGGCGGTCGAGCGCACGCAGCTGCTGATCGTCATCGCGCTGTCGATGTTTAGCCTGTTCCTGGCGCTCGTCATCGCAGAGCGCATCGATCGTTTCCTTGGCGTTACCGGCCGTGCGATCCTCACCCGCCTGCTCGGCGTCATCCTGGCGGCGCTGGCCGTGCAGTTCGTGGTCGATGGCGTGAAATCGGCAATGGCCATGTGAGACAATCGAGATTTCAACAGACCGAGCGTTCGAATGAACGCAGAAAGGGCCGGTTTTCCGGCCCTTTTGATGTAATGATGGTGATCGGCTCCTGTTGTCGCGGCACGCGCAGAGACGTTCGTGACGCTGAGTGCGTCGATCAGAACGGGATGTCGTCGTCGAGGTCACGCGAGAAGTTGCCGCCCTGGCTGCCCTGACCACCCTGGCCGCCGCCCGAGCGTCCGCCGCCGGAAGACTGGCGCGGCTGCTGGTCGTAGTCGTCGTAGCCACCACTGCTGGCGCCGCCGAAATCGCTTCCGCCGCCACGGCTGACGCCGCCGCCACCGCCCTCGCCGCGACCGTCAAGCATGGTCAGCGTCGAGTTGAAGCCCTGAAGCACGATTTCGGTCGAGTAACGGTCGTTGCCGGTCTGGTCCTGCCACTTGCGGGTCTGCAGCGCACCTTCGATATAGAGCTTGGCGCCCTTCTTGACGTACTGCTCTACCACCTTGCAGAGGCCCTCGTTGAAGACCACCACGGTATGCCATTCGGTCTTCTCGCGGCGTTCGCCGCTGTTGCGGTCGCGCCAGGTTTCCGATGTGGCGATGCGCAGGTTGGCGATCGGCCGGCCGTCCTGCGTGCGCCGGATTTCCGGGTCTGCCCCGACGTTTCCGACCAAGATCACCTTGTTGACGCTACCAGCCATATTGCTTTTCCCGTGGTTTTGCCGCGCCACCGACGCGGCTTTCGAATTTCAAGAGCGCGCATCTTAGCGGTCCGTTGCCGCGGATACGCCCCGCATCATGCATAATCCACAACAGATTTAGTCGATTTGCGCAATGTTTGTTCTTTATTTGTTCTAGTATTTGCCTATGATCCTGTCAACCGAATCGAAATGGCCACCAGTTTTGCCGATTGCGCCTCGACATGGGCGTTAGCGTCATTACATAGGGGCTTTCCAACAGACATGCAAAAGCTGGCTTCCGATGAGCGAACTCAAGACCATCTCCATTCGTGGCGCGCGCGAGCACAATCTCAAGGGCATCGACCTCGATCTGCCGCGCAACAAGCTGATCGTGATGACGGGGCTTTCCGGCTCCGGCAAGTCGTCGCTCGCCTTCGATACGATCTATGCCGAAGGCCAGCGCCGTTATGTCGAGAGCCTGTCTGCCTATGCGCGCCAGTTCCTGGAGATGATGCAGAAGCCGGATGTCGACCAGATCGACGGCCTGTCGCCGGCGATTTCGATCGAGCAGAAGACGACCTCGCGCAATCCGCGCTCGACGGTCGGCACGGTCACCGAGATCTACGACTACATGCGCCTGCTGTTCGCGCGCGTCGGCGTGCCCTATTCGCCGGCGACGGGGCTTCCGATCGAAAGCCAGACGGTCAGCCAGATGGTCGACCGGGTGCTCGCCTTCGGTGAGGGCACGCGGCTTTATATTCTTGCGCCGCTCGTTCGCGGCCGCAAGGGCGAGTACAAGAAGGAACTCGCCGAGCTGATGAAGAAGGGTTTCCAGCGCGTCAAGGTCGACGGCACCTTCTATGAAATCGCCGAGGTGCCCGCCCTCGACAAGAAGTACAAGCACGACATCGACGTCGTCGTCGACCGCGTCGTCGTGCGGCCGGATCTCGCCTCGCGCCTCGCCGACAGCCTGGAGACCTGCCTGACGCTGGCCGACGGTCTGGCTGTTGCCGAATTTGCCGACAAGCCGCTGCCCCCGGAAGAAACGGCCGCCGGCGGCTCGGCCAACAAGTCGCTCAACGAAACGCACGAGCGCGTGCTGTTTTCGGAAAAGTTCGCCTGCCCGGTCTCGGGCTTTACCATTTCCGAGATCGAGCCGCGGCTGTTTTCGTTCAACAACCCCTTCGGTGCCTGCCCGACCTGCGATGGTCTCGGCAGCCAGCAGAAGATCGACACGGCGCTGATCGTGCCGGAGGAGCACCGCACGCTGCGCGACGGCGCCATCGCCCCATGGGCCAAATCCTCGTCGCCCTACTACAACCAGACGCTTGAGGCGCTCGGCAAGGTCTTCGGCTTCAAGCTCGGCAGTCGTTGGAATGAGCTGTCTTCCGCTGCGCAAAACGCGATCCTGCACGGCACGGAAGAGAAGATCGTCTTCCATTATGAAGACGGCGCGCGTTCCTACAACACCACCAAGAATTTCGAGGGCATCGTGCCCAATCTCGAGCGCCGCTGGAAGGAAACCGACAGCGCCTGGGCGCGCGAGGAGATCGAGCGCTACATGTCGGCAGCGCCCTGCCCGGCCTGCGCCGGTTTCCGCCTGAAGCCGGAGGCGCTTGCCGTCAAGATCGACACGCTGCACATCGGCCAGATCACCGAAATGTCGATCCGCGTCGCCCGTGACTGGTTCGAGGGCTTGCCGGAGCGTCTGAACACCAAGCAGAACGAAATCGCTGTTCGCATCCTCAAGGAAATCCGCGACCGGTTGCGCTTCCTCAACGATGTCGGTCTGGAATATCTCAGCCTGTCGCGCAATTCCGGCACGCTGTCTGGCGGTGAAAGCCAGCGCATCCGGCTCGCGTCGCAGATCGGCTCGGGCCTCACGGGCGTTCTCTACGTGCTTGATGAGCCGTCGATCGGCCTGCACCAGCGTGACAACGCCCGCCTGCTCGAGACGCTGCGCCATCTGCGCGATATCGGCAATACTGTGATCGTCGTCGAACACGACGAGGACGCCATCCTGACGGCAGACTATGTCGTCGATATTGGCCCTGCCGCCGGTATTCACGGTGGTGAGGTCATCGCGCAAGGCTCGCCTGCCGACATCATGTCCAATCCGAAGTCGCTGACCGGCAAGTATCTATCAGGCGAACTGTCGGTTGCTGTGCCCAGCGAGCGCCGCAAGCCGAAGAAGAAAAAGGAAATCACCGTCGTCGGCGCCCGCGCCAACAATCTGAAAAACGTCACGGCGTCGATACCGCTCGGCATCTTCACGGCTGTGACCGGCGTCTCCGGTGGCGGCAAGTCCACATTCCTGATCGAGACGCTTTATAAGGCGGCTGCCCGCCGGATCATGGGCGCGCGGGAAAACCCGGCCGAACACGACCGCATCGACGGCTTCGAGCATATCGACAAGGTCATCGACATAGACCAGTCGCCGATCGGCCGCACGCCGCGCTCCAACCCGGCGACCTATACCGGCGCCTTCACGCCGATCCGCGACTGGTTCGCCGGATTGCCGGAAGCCAAAGCCCGCGGCTACCAGCCCGGTCGCTTCTCCTTCAACGTCAAGGGCGGGCGTTGCGAAGCCTGCCAGGGCGACGGCGTCATCAAGATCGAGATGCACTTCCTGCCGGATGTCTACGTCACCTGCGACGTCTGCCACGGCAAGAGATACAATCGCGAAACCCTCGACGTACACTTCAAGGGCAAGTCGATTGCCGACGTGCTCGACATGACCGTCGAGGAAGGTGTCGAGTTCTTTGCCGCGGTTCCGGCTGTGCGCGACAAGCTGGTGACGCTGAACCAGGTGGGTCTCGGCTACATCAAGGTCGGACAGCAGGCAAACACGCTTTCGGGCGGCGAGGCCCAGCGTGTCAAGCTCGCAAAGGAACTGTCCAAGCGTTCGACCGGACGCACGCTCTATATCCTCGACGAGCCGACAACAGGCCTGCATTTCCATGATGTGGCGAAGCTTCTTGAAGTTCTGCATGAACTCGTCAACCAGGGCAATTCGGTTGTGGTCATCGAGCACAATCTCGAGGTGATCAAGACAGCCGACTGGGTCATCGACTTCGGTCCCGAAGGCGGCGACGGCGGCGGCGAAGTCATCGCCAAGGGTACGCCGGAAGAAGTGGTCAAAGAGCCGCGCTCCTACACCGGCCAGTTCCTGAAGGAGCTCCTGGAGCGTCGACCGATGAAAAAGGTCGAGGCAGCCGAGTGAACCTGGCACCGACCGGGAAGAACGATCCTGTTGCCGGTCTCGCGATGATGCGGCCGGCGACGATGAACGACATGCCGGTCGTGCGCGACATCACCGCTGCGGCCTATGCGCCCTGCACTGCCCTGCTTGGCGGGCCGCCCTTGCCGGTGACCGAGGACTATGCGCCGCGCATAGCGCGAGGCGAAGTCTGGCTTCGTGACGATGGTCGTGTTGTTTCTGCCCTTGCCGTCATCGAGCGGCACGCGGATCACATCTTGATCTTCAGCCTCGCAGTCTCACCGTCCTTCCAGGGGCAAGGCCTCGGGATCGCGCCGCTGCGCTTTGTGGATGTGCGGGCCGTCGAATGGGGTGTGCCGGAGGTGCGGCTCTATACCAATGCGCGGATGGAGCGGAACATCGCGCTCTATCGCGCCTATGGCTTTCAAGAAACGGGTCGCAGGGCGAACCCCTATCGGCCAGGGTGGATGCTCGTGGATATGGCCAAGCCCGCCGGGCAGATGGCGTCCGGGTAAATTGACATGCGGCCTGACTGTGCCGCCATGAGGAGGATGGGATGACGAAATCCGGAAAGATCCGTGTCGGTATTGGCGGTTGGACGTTCGAGCCCTGGGAGGGAACGTTCTACCCAGACACGCTGTCGAAGAAGCGGCAGCTCGAATATGCGTCCAAGGAATTGCGGGCAATCGAAGTCAACGGCACCTATTACTCGTCGCAGAAGCCTGAGACCTTCGCCCGATGGGCCGCCGAAGTGCCGGAGGATTTCGTCTTCTCGCTGAAGGCCAGCCGCTTCGTCACCAACCGCAAGGTTCTCGCCGAAGCCGGTGAATCCATGCAGAAATTCCTGACGCAGGGACTGACCGAACTCGGCCCCCATCTCGGGCCGATCCTGTGGCAGTTCGCGCCGACCAAGAAGTTCGAGCCGGAGGATTTCGAAGGCTTTCTCAAGCTCTTGCCTGAAAAGCAGGACGGGCTGCCGCTTCGTCATGTGGTCGAGGTGCGCAACCCGACATTCCAGACAGCTGAGTTCGTGCACCTGCTGGACAAATACAAGGTCGCCGTCGTGCTGGCAGAGCACGCTGACTATCCCATGATTGCCGATGTCACCGCGGATTTCGTCTATCTGCGCCTGCAGAAGGGCAGCGACGATATCAAGACCTGCTACGCACCCGACCAGCTCGACGTCTGGGCCCAGCGTGCCAAGACTTTTGCTGCGGGCGGAGAACCCGAGGGACTTGCCAAAAGCGCGCCGGATCGCAAGGCCGCCAAGGAGCCGCGCGATGTGTTCGTTTTCTTCATCACGGAAGGCAAGGTCAACGCACCGAATGGTGCGCGCGAGCTGCAAAAGCGCGTCGATTAGGCTCTGCCTGGAAAATGCGCGGCATCCTTCTATAGGATCCGTGCAAATATAAGGGCCTGGAGCGCGATAAGCTTTGAATGCATGAGGTGCGGGACCATGCCCGCGCCTCCTGTTCCGGCCCAAATGGCCGTCGCGTCCATCCGAAAACGAATCAATTTTCGCCACCCCACATCGGCCGTGGTTGCGCAATCGCGACTGCCGCTGGGGAGGCCAATAATATGCTTTTTTACCCTTCAAATTTTTGATTTTTCGCCTGCCGCTGCGGCAGCGTCGCAGGCAACCTGCCGAAGTGCCTGATTTTCAAGGCGTTGGCCGCTTTCCCCGTTTTCCACAGTCGATCCACACAACATCTAGCGCCCAAACTTCCGTCACAAACCACCCCTTGACGCCCCGGGTCGATTCACGGTTAATGGATTTCACGTTGCGACGGCGGCAGACCGGATTGTTTTGAGCCCGGTTCATTTCACGAAATCGTCGGTTCTGACATGCGGCAAATGCGGGTTTCTCGCTTGAGCCGCAACGAGGAAACCTGTGCGCATTTCCGAGCCCGCTCGAGCAAGTTTTGGCTGGCTAAAAGAAGCTGTTGATACTATATTTAGTGTTTGCAGTCGGCCTATCTCACAAGATACAGGGTCACCCAAAGATGGGTTTCCCTTTAAGGATGGAAGCTGAGACTGGCTGCGGAATGCCTCCGCGACCAGGCGGGGACACGTGCGTCTGTGGCGGGCGCATTTCAACACGAAGGACACGGGACAATGCTGATCGAACGCCGTTTCACGAAAGCCGGGCAGTCCGCCTATGCGGAGATTGAATTCCGCAAGGCTACGAGTGAGATCAAGAATCCCGACGGCTCGATTGTCTTCCGTCTGGCCGATATCGACGTGCCGGCACAGTTCAGCCAGGTCGCGGCCGACATTCTCGCCCAGAAGTATTTTCGCAAGGCCGGCGTGCCTGCAAAGCTGAAGCGCGTCGAGGAGAACGATGTCCCCTCCTTCCTCTGGCGCTCGGTCCCCGACACCGAAGCGTTGAAGGCGCTGCCGAAGGAAGAACAGTACGGCTCCGAAACCGATGCTCGCCAGGTTTTCGATCGCCTGGCCGGCACCTGGGCCTATTGGGGCTGGAAGGGCGGCTATTTCGCCAGCGAAGAAGACGCCTCCGCCTTCCGTGACGAACTTGCCTATATGCTCGCCACCCAGCGCGTCGCGCCGAACTCGCCACAATGGTTCAACACCGGCCTTCATTGGGCCTATGGCATCGACGGCCCCGGCCAGGGCCACTTCTATGTCGACCCGTTTACCGGCAAGCTGACGAAGTCCAAGTCGGCCTACGAACACCCGCAGCCGCACGCCTGCTTCATCCAGTCGGTTGCCGACGACCTCGTCAACGAGGGCGGCATCATGGACCTGTGGGTGCGTGAAGCGCGCCTGTTCAAGTACGGTTCCGGCACCGGCTCCAACTTCTCGCACCTGCGCAGCGAAGGCGAAAGGCTTTCGGGCGGCGGCAAGTCCTCGGGCCTGATGTCGTTCCTGAAGATCGGCGACCGCGCCGCAGGCGCCATCAAGTCCGGCGGCACCACCCGCCGCGCCGCCAAGATGGTCGTCGTCGATATCGACCATCCGGATATCGAGGAATACATCAACTGGAAGGTCAAGGAAGAGCAGAAGGTCGCAGCGCTCGTCACCGGCTCGAAGGTCGTCGCCAAGCATTTGAAGGCGATCATGAAGGCTTGCGTCAATTGCGAAGGCACCGACGACGCCTGCTATGACCCCAAGCAGAACCCGGCGCTCAAGCGCGAGATCCGCGCTGCCAAGCAGGCGCTGGTTCCGGAAAACTACGTCCAGCGCGTCATCCAGTTCGCCAAGCAGGGCTATAAGGACCTCGAGTTCAAGACCTACGACACCGACTGGGATTCGGAGGCCTATCTCACGGTTTCGGGCCAGAACTCCAACAATTCGGTCTCGATCAAGGACGACTTCCTGCGCGCCGTCGAAGCCGATGGTGACTGGCACCTGACTGCCCGCAAGGACGGTCGCGTGATGAAGACGCTGAAGGCGCGCGACCTCTGGGAATCGATCTCCTACGCCGCCTGGGCCTCGGCCGATCCGGGCCTGCACTTCAACACGACTATGAACGACTGGCACACCAGCCCCGCCGCCGGCCCGATCCGTGCGTCGAACCCGTGCTCGGAATACATGTTCCTCGACGACACGGCCTGCAACCTTGCCTCGCTGAACCTGATGACCTTCAAGGATGCAGCGACCAAGCGCATCAACATCGCCGACTACGAGCATGCCGTGCGCCTGTGGACCGTCGTTCTCGAAGTCTCCGTGATGATGGCGCAGTTCCCGTCCCGCGAGATTGCCGAGCTGTCCTACGAATACCGCACGCTCGGTCTTGGCTACGCCAATATCGGCGGCCTGCTGATGTCCTCGGGCATTCCCTATGACTCCACCGAAGGCCGCGCCATTGCCGGCGCCCTGACGGCGATCATGACCGGCGTCTCCTACGCCACATCGGCTGAAATGGCCGCCAAGCTCGGTCCGTTCCCCGGCTTTGCGCCGAACCGCGACAACATGCTTCGCGTCATCCGCAACCATCGCCGCGCCGCTTACGGCGAGACGACGGGCTATGAAGGCCTCTCGGTCAACCCGGTCGCGCTCATTCACAGCGAAAACCCGGACCAGGACCTCGTCATCCATGCCATGAGCGCCTGGGACAAGGCTCTGGAGCTCGGCGAGAAGCACGGCTACCGCAACGCCCAGTCAACCGTGATCGCGCCGACCGGCACGATTGGTCTGGTCATGGATTGCGACACCACCGGCATCGAGCCCGATTTCGCGCTGGTCAAGTTCAAGAAGCTCGCCGGTGGCGGCTACTTCAAGATCATCAACCGTGCGGTTCCGGAAGCGCTGCGTTCGCTTGGCTACTCCGAGAGCCAGCTCGCCGAGATGGAAGCCTACGCAGTCGGTCACGGCAACCTCAACCAGGCACCTGCCATCAATCCCTCGACGCTGAAGGCCAAGGGCTTCACCGACGAGAAGATCGAGGCGGTCAACGCCGCCCTGAAGTCCGCCTTCGATATCAAGTTCGTCTTCAACCAGTGGACGCTCGGTGCGGACTTCCTGAAGGGCACGCTGAAGGTCACCAACGAGCAGCTCGCCCAGATGGACTTCAACCTGCTTGACCACATGGGCTTCTCCAAGAAGGACATCGAAGCGGCCAACATCCACGTCTGCGGTGCGATGACGCTCGAAGGCGCGCCGTTCCTCAAGAACGAACACCTGCCCGTCTTCGATTGCGCCAACCCGTGCGGCAAGATCGGCAAGCGCTACCTCTCGGTCGAAAGCCACATCCGCATGATGGCTGCGGCCCAGCCGTTCATCTCGGGCGCCATCTCCAAGACGATCAACATGCCGAACGAGGCGACCGTCGAGGATTGCAAGAACGCCTACATGCTGTCGTGGAAGCTGGCACTGAAGGCCAACGCGCTCTACCGCGATGGTTCCAAGCTGTCGCAGCCGCTCAACGCCTCGCTGATCGAGGACGAGAACGACGAGGACGCGCTGGAGGATCTGATCCAGGCGCCGGCCGCAGCCCAGGCCGTGACCATAACCGAGAAGATCGTCGAGCGCGTCATCGAGAAGGTGATCCGCGCCCGCGAAAAGCTGCCGAACCGCCGTCAGGGCTACACCCAGAAGGCCGTCGTCGGCGGTCACAAGGTCTACCTGCGCACCGGTGAATTCGGCGATGGCCGTCTCGGCGAGATCTTCATCGACATGCACAAGGAAGGCGCTGCCTTCCGTGCGATGATGAACAACTTTGCCATCGCCATCTCGCTCGGCCTGCAATACGGCGTGCCGCTGGAGGAATACGTGGAGGCCTTCACCTTCACCAAGTTCGAGCCGGCCGGCATGGTCCAGGGCAACGACGCGATCAAGAACGCGACGTCGATCCTCGACTACGTCTTCCGCGAACTGGCGGTGTCCTACCTCGGCCGTCACGATCTGGCCCATGTCGACACGTCCGATTTCAGCAACACGGCACTCGGCAAGGGCATTCAGGAAGGCAAGACCAACCTGATCTCGACCGGCTGGACCCGAGGCTACAAGCCGACGATCGTCGGCGGCACCGCTGACCGCGCCGGCGAGCCGAAAGGTTCTGCGACCGCAGCCCCTGCCCGCGCCTCGTCCACCGCGGCGGTGACGTCGATTGCCGGCAACACGGTGCGCAAGATCGAACAGACGACGTCGATCGCAACCTCCGAAATCGTCGCCTTCAAGCGCGATTACGAAGAGCGTGCGGCGGAACTGGCCGAGGAGATCGCCGAGGAAACGACCGAGACGGTAACGGCCCTGTTCTCCGACAAGGCCGCCGCCGAAGCGGCATCGGCCAAGGCGGATGCAAAGAAGCTCGAGGCCGAACGGCGCGCCCGCTCGATCATGCAGGGCTATACCGGGAACATGTGCACCGAGTGCCAGAACTTCACGATGGTGCGCAACGGCACCTGCGAGAAGTGCGACACCTGCGGCGCCACCAGCGGCTGCAGCTGATCTCTGCGTCCATCGCTTGAATAGCGGACAGCCCGAAGGAAACTTCGGGCTGTTTGCGTTTTGGAGCGCCGTTGAACTATGGGTTGTGTGATGATGAAAGACGTCATCCGGCACGGCCAATGGCGCTGATTGCCGACATTGTTCCACCGAGCGCAGGCGAGATCCCTCCAAATGACAGCCCCCATCATCGACATCGTTCTTGGCGATCCGAGTAAGGACGACCTGCGGGCGATCGTTGCGACGCTCGATGCCTATAACGATGCGCATAGCGGCATGGTCGACCAACCGGGCTTTGCTGTCCTCCTCCGTGATCCGGAAACCGAGGTGGCGATCGGCGGGCTCTATGCCACGGATGGATATGGCTGGGCGTTCATCCGTTACCTTGCGATACCGGAGGGCCTTCGCGGTCAGGGTCTGGGGCAACGGCTCATCGCTGAGGCGGAGAAGATTGCGCGCGAGCGCGGATATATCGGTCTGTGGCTCGATACGTTCGAATTCCAGGCGCGGCCGTTTTACGAGAAGCTCGGTTTTGAGGTTTTCGGCCAGCTTGAGGGCGGATCAGGTGCAATACCTCGGTATTTTCTGAAGAAGCGGTTTTAGAGCCTACGCGTAAACGAGCGCAGCTTGTGGCGCCGCCTTCGGCGGGGACTGTGGCGCCAGTGTGGGTCATAGGGCCGTGCTCATTTTCGGGCGGCGTCAACGAAGCGACGCGCGCGCCAGCGGCAGGCCGGTTTCCAAGTCTTCCAAGGGATGGCCAATTGCCATATCAGACCTGTTCGGGCAGGGCCGTGATCAGCCTATTTCATCAGCCCCGCGGCGCGTAAAGCATCTTCGATAACTTTTTGGATGCCGGAGGCGGATGCCTTCGCCGTTCCAGTCTGGCGACCGCCTGCCTGCGTCTCCTCGTTTTGATGGACGAGTGCGCCGGGCAGGAGAATATCACCCGTGTGGACGAAATCTTTCGCCTGGGGGCCTTTCCTATCATCTCTGCTGTGAGATGGATTTGCGCCCACAAGCCCCCAGAAGGTGGCAATCCTTAACGTGGACGAAATGCCGGTTTCCAGCATATAAGGACCAGCCTTGCCATAGCCATCGGCACCAGACGTAGCCAAGGGTGTGCCATGCCCCATGCCTTGGACAGAATAGGCTTCAACGGCCGGTCGTCCATCTGCATCGTTCCAGATCCGTCGCACGTAACCTTTCTCATGTTCGCTGGTGAAATCGGTCGTGTTCACACCGTGAAGCCCGGTCCATTGCCGGACGATTGCCTCCATGTTCGACACGTCGACTGTACCATCGGCTGTGCCGTGCCACACCGATATCGTCGGCCAGCGCCCCTTGTGGGGCGATGCGCTGCGAACCAGCGTTTGCAGCTGGGCTTCACCGGGGCCACCATGCCCCCGCATGCGATCGAACGCTTCGGGCACGGAGGTTGCGGTACCGAAGGGCAATCCGGCGATGATCGCCCCACCCGCGAATACTTCGGGATAGGTTGCCAGCATCACCGATGACATCGCACCGCCGGCGGAAAGCCCAACGATGAAGATGCGGTTGCGATCGAGGCCGTGCGTTGTCACGATCGTCTCGATCATTTCGCGGATCGAGCGTGCTTCACCGCCATCGCGTTTCGCATCGCCGGGTTCAAACCAGTTGAAGCAAAGATTGGCATTGTTGGCGCGCTGTTGCTCCGGGAAGAGAAGCGCAAAGTCGTATCGATCGGCCAGATCCGACCATCCCGATCCTTCGTCGTAGCCAGCCGCGTTCTGAGTGCAGCCGTGCAGGACGACCACCAGCGGTGCACCGGAGGACAGGTTGCCCGGGATGAAGGTTTTGGCTTTCAGCGCTCCGGGATTGGACCCCGCGATCTTCATGTCCGCCAACCGGTTCCGGGTGGGAGCAGCACTCTCCTTGCGATATGCCGCTTTGAGGGAGGCAAGGCGGGCAACGGTGTCCTGCAGATTTCTCATTTCAGGCATCCTTCAAGGTGGGAGTGCCAACATAGGCGCTGACATCACACCAACGCGCTCGCGGTAAATTGGTTGCTGCACTGCACAAAATAACGCACGGCAATCCGGTGACAGAATATCAGGCGGTTTTCCGCGATCACGCTGGTCTGTTTATTTCAAAGATCCGGGAACCATCCATGCTGCGAAGGGTTGCATCACCGTGGCTCGACGCCAGGAGATGGAATCGGTCGAGGCCGTTTGCGGGTCGCGCGCCTATCGGTCGCATTACGGTCAGAGCTATCAACGCAAGCCAGACGCGCATTCGGCAACGCGCTGTCTCACTGCGAGTTCAAAGCGTCAGAGCCGATACGGCGCTGCTGTGGCGGCCACACCGGACAAGGACGCGCAAACAAGGATCAAGTTCATGGCCAAGCAAACCTTTGAAACCCGCAAGGGCGAAGGCGGAGAGACACATCAGCAAGTGTCTGACGACAGTACGCGAACGGCAGATACTGCGCGTCTCACGACAAACCAGGGCATCCGCATTACCGACAACCAGAACAGCTTGAAGGCCGGTGCGCGTGGCCCTACCCTTCTCGAAGATTTTGTCCTGAGGGAGAAGATCTTTCATTTCGACCACGAGCGCATCCCGGAGCGCATAGTTCACGCTCGCGGCTCCGGCGCACACGGCTATTTCGAGCTTTTCGAATCCCTGGCAGACATCACCAAGGCCGACCTATTCCAGCGGCCGGGCGAAAAAACGTCCCTGTTTGCAAGATTCTCAACGGTTGCCGGCGGTGCGGGTTCGGTCGATACGCCACGGGATGTTCGCGGCTTTGCGGTGAAATTCTACACGCGGCAAGGTAACTGGGATTTGGTCGGCAACAATATTCCTGTCTTCTTCATCCAGGATGCCATGAAATTCCCTGATCTTGTGCATGCAGTTAAAATGGAATCCGATCGCGCCTTTCCGCAAGCCGGAAGTGCGCACGATACGTTTTGGGATTTCGCGTCCTTGATGCCCGAAAGCACGCACATGCTGATGTGGGCGATGTCGGATCGAACCCTTCCACGTTCGTTGCGCATGATGGAAGGCTTTGGCGTCCATACCTTCCGTCTGGTGAACGCCGAAGGCAAATCGACATTCGTCAAGTTTCACTGGAAGCCGAAGCTCGGCATTCAATCGACAGTATGGGACGAGGCCTTGAAGCTGCAGGCTGCGGACAACGATTACCATCGCCGCGATCTGTGGGAGGCGATCGCCGTGGGTAATTTTCCGGAATGGGAACTCGGGTTGCAGTTGTTCGATCAGGCCTTCGCCGACGCCCAGCCTTATGACGTGCTGGATGCTACAAAGCTCATTCCAGAAGAGGTCATCCCGGTGCGGATCGTCGGCCGAATGGTCTTGGATCGGAATCCTGACAATTTCTTTGCGGAAACCGAGCAGGTCGCTTTCTGTCCTGCCAACATCGTGCCGGGGGTGGATTTTTCCAACGATCCCCTGCTTCAGGGCCGGTTGTTCAGTTATCTCGACACACAGAAATCGCGGTTGGGCACGGCGAACTTCCATCAGATCCCGATCAATGCTCCCATATGTCCTGTCATGAATTTTCAGCGCGACGGGCAGATGCAGATGAATGTCCCGAGGGGGCGCGCCAACTATGAGCCCAACAGCCTCGCTGACCACGGCGAAGACGGCGGCCCGCGCGAATGTCCTATGACGGGTTTCACGACGTCGACCGGCCGTCCCGAGCATGAGGAAGAGGGCGACAAGTTACGTGTACGCGCCGAACTCTTTGCCGACCATTACAGTCACGCACGTTTGTTCTGGCTATCTCAACAGCCGGCAGAGCAGGCGCATATCGCCTCCTCGTTCGTCTTCGAGTTGTCTAAGGTGCAGCTTGCACAAGTGCCGGCACGCATGATCGCGAACCTGCGCAATGTCGACGATGATCTTGCCAAGCGTGTGGCCGAAGGCCTTGCTATTGCGCTGCCTGACAAGAAGCCGGCCGCTCGAGAGCCCGTGTCAATGCAGCCGTCGCCAGCGTTGAGTATTCACACAAACATGAAGGCGGTCTTGACCGGCCGTAAGGTCGGCGTCCTGATCGCGGATGGGACAGATGCCGCAGAACTGAAGGGCCTCCTGGCGGAAATTGAAAAAGCGGGTGGTAGCCCGTTCCTTGTTTCACCCAGAATAGGTGGAGCCAAATTATCCGACGGCAAAGTCATGAAAGTCGACGGGCAACTGGCCGGGTCGCCGTCGCAGCTCTTTGACGCTGTTGCCGTGGTCCTCTCGAATGCCGCCGTCGAGGATCTCGCCAAACAGGCCGTCGCCATTCAATGGGTGATGGATGCATTCGGGCATTTGAAGGCAATTGGCTCGAACGAGGCTGCAACGCCGCTTCTCGAAAAGGCGGGTGTGGTTCCTGATGCAGGCGTTGTCGGGCTCGACACATATTTCGCCAAGGCCGCTGCCAGCAGATATTGGGACAGGGAGCCCCGAGTTCGAGTGCTGGCGTAAGTTTGAACGCCTTGAGGCCGGGAAAGCATGTTCGGCGGTTGCCTCGTTGACTGGCAACCGCCCCTACCCGCACCGAAAGCACTTCAGGCGAATGCTGTTCGGAGTATTCATGTCACCGTATAGGGCGCTCCTGCCTCGATTGATCGGTGCGTGGGAGATCGCAACCGTGCAACCGAAGCCGCTTTGGGAAAATGCCGCGATAAGGTGTGATTTCCGCTTGTCTTCGGCGGATTATTTCGGTGAGACGATACCCTGGTAATAGTCGCCGTCGCCGCTCACGTAGTTCACACCATAGCCGCCACCGGTGGTCTGAGCACAGGCAGCCAGCGTGGAGAGAACGATTAGCAACATCGCGGTTTTCATAGGCTTTTGCTCCTTCAGCGTCGTTTCTTACATTCGGTCAAGCGGCCGCCGAAGCGACGCGTGACGCGTTGACCCACAATTCTATGATGCCCGATAGGGAATCGATCAAGGGCGTTGATTGTTTAAAGCTAATTTGTGCTTGCCGTTGATGTTTTCAACGCCTGCGCGTGCTGCTTGGCCATTTCCGGGCGCGTCACGGTGCCACAGCATTTGCTGAGGGTGGGCAACCACGACAAGGTGCAAAGCCTCTATCTCTCGAATTAGGTTTCCCTCAAACAGGAGAGCTCACGAAATCTCACGTCGACAGGTGTTTTGTCGCCTGCTCACGGTCCCGCCAGTAACGCAGTCTGAGCCGTGGGGCCATCACCCAGGCGATGAAGGGCGTGAGGATGAAACACAGCACGACCACGACAGGCAGAGCGTATTTGGCATTGTCGGCCAGCACCGGGATGGAGAGCACGATCACCGCGCCAATGCCGAAGAGCACGGCGTTGATCATCAGTCCAACCATGATGGCAAGCTGCAGGCGTACTGACATGTCGACCTCCGTTGAAAACCACCTGTTGGCAACGCAGTCTGTCTCGGATGGTTCCGATGCCGGAATTGTAACACAGGCCGCTTGCTCGCGAAATGAGAGTAGAAGCGGGTCTCCGTTCGTTTTCTGACTGTCGTTTCCGCACGGGTGCCCTATGCTTGTAGGCAGCCGATCGATGAACCAACTGGGTTTGGATGTGCGTTGCGCCACACAGCCCAGTCCGCTGCCGATCGCTTCAGTCCGAGGGAGTCCGCATGCCGAGCAGTCCTTATGAAACCCTTGGTGTCAGCCGGGACGCCACGCAGAAAGACATTCAGAGCGCCTATCGCAAGCTCGCCAAGAAGCTTCATCCCGATCTCAATCCCGGAGACAAGGGAGCCGAGGAGCGCTTCAAGGCTGTATCGGCGGCCTATGCGCTGCTGAGCGACGAGGACAAACGCGGCAAGTTCGATCGTGGCGAGATCGACGAGACCGGAGCGGAAACCGCGCCGCGAAACTTCTATCGCGACTATGCCGGCGCCGGCGGCACGGCCGGGCGTTACGAAAGCGCCCACGGGTTTCAGGATTTCGGGGACAAGGACGATATCTTCTCAAGCTTCTTTTCTCGTCGCGGCCGGGGCCAGCAATCCATGCGCGGGCAGGATTTACATTTTTCGATGGAGATCGATCTGCTCGAGGCGGTCAACGGCGCCAAGAAGCAGATCAGCCTGCCGGGCGGCGGGCCCGCCCTTGATCTGACGATCCCGCCGGGCACGCGCGACGGCCAGACGCTGCGTCTGCGCGGCAAGGGCGAGCCCGGGTTCAACGGTGCGCCGGCCGGCGACGCGCTGATCGACATCCGCGTCCGCCCTCACCCGCTGTTTCAAATCGACGGCGAGGACGTGCGTTATGACATCCCGATCTCGCTCAGCGAGGCCGTGCTCGGCGGCAAGATCCGCGTGCCGACCATGGATGGCGCCGTCAACGTCACCATCCCGCCGAACTCCAACACCGGCAAGGTGCTGCGGCTCAAGGGCAAGGGGCTACGTAAGCCGGGCGGCGGCCACGGTGACGCCTATGTGACGCTTAAGATTACCCTTGCGCAACAGGCCGATCCGGCGCTGGCCGCCTTCGTCGAGGGCTGGGCGGCCGGAAAGGCGGAGGACCCGCGCAAGAACCTGGGAGGCAACGCATGAACGACAGCGAGTTTTGCGAACACCTCGAGATCGAGGTTACCGTTCTGAAGGTCTGGGTCGAGCAGCATTGGCTGGTGCCGCGCCATGCGGACAGCGGCTGGATCTTCGAGGAAGACGATCTCGCCCGCGCCCGTCTGATCCAGGACCTGACCGGGCCGATGGGCGTCAACGATGACGGGATCGACGTCGCGATGCAGCTGCTCGATCAGGTTCACGGTCTTCGTGGCCGGTTGAGCGCCCTGATGGCGGCCATCCGCAGCCAGGATCCAGACATTCAAAGGTTGATCCTGTCGCGGATCGACGAAGCTTAATCGGCTGCCGCCGCTGGCTTCGGAACAAGACCGACGGTTTCTGCAACGAGCAGCGTGTCGACGAATTCGGTCAGGTCAATCATGCGGTCGTCTCGGAAGCGGAACCTGTCCATGATTTCCGTATCGAACCATGTGCCGGTGGGAATGAAGCGAATGGCCCCGACCCGGTGGGCATAGGCCGTATCGTCCACCACATCGAGCTGGACAGTCTTCATCTGGCTCAAGTCCCAGGCATCGACCAGGCTGCGAAATGCCGAGCGCACGGATTGCGGATCGCTGACCTTCTGGGTCATTGGATCAAGACGTCCGCTGCCGACGATACGAAAACTGAAGGTCGCGTGCAGGCAGGCCAACATGCCCTCGAGGTCGTTGGCATCGCGCGCTGCATAGAGCGAGCGCACGGCTTCTTCTAATGCGGTCCGATCCGTCATCGCATTGCTCCTCGATTCTATCTGGCTGCGCCTGCGGCAATGCACGAGTGTGTGCGTATTTTAGGTGTATCGCAAGTATATGCGATGGTTGCGGCGCAACCTTCCTCGGCTGCCGGATGTCGCTGGTGCGCCACGCCCGGCGAAGACAATCTTTAGGATTTGACTAAAAGACGACTGCCAATTTTCACCTGGCTTCAAGCGAAACAGCGCAAAAAGGAAAGATTGATAGCAGGAAAGGCAGGGAAACCCGGTGGTACAGGTCGTTACGGTATCCGCGACCACAGCGGCTTACGCGGCGGAAGCCGTCAAGCCGAAGGCGCGTGTGTCTGGAGATGGTCCGGCCGACGAGGCGATCACCCTGCTTTCGGGCCGACGCGTCAACGAGCCGGCGATCACGCCTGCTTCCATCCCGAAGATGAAGGGCGCCCTGCCCCTGTCATTGATGCTGATGAGCGCCGACGGGCGGTTGCCGCAACAGACCGAGGCGGAAACCCTGCGGCGTTATCTCGAATACATGCGCGACGATGAAGACGAGGTCGCGCAGGATCCCGAAGGCGAGAGCCGGCAGGATGACCCAGCCGGCCACGACGATGAGAACGGCGCCGCTGCCTGAAGCGCCGCCGCCCGTTCCTCCAGGTCTTTAGTGGTGCGAGTGACCGCCGGTCGCTGCGGCAGCGCCGCCTGCCGTTCCCACGGCAAGCGTGGCATCGACCTTGCCGGCCCTCTCGAAGGTGAGCGTCACCGGCACCGTTTCGCCCTCCGCAAATGGCTTCGACACCTGCATGAACATCAGGTGCAGGCCGCCGGACTTGAGCTCGACGGTCTCGCCGGCCGGGATGACGACGCCGTCATCGAGCTTGCGCATCTTCATGACGCCGTTTGCCATCGCCATCTCGTGAATTTCGACCCGACCGGCAACCGGGCTCTCGACGGCGACGAGGCGATCGTCGGCGCTGCCGCCATTCTTGATCGTCAGGAAGCCGCCACCGACCTTTGCGCCGGGCAGCATCGCCTTGGCCGCACCGCCGGAAATTTCGAGATCGCCCAGCATGACCGGTCCGGGCGCTGCCATATGGCCTGCATGCTCGTCGCCACCGGCGGCGAGCGTCACGGTCACCGTTGGTGCCGGGCTCTTCAGGTCATGGGCGCTCTGCCCTTCGGCTGCCACTTCGTCCCACAGCACCTTGCCCTCCGTGCCGCAAAGTTGGACGGTCGGGAAGGCAAGGACGGTTTCCTTGTCGAAGCCGGAGATCTTTCCCTTGACGACGAAGGTGTCGTAGTACTCGTCGGGCAGGTTTCCGCCTTTCCAGCGGATCTCGACGGGGCCTGACGAGACTTTCTTTCCGTGATTGTCGTAGGTCTTCTGGTAATCGCCCTTGATGATCTCGATCTCCCAGCCGGGCTTGGGCTGCGGCTGTGCGAAAACGAAGCCTTCCGGCAGCTTCATCTGCACCTCCGTCGTCGCCTTGCCGTCGCAGCCGTGCGGAACCTGCAGCACCGCCTTGAAGCTCTTTTCCGATTGGGCGCTGTCGCTTTCGAATGTCGCATGCGCCTGGGCGATGCCGGCCGTCGCAAGCGTAAGGCCGAGGGTAAGCATTGTCAGTCTGGTCGTGTTCATCTCGTAATCTCCTGACCACGGGCCGCTTGAAGCGTCGTCACGCCGTGGTCGATGCCGCCATTGCGGCGCACTGAAAGGGAATGCGTGCGGAAACGTTACGACTGACGAGGAGGTCCGCGCGCCGGCGGCAGCAAGCGGGCTTGCCTGATGGCGGCGTGATCGTAGGTCTGCAGCAGATTGGCAAGCCAGCTGCTCCCATCGGCACGACCGCTTTGCTGCGGAGGTGTCGGTAGAAGCGCGGCAGCGGCGAGACGGCAAGCCTCGCAGACCGGCGCCATCGATTGCGACTTGCCGCTATCGTGGTCGATACCGTCCATGCCGAAGCAGATATCGGCGATCGTTCCATCGGGAAGTTGGTAGGCTGCGATCTCCGCGGGCGACAGGCTCTTGGCCATCGCCGGCTTATGCGCGAACGACAGGAAAACAAGCGCGAAAGCGGCGACAACGCGCACGGCAATCGGCAAATGTCTTATAAACCCAGTCATCATCGTCCCCGGTATCTGTTGTGAGTTATCCTCAAGCGGAAAAGAATGCAAAGGCAGAATTGCCGCACGCCTTTGCCGCGACCGAAAAACGCTGCGACAAAAATGTGTTTGACCGCGACACCGCCCCCTTGCCAAGGTCACGGGTTCGCCGTTATTTGGAGGCGATCTTGTTGGGAGAAACCGGTTCGCTCCGGTGCCGAAGGAGCAACCGCCCCGGAAACTCTCAGGCCAAAGGACCAGCAAGGTGCCGGTAGGACTCTGGAGAGAAGCGCTTAAGCGCTCGCCGAAGGGATAACAATCTCAGGCAAAGGGACAGAGGGGGCTCGAATTTGACGGCGTCTGACGCCGGAAGTGTGAGCCGGCGCGCGTGCGCGCCAGACCTGGAGGCCGGAGTTGGAAGACATTTCCCATTTGAAACACACGCCGTTGCGCGCGCTGCACCTGTCGCTGGGTGCCCGCATGGTGCCCTTTGCCGGCTACGAAATGCCGGTGCAATATCCCGATGGCGTGATGAAGGAGCACCTGCATACGCGCACCGCGGCAGGCCTGTTCGACGTTTCGCACATGGGCCAGGTCATCGTTCGTCCGAAGTCCGGCAAGATCGAGGACGCGGCCCTTGCGCTGGAAAAGCTGGTGCCGGTGGACGTGCTCGGCCTTGGCGAAGGCCGCCAGCGCTATGCGATCTTCACCAATGCTGAAGGCGGCATTCTTGACGACCTGATGATCGCAAACCGTGGTGACCATATGTTCCTCGTGGTCAACGCCGCCTGCAAGGATGCCGATTTCGAGCATCTGCAGAAGGGCTTGTCGGATACCTGCGAAGTGACGATGCTCGAGGACCGGGCGCTGATCGCGCTGCAGGGTCCGCGTGCCGAAGCCGTGCTCGGCGAATTGTGGGCCGACGTCTCGGCCATGCGCTTCATGGACGTCGCGGAAGCCGACCTGCACGACGTCACCTGCATCATTTCGCGCTCCGGATACACCGGTGAAGACGGTTTCGAGATTTCCATTCCGACGGCATCCGCGGCTGATGTGACCCAGCGGCTGCTGGAACATCCCGATGTCAAGCCGATCGGCCTTGGCGCGCGCGATTCGCTGCGTCTCGAAGCCGGTCTTTGTCTCTATGGCAACGATATCGACACCACGACCACCCCGGTCGAAGGCGCCATCGAATGGGCGATGCAGAAGGCGCGGCGCGCCGGCGGCGCGCGCGAAGGCGGCTTCCCCGGTGCTGACCGCATTCTCGGCCAGTTCGCAGACGGTGCCACGCGCCGCCGTGTCGGCCTGAAGCCGGAAGGCCGCGCGCCCGTGCGCGGCGGTGCCAACCTGTTTGCCGACACCGAGGGCAAGACCCTCGTCGGCAAGGTCACTTCGGGCGGCTTCGGCCCCACGGTCGATGGCCCTGTCGCCATGGGCTATGTCGACACCACCCATACGGACAACGGGACGACCGTCTATGCGGAGGTGCGCGGCAAGTATCTGCCGGTCGCCGTCGCCGCCCTGCCCTTTGTCAAACAAACCTACAAACGCTGATCAGGAGAGAGCGCAAATGTTGAAGTTCACCGACGAACACGAGTGGCTGAAGGTCGAAGCAGGCGTCGCAACGGTCGGCATCACCGAACATGCGGCCGGCCAGCTCGGCGATCTCGTCTTTGTGGAACTGCCGGAAACGGGCTCCACCTTCGCCAAGGGCGACACGGCTGCAACCGTGGAATCCGTCAAGGCAGCTTCCGACGTCTATTGTCCACTTGATGGCGAAATCGTCGAAGTCAACCAGGCGATCGTCGACGACCCGTCGCTGGTCAACAGCGACCCGCAGGGCGCTGCCTGGTTCTTCAAGCTGAAACTCGCCGATCCGAACGCAGCCGACGCCCTTCTCGACGAAGCGGCCTACAAGGAGCTCGTCGCCTGATGAGCATGCCCAAGGACTTCACCTTTACCGACTACAAGCCGTATGACTTCGCCAATCGGCGTCATATCGGCCCGTCGCCGGCGGAAATGGATGAGATGCTGAAGGTCGTCGGTTATCCGTCGCTCGACGCTCTCATCGACGATACCGTGCCGCCGTCGATCCGTCAGAAGACGCCGCTCGCCTGGGGCGCGCCGATGACCGAGCGCGAAGCGCTCGACAAGATGCGCGAAACGGCGAACCGCAACCAGAAGCTCGTGTCGCTGATCGGCCAGGGCTACTACGGCACGATCACGCCGCCGGTGATCCAGCGCAACATCCTGGAAAACCCCGCCTGGTACACGGCCTACACGCCCTACCAGCCGGAAATCAGCCAGGGTCGCCTCGAAGCGCTGCTCAATTATCAGACCATGGTCTGCGACCTGACCGGCCTCGACGTCGCCAATGCCTCGCTGCTCGACGAAGCAACCGCTGCCGCCGAAGCCATGGCGATGGCCGAACGCGTGTCGAAATCGAAGGCCAAGGCCTTCTTCGTCGACGAGAGCTGCCACCCGCAGACGATCGCGCTTTTGAAGACCCGCGCCGAGCCGCTCGGCTGGCAGATCGTCATCGGCAATCCGTTCACCGATCTCGATCCGGTCGACGTTTTCGGCGCCATCTTCCAGTATCCGGGCACCTACGGCCATGTGCATGATTTCACCGGCCTGATCGCCCGCCTGCACCAGACCGGCGCGATCGCAACGGTCGCTGCCGATCCGCTGGCGCTGGCACTCCTGAAATCGCCCGGCGAGATGGGTGCGGATATCGCCATCGGCTGCACCCAGCGCTTCGGCGTTCCTGTCGGCTACGGTGGCCCGCACGCCGCCTACATGGCCGTCAAGGACGCACATAAGCGTTCGATGCCGGGTCGTCTCGTCGGCGTCTCGGTCGATGCGCGCGGCAACCGCGCCTATCGCCTGTCGCTGCAGACCCGCGAACAGCATATCCGCCGCGAAAAGGCGACGTCGAACATCTGCACCGCGCAGGTTCTGCTCGCCGTCATGGCATCGATGTACGCCGTTTTCCATGGACCGAAGGGTATCAAGGCGATCGCCCAGAGCGTTCACCAGAAGACCGTTCGTCTGGCCATGGGCCTTGAAAAGCTCGGCTACACCGTCGAGCCCGACGTGTTCTTCGACACGATCACCGTCGATGTCGGCAAGCTGCAGGGCATCATCCTCAAGACTGCCGTCGCCGAGGAAGTGAACCTGCGCAAGATCGGCGAAACCAGGATCGGCATCAGCCTCGACGAGCGTTCGCGCCCCGTCACGCTCGAAGCCGTCTGGCGCGCCTTCGGCGGCGACTTCAAGGTGGAAGAGTTCGAGCCGGGCTACCGCCTGCCGCAGCCGCTGCTGCGCACCAGCGAGTACCTGACGCACCCGATCTTCCACATGAACCGCGCCGAAAGCGAAATGACACGGTACATCCGTCGTCTTTCCGACCGCGACCTCGCGCTCGACCGCGCGATGATCCCGCTCGGCTCCTGCACGATGAAGCTCAACGCGACCGCCGAGATGCTGCCGATCACCTGGCCGGAATTTGCCGAAATCCATCCCTTCGTTCCGAAGGATCAGGCAGCCGGCTACCAGCACATGATCGAGGACCTGTCGGAGAAGCTCTGCGCCGTTACCGGCTATGACGCGATCTCGATGCAGCCGAACTCCGGTGCGCAAGGCGAGTACGCCGGTCTCCTGACGATCCGCGCCTACCATCTGGCGCAGGGCAACGAACACCGTGACGTCTGCCTGATCCCGACCTCGGCCCACGGTACCAATCCTGCCTCCGCGCAGATGGCCGGCATGAAGGTCGTCGTCATCAAGGTGAGCGACAACGGCGACATCGACATGGACGATTTCCGTGCGAAAGCCGAGCAGTACGCGGAAAACCTCTCGTGCTGCATGATCACCTATCCCTCGACGCACGGCGTGTTCGAGGAAAATGTGCGTGAGGTCTGCGAGATCGTGCACAAGCACGGCGGCCAGGTCTATATGGACGGCGCCAACATGAACGCCATGGTCGGCCTTGCCCGTCCCGGCGACATCGGCTCCGACGTCAGCCACCTCAACCTGCACAAGACCTTCTGCATTCCGCATGGCGGCGGCGGTCCCGGCATGGGCCCGATCGGCGTCAAGGCGCATCTGGCACCCTACCTGCCCGGCCACCCGGAAACGGACGGCAATGACGGCGCGGTTTCGGCGGCGCCCTTCGGCTCGGCCTCGATCCTGCCGATCTCCTGGAGCTACTGCCTGATGATGGGCGGTGAAGGCCTGACGCAGGCGACCAAGGTGGCGATCCTCAACGCCAACTACATCGCTGCCCGGCTCAAGGGCGCCTATGAGGTGCTCTACAAGTCGTCCAAGGGCCGCGTCGCGCATGAGTGCATCATCGACACCCGTCCGCTGGTCGAAAGCGCCGGCGTGACCGTCGACGACGTTGCCAAGCGCCTGATCGACTGCGGTTTCCACGCTCCGACCATGAGCTGGCCGGTTGCCGGCACGCTGATGATCGAGCCGACGGAATCGGAAACCAAGGCTGAGATCGACCGCTTCTGCGAGGCGATGCTGGCAATCCGCGAGGAAGCCCGCGCCATCGAGGAAGGCCGGATGGACAAGCTGAACAATCCGCTGAAGAACGCTCCGCACACGGTCGAAGACCTGGTCGGCGATTGGGATCGCCCCTATTCGCGCGAACAGGCCTGCTACCCGCCGGGCGCCTTCCGGGTCGACAAGTACTGGTCGCCGGTCAACCGCGTCGACAATGTCTTCGGTGACCGCAATCTCGTCTGCACCTGCCCGCCGCTGGAAAGCTACGCGGAAGCAGCCGAATAGGCCTGAAAACAGCGGGGCGCGCCACGATGGCGCGCCCCGTTTTCACTCTACTGGTGAAGCATCGCACCGCCGGGCGGCAACGTGTTGTCGATCCAGAAGCGAACGAAGGCTTCGGCGAACTGCCGGTAGCCCGAAAGCGATGACGGCTTGGCCGCATAGGCGTTCGCCCCGGCCTTGTAAGACCTGACGACGTCGCTCGGATTGGTCGACGAGGTCAGAACGATGACCGGCACCACCGCTGTACCCTCATTGGAGCGTATGCGCCTCAACAGCTCCATTCCGTCGATCCCGGGCATCTTGATATCGAGAAGCACATAGTCGAAGTGCTCACGCTGCATGCGCAGCACCGCCTCGTCGGCATGGATGACATGAACGACATCGAGTGTATCGTCTGTCTGCGATAGCGCGCGCGTGACGAAACGCGCGTCGTGCACGTCGTCTTCCACCACAAGCAATCGCTTCGGTGACTTGGCCAAGCCGCTCGCCTTATCTCGTCTTCCGCATGCGTTTCGGAAGGGTCACCACAAATCGTGCGCCCTCGGTAAAGCCCGTGTCAAGACGGATCGATCCATTGTGGCTTTCCACGATCCGTTTTGCGAGCGCAAGGCCGATGCCGGTGCCCCCATAGATGCTCTCGTCCTGATGCAGCCGCTGGAACACTTCGAAGATGCGCAGCGCGAATCGCGGGTCGATGCCGATACCATTGTCCTCGACCACAAGTTCGACATGCTGGCCGGCCGCGCGCCCACTGACGCGCACGATGGGCCGGCGATGCGGATGACGATACTTGATGGCGTTTCCGACAAGGTTCTGCACCAATCGGCGCAAGAGTTCCGGGTCGCCGTGCACCTTCGGCAAGGGAGCGATCTCGAACGTCACATCCGCTTCGCGGGCGTGGCTGCCGAGGACGCCGAGCGTGTCGGCAACGATATCATCAAGGTCGACCTCCGACCACGCGGTGATCTGGTAGGCGATCTGGGCATAGTCGAGCAGGCTGTCGATCACGCGGGTCATGCGCCTGGCGCTTTCGCGCAAATGCCGGGCGCTCGCCGCGACTTCTTCCTGGTTGCCAGCCGCAAGCTCGTCCTCGATCATCTCCGAGAACATCGAAATGTGGCGCAGCGGCGCCTTCAGGTCATGGGAAACCGTTGCCGTGAACTGATCGAGCGCTTCGTTCTTGTGCTGCAACTCCTGCCGCTGACGCTCGAGCGCGAGTTCCGCCCGCTTCAATTCGGTGACGTCGACGCGAAGGACGACCGTGTTGCCGTCCTTGGTCTTGATATTCTCGACCCGCAGCCACCGGTCGTCGGCGTACCGATAGATCTTGGCGCGGTTGTCCGGTTGGCGGAAGTCCTGCATGCGGTGCGCCATCCAGGCCGGCCAGTCCGGACTATCCGGCAAGGCGTCGGGATAGTGGCTGTTCTCTTGCGCAATCTGAAGGATCTCTTCGGCGGTGATGCCGGGGCGAATGAGCGGGCCCGCCGGGCCACAGATCGTCACATAGGCGCGGTTATAGACCAGAAGCCGCTCCTGCGCATCGAAGATCGCGAACCCTTCGGGCATGGCATCGAGCGCAGCATCGAGCATGTCGGATGCCTGCTGTTTTTCCTGCACTGCCCTGGCAAGGTCGGACACGTCGCGAATGATGCCGATCAGCGCCAGTTCCTTGCCATCTGCATCGATCAGCGGCGTCGTGCGCAAATGCCCGGAGAAGGTCGATCCGTCGCGCCGGATGTAGCTGTAGGTCGAGGTCCGGGCGATCCGCTCGTCGACCCCGGCTGCGCGATTGTGCAGGCGGCGCGCATATTCTTGGTCGTCGGCGTAGATGAGGCGCGCCGGTTGGCCGATGAAGGCATCGACAGGATAGCCGAACTTGGCAAGTGCGGCCGGGTTGGCGGAGCGGATGACCCGCCCGGCGTCGAGGATGATCACCGGATCGGGGAAAGTCTCATAGAGCGCTTTGAAGACAAGCTCCTCGCCGAACGTCGTCACGCTCCGTCTCCCCCAGCCACGCCGCCGCATATCAGCAGAAAAAAGGCCCGGCGAAAACCCGGGCCTGCACTCTCGATGACGCTATTGCTGGTATCAGTTCGCCCGCACCACGGCCTCGCCGCTTGCCGCAAGCGCTGCCAGATCGGCCGGCTTCAGCTCGACCGATTCGCCACACCCGCAGGCCGACGTCTGGTTGGGGTTGTTGAAGGTGAAGCCAGAGCGAAGCGTGGTCACCTCGAAATCCATCTGCGTGCCGAGCAGGTAAAGTACCGCCTCCGGCGCGACCCAGACCTTGGCGCCATCGCGCTCGATCAGATCGTCCTTCGGATTGGGTTCCTTGACGAGATCCACCGCATATTCCATGCCGGCGCAGCCGCCCTTCTTGATGCCGACACGAATGCCCAGGGCATCTTCACCGGCATTTTCCACAATCGCCCGAACGCGCCCGGCGGCCGCCTCGGTCAAGCTCATCACGGCAAAGCCCATCGGCTCTTCTCCTTGTCGCCACCGGGGTTAAGGCCCGGCGCCTTCCAGAATCAAATGTAGTGCCCGTAGCTTAACGGATCAATATGGCACCGGCCGGTCAGTACCAGCCGATCGCCACCTGTGCCTCTTCCGACATGCGGTCCGGTGTCCACGGCGGATCGAAGGTCATCGCGACCTCGACGCCCGACACGCCTTCGACGGCGCCGACGGCATTTTCAACCCAGCCCGGCATCTCGCCGGCAACGGGGCAACCCGGAGCCGTCAGCGTCATGTCGATCTTGACCATGCGGTCGTCTTCGATGTCGATTTTGTAGATCAGGCCGAGTTCGAAGATGTCAGCCGGGATTTCCGGGTCGTAGACCGTCTTCAGGGCACTGATGATGTCGTCGCTCAGGCGCGCCAGCTCTTCGGCCGGGATGGCCGAATGCACGATGCCCTCGCGCACGTCGATCTTGTCTTCCGTTGCATCCAGGCTCATGTCGGCCTCCTAGACTTTCTGTTTCGGTTCAGATGCTTGCGCAGAGTTTCCAAACCATATTTTGAATTCGCTCAGGCGAAGAACTTGCGGGCATGCTCCAGCGCGTCGGCCAGGGCATCCACTTCGGCGCGTGTATTATAGAGCCCGAAGGATGCGCGGCATGTGGAGGTGACGCCGAAGCGTTTCAAGAGCGGCTGCGCACAATGCGTGCCGGCACGCACGGCCACTCCGGCGCGGTCGATCACCGTCGAGATATCATGGGCGTGAACGCCAGCAATCTCGAAGGAGAAGATGCTGCCCTTGTCGGGCGTATCGCCGAATACCTTCAGCGAATTGATCCGCGACAGGCGCTCGCGCGCATAGGCGGTCAGGTCGGCTTCATGCCTTGTGATCGCTGCCCGGCCGATCTTTTCCATGTAGTCGAGGGCATAGCCAAGGCCGATCGCCTGGACGATCGGCGGCGTGCCCGCCTCGAAACGGTGCGGCGGATCGTTGTAGGTAATGCGGTCTTCCGTCACTTCCTCGATCATTTCGCCGCCGCCCATGAACGGGCGCATTTCCTTCAGCCGGTCCATCTTGCCGTACAGCACGCCGATGCCGGAGGGCCCGTAGAGCTTGTGACCGGTCATCACGTACCAGTCGCAATCGATATCCTGGACGTCGACAGGCATGTGTACGGCGCCCTGGCTGCCGTCGACCAGGACGGGAATGCCGCGCTCGCGGGCGATGCGGCAGATCTCCTTGACCGGGACCACTGTGCCCAGAGCATTCGACATATGGGTGATGGCGATGAGCTTGGTACGCTCGGTCAGGCACTTGACGAAATCTTCGATGTGGAACGCGCCGTCATCGTCGATCGGCGCCCAGACCAGCTTTGCGCCCTGGCGTTCCCTGATGAAATGCCATGGCACGATGTTGGAGTGGTGCTCCATGATCGACAGCACGATCTCATCACCCTCACCGAGCTTCGGCATGCCGTAGCCATAGGCGACCGTGTTGATCGCCTCGGTCGAGGATTTGGTGAAGATGATGTTGTCGGCCGATGGCGCATTCAGGAAGCGGCGCACCTTTTCGCGCGACGCTTCATAGGCCTCGGTGGCGGCATTCGAGAGAAAATGCAGGCCGCGATGCACGTTGGCGTATTCGTTGGCGTAGGCATGGCTCACTGCGTCGATGACGACCTGCGGCTTCTGCGCCGATGCGCCGTTGTCGAGGTAGACAAGCGGCTTGCCATAGACGGTCCGCGACAGGATGGGAAAATCCCTGCGGATCGCTTCGACGTCGTAGGCGGGCACCGGCACAGTGTGTTCCATGTCATACAATCCAATCAGACGCGCCGATCAGGCGTGCTTGTCGAGCCAGGTCGAGATCACGCTTTCCAGCGCTTCGACCAGCGGTTCGTCGTCAAGTTCTTCGACGATCTCGGCGACGAAGGCGTTGACGAGCATGGCCCGTGCCTTGTTTTCCGGGATGCCGCGCGCCATCAGGTAGAAGAGCTGCGTGTGGTCGATATCGGCAACGGTGGCGCCGTGGCCGCACTGAACGTCGTCTGCGAAGATCTCAAGCTCGGGCTTGGCCGACAGGTCGGCATCGTCCGAAAGCAAGAGCGTGTTGCACGCCATCTTCGCGTCGGTCTTCTGCGCATCCTTGGCCACCAGGATCTTGCCCTGGAACACGCCCTTGGCGCGGTCGAAAACGACGTTGCGGATGACTTCAGTCGACGTAGTGTGCGGCACGTTGTGACCGAGCGTGAAGGTCACGTCCGTGTGGCTTTCGCCGCCGAGCAGGTTGATGCCGCGCAGCTTGAAGTCGGCGCCCTCGCCGCTCGTCTTGCCGTGGATCTCCTGGCGAACCAGCTTGCCGCCCGCATTGATGATGAACAGGTGCAGCTTGGCATCGGCAGCGAGATCGAAGCGGATCTGGCCGAGATGGGTATCGGCCGCACCCTGCTGCTGCAGGATGATCCAGGTGATGTCGGCACCTTCGCCAACGGTGATGTCGCTGACCGACGAGATCAGGCTCTCCGCGGCATTGGTCGACAGGTGGCGCTCGATCACGGTCGCCTTGGTGTTTGCACCGAAGGAGACCGGGAAGCGCGTATGCGCCTGGCCAAGGCTCTGCACCAGCTGGATTTCCAGCGGGTCTTCGAGTTCGGTTCCATCCGCGATCGAAAGTTCCAGTCCGCCACGCACGAGGCCGCCATTGATGCGGCCGATGGCGTCGTCCGAGCCGAGTACGGCAAGGCCGGCCGCAGCAGAGCCGTCGAGCAGGCTGTCCGTGTAGGAGCGGATCGTCACGCCTTCAGGCGCATTGCCCTTGAAATCGGCATGGCCGTTGCGCACAGAAAACACGGTGGCGCCCGAAACGAGAGCCTCGACGCGCTCGGCGAAAGCCGAGGGGTCGGCAGCCGGCACGGCGCGAAGCAGCGTGCGAAGGTCCGTGTAGTGCCAGGATTCGACACGGCGGGTCGGAAGGCCAGCCGTCTTCAGTTCGTGCACCAAGGTGTCACGAACCGAAAGCACTGCGCCGTCGCCGGGCAGATCGCCGATCTGTGCCGTATAGGCATCGACGAGCGCCGTTTCCGCCGCCGTCATCTTGATTGCCTGTTGCATATTCATTCGAACACTCCTTCAACAGGCCCTAGGCTGCAGCTTCGATGATGTCAGCGTAGCCGTTGGCTTCGAGTTCGTGTGCAAGCGTCTTGTCGCCCGACTTGATGACCTGGCCCTTGTAGAGGACGTGGACAGTGTCCGGTACGATATAGTCGAGCAGGCGCTGGTAGTGAGTGATGACGATCACGGCGCGGTCGGGCGAACGCAATGCGTTGACGCCGTCGGCAACGATCTTCAGGGCGTCGATGTCGAGACCGGAATCGGTTTCGTCGAGCACGCACAGCTTGGGCTCGAGCAGCGCCATCTGCAGGATTTCGGCGCGCTTCTTCTCACCGCCGGAGAAGCCGACGTTGAGCGGGCGACGCAGCATTTCCGGAGCGATCTTCAGCTCGGCTGCGGCTTCCTTGACGCGGCGCATGAATTCCGGCGTCGTCAGCTCGTCTTCGCCGCGGTACTTGCGCTGCTCGTTCATCGCCACCTTGAGGAACTGCATGGTGGCAACGCCCGGAATTTCGACCGGGTACTGGAAAGCGAGGAAGATGCCCTTGGCGGCGCGCTCGGAAGCTTCCAGCTCAAGGATGTTCTCGCCGTTGTAAAGGATCTCGCCTTCAGTCACTTCATAGTCTTCGCGACCCGACAGGATGTAGGACAGCGTCGACTTGCCGGAGCCGTTCGGGCCCATGATGGCGGCGACTTCGCCGGCCTTCACGGTCAGGTTCAGGCCACGGATGATTTCGGTGCCGTCTTCGGCGATACGGGCGTGCAGGTTCTTGATTTCAAGCATTTCTATCGTCCTCTTGGGAAACGAACGTCTGTTTGCGCGCAAGGCAATGCGCGCCATTCAATTATGGTGTCGCAGCCTTAGCCAACCGAGCCTTCGAGCGAGATGCCAATCAGCTTCTGCGCTTCGACGGCAAATTCCATCGGCAGCTCCTGGATGACTTCCTTGACGAAGCCGTTGACGATCAGCGCGATCGCCGCCTCGGTCGGGATGCCGCGCTGCAGGCAGTAGAACAGCTGGTCCTCGGAGATCTTCGAGGTCGTCGCTTCGTGCTCGAACTGTGCCGTCGAGTTCTTCGCCTCGATGTAGGGCACAGTATGCGCGCCGCACTTGTCGCCGATCAGCAGCGAATCGCACTGGGTGAAGTTGCGGGCGTTCTCAGCCTTGCGGTGGGCCGAAACCTGGCCGCGATAGGTGTTTTCCGAAACGCCGGCAGCGATGCCCTTGGAGACGATGCGGCTCGACGTATTCTTGCCGAGGTGGATCATCTTGGTGCCCGAGTCGATCTGCTGGTGACCGTTCGAGACGGCGATCGAGTAGAACTCGCCGCGCGAACCGTCGCCGCGCAGAATGCAGGACGGGTACTTCCAGGTGATCGCCGAACCGGTTTCCACCTGGGTCCAGGAGATCTTGGAGTTCTTGCCGCGGCAATCGCCACGCTTGGTGACGAAGTTGTAGATGCCGCCCTTGCCGTCCTTGTCGCCCGGATACCAGTTCTGGACCGTCGAGTACTTGATCTCGGCGTCATCCAGCGCGATCAGTTCGACAACGGCAGCATGCAACTGGTTTTCGTCGCGCTGCGGCGCCGTGCAGCCTTCGAGATACGACACGTAGGCATTGTCTTCGGCGATAATCAGCGTGCGCTCGAACTGACCGGTGTTCTTCTCGTTGATACGGAAGTAGGTCGACAGTTCCATCGGGCAACGAACGCCCTTCGGCACGAACACGAACGAGCCATCGGTGAAGACGGCGGAGTTGAGTGTCGCGTAATAGTTGTCGGTCGTCGGCACAACGGTGCCGAGATACTTCTTGATGAGATCGGGATGTTCGCGGATGGCTTCCGAGATCGACATGAAGATCACGCCGGCCTTCTTCAGCTCTTCCTTGAAGGTCGTGACGACGGAAACGCTGTCGAAGACGGCGTCGACGGCGATCTTCGACTTCTGCACGCCGGCCAGCATTTCCTGTTCTTTCAGGGGAATGCCGAGCTTCTCGTAGACCTTCAGGATTTCCGGGTCGACTTCGTCGAGCGACTTCGGACCCGTCGTGCCCTTCGGCGCGGCGTAGTAATAGAGGTCGTTGAAGTCGATCTTCGGATAGTTGACGCGCGCCCAGGTCGGCTCTTCCATCGTCAGCCAGCGGCGATAGGCGTCAAGACGCCATTCGAGCATCCATTCCGGCTCGTTTTTCTTGGCGGAGATGAAACGGATGATATCCTCGGAAAGGCCCTTCGGTGCCTTCTCGACTTCGATGGTCGTCTCGAATCCGTATTTGTACTGGTCCACGTCGATCTGACGGACCTGATCAATGGTCTCCTGCACGGCAGGCATGTCGTTCTCCAATCTTTCCGGATCCAAGGTCCGGCAGCTTGTCAACACGATGCGAACTTGGCGCACCGCTTATGTAATGGCTAAAAGGCGCTTTTCACCCCATTCGCCAAGCGGAAAATTGCTTTTCCGCAATTTCGTTCAACCGCACGTTCTCATGCGGCCTGACCTGTTGTCCGGCGCCTTGCGGCGACCTTGGCGAACACCGCGGCGCAGCGATCGATGTCGGCTTCGGTCGTTGCCGGTCCGATCGAGATGCGCAACGCGCCCTGGCGCGGGTCGTAGCCCATCGCCGTCAGCACGTGGCTCTGGCCGACCTTGCCGGACGAGCACGCCGAACCCGCCGATAGTGCCACGCCCTCCAGATCGAATGCGATCTGCCCCGTTTCCGCCTTCATGCCTGGAAGCGTGAAGAAGATGGTGTTGCCAACGCGCGAAACGTCGCAGCCATGGATAACCACATCCGGCGCCGACGTCCGCATGTCCTGCTCGAGGCGGTCGCGAAGCGCTGTGACCGATCTCATTCGGTCCGTCAACTGATCTGCGACCTTGCGGGCAGCAGCTGCAAAGCCTGCGATCGCAACGGCGTTCTCCGTACCCGACCTATGGCCCTTTTCCTGACCGCCGCCGCGGATCAACGGCGCTGGCATCATGATCTCGCCGCGGGCGACAAGCGCGCCTGCCCCTTTCGGGCCGCCCATCTTGTGCGAGGAGATGATCAGGAAATCCGCGCCCAGCTCTTCGATCGAAAGCGCCAGCCGTCCGGCCGCCTGAACCGCGTCCACCACCAGTATACCGCCATGGCCGCGAACAATCTCGGCAATCTCGGCAACGGGCTGAACAATTCCGGTTTCGTTGTTGACCAGCATCGCCGCGACCATCGGCAGCCCGCTATCGCGATCGTGGGCACCAAGCAGGCCACGCAGGGCTTCGAGGTCGACGATCCCCGCGGCGGTCACCGGGATCTCGGTGACGTTCTCGCGCGCAAAGCGTCCGCCTTCGCGCACCGCCGGATGCTCGATCGCCGAAGCGTAGAGCCGGCCGATCTTCAGCGCCGTGCGCCCCATGCGAAAATCGGGAGTGAGCACCGTGTTGGCCGCCTCTGTGGCGCCGCTGGTAAAGATCACGCTCGCGGCCCTCGCGCCGCAAAGGGTGGCGATGTCGCGGCGGGCATTTTCGATCAACGTGCGGACAATTCGGCCCTCGCCGTGGACCGAGGACGGATTGCCGGTGACGTCGAGCGCAGACAGGCACGCGTCGCGCGCTTCGGCAAGAAGCGGGGCCGTGGCGTTCCAGTCCATATAGATGCGCGAGGTCGACATAATTTCCTTCGCTAGAACAATAGGCTCATCGCAGACAACCGCCGACGATGCATTTTCCTTGAATTTTCCGCACCGCTTGCCTTATGAGACGAAACACGGCGGAATGCCCGCATAGAAGTTTTGAACGGTTCTAAACTAGGTTTTAGAAAAGCTGAGTGCTTGCGTCAAGACTCATCGCGATCCGAAACCAAGATTCGAACCAGGAACACCCCCGGAGAGCCAATGCCCGAAATTATCTTCAACGGACCTGCCGGCCGCCTCGAAGGCCGCTATCAGCCTTCGAAGCAGAAAAGCGCCCCGATCGCCATCATCCTGCACCCGCATCCGCAGTTCGGCGGCACGATGAACAACCAGATCGTCTATCAGCTCTTCTACATGTTCCAGAAGCGCGGCTTTACGACGCTGCGCTTCAATTTCCGGGGCATCGGCCGCAGCCAGGGCGAATTCGATCACGGCGCCGGCGAGCTTTCGGATGCTGCATCGGCGCTCGACTGGGTGCAGAGCCTGCACCCAGATTCGAAGAGCTGTTGGGTTGCCGGCTATTCCTTCGGTGCCTGGATCGGTATGCAGCTCCTGATGCGCCGCCCCGAGATCGAAGGCTTCATGGCCGTAGCACCTCAGCCCAACACCTATGACTTCTCGTTCCTGGCGCCCTGCCCGTCCTCCGGTCTCATCATCAACGGTGATTCGGACAAGGTGGCGCCCGAGAAGGACGTGAACGGACTGGTCGAGAAGCTGAAGGCGCAGAAGGGTATTCTCATTACCCACAAGACGGTGCCTGGCGCCAACCACTTCTTCAACGGCCAGGTCGAAAACCTGATGGCGGAATGCGAGGATTACCTCGACCGTCGCCTGAACGGCGAGTTGACGCCGGAACCGGCAGCCAAGCGCATCCGTTGATCAAGATCCGGGCGGTCCTCAGGGCCGCCCGATCCATTGTGGCACCAAAGGGTTGACCACAGTCTGCGGCGCATCTGCGCATTCGACGCGATTGCGACCGTTTTCCTTTGCTGCGTAGAGAGCCTTGTCCGCCCGCTGCATCGCCTGCTCCAGCGGTTCGCCCTCGGCAATGGCTGCAACGCCGAAACTCGCCGTTATCCGCGCCTGTTCTGCAAGGCCATCGATCTTCTGCGACATCATGGCAGCGCGCATGCCATGCGCCACCACGCGTGCCTCCTCCAGATCGGTGGAGGGTAGGAACACCGCGAATTCCTCGCCACCGAGACGGCCCGCGACCGCGCGGTTCGGCATGACCTCGCTCAGCACCCGGGCAAACTGGCGGATGACCTCGTCGCCGGTGTGGTGCCCATAACTGTCGTTGACCTGCTTGAACCGGTCGAGGTCGGCCAGGATCAGGGTGCCGGCCGGCCGGCCCGGCTGGAGCATGGGAGTGACGCGCTCGATAAAGCCGCGACGGTTGTAGAGCCCGGAAAGAAGGTCGATTTCCGAGCGCGCGCGCGCATCGTCGACGATGTCCTTGATCATGACGCCGAGCATGGCAAGGCCGGTACCGACGATCAGCATGGCGCCGAGCGCCTGGGAGACCAGCGCGAACGGGCTCGAAACATAGTCCTGGGCCGTGGTTCCCGATCCGGCGGCGACGGCGATATACACCTTCAGGGCGCAATAGCCGGCGGTCAGGACCAGCAGCGAAAGCAGGATCCAGTCGGCTGCCGACCGGCGCCTCGATCGCCACACGGCCGTCGCTGACCACGCCTGAATGATAAAGAACGGAAGCTGATAGAGAACGGCGTGCTGCAGCGTGCCGCGCTGCATGGGGTAGATCACCAGATCGAGTGCCACCGAAGCCAGGAAGAATGCGACCAGTACCTGCCAGCTCGCCGGTACCCGGTAGAAAAGGCCGAGACCGAAGCGCAGCAGGCAGAATCCTGCCAGCATTGTGGCGAAGGCGCTGATGGCGAAAAAGCGCGGGAACGACGTGAAGGGCACGACGGTTTCAAACACGGCAGCCAACGACGCAACGGCAAAGCCGGCGGCGCAATACTGCGCGGCCTGGCGCGACCGGCTCTTGGCCGCGGTCACCAGAAACGCTGCCGTGAACAATTGTGCGATGACAAAGTTCACGATCAGCAGAGAAATCGCACCACCCATCGACGGAACCCGAATTGTCTGTACGCGGCGGACACTATCGGCGGTAGGCGAAAATTTGATTAATCACCCGGTATCACAACTTGCTGTTCAAGCGGTTTCGCTCCGCCTGCTTCCGCGAGCAAGCGTGCCGCCACTGACGGGCCTGCGCACGCCGGTCGTTCCGGGATAGGTGAGCGGCAATCCTTCGAGTGAGCGGACTGCGAGATAGGCCCACGCCTCCGCCTCCATCGAATCACCGTTGAAGCCGACGGCCTCCGCCGCCAGCACATCGGCGCCATGAATTTTCGCCTCGGATGCCAGGTCCCGCATGATCACCGGATTGAGCCGGCCGCCGCCACACACGATGTATGTCCGGGGCGTCGCTGGCAGGTGGCGAGCGGATTTGACGATCGCCGCCGCCGTCACATAGACAAGTGTGCGCGCGCCGTCCTCGAGGCTGGCGTCCAGTCCCTGTGGCGGCGCGAAATCGTTACGATCGAGCGATCGGCGCGTGGTTGCCGAGAAAAACGGGTTGAGCAGATAGCGCTGGGCCAGATCTGGCAGCACCGCGCCTTCGCTGGCGATCATCCCGCCCTGGTCGAAGGGAATGCCTGCATGCGCTTCGACCCATTGATCGATCAATGTGTTGCCGGGGCCGCTATCATAGGCGACGAGCCCATCATCCGCGCCGATGAAGGTCAGATTGGAAATGCCGCCGATATTGACGAAGACCACCGGCGCGACAAGCGCTGCGGTTGCGGCCGCACCGCGGGCGAGCGCTGCATGATAGGCAGGGATCAGCGGTGCGCCCTGGCCGCCATGCTCCATGTCGTTGGCGCGCATGTCGTAGACGACGTCGATCCCTGTTTCCCGGGCAAGCAGCGACCCGTCGCCGATCTGGACTGTCAAGGCTTCGTCGGGACGGTGAAGCACGGTTTGCCCGTGGAAACCGATCACATCCACATTCTCTCTCGAAATGTTGTTTTTCTTTAAGAAAGCCTCGATGGCTTCGGCGTGCCTGAGGGTCAGATCCTGTTCGAGAGCGGTCAGGCTGCCGGGCCGCTGTTTGCGGCTCGTGATCGACTTTGCCTCATTCAAGCCCTGTTTCAACCGGTCACGAAAGCCCGCTTCATAGGCGTATCCGTCGGCTGGCCCGCGCTCGACGAGCCTGTCGCCATCGGTGCGCAGCAGCGCTACGTCGATCCCGTCCATGCTCGTGCCGCTCATCAAACCGATCGCGGTCATGATCTTGCCCATGCAATTCCTCCAAGGCGTTGCCTGTCTACATAGCAAAAACATCGGCCAAGCAAAGACGTGCACTTTTTGCCAAACAGTGCTAAACGCCGCGCGCAGACGTTCTACCCAGCCGAAAGAGACAGGTCATGTCCGAGTTCAAGTCCGATTTCCTCCACACCCTCAGCGAGCGCGGTTTCATTCATCAGAGTTCCGATGACGCCGGCCTCGACCAGCTGTTCCGGACGGAGACCGTGACTGCCTATATCGGCTTCGACCCGACGGCGCCGAGCCTTCACGCCGGCGGCCTCATCCAGATCATGATGCTGCACTGGTTGCAGGCGACCGGCCACCGGCCGATTTCGCTGATGGGCGGCGGCACCGGCATGGTCGGCGACCCGTCCTTCAAGGACGAAGCCCGCCAGCTGATGACGCCAGCGACCATCGACGCCAACATCGCCAGCATCAAGACGGTGTTTTCCAACTACCTGACCTACGGCGACGGCCCCAAGGACGCGTTGATGATCAACAACGCCGACTGGCTGCTTGGCATCAACTACCTCGAATTCCTGCGCGACGTCGGCCGTCACTTCTCGGTCAACCGCATGCTGTCGTTCGACAGCGTCAAGACGCGGCTCGAGCGCGAGCAGTCGCTGTCGTTCCTCGAATTCAACTACATGATCCTGCAGGCCTACGATTTCGTCGAGCTGCACAAGCGCACCGGCTGCCGCTTGCAGATGGGCGGTTCGGACCAGTGGGGCAACATCGTCAACGGTATCGACCTCGGTCACCGCATGGGCACGACGCAACTCTACGCGCTCACCTCACCGCTGCTGACGACATCGTCGGGCGCCAAGATGGGCAAATCGGTCAACGGCGCCATCTGGCTCAACCCGGACATGCTGTCGGCCTATGATTTCTGGCAGTACTGGCGCAACACCGAAGACGCCGACGTGACGCGCTTCCTGAAGCTCTACACGACCCTGCCGATGGCGGAGATCGCGCGACTTTCGCAGCTCGGCGGTTCGGAAATCAACGAGGTCAAGAAGATCCTTGCGACCGAGATCACCGCCATGCTGCACGGCCGCGCTGCGGCCGAACAGGCGGCGGAAACCGCGCGCAAGACCTTCGAGGAAGGTGCCGTCTCCGACAACCTGCCGTCGATCGACGTGGCAGCTGCGGATCTTGAGGCCGGCATTGGCCTTTTGTCGCTGGTCGTGCGCGCCGGGCTTGCCGCATCCAATGGTGAGGCACGCCGTCACGTCCAGGGCGGCGCCGTGCGCATCAACGACGAGGCCGTCAGCGACGAGCGCCGGCTGATCGGCAGTGGCGACGTCACCGCGGATGGTATCGTCAAGCTGTCGCTCGGCAAGAAGAAGCACATCCTCGTTCGCCCGACATAAAGGCCGGCGCATCGGGAAGGACCTTTAAGGCCGGCCATTGCGCCGGCCTTTTTATTGAAATTCGAAGATCCCGCGGAAGACGCCGGGGGCGATGATGGACAGCGGGTTGATCGTCAGCTTCGGCTGGTTGAACGGGCCGTTGAGCTTAAAGGTGATGCCAAGCAGGCCACGGTCTCTGCCGTTGCCGAGGATGACGCCGATCAACGGCAATTCCCCAAAAATTCGGTTGAGGCCGTAGGCCGGCATGAAGGTGCCGGTCATGTCCATGATGCCGTTTCCGTCGCGCACGGTGCCCTGGAAGGTGGCCCCGACATCGGTGCCCCTGAGGACGCCGCCATCGACGCGAATGGCGCTGCGGTCGAGCGCAAGCTGGGCAAAGCCGCGTTCGAAGCGTGCCGTGCTGACGTCGATGTCGCGCCTGACGGCCTGGTTGAGGCTTCGCCCGTCCTGGCCCGCAGGCGTCGACACCATCGACTGCAGGCGCTGTTCGCCAACCAGCGAAAACTTGCGGATGTCGATCGAACCGCGCCAGGATCGGGCACCGCGATCGCGCAGCTTCAGGTTCAGCAGTCCGCCGCGCATGTTGCTGTAGATATCGGCAAAGCGGGCGAGCGAGCCGGCATCGCCGGTCGTCAGTTCAAGGATGTTGTCGGCCCCCGCTTTGGCGAGCTTGGCCACCACGGCCTGGCCGCTTCCGGTCACGGCCGACAGGTTGATGTCCTCGATCTGCTGTCCGCGTTCCGAATAGACCAGATTGACGTTTGACAGCACTTCTCCGTTGAAGCCGGCAACCCGGCCGAGTTGCCCCTGGATGGTGATGTCGTCGCCACCGCCGCCATTGCCGTTCGATCCGCTCTTCATCTGGGCAAGGATCGGCCTGATATCTGCGGCCGCTCCGCTTAGCGCCACGACATGGACGCCCTTGCGGCGATCGATACTGACGTTGAAATCGTCGCCTTGCGCCAGGCGCACATTGCTGAGCTTGGCGTTGGCAATGCCGGCGTCATCGACCTGCAGCGTGCCGCGTGCGCCGAAACCGTCGCCGGCGATGGCGAAGTCCTTGATGGTTGTCAGGCTGTCGTTGATGTCGGATTTGTATGTCACCTCGGCAGAAATGCCTGCGCCCTTGCTCCAGCCGATCCAGGGCAACGACAGCTTCGCCTTGGTCAGGTTGATGGTGGCGTGCTGGATGTTCGCGTCGTCGATCACGAGATCGACGTCCATCGGCCCCGAGATGATCTTGGACAGGCCGGGCGCCAGTTTTTCGCGGGCGGCGTCATCGATCGTGCCGCTGATTTCGCGCTTGCGCTTCACCTTCGACGCGCTGTCGACAGGCTCGACCAACGCAAGCTTGATCTTCGCGCCCTCGACCACCGCATCGGCATCAAGGACAGCCTGGGCGGTGTCGACCCGAAACGTGCCGGATACGTTCGACACGGCGCGTCCCGCGATCGGCCGCGTCACAGTCACGTCATCCAGTTGCATTTCCACTTGCCATAGCGGCGGCGGCGGGTGCTGGTCGGTCACCAGGCCGAACCGTGCGCCCACCTGCGCCGTGACCTGGCCGGTAAAGTCGCCGGGAGCGAAGGGCGTCTTTTGCAGCGCCTGGATCGGCTTGTAGGTGACAAGTTCGGCGATCGCGTCGGCCTCGCCGCCCACTTCGATCTTCATCTCTGCGATCAGCGGCTTGGTGTAGACATCGGGAATGATGAAGTCGCCGCCCTTGAGCGCTACGGACCGGCCGGAGGTGAAAAAGGCCGCGCCGCGCTCCACGCCCACTTCCATCCGCTGGCCGCTGAGCTTGAACGTGCCCGAGGTATCGCGCAGCGGCGGTATTTCGCCGGCGATGTTGATGCGCGTGTCGTCGATCTTGAATGCGATGTTGAGTTCTTTTTCATCGAGCTTCAGCTCGCCTTCGTTCTCGGCGATCCGCCCCTCGGCGACCGAGACCTCGATGCGTGCATCGGTGACGGTGCCGCCGAAAAGATTGCCGATCGCCCAACGTCGGGCACCTTTGGCAAGCCACCAGGGCCAGAGCTGCTTGACTGCCGTCGGCTGCATGCGGTCGCTGACCGCGGCAAAACTCACCTGCGGTGAGGTCTTGCCGAAGGCGACGGAAAGCGAGCCGAACATCGAGCCGAGCGGACTGGAAACGGCGAGCTGGTCGAAGATCAGCCGGTGGCGCGCATCCGAGGTGAAGCGGCCGCTCGCCTTTGCATCGAAGATCAGCGGACGCTCGGCGATGTCCTCCGGCGCGGAACTGGCATTCTTGAACAGGAGATCGATGGCGAAGCCCTGATCCCCAGCACCTTCGATCCGGTCGAGGTCTTTGACCGCGCCGGTAAACGGGAAGACCGACCGACCGATATTGACCGTCGACGGCAGGATCTCGACGGAAGCGCGCTCGAAATCATAGGCGATGTCCATCTGCGACGGATTGATCGAAGAGATGAGACCACCGGCGTGAAACGCACCGTTCGACGTGCGAACGGCAACACGAAGGTCCGGTTTCGCGCCGTCGGCGGCGCGCGTTGCCGTCAGTGTCAACCCGGCGGTCGCGTCGATGCCAAAGGCCGCCTCCCTGCCCGCAGGACCATGATAGAAGAACGGCTTCAGCGGCACATTCGTGATCGCCGCTTCGAAACCCGTTACATGGCCGTTCGCCCCAAGGGCGTTGGCGCTCAGGTCGACATCCATGCCATCGACGGCAACACTGCCCTTGACGTGCATCGAGCCGTTGGCGTCGCGGTTGAATTCAAGTTCCTTGGCCTCGACCGGCACGACGCGATTGCGCGCGCCGGCGACCGTGAACGAGAAGTTTGAAAGCAGCACCGTCTGGTCGCCGCGCGTGGTCGCCATCCGCGACATGCGGTCGACATGGGCAAACAGCTTTTCAAGGGCGTCGCCGACATCGGCGATCTTGATCTTGGTCAGGTCGATCGGCTCGCCGCGCGGCAGCAGCCCTGTGTCGAAATCACCGCCTTCCGCTTCGAGGCGCGAGACCGCGATCCGGCCAGTCAAAAGCGCGAGCGGGTCGAGGGCAATGGAAATCGATTGCAGCTTCGCGACCGGTTGGCCGGAGGCGGCCTCGCTCAGCGCCACTTCACGGGCCTTGAGCGCCAGGGCACCGTTGGAGCTCAAGCGCACGACCGTGCTTCCGACCTCGGCGCGATAGGCGCCGCCGAGGGCCGCGTTCAACGCAAGCCGGGCACGTGTATTGAGCGTGCTGTCGATCGCGCCGCTTTCGACCACGGCGATCAGGCTGGCCCCGACGATGAAGGCGAGCAAGAGCGCACAAAGGGCCATCTTGCTGAAAAAACGCAGCAAACCGCGTTTGTGCGGGGCATGCACGATAACGGGTTCGTGCGCCTGCGCCGAAGGCAACGCATGCAACGCGACGATGTCTTTCTTGCGAAAGCCGACTTTTTCGCCGCGGATCTCACTCATCGGCGCGGACGCCCTCCGGTTCAAAACGGGAAAGCCCGCCTCTCCCGCAGGCGCATCATGCGGCAACGGGGCGACGGATCAATACCGCCATGTAGACCACATATGGCTGGACGGTGTCATCACGTCTTGCCGACCATGCTGTGGAAAGCATTCACACATTTGTCAGTTTCCTGCGTGCGAACGCCGGGCAAAGCCTCCTATAGACGCAACCCGTCCGGCAGCTGTCAAATCTAGCACAAATCCGCTGGACGGAGGTTGTCGATTTTCGATATGCCCTAGCCGTCGATTGTCGGCAAAACTTGGCGCAAGGAAGGTTTATTGATGGCAGGCCTCACACCCGGTGAACTCGCTCCCGACTTCACGCTTCCGCGTGACGGCGGCGGCACGATTTCTCTTTCGGCGTTTCGCGGCCGCCCGGTCGTCCTGTTCTTCTACCCGAAGGACGACACCAAAAGCTGCACGCTGGAGGCGATTTCCTTTACTGAGCTTGCCTCCGATTTCGAAGCCGCCGGCGTCGAGCTGATCGGGATTTCACCCGATTCGGTGAAGCGTCACGACCGCTTTGCCAAGAAACACGAACTCACCGTCGCGCTGGCCGCCGACGAGGAGAAGAGTGCCATCAATGCCTATGGCCTCTGGGTGGAAAAGAGCCTCTACGGGCGCAAGTACATGGGCGTCGAGCGCAGCACGTTCCTGATCGACGCCGACGGTCGGATTGCCCGCGTCTGGGAGAAGGTCAAGGTCAACGGGCATGCCCAAGAGGCGCTCGCGGCCGCCAAAGCGCTGTGAGCGATAACGACGAGGCCGCAATGACGATGCTTCCGACCTTTCACAGTCTGCGCGGAGCCGCGGTAGCCGCGATCAGTGCCGCCGACCTCGACGTCAAGACGGAGCTTGCGCAGGAAGCCGCCCGGCGCTGGCAACGGCGCACGCTGTCGCTGCGGTCGCCGCTCGACCGCCCCGTTCCGCTTCGTCCGGGTCGGCCGGACAAGCCGGTTCTGACGCCGCCGACAAAGGTGAAGAAGCGTTCGCTCGGCTCCCTGAAAGGGCGGATAGCACTCCTGCATTCGATCGCCCATATCGAACTCAACGCCGTTGACCTGGCGCTCGACATCGTCGCGCGCTTTGCTACCGAATCAGTGCCGAATTCGTTCTTCGACGGCTGGATGAAGGTGGCCTTCGAGGAAGCCAAGCATTTTCGCATGGTTCGCCAGCGTCTCCATGATCTCGGCGCCGACTATGGCGACCTGCCCGCCCATGACGGGCTCTGGCAGGCAGCGCACGACACCCGCAACGACCTGACCGCAAGGCTGGCGGTCGTGCCGCTGATCCTTGAGGCACGCGGTCTAGACGTGACGCCGGCGCTCCAGGCGCGCATGCGCGAAACCGGAGATTTCGAGACGGCCGCTGTGCTCGACGTCATCTACGAGGACGAGAAGGGCCATGTGGCCGTTGGAGCCAAGTGGTTCCGCTTCTTGTGCGCCCGTGAGAAGAAGGATCCGGCGGCAACCTTTCAACAGCTCGTCCGCGCCAATTTTCGTGGACCGCTCAAGGCACCCTTCAACGATATCGCCCGCGCCGAAGCGGGGTTGACGCCATCATTCTACCGCTCGATGACGGCGTCCACGAACCTCTCCTGACCTGCCTCTGCAACCAAATATTAACCCTAACGAAGTGTAATGCCCCTCAAGCAATGCGAACCAATTCGCAGACAGCGGGAGTGGTGGAGTGTCAGAGCGTTCGGCAAATCGCACCTTCGGAAAGCGCGCGCAGAACCATGTTCTGATCCTGGCGAGTGGCGACCGCGTGCGCCACATGACCGTGCGTCCCTGGATGGCTGTCCTTTCCGCTTGTACGGTCGGCGTCTTCGGTATCGGCTATCTCGCCGCCACCTCCTACCTGGTACTGCGTGATGACCTGATTGGCGGAACGATTGCCCGCCAGGCGCGCATGCAGCACGAATACGAAGACCGAATCACCGCGCTGAGAGCACAGGTCGATCGCGTGACCAGCCGTCAGTTGCTCGACCAGCAGGTGGTCGAGGACAAGGTCGAAAAGCTGCTTCAGCAACAGCAGGCGCTTTCCTCGCGCAACGGCAAGCTCGGCGCGCTGATCGAGCGGGCGGAAAATTCCGGATTGTCGACCGACTTCACCCAGCCGGCGCCGATCGAACCCCTCGCCTACGAAAAACGTGCCGATGCGACCGGCGGCGTAAAGGCGATCGAAAAGTTGATGGGGTTAAGCGGTGCGCCGAGTGCAGCACCTGCCCGTGCCGCCGCTCTTGGCTATGCCCGACCGACGTCCGGCGAAAGCACCTCCGACCGGGCCGATCGGCTCTTTTCCAAGGTGACGCTCTCGTTGAAGGACGTCGAGCGGGACCAGATGGAACGGCTCGAGCAATTGACCGATGGGGCGGCAAAAACGTCGGAAGCCATCCGAAAGATCGTCGTGCGCACAGGCGTTGCCTTGCCGCAGGATGATGTCGCCGACTTGGCGCCGGTCGACGAAGCAACCGATTCGGGTGAAACGGCAATCGGCGGCCCGTTCGTGGAACCGGTCGATGATGGCGGGTTCGGCCAGTCGCTTGCAGCACTCGATTCGGCGCTGGTCGAGCTCGAACGGACGCGCGCGCAGGTTCGCGAACTGCCCTTCGGCAATCCGTCGCCGGCAAGCGATATCACCAGCGACTTCGGCAACCGGCTCGACCCTTTCCTCGGGCGGCTGGCCCTGCACGCGGGCATTGATTTTCGCGCTACCGTCGGCACTCGTATTCGGGCGACTGCGCCAGGTACCGTCGTGACTGCAGGCCTGACGGGCGGATACGGAAACATGGTCGAGGTCGATCATGGCAACGGCGTTTCCAGTCGCTACGCCCATCTGTCGACGGTGCTGGTCAATGTCGGGGACCGGGTCCAGGCGGGCGATATCGTTGCGAAATCCGGCAACACCGGTCGATCCACCGGTCCGCACCTGCACTACGAGGTCCGGCTCAACGGCCAGGCCGTGGATCCCATGCGGTTTCTCAACGCCGGAGCAAAGCTCGCGAGCTACATGAAGTGAGCCTTCTGTCAGCGTCTCTGACGGCCATGGCTTGACAAGAAACGCGACAGATTCGCCATCATCAACCTTTTCCCGCTTCAACGTGCTGGATTTCTTGACTTTCGACGGCATTCGGCTTAAGAGCCCGGCCACGCGGTGGTGTGTTTTCCACCGATCGAGCAGTGTTCTTATCGAACCGGAACGGAAACAGATTTCCCTTTGACCAATTTTGCTGACCTTGGCCTTAGCCAAAAAGTTCTCTCCGCAGTAACCGATGCGGGCTACACAATCCCGACCCCGATCCAGGCCGGTGCCATTCCCCCGGCGCTTCAGCGTCGGGATATTCTGGGCATCGCGCAGACGGGAACAGGCAAGACGGCATCCTTCGTGTTGCCGATGCTGACCCTGCTCGAAAAGGGTCGTGCACGTGCGCGCATGCCGCGCACGCTGATTCTGGAGCCGACGCGCGAACTGGCAGCCCAGGTCGCCGAGAACTTTGACAAGTACGGCAAGAACCACAAGCTCAACATCGCGCTTCTCATCGGTGGCGTCTCGTTCGACGAACAGGACCGCAAGCTTGAGCGTGGCGCCGATGTGCTCATCTGCACGCCCGGCCGCCTGCTCGACCATTTCGAACGCGGCAAGCTCCTGATGAGCGGCGTCGAGATCCTGGTCATCGACGAAGCCGACCGCATGCTCGACATGGGCTTCATTCCCGACATCGAACGCATCGCCAAGATGATCCCGTTCACGCGCCAGACGCTGTTCTTCTCGGCAACGATGCCGCCGGAAATCCAGAAGTTGGCCGACCGGTTCCTTCAGAACCCGGAACGCGTCGAAGTCGCTCGCCCGGCGTCCACGGCGCAGACCGTGACACAGCGTTTTGTCGCGACGCACGCGAAGGATTATGAGAAGCGCGCCGTGTTGCGCGATCTGATCCGCGCCCAGGACGACCTGAAGAACGCCATCATCTTCTGCAACCGCAAGAAGGATGTTGCCGACCTCTTCCGTTCGCTCGAGCGTCACGGCTTCTCGGTCGGCGCTTTGCATGGCGACATGGACCAGCGCTCGCGCATGGCCATGCTTGCCGGGTTCAAGGACAATCACATCACGCTGCTCGTTGCATCCGACGTGGCGGCCCGCGGTCTCGACATCCCCGATGTCAGCCACGTGTTCAATTTCGACGTGCCGATCCATGCGGAAGACTATGTCCACCGCATCGGCCGTACCGGCCGTGCCGGCCGCTCCGGTGCTTCCTTCACGCTCGTTACCAAGCGCGACACGAAGTTCTCCGAGGCTATCGAGAAGCTGATCGGCCAGAAGGTCGAGTGGCTGAACGGTGATCTGGCGAACCTTCCTGAGCCGATGGAAAGCCACGATACCGGTCGCCGTGAGCGCGGTCGCGACGGTCGCAAGGATCGCAAGAAAGATGGGGACCGCTCACCGCGCGGCCGTTCCGATCACAAAACCGATACGGTTCGCGCCGATAGTGAGGCCGAAATCGAAGCAGTCGTCGAAAGGGAGGAAGCGGTGAAACCGGTACGCAACGCAGAAACAAAGCCGAGCAACGGTCATCGTCCGGAGCGTCCGGTCCGCGCGTCAAACCCTGCCAATGACGACAACCGCGATCGCCGCAATCGCCACCGTCGCGATCACGACGACGGCCCGACACCTGTCGGTTTCGGCGACGAAATCCCCGCATTCATGCTGATCGCCGGCAAGGCCTGATCCTTCAATGGGTCGGCCTGGCGTTGACTTTCCCGGCTTCGGCTGCGGACTGGCGATCATGCGCGACGGCAAGCTGCTGTTGTACAAGCGCCTCAAGGCGCCCGAAGCCGGCCACTGGAACATCGTGGGCGGCAAGGTCGACCACATGGAGCGCAGCGAATTGGCTGCGCGCCGCGAGGCGGAAGAAGAAAGCGGCCTGTCGATACACTCGACGCGCTTTCTCTGCCTGAGCGAGCAGTTGATCGAGGCGGATCGCCAGCACTGGATCTCGATGATCTACGTGACCGACGATTTTTCGGGAGAGCCGCAGCTGACCGAGCCGGACAAGCTGTCCGACATCGGCTGGTACGATCTTGATGCCCTGCCCGAGCCGCTTTCGCGTTTTGCGGCCGACGCCGTCGGCGCTATCCGGGCGGAGACGAAGCGGCTGGTTGGAGCCAACTAGGCCGCTTTCGTCGAGCGCACGCGATATCCGCGTGCCATACTATTTCTTGGCTCTCAGCGCCGCTTCATAGGCAAGCCTGACCCAGCGCGCCATCTCATCCGGTTCGTCGTATGCCTCTTCCGGTATGCTCCAATAGGGCATCTTCACCGGCTTTCCCTTGCCGTCATAGGCCCATTGCCGGGATCCTGCCGCCTCGAATGTCGGTCCTGTCCGCTCATCCGCCTTCAACAGGATTTCTCCGTCGACTTCGAGAGCGAAGATGATGCCTTCGAAATAGACACCCTTTCCGCCGAACATGCGTTTGATCGTGACGGGCCCGAGCGTTTCGAACATCTCTTCGATTGCGGCATTGTCCACGCGTCTACTCCTCCAGAATTCCGCCTGCGGCGATGATCTGCTCCGGCGTATCGAGGTCGAGCCGTGCGGCGGCACCGATTTCGACGTCGATCACCGGCAGACCGCAACGCTCAACAATATCTCTTGCGCCGACATCACCGACCAATTGGCCAACGGCGGCAAAGGTCTGGCGCGGCAGGATGACCGGGTTGCCGCGCTGCCCGTCGGCCGTCGCCCGTATCACTGCACGCCCGCCTTCGCTCGTGAAGGTATCGACGAGCCGGCGCAGATCACCGGCCGTTATGCCCGGCATGTCGGCGAGCATCACAAGCATGCCGCCGGCTGCGGGATCGAGCGCGGTGAGCCCCGTCGTCAGCGATGACGCCATACCGGACGTGTAGGCGGAGTTGGAAACCAGCGTCACCGGCAGGTCGCCGAGAGCTGCGCGGATTTCCTGTTCGCGATGTCCGGTGACGACGATCACGCGCCCGGTATCGGCGGTGAGCGCGCTGACAACGGTCCGGCGGATCAGCGGCACGCCGTCGAACGTCGCCAGGAGCTTGTGGCCGCCCTGCGACCCCATGCGGCTGGCGCGGCCCGCTGCCATGACGACCGTTTCCACTGGTCCCAATGGCGGCTGCGCGGTGGGGTCGCGCGGCTGTGGCCGGGTCGGTATTTCTTTCAGCAGGCCGCCGACCCCGAGGCCGGCAATGTCGTCGCGGCTCGGCCATTCGCCAGCAATGATACGATCGAGCACCCAGTCGAAGCCGTTTTCACGCGGGCTGCGCGCACAGCCCGGTGCCCCCACCACCGGCACTTCGCCGACGCGGCCGATGACGATGAGATTGCCGGGATCGACGGGCATGCCGACGTGGTCGACGATGCCGCCGGCGCGGCGAATGGCGGCCGGAATGACATCGTCCGCATCGGCAACCGCCGAGGCGCCGAATACGATGATCAGGTCATGGTCGGCGGACAGATCCCTGATGGCTGTCGCGACCGCTTCGTGCGTATGCGCGACGCGCCGTTCGCTCACGAGCCGGCTTTCCGATTGCGTCAGTCGCGCGGAAAGGACCGCATGGGTCTTGTCCATGACCTGGCGCTTCAATGACGGCAACTCCGTTGCTATCAGCGCCGCCTGGCGTGCGACGAAAGGCTTGACCTCGAGGGCGACGCGCTCGCGCAGCAGTGTCTCGGCCCGCTCCACCAGCGATCCCGCCACCGCAAGCGGTATGATCTTGATCGTCGCGACCATGTCGCCGGGCCGGACAGGCACATGGTCGGCAAGGCAGGCGAGCGTGATCGCCGGATCGATGCGGTTGAGTTCGTCGATGGTTTTCCGGCTGGCGACAAACAGGCCCGAGACGCGGGAATACAGGTTGACGCGGCCGGTTGCCGCCGGTGAAAACCTGAGATGGTCCGGGGCGATGGCGCCTGCGATCCTTGCCGCCGCTTCATCTTCCAGCAGGTCGCCGGGGTCCGGTTGAGCGACGATGATCTCTTCGATCCCTGCCTGCGTCAGGGCCTGGATATCGCCGGCCTGCAGGAGGTGGCCCTTCGGCAGGCGCAGATCTGCGGCCCGGACGGCGTGCGCCAGCACTGCGCCTTCGGCCTTTGAGACGGGGACAGAACCAAACTTCATCGGCGCGCCTCGCCGGCGGACCCTATATCGCGGCGGCGCAAAGCCTCGATGATTTCGGCAAGGATCGCGACCGCGATTTCCGCCGGGCTTGCGGCACCGATGTCGAGGCCGATGGGCGCCCGCACCCGCTGAATGGCGTCGTCGGCAAGTCCGAGGCGCCGCAGCCGCTCGACTCGGTTTGCATGGGTCTTTCTGCTGCCAAGCGCACCGACATAGAAACAGTCGGCGGCAAGGGCTGCGCGGAGCGGTTCGTCGTCGATCTTCGGGTCGTGCGTGACGGCCACCATGGCGGTGAACCGGTCAAGCGGCCGGGTTTTGAGCGCCTCGTCGGGCCATTCCGCAATCAGCTCGACGCCGGAGAAACGCTCGGCCGTTGCAAAGGCGGTGCGTGGATCGACGATCGCCAGGTCGAAGCCTGCGACCGGTGCCATGCGCGCCAGCGCCTGGGAGATGTGGACGGCGCCGATGACGAGAATGCGCGGCGGTGGCAGGTATACATTGAGGAAATAGGATCGCCCGCTGACCACGATCGTTCCGGGCTTGCCGGAGCGGAGCGCGGCAGCCATCGGCTCGACCCATTCGTCCGGACAGTGTTCGCCTTCGACTAGGAGCGCGTTCCGGCCGGTCTCTAGATCGGCGAAAAGAACGGCAGCCCGCCGCCCGGCGCGCGCTGCATTCAATGCCTGCAGGGTTTTGAGATCCATGGTTCAGCCATCAACCCGTTCGACCAGCACCCGGATCCGGCCGCCACAGGACAGGCCGACGCGCCAGGCCGTTTCGTCGGCAACGCCGAATTCGAGGATTTTCGCCTGACCGGTCTCCAGAATATCGGCAGCTTCGCTGATCACGGCACCCTCGACGCAGCCACCGGAGACCGACCCTTCGAAATGACCGGCACCGTCGATCACCAGGTGACTGCCGACTGGCCGTGGCGCAGATCCCCAGGTTTCGATCACCGTCGCGATCGCGACCCGGCGGCCTTCGCCGATCCAGGTTTCGGCAACCACGAGCGGATCCGGGATGTCGGTCAGGGCCTGCATGTCACGTCCTCCCTCAAAGGCTTCACGTCTTGATGCGATGCTTGCTCATGAACCGCCTCGGATCCGCCTCCCCGGACCTTTGACCCGAGAGCGACTTGACCAGTTCGCCCACGGATTGAAGATTGTGCACCGCTCGCAATTCGTCAACATGCGGCAGCATCGCCTTGACGCCGCGGGCACGCGCCTCGAAGCCGTCGAAGCGCAACAGCGGATTGAGCCAGATCAGCCGGCGACAGGACCGGTGAAGGCGATCGATCTCCTGCTCGAGCTCTGTCGTATCGTCCCGCTCGAGCCCGTCGGTGATGAGAAGTACGATCGCACCCTGCCCCAGCACCCGCCGCGACCAGCGTCGATTGAATTCATGCAGCGTTTCGCCGATGCGCGTACCGCCGGACCAGTCCTTGACCGATGCGATGCATTCGTCGAGTGCGACATCCGGGTCGCGGTTTCGCATCGGCCTGGAGACATTGGTCAGCCGGGTGCCGAAGAGGAACGTGTGAACGCGCTGGCGCTTTTCGCTGAGGGCGTGGAGAAAATGCAGAAAGATGCGGGTGTATTGGCTCATCGAACCGGAAATGTCGGCAAGGACGACCAGTGGCGGATGCACGAAACGCCGCTCGCGAAAGCGCGGCAGAATGAGCTCGCCGCCGAACCGCATGGCGTCACGCATCGTCGCGCGTGGATCGATGCGGATCTGCCTCGCCGAAGGCCGGTAGCGCCGCGTCCTGACCTGGTCGAGCGGCAACACCAGCGACGACAGCGCCCGCCTTGCCTCGATAATCTCGGCGGCTGTCATCTGGGCGAAATCGACCTGCCGGAAAAGCTCCCCGCCCGAAACCGTATAGCGGGAATCGACCTCGACATCGGGTTCTTCACGCGGTGGCCGGGGCTCATCATGGCCTGATCGGAGCGCATCGCTGACCCTTGTCTCGCCCGCCCGCCGGCGCTGGCGCTCGCTGTCGCGTTCCGGCGCCAGCGGCGACATCAGGGCGATCATCTTTTCGACAAGGCCGCGCGACCGCCAGAACAGGCGAAAGGCTTCGTCGAAGACCGGTTGGTCCTCATGGTGTTTGAGAAAGATGCATTGCAGGGCAGCGTAGAATTCGTCGCGTCCGCCGATACCGATCAGGGTGACGGCGTCGATGGCATCGGCAACAGCTCCGGGACCGATCTTGACGCCCGCGCGTCGCAAGGCACGGGCAAAGAAGACGATGTTGTCGGCAAGCTTGCCGTCACCGGGCTGGGGTGGCGGGAGAATGGCACCATCGGGCGGATGTTCTCCCGGCTGCATCGTCAACCCGCCGCCAGCAATTCCGCCTTGACCTCGGCGAGCAGCTTGCGCCCCTCGGCACCGTCGATCCGGGCGATGTCGTCCTGGTACTTGAGCAAGGTGCCGAGCGTATCGGCGATTGTTTCGGGATCGAGGGCAAGGCGATCAAGTTCGGTCAGGGCCGTCGCCCAGTCGATGGTCTCGGCGACGCCCGGGTTCTTGAAAAGGTCGACGGTGCGCAGCCGCTGCGCATAGGCGATGATCTCGCGCGACAGGGCCGCGTTGCACCCGGGGACCTTGCGGCGAATGATCTCAAGTTCCTGTGCGGCCTTGGGATAGTCTACCCAATGGTAGAGGCAGCGCCGCTTCAAGGCATCGTGGATCTCGCGCGTGCGATTGGTAGTGATGATGACCACAGGCGGCTCGGTGGCTCGGATGGTGCCGAGTTCGGGAATGGTCACCTGGAAATCGGAGAGGACTTCGAGCAGGAACGCTTCGAAGGCCTCGTCGGTACGGTCGAGTTCGTCGATCAGGAAGACCGGCGCCCGTCCGCTCTCGGCGGAAATGGCCTGGAGAACAGGGCGTCGGATCAGGAACCGTTCGGAGAAGATGTCGCTCTCGACCTGGCGCCGGTCGACCGTGCCCGCCGCTTCCGACAACCGGATCTCCAGCATCTGCGCCGGGTAGTTCCACTCGTAGACGGCAGAGGCGACATCCAGCCCCTCGTAACACTGCAGGCGGATCAGGGGACGATCGAGCGCACGGGCCAGCACTTTGGCAATCTCGGTCTTGCCGACGCCGGCCTCACCTTCGAGGAACAGCGGGCGCTTCATTCTGAGCGCGAGAAACAGCACCGTCGCCAGCGCCGTGCCGGCGAGGTAATCCTGCGCCTCCAGCATCGCCATCGTTTCATCGATGGATTGGGGCAATGCGCCTGTCACCGGTGCCGCCATGCATCCTCCGCCACGGACAGTTGCTGCAATCAAGTGTATTCGTCGTTTTAAATCAGGTAATTGTCGTGATTTTATAAAGTCAACAATGAGCGAGAGTCGCCCCTGTTGAAAAAACTACAGCGAGTGATATCCGCGGTCCAGATAAATGAGCGGCGGGCGCGCGGAGCCAAGGGTGACATCGACCACTTCGCCGAACAGCACCAGATGGGTGGCTATGGTCTTGACCTCGATCAGCCTGCAATCGAATGCGGCGGTCGCGTCGGCGAGGATCGGCGAACCGGTCGTAAGCTGCGTCCATTGCCCGAGCGCAAAGCGTCGGTCCATGTCGAGCTGGTCGCGGCCGGAAAAGGCATGGGCAAGCGCGCGATGCTCGTCGCCGAGCAGGTTCAACGCAAAACTCTCTCCGCGCACGAAGATGTCGTTGCGCGGGTTCGCGCCGTTCAGGCAGACGAGAACCGTGGGAGGGCTATCGGACACCGAACACGATGCGGTGACCGTCACGCCGCGGCGCTCGCCGCCGTTGGCAGCGGTGATGAGCTGCACGTGGCCAGCCAGGCGGCTCATTGCGTCGCGATAACTGATCGGGTCCAGTCGGGTTCTCTCCAACACATCTCTCTCCGGGCGATGTCAGGCACATATAGCCGTTGGCGTGAAATATGAAACCCGCTTCCAGGAGATTCTTGCAGATCCGCGACATGGCCATGGCGTGGATCGGATGTCCGTTGTTTCCATTTACATCTTTTCCTTTGACGCCGGTGGCCACATCCTTAAAACATGCGGCCACTACAGCGCCACGGACGGTTGAGCTCTTGCCGGGGAATGCGGTAGCATTCAGTCTCGCTGCATATCTCCTCGTGAGACCATTCCGAGCCTGGGATTTATGCAGCTGCGGGGAATTGCATGCTTCGATCGATTGTTTTGGGCTTCATCGTTGCGGGAATGGCGCAAGCCGCACCTGCCTCGGCAGCCGGCGTCAAGGTTGCGGTCGTCGCGCCGGTCGAAGGACCCTTCGCGCTTCTCGGCAAGCAGATCATCGATGGCGCATCCTTCCAGGCGGGTGACCGCGGCAGTGAGGTCGTCGTCATCCCCGAGACATGCGAAGCGGCCGGGGCCGAAGCCCTGACGAAGGCGCTGCTGGCGGCTGGCGCCGAAGCGGCGATCGGCTTTCTCTGCACCGAAAGCCTTGACGCCGTGCTGCCGGCGCTTGCCGAGGCCAATGTGCCGGCGCTGACCCTCAGCGTGCGTTCCGATATCCTGATGGAAGACGTGTTGAAGAAGAACTGGCCGTTCTTCCGTCTCGCCCCGAGCGGCAAGGCCGAGCCGGCGGCAATCGTTGCCGCCATTACCAGCCGCTGGAAGGACAAGCCGATCGCGCTGATCGACGACGGTACGATCCACAGCCGTGAACTGGTGGAAAGTGTGCGCACGGCACTCGCCGAAATCGGAATGACGCCTGTTTTCACCGACACCTATCGCCCGGCTCAGGAACAGCAGATCAATCTTGTGCGGCGGCTCGTCAAGAGCGGCGCAACGCACGTCTTTACCGGTGGTGACCGGCAGGATACCGCCGTGATCGCACGCGACGCGCAGGAGGAAGGCGCCGACCTGACCCTTCTCGGTGGCGATACTCTGAACGCAGCCGACGTAACAGTGCCGCTCGCCGATGGCGTGCTGGCGCTGACCTTGCCCGACGCGGCGCAATCGCCTGAAGGCAAGCCTGTCGCCGACGCCATGCGCGCGGCGGGTTTCGAGCCTGAAGGCTATGTTCTCCCGGCGTTCAGTGCCATGGCCGTGCTGGAGCAGGCCAAGGACCAGGCCGAGAAGGACGACAAGCCGTTGACGGACGCCCTGCTCAAGGGGCCCTATCAAACGATCCTTGGCCCGATCGCGTTCAACGCCGGGCATGAACGTGGAGATACCCCCTACCGATTGATGCAATGGCAGTCCGGCCGCTTCGTGCCCGTTGCCGATACGGTAGGAACGCCTTGATGCAGCCTGGTCCGCGCAATCTGATTACCGATGTGGCTGGCCTTGCCGTCGGCAACGCCGAAGATCATCGCTTGAAATCTGGCGTCACCGCAATTGTATGTGATCCCCCTGCAACGGCCGCGGTCCAGATCCTCGGCGGTGCGCCCGGCACCCGCGAGACCGACCTGCTCGAGCCGCACAATACCGTCCAGACCGTTGACGGCATCATTCTTTCAGGCGGTTCCGCCTTCGGACTGGACGCCGCGTCCGGCGCGCAGGCGGCGCTCAGGGAAATGGGGCGTGGTTTTGCCATCGGCCCGCACCGGGTCCCGATCGTACCGACGGCGATCCTCTTCGACCTTATCAATGGCGGCGACAAGGACTGGGGACAGTTTCCGCCCTATCGCGAACTCGGCTACGAAGCGGTGCGCAACGCTGCCCCGACATTCATGACTGGTTCCGCAGGTGCCGGCACCGGTGCCTTGACCGCGACCTTCAAGGGTGGTCTCGGCTCAGCCTCCGTGGTGCTGCCGAACGGCGTGACCATCGGCGCGCTCGTCGCGGTCAATGCCTTGGGCTCCGTGACCGTCGGCAGCAGCCGCCATTTCTGGGCCGCTCCCTTCGAGCAACAGGACGAATTCGGCGGCCTCGGCCTGCCCCACCCCATGCCGGCGGACGCATCCGATATCCGCACCAAAATGGGCGCTAATCTCAAGGCCGCCGCCAACACCACGATCGCAGTCATCGCCACCGACGCGGTTCTGACCAAGGCGGAGGCAAAACGTCTGGCCGTTGCCGCGCATGACGGGTTCTCTCGTGCCATCTGGCCCGCCCACACGCCGCTCGACGGCGACCTCATCTTCGCGCTTGCGACCGGCGCCAGCGGCAAGACCCTGGAGCTTGCGGATTTTCTCGACCTGGGCGCGACCGCCGCAGCGACGATGGCACGAGCGATCGCCCGCGGCGTTTACGACGCGAAAGCGGCCGAAAACGATCCCGTGCCGTCATGGTCGGGCAGTGGCTAAAGCGGCAATAGCGCCGCGCATGTTGTTTGCGCGGCGACAGAGTGCTATTGCGCGACAAACAGCCGGAGCCTCTCATGACCCATCCCATCCGCATTGCCCCGTCGATCCTGGCGGCCGATTTCTCGAAGCTCGGACAGGAAGTCCGCGACGTCGTGGACGCCGGCGCGGATTGGATCCATCTCGATGTCATGGACGGCCATTTCGTGCCCAACATCACGTTCGGACCTGACGTGATCAAGTCGCTGCGCCGCTACACGGAAGCGACCTTCGATTGCCACCTGATGATCTCGCCCGCCGATGCCTTCCTCGAAGCGTTCGCCAAGGCCGGTTGCGACATCCTGACGGTTCATGCCGAAGCGGGTCCGCACCTGCACCGCTCGCTGCAGACCGTGCGGTCGCTCGGCAAGAAGGCCGGCGTTTCGCTCAATCCGGCAACGCCGGAAAGCGCTATCGAATATGTGCTGGATACAATCGATCTGGTACTGGTGATGACGGTCAATCCGGGCTTTGGTGGCCAGAAGTTTATCGACGCGACGGCGGAAAAGATCCGCCGGATCAAGAAGATGATCGGCGACCGGCCGATCGAGATCGAAGTCGATGGCGGCATCGCGCCGGAAACGGCGGCGATTGCGGCCGGCGCCGGCGCCAACGTGCTCGTGGCCGGTTCGGCGATCTTCAAGGGCGGTTCGGTCGATGCCTATCGCTCGGCGATCCAGGCGATCCGCACCCCCGCCGAAAAGGCACGCTGATGACGGCGCGCCCGGCTGCGCCATCGCTTTTCCTGGCGGTGGCGACACTTATTGCAACGCAGGCGTCTGCCGGAGACTACGCCGCGTTTCAGCCAATCGGCTTTTCCTCCGACGGCAATGTCTTTGCCTTCGAGGAATACGGCGTCCAAGACGGCTCGGGCTTCCCCTATTCCACCATCTACGTCATCGATACGCGCAATGACACGTTCATGCCGGGGTCGCCGGTGCGCGCGGTCGGGCGCGAGGACGGTGCCCCCCTCCACCGCACGAGGCACGAGGCGCATCGCCGCGCCGCGCCCTTGATCGATGCCTATCGGCTGGCCGACCAGCCGGGATTGCTCGCGGCCTACAACCCGATTACCGAGGCGAATGCAACGCCGCTGGCGCTGACCTACGACGCCTTTGCCGCTGACGAGGCGTTCCGCGAGACCTATGGCCTGGCGCTCGAAGAAAAAAGCTTCGATCCCGGCCCGCTGTGCAAGGACTTCCTGAAGGACGTCAAAGGTTTCCGCCTGTCGATGACGTTGAAGGCGGGAAAGGCGGCAAGCGAGGTGCTCCAGGACGACGAGCGCGTGCCGGAAAGCCGCCGTTGCCCCACCGGCTATCGCATCGGCGGTGCCGTGACGCACAGGAACGACGACGGCACCCAGACCCACATCATCATGGTGCTGGTCAAATCGCTCGGCTTCGAAGGCACCACCGACGGGCGCTGGATCGCTGTTCCGACCCGGATGGCACAATGAATGAGGCGCGCACCGGGACCGGGTCGAGATCGGCCTACCGATCCGCACTGGTCCTGACGCGCTCCCGGTTCGTGCGGGCGTTTCCCTCCGCGTCCGAGATCGTCTTCGGCACGCCCGTCTGGGGGCTGGCGATGGTCGTATCTGCCTGGTTCGCGCTCGTTCTGCGCGAGAGCGCCCTCACCTTCCATCTGGTCGAACTCTTGGTGATGTACGGGATCGGTGGCATGCTGGCCTGGCCGCTTGCCGTTTTTCTCGCACGCTTCGCAACGCTTGGGCGTCCCGGCGAAACCCGGTTTGCCGCCTATCTGTTGTGCCTGTCGCTTGGAACGATCGCCTTCACGGCGCTGCTGTTCGCACTCGATTACCGCGTCTTCTACGCGCGCTGGCATGCCCATACGGGCACGCGCACCTGGTTTTACCAGTTCGGTTTCACCTCCCTCGTGGCGTTCTATCAGTTCCTCGTGCTCGGTGTGCGGCTGTATCTTCCCTTTGGCGGAGCTGTACTTGTGGCGGCCAGTCTGTGGCTTGCACGCTCTGAAGGTCGTCAACAGCGTTGAGCTTGCCGGGCATCTTTGCTAGAGGCACAGCCATCCTCCACTGATGACGAAAGCTGAGAGCCCATGATCCCCCGTTATTCCCGACCGGAAATGGTGGCCATCTGGTCGCCGGAGACCAAGTTCCGCATCTGGTTCGAGATCGAGGCCCATGCCTGCGATGCGTTGGCCGAAATTGGCGTGATCCCGAAAGATGCCGCGAGGACGATCTGGGAAAAGGGCGGCGCCGCGACGTTCGACGTCGATCGCATCGACGAGATCGAAGCCGTCACCAAGCACGACGTCATCGCGTTCCTGACGCACCTGGCCGAATTTGTCGGTCCCGACAGCCGCTTCATCCACCAGGGCATGACGTCTTCCGACGTGCTCGACACCTGCTTCAACGTCCAGCTGGTGCGTGCAACCGACCTTCTGCTGGCCGACATGGACAAGCTGCTGGAAGCGCTGAAGCGCCGCGCTTACGAGCATAAGGATACCGTCACGATCGGCCGCTCGCACGGCATCCATGCCGAACCGACGACCTTCGGCGTCAAGCTGGCGCTCGCCTATGCCGAGTTCGATCGCTGCAAGCAGCGCCTGATCGCCGCTCGCGAGGAAATTGCCACCTGCGCCATTTCCGGCGCCGTCGGCACCTTCGCCAACATCGACCCGCGCGTCGAGGAACACGTCGCCAAGGCGCTTGGTCTGAAGCCGGAACCGGTCTCCACCCAGGTCATCCCGCGCGATCGCCATGCGATGTACTTCGCCACGCTCGGCGTCGTCGCCTCGTCGATCGAGCGGCTGGCAACCGAAATCCGCCACCTGCAGCGCACCGAAGTCCTCGAAGCCGAAGAATATTTCTCGCCGGGCCAGAAGGGCTCGTCGGCGATGCCGCACAAGCGCAACCCGGTGCTGACCGAAAACCTCACGGGTCTTGCCCGCATGGTTCGCGCCTTTGCCATTCCGGCCATGGAAAACGTGGCGCTCTGGCACGAGCGCGACATTTCGCACTCCTCGGTCGAACGCATGATCGGCCCGGATGCGACGGTGACGCTCGACTTCGCGCTTGCCCGCCTGACCAACGTGATCGACAAGCTGCTCGTCTACCCCGACAACATGACGAGGAACATGAACAAGTTCCGCGGTCTGGTGCATTCGCAGCGCGTCCTGCTCGCGCTCACGCAGGCCGGTGTATCGCGTGAAGACGCCTACCGCCTCGTTCAGCGCAACGCGATGAAGGTCTGGGAACAGGGCAAGGACTTCCTGGAAGAACTGCTTGCAGACACGGAAGTTCGCGCTGCGCTTTCCGAAGCCGACATCCGTGAAAAGTTCGATCTCGGCTACCACACCAAGCACGTCGACACGATCTTCGGACGCGTGTTCGGCTAAGCCCGCCAACGAAAAGAAGTGCCGCGCCAGCGCGGCACTCGAGACTCAAGACGCTCCGAGATGCCCGCATTTGACGCAGTTTGCGCGAATGCGGGCATTTTTGTTAGCAAGGAATTCAATCTTTACGTGAGATGATCGACCCAGATCAATCCAGGTCGAGGGTTCACATGGCCTACAAGGACAGTGTTCATCGCGCCACAGCGCGCACGCAGACTAAGATTACCGGGAATGTTTCCGTCAAAACGGGCGCAAGCAACGGCATCGTCACGGATCTTTCCGCCGAGGGCATCTGCTTTCAGCTCTACTTCGACATCAATGCACGTACCGGGCAGGAAGTGACGATCCGCAGTGAGGAACTCGGATGTCTGACCGGCATGGTGCGCTGGTATCGTGGCGACAAGATCGGCATCAAGCTCAATCTGTCGTCCAACACGGCGGCGCAGATTTCCGCCTACTACAAGTTCTTCAAGTAGTTCGGGCGATCTTTTCAGGAAAAGCCGGCCAGACCTCTCATCCGCGAGGCTGGCCGGTTTTTGCTATCGTGCCCGGCTGCGTGGGCCTGGTTCGACCATCTTGCGATACATATGCCATGTCGCATGACCAAGGATCGGCATGATCACGGCAAGGCCGACGAAGACCGGGAGTGAGCCGATCAGCAGGCCGGCCGCGACGATCAGGCCCCAGAAGGCGACGGGCACGGGATTGACCAGGGTCGCCCGGATAGAAGTCTCGACCGCAGCGACAGCGCCGACGTCGCGATCGATCAGCAGCGGGAACGAGACCACGCTGATCGACAGCACGATGGTCGCAAACACGAAGCCGACGGCGTTGCCGACCAGGATCAGGTTCCAGCCCTGCTCGGTGTTGACGATGCCGTTCCAGAAGGCTGCGAGCGATGCTGGAGGTTCGGCGCCGAAGATCCGGATATAGAGCGCCTGCGCCACCAGAAGCCAGGCGATGAAGATGACGAAGAGCAATGCCGCGACCGCGAGGATCGATGGCAAAGCCGGAGAACGATGCAAGCGCAGAGCGTGAGGCCAGGACGTATCCATACCAAGTTCGCGGCGCCGGCTAATCTCGTAGAGGCCGATGGCCGCCACCGGCCCGATGAGCGCAAAGCCTGACGCAAGCGGATAAAGCAGCGGCAGCATGTTGGCACCTGCGCTCCAGGTCATCAGGACGGCGCCGGCGATGGGATAGATCAGGCAGAGAAAAACATAGTGAGACGGCTTCTCGCGAAAGTCTTCGAAACCCAGTCGCAACGCGTCCGTAACGTCGGAAAGGCCGATCTTTCGTATTCCGGGATGGGCGACACTTGCGTCCGCTCCCGACAGAACATGGAATGTTGTCATGGCTCACACTCCTCAACCACCACAGAGCGGCCCCGGACCAGCGACAACGGCAAAACTCGAGCCGCATCGACCGCGACCTGCAGTGTCGATTATACATAAAATGCGGCCGCTGTCGCCTACGCCTTGACTTCGACGCGTTTCGACGCCACATCGCGGCCACTATGAAACTTTCCGACGCCCATATCCTGATCGTTCCCGGTTACACCAATTCCGGCCCTGAACACTGGCAGTCCCGCTGGGAGCGGAAAATGTCGACCGCGCGTCGCGTCGAGCAGGCCGAATGGGCCAAGCCCGTGCGCGAGGATTGGGTCGCGCGAATGGTCGAGGAGGTCAACGCCGCCGAAAAGCCGGTGGTGATCGTCGCGCATTCGCTTGGCGTCGCCACCGCGGTCCATGCCCTGCCCCATATCGAAAAGAAGATCGCCGGCGCCTTCCTGGTCGCACCGCCGGATGTGGCCAATGCCGGCATCCGGCCGAAACACCTGATGACCTTCGGCCCCTACCCGCGCGATCCGCTGCCGTTTCCCTCGCTGATGGTCGCAAGTCGCAACGACCCGTTCGGCTCCTACGAACACGCAGACGAGATCGCCAAGTCCTGGGGCTCGCTGCTGGTGGATGCCGGGGAATCGGGCCATCTCAACACGGAGTCCGGACACGGCCCCTGGCCCGAAGGCACGATGGTCTTCGCGCAGTTTCTCAGCCGTCTCAAACCCTGACAGCACTGCGAAATACACGGTTCCGCATTAATCCGAAGTTCATGGTCCGCGATCATGATCGTGCGGTAACACATGCTGGATCGTGGGATACGTGACCGGACCGAAAGATCCCATCAAGGGCAAGCGCCGAGCATCGGCGACACCGCAAATCTGGACTGACCCGGCACTCGACCAGCTGCCGGCAGCGGCGGTCGTCGTCGACATGCAGGGTGTCATTGTTTCGGCCAACGCTTTTCTGTGCAGCCTGCTGCAACTGTCGTCGTCTGCGCTTGTCGGTCGGACTTTCCACGATCTCGTTCACGCCGACGATCATGATCTGCTGACGGCATCGGGTATCCCGCAAACCGTCGCCCCGGCGCAGACCCTGCGTTTGCATGGCGCAACCGGCACCGTGGCCGTGGTGTGCACGTCGCGTGCCGAGACTGACCCCTCCTTGTTGCTGATGCTGCCGATCGATCATCTGATCTCGGAGATCGCGGGGCTGCGAAACGACGAGACGCGTTGGAAATATGCGCTTGAAAGTGCGCTCGAAGGCGTCTGGGATCACGATTTTTCGACCGGCGATCTCTTCTATTCCGCCACGTGGAAGCGGTTGCGCGGCCTTTCCGACGATGCGCAGGTTGACGGCTCGCTCGAGCGCTGGATCGAGAATGTGCATCCCGATGACCGCGCGCATGTGATTGCCTCGATCGAACGGCAGGATTCGGGTGCGGCCACCTACAACACATTCCAGTACCGCGAGCGCCATGCGGACGGACACTGGATCTGGATCGAGAGCCGTGGCGCTTCGGTCGCCTACGGGCCGGACGGCAAGCCGACGCGCATCATCGGGACAGACAGCGACATCACGGCGCGAAAAGAAGCCGAGGCACAGCTCGAGGAAATCTCGCGCCGCCTGCGGCTCGCCCTCGATGTGTCGAAGATCGGGGTCTTCGACCATAACCTCGAAACCGGCGAGACGCTCTGGGACGAGCGCATTCTCGGGATCTACGGGCTTGAACCGCACGCCGGCGCTCCGAGCGGTCGCAGTTGGGAGGACATGCTGCATCCGGATGACCGGCAGGCTGCCATCGCCCGGGTCAATGGCGGCGTCGCGGCCGGTGCCCCCTTCACCAACGCGTTCCGCATCGTCCTTGCTGACGGTGAAACCCGGCACATTCGCGCCAACACCGCATTTTACGTCGACCGCGACGGTACCCGCAAACTCATCGGCGCGAACTGGGATGTGACCGAGGACATTGCGCTGCAGGAAGAACTGCGCAAGGCCAAGGCTGCAACCGAGGCCCGCAATCTCGAGCTCGAAGAGGCGCGCATCCGCATCGAATACAATGCGTTGCACGACTACCTGACCGATCTCCCCAACAGGCGTTACCTCGATCAGATCCTCGCCGACGATCCGACGCTCAACGCCATCCTCCATCTCGATCTCGATCGCTTCAAGCAGATCAACGACACGCTCGGACATCAGGCGGGCGACGCCATGCTCACCCATGCGGCGGCAATTTTGCGATCGCATGCCGACGAGGACGATTTCATCGCCCGCATTGGCGGCGACGAGTTCGTCATCCTCTGCCGGCGCGGTCGGAGCCTGGATCAGCTTGAGGATCTTGCCTCCCGCATCGTTCATGCCTTCCGCCGCCCTATCCCCCACGACGGGCAGCTCTGCCGGCTGGGCGCAAGCATCGGCATTGCCTGGCGCGGCGAAAGCGAAACGGATCCGAAACAGCTGCTGATGAATGCCGACATCGCGCTCTACAGGGCCAAGAGCCTCGGCCGTGATCGTTTCGAGGTGTTTTCCGAGCAGATCCAGAACCAGATCCTCAGCGCCAAGCGCACCGGCGACGATATCCGTCAGGCGCTGGAGGAAGGACAGTTCGTCCCCTACTACCAGCCGCAGTTCGACGCCCGCTCGCTGGAGCTCACCGGTGTCGAGACCCTGGTGCGGTGGGTTCATCCCGAACGCGGCGTGCTTGCGCCGTTCCATTTCCTGAAGGTTGCCGAGGAGATCAACGTTCTCTCGGCGATCGACAGGAGCATCGTCGAGATGGCCTATGCCGATTTCGAGGCCTGGCGGCGTGCCGGCCTCATGGTTCCGAAGATCTCATTCAACATTTCGTCGCGCCGGCTGCGCGATCCGAGCCTCATCTCGGACCTTCGGGCCATGCAGATACCGTCCGGCGTCATGTCTTTCGAGCTGCTGGAATCGATCTTCCTCGACGATCTCGAAGACGAGATTGCCGAGACGATCGTCGCCCTCAACGCGCTCGGCATCGACATCGAGATCGACGATTTCGGCACGGGACATGCATCGATCATCGGCCTTCTCAACCTCAATCCCGCGCGACTGAAGATCGATCGCGCGCTGGTCGGTCCGATTACCGAAAGCGCCAAGCAGGCAAAACTGGTCCGCGCCATCATCGACATCGGCCGCTCGCTCAACATCAAGGTGGTGGCGGAGGGTGTTGAAACCTGGGCCCATGCCGGGATGTTGCGCGATCTCGGTTGCGACATTCTTCAAGGCTATGCGCTGGCAAGGCCGATGAGCCGCCGCGAACTCGAAGTGCGCCTGAAGAGCGGGTGGAAACCGTCGCCGCATCCCGACGAAACGGTGCAGACGCAGCCGAACATCCGGGCTGCAAAATAAAAAACCGCCCGGCCTTTCAGCCGAGCGGTTGTGTCACGGGTATCTGAAGATCCAGTGTTACTTGTTCTGGATCTGGTCGATCGCTTCGCCGAGCAGCTCGAGCATGCGAACGCGGATCTGCTCTTCGCTCTGCGCCACGCCGGCGGCGTCGAAGTCTGCCTTGATCTTGCGCACGACATCCTCGTGGCCGGCTTCCTCGAAATCGGCCGCTACGACTTCCTTGGCATAGGCTTCCGCATCGGACTTGCCGAGCAGGCCGGCAGCCCAGAGGCCGAGCAGCTTGTTGCGGCGTGCTTCCGACTTGAATCTCAGTTCCTCGTCCAGCGCAAACTTCGCTTCGAAGGCCTTTTCGCGATCCTGCATACCAGTCATCAATCGATCTCCTGTGAGAATTTCATGCCGTAAAGAGTTATGGCCATAAATCAAAACAGTGGTCAAAGTGCAATGCGCGTTTTCCTGTTTTGCGACTTTCGTGATACCTTAGCAAACCCGCATGAATATGCCCCCCGCCGTGGGCGAGCCCGAAAGGTGGATGCGCGCTTCGGGTAAATCAGGGGACGGGAAGACACGCCGATTGTGAAATGCGTTCTTTTCAGCTATGGACCCCGTGAGAAGACACCATTAGCGCGGCCCAAGAGCGCCAACAACCACAGAGACAATATCCATGAATCGTCGCCGCCGTATCTACGAGGGCAAGGCAAAGATCCTCTATGAGGGTCCCGAGCCGGGCACGCTGATCCAGTTTTTCAAGGACGACGCGACCGCCTTCAACAAGAAAAAGCATGACGTCATCGACGGCAAGGGCGTCCTGAACAACCGGATTTCCGAGTATATCTTCACGCATTTGAACCGTATCGGCATTCCGACGCATTTCATTCGTCGTCTCAACATGCGCGAGCAGTTGATCAAGGAAGTCGAGATCATCCCGCTCGAGATCGTTGTGCGCAATGTTGCTGCCGGATCGCTGGCCAAGCGTCTCGGCATCGAGGAAGGCACCGTCCTTCCCCGCTCGATCATCGAATTCTACTACAAGGCCGATGCGCTCGACGACCCGATGGTCTCCGAAGAGCATATCACCGCGTTCGGCTGGGCGAGCCCGCAGGAACTTGACGATGTCATGGCGCTTGCCATCCGCATCAACGACTTCCTGACCGGCCTGTTCCTCGGCGTCGGCATCCAGCTCGTCGATTTCAAGATCGAGTGCGGCCGCCTGTTCGAAGGCGACATGATGCGCATCATCCTGGCGGACGAGATTTCGCCGGACAGCTGCCGTCTGTGGGACATCGAGACCAAGGAAAAGCTCGACAAGGATCGCTTCCGCCGCGATCTCGGTGGCTTGGTCGAGGCCTACCAGGAAGTCGCGCGCCGTCTCGGCATCATGAACGAGAACGAGCCCGTGCGCGGCACCGGCCCGGTTCTGGTCAAGTAAGTTCTGGTCAAAGTTAGTTCGGGGAAAGTTTAAAGTGATCAAGGCACGTGTAACCGTGACGCTGAAGAATGGCGTTCTCGATCCGCAGGGCAAGGCAATCGAAGGCGCGCTCGGCGCGCTCGGCTTCGACGGCATCGGTCAGGTCCGCCAGGGCAAGGTGTTCGATCTGCAGATCGAGACCGGCGACCAGGCGAAGGCCGAAGCCGACCTCAAGGCGATGTGCGAAAAGCTGCTCGCCAACACGGTGATCGAAAACTACAGCATCTCCTTCGCCTGACGGCGGGAGAGCGCCGCGGATGGCCTGACAGGACATCGAAGGAATATCCCGTCCGCGGCTCGATGGTTTGAAAATTACAGGATGCGCAGTGCATCCAATATCGGCTCCAAGCGCATTGAACCGTGCTTCGGCCGCATCGGAAACCGCCTCGAATTGCATGAGCTTCAAGAGGCGCAGGCAGGGTTTGAACCGCACCATGAAGTCAGCCGTCGTCCAGCTTCCAGGCCTCAATCGCGATCGCGACATGATCGCTGCCCTCACCAAGATCTCCGGCAAGGCGCCCGTGACCGTCTGGCAGACGGAAACGGAGCTGCCCGACGTCGACCTGATCGTCATCCCCGGCGGCTTCTCCTACGGCGACTATCTGCGTTGCGGCGCGATTGCTGCCCGCATGCCGGTGATGCAGGCGATCAAGGCGAAGGCTGAACAGGGCGTCAAGGTTCTCGGCGTCTGCAACGGCTTCCAGATCCTGGTTGAGGCAGGCCTCCTGCCCGGCGCGCTGATGCGCAATGCCTCGCTGAAGTTCGTCTGCCGCGAGGTCAAGCTCGAGGTCGTCAACGCCGACACCGATTTCACCCGCGCCTACGCCAAGGGTCAGATCATCCGCAGCCCCGTGGCCCATCACGATGGCAACTACTTCGCCGACGCCGAGACCCTGAAGTCGATCGAGGGCAATGGCCAGGTCGTCTTCCGCTATGCCGAAGGCACCAATCCGAACGGCTCGATGGGCGATATAGCTGGCGTGATGAACACGTCGGGCAACGTACTCGGCATGATGCCGCATCCGGAAAACCTGATCGAAGCGGCCCATGGCGGCTCCGACGGTCGCGGTATCTTCGCTTCCGCTCTCGAAGTAATCGCCGCTTAACCCAGACGCTGATAGAAGGCATTCGACCATTCCCTCAACGCAAGCGAGACCGTCGATGCCTTCAATCTTCTCTGGACGCCTGATCGGCCCCGCTTGCACGGTTTTTGCCGTGGCATTCCTGGCTTCATGCCAATCGCCGCGCCCGCCTGCACCGACCGCAAGCTCGGCAGCGCTGCCGACGATGGAGCGCGTTGCGCTTGGCGCCAACAGCTGCTGGTTCAAGTCGGGCGACGCGGCCTTCAAGAATTACCGGCTTGCGCCCGAACTCAATTCCTTCTCCGGCCGTCCGCGTATCCTGATCGTGCCGCGCAAGTCGCCCGAGGCGCGTCCATTGGCCGTGGTTCAGGCGGAAGGCCAGCCAGCGCGACTGCAAGCGTTCGGACCGCTCATGAACGAACCGGTCGGTACGCGCATGAGTGCGGATATCCGGCGCTGGGCCGCTGGCGGCCAGGGCTGCAACTAATCAAACAGCCAATTGAAGTGAGGCGCTGTGGGTTTGACACCTGCAGCGCCTGATTTGTTTTTGGGCATTGCCTTGCGCAAGGCGAGCGGGAATCGGCGTCCCTGGACGCGCTATCGCCAGAACGGCACCGACGATTCCCGTCGCGCATCCTTTTCAGAGACGCCGATATCGCAGAGTTGCCAGTCGCTCATCTCCTCGAGCGCCAGACGGCTGCGCCTCTTTGCAGCCAGCACGCAATAGAACCGCCATAACTGGTGCAGGACACCCGTCGCGCGGCCCGAAAATTCGACGTCGAACCCGACCTTGCGCCGTGCACGGGCGGGTTTTTCGACGGCCCCTGAGCAAATTGTATCTATTGTACTCATTGTCTGCTCCAATGCATCGATTGACATCATTGCATCGGTGTTAATTGACATATTTGACGCTGTAATCTAGATAATTGTCACTATGACAAATTGGCTCCCGGACATTCAGCAGGGTCATGGTCCGCTTTACGCGCGGATTGCTGACCAGATCGAACAGGCAATTGGCGACGGCGCCCTGCCCGTCGGCGCAAAATTGCCGCCGCAACGCAATCTCGCCTATGACATTGGTGTCACCATTGGCACCATTGGACGCGCCTACAATATGGTGCGCGAACGTGGCCTCGTCAGCGGCGAAGTCGGGCGCGGAACCTATGTGCTCGACCACCAGGAGAGCCGCCCGCCGGAACAGGCCGACCCATTGACCACGTCGCTTGCCGGGACCCGGCCGCTGATCGCGCCGGCTGGCAAGCTGCGCTTCGACAGCACGGCGGCACCGGATATTGGCCAGGGCTTCGTCCTGAGCGAATTGCTGAGCGAAATCAGCCGCGATCACCACGCCGACATCGCGAGCTACGCCCGCAACTTCCCGGACCACTGGTTCGAGGCCGGTTGCCAGTGGCTGGCGCGCGGAGGCTTTCGTCCCTCTCCCGAGACGATCGTGCCGACATTGGGTGCGCACGCCGCCGTCATCGCCGTGATCGCGGCCGTCACGTCGCCGGGCGATCGTATCGCTTTCGAGACCTTGACCTATTCCCAGGTCAGCCGCAGCGCCGGGTTGATCGGGCGGCGCACCACTCTGATGGAGTCGGACGAATTCGGGCTCATCCCGGAGGACTTCGAGCGGGTCTGCGCGCAGCAGCATCCCAAGCTCGCCTTCCTGATGCCGAGTGCGCAGAACCCGACCGTTGCCGTCATGCCGCTTGCGCGACGTCAGGCGATTGCCGACATCGCCCGCAAATATGGCGTCTGGCTGGTCGAGGACGATCTTTACGGCGCCATGACCAGCGACCCCCTGCCGCCCCTGGCGGAGCTTGCACCCGAGCGCACCTTTCTGGTTGGCGGTCTGTCGAAGTCGGTCGCCGCAGGCGTGCGCGGTGGCTGGGTCGCCTGCCCGCCGCATTTCAGCCAGCGCATCCGCATCGCCCATAAGATGGTCAGCGGCGGCTTGCCGTTCATCCTGGCGGAACTGTGCGCGCGGCTGGTCCTTTCGGGTTCGGCCAGCATTTTGAGAGCCAAGGGCATCGAGGAGATAAGGGCGCGCGAAGCGATCGCGCGTGAAGTGTTCGATGGCATCGACTTCAGCTCCCACCCCTGCGTGCCCTTCCTCTGGATGAAGCTGCCGGAGCCGTGGCTGTCTGGAACCTTCAAGCAGGCAGCGCTACAGGAAGGCGTGCTTGTCGACGACGAGGACGAGTTCAAGGCGGGCCGCGCGGACCGTGTGTTTCACCGCATCCGCATCGGCTTTTCGTCCCCCTCCGATCGGGCCGAAGTGCGTCGTGGCTTCCAGACGCTGAGGCGCCTGCTCGACAGTGGGCGGGCGGGATACGATAGTTTCGAGTGATCGCTGGATCCGCGGGTGACTTTCGCGCAAGGCTGAGCATCATATGTTTCAGCAGTTTTGCGTAGATCGATTCGCTTCAAGGAACCGGTATGCCATCATTGCTTTTTCTTCGGCCCCTGCGCCGCCTGGCGGCAGTGCCGCTTGTTGTTGCTGGTATGCTTCAGGCCGTCCCCGCCGCTGCCGCAGGCGGCGTCTTCGACGAGATGCGCTTCGGCACGACGGCCTCGATCAGCAACGGCGACAAGCGCGAGCATGGCGTCTTTCCCTCTGTCACCGTCTTTCTGGATCCGCTCGGCGCCGACAGTGCCAAGGATCTTGGCGAGAAATTGTTGCGGCCGCGCATCCATGCGGGGGCTGCCATCGCCACATCGTCGCATGGCGCCAACGAGGTCTTTGGCGGATTGAGCTGGACCTTCGACGTGACGAAGCAGTTTTTCGTCGAGTTCGGCGCCGGCGGAACGGTCCATGACGGTGACCTCCACGCTGACGACACATCCGGACCGAAGCTCGGTTGCCGTCTGCTGTTCCGCGAATATGCCGCGGCCGGCTTCCGGTTCGACGAGCATTGGAACCTGTCGGCAACGGTCGAGCATGCCTCGCATGCCGAACTTTGCGATGGTCCCAACGATGGCCTGACACGCGCCGGCCTCGCCCTCGGCTACAAATTCTAGACTTGGGTGCTCACGCGGCGCTTAGACCATTGATGCTTGACATGCGCTAGAAACCGAAGGCTTCCCTCCATTTGTCGCCCCAGGCGTTGAGTTCATCTATGGCGGCAAACATCGCTGACGCCGTGCTCTTCAGCCTGCTGCCGTCAAAACTGTTCGGCTTTGTCGGATCCTTGGCGACCTCAAGGAACTCCTTCAGCGTGGCGGTATCTTCGTCCCGGGCTGCGTTATGACGTGCGGACAGAGCGCCATAGGTGCTCTTGCCGCTCTTGTCGTCAATACTGGTTATGTTTGATGAACCGTTCGAGTAGCGGAAACCCATGACGATTTCATCATCGGTGAACTTGTCGCGGTTTCCCTTGATCATCTTCATAATGGCATTCGTGATCGCGTTTTCGTCAGCCAGCCGAGGGTTTTTCGCTTTCTCCGCCTTCACCAGGGCCGCAAAGCCACCGCCATCCTGGCTGATGAGCGACTTTAGCGTGTCCTTTACGCCTGTGTCGCTGGACTTGAAGCCGTCCGAATCGAGGAATTTCAGCGCAGCCGCGACGATGTCGTCATTGGCCTGCTTCACGTCCAGGAGGCTGCTGGTGATCTGGGACGCGGCTTGTGTCTTCACCGGGCTATCGCCGCCTGCGACCCTGTTGATGATGGCGGCAATTTCATCGGTCGCGCTCTTCTGAGGGCCGTTTTCGTGGATTGCAGGAGGCCGAACTTGCTGCAGAATCAACAGAGCTGCGTTGTTCGTGGAGGCGATGGATGTCACGGTCGTTCCTCATGCTTCCACCGCCGCTTCATTGTCGGGGAAGTCCGCGGGTTCGAGCTTCATGTTCGAAACGGTGAGCAGGTAGATTTCGTTTATGCAACCTTAGGGTGCGCAACTTAACATCGCGTAAAAGTGTGCCGCGGCAGCAACCGTGGCGTGAAATCTGTTCCGTGGTGGCATTCGATCACAGGGATTCACGCATCCTTTCGTGAAGATGGGCGCACAGTCGGCCACATGGAGCCACCTTGCCCTTGGCAAGCATGTTCTGGTGTCGCGGATCAGGGAGCCGGTCTTGACGCTGCGTGCCCGCCGCAACCGTTGTTGATCGGCGGTATTTTTCTGTCGCGCCGCGGCGCAGCATACGCTAAAGAAGCCGCAAAGCGCCCCCTGTGTCTGTTGCGGTTCGCACGCGCCATATCCCGTGGAAGGATTGCGCGCCGCCCGAAGGATTTGACGGTCGACGATGACGATTTCCAACACTCGCCCCATCACCCCGGAACTCATCGCCTCGCACGGGCTCAAGCCCGATGAATACGAGCGCATTCTCGGCCTGATCGGTCGCGAGCCGACCTTTACCGAGCTCGGCATCTTCTCGGCGATGTGGAACGAGCACTGCTCCTACAAGTCTTCGAAGAAGTGGCTGCGCACGCTGCCGACCAAGGGGCCGCGCGTCATCCAGGGTCCGGGTGAAAACGCAGGGGTCGTCGACATCGATGATGGCGACTGCGTCGTCTTCAAGATGGAGAGCCACAACCACCCGTCCTATATCGAGCCCTACCAGGGGGCAGCGACCGGCGTCGGCGGCATCCTGCGCGATGTCTTCACCATGGGTGCCCGTCCGGTCGCGGCGATGAACGCGTTGCGCTTCGGCGCGCCGGATCACCCGAAGACCCGCCACCTCGTTTCCGGCGTCGTCGCCGGCGTCGGCGGCTATGGCAATTCCTTCGGCGTTCCGACTGTCGGCGGCGAAGTCGAGTTCGACGCGCGCTACAACGGCAACATCCTCGTCAACGCCTTTGCCGCAGGCCTCGCCAAGAGCGACGCGATCTTCTACTCCAAGGCCGAAGGCGTCGGCCTTCCCGTCGTCTATCTCGGCGCCAAGACTGGCCGTGACGGTGTTGGTGGCGCCACAATGGCATCGGCCGAGTTCGACGAATCGATCGAGGAAAAGCGCCCGACCGTGCAGGTTGGCGACCCCTTCACCGAAAAGTGCCTGCTGGAGGCCTGCCTCGAGCTGATGCAGACGGGCGCCGTCATCGCCATCCAGGACATGGGTGCCGCCGGCCTCACCTGCTCGGCCGTCGAAATGGGCGCCAAGGGCGACCTCGGCATCGAGCTGAACCTCGACACCGTGCCGGTGCGCGAAGAGAGCATGACGGCGTATGAAATGATGCTGTCGGAGAGCCAGGAGCGCATGCTCATGGTGCTGGAGCCGGCTAAGGAAGAGGTCGCAAAGGCGATCTTCGTCAAGTGGGGCCTCGATTTCGCGATCGTCGGCAAGACCACCGACGACCTGCGCTTCCGTATCCTGCACCAGGGCGAGGAAGTCGCGAACCTGCCGATCAAGGAACTGGGCGATGAAGCCCCCGAATATGACCGTCCCTGGACGCCGGCCAAGGTTCCGACCGCACTGGCCACCAACGACATCCCGCAGACGGATGTTGCCGACGCGCTCGTGCAACTGGTCGGTTCGGCCAACAATTCTTCGCGCCGCTGGGTCTACGAACAGTACGATACGCTGATCCAGGGCAACTCGCTGCAGCTGCCGGGCGGTGACGCCGGCGTCGTGCGCGTCGAGGGCCACCAGACAAAGGCGCTGGCCTTCTCCTCCGACGTGACGCCGCGTTACGTTGAGGCCGATCCTTTCGAGGGCGGCAAGCAGGCCGTCGCCGAATGCTGGCGCAACCTGACGGCAACCGGCGCGCTGCCGCTCGCCGCCACCGACAACCTCAACTTCGGCAATCCGGAGCGCCCCGAAATCATGAGCCAGCTGGTTCATGCCATCAAGGGCATCGGCGAGGCCTGCACGGCGCTCGATTTCCCGATCGTTTCCGGCAACGTATCGCTTTATAACGAGACCAACGGCCAGGGCATCCTGCCGACCCCGACCATCGGCGGCGTCGGCCTGATCAGGGACTGGTCGAAGATGGCGCGCATCCGTTTTGCCGCCGCCGGCGAAACGATCCTGCTTGCCGGTGCGCCTGAGGGGCTCGGTTCGCATATCGCCCAGTCGGTCTACATGCGCGACATTCATGGCCGCACGGACGGTCCGGCGCCGCATGTTGATCTGGCGCACGAGCGCAAGGTCGGCGACTTCGTTCGCGAGCTCATCGTCGAAGGTCTGGCGACATCGGTTCACGATTGCTCGTCGGGCGGTCTTGCGCTTGCCGTTGCCGAAATGGCGATGGCGTCCGATATCGGCGCGACGGTCGATGCCGTCGAAGGCCATGATCCGATTGCTGTTTTCTACGGTGAGGATCAGGGTCGCTACGTGTTGACAGTCGCCGACGCCAACGTCGCTGCTGTTCGCGCCCGTGCCGACAAGGCAGGCGTTTCCCTGCCGCAAATCGGCAAGACCGGTGGCGATGCCGTCAAGCTCGGTGCAGCGCGCGGCGTGGCAATTCAGCAATTGCGCTCGGCCCATGAATCGTGGTTCCCTGACTTCATGGACGGCTCCAGCAACGCTGCTGCAGCCGCAGAATAATAAAGGGAGTAGGCGTATCATGCCCATGGCACCAGGCGACATCGAAGACATGATCAAGGCAGGAATTCCCGGTGCCAAGGTCACGATCCGCGATCTGGCCGGTGACGGCGACCACTACGCCGCCGAAGTCGTGGCCGAAGCATTTCGCGGCAAGACCCGCGTGCAGCAGCACCAAATGGTCTACAACGCCCTGAAGGGCAACATGGGCGGCGTTCTGCACGCCCTCGCCCTTCAGACCAGCGCGCCGGAGTGATGCAGAAATGGCCGACCTGATCAAGGAACTGGTCAGTGGCGTCGTCGACAGCGCGCTGAAGGAGATCCTGAAGAAGACCGGCGTCAAGCGGACCGCGACGAAGCGGACCAAGCGCCGGACGCGCAAGACGGCGACAGGCGGCATTCTGGGCGATATCCTGGAGGCCGCCATCGGCAAGCCGGCCAAGAAGCAGGTGAGCCGGCGTCGGACCGCCGGTTCCCGCAGCAAGGCGCGCCGGACGGCGTGAGCAGTTGTATTAAAACCACATCTTGAGGCCCATCAATATTTGTTGCACTTGGGTGATGAAAATCACCGATATGCATGCTATCTAAAGGCCAAACGGATATCCGGCCCTTGAAGCCGGCGCAGGAAGGATGAAAAGATGAGCGGAATTCACGAATTCATCGCAAACGAAGTCAAGACCAACGACGTGGTGCTCTTCATGAAGGGTACGCCGCAGTTTCCGCAGTGTGGATTCTCCGGCCAGGTGGTCCAGATTCTCGATTACATCGGTGTCGACTACAAGGGCATCAATGTCCTTGCCGACGCAGACCTGCGCCAGGGTATCAAGGACTATTCGAGCTGGCCGACCATCCCGCAGCTTTACGTGAAGGGTGAGTTCGTCGGCGGTTGCGACATCGTGCGCGAAATGTTCCAGGCTGGCGAACTCCAGTCGCATCTGCAGGAACAGGGTATCGCGGTCAAGGGCGCCGCGGCCTAAGCCGAATAGCCAACTCCGATATGATCGGAAAAGGCGGGCGACCGCCTTTTTTTCTTCCGGAATACCGTCCGGAACACCGAATTTACCTAGTTCCTTTATGGGCGGAACACTGCCCCGTTCTGTCATGAAGCGTTCGCGATAATTCGGCATAAGCAGCCTGAATGGGCATTCTCGCCCCCCACGCTCCGGCCTGGCCCTGCTGCTTCTAGCCGAAAGTCCCTCTCGCTTCGCACCGGACGCTGCCTGCACCGCTTTGCTGGACCAGGACGTCCCCCCAACGACCTTCGACATGCCGACCGGCATTTTGCCAGCCGACGTCGCTTCTTTCCGGAACCAACTCCGGCCTAAACCCATTTCGGTTGCGCCCGGCGCGCCGCAAGGATTTTGCCTATGACGAGCATCACAGACGACGTGGCCCTGCCCGGCCTCAGCAAATTTCAGTTCATCGCGCTGATGGCGATGCTAATGGCGGTCAATGCCATCTCGATCGACATCATGCTGCCGGGTCTGCAGGAAATCGGGGCGAGCCTTGGCGTCACCGACGAGAATCATCGGCAATACGTCATCACCGCCTACCTCATCGGCATGGGCGTGGCGCAGCTGTTCTTCGGCCCGCTGTCGGATCGCTTCGGCCGCAGGGCGCCGCTGCTGGCGGGCCTCGGCATCTATGGTCTCTGCGCCGTCGCCATCGCCATCGTGCCGACGTTCAGCGCCTTGCTTGCGCTGCGTTTCGTGCAGGGCATAGGTGCTGCCGCCACACGCGTCATCACCGTGTCGATCGTTCGTGACGTCTATGGTGGCCGCCGGATGGCGGAGGTGATGTCGCTGATCATGATGGTTTTCATGATCGTGCCGGTGATCGCGCCGAGTGTCGGCCAGCTGATCATGATCTTTGCCGAATGGCACATGATCTTTGTCGTCATCGCGCTGTTTGCCTTTGTCATGGCGACATTGGTGGTGTTGCGGCTGCCGGAAACATTGAATCCGGATCATCGCCGGGCTTTCACGCCGTCGGTCATCCTCAATGGTTTCAAGATCGTCCTGACCAACCGCCTGTCGCTGTTCTACACCTTGGCGACATCGGTGATCCTCGGGGCACTCTTCGGCTTCATCAACTCGGCCCAGCAGATTTTCGTCGGCGTCTACGGGCTGGGTCTCTGGTTCCCTGTCGTGTTCGCGGCATTTGCCGGCATGATGGCGGTGGCGTCCTTCACCAATTCGCAGCTCGTTCGTCGCTTCGGCATGCGGGCGCTGTCGCACGGGGCGCTGCTCGGCTTTGCGTTTGCGAGCTTCCTGTGGATGCTGGCTTCGCACTACGGGCCGGTGCCCTTCCCGCTGTTCGTCGTTCTCTATGGCGCGGCGATGTTTCAGTTCGGGCTGATTGCGTCGAATTTCAACGCGATGGCGATGGAGCCGCTCGGCCACGTTGCCGGCACGGCCTCGTCGGTGCTCGGCTTTACCCAGACCATCGGCGGCGGGGTCATCGGCGCCTTCATCGGACAGGCATTTGATGGAACGACAACACCGCTGGCGACCGGCTACTTCACCGTTGCAGCGATCGGCATCGGCTTCGTCCTGATCGCCGAACGCGGAAAGCTGTTCAAGCCACACAATCCGGCGGGCTGATCGCAGCCTGCCAAGCCAGATTTCTCCTCCCAGATCTGCTTTTTACGGATACCCACAATGACGACGATCACCACACAAACAGACCACGCCGACGGCGTTTCCGGCGCCGCGCGCCTGAACATGGGCCTCCTCGAATTCATCATCACCATCGCCGTCATGACAGCGAGCGTGGCGATCGCCATCGACAGCATGTTGCCGGCGTTGCCGAGCATCGGCCAGTCGTTGAATGTTGCCAATTCCAACGATACCCAGCTCGTCATTGGCGTCTTCTTCCTCGGCTTTGGCCTGTCGCAGATCTTCTTCGGCAGCCTTTCCGATACGTTCGGCCGGCGCGCCGTGTTGCTCGGCGGCCTCGCCTTCTTCACCGTGTCGATGTTTGCCGCTGCTCTGACCCAGAGTTTCGAGATGCTGCTCGTCCTGCGTTTCGTCCAGGGCATCGGCGCTGCCGCCGTGCGCATCACGACCATGGCAATCGTGCGCGACTGCTTCGGTGGTCGCGAGATGGCGCGGGTGATGTCCTACGTCATGATCGTCTTCATGGTCGTCCCGATCGTCGCACCGTCGATCGGCCAGCTGGTCATTCTCTATGCCAACTGGCACTGGATCTTCATCCTGATCGGCATCATCGGCGCCATCCTCTTCGTCTGGGCCCTCGCCCGCATGAAGGAATCGCTGCCGAAGGAGGAGCGCCTGCCGCTTTCCGTCAAGTCGGTCGCATCAGGCTTCAAGACGGTGCTGACCAACCGCATCACCTGCGGGTACATGATCGGCATGACGATGTTCACCGCGGTGATCTGCGCCTACATCGTCACCGTCCAGCAGATCTTCGGCGAGGTCTACGGCCTCGGCGAGTGGCTGCCGATCGCTTTTGCCGGGACCGCCGGCGGCATCGCCGTTGCCAACTTCGCCAACGGCTTCTTTGTGCGCAGCTTCGGCATGCGTCGCATCTCGCACGTGTCGATGATCCTGTTCACGCTGATTTCGGTCATCGGATTTGCCATGGCGCTATCGGGCACACCGGCTTTTGTCGTCAGCTACCTGATGTTCTCGGTGCTTTTGATGTTCTTCGCGGTCATCGCCACCAACTTCACCGCGATCAGCCTGGAGCCGATGGGGCACCTGGCCGGCACCGCGACGGCGATTACCGGCTTCGTCTCGACGACAGGCGGCGCCCTCATCGGCGGTCTCGTCGGCCAGCTGTTCAACGGCACGCTGCAGCCGCTGCTCGGCGGCTTTGCGCTGTTCGGCATCGTGACGATCATCGCCACGCTTTGGGCTGAAAAAGGCAAGCTCTTTACCCATCCGGGCGACAAGGACGTGTCGCTCGACCATGGCGGCGGCCATATGTGATCGCGACGCTACCAACAAAAAAGCCCGCCCGGAGCGATCCGGGCGGGCTTTTTTGTTGGCAGGCCGATGGCCTCAAACAGTGAAGACTTCGCGGCGCAGCGTTTCCCAGCTGTCCTTGTCGGTGGCCAGCAGCAGCCCGCCATTGAGGTGGGCCGGCAGGTAGGGCGAACCGTCGAAGCGCGCGGCATAGGCACCAGCCTCCTGCGCGATCAGCGTGCCGGCCAGGTGGTCCCAGGGCATCAGCTTCTGGTACATCAGGAAGTGGATGTGACCGCCGGCAAGGATGCGATACTCATGTGCGGCGCAACGATAGCTCGTTGCGATCCGAACCTTTGCCATATTGGCCATGACTTCGCGCCGGGCCTCTTGCTTGTAGAAGCCGGTGGAGGCGCCGCCGACCATGGCCTCGAGCGGAACGCCTGCCGTGACCGCCATGCGCTCCTGCGAGCCATCGGGCCGGCACATCCAGGCGCCGGAGCCCTTCTCGGCGATCACCCAGTCATTCCCGAGCGGATCGTAGATGATACCCGCGACCGTTTCGCCCTTGGAGACGACACTTGCCATGACGCCGAAAAGCGGCAGGCCGGCTGCAAAATTGAAGGTGCCGTCGATCGGATCCACGACCACGGCGAGATCAGCGTCGGCCAGCTTGTCGAGCAGGGCCGGATCGGCGGCCACCGACTCTTCGCCGATGAACACGGCGCCGGGCGCGATTTCGTCCATGCGCGCCTTGATCAGGCGCTCTGCCGCCTCATCACCTTCGGTGACGAGATCGATCGCTTCCGACTTCATCCGGACATCGCCCGCGCCGAGATTGCGAAACCGCGGCAGGATTTCTTTGACCGCGGCCTCCTGCAGCAGATTGGCAAGGGCGGCGATGTCGACGGAATGGCTCATTCTTTGGGCTCCGGTGTGAGGGACTGGAAGTCGAATAGCTTGGGGTCGAGCAGATGCGACGGGTTCACGTGGCCGAGCGCCCGCAGCATTGTGTCTTTGCGGCCGGGCATGCGGCGTTCGAGATCACCGAGCATCGCCTTCATCGCATTGCGCTCGAGCCCGTCCTGCGATCCGCAAAGGTCGCAAGGAATGATCGGGAATTCCATGGCGGCGGCAAACTTCGCAAGATCGTCTTCCGCCGCATAGGCGAGCGGCCGCAGCAGCATCAGGTCGCCTTCGTCGTTCAACAGCTTTGCCGGCATCGACGCGAGCCTGCCGCCGTGGAAGAAATTCATGAAGAAGGTCTCGAGAATGTCTTCGCGGTGATGGCCGAGAACCAGCGCGTCGCAGCCCTCTTCACGGGCGATACGGTAAAGGTTGCCGCGGCGCAGCCGCGAACAGAGCGAGCAGTACGTCGCGCCCGTTGGCACCTTTTCCTTCACGATCGAATAGGTGTCGCGATACTCGATCCGGTGCTTGACGCCGATCGACGCCAGATACTCCGGCAGGATGTGCTTCGGAAAGTTCGGCTGGCCCTGGTCGAGATTGCAGGCGATGATTTCCACCGGCAGGAGCCCGCGCCATTGTAGGTCCATTAGCAAGGCCAGCAGGCTGTAGCTGTCCTTGCCGCCGGAGATCCCGACCAGCCAGCGCTTGGCGCCTTTCAGCATGCCGAAATCGTCCATCGCCTGTCGCGTCTGCCGCAACAGCCGCTTGCGCAGCTTGTTGAACGAGACCGACGACGGCATGCGTTCGAAGATCGGGTGAAGGCCCGTTTCGATCTCGCCGTCTTCAACGGCATTGTCGATGGCGTCAGGCGAAAGGGCTGGCGAATGATCCATGGCAACGGTCCTGGAATGGCGGGCGCAGAGAAAAATGCGCGCGGCGCGTCATGGCCAGCACTTGCCCCGTTCCCACTGCAAGATCAAGGGAAAACGGCCTTTTGGGCTGAAATCAGGACCCGAACACCGACCAGCCGGTGCGCGCGGCCAACATCTCGAGCGCCAGCGATCCAAGCAGCGAATTGCCGTTCTCGTTCAGGCCCGGCGACCAGACAGCCACCGACGCCTTGCCGGGCGCGACCGCAAGAATGCCGCCGCCGACGCCACTCTTGCCGGGAAGACCGACGCGATAGGCGAAATCGCCCGAACCGTCATAGTGACCGCAGGTCAGCATCAGCGCGTTGATGCGCCGGGCGCGCTGGCGCGAGACGACCGAATGGCCGGTCAGCGGATTGGTGCCGCCGGCGGCCAGAAACAGACCGGCCTTGGCAAGCTGGCTGCAGGTCATCGAAAGCGCGCAATGGTGGAAGTAGACGCCGAGCACATGCTCGACCGGATGATCGAGCCGGCCGAAGGAGCGCATGAAGTTGGCAAGCGCGAAATTGCGGAAGCCGGTCGCCGTCTCGGAGCGGGCGACTTCATGGTCGATCACGATGGCGTCGTCGTCAGCAAGGTAGCGGACGAACTGCACGATCTCGCCGATCAGTTCGCGTGGCGTGTGGCCGGCGAGGATCAGGTCGCTAACGGTGATGGCGCCGGCATTGATGAACGGATTGCGCGGCTTTCCGCCTTCCTGCTCGAGCTGGACGATCGAGTTGAACGCCGAGCCCGAGGGTTCGCGACCGACCCGGTGCCAGATGTTTTCGCCATGTTTGCCCAGCGCCAGCGTTAGGGTGAACACCTTCGACACGCTCTGGATGGAGAATGGCACCTCGGCATCGCCAACCCGGTGCACCTGCCCGTCCGTGGTGACGATTGCCATGCCGAAATGTTTGGGATCGACGCGCGCGAGCTGCGGGATGTAATCCGCGACCTTGCCCTCGCCCAGACGCGGTGCGAGTTCGCGGTGAATGTCCTCGATGATCGCCTGCAGGTCCTGCGGCGTCTTTTGCTCCGGCATGCGAATTCCCTTTCGCCGCGCAGGTCATCGCCGTGTCCGTGACGACAGCGACGCGCAGCAGATCAAAGGCTACGATATCTGAAGAGACAAAAAAACCGCCCGTTTCCGGGCGGTTTTCGAAACGTTACAAGGCGTGAGCCTCGGATTAACGCGAGTAGAATTCGACGACCAGGTGCGGTTCCATGACGACGGCGTAAGGCACGTCGGAGAGAACCGGAACGCGGACGTAGGTCGCAACCATCTTGTTGTGGTCGACTTCGATGTAGTCCGGAACGTCACGCTCAGCGAGCTGAACCGATTCGAGAACGGTCACGAGCTGCTTGGACTTTTCCTTGACTTCGATGACGTCGCCCGGCTTGCAACGGTAGGAACCGATGTTGACGCGAACGCCGTTAACCTTGACGTGGCCATGGTTGACGAACTGACGTGCAGCGAAAACGGTCGGAACGAACTTTGCGCGGTAGACGATCGCGTCGAGGCGCGATTCGAGCAGGCCGATCAGGTTCTCCGGGGTGTCACCCTTGCGGCGGTCAGCTTCGGCGAAGATCGCACGGAACTGCTTTTCGCGGATGTCGCCGTAGTAGCCCTTCAGCTTCTGCTTGGCGCGCAGCTGCACACCGAAGTCCGAAAGCTTGGACTTGCGGCGCTGGCCGTGCTGGCCCGGGCCGTATTCGCGACGGTTAACCGGGGACTTCGGGCGACCCCAGATGTTTTCGCCCATACGGCGGTCAATTTTGTACTTGGACGATTCGCGCTTGCTCATCGCATTTCCTTTCAGTCTGTTACACCGGTCTGTTGCCAAACCGGATCAAGGAAACACGCCCTCCTCTGAACCCATTTTGAGAGTTCTGACAGGATTCTCACGATCACGATGCCGGAGAAACCACGGGACATGTCAAATGAAACACCGGACATTTCTGCCCGGCGTTGGGGCGGCTTTAGGGCTTCCGGCCGGCATTGTCAAACAAAATCGCAGCATTAGGTGCCATTTCAGGTGGGCTCGCCGGCCTGTTGGCTTTCGACGGAAACAAGCAGCTTCTTCAGAAGCGCAGCCAGTGTCTTGCGCTCCTCTGGGCCCAGGCCTTCGAGATAACGAGCCTCGCTCGCCATGTCGGCGCGAAACGCCGATTCGGCAAGCGCGATCCCCTTGTCCGTCAAACCAACCACGCTGCTGCGGCCATCCGATGCCGAACGCTCGCGCACGATCAGTCCCGCCTTCTGCAACCGATCGAGACGATGCGTCAGTCCGCCCGACGAAATCATCAGTAATGTATAGAGATCGGTCGGCGTCAGTCGATATGGGGGGGCGGAGCGCCGGAGCGTGGAAATCACGTCGAATTCGCCGCGGTCGAGGCCGAAGGCCGCAAAGGTCGCCTCGATCGACGGACGCACCAGGTTTGAAAGCCGGTACGCACGTCCGAGAATGGCCATCGGCTCGGTATCGAGATCCGGTAATTCGAGAACCCATTGCGCCCGCAACCGGTCCACGTGATCCCTCGTCTCTTCATCATTGCGCATCGTCAACTCCGCTGCCTGAGAAATATATCTTGACAAGAAGATAGTTTCGCATAATATCTTCTCATAAAGATAACTTATTCAAACCAGCAAGCAACCCCATGGAGGCCAGCATGTTTCATGTCATCCCGCGTGCAGAGCAGAAGCAGAGCCCAAACCGGACGATCCTGTTTGAAGGCGGGCAATATGGCGCGCCGGTTTCGCTCTTCCTGATGGATGCGGCGCCTGGGCAAGGACCGGCGCTTCACGTCCACCCCTATTCGGAAACCTGGCTCATTCATTCCGGTGAGGCGACGTTCACGGTCGGCGAGGAGACGCTCACCGGCAAGGCTGGCGACATCATCGTCGTCGACCCCGGTACGCCTCACCGCTTCGTCAACAGCGGCAGCGCCCGGCTGGAGATGACCTGCATCCATGCGTCCGATCATGTGATTCAGGACTGGGTTTGACAGACCGCGCGACTGACGCCGCAAACCGGGCCTATTCCGCCGCGGCGGCGGACGGATCCATGGCATCAGGCCCGTTTGCGTCGCCCGGCGCGGTTTCGCATCCGAGATCCGGAAAGGCGACGATGCGCTTGCCAGTGAAATCGGCATGGACGACGATCAGCCCATTCTCCTCGAAATAACCAAGCAGGCGGCGGGCGCGACGGGCGGAATGGGTGCCGTAGGCCCGGGCAATCATCGCGTCCGATGGGCACGCCAGGCCGCGCACGGCAGCCTGCGCCATCATCAGGAATACCCCTTGCAGATCCTCGGTAACGCGATCGGCCAAGCGAATGGCTGACGCCCATGCGTCAGTCGCCGCAGTCTCCGCATCGACGCCGGACCGCGCTATTGCCATCTTGCGCCGGAATGCGCTCAATGACAGTGCAGCACCAGGCACGCGGCGGATGCGGCAGCGCACGAGAAAGTCTTGGAACAGCTCCGCGTCCGGCCGGAATGCGGCCTCGGGATTGGCAAGAATCTCGGCAAGTAGGCTGTCGAGCAGCGCGCCACGCTCTTCAGACGACATTTCCGGCTGTACCGGTTTTGCCTCGATTGGCGCCATCGGCTCCGGTCGCGGACGCGAAAGTTCGGCGAGAATGTCGGTGGCTGGGCGTGGTGGTGGCGCGGCGCGGCGCACGAGCGGCCGCGTCAGTTCGTCGGCGTCGGGCGTGAAGATAAGGTCTTCGACATCTTGCGGCGCTTCCGGCAGCGGCATCAGCTTCGGGCTCGTCGAGCGCGCCGATGTCTCGACTGTGCCGATCGTCACCTTCAGCGGACGGCGCGACAATGCCGGTCCGAGGGCGACGAACGAGCCGCGCTTCAGGTCACGGAACATCTCGGCCGTGCGCCTGTCCATGCCGAGGAGGTCCGCGGCGCGCAGCATGTCGATATCGAGGAAAGTCCGGCCCATCAGGAAGTTGGAGGCTTCTGCCGCAACGTTCTTGGCAAGCTTTGCCAGACGCTGCGTGGCGATGACGCCCGCCAGTCCACGCTTTCGTCCGCGACACATGAGATTGGTCATGGCGCCGAGCGAGATCTTGCGGACCTCTTCGGTCACGTCGCCGGCAACCGCCGGTGCAAACATCTGCGCCTCGTCGACCACCACCAGAACAGGATACCAGTACTCGCGGTCCGCATCGAACATGGCGTTGAGGAACACACCGGCGCTGCGCATCTGCTGGTCGATATCGAGACCTTCGAGCGACAGGACGCAGGAAACGCGATGCTGACGGATCCGCGTGGCGATGCCGATCAGCTCGGCGTCGGTGCGTTCGCCCTCGACGACCACATGGCCGAACTTGTCGGCGAGCGTGACGAAATCACCCTCGGGATCGATGATGCATTGCTGTACCCAGGGTGCGGATTGCTCGAGCAATCTTCTGAGAAGGTGCGATTTACCCGAACCGGAATTGCCCTGCACCAGCAGACGAGTGGCCAGAAGCTCTTCGATATCGAGAGAGGCCGAAGTCCCTTCGGACGTCGCTCCCATGTCGATGCCGACTTTCATCTGGACCTCATCCTGCCTTCAATTTGTTTCTGTTTCAGACGGACGCGCACAAGCACTGCGTCTATCTCTGCTTCGGCGCATTCCCCGACGGAAATCCGCTTCGCAACGTTCCCTGGACATGCTCTCGCTGATTTCGGGCGAGTGCCCGCAAGCCCTGAGGTCTAGCACCCTTCCCCGGAATTTTCCCGGTACAAAGCGCAAAACCCACAGATAAGAAAGCGCTGTTTATCGCACTTTCAAACCGAAGCCCTGCATCAGGCGTCTCGTCGAAAAATCCGGTTGTCCCGATGTGAAGATCGCCGGGTCTTCGCCGTTCAATGGCGCAAAACCGTTTGGCAACGGCACCAGCGAGCGCGCCCGCCGCGCGATCGCCTCGGCCGGATCCAGCCAGTCGACGGGCCATGGCGCCAGCTTGCGAAACAGGTTGGCCATGAACGGGTAATGCGTGCACGCAAGGACGATAATGTCGGTCCTGCGGCCGTCCATCTCGACGAAACACGGCGCGATTTCGGCAAGCACTTCGGCGTCGTCGAGTTTCTCCCCGCGAATATAGGCCTCGGCCATCCGCGCGAGGTTTTCCGAGCCGACCAGGCGGACGTGGCATTGCGTGGCGAAAGACTGGATGAGGTCGCGCGTGTAGGCGCGCTTGACCGTGCCGGGTGTTGCAAGGACTGAGACGAGCCCGGAGCGCGTGCGCTCGGCCGCCGGCTTGATCGCCGGCACGGTTCCGACGAAAGTCATCTGCGGAAAGGCAGCGCGCAGATCTGCGCCGACGAGGGTGAAGGCTGTGTTGCAGGCAATGACACAGATTTCAGGGGTGTGTTCGGCCAAAAGGCGCTCGAAAAGCGCAATGACATGCGCCCGCAGCGCTTCTTCCTCCCAGCCGCCATAGGGAAAGCCGGCGTCGTCTGCGATGTAGATGAAATGCCGCTCGGGCATCAGCACCCGCGCCTCGCGCAGCACCGTGAGCCCGCCGATGCCGCTGTCGAAGACGAGAATGGGTTTCAGGTCAGTCGCTGTCACCGCTGTCTGATACTTTCTTGTTGGTCTCGGCCCTGCTGCTGTCGGCAGGCGCGCCGGAGCCGCGGGGATGTTCGCGCGAGAACCGGTCAAGCGACGAGATCACGCCACGTAGCACCCGGATTTCCGTTTCGGTGAAAGATGGTCTGGTCAGAACGGTCCGCAGATTTTCGACCAATTTCGGCTTTTTGTCGGCAGAGCGGAAATAGTTGCGCGCTTCCAGCGCATCTTCAAGATGATCGAACAGGCCCTGCAGATCATCCTTCTTCGCCGGGCGCTGTTCCAGTGCCTGGAAAGACGTCTGGTCTTCGCTTTCCATGCCGGTCTTCAGCCACTCATAGGACATGAGCAGCACGGCCTGGGCAAGGTTCAGCGAGGCAAAGGCCGGGTTCACGGGAAAGGTGACGATTTCGTCGGCAAGCGCCACCTCCTCGTTGGTAAGCCCGGTGCGCTCACGGCCGAAGATGATGCCGGTCGCCTCGCCGGCGACAAAGCGCTGCCTGAGCGTGCGCGCGGCAATGATCGGCGAGCGCACCGGCTTGTAGCCGTAGCGGTCGCGTGCCGTCGTCGCGTAGACGAAATTGAGGTCGGCGATCGCCTCTTCAAGCGTGTCATAGAGCTTGGCGCCCTCGATGACGTGGTCGGCGCGGCTGGCGGCCGATTGCGCTTTTTCGTTCGGCCAACCGTCGCGCGGGTTGACGAGGCGCAGTTCCGACAGCCCGAAATTGGCCATGGCGCGGGCGACCATGCCGATGTTCTCGCCGAGCTGCGGATAGGCAAGTATGATCGCCGGTCCTTCGGTCAGGAGTTCTCGTTCGCTGTTGGTGCCTGCCATGTCTCTTGCCTTCGTCTTCTGTTCGCCGTTTCCCTCGCACAAAAGCCCGGAAAGTTAAAGTCCAGGCATCTGTGGACATCAGGCCGCAGCTGGATGCAGCCGGTTGAGCGAGATCCCGATCATCTCCAGCCCCAGCTCGGCATCGTCCTTCGATATCGGCAGGTGCCGGTCGACCGGTCCGGCGACGCGGCCGACGTCGTAGAAATAGCCGGCCCCCTTTTCCTCGATCGCGCGGACAAGCGCGAGGTTCTGGTCGATGTCATTGAGGAAGGTTGTGTCAACGGCATCAGCCTCGTCGGCGACACGGCGGGCAAAGACGCGTGCCCAATAGGTGCAGCCCATGAAAATCGCCAGCGTCTGCCGCACATGCCCCGGGCGCGTCACCAGTTGCCAGGAAACGCCAAGCGGCTTGGCCGCTGCCGCCAGATCGCGATAGGCTCGGTCGAGTGCCTGGGACCGGACGATCAACGCCATGCCCGACTGGCCTTCCCTCGCCGCCTGCATCAGGCCCGTCAGTTCTGCGCACCAGGATTTGATCGCCGCATCGAGCGATGTTCGCGTTCGCGTCGGAAAGACGACGAAGGCAACCGCAGCACCGGCGATCGAGCCGATCAGGGTTTCTTCCAGGCGCAGCTGCAGCAGCTCCGGCGTCAGCACGCCCATCAGGCTGTAGAGCAGAGACAGCACGACCGAGACGAAGAACGTCATCGTCGCATAGGAAACGGCAAGGAAGTAGAAGGCGAGAAAGACGCAGAGGGCTGAGAGCGGCAGCACCAAATAGATGTTACCGGCGACCAGCGTGCCAACGACGATGCCGACCACGATGCCGAACAGCGTACCGGCCGAGCGCTGCAGCGCCTTGACCGCGGTATCGCCGCGCGATCGCGTATTGGTGAAGACGAGGAAGGCCGCCAGCACCGCCCAGAACCAGCGATCGCGCGACAGCATCAGCCCGAAGACCATGGCGATCCCGGTGGCGAGCGTAATCTGGATGGCGGACTTGAGTGCCGGATTGTCGACAGACAGGTCGAGACGCATCGGCTGTCGGTCGGTCTCGGGTTTGCTCGGGTCGTCGAGGTCATGCTCGTCAAGATTTTCAAGGCTGCGCGCCAGCCGCTGCCGGACGTTGCGCAGCCACGAGAGCGCCTTTGCTGTTTCTGCGAGCCGCTCGTTTGTCTTGTCGATGCGTGCCGTCTCCGCTTCGATCTCGGCCGTGTTGCGCGCAAGCATCGCTTCGATCAGGGCGACGGGCGGCATTGCCTGAAGGCTGAGAACGATCACGCTTTCTGCGGCCAGGTGCAGGTCGAAGAGGTTGATTACCACATCCGAGGAAGCCAGGCCCGGCTCAGGCTCCGGGCGTCGGTTTTCAGTCGGAATAAAGCTTTCCGCCATCAGCACCGCCTCCTTGAGGCGCTCTTCCCTGCGATGGAGCCTCGTGCGATCCGTTTCGAGCAGCATCGGTTTGCGCGCGACGTCGAGCAATTCCTCCAGCATCTGGTCGACGCGCTGCTGGACGCTTGCTGCGGCGCGCAGTAGATCCCGGTAGCGGTTGTCGGGCAGAAGGACGGTGCGCACCAGGTGGGCAACCGTTGCGGAAACCGCCGCGCCAAGAAACAACGCCGGCAACTGATCGGCCGTCGGCCGCAGATACGCGCCGATGAAATAGGACATGAAGGCGAACATGCCGACGGCAAACCACCGGGGTCCGAAGGATCTGCCATAAACAGCCAGGAAGATGATCGTCAGAAACACCACGTCCGAGACGTAGCGGTGGCTTTCGAGCAACGAGGCGAGCGCCACCATGGAGACGCCGACCACGACCGCGATCACGCGGGTCACCAGCTGTTCGCCATGCGTGCGATCGCGCACCGCAAGCCCGCCTTCGATCGACAGCGAAACGGCTAGGCCATAGGCAGCCGGTGGAAGCGGCGCGATGAGAAAGTGAAATGCCATCAGCAGCAAAACCGACGTAACGATCGTCGCGGTGATGCGTGTTGCCTGGCGCAGCCGGGAAAAGGCCGGATCGTTGGCCAGAAGCCAGTCGCGCACGCGGGAGCGGATTTCCATCGGATGCCTTTGCCTGCCGCGACGACCATCGAACGGCGCCGCTTCGCTGCTCTTTTCTGATTAACGTCGCCCCTGATCTTTTCAAGGCGCCGGGTGGATTAAAAACCCCTGAAATACCGCCCGGGGCGCTGTCCTCAGGTGGTTTCATCCTCCACCCAAAGTTTCAGCCAAGCATGCTTTGCCTTGCCGTTTCACAATGCTATAGGGCACAGGATTTTTCAAAAGAGGAAGGGACATCGCTCCCGCTGTCCCGCTAAACTACGAGGCATATTCATGGCAAAGATCAAGGTCGCCAATCCGGTCGTCGAGCTCGACGGCGACGAGATGACCCGCATCATCTGGCAGTTCATCAAGGACAAGCTGATCCACCCCTACCTCGACATCGACCTCGAGTATTATGACCTCGGCATGGAAAACCGCGACGCCACCGACGACCAGGTGACGATCGACGCTGCCAACGCCATCAAGAAGCACGGCGTCGGCGTCAAGTGCGCCACGATCACCCCGGACGAAGCCCGCGTCGAAGAATTCAAGCTCAAGAAGATGTGGAAGTCGCCGAACGGCACCATCCGCAACATCCTCGGCGGCGTCATCTTCCGCGAGCCGATCATCTGCAAGAACGTACCGCGCCTGGTTCCGGGCTGGACCAAGCCGATCATCGTCGGCCGTCACGCCTTCGGCGACCAGTACCGCGCGACCGATTTCAAGTTCCCCGGCAAGGGCAAGCTGACGATGAAGTTCGTCGGCGAAGACGGCAAGGAAATCGAATACGACGTGTTCGACGCGCCGTCGGCCGGTGTTGCCATGGGCATGTACAACCTCGACGATTCGATCACCGAATTCGCTCGCGCGTCGCTCAACTACGGCATCCAGCGCAAGGTTCCGGTTTACCTGTCGACCAAGAACACCATCCTCAAGGTCTATGACGGCCGCTTCAAGGACATCTTCCAGAAGGTGTTCGACGAAGAATTCGCCGACAAGTTCAAGGAACTGAAGATCTGGTACGAACACCGCCTGATCGACGACATGGTCGCATCGGCGCTGAAGTGGTCCGGCGGCTACGTCTGGGCGTGCAAGAACTACGACGGCGACGTCCAGTCCGACATCGTGGCCCAGGGCTTCGGCTCGCTCGGCCTGATGACCTCGGTTCTGATGACGCCGGATGGCAAGACGGTCGAAGCAGAAGCTGCGCACGGCACGGTGACCCGTCACTACCGCCAGCACCAGAAGGGCGAGGAAACTTCGACCAACTCGATCGCCTCGATCTTCGCCTGGACCCGTGGCCTTGCCCACCGCGCCAAGCTCGACGACAATGCCGAGCTGGCCCGTTTCTCGGAAACGCTTGAAAAGGTCTGCGTAGACACGGTCGAATCGGGCTTCATGACCAAGGACCTGGCGCTGCTGATCGGCCCCGACCAGCCGTGGCTCTCGACCACGGGCTTCCTCGACAAGATCGACGAAAACCTGAAGAAGGCCATGGCTGCCTGATCGGCGCCAGTAAGCGACTGAAATGCGAAACCCGGCCTAGTGCCGGGTTTCTTTTTGGTCGGACAACAGCAACTGGACGAGAGCTGTCGAGGCTGTGACCTATCACTTCAGCGGCAGATAGATCTCGCTCAAGAGCTCGGTCGGCGCAACCTCGCGCGGATTGTTGAGATACTTCTCGAACATCAGGCTGTCACGGACTTCGCGACCGGACTGCGGCAACCAGGTGCCGTAGAGCCATTGATAGGCCAGCGGCATATCCGCATAGGGGCCCTTGTGGCGCAGAACGGCATAGCGACCGCCGTCGAGCGTCTGGGGCGTCAGCGGTGCATCGGCGGGCAAATCTCCCTTGGCCGACACACAGGCAAAGGAGCGCAACCTGTCGGTCGGCACCAGCTCCGGATCATCGAGGTAGATGCCGATCATTTCCATGTCGGGGCGGAAAAGGTTGCGCGAAAACAGCGTGCCGTAGAGCGTCTCGAACGCCTTCCCGATGCCCATATAGGACCCGGTATGGGCCACGCCGATGACGTCGAAACTGTCGATTTCCTTTAAGGTGACTTCATACATGTCCGCAATTCCTTCCGATGACGCGGTTTCGAAGGTTTTGTGGCTGCCCTCCTTGCGATACCGCACCGGCGGTAGCCCGTAGACTGCCTTGAAGGTGCGGTTGAAGGATTGAACGTTCGGGTAGCCAGAACGCTGCGCGATCGCTTCGACAGGAAGATCGGTCTGCACGAGATCGGCGGCGGCCTTCTGCAGCCGCAGCCGCTTGACCGTTGCCGCCAGCGTCTCGCCGTGGACGGCCCGGTAGATCCGGTGCCAGTGATGCGGCGACAGGCAGGCGATCTCGGCGAGCCGATCGAGATCGAGCTCCTCGTTGAGATGGCCGTAGATATAGTCGCTCACCCTGTGCAGACGTCTCTCATAGGCCGCCCAGCTTGCCTGCTCGTCCATGCCGAACCTTTCGCGTTTTGCTCACGGATCGGTAGACCATAGACGAGTTTGACAAATCCTGCGGAGTTTTGCGGCATGCGGCAAACCCGCAGCGCGGCACTCTTTGCAGACACGAAAAAAGGCGCCCGAAATCGGGCGCCTTCTTCAAATTCCAGTGTGAGCGCTTGGCCTTAGCCGGCCAATGCCACGGCAACAGCCTCGATTGCTTCGGCTGCCTTCTCGCCATCAGGGCCGCCGGCCTGGGCCATGTCGGGGCGTCCGCCGCCGCCCTTGCCGCCGAGAGCGACCGAGGCGACGCGCACGAGATCGACGGCGCTGACCTTGGAGGTCAGGTCATCGGTCACGGCCACGACCGCGCTTGCCTTGCCGTCGCCGGAGACACCGACAAAGGCGACGACGCCGGAGCCGAGGCTCTTCTTGCCGTCGTCGGCCAGGCTCTTCAGGTCCTTGGGCTCGACGCCGGAAACCACCTTGCCGAGGAAGCGCATGCCGGCGATGTCACGGGCAGCATCGGCCGAACCCGCTTCGCCGCCGCCGCCAAGCGCCAGCTTCTTCTTGGCTTCCGTCAGTTCACGTTCCAGCTTGCGACGCTCGTCGAGAAGCGCCTCGACGCGGCCGAGCACGTCACCCGGCTGAACCTTGAGCGTGTTGGCAAGCGTCTTGACCCGCTCATCCTGCTCGTTGAGGTAGGCGCGAGCCGCCTCACCCGTCAGCGCCTCGACGCGGCGAACGCCAGCGCCGACGGCACTTTCGGAAACGACGCGGACCAGACCGATGTCGCCGGTCGCCGATACGTGCGTTCCGCCGCAGAGTTCGACCGAATAGGGACGGTTCGCCTTGGAGCCATGAATGCCCTGGCCCATCGAGACCACGCGTACTTCGTCGCCGTATTTTTCACCGAAGAGCGCCATCGCGCCTTCGGCAATCGCATCGTCGACGCTCATCAGGCGGGTGGTGACCGGCGTGTTCTGAACGATGATCTCGTTTGCCATCTCCTCGACGATCTTCAGCTCCTCGGCCGACATCGGCTTCGGGTGCGATACGTCGAAACGCAGGCGCTCCGGTGCGACCAGCGAGCCCTTCTGGGCCACGTGCGTGCCGAGCACTTCGCGCAGCGCCTCATGCAGCAGGTGCGTGGCCGAGTGGTTGGCGCGCAGACGCGAACGCCGGGCGTGGTCGACTTCGAGCTGTGCCGCATCGCCAACCTTGATCGTGCCTTCAGCAACGACGCCGAAATGGACGAACAGCCCCTCGCCGCGCTTCTGCGTGTCGGTGACAACAAGCTTGCCGCCATCGGTGGTGATGGTGCCGGTGTCGCCCATCTGGCCACCCGATTCGCCGTAGAACGGCGTCTGGTTGAGGACGATCTGGACCGTTTCCCCCTTGGCCGCCGACTGGGCGACGGCGCCGTCGCGCACGATAGCCTGGATCACGCCTTCTGCGACTTCCGTGTCGTAACCGAGGAACTCGGTCGAGCCGTGCTTTTCACGCAGCTCGAACCAGATGGTTTCGGTTGCCGCTTCGCCGGAGCCCGACCAGCTGGCACGCGCTTCGGCCTTCTGGCGCTGCATGGCCGTGGTGAAGGCGTCGGTGTCGACCGAAATACCCTTGGCGCGCAAGGCGTCCTGGGTCAGGTCGAGCGGGAAGCCATAGGTGTCGTATAGCTTGAAGGCGGTTTCGCCGTTGAACTGGTCGCCTTCCGAAAGGTCGGCCGAGGCTTCGGAAAGCAGGTTGAGGCCGCGCTCCAGCGTCTTGCGGAAGCGTGTTTCCTCGAGCTTCAGCGTCTCGGAGATCAGCGCTTCGGCGCGCATCAGTTCCGGATAGGCGCGGCCCATCTGGCCGACGAGTGCCGGCAGCAGCTTCCACATCAGCGGATCGCGGGCGCCGAGCAGCTGGGCGTGGCGCATGGCGCGGCGCATGATGCGGCGCAGGACGTATCCGCGGCCTTCGTTGGACGGCAGCACGCCATCGGCGATCAGGAAGGCTGATGAGCGCAGGTGATCGGCAATGACCCGGTGGCTGGCGCGCTGGTCGCCCTCGGCCTTGACGCCGGTCGCTTCTTCGGACGCAGCAATCAGCGCACGGAACAGGTCGATGTCATAGTTGTCGTGCTGGCCCTGCAGCACGGCGGCCAGGCGCTCGAGGCCCATGCCGGTGTCGATCGACGGACGCGGCAGGTTGACCCGTTCTTCCCTGGTGATCTGCTCGTACTGCATGAAGACGAGGTTCCAGATCTCGATGAAGCGGTCGCCGTCCTCGTCGGCCGAACCCGGAGGTCCGCCCCAGATCTTGTCGCCATGATCGTAGAAGATTTCCGAGCAAGGGCCGCAAGGGCCGGTATCGCCCATGGCCCAGAAATTGTCGCTGGTCGGGATGCGGATGATACGGTCTTCGGAGAGACCGGCGATCTTCTTCCACAGGCCGAAGGCCTCGTCGTCGGTGTGATAGACAGTGACCAGCAGGCGCTTGGCGTCGAGCCCATACTCCTTGGTGATCAGGTTCCAGGCAAGCTCGATGGCGTTTTCCTTGAAGTAGTCGCCGAAGGAGAAGTTGCCGAGCATCTCGAAGAACGTGTGGTGGCGCGCGGTATAACCGACATTGTCGAGGTCGTTATGCTTGCCGCCGGCGCGCACGCATTTCTGCGCGGTCACGGCCGTCGAATAGGGACGCTGCTCGAGCCCGGTGAAGACGTTCTTGAACTGCACCATGCCGGCATTGGTGAACATCAGCGTCGGGTCGTTGCGCGGCACCAACGGGCTCGACGACACCACCTCGTGACCATTTCTGCGGAAATAGTCGAGAAACGTCGACCGGATTTCATTCACGCCGCTCATCTTGCGTCCTATCTGTGCACCAATTCAGGCCCAAGCCCCGGCATTTGCCGCGCCCCTTGCCGTTGTCCTTCAACCCCGCAGCCGTCCCTGACGGCTACGCCCTCCAACGCCCACGGCCGCCGGAACCACAGGCTTTTATCGTTCGCGTATCATGCTGTCCAGACGGCAGCAAAAAACCGGCCGCCATAGAAGGCGACCGGTTTTGAACGCACACGCTTGGCGTGACAATTATGCTTCGGCAGCGTCGTCGCCGTCGTCCGCTTCCGGACCACCGTTCTCCAGGAAACGGTCGGCGATCAGGCCAGCGTTCTGGCGCAGAGCCGTCTCGATCTCGCGTGCCAGGTCCGGATTGTCCCTAAGGAACGACTTGGCGTTTTCGCGGCCCTGGCCGAGGCGCTGGCTGTTATAGGAGAACCAGGCGCCCGACTTCTCGACGAGGCCGGCCTTGACGCCGAGATCGACGAGTTCGCCGGTCTTGGAGACACCTTCGCCATACATGATGTCGAATTCGACCTGCTTGAAGGGAGGCGCCATCTTGTTCTTGACGACCTTGACGCGGGTCTGGTTGCCGACGACCTCTTCGCGCTCCTTGACGGAACCGATGCGGCGGATGTCGAGGCGAACCGAAGCGTAGAATTTCAGCGCGTTGCCGCCGGTCGTCGTTTCCGGCGAACCGAACATGACGCCGATCTTCATGCGGATCTGGTTGATGAAGACGACCATGCAGTTGGACTTCGAGATCGAGGCAGTCAGCTTGCGCAGCGCCTGGCTCATCAGGCGGGCCTGCATGCCCGGCAGGCTGTCGCCCATTTCGCCTTCGATTTCGGCGCGTGGCACGAGTGCGGCGACCGAGTCGATGACGAGAACGTCGATCGCTCCGGAGCGGACCAGCGTGTCGGTGATTTCAAGCGCCTGTTCGCCGGTGTCGGGCTGCGAGATCAGCAGGTTTTCGAGGTCGACACCCAGCTTGCGCGCATAAACCGGGTCGAGTGCGTGTTCGGCGTCGACGAAGGCGCAGATGCCGCCCTTCTTCTGTGCTTCGGCGATCGTCTGCAATGCAAGCGTCGTCTTGCCCGAGCTTTCCGGGCCGTAGATCTCGATGATGCGACCCTTCGGCAGGCCGCCAATGCCGAGTGCGATGTCGAGGCTGAGAGAGCCGGTCGAAACCGTCTCGATCTCGATGATGCTGTCCTTCCCACCGAGCTTCATGATCGATCCCTTGCCGAACGACCGTTCGATCTGGGAAAGTGCCGCTTCAAGTGCCTTGCTTTTATCCACCGATTTGTCCTCTACGAGCCGCAAAGAGTTTTGTGCCATTTCGTCCACCTTTAGGTTATTGAAGCTACTGAGGCAATGAAGCCGCCGCACGAGTTTTTGTACATGTTTTGTTCCTGTTTTGCAATAGCCGAACAAGACATTGTAAAATATGGGTAATTCGAATTGCGTTCGATTCATGTTCACGCTTTGGGGCGTGATTTTTCCAGCATCGCGCTGCGGGCCTGGAAACGATGAACAGTCCCGATCCGATTCGCCCGAGAGACAGCAGAGGAAGATTCATGACGGAAGGCGAAATCGCCGTCTTTGGCGGGGCCCACATCGATCGGCGCGGACGCATCGCGGGCGCGACGGCGCCCGGGTCCAGCAATCCCGGCTCCTGGTTTGAAGAGGCCGGAGGCGGTGGATTCAATGCTGCGCGCAACCTGGCGCGGCTGGGGCATAGCGTCAGAATGATCAGCACGCGCGGCGGTGACGCCGCCGGCGAGATGGTCACTGCGGCCGCCGCCGCGGCCGGCGTCATCGACACGCCCCTCACCTTTCTTGACCGCCAGACGCCGAGCTACACTGCGATCATCGAGAGTGACGGCAATCTTGTGATCGCGCTTGCCGACATGGACCTATACCGGCTGTTCTCGCCGCGACAGTTGCAGCGGCGCGCATTGCGTGAGGCCATCGCCGACAGCCGGCTGGTGCTGACGGACGCCAACCTGCCGGAGGAAACGATTGCAGCCCTCGTCGATCGCGCCTCCACCGACGGGCGCATCGTCGCCGGCATCGCCGTTTCGCCGGCAAAGGTCGTCCGCTTTCAGCAAAGCCTAGCCAAGGTCAGCTACCTGTTCATGAACGAGGCCGAGGCACGGGCGCTGACTGGCAAGGATTGCCCGGATGCCGAGGGCTGGCCGCCGCTTCTGCGCGCAGCCGGCCTCAATGGCGGTGTCGTTACCCGCGGCGGCCGGGCGGTCGTCGCCTTCGATCGAGAAACGGTGTGCGTCGCGACACCGCCGGCACTGCCGGAACTTGCCGATGTCACCGGCGCCGGCGATGCCCTGGCGTCGGGCTTCCTCACCGCCCGCCTTTCCGGGCGCGGGCTTGATGAATGCCTGAGGCAAGGTATCGCTGCGGCGGGTATCACCCTGCGCTCGCCTCTGGCGGCCTCGGAACAAATGTCGCAGGCCAATCTTGAACAGGCACTGGCCCTTGTGCCGGCGCCTCAAATGCTGGCATGAACGCCGCCAGCCGAACTCCCAAGGAAAAACCATGACCAAACCCGCTTCCCCTTTCCTGCCGATGGAATATTCCGACGAGGTTGCAGCCGCCAAGGCGCGTGGCGCGCCGATCGTGGCACTGGAATCGACCATCATCACCCATGGCATGCCCTATCCGGGCAACCTCAACATGGCCCGCAGCGTCGAGGCGATCATCCGCGATCAGGGTGCCGTCCCGGCGACCATCGCCGTCATCCATGGTGTCCTGCACATCGGCCTTGACGACGCCAAGCTCGAAGAGCTTGCAAAGACCGAAGGAGCGATGAAGGTCTCGCGGGCCGATCTCGCCTTTGCGATCGCCGAGCGCCGCACCGGCGCGACCACCGTCGCCGCCACGATGATTGCGGCTGCCCGCGCCGGCATCCGCGTGTTTGCGACCGGCGGTATCGGCGGCGTGCACCGTGGCGCCGAGCTGACCTTCGATATTTCAGCCGATCTGGAAGAGTTGGGCCGCACGGCCGTCATCGTCGTTTGCGCCGGCGCCAAGGCCATTCTCGACATTCCGAAGACGCTCGAAGTTCTGGAAACCCGCGGCGTGCCGGTCGTCACCTATGATAGCGACGTCTTCCCTGCCTTCTGGTCGCGCGATTCGGGCCTGAAGAGCCCGTTGATGCTCAACAGCCCGGCGGCGATCGCCAACTTCCAGAACATGCGCGAACAGCTCGGCGTCGATGGCGGCATGCTGATTGCCAATCCGGTTCCGGCCGAAAGCGAGATCCCGCGTGAGGAGATGGAAATCTACATCGCTCGCGCGATCGACAACGCCGAACGCGACGACGTCACCGGCAAGGCCGTCACGCCCTACCTGCTCGACAACCTCTTCCACCTGACAGACGGACGCAGCCTCGAAACCAACATCGCGCTGGTGGAGAACAATGCCCGCCTCGCCGGTGAAATCGCTGTGGCGCTGACTGCGAAGTAAGAGCGTCAGTCAATTCTGGACAAAAAGAAAGCCCGGCGCGCAAGCGTCGGGCTTTTTGTTGGGCTAACGGTTGGGGCGCGTCTCAGGAGTCGAGCATCTCGCGCACGGCCACTGCCAGCTGCTTTAGCGAGAACGGCTTCGGCAGGAACCCGAACTTGGCATCAGCCGGCAGATTGCGGGCGAAGGCGTCTTCCGCATAGCCCGAGACGAAGATGAACTTCAGGTCCGGGTATTTCTTGCGCAATTCGGTCAGGAGCGTCGGCCCGTCCATTTCCGGCATGACCACGTCGGAAACGACGATGTCGACGGCACCATCGAGCTCGTCCATGATGTCGAGCGCCTCGACGCCCGAGCCTGCTTCATGCACGGTGTAGCCACGCGTCTCGAGCATGCGCTTGCCGCCGCGACGTACTGCCTCTTCATCCTCGACGAGAAGAACGACGGCCGAATCGCCCGTGAGGTCGGTTGGTTCCTCGGCCTTGGCGACGGGCTTGGCGACCGTTGCGACCGGGGGCAATGCCATTGTCTCGCCGGCGGCACCCGAAGCCTGGTCGTCCACGACTTCAGGAATGTCGATGTGGCGCGGCAGCAGAATGCGGAAGGTGGTTCCCTTGCCGACTTCGGACTCCGGGTAGATGTAGCCGCCGGACTGCTTGATGATGCCATAGACCATCGAAAGGCCAAGGCCGGTGCCCTTGCCAACTTCCTTCGTCGTGAAGAACGGCTCGAAAATCTTGTCGAGGATTTCCGGCGGGATGCCGGTTCCCTGGTCGGAAACCTCCACCATCACGAAATCCTCCTCCGGCAGCTCGCGCCGGCCAAGGGCGGCGATCTCGCTTGACGGCAGATTGCGGGTGCGAAGCGTGATGATGCCGCCGGAAGGCATGGCATCGCGCGCATTGACGGCGAGGTTGAGCAGCACCTGCTCGAACTGGCCGAGATCCGTGCGCACCGGCCAGAGGTCGCGCCCGTAGTCGACCTCGACCTTGACGTTGGTTCCCGTCATGCGATCGACGAGCATGCGCAGATCGCCGATGACGTCGGTCATGCTCAGAACCGTCGGCCGCATCGTCTGCTTGCGCGAGAACGCCAGCAGCTGCCGCACGAGCACGGCCGCCCGATTGGCGTTGCGCTTGATCTCCATGAGATCGGCAAAGCTTGCATCCGCCGGACGGGCCGACAGAAGCAGGTGATCGGACGACAGCAGGATTGCCGTCAGCACGTTGTTGAAGTCGTGGGCGATGCCGCCAGCAAGCGTGCCGACCGCATTCATCTTCTGCGTCTGCGCCATCTGGTTCTCGAGCGCCTTCTGCTCGGTAATCTCAAGCGCATAGATGATCGCCGCCTCTTCAGGCGCCTGATCGCTCTGGTCGATGACGGCGTTGATGTAGAAGCGGAAGTGGCGCTCGCCATCGGCCGGATGCAACGCGTCGATCGGAGCGATGTCGCCCTGGCGATCCTTGGCCGCGGCAAGCGCTTCGTGCAGGCGCCCCTTTTCCGTCGAGTGCACGACCGTCTCGATCAGCGCACCGCGCTCGACATCATCCTGCGAAACAAGACCCGAAAACAGCTTGAGGAACGGCGCATTGGTGCGAAGGATGCGGCCATTGCCGTCGACCGAAGCGATCGCCATCGGCGTGTTGTTGAAGAAGCGGGTAAAGCGCATGGCGGCGCTCGACGCCGACTGGTCCTCGTCCTCGCCACCGTCGCGCGACATGACGATCGTCCGGCTCTCGCCCGGAGCGCCGTCGCGCGCCGACGACACCCGGTGCACCATGCGCACCGGCAGGCTCTGGCCGTTGGACTTGCGCAGATCGAGGTCCAGCACCTTGGTCTTCTTCAGCCCGGGCTCGGCCTGCACCGACTGCACCAGCGTCAGCCCCTCGCCGGCAACCAGGTCGCCGATGCTCATCGAGCCCGGCTGGAATTTCGTCAGGTCGATGCCGAGCCAATCGGCAAGAGTGGCGTTGATGTAGAAAATCTCGCCCTTGCGGCCAGCTGAGAAGAATCCCGCCGGGGCGTGGTCGAGATAGTCGATGGCGTTTTGCAGTTCCTTGAAGAACCGCTCCTGATCGTCGCGTTCCGCCGTAATGTCGGCGATCTGCCAGAGATAGAGCGGGTTGCGGTCCGTGTCTTCCAGCGGTAGCACGCGCGCCTTCAGGCGAAACCAGTGCGCGCCAGACCCACTGGAGGAAGCCGCCGTCGCCAGCGGCTTCAGCAGGCGAAACTCCTCGTGCCCCTGCTTGCCCTCGTGCAGGCCGTTCGTGAGGCGATAGATCGCCTCCGTCGCCTCGCGGTTTCGCGACAGGATCGTTTCGAGCGACTGGATGCCGGCTGAATTCTTTGCGCCGGTCAACGCACCATAGGCCGCATTGGCATAGATGATCCTGCCCTTGCGGTCAGTGACGATCGTTCCATCTTCATGCGCATCGAGGAAGGCGCGCGCCAGCTCGTCCGGCCGTGATTGCGGCATCACCTCGATGAAGCCGATGACCGACGAGACGAGGAAGAAGATCCCGACCATGGCGAGCACGCCGAGGATGCCCAGCACGATCTCGTTGTCGAGTTCGTTCTTGAAGATCACAAAGGCGATCGCAGACACAGTCAGCACGATCGCAAGCAGCACGATCCGCATGACGGTTCCCGGCCTGACGCCACGGTCAACAACCGGCATCTGGTAGTCGCCTGACTGGCGCAATTTCGTCATCGGGTCCTCATCTGCCGCCAATGCCGCCCGTCGCACGACGGAACGGTCCGGCTCTCCGGCCGGCATCCGCACAATCCTCCGGGATGAAATCGGCCAATGCCGACACGCCCTCGATCATTCGGATAGGAATCATCTTTAACGATCAGAGATAACAGCAAAAAGCACCTGTGCGGAAGCGCAGCTGTCAATTCACAGGGAATGTCGGCGAAGTGCTTGTCCAAGCCCGAAAAAAGCCGTCAAATACTGCCACTCGAAAGGCTAAAGGAGTTCAGCCTATGATGGAAACGATCGTCGGAGACAACGGTAGCCGATTCATTATCGCTGCTGGCGCCGTTGCTATCGGGCTTTTGTGCCTTGTGGCCGTGCTCTGGATCATGCGCAACAGGCCATCGTCGCCCTTCATTCGTGGCGGCAAGAACAGGCAACCGCGCCTGGCGGTTCTCGATGCGGCTGCCGTGGACACCCGGCGTCGGCTGGTGCTCGTTCGACGCGACGACGTCGAACACCTGATCATGATCGGTGGCCCGACGGATATCGTCATCGAAAGCCGGATCGCACCCGCAGACGACAACGGGTCGCGCAGCGACAACGTTGTTGTCAACGAGCGCAAGCCGATCGAACCTTCGATTGCAAACGGCAACGGCAGCAAGGTGCCGGCGCCTGCCGCATCACCGGTACAGGCGCGTCCCGTCGCCGTTCAGCCTGAGGTGGTTGCAGCAGCACCTGTGCGCCCGGCATCCATTCCGCAGGAACAGCCAGTTGCCCGGGCCGAGCCTGCGCCGGCGATCCGCCCGGCTGTCGAGCAGCGCCCCGCGCCGGTGATGGCTGTGGAGCCGCGCCCGGTCGCAAGGGTTGTACCACCCGCCCCCGAGATTGTTTCTCCTGCCCAGGCAAGCGAGAAGGTCGAAGGTATCTTCGATGCCGCCCGCAGCCGCGTGTTGCCGGCACAGCCGGCCCAACAGGAACAGCGCCCTGCACCCGTCGCCCAGCCGCTGCCAGCCCCGCAACAGGCTACGCTGTCGGACTTCGAGCGAATTCTCGACGCGGAAATCACTGGGGACCTGCAGCGTCTGGCACCGACGGATGCCGTTGCCCGGCCGGAAAACCGGGCGCCGACGACGGCGGCCGTGCGACAGGAGCCCGTACTCGGCGCCCCCTCGGACGGAGCCCGCAAGGAACCAACGATCGAGGATGAGATGAACCGCATGCTCGCCGACATCTCTGCCGGCCGTAAGCCCTGACGCACCTGAGCGCGGGCGCTGCACTTTACCATCGAGCAAAACAGAAAGAGGCGCGGGTCAGACCCGCGCCTCTTTCTCGATAAAGTTCCGGAAACCGGACATCTATTCGTCTCTGTAGACCTTTTCCCGACGCTCGTGGCGCTCCTGCGCCTCGATCGAGAGTGTTGCGATCGGTCGGGCGTCGAGACGCTTGAGGCCGATCGGCTCCCCCGTTTCTTCGCAGTAGCCGTAGGTCCCTTCATCTATCCGCTGCAACGCGGAATCGATTTTGGAGATCAACTTCCGCTGACGGTCCCGGGCTCTCAGTTCGATTGCCCGGTCTGTTTCGGAAGAGGCTCGGTCTGCGAGATCGGGATGATTGGCGCTCTCCTCGGCCAAGTGATCCAGTGTCTCGCGCGCCTCGCGAAGGATGTCGTTTCTCCAAGCATTCAGCTTGGCCCGGAAATAGGCCCGGTGGGTGGCATTCATGAATTCCTCGTCCTCGGAGAGAACAAAGGTACTAAGATCGATCTTCTCACTCAACGCGATTCTCCTGAAGAACATCTCATTGCGGCGGTGTATAGACCCATGGAAGCCGCGATTCAAGCCTCGGATTAAACACTCAACCGTATTTTAACGATGCTTGCAATTCAGGCTAACTGGCGAATATTTCATCAAAATTACAGATCAGATCTTATTCGTAGAGATGATCACCTACTCTGCACCAAGAAGACCGGCCTTAACCTGGATGTCCTATCGCCGCATCGACGGTCTTTGCCAATCTGGCATTTCGGGCCTGCGCGCATTGGCGCAATCCCCGGAAAAAAGCGTCTCGCAGCTTGATCTTTGCATCATCGATGGGAAAAGGTGGTGATCCGCCGGCAGTCGCGCAAGGGCCTGCTTCGGCGATACCCGATCCGGCCGCGACCCGCGGCTGGCAGCGACCGGAATTCATCCCATGCAAGACAGCGCCGCCAGGCCCTTCCGCCTCTTCCTTCTGCGTCATGCCCAATCCGGCTGGGCGCTGCCTGGGCAGCGCGATTTCGACCGGGCGCTCGACGCCACAGGCTATGCCGAAGCGGATCTGATCGCCGAGATGGCGTCCGATGGCGGCATCCGGCCGGATCTGATCCTGTGCTCGACCGCTGTGCGTTGCCGTCAGACCGTCGAACCGTTCTTGCGCACCCTCAGTGAAGACCTCGACATCAGTTACGTGGACGAACTCTACTCCGGGCCGGCAAGCGTCTACGCGGATATCATCGACGCAAACAGGCACCTGACTTCACTGATGATCGTCGGGCACAATCCCATGATCGACGAGCTGTTCCGCCGATTTGCCGGAAGCCAAGCGGCTGAAGATACCCTTCCGCATGGATATCCGCCCGCAGCTCTTGCGATCCTTGATGTGTGGCCAGGCGTCGGCGCGGCGACGGCGACGCTCGTGTCACTGATGTTGCCGACGGGCCGGGCTAAATGACAGGCAATTGTTGCGGTGCGGGAAATATTTCCTATATCGCCAAGGCAATGCGCAACCGCCGTTCATCTCGGCGCAGGGCATAGGGCACGAACAAGAGCGGCAGGGTCCGCGAGGGATAGCACGACTTGGCGCCAAATCTGACCAGCTTCAAAGACGACGCCCTGATTGCATTCGACAATCTCACCGACCGCGCATCGGGCCTCGTCAATCCGTCGATCCGGCTCGGGGTCACCGGGCTTTCGCGCGCCGGCAAGACTGTCTTCATTTCGTCCCTGGTCCACAACCTGCTCAACGGCGGACGCCTGCCGGTCTTTGAGGCGGTGCGCTCCGGCCGCGTCTCTAAGATCAGGCTGGAGCCGCAGCCGGATGATGCGGTGCCGCGTTTTCAATACGAGGATCATATTGCCGCATTGGTTCGCGATCGCATCTGGCCGGATTCGACCCGGGCGATCTCGCAACTGCGCATTACCCTCGATTTCGAGAGCGCCAGCGGCTGGAACCGGATGTTCTCGGCGGGCCGCCTGTCGCTCGACATCGTCGACTATCCCGGCGAGTGGCTGCTGGACCTGCCGCTGCTTGCTCAGGATTTCAAGGCATTCAGCGACAATTCGGTAGCGCGCGCCCGTGCTCTCGGTCGCGCCAAGCTGTCGGCGGACTGGCTGACGCTCGCCCAGTCGGCGGGATCGACCGCGGTTGCCGATGAAAGCAGCGCGCGCCGGCTCGCCGAAAGCTTCACGGCCTACCTGAAGGCCTGCAAGGCCGACGCCAGCTCGCCCTCGACGCTGCCGCCCGGACGGTTCCTGATGCCGGGCGACCTGGAAGGGTCGCCGGCGCTGACCTTCTCGCCACTTCCCGACCTGCCGGATGGCCGTGCGCCGAAAGGTTCGCTCTGGGCGATGATGGAGCGACGCTACGAGGCCTATAAGAAGCACGTGGTCAGCCCGTTCTTTCGCGAGCATTTTGCCCGGCTCGACCGGCAGATCGTGCTGGTAGACGCACTGCAGGCGATCAATGGCGGTCCGGAAGCCCTGCTCGATCTTGAACAGGCGCTCGCCGACGTACTGGCGTGCTTTCGCCCCGGCACGAACAGCTGGCTGTCCTCGCTTTTGACCCGCCGGATCGACAAGGTGCTGATCGCCGCCACCAAGGCCGATCACCTGCACCATGAAAGCCATGACCGCCTCGAGCGCATCACGGCGCGCCTCGTCAGCCGGGCTGCGGCGAGCATCGGCATGAGCGGCGCGGGCCTCGAGGTCATGGCGATTGCCTCCGTGCGCGCGACCCGCGAAGCAACGGTAGATCACGGCGGCCACACACTTCCCGTCATCGTCGGCACACCGATCGCCGGCGAGAGGATCAACGGCGACGTGTTCGATGGCGAACGGAAAACAGCTATATTTCCCGGTGACTTGCCGGATGATCCTGAAGTTCTTTTCAAGGCTGTTGATGCGGATTCCAAGGCACTGACATTCGGCGACGCCCACCCGATGCCGGAGCTCAGCTTCGTGCGGTTCCGGCCACCGCATCTCGAGGAAACCGGAGGTGGGCTGAAGCTGTCGGTGCCGCATATTCGGCTCGACCGGGCGATGCAGTTCCTGTTTGGAGATCGGCTGGCATGAGCGACGATTTCACCGGCAAGGGCCGAAAGCCCGGGGCGTTTTCGGTCAGTCCGGATCCTGATCCGAAGCCCGCCGAAGGCATCCGCCCTCGCCGCGCGCCGGCAAGCTTCGACGACAGGGTGGTCCTGACGCCGGACGCGGAGGATCCTTTCCGCGAGACGACACTGGCCGTCGAAAGCCACGCGCTGCCGGAGGCAAGCCCGCGCAGACGCCGTTTTTCCGTTGGCAGGATCGCGATCGGGGCGTTCGGCATTCTCCTGTCATTGGCAACGGGGCTTTGGGTTGATCGCCTGATCCGCGACCTGTTCTCCCGCGCCGACTGGCTCGGCTATAGCGCGATGGGTGTCGTCGCCGTTGGCCTTCTGGCATTGCTGGTCGTTGTCGCCCGCGAGCTTTCGGGCATGATGCAGCTGACGGCTGTGCAGGCCCTGAAGTCGGAGACCGAGAGTGCAGCTGCCTCCGGCAACACCAAGCTGGCGCGATCGGCTTCGGACAAGCTCGTGCATCTTCTGGCCACCAATCCGCGTACCGCACGCGGCCGGACGCGCCTCAAGGAGACGCAAGGCGAGATCATCGACGGCCCGCATCTGCTCGACCTGACGGAGCGCGAATTGCTGACGCCGCTCGACCGCGAGGCGCGGCGCATAATCCTGGCGGCATCCAAGCGGGTGTCGATCGTCACTGCTGTCAGCCCGCGCGCGCTGGTCGATCTCGGCTATGTGCTTTATGAATCGACCCGCATGATCCGTGCCATGGCCGAGCTTTACGGCGGTCGCCCGGGTACGCTGGGGATGATCCGGCTGATGCGGGACGTCATTGCCCACCTGGCGGTGACCGGCTCGATCGCGGCCGGCGACAGCCTGATCCAGCAGGTTCTTGGCCACGGCCTTGCCTCGAAGCTCTCGGCGCGGCTTGGCGAAGGCGTGATCAACGGGTTGATGACGGCCCGCATCGGCATCGCCGCCATGGATCTCTGCCGGCCAATGCCCTTCCGTGCGCTGAAGCGCCCGGGGATCGGCGACTTTCTCTCGGACCTCACGCCGGGTGCGGGACGTGCGTCGGGCCCGAATGACGTCAGCTGACGGCGAGCTATATCCCCGCATACCAGTCATAACCGAGGTCTTCCCAGAAACCGCCGCGGCCGCGGCCAAACGGTGAAAGGTCGGAAACGACCTCGATGGCGCTGATGTACTTCGCCATCTTGTAGCCAAGCTGCCGCTCGATGCGCACGCGAAGCGGTGCGCCGTTTTCGACCGGCAGCGGTTTGCCGTTCAATCCATAGGCAAGAATAGTCTGCGGATGACGCGCGTCGATGAGATCGATCGATTCGTAATAGGCCGTCTCCCCGGAAAGCCCGAGGTTCATGCGATCGAAGCAATGGAAGACGACATAGCGCGCTTCCGGCCTGACCCTCGCTTCATCGAGCACCCTGGCAAGCGGAACGCCGGTCCATTTGGCAATACAGCTCCAGCCCTCGACGCAGTCATGGCGGGTGATCTGTGTGCGCGACGGCATGTTCCGGAGCTCCGTCAATGTCAGGCTGAGCGGTCTTTCGACCAGCCCGGTTACACCGAGGCTGTATCCGGAGAAGTCCTGCTGGCGGAGTGCGATGTACGGCTCGTCGGTCGGGTCGGTAGAACCGTTCGGCCTTTGGCCCTGGCGGATTTCACTCTCGGCAAACTCCGGCGCCAGCCGGTCAGCATCCGCCAGCAGCCGTTGCACCCGATAGGTCAGGCCGTTGGCCGAGGCCAGGACATCCCGAACCGGGGTGCGGTTCTGCAACAGGCCGTCAAAAGCGTCACATCCGGCCAACGGCAGCGTTGCCCCGGCAAGACCGGCAGCCGTCAAGAGCCGCCTGCGCGTGATCAAGAGCCGGCTCATCGGCCCGCCTCCTGCTGGTGTGGTTCGCTATCGATGCGGTAACGGCCCGATATCATCGAGCGCAACTCGTTGATGGGGCCTGCGGCAAAAACCATGAAGATGTGGACGACAAAGAACAGAACAAGGAGGAGCATGATCACGAAGTGGATCGTGCGCGCCGTCTGCCGCCCACCGAAGACATCGAGCAGCCACGGCCAAGCCGCATTCATGCCCGGCGACATCGACATGCCGGTGAGGATCATCAGCGGAAAAAATATCAGTAAGACAATGGCGTAGGAGAGTTTCTGCAAGCCGTTGTAGCGGCGACCATGATCAAACTGGAAGCGCAGATGACGCAGGACACTCCGTGGCAAGCCGCGCAGGTCTTCGCCCGATGGCACGATATCGCGGCGCAGGTGGCCATTGATGATGCTGGCGATGATCCACGCGACAAAGACCGTTGCAAAGACCCAGGCGAAGAAGAAGTGCACCACCCGGCCCGTCGCCAGATCCTGATAGGATGGAACCGTCAGCCAGGAGGGAAACGCCCTGTAGGCGCGCCGGTCCACGGGGCCGCTGACCCCAAGCATCCCCGTCGTGTCGAACCCATGACCGAAGAACGTCGTCACGCCACGGACGTCACCATCCGCTGTGCGCGTGGCGTTGATAGAAAGAACGCTGTTGTCGAAGGCGAAGCCCGATTGCTGTCCGACATAAAGCGCCGGATGGGCGTTGAAGATCTGCAGTCCGCTCAGGAGCAGAAAGAACAATGCCAATGCCCACAGCCAATGGGTCAGCCGGGTGACAAGTGCATGCCGCCTGACCACAAGGGACATGGAACGGTCGGTCTGCTCAGTGCCGTTGTCAGCCGCCGCCATCTTGAAACCTCCTGTGTTTCAAGTGCATACGTATCCCCCGGCGACGAAGTTTCATAAACACGTCTGCGCGCATCGGCGCACATCATGGTGATCGGTCATCAGCATGTTGCGACGAGGCAACCAACGCCGACGGGATCGGCTCCGTCGTCACAAAGATGCCTTGATATCCACCCGAAAGAAACCGTCCATTAACCATTTGCGCGCAAATGTGGCTCCTAGTTTCGGACGTTGACCCATCAAGGATCGTTTATGTTCTCGCGCCCTTCTTTGATCGCTCGCGGCGCTGCCGCTTTCGCGCTTGCAGCAACCGTCGGCGTTGCTTCGCCAGCCCTCTCCGGCGGCAAGGACAAGGCTTTCTTCGAGAAAGTTTCCGGCCAGTGGAAGGGTCCGGGCGAGATCGTCGCCGGCAAGTACAAGGGCACGAAGTTCACCTGCGATCTCGCCGGTGAAGCGGTTTCAGGCAGCGACGCCGGCATCAAGCTTGACGGTTTCTGCCGCGTCGGCGTGTTCAAGCAGCCGATGTCGGCGCTGATCACCCAGAAGGGCAACACATACACCGGCAAGTTTCTCGACGGCGCCGGCGGCAAGGGTCTCGATATCGTGTCAGGCAATGTCGCCAAGGACAAGGTCGTCGTCGGCATCAACCGCAAGAAGCTGAACGGCGCAATGATCGCCCGGCTTCAGGACGACTCGACGATGAACATCACGATCTCGGTCAAGGTCGAGAATGCCATGGTCCCGGTAATCGGCGTCAGCCTCAACCGCCAGGTCGACAACATCGCCGTCGGCTCGATCAAGTAAGCAGCAAAGCTCCATTCAAACAAAAAGCCCGGGTCGAACACCCGGGCTTTTGCTGTTATCCGGCCTGGTTCGCGGCCGTAGCCCGCCACCATTGCCTGTCTTCGTCGGCCACTTCGATGCCGCTGACGTCTGCATCCGCCAGCCAGTCTTCGATCGCGCGCCCATCGACCGTCATCGCCGGCGCGAAGTCAGCAAGCGGCATCAGCACGAAACCGCGCGCCGTCATGCGTGGATGCGGTAATTCCAGCCTGGCATCGGCCTGGGACAACGCGTCATAGGTCAGGACATCGATATCAATCGTTCGGGGGCCCCAACGCTCGTCACGCACCCGCTTCATCTGCCGCTCGATATCGAGGCAAACGTCGAGCAAGGCTTCCGGCCCTAGCGTGGTTTCGATCTCTGCGCAGGCGTTGAAAAACCAGGCCTGGTCGGTCTTGCCCCAGGGGGGCGTGCGAAACAGCCGCGAAACCGCCCGAACCGAGCAATCGCGCCTGGCATCGAGCATCTGCAGCGCGTCGGCCATGGCCCTGCGCGGCTCGCCCAGATTGCCGCCGAGCCCCAGTGTCGCAATCGCGCCGGTCATGTCAGGCGACATGCTCGACCGTCACCGCGACATAGTCGAGCACGCCGGGCACGGGGGCATTCGGCTTGCGCACGGAAATCTTCGCACGGCGGATCTGCGGGAAGCGCACGCAAAGCGTCTTTGCTACCTCAAGGGCAAGCGCTTCGATCAGATAGCGGCGACGCCCAGTGACGATGCGTTCGATCTCAGTGAAGACGATACCGTAGTGCACGGTATCGTCGATCGAATCGTCGACCAGCGCGTTGCCCTGATCCACTTCGAGTTCGGCGTCGACGAAAAACCGCTGCCCGAGGAACTCTTCCTCGTCGAGAACGCCATGGCGCGCGAAGAAGGCACAGTTTTTCAAGGTAATCGTGTAGGTCGCGCTCATGGTCTCTTGCCCCGTCATCTCTTCTTTGCACTCAGCATAGCATCCGCCATCATCAACGCATCCCTGCTGTTTGCGACATCATGTACGCGGAAAATGGCGGCACCCGCGATACGCAGCAATGCTGTTGTCGCCGCGGTCGCGGCATCGCGCTCCGCCGGCTCCCGCCCGGTGACGGCGCCAAGGAAACGCTTGCGGGAGGTGCCCACCAGAAAGGGCCGCTCGAACCGGTGCAGTTCCGCGAAACGCGCCATCAACTCCACGTTCTCGTCCGTATCCTTGGCAAAACCGAAACCCGGATCGAGCACGATGCGCTCGCGTTCGACGCCGGCCTCCGCCGCGATCTCAAGCGAGCGGTCCAGGAACTGGAACTGGTCCGCCACCACGTCACCCAGTTTCTGCCGATCGCGTCCGGTATGCATGATGCACAGCCCTGCCCCGGTCTGCGCAGCTACATTTGCAATATCCGGTTCGCGCTGAAGGCCGTGGACGTCGTTGACGATATGGGCGCCGGCCTCGACCGCAAGCCGCGCGGTTTCTGCCCTGTAGGTATCGACCGAAATGAGTGCGTCGGTTTCGCGCGCCAGGGCTGCGATGACCGGAAGGATACGGCGCTGCTCTTCTTCGGCACTCACCGGCGCCGCATCGGGCCTGGTCGATTCACCGCCGACATCGAGGATCTCGGCGCCGTCGTCGAGACAGCGCTTGCCCTGCGTAACCGCCGCCGCGGTACTCGCGAAACGCCCGCCGTCCGAGAAAGAATCCGGGGTAACGTTGATGATCGCCATCAAAACGCCACGCGAGCCCAGTTCGACGCTACGCCCATGCGCCAGTGTCCAATGAAACTTTAGAAATGGATTGTAAGTCATTTCCCCTCACGATGCGCAGCAGGTGATCCATTTCGATTTGCTGTTGCACCCGCGCTGGCTATGCCCCAAGCTTGATTGAAGTTCAACTAAAGAGAACTCCGTATTGATGTCCCGAGTACGCCTCCCGTTCAAAGCCGCCCTTCTTGCGCTTCTGGTTGCCATGCCTCTGGGCGCTGCGTCCGGCGAGACGGTTATCAACAAGAGCTTTTCGTATTTTTCGATCGGCGGGCGCACGGCGGCCGAACTCGACAACGCCCTGTCCAAGGGCGGGCCGATGATGAAGTCGACCGGTGCCCGCCATCCGGGCGCCACGCGCATCAAGTTCGGCGGCACGATCACCTACGTCAATCGCGGTGGTCGTTGCGCGGTGGGTGCCGCTCGCGTTACGCTCAGCACCCGCATCATCCTGCCACGCTGGAAGCATCGCCCTCAGGCCGGCCGCGACCTTGCCCTGGTCTGGGACACATTGTCGAGCGACATCAAGCGGCACGAGGAGCGGCACGCAGAGATCGCCCGCAATCACGCCCGCAAGATGGAGAAGATGTTTCTGGCTCTGAGGCCGCAGACTGACTGTGAAAAGATGCAGGAAAGCGTCACCACCGCCAGCGCGGAAGCGATTGCCGCCCATGACAAGGATCAGGCCCGGTTCGATCGGACGGAGGCGGCCAATTTCGACAGGCGCATGATCCGCTTGCTGCAGTACCGCCTGGAAACGCTGAAAAAGGCGCAGCGTTAGCAAGCTTGATGCCCGACCGGCGCAGCTGATCCAAGCATAACGGGACTATACTTGGCGGCCCCCTGCAAAGGGCCGCATACCCACAGCATTTTATTGGTGAAATCTAGCGATAGCTGCTGCTGTACGACTCGCTTATATTCAAAACATGAAACGTGCGGGGGAGATGAGTTTCTGCCCTAGCGTTGTCGAAAGCAATTTGGCGGACCATGACGGTCCTGCAGAATGTTTGAATATTGCCGTTACTTGAGTTCCGCAGCGTCGTCTTGGCACATCAGGTGCAAAGCAGGGTGACGCGGCAACGAAGGTTCTCCTGGCGTGTCTTGATGCCGCAGATGTTCCCTCCCTCATCTGTGTGCGATGCGCCCTCCTAGCCTCGCTCGTCACACGACCAGCGAGGCGCTTTTTTGGCGCATATGCAAACTGAAGGACCGGCACGAAAACGCGGGTGGGATCAGGCCTGGCGCTCGGGCACGTGAACGACCAGCCCATCCAGGGCATCGCTGACCTTGATCTGACAGGAAAGGCGCGAGGTCGGACGCACGTCATAGGCGAAGTCCAGCATATCCTCTTCCATCGCTTCCGGCGCGCCGACGACAGCCGTCCAGGCATCGTCGACATAGACATGACAGGTGGCGCAGGCGCAGGCACCGCCACATTCAGCCTCGACGCCCGGAACCGAATTGCGAACGGCGTTCTCCATGACGGTTGAACCATTCGCGACATCGAGTTCGTGGCGCGTGCCATCAAAGGCGACGATCGTAAGTTTTGTCATGTCACTTTCCGGAATAAGCTGATGAGACTGGCCGATAGCGCTAAGCCGCATGGCAGCGGGCGCGGATTCAGGAAAAGGTCTTCCAACAATTCGGCCATTCAGTCAACAACGGCCCGACTGTGCATCGCGGCCGAACCCTTCAGGCACGCGCCGCGATGACACTTTTCGGCAGGTTGCAATCAGCGGCAGAGCTTCAGGATGAACATCTCCGCCTCAAGCACGCTCTCCGCAAGGATGGCGGGCAAGGCTGGATCCATCGGGCGCTGTTCGATCGCGCCGGCCGCAGCGGCGACATCGACGGCTCCGACCGCAAGGGCCGCCCCCTTCAACTGGTGGGCTGCCTGGGCGCGTGCGTTGACGTCGCCTTCGGTGATGTCCTTCATCACCTTGCGCGCTTGCCGGGCAAACAGCTGCAGCACTTCGATCTCGAGCGCCTTGTCGCCCATCGTTTGCGCGGCAAGATGGACAAAATCGATCGGCTTCCGGCCGGAAGACGAAGCGCTGCCGGGTGTGTCGGGAGCTTCGAAGGCAATTCTGAGGGCCGCCATGAGCCAATTTCCTATTGCTTGATATGTTGTCTTTATCCGGTGTCGCCGCGCCGTCGCGCAACTTTTGCGCATCGACCGCATCGGGTGGCACCGGCGCCGTGCCCTGAGGCGCCCTTTCACCGGGCGCCGTCAAAGGACACTCGCTACGATTTCGAGCGATCATCCTCCACGGGCGGGCGCTGCTATCGGCTTAAATCGGGGCGCAATATAGGCAGGAATCTGGGAAATTGGTTAACGACCGTTAAACCTGCTGATTTCCTTGTCTTTTCCGCCCTAACCCCCTCTATCGCATTAAGAATTCATTAGGATTTTAATGAAGCCGGAGTGCTCTTAATTGTAAGAACCTGGCTAATGTGTCACTACGATACGGTTAGGAACGGACCTGCGTACAAAAATGGCAACCGTTCCGGTGGATAAGCGTTGCGAGTGGTGCCCTCCGGGACCAATTCCGACTATCCATCGAGGAAATGCAGTGGGTGTGAGTAGGGTATTGCGTAGATGTGATGCGCGTATCTTGCCGTCACCGCCCCGGTGAAGACGATCCCTGCCCGCAGACGCGGGCGATGCGGAGCAGGTTTCGCCGGAGGCAAAAGGTAATGAGGCGTATCCCTATGGCGACGAAGAAGAGCAACGAGTCGATCGACGAAAAGGCCTTCCAGGCTCTGGAAGCGGCCCTTAAGATCGATTTTGACGAGCTTAAGTCGAGCCCTAACGACAAGACTTCCTTGGATGATCCGGAGGAAAATGTGTCTGAACCCACCCATCAGGCTGCCCAGCCCGATAACAGCCGAAATGCCAAGCCTCAGCAGGACGCCGCCCGCGCTGCGCGAGCCAATGACGCCGCGCGCGGACTTTCACCCGAACCTGCGCCGAAATCACCACCCCTTTCCCCTGCCAACGACGATGGACGTCGCTCGCCGGCCGCCATGCTGCGCGCCCTCGACGTGCGCTCGAACCGGGCCGCCATCCGGGTTGCAGCGCTCGTGTCGATCGTCTGGGCTATCGCCGGTCTGGGTGTCGCCAATCTTCTCTACGGTCCGCAGATCTGGCAGATCCGCACACTGAGCGATCTGGCAGCCACGCCAGGCGCGGTCGGCGTTGCCATCGGCATCCTGTTGCCGATCATGCTCTTCTTCTCCTTTGCCATCATGATCGCCCGCGCGCAGGAACTGCGCAACGCCGCCCGCTCCATGGCCGAAGTCGCCTTGCGCCTGGCCGAACCGGAAACGGCAGCCGCCGACCGCGTGATGACTGTCGGCCAGGCCGTTCGCCGCGAAGTGTCGGCGATGAACGAAGGCATCGAGCGCACGATCGCCCGCGCCACCGAGCTCGAAACGCTGGTTCATTCCGAGGTCAACGCGCTGGAGCGCAGCTACAGCGAGAACGAGCTTCGTGTGCGCACGCTGGTCCAGGAACTGGGCCTTGAGCGCGAAGCCATCATCGGCCACTCCGAGCGCATCCGCTCGACCATTGCCGGGGCGCATGGCAAGCTCAAGGACGAGCTCGACCAGGCGGGTGACGACATCGCGTCGCGCATCGCGATCTCCGGCGAGGCCTTCGCCTCGCTGATCGACACGCGCGCGGCCGCCCTCAGCGAAAAGTCCGACACGGCGCTCCAGAACATCAGCACCATGCTGTCGAACCGCACGGATTCGCTGCTTTCGGGCCTCACCGCTGCCGGCCTCGGGCTCAGCAACGAGTTCGATACCCGCCTCGACCAGCTGAGCGACACGCTGACGAAGCGCGGCGAGCAGTTGCTCGGCCAGTTCGAGACCCGCGCCTCCTCGCTCGACGCCAATACCGAAAAGCTCAATGCCGCCCTCAACGAGCGCGCGCGCCAGCTCAACGAAACGCTGATCGCCCGCACCCGCGACCTCAACGAAAGCCTGAGCGTCGGCCAGAGCGCGATCGCCGGCGGTCTTGAAGACGTGCTGGCCACGCTCAATGCCACCCTCGACGAAAAGGGCGCTCATTTCCGCCAGAGCCTGCGCTCCAGCGCCGATGACGCGATCATGGATCTCGACCTGCGCGGCGGATTCTTCGAAGAGAAGCTGCAGACGACGGTCGGCCAGCTCGCCACCGCCTTCGACGAGCGCTTCCACGAGTTTGCATCTGCATTCGACAAGCGCGCCAGCATGCTCGACACCAAGCTGATGGAGAGCCTGCATCGCATCAACGAGACCGTCTCCGGCGGATCGGATGCCATCGGCGGCGCGCTCGACAGCAGCATCGAAAAGATCGGCTCCGCCCTGTCCGATCAGTCGCTTTCGCTGGCGACGGCACTCGGCGCCACGCACGACTTCATCGAGGAAACGATCGGCAGCCGCACGTCCGACCTCAGCAACCTGATCGGCGGCGCTCACAGCCGTATCGACAGCGTCCTGTCCGAAAAGACCACCAGCCTGATGGGCGCGCTCTCGGAGGCACAGGATCGTATCGAGAACGGCTTTGGCCAACGCGCCGAGGCGCTCGCCAGTGCGCTGACATCGAGCGAGCAGCGGCTGACCGCAGGTCTCGACACCCGCACGGCGCAGTTCGTCGACGGCCTGCAGGCCGCTCATGCCCGCATCGAGCAGACGCTGACGGGCTCCGCAGACGAAATCACCAGCGCCATCGCTGCAAGCCAGCATCGCCTCGACAACACCCTGTCCGAGCGCACCCTTGCCCTTTCGACCGTTCTGTCGACCGGCACGGACGCGATCGAAGGCGCCGTGGGCGAAACGGCCGACCGGCTGGAGCGCGTCCTGTCCGAGCGTAGCCAAGCGATTGCCGAAACCCTGTCGACCCAGACGTCGGCACTCGATGGCGTTCTTGCCGATCGTTCTGCCCACATCACCTCGACGATGACGGCCCGCGCCAACGAGATGGCCGACTCCTTGAGCCGCCACGCCGAAGACGTTGCCGACAACCTGACATTCCGCGCCACGGCTGTCGCAGAGACGATGACCGATCGCGTCGGCGAAATCGAGCAGAAGCTTTCCGATAGCGTCTCGCTCGTCGCCGAAAATCTCGGTGGCCGCGTCAGCGAGATTTCCGACACGCTGACCAACACCAGCGCCCGCATCGCCGAAGACCTCAGCGGCCGTGTCGGCAAGATTTCCGATGCACTGACGGCCACGAGCGCCCAGATTGCCGAAGCGCTGACCGCGCGCACCACCGAGGCGACCGCCTCGCTCGCCGGCAAGGCGACGGAGATCGAACAGACCCTGACCGGTCGCGCCGAACACCTGCGCGAAACCCTGTCGTCGACGCACGAGCAGATCCGTGCAACCCTCGACGACCGCATCCATGCGATCAACCTCGCCGTCGATCAGGGTCGCGACCAGCTGGAAGGCATGCTGTCCGACCAGTCGATGTCGATTGCGACCAGCCTCGCCACCAGCGCCAGCATGCTGGAAATGTCGCTCGAAGAACGCCAGGCGGCCCTTGCCGGCATCATCGATCGCAGCGGCGAAACGCTCGAAGCCCGCATGCGCTCGACCACCGGCAACATCGCCGAACGCCTTGCCGAAACAGCAGGTCAGATCAGCCTTGCAGCCGACACCCTGACCAACCGCGTCGACATGTCGATCAACGGCCTCAACGACCGTCTCGACGATACCGGCCTGCGCATCGAGACCAGCCTTGGCGCGCTCGAAGAGCGCATGCGCGACAGCGCGGAGAACGTCGGCGCGATTGCCGATACCGCGGGCGCACGCGTCGAGACACGGCTCGGTTCGCTCGAAGAACGCATGCGCGGCAGCGTTGATAATGTCAGCGCCATTGTCGACGATACGGCAGCCCGTATCGAGACCCGTCTCGGTTCGCTCGAAGGCCGCATGCACGGCAGCGTCGACAAGGTTGGCGCGATCGTCGACGAAACCGGCAACCGCATCGAATCCCGTCTCGGTGCGATGGAAGACCGCATCCGTGACAGCGTCGGCAACGTCAACGCGATTGTCGACGACACGGGCTTCCGCATCGAGGCCAGCATCGGCACGCTTGAAGATCGCATCCGCGACAGCGTCGGCAGCGTCAACGCCATTGTCGACGATACCGGCGCCAAGATCGAAACAAGCCTCGGGTCTCTGGAAAGCCGTATTCGCGGCAGCGTCGGCAGCGTCAATGCGCTCGTCGATGACACCGGCCTGCGGCTTGAGACGAGCCTGGGCACGCTGGAGGATCGCGTCCGCGACAGCGTCGGCAGCGTCAACGCGATTGTTGGCAATGCGGGCCAACGCATTGCCGATAGTCTCGGTGAGCGTGCCGGCGAAATCGACCGGGCCAGCGAGGAAGCGGCAAGCCGCATCTCCAGCGCCATCAATGCCGGCACGGACCGGATCGAAGAGCGGCTCGGCACCATGGACCGCGCGCTCAACATCGGACTTGAAAACGTCAACCGGACCATCGAAGGCAAGGCCGCGGTGCTTGTCACCAGCCTGCGCGGCGCCGTCAGCGACGTAACGCACGAGATCGATGCCGAAGCTGGCCGTATTGAAGGCAAGACCGCAGACCTCGTCACCAGCCTTCGCGGCGCCGTCAGCGAAGTCACGCAGGAGATCGACGCCGAAACCGGCCGCATCGAAGGCAAGACGGCAGACCTCGTCAGCAATCTTCGTGGCGCCGTCGGCGATGTCGCCCAGGAGCTTGACGCCGAAGCCGCCCGTATCGAGGGCAAGGCTCAGGGTCTGGTCGACACGCTTCGCGGTGCTGTCAGCGACGCGGCACAGGAGCTCGATGCGGAAGCGGCCCGTTCTGCTGGCCTTCTTTCCAAGGCCGGTCAGGACTTCGCCAACGTGCTGGCGTCCCGCAACGCCGACTTCGCCAATGCGATCGAGCAGACGGCAGCAGCCACAGCCGCACGCCATGCGGAGCTAGCACGCTCTGTGGCCGAAGCCTCCGACACGGCCACCGCTCGCCTTGCCGCGACGCATGGCAAGGTCGCGAGCCACGCCCAGAACATCCAGCAGGGCCTCACGGACGCCGAGAAGGCGCTGGAAGCCCGCAGCGAAGCGATCCGCGCCACGCTCGACGACCGTACCCGCGAACTCAACTCGATGCTCGCCGGTCGCTCGATGGAGCTCACACGCATCATCGACGAGCAGGCACGCCCTGTGATCGACCAGTACGCTGCGACCGGCCGCGAAGCCGCCGAGCGCATCGCCAGCGTCACCCAGGACAGCACCGATCGCCTGCGCGCCGAGAATGCCGCCCTGGTCAACGCCATCACCGAGCGCACCGGCGAGACGCTCAATGCCATCTCGCTGCGCGCCGAAGAAACGGCAAAGGCGATGAAGATGGTCGAGAACCGTCTGCAGTCGACCGCGCTCGGCCTGATCGACCAGCTCGCCGCCAACAACACGGCAATTGCCACCGTCATCGACCAGGCAAGCAACAATCTCGGCGACATGGACCAGCGGCTGGAGGCTACGGCCACCCGCTTCTCGGAGACCACACGCCAGGCTTCCGATATGCTGTCGACGTCCACCCGCCTCATCGAAGGCAAGGTCGACAAGCTCTCGGACATCTCCGCTTCCACGCTGTCGCAGATCGGCGGCATCGTCGGTCGCTTCGAGGATCACTCCAAGGTGCTCGGCCAGGCGTCTGACCTCCTGGGCGCCGCCCAGTCAAACCTCGTCAGCACGCTCGAGGAACGGCAGGACGCGCTTCGCACCCTGTCGGTCGGTCTCGTCCAGCGCTCGGAAGAAATCGAACGCACGATGCGTGCGCTCGAGGGCTTCGTGGATGGAGCCTTCCAGCGCGCCGAAGAGCGCTCTGGTTTGGTTGCCGGCAACCTGCGCAGCGGCATCCAGCAGTCCTTCTCAGACGTCGGCCGCCTGCTGTCGAGCACCGAACAGCGTGCAGCCGAAGCCGCCGAATCCATGCGCAATGCCCTGGCCCAGGCCGGCGAAGAAGCGGGTGCCTCGGTCGAAGCCGTGTTCTCGCGCGCCGAAGACCGCTCGCGCCAGATTGCCGATACCCTTCGCTCCGGCGTCGAGACGTCGTTTGCCGACGTCAACAAGACGCTTTCGGCGGTCGAGGGCCGTGCGCTCGGCGCGTCCGAAGCACTGCGTCAGGCGATCGCCAAGGTCGGCGAAGATGCGAACGCGTCGATCGAGGGCGCATTCGCCAATGCGGAAGAGCGCTCCAAGGAAGTGGCAACCCGCCTGCGCGGCAGTGTCGCCTCCTCGGTTTCCGACGTCGAACGCATGCTCAACGAGAGCGGCAAGAAGTCGGACGGCGTGGCAACCCAGCTGCGCGAAGCCGTGCGTGTCGCCATCGACGAAGCCATCGGCCGCTTCAGCGGCGCGACCGACGATATCCGGCGCTCGGCTGGCGAGATCCGCAAGGAACTCGACATGACCCGCGAAGAGCTGAAGCGCAGCGCCTTCGACCTGCCCGAGGAAGCCAAGGAGAACGCTGCTGTCATGCGCCGTGCCGTGGCCGAGCAGATCAAGGCCCTGCAGGAATTGTCGGATATCATCGGCAAGTCCTCGACGCAGCTCGAAGTCGCACAGCCGCTGCGCCAGCAGCCGGTCGCCGCCGCCCCTGTTGCGGCTACACCTGTCGCTCGTCCTGCGGTCCAGCAGCCGGTCGCAGAACCGCGCCGCCAGGAACCAGCTCCGGCGCTGCGCGGCAGCCTCGGTATCGAGCAGGCAACCACGGTTCAGCAGCCTGCCCCCGTCCAGCCGACCCGCGCTCAGCCGGCAACGCAGGCCGTAACGAGCGAGGTCGCCGAAGGCGGCGGCTGGATGCGTGACCTGCTGCGCGCCGCTTCACGCGAGGAGGCACCGGCCGCCGCTCCGCAGCGCCCGGCCGAAAGTCAGCCGGTTGCCCGCAGCGGCGACACCCGCAACCCGCGCCACGTCGTGGAATCGCTGAACTCGCTGTCGGTCGATATCGCCCGCGCCATCGACCATGACGCCTCTGTCGACCTGTGGCGCCGCTACCAGCGCGGCGAACGCGACGTCTTCACCCGCAGGCTCTATACGCTGAAGGGCCAGCAGACCTTCGACGAGATCAAGCGCAAGTACGACCGCGAGCCGGAATTCCGCACCGCCGTCGATCGCTACATCGCCGACTTCGAAAAGCTGCTCGCCGACGTTGCGCGCAACGACCCGGACAAGCGCATCACTCAGACCTACCTCACCTCGGACACGGGCAAGGTCTACACGATGCTCGCCCACGCGGCCGGCCGCTTCAACTAAGGAAGCACCATCGGTAAAGATCAGACGGCCCCACCTTCAAGGTGGGGCCGTTTTCGTATGCGCGCCACAGTCCACGTTCGACCATACGGCGAGTTTTGCTCCGGCTTGGGCGTGCCGCAACTTCGTGCGAAGCCGATGCGGATCAGCAACTTACCTGGATACCTCACACTATCTGAATACCACATGCGCGATGCTCGTTCCCGACATCGGGATCATGGTCATGCAAGTCACGGCTGTCCGTGACGGATTGCGGCAGATGTGGCTGAACCGCCGACAGCCATTGGCGTGTCCCCTTGCCAGCAAGGTCCCGTAAGCATCCCACGCATCAGCCTGCACCCGCGCCAGGTTCGCCGGCGTGCTGTGGGCCCGGGCCTGCCACCGCCCCGGGCTCGCACGACACAGCGGGTGTGCCGGCGTGATCCGTATCGGGCAAGGCCAGGTACCGCGACCGGATTGACGTGAGCTGCGACGCCCGCCCAAGCGAAATTTGCACTATTGGTGCGTAACCCACGACGCGGGCAATAGGCAAAGTCGTTATCCTTGCCCGACGACGCACACGGCCCACTCGTCACCTTCGCGGCCCATGACAAAGTTGGGATCGCCGGATCAGTCCCTGACGGACCAGCTTGCGACAAGCGTTCCGGGCGGCAATTCGCGGACCTGATCCAGCAACGGCGTCACCTGCCCCCAGTATCGCTCGAACGCGCAAATCCCATATTGGATAGCGCATCCTCTTCGCCGGGTCATAATGGATTTCGACAACCGATAAGTTGGTCACAGGCGGCCAGACGACCTCCCGCAGAGCGGCAGGATTGGAAGAAGCTAAGGGATAGGTCAGCTTCTGCCTGGTGGTGCAAATCATCACCATGAACGGGGCCATCGTTCGCGGGCAGCATCTCACCAGTACCAGGCACGAAGAGCAACAGCTGCTCACCGATTGCCCCCGGAAGCCATCCAATTCGAATTGGCGCCCCAGCCAATCTGCGCCAAAACAGGCTACTTGGCCTGCAAGGCCGGGCGATGCAGCGTGCGCATGCCCGGTAAACTGCTGCGCCCCAGCCCGTCGCAGACGATGGACACCAATTCAGACGGCACGACGTTATTGCCATCGTGGACGGCCGTTTACCTCTGGCCGTTGCGACTTTCAGACACCGTGGTCCCGTTTGAAGTGCCGCCGGCAAACGTGCAAAGCAGTTTCCTGACGGGAATGGCCGGGATTGAGCGATGGCGCGTCTCTGCATGCATATTCCATTCGGAAAGGCTCTGCGGCCCTCCGTGCCGGGCGCGACCCTGTTCCATCTCATTGCCATCGCCTCTGTCCGACAGCGACGGAAGCTCGCCGCAACGACCGCCTATGCACGGGGTCATCCAACGAAAAAAGGCCCCGGATGAACCGGGGCCCTTTCAAACTTCGATCGAGCCGGCCTGAGCCGGCCGGCGATCAATGTTCCTTGTTGGCGTAGACCGACTTCTTGGTCAGATAGACCAGACCGGTGAAGATCAGCAGGAACACCATGACCATGAAGCCGGTGCGCTTGCGCTCTTCGAGGTGCGGCTCGGCTGCCCACATCAGGAAGGCCGAAACGTCCTTGGAGTACTGGTCGACCGTCTGCGGCGTACCATCGTCATAGGTGACCTGGTCGGCGGAGATCGGCTGAGCCATCGCCAGCGCCGAAGCGTTGGCGAAGTACGGGTTGTAGTGGGTGCCCTCGGAGATCTGGACGCCTTCCGGCGGCTCCTGGTATCCCGTCAGAAGCGCGTGGATATAGTCCGGACCACCTTCCTGGTAGGGCCAGAACATATCGAAGACGAACTGCGGGAAGCCGCGTTCGATGCCGCGCGCCTTGGCGATCAGCGAGAAGTCCGGCGGTGCGGCCCCGTTGTTGGAGGCAGCGGCCGCTTCCTTGTTCGGGTAAGGCGACGGGAAGTGGTCCGAAGGCACGGCCTTGCGGGTGTACATTTCGCCGTCGGCGTTCGGGCCGTCCTGCACTTCGTAGTTCGCGGCGAATGCCTTCACCTGGGCGTCCGAATAGCCAAGGCCCGTGAGCGTGCGGAATGCCACCAGGTTCATCGAGTGGCAGGCCGAACAGACTTCGGTGTAGACCTTCAGGCCGCGCTGCAGCTGGCCCTTGTCGTAGTTGCCGAACGGGCCGGCGAACGACCAGTCCTGCTGCTCCGGCTTGTGGATCGGATAGTGGGGCGTACCGCCGCCATGCTCCTCGCCGCCCTTCGCCTCTTCGGCGACAGCCGCTCCGAGACCGAGGCCAGCGACGACAGCAAGTGACAGAATGCCTGTTACAAGCTTTTTCATTGTTGTGGGTTCCTTATCAATCGCTGTTCTGATCAGGCACGTGCGGTGGCTGGCTGCGCCTTTGCATTCTTCTTTTCCAAGACCGCTTCGGTGATGGAGTTCGGAATGCGCTTCGGCGTTTCGATCAGGCCGAGAACCGGCATGATGACGAGGAAGAAGCCGAAGTAGTACAGCGTGCCGATCTGCGACATGACAACGTACAGGCCTTCTGCAGGGCGCGAACCAAGCCAGCCGAGCAGGATGGCGTTGACCACGAAGATCCAGAAGAAAAGCTTGTACCACGGACGGTAGACCGCCGAGCGGACCTTGGAGGTGTCGAGCCAGGGCAGGAAGAACAGGATGATGATCGAGCCGAACATCACCAGAACGCCGCCGAGCTTGGAGTCGATCGGGCCGACATTGAAGGTGATGGCGCGCAGCATCGCGTAGAACGGCAGGTAGTACCATTCGGGAACGATGTGAGCAGGCGTCTTCAGCGCGTCAGCCGGAATGTAGTTGTCCGGATGGCCGAGGAAGTTCGGCTGGTAGAAGACGAACCACGCGTAGACCAGAAGGAAGATCGAAACGCCGAGTGCATCCTTCAGCGTCGCGTAGGGCGTGAAGGGAACGGTATCGGTCTTCGACTTCACTTCGACGCCGGTCGGGTTGGTCTGACCGGTGACGTGCAGGGCCCAGACGTGAAGCACGACGACGCCGGCAATCATGAAGGGCAGCAGGTAATGCAGCGAGAAGAAGCGGTTCAGCGTCGGCTGGTCGACGGCAAAGCCGCCAAGCAGGAACTGCTGGATCCACTCGCCCACCAGCGGGAAGGCAGAGAAGAAGCCGGTGATAACGGTCGCGCCCCAGAAGGACATCTGACCCCAGGGCAGAACGTAGCCCATGAAGCCGGCAGCCATCATCAGGAGGTAGATGACCACGCCGAGGATCCAGAGGATTTCGCGCGGTGCCTTGTACGAGCCGTAATAGAGGCCGCGGGCAATGTGCAGGTAGACGGCGATGAAGAAGAACGACGCGCCGTTGGCATGCATGTAACGCAGCAGCCAACCATGGTTGACGTCGCGCATGATCTTTTCGACCGAGTTGAACGCAACGGTCGTGTCGGCGGCATAGTGCATGGCGAGCACGATACCGGTCAGGATCTGGACGACCAGCATGACGGAAAGCATGGCGCCAAAGGTGTATGCGTAGTTCAGGTTCCGGGGAACCGGATAGCTGATGAAGCTGTCATGAATCATACGCGGCAGCGGAAGACGGGAATCAACCCATTTCTCAATGCCAGTCGTTGGCGTGTAGGTTGAATGTTCAGCACTCATTATCAGTAGTCCCCTCAACCGATCTTGATAACTGTGTCGGAAACGAACGAGAAGGTCGGCACGGGGAGGTTTTCCGGCGCCGGACCTTTACGGATTCGGCCAGCCGTATCGTAGTGCGAACCATGGCAGGGACAGAACCAGCCACCGAAATCACCGGCCTGACCGAGCGGCACGCAGCCGAGGTGGGTACAGGAGCCGACCATGACGATCCAGTTTTCCTTGCCTTCGCCGGCCGAGCGATCGAGATCGTTCGCCTGTGCGTCGGTCGGAAGGTTGGCATTGCGCGCAACCGGGTCCTTGAGGTCGGCAAGAGCGACCGCCTTGGCCTCTTCCACTTCCTTGTCGGTGCGGTTGCGGATGAAGATCGGCTTGCCGCGCCATTTGGCCGTCAGCGACATGCCCGCCTGCAGGCTCGATACGTCGACCTCGATCGAGGCGAGCGCCAGCGTCGAGGCATCCGGACGCATCTGGTCGATGAATGGCCAAGCAACAGCGCCGGCGCCAACGACGCCTGCCATGCCGGTGGCCAGGTAAAGGAAATCGCGGCGAGTGGGCTCGCCCGAGGTCTCGCTTGAAATGTCGTGTTCGCTCACGGCTAAACCATCCTCTCACGCAATGTTGCGGAAACCGCATCCGCCCAGCGAGATCCCTGCCCTTGCGGTTTGACCTAGGTCAAGGAAACACGCCCAATCAAAGTGCTGACACTTTCGCGTGTTTACCGTTGCAAACACGTTTTCAGCGCCAGAATCCGTAAACTTCTGCGCGCGCACGGCTCGCAGATTCCCCGTCAATCCGGCGCGTTCTATGCTTGATCGCAAATTATGTCCAGCCTTGACAAGGGCGGGTGGGCAGATTGTCGCGGGGAAAAGCGCGGCCAATTGGCACAAGGACTTGACGGTTGGCATTATGGCCGTCGAGCCATCTTGAAATAGCGAGAGGGCGGCCCTACTCCGCCGCTTCTTCGCGCGCCAGAAACCCGCCCGATTGCCGCGACCAGAGGTCGGCATAAAGCCCGCCCCGTGCGATCAGTTCGGCATGGGTTCCGTCCTCGACGATGCGTCCCTTGTCCATGACGACGAGCCGGTCGAGCGCGGCGATCGTCGACAACCGGTGCGCGATCGCAAGCACGGTCTTGCCCTGCATCAGCCGGTCGAGATTGGACTGGATCGCGGCCTCAACCTCGGAATCGAGCGCCGACGTCGCCTCGTCGAGGACGAGGATCGGCGCATCCTTGAGCATGACGCGAGCAATGGCGATGCGCTGCCGCTGGCCACCGGAAAGCTTGACGCCGCGTTCGCCGACATGGGCATCGAAGCTCCTGGCGCCGCGCTGGTCCTGCAGCCCGAGGATGAACTCGTAGGCTTCCGCCTTCTCCGCCGCAGTGATCAACTGCGCCTCGCTCGCATCCGGCTGGCCGAAGAGGATGTTGTCGCGAATGGAGCGGTGGAGCAGCGAAGTGTCCTGGCTGACCATGCCGACCTGGGCGCGCAGCGATTCCTGGCTGACCATGGCAATGTCCTGGCCGTCGATGAGGATGCGCCCGCCTTCGAGGTCGTAGAAGCGCAGGAGCAGGTTGACGAGTGTCGACTTGCCGGCACCCGAACGTCCGACGATGCCGACTTTCTCGCCCGGACGCACCACAAGCGTAAAGTCGTCGATGACGCCAGCGCCCTTGCCATAATGAAACTTCACATGCTCGAAACGGATCTCCGGCTCGCGCACGGAAAGCGCCTTGGCACCGGGCTGGTCGACGAGGCCGATCGGTTGTGAGACCAGTTCGGCCGAATTCTGGATCGTGCCGATATTGCGCATGATCGAGTTGAACTGCGTCATCATGCGGCCAAGCAGCATGTTGAGCCTGAGCACCAGCGCCAGCGTGAACGCAACGGCGCCCGCGCTGATCGCGCCGCCGAGCCAAAGGTGGATGGAATAGATCGCGATCGCCGCGATCATCATGCCCGAAAGCAGCGCAAGCGAGGCGCGCACGGCCGTCAAGAGCCGCGTGAAGGGGATAACGGCTTTCTGGAAGCGGTCGAAGCCGGCGCGGATGTAGCGATCGTTCTCGTCGTCACGCCCAAACAGTTTCAGTGTCTGGATATTGGAATAGGCGTCCACCATCCGCCCGTTCAGCATCGAGGCCATCTCGGCCGTTTCGCGGGCATGCTTGCGGATGCGCGGAACGAAGTAGCGTGCCAGCGCGAGAAAGACGACGATCCAGAACGCCACCATGGCCGCCAGCCGCCAGTCGAGCTGAGCGACCAACGCCATGGTCGAGGCGGTGTAGATGACGATGAACCAGACGACCTGCAGCAGCGACACGATCAGGTCGCTTGTCGCCTGCGCTCCGGACCAGACCTTGGTCACGATTCGGCCGGAAAAATCGTTCTGGAAGAACGACAGCGATTGCCGCGCGACGTGGGTATAGGTCTGCCAGCGCACCAGATTGAGAAAGCCGGTGGTGATTGCCTGTTCCTCGACCAGCGCCGCCAGTGACACCGCCACGAAGCGAAACACCAGCACGGTCAGCAGCATGAACAGCAGCTCCGGACCATTGGCGGCGATCAGCCCGCTCCAGCCCGCCTCCGGCTTGACGGTATCGAGAACATCGACGAGGCGCCCGACAAAATAGAAGAGCCCGGCCTCCAGCATGGCGACGAGACCGCCGAGGATGGCCATCGCCAGAAACGGCCCCTTGGCCTGACGGGCATAGAACCAGGCAAAGCCCCAAAGGGATTTCGGCGGCTGCAGTCGCTCGCGCGGCGCAAACGGCCTGATCCAACTCTCGAATATACTGACGATGGCGCTGAGCATGCTTCCGATATAGGCGCTTGGGCGCCAACGGCAATCGGTTTTCGCCTCCGGCCGCATTACAAATACGTTAGGTCAAGGGATGGCCCCGCCACGGACATGGGGCGGGGCAGCTGCGGATCACTCCGCAGCTTCTTCCTTTTCCGTGTCGTCGGCGATGAAACCGCCGGACTGGCGCGACCAGAGGTCGGCATAAAGTCCGCCCTTGGCCACGAGATCGGCATGCGATCCGGTTTCGACGATCCGGCCGGCTTCCAGGATGACGAGGCGGTCCATTTCCGTCAGCGTCGACAGGCGGTGGGCGATCGCGATCACCGTCTTGCCGGCCATCAGCGCGAACAGGTTCTCCTGGATCGCCTGCTCGACTTCGGAATCGAGCGCCGATGTCGCCTCGTCGAGCACCAGGATCGGCGCGTCCTTGAGGAAGACGCGGGCGATCGCGATACGCTGCCGCTGGCCGCCGGAGAGCTTGACGCCCCGCTCGCCGACCTGGGCATCGAGCCCCTTGCGTCCCTGGTTGTCCTCGAGCCCCTGGATGAACTCCCAGGCATTGGCGCGCTTGGCCGCCGCGATGATCGCCTCATCGTCGGCTTCCGGATGCCCATAGGCGATGTTGTCGCGAATGGAGCGATGCAGCAGCGAGGTATCCTGCGTGACCACGCCGATCTGCGCGCGCAGGCTGTCCTGGGTGACGGTGGCGATGTCCTTGCCGTCGATGCGGATCGCACCCGCTTCCACGTCGTAGAACCGCAACAACAGGTTCATCAGCGTCGTCTTGCCGGCGCCGGAGCGTCCGACGAGGCCGATCTTTTCGCCCGGCTTGATGTCGAGCGACAGATGATCGATGACGCCCTTCGCCTTGCCGTAGTGGAAGCGAACGTTGTCGTAGCTGATTGCGCCCTTCTCGGCCTTCAGCGCCTTGGCGTCCGGCTCGTCGACGATATCCTGTGCCTTGGTCATCATGCCGATGCCGTCATAGACCGTGCCGATGTTCTCGAACAGCGCCGAGACTTCCCACATGATCCATTGCGACATGCCGTTGATGCGCATGGCGAGGCCGACGGCAATCGCGATGGCACCGACCGAGATGGCACTCGTCAGCCAGAGGTGGATGCCGAGCGCGCTGATCGCAAACAGCGCGATGCTGTTGTTGGTGTAGACCAGCACATGAAACAGCGTGACCTTGCGCATCTGGCGATGCACCGTGTCAAGGAACCCGTCCATACCGGCGCGCGCATAGGTCTCTTCGCGGCCCGCATGCGAGAACAGCTTGACCGTGCCGATATTGGTATAGCTGTCGACGATACGGCCGGTCATCATCGAGCGCGCGTCGGCCTGCTCCTTGGAGATCTTCTGCAGGCGCGGCACGAAGTAGCTGACGATGCCGATGTAAATCACCAGCCAGACGGCCAGCGGCATCACCAGCCGCCAGTCGGCGGCGGCGACGACGATCAGCATCGAGACGAAGTAGCTGACGACGTAGACGAAGACGTCGAGGATCTTCATCACCGTTTCGCGAACGGCAAGCGAGGTCTGCATCACCTTGGTCGCGACACGACCGGCAAACTCGTTGGCGAAGAACGTCATGCTCTGGCGCAACAGATAGCGGTGCATCTGCCAGCGGGCGATCATCGGATAGTTGCCGAGCAACACCTGGTGCATGATCAGCGAATCGATCGCCACCAGCAGCGGCAGGCCGATCAGGATCAGCGCGCCCATCCACATCAGTCGGTGGCCTTCTGCCTCCAGGAACGTGTCGCGATTGGCGCTCGAAAGCCAGTCGACCATGTTGCCGAGAAACTGGAACAGCGCCACTTCACCGATCGCGATCAGCATGGTGCAGACCGACATGATGAGCAGCCACGGAACTGCGGGCTTGGAATAGTGCCAGCAGAAGCCGAAAAGGCTTTTCGGCGGAAGAACGGGCTCTTCCGTCGGATAGGGATTAAGGCGGGATTCAAACCAGCCAAACATTATCTTGCTCCTTCAGAGTATTTTGAAGGAAGGCGGGTACATTTCTCCCCGCATTCTTTATCGTGAAAATTTCAGTCCGGAAATGCTGCCCCGCCACGGCGGGTCGATCTTCCGGAGTTCCGGAAGCGCGCATAAATCTCTTGAAAGATAGGTCGCGGAACCGGTCAGGCCAAACGGTGGCCCATCACTCCAGGAAGGCGTGTCAACATCAATACAGTCATCATTGCCTCCGTCGGTTCGCGTTGAAGAGAGCTTCTCTCTACCCCTATTCGCGCCGACATGCCAGATTGTCGCAGGCACTTTCTTGCCTGTTATTTCATCGCTTGATCGGATGTTGCTCGTTCGGCACAGATTAGCGACCACAAATTCAGCACGGATGTGGCCGAAACCGGCAGGAAACGCCCATGATCCCATCATCGACGCGCCCTCCCGTCCTCACAGGACACGGCATCGTCCTGCGGCCCCCGAAGGATGGTGACGTCGAGACGCGGCTGGCCTTCGGACGCGACGCAGAAATCCACCGCATGTACGGCGGCAGCGCCGCCTCCGCCCCTCCCTATGGACGGGCCGATGCGCGGGCGTGGGTAAATTCGATTACCGAGCATCCGGCAGCGTGGATCATCGACCACAATGGCGCTATCGGCGAAGTGCGGCTCGACAACATCAACCGGAGCGACAGGCGGGCCAGTCTCGCGATCGGTATCTTCGACCCGCAAAGGCTCGGCCGGGGACTTGGCACCGCCGCCACCAAGCTTGTATTGGCGCATGCGTTTGGCGCGCTCGGTCTGCATCGCGTTTCGCTGCGTGTGCTCGATTTCAACGAGCGCGCGATTGCCAGCTACCGCAAGTGCGGCTTCTCGATCGAGGGACGCGAGGCGGCGCTGATCGACGGCGAATGGCATGACGACATCATGATGGGGATACTCGCGCACGAGTTCTCCGCACAAAAAGATCTGTTGCAAGGAAAGTGACCAGACGTGAGTGACCTTCGCATTGCCCTTTACCAGCCCGACATTCCCGGCAATACCGGCACGATCCTGCGCCTCGCCGCCTGCCTCGGTCTTGCCGTCGACATCATCGAACCGGCGGGCTTCGACCTGTCCGACCGCAACCTGAAGCGCGCCGGCATGGATTACATCGCCTCCGTCACACTCACCCGCCACATCAACTGGGAGCGGTTCGAGGCCTGGCGTGCGCCGACGGGACGGCGGCTCGTGCTCGCATCGACCAAGGCGGCCGAGGCCTATACCCGCTTCCAGTTCCGCGCCGACGATATCCTGCTCTTCGGCCGGGAAAGCGCCGGTGTGCCAGACCATGTGCATGATCTGGCGCAAGGCCGTATCCTCATTCCCATGGCCGAGGGGCAGCGGTCGCTCAACGTCGCCATATCCGCCGCCATGATTGCCGGCGAGGCTATCCGTCAAGTGCAACTGCTCTGATCCGTCTTGCATGAGCCTGCCCTGCCTTCGTTGATGGGGCAATTGGCACCGCCTTTGGACGGCACCGAAGGATCAGGCGGCGACCTCGTTATAGGGCGTCGCCTTGCGTGCCTGTTTCAGTGTTCGCGCCCACCAGATGAGCCGATCCATCATCAGGAACAGCGGGGCGCGAAACTCCTCGGGCTTGTAGAGATTGCCGGCCGCGTCGAACTTCGACCAGGCCTTGGCGAACTGTACGCCGTCGCGCAGCGTCACCGCGTGCAATTCGCCGAAGACCTGTCGCAGCTGTTCGACGGCGCGAATGCCGCCGGACGCGCCACCATAGGAAACGAAGGCAACGGGCTTGGCATGCCAGGGCTCGTAGACCGAATCGATCAGTTCCTTCAGCGCGGCCGGATAGCCATGATTATACTCCGGCGTGACCACGAGAAACGCATCGGCTTCGGCGACCTTTCGCTCCAGCCATTCGCCGGGATTGACTGCCGCGCCGACGCCGCGCGACGCCCTTAGTCTCGCCGGATCGATGACGGTCAGATTGAAGACGGCCGAATCAGAGACCTCGCGGATCAGCCAGTTGGCGACCGTATCGCAGAAGCGTCCCTGCCGGGCGCTGCCGTAGATCACCGCAAGCGTCATTTTCTCAGTCATGGGGATTTGCTCCTTGTTGTGAATGCCATGGAGCTCATGCTATAAAACCTCAACATTAGTTGAGGTCAATAGACGTCATGGCGATTGTGAGAAACAGCGAGATGCGGCGCGAGCTAACCGTCGGCGAAGTGGCCGAACGCAGTGGCGTCGCCGTCTCCACACTTCATTTCTACGAGGCCAAGGGGCTGATCCGCAGCAACCGCAGTCGCGGCAACCAGCGGCGCTATCCACGAGGCGTGCTCAGGCGCGTGGCGGTGATCAAGGTGGCGCAACGCACAGGAATTCCGCTGGCAGAAATCCAGGCGGCGCTAAGCGTGCTACCGGACGACCGGCCGTTGACGGTGCAGGATTGGGCACGGCTATCGGAAAGCTGGCATGAACAGCTGAATGAACGCATCGCGAGCCTGATGGCACTGCGCGATCATCTGACGAGTTGCATCGGCTGCGGCTGCCTCTCGCTCAGGGAATGTCCATTGCGCAATCCGCACGATGTGCTCTCGATGGAAGGCACCGGTCCTCGGTTGATGGACGCGACCGAAGAAGACGGCCAGCCTTAGGCTGCCTCTTCCAGCGGACATCGCCCTGCAGGCTGCGCCAACGCTCAATCGGCCGTCGGCAGGCGCCGCATGGTGAATTCGATCTGGTCACCGTCGAGCTGTCGCCAGCTCTCCACCTCTGTCCAGTAGGCGGCCTTGGGCCAGGTATCGAACCATTCACGCGCCTTGGCGCGGGCCGCAGTTCGCTCAAGCCGAAAGGTTTCCCGCACGAAAAGCCCATCGCCTCGTGTCGGATTGTCCCGGCGATGCCGGGCGATCTGGCGCCGCAAACCATCAAGCGGCGGACCTGCGGGTATTCTTGCCATCGGCCATACCTCTGGAGGTAAAGATAGGGTGTGAGGGCAATCTTTGCCAGTGCGTTGTGCCGGACGCGCCGCATGCGGCAGACTGGCCCTGCGACCCCTTCGCCGTTGCCAACAGGGCGGAAATATGAACTGTGGCGCAGATCAACGAATCGGCGGCTTTCCGGCATGAAAAGCCGCTAACAGGACGAATTTTCATGGAACGACCGCAACTCCCCCCGGGCCTGCCTGCCGATATCGAAGAAAAGAAGGCTGCAGCCAGGGCTTGGTTCGAAAGCCTGCGCGACACGATCTGCGCCGCCTTCGAGGCTGTCGAGGACGACCTGACCGGGCCGCTGTCCGACCGTGAACCCGGCCGTTTCGTCGGCAAGGAGTGGAGCCGCGACGGCGGCCAGGGTGGCGGCGGCCGCATGTCGATGATGGAAGGCCGCGTCTTCGAGAAGGTCGGCGTGCACACCTCGACGGTCTTCGGGGAATTCTCGCCCGAGTTCCGCGAGCAGATCCCGGGTGCCAGCGAAGACCCGCGCTTCTGGGCGTCGGGCATTTCGCTCATTGCCCATCCCGTGAACCCCAACGTGCCGGCCGTTCACATGAACACCCGCATGGTGGTCACCACCAGCAACTGGTTCGGCGGCGGCGCAGACCTGACGCCGGTGCTCGACCGTCGCCGGGTCATGAGCGATCCCGACACCCAGCTGTTCCACCGCGCCATGGAGATCACCTGCAATCGTCATCCGGTGGCCGATCACGCCCGCTTCAAGCAATGGTGTGACGAGTACTTCTTCCTGAAGCACCGCAACGAACCGCGCGGCACCGGGGGCATCTTCTACGACTGGCTGCAGTCGTCCCCCGAGCAAGGTGGCTGGGAGGCAGACTTCGCCTTCACGCGCGATCTCGGCAAGGCTTTCACGCTCGTCTATCCGAAGATCGTGCGCACCAATTTCAACATGCCATGGACCGAGGAAGATCGCGACGAGCAGCTCGTTCGCCGCGGCCGCTACGTCGAGTTCAACCTGCTCTACGACCGCGGCACCATCTTCGGCCTGAAGACGGGTGGTAACGTCGAATCGATCCTCTCGTCCCTGCCCCCGGTCGTCCGCTGGCCCTGATATGTCTGGTGATCTGACCGGCTCCGAAAGGAGATCGGTCGGGCCGGTTTTTTGATCTGCGCTGCTGGCAGAAGGCCGGCAGCGCACGGCGCGCGCGCTTTCGTGTGATTGCGTGCGTGTTGCCATCACTCGAATGATGGCCGACAGGTCCCCCTTCCAAATCCCGGGTTCAAGCCAGGCGCCTCATCACCTCCGCGCGACGGCGCCGACGTACCGGCTTGCGGTCAATTGACCGCGCCTTTCGTGAAATGCGCTGAGGCTCTTGCGCTTTGCCAGGCCCATCGACATCTACCTGAAGGTGGTGCCGAGAAAGTCTTGCGCGCCACCACGCAAGCATGCCGGTTGTCAAATCCTTATTCAAATCTGTCTGTTCCCGCGGGCACCGCTGCAATTCCTGGATCTGAACATGATCCGGGTGGTCAGACCGGTCCCGGATTCGGCATCGACGGATGACGAGCCATCACAAAGCGAGAAGGACGAACGCATGACGCACGAGAGCACGGCCTCCACCGCCCACCGGCACAGGAAACGCTTCCCGCGATGGCTGAAGCGATCTGCGATTACCATCGCCGTTCTGGTCGTCCTCGTTCTGGCGCCGCTCGCGCTCCTCCTTTATCCGACGCTGAAACCCTATCCCAAGGCACCTCCGATCGAGACAGCCGTTTCGCAGCTCGACAGAAACAGGCAGGACCTCGCCCACCTCAGGCATTTTCCGGATTTCGAAAGAAGCTTCACGCCGGAGGCGAAAGCCGCCTTTACGCGCGCCCTTGGCGAGATCGAGCAGCGCGCCGGCGAACTCGACCGGGCGGGACTGGCCATGGCAACAGCGAAGGCCGTGGCTCTCGCCGACAACGGTCATACCAACGTCGTCGGGCTCGTCGGCGGCCGCAGCTTCAACGCGGTGCCAATTCGCCTTGGCTGGTTTTCCGACGGGTTGTTCGTCGTCTCCGCCGCTGAAGACCAGAGCCACCTTCTCGGACGACAGATCCTCGGCGCAAATGGCAAAACGACGGATGAAATGGTGGAGGCGCTGCGCCCATATGTCGGCGGTCCAGCCAATCTTGCCAAGGAATTGGTGCCGAACTTCCTGATATCGCCGGAGCTTCTTCATGCGGCCGGCCTTGGGCAAACAGCGGCAAGCAGCACCTATGACATGCGCCTCTCAGATGGGAGCGTCGCCCCGGTCCTCCTCACCGCAACTCCTGCTGGCCAAGGCGCTCAAAACACCAATTTCTGGCCCGCACGCGATTTGAGCCCCGTAGCGCAGACGGGCGACACAGCCCAGTGGCGACATGTCCTCGATGGGGTCGCCTTGCCGGACTACCTCGCCCGCCCCGAGAGCAACTACTGGCACGCCTATCCCGAACCGGGCCTGCTCTACGTTCAGATCAACCGCGTCCGCGACCAGGCACCAACCGGCCTGTCGCAATATCTCTCCGATGCGCTCGATGAAGCGGCTGCAAAGCCAATTCGCAACGCGATCGTCGATCTCAGGTTCAACAGCGGCGGAAACTACACGTTGTCTTCTGATTTTGCCCAACGCTTGCCGGAGCTTCTGCCACCGACGGGCCGACTTTTCATACTGACCAGCGGCAACACGTTCTCCGCGGCGATCAGCACCGCGGCGTGGCTGAAATATTATGGCGGCGCCCGCGTCACCATCGTTGGCGAGACGGTAGGTGATCGCATGCAGTTCTGGGGTGAAGGCAACCGCGCCGTTCTACCGAACTCGAAGCTTGCGATCCGCTACACCACCGGCTTCCACGACTGGGAAAACGGATGCGGCCTGGCGCAGCTCAGGACATGTTTTCTGCTGAACTACATCTATGACGTCCCGGCTGGCTCGCTTGAACCGAGCGTGAAGGTGAAGCCGACCTTTGCGGACTATCTCGCCGGCAAGGATCCGGCCATGGCTGCCGTCATGGAGATACTCGCGGCCACCCGCACGCCCGGCTAGTCAGCCGGATGCTCGACCGGGAGGAGCAGTGCTGGCGTATCGGACGGAAGATCGCGGGCACCCGCACGCAACGAAGGACCGTCCTTCATTTGCAGATGCGGACTTTCCTGATCACCACCCTGCCATAGGCGCCATAGGTCTTCACCGTCTTGAGGACGCAACTTTGCCGCTGGCCATAACTGTAGGTGCCGGCCGTCGCCGGCATGGTGATGGCAAGGGTGGTCGTCATCGCAACGGCGATGGCGAGAGCAACATGACGCATGAATGGTTCCCCGTTGGTATGCGGCGGTCGGAAACTCGCTGTGGTCCGCCTGTAAGAGCGATCGCATGAATTCCGCCGCGCGCGCTGTTTCGATTGGAACAGGTGAACAAACAACTGGGCCCCGCGTTGTCTTTCATCGGTGATGAGTGACACCCTGGAGGAGAACCGGGTCATGATCTTCAAGAAGCGGACATTTCACGGCAACGAGCCTGAACGAAGCACGACCGATCAGCCCGCCGAGCTTGAGCGCCGCGTCGCACATGGTCTTGCGGTGACGCCGGGGCTCGATGCGGTTGACGTCACGGTCGTTTGCAAGGGAAACACGGTCATGCTGGCCGGCCGCGTCGCGACACGCGCTGAAATCGCTCGCGCAGAGGAATCAGCGCGAGCAACCAAGGGCGTCGCCGAAGTGGTCAATCGCGTAACGGCAGTCGAGGTGGGATAACGCCGGCTCAGATCGAGCCGAGCGTCCAGCCGACGATCTCGGATGCGACCTGGGAAAACGCCTGGTCGAGCGCCTTGACGAAGGCTGGATTGCCAGTGCCGCGCACGCCAGCCGTGGCGCGGAACGCCTTCTGCGACCGCACAGTTCCGTTGCGGTCGTTGACGATCTTGGCGAAGATTTCGACAACCGCCGTGTCGGCGCCTTCGGTCGAAATCTCGAAGGACCGGATTTCGCTGATCACCTGATAGTCGATCGCCAATCCCTCGCCCGGCTTGCCGACGCCGCCGACCTTGCCGGTATTCTCGAACGCCTGGACCAGCTTGGCCTGCACCATGCGTGGCAGACGGTCGCTCCATTGTGCCTTGGACAGATACTGCAGTTCGGAGCCCGACAGGCGAATGACGATCTGGTCGCTGTCGAGTGCCTTGAGAGCTGTCGGCTCCGGCACGAGGATCTGCTTGCTGGTCGCCGCACGCGTTTCGATGGTGGGAGACGAAGAGAGATTGAACGTATCGTTGACGGCGGCGCCTGCTCCGCAGCCTGCCAGCAACACAGCCAGCGTGAAAATCAGGGCGGAGCGTTTCGCTCCAGTCTCACGCACACACACCAGCCCCGGAAAATTCATACTGCCCAAACCCTTGTCCAATAAGCAGCACCTTAGAGCGCTCTTTAGTGAAAGCAACCCGCCCGGCCCTGCGCAGGTTTTGTCTTATCTGATTCACCGTCGGGTGCGACCATCATATTGCTTGACCGTTTCGCCTCCGAAGAGCAGGCGCTGCGGGTTCTTGTCGAATGTCGAGATCGTGTTTTCGAGGCTCTGCACGGTGCGGCGGGTATCGGTCACCAGTGCCTCGACGTCGCGAAGGCCACCTCCGGAGAACCGTTTCAGATTGTCGGCAATCGGGCCAATCTGCGCATTGAGGTTCTCGGCCACCTTGCGGAACGATTCGAGTGTCGTGCGCGCCTCGGCCGAAAGCGACGGTGCGTCCGCATCACCGAGGAACCCGTCGACCTTGACGAGGATACTGTCGACGCGGTTCGAAGCGGCGTTGAGCTTGCTCGCCATCTGCGTCACGTCGGTAATGGTGCGGTCGATGTCCTGCTGGCGCGCGGTGATCTTCTCGGCAAACTGCGTGACGCTGGCGACAGCCTTGCGCGCGTCGGCACTGGCTGCCGAGATGTCGTTGATGACAAGTTCGACCTTCTGCTTGTCGACGGCGGCCACCAGCGTATCGACACGTTCAAGCGTCTTCTGCGCGTTCTTGCCGAACTGGTCGTAGGTTTCGACCGTCCGCTTGAATGCGAGGATCGTCTCGGAAACGCCGCCGGATGCTGCCTTCAGGTCGTTGCTGACCTGCTCGACATTGCTGACGATATTGTCGATCTTTTTCGGATCCACCGACTTCACCAGCACATCGGCCGTGGCGAGCGTCGAATCGAGCTTCTTCGATGCCGCGTTGATCGACGCCGACAGCTCGGTCACGCTTTTCAGGAAGTCGTCGATGGCGCCGGAATTGTCGGCAAGGGCCTTCGAGAATTTCTCGGCATTGCCGATCGTGCCCGTCAGCGGACCACGCACGTCCTTGACGAAGCCCTGGATGTCGGTGATCGCATCGTTGGCGCGGTCCATGATCGCGTCTGCCGTCGCGAGCAGGCTGGTAACGCTCGACTGGTCGGCGAGGATGCGGGCCTGCGTACCCTTTTCGAGCGCATTCCTGAGGATGTTTTCGTCGCCCTTGTTGCCGCCACTGAGCTCGATATAGGCCGCACCCGTCAGGCCCTGCACCTCAAGCGTCGCCTTGGTCGATTTGAGCACGGGCGCGTCGATGGAGACTTCGGTGACGGCAATCGAGTAGCGCGGATCGTTGGCGTCGATCGCCAGATTGCGCACGGAGCCGACGGGAATGCCGTTGAAGCGAACCGGCGAGCCGACGGAAAGACCGTTGGCGGAGCCGGGAATGTTGACGACCAGCTCGACCATCTCGCCGCTGCGGCCATACTGCGACATCCAGTAGACGAAGCCGAAGGCCGCCGCGATCACGAACACAGTGAAGAAGCCGACAATGGCGTAATTCGCTTTAGTTTCCATTCGTTCCGTCTACCTCAGTGGCCATCCTATCGGCCGTTCTACTGCTTCAGGCATCCCGGAGACTTACCGGATTGCCCGACGGCTTCCTGGCGCTATTCGTCGTGTCTGACGATCGACCGCGCCCGCTTGCCCCGGAAATAGGACTGCACCCAGGGATCGTCGCAAGCCAGCATGTCCTCGACGGTCCCCTCGACCAGAACCTTCTTGTTTCCAAGGACGGCGATGCGATCACAGACCGAAAACAGACTGTCGAGGTCGTGAGTCACCATATACACGGTCAATCCGAGCGTGTCGCGCAGCTTGGCGATCAACTCGTCGAACTCGGCAGCACCGATCGGGTCGAGCCCCGACGTCGGTTCGTCGAGGAAGACGAGATCCGGATCGAGCGCCAGCGCCCTTGCAAGCGCCGCCCGCTTGATCATGCCGCCTGAAAGCTCCGACGGATATTTGTCGGCAGCCTCCGGCGCGAGGCCGACCAGGTCGATCTTCACGCGCGCCAGTTCGTCCATCAGGCCCTGCGGCAGGTCGAGATACTCGCGCATCGGCACCTGGATGTTCTCGCGCACCGTGAGCGCGGAAAACAGCGCACCGTGCTGGAACAGCACACCCAGACGCATGTCGAGGGCGATGCGCTCGGCATCCGTCATCTTGTCGTATTCCGCACCAAGGATCTCGATCGTGCCGGAGCGCTTGGCCAGCAGCCTGAGCACGGTACGCATCAGCACGGATTTTCCGGTTCCGGACGCACCGACAAAGCCGAGAATCTCGCCGCGATAGATCTCGAGATTGAGCTTGTCGAGCACGATATGCGAACCGAAGCCGACCGTCAGGTCACGCACCGACAGCACAGCTTCATGGCCGTTGGCGATATCCGGTTGTCTTTCCGTGGCTGTCGTGTCCATCGCTCCACCCGCCTCAGAATTCGATCGCTGCGTAGAACATGGCAAACAGGCCGTCGATCAGGATCACCACGAAGATTGATTTGACCACCGAGGACGTCACGTGGCGTCCGAGTGATTCGGCGCTACCGCCCACCTTCAGCCCCTCCACTGCCGCAACCACGCCGATGATCAGCGCCATGAACGGCGCCTTGATCATGCCGGCCGCGACCGATGAAAAATCGACCGCCTCCTGCAGACGTGACAGGAAGGTCGCGACCGTGATGCCCGAATAGGTCCAGGCAACGAGGGCGGCCCCGGTCAGCGCCGCGAAGTTGGCAATGATGGTGAGCAGGGGCAAGGCGATCGTCAGCGCCACGAGGCGCGGAAACACCAGCACCCCGACGGGGCTGAGCCCCATCACCTTCAGCGCATCCACCTCTTCGCGCATCTTCATCGAGCCGATTTCGGCGGTGATCGCGCTGCCCGAGCGGCCGGCGATCATGATCGCGGTCAAAAGCACGCCGATTTCGCGCAATTGCAGGATGCCGACGAGATCGACGACAAAGACCTCGGCTCCGAAGTAGCGCAGCTGGAATGCGCCCTGCTGCGCAATGATCGCGCCGATCAGGAAGGACATCAGCATGATGATCGGCACGGCCTTGACGCCCATGCGATCGATCTGGTGCACGATGGCCGCCGGCGAAAGCCCGCTGTGCCGGCCAAGCTTGAGCTGGGCGCCGCGAACGGCGGAGCCGAGAATGTACATTGCCGCGACGATATCGTTCCAGGTGGCGATCATCACCTCGCCCACCGGTGCGAACAACCGCTGGAACAGGGGGACCGGCTCGCTGTCGTCTTCCGGCGTCGGCAGTTCCGCCGGCAACGCGCCGATCAGCTCGACATATCGCTGCCCGCCGTCGACGAACTGGATGCCGTCGTTTTCCGGGCCGGCAATCCTGGTCATGAAGCGCCGGATGATCCAGGCGCCGGCCGTGTCCATGGCGGTGACGCCCGACAGATCGAACTGACGGACCTGGCTGTCCTTGCGCGCCAGCTGATCGAGCTTGCCAGCCATGGCCTCGGCAGTTTCGTGCCGCCAGACGCCTGAAAAAACGTAGGCGCGTCCGGAGCCTCCGGCCTCACCGTCGAGCGCGACATCCGCAACGATCTTGGTCTGGGAACGCGTCACCTGGTCTCTGTCATCCCGATTTGCTAACCGCTCGTAAAAGCTTGCTCCGTCATAACGGCTCACATCCTTGATGTCATCCTGACGAAGCCGGTAACATCAAGACCTAACCACCAGATATGGGCCGCCGGAGAAGATTTCATGTCAACTGTGCTCGAAGCGACAACCGAAGACTTCCCGATTGCGGGCACATTCACCATTTCACGCGGCTCGAAGACCACTGCCAGCGTCGTGACGTGCCGAATCACCAGCGGCGACGCCAGCGGCTGGGGCGAATGCGTGCCATATGGCCGCTACAACGAGACCATCGCCTCGGTGCTTGCTGAAATCGCGGCCATTCGCCCACGGATCGAACAGGGTCTGACGCGTCAGGAATTACAGTCGGCAATGAAATCGGGGGCGGCACGCAACGCGGTCGATTGCGCATTGTGGGATCTGGAAGCAAAGAGAAAAGGAAAATCCGTGCATGAACTTGCCGGCATTTTCTCACCTGAAGCATTGACCACGGCCTATACGCTGTCGCTCGCCGAGCCCGATGCCATGCGCGCGCAGGCGGCACAGTATGCGCACCGCGCGCTCTTGAAGATCAAGGTCGGCACATCGGACGACGCCTCGCGCATTCGGGCCGTGCGCGAAGGCGCCCCCGAAAGCCGCATCATTCTCGATGCCAACGAAGGCTGGACGCCGGATACCCTCGCCTATCACTTCGCAATCTGCGCCGAACAGCGCATCGACCTGATCGAGCAACCATTGCCGGCCGGCAAGGATCAGGCGCTCGCCACCATCGCCCGCCCCGTTCCCGTCTGCGCCGACGAGAGCGTGCACGCGACCGGCGACCTCTCGGCCCTGGTCGACCGCTATGACGCCGTCAACATCAAGCTCGACAAGACCGGTGGCCTGACCGAAGCCCTTCGCATGCGCGATGCGGCGATGTCCCTCGGTCTGAGGGTGATGGTCGGCTGCATGGTCGGCACCTCGCTCGGCATGGCGCCGGCAATCCTGGCGGCACAGGGCGCCGACTTCGTCGACCTCGACGGCCCCCTGCTTCTGGCACGGGACCGCACGCCGGGACTACGCTACGAAGCCTCGCTGGTCTTTCCGCCCGAGCCCCGCCTCTGGGGTTGAAGACGCCAGGCCGCAATGGCAAAGCAGCAGCCGACAAAGGCAACGACCGACATCGAATAGAAGCCGTTCACCCCGTACCAGCTGTAGAGATAGCCTGACAGGAACGTGAAGATCGCCGTGAAGATGCCGGTATAGAAGAAGTAGATCCCCTGGGCCGCGGCCTCCTGCTCCTCGACGACGCGCTCCACCAGCTTTGCCTGCATGCCCGTGTGCATGATTGCGTAGGTAAAGGCATGGAAGCACTGCAGTACGAAATAGCCGGAAAAACCGAGATCCATCGGGAAAATGATCCAGCGCAAGACGGCGAGGAAACAGCCGGACAGGATCATCGCCCAGACGCTGAAACGGCGGATGATCGCCTTGGCAAAGACGAACATCGTCACCTCGGCGGCAACGCCAGCACTCCAGAGAATGCCGATCTCCGTGCCGCTATAGCCGATATGCTGCCAATAGATCGCCGAGAAGGCGAAGAGCATGGCGTGGCTGGCGTTCACCAGCGTCACGCCGATCAACAGCAGTTGCAAATCGACCTGACGCAAGGATTTCGGCGGCGGTTCGGTCAAGGCCGTGATCGGTGACGGGCGCCGGGGCCGACCGACCTTCGGCGCGGCAAAGGCCATCAGGATCGTCAGGCCAAAGCCGATCGCCATCGCCGGCAGCACCATGTCGCCGCCGAAGATACCGATCATCCAGCCGCCGAGCATGGTGGCACCGATGAAGGCGACGGATCCCCAAAGACGCATCTGCGCATAATCGAAGCCCCAGCGCCGGACGCCGGAAAGCGCGATTGCCTCGACGATCGGCACATAGGGCGAATAAACAGCCGATTGCAGCGTGTAGATGATCAGGACCGGCCAGAAGTCACGGGCGTAAAACAGCACGAAGGCCGTCGCCAGCGACAGGAAACCCGACCAGATGAGCACGATCGTGCGCTCTCCGATGCGGTCTGCGATGACGCCGGCGATCGGCGCGGTAAACACCCTGATGAACATCGGCAGCGCCAGCACGACGCCGATCTCGAAATCGCTCATCGAAAGCGTCGTCAGCCAGACCGGAAAATACGGCATGGCAAAGCCGTTGACGATCAGCGGCGCGCAGAAGAGCAAGGCGGTGCGAAGCGTGAAATAACGCGGCGGAGGGCCCACGGAAGCAGGCGCTTGGGAGGGAATCATGACGGAACCTGATGGATACCGTCCACCAATAGCATAGGCCGCCGGCAGGTCGCCATAACCTAGATTTCGCGACACGCTTGGCGTGTACCGTGCCCGCCGTCAGGCTGCGCGTTGCGTCAGCAGGTGCGCCAGCAGCCTTTCGGCTTCGGCTGTCCCCTCAGCCTCCGCCACACCGCCGCGCATCTGGTGCCAGGTGATCAGCTCCATGGTGCCGTCGTGGTGCTCGGCAATCGCCGTGCAGCTTTCGACCCAGTCGCCGGTATTGATGTACCTGATGTCGCCGATATCCTCGATAACAGCGTGGTGGATATGGCCGCAGATCACCCCTTGGGCGTCATGGCGTCTCGCCTCGTCGGCAACCACCTTCTGGAACTCGCCGATGAAGTTGACCGCGTGCTTCACCTGCAGCTTTGCCCAGGACGAGAACGACCAATAGGGCATGCCGAGCCGGCGACGAACGGCGGCAAGGCCGATGTTGATCGCGATTGCGGTGTCGTAGGCCCAGTCGCCGAGATAGGCGAGGATGCGGGCGTTGCGCACGACCACATCGAACTCGTCGCCATGCAGCACCAGATAGTTGCGGCCATCGGCGGCCTTGTGCATGTGGCGCTGCGCCACTTCGATGCCACCGAAGTGAACGCCCGGAAAATCGCGCATGAACTCGTCGTGATTGCCGGGGATATAGATGATGCGCGTGCCCTTGCGCGCCTTGCGCAGGAGCTTCTGAACCACGTCGTTGCAGTTCTGCGGCCAATACCAGCTGCGCTTCAACCGCCAGCCATCGACGATATCACCGACGAGCACGATGGTTTCGGCCTCGTGATGGCGCAGGAAGTCGATGAGAAAGTCGGTCTTGGCTGCCTTGGAGCCGAGGTGGACGTCGGAGATGAACAACGTCCTGACATGCCTTACGGAGTTGTTTTGCGGTGCCGCCATCATACCAGCCTCGTCTTGATTGCGCCTTATGGGCCCCGTCAAAACCAGACTCGTGTTTCAGGAAGATGACATGCACGCCGGCCCCTTCGTCGCACCGGCGGAAAAGAACGGTGCGAAAACTGTACGCGCCCTCCAATTCATGCCACAAGGCCACGTCCAAAAAAGAGGAATGCAGACTATGAGCACGGGCGACAAAACCAAATCCCATACCGGTCCGGCCAGCGGCGATATCGACCAGCAGGCCCTTTTCTTCCACCGTTACCCCCGCCCCGGGAAGCTCGAAATCCAGCCCACCAAGCCGCTCGGCAACCAGCGCGACCTCGCGCTTGCGTATTCGCCCGGCGTGGCCGCGCCCTGCATCGCCATTCGTGACAATCCGGAAACGGCAGCCGACTACACCGCGCGCGCCAACCTCGTTGCCGTCATCTCGAACGGCACGGCCGTGCTCGGCCTCGGCAACATCGGCCCGCTCGCCTCGAAGCCGGTGATGGAAGGCAAGGCCGTCCTCTTCAAGAAATTCGCCGGCATCGACGTCTTCGACATCGAGATCGACGCGGCCAGCATCGAACGCATGGTCGATGTCATCTCCGCACTGGAGCCGACCTTCGGCGGCATCAACCTTGAAGACATCAAGGCGCCGGAATGCTTCGAAGTCGAGCGCCAGCTGCGCGAAAAGATGCAGATCCCCGTCTTCCACGACGACCAGCATGGCACCGCGATCATTGTTGCCGCAGCCATCCTCAACGGCCTGGAACTGGCCGGCAAGGACATCGCCAAGGCGAAGATCGTCACCTCGGGTGCCGGTGCTGCTGCGCTCGCCTGTCTCAACCTGCTCGTCACGCTCGGCGCCAAGCCCGAGAACATCTGGGTGCACGACCTCGAGGGCCTCGTCTACAAGGGCCGCGAAGTCCTGATGGACCAGTGGAAATCGGTCTATGCCCAGGACAGCGATAACCGCGTGCTCGCCGACAGCATCGGCGGCGCCGATGTCTTCCTCGGCCTGTCGGCAGCGGGCGTCCTGAAACCGGAACTGCTGGTGCAGATGGCCGAAAAGCCGCTGATCATGGCGCTTGCCAACCCGACGCCCGAGATCATGCCGGAGGCGGCACGCGCGGCGCGTCCGGACGCAATGATCTGCACCGGCCGTTCGGATTTCCCCAACCAGGTCAACAACGTGCTCTGCTTCCCGCACATCTTCCGCGGTGCGCTCGACTGCGGCGCAAGCACGATCAATGAAGAAATGAAGATGGCGGCCGTGCGTGCCATCGCCGGCCTTGCACGTGAAGAGCCGTCAGATGTCGCCGCCCGCGCCTATTCCGGCGAGACGCCGGTCTTCGGTTCCGACTACCTGATCCCGTCGCCCTTCGACCAGCGCCTGATTCTCAGGATCGCGCCGGCCGTTGCCAAGGCGGCCGAGGAGAGCGGCGTTGCCACCCGTCCGATCCAGGATTACGACGCCTATCTCGACAAGCTGAACCGCTTCGTCTTCCGCTCGGGCTTCATCATGAAGCCCGTCTTTGCCGCCGCCAAGAACGCGCAGAAAAACCGCGTGATCTTCGCCGAGGGTGAAGACGAACGCGTGCTGCGTGCAGCCCAGGTGCTTCTGGAAGAGGGCACGGCCCGCCCGATCCTGATCGGCCGCCCGCAGATCATCGAGACGCGCCTGCGTCGCTACGGCCTGCGCATTCGCCCCGACGTCGACTTCGAAGTGGTCAATCCGGAGGGCGATCCGCGCTACCGCGACTATGTCGAGGATTATTTCGCCCTCGTCGGCCGCCTCGGCGTCATTCCGGAGGCCGCGCGCACGATCGTTCGTACCAACACGACCGTCATCGGCGCGCTTGCGCTCAAGCGCGGTGAAGCCGATGCGCTGATCTGCGGCGTCGAAGGACGCTACAGCAAGCATCTTCGCGATGTGTCCCAGATCATCGGCAAGCGTGAAGGCGTGCTCGATTTCTCCGCGCTCAGCCTGTTGATCTCGCAGCGCGGCGCCACGTTCTTCACCGATACCTATGTCAGCTATTGCCCGAGTGCGGAAGAAATCGCCCAGACAACCGTCATGGCCGCGCAGGAAATCCGCCGCTTCGGCATCACGCCGCACGCCGCCCTGGTCTCGCACTCGAACTTCGGCTCGCGCGATTCCGAGAGTGCGACCAAGATGCGCCAGGCGCTACAGCTCGTGCGCGAACTGGCACCGGAGCTCGAGGTCGACGGTGAAATGCACGGTGATTCGGCGATCTCCGAGGTGCTGCGCCAGCGCGTCATGCCCAACAGCACGCTGTCTGGCGAAGCCAACCTGCTGGTCTTCCCGAACCTCGACGCTGCCAACATCACGCTCGGCGTCGTCAAGACGATGACGGACAGTCTGCACGTCGGACCGATTCTGCTCGGCTCGGCGCTGCCCGCTCACATTCTGTCGCCGTCCGTCACGTCGCGCGGTGTCGTCAACATGGCAGCACTCGCTGTCGTTGAAGCCAGCCATCCAGGCTGATGGCAATTTGCGGGGCCACTTTCGCCAGTGGCCCCGCATTTCTGTGGTGATCCGGGCAACAACCGTTGTTTGTAGGATCGACAATCCACAGCAAATACGGATGACGGTTCTGGACAAAAGGTGAACCCCCAACCATTGTGGGGTTCAGGGCAAGAATCGGTGTTGTGGCATGACTGAACAACAGGCTGTCCTCGACATGCTGGAAATCCTGGAATGCGGAGGCTGTGTCGAGCCGGCCCATTTTTTTACGCTGATGCGACGTACCTTTCGCATCGCTCATCTCCTTTATCTTGAAGCTGAGCCCTATGCCGACGAGCTCAAGATCTGCCGCCTCCACCACACGTTCGGGGCCTATGCGGCGGAGCTATATCTGACGCGCGGGCTCTACCGGATCGACCCGATCCTCAAGCTGGCGCTGGGCGGCGTCAGGCCGGTGGAATGGACAACCGCGCGCCACCGCTTTCCCGAATGCGAGCCCCTTTTCAAGACGGCCGAGGAGATTGGCCTCTCCAGCGAAGGCGTCGCGCTGCCGCTGCCCTCGCCCGCCGGCCGCATGGCCCTGCTTGCGATCAACGTGAACATGTCGGCAGGTGAATGGTCGATCTACCGGCGCAACCACCTGCGCGACTTCCAGCTTGCCGCCAACCTGTTTCATGCCGGCATGCTGGAGAATGCCGCCATGACCGGCGGGCTCAACGCCCGCGACACGCGCCTCACGAGCCGCGAGACCGAGGTCCTCACCTGGTCGGCTGCCGGCAAGAGCTACTGGGAGATCGCCACCATTCTCGGCATCTCCGAGCGTACCGTGCGTTTCTTCATGACCAATGCCCGCCGCAAGCTCAACGTCGTTTCCAACACGCAAGCCGTAGCGCAGGCGGTTCGCCACGCGCTCATCCCCTCGGTTTGATCCCGGTTCAAGCCGCTCCTCCCTCGCCCTTCCGGAAACCCATCGAAATTTAGAGTAAAAAAACCGTTTACGTTACTGTCGCTTGCGACAGTTTCGCCCCTGCCGCCGGCCTGACAGCATCACGCCATCCCTTAAGAACAAGGATGGAGAAAAAGATGATCAGGATCCTCAACGGCAGGACGCGCGGACAGCACCCACAGGCCATCGACGAGATGTTCAAGCTGCGCAAGCGCGTCTTTCATGACTTCCTGAAATGGGACGTCCAGACCGAAGGGGATTGGGAAATCGACAACTACGACACGTCGAACCCGCTTTACGTGCTGTCCTATTCGCCGGAAACGGGCAAGCTGCGCGGCTCGCTGCGGCTGCTGCCGACGCTCGGTCCCAACATGCTCGACGATACCTTCCCGATCCTGCTTGGCGACAATCCCGAGATCCGCAGCGCCTCTGTCTGGGAATCGAGCCGTTTCTGCATCGATCCGGAGATCTCGCAGGACCGCGCCTCCAACCAGGTGACGGTCGCCGCTGCCGAACTGATGTGCGGCGTCGGCGAGCTCGGGCTTGCCTCCGGCATCAGCCACATCGTTACGGTCACCGACGTGTTCCTCGAGCGGATGTTCCGCCGCATGGGTTGCCCTGGAGAGCGCATCGGCGAACCGCACCGCATCGGTTCGGTCTTTGCCGTGGCGGTCGCCTGGGAGGTGACGCCGTCGCTTTTGAGCGCGATGAAGGCCGTGGCCGCAATCGAAGGCACGGTTCTCGAACGGCCGATGTCGCTGGAAACAGCCCGCGCCGCCTGATCGCGGATCCGGCCGATCGCTCCTTCGCCTGGAGCTGTTAACGCAATACGAGGCTTGTCATTGCACACGCGGTGACAAGCCTTATGATAGGGCGCAAACAGGAAGAGCCGACAGCGACCGATCCCAGACGATAAGGGTGGCGCTCGTGCGGTTGAAGGAAGAGACGTTCGCCCTTGTTCCGGAACATGAAAGCCCTTGCCGCGGCGACCCTGCCGTTGCTTTTGGTTCTTGCCGATCAGGCGCTGGCCTCCAGCGTATGCGACCGCCTGAACACCCGGCTCGCCGAACTGCCGGCGGCCATGACCACCACGGCCGATACGCGCGACTATGCCAGCGCGATTTCGCGACAGAACATCGAGCTGCGCCGCGCACGCAACGACCGCCGGCGCGCAGGCTGCGGCTCCGGCAGTGTCGTCGTCTTCAATGGCGGCGATCCCGACATCTGCTCCGACATCAACAGCCTGATCGCCGAGATGGAAGACAATCTCGACATCCTCAAGTCCGAACGTCAGCAGCTGATCGCGGGCGATGGCGGCGACACGCGCCGGCGCATCCTGGCTGCGCTCGAAATCAACGGCTGCTACGGCGACCGCGAGGAGTTCGCCAGCACCGATCCCGACGCGCCCGAAACCCACCGCAATATCCTGCGGGACCTGCCGCCGGACGAAAGCTATGGCCCATTGCTGCGCGATGGCGGTGAAGGAACCTACCGGCCGGAAAGCGGCATCTATTCCGGCACGCTTCGCACCATGTGCGTGCGCACATGCGACGGCGCCTTCTTCCCGATCTCGTCAGAGGCAAGCCCTGCGGATTTTGCCCGCGACGAACAGGCCTGCCGTGCCCGCTGCCCGGGCGCTGAAACGGAACTGTTCTTCCACGAGCTCGCCACTGAAGAGAGCGACCAGATGGTGTCCGCCTCGACCGGGCGCCCCTACCGGGAGCTGCCGAACGCATTCGCATACCGGACGCGAGACGTCGGCAAACCTGGAATCTGCGGCTGCCAGATCCCGAAGACGGCAGCGACCACGCCGAAGGCAACGGGCGGCAGCGCCAGTGACAACCAGTCCTCGATCATCGTCATCGAAGGCACGAAGGGATCGGCGGCGCCCGTCAACAAGGCCGCAGCCCCCGCCGAGGAGCGCCCCTACGATCCCGCCAAGAGCAAGGTGCGGGTCATCGGCCCGACATTCCTTCCCCAGGAGGAGACGTCGATCGATCTTCGCCACCCGAAGGGCCCCGGCTATCAGCCGGTTCAGAACAACTGATCGCTGCCTCTGAGGGCCGTCGGTTTCCCCAACCTTCCTCGAACACCAGCTCGTCCAATGGCAGGCGCTGTCGCCAGCCCTTCGCCGCCAGTTCCGGTTCCTGATAGAGCTGGTCGACATAACCAAGGCAAAGCCAGGCGACGATCACGACATGATCGGGGATGCCGAGGATCGCCTTGATCTCGGCTTCATGGAAGATGCTGACCCAGCCGACGCCGACGCCTTCGGCTCTGGCCGCGAGCCAGAGGTTCTGAACGGCGCAGACGGTCGAATAGACATCCATGTCCGGATTGTGCGTGCGCCCGAGAACGACCGATCCACCGCGGGTGCGGTCGCAGGTTATGCATAGGCTCAAGGGCGCCTTGCGGATCCCTTCCAGCTTCAACGCGCGATACATCGCCTGGCGGTCGCCGTCGAACATCAGGGCCGCTTCGTCATTGGCACGGGAAAAGGCCTGCCAGACCCGCTCGCGGGTTTCCGCCTGCCGGACGAGGACGAAATTCCACGGCTGCATGAATCCGACCGAAGGAGCGCGGTGTGCCGCGTTCAACAGCCGCATCACCAGATCGTCCGGCAATGGCGCGGGCAGAAACTGATCCCGCACATCCCGGCGTGTTTCGATCGCCCTATAGACCGCCTCGCGCTCGCAGGATGAAAAGGCTTCGGCAGCCACAAGGCTGCCATTGGCGTCAGTCAGCATCGTTTGATCCCCAACAATGCACAACCTTCCGCCGTCCGCGCGGAATTCGGTCTATCTTGCCAGGCCGGTCTTCTGACTTCGGATCAGCCGGCCGCCTCACCTTCCCAGATCGGATGAAGATCCAGTGGCAAAATCTTGAGAATTATCAAGACTTCTTGAGGAGGCCGTCCCCGTCACAGCGTTGGGCACGTTCCGGAGTGACACCGGATTCCCGATTCTCCCGCATCGCGGGCACCTGACGACCTCATAAGGACACAGCCGATGGTGCATGACAAGCAAGCGTGAAGCCGCTTGCTTGTCACTCCACAGCCCCAATCGACGGCCAGAGCTTCAGAGCGGTGCGACCGGATGCGGCGAGCCGTCATACGCGCCCCAGACCGACTGGTCGAAGCAGATGACCGAACCGGTCATCAGTCCGGATTCGCTGGACGAAAGATAGGCACAGGCACGGGCCACTTCCGCCGGATCGACCAGCCGGCCGAAGGGCTGTCCGGCCGCTGCCTTTTCCAGCCAGTCGGCGGCGGCGCCATGAAATTCACGCTGGATGCGATCTTCGCCCTCCGATGCCATCCAGCCGATGTTGAGACCGTTGACGCGAATGCGGTTGCGCAACAGTGCATAGGCTGTGTTCTTGGTCAGCGTCTCCAGCGCCCCCTTGGACGAGCAGTAGGCTGCGATGAAGGGCTGTCCCGCCATTGCCGACATCGAGCCGATATTGACGATCGTGCCCTCTGTGCCTTCCCGGCGCATGACCTTGATGGCCTCCTGCATCAGAAAGAACGGCGCGCGCACATTGATCGCGAACATCCGGTCGAACAGTTCGGGGCTGGTGTCGAGGATGGTGCCGCGGTCGGTGATCGCTGCGGCATTGACCAGCGCGTCGACACGCCCGAAGGCGGCGTCGCAAGCGTTGACGACCTTGCGCGCATCCTCGACCTTTTCGAGGTCGGCCTCGACGTAGAGCACTTCAGCGCCGCTTGCCTTTCGGATCTCTTCCGCCTTTGCCTCGCCCTTGGCGGCATTGCGGCCGCAGATGACGACGGCTTTGGCGCCGCGCTCGGCAAACAGGCTGGCGATCCTCGCCCCCAGCCCCTGTGTGCCGCCGGTGACGATGGCGATCTTGCCGTCGAGACGGCCGTGGTGTTCGGTCATGAAATTCCTCCCGGGAGTGAAGATGACTTGGAAACAGGCAAACGGCCCCCGCCGCAGGACGGTGGGGACCGGCAATCTCGATAGGTCTTCCTCAGGTCAGCTCAGCTTGCGCCGTGTCTGCTCGTCAAGCGCCTTGCGGAACTCCTGATCGCTCCATCCGCCCGCCAGTGCCTCATGCATCAGTTGCGCCTGGGTCTTCGGCGCAAGGCCGCCAAGCGGCGGGTCCCGGTCGAGATTGGTCGGGAAGGAGTAGCCCTCGGCGCAGGACGCAATCGCATTGGCTGCCTCTTCCGGCGAAAGCGTGCCCGAGCCAGAAAAAGCCTTGAGCGCAGGGTAGAGCGTGGCACTCATCCTGGTGCGATCGACGGTTTCCATGGCCCGCCCGAAGGCCGAGGAGACCTGAAGCAGGTTGGCCACGCGCTTGATATCGGCCGAGCGGTTGCTGCCGGCGGCATGGTAAAGCGCCGGATTGAAGAACACCACGTCGCCCTTCTCCAAAGGCAATTGCACGTGGTGCTCGTCGAAATAGGCGCTGAACTCGGGACGCTTCAAGGCGAGATAGCCGGGCAGATAGTTCTGGCTGTAAGGCAGAAACAGCGTCGGACCGCTTTCAAGCGGCATGTCGCAATGGGCAACGGCCCCCTGCAGCGTCAGGACCGGCGACAGCCGGTGCACATGCGCGGGATACTGCTCAATGACGTCGGAGGTCTGGAAACCGAGATGGTAGTCGCGATGGGCCGATTGCGAGGCACCACCCGGATTGACGCGATTGACCTGCGCCGTCATCTGGTAATTCGGACCCAGCCAGGCCTCGCTGACGAGCGCCACAATGCTGTTGGCATAGTAGGCCGCGAAATTCTCAGGGCTTTTCAGGCAGTGTTTTTCGAGCGAATTCCAGATCCGGTCGTTGGCTCCGGGTTTGGCGAAGTGGTCACCACCGCCGCTGTTTGTGCGGTGCTGCTCCTCGATGATCGCATCGAAAATGCCGCTGGCCGCATCGATGACGCTGGTATCGGCATAGGCCCGTTTGAAGACAGCCACTCCCGGCCCGGTGGCCAGAGCCTCGCAAATCTCGGCAAGCGCGGCGCGGCGCCCGTCCGCTGTCGCACATGCAGCAAGCAGGCTGGCGCTGTCATAGATCAGCACGTTCTTTTCGCAGGCGAGCGCGTGGGGGTAGTCCGCAAGGTTTGTGCGGCGTTCGACCTCGACCCTGAACGCTTCGATGTCACAGCTGTCCTTGCTCAGCCAGACGCGGTCGAGCCGCTGGCGCTGCGTGTTGTCGGTTTTCATCTCGTTCCTCCTCAGAAACCCTGGATGTCCCGACTATAGGCGCCGCCCGATCGTGATATAGAGCAGGAAACCATCAAAAAACCATCAGGAGAGATCGCCGATGGCCCATCCGTTTCTGGTCAAGGATATCGCCTTTCAGGCTGGCCTCAGCACCGCGACGGTCGATCGCGTGCTCAATGGACGCCCAGGCGTGCGCCAGCAGACCGAGGCGCGGGTGAAGGCCGCCATCCGCGAGCTGGAAAAGCAGCAAGCCGGGTCGGAGATCCAGGGGCAGAAGCGCACGATCGATGTGGTGATGGAGGCGCCGGAGCGCTTCACGGAAGCCGTCCGGTTGGCGTTCGAAACGGAAGCGCCGACTTTCATGCCAACCACGTTCCGTTGTCGCTTCCACTTCGCCGAGACCATGCGCCCGCACGACATCGCCCAGTTGCTCGACCGCATTCGCCTGCGCGGAACCGATGGCGTCGTGCTGAAGGCACCGGACGTGCCCGAGATCGTCGGCGCCGTCGCTCGCCTGGAACAGGCGGGCATCGCGGTCGTTACACTCGTCACCGATCTGCCGAACTCGGCACGCACCGCCTATGCCGGTGCCGACAACCGAGCCGCCGGCGAGACCGCGGCCTATCTCGTCGGCGAACGTTTTGCCGAGACGCCGGCAACCGTACTGGTGACGATCTCAAGCAGTCGTTTCCGCGGCGAGGAAGAACGTGAGATCGGTTTTCGCCGCATCCTGCGCCAGCAATATCCGGCAATCCGTATCGTCGAAATCAGCGAAGGTCATGGCAAGGACATCGAGACCGGTGCCCTGGCGACACGTGCGCTCACGGCACATGCCGACATCAATGCGGCCTATTCGATCGGCGGTGGCAACCGCGCCGTGCTCGCCGCCTTCGAGCGCAGCGGACGGGCCTGCGCGCTGTTCATCGCCCACGACCTCGACCAGGACAACCTGGCGCTGCTGCGCGAACGCCGGGTCCACTTCGTGCTGCACCATGATCTGCGCAGCGACGCGCGCATGACGTTCCGGGCCATTCTCGCCCGGCGCAGCGGCAATCGCACCATCCTCGGCGGCAGCCGCCTTTCTGCCGTCGAGGTGATCACGCCCTTCAACCTGCCGGCCGCCTGAGGGCGCAGGCAGCCGTCCCTGGCATGATTGGCCCCGCAAATGCGGGACCTGATCTCACGCGGGCAGAAGTACGATCTTGCCGGAGAAGCGCCGGTCCTCGAGCCGGGTATGCGCCGCGGCACCGTCCGACAGTGCGAAGGTTTCGATGCGCGGGCGCTCGATGACGCCCGCACGCAGTGCCTGGAACAGCCGCCCGGCCCGGCTCAAGCGTTGCTGCCGGTCGGTCAGGAAATCCCAGAGATCGCCACCGGTGACGGTTTTCGAGTGCTCCATCAGGTAGCGCGGATCGACCAGCGGCGCCGGACCGCCGGCCATGCCGAACGTCACCAGGGTGCCGCGCGAACGCACCGCCGAAAGGCTGTCGAGAAGGGTTATGCCGACTGAATCGTAGGCGACATTGACGCCGCCGTTACTCAGGGCGCGCACCTTGTCTGGCCAGCCCTCGTCATAGCCGAGCGCATAGGCCGCACCCGCCGCCTTGGCGAGCGCCTGCTTCTCGAGCGTCGAGGCCATGCCGATGACGCTTGCGCCCCTTGCGATCGCAAGCCGGATCAGCAACTGCCCGACGCCACCGCCGGCAGCCTGCACCAGAACCGTGTCGCCGGCGCGGACGGCGTAGCTGTCTTCCACCAGATACTGCGCGGTCAGCCCTTGCAGCAGAAGTGCGGCAGCGTCCTCGAAACCGATATCGTCGGGGAGCGGGATCGCCCGCTCCAGCGGCACGGTCACCCGCGTTGCATTGGCAAACGGCACGTCGGCAAAGCCGATGCGATCACCGATTGCGACGCCTTCGACGCCCTCGCCGATCGCAATCACCTCGCCCGCCCCTTCGTAACCGGCGATGTGGGGCGCCTTGCCGGCCAATGTGTAGTTGCCATTGCGCCGGTAGATATCGGCGAAGTTCAACCCGATTGCCCGCGTCGCAAGCTGGATATGGCCGGGCGGCACAGCCGGATCGGCGACCTCGCGGTAGCTCAGGACTTCCGGCCCGCCGAACGTGTCGAATACCAATGCATGCATGGTTGTGCCTCCTACCGGATCAGTGTGCGGACGAAATCTTCGCCGAGGCCGACCGACTTACAGTGTGCCGCATAGCGATCGAGCCTGACGAGAACGTCGTCGTAGCCTTCGGCGTTGCCGTCGTCATCGAGATAGACCAAAGGACCGAACACATGGAACAACGCTTTCATGTGGCCGGCCTCCGGGTGAACATAGAGCGTATGGATATCGCCCGCCGGTTCGAAGATGAAGGTGCCGGGACGGGCGATCCAATCGCGCTCACGATACCCCCATGTGCCCTCCAGCGTCCAACCGGTCACCGGATTGGAGTGGCGGTGCCGTTCGATCGTACCGGCGCCCTTCGCCTTGAAGATGCTGACCCAGCTGCCGCCACGGACGTCGAACAGCAAGGGCAAGGTAAAGGCGCTGTCGCCGAAGGGCAGCCAGCGTCGCTCATCGGCCTCCGCATCGGCAACCAGCAACTCGTCGACCCCGTATCTGCTTTCCTGAATGTTGATCATAGTTCGTCCTCCCGTTAAGCTTCACAATCGGGATTTATCTACTATAGTGGATCTCGTCAACAGAATTGAGAATCATGAACTTTGACGGTATTGAGGGATCGAGGAGACGCCATGCCAAATCTGACCATCACCCGCCGCCCCGCCGAAGCGCGATTGCGCTCGAGCGAGGAGCGGCCAAGCGAACTCGGCGCCCGGGTCAAGGAGCTCAGGATCGCCCGCGACTGGACGCTCGAAGACGCAAGCCAGCGCATCGGCCTGTCCCGTTCGGCGCTGTCGAAGATCGAGCGCAACGAGATGTCGCCGACGTTTCACGCCATGCAAAAGCTCGCAGCCGGTTTCTCCCTCGACCTCCTGAGCTTTCTGGCTTCTGGCGAATCCAGCCCGCCGGCCGGTCGACGAAGCATCACCCGCAAGGACGACGGCACCCGTCACGAAACGCCGAACTATGGCCTGCGGCTGTTGATGGAAGAGGTGCGCAACACCGCCTTCATGGTCGTCGAGGTTCAGGTCCGGGCGCGGTCGCTCGACCAGTTTCCCGATTGGGACCGGCACGACGACGAGGATTTCATGTATGTCCTCGATGGCGAAGTAACGCTCTACACCGAGCACTACGCCCCGGCCGTGCTCAAGGCCGGCGACGCCGTCTACTTCGATGCGCGCCTTGGGCATGCCTGCCTGTCGACCGGCAGCGACGATGCCCGGCTGTTATGGGTAACTGCGCCGCTCGGCGGGCGCTTCAGCCGCGCCGAGGAAGGGAACGCCGAGGGCTCGGCGATCGCCTGAATCAGCCGGCATGTCGCCTGGCGATCTCTTCATCCGCCGCGATCCGCTCCTCCGGGGTCAGATCGTCCGCTGTCTGAACCCGGTTGCGGCCGCGTCGCTTGGCCAGATAAAGCGCCTCGTCAGCGGCCGATAACAGCGCGCGCGCGGTCCGACCGTGCTTCGGCGCAAAGGCGACACCGACACTGCCCCCGACGCGCAGCAACTGCCCCGCAAGTTCGATCGGCGTCTGGGCATCGATGACCAGTCCGGCAGCCAATGCCGTTGCATCGGCTTCCGCATAGCCGGTGCGCAGGATCACCCCGAACTCGTCGCCACCGAGGCGCGCGACCGTGCCCTTGCTGCCGACGCGACGGCGGTATCTCTGCGCAATCGCCACCAGCACCGAATCACCGGCTGCGTGCCCCTGCTCGTCGTTGACGGCCTTGAATTCGTCGAGGTCGATAAAGGCCAGCGCAAACGGCCTGTTGTCGACATCGAGAAGTGCCGCGGCAAGCGCATCGTCAAAGCCGCTTCGGTTAAGCAAGCCGGTCAGTCGGTCGTGCTTGGCCATGTGGCGGTTGCGCGCCTCACTCTGCTGCAGGGCGGCAAAGAGCGTTGCGAACCGAAAGGCGACAAAGGCCATCAACGATGTCACTGCGGCTGCAATGGCGATGACGCTCGGCAATATCTCGGCGCGCACAAACCCGCCGGGCGACTTGGGCGTCCAGGCAACGACAATACAGGAGGCGTCTGCGCAACGGCCGGCAGGGACATGGACGCTGTCAGCGGGCGTGTCCGACAGCGGCACGAATGACAGGCCGGTCACGCCGAGCTTTGCCTCGATGTCGCGCAGGGACCGCGCGGTGAGCGGACGAACAGAGGTCATGAACACCGGCTTTCGACGCGCGGCCGGAAGCTGCAGCGTTTCCGGGATGACGGCCTGGACGATGGCGATGCTCATCTGGCCGTCGATTTCGCGCAAGTCCACCGCATGAATGTTGGGCACGATCGGCGTTGCCGATTGCCGGTCGGGCCTGGGAATACTCAGCGTGTAGGTGTCGCCCTGGTTCCTCAGCACGTTGTCGTAGCGGCGCCGGGCCTCCTCGACCAGATCCTCGACGTCGTGGAGAGGCGCTCCGGCCACATCGGATGATACGACCAGCCCGTCCTTGACCGCGGTCGAGATATGCCCGTCTGCATCGCTGAAAATCAACCAGGAAAAGCCGTAGTCCTCCCACAGCCAGCCCGACAATTCCTGGGCGACGAAGACATCGCTTGGCCGACCCGCGGCAAGCTCCGCATAGGTGGCATCCCAGAACGAGACCTGGGCCTGAAATTGCACGGCGGCTTCCATCTGGTGGCGCAACTCGTTGGCAACCAGCCGGCGCTCGGCCGAAAGACCGAAACGATCCGCCTCCACCACGGAACGATTGAGAACGAAGATGAGGCTGGCGATCGTCAGGATCGCGAACAGGGTACAGGCCGCGTGGATTGCCCAGACTGCCCTGTTTCGCTTCGGTTGCCGAAACTTGTTGTCGATCACTCCAACGCCCCCTTACCGGACCAGCCGTTAAAGGCGAAGGGTGGCACCGGTCAGACGCCACCCTAAAGATCAAAGCAGAAATTTAGTTTAAGCAAGCTGGTATTGAAAGCCTTAAAGACTTCAACCGCCTAGTATAGAGAAACAATCACCGGTCGCACGACTACTGGTTGGGTGAATAATCCCGGCGCAACATCGAGACGATTTCTGCGTTGCCTGCGTCACGCGCCAGCTCCCGGATCGAGCGGGTGCCGCTGCCATCACGCAGGCTGGCATCGGCGCCTTTTTCGACGAGCAGCTTCACCACCGACGGTCTCCGGTTGACGACTGCGATCGCAAGCGGCGTCATCCAGTCATTCTGCGCGTCCGGATGACCGCGTCCGCGGAACCGGCCGAAGGGTATGTCGAGCAGCTCCGGCATTTCTTCTATGATATCCCGCACCCGTTCCGCCTTGCCGAAGGCGGCAGCGGCAAACAGGTCGAGCGGTTGTTCTTCGAGAAAGCGGACCATGTCGGCCTTGCCGTTGTAATGCGCCCAGCCGATCGGCGGCGCATGATGGTACGGGTCGCGCGCCATGGTGTTGGCACCCTTTCCGATCAGCAGCTTCGCCATTTCGATGTGCCCGTGCAACGCCGCCTCGTGCAGCGGCGTGCGCGAGGTCATGCGATTGACGTCGAAGCCGAGCGACAGCATAAGCGCCGCCTGATCCGCACGGTTTTCGCCTGCCGCCTCGTGCAGGATTGCCGGATGGGCGGCCTGCGCTCGTGAAACGAGCGTCGGATCGCCGGCCACGAGCGCTTCCGCCTCGCTTGCCTTGCCTTCTCCGATCGCCCGCGCCAGCCTGTCGACATCCGCGAGTTCGTCGACGGCGGCGCCCCGCGCAACCAGATACGCCGCAAGAGCCGCATCGCCGCCAAGTGCTGCCCACTGGTATGGCGTGCGCCCTTTCACCATGCGGTTGACGTCGGCGCCATGCTCGACCAGCAGACGCACGCGCTCGTCCATTCGCTTTTCCAGCGCCCAGGCGAGCTGATAGTCGAAAACGCTCTGGCTGTTTTCGATCAGATCGCCATCCTCCCGCACGAGCCAGTTGTTTCGATCTGTAGCCGTCAGCCCGTGGCGCAGCAGGATCTCCAGGCAGGTGTTGTCTGGCTCGAACATGCGGTTGTAGACCGCCTGGCTGTCATTGGCCCTGGCACCGGCCTTGAGCAGGCTTTCGGCAAAGGCTGTGCAGTCGGGATGCTCCGGCTGCCGTTCCTTGCCTGCCTCGCCCTCACCGAAAACGCCGGTCAGCGCCGTGAAGCGATATTGGCCGTCGTCCATCCAGAAGGCGTTGGCATCGGCGCCACGCGCGATCAGCCGCTCACCGGCGGCAAGCGAGGACCGTCCGGGAACGCGGGCATAGGCCGCATAGAGCAGCGGCTCCCAATCATAAGGACCGCCACGCTTGCCGATCAGTTGCGGCTCGCCGTCGAGCCAACGGTCTATCGCCTCGCCATCGCCGAGCGCGGCTGCGACATGGATGCTTTCACCGGCGATTTCAGGGTGTTCGTCGAGCAGATCTTTCGCCTGTCGATAGCGCTCGGGATCGGCGGCGATGTCGCCGAAATAGGACACGGTTGCAAGCGCCAGGAAACGGTTCGCCAGTTGCTCCGTGGCAGGCGTTCCGCTCGATGAGCGCTCGAGATGCGTCTTCAGTCGGGTCCAGCTGGAAAAGCCGAATTCCCTGGCAAGGACCAGTTGCACATCCTGCAGGCCGATGGCCGCAGGTTCGGAAAAATAGGGAAGTGCCCGCTGGCGTGCGGCGGCATCGCCGGCCTTCAGGGCCTTGAGAAAAGCCTTGGCCTGCTTGCGGATGGATTCGAGGGTAGCATTCGCGGGAAGATCGCGCGTGATCATGAAAGACCTCCTTTCATTCACGTCCGGTATCCGCGCCCACAGACTGAAAAGAGGTGTGGCAACCAAGTTCAGTGAAACAGGTGGGTCTGGCCCTTCCCGCGGATCGGGTGCGCCCTGCGAACGACATGATCGCTAGCACGCAGGCTGTATTCCTGTCCAGCGGTCTCAGCTTTCCGGTTGGTAGCGAACGAAGGCGAAACGATCGCCTGATGGAGACCAGTTCGGCACGTTCATCGTACCTTGCCCGCCGAAGAGTGCGAACAGTTCGCGCGCATTGCCGCCATCCATATCCATCAGCCGCAGTCGGACATCGAGATCGCGCGGATGATCGAAGACGTCGCCGTCATACGACAGCACCAGCAGGTGCCTTCCGTCCGGCGACGGATGCGGGAACCAGTCGCCATAGGGGCTGTCGGTGATGCGCTCGACGTCGCTGCCATCAGGCCGGATGCGCCAGATCTGCATGCGGCCGCTGCGGCTCGAATTGAAATAGATCCACTGCCCGTCGGGCGACCAATCCGGCCCGTCATTGCGCCCCTCGCCGTGGGTCAGCCGCCGCTCCTCGCCGCCCGCGACGTTGATGGTGAATACGTCGAAGACCTGGTCGCGAATGCCGCAGTAGGCGAGCGTTTGCCCATCCGGCGACCAGCCGTGCCAGTAGGACGGAAGGTTGGGCGTGATGAGCCTGGGAATGCCGCCTGAAGCCGGGAGCAGATAGATCGCCGATTTGCCGAACTCGGTCTTGTCGCTGATGGCGATCGTGTCGCCATCGGGTGAAATGCCATGGTCGTTGTTGCAGAGCCGGGCAAAACCCGTATCGATCCGCACCGGCTCGCCGCCGGCAAGCGCCAGACGGTAGAGCAGTCCATCGCCGTTGATGACAAGATGCGTGCCATCAGGCGACCAGTTCGGCGCTTCGACCAAGCTGTCCGTCTGCCAGACCACGCGCGTCTCGCCGATCAGGATGTCAAACGTTTCAACGGAACTGCGCATTGCCTTCCTCCGCTGCGACGAAGACAGCGATCATCCCCTAACCCCGGTCGCGAAATCGGTTGGTGATCGGGTAGCGGCGGTCGCGGCCGAAATTCTTCTTGGTGATCTTCACGCCCGGCGCCGACTGCCGGCGCTTGTATTCGGCGATGTAGAGCAGGTGCTCGATGCGGTGCACGGTCGGTTCGTCATGGCCGCGCGCCACGATCTCCTCCGTGCTCATTTCCTTTTCGACCAGGCATTCCAGAATATCGTCGAGCACCGGATAAGGCGGCAGCGAATCCTGGTCGGTCTGGTTGGGACGCAGTTCGGCCGAGGGCGCCTTGTCGATGATGTTCTGCGGAATGACCACGCCGGACGGGCCGAGCGCGCCGGGAGGCACGGTGGTGTTGCGCCAGCGTGAAATCCCGTAGACCTCCATCTTGTAGAGGTCCTTGATCGGATTGAATCCGCCATTCATGTCGCCGTAGAGCGTGGCATAGCCCACCGACATTTCCGACTTGTTGCCGGTCGTCACCACCATCGAGCCGAACTTGTTGGAAACGGCCATCAGGATCGTGCCGCGTGTCCGGCTCTGCAGGTTTTCCTCGGTAATCCCGGTCTCCGTGCCCTCGAACATGTCGGCGAGCGCGCCGAGGAAGCCCTCGACCGGCTCCTCGATCGGCACGATATCGTAACGGCATCCAAGCGCTTCGGCGCAATCCTTGGCGTCCTTCAGCGAATCCTTCGAGGTATAGCGGTAAGGCAGCATGATCGTGCGCACCCGCTCCTCGCCGAGTGCATCGACGGCAAGTGCGGCACAGATCGCCGAATCGATACCGCCGGAGAGGCCCAGCACGACATTCTTGAAACCGTTCTTGTTGACGTAGTCTCGGAAGCCGAGCATGCAGGCACGATAATCCGCCTCCTCACGCTCCGGCAGCCGCGATTTCAGGCCACCGGCACAGTGCCAGCCATCGTCGCCCTTCTTCCACTCGACGATCGATAGCGATTCCTCGAACTGGCTCATCTGGAATGCGAGCGACTTGTCGGTGTTGAAGGCAAAGCTCGCGCCGTCGAACACCAGTTCATCCTGGCCGCCGAGCTGGTTGGCATAGATCATCGGCAGGCCGGTTTCGATCACCTGCTTCAGCACCACCTGGTGGCGAACGTCCACCTTGCCGCGATAGTAGGGAGAACCGTTCGGCGACAGCAGGATCTCGGCCCCACTTTCTGCCAGCGTTTCGCACACGCCGAGATCGCCCCAGATATCCTCGCAGATCGGAATGCCGATGCGCACGCCTCGGAAATTAACCGGGCCGGGCATTTCGCCCTGGTCGAACACCCGCTTTTCGTCGAATTCGCCATAGTTCGGCAGGTCGACCTTGTCGCGCACGGCGATGATCTTGCCGCCATCAAGGACGGCGACGGCGTTGTGGCGGCCTGTCTTGGCCAGACGCGGAAAGCCGATGATGACGCCCGGGCCGCCGTCGGCGGTCTCGGCTGCCAGCGTCTCGACTGCCTGCAGGCAGGCCTTCAGGAAGGCGGGCTTCAGCACCAGATCCTCCGGCGGATAGCCGGAAATGAAAAGTTCGGTCAGAAGCAGGAGATCGGCGCCCTGACGGGCCGCGTCGGCGCGCGCGTCTCGCGCCTTTGCCAGATTGCCGGCGATATCGCCGACTGTCGGGTTGAGCTGGGCGACGGCAATGCGAAGCACGGTGGGAGCGGCGTTGTGTGCGGTCATGAGCGGGCCTGTCGGTCTGTTCTCGAACGAATGCGTCTGACTTTCGCACCGATCTTTAGCGCAATCCGCGGGGAAATTCCCACAGGCAATCATCGCCACGCGAAAAATTCCAAAAAATTCTGCTTTTCCGGCTTGTTATCGGCGCGCGCTCGCGCGTCCTCACGTCACGAAACCCTGTTTCCAATCTCCCTGAACAAACCATTCATCCCCTGTTCAAAATGACGGTCGTATGACAGTTACACGACACATTGATGAAATTGGAGAAGATGTTGGCTAATATCGATACAGCCGTGGCCAGGAGATCGGGAGTCTACGCAGCTAGACCCGGATTTGCCGCGCGGCACGCCAAGACGCTGACCTCCGCACGCAGTGCATTGTTTTCGCTCGCGATCGCGGCAGCCCTCGTTTTTGCGGTCGAGTTGATCGTGCGCCAGTCCATGGCAGACACGGTTGCCTATTTCCTCGATCCGACGCGCCCAGCCTGGACCACCATCGGCGCGTTCTTCCTCATCCTGCTTGCGATCGACGGCTTCTTCGGCCGTGAGCACAAGTCCGCCGTGGTGCTGGCGCCGCTGGCGATCATTCCGGCCATCATCTGCCAGCAGAAGCAGGTCTTTCTCTCCGACCCGCTCTACCCGACCGACTTTCTCTTCGGCCGCCAGATCCTCGAACTGATGCCGGTTCTGGTCAAGGACCGTCCGTGGACCGCCGTCGGCATCGCCGTCGGCCTTGTTGCAGCTGTTGCCGCGATCGGCCTGTTGCTGCGCTACGCCTGGCGCAACTTCCCCAAGTTGACGCGCCGCGAGCGCATCGCGCGCGCAGCCTTTGCGCTGCCGCTGCTGTTCGCCTTCTGGAACATCATGGACTACAACCAGTTCTCCTGGATCCGCGACCGCCTGAAGGTCATCCCGATCATGTGGGACCAGACCGAGAACTATCGCCACAACGGCTTTGCGCTCGCCTTCGCGATCAACCTGCCGATGGCCAATGTCAGCGCGCCCTCCGGCTACATGGCCGATGCGATCGACCGCATCCCGGTCAAGCCGCTGCCGGCCGGCACCTCCCATCGCAGCAAGCCCGACGTGATCGTACTGATGAGCGAATCCTTCTGGGATCCGACCCGTCTGCCGAACGTCAAGCTTTCGCCCGACCCGATGCCGACCATTCGCGAGATGCAATCCGGCAACGTGTTCTCACCCGAATTCGGCGGCATGACGGCCAACGTCGAGTTCGAAGCGCTGACTGGCTTTTCCAACGCCTTCCTGCCCTATGGCAGCATTCCGTACCAGCAGTACATCCGCAATCCGATCCCCTCGCTTGCCACCTTCTTTCGCGGCGAAGGCTATGTCTCGCGCGCCATCCACCCGTTCCAGAGCTGGTTCTGGAACCGCACCGCCGTCTACAAGGCCTTCGGCTTCGACACCTTCAAGTCGGAGGAGAACATGCCGCCGATGCAGAAGCGCGGCATCTTCGCCTCGGACGAATCGCTGACAGACGAGATCATCCGCCAGGCCGACGCCATGGACGATCCGTTCTTCTTCTTCGCGGTGACGCTGCAGGGCCATGGCCCCTATGAGGCCAACCGCTATGCCAAGAACACCATCAAGGTCGAAGGCAACCTGCCCGAAAGCGATCGCCAGGTGCTGGAAACCTACGCACAGGGCATCAAGGAAGCCGACGAAAGCCTGAAGAAGCTGATGGACTGGGCCAAGGAACGCGACCGCGAAACGGTCATCGTGCTCTTCGGCGACCACCTGCCGCCGCTCAACACAGTCTATACCAATACCGGTTTCATGAAGGGCGTGACCGCGGAGCGCAAAGGTTCGAAGGAGCAGATGAAGGCGCAACACGAAACGCCGCTCGTCGTCTGGTCGAACAAGACCGGCCCGAAGAAGAATGTCGGCACCATCAGCCCGGCGTTCCTCTCCTACCAGATCTTGAAGCAATCCGGCTACGAGCACCCCTACTACACCGGCTTCCTCGGCAAGGTGCACGACCAGTACCGTGTCGTCGACCGCTACATGCTGATCCGCAAGAACGGCAAGGACGTTGCCGAGTGGTCACGCCAGCCGAAGGTGCCGGCGCTGCTGCGCGACTACCGCTTCCTGCAGCACGACATGATGTTCGGCAAGCGTTACTCGACAGACCGTTTCTTCAAGTCGCACGCGGACCTCTACGCCGCCGGCCTTTAAGAACGCCAAGCCGCACGGAGCATCCATGCGCGCATAGACTGACAGAGCCGGACGGTCGCCCGTCCGGCTCGTTCATTTCGTCGATCCCGTTGATGTCTTCATTGAAATGATGCGCTAGATATTTCCGTATCCTTCCTCGGAGACAGACATGTCGCACATCAACGAAATCTCGCAGCATCTCTTCGGCAAATCAGTCACCGAACTCGGCGAAATCGAGCGGCGCATCCTGACGCGCGCCAAGGAACGGCGCACGGTCTCGACGGACACCAATGTCGAATTCAACGCCGAGCTGTCCGTCGGAGACCGGCTCGCCGACGCCATTGCCAGGGTCGGCGGCTCCTGGTCCTTCATCCTCGGCTTCTGCGGCTTTCTGGTCGTCTGGGTCATCCTCAACACCATCCTGCTGGTGGCAGGTGCCTTCGATCCCTACCCGTTCATCTTCCTCAACCTGCTCTTGTCGATGCTGGCCGCCCTGCAGGCGCCTGTTATCATGATGTCCCAGAACCGCCAGGCAGAGCGCGACCGCTTCGCCGCAGCCAAGGATTATGAGGTCAATCTGAAATCGGAGGTCGAATTGATCGCCCTGCACCACAAGGTCGATGACGTGCTGCTGCGCGAGATTGCCGAGTTGCGCACCGACATCGCCAACCTCAACCGCCAGCTTGCCCAATATCGGAACACACCGGATGTCGAATAGACAGCGGGAATGGGCACCGCGCGAAGGGCAAAAACCCCCAGGAATCCGCGCAATTCCTAATTCAATCACAAATATGCATTTTACAACAATAGGCTATTTCTAGCCATTGAAACAACCTATTCGCGTATCGAAAAATTAACACTTGAGGCGCACCGTTAAGGCGCAGGGACAGAAAAAAAGCAGTCACGGTTCGGTCGGAGTTGCTGAAATGTCCATTTTTACGCGCCTGTCTGGCAGCCGCGATGGCGCTGCCGCAATTGAATTTGCAATCATCGCGCCCCTCTTCTTTCTATGCGTGCTCACATTGATCGCCTATGGCATCTACCTGAGTGCTGCGCACTCCATCCAGCAGATCGCAGCCGATGCTGCGCGAACCGCGATCGCCGGGCTTTCCGAAGGCGAACGGGAGCGGCTTGCCACCGACTATATCCAGCGCACGACCATGGATCAGGCGTTCATCAAGCCGTCCCGAATGACCGTCACGGTCAAGGACGATGCGGGCAACGCCAACCAGTTCACGGTCAGGATCAAGTACGACGCGGGCGATCTGCCGATCTTCAACATGTTCACCTTTGCAATGCCGAACGAGAAGATCGAACGCTTCGCCACCATTCGCGTGGGGGGGATCTGAGATGACCATGAAGTTCCCATCCATGCGCCTGTTCGCACGAGCAAGCGATGGAAATATCGGCATCTCCGCCGCGCTCGTCATGCCGCTCGTCGTTGCCTCCATGGGGCTAGGCGTCGACTACGGCTACCTCACGGTCCAGAAGCAGGAGATGCAGTCGACGGTCGATCTTGCAGCGATCGCCGCGGCCGCCAGCGTGCCCTCGGCGGAGCAGGCCGTGCTCAAGCATTTCTTCAACAACAAGCTGAATTTCGCAGTCGCGACACCCGCCGGCCTGATGACGGTCGATGGCAAGGTTCTGCCGGCGGGTGAAGCCAGCACGGCGAAGGTCGATGGCGTCGCAACCATCACGCGCGGCCGTTATGTGCCCGACCCCAGCATTCCAGCCGGCAAGCGTTTCATCAAGGATGCCTCGCCTTCGGATGCGGTCCAGGTGCGCCTCCAGAAGAAGGGGCTTATCTTCTTCGCGTCCGTCTTCAGCGCGCCGCCGGATCTGAGTGTCATCGGCACGGCCGCGAGTTCCAAGATCGCGGCATTCTCCGTCGGATCCCGGCTTGCCAGCCTGAACGACGGCTTGCTCAACGCTATTCTCGGTCAGATGCTCGGCACCAACATCTCCTTGAAGGTCATGGACTACGAAGCGCTGATCAACGCCGACATCGATATCCAGCCTTTCCTGAAGATCGTCGCGACCAAGCTCAGCCTGACGGCCGCATCCTACGAGGACGTGCTCAACGCCCAGCTGACCATGCCGCAGCTGCTGTCGTCGATGCGGCTGTTCCAGGGTCTGTCGGGCACAGTCAACTCCGCCCTCAAGAGCATCGAACTCGCCACGGCGAACAACAAGAAAACCTTCACCCTCGCCCAGATCCTCAATCTCGACCCCAAGAAAGACTTGAGGATCGATGCCGGCTCCGACTGGGCGATGAGAGTGAGTGCGCTGCAGATCGTCTCGGCTGCCGCCGCCATCGCTAACGGCGAGAACCAGATCGCTCTTAACGCCGTTGCCGGACTTCCGGGCATTGCCTCGGCAACCGTCAAGCTGGCGGTCGGCGAGCCGCCAGTCCAGACACCAAGTCATCGTCTCGGTGCCCCGGGCGCAGCGGTGCGCACCGCACAGACGCGCCTCGCAGTTGAGGTGAATGTCGACGGCCTCGCCGCACTTGCGGGTATCCGCATCCGGTTGCCGATCTATGTCGAACTCGCCCACGCAGAAGCAAAGCTTGCAGACATCCGCTGCTACGGCGGCAAGCCGGACAACGCGGCCGTCGTCGTCGACGCCGTGCCGGGTGTTGCCGAGATCGCGATCGGCGATGTCAACCCGAAGGTGCTGTCGAGCTTCTCATCCGACGCACGGGTGGAGCGCGCCCGCATTGTCGACGCACTCGTCGTCAAGATCGACGCCATCGCCCATGTCGAGGCACAGAACCTTCAAGCGTCCCGCCTCACCTTCAGTCCGGCGGAAGTCGCCGCGCGTTCGATCAAGAGCGTTTCGACGAAGGACATTCTGTCATCGACCACGCAGACCCTGCTCAACAATCTCGACCTGAACATCCAGGTCCTGTTCCTGACGCTCGGCAGCCCGACGGTCCTGCAGCAGGCTCTCGCCCAGACGCTCGGCGCTGTCACAAAACCGGTAGACGATCTGCTCTACAACCTGTTGCTGCTGGTGGGCGTGCGGGTGGGTGAAGCGGATGTCAGGGTCACAGGCGTCAAGTGCCAACCTCCTGTTCTGGTCCAGTAAGGCGTCCCCCAAAACACGAAAAGGGCCGACAGCGGAAAATCCGTTGGCGGCCCTTTCGAACAAAATGATGGGTTCGCACGTTATGGGCAAGGTAGAACTGCTACAAGCGGTCGGGTTGAGTGATATCGAGGCAGGCGCGGTGCGGGATCGACCCTCGCGGCGTGTGCGACAGATCGTCGGGAGACGTGCACAACAGATGCATTGGGTGGCAAAACAGGGGGATGCTGCGCCGGAAAAACCGCCCGCCTTCACGGCGGACGGGATTTTGCGCAATCCGCTTTTACGCGAAACGTTGCAGATCAGTGCCCGCGACCTCATGGCGGTCTACGACATCTTTCCCCGCGTCGCCCGGCTGGTGGCCTCCCACCAGAAATGGATGCTCTCACAGGCGGCCTTTGCCCTTCATCTCGAGCGCGATCCATCCCATCCCGATTCGGGCATAACGGCTGCACGTCTGCTGAAATTCATGCGCGATACCGGCGGCGCCAGCAGAAACACCGCTGCCGCTTTCCTGTCCGAACTGCTCGCCTACAAACTCCTGCGGGATGTAAGCGGTGAGCGGACGAACAGGAAGGTTCGCCCTCTCGAGCCGACCGACGTCAGCGAAAGTGCGATGATGCGGTGGTTCATGAGCCAGATGGGCACGCTTGACCGTCTGGATGGCGGCAACCGGCTGGAGCATGTCGAGGCGGATATCTCGGTCCTTTGGCGCACGCAGCCGATCGCGGCTCGGATGCTCCTGTCCGACAAGAGCTGGAGCGTGCCGCCCGAAGGCGTCGAGATCTTCGTTTGGACCGAATGCGGCGGCTTGCTGCTCGATGACCTCATGGCCCGTCCGAAAACCTTGACGCCGGTCGACGGAAAGGTCTGGCTGGATCTCAATCTTGCCGAGCTTGCGACGCACTACATGATTTCCAATACCCATGTGCGCAGGCTGTTTACCAAGGCGCAGGACAACGGCTTCATCGGCCGGGCGAATGACGGCGCGCGCGGCCGCTTCTGGATGAGCGCGGGCCTGGTCGATATCTATTGTCGGTGGCAGGCGGTCAAGCTTGCTGCACTCGCCAACGCCTACGAACGTGCCACGCAAGATGCGGTTCGCCTGCTGAAGTAGGCACGTGTCCGCGCTGCAATGCGTCACGTCCGGCCAGCCCCTTGCGCGCCCATGCGCCCGGCGTTCACGCCCCCACCACATTTTTGACCTCTCCGGTTGACCCGTCCCCAGGGGCAGGAGCGATAAGGACTGCGGCCAACAGGACGAGGTGATTCGTGAAGACCCCCGCAGAATTCTTGAACGCGACCGAGGCTGCCAAACGGCTCGGGGTATCGGTAAAGGCACTGCGCCTCTATGAGCAGCGCGGATTGATCGCCCCGGTGCGAACCTCGGCGGGATGGCGAACCTACGGGCCCGCACAGATGGAGCGCGCCCGCGAGATCGTCGCGCTGCGTTCGCTTGGTCTTAGCCTGGCAGAGATCGGGCGCGTGCTTGCCGAAGAGCGACGGCAGCTCGGCGCCACGCTCGCCGCGCAGCAGAGTGTGCTCGAGATACGGATGCATGACCTCCACGCGACCGTCGAGAAACTTCGCCGTCTGCGCCTCGACCTGCCGGCCGATCACGAGGCCGTGCCGGCGACGCTGGCGCAGATGCAAGCGCAATCACCGGAAACCGGCCCAGGTCTTGCGCTCGAGCTTCCGTGGCCATGGGGCGGAGAGACGTTCACCCTCAATGGACTTCACCCGTTGACCTACATCACCGGACCACTCGGCAGCGGAAAGACACGCCTCGCCAAGGCGATCGCCACGACCCTGCCCGGATGCGCTTTTGTCGGGCTCGACCGCCTGGAAGAGACATGCCGCCTGTCAGCCACCCGCCGGCTCGACGAGGATGCCGCGCTGCGGTCCCGGATCGGGACCACGGTCGCGCGTTTAGTGGACGACGGTGCCGTCGCGTCATCGGCGCTGATCGTTCTGCTGTTGGCGCTCGAGGCCGACGCCAGCGCATTCGTCATCGATATGGTCGAGCAGGACCTCGATGCTGCATCGCAGACAGCGCTGATCGGCCATTTGCGCGACGGTCGAGCCGACAGGCGCCCCATATTCATGCTGACGCGCTCCAATGCCATCCTTGATCCTGGCGCGCTCAGGTCGGGCGAAACCATCATCCTGTGCCCCGCCAACCATAGCCCGCCGAGCGAAGTCGCGCCCTATCCCGGAGCTCCGGGCTTTGAGAGTGTCGCCCACTGCCTTGCGTCGCCTGAAGTACGGGCGCGCACGCAAGGCGTCATCGCCTGGCGCGCTGGCGTGGCCTGACCACTCACGTCCGCCCGGCGTCGAACTTCGGCAGGCCGTCGTCGATATCGTAGAAGTCGCCCTTGTCGGCGCAGAAGATGTGGTAGCCCGGCTCGAGGTCCGTCGGCGTTTCAAAGGCACCGGCCATGATCGACGTGTATTCGCCACCATCGGATTTCCAGAAGAGCGCCGATCCGCATTGCCGGCAGAAGCCCCTGCGGGCGCTTTCGCTGGAACGGTACCAGGTCACATCCTCGGCCCCTTGCAGCTCCAGATCGCGATCAAGCACGTTGGTGGCAGCGTAATAGAGGCCCGTCTGCTTGCGGCACTGGCTGCAATGGCAAAAGATCAGCTCGCGCAGCACACCGTGCGTCTTGAAGCGTACCGCCGCGCAAAGGCAGCCGCCGCTGTGAATATCCGCCATGGTCCCCCGACCTCCCAGAAATGAAAAATGCCGGACCAGCTTTGCGAGCGGGCCCGGCATTGTCAATTTCATAGCAGACGACCGACAATCAGAAAAACTGAAGCGTCGGGCGCTGGGGGCTTGATCAGCCGTTGACGACCAGCTTCTTCTCGTCGCGGCCGCCCTTCATGCGCTCGGCGAGCAGGAACGCCAGTTCCAGCGCCTGGTCCGCGTTGAGGCGCGGATCGCAGTGCGTGTGGTAGCGGTCGGCCAGATCGTCGCCCGAAAGCGCGCGAGCGCCGCCGGTGCACTCGGTCACGTCGTTGCCGGTCATCTCGATGTGGATGCCGCCCGGATGCGAACCTTCCGCACGGTGGATCTGGAAGAAGCTCTCGACTTCCGACAGGATCCGCTCGAACGGACGGGTCTTGTAGTTGTTGAGCGTGATCGTGTTGCCGTGCATCGGATCGCAGGACCAGACGACCTTCTTGCCTTCGCGCTCGACCGCACGAATGAGGCGCGGCAGGTGCTCGGCGACCTTGTCGTGGCCGAAGCGGCAGATCAGCGTCAGGCGGCCGGCTTCGTTGGCCGGGTTGAGCAGATCGATCAGCTCCAGCAGACCGTCGGCCGTCAGCGACGGGCCGCACTTCAGGCCAAGCGGGTTCTTGATCCCACGGCAGTACTCGATGTGGGCGTGATCAGGCTGGCGGGTACGGTCGCCGATCCAGATCATGTGGCCCGATGTTGCGTACCAGTCACCCGAAGTGGAATCGACACGCGTCAGCGCCTGCTCGTAGCCGAGCAGCAGCGCCTCGTGGCTGGTGAAGAAATCGGTCTCGCGCAGGCTCGGATGGTTCTCCGAGGTGATGCCGATCGCCTTCATGAAATCCATCGTCTCGGAGATCCGGTCGGCGAGCTTGCGGTAGCGCTCGGCCTGCGGGCTGTCCTTGACGAAGCCGAGCATCCACTGGTGCACGTTGTCGAGGTTGGCATAGCCACCCATCGCAAAGGCGCGCAGCAGGTTGAGCGTCGCGGCGGACTGGCGGTAGGCCATGATCTGCCGCTCCGGATCCGGAACGCGCTCGGCTTCGGTGAAATCGATGCCGTTGATGATGTCGCCACGGTAGCTCGGCAGCTCGACGTCGCCCTGCTTCTCGATGTTGGACGAGCGCGGCTTGGCGAACTGGCCAGCGATACGGCCGACCTTGACCACGGGCTGCTGGGCGCCGAACGTCAGGACGACGGCCATCTGCAGGAAAGCGCGGAAGAAGTCGCGGATCGTGTCGGCACCATGCTCGGCAAAGCTCTCGGCGCAGTCGCCGCCCTGCAGCAGGAAGCCGCGGCCTTCGGCAACGTTGGCAAGCGCGCTCTTCAGACGCCGCGCTTCGCCGGCAAATACCAGCGGCGGATACTTCGCAAGCTTCGCTTCGGTTGCCGCAAGAGCTGCAAGGTCCGGATATTCCGGCACCTGCTGAATGGGCTTCTGCCGCCAGCTATTCGGGGTCCAAGTCTGTGCCATTTCGATCACCTGTTGTCTGCCGCGGATGATTGCCCGCGCGGGTCGCGCCCTGACGGCCAATGTGAGCCGCCCGGTATTCTGAAATTTCACTAATCTCCGCGCGTACCGCCTGAACGCCAGGCCGTCCCTGGCCAGCCGGAAACGCCGCAGAATGCGGGCTTATAGACGTTAAGGAAACGCTTGGAAAGTCATTCCGCCAGAAATCATTGCTCGCCGGAGCACACATCGCGCAAGGATATGACCTCGGGACGCACGATCCCGAATCCCGGCATCACCGCGACGAAAGATTTATGCGCCATTTCAACGGGATACTGCCCCCTCGGCGCGGCATTCCGTCGGACTTGCGCGGTGGCCGACGACCGCTCCGCGTCGTGCCTCTTGCGTTGGCACGGCCCGTGTCGGACGCGATTTCGCACGGCTTCCGCCCGGCGGCAGGCCAGACGACAAGAAAGACAAGATCGCAAGCGCCCAGCGCAGGCCATCCCATTCCGGTCGGTCCAGCGGATCGTCAAGGCTCTTGGCTTTATCCCGGCGACTGCCCAGCAGATGTGTCGTGCCGATGAGTGCCCATTGTTCATGCATGGTCTCGCCTCCTTTGCGTTGAGACAGGACGAGACCTAATGTCTGGGTCGGACCCGTTGTAGGCACAGCGCTGAAAGACGTTTTTCATCCGCGAACGCAGCGAACTCCGGCAATTGGCGCTAGGAGGAGATCGCGATCATCAGGGAGAGCATATGGCCGAGGCAGCCTGGGACGATCTGAAACTGTTTTACCATGTCGCGAGCGAAGGTGGGCTGAGCGGCGCTGCCATGCGGACCGGCCTGAGCGCACCGACCATCGGCCGCCGCATGCTCGCACTCGAACGGGCGATCGGCAGGGCACTCTTCATCCGCAGCCAGCAGGGTTATCGCCTCGCACACGACGGTCAGATTCTGCTTGAACATGTCCGCACCATGCAGAACGCCGCCGACAGCATCACGGACTGGCACCGCGACGCCTTCGCCCTGCCGATCGTATCGGTAGCAGGCGATGCCTGGGTATCCGGCTTCATCGCCGATAACGCATCCGCACTTCGCGGCCGCGGCGACGGCTTTCGCTTCTGCTGCAAGCAGGTGGATCGCGGCTTCGACCTCACTTTCAGACAGGCCGACGTCGCCGTGCTTCACGAAAAGCCCCGCTCCGGCAACGTCGCCGTGCGCCGGTCGGTCAACCTCGCCTACGGCATCTACCGCGCTGGAAACATGCCGGACCGCGAAGACTTTCCCTGGATATCGATCGGCACGGAGGCCGCCTGGACTGCCGCCGACAAGTGGGTCTTCCAGAACCATGAGCAACAGATCCACACCTGGACAGACAGTCCTTCCCTTTTACTGCGGCTGATCCGCAATGGCGCCGGGCGGGGCATCCTGCCCGCCTTCGTCGGCGACGGCGACCCGCTGCTCAGGCGCGAAGGGGGTTTGGTCGAGGACCTGACGCATCCGTTGTGGATCGCCGCAAACGATGACGACCGGCATCGCCCGGAAGTGCGCTCGGTCATCGAGCGCCTGGCGGACCTGTTCAGGCGGGAAGAGCCAAGGTTCGCCGGCGTGTTCGCCTAGTGTGCCGCGCATCGGCATGAGCGCCGCAAGGGCACGCTCACCCTTTGATGCCTGCCATTCCCAAGAATTCCCTGCCTCAGGTCGTTTTCACCTGAGGCAGAATGTCCGAGGCAATCAGACCCGCTCGCCCTTGTGAAGGCGGTAGGTCGGCGCGTACATCGTTACCAGCTCTTCCGAGGCAGTCGGATGAACGGCCATCGTCCGGTCGAAATCATCCTTCGTGCAACCCGCCTTCAGCGAGATGCCCAGCAACTGCGCCATCTCGCCGGCATCGTGGCCAAGGATGTGGGCGCCCAGAACCTTGCTGTCGGCGGCGTTGACGATCAGCTTCATGATCGTCTTTTCCTTCCGGCCGGAAAGTGTCGCCTTCATCGGCCGGAATTCGGCGCGATAGACCTCCAGGTCATCGAACTTCCGTGCGGCCTGCTCTTCGCTGAGGCCGACGGTGCCGATCTCCGGCTGCGAGAAGACCGCCGTTGCGATCAGGTCGTGGTCGGGCGAAACAGGGTTGTTCTTGTATTCGGTCTCGATGAAGCACATCGCCTCGTGGATCGCGACCGGCGTCAACTGCACGCGGTCGGTTACGTCGCCAAGCGCGTAGATGCCGGGCGCGCTGGTGCGCGAGAAGGCATCGACGATGATCGCACCACGCTCATCGGTCTTCACGCCTGCGCTTTCAAGCCCCAGCCCCCGGGTGTTCGGCACACGACCGAGCGCCAGCAGAATCTGGTCGACGGCGATTTCGCCATGCTTCATCGTCTGCGCCACGCGCTTGCCATCGGCATCGGTGGCAACGGACTGGATGATGTCCTCGCAAAGGATCCGGATGCCCTTCTCTTCCATCGCCGCGTGCAGGCCGCGACGCATGTCGTGATCGAAGCGCGACAGGATCTCCTTGCCGCGGTAGATCAGCGTCGTCTCGACGCCGAGGCCATGGAAAATATTGGCAAACTCGACCGCGATGTATCCGCCGCCGGCAATCAGGATCGATTTCGGCAGTTCGGCCAGGTCGAAAGCCTCGTTGGACGAGATGCAGAGTTCGTGGCCCGGCAGCGCATCATGCGGCGTCGGATGGCCACCGACCGCGATGACGATCCGTTCCGCCGTGACGGTCTTGCCGCTATCGAGCAGGCGCACCGTGTTCGGGCCGACAAGTTCGGCACGCGTGCGCAGGATCTCGGCGCCCGCATTGGCAAGCCCCTTCTGGTAGAGGCCTTCGAGGCGCGTGATCTCCTGTTCCTTGGCCGCAACCAGCTTTTGCCAATCGAAACGGCTTTCACCGACCGTCCAGCCGAAACCGGCCGCATCCTCGAAATGTTCGGAATACTGCGAGGCATAGACGTAGAGCTTCTTCGGCACGCAGCCGCGAATGACGCAGGTGCCGCCGTAGCGGAACTCTTCGGCGATCGCCACCTTCTTGCCCATGCTCGCCGCCAGCCGACCGCTTCTGACACCGCCAGAACCACCACCGATTACGAAGAGGTCATAGTCGAATGCGGGCATGGCGTACTCCTGAAGGTCGTGCAGACTGCAATTGGGATTGTAAGGAGCACCGTGCGACCGGCTTTGGCCGACAGCATGCCCCGCTCGGGGCAGCCCCGTCGCAGGCACATATAGTGTTGCACTGCGGAAAAAGAAAAGCCCGGATCGCTCCGGGCTCTTCAAAACGTGATGATCGTGTCGACATGACGCAAGAGCATGCCTGCTGCGCTCTTTCGAACGCGCGGCGCTCATGCCCGCATCAACGCGCCCCGGATTATTGGGCAGGCGTCGCCGGCGTGCCTTCGACGAGCGCAGGAGCCGAGGTGCCGACCTTGGCGTCGAGCGACTTCGTTGCTTCGGCATTGAGGTCACGCGAAACGCCGGATGCCCAGATGTCCGCCGCCTTCAGCAGTTCGCGCGAAGCGATCGGGCCGTCGTTCAGAAGCTTCTTGCCGGCGGTCGAGCTGTAGAACTCGGTGATGGCGTTCAGCTCTTCGAGGGTGAAGGTCTTGGCGTAGATTGCCGCCGCTTCATGCTCCAGGTCGGACCGGCGGGCAGCGAGAGCCAGGGCCTTTTCGTCGACGGTCGCGGTGATCAGTTCCTGGAAGTTCGGCGAAGCCTGGATCAGCGTGTTCTTCAGACGCTCGGCAAGGTTCGGCAGGATGTTGTCGAAGTTGTTGGTGACGCCAAGCGCGGCGATGGTCGCACGAGCGGCCTTGATCTGGGCGTCAGAGACGTCCTGGGCCTGGACCGCCGGAATGGATGCAGAAAGGAGAACCGCGGTGGCTGCGAATGTGCGGGCAAGACCTGCGAGTTTGTTCATTTTTATCCATGCTCCTGTGTTTGTCGCATGCTGCCCGGGCGATTGCCGCCGCCAGGCCCGCATGTGTGGTAACCTGTTGCCTTTGCCGCTCCCTCGTCCGTAACGGACCGCGGGAAGCAGGCTCACGATGCGGTCAGAATGCGTGCCTCTTCCGGTCCGGCGATAATCGCAAGCGATGCGATACCGATGAAAAGTCCGTGCTCTACGACGCCGGGAATGGCATTCAGCTCTCCCGCGAGCGCATCTGCATCAGGAATACGGCCAAAAGATGCATCAAGAATGAGGTGTCCACCATCCGTCTTGAAGGGGCCGTCGCCGGAATTGCGCACGGAAATATCGCCGGAAAGACCGAGCCGCGAGGCGACCTTTTCGATGGCGATGCGTGTGGCGACCTGACCGAAGGGATTGACCTCGATCGGCAGCTTGAACGCGCCGAGAACATCGACGACCTTCGATTCGTCGGCGATGACGATCATGCGCCTCGATGCAGCCGCGACGATCTTTTCGCGCAGCAGCGCCCCGCCGCCGCCCTTGATCAGCCGCAGCTGAGCATCGACCTCGTCGGCACCGTCGATCGTCAGGTCGAGCTCCGGGAGCTCGTCGAGCGACTTCATCTGCACCCCGAGTTCCAGGCAGAGCCGTGCCGTGCGCTCGGATGTCGGAACACCCTCGATGCGAAAGCCCGAGGCGACCTTTTCGGCCAGCAGACGGACGAATTCCTCCGCCGTCGACCCCGTGCCGATGCCGAGCCGCATACCGTCTTCGACATGTTCCAGCGCCGCTGCCGCGGCTTTGATTTTCATTTGGCGGGCGTCCATGCGCCAGTCGCTCCCTTTTTTCACCGGAAAAGACATGCGGTCGCCCGCCATCTCCGTCCGTTTTCCGCTGAGACACTTACACGGCCAAAGCCGCAAACAAAAGCCAAAATCAGGCGTTCGGCCCGGAATCCTGACCCCGCCCCGCGCACACTCGCCATTGCATTCCGACGCAACTTCGCCTACCCGAACGGCAACGCTTCCCGCTACGCGAGGTTCATCTGTTGTCTTCCCCCATTGTCGTCTTCGATCTCGACGGAACCCTTGTCGACACGGCCCCGGATCTGGTGGCGAGCCTCAACCATGCGGTCACCCAGGCCGGTGTCGAGCCGGTCACCTATCGCGACCTCACCCACCTCGTCGGCCACGGGGCCCGCGCCATGATCGAGCGCACCTTCGCGCTGCGTAACATGCCACTCGACGAGGAGGCGCTGACCTGGCAGATGAAGGAGTTCGTCGACTTCTATCATGGCTCCATGCCCGGCGATTCCCTGCCCTATCCCGGCATGCTCGAAGCGCTCGACCGTCTGACGGCGGCGGGTTTCAAGCTGGCGGTCTGCACCAACAAACCGGAAATGCTGGCAAACCGGCTGCTCGAGCGCCTCGGCCTCATCGATCGCTTCGCCGCGGTCTCCGGCGGCGATACCTTCGAGATCCGCAAGCCCAACGCCGATCATCTGCTGCGCACGATCGCCAATGCCGGTGGCAGCGCCGCGCACTCGGTGATGGTCGGTGACAGCCTCAACGACATCCTGGTCGCCCGCAACGCCGAGATCCCGTCGATCGCCGTGCCATTCGGTTACTCCGACGTTCCGATCGAGAGCCTTGAACCGACCGTCATCATCCGGCACTTCGACGAACTGACGCCGGCGCTGGTGACCGGACTTTTCAACGGCAAGTAACAGGCGGCGCGCACCGCAGCCCGGCATCGATCGACGCGAACCGCCGCTGATCCAAACGGACGAATGCCGCCCTGACGGGATGGACTTCGTCCGTCCGCGCTCGTGCATCTGCGCGTCTTCTTCCTTGCAGCCGATCGACAGAACGAGAAAGACCCCGGGAGAAGCTCCGCGGGGTCTTAATGCATTGCTTGATGGTGGGCGCCAATCTGTCGGCGCCACCCGAAGCCTTACCCCTCGGCGCGACGCGCGTTGCGGGTCGCCTCGAAGGCGCGGTTCATGTACATGTCGCGATCATAGACATCGTCGAAATATTCGACGGCGCCATCCTTGTTCGGCCAGGCGGTGAAGTAGGCGACGTAAACCGGCACCTTCTGCGGCACCTGCAGCGCCTTGTTGCGGCCGCCATTGATCTCCTTGCCGACATCCTCGACGCTGGTGCCCAGTACGGCCGCCGCCATCCGGCGCGGATCGGCAAGACGCACGCAACCGTGGCTCAGCGCGCGCTGGTCGCGCTTGAAGAAGCTCTTCGAAGGCGTGTCGTGCATATAGATCGCATGCGCGTTCGGGAACAGGATCTTCAGCTCGCCAAGCGCATTGTCGCTGCTCGGCGGCTGGCGCACGGCGACGGAGGCGGTCGAACCATTCCAGTTGACCGAGGAGGACGGCACCGAGCGGCCGCCGACTTCCACCTGATAGCCCATCCGGTCGAGATAGCCGGGATCGCTGCGCAGCTTCGGCAGCATCTCGTTGATGATGATCGACTGCGGAACGCCCCAGTACGGGTTGACCTCGACGGTCTGGATCTCGTCCTGGAAGAAGTAGGTCTGGTTCGCCTTGGAGCCGACAACGACGCGCATCGAGAACTGTTCGGTGCCATTGTCGGTATAGGAGGCGGTAAAGGCCGGCTGGTTGATGAAGACGTAGCGGCTGCCGAGACCGTCGGGCAACCAGCGCGCCTGCTCCATCGCGACTTCCAGCTTGTTGATCTTGGCGGCCGTGCTGTCGCCACCCGTGAGGATGCGCAGCGATGCCTGCCCGACCACGCCATCGGCCTTCAGGCCATGTTCCTTCTGGAAGGCTTCGACCAGCGCGACAAGCTCAGGCGTATATTCAGGCGTCCCCTGATAGGCCGCCAACACGTCCGCATGATCTGCCTTCAGCGTATCGGAACCCTTGATGCGGATGCCGGCGACGATGTTGGCGAGTTCCGGATTGCTCTGGCCCGGCTTCAGCAGCGTGCCCGGCGCAATTTCGACGCGCTGTTCCACACCCTTCTCGGCACGAAGGCGCTCAAGCTCCACCGAAAGAGCGGCGAACTGAGCGCTTTTCGGGTTCTGATCGTTGATGAGCGTGGCGACATCGGCGCTTGCGGACATCTTGTCCAGGAACGCGCCGAGATCGACGGTCTTGCGCTTGAAGTCGTGATAGCCGGAGATCTTGTTCGGATCGATACGGCCGCGCACCGTGTCCTGTACGTAGGACAGCGTTGCGATCGACAACGAGACCTCGAACTGAACGAGTTCCTTTTCACGCGCGATCATGTCGCCGCGGTCGAAATCGTCCGAAGGCACCTGAACGGCATAGTCCTGCGGATCGAGACCGACCTTTGCCGCGTCGGCAAGAACGGCAATCGCCGCCTTCGCCCGCGCGCTCACGCCATTCGCATCGATCCAGACGAAGTCGGAACGCGATCCGTAATGGGTCTCGATCGCCTTGGCCACGTCAGCGGTCGCGCGCACCTTGATTTCAGGCATGAACTGGCGGGCATCGTTGAGCGGCGCACGCAACATCGGCGGCAGCGCCCCGTTGCGCACGGAGCCGGTGACGACCGGATCGAGCAGCTTGTCGGTCGCGACCCAGCGCAGCGCGTCCGCCTTGTAGGTATAGTACTGCGGACCCGTGACCTTCGGCAAAGGCCTGGATACCGTGTTCTGCTGGGGCTCGACCATGGCCCCGACGCCCGGGAGTGACTGCAGTTGCTGCTGCTGGGGCTCGGGCTTCTTCCTGCCTGCGCGGATGAAATCGCCGAGCGTGAAGGCCGAAGCCGGCCGTGTATCCAAGGTCGCGATCGCACAGCCGCTCATGAGCGCTAGAATCGCTGCCGTCTTAAAAATTCTCATGTGAAACTGCGTCCCCGTATCGCGTTGTCGCCGAACTCGGCTTTAGCCAATTCCTCGCCACGCCCTCGTGCTCCAAAACTTATAGAAAAGGATGGTGAATGAAAAGGAAACGCGCAGCGCCGAACAGGCATCAAACCACCTCAAAGTCGCAGGATAACCGCTTCATCAACAGGACGTTCCAAGGGCCGTAAAAATTTGATTTGCATCGACATTACTTCGCCGCCGTGAACCTTTGCGGGCGGAATGGCGCGTTGCGGTCATCATGGAAGGTCGCGAATGTGACTGAAACGCCACAAGAAATCCGCATGCGGCCTGACCGGGGCGAATCACCCAGCGCGCGGCAGCCCGCGCCGATCGCAACGGCATCAAGGCCTTTGAAACGATTGTAGCATTGCGCGTACCGGAACCACCTCTTTACAAGCCTTGCCAGCCGGGGCAGAGAGAGGCCCGGCACCTTGGGGAGGGACAGCCGGTTACGGCCGCGTCCCCTCGCCCAAACTTCATGAACCGCATGACGAAGGCAGGGATCACGATGACATCGACGCGCACGGAAACAGATACGTTCGGCCCCATCGAAGTGGCAAACGATCGCTACTGGGGCGCCCAGGCCCAGCGATCCCTCGGCAACTTCAAGATCGGCTGGGAAAAACAGCCGGCCTCGATCGTGCGTGCGCTCGGCATCGTCAAGCAGGCAGCGGCCCGCACCAACATGGCGCTCGGTCGCCTCGATGCGACCGTCGCCGATGCGATCGTCAAGGCATCGCAGGAAGTCATCGACGGCAAGCTCAACGAGCATTTCCCACTGGTCGTCTGGCAGACCGGCTCCGGCACCCAGTCGAACATGAACGCCAACGAGGTCATCTCCAACCGGGCGATTGAAATGCTCGGCGGCGTCATGGGCTCGAAGAAGCCCGTGCATCCGAACGACCACGTCAACATGAGCCAGTCGTCGAACGACACCTATCCGACGGCCATGCACATCGCCTGCGCCGAACGCGTGATCCATGACCTGCTGCCGGCGCTGAAGCACCTGCACCAGGCGCTCGAAGCCAAGGTCAAGGCATTCGACCACATCATCAAGATCGGCCGTACCCACACCCAGGACGCCACCCCGCTGACGCTCGGCCAGGAATTCTCCGGCTACGCAGCCCAGGTCGCATCCTCGATCAAGCGCATCGAGATGACGCTGCCGGGCCTTTGCGAACTGGCGCAGGGCGGCACGGCCGTCGGCACAGGCCTCAACGCACCGGTCGGCTTTGCCGAACAGGTCGCCGACGAAATCGCCAAGATCACCGGCATCGCCTTCACCACGGCGCCGAACAAGTTCGAAGCGCTCGCCGCCCACGATTCCATGGTCTTCAGCCACGGCGCGATCAATGCCGCAGCCGCCGCCCTGTTCAAGATCGCCAACGACATCCGCTTCCTCGGTTCGGGCCCGCGCTCGGGTCTCGGCGAACTGTCGCTGCCTGAAAACGAACCGGGCTCCTCGATCATGCCGGGCAAGGTCAACCCGACCCAGTGCGAAGCGCTGACCCAGGTCTGCGTCCAGGTGTTCGGCAACAACGCCGCCCTGACCTTCGCCGGCAGCCAGGGCCATTTCGAGCTCAACGTCTTCAATCCACTGATGGCCTACAACTTCCTGCAGTCGGTTCAACTGCTGTCGGACGCGGCCGTTTCCTTCACCGACAATTGCGTCGTCGGCATCGAAGCGCGCGAAGACAACATCAAGGCGGCGCTTGACCGCTCGCTGATGCTGGTGACGGCGCTGGCGCCGAAGATCGGCTACGACAATGCCGCCAAGATCGCCAAGACCGCGCACAAGAACGGTACGACGCTGCGCGAAGAAGCTGTTGGTGGCGGCTACGTCACCAATGAGGAGTTCGACGCGGTCGTGCGTCCGGAAACGATGATCAGCCCGGCCTGAACCATCCATCCGAGCCGCGATGCCCAGACGGGGTGTCGCGGCTCGTCTCCCGCCGACCTCCAGGGAGCAGCGCATTATCTGCGTTCAGTCGAATTGTCTTTGCTTCAGGAAGCAATCATTAAGACTTCGCAAATCATTTGCCCCTAAAAATCAGTACTCGTAAGCAATAAGCAATATTGGGAGTTTGCGGATGCAAACGGCCACTTCTGGAAAGACGCAGGCTCCGGATATCGCAGCGCAGGTCACCCATGCGATGCGCATGATGGGCGTGTCGCCTATACCGCGAAATTACGAGCTTTATTACGAAGCCTATCTCGGTTCGAACCCGCAGCTGTCCAAGGAGCTCGCAGCACTCGGCAGCCGTGCGACCCAGGAAGAACTCGACGCGATCGGCGCACAGTATTTCAGCCATATCCACCGCTCGACAGGCATCGAGCGCGCCCACACCAGTCTTGCCGCCAAGCTCGCCGAACTGGTCAATTTGCTGAAAGACGAGCAATACGCGCTTGAGAACTACAACAAGGTACTCGACGAAGCCTACGTCAACATAACCAGCAAGAGCGCCTCCAGCGCCGACATCCTGCGCCACGCCATCGGCATCCTCACGGAAGCGACTGCCGACACCATGAGCCAGGGCAAGGAACGCGTGCAGACCGTGGTGCAGAAGTCCTTCGAGATGGAGGTCATCCGCCAGGAACTCGACGAGTACAAGCGGATCGCCAACACGGATTCCCTGACGCGCCTCGCCAACCGCCGCGCCTTCGACGACAATCTGGCCGCCGTCTACAACAACGATCACCAGAAGAATTTCACCGGCCTGCTGGTTGCTGATATCGATCACTTCAAGAAGGTGAACGACACGTTCGGCCATCCGGTCGGCGACAAGATCCTGGCAACGGTCGGCAGCGTCATCCGCGCCAATGTCCGGCGCGATGCCTTCGTCGCGCGCACCGGTGGCGAAGAGTTTGCGGTGATCTTGAACGACAGCAGCCAGGAAGAATGCCTGCAGGTCGCCGATCGCATCCGCACAGTGCTCGCCGGCACGCCGTTCCGTAATTCGAAGACCGGGGTCAACTATGGCCCGATCACGCTTTCGGTCGGCGTCTGCATGGCGACCGCGGCCGAGGATGCTGTGGACCTCTACAACAAGGCCGATATCGCGCTTTACTCGGCCAAGAATGCCGGCCGCAACAAGACCATGCTGTTCGAGGACGGCATGCGCAAGGAATCGGGCCGCAACTGGCTGATCTACAGGCGCTAGCCTGAGGTCAGAAACGTTTCGTCGAATGGCGCCCATCGGGCGCCATTTTCGTTTCGTCGCCGCGTTCCCTTGGAAACAGCCGGATCGGCCTGCAAACGCTACAACCCTGACAACAGGGAACAACGGCTACGAAAAGCGCGATCGGTTCCCACAATCCGAAGGGGGACCCGTGATGAAGCGCATTCTTGCAGCCATTGCAGCAACGTTTTTTTTCGCCGGACCGGTCGCCACCGTCCACGCCACCGAAACCGGGCAGGATCCGATCACCGTCGCCTCGCTCGACAGCAATGCCGGCAGTGTCGGTTGGCTGCAGGTGCTGTCGCAAGGCGGCACGCGGCACAAGGCCAAGCGCGGCGACATCAACCAATCGCCGATCGCCCGCGAACTCGTCGCCTTCAATGCAGCCGCGGCCCCCGGAACCATCATCATCGACAATTCCGAACGCCGCCTCTACCACGTCGTCGGCCGTGGAATCGCGGTCAAATACGCCGTCAGCGTCGGGCGCAAAGGCTTTCTGTGGACTGGCACCAACACCGTCAGCCGCAAGGCCGAATGGCCGACCTGGGTGCCACCGGAAGACATGCGCATGCGCGAAGCCAGGAAGGGCAAGGTGCTGCCCGCCAGCATGGAGGGCGGCATCGATAATCCCCTCGGTTCGCGCGCCATGTATCTGGGCTCGACGATCTACCGCATCCACGGCACCAACCAGCCCCTGTCGATCGGCAAGGCGATGTCTTCGGGCTGCATCCGCATGGCCAACGAGGACGTCGAGCACCTCTATGCCAATGTCGAGATCGGCGCGAAGGTGATCGTGCGCGACTGAGTAGCCAAGATGTTACCGGCAGGTGGAAGCGCCCGCCTGCCGGGCGATCGCAATCAGCTCCGGCCGATATTCGAAATGCATGGTGTCGAAATGATACCAGCGCCCGCCCCAGATAAAGCCGTGTTTCTCGAAGACGGCGACGATCTCGAGCGGATAGCGGTTGCGATATTGCACGGCCCTGCCCTTGGCACCACCCGCCCAGCGCCAGTAGTCGGCAAAGCCGGTGTTGAGATCGATCGCAGCGCCAAAGCTGTGAACCGAAAGCGTGCGCGCGCCGGCGATGGTGCGCCAGTTGAAGGTCCCGGCACTTGGGATGAGATAGCGCTTGAGTTTCGGTCTGGAAGCGAGTTCCGCAGCCACCGCCTGCAACGCTTTGGCAACGCCGTGCCTGCTGGTCACCCTGAGGCGCTCCCCGAACCAGTCGATCGCCACGAGATCGCGTGCGACCGTATCTGCGCTGCCGCCATAGAGACGCTTCATCAGGGCCTCGTTGCGGATGCGTCCCGGGTCGAAGTCGCGCGGCGGCCGCATGTCGCATGCGCCCAGCGGATAGATCTGGGAAAGACTGTCCTCGATATCGCCTGCGGCAAGCTTCTGCGCATGCGTCTTTTTTCGGCCATCGTCGATCGGCAACGCCGCGCCGCCGTCGCGCAGGACCAGGTGACCATCGCTTGCTCCGGCAATCGCATCGGGATAGGCGCCGGCAAGCAGCTCGAGCCTGGCGGCCAAGGGCAGCTCGGTCGCAACCGCCACACCGGCAAACGTCGAAAGAAGCAGAACGGCCGCGCCCAGGCCTGCGCTTGCACGAACATGTCGCATCGCCATTCCACCTCCCGGCTTGCGTCGCCGCGGCGACACGCTCGGCCGGACGGGTCCGGCCGGGTCAAGCCTACCACATGGTCTTGGCAGCGCGCTCTGGCCATTCGCGATCATAGGTGTCGCGGTCGAAATCCGCCTTGGCCGCTTTCAGCAAGGCGCCAGGCGTCGGTAGCGCGGACGGGTCGATGAAGCGTTCGGGGTTCCAGATCTGCGAGCGCATCAACGCACGCGCGCACTGGAAATAGACCTCGCCGATGGTGACGACGATGACGCTGCGCGGGTTCTTGCCGTCGACCTCGAAAGATCCGGTCAGTGCCGGGTCGATGCTGACGACGGCCGTGCCGTTGATGCGCATGGTGGTGTTGGATCCCGGCACCAGGAACATCAGCGCTACCCTTGGATCGCGCACGATGTTGGCAAGCGAATCCACCCGGTTGTTGCCGCGCCAGTCCGGCATCAGCACGGTCCGGTCATCGGCGACCCTTATGACGCAATGGTCATCTCCGCGCGGCGAACAGTCGAGCCCCTCCGGCCCGACGGTCGCAAGGGCCGCAAACGGCGATGCCTCGATCATCTGTCGGTACTCGGCGGTGAGCGCCTTGGTGACCTTCGCCACCGACGCCTCGCTGCTGGCGCCGTAGAGCGCGTTCAATTCCTCGACCGAAGTAATGACCGTCATGCCGTCCTCTCCCGCAAATGCCCGCTCCCGCTGGATCGAAGCGATCCTTCGACCGATAGCATGACGGGCTGATGACGGCATCAGTGAAATAGACCGGACCGGACCGTAGCCAGGACCGGGATCGGTGCACTGCGCTCCCGCTCAGGCGGCCGCCTTCCGATCTTCGCCATGGATGAAGGAATTGACCCTGTCGATCACGGACGCTGCGGAGACGATCCGGCGATGACCGTAGCCGTTCGCCCAGTGAAGTTCGATATTGGGGCCGGCGGCCGCATAGCGGCGCGCATGCTCAGCCGAAACCTCCTTGTCGTCCTCGGCATGGATGACCAATGTCGGCACGGCTCTGGCCGCGAGGATCCTGGCGGCATCGAAGTCCTCGAGCCGACGACCGGCCAACCGCTCGACGACGCCTTCGAAGGCTGCCTGCGTCTTCGCAGACAGGCGAAGAATCTTGCCGAACCCCTTGAAAAGCCATGTCATCTCGCTGGGGGCGCCGATGAGCACGAGCTTCTTGGCCACATGGCTTGGTACGTCGCAGACGACACCGCCGGCGGCGCAAGCCAGGCTGCCGCCGCCGAAGGAGTGCCCGACGCTGACATCGAAGCCGCCGAAATGGCGCCAGGCGGCGTCGATCGCCCTGACGGCCGCAACCATGGTCAACGTGCGCCCCGGCGAGGCGCCGTGCCCCGGCCAGTCGAGCGTCACCACCTCAGCGCCGCCAGCAACAAGACCCTCGATCATCGCGGCGAGATAGTCGCTGCGCGATCCCCAGCCATGAACGAGCAACACCCGCTTGGCATTGGCGGCATTACGCGGACCAGCGAAATGCCGGGCCATCACCCACCCGCCGGCATAGGAGAGCGTCACCGGCGTACCCTTGGCTATGATTGGAACCGCAGCCGCCAGTGCCGCCCGCTCCTTGGCGCTCTTGGGTTTGCGCCCGGGCGTAACCGTGAACAGCTTGAAGGCGAGCCGGCCGGCCGCCTCGGGTGAAATGGCCGACACGCCGGCAAGCGCATGGCGGATGACCTTGATCGCAAAGGATGCCATAGTGAGAATCTCTTAATATGTTCAATGCTGAACATTATTGTACAACGATGAACAAAAATCAAGCGATGGACGAACAGCATCATTTCCCCTGGGACCACCCGCGTTTTCGCAGCTGGATTGCCGTTGCGCGCGCCTGTCAGCTGATGCAGCAGACGATGACGCGGTCACTCGCGCATCTCGACATCAAGACGCCGCATCTCGATATCCTGATCAATCTCTATCGCTTCGATGGGATTTCGCAGCAGGAGCTTGCCCGCAAGCTGCTGGTGGGACGGTCGAACATGAGCATGCTGCTGCCGCAGCTGGAGAAACGGGGCCTGATCGAGCGCCGCGGCGACGACAAGGACAAGCGCGTGCTGCGCCTGTCGCTGACGCCATCAGGGCGCACGTTGACCGAAGAGGCGATGGAGGTTCAGACCGGCCTCATCAAGAGACTGATGGAGGATGCGCCGCTAGAGGAGTGCGAGGTCGTGGCGCAATCCATGGAGCGGCTGATCGGCGTTCTCATGAAGGATGAAAACGAACCCGCCTGAGACCGGCCTAAGACCCTGGGCCTAACCGGGCGAACCTTCCTGTTCTTCCCGGGCCTCAGCCTCGGCCCGCGCCCGCGCGGTTCTCGAGGCGATGATGTCGGATGGCTGCGCATTGCCGCGGATCAACTGCCGTCCGGCGTAGATCCCGCCGACGGTCTCCAGCGCAAAGCGCTCCTTGTCGAGGTCGCGGAACTCTTCGATCACCTCGGCGGCGGTTTCGGCATCCTCACCCAGAACGTTCAGCACCTCGGTGCCGAAGACGAGCGCCGATTCGAAGGTCTCGCGGATCTCGAAGTCGACGCCGGCATGGAGGAGATCGATGGCATGGCCACGATCGAAGGCCCGCGCCAGCACCGGCACCAGCGGAAACTCCTCCTTGGCGGTGTGGGCGATCTTGACCGCGGCCGCCTTGTCGTCGACGCAGATGAGGATTGCCCTTGCCGTCGCAGCACCCGCCGCATGCAGGATGTCGCTGCGCGATCCGTCGCCGTAAAAGACGCGGAAGCCGAAGTTCGAGGCGTCGCGCACGAATTCCGCATCCTTGTCGATGAGCGACAGCTTGTATCCACGCGCCAGAAGCGGCTGGCTGACGATCTGGCCGAAACGGCCAAAACCGATCATCAGCACCGTGCCCTCGACATTCTCCGGCACTTCGAGATCATCGGTGCGCGGCGGCACTGGCTTGGCGAGCCGGCCATGAAGGAAGATCGCGATCGGCGTCAGCATCATCGACAGGATGATCGTCGCCGTCAGCGTCGCATTGGCCTCCGCATCGATGATGCCGGCGGAGACGGCAGCGGCATAAAGCACGAAGGCGAACTCGCCGCCTTGCGCCATCAGCACCGCCCTTTCAAGGCTTTCGCTATGGCAGGCGCGCAACAGCCGCGCGACCGCATAGATCAGCACGCCTTTCAGCGCCATGTAGGCAAAGACCGAGATCACCACGATCTGCCAGTTGGCAGCAATCACCGCAAGGTCGATCGCCATGCCGGCGCCGAGGAAGAACAGGCCGAGCAGGATGCCGCGAAACGGCTCGATATCGGCTTCGAGCTGGTGGCGAAACGCCGATTCCGACAGAAGCACGCCGGCAAGAAAGGCGCCCATCGCCATCGACAGGCCGCTCTTTTGCATCGCCAGCGCCGAACCGAGCACGACGAGCAGCGCTGCCGCCGTCATCACCTCGCGCGCCCCGGCTGCCGCCAGAAGCCTGAAGAGCGGGTTGAGCAGGTAACGGCCGGCAATCACCAGCGCGACGAGCGCGGCAAATGCGATGCCGACGGCCATCCAGCGCTCCGCCGGATCGCTGGCCGCGCCGCTGCTGCCCAGCAGGGTCACGAGCACCAGCAGCGGTACGATCGCCAGGTCCTCGAACAAAAGGATGGCGATCATCCGCTGGCCCTTCAGCGTCGAGATCTCGTTTCGCTCCTGCAGCATCTGCATGACGATCGCCGTCGACGTCAAAACGAAACCGGTGCCGGCGATGAAGGAGGGTATCGGCTGAAAGCCGAGCGCGAGACCGACCATGGTCAGGCCGGCGATGCAGGCAAGCACCTGCGCCGCGCCGAGCCCGAAAATGTCCTTGCGCATGCTCCACAGCTTCGACGGCTGCATCTCGAGACCGATGATGAACAGGAACATCACCACGCCGAGTTCGGCCACATGCAGGATCGCCTGCGGTTCGGTAAAGAAGCGCAGGCCGAACGGCCCGATCACCAAACCCGCAAAGAGATAGCCGAGCACAGATCCAAGGCCGATGCGCTTGAAGAGCGGCACGGCGACGACGCCTGCCGTCAGCAATACCACCACCTGCGTCAGGTCATTCGCTTCAGATGCACCAGCCAACAGACTGTCTCCTTTTCAGATGGTTCAGCGCGGCTTTTCGGCCTTGTCGCGCGACATGCCCTTGTCGGCGAGCTCCTGCTCGTAAGCTGCAAACAGCTCTTCTCCCTTTTCGCCCAGTTCGCGCAGATAGGTCCAGGTAAAGATGCCGGTGTCATGGAAATCGTCGAAGCCGATGCGCACGGCGTAATTTCCGGTCGGCTGCACCGAGATGATCTGGACATTGCGCTTGCCGGGCACCGTCACCCGCTGGCCCGGACCGTGGCCCTGAACCTCGGCTGATGGCGAAAGCACGCGCAGCATTTCGGCGGAAAGATCGAAGGATGCGCCGTCGTTGAAGGCAACGACGAGGCGGTGGCGGTCTTTCGAGACACGCAGTTCGCTCGGCCAGAATTCGCTCATGCTGTCAGCTCCTGTTTTCAAGCCCACGCTTAACGGAAGAATCGCCTGGCGAGAATTACCCGGCTTTTCCAATCAACACTTTGCGACAGGATGCGCCTTGACGCGACCACGTTTGCTAACGACATTGAAGGGGCTGGGAGAAAGACGTGTGAACACAGCAGCGATAGTGAGAACCGGCGCCGCGGCGCTTGTGGACGGAACCGCCCCGATGGTCGACCCATTCGGGCGGGCGATCACCTATCTGCGCGTGTCGGTCACCGATCGCTGCGATTTCCGCTGCACCTATTGCATGGCGGAACACATGACCTTTCTGCCGAAGAAGGATCTTCTGACGCTGGAAGAGCTGCATCGGCTCTGTTCCGCCTTCATCGCCAAGGGCGTGCGCAAGCTCCGGCTGACCGGCGGCGAGCCGCTGGTGCGCAAGAACATCATGTTTCTGGTGCGTGAACTTGGCCGCGAGATCGAGGCCGGGCGGCTCGACGAACTGACGCTGACGACCAACGGCTCGCAGCTCGCCAAACACGCCGCCGAACTTGGCGAATGTGGCGTGCGGCGCATCAACGTTTCGCTCGACACGCTCGACCCCGCGAAATTTCACCAGATCACCCGCTGGGGCGATCTCGGCAAGGTCATCGAAGGCATCGACGCGGCGCAGGCCGCCGGCATCAGGGTCAAGATCAACGCCGTGGCGCTCAAGGGCTTCAACGACGTCGAGATCCCCGACCTGATGCGCTGGGCGCATGGGCGCGACATGGACCTGACCCTGATCGAGACCATGCCGATGGGCGAGATCGAGGAAGACCGCACCGATCACTACATGCCGCTGTCGGAGATGCGCCGGCAGCTGGAACAGCAGTTCACGTTCACCGACATCGCCTACAAGACCGGCGGCCCTGCCCGCTATCTGAACGTCGCCGAAACCGGCGGCCGGCTCGGCCTGATCACGCCGATGACCCACAATTTCTGCGAAAGCTGCAACCGGGTGCGGCTCACCTGCACCGGCACGCTCTACATGTGCCTCGGCCAGAACGACGCCGCCGACCTGCGCACCGCCCTTCGCGCTTCCGACGACGACGCCTATCTCGGCCAGGTGATCGACGAAGCGATCGGCCGCAAGCCCAAGGGCCATGACTTCATCATCGACCGCGAACACAACCGCCCCGCCGTCGCCCGCCACATGAGCGTCACCGGCGGCTGAGCTGCCCTCTGTTTCACAGTGCTTTATCAGCCCCTCATCCGCCTGCCGGCACCTTCTCCCCGCAGGCGGGGCGAAGGGACACATGCGGCGGCGCGCTACCCCACCCTTAAGTCCCAAAGCCCTGAGCCCCAATGGAAGCGAGGCGAGCGGTAAAGCGCGAACAGGACGTGGGAAGACGCCGTGTGATCGTGGGATGGAAAATGGGCCCAAGGTCACCCAAAGCCCATAGCGGGGCAAGTCCCCTCTCCCCGCGTGCGGGGAGAGGGTTAGGGTGAGGGGCAGCCGGCAGGCACATATCGCGCCGGGAAACGCGCTCACGCCGCGTAAGTCGAGCCGTAGCCACGGCCATAGCTCTGGTTGCCGACCGTCGACGTGCCGGTCTTGAAGCGCTCGATCTTTTCGTTGAGCGCCTCGACCTGCCGGCGCAGCCCGTGGATTTCGGCCGTGTTCTCCTCCACCATTGCCGCATTCTGCTGGGTGATCAGTTCCACCTCGTGCACCGCCGAATTGACCTCGTTGAGGCCGGTATACTGGTCGGCGGCCGCTGCCTCGATATTGCTGACGAGTTGGTGGATGGTGCCGATGTGGCTGTTGATGACGCCGAGCGCATCGCCCGTTTCCTGCACGAGCGCCACGCCGCTTCTGACCTGCGCCGAGCTCTCGGAGATCAGCCCCTTGATCTCGCGTGCCGCCCCTGCGCAACGCTGGGCAAGCTCGCGAACCTCCTGCGCGACAACGGCAAAGCCGCGACCCGCATCGCCTGCCCGCGCCGCCTCGACGCCGGCATTGAGCGCCAGGAGGTTCGTCTGGAAGGCGATCTCGTCGATGACGCTGATGATCGTGCTGATCTTCTCCGACGAGCGATTGATTTCCGCCATGGCGTCGATCGCCTTGGCGACGACCGCGCCGGAATGCCGGGCATAGGAATTGGTCTCGTCGACCGAGACGGTGGTCTTGCGGGCACTTTCAGCCGTCGAGCGGACGATATCGGTCAGTTGGCGAAGTGCGCGCGAGCTTTCCTCGAGCGCCGCCGCCTGCTGTTCCGTCCGCCGCGCCAGATCGTCTGCCGAAGCCGAGAGGTTACTGGTGCCGCCGGTGATCTCGCCAGTGACCATGCGCACGTCGCTGAGCGTGGCGCGAAGCGCCTCCACGGCATTGTTGTAGGTGCGCGCCATGATCACGTAGTCGGCCGGCAGGTCTTCCGCCATACCTTCCTCGAGGTTGCCGGCGGCAAGCTCCGCCAGAACATCCGAAAGCGCGTTCAGCGCCTGCATCTGCTCGGCCTCGATCCGCGCGCGCTCCTCGGCGCGCCGGGCCTCTTCTTCGGCCGACAGCGTGCGCGCAGCGTCCGCCTCGCGACCGAGCCGGACATTCTCGACCGCGTTGTCGCGGAACACGGCCACAGAGCGCACCATGTCACCGATCTCGTCGCCGCGGTTGCGGCCTTCGATCGCCACGTCGAGGTCACCGTTGGCAAGTCGCGTCATCGTTTCGGTGACGCGCTTCAGCGGGCCGCGAAGGGTCTCCACCAGCATCAGGCCGCCGATGATGGCCAGCAGCGTGCCTGCCACCATCGCCACGATCGACATGTCGGCCGAACGCTGGCTGTCGACCTTGCCGGCCTCCTGGGCGCTGCTGACGAAGCTTTCGAGCGTTGCGCTCGCGCCGGCAACCAGGCTGGAGGCGGCGGCCTTGGCTTGCTGCCAGCGCCCGCCGACGTCGATCAGCGCCGCCGTGCCGGTGTCGATGTTGTCGAGCGACGCCTTGAGCTTGACCGGCAGGTCGCGAAGGGCCGCATTCTTGCCGCCGAGCTCTGAGAGTTTGCCGGCGCTGTCGCGAACGGCCTGAATGTCGGCCATCACCAGATCGCGACTTTCCGCATCGAGCTTGCGGTGCAGTTCGCTGATATGCAACCGCGTGCTGTCGAGCGCCTTGAACGTTTCGCCCATCAGCGCGATCAGCGTCTTCAGCTGCGAGATTTCGCTGTCCATGCCGACGAAGCGCTTGGCGGCCGTATCGGAATTCTTGGCCGCTTCCTTGGCGAAGTCGGCCTCATATTTCGAGAACTTGCTGAGGATCGGCACCAGCGCGTTCTTCTTGGTCTCGCTGTCGTCGCCGCCGGCGAGGATCGCCTGGACCTTCAGCGCCTGCTCCTTCAGCTCGGCAATCGGCTTTTGCACCTTTTCGGACGCAATCTTCTCGGCTTCCTCGATCTGCTTGATCAGGTGCGGCAGCAGTTTGCCCGCCTGGTCGATCTTGGCATCGGCGCTGGCTGCCATCGTCACCGGCAGGCGGAACTTCTTGATGCGCTCGGCAACGCCCTGATAGGCGGCGGCATCGAAAAGCAGCGCCTTGGCAAAGGCTTCCTTCTCGCCCGATTCCTTGCGGATGATGTCGATCTGCTTGTAGGCGCCGTTGCCCTGAGCGGTCATATCGGTCAGTGCGGCCTCGAGCGATGCCGTCACCTGGTCCTGCTCGACCTTGATCGACCAGAGCTTGTCGGTCTCTGCCCGCATCGCTTGTCCGAGCGACAGAACCGAAGCGATCTCCGACTTGTCCGCCTCGCGGGTCAATAGACCGTCGAGCGCACGAACGCCGCTTTCCTGCTCGTCGATCTGTGAAGCGAGTGCTCCACGCGTGTCTTCGCTCGGCGCATCGGCAAAGTTCTGCAACGCACTGCGCAGCGCCTGGAAATCCGAAAGATTGTTGATGGTTTCGCGCGTCACGGTCATGTGGCCGTTGAGCGTTCGCGCGGTGAAGAAGCCGACGAGGCCGATGCCGGCAATCAGGACCACCAGGGGAACTACGAAAAGCAGAACCTTGGTAACGATACGCAGGCGCTGTAACAGACGATCGATGAAAGACATTGCGGACCCCGAATTATTCTTATGAGGGACATGTCCGCGCGGCGACTTCTTCTTGTCGGAAGCATGGGGTGAATAATGGGCCAAAGCGCCTCCCAGGCTTCGGCCGACACCCCTTGAACAGCGAGCTGCCAAGGTTGCGGCGCGCGCCATCCACCGATCGCATCATGCGATTGGAAGCGGAATGTTCGGGACGATAGGCAGCGAAACTTAAGATTCCGCGAATAGAAGCGGCGTCTAATGGCCGTTCTTTCCAGCCCCGTCATAGTCTTCGACCGGCTTGATCTGCCGCTCGAAGATCAGTTCTACTTTCACTCGAAGAAAAGAGGTGCGCCGGCGGGTTGGGGTTTGCACAAAATGGCGGCCAATGCTTAAACGGTATGCGGCATCCGGCAACGGATTCGCCATTGCCATCCGCCGTCAGGCTCCCGCCCGATCCGGCGCCGCAGGACAGTCAGCATGCAATCCTCCAGCAATTTCCGCGGCATCATCTTCATGTGTCTGGCGATGGTCGCCTTCTCCTGCAACGACGCATTGGTGAAGTCGGTGACCGGGGCGATGAATGTCGGCCAGATCATGTTCGTGCGCGGGCTGCTCACCACGTTGATGGTGATCGTCATCGCCCGCCACTTCCGCGCCTTTCGCCCGCTGCGCACCATCCTGAAGCCGGTCATCATCCTGCGCATCGTCATGGAGGCGCTGGCATCCATCACCTACATCTCGGCGCTCGGCCAGATCCCGCTCGCCAACGCCTCTGCGATCATGCAGGCGCTGCCGCTGGCGGTCACGCTCGGCGCCGCCGTCTTTCTCGGCGAGCCGGTCGGCTGGCGGCGCTGGACGGCGATCTTCGTCGGCTTCATCGGCGTGCTGATCGTGCTTCGCCCCGGCCCGGAAGGCTTTACGCCCGCGGCACTCACGGTGGTCGCCTGCGTCTTCTGCACCGCGACGCGCGATCTCTGTACCCGCCGCATCGACCACGACATCCCCTCGCTCTACATCACCGTGACCACGGCGCTGGTGACGACACTCGTCGGCGCGGCGCTGATCGTGCCGCTCGGCGGCTGGCAGCCGATGTCGACGACGACGCTGACCCATGTCGCCGCCGCCAGCCTGCTGCTGATGGTCGGTTACCAGACGATCGTGCTTGCCATGCGTGGCGGCGATATCTCCGTCATCGCGCCCTTCCGCTATACGAGCCTGCTGTTTGCGATCACGATCGGCATTTTCTTCTTCTCGGAAAAGCCCGATGCATGGATGCTGCTGGGTGTCGCGGTCATCGTCGGCTCGGGCCTCTACACGTTCTATCGCGAGAGCCGGCGTGGCAAAAATCCCGTTGCCCGGAGCGCGGTCACGGGACCGCTCGAATAGGAGTGATCGGACCGTGAAGCCACAAGACGAGACGCAAGGACACACACGCCACGCATGGCCAGCCGTTGTCCTTGCCGGCGGCCTATCCCGCCGCATGGGCCAGCCAAAATCGGCGCTCTATCTCGGCGGGCAAACGATGCTCGCGCGGATCATCGCGAGGCTGGAGCCTCAGGTCGATTGTATCGCGGTCAATCTCAACGACGCCGACGGCCAGGCGACGATCGACGGCCGGATGGCGATACGCGATACCGTCCCCGGCTTTCTCGGTCCGCTTGCCGGTGTCCTGGCCGCCATGCGCCACACAGCCGCAGCGATGCCAGCGGTAAGCCATGTTCTCGTCGTGCCGACGGATACGCCGTTCTTTCCGACAGACCTCAGCCGGCGACTGACGATGGCGATGACCGAGCATACCCAGATTGCCGTGGCAGCATCCAATGACGCCCTGCATCCGCTCTTTGCGCTCTGGCCGGTCGCGCTCGCCGACGATCTCGAGCGCTGGCTCACCACCGATCCGAAACGCCGGGTCCGCGCCTTCATCGAGCGGCACCCGAACGTCACGGTCGATTTCCCGATGACAGATACGGCCGCCGGCATGTTCGACCCCTTCTTCAACGTCAACACGCCGGATGACCTCGCGCAGGCGGAAGAGTGGCTGCGTATCCTCATGGAGAATGGCGAATGACCGCGACGAAAATCTTCGGCATCGCCGGCTGGAAAAATTCCGGCAAGACCGGCCTGATGGTGCGCCTCGTCACCGAGTTGACCCGACGGGGATATGTCGTCTCGACGGTCAAGCATGCCCATCATGACTTCGACATCGACAAGGTGGGCGCCGACAGCTTCCGCCACCGGGAGGCCGGCGCCCACGAAGTCACCATCGTTTCGGGCACGCGTTTTGCGATCATGCACGAATTGCGCGGCGCGCCGGAGCCGAGCTTCGAAGAGATCCTCGCCCGTCTCGCGCCTTGCGACCTCGTTCTGGTCGAAGGCTACAAGCGCGAGCCGATCGCCAAGATCGAGGCGCGCCGGCTGGAATCGGCCAACCGCGAACCTCTGGCGCCCACCGATCCGCATATCTGCGCCATTGCTGCCGATCACCCGGTCGGTGACACGAGGCTTCCGGTGTTCGATCTCGATGATACCGATGCGATTGCAGATTTTGTCGAGCGGGTCACAGGCATAGTGCGAAAGAGCGGGACGCCCTGACGCGTCGTTCGCGTCACTTCTTCGGCAGCGCGTCGAGATACTGTTGTGCTTCCGAGATCCCCTGGGCTGCCGCCTTGCGATAATCCGCCCGAAGACAGCGCGCTTCATTCGTTCCTCCCGAGACGGATCAATCCGCCTCGGAATCCCAACAACGAAAAGTTGGTTCCCCACACACTTGAATCCGATGCAGGAACGGGAGCACGCAGATCGCGCTATGACCGAACGCCGGCAGTCGAGCCGCGTCAGTTGGTGGCGCCGACCGCCATCTCGTCGGGGATATCATTGAGGCGCACGAAGCTGTAGCCCCTGGCCTTCAGATCGAGAATGCCGCGCGCGACGCCGGCGCCGGCCGCATGGGTCGGCTGGTTGATATGGGCGATGATGACGTCGCCGTCGCGGGCGTTGCGGATACGCTTCTCGGCCATCGCAGCCCCCAGCAGCGAACCACCGTCGCCGTTCACCGAATAGCCGGCGATGCGGTAGCCCATCTCGCGGATCTGGCTCATCGAGGTGTGGGTGTACTTCGCCGTCGCGCCGCGAAACCAGCGTGGTGCCGCAAGGCCATGCGCCTTGATCGCCGCCGCCCCGCCTTCGACCTCGGCTGCAACGGCAGCACTCGACCCGGCAGCAGCCAGGCCATAGACGGAGACCTTGATATCGATCGGCGGCACGTGCATGGCGCCGTGATCCTCAATTTCGAAGAGATCCGGGTGCGCCTTCATCACCTCGACCACCAGTGCGTTGCGTTTCAGCCACCGGGCCGTCACGAAAATGGTCGCCGGAATGCGGTTTTCGATCAGCGTGCCGAGGATGCGCATGTCTGTCGCGCCACTGCAGGCGTCGAGCGTCAACGCCACGCGCGGCGGCTGGCCCTTGCCGGCAGGGTTGCCCGGAAGATGCAGGTCCGGCTCGACGAGCGCTGGCGCCGCATGGGCGGCCGGAGCGGAAAGAGCAAGGGAGGCGAGGAGCAGAAGAGCGGTTTTCATGGCAATCCGGAAAAGAAGTCTGGGGCAGGAAACGGCAGAAACCCGCCCTTTGAAAGGCGGGTTTCACTTATTTTGTCAAAGGTGTCGAGCCAGGCTCGAACCTGTCAGCGCTGCGCGACCGGACGGACGAGCGGCGTCACGCGACGGATGGTCACGCGGCGGTTCTGCTGCTCGGCAACCTGGGTGCGCACCTTCAGGAAGCGCTCGCCATAGCCCTGGGTTACCAGGTTTTCGGCGGGGATGCCGTAGACCTCGGTCAGAAGCTGCGCAACCGATTCGGCGCGCTGGTCAGACAGCACCAGGTTCGAGCGGTCAGAGCCGACCGCATCCGTGTGTCCCTCGATGAAGAAGGTTTCACCCGGGTCCTTGGCCAGCACCTTCTCCATGGCGGCGGCAACGCCACGCATGGTCTTTGCCTGCGACATCGACACCTCGGCGCTTGCTGTCGGGAAGGTGATCGTATCCAGGTCGATACGGCGCACCTTGTCGCGCAGACGTGCCGAATGACGAACTTCGTCCATCGTGTAGACACGTTCGACGCGCTCCACCGGAGGTTCGGCCAGGAAGTCGTAATAGTCGCGGCCCGGATCGTCGGAGACATCGGCGATGTATTCGCGAACCGGAATGCGCAGGCGCATCGGCGGCAGCTCGTAACCGACGTCGATGATGGCCGGACGCGGACCTTCGTCACGCTCGGGCGCGTAGATCATCAGGTATTCGTTGCCGTCGCGATCGACGCGCGAACGCTGCAGGATGTCGCCGTAACGATTGTAGATCGTGACGATCCGGTAACCGCCCGGGCGAACGATGGTTTCGCGGGTACGGCCACGCGGCAGCTGGTCGTAAAAGGTCTCTTCAGCATCACGACGCAGGCGCGGGCGATCGTCGCCGCGCACGAAGATCTGATCGCCGACGCCGAGGATGACGCGGTTGTCGATCTCCTGCACCACCCTCACATCGGTGATGTTGTTCGTGACGTTGTTGACCACCGTGTTGTTGTTCACGACAGTATTGTTGTTGATCACCGTGTTGTTGATGACGGTGTTGTTGACGATGTTGGTCGTCTCCGGAACCGCAAACACCGGAACTTCCTCGACGCGCGTGCCCTTTTCGGTCAGGTTCGCCTCTATCTTCTGCGGCAGCTCGGCCTGGAGTTCGGCCGGCAGTTGCACCTGTGCGGATGCATCGTCGGTCGGCGCCGGAGCGGCCTCTTCCTGCGCGCGCAGCTCTTCACGCTGCTTCTGGCGATCTTCGCGCGACTTGTTGCCGCCTGAATTGTCGGCGTCCTTGTCGCTGTCGAGAACGGCCGCACCGTTTTCAACCGGGAGCACGACCGTTTCGTCGGATGCGGCCGGGTCTTCGGCAATCTTCTGCTTTTCTTCCTCGGTGCGGGTATCGACCACTTCGGGGACCGGCTGGACCTGAGGCTGCTGTTCGGCCGTTGCCGGCTGCTCGACGCCCGGAACCGGCTGGCCTTCGCCCGTCTGCGGCTCGGTCTGCGGCTCGACGGCGGGCACGACGGCTTCGCCGGCGTTCTGGCCATCGCTCGCGGGCGGCTGTTCGCCAGCCTTCTGCTCTTCGGTCACTGGCGGTTGCTCACCAGCGTTCTGGCCCTCTGCTGCCGGCTGCTCGCCAGTGGCCTCGCCCTGCTGGGCCTTCTTGGCCTCCTCGGCCAAGCGTGCTGCTTCTGCTTCTGCAGCCTTCTGCTGTTCGGCAGCCAGGCGCGCTGCTTCGTCTTCGGCAGCCTTCTGCTCGTCAGCAGCCTTCTGCTCGTCGGAGGCCTTCTGTTCGTCGGCTGCCTTCTGCTCAGCTTCGCTTTCGGCAGCCTTCTGAGCTTCCGCGGCCTTCTCCTGTTCGGCGGCCTGGCGTGCTGCCTCGTCTTCCGCAGCCTTTTGCGCTTCGGCCGCTTTTTCCTGTTCGGCGGCCTGACGGGCTGCCTCTTCCTCGGCGGCCTTCTGCGCCTCGGCTGCCTTTTCCTGCTCGGCCGCCTGGCGGGCGGCTTCCTCTTCGGCAGCCTTCTGCTGTTCGGCTGCCTGGCGCGCAGCTTCCTCGTCCGCGGCGCGCTGGGCTTCCGCAGCCTTTTCCTGCTCGGCCGCCTGGCGGGCAGCGTCTTCCTCGGCTGCGCGCTGTTGTTCGGCCGCCTGGCGGGCAGCCTCTTCTTCGGCGGCCCTCTGCTGTTCGGCCGCCTGCTGTTCCTGCTGCTGGCGCTGCGCTTCGGCTTCGGCCGCGCGCTGCTGCTCTTCGGCGGCCCGCTGTTGCTCCTCGGCTGCGCGCTGCTGCTCTTCGGCCTGGCGCTGCTGCAGCAGAAGCTGTTCATCCGTAGGCTGGCCGCTCCCTTCCTGGGCCACCTCGAACGGCTTCATCAGGCTGTCGGCAAGGGCTGGTTGCACCGCAAGCGACACCGAGAGCACCGGCAGCGCCACGGTTGCGAATAGTCTGGATCGAATCGACATTATCTTCCTTCCTCGTCCTGGGAGGTCCCTGGCCTGCCTCTGTTTCCCACCGGACAGCCGCTTCGGCAACAGGAGACAGGCGTGAATTCTCAAGGGCCTTGATCCAAGGTTCCGGCTTTTTTGTGTTGCACTCCACAGGAGCCGGCAACGCAACGCCCGAACCGCTGATCGGTTCCCGTAATAGGGCTAGCGAAAGCAAGATTAACCGCCGCTGAACGCCCCGTTCATGTTCGCTGCCACCGCGCGCGATGCAATCACCGGTCGAATTCCTTTTCCCGGTGGGCACCGTCGCTTTCCAGTTGATTTTTGCGGGGAAACAGTACGAATATCGGCACAACCGGTGGCAAGCGCCCCGGTCAAGATAGGCATCCGCGAAGAACAAAATACCGGATGTCGGCCAACAGAGAGGACTATCATGCGTATTTCCAGACGGCTGGCAGCCGCCGCATCGGCTGCCGTTTTCGTGCTCATGGCAGGCACCGCCATGGCAGATGGCGAAAAGGTCGTTATCGGCACCGAAGGCGCCTACCCGCCCTTCAACAATCTCGAATCGGACGGCACCCTCACCGGCTTCGACATCGACATCGCAAAGGCCCTTTGCGTCGAGATGAAGGTCGAATGCACGTTCGTGACGCAGGACTGGGACGGCATCATTCCGGCGCTGATCGCCAAGAAATTCGACGCCATCATCGCGTCGATGTCGATCACCGCCGAGCGCAAGGAAAAGGTCGACTTCACCAACAAGTACTACAACACGCCGCCAGCGATCGTCGTGCCGAAGGATTCGCCGATCACCGAAGCGACCGAGGCAGCACTTGCCGGCAAGTCGCTCGGCGCGCAGGGCTCGACCACCCACTCCAACTATGCCGAAGCGCATATGAAGGGTGCCGACATCAAGCTCTACCCGACCTCTGAAGAGTACAAGCTCGACATCGTCAACGGCCGCATCGATGCCGTCATCGACGACGTCGTCGTGCTTTCGGAATGGCTGAAGTCGGCCGACGGCGCCTGCTGCAAGCTTCTCGGCACGCTGCCGGTCGATCCCGTCATCAACGGCGAAGGCGCCGGCATTGCCGTGCGCAAGGGCGACGACGCGCTGCGCGAGAAGTTCAACAAGGCGATCGAAGCCATCCGCGCCAACGGCGAGTACAAGAAAATCAACGAAAAGTACTTCGCCTTTGACGTTTATGGCAGCTGATCGACGGCTTCCGGCCGGTTTTGCTAGTGAATCATGCCGGAAAAACGTTGGTTGATGAAAAAAATGCAACGGCGGATGGCTTGCCCTTCCGCCGTTTTTGTTTGACAAGAACCTAAAACATAAGCGCGATCCATATGCATAAAAACAGCGCAAAGGGGAATTCTCTGACATGAGCGGGTTATTTGCCGGCTTCTATTCGATCCTGGCCTGGATCGGCTCCATCGTGGATCCATTGTGCGGCCCCGTCGGCGTCTTTCGCTGGCTCGCATCTGGCACGCTCCTCGCCTGCGGCGATACCGGATGGGGCGACGAACTTGCCTACGGCTTCGTCGTTACCGCAAGCCTCGCCCTTGCGACCTTGCCGGTCGGCCTTCTGATCGGCTTCTTCATCGCGCTCGGCAAACAGTCCGAAGAGCGCACAGTGCGCCTCGCCTCGAACATCTACACGACCATCTTTCGTGGCCTGCCGGAACTGCTGACGCTGTTCATCGTCTATTATGGCCTGCAGATCCTGGTGCAGCAGTTGCTGGCATCGTTCGGATATGAGGGCCCTGTCGAGATCAACGCCTTTTTCGCCGGCATGATTGCGCTTGGCGTGGTGTTTTCGGCCTACTGCTCGGAAGTCCTGCTGTCTGCCTTCAAAGCCATTCCGCACGGCCAGTATGAAGCGGGCGCGGCCCTCGGGCTCCATCGCGGTCGCACCATGCGGCTGATCATCCTGCCGCAACTGGTGCGCATCGCATTGCCGGGCCTCGGCAATCTCTGGATGGCACTGCTGAAGGATACCGCCCTCGTCTCCGTCGTCGGCCTGCCCGATATTCTTCGCCAGACCGGCATTGCCGCCCGCGTCACCAAGCAGGCCTTCGAATTCTTCAGCCTTGCCTGCATTCTCTTCCTGATGCTGGCGATGGTTTCATCGATCGTCTTCTCCAACCTTGAGCGCTGGACCAAGCGCGCGGAGATGGGCCGATGAGCTTCGTCGAAACCATGATCCCGCCACAGGCGCCGCCACCGGTTCCGCCCAAGCCCTACAGCCTCGCCCGCTTTGTGGGCAGCGTTTCGCTCGGCATCTGGCTGGCGCTCGCCGTCGGCATATTCCTGACCGTCGTCAACGGCTGGGATCCGGCAAAGTTCGCCAAATACGGCCCGAGCTTCCTGTCGGGCCTCGGCGTCACCCTGACGCTGGTCGCCTGCTCGGTCGTGCTCGGCGCCATTCTTTCGCTGCCGGTCGCGCTCGGTCGCATGTCGAAGAACAAGATCTGGTCCTGGCTTGCCTATGCCTATGTCTACTTCTTCCGCGGTACGCCGCTGATCGCACAGCTGTTCCTGATCTACTACGGCCTCGGCAGCTTCCGGCCCGAGCTCGAATCCATCGGTCTCTGGTGGTTCTTCCGCGAAGCCTGGAACTGCGCGCTCTTCACCTTCACGCTCAACACCGCCGCCTACCAGGCCGAAATCCTGCGCGGCGCGATCGAGAGCGTGCCGCGTGGCCAGCGCGAAGGGGCTGCCGCCCTTGGCCTGCCGGACCGTATCGCCTTCTACAAGATCATTCTGCCGCAGGCGATGATCGTGGCGCTGCGGCCCTACGGCAACGAGATCATCCTGATGATCAAGGGCTCGGCCATCGTTGCGATCGTCACGGTCTTCGACCTGATGGGCGAAACGCGCCGCGCCTTCTCGCGCACCTTCGACTACCAGATGTATGTCTGGGCGGCGATCCTCTACCTCATCATGGTGGAGTTGCTGCGCAACATCTGGGCCTGGCTCGAGAACCGGCTGACGCGCCATCTGAAGCGCTAGAGGCCCGAAGCTCTAACAGACATATTACAATCAAATGGCTTGGCAGCACTCTTCATCGAGTGCTGCCAAGCCATTGTTATTACGCCTAAAGTTTCAGATCGAGACAAATATTAGAACTTGATTAATAAATCAAGCGTTTCATCATAGAGACCAACCTTTGCGAGAAGTGAGGTTACTATGACGAACGAAATGGAACTGCAGCTGAAGGGTTACGGGATGACCACGGCCCAGATCCTCTACCGCATGCCGGATCACCCGACATTCCTGCAGACCTATATCTGGCAGCACTACGACATCGCCCCGGACTTTCCGGAGATGCGCGGTTTCCTGAAATTCTGGCAGGAAAAGCTCGACGGCCCCCTGCACTCGGTGCGCTACGTGCATCGCAAGCTGATATCGGCCACCGAGTGGCGGGCGCTGAAGGGCGAGTTCATCTTGCACTGAACCCGCCCCGCGCAACGTGCGGCCAAGGACAGCCGGATCAGACCGATCGGGTAATGCCGCCGTCGATGCGGATGTTCTGGCCGGTAATGTAGGCGCCGCGGTCGGTTGCCAGAAGCGCGATCAGTTCCGCCACCTCTTCCGACGTGCCGTAACGCTTCATCGGGATGCGATTGCGCCGCTCTTCCGTCTCCGGCAGGCTGTCGATGAAGCCGGGAAGCACGTTGTTCATGCGGATGTTGTCGACCGCATACTGGTCCGAAAACAGCTTGGTGAAGGCGGCAAGCCCCGAACGGAAGACGCCCGATGTCGGAAACAGCGGATCGGGTTCGAAGGCCGCATAGGTCGAGATGTTGACGATGCTGCCGGACTTCTGCTCGCGCATGATCGGCGTCACCAGCCGCGCCGGGCGAACGGCGTTGAGGAAATAGACCTCCATCCCCTTGTGCCAATCCTCATCGGTCAGTTCCAGCACCGGCGCGCGCGGGCCATGGCCGGCGGAGTTGATCAGCGCGTCGACCCTGCCCCAGGTGTCATAGGCCTTGTCGACCAGACGCTTCAGATCGTCGTTGGACTGGTTGGAACCGGTGACGCCAAGACCGCCGAGTTCGCTCGCCAGCGCTTCGCCCTTGCCCGAGGACGACAGGATCGCGACGCGATAGCCTTCCGCCGCCATCCGCCGTGCGGCGACCGCCCCCATGCCCGATCCGCCCGCCGTGATTACCGCTACTTTTTCGCCAGCCATGCTGTTCTCCTGTTAGGCTCCTGATGGCCGGATAGAAGCAGTCGCCCGCGGCAATCTCAAACGACAAATTCTGAACGCAGCCACAAATGCACACATCCTTTGCAGCCGCCTGTCGCTCAGACGTGTACCTCGCCATGGGCAAGCTCGCCCTCGCCCGGCTCCTTGTGCAGCGAGCCGTAGAGGACCACCGCGTAGAACAGCACCACCACCAGGATCACGGGCCAGCCGGGCAAAGGGCCGAGCGCCGCGTTCTGGGTGACGTCGGCCCAGGAACGCACGTGGCCGAACGGCTCGCCGTTGGTCGACAGTTTCGGCGATGAGATCTTCAGCGCCCAGGCGAGCAGCAGGATCAGATACATCCAGCAGTAATTGCGCTGCAGCCGGCGGCACACCGCCTCGCGATAGCTCATCAGGAAGGCCGGCTTGCGCAGGCTCTTGGCGATCGAGGCGGCCCAGTTGAGGTTCGGCGCGCCATCCGGCGCCAGGATCTGGGCGAAATACCCGCGCTCAAGCTGACGCACCCGGGCGCGATAGACGTCGAAGAAGCGGTAACGCCGGGCCTCGATCAAGAGCAGCAGCGTGATCAGCAGCATGGCAAACAGGAGCACGCCGTGATGGGAGGACGGCGTCGACAGCGACACCGACAAAAGCGCCGCGACAACCGTGATTGCCCAGTTCGATGTGCGGTCGATGCGATCGCGCCAGCCGGCCATGCGCCCCATTTCGCCGCGATAATAGTGCACGACGGCGTTGATCTGCTCCTGCGACGTCTGGGGCAAGGGCGGCCCCTTCGCCTCCTTGATTTCCGCCCCGACAAGCAACGGACTGAGTTCGGCGGCCATCGGCATTTCCTCCGTCTTTTCTTGTTGTTGCGATCATGAACCCTTTCCCGGCCTGGATAAATCCCGTCAACGTCGCGCGCTGCCGTTTTTTATCTGTCGGCAGCGGGTGCCGGCGGCATAAAGATGTCGCGCATTGCCAAAGACAGGCTTCGGACGTAAGAAGCGGGCATGACCCAGAACACCACGATCATCGACGAAGAAGCGCTGGCGGAAGCCTACAACCGCGCCCTTTCACTGGAAAAATCCGGCAATTTCGATGCCGCAGCCGAGGCCTATGCCGAAGTGCTGGCACTCGATCCCGAGGATCACGGCGGCGCCTCCGTTCGTCTCGCCTCGATGGGCCGCGGCGAGACGCCGGTAAAGGCGCCGGATGCCTATGTCGCCACGCTTTTCGACCAGCATGCAGACGTCTTCGACAACGTGCTCGTCGAGCAACTCGGCTATTGCGTGCCGCTTCTGGTGCGCCAGCGCCTGCAGGCACTCGAACTCGGGCCCTTCAACCGCGTGCTCGACCTTGGCTGCGGCACGGGCCTGACCGGCGGCGCATTGCGCGACATGGCCGAAGACATCACCGGCATCGACCTCTCCGAAAACATGGTCGAGATCGCTCACGAGAAGGATCTCTACGAGACCCTCTACGTGGCCGAAGCCATCGATTTCCTGGACGACAACGACGACGAGCCCTTCGATCTCGTCGTCGCGACCGACGTTCTGCCCTATATGGGCGCGCTCGAAGCGCTGTTCTTCGGCGCCGTCGACAATCTCGTGCCGGGCGGCCTGTTCATCTTTTCGAGCGAAACCCTGCCGGCCGAGACATTCGCCGGCCGTCCGTTCATGGTCGGGCCGCACCAGCGCTTCGCCCATGCCGAGGCCTACCTGCGCGAACGCCTGACGGCGACCGGTTTCGAAGTGATCGAAGTCGGCGACATCACCGTTCGCATGGAAGAAGGCGAACCCATCGCCGGCCACCTGGTGATCGCCCGCTTCAAGCCCTGATCGGGCCGACACATCATCATTCCAAGGGAGCATCGAACGATGCTCCCTTCGCTCTTTTCCGTGCGCCCGCCATCAGTTACACCAGAGCCAAAGCAATGGGAGCATTCTGAATATGGCAAAGGTCGCATTCATCGGTCTCGGCGTCATGGGTTATCCCATGGCCGGCCACCTCAAGGTCCGCGGCGGACACGAACTGACCGTCTACAACCGCACCTTCGCGAAGGCCGAAAAATGGGCTGCCGAGTTCGGCGGCCGCGCTGTCCGCACACCGGCGGAAGCTGCCGATGGCGCCGATTTCGTCTTTGCCTGCGTCGGCAACGACGATGACCTGCGCTCGGTCACCACAGGCAAGGACGGCGCCTTCGAGACCCTGAAGGCCGATGCCATCTTCATCGACAACACCACGGCCTCCGCAGAAGTCGCCCGGGAACTTTACGAGGCCGCAAAGGCTCGCGGCGCCCACTTCGTCGATGCGCCCGTCTCCGGCGGCCAGGCCGGCGCTGAAAACGGCGTTCTGACGGTGATGTGCGGCGGCGACGAACCCGCCTTCGAACGCGCCAAGCCGGTGATCGACGCCTTTGCCCGCATGGTCGGACTGATGGGCCCGGCCGGTGCCGGCCAGATCACCAAGATGATCAACCAGATCTGCATTGCCGGCCTCGTCCAGGGGCTGGCCGAAGGCATCCATTTCGGCAAGAAGGCCGGTCTCGACATCGAGAAGGTCGTCGATGTCATCTCCAAGGGGGCTGCCGGCTCCTGGCAGATGGAAAACCGCCACAAGACGATGAATGCCGGCAAATACGATTTCGGCTTCGCCGTCGACTGGATGCGCAAGGATCTGGACATCGTGCTTTCGGAAGCCCGCCGCAACGGCGCCAAGCTGCCGGTCACAGCCCTGGTCGACCAGTTCTACGGCGACGTTCAGGCCATGGGCGGCAACCGCTGGGACACGTCCTCGCTGCTGGCCCGACTGGAAAAATGACGCTCTCGCCGACCTCGAGTGCCGAAGACATCATTGCGCACCTGCGAGCTCAGCGCTCGCAGGACAGTCTTGCCGGCATGGCGCGGTTCGGCATCGACACCGAAACGGCGCTCGGCCTTTCCAATGTCGCGCTGCACGGGATCGCGCGGCAGGTGAAGACCGGTCATGCCCGTGCGCTCGATCTCTGGCAGTCCGATATCAGAGAGGCACGCATCCTTGCCGCCTTCACCGCCGACCCCAAGGCCCTGACGCTCGACGAGGCACGGCGTTGGGCGGATGACTGCAATTCCTGGGAGATCGTCGACACCGTCGCCGACCTCTTCGTCACTGCCCGTTTCGAACAGGCACTGATCCCGAATTTTGCAGAGGACGACCGGCAATTCGTACGCCGCCTCGCCTTTTCGATGATGGCGATGGCCGCCGTGCACTTGAAGAAGGAACCGGACGCGAGCCTGCTTGCCTGGCTGCCGCTGATCGAGCGGCATGCCGAAGACGAGCGCAACTTCGTCAAGAAGGCCGTCAACTGGGCGCTGCGCCAGATCGGCAAGCGCAATTTCACCTGTCACGGCCCGGCGCTTGCACTTGCCGAAAAGCTTGGCCGCAGCACCGACCGAACGGCCAGATGGATCGGCAAGGATGCCGTGCGTGAGTTAAGCGGACCAAAAGTGTCGGAGAAGCTCGGGCTCATGGCGCCAGGCCCGGATGATGTGAAGGCCTGAACGCCACGCAATGGCGTGTTGCGACCCGCTGATCGAATGTCCGGTGTCCAAATCTCCGGACGACGGGCAGCGCGGGGAATGGCCAGCGCCGCCCTTCGTCAGGTCTCAATCCTCGCTGGATTTCGCCTGGTCGATCATCATGTAGTCGAGCGGCAGCTCGGTCGTGTACTTGATCTGCTCCATGGCGAAAGCCGAGGAAACGTCGCGAATCTCGATCTTGGCGATCATCCGCTTGTAGAAGGCGTCATAGGCGGCGATATCAGGCACGACGACGCGCAAGAGGTAATCGACGTCGCCGCTCATGCGGTAGAACTCGACGACCTCAGGGAACTCGCCGACCACTTCGGAAAAGCGGCGCAGCCATTCGATCGAATGCGTGTTGGTGCGGATCGACACGAACACGGTCACCTTGGTATTGATCTTCACCGGGTCGAGAAGGGCCACGCGCCGACGGATGACGCCATCCTCTTCCATCTTCTGGATACGCCGCCAGCAAGGCGTGGTCGACAGGCCAACCTTCTTGGCAAGGTCGGCAACGGCCAGGGTGGAATCCTCCTGCAACAGGCGCAGGATTTTGCGGTCTAGACGATCCATGATGTCCCTCTCGAATTATTTTTCTTTCTATAGCGCGAAATCAGCAAAGATAAAGAATATTTTTTCAGGCGATCAACAGGCTGATCCGCTCGCGTAGAAACGGCAGGACGTCCGCTTCGAACCACGGATTGCGCTTCAACCAGCCGGTATTGCGCCAACTCGGATGCGGCAGGGGAAGGATGGCGGGCACGGCGTTGCGCAGGGCGTAACGCCGCCAGCCTGAAACGGTCTCGGTCATGGATTTCGGACAGTCCGGTCCGATATGCCAGCGCTGCGCATAGTGGCCGATCGCCAGCACCAGTTCCACCTGCGGCATCGCCGCCATCACCTGCGCGCGCCACAGGGGCGCGCACTCGCGGCGTGGCGGCAGGTCGCTGCCATGCGCGTCGTAGCCGGGAAAGCAGAACCCCATCGGCGCGATTGCCAGCTTGTCGCGGTTGTAGAACGTCGCGCGGTCGACGGCGAGCCATTGCCTGAGCCGGTCGCCGGAGGCGTCGTTGAAGGGCAGTCCGCTCTCATGAACCCTGAGGCCCGGCGCCTGGCCCGCGAGCAGCACCCGCGCCGACCTCGACATGACCAACACCGGCCGCGGCTCGTGCGGCAGGCGATCTTCCGGCCCACGCGCCGGCTCGTCGCGACAGACGCGACAGGCGGCAATAGCGGCGCGAAGAGGTCCGAGATCGTTCTCGTCGTCATGCATCGCCGATCCTCGCAAACAGCGCCGAGAGCCCTTCGAACAGCCAGAGCCGGATGGCATCGAGCCAGCCGTCGACGACATGCGGCGCCTCGTCCGCATGTCCGTTGGTGCGACGCCAGGCCTGGGGCCGGATGAAGTCGCCTGCCCAGAGACCGACGTTCCGGCTTTCCGCCTCCGCCTCCTCCTTCTGGTAGCGGCCGTAGCTCACAGCATAGCCGCTCGCCACCATTTCCCGCCCGATGTCCCGCCCGTCAGTTTCACAGGTGCCGAGATCGCGGCCATATTTGTCGCGGCCATGGAGGCGACATTGCGTCTTTCCGCTCGCCACCATCCCCCGCAACCGCTGGCGCGCGTCCGTCCCGCAGTCCCATTCTGCGCCGTTGCGTGTGCAGGTCTGGCCGAACTCCGGCGCATCGATACCTTCAAGCCGTATCCGCCGACCGCCAAGGCGCAGGCTGTCGCCGTCACTGGCGGTTGCCGTCCCGGAGACCTCGCCGGTCACGGCACGCTCCGGGCCCGGCAGTTGCGAGGCAAAATAGGCGCCGACGCACAGCATGAGAAACAGGATCCAGCCGCCGACGGTCCCCAACCGTCCGGCAGGCGCGAGATCCTTCATCCCGCGCCCCCCACCTGTAAACCGATGTCTGGATCTGCCCGATCTCAAGCTCAAAGCACCCTCTTGTTTGCCGCGCCGCCCGGCGGCCGCAAATCACGATCGCGCCACAATGGTTCTCGAATCCTTCACGCGAGCAGCAACTTCTTAAGGATTGCTGACTACAGTGCAACCAGCCTTAACCGTTGCATATATGAGCATGAGTATCGCCGTCAGCACATCGACTGATAAGATTATTGTCGACAAGTCGCGAAGCCATCGAAACAAGGCTGTTTCGAAGACCGTGCGCGCGACGCGAGAACGGCTGCAAACCGGTTCGTCGGCTCCGTCCGGCTTCGAACGCGAAATGCTCAATCTCTATATCGGCTCAGCCTTGCATGGCGCCATTGCCATGCCGATCATCGTCGCCTTCATTACCGCTGTCGGCATCTACCTTTCTGGCGACCTGAGCATCGTCATCTGGGCGGTGATGACGTTGTCCGCTCACGCCGTCACCGTCTTTCTGGCCCGCAAGGCCCAAAAGCAGGATATTGCCGCCGACAGAGTGCCGGTCTGGCGCCGCCGCTTCCTGATCGGCCAGCTGCTGATGGGCATTTGCTGGGCAACCTTCGTGACGCAGGACTGCACCGCATGCGGCGGCGTTCGCTATGGTTTCTTTGAAGGAACGGGTCTGCTGATTGCGCTGGCTGCGACCGCCATGGGCACCTTCCTGCTGCGCAATGCCTTGCTCTACACCTTCCTGCCCGTCGTTGCCGGCCTCGCCTTCTCGTCCATCACCACGGGCGATCCGGTGCATATGGGGCTGACAGGCGTGATCGCGCTGGCGCTGCTGTTCCTCGTCTTCATGACCGACCGCATGAACCGGGCCAATGTCCACATCCTGTCGATGCAATCGGAAAAGGACGACCTGATCGCCGAGCTCGAAGTGGCAAAATCGATGTCGGATGAGGCACGGCGCCGCGCCGAGGAAGCCAACCTCGCCAAGTCGCGCTTCCTCGCCTCGATGTCGCACGAACTGCGCACGCCGCTCAACGCCATCCTCGGGTTCTCCGAGGTGATGTCGACCGAAGTTCTCGGGCCGCTCAACAACCCGACCTACAAGGAATACACCAGCGACATCCACCGCTCGGGCGAACATCTGCTCAACCTGATCAACGAGATCCTCGACCTCTCTCGCATCGAGGCCGGCCGCTACGACCTCAACGAAGAGGCTGTCAGCCTTGTCGACATCGCCGACGACTGCATCGGCATGGTGCAGCTTCGCGCCCGTGCCAAGACGATCGGCATTCACGCGCAGTTCGAGCAGGGCATGCCGAGCGTCTGGGTCGATGAAAAGGCCATGCGCCAGGTCATCCTGAACCTCTTGTCGAATGCGGTGAAATTCACCAGCTCCGGCGGCGAGATCACCGTCAAGGTCGGCTGGACCGCGGGCGGCGGACAGTATCTCTCTATCAAGGACAACGGTCCGGGCATTCCCGAAGAGGAAATCCCGATCGTGCTTTCGGCCTTCGGCCAGGGCTCCATCGCCATCAAGAGCGCCGAACAGGGCACCGGCCTCGGCCTGCCGATCGTCCAGGCGATCCTGGCCAAGCACAACGGCGAGTTCATCCTGCGGTCGAAGCTGCGCGAAGGCACCGAAGCGATCGCCATCCTGCCGGCGCGGCGCGTGCTGGAAAGCCTGCCGGCCGTCGAAGACGTGCCCGCCCCTGCCCGCCGTCGCAAGAGCTTCGCCTGATCCATGCGCATCGAGACCGAACGCCTGCGGCTGCGGCCCTGGCAAGATCGTGACCTCGCGCCCTTTGCCTTGATCAATGCCGATCCTGATGTCCGCCGCTTCTATTATCCGTCCGTCCTTACAGCGGCGGAGACCGCCGACGTCATCGCCGAGTGCGATGCCCACCTGGAAAAACACGGCTTTGCCTTCATGGCACTTGAGCGCAAGGCCGATGCCGCGCTCATCGGTGGCCTCGGACTTTCCATCGCCGGCGAGGAGATTTCCGGTGGCCCACATGTCGAGATAGGCTGGATCCTCGGGAGCCCCTACTGGCGCTACGGCTATGCGCTCGAGGCGGCCGACGCCTGCCTGCGGCACGCCTGGGCAGCGCTTGGGCTCACCGAAGTGATCGGCTACACCTCGCGCGTCAACCATCCTTCACGGGCGCTGATGGAGAAGCTAGGGATGAAGCGCGATCCGGCCGAGGATTTCGACGACGTCACGGTGCCCGAAGGCAACGCGCTTCGCCCGCACGTGCTCTATCGGGCAAGGCCGGCCGGCTGAGCCGATCAGCCGAAGAAGCCGACGAACACCACCACATAGCCGGCATAGACGGCATTGGCGACGATCAGGCAGAGGCAGGCGAACGAGCCCAGGTCCTTGGCGTTCTTGCCCATCTCGGAAATCTCGGGCGACACACGGTCGACAATCTCCTCGATCGCCGTGTTGATGGCCTCGAATGCCATCATCAGCAGGAACAGGATCGCCATCGCGACATACTGGAAGAAGGTGGCGCCGGCGATCACGAACGCGACGATGACCACCGCAAAGGCGATCAGTTCGTGCCGGAACGCGGCCTCGCCGATCAACCGCTTGGCGCCGCCGAGCGAATAGCTGGCGGCAGCGAACAGATGGCGGATCCCGGTCTGCTTTTCGACCGGACCGGTCTGGCCGCGGCGGGGCGTGGTGTTGTTGGCGTCCATTTCATCTCGACTGGCTGTAAAACTGCGCTGCTTCGACATCGTCATTGAGGCGAATGCAAGGCGGTCTCGGTTGCAGTGTGCGCCGGCAGGTGTGCGCGGCGTGCATCGGCACTCTGGATAGGCGAGAAGGATACGGCCAGCAAGGCCCGACATCGCCTGGCATCGCTTCGGCGACAGCCGGTCGACAGCAAATGGCGGGCCCTCGTTCGAAGGCCCGCCGTTTCTCGTTCAGTTCTTGTTGCTGACGCCCGCCTGCGCGAACGTGGCCATGCCGCCATGGCAAGCGGCTGCGGCCTTGACGATCCCTGCGGCAAGGGCAGCACCGGTGCCTTCGCCAAGGCGCATGCCGAGCGCCAGCAAGGGCGTCTTGCCGAGTTTCTCGATCGCCCGCATATGCCCCGGTTCGCCCGAGACATGGCCGATCAGGCAGTGGTCGAGCGCAGACGGATTGGCGGCCTTGAGGATTGCGCCCGCAGCGGTCGCCACGTAGCCGTCGAGGATGACGGGGACCTGCTGCATGCGGGCGGCAAGAATGGCACCGGCCATGGCGGCGATTTCGCGGCCGCCCAGCCGGCGCATCAGCTCCAGCGGATCGGACAGATGGTTCTTGTGAAGTGCGACGGCCTTTTCGACGGCGGCGATCTTGCGCTTCAGCACCTCGCCTTGCGAACCCGTGCCGGGCCCCACCCACTCTTCGGCGGTGCCGCCGTAAAGGCCGAGATTGATCGCGGCCGCAATCGTCGTGTTGCCGATGCCCATCTCGCCGATGCACAGCAGGTCGGTGCCGCCGGCAACCGCTTCCATGCCGAAGGCCATCGTCGCTGCGCAATCGCGCTCGGAAAGGGCGGCTTCCTCGGTGATGTCGCCGGTCGGATAGTCGAGCGCCAGGTCAAACACCTTCAGGCCGAGATCGTGGCTGACGCAGATCTGGTTGATCGCAGCACCGCCTGCGGCGAAATTCTCGACCATCTGCGCCGTCACGGACGCCGGGAACGGCGTGACGCCCTGGCGGGTAACCCCGTGGTTGCCGGCAAAGATCGCGACCAGTGGCCGGTTGACCGCCGGCGGCTTGCCGGTCCAGGCCGCAAGCCAGAAGGCGATCTCCTCGAGGCGCCCGAGCGCCCCCGGCGGCTTTGTCAGCTGCGCATCGCGATCGCGCGCGGCAACCAGGGCGGCCGAGTTCGGGCCTGGCAGGTTGCGCAGCAATTCGCGGAAATCATCAAACGGCAGGCCGCTGGCGCTCATGGAGAAGAATCCTTGCATATCGAAAAGTACAATCCACGCTCCTCATAGAGGCCACGGAAATTTCGGGCAACGACATTTGCGCCAATCCGCGTCGCCGGAGCATGATCCGGCAAACAGGTGTCGATTCGGCGCGCCTGCCATGGGAGACGGGCGATGACATATCTTCGCGATTTTTGTGACGATCTCGCGCGTTCCGTCGCCTTCCTCAGTCGCATCCACATGCCGCAGCGGCATTTCGTCAACTATGACGGCCGGTTGAACCGGGCCGTCCGGGCATTTCCGCTGGCCGGCCTCATGATCGCCCTGCCCGCAGCCGCCATCGCATCCGTGCTGATGGCGTTTCAGGTGAGCTCCCTCTTCACCGCCTTCCTGGTCGTTGCCGTCCAGGCGCTGGTCACAGGCTGCCTGCACGAGGACGGGCTTGGCGATACCGCCGACGGGTTTGGCGGTGGGCGCGACCGCGATGCGGCACTGCTGATCATGAAGGACAGCAGCATCGGCTCCTATGGCGCAGTCGCGCTGATCCTGTCCTTCGGCCTCAGGGTGTCGGCGCTCGCGTCTTTCCTGCCGCTGTTCACGCCGTCGGGCGCCGGGCTGATGCTCCTTGCCGTCGCGGCCCTCAGCCGTGCGGCCATGGTCTGGCACTGGTCGCGGCTGCCGCCGGCGCGCCGTGACGGTGTCGCCGCCTCGGCCGGCACACCGGATCCGGCAGCCACGTCCTTTGCGCTGGCCTCCGGCGTGCTCTCGGCCATGCTGCTCTTCTACTTCGCCAAGGCGCCGGCCACCGCCCTCATTCTGTCGCTTGTCGCGTTCATCGTCACCGTTGCGGCCTTCGGCCGTCTCGCCACACGCAAGATCGGTGGCCACACCGGCGACACCATCGGCGCGACCCAGCAACTGACGGAGATCGCCGTTCTCGGCGCCCTTGCACTGACCGTTTGAAAAGCCGATATAATCAGTCGAAACAACGCCGGCCGCCCCGCCGCAACCCGGGACCTTCAGTTCAGGACCATGGAAACTCCCTGCATTCTCATCTGTTCCATCGATGACAAGACCGGCTACTGCTTCGGTTGCGGACGCACCCGCAACGAGGTCGGCGCCTGGTCGCAATACACCGACGCCGAGCGCCGGGCGATCATGCTGGCCCTGCCGGCAAGGCTCGAGACGATGGAGCGCAAGCCACGCCGCGAAACGCGCCGCACGCGCATGGCCAGGGAACGCGGCGACGCATGACACGGCTTCTTATTCTGCTTTCCATCCTGGCGATTGGCCTGCTGCTGCTCATCGTCAACCACGATGCCGGCCGCACCTTCGGACTGCCGAATGACGATTTCGGCCAGCTCGTCTCGCTCGGCGCGATCGCCACGCTGCTGAGCGCCGGCATCTGGCAAAGCCGCCGCCGTTTCGGCGAAGGTGCAAGGCAGGCGGCGATCTGGCTCCTGATCGTGCTCGCCCTCGTCTCGGCCTATGTCTACCGCTTCGAGCTGGAGGGGTTCGGCAACCGGGTGCTCTCCGGTCTCCTGCCCGGCCGCGCCACCGTCATCACCGACAGCGAAGGCCGCCAGGAGGTGGTGCTGCAGAAGATGATCAACGGCCATTTCGAGACCAATGCAACGGTCGACGGCAAGGAGATCAACATGCTGGTCGACACCGGCGCCAGCAGCATTGCGCTGACCTACGAGGATGCAGAGCGGATCGGCCTCGACCCGGCCAATCTCAGCTACACCGTGACGGTGATGACTGCCAATGGCCAGGCGATGGCAGCACCCGTCCTGCTGTCCGAAGTTGCCGTCGGCCCGATCGTGCGCCGCGACATCCGCGCAACGGTCGCCGCCGAAGGCAAGCTCGACCAGAGCCTGCTTGGCATGAGCTTCCTGTCCACGCTTGAATTCCTGCAGATGCGCACCGACGAGCTTCGCCTGCGCGACTGATCGCCATTGCGACGGGCGCATCTTCGTGCATGGTGCGTGGGCAACAGATGTCCGCGGCCCATCACGCAAGGTTTCGCTCATGGATTTCATGCGACTGCTGAAGTCGATCGAAGAGCTTCTCTATGAACTGGTGTCATGGCTGCTGTTTTATCCGCTGACGATGTGGCGGACGCTCAGGCAGCCGCAGGCGATGATGCGCTATGCCGACATGGAGCTGACCGACGATGTGTCGGAGCAATATACCGACACGCTGAGCCCGCCGCTGTTTCTACTGATCACGCTGATGCTTGCTCACGGCGTCGAGCTCGCGCTGGTCAACCAGACGACGCCCTGGGCGCCACCGCCGCTGCTGGCAAGCGACTCCAATCTGCTGATGTTTCGCGCGGTCTCCTTCAGCATCCTGCCCTTGCTGATGGCGGTCAGGCTGCTTCGCCACAAGGGCGCGCGGCTGACCCGCGATACCCTCAGGCCACCCTTCTATAGCCAGTGCTATGTCGCGGCCCCGTTCGCACTCGTGCTCAGCGTCGGCATGCTGCTCGCCCGAACGGAGAGCCATACCGCACGCATCGCTGGCCTCGCCTGCGTGTTTGTCGCCTTCACCTGGTACGTGATCGTGGAGATCCGTTGGTTCAGGACGGACCTCGGGCTATCGACCATCAGTGCCGCGCTCTACGTCGTCTGGACGTTGCTTCTGGCGCTGATCGCCGTGCTACTTCTCGGCGCCGCCATGGTCTATGGCACCGGTGCCGCGCCGCTCTGAGGCCGTTTTGCGTCGATCAGTTGCGCAGGCGGTAACCGGTCCGGAAGATCCAGGCCAGCACCGACAGGCAGATGGTCAGGAACACCAGGATGATCGCCGCGCTGAAGAGCGGGTTGACGTCAGACACCTCGAAGAAGCTCCAGCGGAAGCCGCTGATGAGATAGAGCACCGGATTGAAGTGGCTGACCGCCTGCCAGAACGGCGGCAGCATGTCGATCGAATAGAAGCTGCCACCGAGGAAGACCAGCGGCGGGATGACCAGCATCGGGATCAGGTTCAACTGCTCGAAATCCTTGGCCCAGATGCCGATGATGAAGCCGAACAGGCTGAACGACACGGCGGTGAGCACGAAGAAGAACACCATGGCGATCGGATGGGCGATCGAAAGGTCGACGAACAACGAAGCGGTCAACAGGATGATCGTGCCGATCATCAACCCCTTGGTCGCCGCCGCTCCGACATAGCCGAGCACGATCTCGATCATCGACACCGGCGAGGACAGCACCTCGTAGATCGTGCCTGTGAATTTAGGGAAATAGATGCCGAAGGAACCGTTGCCGATGCACTGCGTCAGCAGCGTCAGCATGATCAGGCCCGGCGTAATGAATGCGCCGTAGGAGACGCCGTTGATCTCCTGGATGCGCTGGCCGATCGCCGCCCCAAAAACGATGAAATAGAGCGAGGTGGAGATCACGGGCGAGACCACGCTCTGCAAAAGCGTGCGCCGCGTGCGCGCCATCTCGAAGAAATAGATCGACTTGATCGCTTCGATGTTCATCGTCCGGCTCCCACGATCTCGACGAAAATGTCCTCCAGCGAGCTCTGTCGCGTGGAAATGTCCTTGAGGCGCACGCCCGCCTCGGCAAGGGCTGCCAGGAGCGAAGTGATGCCGGTGCGCTCGGCGCTGGTGTCATAGTCGTAGATCAGGCAGTGGCCATCCCCCTCGAGCGTGAGGTTGTAGGACGACAGCGTTTCGGGGATCGACTCCAGCGGATGCGACAGGTCGACACGCAACTGCTTGCGTCCGAGCTTCGACATCAACGCCGTCTTGTCCTCGACCAGCAGGATCTCGCCGCCATTGATGACGCCGATGCGGTCGGCGATCTCTTCCGCCTCTTCGATGTAATGCGTCGTCAGAATGATCGTCACGCCAGAGGCGCGCAGCCGCTCGACGACCTCCCACATGCTCTTGCGCAGGCTGACGTCGACGCCGGCCGTCGGCTCGTCGAGAAAGAGCACGCGCGGCTCGTGCGACAGCGCCTTGGCGATCAGCACGCGCCGCTTCATGCCGCCGGACAATTCGCGCAGCATGTTGTCCTTCTTGTCCCAGAGGGAGAGATCCTTCAGCACCTTTTCGATATGGGCCGGGTTCGGCTTCTTGCCATGAAGGCCGCGCGAAAACGTGACGGTGTTCCAGACCGTTTCGAAGGCGTCGGTCGTCAGCTCCTGCGGCACCAACCCGATCATCGACCGGGTCTCGCGAAAATCGCGCACGACGTCATGGCCGTTGACCAGCACGGTGCCGCCCGTCGGGTTGACGATGCCACAGATGATCGAGATCAGCGTGGTCTTGCCTGCCCCGTTCGGGCCGAGCAGCGCCAGGATTTCACCCTGCTCGATATCGAGGCTGACGCCCTTGAGCGCCTTGAAACCCGAGGCATAGGTCTTGGAAAGATTGGAAACGGAAACGATGGGCGCCATGAAGCTGATCCGGGATGCGGGGGGAGAGCGAAGTCGGCAGGTCTCGCCTATATGGGCCGATTCAGAAGGATTTGCAGCCCGGCTCGTGCAAAAAACCGGGTGACGGAGCGTCAACGTCAGGAGGATCGGCCGGTTTCCAGGCCATTCGAACCGCTGCCCGCGCCTTGCCGCCCGGCTCCGATCCTCGGCAGGCGATCGTGCAGCACCATGCCGGCAAGCATGGCAACCACGAAAAGCGCCGTCGCCGGCAACCCGAGTGACAACGAGGCGAGCGCCGGACCGGGGCAAAGCCCCACCAGGCCCCATCCGACGCCGAAGGTGGCCGAACCGATGACGAGCCGCCCGTCGATCACGCGGTTTTCAGGCAAGTGAAAGCTGTCGTCGAACAATGGGCGTCGCATCCGCCTGACAGTCAGCGCGCCCAGCGCCGAGACGGCAACCGCCCCTCCAAGAACGAAGGCAAGCGACGGGTTCCAGTCGCCGGCAATGTCGAGAAAGCCGCGCACCGGCGCCGGATCCAGCATGCCGGAGAGCGAAAGGCCAACGCCGAAGAGAATGCCGGAGGCAAGCGTGGCCACCAACCGCCAGACGATATCCCGCCTCATTGAAACAGACCCTGAACAAAAACCGTGACAATCGCCGCGAACATGAAGGTCGCGACCGCCACCATCGATCGGCGCGACAACCGGGCGAGACCGACGACGCCGTGGCCGCTGGTGCAGCCGGAGCCCATCCGCGAACCAAAGCCCACCAGCAATCCGCCGATCACCAGCAACGGCCAGGATGCGCTGACGGTCACGGCCGGCCATGCGCCGGAGAAAAAGCGGTAGATCACCGGGCCCGCCACGAGCCCGAGAATGAAGACGGTGCCGGTCGCGGCCTGCGTGCCCTGCAGCAGTCGCCCAGCGATGCCGCTGATGCCCGCCACGCGTCCGTTGGCAACCATCAAGACCGCCGCCGAGAGCCCGATCAGCAGGCCACCGGCAAGCGCACTCCAATACTCATTCATTTTTTCGGGCCTTCGCGACAAAAGATCTGACAAAGCGTGCTGACCAGCCGCGCGACCTTATCATGGCTGAGGCGATAGAAGACCTGCTTTGCCTGGCGCCGCGTCGATACGACGCCGGCCTCGCGCAGCACCGTCAGCTGCTGCGACAACGTCGGCTGCCGGATCCCCAGCAACTCTTCCAGCGCCGCGACAGAATGCTCACCTTCGAGCAGCGTCGTGACGATCAGCAGCCGGTTGCGATTGGAAAGCGTGCGCAGAATCCGGGAAACATCGGTGGCGTGCGCCGTCATGTCGGCACGCACACCTGGAAATCGCATAACAGTACCCATGCCTTCCTCCCGTGGTGCGTAGGAGTGAGTGGAGACCTAAAAGGTGCGCCTGGAACAAAACCACACTCAATCCATGATTGTTATACGAAGTAATATATTATCGTATTACTTATTGAAGAGCCAGAGGAAACACAAAGGCGTTACCTTACGGCCCGGCCGGCTATCGCGGCTCGACAGAATCATAGAGCAGAATCAGTCCACTACAACGGTACGCGCGACAAAAATACGCGCAGAGGTTGGCAATGCGCGTGAAAGCAACCAAAAGGATGCGCTAAAATGCCTGCCTGAGAAGAGCCTTACCCGTAAAGGCTGTAGAAAAACCTGAAAGCAATCAAGACCATGAAAATGCCGAAGCCGGCCTCGAGCTGGCGCCGGTTCATGGCGTGCGCGGCGCGCACGCCGAGCGGTGCGACCAGCAGGGTGATCGGAATGATCAGCGCGACCGCGATCCAGTTGATGAATCCGGTTGAGAATGGCGGCAAGCCGGCCATGCCCCAGCCGGCCCACACATAGCCGAAAAGGCCGGGGATCGAAATCAGCACACCGACGCCGGCCGATGTCGCGACCGCCTGGTGGATCGGTCGGCCATAGAGCGTCATGAAGGTGTTGTTGAGCACGCCGCCGCCGATACCCATCAACCCCGAAAGGATGCCGATCGCAACGCCGACGAGCCATTTCGCCGGATTGCGCGGCAGGTCGGAGCCGAGCCGCCAACTCGCCCGGTTGAACAGCATGCGAAAGGCGACCGCAAGGGCGATCACCGCAAAGATCAACCGCAGCGTTCCACTGCTGACGGATGCTGCGATCACCGACGCCAGGATCGCACCGAGCGGCACGGCGATGATCCAGTTTCTCAGAAGCGCCATGTCGACGACGCCCCGTTTGTAATGGGACAGGAACGAGCGCACCGAGGTCGGCACGATGATGGCAAGCGAGGTGCCGACAGACAGATGCATGCGCACCGCATCATCGATGCCGAGCAGGCCGAACACCTGGTAGAAGACGGGCACGAGGATGGCCCCGCCGCCGATGCCGAAGAGGCCCGCAAGCAGGCCAGCGACCACCCCGGCGGCAGCAAGCGCCAGGGCAAACATCATCAGTTCCGAGACCGGTGGCATTGCATGCTCCATCGTGACAGCTGAGCCCCGACGAAGAAACGCGGAATTATCGGCCGGGAGGACCGTCTTGTCACGAAACGGTGATGCTTATCAATCAGTTTGGCGGGGCACGCGGCCCGCACGCCCCGTGATTTGCACGCATCGTTTCTGGTCCGGAGCCCCCTCTCCGGACGTCGGCCGGCTCCCCGCCGGCCATTTTTTTGATCGCTGGCAAAAGCGCTCGCTCGCACCTGTCAATCGCAGTGGCGATAACCGGTCTTGCGGGTTCGCAGGTCGAAGTGAAAATGATCCTTGTGATAGGGATCGCTGCCCGGCCCGAGGACCGTGTTGAAGTATTTGCAGCTGTCGGTGCGCACGGCTTTCAGCAGCCCCTTTTCGCGGAAGGCGAAGAAGCCCTTCTTGCGCACATCGATCTCCTTGCCGTTCTTCAAGACGAACTTGCCGACATCGATGGCATTGCCGTGGGCGTGCTCCGACATGGGGTTGCCGCGGCGCGAGTTCATGGTGCGGCAGGAATAGCCGCCGAGCGGCTTGATGGTCTTGACGCCGGACCAGTAGCGATAGCGCGACGAAGGCGCGAGTTCGTATTTCACCCATTTGGCGAAGGCTTCGGTCACTTCGCAGTTGAGCTTGACCGCAGGCTTGACGTCGATACCTCCCGAAAGGCCGGCCAGTTCGATCGGATAGTCGATACCGCAGGAAGGGCCGTTGCTGATGCGCGGGATATCGCGGAACTCAACGCCGAGCTTGCGCAGCCGCTGACGGCAGGCAATCTCCGAGCGCGGCATCTGGCCGGTGAACTGGGTTTCCGGCTCCGACATCGGATTGCGGGCGCGCGGCAGCATCGCCACTTCCTGCGGCTGCTGCGCCCGTTGCATCGCGTTCTGGCGTTCGAAGGCACGGCGACGCGCGGCCTCTTCGGCCGAAATCTGCTCCGCGGTCAGGGGCGGCAGATCCGGATCGCCGCCAAGGCTTGCCTGTGCCGCGTCCAGGGTCTGCGGCGGGCTGCCGAGCTGGCGAACATTGTCCTCGCCGATACCGCCGACGACCGGCTGGCTGGCATTGCCCTCGGCAATCTCGTTGTTCTGTTCTTCCGCCAGCCCGACCACGGGCTCGACGCCAAGCATCTGATCCATGTTGACGCCTTCGGAGGGAATAGCGCTCGAACCGGAGCTGACGGGCTGCGCGCCCGAAAGGGTCGCCTCCTCGCTGTCGATCATCGGCAGTGCGCGGCGCGGCGGCTGATGGCTCGCTGCCGGCGCAGTCCGGCCGCCGCCGAACGTGGAAACCGGCTCACCGGAGGGATAGGCCGCGACCTCCTGTTCCGGCACGGCATCGACGGGAACAGGCCCGATGGCGCCGACGCGTTCGCCGCTGTCAATCCGCGCCGACGGCGTCAAGTCATCCGTCGTGCAGGCAACGAGCGAGATCGACAGCACGAAGGCCGTCAAGGGCCGCTGAAGCGAGGAAACATACCCCATACCGATTTGCCGCCTTCATCCAGAGCGATACCGGAGATATCGCCACGCCGCGCCCACCCGACTTCAAAACGGTGCAGGCCGCCTGTGTCGCAAGCCGGGCGCCCGGCCGAAAAAGCCCGATTTCCGGGGCATTTTATGCAAACACGGTAAATGAAGCCTTGCGCGCGGCACCCAACATCCAGCAGGTCGAAAGGCTGCAACTCCTTCTCCTAAAACCACAAAGGCCCGCGAGCCAACCGGCTGCGGACCTTTGATACTGGCGGCTGGAGGACGCCAGAGCGCGCTGCTTCAGATGCAGGATCCGGCGCTGGCAACCGCCGCACCATCCGCCTTGGCCGAGCAGGAATTGGAGTAGGTGCGGAAACTGCCATCGCGCAGGCCGCAAACGGGGGCGTAATCCTGGGCGCAGAACGCCTCCTCGTCCCGATCGTCCTGCCGGCGGCATTCACCCGACGACAGAACCCGGAAGCCCTCTTCGCCGGCTGTGCAACTGTTTGGGAACGTGCGCATCTGGCCGCGACGCTGGGCGCAGACAGGCGCGTAGTCCTGCGAGCAGAAACGCGGCTCACGGTCGTCCTCGATCCGGCATTCGCCTGGCGATTTCACACGGTAGCCGGCTTTGCGCGCCGCGCAGACGTTCGAAAAGGTCCTCGTCTGACCGCGCGATTCGCCGCACACGGGCGCGTAGTCCATCGTGCACATGTCGCCGCCGATCGGCGCGGGTATCGGCGGCGGATAAGGTCCGTCATGCGGAACGCAGGCACTGAGGAGCGCAATCGCCATCGGGGCGGCGAAGAGCAGCTTCGACGTGATGAGTTTGGAAAACGACATGGAATTCCCTGTGAAACGCAGCCTGAGCGCAGGCGAGCAGAATGAGCCCGCCCGACGCCCTGGGGCGCGATTTCTATCCCATTATCGACTATCGTCAAGATGGCATAAACTTATATAAAACCATCTAAAATTGTATTCGCGGATATACACCGATCGGCGCCGCGGAAATTGGCGCGCGGAATCGTCGAGGCCCGCGCGGATTGCTCCGCGCGGGCCTCGACTGATTACAACCTTTACAGCGCCGCACGTCAGATTCGACTGGCGGCTGATGGTGTAATGCCTTGAACACCTTGCTCGATTTCATCGCCGGCTTGAATGCCGCCCGGCAAATTATGCAGTGGGTCCTACCGGCATTCGCCGGGATGAACGACCCGGAAGCCCGCGCCGCCGGCCTCGCAGGAATTCGGGAATGTCTGGATCCGGCTGCCGCGCTGGCCGCAGACCGGCGCGTATTCGCGGCTGCAGAACTGGCCCTGCGGCGGGCGGTCGTCGTCGCGACGGCATTCACCGGGCGCAACGACGCGGAAGCCATCGGCACGTGCCATGCAGGCATTGGAGAAGGTCTGCTGCTGGCGGCCGCGCTGGCCGCACACCGGCGCATATTCGCGCGTGCAGGCTTGCGGTTCACGCTCCGGCGGACGGTAATCCGGCCGGCACTCGCCGCGGTGGACGACGTTGAAGCCATCGGCGCGCGCCTGGCAGGAGTTCGAGAAGGTGCGCGTGCGGTTGCCGCGCTCGCCGCAAACCGGCGCATATTCCATGGTGCACATCGGTGGACGGATCGGGCCCGGGCCTGGACCCGGCCGCGGCTCGTCGACCACGACGGTACAGGCCGACAGGAACCCGAAAGCCAGGAGAACAGCCGCCCCCGGCCGCGTGAAAAGAAGTCTGAGAAGCGCCATGAATATCCCCTGGAGTGCAGCGATGGCCGGCGACCCGGCGTCATGCCGCATCATCCCGCCCCCGTTCACCGGTATCTATTCCCGTACACGGTTTGGTCAAGCCCGCAGCCGCGCCGCGCACAGATGGTTGCATCCGGACATCCCGCTCGAAGCGCGCATGAATGGCAAGGGGCCCGCGCACTGTCGCGCGCGGGCCCCGTTATCGATAGGCCGGTTCAGGCCTCAGGCGGCGCGGCCGTAACCTGTCTGCCGGGCCGTCTCCTGCAGGCGGAACTTGGTCAGGAGCATCTTCAACTCGCGGCTCTCGGCCGCAAGCGTCTGGCTTGCCGCCGTCGTCTCCTCCACCATCGCCGCATTCTGCTGGGTCATCTGGTCCATGCTGTTGACCGCAGTGTTGACCTCGGCAAGACCGGTCGCCTGTTCGCGGGCCGCCGTCGCGATCGAGGCAACCTGTTCGTTGACGCGGTTGACCAGCGCCTCGATCTCGGTCAGCGCGTCACCGGTCGAGCGAACGAGCTCGACACCGGCACCGACTTCGCGCACCGACGTGCCGATCAGTTCCTTAATCTCCTTGGCGGCACCGGCCGAACGCTGTGCCAGTTCGCGCACTTCCTGCGCCACCACCGCGAAGCCACGACCGGCCTCGCCTGCCCGGGCGGCCTCGACGCCGGCGTTGAGCGCAAGAAGGTTGGTCTGGAAGGCGATCTCGTCGATCACGCCGATGATCTGGCTGATCCGGCTCGATGATGTCTCGATCCGTCCCATCGCATCGATGGCGTTGCGCACGATGCCGCCGGATTTGGCCGCGCTCGCCTTGGTCTCGTTGACCATGCTGCGGGCCTCGTTGGCCCGATCGGAGGAATGGCGCACCGTCGAGGTGATCTCGTCGAGCGCAGCTGCGGTTTCCTCGAGCGCCGCTGCCTGCTGTTCGGTCCGGCGCGACAGGTTGTTGGCCGCTTCCGAAATGTCGCCGGCGCTCGCCGTGACGATCTCGGTGGAATGCGAGATCGATCCGATAACATCGCGGAGGGCGGCAACCGCCGTGTTGAAGTCGTGCCTGAGCTTGCCGTATTCCGGCGCGATATGGCCGATCTCGGCCGTCAGGTCGCCGCTTGCGAGCAGTTCGAGCGCGGCACCCACGGTTTCCATCGCGTCCGTCTGCGCGTCGGCGGTTGCCCGCTGGCGCTCTTCGTTGCCGCGCCGTTCGGACGCCATGCGATCCTGCTGCTCGGCCTCGCGGGAGCGCAGTTCCAGCCGTTCGCGTACGGAATCGCGCAGGACCACCAGCACCTTCGCCATCTGGCCGATCTCGTCGCCCCGATCGGTTTCGGGCACTTCGCTGGACAGATCCTCGTCGGCGATCGACCGCATCGATGCCTTCAGCTTCTCGACCGGCCTGACCACGCTGCGCACGATCGCCAGTGCCGCCATCAGGATCGCGAGAGCCGCGGCAAGCAGAATACCGGCAACCTGCCACGCACGCTCGCGGAACATGGCGGCGAGATCGTCGGAATAGACGCCGGTGCCGACGACCCAGCCCCAGGGCTTGAAGCCGGCGACATGGGAGTATTTCAGCACAGGCTCATCGGCGCCCGGCTTCGGCCAGTAGTAGTCGACGAACCCCTGCCCGCTCTTTTCGACCGTCTTGACGAACTCGACGAACAGGTGCTTGCCGTTCGGGTCCTTGTTGGCTGAAAGATCCTTGCCGTCCATTTCCGGCTTGATCGGATGCATGATCATCGTCGGATGCATGTCGTTGATCCAGAAATAGCCGCTGCCCTGGTAGCGCATCGCCTTGATGGCTTCGAGCGCGCGTTTCTGCGCGTCCTCGCGCGACAGCGTGCCGGCCACTTCCTGCTTGTGATAGGCGTCGAAAACCGCAATCGCGTTCTCGTTCATGGCCGACAGCATCGCCTTGCGCTCGCCGACGAGCTTGTCCTGCGCCTGAAACAGGCCGAAGGTCAGTGCCGCCGCCATGGTCAAAAGTGCGAACGCCACAAGCGCGTAGAGCCGCACCGAAATCCTGAATCGTTTCATCCCCAGTCCCCTGCCTCCAGTAGAAGCGTGCAGGATAGGGATGGCTCTTTGCAAAGCCCCTAACAAACGACCCCTAAATTTGACGATTCTCAATTAACACCTTCGAAAGAAGCGCAGTCGTCGATTGTTCGGTCGCATTCGATTTGTCCTGCGGCGCCCTTCCCTGGAGAAGCCACCATGCGCTACATCTTCTAGGGTAAAAGGGAGACAAGCCGCATGATTGCAGACAGCAGACCGACCGGCGAACTGACCTTGCGCACGCTCGCCATGCCGGCCGACGCCAACGCCGCCGGCGACATCTTCGGCGGCTGGGTCATGGCACAGATGGACCTTTCCTGCGGCATCCGCGCTGCCGAGCGCGCCCGCGGACGGGTGGTGACGGCGGCGGTGAAGGAGATGGCCTTCGCCCTGCCGGTCAAGATCGGCGATACGCTGTGCATCTATACGGATGTCGTCAAGGTCGGACGCACTTCGATGACGCTCAAGGTGGAAGCCTGGGCGCAACGTTATCTCTCGCATCTGATGGAGAAGGTGACCGACGCGATCTTCGTCATGGTCGCGCTCGACGAAAACGGCAAGCCGAAGGCGGTGCCCGAGGAATAGGAGAGGCGTTCATGGATCCGATCCAGCCCGACCCGGCGATCTTCTCGCATATTCGCGTCGTCATGGGCATGATCGTCAGCCTGAGCCTCGCAAGGCTGCTCAGCGGGCTTGCGCTCTTCGTGCAGCATCCGGGCAAGACAAGGGTCTACTGGATCCACCTTGGCTGGGTGCTGTTCATGTTCGTCTTTCTGGTGCATTTCTGGTGGTGGGAGTTCCACCTCCACGCCCTGCCCGTCCTCGACGTCGCCGTCTATCTGTTCGTCATCCTCTATTGCTGCGTCTTCTTCTTCCTGTGCGTGCTGCTGTTTCCGACAACGCTGGATGATTACAGCGACTACGAGCATTACTTCATGTCACGGCGAAGGTGGTTCTTCGGCTTCCTGGCGCTTGCCTTCGCCGTCGATCTGGTCGACACCGCGTTGAAGGGCAAAGCCTACTTCGCCTCCTACGGGCTCGAATATCCCGCGCGCAACGTCACCTACATCGTGCTCTGCCTGATCGCGGCCTGGACGCCGAACCGGCGTTTCCATGCGGCCTTCCTCATCGGCGCGGTGGCCTATCAACTGGTCTGGATGTACCGGGCGTTCGACCTTTTGGATTGAGGCCGTTACCAGCTCAGCCAGCGTCGCCCGGCGAAGTAGCCGACCGTGGTCACCAGCAGGACGGCGATCGAGTACCAGACCGCCAGAAACAGCGGGCTGTCATCAGGGCAGTGAAACGCGTAGAGCGCCGCGGCAATGGCGCCGGCGGCAAGGCCCGCCGAAGCGCCTGCAAGGCCGGGATTTTCAGGCGCGCCGTTCTTCAAGACAAACAGAAAACCGGCAAGCGGCGCGAGCGACAGCACCGGAATGAAAAACAGGCAGAAGCCGGCATTCTTGCCGATCAGGCTCTCAGTCCAGGCCTGCGAGGGCAGCATCAGCAATTCGATAGAAACGGCAATGGCCAGAAGCGTGGCCGGAATGGCAAGCTGAAATCCACGCGCCCTGAGCGAGCGCCCCGGCCGCCCGACAAGGAAGGCCAGCCGGCATGCGACGACGGCGAGCACAAGCGTGAAGCCGATCTTGAAGAGCACCCGCGCCGTCTCGATGGCCGTTGCCAGGTTGGGCCGCACACCGACCGTCGATAACAGAATGAGGGCGGACACGATGAGCCCCGCCAGAAGTGCGAGCGCCAGCATGCGGCCAAGCCGCATACCGACGGAGGCATCCTCGGCCAAAAGGCTGATCAGATCATTCGTCTTCACGTGTCTCACTCCGATAAAGGGCTGCCAACGACTTCAACGCCCGGTGCAGTGCCACGCGCACCGACCCTTCGCTCATCTTCAGTCGTTCAGCCGTTTCACGCACGCCCGCCCCTTCGAGCGAAATCGAGCGCACGATATCGCGCTGAGGATCCTTCAGGCGTTGCAGCAGGTTGGCCGCATCCATCCGGTCCAGCCCGTCACCCTGCTCCTCCGCCTCCAGCGTCTCGATCACATCCTCGATCGGCACATTCACGTGCCGACCCCGGCGACGCAGGCTGTCGATCAGCTTGTTGCGCACGATTGCCGACAGCCACGGGCCGATCGGTCGATCAGTATCCCACGTTGCGCGCTTGAGGTGCACGGCCAAAAGCACTTCCTGCACCACGTCCTCCGCCTCGCTCGCCGGAGCACCGAACTGATCGCAGCGCCGGCGCGCCATGGCGCGCAGATGCGGGGTCACGGCGCAGAGGAAGCGATGGTAGGCCTGCGTATCGCCCTTCATGGCGCTGCGCATCCATTCCGCCCATTGCTGTTCACGCGCCGAAGAATTCACCCGACATCATCCTCTACGAACGGGCACACGTTTTTGTTACCGACCCGCGAAGAAATATTTCTGAATCGCCGGAAAGCCTTGGTTCGCCTGCGTTTTCCCCCGCAATCGAAAAGACTGCAAGCGCACGCGGCGAAAAAAATCGAAACGCGTGATGTAACGAACGGCGATCCGCCTCCGTAGCCCAAGTGTCAGCCGATCATGGCCGACCATCAACGGAGACAGTTCCATGAAAAACAGCATCGCTACTCTGGCACTCGCAGGTTCGCTCGCTTCGGCGCTGGCAACAATCGCTGCCCCGTCCGCCTTCGCCGCCGAAAACACTGAAAAATGCTACGGCGTTGCCATGAAGGGCCAGAACGATTGCGCTGCAGGCAAACATGATTGCGCCGGCAAGTCGACGATGGATTTCGACAAGGGCTCGTTCAAGCTGGTCCCGGCCGGCACCTGCACCTCGATGAAGACCCCTGAGGGTCACGGCATGCTGATGCCGGCCTGATCGCATCGGTCCAAACCGACAGCGTGCCTTCCTCAACATAATCAGGACTGAACAGCATCATGAACAAGATATCCGCAAGCGTCTTTGCCGCTTCCGTCGCAACCGCCCTGTCACTCGTCGCGAGCGCCCCCGCATCGGCCGCCGAGCCGAGCAAGGAGAAGTGCTACGGCATCGCCCTGAAGGGCCAGAATGATTGCGCTGCAGGACCGGGCACCACCTGCGCCGGCACCTCCAAGGTCGACCACCAGCAGAACGCCTGGAAGCTCGTTCCAACAGGCACATGCGAGGCGATGAAGACGCCGAATGGCCATGGCTCGCTGACGCAGGGTCCCGCTCCGGCCTAAGCCCCGGATCGTCACCATCCGACAAGGCGGCGGCGCAGTCCCCCCGCGCCGCCGCCCCGCAACCAGAGGAGCCATCCGAATGAAACTCTCCGATCTCCCGCGCCGTGCTGGCGTCGGCTTCAAGCCCGAGCATTTCCAAGCGATCAATGCGGGCCCCCAACCGATCGGCTTTTTCGAGGTGCATGCCGAAAACTACATGGGTGCCGGCGGCCCCCCACATGCGCAGCTCGCCAAGTTGCGCGAAGACTACGCGCTTTCCATCCACGGCGTCGGCTTGTCGATCGGCTCGGTTCAGCCGCTCGACAAGGCACATCTGTCCCGCCTGAAGACCGTCTGCGACCGCTACGAGCCCGAGAGCTTCTCCGAGCACCTCGCCTGGTCAACGCATGACAGCGTCTTCCTCAACGACCTGCTGCCACTGCCCTATACAAACCTGACGCTGACGGCGGTTGCCGACCACATCGACCAGGTCCAGGAAACGCTGAAACGGCAGATGCTGCTCGAAAACCCGGCCACCTACCTGCTCTTTGCCGAAAGCACGATCGAAGAAACGGCGTTCCTGGCTGAGGTCGTCAAGCGCACCGGCTGCGGCTTGCTGCTCGACGTCAACAATGTCTTCGTCGCCTCGACCAACCATCATATGGACGCGTCCGACTACCTCGCTCGCTTCCCCGTCGATGCCGTGCGCGAAATCCACCTGAGCGGTCACTCCGAGACGGTGGACGATGCCGGCGCGCCGCTCCTGATCGATAGCCACGATACGCCGGTCAAGGATCCGGTCTGGGCGCTCTATGCCACCTTGATCGCGCGCATCGGCCCGGTCGCGACCCTGATAGAATGGGACAATGACGTGCCCGACTGGCCGGTTTTGAGCGCCGAAGCGCGGGCCGCCGACGTCATTCTCCAGAACGCCTGCAAACGCCGCGCCGCCTGAAGGAGAGAGCCTTGTCACTTGGCACCCAGAGGCAGTTTGCCGCCGCCTTGACCGATCCGGCCGTTCCCGTTCCGCAAGGCCTGACAGCCTGGAACGGGCCCCGGCCGCAGCGTCGCTTCGCCGTCTACCGCAACAATGTCGTCTCGGGCTTGACGGGTGCGATCGCCTCGCGCTTTCCGGCCGCCGAGACGATCGTCGGTGAGGCGTTTTTCTCAGCGATGGCAGCCGAGTTCGTCCGTCTCCACCCGCCGCATTCTCCCTTGCTGCTGACCTATGGCGACGACTTCGCCGATTTCACCGAGCAGTTCGAACCGGCAAGATCCATTGCCTATCTGCCCGACGTCATCCGGCTGGAGGCGGCACGCGGCAAGGCCTATCACGCCGCCGACGCAGCCCCGCTCGACCCCGCCGTGCTCGCAGTCCTTTCGCCCGAACGGCTGGCAGACGTCGTTTTCGTGCCGCATCCATCTTTGAGCGTCCTGCGGTCGCCGCACCCCATCGTCACCATCTGGGCGATGAATGCCGGGGAATCCGAGTTGCGTCCGATCGAGGCATGGGTCGCCGAAGACGCCATCGTGGTGCGGCCGCATATGACGGTCGAGGTCCGCCGCCTGCCGCCGGGCGGCGCAGCCTTCCTGCAGGCCTTGGCGGAAGGAAAGCGCCTTGCCGCCGCGGTCGACATCGCGAGCGAGGATGCCAGCGCGTTCGACCTATCGGCCAATCTCGCCGGCGCCCTGCAAACCGGCGCCTTCGTTGCCATCCGCTGACTGGAGCAAGACCATGCAAAACGAAATGTCCCTGACGTCGGACGGCCACCAGGGCATTGCCCGCAAGTTCGGCGCGGCGCTGCACATCCTGGATCGCATCCCGCACGATGTCGTCGCGCTGATCGCGCGCCTGTCGATCGCCGCAGTCTTCTGGCAGTCGGGCCAGACCAAGGTCGATGGCTGGCAGGTAACGGACAGCGCCGTCTACCTGTTCGAAAACGAATACCGGCTGCCGCTCGTAGATCCCTGGCTTGCCGCCCATGCGGCCGCTCTTGCCGAACACCTGTTCCCGCTGTTGCTGGTCATCGGTTTTGCCAGCCGGCTGTCCGCCTTGGCACTCCTCGGCATGACGCTGGTGATCGAGATCTTCGTCTACCCCGATGCATGGCCGACGCACGGCACATGGGCGGTCTGCCTGCTCGTGATCATCGCCGGCGGCCCTGGTCGCGCTTCGATCGATCATTTCATCGCCCGGCGTTTCGGCGGGTGCAGCGCCCGTCGCTGACTTGAGGCATGCCGCGGCGCTCAATCGGTCAGCGCCGCGCGGCGGCTTGCGCCCGGGCAGGATGACGAAAATTCCCGGGAGGCCCGCCTGCCGCAAAAGCGTTTCGCAAAGAGGGCCGACAACAAAACAAACAAACTCCATAAATTTTATGATCTTCTTCTACACTGAACCCGGTTCAAAGGACGGCGCCCTTAGCCCTCCAGCAAACAGGAGCGGGACAGATGTACAAACTGACCAGACGACTTTTCGGCACCGGCCTCTTCACCGCCGCAGTGCTGGCCTCCTTCGGCGTCTTGGCTGACGATCTCAAGGAATTCCGCATCGGCTTCCAGAAGACCGGCCTGCCGGTGGTCGCCCAGCAACAGAAAGTCATCGAGAAGGCGCTGGAGCCGAAAGGCATCGCTGTGTCATGGGTCGAGTTCACCGCCGGGCCGCCGCTGGTCGAAGCCTTGAATGTGGGCTCCATCGATGCTGGCTGGACCGGCGACGCGCCGCCGATCTTCGGCCAGGCCGCCGGCTCGGCGATCGTCTACGCCGCTGCCCTGCCGTCCAATGGCAAGGGCGAGGCAATTTTCGTCAAGCCGGGCTCGCCGATCCAGTCGCTTGCCGACCTCAAGGGCAAGAAGATCGGCGTCGGCAAGGGCACCAGCGCCCATAATCTCGTGGTTGCCGCACTGGAGAAAGCCGGCATCGGCTTTGGCGACGTTACGCCCGTCTATCTGAGCCCTGCCGATGCGGCTGCGGCATTTGCCAGCGACAAGATCGATGCCTGGGCCGTCTGGGATCCCTTCTTCGCCATCGCCGAAACCCGCTACAAGCCGCGCATCCTGACGACCTCGGCCGAGACGCTTGATGTCAATACCTACTTCCTCGCCAACCGCGACTTTGCCGCCAACCACGCCGAGACGGTGACCACCACCATTGCGGCACTGAAGGAGGCCTCGGTCTGGGCCGATGGCAATCGCGACAAGGTCGCAGCCGCGCTGCACGATGTGACCGGCGTGCCGCTCGAAGCCCAGACGATTGCGGCCAACCGCACCGTGTTTTCCATCGGACCGATCACCGACGAGATCGTCGCGGGCCAGCAGCAGACTGCCGATCGCTTCTTCAAGCTCGGGTTGATCCCCAAACGGATCACCATCTCCGATGCGGTGTGGACAGCGCCGGGCAATTGATCCCTCTCCCTCCCAAGGCGAGAACCGGCCGGCGTCGGGACGAAAGTTTCGGCGCCGGCGCCGCGAAGACCTGAGACTGCGAGCAAGCAAGGACCTGAGGCATGGCGAAGACCGCAACGAACACCATTGCGCGAAATCTCGCAGGCTGGCTCCTGCCCACCATCCTGATCCTCGTGTGGGAAGCGGCCTCCCGCACGGGCCTCATCTCGGAGAGTGTGATTGCGCCTCCCTCGGCCGTGCTCGCCGCCTTCATCCGCCTGCTTGCCACGGGCGAGCTTGCCGAAAACATCGGCGTCAGCACCTTGCGCGCACTTTCGGGCTTTGCCATCGGTGGCTCGATCGGTTTTGCCTTCGGGCTTGCCAACGGCCTTTCGCGCCTCAGCCGAGACCTGACCGACACGACGCTGCAGATGGTGCGCAATATCCCGCATCTGGCGCTGATCCCGCTGGTCATCCTGTGGTTCGGTATCGACGAGGAAGCCAAGCTGTTTCTCGTGGCGCTCGGCGTCTTCTTCCCGATCTACGTCAATACGCTGCTCGGCATCCAAGGCGTCGACCCGCAACTCGTCGAGATGGGCAGGATCTACGGCATGTCGCGACGCCAGCTGTTCTTCCGCGTCATCCTGCCAGGCGCCCTTCCCGCCATCTTCGTCGGCCTTCGGTATGCGCTCGGGATCATGTGGCTGACGCTGATCGTCGCCGAGACGATCGCCGCCTCCTCCGGCCTTGGCTACATGGCGATGCAGGCGCGCGAGTTCCTGCTGATAGACGTCGTCATTCTCTCCATCCTGATCTACGCGCTGCTGGGCAAGCTGGCCGACAGCTTCGCAAGGCTGCTCGAGCGCCTGACGTTGCAATGGCACCCCGCCTTTCAGCCGGCCTGAGGCAGCTCTTTCCAGACGAAGAGGAACAATCCGATGTCCGTCATCGCCCTTCATGCCAAGCAGCAACCGGACAAAAACGACGTGCCGGCGTCCAACCGGGCACCTTCACCGACACCACCAGCAGTCCCGCTCGCCTTCTCCTTGCGCGGAATAACCAAGCGTTTCGGCGACAAGACCGTGCTCGACGGTATCGACCTCGACGTGCCGCAGGGGCAGTTCGTCGCCGTCATCGGCAAGAGCGGCTGCGGCAAGAGCACGTTGCTGCGCATTCTGGCCGGGCTCGACACCCCGTCCAGCGGCACCCTGACCCTTGCCGGCGGCAGCGCATCCGAGCGTCGCAGCCGCATCATGTTCCAGGAGCCGCGGCTTTTGCCCTGGGCAAGGATCGGCCGCAACGTCGAGGTCGGCCTCACCGGCATCGCCAAGGGCGAAGTCGCCCGCGACCTGTCGCTGCAGATCCTGCAGGCGGTTGGCCTTGCCGACCGCGCCGGCGAGTGGCCGTCCGTCCTGTCAGGCGGGCAGAAACAGCGCGTGGCGCTTGCCCGGGCGCTTGTCGCCCACCCCTTCATCCTGGCGCTCGACGAGCCGCTCGGCGCGCTCGACGCCCTCACGCGCATCGAGATGCAGCAACTGCTGGAGCGCATCTGGCAACAACAGAACTTTACCGCCGTGCTCGTCACGCACGACGTCGCCGAGGCCGTAGCGCTCGCCGACCGCGTCGTCGTGATCGACGAAGGCCGCATCGCGCTTGATCTGCCGATCCCGGTCGCCCGCCCCCGCCGCCACGGCAGCCCCGAGACCGCTCGACTCGAAGGACAGATCCTCGACCGATTGTTCGGGCGGGGCTGACACGCACCCTCGACTGCCGTTCAGCGTGCAGGCCGTTGACGACCACAACCTTCCGTGAAAGCAATGCAACCATTGCCTTCATGAGAGGTTGAAACATCAATTCGACGGCCATCGATACCAGACCTGCGCGCTTCCTCTGGCGACGGCTGGCCGCCTTCGTCATCGACTCCCTTCTGTTTTATGTTGCCGCGATCGTCATTGTCATCAGCCTCGCCACAATCCTTCCCTGGACCCCGCGGCTCTTCGTTTCGACGACGACCCTATGCGAACCGGCCGGCCCCAGCGCCCTTGCAGAAAGAATTGATCGCGAATGGCCGCTCGGTAAAGGTCAGAGGCGGGAAAACCAAATCTGCGTGACATCCACCGCGGGAGCGCCTGAAGAGAGGACGTTCGTATCGACGTTGATCGAAGCCGGCATCAAGCCCGGCCAGCGCTCGATCACGTTGGCGATCGACGAGGCAGCCAACCCTCTCGAAATTGAAATTGTGCAGATCGCACGCAGCGTTCTGGACCAACTGCTGCCATTGTTTCTCTTCGCCCTCTGCAGCGCCGGCCTTGTAGCGCGTTTCGGCGCAACGCCTGGCAAATTGCTGCTCGCCTTGCGCCTGGTTCAGGACAACGGTGAACTGCTGCCGTTTGTCTCCGCCGTCAAGCGGGAGACGTTGCGGATACTGCCGTTATTAGTGTTCATCCTTTTGGGTGCGCCGTTGTCGACGCTGTTGCTGGCAATCTTTGGCAGCGGCGACATTCTGACGGATCTCATCGAAGCCATCACCGTCTTCGGCGCCCCGGCCCAAGTCATCCTGCTGGCCAATTTTCTGGCCTTCCCGCTTTTTATTATCCTCTGGTGGGTCTTTCCCTTCATGCGCTGGCGCGGCCAGACAATCTACGATCTTCTGGTTGGCTGCCGTGTCATCCGCAAATCAGCTCACCGAACAACCGCCACGACTGCAGCATCGGCGTCCTGAGCGAGAGATGACGCCACAGGGCGTCCGCTCAGCCCTTGAAGATGAACGAGGCGCCGATCGCGATCAGGGAAAAGCCGACCAGGTGGTTCCAGCCGATCGACTCCTTCAGCCAGAACACCGAGAACGCCGCGAACACCAGGAGCGTGATCACCTCCTGCATCGTCTTCAGCTGCGCCGCCGAATAAACCTCGTGGCCGATGCGGTTGGCCGGAACGGCCAGGCAATACTCGAAGAAGGCAATACCCCAGCTCGCGACGATCGCCATGTAAAGCGGCGAGGACGTGTATTTCAGGTGACCATACCACGCGAACGTCATGAACACGTTGGAGACCAGCAGCAGAAGGATCGGCCAGAGATAGGCCGGATTGACGGAGAATGACATGGGAACCTCAAGGGCACGAATCGTCCGCGCAGAATGATCTTGCGGTCAGGCTTCTGACAAGCGCGAACATCGCGCTTACTCCCTTGTGGCTCGCGCACCATGCTCCATTGCAGTCCGCGATGGCCGAAATCGCTGCCTCAATTAAGGCGTCATGGCGCGTTTCATCTGGAGCCACCCACATCCCCGCTCCAAGCCCGACACAAAAACAACGCGTAAAAGTCGTAAAAATCAAAAATATCTAACCCGAAAGAGTTAGTTTACGCACGAAAATTCTCGTTTTTTGCCCTTTGCCACAATTTTGCTCCAGCCGATGAGCAAAAGTCCGCGCACCGTCCGACGGGACAGGCAGGGGAATACCACACTCCGACGGCAATCGCCGTGAAGTTGGCACCGCGTTTCGGCGCGGTTCGCCGGCGCGCTGATGCTGCGTTCAGATTTGCGACGCGCAGGCGCCAACCGCCGATATCCCCCGAACACAGTGATCGATGCAGATGAAACCGGGGGCAGTGTTCGGCGATCGCCAGGCACATCCGGAATGCACGCACCATACAACCTGGCAAGGAGACCTGACCATGAAGGTCCTGGCGTTTCTCGCGGCTGCCTATGTCGCGCTTTTGACACCGGATGTGGCCACGGCGGGCATGTTGGCCCAGGCCCAGCAGTATAACGGCCTGCATGAAGTGAAGAACAACAAGCGGCTGCGCACCGCACTGGGCATAAATCCGGCCCGCACCCCCTGGTGCGGTCATTTCATGGGCCTGGTCGCGCGCCAGGCCGGCAGAACCCCGCCGCAGAGCTTCGGCATCGCCCGCTCGTGGCTGCGCTTCGGTGCACCCGTCAAACTGTCCTATGCCCGCCCCGGTGACATCATCGTGGTGCGCACCGGCCGCCGCTATCATGTCGGCATCCTCTCGGCCTTGTCGAAATCGACGGCAAAGATCATCGGCGGCAACCAGTCGGGTCGGGTCACGGTGTCGCAGTTCAGCCGCGGCCAGGTGGTCGCCGTCAGGCGCTAGCCGCGGAATGAAGCAAAGGACCGTGCGCAGCCTGGCACATCGCCGGCGACCGTGCCCCAGACATCGCCACTCTTGCCTGGCGGCGACTTGAACCGGATCGCCGGCGAAGCAATGGCCGCCGCACACGCCCCTTGCTCCGCCCGTCGGTCACAGAAGCATGTCCCTGATCGTCTTCATCGCCTCTTCCCTTCCTGTGCCGTAGGGGATGAGCCCTTTGAGCCGGCCGTCGGCGCCCACGAGCAGAAGCGACATGGTGTGGCTCATGTGGTAGTCGCCATTGTCACTCGGAACCTTCTCGGCATAGACCATCCACCCGTCGACGACCTTCCGCATTTCCTCCGGCTTGCCGGTTATTCCCGTGATCCGGTTGGTAAAGGCGGTGACATATCCATGCATGATCTCGGGCGTGTCGCGTTCGGGGTCGACGGAGAAGAAATAGACCTTCAGATCCTGCCCTTGTGTCCCGAGCCCCTTCAGCCAGTCGGCGACTTCGTAAAGGGTCGTCGGGCACACCTCCGGGCAGCGGGTGTAGCCGAAATACATGACGGCCGGCGCGCCTTGAAAGATCGACTGATCGACGGGTCTGCCCCTGTCGTCGACCAGCGCGAATTGCGCGCTGAATGGCCCTCGTCGCGGCTCGTTGAGCGCAACCCAGGCCACGACGCCGACGAGTATGGCGAAGAGGACACCGGCAAGACCGGTGACGACGATTGCAAGTGGACCCCGCATCATTTTCCGTGCCCCTCGTGCTTCCCATGGCCGCCGTTGCCGGCCGGCGGTCCGACCGTAAAGTCGACCTCGATCGAGCCAGCCCGTTCGAAGGTCAATGTCGCCCTGATGTCTTCGCCCTCCTTGAACGGTTGCTGCACATCCATGAACATGACGTGATAGCCGCCCGGCTTGAGCTCGACCGTCGTGCCGGCGGGCACGGTGATCCCGCCCTCAAGCTCGCGCATGACCATGACGCCGTTGTCGAACTTCATTTCGTGCAGCTGGACCGATCCGGCACGGCTGGCGGTGGCGCTGACGAGCCTGTCGTTGGTTGCCGCTTCGTTGGTGATGGTCAGATATCCGCCGCCGACTTTGGCGCCGGGCAGCATGGCACGCGCATAGGGCTGGCTCACGCTGATCTCGCCGATCCTGATGTCATGGGCAAACGCGCAGGAAAAGGCGCCGGAGGCGACCAATGCTATCGTTGCAGCCCAGGTGGTGAGCGTTTTCATGTGTAATCTCCACTGGATGTGTTTGCATCGGGCAGGATGGCGCTGCCCGTTTTGTCCACGAAGGTGGGTTTCTGGTTGGCGCCGGGCGCGTGCAGCCTCGCCCCCTGGACGAGAGCCGTCGGCGCCCGGCCGCTTGGCAGAAACCGATGGATGATAAGGATGGTGTTTGATCTGCCCGAAGCCTGCGACGTCGCTTTGCGTCGGCCAGACGCCCTATGGTGCGTTCCGGCCTACAGATGTGCCGATCGATCCCGGCCCGCAGCTTCGCCGCACGGCACGGGGCCGGCCTCAGGCAATCGCGACGGAAGGTGGTCCACGGGCAAGCGCGCTCGGCGCAACGAGGCGGGCGTGAAGAACGTTCCGCCGAACGGGAAACTGGACATCGCTCGCGACCTCGACCTTTTGTCCGCACCGATCCGCCGGAAGCGCCAGACTGATCGATTGCGTGATGCGGCAGGCTTCGCAGCCATTGCCTCGATCGAGGCTTTTATGGTCTTCGCCCTCATCATGGCCGGGCGTGCAGGCGCTCGAAAGCGTCCCGTCCGGCAGTACATATTCGGCGAGCAGTCCACCTGGCGCGGGCGCGCCGATAACCGGCGGCTTATGCGCCAAGCCAAGGCACAAAAGGGCGATGGCGCAGAGAATGCGCACCGTTTTCGCCCAATCCGTCCCCCTTGCCATCATGCGCAACAGTCCCTTCCGCCTATGACTAATTCTCCTGGCGCCCCCATCGCAATGCGGCACTTGGACACGCATTCGCAGGGACGGCCCGCCTTGCCGACATGGAAGAGCGAACCAGCCACGCTCGCGGGACGCCGGCGCGATTTCGGTCAATCGGTCACAGCTGGAAGCGGCCGGCGGTCAGGTACGGGTCAGCGCTGGAGCCGCCTGTCCGCCCGCGAGCGTCAGGCGCATGGCGCAGCGCCGCGCGGCAGGCAGACCATACGTCGCCTCCTTCGCGAGGATCGCTGCCAGCCGCGCGTCGACCTCGTCCACCGCAAGCGTCGTAAAGCCGACCTTGCGATAGAAGCGCTCGTTCCATGCGAGGTCACGGAATGTCGTCAGCGTCACCGCGCCGAGCGAGCGGGCGCGGGCCTCGGAGATCGAAGCGTCGACAAGGGAGCGGCCGATGCCGTGGCCCTGCCAGTCGTGCAGCACCGCCAGTTGCCAGATGTGCAGCGCGCCATCGGCGACCTCCGCACAGAGAAACCCGAGCGGACGGTCGTCAGCGTCGACAGCAACCCAGGACAGACCGGCGCGCACGAAATCCAGATGCGCGTCGATCGACTGCACGTCGTCGTCGGCGATCCAGGCAAGGTCGGGCACGACGCGAAAGGCTTCTCCCGACGATCTCTCGATCGCCGGAAGCGCCGGCACGTCGTCATCACGGGTCAGTCGAATCAAGGTGTTCATGGCGGCATCCTAGCGATGACAGCCGCCTCGTCGAGGCCGTCTTCATGCCGACTGCCGCGCAAGGCAGGACGGCGAAGGATTTTCAGCTTTTCCGCACAAAAACAATTAATTATCCGAATTTCTTCGCCATCCACACACGGCCTTCACCGGGCGGCCGGTCTTTGAGCCGCGCGATCTCGGCATATCCGCCGCGTGCGTAAAAGCCGATCGCCTGGAAGGTCGAGGTGGTCAGTTGCGCGCCGATCGCACCATGGACCCGCGCTACCTCTTCCAGCTGCCGGAGAAGCCGGCTGCGATGAACCTCAATCCGCATCGGCTTATCAACGCGCGAATTTTTCCTGCATCGGGTCAATCCAGCGACAGCGCCATCAGCGTCTCGTCGAAATACTCACCGTCGACGCAAAGCGCGCGTTTCTCCAATCCGTAACCAACGAAGCCAAGCTTGGAATAGAGCCGCAGCGCCGGGGCGTTGGAGGCAACGACGGTGAGCTGCAACTGCTCGACCTTGCCGCGCGCCTCGTCGATCACGGCCTCGACCAATCGCCGCGCAAGGCCACTCGCGCGTGCCGCCTCGACGACGTACATGCCCCAGAGAATGCCTTTGTGCTTCGACTTGATGGCATTCGGGATCGACAGTCCGGCGACGCCCACAAGCGTACCGGCCGCATCGAACCCGCCGAAGATCGCCGCCATCGCCAGCCGGTTGGCGAACCATTCCGGTGGCTGTTTCGCCTCATCCTCATGGGAGGCGCCGAACGCCTCGGGATGGCGCAACAGGCCGTCCAGCCGGAGCGCGCGATAGCGCTCGGCGTCTCGTGCTTCAAGGCGGCGGAGCTGAAAGGCAGACATGAGGGGTTCCCGGTTGATCGCGAGCCGGGCGATCCTCCCCGCACCGCCCCCATCCTGTCAACGTTAATCCGCGGTAGCAGCGATCGGATTCCAAACTTTAGATTTCGCCGCTAAAACACTGACTCCTTGACGGAATGCGCGTTTCAGAATGACGCAAGCAACTCCAGTGCAGCACCCAGACCCGCAGCCGGGCTCGTGAGCGGCCTTGGGCCGTTGCGCACGCGATCGGCCGCACCGGCCATCGAGGCTTGAGCAAGGGCGACGATATCGGCACCATCCTCATAGGCCGCCTCGGCGGCGGCGGCGACCGCGGCGAGATAGCCCTCGCCGTCACCTGTCTTGAACAGACCCCATGCGCCGGGAACGAGACGAACGTCGAGCGCTGCACCCTTGCGCTCTGCGGCTGCTGCAAAAAGCACCGTGGTCGGCATCACGGTCGTTTCGACCGCGCAGAGCGCTACGACCTTTCCGCCTGATGTCACAGCCTGTTCGGCAAGCGCTGCGTCGGTCCGCAACACCGGCACCGGCGTGGCACCGATCGCCGCGATGCTCGGGCCGAGCGTCGAGCAGGTCAGGATCACGGCGTCGGAGCCGGCCACCAGCGCCGAAAGGGCCGCGACGGTCTGCCCGGCGATGTCTTCCGTAAGTCCACCTGACCGTTCGGCCGCCACGAGCAGATCCGGCCGTACCGCGTGTACGAGCACATCTGCCGCAAGACCGAGTTCACGGGCGGCGGCTTCGAAAACGGCGATGTTGCTGTCGGCCGTGTGCAGGCAGGCAATGATCAAGTTGCTTTTCCTCGTGTCGGTGTCGGTTTCGAGCCAGGCGAAGCCTGTTGCATATCTCGCACGTTCCGGCAGAGGGTGGAAAGGTCGATTGCAGACCCACAACGCAGCCTTTGGTCGTTTCACGCGCGCAATCCACGGGCGAAAACACGTGCCGTGCCCAAATGACCGCGAAATCGGCGCAGCAATCACCGTTGCGGGCGCTTCCAACGCTTTTCACGCTTCTAGATAGAGCTAATTTACGTTACGCTTAATTTAATCTCACCAGTACGCCGCAGGAGGGGCTCGCCCCCTTGGAACGGAAGCTCGCAGTTATCCTCGCTGCCGATGTCGCCGGCTACAGTCGCCTCGTTGCGACCGACGAGGAAGGTACGCTTGCGACGCTGGGAACCTATTGCGCCACGATCGGCGACCTCGTCGCCGAGCACGGCGGTCGTATCTTCAGCACTGCCGGCGACAGCGTCGTTGCCGAGTTTCACAGCGCCGTTCAGGCCGTTCGCGCCGCTGTCGCCATCCAGCGCGCCCTGCAGCGCCGCAATGCAGACCTGTCGCCGGAGAAACGCATGGAGTTCCGCATCGGCATCAATCTTGGCGACGTCGTGGTGGAGGGCGCCAATCTGCTTGGCGATGGCGTCAACGTCGCCGCGCGGCTGCAGCAGGTGGCGCGACCCGCGGGCGTGTGCATCTCCGGAACGCTGCACGACCAGATCGAAGGCAAGCTCGACTTTCCAACGGTCAAGCTCGGCGAGCAGACGCTGAAAAACATGCCGCGGCCGGTGCTGGTGCACAGCGTCGAGTGGCGTGAAGATCCGACATTGCCCGACCTGCCCGGCATGCCGCTGCGTCTGCCGAACAAGCCGTCGATCGCCGTGCTTCCCTTCGTCAACATGTCGGACGATCCCGGCCAGGACTTCTTCGCCGACGGGTTGACGGAAGACATCATCACCGGGCTTTCGCTCTGCCGCTGGTTCTTCGTCATCGCCCGAAACTCCTCCTTCGCCTACAAGGGGCACGCGGTGGACGTGAAGCAGATCGGCCGCGATCTCGGCGTGCGCTACATCGTCGAGGGCAGCGTGCGCCGATCGGGGAGCCGCGTGCGCGTCACCGGGCAGTTGATCGAGGCCGAGACCGGCGTGCACCTCTGGGCGCAGCGCTTCGATCGCGAGGTGGCGGACATCTTCGCCATCCAGGACGAACTCACCCAGCATGTGGTGGCCGCCATCGAGCCGGAGATCCTCATCGGCGAAAACCGAAGGGCGCTGTTGCGCGGCACCGAGAACCTCGACGCCTATGAATGCCACATGCGCGGCACGCTGCTCCACAATGCCCAGGATACGGCGGCGCATTTTTCCGAGGCGATCGACTGGCATCGCCGCGCCATCGCGCTGGATCCCGATTTCGGCCGTGCCCATATGATGCTGGCGCGTTCGCTCTATGCCCGATGTTTCTTCGGTTTCAGCGACGATATCGAGCGCGACCGGATCGAACTGCTCGCCGCAGCCGAGCGCGCCATCGCGCTCGAAGATCGGGACCCCTATTCGCACTATGTCATGTGCCTTGCCAATTTCTCGGCCCAGCGTCCGCATGCCGCTGTTGCCGAGGCGCAGCAGGCCATCGACCTCAATCCCAATCTCGCGCTGGCCCACATGGCGCTCGGATGGGCGCGCATCTTCATCGGCCGCTTCGCCGAGGCGCTCGATCCGCTGCACAAGGCCCTGCGGCTGAGCCCGCACGATCCGTTGACCTATCTTTTCCTCAACCGGCTCGCGCTGGCCCACTATCATCTTGGCAACTACGAGGAGGCGCAACAGCATGCCGAACGCGGGCTTCTCTTGCGTCGCACCTACTTCAATCTTGTGGTTTTGCTGGCCTGTCTCGGCCAGCTCGGGCGAACGGAGGGGACAGGCAAGCTCGTCGACGAGGCCGTTGCCGGCGCGCCTTGCGATCTTGCGCGCTATTGGCAGATCTTCACCTGTTATCTCGAGGCCGCCGATCACGCCCATTTCACCGACGGCCTGCGCAAGGCGGGCCTGCCGGCCGTTGCGTGAGGGATGGTGACCCGCGCGCAACAACTGGGCGTCGTGATCGGCCTGGCGGTCGTCGCCGCCCTGACGCTGCTGCGCGCCAGCGATCCCCAACTCTTGAGACAGGGGCGCGACGTCACCTTCGATGAATACCAGCGGCTGTCGCCGCGGGCCTATGAGACCATGCCGGTCAAGGTCGTCGACATCGACGAAGCCTCGCTGCGCGCCTTCGGGCAGTGGCCCTGGCCCCGCGACCGGATGGCCAAGCTGACGGACCGGCTGGCGCAGATGGGCGCCTCCGCGATCGCCTTCGACATCCTGTTTGCCGAACCCGACCGGCTTTCGCCCCGCAACGTCCTGCGCCAGGTGCCGGAGATCGACCCGGCGCTGCTGGAACGCCTCCCCGACAATGACGAGGTATTCGCCGGATCGATCGCGGGAAAGCCGGTCGTCCTCGGCTTCGGGCTCACCAATGAGGGCAGCTACATGCCGCCGGTCAAGGCGGGCTTCGCTTTCACCGGCGAAAGCCCGATCGCCGCGCCGCCGCGCATTCGGGCGGCCACGCCGCTGCGCCCGCAACTGGAAAGCAACGCCGCCGGCCTCGGCCACATCAGCCTCAACCCCGGAGATTCCTCGGCGGTGGTGCGCGCCGTGCCGCTGTTCCTCAGCGACGGTGAGCAGCTCTATCCCAGCCTCGCCATGGAGGCGTTGCGCGTGGCCCAGGGTGCGTCGACCTATGTTCTTGCCGGCGCGCCCGATCTGCCCGACACGCTGACGGCGGCCAAGATCGGCGACTTCGTCGTACCTGTTACCGCATCGGGCGAACTGTGGCTCTATGTCAGTCCCGATACCACCGAGCGCTACGTTTCCGCCCGGCGCATTCTCGAGGACGGCGACGTCTCCCCCGATGTCGCCGCCGCCATCGAAGGCAGCATCGTCTTCATCGGCACCTCTGCCGCCGGCCTGCAGGACGTGCGCACCACGGCGCTCGGCCAGAACGTGCCGGGCGTGTCGCTGCACGCGCAGATGGTCGAGCAGATCCTCTCGGGCCGCTACCTCTCCCGGCCCGACTGGGCCAATGGCCTTGAAATCCTGTCGATCGCGCTTGCCGGTTGTCTCCTGGTGCTGCTGACGACGTTTGTCAGCCCGGTGGTGGCGCTCGCCTGCGGCATGGCGATCACGGCGATGGCGCTCTTGGCCTCCTGGGCGGCGTTCGCCTATGCCGGCCTGCTGTTCGATCCGCTGGCACCGATCCTTGCGGCCTCGATCACGCATTTCTCCGCCACCGCCTTCCGCTTCCTCGTCACCGATCGCGAACGGCGCGAGGTTCGCCAGGCCTTTGGCCGCTATCTCTCTCCGTCGCTGCTCTACCGCATCGAGCACAATCGCAATGCGCTGCGGCTCGGTGGCGACGACCGCGAGCTCACCGTGATGTTCGTCGACGTGCGCAATTTCACCGAGATCAGCGAGCGTCTGGCGCCGACCGATGTCGTTGCCTTTCTCAACACGCTGCTCGATGCGCTGAGCCGCCACGTCATTGCCAACGAGGGGACACTCGACAAGTTCATCGGCGATTCGATCATGGCCTTCTGGAACGCGCCGGTCGATGTCGCCGACCACCCGCGAAAGGCGCTTCGCGCAGCACTGGGCATGCGCGAGACCTTGGCCCGGCTCAATGCCGACGATGCCTTCGGATTCGGCGCCACGCAGGATGTCGGCATCGGCATCGGCATACACACGGGCCTTGCCTGCGTCGGCAACATGGGTGCCGAAACACGCTTCAACTATTCGGCCGTCGGCGACACCGTCAACATCGCCGCCCGCATCGAGGCGGCCTGCAAGGAGGTGAGCTTCGATATCCTGGTGTCCGAGGCAACGGCACAGGCCGTGCCGGACTGCGCGCTGCTGGAGGCTGGCGCGCTTGGCCTCAAGGGAAAGACGACGCGCACCCGGCTCTTTGCCGTGGCCGGCGATGAAGGGGTCTCGTCATCACCTGCCTTCGCCGAGCTGCAGAGACTGCATGCGCGGCTCGTTGAAAATCTGCGTGCCCGCGCCTCGTCGAGCCGCAGCCTCGCCAATGCCGCCAAGCTCAAGGCCGCAGCGGTGACACCAGGCCTCGTGCCCTTCTACGGCCGGATCACCCGCCGGTCCGAGCATTTCCAGGATGCGCCCGCGGATCAGGCAAGCCACATCGCCGAATAGTATTGATCGCCGTCGAATGCGACCTTAACCGCCATGGCCGGTGCCGCGGTCGCCGCCGCCACCATTGCCGGTATCGCCGGCGCCGCCGTTGCCGGTATCGCCGCCACCGATGCCCGTATTGCCGCTGGCGCCACCCGTGTCCCCACTTGAGCCGCCCGCCCCGCCGGTCTCCCCACCGGTGCCGCCCGCGCCACCGGTGTCACCGCCGCTCTGGTTGCCTGGACCCGGATCGTTATTCACGCCGCCCTGATCGAATTTTTCGCCGTTGCGGTCGAGATTTGGTCCGTCGCGATCGAGTTTCGGGCCGTTGCGATCGAATTTCCCGCGGCTGCGCTCGCGAATCTCCTTCTGCGGCCGCTCCTGCCTCGGCTCCTGGCGAACCGCCGGCTCCGGTGTGCGAATCGTCGGACTTTCGATCTCGAATTGGGCCGCGCGCAGTCCACAGCCGCCACCCACCCAGCCCATGGCGCCGGTCAGCTTCTGGTTGCCGGAAAGGAACGGCAGGGCCTTTGTGTTGCCGAGTGCCTGCAGCGTGCGGCGATTGACTTTGCTGGTCTGGCCGACGCTGCGGCCCGGCTTGGCCACCACACAATCGCAGCGCTGCGTCAACTGCCGGCAGCCGCCGGCGCCGCAGAAGCTCGCGGCGCCGCTGAGCAGCACCATCGCCGTCGTTCCGTCGGGGGCGACATAGAAGTCGAACGCCGTGCCACGCACGCCGATGGTGCCGGCCGGCGTCACGATCTCATAGGCTGAATGCTTGGATTTGCCGCTGACCCAGCGAAACGTGCCCTTGGCCGCCGTGATCGTCAGCTTCTTCACCGACTTCGTGCCATCATAGACGAACTGATCGATGACGACGGACGATCCCCAGCCGACGGCCAGCTTGGTGCCGTCCTGAAAGACGAACTGGCCGAGGCCGGATTTTGACGTCCGGATCCTTTCGTCCCGGTAGACCGGGTCCCTGACCGCAAGCGGACCGCTTGCGCCCGACACCTCTGTCCGGATCGAAACTGCCTGGCCAACGGGTTCTGCCGTCATGCTCGGCATCGGACATAGAAGCGTGGCGCTCAGAGCGATGAGTGCGGCAATACGCAAACGCGACATGGCCCCCTCCAAACCGCTATTGTTATCACGCTGCCAGGTGAAGTGTCTTCTCGCCCATTCGGGGTAAACGGGCAGCAACCGGAACTCGTAAGGATTATCGAACGCCACCCTGGGCATCCGCACACCGCCTGCGGCCGGCGGCCTGCCGCCCGGCTAGAAGTCCAGCCGGTGCGTGATGCCCGCTTGCACCGAAGGCATGAGACCCATTTTCTTCCAGAACGCTCCTGCTTCGACAGTGCCTGCATTCACGGTAACGCCGGGGGCATATTGGCGCGCATGGGCAAGCAGCCTTGACGCCAACTGACGCCCGAGGCCGAGACCACGGAACCGCGGACGCACATAGAAGCGGCGAAGCCGCAACAGACCAGCGATCGTGGGGTCGGCGGTCAGCCCGCCCAGTCCCGCACAGGCACCGGCCGCGGTTGCGATCAGCAGGATCTCCCCTTGCCCTTCGAAGCGCTTGGTTCCTGCGCGCCGCTCTTCGTGCAGCCGCTCGACGAACCGGTATCCCTCGCCCACGGCGTCCTGCCGCAGGTCGTCGAAATCCCCCGGCAGCGGCGACGATGGCAAACATCCATCGATGACAAACATTTCCACTCCCTTGCAATGCGTCACCTGTGCCGCCGAAGGCGACGGCCTCTCCTATTCGCAAGGCCGTGGGAGTGAAAGCCCGCGTGCTGCTCCCGACGACCCCCGCCCCCCGATGGACTGAAATGCGTCCGGAAAAATCCGAAGATTTCGTTTCCCTTTTGTACTCATTCCCCCTTTATTTTCGCCATGACTCTGTCCATATTCCCGGCATGGCCAAGGATCCCAAGACGTCTGCAAAAAATCCCTCGAAAAAATCGACAGTGCCCGGAGGCTTCGAAGAGGCCCCGCAGGCGCCGCTGTCGGGCACGCCGCTCTCCGGCAATGTCTCCGATTGGGTGAAACAGCTCGAGGCCGATGCCGAAGCGTCTGCCTTCGAGAGCCAGCGCGAGGTCGCCTCCAAGGCCGGCAAGCACCGCAAGAAGGTGGAGATCGCCGCGTCCAAATCCGCTCGGGGCACTTCGATGGGCGGCACGACCGACCCGAAGACGCGCGCAGCGGCAGGCCTCAACCCGGTCGCCGGCCTCGACGTGTCGCTTGAGGATGCCGACAAGCTGTCGACGTCAGGCGTCACCGCCACCGTCGAAGCACTGTCCGCGCTGATCGAGAGCGGCAATCCGCTGTTCAAGGATGGCAAGCTCTGGACGCCGCACCGCCCTGCCCGGCCGCCGAAATCCGAAGGCGGCATCGAGATCCGAATGGTCTCCGACTACGAGCCCGCCGGCGACCAGCCGACGGCGATCGCCGATCTGGTCGAGGGCCTCGCCACCGGCGAGCGCAGCCAGGTTCTGCTCGGCGTCACCGGCTCGGGCAAGACCTTCACCATGGCCAAGGTGATCGAGGCGACGCAGCGCCCCGCCGTCATCCTGGCGCCCAACAAGACGCTGGCCGCCCAGCTCTATTCCGAGTTCAAGAACTTCTTCCCGGACAACGCGGTCGAATATTTCGTCTCCTACTACGACTACTACCAGCCGGAAGCCTACGTGCCGCGCTCGGACACCTTCATCGAGAAGGAATCCTCGATCAACGAGCAGATCGACCGCATGCGCCACTCGGCCACCCGGTCTCTGCTGGAGCGCGACGACTGCATCATCGTCGCCTCGGTCTCCTGCATCTACGGTATCGGCTCGGTCGAGACCTATACCGCCATGACCTTCCAGATGGATGTCGGCGACCGGCTCGACCAGCGGCAGCTGCTCGCCGACCTGGTGGCGCAGCAGTACAAGCGCCGTGACATGGATTTCCAGCGCGGCTCGTTTCGCGTGCGCGGTGATACCATCGAAATCTTCCCGGCCCACCTGGAAGACGCGGCCTGGCGCATCTCCATGTTCGGCGACGAGATCGACGCCATCACCGAGTTCGATCCACTCACCGGGCAGAAGACCGGCGACCTGAAATCGGTCAAGATCTACGCCAACTCGCACTATGTTACCCCGCGCCCGACGCTGAACGGCGCGATCAAGGCGATCAAGGAAGAGCTGAAGCTTCGACTGGCCGAGCTGGAAAAGGGCGGCCGACTGCTGGAAGCCCAGCGGCTGGAGCAGCGCACCCGCTACGACATCGAGATGCTGGAGGCCACCGGCTCCTGCGCCGGCATCGAAAACTATTCGCGCTACCTCACCGGTCGCAACCCCGGCGAGCCGCCGCCGACGCTGTTCGAATATATCCCCGACAACGCGCTGCTGTTCATCGACGAGAGCCACGTCTCCGTCAGCCAGATCGGCGGCATGTATCGCGGCGACTTCCGCCGCAAGGCGACGCTGGCCGAATACGGCTTCCGCCTGCCCTCGTGCATGGACAACCGCCCGCTGCGCTTCGAGGAATGGGACGCCATGCGCCCCGACACCGTCGCGGTCTCGGCCACCCCCGGCGCCTGGGAACTGGAACAGTCCGGCGGCGTCTTCGCCGAACAGGTCATCCGCCCGACCGGCCTGATCGACCCGCCGGTGGAAGTGCGCTCGGCCAAAACCCAGGTCGACGACGTCTTGGGCGAAATCCGCGAGACGGCCGCCGCCGGCTACCGCACGCTGGTGACCGTGCTGACCAAGCGCATGGCCGAGGACCTGACAGAATACCTGCACGAACAGGGCATTCGCGTGCGCTACATGCACTCCGATATCGACACGCTGGAGCGCATCGAGATCATCCGCGACCTGCGGCTCGGCGCCTTCGACGTGCTCGTCGGCATCAACCTCTTGCGTGAAGGCCTCGACATTCCCGAATGCGGCTTCGTCGCCATCCTCGACGCCGACAAGGAAGGCTTCCTGCGCTCGGAGACGTCGCTGGTGCAGACCATCGGCCGCGCGGCGCGCAACGTCGACGGCAAGGTCATCCTCTATGCCGACCAGATCACCGGCTCGATGCAGCGCGCCATGGACGAGACCAGCCGCCGCCGCGACAAGCAGATGGCCTATAACGAGGCCAACGGCATCACGCCTGAATCGGTGAAGGCGAAGATTTCCGACATCCTCGACAGCGTCTACGAGAAGGACCACGTGCGCGCCGACATTTCCGGGGTCGCCGGCAAGGGCTTTGCCGATGGCGGCCACCTCGTCGGCAACAACCTGCAGGCGCACCTCAACGCGCTGGAAAAACAGATGCGCGACGCCGCCGCCGACCTCGACTTCGAAAAGGCCGCGCGCCTCCGCGACGAGATCAAACGCCTGAAAGCCGCCGAACTCGCCGCCATGGACGACCCGATGGCACGGGAAGAGGCGAAGTCGCAGGAAGGCACGACTGGCAAGGGCAAAGGCTCGACGAAGTCGCAGCAAGGCGGCAAGGCTTCCTCCTCACCGCCATCCCCATCTTCTCCGTCATCCTCGGTCTCGAGCCGAGGATCCATCGCCGCCGACGACAACACGTCTCTATTCCAAAAGCCCGACCTCGACGACATGGGCCGCGACGTCGCAACGCCAGCCGGCCGTGGGGATGCCAAGGGCCAAAGCCTCTTCCGCAGAAACAGCCTCGACGAAATGACCGTGGGCCGCACCGAAAAGCCGGTGACCGGCCACATCCCGGATAAGCCGATCATCCGCGCCAAACCCGGCGTCGGGTCCTACGAGGACCCGGTCGACGAGAAGCGGCAAAAGGGGCGGACCAAGGGGAAGACGGGACGGCCCGGGCGGTAAAACCACCGAAACGCCTCGCACTTTTGCGCAACATTCGACCTGCAGCGGCGGTCGGCAAGCGACCCATATCTATATCTCGTGTCCACCCAAGCGTCGTGAGATCATGGAGCGAACAAAGACTGCGGCAACAAAAATGTAGTTTCGTCCTGATTGTGGCGAGATGCTCCACGGTGCGCCTATTTCACCGTCAGCGCCGTGATCAGCCGCATTTCGGAGGTGCCCGAGATACTTGCACACGTTAAGCAGCTTTCCAGGGTAGTGGCCAGCCTGCACTAGTCTATCCATTTTTGCGTTGACGCCGTTGGCTCCAACAATGTTCGTCCCATGCAGGGCCGCGACCGAGGTCAAGAAGTTTTCGATTGCAATCCCCGCCTGCAAGATTGCCTCACGCCCAGATCCTGCTGCAGCGTGACGTAGCCCGGCCGCCATTGGCGATATTACTTGGTCATGGTCTACGAGAGCTGCGGCATCGTGCCCGAGCTCCTGGCGTATCGTATGAATTGCTTCTGCCACCTCCCGACTTCCGGCGGCCAGTTCGTCAAGAAGTGTTGTTAGACCCCGCGCATCTCGCTCATAAGTGTTTCCCTGTCCAGCAGTAAGCGCGCCAGCATACGTTGCCAGACTGAGCAGCGTTTCCTTGACCTGCTCTCTGTGACAGTCGAGATCGAGTTTCGCCTTAGTTCGTTGCGCCGCGGTCGTTACGCTACTTGTCGCCTCAAGCTCTTCACGGAAAACGAGAAATGGTTCGTAAGACTCGATAGTTACTCGCAGTATCGCTGCCTTCTCACCGTCTTGAGGAGTTCGGAGAAGCTTACACAACGGACTTGCGACACTATACTGTCCAGCGTTGTCACTAAGAAGGCCAATATCTTTCGCCAATTTCAACGCACTTTCCACGGTCCCCTGAGGAAGGTCGGTAAAGGCGGCGATGCTGAGTACGTCTCCCCCATTTAGCGCGACTACAGCCTCAGAGACGATCACTACTTGCTCGGCAGTGGCCTGGAAAAATGGACGGACCAAAGCTCACTCCTCGTTAGCGTCATCCGCCTGCTGCTTGGAGAAGTCGTCAACCACCTTGCGGAGCTTTAACCCTAGATCTTCCAAATCTTGCGGCTCGCAGCGGACCTCGATCTTAATCGAGATCGAAAATGGCGACGTTGCCTCGATCGTTCGTGTGACGCTACTCAGTGGAACTGGGTTAGAGGTCGGCGTGAAAGTCCCCACCACTCTCTCCTGAGTTGCTGCGGCTTCGGTTGGCGTTCGCGCCAGCGGCGAACTGACTACCAATTTCCCGTCCTCAGATTTCAAATTTCCGGAGCGCTTCAAAAACTCGACAACTGCGCCTGTTCCGGTAGTCGTAGCCCCAGTTTTCGACATTCCCGCACTGTAGGCTATGTGGGCCCGCAACGAAGTCTCATCCATTCCCTTACGGATCCTGACGGCAGCGAGTACATTCTTCAGGAATTCATCTTCAGCAACGATGTCGGCGAGAATCGCTTCGATCTCTTCGGGCACATTGTGCATCAAGGCTAGGCCCAGTTTTCTTCCGACGTCTGTGGAGGCTTTATTCTTACCACCCTCCAATATTCCCAGAGAAATTAGGAAGCCTACATTCCTACTAATAGTTGTTTCGTGCACACCTGTATTCTTGGAAATGTCAGCTAGCGAGGCCATTCTTCCAACGCTGGCATAACCTTGAACAACCTTAAAAACTTCGTCGAGTGAAGAACCTGGCAACTTAAATCCATTGTTCTTAGACTCAGTAGTGGCCATGATTCCCCCCGAATTAAAAATCCACCCATAGTAGCTGCAATACACCGGCCCGCAACAAGAAGATGTTTCTAGGTCACGATTTCCATACTCTCAAGATCTGCCTCGTGATCGAAATGCATTGCCAGTCCCCACCCTTGCGCCCGGTAGCTTTTTGCCACAACCACCCCATGACATGGGCGCACTCATTGCTGCCATCTTTCATGCGGCGTCTCCATAAGGTGCGGCACGTTTCGATCGCGCCTAGCCAGGCGACGTTGTCATTTCACTACGGCCTTACCCATCTCTTTCTGGTCGCGTTCAATGGTCACCCCGATGCTGTTCGAGTGCGGTACATCCTTCAGATGACAACCTTACGGGCGTCGATCGCACCTTCGAAGCTCACATCGTCTATGTTGACGCCGGCTTCCATGCGATCGCGGACAGGGTGCACGTGCGGCCACTCCTGCTGATCCTGGCTTCGTCGCCTGAAGCAAGCGCGTCACAAACCGCTTTTGTTGATGGCGGAGGCACCATGCGCGTTAGTGATCCGAGTTTTCGGTCGTCGGCGCGGCTCAATCACTGTCGGAGACAGATCTGCGGCCACCCTGCGATTGGGCAGCGTCGCACAAGATTCACTGCCCGCGCCTACCTGCTCCCCGTCCCCTACACCTTCATCTCCGCCAACGCCCGAAGCAGCGGCGCGTCGGAAATCTGGATAGCGCCGGTAAACGGAATGTCCATGTCGAGCACGATGAAGACGGAGCCGGCGATGAAGAGCGCTGATAGCAGGAACATGGCGATGACGACCGCGTTGGGTGGAGCGCGGTAGCCGAAGCTGGCGAAGACGAGGGTCATCCAGGCGATCAGCATGCCGATCACCGGCATGGGGATCGCGCCTTCCGATTGCTCGACGATGGTCCAGCGCTGGTCGACGATGCGGTTGTACTGCTGGCGCGCGTCGGCCAGCATGAAGTCGTGCAGCCGGTCGGCCGGCTGGATCGACGCGAGGCTGTCGCCGACGGTGTCGAGCCGCTGCTGTCCGGCGTTGCGCGCCTCATGCAGGGCATCGTTGACGCGCTCGGGATTCGCGATCGCGCCCTCGACATAGGCGATCAGATATTGCCGCGTGTCGTTGCCGGCAAGGCCGTAGGTCCTGAGTGTGCGGTCGAGCAGGATCAGGTTGGTGGCGAAGGAATGCACATTGTTGTCGATGTCCTGGAAGGTGTTCTTGGCCGAGTTGATCATCAGGCCGAAGACAAGCGACGCCATGACGACAAAGATGTTGGCGACCAGCCGCACGATGGTGTTGGTATCCTCGTCACGATGCCGCGCCGGCAGCTTCGGGTAGACATGCATCGTGCCGAGTGCCGCGACACTCAGGCAGAGGAATGCGGCAACCGCAATCAGGACTGCGTTCATTTCGCGCTGCTCCCCTTGGTCGGCTTCCCACCCGGTCCGGAACATTATCATAGCCTAATATTTCCGAGGGTGTTCAACATGCCCAGGCGGATGTTTTCGGCGCATGGTGGACGGCAAAGTTGTCGAGGCTGGCCCCGGCGCAGGCCGCGCCTTGCCGGCAAGGCTCCTCCTGCGTGCAGCCCGCTACCGCGGCGCAGGCGGCGGCCGCCGGGAGCGTTGTTGGGCGATCCGTTGCGGCTATGACCTGCGCGTGCCTGAAACCGCTTCCGATGCAAGGATCTCCCCACCATCGGCTTTTGAACGCCCGGTGGGCGTCGGCGCCAGCAGGCTTTTCGCACGCCCGGTCCTGCCTCGGTTTTCACAAAGCGCGCTCAGTTGCGCATGGAGGATGGGCGGTTGCTCGGCGGCGAGGTTGCAGCGGATGGGGAGCCGATAGTAACAGCGGAGGGATGCCCGCCCCGCCGCCCCTCGGCTGCAATCGCCAGGCCATGCCGAGATCAAACAGGTTGTCCAACGCGTCTGCGCTCGCCATGGGAGTTCAGCCCCCTCGGGCTGACGTGTCTTTCGACCTGACCGACGTCAGGTCGCTGGATTCCGGCACAGGGCCGGAATGAGGGGGCTGGCTTGACGTCCCGGCCTCTCAAAGCTCGGCGGCTACCCGGGCATGTCAAAGCTCGCCGGCGATTGCAGCGGTGGAGATCCCTCTCGGACCGCCGGCAAAGTTGGCCCTAGCTGCCGGCACGCCGTTTGGGAGGCTCTGCATTTGCCAGAAACTCCCTCATTCCTGTGCCCGTCACAGGAATCCAGCCGCGGCGCGTCGGCGGCGCGAGGGGCCTTGCGTCGGAAGATTTGAACGGTATGACGCTGAAAGCGCTCGCCTACACCGGTGCGCAACGGGTGGATCACCGGGACGTTCATGCCAACGAGGCCCCGGCCCACCTGCCCCTTCGCGGGGCTCGGGTCCCCGTCCTACGGTTTGCGAAAGCGAAAAGGGCCATTGCCCGTCAGAACACCAACCCATATCGGCCAGCCGGCGCATCGATGGCTTGCCGAAAACGCACCGCTTCGAATCAAACTGCCCCGCGTCAGGCTAAGAAGGGCCGCCGTAAGCCTCATTTTCCGCTCGCCGCGCTGCCATCCGCATCCGGCCTGAGCACCCCCACCAGTGCCTTGCCGTCGGTGAAATAGGGATCACCGCCGCCGTTGCGGCCGGCTTTTGTCGCACCGATTCCGGGGATGCCGTAGGTCGATGTCACCTGCCCGGCCGCCTGCAGGTCCGACATCACCAGATCGCGTTCAGCGTCGAGATCCGGGCCGATATGGTGCGTGATCTGGCCGGTATCGTGGCTGAACCCGACGCCGCGATCGAAGCTTGCCGAGCCGAGCCACAGGGGGCTGCCATCCGCCCCTGTCTGCTGGCTCAGCCAGAAGCGCACATGATTGCGCTCGTCGGCGCTTTTGCCGACAGGTTTCTCGAACGCAAGATCCTGCTTCCGCCCCTCGAAGAACAGCGGGCTGACCGGCGCATCGAGGTCGGGACGATCGAGCACGACGCTGAGGCCGATATCGACGGACGAGCGCAGCGTGATCCTGTCGGCCGGATCCCAGCCGGCCGCTGCGAAGGCGCGCATCACCTGCGCCTTCGAACCGACAAGCCCGACATTGATCGGGTCGCCGGGGATATCCTGCTCCGTCGTCGTCACCATCGGGCTCAGATCGGCAACGCGACTACGGTCGTGGAACAGCCAGAGGTCCGGCAGCAGGAAATAGCTGATCAGCAGATAAGCAATGAGCACGCCTGAAAGGCCGGTCATCGCTGCACGAAGTTTGTTGCGGCGGGTCATCGGCATTCACCCCGTTGCCGGTGCGGCGAAATCAGCTAAGCCTGACAAGCCCGGAAAAGCAACGCGCTACGGCAATTGTGCCGATGCTCCTGCCGCACCCGCCATCCACGAGCGCCTTCATTTTCGCCGCTTTGTCACCGCGGGATCATATCGGCGCGCACGCTGGCCTTGGCCTGCCGGTTGCTCGCCCTGCAGGCCGCGTCTGGCGCAGAACGCAGTCATGACGCCCGCGACCTATCTGCCGCAAGCCGCCCTACTCCGCCGCGTGCGCCTTGGCCTCCAGCGCCTCCAGCTCGTAGGAGTAGCCTTCCAGCATCTCATAGGCCTGTTCGATGGTCTTGATCTGCTCCTCGGTGGTCTTGATTGCCTCGGCGATCGAGCGCGAGCGGGCGCGCAGCATCGAGCCCAGCACATCGGTTTCCGGCCGACGGCCGAGGCGGTCGAGGTGTTTTCTGACGCGGGCGCGGTGGCGCTCCAGCTCGAGGATATGGAAGCGGCTCTTGACGATATCGTCGGAGAGCTTACGCCGCATCGCGGCGACCGGATCGAAACTGCCGGGCTCGCGCTCATCGAGGATGAAGTCGTTGACCAGCGTCTCCAGCATCATCAGGCCCTTGAGGTCGCGCGGCTCGGCAAGCTGCGGGTCGTAGCCGGTGTCGTCGAAGACCTTGCGCCGCACCGGGTCCTTCAGCAGCTCATAGACCGCCTGCAGCCGGGCAAACTGCTCGGCATCGCCACCCGAATCCGGATGGGCCGCCTTGGCCGCCTTGCGATAGGCCGTGCGGATGGTCTGGTCGTTCGCGTCACGCTCTACGCCAAGCATCTCGTAGGGATCGATCACGCTGCCCCCTGTTCGTCTCGCATTCCGATGTCTCCGCCTGACCTAACGCACGCATGCCGGGACCGGAACCAATCACCGGTAAAGCCTGCGCGTTATCCCAAACATGTTCAAGTGCTGATGCGGTGTGAAGGGATCAGCAACGCACGCCACCATGTCCATCGGACCATTCCCGTCCGAAGCAGCGGCGCGCACGTTCGTCCGCTGTCGGGACGAAATTGTGGTCGCAAGCGGGCCGTCCCCGACTTTTGGCGACGGCGCGCCGGCAGAAGAATCAAGTATAGGCGTCGCCGTAGTATAGGTTTAGGCGTCCTGGCAAAAGATAGAGCTTCCTGGCATCGGCCCAGGATGCGTCGACTGGCGCGAAACCCCTGAGAATGCCGGGGTTGGCGCCGCATTTTCCCGCAAAAAGCCGCGCGAATGGCTCTTGCGTTTTTTTTCAAATACTGTCACTGCTGCTACCGTTCGGGCGTTTTCAATCCCGGAGACTGGACTTTCTCTTTTGTGCCCGGCTTGCCGGGCCGGCCGGAAGCGGCAAATGGACGTTCTTTCCCCGTTATCGTGACTACTCGACGCCTATCCGCTTGCATGCGGAAGACGACACACCCACATCCTCACGGGGGCGCGGGTATAGCTTTAAGACTGAAGGAAAAGGACTTCTTCCATGGCCACTAAGGGCACCGTAAAATTCTTCAACCAGGACAAGGGTTTTGGTTTCATCACGCCGGACGGCGGCGCTAAGGACGTATTCGTCCACATCTCCGCTGTACAGGCCGCTGGCCTTGCTACGCTGAAGGACGGCCAGGTTGTCACGTTCGACACCGAAGCTGACCGCATGGGCAAGGGCCCGAAGGCCGTCAACATCCAGGCTTCGTAAGCCGGATCGTCCGACTGGACTTTTTGGAAACGGCGCTCCCTCGGGGGCGCCGTTTTCGTTTGGGCCATCGGCTTTCGACGGCCCGTGTCACATCGACCTCAAGCGCCAACGACAGCGGCGAACCACGCCCCGCCGTTGGGCGGGAGCCGGTCTACTCCGCCGCCTGCTTCGCGGCAGCCGTCTCGAACACGGCGTCGAAGGCTGCGTGGAGCACCTGCGCCCCGGCCCCGGGCCGGGTGGCGTCCGACGACAGGATCTGGCGATAGCGCCGCGCGCCCGGCCAGCCCTGGAACAACCCGACCATATGCCGCGTGACATGGGCAAGCCGCCCGCCGTTGGCGATGTGACCACTGGCATAATCGGCCATCGCGTCACGCAGGTCCACCCAGAAGCCGAGATCGAGCCTGTGGCCGCGCTCGGAAAATGCCGCGCCGTCATGGCCGAGTGCTGCCTGCCCGGTGAGCGGATGCGGGAAGAAGCCATCGACCGCAGTCAGCATCGCGCTGTCGTGATAGGCCGCCCGGCCGAGCATGACACCGTCGAGATGCTTCATCTCGTCGAGAGATTGCGCCAACGTCTGAAGGCCACCATTGATACCGATGAAGATATCGGGATTTTCCGCCTTCAATCGATGCACGAGATCGTAGTCGAGCGGCGGGATATCGCGGTTTTCCTTGGGCGAAAGGCCCTGCAGCCAGGCTTTGCGGGCATGGACCCACACGGCGTCCGTGCCTGCGCCAACGACGCGCGACACCAGATCGCGCAGGGCCACTTCCGGATCCTGCTCGTCGACACCGATGCGGCACTTCACGGTCACCGGGATCTGGACCGCCGCCTTCATCGCGGCGACGCATTCCGCCACCACGCCGGGCTCCTGCATCAGGCAGGCGCCAAAGGTGCCGGATTGCACCCGGTCGGAAGGGCAGCCGACGTTCATGTTGATCTCGTCATAGCCGAAGTCTTCGGCAATGCGGGCGGCTTCCGCCATCTTGCGCGGGTCGTTGCCGCCGAGCTGCAGCGCCAGCGGATGCTCCGACGGGTCATAGCCAAGCACCTTGTCGCGGTCCCCGCGCAAGATGGCATCCGCCACGATCATTTCGGTATAGAGCAGCGCATGCCGCGAGAGCCGCCGCGCAAAATAGCGGTAATGTCGGTCCGTCCAGTCCACCATCGGCGCTACCGCGAAGATCGGGGTCTTCGAATACGCCTTTACGGCCGCAGGTTCTTCTGCGTTTTCAGTCATGTCTTGTGTCTCTTGTTCGCTCGTGACCGCCAGGAGCCGCGCACGTGTCACCGCGCATGCGCCCGACCAAAGTCGTCATCCGTTGCCGGCTTATATAATGCCGCCCTGCAAAAAGCGAGACTCAGTGGGCAAAGCCAGGCCTGCGCGTCGCGTTGGCGAGACCGAGGGACGACGGCGCGCCGCCCGCCAGCAAATCCGACGTCGCCGTGCCCCAAAAATGGCTCACGGCCGCAGCGTCTTGCCTGCTAGAAATGCCGACGGTGACTCGGTTGCGGGGGGATAGTTGCGGGGGGATAGATGCGAAACGGCAGGTTTGTATTCGTGCTGGGGCTTGCGACATCGGTGGCAACGGGCGCCTGCGCCGAAACCTTCAGGACGCCTGAGGCGCTCATCGAGGCGCTTTACGCGCCCTATCTCGCCGACGGCGATCAGTCGGAGCGCGACACATTCTTCTCGGACGGCCTGACCCGTCTCTTCGAAGCCGATGCCCAAGCCAGCCAGGGCGAAGTCGGCGCCATAGATTTCGACCCGGTGGTCAACGGGCAGGATTTCGATATCGAGAACCTGCGCGTCGGCGAGGCTGAGATCACCGGCCCGTCGGCCGTCGTCACGGTGCATTTCGACAATCTCTCGGTCCCCGTCACCTTGCGCTACGCCCTGACCGACGAAGACGGCAACTGGCAGGTCGACGACATCGAAAGCATCGAGGGCGACAACCAGTGGAAGCTGAGCGAGATATTCGCCGAAGCCCGATAGCGCGCTCTTGCAAGGTCGCGCCCGCGGCGCGCAGATGCCCGGCATGGATGCGAACGGGCGGGCGGCTCGGCCGCTTAATCCGGAAAAGGCCAATATCACCGGCTTGACAGGCAGTGTGCGAGACGATTAGGGCAGCGTTCCTGTATCGATACAGAAGGCGGAAACAAGGGAAGACGGCATGAAACGCGCGCTCGCGGCACTCCTCATACTCCAGCTGGCAGCCTGCCAATCGGTGGCGCTCGAAGACCAGGAGATCGCCAAGCCGAAGCCCCCATCCGTGCCGACGCTGTCTGGAGCCGACCTCCAGGCCGCCATCGTCGGCAAGTCGCTGCGTTACACGATCAACGGCGTGGTCTCCACATATTATGCCGACGGCCGCTATGGCTATCGCGACTACGAGGTGCGCGACGGCGGCACCTACACCATCACCGGTGATGAAGTCTGCATCACCTTCGAGGATGGTGGCCGTCGCTGCGACCAGTACGCCCGGATCGGCGGCGACTTCGTCCGGATCGAGGAAGGCGGACGCCAGACCAAAGTCGCCGGCGTCGGGCCGGCCTAAGGCGTGCCAACCCCTGTGCGCAAACCGCATCGGGGAAGGCAGCCTTCAAGTCCGGCGTCCAGGTCTACCCTGCCTGCGCCGCGGAATGCCTTGCGCTGTTTTCGCGCGTCACCGACGCATGCGGCCGCGACAAGCGGCTGCGCTACGACAACGTCCCGGAATTCATCGCTATGAAGGGCTGATCGCGGCGGCACGGGTGAAAACCCGGCAAACGATCCGGCCCGAACTTCGTTACCGATTTATTAACTCAAATCGCCGATCGTCTCGCAATCGCATAGGTGACATCGGAGCGAAAGCATGAGCTACGATTGGAGCGGCGCCAGACGGCGCAGAACGGTGGCGGCAATGGTCAGTGCCGCACTTATGCTGGTGGCGCTGGCAGCCACCGTGGCCGCCACACTCACTGACAAGCTGTTCTAGCCGCACGACGTCAACCCGGCTGTGCCGGCACACCCACGCAGAATGGAGGAGCGACGCGCGCGCTGCCGACACCTTCTGCTGCACGCGAATTGTCCTCGCGAACCCCTCATTCCCAAGGGGTCACAGCTATCGGGAGGTTGTGGCATAGTTCGCCGGGCATCGGGAATGGGGTGCCGCGGGGGACGATCTCATGAACCCATTGCGCACGACACAGTGCATCGCGCTGTCGCAGCCCGATCTCGACACGCTGCAGCGCGTTTTCGACACGATCTGCGCCGAGCAGCTCTGGCTCCACGACAGCCCCCGCGCCCGCCGCCATGCGCGCATGCTGATCGACGAGTACCTCGCGGGCACCACGAACGAGCAGCTGCTGCTCGCCGTCGGCCGCTGGTTTGCCTCCCGCATGCCTGCGGAAACATCGAGCGCAGCATATGGCGACGTTCTGGCGTTGTCCCGCGGCGAAACGCACCCGTAAAAGCTGCTTACAAAAGCGAGATCCTGCGCTACATTAGCACAATAGTCCGCTTGCCGCGTGGGAGGAGCCCTGCCGCAAGTCGTCGCGATGCCGACATTCATTGAGATGATCTCGAGGAGGAGACGCATGCATCAAATCATCTGGAACCAGCCGATCGAACTCGACCTCGTGACCGGGGATGTGCGCACCGTGAAGGGCCCTTCGGATGCACTGGCCTGCCTTGCCGACCAATGGCCGCGCCGCGGCCCGAGCTATGTCGCTGCACGCAGCGCCTGCCGCGCCGCCATCGACGGCCGGCGCACGGTGGAAGAAGCGCGATCTCTGTTCATCTCGGCCGCCCGCGAAGCCGAACTGAAAGCGCATTAGCCGCTATTGACGCCCGCAAGGCGTAGCCGCACTCGCCAGTTGCAATGGATAGAGCGCGCTGTAAGCCCCGCTGTCGGGGCGCGCACGCATTTCAAGACAATGACCGCTGGCGCTGCAAGCGCGCCCGGAGACATTGGGCCGCCTGGGACCGAGCGATGGAATTGACGTGCCAATCCGGCGCACTGTCTTCAAATCGCACGCAAATTTCCCGGAAATGGCCCGATTTCTGTCGTGAAGCGTTCATTTCTCTGCGGTATATCATGAGGTGCCTCACAAAAACCAATTTCGAAGCGCCTCAATCCCATTCAAGGGAAAAGTATAATGTCCCGGCAAGGGACAACGAAAACGGGAGAGATATCATGCGTGAACAGAATCTCTATCGCATCGTTGAAGTCACGGTGACGCGCGGCAGCGATCGCTGCGACGTCGGCATCATGACCGTGCGCCAGGCACTGGAACTTCAGGTTCCGAGCCTGGAATACAGCCATCCGGAACTGAATTCGCGGTCCGATGGCCGGTTTCTCACGCGCGACCAGTTGCAGGCCTACGCCTGCTGCGCCTGAGATAACCCCTTGCAGCACCCGGAGAGGGTGTTAACGTCCGGCTGGGATTCGAAACAGCCGGACAAACATGCAAACCATCATTCCACCTTCGCCGCCCGTGCTCCTGCCGATCAAAGGCAGCCTCGTGGGTTTTCCCGTGCGCCGGGTCTATTGCGTTGGGCGCAACTATGCCGCCCACGCCATCGAGATGGGCCACGATCCCGATCGTGAGCCGCCCTTCTTCTTCCAGAAGAATCCGGACAATCTGCTGGTCAGCGGCGATGGTTTCCCCTACCCGCCACGCACCGCCGATGTGCACCATGAGGTCGAGCTGGTTGTCGCATTGAAGAGCGGCGGCGCCGACATCCCGGTCGAGCAGGCGCTCGACTGCGTCTATGGCTATGGCGTCGGCATCGATTTCACCCGCCGCGACCTGCAGGCGGAAGCCAAGAAGGCCGGCAAGCCCTGGGCCGCGGCCAAGGCCTTCGAGCATTCGGCGCCGGTTTCCGAGATTGTGCCGGTCGAGGTGGTCGGCCATCCGGCAAACGGCAATATCTGGCTGAAGGTCAACGGCGAGCAGCGCCAGCAGGGCGATCTCGACCAGATGATCTGGAAGATCCCCGAAGTCATCTCCGAGCTGTCGCGGCTGTTCACGCTCGCCCCCGGCGACGTCATCATGACCGGAACGCCTTCAGGCGTCGGCCCGGTGGTGCGGGGCGATGCCGTGACCTGCGGCGTCGATGGCGTTGCGGCGCTCGCGGTCACCGTTCGCTGATTTCAGGGCGCTTCCATCGCCGTTCCCGGCAAGATCGTGGAAGCGCTCCTTCGTTCCGTCCTGATGCATATTCTGCCGCATGCCGTGCCGACCGTGCTCTAACCCTGAGGATCGCCCGATGCCGCTCTATGCCCTTGGACCTCTGCGCCCGCAAACCCCTGCCCAGGGCAGCTATTGGGTGGCGCCAGACGCCAACATCATCGGCCAGGTGGAAATCGGCGAGGACGTGGGCATCTGGTTCGGCGCGACGCTTCGCGGCGACAATGAGCCGATCCGGCTCGGCGCCCGCACCAACATCCAGGAAAATACCGTCATCCACGTCGACCCCGGTTTTCCCGTCACCATCGGCGAAGGCTGTACCATCGGCCACGGCGCCATCATCCATGGCTGCACCATCGGCGACAACTCGCTGATCGGCATGGGCGCAACGGTCCTGAACGGCGCCAAGATCGGTCGCAACTGTCTGGTTGGCGCCAATGCGCTGGTGACCGAGGGCAAGGAATTTCCGGACAATTCGCTGATCGTCGGATCGCCGGCCAAGGCCGTCCGCGTGCTGGACGATGCCGCCGCCGAGGGACTGAAACGATCGGCAAGCCACTACGTCAAGAACTGGCAGCGTTATGCGATGCAACTGACCAGGCTCGACTGACCGCGCCCCTGGAGCGGTCCAGGGCCGCGCCCTGTCAGGCGCAGCTCTGGCAATGGCCGCGGATCTCTATCGTCGTCTTTTCCGTCTTGAAGTTCTGCGCCCGCGTCAGCGCCGTCAGGCGCTGCTCGATCGCCGTGTCGTGGAACTCGGTCACCTGCCCGCAGCCCTCGCAGATCGTGAACGCCGTCACCCCATTGTCATGCTCGTGGTCATGCGGGCACGTGCAGGCGACGAAGGCATTGAGGCTTTCGAGCCGGTGCACCAGGCCATATTCGAGCAGCTTGTCGAGCGCGCGATAAACCTGCAGCGGCGCGCGGAACCCCTGATCGCGCAGCTTATCGAGAATGGTATAGGCGCTCATCGGACCTTCGGAATGGCTGAGAGCAGCCATAACCATGGTCTGGTTCTTGGTCAGTTGCGGGGTCGCCATCAATGATGCCCTCCAGGCGTGGAATGAGACGCTGCCTCCAACCGACGCCGCCCGATCGGCAGCAGACTCAGTACGAAAAGCGCAAGTGCTGCGACGACGATAGACGGTCCGGACGGCGTATCCCAGTGCAGCGAGCCGAAAAGTCCGCCGGTCACCGCGAGCGCGCCGATGACCGAAGCCAGCACCGCCATGATTTCGGGCGACGAGGAAAAACGACGCGCCGTCGCCGCCGGAATGATCAGGAGCGAGGTGATCAGCAGGATGCCGACGATCTTCATGGCGATGGCGATCACCAGCGCCATCAGGAGCATGAAGAACAGCCGCGCCCGCTCCGGCTTCATGCCTTCGGCTTCCGCGAGCTCGGGATTGACCGTGGAGGCGAGCAGCGGCCGCCAGAGATAGACGATGGCAAAAATGACCAGAATGCCGCCGCCCCAGATGATGTCGATGTCGGATTCCGACACGGCGAGGATGTCGCCAAAGAGAAATCCGACGAGATCGATCCGGACCCAGGTCATGAAGGCGACGATGACAAGGCCGATCGACAGCGCGGAATGCGACAGGATCCCAAGCAGCGCGTCGGTCGACAACGCCCCGCGCCGCTGCAGGAACAGGAGCAGCAACGAAACGGAGGCCGCAACGATAAACACCGCCACCATCAGGTTGAGGTCGAGCAGCAAGGACAGCGCCACGCCCAGCAGCGCGGAATGCGCCATTGTGTCGCCGAAATAGGCCATGCGCCGCCAGATGACGAAGCAGCCGAGCGGCCCCGCCATCACGGCGATGCCGATGCCCGCGACCAGCGCCCGGACGAAGAAATCGTCAAACATCGCGCTTCTCCTTCAATTCGAAGCCATGCAGGCGGCTATGGTGGCCGCAACCGCAATCGTCGCCATGGTCGTGCACGTTGTCGTCCTCGTCGTGGTGATGGCCGTCGCCGGGATAACAGTGTTCGGTGATCGAACCATCAGCATGCAGCACGCGCCCATCTGGCAGATGGGTGTGATCGTGGTTGTGGCTGTAGACCGCAAGCGTACTCGCGGCGCGGCGCCCGAAAAGCTTCTGGTATTCCGGGCTTTGGCTCACGGCCTGTGGCGTTCCACGGCAGCAGACATGACCGTTGAGGCAGACGACGGTATCGGTCTCGGCCATGACGATATGCAGGTCGTGCGAGATCAGGAGGATGCCGCAACCGGTGCGATTGCGGATCTGCTTGATAAGTTCATAAAGCGCAATCTCGCCGCTGAAATCCACGCCCTGCACCGGTTCGTCGAGCACAAGCAGGTCCGGCTTGCGGGCGATCGCCCGCGCCAGCAGCGCGCGCTGGAATTCGCCGCCGGACAAATGCTGCACCTCTGCCTTGGCCAGGTGCAAAACGCCCGTCGCCGAAAGCGCCTCCTCGACTTCCCGGCCTTTCAAGGGTCCCGTCAGCGTCATCAGACGCTCGACCGTCAAGGGCAGTGTCCAGTCGACGGCAAGCTTCTGCGGGACGTAGCCGACCTTCAGGCCCGCCTTGCGCTCGACGAAGCCCTCGTCCGCCTTCAGCACCCCGATTGCGGTCTTGGCCGTCGTCGACTTGCCCGACCCGTTGGGGCCGATCAGCGTGACGATCTCGCCCGGGCTGATCGAAAATTCGACGCCGCGCACCAGCCAGCGGCCGTTGCGGCGCACGCCGGCATTGTTCAGCCGCACCAGCGGCGTCGTTTCTGGGGATCGGAAATTCAGCATCAAAAAATTCCGGATTGGCAGTTGCCTCTGGCTATCGCACACGTTATAGCATAACGCAATTGATGTAATAACATTACATTCAAACGCCACCACGTTCAACCGGACGTGCGTCCAGGGCAACCGGTCTTCAAGTGGCCTCACTTGGGGGCAGCAGGATGCTCTGGATTTGAAGTCCTGGAGCGTCCTTTGTGCGTTCATATGAACACACGGCGCTCTCGTGCTTCAAGTGTCCGAACTGCGCCATATTCTGACTGAAAAGACAATCTGTTCAGTGACTTGCGTGACATTCAAGCCCGGAGAAACCGATGAAATCGACTTCCGCCCTGCTCTTTGCCTCCACCATCCTGCTGTCTTCTCCCGTCGCCGCAGCCGGACCTAATGTGGTGGCTTCGATCAAGCCTGTCCACTCGCTTGTCGCCTCGATCATGCAGGGCGTCGGCGAACCGGCGCTGATCGTCGAGGGCGCAGCCTCCCCCCACACCTACAACATGAAACCGTCGAACGCCGCAGCGCTCCAGGCGGCAAAGGTGGTGTTCTGGGTTGGCCCTGGCCTCGAGGCCTTCCTGGACAAGCCGCTCGATGCCTTGAGCGGTGGTGCAAAGGTCGTCGAACTCAGCGAGGCACCGGGCCTCGACAAGCTGAAATTCCGCGAGGGCGGCGCCTTCGAGGCGCATGATCATGCCCATGAAGGCGAAGCCGGCCATGGCGAAGAGGGCCATGAACACACCGAGGGTGAGGCAGAACACGATCATGCCGCCGCACCCGAAGCCGCCGCTGCCCACGACCACGCGCATGAGGGCCATGATCACGATCACGACGGCTTCGACATGCACCTGTGGCTCGATCCGCGCAATGCCAAGGCCATGGCAGCAGAGATCGAAAAGACGCTCGCGGCGGCCGATCCGGACAATGCCGCCGCCTACAAGGCCAATCTCGACACGCTCAACCAGCGCCTAGATGCACTCGACAAGAGCCTGCTCGAAACGGTGGCCCCTGTGAAGGACAAGCCTTTCATCGTGTTCCACGACGCCTACCAGTATTTCGAGCACCGCTACCAGGTGCGGGTGGCAGGTTCGATCACGGTCAGCCCGGAGGTCCTGCCCGGCGCCGAACGCCTGTCGCAGATCCACGCCAAGATCAAGGAACTGGGCGCGACCTGCGTGTTCGCCGAACCGCAGTTCGAGCCGAAGCTGATCAATGTGGTGATCGAGGGAACGCCGGCGAAATCCGGCACGCTCGACCCGGAAGCAGCCACGCTCGACGCCGGTCCCGATCTCTATTTCCAGCTGATGGAAGGCATCGGCACCTCGCTCAAGACCTGCCTCGGTTCTGCAAGCTGATCCGTCCTCCCAAGGCGGTCAAGTCCGCCATTTGCGGCGGCGAAGTCCGCCATCTGTGGCGGCAGGGTGGGTGTTCGCACCCGCCCTTTTCTTTCCACCACAAATGTAATGATATAACATATAGGAAACAGCAATGGAAAAGCTTCCTGTAACCGTTCTCTCAGGCTTTCTCGGCGCCGGCAAGACCACCTTGCTCAACCATGTGCTGACCAACCGCAACGGGCTGCGTGTCGCCGTCATCGTCAACGACATGAGCGAGATCAACATCGATGCCGCGCTCATCCGCGATGGTGGCGCCAACCTCTCGCGCACCGAAGAACAGCTGGTCGAAATGACCAACGGCTGCATCTGTTGCACACTGCGCGACGATCTCCTGCGCGAGGTCCGCAACCTGGCCGAACAGAACCGGTTCGACTACCTGCTGATTGAATCGAGCGGCATTTCCGAACCCCTGCCCGTGGCCACCACCTTCGATTTTCGCGACGAGGATGGCGAGAGCCTGGCCGATGTCGCGCGCCTCGACACCATGGTGACGGTGGTCGACGCCGCCAATCTGCTTGCGAACTACGCCTCGCTCGATTTCCTTTCAGATCGCGGCGAGACGGCGGGCGAAGGTGATACGCGCACGCTCGTCGACCTGCTGGTCGAACAGATCGAGTTTGCCGATGTCGTGGTGCTCAACAAGATCGGCACGGCAACACCGGAGCAGACGGACGCCGCACGCAAGATCATCGTCGGACTGAACCCGGACGCGCGGCTGGTGGAGGTGGATTTCGGCAAGGTGGAACTGCGCGACGTGCTCGGCACCGGTCGCTTCGACCTTGCCAAGGCCGAGCAACACCCGCTCTGGTACAAGGAACTGCACGGCTTCAAGGACCATATCCCCGAAACCGAGGAATACGGCATCCGCTCCTTCGTCTACAAGGCCCGCCGGCCGTTCGACCCCACGCGGTTCCAGGCGTTTCTTGCGCGGCCCTGGCCGGGCGTGGTGCGCGCCAAGGGCTTCTTCTGGCTGGCAACAAGGCCCTATCATGTCGGAGAATTGAGCCAGGCCGGCGCTCTGGTCCGGACCTCGAAGATGGGGCTTTGGTGGTCGGCGGTGCCGAGGGACCAGTGGCCGCGTGACCCGGACTTCCTCAAGGCAGTCGGCCCCTATATCGACCCGGTCTGGGGCGACCGCCGGCAGGAGATCGTCTTCATCGGCGCAGATCCCATGGATGAGATCGAGCTGACGCGCGAACTTGACGCCTGCCTCGTCACCGACAGCAGCTTTCAGCCGGAACGTTGGCGCGACCTGCCGGATCCGTTCGCGAGCTGGTCGCAGCGGGCCGCCTGATGCCAGCGGCGGGACCAGCACCGCGCCGGCTGCGTTTCACCTGCATGGGCCTCAACGCGGCCGGCAGGCCGGTGCCGATGTTCGATCCGTTCTTTGACGGGCGGGATGATGCGGAGGAAAGTCCCTCGCCGGCCGGCCCGGTCGAGCTTCTGCTGTTTGGTGCGCGAGGCGATAGTGAGGCTGACGGGACGATGCCGAAATGCCGGAAGACGGCGTAAATTCGTGCGAAGGGGCAGCCCGGAAGGCTGCCCCGATCGTTTGGCTTACCGGGCCGATGCGAGGCCGACGATGACACCGGTTGCCAGGCTGATCAGCAGGAAGTCGTTGTCGACGCGCACCCATTGCTGGCCGCGCGGCGGCTGGCGCAGCTTGTAGCGGCGATAATCGCGGACCTGTGCCATGTGGCGGCGCTCGGCCGGGCTCAGGCGATGGCCGCGAGACCAGCGCTGCCTCTTTTCGATGGTGACCCGCTTTTCGATCGTCACGTGCTTGTTGACGCGACGATCGACGTTCCGGTCCATATGCCGTTCAACCTGATGGCGCTGGTAGCGGTCATGGTTCTGAGCGACCTCGAAGGAACCTGCCGGCTGCGCGAAGGCTGCGACCGGCGTGATCAGGAAGGAGCTGGCGACCAGGGCGGTCAGGAGACGTTTCATCGGGGTATTCCTTTCGTTATTTGCACCCCGAAAATAGGCCCGCCTTCCTGAACCGAATATGAAGCTCTACATTACAATTACGTAATGAAATTCTATACTTATAAGCAATGCCTCATATGATGCCATTCTCACGGCGAAAGGCTGACGTAACGGAATCGGTCGAAATCGGCATGAAGCCCGGTGCCCGATGTGTCGAAGGCGAACATGCCGGCAAAGGCACCGGTGAAAGATCCGTGTTCGCCGCGTCCGCCCTCGTCCGACACCACGCCGGCGTCGAGAACCGGACCGATCGCTTGCCACTCCACGTCCCCCGGCGCGCGCCAGAAGAACTGCAGATCGTTGTCGCGAACCTCCATGGCAAGGCTGATCGCGCCTGCGGGCACCGCAATGCCGCCGCCGATGGGAAACTGCAATCGCCCATGCGGAAAGTCGCCCGGGCAAGACAGGATCGTCAGTGCCCGCCCGAGCGTTTCATGCCAGGTCAACCCGAGCGCATGGAACTTGTGGCGGTTGTAGTAATGCGTGAGACCCGCCACCTGCTGATAGGTGTGCGCCTCGAACTCGACGACCGTTTCCGCGCGGAAGGCGTGATGCTCCTGACGGAGCGCGACAAGCGCCTGCTCGAACCAGCTGCCGATGCTTTCGCGCGCAAAGAGCCTCAGGTGCCCTGAGCGCCTCTCCAGCGAAAAGATCCGTTCCGGCTCGGGCGTGCGCAGCCACTGGAATTCGGCCGGCAGCGAGGCTTCGTCGAAATCGGTCTCGATTACGCGCGGCGTTGACGCGGCCTCCGCCGGCTGCGGTGCCGTCACCAGGATTTCGGGAACCGGCCCGCCATTTTCCAGATAGAGCCAGCCGTCGTCGCGCCAGACGCATTTCTGCAGCGCCGTCTCGCGGCCAAGCGTGCAGCGACGGTGAGGCTCCAGCGGCCGGCCGCAGAGATGGGTGTGATAGGCCTGGCCATCCGGCGTCTCGACATATTGTCCATGACCTGCCCGCTGCAGCGGCGCATCGGGATGGTCCTTCGCCGTGATCAGATAGGTGTCCGGATGCATCTCGTAGGGACCGTCGATCGTGCGCGAGCGCGCCATGGTCACGGCATGATCATAGCCGGTGCCGCCTTCCGCCGTCGTCAGATAGTACCAGCCATTACGCTTGAAGAGATGCGGACCTTCGACCAGCCCGAGCGGCGAGCCAGCGAAGATGTTCTTCACCGGCCCGATCAGCCTGCGCGTGCGCTCGTCCCATTCCTGCAGCAAAATGCCGTCGAAGGCCGGATGCTTCGGCGAGCCGCCAAAACTCTCGCTACGGTGGTTCCATTGCATGTTGAGAAACCACTTGCGGCCATCGTCGTCATGAAACAGCGAGGGATCGAAACCGGAGGAATTGACATAGACCGGATCGGACCAGGCCGCTTCGACGGCCTCGGCCGTGACGATGTAGTTATGCGCGTCCTTGAAGTTGCCGTCGAAGCGCTTGACGTCGGTATAGACGAGAAAGAACAGGCCGTCGTCATAGGACAGGCACGGCGCCCAAACGCCGCAACTGTCGGGGTTGCCGCGCATGTCGAGCTGGCTTGCCCGCTCCAACGGCCGGCGCACGAGCTTCCAGTTCACAAGATCGCGCGAGTGGTGGATCTGCACGCCCGGATACCACTCGAAGGTGGATGTCGCGATATAGTAATCGTCCCCGACGCGGCAGATCGAAGGGTCCGGATTGAAGCCCGGCAGTATGGGATTGCGGATCATGGTGGTCATCGGTCTGGCGTCCTCCCTTGGCGGCGCCATCCGACCCTAAAAATCATACAAATTCAAGACTGCAACGTTGCAGTTGATCGCACCCCACACCCCCTTTTGGCGGACTTTCCACATCGATTCGCGCCACGGGGGTGCCTGTGGAAACAGCTGGCGATAGTGCCGCTGCAGCGCGTCGAACAGGATTGCACAAACAATGGGCAGTGCGCCGCAAAGTCCCATTCAACTTTAGTCGGAGGTCGCCGAACTATACGGGAAAATCGCCACCCAGACTTGAACGTGCGCTTGAAATCGGCACTCTGACTGTGCTTGGCACAACAACCATAATAGCCATCGCGGGGAGGAAATCGATGAAAGCTTTGCTCGGCTTCAGCCGACTTATAGACACGATCACGGAATTCATCGGGAAAAAAGTTTCCTGGTTCATCCTGGCAGCCGTCCTTGTCAGCGCCGGCAACGCGGTGATCCGCAAGATCTTCAACATGTCGTCGAACGCCTGGCTCGAGGCGCAATGGTACCTGTTCGGCGCCGCCTTCATGCTGGCGGCCGCCTATACGCTCAGCCAGAACGAACATATCCGCATCGATGTCGTCTACGGCCAGTTCTCGCGCCGCGTGCAGCACTGGATCGACCTCTTCGGCCACGTCTTCTTCCTGATGCCGTTTGTGCTGCTGATGCTCTACTACCTCTTCCCTTATGTGAAGATGTCGATGGTCTCGGGCGAGGTTTCCTCTTCCGCAGGCGGCCTGATCATCTGGCCGGCCAAGGCCATACTGCTTCTCGGGTTCCTGCTGCTCGCCTTGCAGGGCGTATCGGAAATCATCAAGAAGATCGCGATCATGACCGGCAACATGGATGACCCGACGCCATACGTGCCCACGCACGCGCCGCTGGACGACGCCCTGTCGACGGAGCAACGCCCATGATCGAATTCATTGCCGAAAATCTGGCGCCGATCATGTTCGCGTCGCTGATCGTGTTCCTGCTCCTGGGTTACCCGGTCGCCTTCTCGCTCGCCGCCAATGGCCTTCTGTTCTTCATCATCGGCGTCGAACTCGCGCCGCTCTCCGACTCGATCAACCTTTCCTGGCCCCTGCTCAACGCATTGCCTGACCGGTTCTGGGGGGTGATGTCGAACGACACATTGCTCGCCATCCCCTTCTTTACCTTCATGGGGATCGTGCTCGAGAAATCGGGCATGGCGGAAGACCTGCTCGACACGATCGGCCAGCTCTTCGGCCCGATCCGCGGCGGTCTTGCCTATGCGGTCATCTTCGTCGGCGCGCTGCTTGCAGCCACCACCGGCGTCGTTGCCGCCTCGGTCATCGCCATGGGCCTGATCTCGCTGCCCATCATGCTGCGCTACGGCTATGACCGGAAGGTCGCATCGGGCGTGATTGCCGCCTCGGGCACGCTCGCCCAGATCATCCCGCCGTCGCTGGTGCTCATCGTTCTTGCCGACCAGCTCGGCCGCTCGGTCGGCGACATGTATGCCGGTGCGCTCATCCCGGGTCTGGTGCTGACCGGTCTCTATATGTGCTACATCCTGCTGATGTCGTTCCTCCGGCGCGACTCCATGCCGGCGCTGCCGCTCGAAGCCCGCACGCTGGGCTCCGGCGTCACCTCGCTTGCAATCGCGCTGGCGGTAGCCGCCGGCATCGCCTATGCCGCCCACGTCTATCTCTACCCGACCCAGGGCGAGAACGCCGATATCCTCGGCGGTACCGTCGGCGTCGCCTTCATCTACATCGTCGCCCTGATCGACAAGGGCTTCAAGATCAATGCGATGTCCAGGCTTGCCCAGCAGGTCATCATCGTTCTGATCCCGCCGCTGGCCCTGATCTTCCTGGTGCTCGGCACCATCTTCCTCGGCATCGCCACGCCGACGGAAGGCGGCGCAATGGGTGCCGTAGGCGCGTTGATCATGGCCGCTGCCAAGGGCCGCCTCAACATGGAGGTCGTGCGCGGGGCCCTTACGGCAACGACGCGGCTTTCGGCCTTCGTGCTGTTCATCCTGATCGGTGCGCGCGTCTTCTCGCTGACTTTCTACGGCGTCAACGGGCACATCTGGGTCGAACATCTGCTGACGGCGATGCCGGGCGGCGAAACCGGCTTCCTGATCGCCGTCAACGTGCTCGTCTTCTTCCTGGCGTTCTTCCTGGATTTCTTCGAGCTTGCCTTCATCATCGTGCCGCTCTTGGCGCCGGCCGCCGACAAGCTCGGCATCGACCTGATCTGGTTCGGCGTTCTGCTCGGCATCAACATGCAGACGAGCTTCATGCATCCGCCCTTCGGCTTTGCGCTTTTCTACCTGCGCTCAGTCGCCGCCAAGGTGCCCTATCTCGACAAGATCACCGGCAAGAACATCCAGCCAGTGACCACGGCGCAGATCTACTGGGGCGCCGTGCCCTTCGTCTGCATCCAGGTGCTGATGGTGGGACTGACGATCATGTTCCCGCAGATGGTGATGCACTACAAGGGAACCGGCACTGCGGTCGATCCGAACACGATCAAGATCGAGGTGCCCGGCTTCGGCGGCGGTCTCGGCCTGCCCGACAATGGCGGCGGTCTCGGACTACCCGGCGGCTTGCAGCTTCCCGGCGGCAGCCCGCTCGACCAGAAACCGGCAGACCAGGGAGGGGGCGCACAGCCACAGACCGCCCCCTCGAACGACCTCAGCCAGCCGCCGTCGTTTGGCGGATCGGGTGCGCAGCCGCAGCCGGCACCATCAAACGATCTCAGCCAGCCGCCTTCATTCAAGTAGGCGACCGGTAGACGGAAATGCGAAGGGCGGCCCATCGGCCGCCCTTTTTCTTCTATGGAACGCGATAACTCATGGTCACCGGGAAGCCTCGGCACCAGCCAAAAACTCCCTCATTCCTGTGCTCGTCACAGGAATCCAGCGAGATCAAGTCTTTGAGCTAAAAAGGTTTTCTGACCCCTGATGACGTCGGGTTGCTGGATCCCCGCCACAAGGGCGAGGATGAGGGAGAGTGGGGGTCATCCTGGCACCAAAAATTGGCCGTCGAGACTTGCCAAGCGACAACAGGCACGCCCGCGAACCACGTCCCGTCGATACCTGCCAGTCGAGCAACGCGCGCCTCACTCGATCCGCTTTGCCGGATTGTCGCGATACCAGTCGACGATCATGGGCATCGCCTCCTCGAAGGGGCCGCCGACATACACGTTGAGCAGCCCCATCCGGGCCTGGCTCTCGTTCCTGAAGTCATGCATCGTCCCACGCGGGATGACGAACAGCGAGCCCTTTGGCTTGCGGTGCCAGGTGTCGCCGACGAGCACGCTGGCGGTCCCCTCGATCACGTAGAAGATCTCATCATTATCGTCGTGCTTGTGGGCGCCCGGCCCCTCGTGGCGGGCCTCCAGCCACCATTCCGAGATCGAAAATCGACCAGCGGTTTCTGCGCCATCGGCTTTGAACACGGCCTGGATCGCGCCCATGTCGTAACGCCGGCCCTCGTCCGGACCGAGCACGACCGATTGGCCCTCGCTTGGCATGGCTCTTCCTCCATCCTGTTGAGGCAGCAACCTACCACGAAACGTGGCTCGCCATGGGCCGCATTGCGCTGTGAGCGCTGAAACGAGAAAGCCGCCCGCGACATGCGTCGCGAGCGGCCGGGTTCGTCTGCAACACGCGGTTAGCTTAGAGCTTGCCGCCGCGCTGCTGGATCATCATGAAGGTGTCGTAGTTGTATTCGGCGATCTGGGCGTTGAGGTAGTACTCGCCGCGGAACGCCTTGATGGAGTCCCAGATCTTCTTGAAGGTCGGGTTCGTCGCTTCCATTTCGGCGTAGACTTCGTTCGCCTTTTCGAAGCAGGCCGACAGGATTTCCGGGCTGAACGGGCTGAGCTTCGCACCGGAAGCCACCAGGCGCTTGATCGCCGAGGGGTTCAGGTAATCGTACTTCTGCAGCATGTTCGCGTCGGTCGCCTGGCAGGCGGTGCGCAGCAGCGACTGGTAGTTCTTCGGCAGGCCGTCGAAGGCCGCCTTGTTGAACATGGCGTGGACCGTCGGGCCACCTTCCCACCAGCCGGGATAGTAGTAGTACGGCGCGACCTTGTAGAAGCCGAGCTTCTCGTCGTCATAGGGGCCGACCCATTCGGCAGCGTCGATGGTGCCCTTTTCGAGCGCCGGGTAGATGTCGCCACCGGCGATCTGCTGCGGCACGACGCCGAGCTTCTCGACGACCTTGCCGGCGAAGCCGCCGATGCGCATCTTTAGGCCCTGCATGTCGGCAACGGTCTTGATTTCCTTGCGGAACCAGCCGCCCATCTGCACGCCGGTGTTGCCGCCGGGGTAACCGACGAGACCCTGGGTCGCCAGGAACTCGTTGAAGAGGTCGATACCGCCGCCATGGTAGTGCCAGGCGTTCATGCCGCGCGCGTTGAGCGCGAAGGGAACGGCTGCGCCGAGCGCCCAGGTCGGGTCCTTGCCCCAGTAATAATATGCGACCGTGTGGCAGGCCTCGACCGTGCCCGCGGCAGCGGCATCCGCCGCCTGCAGACCGGGTACGATTTCACCGGCTGCGAACACCTGGATCTGGAATGCGCCGTCGGTCGCTTCCGAAACGTATTTCGACAGGACTTCGCCGCCACCATAGATCGTGTCGAGCGACTTGGGGAATGACGAAGCAAGCCGCCAGTTGATCTTCGGGTTTGCCTGCGCAAGTGCGGGCGACGCGAGCGCGGACGCACCAGCTGCGGCCAAGCCACCCAGGCTTGCATTTTTGATGAATGAACGGCGATCCATGGTTCCTCCCTATTTCCGCCGAGGCAGAATCCGGCGCAACCGTGGCCGCGCCTCCGCCCAATGGAACCTCAACGCCCTTGCGGTGCGTGCGAGGCCCCGCTCCTCCTCCAGAAGCGCATTGCGATCAAGGGATCGCAGCCCACGCTTTACCATTCTTATTGCAGTGTATGTCGTCGCCATAAAACCGCTGCGCGCTTTTGTGCGGCAGGGCCAGAAGCCTCTCGTGTCGCAAAGCGAACCGGCGGCATCGACGCACCTTACACGCTCACTAAGTCATGTCCAGCGGACGCTCTCCGGCGCATGTTCGACTTTTGTCTAATGCGCCGGAGACCGGATGATTTTGCCCAAAATCGAGGCAAATCAATATATTCGGCAGTACTACAGCTCAGCCGAAGAGGCCCAGAGGTTGACGTCGGCTTCGCGGGCGTAGAGGTCGATCTCGGCCAGTTCATCTGCCGTGAACGTGTCGTTTTCGAGTGCCTTGACGCAATCGACGATCTGCTCGGACCGGCTGGCGCCGATCAGTGCGGAGGTGATGCGACCGCCGCGCAGTACCCAGGCCAGCGCCATCTGCGCCAGCGTCTGGCCGCGCTTTTCGGCAATGCCGTTCAGCTTGCGGATGTTGTCGATGATTTCGGGCCGGATGAACTCCTTCTTGAGGAAGTGGTTCTGTGCGGCGCGGCTGTCGGTCGGAATGCCGCCGAGATACTTGGTCGTCAGCATGCCCTGGGCGAGCGGCGAGAACACGATCGAGCCGATGCCGAGCTCTTCGAGCGTGTGCACCAGGCCGTCATCCTCGATCCAGCGGTTGAGCATGGAATAGCTCGGCTGGTGGATCACGCAGGGCGTTCCAAGGTCCTTCAGGATCGCGGCCGCCTCGCGGGTGCGCTGCGAATTGTAGGAGGAGATGCCGACATAGAGCGCACGGCCCGAACGCACGATATGGTCGAGCGCGCCGCAGGTCTCTTCAAGCGGCGTGTCCGGGTCGAAGCGGTGCGAATAGAAGATGTCGACATAGTCGAGGCCCATGCGCTTCAGGCTCTGGTCGCAGGACGCGATCAGATACTTGCGGCTGCCCCATTCGCCATAGGGACCTGGCCACATGTCGTAGCCGGCCTTGGAGGAGATGATCAGCTCGTCGCGCAGATGCGCGAAATCGGTGCGCATGATCTCGCCGAAGGCAGTTTCGGCCGAGCCCGGAGGCGGGCCGTAATTGTTGGCAAGATCGAAATGGGTGATGCCGAGATCGAACGCGGTGCGGCACATGTCGACCTTGCGATCATGCGGCGTGTCACCGCCGAAATTGTGCCAGAGCCCGAGCGAGATCGCCGGCAGCTTCAGCCCAGAGCGGCCGACGCGGTTATATTTCATGGTGTCGTAGCGGTTTTCCGCCGGTAGCCAGGTCATCGCAATTCCTCCGCGATCCGTATCAAGATGGCGGCAGGCAGCCACCACCCCTTTAAAACGACAAGGGTCTCCGCGATCGCGGAAACCCAAACTTGCTGTCAAAGCCATCTCTAATCATCGAACGCACGCGTGGGAAGCTTTGGGCCTGCCGAAATCTCCGTCATTCCGCTGCTTGTCACAGGAATTGAGCCAGCCCAAGTCCTTGGGCTGAAAAGTCTTTTGACCCTGATGACGTCGGGTCGCTGGATCCCCGCCACAAGGGCGAGGACGAGGGAGAATGGAGCGTCCGTCTCACGAGAGAGCGGCCGCTATGAAGCTGCAGCCGCACGATTTCCCGACATTTCTTCTTCCGCCTCGATCAGCAGTGCCCTCGCCTCCTCGATGCCGAGTGCTGCCGGCTGGGTGCAGGTGGTCGAAAGCTCGACGAAGCGGCCTTCCTGCCCGGATTTCAGGATCGACACCATGACGTCGACGCCGTGCAGCGCGCGCTCCAGCGAGCAGCGGGCATCGCGGCCTTCGAGGATGGCGATCGCCATGTCGGCAAGGCCCGCCGTGCGGTAGTTCGCCATCGGCCCCTGCGGGTGCTCCTGGTTTTCGACCGCGAAGGGATGATCCCACATCTCGAGCGGCTGAATGTTCTTGTCGCGTCCGCTGACCTCGACCTTGCCGCCGAAGAAGTTGGGATCGGGCACGAAGAGCGAACCTTCGGTGCCGTAGAGTTCCATGTTGGCGTGGCGGTGCGACCAGACATCCCAGCTTGCCGACAGCGTGATCGTCGCGCCGTTCTGGAACTCCAGCAACGCATGGATGTTGGTCGGCGTCTTCACCGGGATTTCCTCGCCCTTGCGCGGCTCGCTGGTGATCGTGCGCGTGGGGTTGGCCATCGAGGTGAGCGCCGCAACGCGTTTTACCGGGCCGATGAGGTTGATCAGGTTGGCAATGTAGTAGGGCCCGAGATCGAGGATCGGGCCGCCGCCCGGCAGGAAGAAGAAATCCGGGTTCGGATGCCACATCTCCATGCCCGGGCTCATGACGTGGCACGTGCCAGAGGTGACGCGACCGATCTTGCCGGCGTCGATAAAGCTGCGGGCCAGTTGATGCGCGCCGCCGAGGAAGGTATCGGGGGCACAGCCGACGGTCAGGCCCTTTGCCATGGCGAGAGCGCGCAGCTCCTCGCCCTGCTCCAGCGACAGGACCAGCGGCTTTTCCGAGTAGACATGCTTGCCCGCCTCCAGAATGCGCTTCGATACCGGGAAATGCGCGTCAGGGATCGTCAGGTTGACGACGATATCGACATCGGGATCGGCAAGCAGCGCCTCGATGCTCAAGGCCCTGACTCCATACTCAGTGGCGCGGGCTTCCGCTGCCGCCGGATTGATATCCGCGCAGGCGACGACCTTGATGCCCTTGAAGAGCGGCGCCAGCGAAAAATAGGTGGTGGAGATGTTGCCGCATCCGATGATGCCGACGCCAAGTTCCTTGGTCATGGACTGAACCTGCTTTTCAATAGGATTGAATGGAGGCGAGCGAGCGCTTGGCGAAGCGCTTGAAATCGCTCGGATTGTCGTGCTCGGCGATGAAGTAGCGCGCCCTGGTGCCCGACAGCGCCTTGAACAGGCCCTTCCAGTCGACGGTGCCGTCGCCGACATCGGCCCAGCCGTCCTCGTCCTTCTTCTCGCCCGATGGCGCGATGTCCTTCACGTGTACGGCGGTGATGCGGTCGGCATATTTCGTGATCCAGGCGATCGGGTCGGCACCGCCGCGGATGATCCAGGCGATGTCCGCCTCCCAGGAAAGATCCGGCCCGCCGGCAAAGATCAGATCCTGCGGGATGCTGCCGTCCGGCAGGGCTGCAAATTCGAAGTCGTGGTTGTGCCAGCCGAAGATCAGGCCCGCGTCACGATAGGGCTTGCCGGCCTTTTGCAGCCGCTCGCCGAAGGCGCGCCAGCCGGCGGCATCCGTCGGGCGGTTTTCGGGCAGCAGATAGGGGCAGTAGATCGCGCGGATGCCGAGCGCGCTCGCGATTTCCAGAACACGCGCCGGGTCGCTCTCCAGCATGTCCAGGCCGAAATGTGCCGTCGGCATGGCAAGACCATTGTCGTCGAGGCCGCTCTTGAAGCTGGCGATCTCGGCATCGCTCAGCGCCGCGTAGAGCGCGCCATAGCCTTCGACCTGGCTGTAACCGGCGTCACCCAGCGCCTTCAGCACATTCTCGAAAGGCGGGAAATTGCGGGCACTGTAGAGCTGGAAACTGACGTCTTTCATCGAAAATCCTCCTTGGGAAGTCACTTGATCCAGGCGTCGTAGTCCGACACCAGCAGATGTATGGGGCTCGCGTCCTCCTCGATCGCCGAGAAGCGGCCGACGGGTTCGCGGAAATAATTGTCGGTCAGGTCGTCGTTGACGGTCGAGACCTCGCCCATCAGCACGTCGCCGCCTTCTGCCCAGAAGGCGTGCCAGTTGCCGGGCAAAAGCGTCACGCTTTCGCCGGGCATGAGCTTGAGCAGATCGCCGGCCTGCAGCCGTCTCAGCCGCGCATCGGTCGCCACCTCGACGTCGCTCTCCTCGTCGACGCTGCCGTCGGGCCTGGAGTTGTACATCTGCAGCACCAGCGCGCCGCCGCCGCGATTGATGATGTCTTCGGTCTTGACCGCATGGCGGTGCAGCGGATTGACCTGATCCTTGGCCGTGATCATCAGCTTTTCGGCGTAGATCATGCCCTGCCCGGTCTGCAGATTGGCGGCGTTGCCATTGCGCAGCGTGAAGAGCACCAGCCCGAACTGGTCGAAGCGGCCCTTGCCATAATCGGTGATGTCCCAGCCGAGGCGGGCGTCGAGGATGGCCGGACAATCCGAGGCGACGCGCGACTTCATTTCCTCCGGCGACCAGTAGGCAAAGGGAGGCAGCGTGAAACCAAAACTCTTCATGAAGGCATCGCTTTCGGCGATGATGTCGTTGACGTGGCTGCGTTTCATGGTGGTCACCCTTTCCCCTGGCAGGATTCGAGATCGAAGGCGGAAAAGCGCGGCAAGGCACCTGCGGCCAGCGTCGTCTTCGGCGTGAAGCGGATGACCTTGGTTTCACCGGCGGTCAGATCAAAGGCGTTGTCGGAGTAGCGTCCTGCAACATCCGCCTCGATCGTCACATGCAGGGCAAGGCCATCGGCAGTCACGGAAACGTCGAAAGCGCCGCTTTCCGCCGGTGCTACGTCGAGCGAAAGCCCGGAGGGCTGCAGATCGAGCGCCTTGTAGGTGCCCGGCACATGATGCCCTTCGCCGCGCATGCCGTTCGATGCCTCGAACGACCAGAACAGCAGTGCATTTTTGGGGATGTCGCGCGCTGCCATGCTGACGAGTGTCGTGGCCCGGTCCGGTAAGCATGTGCCGGCCGCTGCCATCAGCGGCTCGCGCTTGCCGTCAAGCGTCACGATGAAGGCCTGCAGTTCCACCGTCACCGGTGCGGCGGTGTCGTTGACCATGGAGAAAGCGATCTCCCTGCCGTCGGTGGAGGGTATCGCGGCAACGGCCACCGGCTGGAAGAAGCGGCGCACCATGTAATGCATCGCCTTCCAGCTGCCGCCATAGTCAAGGCTCGACCAGGAAGCGACCGGCCAGGTGTCGTTGAGCTGCCAGTAGAGCGTGCCCATGCAATGGGGCTTCAGCGAGCGCCAGTAGTCGACGGCGGTGCGGATCGCCAGGCCCTGCTGGATCTGGCTCAGATAGACGAAGCTCGGGAAATCCTTTGGGAAGCGGAAATAGCGGAACATCGTCCCGGCGATGCGTTCATTGCCGCCGACGTTCTTCTGGTGGCTCTCGATCACTGGGGCGGCGATGTTGAGATCCTTCTCAGCCGCGAACTGCCGGATGACCGGCATCGAGGTATAGGACTGGAAACCGAACTCCGAGCAGAAGCGCGGGCGCACCGAGCGGTAGTTGTCGAAGGACTTGTTCTCGTGCCAGACCGACCAATAGTGCATGTCGCCGGAGCCATCGGAGTGCCAGGCATCGCCGAAATCGAGATAGCCGGATGCCGGACTCGACGGCCACCATGTCGCCTCCGGCAGAGCCGCCTTCAGCGCCACTTCCACAGTGCGGTTCAGCCGGTCATAGGAAACGAGATAGCGGTCGCGGTCCTTGCGTGGTTCGTCGAACCAGGTGAGCGCGCCGACGAGCTCATTGTCGCCGCACCAGAGCGCGATCGACGGGTGGGAGGACAGGCGCTTGACCTGATAGTCGACTTCGGCGGCGACATTGTCGAGGAAATCCGGCGTCGAGGGATAGAGATTGCAGGCGAACATGAAATCCTGCCAGACCATCAGGCCCAGCCGGTCGCAGAGGTCATAGAACCAGTCCGGCTCGTAGAAGCCGCCGCCCCACACGCGGATCATGTTCATGTTGGCATCGACCGCCGAGGTCAGGAGGTCCGCGACCCCCTCGGGCGTCACCCGCGACACCAGCGCATCGGCCGGGATCCAGTTGGCGCCGCGGCAAAAGATCTCGCGGCCGTTGACGCGGAAGGCAAAGCGGCTGCCCGCCCCGTCCTTGTCGGTCAGAAGCTCGATGGTGCGGAAACCGATCTGGCGCGTTACCTGCTCTTGCGGCACCTCGACCGTCAGCAGCGACAGGGCCTGTTCGCCGCTGCCGGCCGGCCACCAGCGCTTCGGCTCTGTCACGGTGAAGACGTGAGTGATGCGGGTCTCACCGCCACCGACGGCGCAATCAAGCCGTTCCCTTTGCTCATCGAGCGAGAAATAAACCGGCAGGATGCCCGGCCCATCGGCAAAGAGCGTGACGGTCACCTGCAGGTCGACCGAGCCGTCGTCGAGCCAGATCTGTCTTGTCGTCACATGCTCGATGCGGGCGATCTCCAGCCGGCGCAGAGAAAGCGTTCCATAGACGCCGAGCGGCGCAATCGCGATGTTCCAGTCCCAGCCGAAATGGCATTGGGGCTTTCGCAGCATGTTGCCGTTGGCGATCGGCGAATTGCCGGGATGGTAAGGCACATAGAACGGCTGCGCCGCCTGGCGGCGCGCGCCTTCGGCAATTGCGGACGGCAGCACGATGCGGATGCGGTTTTCGCCAGCGACCAGCGCGCGCGACACATCAGGCCGGTGGCGGCGGAAGCAATTGTCGGCCTCTAGCACCAGCCGGTCGTTGACGAAGACCGAGGCGACCGTATCGATGCAGTCGAGGTCCAGATACCAGTAGCCGCCGAGATCACCGGCATCGATCGACACCACGCGCTCGATCACCCAGTCCTTGTGCGCCACCCACTGCACGTCGTCCTCGTTGCGGCCGACATAGGGATCGTCGATGATGCCGGCCTTCAGCAACGCCGTGTGCACGTCGCCCGGGAGGGCTATCGGCGCGACATGGCTTTGGTCGCCGGAAGCAAGCTGCCAGTCGCCGGATAGGTCGAGATGGCGCGCGGTTCGGTTGAGGTCCTCTGAGAGCATTTCCATATTCCGTTGATCACCGGCAACAGTGCCGGCATGCCAGTCCTGTCGAAACACGCCGGCGGATGGAAGCCGGCCCGTTTCCTCGTTGTTCAAAGCCGGTTTTCGCTGGCAGCGTCGAAGATCGAGGCGACCGCCATGTCGAACGACAACTTAACCGCCGTGCCCGGCTTGTAGCGGCGTTGGCCGGCGATGCGCACCGACATCGACTGGCCGGCAAGCTTCAGCCACAGCAGGTTGTCAGCACCCATCGGCTCTTCGATATCGACGACGGCCTGATGCGACGGCTGGCCGTCCAGTGCCTCGTCGACGCGCACATGCTCGGGACGAACGCCGAGCACGACCTTCTGTCCCGCCTTGAAGGGACCGCGGGACGGATAGGCCGACACATCGAAATCGACGCCGTTGGCGTGCACGAAGGCGCGCCCGTCCCTCAGTTGCAATTCACCGCGGAAGAAGTTCATCGACGGCGAGCCGATGAAGCCGGCGACGAACAGATTTTCCGGCGCATTGTAGATCGTCATCGGATCGGCCAGTTGCTGGATGACGCCGCTCTTCATGACGGCGATGCGGTCGGCCAGCGTCAACGCCTCGATCTGGTCGTGGGTGACATAGATCATCGTGTTCTTCAGCGACTGGTGCAGGCGCTTGATCTCGACGCGCAGCTCCGAGCGCAGCTTGGCGTCGAGGTTGGACAACGGCTCGTCGAACAGGAACACGTCGACATCGCGCACCAGCGCCCGGCCGATCGCCACGCGCTGGCGCTGGCCGCCGGAAAGCTCCGCCGGCTTGCGCTTCAACAGTGGCTGGATCTGCAGGATCTCGGCGGCGCGGTTGATGCGCCGGTCGATCTCGGTCTTTTCCACCTTTGCCACCTGAAGGCCGAAGGAGAGGTTCTTCTCCACCGACATCTGCGGATAGAGCGCGTAGGACTGGAACACCATGCCGATGCCGCGGTCCTTCGGTTCCTCCCAGGTGACGTTCTTGTTCTTGATGAAGATCTGGCCGTCGCTGACATCGAGCAGGCCGGCGATGCAATTGAGCAAGGTCGACTTGCCGCAGCCCGACGAGCCGAGCAGCACCAGGAACTCGCCGTCCTTGATGTCGAGATTGAGCGTGTCGAGCACAGTGACGGCACCGAAGCTCAACGACAGATCCTTGACCGATACGCTGACGTTTTCCATGCCCTTACCCTTTCACTGCGCCGGCGGCGATGCCGCGGACAAATAGCCGCCCGGAGACGAAGTAGACGAAAAGCGGAACGGCGCCGGTGAGGATGGTTGCCGCCATGTTGACGTTGTATTCCTTCACGCCCTGCACCGAGTTGACGATGTTGTTGAGCTGGACGGTCATCGGGTAATATTCCGGCCGCGTGAACACGACGCCGAACAGGAAGTCGTTCCAGATGCCGGTGACCTGCAGGATCATCGCCACGACGAAGATCGGCATCGACATCGGCAGCATGATCCTGAAATAGATCGTCCAGAAGCCGGCCCCGTCGACGCGCGCCGCCTTGAACAGTTCCTCCGGCAGCCCGGCGAAATAGTTGCGAAACAGCAGCGTCAGGATCGGCATGCCGAAGATGGTGTGCACGATGATGAGGCCAGTCAAAGAACCGTAGAGGCCAATCTCGCGCAGCACGATGACGATCGGATAGATCATCACCTGATAGGGGATGAAGGCGCCCACGATCAGGATGGTGAAGAACAGGTCCGCGCCCTTGAAGCGCCAGTTCGCCAGCGCATAGCCGTTGATCGAGGCAATCGCGATCGACACGAGGGTCGAGGGAACGGTGATGCGCACCGAATTCCAGAAGCCACGCGAGAGCCCGTCGCAGTTGAGGCCGGTACAGGCGCTCGACCAGGCCTTGACCCAGGGCTCGAAGGTGATTTCGAGCGGCGGCGCGAAGATGTTGCCGAGCCGGATTTCCGGCATGCCCTTCAGCGACGTCATGACCATCACGTAGAGCGGCAACAGATAATAGAGCGCCACGACAATCAGGGTGCCGTAGACCATGATGTTGCGGCCCGAAAGCGCGCGGCGCGGCTTGCGTCCGCGTGGCCCCGCGAGCGTGGCGCGTGCCTGGACTTTTTCCGCCTCTGGCTCGATGCCGGCGGCAATGGCGTTGAAAGCAGCGATCTCAGGCACGCTTGCGCCCTCCCCCAAATTCGAGATAGGCCCAGGGCACGATGATGATGGCGACGGTGATGAGCATCATCGTCGAGGCGGCAAATCCCTGGCCGAGATTCTGCGCCTGGAACATGTAGTCGTAGACATATTTCGCCGGCACTTCCGAGGCGATGCCGGGGCCGCCGCTCGTTTGCGCCACCACCAGATCGTAGACCTTGACGATGCCGCTCGCGATGATCACCAGCGTGGTGATGAACACGCCGCGCATCATCGGGATGATCACGAACACATAGGTCTTCCACATCGGAATGCCATCGACGCGCGCGGCCTTCCAGATGTCCTCGTCGATCCCCCGCAGGCCCGCGAGCATCAGGCACATGACGAGCCCGGTTCCCTGCCACAAGGCGGCGATCAGGATGCCGTAGATGACGATGTTGGCGTTGTAGAGCGGGTCGAAGGCAAAGCTCGTCCAGCCGAGCGACCGCACCACAGACTGGATGCCGTATTCCGGATTGAGCAGCCACTGCCACACCAGGCCCGTCACGATGAAGGACAGGGCGAAAGGATAGAGCATGATGGTGCGGAAGGTGTTTTCGAAGCGGATCTTCTGGTCCATCAGCGCCGCAAGCAGAAAGCCGATCGCCAGACTGAAGATCAGCGACAACAGGCCGTAGATCGCGAGATTCTGCACGGACATCAGCCAGCGCGGTGCGGCCCAGAGCCGCTCGTACTGGTCAAGACCGACGAAGGAAAGCCGTGGCAACAGCTTGGAATTGGTGAACGAATAGACCACCGTCCAGATCGTGCCGCCGAGGAAGATGACCACGGCCGTCAGGATCATCGGGATCGAGGCCAGCTTCGCATTCAGGTTCCGCAGCCACTGGTTCGGTCGACCCGAACCGCGTGTGTGACCCGCCATATTTCGTTCCTCCGCAACTGCATTGAATTTCCGATGGCAGGCAGCATCGATGGCAGCGCATGTGCCACCGCTCGAAAACCGCCATGCCACGTTGATGCCCCTCTCCCGATGCAAGGCGGCGACACGCCGGTCCGCCTGAGCGTGCCGTGCCGCAAGGGAGCCTTGGCCGACCCCGCCCGTAGGCGGGGCCGACGATCAAGGAAGGCTCAATCAATCCGCCGAGGCGATGATGTCGGCAAAGCGCTTCTGCGCCTCTTCCGGCGTCATGGAGGGGTTGGCGAAGAACTCGGAGAAGAGATCTTCCTTCTGTTTCTGGCTATCTGCCGACAGAAGCTGATCGGTCCACTGGATGACGTTGCCCTTGGCAAGGATATCAAGACCCTTCTTCATGCAGTCGTTGGCAGCCGCCAGGTCGACGTCGCCACGCACCGGCAGCGAGCCCTTCTTCAGGTTGAACGCAACCTGCGTCGCTGGGTTCAGAAGCGTCGACGCGAGCACTTCCTGCGCCTTGGATTTCTCCTCATCCTTCAGCACCGGGAAGTAGAAGGCGTCGCCACCCGTGGCGATGACCTCGTTGACGCCGAGACCCGGCAGGCAGGTGTAGTCCACGCCGGCCTTCTGGCCCGCCAGCTGGAATTCGCCCTGCGCCCAGTCCCCCATGATCTGGCCACCGGCCTTGCCGGTGATGACCATGTTGGTTGCCTGGTTCCAGTCCTGGACATTGGTGCCCTTGGACATACGGCGCGCATCGTCGGCGGCCTTGAACACTTTTGCGATTTCGGGCCCGGCGGCGACTTCCTCGTCCTTGTCGCCGAACACCTTCAGGAACGTGTCCTTGCCGGCAAGCGCGACGATGAGAACGTCGAAGGCGCCAGCCGACTGCCACGCCTGACCGCCGACAGCGAGCGGCACGATGCCGGCCTTTTCAAGCGCAGGCGCGGCCGCAACGAACTCGTCCCAGTTCTTCGGCACATCGACGCCGGCCTTCTTGAAGGCGGCGTTCGACAGCCAGAGCCACTGCCAGGAATGGATGTTGACCGGTGCGCAATAGATCTTGCCGTCGATGGTGCAGGAATCGAGCAGGCTTGCCGGACGGATGATGTCCTTCCAGTTTTCCTTGGTGGCGACATCGGTCAGGTCGCGCATCAACCCTGCCTCGACCAGCTCCTCGGCCTGGCGACCATGGTTGAATTGCGTGGCGCCCATCGGGTCGCCGCCGGTCAGACGACTGACCATGATCGGCCGCGCGGTGCTGCCGGCGCCGGCAATCGCGCCGTCGACCCAATGATTGCCGGTGGCATCGAACGCCTTTGCGAGCTCGGCGACCGCGGCAGCCTCCCCGCCCGACGTCCACCAGTGCGTCACCTCAAGATCGGTCGCATTTGCCGCACCAAACGGCAGCGCCACCGTCACCGCCAAAGCGGCCGCGAAAGAACGTAAATTCATGAGTCTCCTCCCTCACTGTAACGTTACCGTAAAAAACTTAGTGGAAACGGCGCAGGTCCGCAACTCCCACCCCAATGAATTTAAACAGAAACATATATTGCAACCCAGAGACGTTTTCTCGGACGTCAAACATGGCATGGGCAGGAGCTGAAACCCTGCGGGATTTCATCTTTATCTCTGCGTTTTTAATCACTATTTCCACCTTTAGGCGCTTTCGTGCTGCACATGCTCTTTCGCAGGCGCAAAAAACTCAACGCAGAGAGGCGCACTCAACCGGAGTGTTTCATTCGCCGCAATGCAGCAACAAAAAAGCTCGACAGCGGAACTGTATCGTTACAGATTTACCCGATCGACATACGCCCATGGCAGGATAGCTCCCCGTCACATTTCGTATATAAGGCGGTGAAGTGACGCTAAATGGGGCGGCGGGCGGCAACGACAAGGGCAAGCGGGTGGCAGCGATGGACGGCAAGACGAAGAACAGACCGCTGACACCGCCGCCGGATGGCGGCAGGCCGACGCTGAAGACCATCGCCTTCATGACCGGTCTCGGCATCACCACCGTTTCACGCGCACTCAAGGATGCACCCGATATCGGTGCCGAGACGAAGGAACGCGTGCGCCTCGTCGCCAAGCAGATCGGTTACCAGCCCAACCGCGCCGGCGTGCGCCTCAGGACCGGCAAGACCAACGTCATCAGCCTGGTACTGACGCTGGAAGAAGAGATCATGGGCATCACCAGCCCGATGGTCGTCGGCATCACGGAAGTGCTTGCCGGCACGCCCTATCATCTGGTGGTCACACCCTATAGCGCCACCAAGGATGCGCTGGCGCCGATCCGCTACATCCTCGACACGGGCGCTGCCGATGGCGTGATCATCTCGCGCACCGAGCCGCACGACCCGCGCGTGGCGCTTCTGACGGAGCGCGGCCTGCCCTTCGTCACCCACGGCCGCACCGAAATGGGGGTCGTCCATCCCTACCACGATTTCGACAATGAGCGTTTTGCCTATGAGGCGGTGCGCGAACTGGTGGAGCGCGGGCGCAAGCGGCTGGTGCTCCTGGAGCCGCCGCCGCACCTGACCTTCTATTCGCACATGCGCGCGGGCTTCGAGCGCGGGCTGCGCGATTTCCACGCGGATGCCGTCAGCTTCCACCATATCAACATCGATCACACGCTCGTCGAGATCCGCGACGCCTTTGAGACACTGATGCGCGCCGACGATGCGCCCGATGGCATCGTGTCTGGCAGCGGCTCGGGCGCGATCGCGCTGATCGCCGGGCTCGAGGCCGCCAAGAAGACGCTCGGCAAGGATGCCGATATGGTCTCGAAGGTGCCGAGCGACTTCCTGCGCTGGCTCCGCCCCGAGGTGGTGACGATGTACGAGGATATCCGGGTCGCCGGCCGCGAGCTTGCCAAGGCCGTCATCGGCCACATCGACGGGCAGCAGTCGGAAACGCTGCAAAGCCTCAGCCAGCCCGAGCTTCAGGCTGCGGTTCCCGTATCGATCAAGCGATAGCCGCCGCAATTCAGGCTTTGGCGCCTGTGGCATTTGCAGCACGACCGGCAAACGGCGCTCGCTCGCTGACGGCAACCTGTGGACGCAGGGACGTCCGGGCGTTAGACGACCCCGTGGTTGAAAATGAGGGTCCGCAATGAACACCGTCGTCAGAAAAGCCAGAGCCGAGGACGTCGAGGCGATCTTCGATATCCGCACCAGCGTCGTCGAGAACCACCTCTCGCGCGAGCAGTTGGCGGACATCGGCATCACGCCGGAGACGTTGAGCGAAATGCTGGCGGCCGATACGGGCATCTGGATTGCCGAAGTCGACGGCAAACCCGCCGCATTCTCCTCGGTCGACGACGAGGACGGCTCCGTCTTCGCCCTCTTCGTCAGCCCTCTCTTCGAAGGGCTTGGACTGGGAAGGCTGCTGTTGCACGAGGCGGAAACCGCCCTCTTCCGCAATCACGAGACGATCTGGCTCGAGACCGACGGCCGCGACGGCATTCGCGCCAACGGCTTCTACAAGAAGCACGGCTGGATCCACGTCGATACGATGGCCAACGGCGACGTGCGATACGAGAAGCGGCGGACGACCGAATAGGCGCTCAGGCTTGGAGGCGCGCCAGAAACTGCTCGACGCGCTCCCAGGTCTGCCTGCTTGCCTCCTCATCATAATCCGGCAGCGAGGCGTCCGTGTAGAGATGGCCCGCGCCCGGATAGGTGAAAACCTCCAGCGCAATCGGTGACCGCGCAGCCATCGCCCGCCATTCGGCGACATCCTCGGCCGGCTCGTAGATGTCGGGATCGGCCAGATGCAGCTGCACCGGCACGCCGTCGCGGGCATTGTCGGGGATACCGACGATACTGTGCAGCAACAGAACCCCCGATGTTTCCGGCCGCTTGCCCCAAAGATGCGAGGCAATGGCGGCTCCAAAGGAAAAGCCGCCGAGCACCGCCGTTGCCGGCTGGCCGGCGACCGCCGCCTCCGCCCGCTCGCAAAGCACCCGCCATCCGATTTCGTCTTTCAGCGCGAAGCCCTCGTCGACCGAGCCGGCGACCTGGCCATCGAAGACATCAGGCGTGATGACATCGTGGCCCAATGCCCTTAGCCGTTCGGCAGCGTCGCGCTCGAGCGCGCGCAGACCGCGGACGGAATGAAACAGGATCACCGTGGCCATCAATTTTCTCCTCGCGCCAACTTCTATCGTGACAGGTTAGGTGACAATGGATCCGATGGGCAAGCGCTACGCCAATTCCGAAAGGTTCTGCGCTTTGCCTGGGCCAAAACCACTAGCCGTCGACGACTTCGCTGATCTGCACGATGGGGGCGATGTCCGTATAGTTGGCGACATCAGCGGAGATCTCCGCGCGGTGGGGTGCCAACGCCGCCTGGAATGTCGCCAGACTCGGCGCGTAGACGTGGCACGCCGCGACGAACTGCGGCGCGCTTCCCGCTTCGCGACCCTCAAGGCCCCTGTCGATCTCGTAGCGCAGGCAGGCATCGCCGAGCCGTTCCTGGAGCAGTGGCATATGGCGGGTGCGGTAGTAGTCGTGATCGAACGTCGAACCGCCAAAGGCCGGATAATAGACACTCATTTTGATCATGCTCGGGCTCCTGCCTGAACGCCTCTCAGAGCGTTCGAGCGACCTTTCTAGCGCACCGACTCGTAAAGCGCATCCGGATTTTGGCTGAAGCGCGCTTGACGAAAACAAGGCTGCTTTGGCTGTGCTATTCGAAGCGCGTGGCGACCTGGCTTACCCTTACAGGCAATGCGGCCAGGACACCCCAGGCTCAAAACGAAACGGGGCGGCCGAAGCCGCCCCGTTCAAAAGTTCGCTCTTTGCCCGATCAGGCGTTGAGGCCGCTGCCCCAGGGGCCGTGATGGGCATCGGCGCCATCGACGCGGTCGAAGCCATGGGCGCCGAAGAAGTCGCGCTGGGCCTGGATGACGTTGGCCGTGCCGCGGCCGCGGCGGTAGCTGTCGAAATAGCCAAGCGCGGAAGCGAGCGCCGGTGCCGGCAGGCCGCCAAGCGCTGCCGCCGAAACGACTCGGCGAAGTGCTCCGTCCGTTTCCTTGACCATCGCGGCAAAGGCCGGGGTGACGATCAGGTTGGCGGCGTCCGGCGCCTTGGTAAAGGCGGTGGTGATTTCATCCAGGAACTGCGAGCGGATGATACAGCCGGCGCGCCAGATCTTGGCGATCACAGGCATCGGCAGCGACCAGTTGAATTCCTTCGATGCGGCCGACATGACGGCGAAGCCCTGCGCGTATGCGCCGATCTTGGCGGCCAGCAGCGCGTTTTCCAGGTCCTTGATGAAGGCGGCCTTGTCGGCCACCTTGAATTCGCCAACCGGCGGCAGGCCGAGGATCTTCTCGGCGGCTTCGCGCTCTTCCTTGGCGGACGAGATGCTGCGGGCAGCAACAGCCGCTTCGATCGCGGTTGCCGGAACACCCATGTTCTGCGCTTCGATCACCGACCACTTGCCGGTGCCCTTCTGGCCCGCCTTGTCGAGGATCAGGTCGACGATCGGCTTGCCGGTCAGCGGATCGGCTGCCTTCAGCACCTTCTCGGTAATCTCGATCAGATAGGAGTTCAGGCGGCCCTTGTTCCAGGCGCCGAAGACGTCGCCGATTTCGCCGGCCGTCATCTTCAGGCCGTCACGCAGGATGCCGTAGATCTCGGCGATCATCTGCATGTCGGCATATTCGATGCCGTTGTGGATGGTCTTGACGAAATGGCCGGCGCCGTTTTCGCCGAGCCAGGCAACGCACGGATCGTTGTCGTACTTGGCCGCGATCGAGGTCAGCACCGTCTCGACGCGCTTGTAGGAATCTTCCGTGCCGCCGACCATGATCGACGGGCCGTGACGCGCACCCTCTTCACCGCCGGAAACACCCATGCCGATGAAGGTGAGGCCCGAATCCTTGAGCGCGTCGAAGCGGCGCATCGTGTCGCGGAAGTTGGCGTTGCCGGCATCGATCATGATGTCGCCCTTGGCCAGGTACGGCTCAAGGATCTTCATCTGCTGGTCGACCGGCTCTCCGGCCTTGATCATGATGATGATCGGGCGCGGCGGACGGATGGCGGCGACAAACTCTTCGATGGTGTCGCAGGGCACGATCTGGCCCTGAAGTTCGCCGGCGTCCGCGTAGAATTTATGCGTCGCCTCGACGGTGCGGTTGAAAACCGCGATCTTGTTGCCTTTTTCAGCGATGTTGAGCGCCAGGTTCGAGCCCATGACGCCGAGACCGATAAGGCCGATTTCCGCCTGTGACACGTGATTGCCTCCATTGGACATAAGGGCAGGACGCGATCGGGATAAACGCGTGGGAGCCAGCCCTCGAATTGAACTTCGCGCGCTCGCATTGTCCCTCGGGAAAGGGGCGGACGCGAGATGCGACGGCGGAGGCTGTTTTGGCATTCAAATCGATTAACGACAAGCGATTCTTGAGAAAATCACTCCTTTTCGGGCTTGCCGTCGCCATCGTCGAGCACCCGCCATGAGGCACCTTCGAGGTCTTCGTACTGGCCGCTCTTCAGCGCCCAGAGGAAGGCGACGAGGCCAAGCCCGCCCAGGAACAACGCAATCGGAATGAGATAGATCAGCGTGTTCATGAGGCGCTCCCGATCGCATCCATGGTCGCAGGCGCGGGCCGCGTTGCCGTCTCGGCCTTCTTCACGCTGGCGCCGCGCAGCCTGAGTGCGTTGGCAACGACGATCACCGACGACGTCGACATGGCAACGGCGGCAATCAGCGGCGTGGCATAACCCATGATGGCGATCGGCACGGCGATGATGTTGTAGCCGATCGCCAGCGCGAAGTTCTGGCGGATCAGGCGTCCCGCCTGGCGCGAGGTGTCGATCGCCATCGGCACGGCGTCGAGGCCCTGGTGCAGGAAGACGAAATCGGCGGCCTGCCGGCCGACATCGGCGGCCGTTGCCGGTGCCATCGACACATGCGCCGCGCGCAGCGCCGGCGCGTCGTTGATGCCGTCTCCGACCATCAGCACGCGGTGGCCGCCGTCTGCCGCAGACGCGCATTCGTCGACCTTGCCGCGCGGCGACAATTCCGAACGCCAGCGCGCGATGCCGAGTCTGAGGCCCAATGCGGAAACCACCGGCTCGCGGTCACCGGAGAGAATGCCGGTGGCAAAGCCCATGCGGGTGAGCTTGTCGACGCTTTCGCGCGCCTGTGGCCGCAGGCGATCCTCGAAGCGGAAGCAGGCGAGTTCACGCCCGTCGAGCGACAGGATAACCTCCGACTGGCCGCTCGCCTCACCGGCGTCGCCGCAGGCAAAGACGCGACTGCCGAGGCGGTAGACACCGTCCCGTGTCTGCGCCTCGATACCGGCACCGGGAATTTCGAGGATATCGCCGGAGACCACCGGCGCGATCGGCGCCGCATCGTGGATCGCCATCGCCAGCGGATGGCGCGAATGGACCGCAAGGCCGGCGGCAGTCGACAATACCGTCGGCTTGATGTCTGCGCCATTGACAAGGCGCGGCTCGCCCGAGGTCAGCGTGCCGGTCTTGTCGAACAGCACGGTATCGATTTCGGCCAGCCGCTCCATGGCAGAGCCATCCTTGACCATGACGCCGTTCTGGAAGAGCCGACCGGCGGCGATGACCTGCACCACCGGCACCGCCAGCCCGAGCGCGCAGGGGCAGGTGATGATCAGGACGGCAACGGCCACCAGCATGGCATGATGGAAATCGCCATCGATGAACATCCAGCCGGCAAAACTCAGGAAAGCCAGCAGATGCACCGCCGGCGAATAAAATTGCGCGGCGCGATCGGCGATGCGGCGATAGCGCGCCCTGCCCCCCTCGGCGGCCTCCATCAGCCCCATGATTTCGGCCAGCAGCGAATCGCGCGCGGCCGCGGTCGCCTCGATCGTCAGCGGCCCTGTCAGGTTGAGCGTGCCGGCTTCGACCGTGTCGCCTGCGTGAACCGGCGCCGGCGCGCTTTCGCCGTTGACGATCGACCGGTCGAGGTCGCTCGAGCCGAGAAGGATGCGGCCATCGACGGGAACGCGCTCGCCGGCCGATATCGCCAGCCGTTCACCCGGCTTGATTTCGTCGACCGGTCGGTATTCGCGATTGCCATCGCTATCGACCACCATCGCACCGCGCGGCGACAGGCGCGCGAGGCTGCTGATCGCAGAGCGGGCGCGGCCGCGCATCATGTGGTCGAGCGTGCGACCGATGAGCAGGAAGAACAGAAGCATCACCGTGCCGTCGAACCAGGCATGGGTGCCGTGCGTGATCGTCTCGTAGAGCGAGATGCCATAGGACAGCGTGATCGCCAGCGCGATCGGCACATCCATGTTGGTGCGGCCATGCTTCAGCGCGTTCCAGGCCGACGAATAGAAGAACCGCCCGGCATAGATCAGCGTCGGCGCGGCGATCAGCGCCGAAATCCAGTGGAAGAGATCGCGCGTTGCCGCCTCGGCGCCGGACCAGACCGAGACCGAAAGCAGCATGATGTTGGTGGAGGCAAAGCCGGCGACGGCGACAGCCCGCACCAGCTGTTTCAGATGCGTGTCGCCGTCTTCCTCGCCGGGGGCGAACAGGTGGGGCTCGTAGCCACGCTCACGGATGGCGCGCGCGAGTTCACGCGGATCTGTGCGCGTGCCTGCGACATCCTCCTTCCAGACGATCGAGACCCGGCGCGAGGACAGGTTGACGCGCGCGCGCTCCACCTCCGGCCGGGTCTTCAGTGCCGTCTCGATCGTGGTGATGCAGGCACCGCAATGAATGCCCGGCACGCTGAGGTCCGTCTGGCGCAGGCCACTGCCGAGCGCGCGGCTCGTCAGCCACAACTCTTCGGAGCTGGGCAACCCCTGCCCTGATCTGTCGATCTCCAGCGCGGTTTCGGCGCCGGCAGCACAGCAGCTCATGGACGCTCTCCCGGGGCGATGAAGCGAATGGCCTGGCGGTAGACCACCTTGTCGCCCGATGTCGCGGTGATATCGGCGATCCATTGCCCGCGCTTCAGGTCGGTGACTGCAACGAAGACACCTTCGCCCTGGTGCACCATTTCGATCGTCACGTCCTCGTGCTCCTCGACCGGACGCTTGAACACGGCGACCACCTTATCGGCCGAAGTCTCTGCCTTGCCCTGCCGCGTCAGCGTGTAGCGCACGGCGCCCTGCTCCAGTACGAGCTTGCCTTCGAGGCCACTTTGCGCAAAGGCGCGCGCTTCCTTGACCTTGCCGTTGAACTGCTGGCTGGCGACGTAGGTGTTCTGGACGACCAGCCCGCTCCAGCTGTGGCTGGCGTTCCAGGCCATGATCAGGTTGACGGTGATGATGGTGCCGAAGAACAGCACCATCACGCCCAGCATGTGCCAGCCGGTGAAGACACGGGGTTGCCTGCTTTGCTCAGCGGTCATTTCGCAGCTCCCGGGCTGTTGAAGTTGGCCTTGTAGACGTCGCGTTCATGGCTCGACGGGTCCTCCGCTATCAGGCTGAAGCCGTCTTCCGCTTCACCGAGTTTTTCCTTCGGCAGCGTCACGAACACCTTGAGTGCCGTTACCTTGTCCGGATCGACGCCGACTGCAAAGCTGCGCCCGTCCCCCGGCGCCTGGCCGGCGATGCGCATCGTCGCCGACGGCATGCCATCGATGGTGAGGCTGATCGTGCGCTGTTCGGGGATCATGTTCAAGAGCTTGACCATGTAGCCGTTGCGCACGGAGCCGTCGGATTCCACGACGAATTGCGGGTTGCGGTCGTGCAGCACGTTGAGTTCCAGCCGGTCGCGCGCCAGCAGCGCATAGAGCAGGCCGATACCGACAAGCGTCCAGACGCCGAGATAGAGCAGCACGCGCGGGCGGAAGACGATCTTCCAGTTGAAATGCCTGACCTTGTCGACGAACGTGCCGTCGGCATCGCGCACCCGGCCGGGATCGATCGCCGTCGTGCCGCCGTTGGTGGCGAGCGCCATATTGGCGGCGTAGTCGTTGAGCGTCGCATAGGCGATCAGCCCGCGCTCGCGGCCGAGCTTGTCCATGACGTTGTCGCAGGCGTCGATGCAGAGCGCGCAGGTGATGCATTCGAGCTGCTGGCCGTCGCGGATGTCGATGCCCATCGGACAGACGACGACGCAGGCGTTGCAGTCGACGCAATCGCCCACACTCTCGCCAGCCGCGGCCGCCTTCTTCTGGTGACGCGAGCGCGGTTCACCACGCCAGTCGTTATAGGTGACGACGAGCGAGTTTTCGTCGAGCATCGCCGCCTGGATGCGCGGCCACGGGCACATGTAGGTGCAGACCTGTTCGCGCATCAGGCCACCGAAGACATAGGTGGTGGCGGTCAGGATCGCGACGGTCATGTAGGCAATCGTCGGCGCCTCCAGCGACACGAAGCTTTTCAGAAGGGTCGGCGCGTCGGCAAAGTAGAAGATCCAGGCGCCGCCGGTGGCGATGCCGATCAGGATCCAGATCGAGTGTTTGGTCACCCTCTTGACGATCTTGGCGAGCGTCCACGGTCCGGCATCGAGCTTCATGCGGGCGTTGCGGTCACCCTCGATATAGCGCTCGACGACGAGGAACAGGTCGACCCAGACCGTCTGCGGACAGGTATAGCCGCACCACGCACGGCCGACCGCAGACGTGACGAGGAAAAGGCCGAAGCCCGCCATGACGAGCAGGCCGGCGACGAAGAAGAATTCCTGCGGCCAGATCTCGATGAAGAAGAAATAGAACCGGCGGGCGGCGATATCGACCAGCACCGCCTGGTCGGGTGCATGTTCGCCGCGATCCCAGCGGATCCATGGCGTCAGATAGTAGATGCCGAGCGTCACCAGCATCACCAGCCATTTGAACTGGCGGAACCGACCCTCGGCGCGCTTCGGGAAGATCTTCTTGCGCTTTTCGTAAAGCGGCTTTCGCACATGCGCCGCGTTGACCGCCTCGGCTTCGTGGCGTTCGACGGTGGGGGCGTTAGTGGCGGATTGAGGCTGCATGTGTGGGAAATCCCCGAATATATCGCGTAGTGGGCTTTGTTTTGCCCGATTTGCCCGCCGAAAACGTTGATCTGTGTCAAGTTTGCGGGCTAAAGCGGCGGGATGCGTCGAAACGTCCGGCCTTCGTGCCGCACGACCCTGATGGCGATCGCCACACCAAGACATTCAGCCAAACCAACGAGGACCGCATGGACACGATCATCGGCTTTCTGAACACGATTTTCTGGGGCTATGTCCTGATCTATGGCCTGCTCGCCGTCGGCATCTTTTTCACCATCCGGCTCGGCTTTCCGCAGATCCTGCATTTTGGCGAAATGTTCCGCGTCTTGAGCTCGGGCGGCTCCAAGGATGCCGCCGGCATCAGCCCGTTCCAGGCGCTGACCGTCAGCCTCGCCTCGCGTGTCGGCACCGGCAATCTCGCCGGCGTTGCAGTGGCCCTTTATCTCGGCGGCCCCGGCGCCACCTTCTGGATGTGGATGGTGGCCCTCGTCGGCATGGCGACCGCCTATGCGGAAAGCGCACTTGCCCAGCTCTACAAGGTCAAGAACGACAACGGCCAGTATCGCGGCGGTCCGGCCTTCTACATCGCCCGCGGCCTCAACGCGCCCTGGGCGGCGACGATCTTTTCCGTCTGCCTCATCCTCTCCTTCGGTCTGGTCTTCAACGCGGTCCAGGCCAATTCGATCGCCGACGCGGTCGAGGGCGCCTTCGGCGTTCCGAAGATCGCGGTCGGGATTGCCGTTGCCGCCCTTTCGGGCATCGTCATCTTCGGAGGCATCCGCCAGATCGCCCGGGTGGCCGAAATCGTCGTGCCGTTCATGGCTGGCGCCTACCTGCTGACGGCGGTCTGCGTGCTGATCGTCAACGCCTCGCTGGTTCCAGGCGTGCTGTGGACAATCGTTTCCAGCGCCTTCGGGCTGCAGGAAGCGGCTGGCGGCGTTGCCGGCGGCGTGACCGCCGCGATGATGAACGGCGTCAAGCGCGGCCTGTTCTCCAACGAGGCCGGCATGGGCTCGGCCCCGAATATCGCAGCCGTCGCCACCCCGGTTCCGCATCATCCGGCCTCGCAGGGCTTCGTGCAGTCTCTCGGCGTCTTCATCGATACCATCCTGATCTGCACCGCGACATCGGTGATGATCCTGCTGTCGGGCACGCTGGAGCCCGGCTCCGGCGTCACCGGAACACAGCTCACCCAGGCAGCGATGAACGCCCATATCGGCTGGGCGGGCAGCTACTTCATCGCCATCGCGATCTTCTTCTTCGCCTTCACCTCGATCATCGGCAACTATTCCTACGCCGAGAATGCGCTGACCTATCTCGGCGGCGCCAACCGGCTCGGCGTCACGCTCATGCGCTGCGCCGTTCTCGCCATGGTCGTCTGGGGTGCCTATGAGAGCATCGCCACCGTCTTCGATGCCGCAGACGCATCGATGGGCCTGATGGCGACGATCAACCTGATTGCCATCCTGCTCCTGTCCGGTACCATTGCCAAGCTGACGAAGGACTATTTCGCCCAGCGCAAGCAAGGCGTGGAACCGGTCTTCCATGCCGCCGACTACCCGGAACTGCAGGGCCAGATCGATAGCGAAATCTGGTCGCGCGACTAGGCGGACAGGGCCCCGGACCGGGTGCGCCGCCAATGGAGGGCAAGGCATGCACGGTTCGCTCCGGCCGATGATGCTGGCCAAGCGCTGCGGCACCTATCGGGAGCAACCGGCGCCGCTGTCGCTTGCCGCGCACGTGGAGTGCCTGTGGAGCCACAGCCTGCCGCAGGCACAGCCCGCGCCGATGGCGGTCGTTCCCGATGGCTGCGTCGACATCATCTGGTCGCAGCGGGGGCTCGTGGTCGCGGGCCCCGACCGGACCGCCGCCTTTCCCGTCATCGATCCGGGCACGACACTGGTCGGCCTACGGTTTCGCGCCGGCATTGCATCGTCCTGGCTGAGCGCGCCGCTCGGGGCGCTCACCGGCAGCGTCGTGCCGCTCGATGCTTTCTGGGGCGCCGCCGCCCGCCAGTTGCACCAGCGGATGATCGATGCCGAAAACACCGCGGCGCGGGCATCCATCCTGGCCGAGGCAGCAGTGCACAGGCTCGCTGCCGTCACGCACCCCCCTGCCGATATCGTCGCCTGCCTCGCGCAGTTGCGCCGCCGGCACCCGCCCGAAAGCGACAACCCGATCCGGCTGCTGGCGGAGACGACCGGAACAAGCGCGCGAACGTTGCGCCGCCATTGCCACGAACATTTCGGCTATGGCGCAAAAACACTCGAGCGCATCCTGCGCCTGCAGCGTTTTCTCGCTGCCTGCGCAGCCGACAAACAACCGGGTCTGACAGCACTGGCGCTTGATGCCGGCTATGCCGACCAGGCTCACCTGTCGCGCGAGGCGCGGGAACTGACCTCGCTGTCGCCGCGTGAAATTCGCGCCCAGCTCGCCGGCTGACAGGTCGCCAGCGAATTGGCCGTTTCGTTCAAGACGGATGCGACGGCCGATGCTATCCCTCGACGGCAACAGCAAGGGCGACGCGACGCATGACGACATTGGCGGCAAGGATCATCCACATCTCGATTACGCGTGACTGGCGCGACGTCTATGCCTTCATGGCCAGGCCGGAAAACATGCCGCTCTGGGCATCGGGCCTTTCCTCCGGCCTGACACCCGACGGCGCGGACTGGATCGCACCCGGCCCGCTTGGAAATGCGCGGGTGCGTTTTGCGCCAGACAACGCCTTGGGCGTCGTCGACCATCTGGTAACGCTCGAAAACGGCCTGACGGTGCACAATGCGCTGCGCGTCGTGCCGAACGGCGACGGCGCCGAGGTGATGTTCACGCTGTTGCGGCAGCCCGATATGAGCGACGAACAGTTCGCCGGCGACGCCGAATGGGTGGCAAGGGATCTCGCCACGCTGAAATCAATTCTCGAACAGAAAAACGACGGGACACATCATGGGTAACAAGGGCAACGATCGCCGCATCGACTATGTCGAGTTCAACGTTTCAAACATCGCCGCCAGCAAAAGCTTCTATGGCGGCGCCTTCGGCTGGACTTTCACCGATTACGGTCCGGAATACTGCGAATTCCAGGATGGGCGGTTGACCGGCGGCTTTACCACGACAGGTCCGGTCAGGGCCGGCGGACCGTTGGTCATCATCTATGCCGACGAACTGGAGGCGTCCTTGAACAAGGTCCAGGCCGCGGGCGGAAAGATCCTGCAGCCGATTTACGCCTTCCCCGGCGGACGCCGCTTCCATTTCGCCGATCCCGACGGCTACGAACTGGCCGTCTGGTCGGCAAACTAAGCCAATCCCCCTCGCCGGCCTCCACGCCCTGTGGACAGCCGGCGCAGGCACGTCGCCATTTTACCGCGACTTAATCTTTGCACCCCAAGATTGCGCGCGAAGAGAGATCGCGGCAAAGGGTGCTGGGCAATGTCTTGCGAATACGAGTTTCTGCGCAATTCCGTCATCATCGGCGCCCATCCCGACGACGAACTCCTGTGGTTCACCTCGATCCTGAAAAAGGTCGACGAGGTCATCATCCTCTATCGCGACATCTGGTCGGAGCCGCAAATGGGCCAGGCGCGCGTTGCCGCGATCAAGGCCTACCCGCGCGACAATGTCCGCTTCCTCGAGATGGAGGAAACCGGCTCATTCGACTGCGCCGACTGGACGACCCCCAGACCCGGCCCTTTCGGCATGGAGTTCGGCACCGAGGGGACGCGGCGCGAAGCCAAGCGCGTGGTGAAAAAATCGCTGTCGCAACTGATGCCTGGCAGTTTCCGCCACTCGACGCGGCCGATCGCCCAGGCTTATCGCGACAACTACGAAACGCTTTACCGCACCTTGCTGCCGCTGCTGAAACCCGACATGAACGTCTTCACCCACAATCCCTGGGGCGAATATGGCCACGAGGATCACGTGCAGGTGTTTCGCGTGCTCGACCGGCTGCGCGACGAAATCGGCTTCAAGCTGTGGATGTCGAACTATTGCACCGAACGTTCGATGCCGCTGGCCATGCAGTATTTCAGCCGCAAGCCCGTCAACTACATCCGGATGCCGGCCGACAAGGCCTTTGCCGAGGAGGTCGCCGCCGTCTATCGCGACAATGGTTGCTGGACCTGGCGCGACGACTGGATCTGGTTCGATGACGAATGCTTCATGGAGGCCCCGCGCAGCAAGCCCGAGGGCAACGGCTTTCACCTCCTGCCGATGAACCTGTTCAACTTCGGAACCGTCGTGCGCCGGCCGGTCAGCGCGCCGCTCATTCTGGGTGCGGCCCTTTCGAGCGTCGTCGTCGGCGCCACCATCGCCGCAGCGCTGGAATGACAAAGGCCGCGTCGTTGGACGCGGCCATTTTCCAGAATTGCCGTATTTCTCGGTCTGCTTTTGGGCTTTGCCCCTCACTGTCCTGCCGGACATCTCTCCCCGCTGGCGGGGAGAGAAACGCTGGCGGCCCGGGCACCGCCCTACGGCCTATGTTGATGCCTGCCGAGCGCTCGCTCGTTGTTGCCTTCTCCCCGCGCGCGGGGAGAAGGTGCCGGCAGGCGGATGAGGGGCAATCCGCGGCGTAACAGCCTCGCGCGCCTTACTCGCCCCCACCCAGCGAATGAACGAACACGGCAAGCTGCTTGACCGTGGTGTCGCCAAGGCGCGGCAGCCAGGCGGGCATGACGCCGTGCTTGGGTGCCTTCATCTGCGCGATGATCGCCTGCTCGCTCGAACCGTTGAGCCAGAGCGCGTCGGCAAGATCGGGCGCGCCGAACTCGCGGTTGCCCTTGGCGTCGGCACCGTGGCACGAGGCGCAGTTGGCCTCGAACAGCGCCTTGCCGGGCTCGACCAGCGCCGCATTCGACGGCGTGCCAGTCAGGCTGACGACGTAGGCGGCAGTCTGCTTGATCTCTTCCGGCTTGAGGATCTCGGTGAACGACGGCATTTCAGAGACGCGGGTCTCGTCATCGCCGGCATAACGAATGCCATGTGCCACCGTCTGGTAGATCTCTTCGGGCTTGCCACCCCACAGCCAGTCGTCGTCATTGAGGTTGGGGAACCCGGCCGAACCGGCCGCGCCCGAACCGTGGCACTGGGCGCAGTTGACCTTGAAGGCCGAGGCGCCGGCTGCAACCGCGAACTGGTGAAGCTGCGGATCGGCGATGATCTGGTCGAGCGAGCTTGCGGCGATCTTTTCCAGATTGCCCGCCTGCGCCGCCTTGGCGTCGGCAAGCTCGACGCTGAGCTCACCCCGGCTGGAGTAGCCGATCACGCCCTTGGTCGCATCGGTCAAAAGCGGCACCGCCGGATAGACGATCATGTAGCCAACCGCCCACACGATGGTGGCGTAGAAGGTATAGACCCACCAGCGCGGCATCGGGTTGTTGAGCTCGCGGATCCCGTCCCATTCGTGGCCAGTGGTCTCGACGCCGCTGATCTCGTCGACGTGTTTGTCCGCCATTATCAGTCCTCCTTCAGGGGGATGGCTGCGGCATCTTCGGCGGCCTTCTTGGCGCCGGGCCGGAACATGAAAGCAACGACACCCAGGAAAAAGAGGGTCATGGCAAGGAGCGCCCAGCTGTCGGCAAACTGCCGCATGGCGGTGTAGGTTTCCATGTCCGTGCCTCCTCAGCGATAGCCGGTTGTGTCGTCATAGGTGGAGAAGTCGACCAGCGTGCCGAGCATCTGGAGATAGGCGACGAGCGCGTCCATCTCGGTCAGCTTCTGCGGATCGCCATCGAAATCGCCGAGCTTCGCCTTGGGGTAACGCGCCTCGACACCCGACGTGTCCGCGTTCGGATCGGCCTGCGCCTTGATGTCGGCCGTCGCGTTCTCGATCATCTCGTCGGTATAGGGCACGCCGACGGCCCTGTTGGCCTTCAGCTGCCCGGCGACGGTCCTGATGTCGAGTGGCGTCGACTTGAGGAACGCATAGCTCGGCATCACCGATTCCGGCACCACCGAGCGCGGCTCGATCATGTGCTGGACGTGCCACTCGTTGGAGTAGCGGTCGCCGACGCGGGCGAGATCCGGACCGGTGCGCTTGGAACCCCACTGGAACGGATGATCGTACATCGACTCCGCCGCCAGCGAGTAGTGACCGTAGCGTTCCACCTCGTCGCGGAACGGACGGATCATCTGGCTGTGACAGACGTAGCAGCCTTCGCGCACGTAGATGTCGCGGCCGGCGAGCTCCAGCGGCGAATAGGGCCGCATGCCTTCCACCTTCTCGATGGTGTTTTCGAGATAGAACAGCGGCGCGATTTCAACGATTCCGCCGATCGAGACGACGAGAAGCGAGCCGACGAGAAGCAGTGTCGCGTTGCGCTCGAGCGTGGCGTGTTTGTCGAGAATGGACATTGTCTATGCCCTCCTATTCCGCAGCCTTGAGCGCGGGCGTCGCACCGAAGATCGGAGCTTCGTCGCGCACGCGGCCAAGGATGGTCATTGTTACGTTGAAGGCCATGAGCAGAGCGCCGGCGAGGAACAGGGCACCGCCGAGTGCGCGCAGCACGTAGTAAGGCAGCATGGCCGCGACCGATTCCGCGAAGGAATAGACGAGGAAACCCTGGTCGTCGTATTCGCGCCACATCAGGCCCTGCTGGATGCCGGCGACCCACATGACGGCGGCGTAGACGACGATGCCGAGCGTGGCGAGCCAGAAGTGCCAGTTGACCATGCGCACGCTATAGAGCCGCTCGCGGTTCCACAGCTTGGGCGTGAGATAGTAGATGGCGCCGAAGGTGATCAGGCCGTTCCAGCCGAGCGCGCCGGAATGCACGTGGCCGATAGTCCAGTCCGTATAGTGGCTGAGCGAGTTGACCGTCTTGATCGACATCATCGGACCTTCGAAGGTCGCCATGCCGTAGAAGGCGACGGCCATGACCATCATGCGGATGATCGGGTCCGTACGGATCTTGTCCCAGGCGCCCGAAAGCGTCATCAGGCCGTTGATCATGCCACCCCACGAAGGCATCCACAGCATGATGGAGAACACCATGCCCAGCGTCTGCGCCCAGTCGGGCAGAGCGGTGTAATGCAGGTGGTGCGGGCCGGCCCAGATGTACATGAAGATCAGCGACCAGAAGTGGATGATCGACAGACGGTAGGAATAGACGGGACGGTTGGCCTGCTTGGGGATGAAGTAATACATCATGCCGAGGAAGCCGGCCGTCAGGAAGAAGCCGACGGCGTTATGCCCGTACCACCACTGCGTCAGCGCGTCCTGCACGCCGGCAAACGCCGAGTAGCTCTTGGAGCCGAGGAACGACACCGGGACCGCCAGGTTGTTGACGATGTGCAGCATCGCGATGGTGACGATGAAGGCGAGGTAGAACCAGTTCGCCACATAGATATGCGGCTCCTTGCGCCGAAGCAGCGTGCCCATGAACACCGCGAGATAGGCGACCCAGACGATCGTCAGCCACAGGTCGACATACCATTCCGGCTCGGCATATTCCTTCGACTGGGTGATGCCCAGCAGGTAGCCGGTGGCCGCCATGACGATGAACAGCTGGTAGCCCCAGAACACGAACCAGGCCAGATTGCCGCCGAAGAGGCGAGCGCGGCTGGTGCGCTGGACGATGTAGAACGAGGTGGCGATCAGCGCGTTGCCGCCGAAGGCGAAGATCACGGCCGAGGTGTGCAGCGGCCGCATGCGGCCGAAATTGAACCACGGCTCGATATTGAGATCCGGAAAGGCCAGCTGGAGTGCAACCACGACACCCACGAGGAAGCCGACGACGCCCCAGAAGACGGTGGCGATGACGCCATACTTCACCACGTCGTCAGAATATTCCGATTGCGGTGCGGCCGCCCTGCCCGCCGCCGCCGGGCTGAAATCCAGGCGGCGCAGCATGACGATCGTGCTGCCGAGCAGCACGAAGAACAGCACCCACATATGGGCTTCAAACTGCCGGTCCTGCGCAAAACCCGCGCCCAGAAGCGCGAGGAATGCACCGATCCCGAGCAGGATCGTCTCGAAAGAGTATTTCATGGTTGGGTCCCCAACTTTATCCGATGCAGACGCGTGCGCACACCTGGAGGTGGCATGGCAGCGCAGCTTGCCGGAACGTGGCAGAATCGGGGCACGCGCACCTTGATTCAGATCAAGGCCGGCGGTGCCGACTTGCATCACCCTCAGAAAACAATGAGGGAGCGCCATAGGAGCTGGCGTCAGAACAGCATGAAGAGAACGAACGACAATGGCCGGATCAGGCCGTGGACCGGTCTGCCGCCGCGCCCGGCCCTTTCCGGCGAACCGCGGGCCCTGCTTGCACGGGCACATCAGGAGCAGCTTGCGCTCTGCAACAGCCTGGAAGAAATCGCCGACAGCCTGCCGGCCGACATCGACCGGCAGAAATGTGCCTATGCCGCCAAGATGCTGGAGCCGCTGATCCGCGAGCTGCACTCCGGCGAGGAAAGTGCGGTGTTTCGCTGGGTCGAACTCAACTGCGGCGACGACCCTTCGATCGCGGCAACGCTGGCGCGGCTGAAATACGAGCACTGCGAGGACGAGTGCTTTGCCGAGGAGCTGGCGGAAATGCTGGTCAAGCTGGGTACGGCCGACGAGCGAGTGAACGCGGAGACCGCCGGCTACATGCTGCGCGGCTTCTTCACCAACCTGCGCCGGCATATCGGCTTCGAGCAGGAATGTCTTCGCACCTTGCTGCCCGCCGGTTCGGAGATCGTATCGGCCGACCTCAACTGACGGCACGGCAACACCCGATCGCACCCGATTGCGGGAGCGATGCGATTGCGGGGTGAAACAATGGACGTTGAAAACAATAGAGCGCCGCGCGTCACATTTGGCGCGCGGCGCATTTGCGCGCTTCGCAACCGGGCGGCATGAACCGGATCAGGCGGCGATCGCCCGGCGCCGGTCCGCATGTTCCTGGATCACCAGGATCGCGCCGATGAGCTTGCCGGTGCTTGACATGCACGGCGTCAGCTTGCAGCGCACGACCACGGTGCGCCCCTCGACGGTCTTGGCAAAGGTGTAATCCACCACCTCGCCGGCGAAACAGCGATCCAGATAGTTCCGGACCCGCTGCTCGAAGCGCTGGATGCCGATGAATTCGACGATATGCCGGCCGATGAGATCCATCGGGCGGCTTTCGAGATGGCTGGCGTTGAGCGGATTGGTATAGAGGTAGCGATAATCGGGCGTGATCACCGCGATACGATCGGGAAAACTGTCGAGGATCGCCTCGTTGAGCAGCCCCTCGTCGGCCCGACCCTTGGTGGGTGACGCAGGCGTGCGCTCCAGCCGCAACTCCGCGGCGTTGACGGCGCCCGTGGCCGCGAAATAGCGATTGATCAGCGACTGCAGCAGTTGCGAATGGCGCAGCACGCAGGAAATGTCGTCCGCCTCGACGCGCAGGATATCGATCAGAAACTGGAACTGAAGGCGGGCATCCTCGACGCTCACGGCCTTCTCGTCATAGACGGACTTCAGGATAGGATCGAGTTCACGATCCAGAAGTCCGATCAGATGCTCATCTGCAGTACGTACCGCATACTGCAGTTGTGAATACTTGAACCAGAACAGCTCAATCAGTGCGTTCAATTCGAAACCCCAATTCCCCCACGGCATGAAGCCGCGCCGATGCACTCAATAAGACAGGCTTTGATGGTGTAGATGCTGATCCAGGCTCTGACGGCGTTCCCCCACCCCTCGCGAAAACCGCCTGACTTTGGCCACCCAAAGCGCTTGCAGTCTGTTCCCCGCGACACAAGCCAGAGTTTACACTCATTGCCGTGCCGTTCAACATCAGAAAGGAAAGCTTGCACGCACGAAGCGCTGTGAACGGCGCAAAGACACCGAATTTCGCCAACAAATGCTTTAAGCATAGACAAAAAATGGCGCCGCAGCCTTCCGGCCGCAACGCCCTTTTGGGGGTCGTCAGGAGAATCAGTCTTTCAGGTGGCGCTTGATGTGCCAGCGATCGTGATACCAGAGCCACTGGCCCGGATACTCGCGCACCCAGCTCTCGACCTTGTCGTTGAGTACCTGCGCCGTGGCATTGACGTCGACGGCGCCTTCAGCGTTGCGCGGGATCTCGATCGCCGGCTCCAGCTCCAGCCGGAAGCGACCGCCGGGCAACCGGACGCAGCGCGCCGGATAGACCTCGCAATTGAACTGGCGCACCAGCTTGGCGAGCAGCGGATTGGTCTGGACGTCCTGGCCGAAGAATTTCGTCTTCAGCCCCTTGCGGAACTTCTGGTCGACAAGCACGCCGACGCCGTTGCCGCGCTCGAGCTGGCGTGCCAGCGCAAAGGACGAGCCCGCATGCGACGGCACGAGATTGCCCATGCGCTCCTTGCGGAACTCGAACACCTTCTCGGCAACGTAAGGGTTGTTCGGCGGGCGGAAGAGCACGGTGACTTCGAGGCCGAAGGCCGAGCCTGCCACCGGCAGCATTTCGAAATTGCCGCTGTGGGCGGTAAAGACGATGAAGGGCCGCGGATTGTCGCGCAACTCGAGAAAGAGCGGCACGCCGGAGACTTCGACGCGGCCGGGCGTGGTCGCCTCGGGGTCGAAATCGAACAGCCGGTCGAGAAAGACATATTCGGCCGCCATGCGGCCCATATTGCCCCAGCTCTCCATGGCGATCGCTTCGATCTCGGCCTCGCTCTTTTCGGGAAAGGCGTTGCGCAGATTGGTCAGCGTCAGCGTGTGGCGGCTGGTCTTCGGACCGATGAAGCGCGCGACGCGATCCATGAAACGGATCGCGCCGTCGGCCGGAAACAGCTTCAGCACCGTCAGGAGCAGGAAGACGAATTGCGCGATCAGCCACTGCCGGAAATGATCCGCCGCCAGAACCAGCCGTGTGATCAGCATGCGCACGGTGGTCAATCCATCTTCAGGATGATCTTGCCGAAGATCTGGCGCGATTCCATCCGCTCCAGAGCCCGGTCGATCTCATCGAAGCCGACCTGCGTATCGATGACGGGATGCACCAGGCCCCGCGCCATTTTCTGCATGGCGTTGGCCATGTTTTCCATGCGGCAGCCGAAGGAGCCGAGCAGCTTCAGCTGCTGCTGGAACAGCATCATCAGGTTCATGTCGGTCGACACGCCCGAAGTCGAGCCACAGGTGACGAGACGCCCGCCCCGCTTCATGCAGAGCATGGAGCCGGCCCATGTGTCCTTGCCGACGTGTTCGAACACGACGTCGACGCCCTTCTTCTTGGTGAGCTTGCGCACGACGCCTTCAAAGCGATCGGTGCGGTAGTTGATGACGTGATCGGCGCCGAGCGCCTTTGCCTTCTCGATCTTGTCGTCGGAACCAACCGTGGTGATGACGGTGCAGCCGATCTTCTTGGCGAGCTGGATGGCTGCCGAGCCGATGCCGGAGCCGCCGGCATGAACGAGGATGGTTTCACCCGGCTCAAGCTTGGCGTTATCGAACAGCATGTGCTCGACCGTGCCGAAGGTCACCGGCGCAAGCGCTGCGGCAACGGCGTCGATCCCCGGAGGTGCGGGCACCAGCAGGCGCGCCGGCAGGTTGATCTTCTCCTGCGCAAAGCCGTCGAGGTGGAAGCCGTGCACGCCGCCCACATGTTCGCAGAGATTGTCGCGGCCTTCGCGGCACGGGCGGCAAAGGCCGCAGGTGCGCGCGCCATAGATCGACACGAGCTGCCCCGGCAGGACGCTCGAAACGCCAGGGCCGATCGCGTCGACGACGCCCGCTGCCTCGGCGCCGATGACCAGCGGCATCTTGCGCTTGGCGAACGCCATGCCGCGCCAGCCCCAGACGTCGATATGGTTGAGCGCGACCGCCTTGACGCGGAGCGTCACTTCGCCCGGGCCTGGCGCTTCCGGCTCGGGAATGTCGGTGATTTCGAGCTTGCGGTCATCGAGCAGTTGCAGGGCGCGCATGGTCTTTCCTCTGCCTAGTGTGGCATCAATTCGTCTGGAGTTTCTGCGGCGCGGCCCTTGCTCAAACCGGATCCGGTTTCACGAGGGACCACGCTGCAGGTCTAATGCGTTTCAGCATCCTTCGCGCGCCCTATCGGCGCGCGACGCTGTCGCCGCCGGCTTAGGCCGGCTCGGCGGTCATGACAAGGCTGGCGTTCTGTCCGCCGAAGCCGAACGAATTCGACAGCACCGCAGAAACCTGCTGGCTGCGCTTCACGTTCGGCACGACATCGAGCACGATGGCCGGGTCCGGGTTCTGGTAGTTGATCGTCGGCGGCAGAGTGCCGGTCAGCATCGTCTGGATCGAGAACACCGCCTCGACGGCGCCGGCCGCCGTCAGCGTGTGGCCGATCATCGACTTGTTCGACGAGACCGGGATCGACGGCAGATGCTCGCCGAAGACGGCCGACATCGACAGATACTCCATCTTGTCGTTTTCCGGCGTCGAGGTGCCGTGGGCGTTGATGTAGCCGATGCCGCCTTCGTCGATGCCGGCGTCGGCAAGAGCCGCGCGGATCGTCGCGATCGCAGGGCCACCATCGGGCGAGGAGCGCGTGCGGTGGAAGAGATCGGCCTTCTCGCCGCAGCCCTTCAGGATACCGTAGACGCGGGCGCCACGGGCAACAGCTGCTTCCAGCGATTCCAGCACCAGGGTCGCTGCACCTTCGGCGATGACGAAGCCGTCACGGTCCTTGGTGAAGGGCTTGGAGGCCTTTTCCGGCGGGTCGTTCTGGGTCGACAGCGCCGACAGCAGCGCGAAGCGGATGAGTGCCTCGGCGCTGACGGAACCGTCGGTCGCGACCGTCAGCGCGCGATCGGTGCGACCCTGGCGGATCGCCTCGACGCCGAGCTGGATCGCGGTTGCGCCCGAGGCGCAAGCGGTCGATAGCGTCACCGGCAGGCCGCGGGTGCCGAACCGGTCGGCAAGACGCTCCGAAATCGCGCCGAACAGCACGGCTTCATGGAACGCGGGATCGGCCTTCTCGCGCATCGCCGTCAGGAAACGGTTATAGGCGTCGCCCGGCTGGGTCGACGGCGGCGAACGGTCGGCGAGTTCGAAACGCGCGCTCCATTCCGGCTCGATCGGCGGGGCGGCGAGAAACAGCGGGCCGTTGAAATCGCCGGAAAGGCCGGCCTGCGCCAGGGCTTCGAGCGTCGTCTCGCGCGCCATCGCATAGGAACGTTCGACCGAGTTGGCGACCGGAACCTCGATGAAATCGACCATGCCGGAGATGCGCGTGTTGAGGCCGTCGGTCGGAAACCGGGTGATCTTGCGCACGCCGGAGACGCCACCGGTCAGCGCCGACCAGTTGTCCTCGAGGCCCTGGCCGAGCGAGGTGATGACGCCCATGCCGGTGACGGCGACGATCGGACGACCGAGATGATCCTTGTAAGCGTTGCTCATCAATCGTTCCTCTTATTCGGCCGAAAGGACCGCGACGCCTTCGCCGCGTGAATGACCGACGGTGGTCACGACCGCCGACCGGGCAGCCGCCGTCATCGGCTTTTCAAAGCTGGCATCGAAGGCCGGAACCTTGGCGCCGTGGCCGAGCGTGAGTGCCGCAAGCGCGAGACCTGCCGGAAACTGTGCCTCGATGCTGTGGCCGACCACGCCGCCATAGGCGCGCACCGGCGCACCGGCAAGCCTTGTCTGCAGGAAGGCCTTTTCGCTGCCGACGAGGTCATGCAGCCCCGAGGTGCCGGAAAAGACCACCGTCTGTGCCGGATCGAGCGTCTCGGCCGGTTTTGCAAGGTCTGCAAGGCGCGCTTCGAGCTTGCCGTCGGCGCGGCTGCCGCGGTCGCTGCCGATCGCGTCGATCGTCGCGTAGATGCGGGCGCCACGGGCCTCGGCGTATTCGCGCGATTCCAGCACCAGGAAGGCGCCGACCGACCCGGGGATCATGCCGCCGCCGTTTTCACGGCTGCGCGACCAGATCGGGTGCCAGTCGCCGGTCGCCTGGCCCTGGATCGCCTCGATCATCAGCATGATGTCCAGACGCTCGGCCGAGAACGCACCGCCGACCAGCGTATGCGTCGACTGCCCGGCCTTGATCCGGAAGAAGGCCGTTTCGATCGCGGAAATGCCGGCCGCCTCTTCGCCCATGAAGGTGCGCGACGATCCCGTCACCTTGTGGACGATCGAGATATTGCCGGCGAGAAGATTGGAGAGCTGGGCCAGGAACAGCGTCGGACGCAGCTCGGTCGTCAGCTTCTCGTTGAGCAACTGCTCACGGTCGTTGCGCTTCAGCGCCTCGTCGACGATCAGCGAATCGACATTGATGTCGCGCTCGCCACCGCCGGCAGCCACGATCATGTCCATGCTGCCGCAGGCGTCGAGATTGTCCTTGAGGCCGGCATCGTCGAGCGCGAGCCCGGCGGCGAACACGCCGAGGCGCTGCCAGTTTTCCATCTGGCGCTGGTCGCCACGCTTGGCGATCTGCTGCGACCAGTCGATTTCCGGCAGCGGATGCACGGGATAGGGCTTGAACTTTTCCGTCTCGACGCGTGCCGCCGGCGTCTCGGCCGCGCTCAAAAGCGCGATATGCGGCTCGACGCCGACCCCAAGGCTCGTGACGATACCGACGCCGGTGATCACCACGTCGTTTGCGGATTTGCTCATCTTCACTTCTCCGAAGCGGCGTTTGCCGCAATTGCCGCCATCAGGCCAACCTCGACGGCGCGCTTGCGCACGATATCGCCGAGCGGCACCTGATCGAACGGCATCGTCCTGAGTTTCAACTGTGCGTCACAGACCTTCTTGCCCGCCGACGTGATCTTCGCCTTGGTCACGGCAAAGCCGGAACCGTCATGCTCGAGGAAGGCTTCGATATCGAGTTCGGCCGAGGGCTCGACGAAGGTCCGCATCTTGGCACCATCGACCGACATCAAAAACGGCATCGCTGCGAAATTGGTCGCCGCCAGCACGAGAAATCCCGAAGCCTGCGCCATCGTCTCGATCAAAAGCACGCCCGGCACCAGCGGATAGCCTGGAAAGTGGCCCTCGAATACCGGGCTCTTTTCGGGAACGACGGAACGCGCCGTCAGCCGGCCAGCCGAAAGATCGACCGTTTCGACACGATCGATCATCTGGAAATATTCAAGGAGCATGGAGGCTCACCCCGTTGGTTTCGGGCTCAAGTAAAAACGCCAATGCCGCCTGTCAAGCGCAGGGCGCGACCGGCGGCATTGGAAATCGAGTGAAAAGGCTTGAACCTTGGCCCGATCAGGCCTTGGCAGCCCGCAGCTCGTCGATCTTGGCGCAGAGGTTCTTCAGCACGAAGTACTCTTCGGTCGAAACCTTGCCTTCGTTGACTTCCTGCGTCCACTGTTCCAGCGGAATCTTGATGCCGAATTCCTTGTCGATCGCAAAGACGATGTCGAGGAAGTCCAGGCTGTCGATGCCCAGATCGTCGATCGTGTGGCTTTCCGGCGTAATCGTCTCGCGATCGATCTCGCTCGTTTCCGCGATGATGTCGGCAACCTTGTCGAATGTAGCAGTCACGCGCATACCTCTTTATTATTTTATTCCGAGTCTCGGCGATCCTATAGGTAAATGCGCCGCAAAAGCCAATGGCCTTGATCGCAACCTTGGCGTTTTGAAATGCGGTGTTGCTAAACAGCGACCGAATGGCGGCCCCTGCCGCTCTGCAGATGGGCGTCGAAAACCGCCGCCACCGACCGGGCAAAGGGCCGCCCGCGCGCGGTCAGCCGGAAGATGCCGTCCTCGATCGTCGTCAATCCGTCCACATCCCTGGCACGAAAGAGCTTTGCCTCCTCGATGACGGCGCCGCCACCTGGAAATTCGCCGGAGACCTCGGCAAAGGAGAAGGAGAAATCGCACATGATCGAGGCGATGACCCGCGCCCGCAGCCGATCGTCCGGTGTCAGCCGGTAGCCGCGTATGGCGGCGAGACCCGTCTGCTCGGCCTGGCGCAGATATTCACCGGTTGCCGGCATGTTCTGGACATAACCTTGACGAAACTGGCCGATCGACGAAGCGCCGAGGCCGATCAGGGTTTCGGCACTGTCGGTGGTGTAGCCTTGAAAATTCCGGCGCAGGCGCCCTTCCCGGCTGGCGATCGCAAGGCTGTCATCGGGCTTGGCGAAATGGTCGATGCCAACCGCCTCGTATCCGGCGGCGACAAGCATCTCGGCGGCCCGGCTCATCTGATCGAAGCGCTCGACGATGCCCGGCAGGCTTTCATCCGGTATCATCGACTGGTGCTTCTTCATCCATGGCACATGCGCATAGCCGAAGAGCGCGACACGGTCGGGAGCAAGCGACGTCACCGCGTCGATCGTTGCCTCCAGCGACGGCAGGCTCTGATACGGCAGGCCGTAAAGCACGTCGCAATTGACCGAGCGCACGCCGCGTGCCCGCGACGCCTCGATCGCGTCGCGCGTCTGCTCAAAGGTCTGGATACGGTTGATCGCCTTCTGAACCACGGGGTCGAAGTCCTGGACACCGAAACTCGCCCGCGTCATGCCGATCGCCGCCAGCGCGTCGTGGCGCGCCTCGTCGAGATCGTTCGGATCCATTTCGACGCTGATCTCGCAATCACCAGAAAACGCGAAATGGCGTGCGAACGCCTGCTTGAGCGCGATCAGGTCGTCCGGCCGGAGCAAGGTCGGCGATCCGCCGCCCAGATGCAGCGCCGTGACCTTCGCCTGGCCGTTCACCCGCCCGCCAATCGCCGCGATCTCACGGTGCAAACCGTTCAGATAGGTCGCCACGGGCTCATAGCGCAGCGTCTGCTTGGTGTGACAGGCGCAGAACCAGCAGAGCCGGTCGCAATAGGGAACATGGGCATAAATCGACAGCGCCTCGCCCGGCTCGATCGCCGAAAGCCAGGTCTCGTATTCGCTGCAGCCAACCGCTTCGGAAAAATGCGGCGCGGTCGGATAGCTGGTATAGCGCGGCACCGGCTTTGCGTTCTTCAGGATCAGGTCGTCGTCCATCGATTTCTCCGTCTGGTTGACAACGGCATAGGACGCGGAGCGAAGGGCGGCTTTGATTTTGATCAAGTTGCCGAATTAACACGTTAAATTTGACAATCCGCAATTTCGCATGAGACATTGTTTCGCGCCTCCGGAATTAGCAGCTGTCAACTCTTGATTTAACCGCCCTCATCCTCTTTGGTCCTCCCAACAGACCCGATGCAGGGAAGAAAGATTTGCAGATCGTGACCGAACAACGCCGCAAGGATATCCACAATTCGGACATTCCATCCGTATGCGCTGCCTGCGAGGCGCGCCACGGCGGCGTTTGCGGCACGCTGAGTGCCGATCAGCTTCTTGACCTCAGCCGGCATTCCACCCGGCGCCGGATCGAGCCCGGCCGCGAGGTCGTCGGACAGGGCGAAATGACCGACAGCTACGCCAACATCATCTCGGGCGTCGTCAAGCTGAGCAAGGTGCTGTCTGACGGGCGCCAGCAGATCGTCGGCCTGCAGTTCGCGCCGGATTTCATGGGCCGCCCCTTCACCCGCGAAAGCGCACTGACCGCAGAAGCGGCGATCGACACCGACATCTGTTCGTTCCCGCGCAACGTCATGGAGCGGCTCGTGACAGAGGCGCCGGGGCTTGAGCATCGCCTGCACGAGCAGGCCCTGAAGGAACTGGATGAAGCGCGCGACTGGATGCTGACGCTCGGCCGCAAGACCGCGCAGGAAAAGGTGGCGAGCTTCCTCTATATCATCGCCACCCACATCGATCCGGAAAACGGCACGGCGACCGCCTTCGACCTGCCGTTGTCGCGCGCCGACATCGCCGACTATCTCGGCCTGACGATCGAGACGGTCAGCCGGCAGATCACCAAGCTACGCAAGGATAACGTCATCCGCATTGAAAACAGCCGGCATGTGACCGTTCCGAGCATGGACCGGCTGATGCATGTGGCCGGGATCGACTGAAGCATTTCCAGGAAAAGTGCGAAGCGGTTTTCCGTCCGGAAATGCGCAAACACGTTTCCGGAAAATGCGAAGCGGTTTTCCTCCCGAGGTGCTGGGACGGAATCGGCGGCGCTCTGCCGCGCTCAGCGCGTGATCACGATCCGCGTGTTGCTGAGGCCATGCTCGCGGGCAAGCGCAAAGAACTCCGCAGCATTGTTGGGGTGCAGCCGGACGCAGCCATGCGAGGCGGGCCGGCCCAGCCGCTTGACGTCATAGGTCGCGTGCACGGCATAGCCGCCATTGAAGAAAACCGCGTAAGGCATTGGCGCATTGTCATATTTTCGCGAGCGATGATTTCGCGAAAGCCACTTCGCCTTCCAGCTTCCCTTGGGGGTGACGTAACCCTTGCGGGCGGTGGAAACCTTCCACCGATACATCACCACGCCGTTTTCTTTCACGACCATGGTCTGGGAAGACAGGCTGATATTGGCAACGAGATTGGCAGCGCTCAGCGGCTGCGCGGGAAACTGCATCAGTGCGGCCATCAGCACAGTCACGAATACATGTCGCATGCTTCACTCTCCGCATGCGCACCCTGTCGGGCGCACACCGCTGCATCAGGTGGAACCAAACGTCAGCAGAGAATAGCCGTCCCGTAATGCTACAAGTTTAATACACATGGAAAGCAAAGTCTTAACGCCATTATCAACTTGTCGTGGATCGACGGTCTCAGACGATCAATTCATGGCGATCAGATCGTGGCGATCAAGGCAACCATCAAGGTCATCGCCGAACAGGCGCCATAAAAGACAGAAACGCCGGCATCGATGTCTTCACGTGTCGCCACGGAGCGACCCGGGCCGTTGATCATCGGCTCGCTCACCTTGACGCCGCCATAGATGCGCGGGCCTGCAAGCTGCAGGTCGAGCGCACCGGCCATGGCAGCCTCCGGCCAGCCGGAGTTTGGAGAGCGGTGCAGGCCATGGTCACGCAACGCCACCGCAAGCGCATCGGCAGCCGCCGGCCGGCCCCGTCGGAAAAACGCACCCGCCGCGATCAACAGGATCGACAGCCGTGCCGCCGGCAGGTTGGCGACATCGTCGAGCCTTGCCGATGCCCAGCCGAAATGGAGATATCGCGGCGATTTGTGGCCGATCATCGAATCGGCGGTGTTCAGCATCTTGTAGGCGAAAAGCCCAGGAAGACCGGCGACCGCATACCAGAAGGCGGGCGCAACCACGCCGTCGGAAAAATTCTCGGCAAGGCTTTCGATTGCCGCCCGGCAGACGGCGGGCGCATCGAGCGTCTTCGGATCGCGCCCGACGATCATCGACACGGCAGCACGGCCGCCATCCAGCCCGTCCCGACGCAAACCGTCCGCAACGCGCAGGACATGATCGCCGAGGCTTTTTTGCGCCAGGAACACCGCGACGACGACGATCTCCAGCAGGTAACCGATGAGGCCGAGGAGGCCGAACGCCTTGTGCAGGATCGCGCCCGCAGCGACGCTTGCGAGCAGCAGCAGGCCGATCGTCAGCACGCCGCGAAGCTTCAACGCGGAGGGCTTCAGCGCCTGGTGCCGGTTGAGGGCGCCATCGAAGGCGGCGATCGCCTTGCCGAAATAAACGACCGGATGCGTCAGGCGCGACCAGAGCCAGTCCGGGTCGCCGACGAGACGGTCGAGCAGCAGCGCGGCGACGAGAATGAGAAGGATTTCGCTCGACACGTCAAATGGCCCCGGAAGGTCGCATCGCCACAGACCGCAACGCCTCCGCCAGCCGAAGGTCGCCATCGGCATCGGGCGCAAGCCCGATCCTCAGCCAGCGGGGGGCGTAGTCGAATTTGCGCGTCAGGATCCGCGCCTCGCAGAGCTGGCGATGAAGCGCGCCGGCTTCCGCATGCTCGACCAGCACGAACAGGCCGGTTCCGCCGATGCGCTTCAAGCCGGCATGGTCGAGCACCGCATCGAGGCCCGCGCGCCGCTCCAGGATGCCGGCCGCGATCACGCCGGTGTCGCCCGCCATCAGGGCGGTGGAGATCACCAGCGCCGGCCCGGACACCGCCCAGGGACCGAGCCATTCGCGAAACCCGTCGAGCACGGCATCGTTTGCCACCACGAACCCGAGGCGCAGGCCGGCAAGACCAAAGAATTTTCCGAAGGAACGGAAGACGATGAGGTTGTCGTTTTCACCCACACGGCCGGCCACGCTCAACTCAGGCTGCAGGTCGCCGAAAGCTTCGTCGACGACGAGCACGCCGCCGTTTGCCTTCATCAGCCCGGCGATCTCAAGGATGTGCCCCGGCGCAAAGGCCCGGCCGGTCGGATTGTTGGGATTGACCAGCACGGCAAGGCCGTGGTCGGGCGTAAGGTCTTCTGCGCGCTCGACCTGGTCGACGGCAAAGCCTGCCGCCAGGAGCACGCGCGTGTACTCGCCGTAGGTCGGCCCGAAGACCGCGACGCGGCGCCCGGCCGCAACCAGCCGGGGCAACAGCTGGATCACCGACTGGGTGCCGGGAACAGGCAGCGGCTGGACGCCGTTGGTTGCGTAGTGGCTGGCGGCGGCTTCCCGCGCGCGATCGACCGTCAGCCTGTCGGGCAGCCTGTGCCAGGCCTGCTGCGGCACGTCAGGCAGCGTTGCCGGACGCGGATTGATGCCGGTCGAAAGGTCGAGCCACTCCTCGAAGCGGCCGCCGAAGCGTGCGGCGGCTTCGGTGATGCCGCCGCCATGCACGATCGGCGCGCTCATGCGTTACTCGCGATGTCGATCAGATGCATGAACGAGCCGGCGACATTGCCCCGCCTCAGGCCCGCTTGCCCGAGATCGACGCTCGCCGCATCGCTGACGGAAAACAGCCGCTCGGCCGCACCTTCGGAAACGATGGTCGCGTAGTGGAATTCGTGCGCGGTCATGGGTCCATCGAAGAACGTGGTGTCGACAGGCACGACGCGGCGGTAGCCGAGGTGCCGCCTGCGTTCGGCAAAACTGGTGGTGAGCGGCAGCAGGCCGAGCATGTCGTAACGCGCGCCATCGGCCGCGACAAGCCCCTCGCCGAGCACCATGTAACCACCGCACTCGCCGAAGATCCGCGCACCGCGCTGTGCGGCCGCGCCCATGCCCGACCGGAACGAGCTGGCCGCCTGCAGCCGGCCGGCATGCAGCTCGGGATAGCCACCCGGAAGGTAGACGGCATCGGCTGCCGCATCCGGCGCCTCGTTGGCGAGCGGCGAAAAGAAGGAAATCTCCGCCCCGGCACCGCGCCAGCCGGCGAGCAGATGCTCGTAGCAGAAGGCAAAGGCCACATCGCGCGCGACCGAGATACGCTGGCCGAACGGTTTGAACCTGGCGACCTCGGGTCCTGCCCGCTCGCCGTTTGAGAGCGTCGCGGCTGCGCGGATGCCGTCGAGATCACAACTCGCCTCGACCCGGTCTGCGGCATTGTCGACGAAGGTATCGAGCGCGCCATGCTCTCCGGCCTGGACCAGGCCGAGATGCCGCTCGGGCAGCTTCAGGGCGCTATCGTGCCGCAGCACGCCGAAGACAGGCATGCCGACCCGGCTCAGCGCATCCCGCAGCATCATCTCGTGGCGGTCGCTGCCGACCTTGTTGAGAATGACGCCGGCAACGTGGATATCCCCCCTGTGATCGGCATAGCCGCGCACAAGGGCCGCCACCGAATGCGACATGCGGGCGCAATCCACCACCAGGATGACGGCGAGATCGAGCGCGGCCGCAAGGTCGGCCGGCGTGCCGGTTCCGTCGGCAGCGCCGTCGTGCAGCCCCATCATGGCTTCCACGACCAGAATGCGTCCGTCGGCGACGGCGTGGACCGCGTTGGCCGCAAGCAGTGCCGGCCGCATCGCCCAGGGGTCGTAGTTGAGGCACGGCTCGCCGCTTGCAAACGTATGGAACGCCGGATCGATATAGTCGGGGCCGGCCTTGCCCGGCGCGATCGCCATGCCGCGCCGGCGCATGGCGCGCATCAAGCCGAGTGTCACCGTGGTCTTGCCGGAGCCCGATGCGGGCGCGGCGATCAGCAAGCCGCTCATGCGGGATCCCTGAGTTCGCGGCTGGCGAAGGGGTCGGCGACGAGCGGACGCCCGCCGAGTGCCCCGATCCAGTCGAGCGAAGCCCTCAGCCGGACGACTTCGCCGACGACGACGATTGCGGGCGGCTGCAGGCCTGATGCCGTAACATCGGCTTCCGCGCGCGAAAGCGTCGTCTCGAGCACCGTCTGCTCCGCTGTCGCCGCGTTGCAGACGAAGGCGACCGGCTCGTCGGGCGAACGACCGGCAGCCATGAGATTGGCGGCAATCGCGCCGATATGCTTCATCGCCATGTACATGACGATGACAGGCGAGCCCGAGGCAATACCCTGCCAATTGATCCGGTCCGGCACGAGGCCCGAGGAATCATGCCCCGTCAGGAACGTGACGGCATGATTGACCTCCCGGTGGGTGACCGGGATGCCGGCATAGGCAAGTCCGCCGATCCCGGCGGTGATGCCCGGCACGATGCGAAACGGAATGCGGTTTTCCACCAGCGTCAGAGCTTCCTCGCCACCGCGCCCGAAAACGAAGGGATCGCCACCCTTCAGACGCAGAACGCGCTGGCCGGCGCGCGCCAGCTCGACGAGCCGGAGCGAAATATCGCGCTGTTTCGGTGACGGCTTGCCGCCGCGCTTGCCGGCAAACTCCAACACGGCGCCCGGCCGCGCGAGCTTCAGGCAATCCTCGTTGACCAGCGCATCATGGACGATGACATCGGCCTGGCGCAGCGCATTGGCGGCGTGAAGCGTCAAGAGCCCGGGGTCGCCGGGGCCGGCGCCGACAAGCCAGACGGTGCCGGGCTCAAGCGCCGGCAGGCCGGTAAAGATCGTGTCGCTCATGCCCCGCCTCCTGAAGCTTGCCCAGGGCCAGATGCTGCACTGCTTTGGCAAGACGCGGATTCGGATTGACAGAAAATCCGCATAGGCAATTGAATTCTTTGCGATATTATCAACGTTTCGGCCAAAGATATCTGCGTCATGGCGCGACCGCCATTTTCGCCGGCTCGCCGACAAGGCGGCGTTCGCCTGGCCCGGCAATGGCAGCCGTCGCATGCGACGAGGTGATCTTGGCAACCAGCAGCACGCTGTCCGGGCCCGCACCGACGAGCGCGGCACCCTCGGCGACCCCATGGCAGCCGGTATGGGCAAAGACGATCGCCGAAGGGGTCTCCAGCCGCGCGGCTTCCGCCTCAAGCGTCGCCGCATCGAAGAACCGGGCCTCCGCGGCAAAATGTTTCGCGGCTGCGTGGATCGCCGGCTCGTCGCGCCGTGCATCGAGCGAGGCGACGTAGCCGATATCGTCGCGCCGGGCGCCCGCCCTGGCCAAAGCCACTTGTGCAAGCGCGATGACTTCGTCGGCCGGCGTGCCGCGCTCGCAGCCGAGACCGAGGACGAGCGACCCCGGCGGCGCTATGCTGAATGAATTCATTGTCGACCCCGGCTCCCTTCGCGGCAATTCACACGAAGCGCCGTCCGGATAAAGGTCCGGATCGGTCTGGACAGCACCGGTCAAAGCCCCCTGCCTGGGTCGGCCGCACCGGACGCTCTTACAGTCCGCTCGAAGCGGACGCCGTCGCACATTCGTCATTTTTACCGGAGGCGGCCGCACGGGTCAAACCGGTTTGCGGCATGGACGTGTCGCAGCTGGCCAATTCCAGCCCTTTGCACCGATGTCGCGAACGGACCCGTCACCGGTGCGCGACACCCCGGAAACATGGGCTTTGCATTTCCGCTCATGCTCTGACACAAGGCGTTGACGCTCTCCCGCAACCGTTTTCTCCCTTTGAGTCCCTGCCGTGCAAGATCTCGCCTTTCACCTGCTCGTGTTCCTGTTCGTCGCCGCCTTCATTGCCGGCTTCATCGATTCGATCGCCGGCGGTGGCGGCATGATCACCATTCCCGCCATGCTGATTGCCGGCATCCCGCCGCTGCAGACACTCGGCACCAACAAGCTGCAGGGGTTGTTCGGCTCGGGTTCGGCAACGCTTTCCTATGCGCGCAAGGGCCATGTGAATCTGAAAGAGCAATTGCCGATGGCGCTGATGTCGATGGCGGGCTCAGTGCTTGGCGCGCTGCTCGCGACCATCGTTCCCGGCGATGTCCTGAAGGCGATACTGCCCTTCCTGCTGATTGCCATCGCGCTTTATTTCGGGCTGAAGCCCAACATGGGTGACGTCGATCAGCACCGCCGCATCACGCCTTTCCTCTTCACGCTGACGCTGGTGCCGCTCATCGGCTTCTATGACGGCGTGTTCGGTCCCGGCACCGGCTCGTTCTTCATGCTCGGCTTCGTCACGCTCGCCGGCTTCGGCGTGCTCAAGGCGACCGCGCACACGAAATTCCTGAACTTCGGCTCCAATATCGGCGCCTTCGCCGTCTTCCTGTTCTTCGGCGCCATCCTCTGGAAAGTCGGCCTGATGATGGGCGTCGGCCAGTTCCTCGGCGCCCAGGTCGGTTCACGCTACGCCATGGCCAAGGGCGCCAAGATCATCAAGCCGCTGCTGGTGGTCGTCTCCATCGCCCTTGCGATCCGCCTGCTCGCCGACCCGACGCATCCGCTGCGGATCTGGCTGGGGCTCTGAGCCGGAGCGGCGGCGTGGTTTGACAGAGCGCGGAGACCGGTCCTGCTGTCGCTCACAATGGTCGAGCGGCAGCCAGCGAAGAGGTCGCGGCCTTGCCCGTCACCTGAGGGCACCCATGGAGATTTCGTATAACCGGGCCGATGTCCGGTTTCTTTGTTCCGGCATGCGCGGGACGCCAGCGCCCGGTGATCGCCGCGTCCGCCGATCCGATGGGCTTGCCGGTTGAGATCATCATCAGGCAATGTTCGATTGCTAAGGGTGAAGCCTCGCACGACGATGTAACGCGACCGGGAAGCCAGGATGACCGCCGTGACGGAAGATCAGGTTCAGGCCGCTGGCCAGTCCGCAAAGTCCGCCAGCCGCCCCTTTTCCGCCTTCGAGCGCATGGTCGCCTGGCGCTACCTGCGCTCGCGGCGCAAGGAAGCCTTCATTTCGGTGATCGCCGGCTTCTCCTTCATCGGCATCATGCTCGGCGTTGCCACGCTGATCATCGTCATGGCGGTGATGAACGGCTTTCGCACCGAACTCATCTCGCGCATCCTCGGCATCAACGGTCACATGATCGTCCAGCCGATCGATGGTCCGCTCAACAACTATGCCGATCTTGCCACGCGCTTTTCCGGCGTGAAGGGCGTGACGATGGCGATCCCGCTCATCGAGGGCCAGGTGCTGGCGCAGGGGGTCGGCGACAGCTCGACAGGCGCGCTCGTGCGGGGCATCCGCGCCGATGATCTTGGCAAGATGAAGTCGGTCTCCGAGCAGATCAAGTCCGGCGACCTTGTCGGCTTTGCCGCAGGCACCGGTGTCGCGATCGGTTCGCGCATGGCAGAAAAACTCGGCATCCAGGTGGGCGGCTCCATTACACTCACTTCGGCCACCGGCGACGTAACGCTGCCGCTGGTGAAAGCCTATACCGTTTCGGCGATCTACGAGATCGGCATGTGGGAATACGATTCGACCATCATCTTCATGCCGCTCGAAGAGGCGCAGCAGGTCTTCAACGCAGAAGGGCTTGCGCAATCCATCGAGATCTTCGTCGAGCACCCCGACGCCGTCGACGAACTGCGCCAGCCGATCGAGGATGCTGCCGGGCGGCAGATCTTCATCAGCGACTGGCGCGACCGCAACCAGACCTTCTTCGCGACGATCGAGGTCCAGCGCAACGTGATGTTCATGATCCTGACGCTGATCGTGCTGGTCGCGGCGCTGAACATCATTTCGGGTCTGATCATGCTGGTGAAGGACAAGGGAAGCGACATCGCCATCCTGAGGACGATGGGCGCGACGTCGGGCTCGGTGATGCGGATCTTCTTCATGACTGGGGCCGCGATCGGCACGGCCGGAACCGTTGCAGGCGTGTTGCTCGGCGTAGTCGTCTGCCTCAACATCGAGGCGATCCGGCAGTTCTTCTCCTGGATTTCAGGAACCACCATCTTCAGCCCGGAACTCTACTTCCTCAACCAGCTCCCGGCCGACATGGACGCCGCCGAGACCATGCTCGTCATCGTCATGGCGCTGAGCCTTTCCTTCCTCGCCACGATCGTCCCGGCCTGGCGCGCCTCACGCCTCGATCCCGTGCAGGCCCTGCGCTACGAATGACAAACTGAGTTCAAGCGCCCGCGTTCGGCCGGCGTCGGGTTCGCTCTAAGAGAGAAACTGCAAAAAGGGAGCGACGGAGAACTGAGGAACCAGCCAAAGACGAGGCCCACAAAACCCAACGCCACCACGAGCCCATGGCTCTGCCAGAAGGGCCGCGCTCAACCTCCGGCTTCGGCACGACGTTGACCGACAAGGGTAAGATGCTGGCTTCACGCTCCTCTGGCCGGAGGCAAAGATCGCCGCGACCGATGTCGCCGGGTCTGAGCCTTCCGGCAATCATAGGTCAAGATCACGGGCTGTCGCACTGTCGAAATACGACACCTGGCGTATGTCGCCGGCGCGGCAATCATTCTAGGCCAAGTCTCCCGCACTCGGGCGGGAGGTTTGTATATAGGAGACGACCAATGAAGATCCTCATCGCCGTAGTGGCATCTCTCGCCATGGCGGGTTCCGCCTTTGCCGCCGTATCGTCGACGTCCCCGGAGAAGCGGGCATCGGTCAAGGCCAAGCAGGTCGAATTGGCATTGGGCAAGAACCGTTCGGGCCAGGCGACGCCTTCGAGCGGCAAGACCTTCCGCTGATCCGGCGCAATGCGGAAGGCGGGCCGAGGTCGTCCTGATCGGCGGCATCGTGCCACGAGGCGAAGACCCTCACGCCAACATCCTGCGGAACCAACCCTTCACCGGCCGCGCGCCGGTGAAAATCCGGCAACTGACCTTCCGGTAACCAAGACGAAAGTCGATCGCGCCACCCCCTTGAACCTCTAGTCACTAGAGATTGCACTCTGCGAAAAATGCGTCGCGCAGAGTGGGGGAGAGATCAGACAAGCCTCCCGCCCTGCAAGCGTCGTCCTGCCACTACGCTCAGCCGGAGATCCCGATGTTCACCACCCTGCCCGCTATCCTGATGCTTGTCGTCGGCCTTTCCACGCTGGCGCTCGCAATCCTGCGCCGCGCGCAATCCGGCCGCTCTCCCGTTGTCCTGACCTATGGCGACGATGCGGAAGGGTTTGCCGGAAAGCTCTTTCGCGTGATCGTGGTTGTGCTGGTGATCCATCTTCTGGCCGTCGCAGCCTTTCCCGAAGCGGTCAGCGCGTCGCTCGGCCGGATCCCGGCGCTCGACACGCCAATCGTGCATGCGGGCGGCCTTGCCCTCATGGTGCTTGGCGGCGGGCTGACAATGCTGTCGCAGTGGGCGATGCGACACTCTTGGAAGATCGGCATTCCCGAGGAGCAGGACGCGCCGCTGGTGACATCGGGCCTCTATGCCTTCTCGCGCAATCCGATCTATGTCGGCATGGTGGCGGCGCTGATCGGCACGGTCCTTGCGGTGCCCAATGTCGTCTCGGTCGCGCTTGCGCTTTCCGCCTGGATCTCGATCTCCTACCAGATCCGCATGGAGGAGACGCACCTCTCGCGCGTTTTTGGCGAGGCGTATGGCGCCTATCGCAAAAGCGTCCGCCGCTGGATCTGAAATCACGCGGCCGGACCTGCGGCCTTCATCAGAACACCGCCAACAGCAGTGCACCCGCAGCGATGAAGACCACGCCGAGCCAGTTCATCAGGTTGAGTTTTTCGCCGAGGAACAGGACGCCGAAGATCGCGACCATGACGATCGACAGTTTGTCGACCGGCGCCACACGCGCCGCATCGCCGAGCTTCAGCGCCCGGAAATAGGCAAGCCAGGAGGCGCCGGTGGCAAGGCCCGACAGCGCCAGGAACAGCCAGGTTCGGCCCGGGATTTCCGAGGGTTTTTGCCATTGCCCCGTTGCCGCCACGATGCCGGCGAGCACGAACAGGATGACGACGGTGCGGATCAGCGTGGCGAAGTCGGAGTTGATCTGCGCAACCCCGACCTTGGCAAAAACGGCCGTCAGCGCCGCAAAGGCCGCCGACAGCAACGCCCAGAACTGCCAGCTCTGGCTCATCAGAATTCGACGCCTTTCTGCGCCTTGATGCCGGAGCGGAACGGATGCTTGATCAGTTCCATTTCCGTCACCAGATCCGCAGCCTCGATCAGGTCTTCCTTGGCGTTGCGACCGGTGAGCACCACATGGGTCATGTGCGGCTTTTCCTCTTTCAGGAACCGCACGACCTCGGCAACGTCGATGTAATCGTAGCGCAGCGCGATGTTGATCTCGTCGAGCAGCACCATGGAATTGCGCTCGTCGCGGATCAGCTCCTTGGCCTTCTCCCAGGCCTTTTCCGCCATCGCCACGTCGCGGGCGCGGTCCTGCGTTTCCCAGGTAAAGCCTTCGCCGAGCGTATAGAACTGGCAGACATCGCCGAAATGCTTCTCGATCAGGTCGCGCTCGCCGGTCTCCCAGGCGCCCTTGATGAACTGCACGACGGCGCAGGGCATGCCATGGGCGATGTGGCGGAAGATCATGCCGAAGCCGGCGGTCGACTTGCCCTTGCCCTTGCCGGTATTGACGATGATGAGACCCTTTTCGTCGGTCTTCGTCGCCATGATCTTTTCACGCGCCGTCTTCTTCTTCGCCATCTTCATGGCGTGGCGCGCGTCGTCCTTCTCGGCAATTGCTTCGCCGCTGATTGTCGTCTCGTCCGTCATGATCACTCCCTCGATTCCGTTAGCGGGCTTCGGGCGGAAGCCACGCGCACGCTTCATCTCACGTCAGTCCATTTCCGCGTTGCACAGAACACCGAAAAGGAACCAGGTCTTTGCTTCCACGCAATTCCGGACGAGAACCGTCGCCCGGCACTGCCCTATTCATTGCCGGCGCGCAGCCGGGTCGCGCCATTGCCGATGCCGGCAAGCTCAAATCGCGCCGAGTTGGAACGCGGGGTCCACAGATTGCGGTCGATCGCCTCCAGCAGCCTTTCGGACAGCTCGGCGAGTGCCGCCGGGTTCTTGTCGCGCAGGAAGTTAGAGACCCGCTCGTCGACGATGAAGGCTTGATAGGCCGCCTCGAAATGGTGGTCGCGCACGGCACCCGTTGTCGCGGCAAAGGCGAACATGTAGTCGACCGTTGCGGCGATCTCGAAGGCGCCCTTGTAACCGTGGCGCATGACGCCATCGATCCACTTGGGATTGACGACGCGGGCGCGCACCACGCGGCCGATCTCTTCCTCGAGCGAACGGATGACGGGCTTTTCCGGGCGCGAATGGTCGTTGTGATAGATCGCCGGCCGCGCACCACCAAGATGCTCGGCAGCAAGGCTCATGCCGCCTTCGAACTGGTAGTAGTCGTCGCTGTCGAGCAGGTCGTGCTCGCGATTGTCCTGGTTCTGGACCACGGCCTCGATCGTGCGCAGCCGCTCCTCGAAGAGGTCCCGTTCCGCCTTGCCCTCCTCGCCGGCGCCATAGGCATAGGCGCCCCAGGTGAGATAGGCATCGGCGAGATCGGCTTTTCTGTCCCAACCCTTCTCGTCGATCAGCGCCTGCAGGCCGGCGCCATAGGCACCGGGCTTGGCGCCGAAGACGCGGTAGGAGGCGCGGCGCTCAGCTTCCGCTGCCTCGACACCAGACGCCTGCAGCCGCTGCGTCTCGGCGCGCATGCGCGCGGCGATCATGTTGTCGGCATCGTCCTCTTCAAGCGCACCGACGGCGCGGATCGCCTTGTCGAACAGCGCGATCTGGTCCGGGAAGGCATCGCGGAAGAATCCGGAGATCCTCAGCGTCACGTCGACGCGCGGCCGCCCGAGCACCGCAAGCGGCACGATCTCGTATCCCATCACCCGGCGCGAGATCATGTCCCAGGTGGGCTTGGTGCCGATCAGCGCCATGGCCTGGGCGATATCGTCGCCGCCGGTGCGCATGTTGGCCGTGCCCCAGGCCGTCAGCCCGAAGGAGGACGGCCATTCGCCATGATCCTGCAGGTAGCGGCGGATGAGCAGCTCGGCGGATTTCTTGCCAAGCTCGTAAGCGGCCGGCGTCGGCACGGAGCGGCTGTCGACGGAGTAGAAATTGCGCCCGGTCGGCAGAACGTCGGGCCGCCCTCGCGTCGGCGCGCCGGACGGCCCGGGCGCCACGAAGCGGCCATCGAGGCCGGTCAGGAAACCGGCCATCTCGGCAGCACCGGAATTGACGATCGACGGCTTTAGCCGTGTCTCGATTTCGCCGAGCACGGCGCTGGTGGCCGACCACGCCGCCGGTGCCGGCGCCTCGCCGCTCACGAAAGAGGCCGCCAGCAGCTCGATGCGCTCGACCGTATCGCCGGCCGTGCGCCAGGGCTGATCGCAAACCTCGGCAAGGATATCCGGCCGCAATCCGTCCCAAGGGTCAGACATCACGCAATCGAGCGGATCGAAGCCGAGGCCTGCATCCGCCGCGATCGCGCGCTGCAGGCTCTGGTCGACACCTTCGCCGAGGCCACGCGGCACGCGGGCGAGCGCCACCGTCAGATCGGTCAGAAGCCGCCCCTCCGGCGCCACGCCGAAGATGTGCAGGCCGTCGCGGATCTGCATCTCCTTGAGATCGCAGAGATAGGCGTCGAGCTTTTCCAGCGCCTTGTCGTCGCTGTCGCCCTTGTCGATGCCGGCGTCGTGGTCGAGGCCGATGTCGTGCACGAGATCGAGGATCTGCCGGCTCAGGAGCCTCAGCCGTCGCGGATCGCCGCCGGCGGCGTCGTAATATTCGTCGACCAGCGCCTCGAGGTCCTTCAGCGGCCCATAGGATTCCGCCCGGGTCAAAGGCGGCGTCAGGTGGTCGATGATGACGGCGCTGGTGCGGCGCTTTGCCTGCGTGCCCTCGCCGGGGTCGTTGACGATGAAGGGGTAGACATGCGGCAACGGCCCGAAGATCGCCTCGGGGTAACAGGTCTCCGATAGTGCCAGCGCCTTGCCCGGCAGCCATTCGAGATTGCCGTGTTTGCCCATGTGGACGATCGCCTGCGCTGCGAACTGGTTGCGCAGGAAAGCATAGAAAGCGAGATAGCCGTGCGGCGGCACGAGGTCCGGCGAGTGGTAGCTCTCCTTCGGATCGATGTTGTAGCCGCGCGCCGGCTGGATGCCGACGACGACCTCGCCGAAGCGGGCGAGCGGCAGCGCAAAGACGCCATCGAGGAAGAACGGATCGGCTTCCGGCGCGCCCCAGCGGCCGGTCACCTCATCCTTTATCTGTTTCGGAAGCGAATCGAAGAACGCTTTGTAATCGCTCAGCGAAATTGTCTCGCGGATCTCGCGGTCGTGGCTTACCGCATTGGTCGGCCCGGCCATGAGATAGCGGATCAGCGCGTCGCCATCTGCCGGCAAATCGGTGACGCCATAGCCTTCGACGGCCATGGCGCGCAGCACCTCAACTGTGCCGGCAGGCGTATCGAGCCCGACGCCATTGCCGAGCCTGCCGTCGCGGTTGGGGTAATTGGCCATGATGATGGCGATGCGGCGTTCAGCCGGCCTGGCGCGGCGCAACTTCGCCCAGTTGACGGCGAGCCGGGCTGCAAACCGCACCCGGTCGGCAAGCGGCTCATGGCCGACGATATTGGCTTCCACCCTGGGATCGTAGATCGAGGCCGCCTTGAAGGAGACGGCGCGCGCGAGAATGCGGCCATCGACCTCCGGGAGCGCGACATTCATGGCAAGGTCGCGGGCCATCAGCCCCTGCGGCGACGTCTCCCATTGCGCCCGCGACGAGCCGGAAAAGATCACCTGCAGCACCGGTGCGCCGGTCGATTCCAGCACCGTCGGCTGCCTGTCGGCGCCCGGCGACGAGACGGCAAAGCCGGTGGCGTTCATCACCACGTCGGGAGCCGCCTCGGCAAAGATCGATTGCAGCGTGCCGACCGAAACGGCATCCTTGAGGCTGGAAACGAACAGCGGCAGCACGCGCATGCCCTCGGCCGCAAGCGCGTCGATCAGCGCCTCGACCGGCCGCGTCTCGCCGCTCTGCACCAAGGCGCGATAGAAGCAGATCCCGATGGTCGGGGGTTCGGCTCCCTCCCCGGTAACCGTTCTTTCCCGGACACGAGCCCGCCATTCGCTGACGCCTATGACGCCCGCCCCCGGCCACCAGATGCCGGCCTTCAGAAGCGGCTTTGCCGGCTGCGGCTTCTCGCCCCCCGAGATCAGTGCCTCGGCATAATCGAGAAACAGACCTGCATTGTCGGCGCCACCTTCGGTGAAATAGGCCCAGAGGCGCTGGCGGTCGTCTGGCTCGACCGTGGAGAACGGTTCGAGGCCCGGATCCGGCTTGTCGTCGCCCGGCAGCACCGCGATCTGGAAGCGGTGGGTGACGGCGGCCGCATGCAATGCTTCCAGCACATAACGGAAATAGCTGGCGCCACCGAGCGGTCTCACCACGATGAGCTTTGCATGCCGCGCCGTGCGCTCGACATAAGTGTCGACCGACATCGGATGCATCAGGTTCATCAGGCTGGCGATGCGCAAGCTCGCTCCCTCGCCGCGCCGGCCATGGGCCGCAGCGATCGAGGAAAGCTCGGTGTCGGCGGCCGACAGGAAAAGCACGTCGGCCGGCGTTTGCCCCAGGTCGATCGCTTCGTTGCCGTCGGCGATCGTTCCTTTCTGGGCGAGAAGCAGATGCATTGTTCTATCCGTTCAGGCCGGTCCGGGTGTTCCCGGAACGGCGTTGATTCAAGGCGTCAGACGAGCGCGGTAATGGCAGCGCGCACGGCTGCTTCGTCCATATCGTGCAGGCCAATGACCACGAGGCGGGTGCCGCGCTTTTCGCCGGCCACCCAGGCCCGGTCGTAATACTGGTCGATGCGGGCGCCGACGGCCTGGATCAAAAGACGCATCGGCTTGCCGGGCACATCGGCAAAGCCCTTGAGACGCAGCACGTCGTGCTCCGCGATCACGCTCTTGAGGCGATCGATGAAGGCGGCGGGATCGGCAATCGCGCCGAGCTCGACGACGAAGCTGTCGAACTCGTCGTGAGAGTGCTCCTCGCCGGCCTCATGTTCCATCTCGTGGTGCGACTTGCGGTTGGCGATATCGCTTTCCGTGCCGACACCAAGGCCGAGCAGGATGGCAGCAGCCACTTCGCCGTTCTTGGCTTCGATCATCGCGGGCTTGCGGCTGGTGCGCGAGGCGACCTCGTCACGCACGGCCTTCAGGCCGGAGGCGTCGATCAGGTCGGTCTTGTTGAGCACGATCAGGTCGGCAGCCGTCAGCTGATCCTCGAACAGCTCCTCGATCGGGCTTTCGTGATCGAGATTGTCATCCTCGACGCGCAGCGCATCGACCTTGTCATGGTCGTCGGCAAAGCGGCCGGCGGCAACGGCCGCGCTGTCGACCACGGTGACGACGCCGTCGACGGTCACTTCGCTGCGGATATCCGGCCAGTTGAAGGCAGCGATCAGCGGCTGCGGCAGCGCCAGACCCGAGGTCTCGATGATGATGTGGTCAGGACGGTTTTCGCGCTCGAGCAGCTTGGTCATGGTCGGAATGAAATCGTCGGCAACCGTGCAGCAGATGCAGCCGTTGGTGAGTTCAATGATGTCGTCTTCCGAGCAGGCTTCAGCGCCGCAACCCTTCAGGACGTCGCCATCGACGCCGAGATCGCCGAACTCGTTGATGATGAGCGCGATGCGCTTGCCGTCGGCGTTCTGCAGCAGGTTGCGGATCATCGTCGTCTTGCCGGCGCCGAGGAAGCCGGTGATGACGGTCGCCGGGATCTTGCCCTGGTTGGCTCTCGCAGTGGTCATGGATCAACCCTTCATTTTCAGCGGCAATCCAGCCGCGACAAAGTAAACTTCCGCGGATTTCTCCGCAACGATCTGGTGAAGCCGGCCGGCATGGTCGCGGAAGTCGCGGGCCATGCGGTTCTCGGGCACGATGCCGAGGCCGACTTCGTTGGAAACAAGGATGAGGCGCGCCTGGGCCTCAGGCAGAAAGCCGGCAAGGGCAGCGAACTCCGCCGCCATGTCGCGCTCTTCCATCATCAGGTTGGTGACCCACAGTGTCAGGCAGTCGACGAGGACCACGCGGTTCTCACCGTCGATGCGCGTCAGCAGCGAGACGAGATCGAGCGGCTCCTCATGCGTGGTCCAGCCCTCGCCGCGCCTTTCCCGGTGATGGTCGATACGCTCGCGCATCTCGTCGTCCCAGGCACGCCCGGTCGCGACATAGTGCATGTCGAGACCCGAGGCTTCGACGAGCCGTTCGGAGAAGCTGGATTTGCCGGAACGGGCGCCACCGAGGACCAGAACCGGCCCGGCATGGGGAATGCTCATCTGCCTTGCCGCCTCACGTCGCCGCAGCGGGCGATTTTGAACGGCAACAGAAGCTCGGCGCGCTCAAGGCGCGTTCGGAAAATGGTCGATAAGCCAAGACAACCTCCGTGATGGCGTTGGGAAGCGGGCTTCCCTTCGGGCGGAATGCCCCTGTCGGACGGCAGGTCTCCTGGCTCACGGCGTCACGAGCCCATGGCATCGCTTCGCGTCGCGACGCGAAAACAATGCAAGGGCCCGAACGGCCCGCCTCACCTTCCCGGCGCTTTCCGGTGCCACAGCGAACCTTTGCACGTCGTTTCCGATGCGCGGCGCTGTGGCCGGTTTCGTGAAAGGCGGACGATTCGTAGAAGAAGAGGCGTCCAGCCCGGCTGATCACGAAGCCACGCCAGTGGCTTTTCCGGCTTGATCCCTGACCTGCCCCGATTGCCCATGCAACCGGCCGACAACCCGGCATCAAACCCGATGGCGAACCCTGACCGTTCTACAGTCGCGGGGTCGGCTGCGATAAGGATGCCCGGTTTGGGTCCATCCGTCACATTCCCAATTATTCCCCCGCATCGCCACGATCCGGGGAAACCATCCAACGCCAGATGATTAGGAAGCGGGGGGCGCAAAGTCAATCGACGCGTGCGACGGCCAACAACGCGATTGCGGCGCGCTGGCTAATTCCCGAGCAGCTGCTCCAGCCAACGCCTGTCGAGCACCGCCTCGAGTTCGCTCGCGACGTCGTCGAGCGCCGCGTCGACCGATTGACGATAATTGCCGATGCCGCCCTCGATCCCGAAGCTTCTCAGCAGTGCCGAGCGATAGGCATCGCTTGCAAACAGGCCGTGCAGATAGGTGCCCATCACCCGGCCATCGGCAGAAAGAGCACCATCGGCGCGGCCGTCGATGCTGACCGCAGGGCGGTCGCAATCGGCGCCCGTCGTCTTGCCCAGGTGGATCTCGTAGCCTTCGAGCGTCACGTCGTGCTCCAGCGACCAGGCGCGACTGTTGCGCACGGTCTTTTCCGGCGCCATCTCGGTTTCGATATCGAGCAGACCGAGCCCGGCGATTTCGTGGTCGCGCCCCTCGATCCCCAGCGGATCGGTGACGCGCCGGCCGAGCATCTGGTATCCGCCGCAGATGCCGATAACCCGGCCACCGCGCCGGACATGGCGCTTGATGTCGCCGTCCCAGCCCTGCGCGCGCAGATCCTTCAGGTCGGCAATGGTCGATTTCGACCCGGGAATGACGACGAGACCCGCATCTGCCGGGATCGGGTTGCCTGGCTTCACGAAGACGAGCTCGACCTCCGGCTCGGCGGCGAGCGGATCGAGATCGTCGAAATTGGCGATACGGGACAACACGGGAACGACGACCTTCAGCGCCCGCCCCTCGCCGCGCACGCGCTTTTCGAGCACGACGGAATCCTCCGCCGGCAGCCGGCCCGCCGCCTTCAACCACGGCACGACGCCAAAGCAGGGCCAGCCGGTGTAGCCGCCGATGGCGGCAATGCCGTCATTAAACAGGGTGACGTCGCCACGGAACTTGTTGATGAGATAGCCTGAGATCATGCGCCGGTCGTCCGCCGGCAGGATCGCATGCGTGCCGACCAGCGAGGCGATGACACCGCCGCGGTCGATGTCACCCACGAGGATGACAGGCACGTCCGCACGGGTCGCAAAGCCCATATTGGCGATGTCGCCGGCCCTCAGATTAATCTCGGCCGGAGACCCCGCGCCTTCGACGACGACAAGATCGACGCCGGCCGAAATCTGCTCGAAGCTGTCCATGACCACGCCGAGCAATTTCGGCTTCAGCGCCTGATATTCGCGCCCGCGCGCCTGCCCTGCGACCTTGCCCTGCACCACGATCTGGCTGCCGACATCCGACTGCGGCTTCAGGAGCACCGGGTTCATGTGCACGGAGGACGGCACGCGGGCAGCCAGCGCCTGCAGCCACTGCGCCCGGCCGATTTCGCCGCCGTCGTCAGACACCGCGGCATTGTTCGACATGTTCTGCGGCTTGAACGGCCTGACCTTCAACCCGCGATTGGAAGCGAGCCGGCAGAGGCCTGCCACCAATACCGATTTTCCGACATCCGAGCCGGTTCCCTGCAGCATGATCTTGCGTGTCATGGCGCCACGGGTAACATCGATTTGATCGGGCGCAAAGCCCTGCTTTGACAAGATTTCGCCGCATTTGCGGCGCGTCGATGACGGACTGTTTCGGTCGCTAATCAAGCTTGTCGAGTTTCTCTCCGAAACTAGCGTAATTGCGACATCCTGTGACGAGTTTGGCATTCAATTTCGCTTGCGGCGAGCCTATATCAGCGCCACCGAAACACATACCGGACCAATGGGGTCCGGCCTCTCAAGGTCCATGTCCATGCTGTACATCTTCAGCAAGCCCAATTTCGTTCAGATCGCCTGGAATTCCAAGGTCCCCGCCAGTCAGTCGCGCGTCCGCAACGTCGTTCTCGACGCTCCCTTCGGACCGCTCGGCTTCATCCGCACGTCCAACGTCGGCTGACCCGATGGCCCGGTCCCCGGGCGTCCTATTGGCCAAGGCTTCGCATTTCAGCAGCTAACGCCTCCTCCTCCAGCCGTCTCCCCTCGTGGAGACGGTTTTTTTTGGTCCGTCGATCACCGTCAACGGCCATAAACGCGAAAGCCGCATCGACCTCTCTCGAGGGATGCGGCTTCCAAAAAACACTGGTCACTCCGGAAATACACACCGGAGGCTCGCTTCAAACCCGGGACGCACTACCTTGATCCGGGTCGGCGGCCGTTTCCTGCCGCGCAACAACAATTAGCCGGACATCGTTACCGGATGGTTATTGAGGATTTAACGAAAGATGAATTCCGGCTTTTTTTGAATGTTTTTCGCGACATTCGCAAAATTTGCGCGTGACGCATTCGAGACAGGAAAGGTCCTCAATGCAACAGACCGGAAACCAGCATTGTGGCGAGCGCTAAATTTTGCGGCACTAATTGTCGCAAATGCTTAAATTTAGCCGCCGGGAGCCGAAAAATTCCGCTTGCGCCATGTCGCAGACAGACGCCGCTACCCTATCGGTCGCGCCCCTCTCCGATTGAAGAGGTTGATTTCTCAACGAGAATACTTAGGCTTGGCTTGCGGTATAGAGGAAATCCGGCCGGCGACAGGGTTCCGCGGCCAGGACCAGAACGAATTCCCATCACCGCCGCAGCGGGGCTACCCTTGGCGTGAACTGCGCCGAAGCCCAGGCTGCTTATTTGGGTCGGGTGACCGGGATGCAAGGGCGTCCCCATGACGCCCGTTCGATCGTTGGCTGCAGATAAAGACTGGGAGGTCTTGCAACATGAAGAAACTCCTCGCTTCCACCATTCTCGCCGCAGGCCTTTATGCCATGGCGGGTTCCGCGCAGGCCGCGGAATGCGGTGAAGTCAGCATTGCCGAAATGAACTGGGCATCTGCGGGCGTCGCTGCGCATGTGGACAAGTTCATTCTGGAAAACGGTTACGGTTGCACCGTGACGCTGGTTACCGGCGACACCATGCCGACCTTTGCCTCCATGAACGAAAAGGCTCAGCCGGACATGGCGCCGGAACTCTGGGTCAACGCCGTGCGCACGCCGCTCGACGCGGCGATCAAGGAAGGCCGGCTGATCGAGGCCGCCAAGATCTTGAGCGAAGGCGGCGTCGAAGGCTGGTGGATCCCGAAATTCCTCGCCGATGCCCACCCCGACATCAAGACGGTGCAGGACGCGCTGAAACACCCCGATCTCTTCCCGGCACCGGAAGACCCGTCCAAGGCCGCCGTGCACAATTGCCCGTCGGGCTGGAACTGCCAGGTTTCGACCGCCAACCTCTACAAGGCGATCGATGCCGAGAAGGCCGGCTTCCAGCTGGTCGACACCGGGTCTGCCGCTGGCCTCGACGGCTCGATCGCCAATGCCTTTGCCAAGAAGACCGGCTGGCTCGGCTACTACTGGGCACCGACCGCCATCCTCGGCAAATACGAGATGACCCGCCTCTCCTTCGGCGTCGACCACGACAAGAAGGAATGGGACGCCTGCTCGGCGGTTCCCGATTGCCCGAGCCCGAAGGTCAACTCCTACCCGGTCTCCGACGTGTTCACGGTCGTGACCAAGTCCTTCGCCGACAAGGCGGGCGTCGCCATGGACTACGTCAAGGCGCGCAAGTGGGACAACGGCACGGTCAACAAGGTTCTCGCCTGGATGGATGAGAACCAGGGCACCAACGAGGATGCGGCCAAGCATTTCCTCGCCGAGTTCCCCGACATGTGGACCACCTGGGTGAGCCCGGAAGTGGCCGAGAAGGTCAAGGCTGCGCTTTGATGCGATTGCCGATGCAGGCGCCCGCGAAAAAAGCGGTCGCCTGCATCGGCGTCTTCGCCGGCAGCCTGGGTAACCGGGCACGACGGCGACGCTTCCGACGACGAACGGGCTCGGTTCGCGTCGCATTCAGTAAAGCGGGCGACACGTTCCGCTGTCACATTTCTCACGCCGGGACCCGAAGAGGTCACTCGTCAAGTCTGCGCAGGAGATCGGCAACGACCGGTCCGGAGACGCAGTCGGCGTCATAAGACTTCCGGCCAAGAAGGGGAAAAATATGGCATCCATCTGCAGTGTCTTGCCAGCGTTGCTCTGCAAGTTCCCTGCCATCGACGACGGAACGATCCGGCTCGCGCGCAAGACCATCGACGATGGCTTCAAAGGGTTCGTCCGTTCCTATGGCGACGCCATCGATACGGTCGTACAGCCGCTTCAGTGGTTCCTGAATTATCTCGAGGGCGCGTTCGTGGCGTCGCCCTGGATCCTGGTGCTGATCGTCATGGTCGCCGTGGTCTATTACGGCAGCCGCAACATCAACATCACCATCGGCACGGCGCTGTCGATGATCGCCATCGGCCTCGTCGGTCTTTGGAACGACACGATGATTACGCTGGCGATGGTGACCGTCTGTACGCTGATCTCGATCCTGATCGGCATCCCGATCGGCATTCTGATGGCCCGCTCCGACCGGGTACAGTCGATCGTCAATCCGGTGCTCGACGTGATGCAGACGATGCCGAGCTTCGTTTATCTCATCCCCGTGGTCATGATCTTCGGCATCGGCAAGGTGCCGGGCCTGATCGCCGTCGTCATCTATGCCGTGCCGCCGATGATCCGGCTCACCAATCTCGGCATCCGCCTCGTCGACAAGGAAGTGCTCGAGGCGGCCGACGCCTTCGGGTCCTCTGCCTGGCAGAAACTGAAGAACGTGCAGATGCCCCTGGCGCTGCCGACCATCATGGCCGGCATCAACCAGACCATCATGATGTCGCTGGCCATGGTCGTCGTCGCATCGATGATCGGTGTCGGCGGTCTCGGCAAGAACGTGCTGCAGGCGATCGCCAACCAGTTCTTCACTGTCGGCTTCCTCAACGGCTTCGCCCTTGTCGGCATCGCCATCATTTTCGACCGGACCAGCCAGGCCTTCGGCAGGCGGCTGCAGAAGCATTCGGAGGTTATCCATGGCTAGTCACGCGATCGAGGTGAAGAACCTCTACAAGATCTTCGGCCCCAATGGCGGCGACTATGTCGATGCGGTCAAGCGGGGCCTTGGCAAGGCGGAGCTCAACGAGAAACACGGCCACGTGCTCGGCCTGCAGGACATCAACATCTCGATGCCGGCCGGCGGCGTTATGGTGGTCATGGGGCTTTCGGGCTCGGGCAAGTCGACGCTGATCCGCCACATCAACCGGCTGATCGACCCGACCGCGGGCGAAGTGCTCTATGACGGTGTCGACGTCTGCCAGATGAGCGACAACGACCTGCGCGAATTCCGTCGCCACAAGACGGCGATGGTGTTCCAGAAATTCGCGCTTTTGCCGCACCGCACCGTTCTCGACAACACGGTCTACGGCCTTGAGATCCAGGGCGTCGGCAAGGCCGAGAGCGAAAAGCGGGCGCGCGGCTGGATCGAGCGCGTCGGGCTGAAGGGGTTCGAGAATCACTATCCGAACCAGCTCTCGGGCGGCATGCAGCAGCGCGTGGGCCTTGCCCGGGCACTGACCAACGACGCCGACATCCTGCTGATGGACGAGGCCTATTCGGCGCTCGATCCGCTGATCCGTGTCGACATGCAGACCGTGCTTCTCGACCTGCAGAAGGAATTGAAGAAGACCGTCGTCTTCATCACCCACGATCTCGACGAGGCGCTCCGGCTCGGCGACAAGATCGCCATCCTGCGCGACGGCCGCGTCGTTCAGCAGGGCACGGGCCAGCAGATCGTGCTGTCGCCCGCCGACGACTACATCTCGGCCTTCGTCAAGGAAGTGAACCGCGGACGCGTCATCAATGTCGAGACGATCATGCGGCCGCTTGCCGGAAACCCGGAAGGCTTGCCGCTGGCGATGGGCACCGTGCTGGAATCGGCCGCCCGCGCCATGACCGGCGCCCACCTCAACACGGCCCATGTCGTCGACGAGAATGGTCGCCCGGTCGGTACGCTCGATCTGCAGACCATCATCTCGGCCATGGTGACGCCGACCAGCCATGAGGACAAGAGGGCTGCGTAAAGCGCCGCACGCGCTCTAAGGCCGGCGATCGCCAAACCGCCTCGCCGGCACGTTAACCCGGACGACGCGCTTGCCGTCAGGCAGGCGTGAGGCATCGGCCCCCGCGTTGACGCGAGGCCGATGCCAGCCGTCTTCAGTTGGTGGTCGTCGTTTCGGCTGCAGCCGGCTCGACGGCGCTTGCGGAAGACGCCGAGTCTTCACGTGCAGGGAAATACTTGTCGAGCAGGTCGATCATCTGATTGTCGCGCTTTTCGGCAGTCTCGCCGCCCATGACGACGCCGACGAGGCGCTTGCCGTCGCGGGTCGCCGAGGTGACCAGATTGTAGCCAGAGGCCTGCGTGTAACCGGTCTTGATGCCATCGGCACCGGCGTAGCGGTTCATCACATTGTTGTGGCCGCGAAGCTTCATGCCCCGGAACTCGATCCGGCGGTTGGAAAACAGCGTGAACTCCTGCGGAAAATCGCGCATCAGGGCAATGCCGAGCGTCGCCATGTCGCGCGCAGTCGTTACCTGTTCGGGATCCGGCAGGCCGTTGGCGTTCTTGAACACGGTGCTGGCCATGCCGAGCTGGCGTGCCTTACCCGTCATCATAGTGGCAAAAGCGGTTTCGGTGCCTGCCAGTTGCTCGCCGATGGCAATGGACGCATCGTTGGCCGACAGCACGATCATGCCCATGACGGCTTCGCGCACGGACACGGTGCGCCCGACACCGACCGCCAGCTTGAACGGCTCCTTGCTGTTGGCATTTTCCGACATCGTCAGCCGCTGATCCCAGGTCAACCGGCCATCGCGAAGGGCTTCGAACGCCAGGTAGATCGTCATCATCTTGGTGAGCGAGGCGGGATAGTTGAGCACGTCGGCGTTTTCGGCCTCAAGGACCGTGCCGGTCTGCGCGTCGAGAACCAGATGCGCCTTTCCGGCGAAGGCATGGGACGCACCGCCAAGCAGCAGACCAAGTGAAACGGCCGCCGACGCGAGTGTCCGGAGTTTGAAGTTCATGATGTTCTTCTCGTTTGAGGCTATCGATCAGCGCGCGATATCCGCGGGCACGCGAGCAACTACATAAGTTCGGCCTTTTACAGCGATAGCAGCCGGGCCGCAATCGCCTATAGGCTGCGGCTTTTCGTCGTGAGCGACCGCCGCGCTTCGGCCACAATGGCATTGACCGGTCGGATGACAGGGGCCAGGCGTGGCGACCGCGGTAACCTTCAGGCACCAGCGCATCGGCAGCCACCCGGCGGCAAGGCCCGTTTCATTCCGCTTTAACCCAATTGCGCCATGTTTGGTGGCTGGTCCCGGCCCGCTCGGTGCGAGTGCAGGCAGGACTGGAAACCGGAGGCGGCGCCGTGTCGGCGGCGCCCCGTCAAAGCGATCTCGGCGTTCTGATGCAAACACCCACCGCCACGGCAGTTTCTTCTACACGACGGTACCCGGTGCCGGCGCTGTCGAGCAGCGACGCCGGGCTGACGCAACTGACCCGTCACCTTGCATCGCTGTTGTCGGGCCTCGGGCTCTTCCTCATGGTCTTCACGCTGATGCCGTTTCAGGGTGCGGTGGAGGTCGACCCGAATGCCGGCAATGACGGCAACATCGTCAATCAGATCGGCTACCTCGTGCTCGGCGTCGTCTACCTGTCTGCCATGCTGCTCGTCGTCGACCGGCGGGTGCTGGCGCGGTTGATCTCACCGGCCTGGGTCGCCGTTTTCGCCATCGCCTATTTCTCCTGCCTGCAATCCTACGACCCCGCAGCCTCCGCCCGCGGCCTGACGCTCAGCCTCATCGCCATGATCATGGTGGCAGGCGTCCTGGTGCTGCCGCGCAGCGAGCAGGATTTCGTTCATGCCGGAGCCAATGCCATCCTGCTGATCGTGTTGATCGACTATGCGGCGCTGATCGTCGCGCCGGACCTTGCCATCCATTCGGCCGACGGCGGCGAGCCCTGGCATGCCGGCTTCTGGCGCGGCCATCTCCTGCACAAGAACGTCTCGGCCCCGGTCTTTTCGATCCTGTGCGTGTTCGGCATCTACTGCGCACGCTCCGGCGCCACGCTTCGCGGCTGGGCCATAGCGCTGCTGTCGTTCAATTTCGTGCTGCACACCGGCTCCAAGACCACCATAGGCTTCCTGCCCATCGCCATCGCGCTGGTGCTTGCCGGGCGCGCGCTGCGCAGCCCGGGCCTGATGATCGCCGCGCATATTGCCATGTCGGTGATGATCTTCGGCCTCACGCTCGGCACGATCTATTCCGACGCCCTGCTGGCGGCGACCCGCGCAATCATCGACGACGCCACCTTCACCGGTCGCGACGACATCTGGAAATTCGCAAGCGCCAGCATCGCCGATCACCCATGGTTCGGCCAGGGCTATTCCAGCTTCTGGCTCTCGCCTGTCATCATGGGCCTCGAGGCAAATTTCGAAGCCAGCTGGGACGTGCGCGGCATCGTGACCGGCCACAACAGCTATCTCGACGCCGCACTGATGTTCGGCCTGCCCGGCGGCATCCTCATGACGCTGCTATTGTTCGTCAAACCGCTGTTCGACTACATCCGCGCCGCGCGCCGCCCGCAAGGCGGCGCCTTTGCCGATTTCTGCGTCATGGTCGTCATCTTCATGACCTACAACGCCATGCTCGAAAGCTTCTTCCTCAACCGCGCCGACCCGATGTGGCTCCTGACGGCACTGGCGGTTTTCGGCCTCGGCCTTGCCGGCCGCATGGGCCTGCGCAGCGAACAATAGTCGCCTGCCCGCCGCACCAATGCTTGCAAAGACATAAAGATATCTTTATATCTTGTTTCATTCATTCTAGCCGGGAAAAGCCGATGACCCTTGCCGCCAATGTTCTCTCCGACCTCATCGCCGAAAAGGGCGTTCTTCTCGCCGATGGCGCCACCGGGACTTCGCTGTTCGCGATGGGTCTGGAAGCGGGCGAAGCGCCTGAGATCTGGAACGAGACCAGGCCGGAGAACATCACCAAGCTGCACCAGGACTTCGTCGATGCCGGCGCAGACATCATCCTGACCAATTCCTTCGGCGGCACGCGCCACCGGCTGAAGCTGCACCACGCCCAGGATCGCGTCTACGCGCTCAACAAGCGCGCAGCCGAAATCGCTCGCGCCGTCGCCGACAAGGCGTCGCGCAAGGTCATCACCGCCGGTTCCGTCGGTCCGACCGGCGAACTGCTGATCCCGCTCGGCGCGCTGTCCTATGAAGACGCGGTCCTCGCCTTCGTCGAGCAGATGGAAGGCCTGAAGGCCGGCGGCGCCGAAGTCGCCTGGATCGAGACGATGTCGTCCCCTGACGAGATCCGCGCCGCAGCTGAAGCCGCCGCCAAGGTCGGCCTGCCCTATGTCTACACCGGTTCCTTCGACACCGCCGGCAAGACGATGATGGGCCTGCACCCCAAGGACATCCACGATGTCGCCAAGGACCTGGGCGACGGCCCGGTCGCCGTCGGCGCCAATTGCGGCGTCGGCGCGTCCGACATCCTGTCCTCGCTGCTCGACATGACCTCGGCAAACCCGCAGGCAACCGTGATCGTCAAGGGCAATTGCGGCATTCCCGAATTCCGCGGCTCCGAGATCCATTACTCCGGCACGCCGCCGCTGATGGCGGAATATGCGCGCCTGGCCGCCGATGCCGGCGCGAAGATCATCGGCGGCTGCTGCGGCACCACCTGCGGCCACCTCGCCGCCATGCGCGTCGCGCTTGACGAGCATTCGCCGCGCGAGCGCCCGACGCTCGATGTGATCATCGAAAGGATCGGCCCGCTGCGCAACAAGACCGCCAACGAAGGCCCGTCGGCGCCTGCCCGCGAGCGCCGAGGCCGCCGGGGCTGACCGGCCCCTGAACCAACGATAAGAAAACGCTCCGGCATCACACGATCCGGAGCGTTTTTTTACCTGCGGCGCCTGATCGAGGCGCTTGCCGAAATTGCGGTACGCCTTCGGCATCATCCCCTGATGGCAAAGGCCGGCATGACGTGCGGACACCCATCAGGGTTCGCCGCTTCTGCGGGCTGCCCTGCGGGATTCAGGCGATGCGTTTCGCCACGCCACCCGCCAGAAGGTGCCGACGCCATGCCGCGAGCCCGGTCTTGATGTTCCGGCGGCCGAAGCCGACACGGAAGCGATCCTGGGCAACGGGCAGCAGATCGGAGACGAACAGGCTCGAAGGCAGCAGCAGGACGCCGGCCTCCTCCACCAGGCGACGGCAATGGCTCTCGACGCCGTCCGACCCGAGATAGCGGGCAAAGCCGACGCAACCACCGTCCGGCTCCCGCCATTCGTAGAGATCGGGGAAGTCGGCAAGGAAAGCGCCGAGCTTTTCCAGGTTCGTGGCGCAGAGAGCGCGGTTTCTGGCCAGCAGCGTCTCGCGCGCCTTGAGCGCGATGGTCGCCAGCACCTCCGACGGACGCGAATTGCAGATCGACAGATAGTGCTTCATCTTCTCCATGCGCTCGAGCAGGTGATGATCGCGGCAGGCGATCCAGCCGATGCGCAGGCCCGGCAGGCCATAGGCCTTGGACATGACATTGAGCGAGATTCCGCGCTCGAACAGCTCGGCCGCCTGCGGCAGCCGGAGCGCCGGGTCGCGTTCGAGGCCGCGATAGACCTCGTCGCTGAAGAGATGGATGCCGCGCTCGACGCAGAGCTCGGCCAGAGCCCTGTAGGTCTGCTGATCGGCGATCGAGCCTGTCGGATTGTTGGGAAAGTTGACGGCGATCAGTTTCGTGTTCGGCTGCAGCGCCGCGCGCACATCGGCTAGATCCAGCCGCCAGTTGTTTTCCGGGCGCAGCGGCACGCCGCTGACCGACGCGGCGATCGTTACCGGCAGCGTTTCCATCGACTGGTAGTTGGGCACGGTAACAATGGCGTGGTCTTCAGGCCCCAGCAGCGCCAGCATGGCGCAGTAGAGCCCCTCTTCCGCCCCGGCAAAGCAGAGGATGTCGTCGGCCGAAAGCCCGCTATAGGTCGAAGCGATGGCAGTCCGCAGCGCTGGCGCGCCGTAGGTCTCGGTGTAGCCGAGCGTGAGCTTGTCCCAGGCTTCCCGGTCGGCATCGTCTGCCAGCGCCAGCAATTCACCCATGGAGATGGTTTCGGCATCGCTCGCTGTCATGTGATGGCGCGCCTTGAACTCCCAGCGGGAGAAATGCGTTTCGAGGCGGAAGTCTGGCAGGGTTGTCATATCGGGTCCTCCGGTCGCTGCGTCCTTGGGACAGGCGACATGATTGTCTTCGTCGGGATCAGGAAGCATCGCTGCGGGCGGCAGCGAGATAATTGTAGATCGAGGCGCGCGAGGTGCCGATGAGGCTCGCCAGATGATCCACCGCGTTGCGGGTCTTGAACAGACCGCGCTCCTCAAGTGCGGCAACGAGCGCGACGCGATCCGCCCGCTTGAGCGCTGCAAGCGCGATGCCCCGCTCCTTCAGCCAATCATGCAGCGAGGCGTTGATCTCCTCGCGCCAGTCGCGCGAAAACAGCGCCTGAGGCCGCGGCTGCGCCGCGCCGGCAAAGGCGGATAGAAGTTGCAGCGCATTGTCGATCATCGAGACGTCGAGATTGATGCAGAGCAGCCCCGCGGCCTTGCCTCTGGCATCGCGCAGCACCGCCGAGACCGACTTGACGCGCCGGCCGTCGGCGCCGGTCTTTTCATAGGGGCCAAGCACGCTTTCCTCGCCCGAGACCGTGCCGAACGTATCCTCGATCAGAGAGTCCTCGCCGACGACGCGCCCCGAGGACGCATTCCATATGGCCGCCACCGTGCCGCTTCCCAGATCATGCAGCACGACCTCCGCATGCGGATAGAGCAAGGCGCTGATCGCTGCGGCCGAAGGCGCGTGCATGGCGATATCGAAGGGGATGGCAGGTTCCAGGTTCATGGCCAACGGAATGAACGATTCTGGAATTTTTGTCAATATTGGATGCTTAGTACAATTTCATCGACGCTTGCGCGCCCGGCGACCCTGTCCTATCCCGATTGAAACGAGATTCGCCTGGAGAGACCGACATGAACGCTGGCCCCGCTTCCTTTCCCGACCGGGACACCGTTGCCGAAAAGCTTTCCTCTTTCGGCGAAGCGGACCAGGCCTTCGTGCGGTTGCTGATGGAAAACCCCGAGCAGGACGACCGGCTGCTGGATGGGCTTTACCGCTATCTCGATATCGCCTCCGAAGCCCGCTTTCTCAACACGCTGAAGCTCGACAAGCTCGGACAGTGGCTCGGCAACGAGGCCCCGGCCCGGCTGCAGATGCGCCTGATGGAAGCCGCCCGCGCGAGCCAGCACCCGGCCTACCAGGCGTTCAAGATGGGCCTGACAAAATCCGGCGGCCTGGAGCGCGCCTTTCCGAAGGCGTGAGGCGACCGCGCCTGATACATCCCCTCACTGTCCTGCCGGACATCTCTCCCCGCACGCGGAGACAGAGCCGCTGTGCGCACCCTTGGGTGCCAAATCCCAGCGTTTCCCAAATCCCAGCGTTTCCCAAATCTCAGTGCTTCATTGTCAGATTTCGGCCGTCGCCATAGGCAATGCCGCAGCCGCTCGTCCCTTCTCCCCGCCGACGGGGAGAAGGTGGCGGCAGCCGGATGAGCGGCCGCGCGCGGGTGTCGGCGGAGCAGCGCCAAGGCCCTGCCGCCCCTCAGTTGGCCGAGTTGCCTCCGCCCGAAAGACCCTTGGCAAGCCTGACCAGATTGACGAACTCGCTGCGATAGCCGAACGGATCGGCTCCCTTTGCCGCGGCCGCGAGATCGACGACGGCGTCGTAGGAATAGTCCGAAAGCGCGCTGACGCCCGAAAGCTTCTGCCCGAAGGCGGCGACCGCCACCGAGAAGCGCACATCGGCCGGCGCCTCGGCGAGCGAGGGCACGGCGTTCGCCTCCGTGACCGGCGTCGTGATCAGCGCGCTGCTGTCGCCGTCCGGCTTCTTGTAACGGATTTTCAGGAAGGCGAGTTCGCCGGCGTTGGCGGTGGCATCGGCCGCGGTCTTCTGCGCCGCCTTGTAGCGCAGCTCGTCGGTGAGCACCGCCGGGCTGCCCTTCGGCGTCACCTCATAGATCGCGGTCACACTGTGGCCAGAACCGATGTCGCCGGCATCCACCTTGTCGTTGTTGAAATCCTCGCGCTTCAATGCCCGGGTCTCGTAGCCGATCAGCCGGTACTCAGCGATGGCAGCCGGATTGAACTCCACCTGCAGCTTGACGTCCTTGGCGATCGGGAAGAGTGATGCGCCCGCCTCCTCCACCAGTGTCTTCTGCGCCTCGGCCAGCGTGTCGATATAGGCGGCGGTGCCGTTGCCGTTCTGGGCGATCGTCTGCATCAGCGCGTCGTTGTAGTTGCCGCGGCCGAAGCCGAGCACCGACAGGAAGATGCCGCTCTTGCGCTTCGTCTCGATCATCGCCTTGAGGTCGTCGTCACTGGCCGGCCCGACATTGAAGTCACCGTCGGTTGCCAGCATCACCCGGTTGACGCCGCCCTTGACGAAAGCCTTTTCCGCCAGCCGATAGGCCGCATCGATGCCCTCGGCACCCGCCGTCGACCCGCCCGGCTGCAGCGTGTCGATCGCCTGCAGTATCCTAGCCTTGTCCTTGACGGCCGTCGGCTCCAGCACCGTGCCGGCATTGCCGGCATAGGTGACGATCGAGACGGTATCGTCCGGCTTCAGCGTCTCGACGAGCAGCCGGAAGGCGGCCTTCAGAAGCGGCAGCTTGTCGGGCTCGTCCATCGAGCCGGAAACGTCGATCAGGAACACCAGGTTCGCCTTCGGCGCCTCAGCCGGTACGACGTCATAGCCCTTGATCGCCACATGCATCAGCCGCGTGCCACCATTCCAGGGTGTCGGCGTCACCGTCACCGTCGCCTTGAACGGTTCGGCGGCAGAGGCCGGGCGCGGCCAGTCATAGGGGAAGTAATTGACCATCTCCTCCACCCGCACGGCATCGCGATCCGGCACCTGGCCCTCCATCAGCGAGCGGCGCACGAAGGCATAGGAAGCCGTGTCGACATCGACCGAGAAGGTCGATACCGGATCGGTGGCGACGCTTTTGACCGGATTGTTCTCGCCCTTGCCGAAGCGCTCGCGGTTTTCCGGCGGTGCCGGCTGCATGTCCGGCGATACGATCGGCGCGGCGACCGAAAGCTGTGCGGCGCTGTCGCTCATCATCTGGTTGGCCATGGCATCCGCTTCGGCCGCAGCCGTGGGCGCCGGGCTCCCAGCCTGCGGTGCGGATTGAACCTCGACGGTCTCCTGTTCACGGGCGCGTGTCAGCAACCGGGCAATTTCCGGCTCGTCGGCCGTTGCCTTCGCCTTGCTGTCGGTGTTTTCAGGTGCCGGCGAACCGGAGGCCTCCGACTTTTTGGCCGCAGCCAGGCTCTCGTCCACCGTCGCTGCCGTCGAGGACGGTTTCGCAAGTGGCACGGCCTTCTGTCTCGGCTCCTCCTTGACGGCGATTTCCGTGCCGCTCCCCCCCGGAAGCGCCGTGTTGCGCGTCAGTTCCAGCGTCAGGAAGGCGGCGGCAGGCACGACCAGCAGCGTGGCAAGTGCCGATCCAGCAAGCAGTTTCCTGTTCATGATGGGGCTCCATATCCGGTTGAAGATGGAGCTTTGACGAACCGGCGGCACCGATCCTTGGGTGCTGGTCGAATTTTCTTCGGCGAGGTCGAAGGCCTGCATGGCGGCCGAAAGCGCGCGGGCGCGTGCCTCGTTCGAAGCCTTTGGCGCAGTCCGCCCGGAGAGCTTGTCGAATTCGTCGGTCATGATCACACGGCCTCCTTGCCAAGCACTGTCTTCAGCCGCTTGCGCGCCTCATGCACGTGCCAGGAAACGGTTGATTCCGAGCATCCGAGCACGTCGGCGGCGGCGGCATGGCTCATCCCCTCGGCATAGACGAGCAGCACCGCGTCGCATTGCTTTTCCGGAAGCCCCCTGACCGCCGTCCAGAGCGCCTGCTCGCGCTCGTCCTCGCCGGTATCACCTGCGCCGAGAACCGCCTGCTCGCTGGCATAAGCCTGCATCCCGGTGCAATCCCGCGTCTGGCGGCGCCTGTGGTCGCGGGCGGCATTGAGGGTGAGCGTGTAGAGCCAGGTGCGAAACCGGCTGGTGCCGCGAAAGCCGCGAATGGCCGAGCCGAGCCGCACGCAGACATCCTGGGCGATATCCTCCGCATCCGCGGTGTTTCCCGACCAGCGCCAGGCGACGGCATGGACAAAATCATAGTGCCGCTCGACCAGTTGGCCGAACGCCTGTCTGTCGCCAGACACCGCTTTGTCGACAAGTTCAGCGTCCAATGGCGTGCCCGCTCCCAGCTGTTTCAGACCTTAGACGTTGCACGGCGGCAATTCCTTGGGGTCCCGCGCGAAAAAATCTTCGGCCCAGGAAAAACTAGCGTGGAAACGTTCCGACGACTGCGATCATCGGCCCCATCGGGAACAGCCGGTCGTGCCGGTTGATGTCGGGCGCGTAGAGACTGGAGATCGTGCCGTCGAGAAAGAGCGCATTGGGGCAATCGAGTTCGTCACGAAAGAGCGTGGCGAAGTCGTGAAACCGCACCGGCCGTTTCGAGACGGCGAACACCACCTCGCCGGTTTTCGTCACGCCGACGCCGTTTCGGGTCTTCAGGCTGGTGCTGTCGGGCAGGAAGCGCGGATGCAGCGCGCCGTCGATCACCAGCATCGGGCCGGACTGGGTGGCAAAGCGAGGGGTGATCCCTGCATCGCGATAGGCGTCCGCAGCCATCACGCCGGCCTTGCCGCCGTCGACATAGAAGACGCCGTTCGGCAGCAGATGGAAATTGCCCCAGCCGGTGTTGGTGTTGAGCGGCGCCTGCTCGCGCCCCTCCTCGACATGCAGGCCCACCGGCGACAGGTCGTCGTGATACATGCCACCGTTCATGGCAAACAGCATGTATTCGTCGCGGTGGCGCAGCTCCAGCGACAGCGCCCGGAACGAGCGGAAGGGAACGCCCGCCTGATCCTTGTTGTAGAGGCGGATGTCATTCTCCGCCGGATCGACGGTGCAGGCGATGTAGTCCTGCCCGAGATGGCTGACATCACGGCAGGCGCCGAGCGCCGGGCCGGCAAGTCCGGCGGAAAGAACGGCACCAACAAGAAAAGGCTTCGGAAACAGCGGCATGAAAAACACCCAATGGAATCAGTCGCCCAGCATCATCCAGATTGCGGCGGTTCTGGCGCAGGCGCGAGGAAAAAGCGGATAGCATGGTGAAGCCTGCCTGCAAGGCCGGCGGCCAGGCAGGCGGATTATCACCACCGCCGCCAACACCGCTGCGCCGTCCGTCTTCTCCCCTCACCCCTGTGCTCGTCACAGGGGTCCAGCCACGGCGCGTCCGCGGCGTGAAGGAAACCGCTCTGCGCCGCATCAATAGCTAGTCGTCTGGTGCCGCAGACGCGGCACCGCTGGATCTCTGTGACGAGCACAGAGATGAGGGTGGGGGAAGGTCGGTGCCACAACTGCCTCCAACACCGCCAACGCCGCCACCGCAACTGCCGCCAACGCCACTGCCCCCCTGCGCCGTCCGTCTTCTCCCCCTCACCCTGTGCTCGTCACAGGGGTCCAGCCACGGCGCGTCCGCGGCGTGAAGGAACCCGCACAGCGCCGTATCAATAGCTAGACCTATCGTACCGCAGACGTGGCACCGCTGGATCTCTGTGACGAGCACAGAGATGCGGGAGAGCAGAGGTCAGTGCCATGGCCGCAACCGAATGTGGCTTGTCGAACGCCTGCGCGTGTGCAGCGCCCCTCTTCCGGCGTGCGACGAATGCGAGCAACGTCACATCGCAACGCCCCCCGCATTCACACCCCGGGGAGAAATCCGGCAATGCTGGCCAGCACGAAACAACCGGCGGCCGCGGCCAGGCCAAAGATCGCCGAAAGGCAGGCAAGGCCGGCAACGCCACCACTGAGGTATGACTTGGGATCGCCGGGCAGGATCTCGCGCGACAATGTGGTCAGCAGACGCTTTTCCTGCAATGTGTAGCGCAGATTGCTCGCATGTTTGCGGCCGAGCCGTTGCACCTCGCCGTAATTGTTGGCGATGGCAAAGAAGGTGACGAGCAGCCCGATGCAGCTGACCACGAGCGCCGCCTTGCGTAGCAGGTCGATCGCCTGCGGCAGCAGATTGGCGCCCGTTCCGGAAGCCTCGAACAGCCCGCTGAAGCCGGCGATGCAGGCGGCAATGACGGCGGCATGGGCGCCGGCGATCGCCAGTAGGCGCTTGTACGCCTCGTCGAGAAGCTGCGAATTGGCGGCGTGAATGCTGTCCAGGCGCGAGACCTGCGCATCGACGTCCTCGCGCGACAAGCGCGGGGGGAAGTTGCTCGGCGATACCACTGGACTGCGTGTCATGAGATGGCCTCCAACGCCACACTGTCCAAAACGATATAAATCCGGAAATTTTGCGTTTCCAGAAAAGCTCGAATTTTAGTCATTCCCGGTATTTGCACGCTGTTCTTCCACAGCTTGGCGTCGGTGGACGGCGCTTAGAGGTGCAGGGCGGCCATGTGAAAGTGTAGCTGATCGGGCGGATAGCGAAAGTCCTGACCAATGGGACAGGCATCGCGGGAAAGGCAAGCGTGTGTAAGGCAGCCGCGCCTGCCCGCCTCCGTCGCGAGATGGCCGCGACAGCGTCCGACATCGAAATGCAGCCGTTCGAGCGCGCCGGCGGGACAGGCGGAGACACAGGGCTTTTCCACGCAACTGTCGCAAGGGTGCGCGGCCGATCGCGCGCCGCCCTCGGGCAAGGCGCTGTCGAAGGCCAGCGCGCCGCGATAGCCGTGCCATAGCCCGAAGCGCGGATGAATGAGGATGCCCAATGGCGAAGGTCTGAGGCCCTCCGCCCGCATCGCCCATTGCTGGAATGGCTGCCAGGGCGGATCCGACGGGAAATAGGCCGTGGCTCCATGGGCACGAGCGATCTCGCCGATGACCACCTTTGACCAGTGGTCGAGCGGATCGGCGCCGCCGCGGTCCGGCGCGCTTTCACGCCAGCGCACGAACGGCTGCCAGAGCGAACCGCCGATATTGCCGATCAACACCACGCCGGCCGCCGGGCGACCGTCTGCCAGAAGCGGCGCGGCGTCGTCGCGGGCGAAATTCAGCGTTCCGCGCAAAAAAAGTCCGTGCGGCCCAAGAGCCGCACGGACGGTTTCAAGTCGAGTGTCCGCAGATGCGGAAGGCGCCGTCATTTCGGTTTCGGCCCCTGTAGATCGTAATGCGGGCGCCAGACCTCCTTCTGGATCATGTCAGCCACCTGCGCCGCGCCGCCTTGCTCCCTGGCTCTCTCGGGACCCTTTCAGGTGAAAGCGTCGGGCATCGAATTCTTGCGCTGGTCGATGAAGGCCTTGAGCGCATCATCGATCGCAGGATCGAGGTAAGGCGCCTCGTAGTGTTCCAGCCAGCTGCGGCAAAGCGCATTGGCGCGCTGCTCGATGCGCTTTTCGCCTTCCACTTCCCACTGTTCGTAGGAATTGTTGTCGGCCAGCGGCGAGCGGTAGAACGCGGTCTGGAAATGGGCCTGGGTATGGGCGCAGCCGAGATAATGGCTGCCGGGGCCCACTTCGCGGATGGCGTCCAGCGCCTGCGCATCCTCGGAGAGATCGATGCCTTCGGCCATCTTCTGCATCATGCCGAGCTGGTCCTGGTCGATCATGAACTTCTCGTAGGACGAGATCAGACCGCCCTCGAGCCAGCCGGCCGCATGCAGCACGAAGTTGGTACCGGCAAGCAGCGTCATGTTGAGCGTATTGGCCGATTCGTGCGCCGCCTGGGCGTCCGGAACCTTCGAGCCGCAGAGCGACCCGCCGGTGCGGAACGGCAGCTTCAGACGTCGGGCGAGCTGTGCCGCACCATAGGAGACCAGCGACGGCTCCGGCGTGCCGAAGGTCGGCGCTCCCGACTGCATCGAGATCGAGGCGGCGAACGTCCCGAACAGCACCGGCGCGCCCTTGCGGATCAGCTGGGTGAAGGAGGCACCGGCCAGCACTTCGGCCAGGATCTGCGTCAGCGTGCCGGCCACCGTCACCGGGCTCATGGCGCCCGACAGGATGAACGGCGAGAGCACGCAGGCCTGGTTGTGGCGCGCATAGACCTTGAGCGCGCCCACCATGGTCTCGTCGAAGACCATCGGCGAGTTGGCGTTGATCAGGTTGAGCGTGACGCAATTGTTTTCGACGAACTCGTCGCCGAAGACGATCTTGGCCATGGCGATGGTGTCTTCGGCGCGCTCGGGCGCGGTCACCGAGCCCATGAACGGCTTGTCGGAATATTTGATGTGGCTGTAGACCATGTCGAGGTGACGCTTGTTCACCGGAATGTCCACGGGTTCGCAGACGGTGCCGCCGGACGAATGCATCGACGGCGCCATATAGGCGAGCTTCACGAAATTGCGGAAGTCCTCGATCGTTGCGTAGCGCCGGACACCTTCGAGGTCGCGCACGAAGGGCGGGCCGTAGACCGGCGCGAAGATCGTCGCCTTGCCGCCGACCTGCGCGCTGCGGGCCGGATTGCGGGCGTGCCAGGTAAATTCCGACGGCGCGGTCTTCAGGAGTTCGCGGCAAAGGCCCTTGGGAAAGTGAACGCGCTGGCCGCGCACGTCGGCGCCGGCCTGCTTCCAGAGCTCCAGCGCCTCGGCGTCGTCGCGGAATTCGATGCCGATTTCCTCGAGGATCGTATCGGCGTTGCGTTCGATCAGCTGGAGGCCTTCCTCGTCGAGGACCTCGTATTCCCTGATCTTGCGCTGGATATAGGGCAGAGATGGCCCCGGTCCGCCGCCGGTGCGCGAGGCACGCCGCGCTGCCGCTCCCCGCCCCTCGCCACGCGAGCGGCGACCGCCACCCTCAACCGCGTCCTGTTCTGTCACGTCGCTCATGTACTCATTCCTCTCCCGCGCATTTCGATATCCTGCGCCTTCAAGCACCGATTGGCCCTCATGCTACCAAGCCGCAGGGACTGTACGGGTCTCAATGCGCCAACGAGTGGCGCAACTCGAACACTGCCGACTGCGTCATTGCCGGCCAAAAACCGCATGGCGCGAATATATTGTTTTTGTTAAGAATATATAGGCCCCGAAAGAAGCGGCTCTCCGTCGCTTTTTGCCATATGCGACGTCGCTTTCGAAAACAGATTTTTACAGGTCGCCCGCTATTGATTGTTGAACGTGCCCGGATTTTTGCCCGGCCGTGCCAGGAACCGAGGAACCCTACTATGGCAGACGATGAAATCATTCTGGAGGACCTTTCCGACGAGGAACTCGTGCAGCAGATGCATGACGACCTCTATGACGGCCTCAAGGAAGAGATCGAGGACGGCACCAACATCCTGCTCAAGCGCGGTTGGACGCCCTACGACGTCCTGACCCAGGCACTGGTCGAAGGCATGCGCATCGTCGGCGTCGACTTCCGCGATGGCATCCTGTTCGTGCCGGAAGTCCTGTTGTCGGCCAATGCGATGAAGGCCGGCATGTTCATCCTGCGGCCGCTTCTGGCCGAAACCGGTGCCCCGAAGCTCGGCAAGATGGTGATCGGCACCGTCAAGGGCGACATTCACGACATCGGCAAGAACCTCGTCGGCATGATGATGGAAGGCGCCGGCTTCGACGTCGTCGACCTCGGCATCAACAATCCGGTCGAGAACTACCTCGAAGCAATCGAGCGCGAGCAGCCCGACATCCTCGGCATGTCGGCACTCCTGACCACCACCATGCCCTACATGAAGGTCGTCATCGATACCTTGAAGGAAAAGGGACTGCGTGACGACTATGTCGTGCTCGTCGGCGGCGCGCCGCTCAACGAAGAGTTCGGCAAGGCCGTCGGCGCCGACGCCTATTGCCGTGACGCGGCCATCGCGGTGGAGACGGCTAAGGATTTCATGAAGCGCAAGCACAACCTGCTCGCTGCCGGCTGAGCCTGCCCGAATACCATGAAAGCCGGCCGCAGCGACGATGTCTGCGGCCGGCTTTTTTCATCTGCGAAGGACGTCAGTTGGCGGCGTTCGCCACCTTCTTGCCGGCCGACTGTGTCGCGTTGACCGTGTTTGCGGTATCCTGACCGATGCCGCGGATCGTGTTGCCGCAGGCGCTGAGCGTCGTCAGCGCGATCAGGATGACACTGACGGTCGCAATGGTTTGTGCTTTCATGGCCAGCTTCCTTCACATTGGTGGGTAGTGGGATCGAGATGGAAATTGTATCGCGCACTATAGAACGCACAACGCCGGAAAAAGTTCACGTCATCGGTTGCGGCGCGATCGCGCGCGAAATTCTTGCCATATGTCAGGCAAACCGGCTCGACCATGTCGACCTTACCTGTCTTCCCGCCATCTGGCACAACACCCCCGACAGGATCACCCCCGGCGTGCGCGAGGCAATCGCCGCGGCCCGCCAGCGCGGTTTCGAGCGCATCTTCGTCGCCTATGCCGACTGCGGCACCGGCGGCCACCTCGACCGGCTGTGCGCGGAGGAAGGCGTCGAGCGCATCCCCGGTCCGCACTGTTATTCCTTCTTTGCCGGCAACGAGGCCTTTGCCAGCCGCTGGGACGACGATCTGACAGCCTTCTTCCTCACCGATTTCCTCGCCCGCCAGTTCGAGGCCTTCGTGATCGAGCCTCTTGGCCTGAAACGGCATCCGGAGCTCAGGGACATGTATTTCGGCCACTACCGCAAGCTCGTCTACCTCTCGCAGCAGGAGGACGAGGCGCTGAAGGAAAAGGCGAAGGAAGCGGCCGAATATCTCGGCCTCGAATACGAGTATCGCTTCACCGGCTATGGCGATCTGACGACATCGCTCCTGAGCGCCTGATCCAACCAGGGGCGCGCCAAGCCGCCATACCCGTCCGCAGAGGAACGGCCGACCGTCAGCTCGCCATCAGGATGGAGCGCGCATTGCCGTCTTTGCCGGCGGCTGCGCCACCTGGACCGCGCCACGCGCCGTCGAACATCGAAACCGTGTTCCGCCCGTCCCGCTTGGCCTGGTAGAGCGCAGCGTCGGCTGCGCGAAGCAGGTCTTCCAGCGTCGCTTCCGCCGGTTTGCCGAGGACGACGCCAAGGCTTGCGGTGACGGCCTGACCGTCGGCAAGGCCGCGATTGCGGATGCCGAGCGCCTCGATCGCCGCCCTGATCTTCTCGGCCATATCGCGCGCCTGCCGCCCTTCGACATCGCTCATCAGCACCAGGATCTCCTCGCCGCCAAAGCGGAAGGTCTCGCCGGCAGGGCCAACTTCCTTGAGAATGCTGTCGCAGACGGCGCGCAGGCATTCGTCGCCCTCGATGTGGCCGTGCACATCATTGAAGAGCTTGAAGCGGTCGATATCGAGCATGATCACGGCGAGCGTGGTGCCGGCGTCCGGCCCCGCCCACAGCGACTGGCGCACCCGCGCCAGCGAGTGGCGGTTGAAGAGCCCCGTCAGTTCGTCGCGCTCGGATTTGCGCTCCAGCTCGGCGTGCAACAGGCTGCCGCGCAGCTGGTTGAGGAAATTCAGCCGGTCCTTGTGCTCCATGACATAGGCGCTCATCGCCAGGAAGATCGCGAGCGTCACGTAGAAGGTGATAATGCCGGTATAGACGACGTCGTCGAAGGCGCCGCTCAGCTTCGTCGTCGTGAACTGCACGGCGCACATTACGAGGAGCCCGATCATGATCGTCGGGAATCGCGGCCTGAGCGCAATGACGAAGAACAGGAACGCCGCGACATTGCCGTTCTGGTAGACGAACAGATACGGGCTTTCACTGAAGACGGCGACCGACATCGGCAGCGACACGCCGAGCACGGCCACCGAGATTGCAAGCAGATCGTAGTTGCGCGCGCTCGGCCAGCGCCGCAGCGCCAGCACGCTGAAAAGCGCGAAGGGCGTGAAGATGCCGAACCGGACGACAACGAGCTCGAAGAACACATCCGGCATCATCGTCGCATCGCCGAAATAGACGCTGTCGTAGATCAACGTCCCGATGACGGCCCAGACGACCGCGAGACGAACGCGGCTGGCGGCATAATCGCGAAGGAATGCGGCCTCGATAGCGGGCGCAAAACGCAGGAACTTAAATCCGCGGCCGATCTGGCGGTCAACGTCTCCTAGCGTCACGACGCTCATCATCGGTTCTCCGGTCTCTTGAAACGGACAACCGACTGGTGACACAAATAACTGAAGATGCCCTAAAGAGACGCAACCCTCGTTGATACCTGCTCAAGCTCGAGCACGTTTCCCTCCGGGTCGCGCGCATAAGCGATCAGATATGGCTTTTCCGGCGTGCCGAAGTCGGTGATTTCACCGATCTGCGCTCCGCCGGCCTGGATGATGTCCGATAGCACGGCGCTGATATCTTCCATCTGAAATGACAGGTGCCCCAAACCGGGCTCGTTCACCCTTGGCTGATCCCGGTCATGCGTGACCTTATGCTCGTGTATCTCCAGGAAGGGCCGTTCGAGTTCGGGGAATTTGAGCCAGATCGTGTATATCTCGCAGCCCGAAAGACCATTGCCGCGCGACACTTTTTCGCCTGACAGCATCCTGGGCTCACGCAGCGGCTCGCACTTCAGGACATCGATGTAGAACCCCGCCAGCGCGTCCGCGTCTCGGGCGACCAGGTTGATGTGAGCAAGTCTCATGACGGTTGATTTCCTCGGCTATGAGGCAACCATATCCATGGGTGAAGGATGGCGAAAGACGCGCTTCGGCGCGGACTGCGGTCAGCGGCGCATTTCACCGACGTCGACCGCGAGGGAATGTCCATCGCGGTCGAAGAACAGCGGACAGTTATGTGTTGACCTGCGGCTACCCCGCCTTCTTCACCGCCGGGATGACCCACGAGCCATCGAGGATCGATGGCGGGCTGTCGTCCGGCCAGTAGAGCCGCATCATAAGGATGAATTTGTCCTTCGGCGCCGGCAGCCAGTTGCTTTCCTTGTCCGCGCCGGGGGATTCGTGCTGGATATAGATATCCGTCGAACCGTCCGCATTGGCCTTGAGGTTCTGCCGGGCGCTGATCGAGTAGCGATTGAGCGGATTGTCGACGAAAAAATACTGGTCGTTGTACATCGTGATCGACCAGAACCCCCGCACCGGCGGCAATTGTCCCTTGGGAAAGGTGACGACGTAGTTGTTCGACCCGTGATAGCCGCGCGCGATCAGGCCGTCCTTCGACTTCAGCGACGTCGGATAGACGGCATCCTGCGGCCTGTTGGCCCCAAGGCCGATGGCGGTGATCAAAGCGCGCTGGAGATAATTGGTGCCGTAGATCCCGGTGCTGGTGGTGTAGCCCCAGCCATTGACGTCCTTGATGTCGCCGTCGCTGAACTTGAAATGCAGCATGATGCGGTGAAACGCGAACTCCGGGACACGGCCGGCCCATGTGCCGTCCAGTTTGGTCTTGTCGAAATCCTGGCCGGGGACAATGCCGATCTGGGCGAATTTCGCCACCGTGCCCGCATCCGCTGCCGTTGGCGGGTTGGTCTTCATCAGTTCGCTTAGAAGCGTGAAGTATTCCACCGCATCCATGCGATTGACCTGCTCGCGCACGGCGGTCTTCATGTCGATATCAGGATCGACCTTGGCGGGCGGTGGCGTCCAGTCCTTGCCATAGGCGCTGAGCGGAACCAGCTTGCACTGGTCTTGCAGCGCGTGAACCAGCTTGTAGTCTTCCGGCGTGCCGTCGCAATAAATGCGGCCGAGAATCCAGACGAGGCTTGTCGGCGACCTGTATTCGGTGACGCCGTCCGGCACCTGACCTTTGAAGCCGGGGCCGGTTATCGCGTAGGAATGCGCAGCACCGCCCGTCGTTCTCTTGCCGGGCACCTGGAAAACCGTCGTCCATCCATCGAGCATCGGAAACAGGAAGAAACGATCCTTCATGTCCGGTATCGACAGCACCCAGGGCTCCTTGCCGACATCGACAAAGGCGGTGGTGTAGAGCGTGTCTGCATTCGGCGCGGTGACGTCCTTGAAGGCCGGGCCCGGATATTCGCGCAGCTTGATGATGTGACCCATCGGGCCTTTGCTTCCCACCGGCTTTTCGACATTGGTGACGACCCGGCGCGTCATCTCCGTCGTCACCAGCGGATAGCCGTAGATATAGGCTTCGACTGCCAGCCAGAATTCGTCGGCCGCCTCGATCGGATCGATCAGTGGAGATTCAAAGGCATTCGCGGTTGTAAACGATGCGCTGGCAAGCAGGCCAACGCCTCCCAGCGCAACGGCGCGGCGTGTCAGATCCATGGTTTCCTCCTCCTGTTTTCTCTTCGCGCCCGGACGTTAGCACATGCTAATTCATGCCACCAGGCATTGTGCGGCGCGCAATCACATCCTGAAAACGCCAGAGCTGGACGCCGTTTTTTGCTGGCCGGCATCGCGCGGTGCGGACCTGCCCGCCACCCGGGCAAGCAAACATGCACAACCGCCTCAATTGAAACTCAATCAACGCGCTATGGTGGAGCCAAGTTGATTTGGCCGAATGTGGCTTTCGCGGTATCAGAGCTTCGAACCGCCCCAATCCCCTGAATTCTCGACAGACTGGCAAGCTCGCTTTCGGTGCTTGCGGCCGACGCTTCGTCTCGAAGCCGATCTCTTTCGAGCCGTCTGTTCGTCCGCCCCGTTACAGCGAGGATCTTCCAACCGTCGGCAGCCGGCGCGAAAACGCGACATGGTTGTTCCCGCCGGTTGAACGTACCAACGCTTGAGGAGGACCAAGGCCATCATGAATGCCCTATCTTTCACGAAACGCAGTATCCGCACCCCGGCCGGCGCGCCGCCGATCCACCGCTTTCACGTTGGCCAGCTCGTGCGCACCAAAGACCCACTGACGCGGGAGTCCACCACCGGGGAAACCTATCGCATTACCGCGACGCTGCCGATCCGCGACAATGCGCTCCAGTATCGCATCCAGAGCAGCCGGGAAATTCATGAGCGAGTGGCGGACGAGAGCAATCTCGAAGTGGTTGCCAGCGGCGGCAAGGACGGTCCGGCCCTGGCCGACCGCACGTTCAGGAGAACGCATATCCTTTAGGGGTCAATGTGCTGTGATGGCGTTGCACGACGTCACATTGCCACCCGCGGGCTTGCGCCTGCGCCAACGACTACAGCCAAGAAGGATGACGCCATGCCACTGAGCTTCCCCAACCAGAGCCGAAGCTTCGACGACACGAGGAACGCCGTTCGCTTCCTCGGCCATGATGGCATGTTCGAAGTGCCTTTCTACGTGGAGGCGGCGGCGCTGTCGCGTGATGCCCCCACCCGTACGACCGAAGCGGCCTGCCTCCTGGCTTTCGACGCCGCACGCGGCAAGATCTACGAGGCGGCAAAGGCGACCTATGCCCATGGCCGCCGCACGATCTACGTCCTGACGGCCGCGGACTTCCGCTAGGGCCGAGCAAGCCATGTGTTGCCGATATCCGCCCTTAAGCCGGCGGTAACGGCGCAGCCGTCATATCTGGTGTGAGCAAAGCATCAGGGGCCGGCATGGCGGACGCAGACAAACAGAACAATACCTCGGCCAGGCAAGCAGGCCGCATCGTCGTGGTGACGGCTGGCGGGGAAAATCCCTGGATCATGATCAATGCGCTCGCCCAGCGCTTCGACGATATCGTCGTTTTCCAGGAACAGCCGGAACCGAAGGGTCCCTTCCTGCGCCGCCGGGCGAAAAAACTCGGCTGGCCGAATGCGATCGGGCAGCTGGCAACCATGGTTGCTTCGCGCTTCGGAAAGCGCTTCACCCGCAAACGGGCCGCAGAAATTCTCGCGCTCTACGGCGTCTCAGGCACGCCCGACGCGCGCGTGCCCGTTCGCCAGATCGTATCCGTCAACGACGAAGCCGCCGTTTCGCAGATCCGGGCCGTCGCCCCGCAGGTCGTCTTCCTCATCAGCTGCCGCATGCTGAAGCCGGCGACGCTGGCGCAGATCCCCTGCCCGGTCATCAATTTCCATGCCGGCATCAATCCCTTGTATCGCGGCCTGATGGGCGGCTACTGGGCGCGGATCAACGACGACGTCGGCAATTTTGGCGCCACCGTGCATCTCGTCGATGAAGGCGTCGACACCGGCAGCGTCCTCTACCAATCCCGACAGGTGCCAGCGCGCGCCGATACGATGCACACCTACCCGCTGCTGCAGACCGCCGCATCCACCGGCATCGCCATTGCCGCCGTCGAGGATGCGCTTAGGGGCCGGCTGCGCCCCGTCGATGTCGCAGGTCCGTCGCAACAATGGTATCACCCGCCGATCTGGACCTGGCTCGGCAACGGAATTCGCCGCGGCATCTGGTAGAAAAACAACAGACAGCCCGGCCCCGCGCGGCCCATGCTAGAGCGATGCGAAACGGCCGTAACACCCTGTAATGTCTTGATGTCACCGGCGACCGGATAACCCGGCGCGCGGGCTTGCCCGCGCCGTGCCAGCGCGTAGAGTGCGGCAAGCCCTGGAGCTTGCGGAGCGGCGTCGTTTTTGGACATATCCAACGTCGTGGCGAGGTGAGCCACCGCGTCGGGACATGCGCATTGTCTGACTTCGGGACCACGCATCGTTCAGGCGTGCAAAGGTCGCTGGAGCGCTTGGGAGTGCTGCATGTCCTTGGCCTTCGATCGGATCCGATCAAGGCAAACATGCAGGAAGAGGAGAACGACACCCGATGGCAGATCGCATTATCGTCTACTGGCGCGACATCCCGGCCCAGGTCATCATCAAGAAGGGCCGCACGACCGCCAAGCGCGAGCTGTCACTGCGCTTCACCGAGGCGATCGACATGTGCGCCATGCGCACCGGCGCTGCCGAAACCGACGATTATCTTGCCGAGTGGCGCAAGGCCGAGCCTCAGCCGGTCTCCGACGAGCTGGAGGCGGAAGCCGACCGGGCAGCAGCCGAACTCGAGGCCGCCTATGACCGCGAGCGGCTGGTCGCTCTCGTCAAGTCCGGAGGCCGCGACAATGGCTGAGCCGAAGGCCGCAGCCGCCGCGCAGCCGCCCATCGTCAAGGGCAATGCGGCCCCCGGCGCCAAGGCCGCAACGGGTGCCTTTACGCCTGCCGGCGTCTCGCCGAGCCGTCGCTCGCGCCACAAATACACGGTCCGCCTCTGGGCCGTGCGCAATTCGCGCTTCCTCGAATGGTTCTACCACCGCTTCGCCGACCTGTTCCTGCTTCTGCATCCGCTGTGGAAGGCGATCGGCTACAGCAGGGTGGAGCGACCCGTCACCTTCGTCGAGCGTCACGTCAAGGGCTTCCTCTTCGACTGTCGCATGTGCGGCCAGTGCGCGCTGTCGTCGACCGGCATGTCCTGCCCGATGAACTGTCCCAAGCAGTTGCGCAACGGCCCCTGTGGTGGCGTCAGGGCCAATGGCAACTGCGAGGTCGAGCCGGATATGCCGTGCGTCTGGGTTCAGGCGTGGAAAGGCTCGCAGAACATGACGAGGGGTGATGCGATCTTGAATGTGCAGCAGCCGGTGAACCAGTCGTTGCGCGAAACGTCTTCCTGGCTGCGGGTGACGGCGGAAGCAGCCGCCCGGCGCGAGGCCCAGGCGAAAGAGAACCAGGCATGAGCCCCGATTACAACCCATACGATCCCGGCGCGCCGCTCGATCCCCTGCCGGGACACTCCTCGCGCGGACGGCTCGAGCGCGTGCTGCGGCGCGGCGAATTTGCCGTGACCGCCGAGCTCAACCCGCCCGACAGCGCCAATCCGCAGGATGTCTATGAGCGCGCGGCGATCTTCGACGGCTGGGTCGACGGCATCAACGCGGTCGATGCGTCCGGCGCCAACTGCCACATGTCCTCGGTCGGCATCTGCGCCCTTTTGACCCGCATGGGCTATGCCCCGATCATGCAGATCGCCTGCCGCGACAAGAACCGCATCGCCATCCAGGGCGACGTGCTCGGCGCTTCCGCCATGGGCGTGCAGAACATCATGTGCCTGACGGGAGACGGCGTGCAGGCAGGCGACCAGCCGGGCGCCAAGCCGGTCTTCGACCTCGACTGCATGTCGCTGCTCGAAACCGTGCGCATCATGCGCGACAACTCGAAATTCCTGTCGGGCCGCAAGCTGACGACGCCGCCGCAGGTGTTTCTCGGCGCCGCCATCAACCCCTTTGCGCCGCCCTACGACTTCCGCCCCTATCGCCTCGCCAAGAAGATCGAGGCCGGCGCACAGTTCGTCCAGAGCCAGTACTGCTTCGACGTGCCGATGTTCCGCGAATACATGAAGAAAGTGCGCGACCTCGGGCTCGACGAAAAGTGCTTCATCCTCGTCGGCGTCGGGCCGATGGCATCGGCCAAGACAGCGCGCTGGATCCGCTCCAACGTGCCCGGCATCCACATTCCCGACAGCATCATCACGCGGCTCGAAGGCGCGCAGGACCAGAAGAAGGAAGGCAAGCAGCTCTGCATCGACATCATCAACGAGGTCAAGGAGATCAAGGGCGTCTCCGGCGTCCACGTCATGGCCTACCGGCAGGAAGAATATGTCGCAGAGATCGTGCATGAATCCGGCGTCTTGAAGGGCCGCCAGCCCTGGAAGCGCGAGACGCTGCCGGCCGATGCGCTGGTGGCCGAGCGGCTGGAGCACATTCGCGAAGGCAAGGAAGAAAACCAGCAGGAGATGGCGGGCGCTGCAGCCCACCACCCTCACTGACGACGTTCACAGACACACCGGCGCCGGCAAGCCCGGCCGCTTTCATCGATCAACGGGTGCGATAACGAAACCCGACGCCACAGGATCAAAGGATCTGACATGACCCGTACCATCGTCGCTTCCGCCACCCGCGAAATCATCATCGGCTTCGACCAGCCCTTTTGCGTCATCGGCGAGCGCATCAACCCGACCGGCCGCAAGAAGCTGGCCGCCGAAATGATCGAGGGCAATTTCGACACCGTGATCAAGGATGCGCTGGAACAGGTGGCAGCCGGTGCAACCATGCTCGACGTCAATGCCGGCGTCACCGCCGTCAACCCGAACGAGACCGAACCGCCGCTGCTCGTCAAGACGCTGGAAATCGTCCAGGGCCTCGTCGACGTGCCGCTGTCGATCGACAGCTCCGTGTCGGCGGCGATCGAGGCGGCCCTGCGCGTCGCCAAGGGGCGGCCGCTGGTCAACTCGGTGACGGGCGAAGAGGAAAAGCTCGAGGCGATCCTGCCGCTTTGCAAGAAATACGACGTGCCGGTGGTCGCCATCTCCAACGACGAGACCGGCATTTCGATGGATCCGGACGTGCGCTTTGCCGTTGCCAAGAAGATTGTCGAGCGCGCCATGGATCACGGCATCAAGCCGCACGACATCGTGGTCGATCCGCTGGTCATGCCGATTGGCGCGCTGGGCGACGCTGGCCGCCAGGTGTTTGCGCTGCTGCGCCGTCTGCGCGAGGAGCTGAAAGTCAACACCACCTGCGGCCTTTCCAACATCTCCTTCGGCCTGCCGCATCGCCACGGCATCAACGCCGGCTTCATCCCCATGGTCATCGGCGCCGGCATGACGTCGGCGATCATGAACCCCTGCCGCCCGCAGGAAATGGAGGCCGTTCGCGCCGCCAATGTGCTCAACGGCACCGACGCCAACTGCACCAACTGGATCAGGACCTACCGCGACCACAAGCCGGCAGAAGGCGGCCACGCCGTGGCGGCAGCAGCAGCACCGGCAGCCTCCGGCGGCCGTCGCGGCGGCCGCGCTGGACGCACCGGCGGGGCTGCGGCAAGCGAATAGTTTTTCGATCAGCGTCGAACCGCGACCAGAGGAACAATCCGTTGACGAGAAGCTACCTGCGCCTCTTTGCCGTGATCGTTCCCTTGGCCCTCATCGCATGTGCTGTTTGAGGATGCGGCCGAGTTCAAAAGGTTCTACGCTGCGCTCAGGATCTACGTTCTGCCGGTCCTGTTTGCAAACCTCGCCGTGCTTGCCGTCATACTACTGGCGGCATTCACCAAGAGGATCGACTTCGGCTCGCAGGAAAGAGTCATAAAGGTCTTTTCCCGGGCAAGCTCGATCACACTGGCGGCCGCGTTTGCCTGGGCAATCGCAGCCGTAAAGCTCACCACGGCATCATAGTCAGGCATCCGACCGCCGCTGTCGCGGCACAAGAGTAGGGATCAACGATGACAACGCGCCGACTTCACCTGGACACGTTCACGCTCTTTTTCGAGGCTCCATTCGTGATGGCACTTCGGCTGCACGAGATGCAGATGGCGGCCCTGACCGGCAAGAGCCAGGATTCGACCGAGATCACCCGCATGGTTTCGGAGAAGGTCGCGGCCACCGCCGAGAGCGCGATGGCGGTGAACATGGCGCTCTGGCGCGCCGCCTTCGACAACACGATGCGGCTGATGACCGGCGGCAACGCGTCGTTCGGCCTGGGCGGCACGGCGATCGCCGCCGCCGCGCTCAAGCCCTACGGCACACGCGTGCGCGGCAATGCACGGCGGCTGTCGCGCAAATCGTCGTGAACCGATAGGCCCGCGGGCGCACAACCCGCGGGAAATGATGCTCGCAGATCTTTCCATGTCGGGATCTGACAACTATCAGGCTGCATTCCGGTGCAGTCTGGAGCCGTTTACCCGTGCTTGGGCTCACCAGCCGAAGCGGGCTTTAGGAAAGACAGAACAGAATGCGCATCGAAGGCACTTCCGAGATCGAGACCAACATGACCGAAGCCGCGCATAAGGATCCCCTCGTTCTGTTCATGCCGTCGGGCAAGCGCGGCCGGTTTCCGGTCGGAACCCCGGTGCTCGATGCCGCCCGCTCGCTCGGCGTCTATGTCGAAAGCGTATGCGGCGGCCGCGCCACCTGCGGACGCTGTCAGATCGAGGTGCAGGAAGGCAACTTCGCCAAGCACAAGATCGTCTCCTCCAACGATCATATCTCGCCGCTCGGCCCCAAGGAGCAGCGCTACGCCTCCGTGCGCGACCTGCCGGACGGGCGGCGCCTGTCCTGTTCCGCCCAGATCCTCGGCGATCTCGTCATCGACGTGCCGCAGGACACCGTCATCAACGCGCAGGTGGTGCGCAAGGCTGCAACCGACCGCGTGATCGAGCGCAACGCCGCCATCCAGCTCTGCTATGTCGAGGTCGACGAGCCCGACATGCACAAGCCGCTCGGCGATCTCGACCGCCTCAAGGTGATGCTGGAAAAGGACTGGGGCTGGAAGGATCTGCTGATCGCGCCGCACCTGATCCCGCAGGTGCAGGGCATCCTGCGCAAGGGCAATTTTGCCGTCACCGCCGCCATCCATCGCGACATGGATTCCTCGCGCCCCTTCATCGTCGGCCTGTGGCCGGGCCTGAAGAACGAGGCCTATGGCATCGCCTGCGACATCGGCTCGACGACCATTGCCATGCATCTCGTCTCGCTGCTGTCGGGCCGTATCGTCGGCTCGTCGGGCACCTCGAACCCGCAGATCCGCTTCGGCGAGGATCTGATGAGCCGCGTTTCCTACGTGATGATGAACCCGGATGGCCGCGAGGCCATGACCAGGGCGGTGCGCGAGGCGGTCAACAGCCTGATCGGCAAGGTCTGCGCCGAAGGTGAGGTCGACCGCCACGACATTCTCGACATGGTCTTCGTCGGCAACCCGATCATGCACCATCTGTTCCTCGGCATCGACCCGACCGAACTCGGCCAGGCGCCGTTCGCGCTCGCCGTTTCCGGCGCGCTGCAGTACTGGGCGCACGAGATCGACATCGACGTCAATCGCGGCGCAAGGCTCTACATGCTGCCCTGCATCGCCGGCCATGTCGGCGCCGATGCCGCCGGCGCCACGCTTTCCGAAGGGCCGTACCGCCAGGACAAGATGATGCTGCTCGTCGATGTCGGCACCAATGCCGAGATCGTGCTCGGCAACAGGGAGCGTGTCGTCGCCGCCTCCTCGCCGACAGGACCCGCCTTCGAGGGGGCCGAGATCTCCTCGGGCCAGCGCGCAGCACCCGGCGCCATCGAGCGCGTGCGCATCGACCCCGAAACGCTCGAGCCGCGCTTCCGCGTCATCGGCGTCGACAAGTGGTCCGATGAGGAGGGATTTGCGGAAGCCGCAGCCTCCGTCGGCGTCACCGGCATCTGCGGCTCGGCGATCATCGAGATCGTCGCCGAGATGTATCTCTCCGGCATCATCTCGCAGGACGGCGTCGTCGACGGCGCGATGGCGGCAAAAAGCCCGCGCATCATCCCGAACGGCCGCACCTTCTCCTACCTGCTGCACGAGGGCCAGCAGCGCATCACCGTGACGCAGAACGACATCCGCGCCATCCAGCTCGCGAAAGCCGCCCTTTATGCCGGCATCAAGCTGCTGATGGAAAAGCTCGATATCGACCATGTCGACACCATCCGCTTTGCCGGCGCCTTCGGCTCCTTCATCGATCCGAAATACGCCATGGTGCTGGGCCTGATCCCGGACTGCGATCTCGAGGAAGTGAAGGCCGTCGGCAATGCCGCCGGCACCGGCGCGCTGATGGCGCTCCTGAACCGCGGCCACCGCCGCGAGATCGAGCAAACCGTCAGCAAAATCGAGAAGATAGAAACGGCTCTTGAATCAAAGTTTCAGGAGCATTTCATCAACGCCATGGCGATGCCGAACAAGGTCGACGCCTTCCCGAAGCTCTCTCAGGTCGTCACCTGGCCAGAACCCAAGGTGGCAGCGGACGATGGCGAAGGCGGCGGCCGCAGGCGCAGGCGCAGCCGGGAGTAACGACTGACCTCTTCCAGCTCCGAGCGGACACCTCGCCGAATTGACGGCTGGAATGGTTAAACAGTCGAGTGCGCCATCCCCTTCTCCCCGCCTGCGGAGAGAAGGTCGCGGCAGCGGGATGAAGGGCGGCCGCGACGGCCTACGATCACGTCAAACGCCCACCTCGCCGATCCCCCGATCAAGAAAGACGCCAACAGACCTCGCCTGCAACGTCCGGGACGGGATCAGGCAAGCGTCCGACCGAACCTTGAGAAGCCCTAACCACCCAGCGCGATCGTCACGGCGACGAGCACGGCGCCGATCGCCGCCATGGCGAAGGCCATCGGCCAGGGGCTTCGGCCCATGTACTGGCCGAGCCGTGCGCCGACGGCAAAGAGCATGACGAGCGCGATGGCGTTCGAAACGCGCATGGCGACATCGATCCGCTCTATGAACAGGAAGGGAATGCTTGGCGGCAGCGTCGAGATCGCGACCAGCGCAAAGATTGCAAGCGCTGCCTTGAGGTCTGCCCCCGTGACGACGGATTGGCGGCCGGTGCGCGGCAGATCCCGGGCGCGGAGAAGCAGGGCGTCGATCTCGGGCTCGGACGCAACCAACCTGACAGTGTCGGGCAGATTGTCCAAGAACCGCTGGCGCGACCGTTCGAGCGGCTCGCGCCGGAGCGCGTCAATGAAGCCGCGGCGCCTCACCCGCTCCACCGCGTTCGTCAGCACGTGCATGACGCCGTCGACGATGCCCCAGGCGAGATTGCAGCCGAAAGCGGCAACGAGGACGGCATTGACCTTCTCGCCGCCGCCGACGGCCGCACTCATCGTGCCGGTGAAGGACAACGCCATCAGCAGCCCGAAGATGATCTCCGACAGCCGATCGATCGGATCGAGTATGCCCCGCGGCCGGTCATCTTTTCCCATGCCACCCCCATGGCGAAGGTCAGCGGTTCACGCAGGGACCGCGACCTGACGTTCGGTCAGGCCACAGCGGATGCGAGCCGAACTTCACCCGCCTGTATCCTCAGTTCGGCGAACGCGTCGCGGACATGGTCGGCCACAGCCAGAACCGGCGCCGACGCACTGTCGATCACCTGCAGGCCGATATCATAGTGGCCGAGATCTGGAAGACCGTCACGTTCGCCCAGTTGCACCATGTCGCCCTGGACAAGGTAACGCGGCAGCGGCGCGATCGCGAGGCCGGCGAGAACGGCCGCACGCTGGCCCGTGGTATAGGCACTGAGGAAGGCGATGCGGAACTTGCGGCCGGCGCGCTGCAGCTTCTCCACCGCATCGGCCCGCCAGACGCAGCCATCCTCCCACATCGACACCGGCAGCGGGTCCTTGAGATGCGCATTGCCGCATTTGGCGCCGGCCCAGACCAGCTTCTCCTGCATCAGGATCTCTGCGTTCCTCGAGGACACAGCGGTCAGGCTGTTGAAGATGGCGATGTCCAGGCGGTGCTCGTCGACGCGCTTGCGCATGGCGGTGCTCATGCCGATCGAAACGTCGACCGTCACGTTCGGATAGGATTCGGCAAAGCGCTTGAGCACCTCCGGCAGAATGCGCTCGCCGACATCTTCCGGTGCCCCGACGCGCACGACGCCGTTCATGTCCGGCAGCAGGAAGCGCGACACCGTCTCGTTGTTGAGCGCCAGCAGGCGGCGGGCAAAGCCGAGCAGCAATTCGCCCTTCGGCGTCAGCGACACGGAGCGCGCATCGCGCAGGAACAGCGTACAGCCGAGCAGCTCCTCCAGCTTCTTGATCTGCATCGAGACGGCTGACGGCGTGCGGTAGACGGTCTCGGCAGCAGTGGTGAAGTTGCCGGTCTCGGCGATCGCGACAAAGGTCTTCAGCACATCCATTTCCAGAAGCGGAAGCGCGTGGCGCATCATCATGTTCATGGCGGCATCCTCGATCAATAAAACTGAAAGAAAGGTTCACATCATTTCGTTTGATTGAACATCAGCAAAGACCGATAGTCAAGCTGCAAGGACGCCAAAGGAAGGAAACCAGTCATGTCCGCGACAGCAATGGCCTTCGCCGCCCCGCTGGACATCCGGCACGCGAGCAAGGTGAAACCGAGGATGAACCACACGCCCGAACACGTGGTGGAGATCATTACGATCACGCCTGCCCTCAAGTCCAATCCCGACGGCGATCTGGTTCTCTCACTCCTCAACCGCGTGCAAGCGCTGATCGACGGCATTGCGCGCAAACGCCAGGCAAAACGCATCGCCCGAAATCGGGTGGAAGCTTACCGCGAACTGGCGAAACTGCCGAAGCGGGTCCGCAACGACCTCCTCTTCGGCGAGACACCAAATGATCACCAAGTTTGATGAAAAACATCAAACATATTCGTTTGAATGATGATTAGGGTTGCGACATATTCACATCGTGGTCGCGACCTCTGAGGCACTCAGAAGGAGCCATGAAATGTCTACCATCCATTTTTCCCAGACCTCGGAGCGGGCAACCTCCCACTCGTCCATCCCGGGTCTCTTCAATCTTCGTGCACGCGCCTGGGCTGCCTGGAAGCGCTTTGCCAACGAGCGTGCCCTTGAAAACCTGTCCTACGACACGTTGAAGGACATCGGCTTTCCCTCGGTCGACGATGCGGTGCACAAGACCGAACAATGAATGACCGCGTAACCTGTTTTCGGGGACCCAAGACCCCGAGACCGAACCGCTGAAGGGCATCGTCGACAAGACGGTGCCCTTCCTGCTTTCGGGGCCTGCCTTCTCGCTTTCGTTGGCGCTTTTCGCCACTTCGCGGCGCTTGCCCGCCCATCGTGCCAACTTGTCCGATACCGACACCCGGCGCCCTCACCGTTCCCGCGTCGCTTTCGGCAAACACAACCCAGGGACGTTATTTCCGAAAATTGCGCATCCCTGGCGTTTCTTGTCAGATTGCGTCAGTTGCCGCGGCAAATCTGTCGCATTCCTTACAAAGACCGCCAGGCCGGCCCAGCGGTGGCTTTCAGGCCCAATGTCGCAATGCGAAATCTCTTTGCGGTCGCGGGTTTCCATGTCAGTGTCGCAAACAGACAAGCTGCACGGTATCTTCCAAGCGACGAATATACGGCATCGCCAAGCATGGGAAGCCTCATGAACAAGCCCTTGACCAAAAAGCGTTCCATCGTCTTCTTCCTGGTTCCGAATTTTTCCATGCTGCCATTTTCGGCTGCCATCGAAACGCTCCGCATCGCCAACCGCATGCTCGGTTACGAGGCCTATACCTGGCGCCTCACTTCGACCGACGGCGAGAAGGTTCTCTCTTCGAGCGGCATCGGCCTCGAGGTCAACTCGTCTCTCGCCGACGAGCGCAAGTTCCTGGGCGGCGAAAACCGCCCGTCGATGGTGCTGGTCTGTTCCGGCATCTATGTCGAGGATTTCAACAACAAGTCGGTCAATGCCTGGCTTCGCGAAGTCTACAATCGCGGCGTCGCCGTCGGCAGCCTCTGTACGGGCGCCCATGTGCTGGCCTCTGCCGGCCTGCTGACGGGCAAGCGCTGCGCCATCCACTGGGAAAACCTGCCGGGCTTCTCCGAAAACTTCCCGCAGGTCGACGTCTATGCCGACCTCTACGAGATCGACAGCAACATCTACACCTGCGCCGGCGGCACCGCCTCGCTCGACATGATGCTGAACCTGATCGACCAGGATTTCGGCGAGAACCTCGTCAACCGCGTCTGCGAACAGGCGCTGACCGACCGCGTCCGCGGCCCCCACGATCGCCAGCGCCTGCCGCTGCGCGCCCGCCTCGGCGTCCAGAACGCCAAGGTGCTGTCGATCATCGAGCTGATGGAGGGCAACCTGGCCGAGCCGCTGTCGCTTCTGGAGATCGCCGAAGGCGCTGATCTTTCGCGCCGGCAGATCGAGCGGCTGTTCCGCCAGGAAATGGGCCGCTCCCCCGCCCGCTATTACCTGGAGATCCGGCTCGACCGGGCTCGCCACCTGCTGATCCAGTCGTCGATGCCGGTCGTCGAAGTGGCGGTCGCCTGCGGCTTCGTCTCCGCCTCGCACTTCTCCAAGTGTTATCGCGAACTCTACAACCGCTCGCCGCAGCAGGAGCGCGCCGACCGCAAGCTGACGCTGCAGATGGCGCGGTAACAACTGGTGCCGCAGAAGACACGGAAAGGGCGGGATTATCCGCCCTTTTTGCTGACATAAGTTGCGACGAACGCGATGACGAGCCACCTTCCCGGTAGCGGCCGCCTGCCCCCGAGTATCCGTCATACTCGCGCTTGACCCGAGCATCCAGATGCTCGTGTCCATCACGCAGCAAAGCGTGTTGCCAGGTCACGCCTGAGGACGTGGCGGATCGGCACTTCAAGCATTCGCATCCAAAACCGTCTCCCCCGCAGCTCCCTCGCCTCATCAGCCTCGCTCGCGCCATGGGTGGCTTGCCCGATCGCGGATTTGCCTTGAAAGTTGCATCCTGGGAATCGCTGCGGGCGCAGCGCCTCGCTTGAACTCGAAACACTGCACCGTCAGGAGCAACTCGCCCTATGGCACCCGTGATCATCGACCCTGCAAAAGTCCGTGAATTCGCGGACAAGGAACGCTTCTACGCCTGGCTCGGAGCCAACCACGAGAGCGAAACCGAGGTCTGGATCAAGATCCACAAGGTCGGCTCAGGGCTCGCCTCGATCACGCCGAAGGAGGCGATCGACGTGATCCTGTGCTGGGGCTGGATCGACGGCGTGCGCAAGGGCTTCGATGACAAGAGCTTCATGCAGCGCTACACCCCGCGCGGCAAGAAGAGCATCTGGAGCCAGATCAATGTCGACAATGTCGCAAGACTGATCACCGAGGGGCGCATGACCCCGCACGGGTTGAAAGAGGTCGAGGCCGCCAAGGCCGACGGCCGCTGGGACCGCGCCTATGGCAGCGGCAAGGACATGAAGATCCCCGACGACCTGCAGGCCGCAATCGACGCCGAGCCTGAGGCGAAGGCGATGCTGGCGAAACTCAGCGCCCAGAACCGTTTCGCGCTCGCCTTCCGCACCCACAACATGAAGACGGAGGCAGGTCGCAGAAAGAAGATCGAGACCTTCGTCGCGATGCTGAAGCGCGGCGAGACCATCTACCCGCAGGCGCAGAAATAGGCCCTGGCGCACCGGCACCTCAGGCTACAATCTTCTCGGCTCGGTGGCTCCGCTCAAGCTTCGGGGCGGAAGGCGCGCTCCAGTCCGGCAATGTCGAGCTTGATCATGCCGAGCATCGCCTCGGTCGCCCGCTTGGCGCGATCAAGATCGGGATGCGCGACCATATCGCCGAGCACGCTTGGCACGATCTGCCAGCAAAGCCCCCAGCGATCGCGGATCCACCCACATTGTTCGGCTTCACCGCCGTTTTCGAGCAACGCGTTCCAGAGGCGATCGATCTCTTGCTGAGTGTCGCACTGGATCATGATCGAAAACGAATGATTGAACGGATCAAGTGGCCCGGCCTCGAGCGCCAGGAAGTCCTGGCTGCCCAGTGTGAACTCGATCACCGTGACGCTGCCCGCCGGCCCGCTCGGCGATTCCGCCGGCATCACCGTCGTGCGGGTGATCGCTGAGCCGGGAACGAGCGAGATGTAGAATTCGACGGCCTTGAGCGCGTCCTTCTCGAACCAGAGATTTGAGACGACATTGGTCATATGCGGGCTCCTCCGTGCCAGCCTGGATCCTGCCCAGGTAACCGGAGGACGTTTCGCGGTCGGCGGATCCGACATGGGCTCAGGGTTTATTGCCTGCAAATGCAGAAAAGATTGGCCGATCCCGGCTTTCTAGGAAGCCAGCGCGTCGAGCAGCGCCAGCTCCGAGATCACCCGGTTTCGCCCGGCGTGCTTGGCCATGTAGAGAAACTGGTCGGCCGCATGCAGGTAATTGTCGAAAGATTCCGGCGTCTCGATGGTCGCAAGCCCGATCGAGACGGTGATCGAAAGCTCCTCGTCGTCGGCAAGGATGCGCGACCGCGCAAGCTCCATGCGCAGCTTCTCGCAGAAGGCAAAGGCCCGCTGCACGTCGAAGCCGTTGAACAGGATGCCGAACTCCTCGCCGCCGAGGCGGGCCAGCAGGTGTTCCTCGCCAACCAGCGTCGTCAACCGCTTGGCCACGTGCTTGAGGACGACGTCGCCGATCTCGTGGCCATAGGTGTCGTTCAGCCGCTTGAAATGGTCGATGTCGAGGATGGCGATCGCCGTCGTCTCCCCGCGCCGCAGGCACTGCTCGACGAGCCTCGGCCCAGTCAGGAAGAAATGGCGGCGATTGTAGATATCGGTCAGGTAGTCGCTCGCCGCCTGGCGCTGCAGCGTCTGCAGCCGCTTCTGGATGCCGGCGGCATAGGCGATGCGGCCGTTGAACTCGGCCTCCAGGAACGGCTTCTGGATGAAGTCGGTGCCACCGGCCTCGAGGAATTTCGCGCCGACCCGCCGGTCGCCGCTGTCGGAAAGCGCGATCACCGGCGGAGCCTCGTCGCCCTGTCGCCGGCGCACCTCGGCAAGGAGTGCAGCCCCGCTCATGTCCGAGAGATCCAGGTCGGTGACGACAAGATCGACCGCCTCGCCGGAATCGAGCACCTGCAGCGCTTCGGCGGCCGACGCCACCGCGCAGACGGATATCCGTTGCCGGCGCAGGATATCGGCAAGCTCGAGGCGCGACGGCGTGTCGGAATCGGCGAGCAATACCGTCGTCTTGCCGTTGGTGAGGGCCCGGTCGACGGCACCGATCAGGAGATTGATCGATTCCGGCTGGTTCTTGATCACGCAGTCAAGCGCGCCGCGACCGAGAATCTGGTCGCGCGTGCTGTCGTTGAACGCCGCGGTGAAGACCACGGCCGGCACGTTGTTGGCGAGGATGAAGTCGAGCGCTTCGCAATTGGGCGCATCGGGAAGATTGAGGTCGAGCACGGCGAGCGAGAAACTGCCCGGGGCCGCGGCCATTTCCTGGCGCAAAGCCTCGAGCGAGGCGCAGTGCGTGACGCGGATGCCATGCACCGTTTCAAGTCCGTATTTCAGCGCGGTGGCAAACATGCGGGAATCTTCGATGAGCAGCATGCGCTTGTCGCCGTGCTTCTGCACAGAATTCATCCGACCCGGCGTGCGGCGCAATCTCACGTCCCTGCAAATCCCGATTTCGAGCCGCAGGCGTGCTGTCCCGGAGGGCGACGCTGGCTCCCAATATACGATTATACCCGGCCCCGATCGCGCCAGACTTTGTGCCTTGGCCGACAGGATGGTACCGGGTTCCCCACTTTTATTGCGGCCGATTGAAGACGCTTGGGATTGCAATTTCGTTAATGCGGCAACCGTAAGGAGTCTTTTCTCGCGACCCGAGCAATTTTATGGGTCGCAAGCGCGGGAATGCCGTAAAAGCGCCGGCGCAGCTTGGCCGACGGACGAGCGACACCGCCTCGAAAGGGAGGCGGTGTGTGGTGTCCTTTGACGCAGCGATGCCGCGTCGGTGCTGTCAAACCTGCTGAACGCCGGCAAGCGTTATGCCGGAACTTTTACCTTTTCGCTCAGTGTCTTGATCTTGATCAGCGTGTCGAGGTTCTGGTTGACGCGGCAATAGAATTCCTCGTTGACGAACGGGCGCACGACGAAGTCGTTGCCGCCGGCCTTGAGGAAGCGCGCCGACAGAAGGCGGTTGGTCGAGGACGAGACGCCGATGATGCGCAACTGGTGCGGTCCATAGGTGCTGCGAATGCGCCGCGTCAGCTCGAAGCCGTCGATGTCGGGCATGTTGTAGTCGGTGATGACGAGGCCGATATCCGGGTTGTTCTTGAGGATTTCGAGCGCGGCCGCGCCGTTTTCCGCGGTGCTGGTGCGGAAATTGTAGCGTTTCAGCTGCGTCGTCAGAAGCGCGCGCGCCGTCGGGCTGTCATCGACCACCAGCACGTGGTGCTTGTGATTGGTCAGAAACCGGCAGACCGATTCCGCCAGCATGTCGACGGCAAAGACGCTGTCCTTGATGACGTAGTCGACGATCTCCTTGGCGAGGATCTTCTCGCGCGTGGATTCCTGGAACGAGCCGGTGAAGACCACCGTCGGCACGCTCATCTCGATGAGATAATTGAGCGCCTCGCCGTTCTCGGCACCGGGCAGATTGATGTTGGAAATGGCAAGCGAGGCCGGGAAAGTTGCATTTTCGACGGCAAACTGCAGATCGTCATAATCGCGGCAGACGATGACGTCGATGTCGAACAGCTCTTTCAGCCGCTTCGAGACCATCGACGAAAACAGGTTGGAGTCCTCGGCAAGCACGATGCGGTGCTCAGCAAGGGATTCGCCGGAATAGTACATCCCGGAAACGCCGAAAAATGACATTGGTCGCCTATAAGAAAGAGTGTCCCCGAAGCCATGCTAGAGGAGAAAGGCTTTCCCGGCTGTTAATGCCCGCCGCGCCGAAACGGCGCATCCCCCCGTCCGGCCGACGGCCGGCCACAGGCTGGCGAATGCCTTCGAGGACCGCCAGGACCGCTTCTCGCGAGAGCGGTTTCCTGAGAAAGGCCGCAGCACCGGCGGTAAGGCAGCGCTGGCGCATGCGCTCGTCGTGCGATCCGGTGATGCTCACGGCCGGAAGGGACGTATGGTGGGCACGCAGCCCTCGGCCAGCCTGCCGTGGGGATGACGCCCCATGACAATTCCCTGACCGCAGAACGGTTTCGGTATATGATGGCGGCATGAGCGAAACTCAGGCCCTCTTCGACGTGCTGCGGCAGTCCGCGGCCCCCGCCTTCGCCGATGCGTTGGAGCGCCACGTGCGCGATGCGCCGGATCACAAGCTTGGCCGTATCAACGCGCTCGCCTTTGCCGCCGCGCACGGTATCGACGAGGAAAGGACGATCGCCGGCTTCCTGCATGCCTCCCGCCTCGGCCTGTTCGAGCTGTCGTGGAATGTTCTGTGTCCGGGTTGCGGCGGCGTTCTCGATGCCAACACGTCGCTGAAGACCGTGCAGAGCGAGGCCTATACCTGCGCGCTCTGCGCGGCCGGCTACGAGCCGACGCTGGACGAGATGATCGAGGTGACGTTCACCGTCAGTCCGCGCGTCCGCCACATCGAGGCGCACAATCCGCACGAGCTGTCGGCCGCCGAATATTTCCGCCAGATCTACTGGGGCTCCGGCGTCGACCTGCCGGACGATGATTATGAACAGATGGTCGAAGAATTCCTTCTGGAGACGCTCGAACTGCCGCCCGGCGACAAGGCCGTCATCGCGTTGCAGCTTCCCGCCGAATTCGTCATCGTCTTCGAGCCGGTGACCCATGCCGCTCAGTTCATCGACGTATCGGGAGAGCCGACCAAGGAACGGCGTAACCTGTCCCTGGTGTTCGACCGCACGCACCGCCACAACGAAACCATCAGCCTGCAGCCGGGACCGCTGCGCATCCTGGTGGAAAATCACGCGGAAGTGCGCACGCTCCCGAGCGTCTGCGTCGCCGGCGAGGCACTGCACGCGCTGCTCGGCCGCCGGCGTCCGTTTCTGACGGCCAAGCGGCTCTTGTCCAACCAGACGTTCCGCGACATCTATCGCACCGACACCATCGACGTCGACCAGCGGCTGAAGATCACCAGCCTGACATTTCTGTTCACCGACCTGCGCGGGTCGACCGAGCTTTACGAGCGCGTCGGCGACCTTGCCGCCTTCGACCTGGTAAAAACCCATTTCAGCGTGCTCAACGAGATCGTTGCCGCCGAGGCCGGCGCCGTGGTCAAGACCATCGGCGACGCCGTGATGGCCACCTTCCCGACGCCCGACCGCGCCATTGCCGCCGCCATGCGGATGCGTGACGCCATGCGCAAGCTCAACCACGAGCGCAGCAGCGAGGATCTGCTGTTGAAGATCGGCATTCATGAAGGCCCTTGCATCGCCGTCAGCCTCAACGAGCGGCAGGATTACTTCGGCCAGACGGTCAACATCGCCTCGCGCGTCCAGCACCTTGCGACCGCTCACGAAATCTTTGCCACCGGCGCCGTGCTGCAGGATCCGGCCACGGCCGGCCTGCTCAGCGAACGCGGCCTTAATCCGATGACCCACAACGTGACGCTGCGCGGCATCACCAACGAGATCAGCATCTTTGCCATCCCGTGAGCGTGGAGGCAGGCTGCCTCAATCGGCCAGAAACGCCAGTAATCCGTACAAAAGGTCGAAGAACAAGGAGGGCGCCTGTGAGAGCAGCGCGCCGCTGCCAAAGCCGATGACGCCCCCTGTGGCCGCGCCCGTCCAACCGCCGGCTTCCCAGCCTGGAAAGATCCCTATGGCGGTCGCCATTCCGACGAGGCCGACGATCCAGAGACCGTAAATGAGCGATCGCAACGCCCTGTCCATGCCACCTCTCCTGCCTCACCCCGGGTGAGACGTGCCAGGGTCGTGCGCGCCGTAGCCCCCAAGGGCCGGTTCAGCGGCAGATTTCACCCTTGCATTGCAGATGGAAACGAAAACACGTCATTGCAAGTGGCATCGGAAAGGTGGTGGCTGAGACACTCGTGCGGCCTTCCGATTGAATGTGCGATCAACGTACCGGGCCGGCCGGGTCCGGTCGAGCAGCGTAAGGCATCGCGTGGCGGCGTGGATGGGCGCACGCGGATCTCGACTGTACCGCCACCGATCGCGGGGCCAAAAGGCTCAGCCGTTCCGTCGCGGCCGGCGGATGGCCCTCACCTTGCCGCTTGGACCGCCGCCGCAGAAGAAGCGGTCGCCGCCATCCGCCTCCAGTCCCGACACGCCCGTGCCCGCCGGCATGTCGAGGCGCTCCAGCACCGCGCCGGTCCCGGGGTCGATCCGCCTGATGTCGCTGTCGTCGCCTTCCCAGGTGCCATGCCAGAGGTCGCCGTCGACCCAGGTGACGCCGGTGACGACGCGGTTGGATTCGATCGTGCGCAGGATCGCGCCGGTTTCCGGATCGATCTGATGGATCTTTCGCCCGCGATGCTGCCCGACCCAGAGCGTGCCTTCGGCCCAGGCAAGGCCTGAATCGCCGCCGTGCCCGGGCGCCGGGATCGTCGAAAGGACCTGCCCGGTCTTCGGATCGATCTTGCGGATGCGATCCTCGGCGATCTGGTAGAGGTGCTGCCCATCGAAGGCCGTGCCCGCATGGGCTGCAACGTCAATCGAGCGCACCGTCTCGCCGCTCTCGGGGTCGAGCGCGTTCAGCCTGTCGCCCGTGGCAAACCAGACGTGGCGGCCGTCGAAGGTCACGCCATGCACCTGGTCGGCTCCGGGAAAGGGCCCGTATTCGCGGATGATTTCGGCCGTCCTGCGTTTCATCGTTTCATTCTCCTGCATACCGACTGGCATTGGGGATTGACGCGCGGCACCGACGCGAGCGCCGGCCCGAGCCATGCACTCTAATCGCTCGGCAGCGGACCGGGGAGTAACAACACTGTCGGGAAACCGGGCATCGGCGGCGTCATCCAACGGCGCGCGCGCCCCTGTCCGACCGGCAGCACCTTGCCTGCGGCCGACAGCGCATCCAGCGCGCGCAGCACCGTGCGCGGGCTCGCGCCCAGCGCCATCGCGAGCGCCGAACTCGCCCATGCCTCGCCGTCGGCAAGCAGGGCGAGCACGGCGCCATGTTGCCCCTCCTCCGGCGGCGTCATGACCGCGACATCGGCGGCACCGATCGGCACCAGGACGAAACCCCGCGTCGTTGCGCGTATCTCTGCGAGATCGCACAGTTCTGCCCGCAGCCGCCCGATCTCGACGCGCAGCCGCGCCCGGTGCGTCTCATCGGCATGGCGCGCTCCAAAGGCGCGGGCAAGAAGCGTCCCTCGCGACACATCATCCGGCCAGGCCTCGCCAAGCGTTCTCGCCAGCGCAAACAGGACCGGCCGGCTTGCAAGCGACACCACCCTGTCGCCAGCCCGCACGCCGTGGCGGCACGCATCGACGACGAGAGCGCCCGACGCCAGCAACGCCTCGACCTCCGCCAGCAGCAGAACTCGCTGCTCGCCGCGCGCAACCAGGCGCGCAGCCGGCGTCGCCAGAAAGGCCGATGCCTCCTCCACTTCCGCATCGAGTGCGGCAATCTTGGCCTCGCGCGCAGCCTCGCGTGCCTTGGCCAGCGCCTCGCGTGCCTGCTGTGTGCGCAGGCGGCGCATGGCAATACCCGCAACGATAAGGGCGTGAGCGGCCCGATGCGCCGGCGAAAACGCCGTCGGGTCGAGACCTGAAAGCGCCTTCTCCGCCTCGTCGAGGCGACCGACCAGCACCAGGCGACGGACCTGGAGATGGCGGGCATGCGCGGCGTTGATGCGGTCTTGATGGGCCTCGAGCGTGGCGCGCGCCGTCTCCAGCGCCTTTTCCGGAAAGCCGAGATCGCGCGAGACGAGGGCAATCTCGGCTTCGGCGACGACACACCGCGCCCGCGCAACCGCTTCGCGCGGGCCAAAGGCGCGCGCGGCAGTCTTCAGAAGGGCTTTTGCGCGCGCATAGTCGCCGAGTTGCGCCATCGCGATGCCGCGCAGCGCCAGCGCCGGCGGGTCGTCGCGCAGCGCCACACGCTTCAGCGCGCCGAGCAGATCGCCTGCCGCAAGCGCCCGCGCCGCAGCCGTGATCAGCGAATCCATGACAATCCCGCCAAACTTGTAACTCCCGTCCCGCGAGCAACCGGCGCTAACTGTATCTGCGGATCGGCAGCGACCGCGCCAGACCAGCCGCCAGACCAGCCAAGGAATGGATAGCCGAAAATGACGACGCACAGAACCGCAACGATCGATCGAGCCAGGAGGCCGATCATGCCGGTCATGGCTGATCGGCTCTCACTGCTTGCCGGCCCGATCTTCGCGATCATGGCGCTCTTCACCGCCTTCCTGCCTGCCGACGCAGCGGACATACTCTGCAGCACCTCGGCCGCCTCCCCGCTGACCGGAATGACGGCAATGTACGCCCTGATGTGCCTCTTCCACCTCCCGCCCTGGCTGAGACTGCTCGGCTCCTCGCAAGATGTGGAGCAGCAACCGTGACGCAGGACGGCCATGCCCCAGAACATTCGACACAAGGGAATAGACCCATGCAGAACGAAATCGTTTCACCTGACGCGTGGCTGAAGGCCCGCCTCGAGCTGCTTGCCGCCGAAAAGGAATTCTCCCGGCAAAGGGAGGCCCTGACGCGCCGCCGCATGGCGATGCCGTGGGAACGGGTGGAGAAATCCTACCGCTTCGAAGGGCCGACCGGCGCCCTGTCGCTGGCCGATCTCTTTGCCGGGCGCTCGCAACTGATCGTCTATCACTTCATGCTGGCTCCGGACTGGCAGGAAGGCTGCAAGCACTGTTCGTTCTGGGCCGACAATTTCGACGGCATTCCGGTCCATCTCAATCATCGCGACGTCACCTTCACGGCCGTATCGCGCGCACCGTTCGCCCAGATCGAGGCCTACAGAAAGCGCATGGGCTGGCGCTTTCCCTGGGTGTCGTCCTTCGAAAGCGACTTCAATTTCGACTTTCAGGTCTCACGCACGACCGAACAGCTCGCCAAGGGCGAGGCGTTTTACAATTACAGGATCCAGCCGAGCACCGTCTCGGAACAGGTCGGCATCAGCGTGTTCTTCAGGAACGACGAGAACGAGGTGTTCCACACCTACTCCTGCTACTCGCGCGGGGTGGAGATGGTGAACGGCGCCTATCATTACCTCGATCTCGTGCCCAAGGGGCGCGATGAGCACGACCTGGCCTACCCGATGGAATGGGTGCGCCGCCACGACCAGTACTGAGGGGCCGGTCAGTCGAGTGCGAGTGTCTCGCCATCGGCGGGGATTCGCAGCTTCGACGCCGAGATGCCCCGCGCCTTTGCGGCGGCGCTCAGGTCCTGCCGGCTGATCGTTGCATGGTCGAGCGCTTCCATGTGGGTGGCGATCACCACCGCATCGCCGGATTGCTCGCAGACGGCAACTGTCTGTTCGGCATCCATGACGATCAGGTCGCCATCCCAGCGCGCGCCGCAGGAATGGGTGACGATGATGTCGGGCTTCGTCTGCGCGATCGCATCTGCAACCGGCGGATAAAGGACAGTGTCCCCGGTCCAATAGATCGACGGCTCGCCTTCGGCCTCGATCGTCAAGCCCATCACCTGGCCCATCAGTTCGACAACGGGTCCAAGACCGTGGCTGCCTTCGCGCCGGGTCAGCGTCAGCCCCTGCCATGTGGCGCGATCGACGAGCGGCGTGACATCGGTAAAGCCCGCGGCGCGGATCTCGCCTTCGTCGCCCGGCTGACAGAAGATCGGCAGGTCTTTCGGCAGGCGCTGCTTGGCGACGTCGTCGAAATGGTCGGAATGCAGATGCGAGACGATCACCATTTCGACGCCGGCGAGGATCTGTTCGATCGCAACGGGAAGGTCGACCATCGGGTTTTCCGACCGGTTGGCAAAGGACGGCAGGCTGTGTTTTGGCGCGAGATAAGGATCGATCAGCACGGTCCGACCGGCATAGTCGAGCTTCAGGGTGGCGTTGCGGATCAACTGCAGTTTCATGGGGCGCATCCTCTGGCGACATCCGGCATTTGACGGTCGCCGGATCGTTGCCATTGCGACGACAAAATCAAGCCCCGAAATGCGGCTATCGCCAGTTGCAATCCCAAGGCTGTCCGCGTGCTGCCCTGGTGCAGGCAAAGGTGCGGCCGCAGGTATGGATGGCGCTCATCGACGTGCGGCCCCGGCCAGAGCGCCGGGCGAGCGTCTCGCGCGCGGCCATCTGGGCGCTCGCCGGGCAATTGGCATAGCTCTTCTTCTTGGCGTCATCGGGCGCCGTGATGGTGTTGGAAGGCGCCTTCCTGGCGGGCATCTCGTCGGTGCTGCGCGCCTTCGACGGTTCGGGCAGCTTGGCCTCGCGCTTGATGTCGACGCAACGGCCGCCCTTCAGTTGCTGGCTTTGCGTGCAGACGAGTGGACAGATCCGCGTCTTGTGCGCCCGCAATCGTTCCAGCACATCGCCGGTCGGCTCGAGCGCGGCAAGCTCGACCTTGGTGAGTTTGGAAAACTGCTCCAGCGCCCGGCGACTGCCGAGCCCCCAGAGCCCGTCTTCGCTGCCGGCGCGGCAGCCGATCCGATTGAGTTCCTTCTGCACGGAGCGCACCAGTTCGCGGTCCGGCTCGACGGCCTGAAGCGCCGTGGCAGCGGCTTGCGGTGGTGGCGTCAGCGCGGCCAGCTCATCCGGCTGCCCGGCCTGCGGCTGCGGTTTCATCGCGCCCTGCAGCGCAGCGGCAGCCTCGCCGCCGGCCGCGCGCTCGATGATCCGGATCTTCGCCCTTGCCAGCGAAGCAAAGGTACCATCGGGATATTGCTGGAGATAGGCATCGAAGAGATCGCGGTCGCTCGCCTCCTTGATCGTCTCCCAATAGGCAAGCTCGGCCGCACCGCCGCTGCCGGCCGTTGCGGCAAGCGGCGCTGTGGCCGGGTTCAGCACCACTTCGCCGGTCAGCGAAGAGCTGTCCCAGGGCACCTGCTTGCCATCGGTCGCCTCCAGCACGTCGCGGCGCACGTCGGTCAGTTCGCGGGTGATGTCCCGGCCGGGCTTGCCGAGGTGTCGCAACAGAGCGGCGGTGAAGGGCGAGTTGCGCCCGGCGCCATCGAGCGCGACATTGCCGGGCTGGGTGGCAAAGGCGATCAGCGAGCCGACGCCGGTGCCGACCTTGGCAAGCCCCCGGCCGATCGAGCTCGAGCGCGTACCCATCGAGCGGGCCAGGTTGACCGCCAGCGGATTGTCGCGGCAGGCATCGAGGAAGACTAGGTTGACCCGCGTCTCGCGCTCCATCGCCGAAAGCACGAGGTTCATCGGCACCGCCTCGAATTCGAGGTCGATATAGGAGGTGAGCCTGGCGTCGACGGGGGCGATATAGTTCTCCCCATTCACCTGCAGGCCGTGGCCGGCATAATAGAACAATGCAAGGTCTGCGCCGTCGAGCTTGCCGACGAAATCGCGAACCGTGCGGCGCACGCCGGAAAGGTCGAGGTCGCGCCCGACGACGACCTCGAAGCCGAGCGCCTTCAGCTTGGCGGCCATGTCGCCGGCGTCGTTGTCGGGGTTGGGCAGCATCGGCACATGCTGATAGGCGGAATTGCCGATGACCAGAGCGACCCGCTTGGCGGCAAGCGCCTGCGATGAGATCAGCATCAGGACGATCGTGATGACCATGCGAAGGCAATGCATGTCCTACACCCCCGGGGACATGGCACCCGTGCCCCCCATGAAAGTCGCCTGCCCCGCCGCTGCACATCGGCAGATCACCAGGAGCGTGCGATCCAATTCGCCCCCTGTCAATGCGGCCGGTCTGCGGCCGGGGCTGCGATCGTGAGACAAGATCCGGGCCCGCGTGCCTACAGGCAATAACGGGCGTTCGCGTCGTTTCATTCAATCGCCAAATGGAATTAGCGCGCCCTCGCCCATTCGGCCTAGGCATTGCAAGACAAGGCGCGAAACGGAAAACGGCGCCGGTTGCCCCCGACGCCGTTCTGAAATCCGTTGAAGAGTATGCGCTTACTTGACGATCGCCGAACCGTTGACGATCTCGACATTCTCGTCGCCCTGCAGGCCGATGCGGTCGCCGCTCGGCGTGGTCACGAAGCATCCGCTGGGGCAGATCATCTCGGTTGCACCCGAACCGATCGCCACTTCCATGCGGCTTTCGCCCTCGACGACAACCAGAACAGCGGTCTCGCCATCCTTGTTCGTGACGGTCGCGGCCGAAACCGCCCCTGCCGCCAGCACGCCGGAAAGCAAAGCAATCACAAATGTCTTCATCGCCCATCGACGCATGCAGCGCCGCCCTTTTGCACAGCAGGCCGCCCCGTCGGATCAGCGACGATGGCTCCTGCCACCTCTTCAGCCCCTGACAGCCTAGACCGTCAAAAGAAGAATTGCATGCTTTTTATCTCGGGCAGGCTGAATAGCGGCTGAACGCTCCGTTTATCAGCGGTTGGGGTTCGAGCGGCGGCTGGAGGCGCGGCGCTTGCTGCCTTCCGCCTCGCTGTCTTCGTCGAGCGGCGCTGCCGAAGCCGCTTCCTTTTTAGACGCGGCAGCCTTCTCGTCGGCGGACGTGGCGCCCTTGGGCTCTCCGACCGCTTCGGGTTCGTGGCTCTCGATACCGGTCTGGCTTTCGATCGGAACGTCCTCGATCTTTACCGGGAACGGCGCACCGATCCCCTCATCACGGAAGCGCTCGTAGATTGCGACACGCAGGTCGTTGCGCACGCCGCCGCCCGTCAGCACGTCGGCCACGTAGATCCGGAGTTCGAAGGTCATGCGGTCCTCGCCAAAGGCGGTGAAGCCGACGGTTGGCGACGGGTTCTTCAGCACCATCGGGTGCGCACCGGCGATTTCGGCGAGCAGATCCATGATCCGGCGCGGCTCGCTGGCATAGGTGACGGTGATGGCGATCTCGGAGCGGCCGAGCTTGTTGCGGTGCGTCCAGTTGCCGACCGACGCGTTGATCAGCAGCGAGTTCGGCATCATGATCGACTGGTGCTGGAAAGTCTCGATCTCGGTGGCGCGCACGGAGATGCGCTTGACGAAGCCTTCCGTCGTGCCGCTGACGATCCAGTCGCCGACCTTGAACGGGCGCTCGACCAACAGGATGAGGCCCGAGACGAAATTCGAGACGATGTTCTGCAGGCCGAAACCGACGCCGAGCGAGAGAGCACCGGCGACCAGCGCAAGGTTGGAAAGATCGATGCCGGCCGCCGACAGGCCGATGAGGCCCGCAAGGCCGACGCCGACATAGCCGATGCCGGTGCGGATCGAGTTCCTGACGCCGGCATCCACCCGGCTGCGCGCCATGATGTTGCCGTCGATCCAGCGCTGCACCCAGCGGGTGACGACATAGCCAAGCGCGAAGAACAGCACGCCCGCCATGATGCCCATGAGCGAGATGGTGATGGTGCCGATCTTGATCTCGGTGACGGCGCGATAGGTCCAGGATTCGATGTCTGCGACCTGGAAGCCCCACTGCAGGAGGATCAGCGGAATGAAGAAAAGGGCGACGAGCGCATAGATGCCGAGCCCGGCGGCCAGCCCCACCTGGTCGAGCCCGACCTGCTCGAGCTTGAAGCGGCGCTCGAGATAGCGCCCGGCCGCGGTTTCGGCAAAGGCGCCCTGGCGCGAGACCGCCTTGCCGGTGAGGAAGCCGATATACATCATCACCAGGATCGCGCCGGTGATGATGATCTGGGTGGCGATGAAGCGCGACAGGCCGACATAGCCGGTGGCGGCCGCGATGATCAGCGAAGCCCCCGTCAGCACCAGGATGATCGAGACGATGCGCGGCCAGGGATGTCCCGGCGCGTCGAACGGCTCGTCACGCTTCAGTGTCGGCTTGATCCAGGCCGAAGCGATGATGATAAGACCGATGACGACGGAGGCGATGAAGCTCTTGACGACGGTCAGCACCACCGGCGAGCCGAGCGCCTCGCTGATGCCGCCGAACATGTAGTCGAGCCCATTGACCAGCGCCATGGCGAAGATGGTGATCAGGAGGACATTGGCGCCGCGATCGGACACCCGCACCAGCCGCCAGCGCGAATCCTTCGGCGACAACACCGCATTGGCAAGCGTCGTGACGAAGAACCCGACGACCGTCACCGCAAGCGCGATCGCGATGATCGGCGTGATGTCGGAGCGCAGCACGTTGAAACTGCGCAGGAACAGGAAGCTCGAGACGGCAAAGGCAGCGGTCGACAGGGTCGGAATGAGCGTCGACCAGAAGGCGACCGACAGGCGCCTCATATAGCTCGGCTCCTCATCGGACTTGTCGTGATGGATATAGGGTGAAAACAGCCGATTGCTGCCGACAAGGAAGATGAGGGCTGCGCAGATCGACAGGAACAGCGCGGTCAGAAGCGGGATACGCTTGTAGTTCCACACGAATGTCAGCCAGCTCGTCGTGCTGCGCGACAAGACCTTGGTCTCGTTGATCGTCGCCGACAGAGCCTCGTCGAACATTTCGATCGAAACGTCGGTATTCTTGAGCAAGGTGTTGGAAAACAGCGCGCGCCGCGTCGCCGTGATCGCGTTCGACAGCTTGGTCGCCTGGACCGAGAGATTTTCAGCCTCGCCCGTCAGCGCATTGATCTCGCCGCGCTCGGCCAGGAGCCGCTTGCGTTCCGATGTGACGATGTCGGCCTCGGGCGGTTGTCCCTCGCCCGGCGGATCGCCGAGTTCGGTGAGCCGCGCCTTGATCTCGTCGAGCCGCGGACGCGTGGCGATCGAGGTCGCGATGATCTGCTTGGCAACGGCATCGACCTCCACCTTGTATCCGGCAAGCAGGGTATCGTCGTCGCTGGCCTTGGCGATCAGGTCCTTCAGGCGCTTCAGTTCCTTGGCAGCCGTGGCAAGCTGCTCGGCGGTCTGGCTCTGCCCGGCTTCGGCCGCACTGACCGCATCGCTCGGCTGCGCCGGTGTCGCAGGCGTTTGCGCCGGTTGGCCTGCGGCGGTCGCGGGCTGCTGCGCGGCCGGTGCCGGCTGACCCTTGTTGTCGGCGGCCGGTTGCGCGTTCTGAGCGGGCTGGGCACTGCCTTGCGCCGGCTGGGTGCTACCTTGAGCCGGTTGGGCATTGCCTTGCGCGGGCTGATTGCCGGCCTGGGCCGGTGCCTTTGCGGGGGTCTCGGCAGGTTGCGTCGTCTGCGCCGGCTGGGCGTTTTGCGCCACGACGGCGCCGGCACCGGCCAGCGACAGCAGGCAGACGGAAACGGCGAGCAACTTTCCCACGAAATGCAATTTCAAACCCCTCGAAAGCCCAGAGATGGCCCCGATGCGGAATCGCCGGAGCCGTCGTCACAATGCGGTTTGAATACGAAAGACGGCGGAAAGATGCAAAGGCATGGGAAAACATGCCTTCGCGCCCTCAGAAACCGTCAGAATCCTGCACCCGGCTGCGCCAGATACGCGAGCTCCGCCGCCGTCGATGTCCGCCCGACGAAGGCATTGCGATGCGGAAAGCGTCCGAACTGCTCGATCACCTCGCGATGCCGGATCGCATAGTCGATATACATGGGATCGCCGAGTTCGTTGAAGAGCTTCACCGCCATGGTCTGGTCGACAAGGTTCTCAGAATGCTCGAACGGCATGTAGAAGAACGCCCGCCACTCCGGCTTGACCGCCATGTCGGCACCGGCGCCGACGGCGAGCTTGGCCTCCCTGAGCGCCAGGCCGTCGGTGGCAAAGGCAAGCGGCGTGCCCCTGTACATGTTGCGCGGCAGCTGATCGAGAAGCACGATCGCCGCCAGCCGGTTTTCCGGCGTCGCCCGCCAGACATCGCCGATCTCCCTGGCGAGCGCCAGGTGCGACGCCTGGAAGCGCTGGTAGCAATGCTCGTCCAGCTCGCGCGTCGGCTTGAACCAGTGGTCGAGCGACAATTCCTCGAACCAGAATTTCAGGACTTCATCCGGAGTGCAGGCCTCAGCGTGATACGTCATTCGCTCCTCATGTCTTAAAGTAATCCGATTGCCGCCGGGGAGATGCCCCATGAGATAGGCGGCAATCGCGCCGTGTCCATCCCGATTGCCTTACACCACCTTGCGCTGCTTCAGAATGGCAATAAAGGCGATGCCGCCGACGAGCCCGGTGACGACGCCGATCGGCATGTCCTCGGGCGCCATGACGACGCGGGAAAACAGGTCCGCCCAGATCAGCACCAGGGCGCCGACAAAGGCCGAAAGCGGGATGACCCGGACATTGTCGCTGCCGGCAAACAACCGGACGAAATGCGGCACCATCAGGCCGACGAACCCGATCGCGCCCGAAAACGCCACCATCACGCCGGTCAGAAGTGCAGTGACGACGAAGAGCACCAGGCGAAACCGGCGCACGGGAATGCCGAGCGTCGTCGCCGTCTCGTCGCCCATGGCGAGCGCGTTGATCTCACGCGCCCGCAGCACCAGATAGCCGAGACAGGCGCAAAGCACCGCGGCGGGATAGATCAGATGCGGCCATTGCGCCAGCCCAAGACCGCCGAGCATCCAGAAGATCACTGTGTGCACCGCACGGGGATCTCCGAGGAAAATCATAAGGTTGCCGACCGAAGTCAAGGTGAAGGCGACGGCCACGCCCGACAGCACCAGCCTGTCGGCATTGCTGCCGAGCACCCGCGTCACCAATGCGACAAGCGCGGTGGCGACAAGGGCCCCGGCAAAGGCAAACAGCGGCACCGTGGCAAGGCCGAGGATGAGGCCGGTATGCAGCAGCGCTATGATGGCGCCGAGAGCGCCGCCGGAGGAAACGCCGAGCAGGTGCGGGTCTGCGAGCGGATTGCGGGTGACGGACTGCAGCACGGCGCCGGTCAGCGCCAGCCCCGCCCCCACCAGCCCGGCCAGCACGACGCGCGGCAGTCGCACGTCCCACACGATGCTTTCGCGCCCCGCCGACCAGGCGACCTCGACGCTGCCGGGAGACAGTTTCGAGGCGATGATCGACCAGACGGTCGAAACCGGGATGGGCGCCGAGCCGAGCGAGACGGCGGCGGTGATCGTCAGGCACAACAACAGCAGCGCCGCGAGAATGGCGGTCGTGATCTTCACAGTCTGTCCCAGATCCTGGATTGCCGATAGGGGGCGGACGTGAGCCGCATCGCGCACGCCCGCATGTTATCCCCGAGGTCGATATCCCCGGGGTCGATGCCGACCTTGGGGATCCTGCGCCAGCCGGTCGCTTACATCGCCTGCCCGTGAAACGCCTTGGCAAGGCGGGCGATGGCATCGATGTTGCGCGGGCCGGGCGTCGCCTCGACATAGTCGAGCACCACGAAGCGGTCGTTCTTGACGGCATCGATGGCTTTGAAGGCGGGATTGCTTTTCATGAAGGCAATCTTCTGCTCGGCGGTCACCTCGCCGTAGTTGACGATCACCACCACCTCCGGGTTCTTGTCGATCACCGGCTCCCAGGAAATCTCGGTCCAGCTCTTCTCCACGTCGTCCATGACGTTGACGCCGCCGGCCGCCTCGATCATCGCTGTGGGTATGCCGAAACGACCCGACGTGAACGGCTTCTCCTCGCCGGAATCATAGACGAAGACGCGCGTCGGCCGCTCGATCGCACCCACATCCGCAGTGATCTTGTCGAGATCGCGGCGATAGCCGTCGACGAGCGCCTTGGCCTGGTCCTCGACGCCGAAGATCAGGCCGAGATTGAGCAGGTCGACGAACATGTCGTCCATCGTTGGCTTGCCCTTGGCCATGATGTGGATGCAGGATTCGGTCAGCTCGTAGACATTGATCTTGAAAGGCTGAAGCGTGTCCGGCGTGACCTCGCCGCCGACCTTCATGCCGTAGTTCCAGCCGGCGAAGTAGAAGTCGGCATCCGCATTGAGCAGCACTTCCTTGGTCGGGTATTTTTCCGAAAGCTCCGGCAGCGCCTTGACGCCTTCGCGCAGCTTTTCATCCAGTGTCTTCCAGCCGGAGACCCCGGTATAGCCGACCATGCGGTCCTGCAGCTTCAGGGCCAGCATCATTTCGGTGAGGTTGACGTCGTTGGAGACGGCGCGCTTGGGTGCTGCATCGAAGGTCACGTCGCGATTGCAGCTCTTGACGGTGACGGGATAGGCGAGCGCCGGCGTGGCGGCGAGCGTCAGCAGCAAAAGGGCTGAACCGGCAAAAAGTGTCTTCATGAAATCAATTCCTGTCGAGCGAGTGAAAAGGAAAAACGCGCGCCGTTGGTAACGGCGTTGCTGTGCGCGGTGGCGGTGACGCCGAAGGCGGAGGAAAGTGCCTGCGGGTTGAGCACGTCTTCCGGCGCGCCGAAGACCGTCATGCGGCCCTCCGTCAGGATCGCCACGTCGGTGGCGAATTCGGCGGCCAGGTTGATGTCGTGCAGCGTGGTGACGATCGTCAGCTGCAGCGTCTGGAGCAGCTCGAGGATTTCGAGCTGGTGACGGATGTCGAGATGATTGGTCGGTTCGTCGAGGATGATGACGCGCGGCTCCTGGGCGAGCGCCCGGGCAATCAGCACGCGCTGCTTCTCGCCGCCCGAAAGCGTCGAGAATTGCCGCCCGGCAAGCTGGGTCAGATCGAGATGCTCGAGCGCATGCGCCACCGTCTCGCGGTCACGGGCAGTCCAGCCGCTCATGCCCTCGCGCCTGGGGATGCGGCCCATCATCACCACGTCACGCACGCTGAAGGGAAAATCGCTCGGCATTTCCTGCAGCACGACGGCGATGATCCTGGCCGCCTCGCGCGCCGTCATCGACCAGACGTCGACGCCATCGACCTCGACCACGCCGGCCGTCGGCCGGGCCGAGCGATAGAGGCAGCGCAACAGCGAGGTCTTGCCGGCACCGTTCGGGCCGAGAATGGCAAGCCGGCTGCCGGGCGCAATGGCAAAATCCACCTCGCGGACGAGCTTCAGGTCCGGGCGTGGGCCCCAGTCAAGGCAGCGAACCCGAAGGCCGGCCCCTCTTGCGGTGCAACTCATCGGCTCGTCCCCCCGTGCGCACTCATTGGAAGTGCCCGCCGCTGTCTTCTGAGACGAGCAGCGCTGCCGGAATGCGCGCCAGCGTCTTGCCGGAAAGCCCGCGCGGCCGCTCGGCCGCCCGCGTCATGCCGTCATCGCGCCCGGCATAGGTCGTCGCAAAGGAGACGAGATCGTCGATATCCTCATCGGGCGAGATGTCGCCGAAGAGATAGGTCGCCTTTCCGGTGGCCTGGAAGGCGACGGTGCACGGCCTGGTGCAGCCCGCCATGCAGACTGTGCCGGCAATGGAAAAATCCCGGTCAAGCGGCGCGCCGAGGGCCGCGATGCTGCGGTTCAGCCGCTGGATGAGATCCGCGCCCGGCCGGCAGGGGCCGCCGGTGAAGCGGCAATCGGTGCAGACCGTTATCTTGTGCTGTCGGGATGCCGGTGTCGCCATGCTTGCTCTCCGCCGGAGCGAGCCGGAGAGAATGTGGCATAGCGATGTGATGACGGATGGCCGTCGCGCAAAAACCAGTTCTTGTCCATCGGAACACCCCGTCCGTTGTGGTTGATCGGTTCGATGGCAGGTCTCCTGGCTCGCGGGTCTCTGCGCATCCACGTCTTCCCGGCTTAACGCCAGTGACAGGGTGTGAATGCGCTTTCCGCTCACAGTTGCGGGGGCAGCCACGGTTTCGGCCCCTATTGGGTCGTCCGCTCCGTGTTCCCTTTTCAGCCGCTTGCGCATTGTCGCGCTCGCAGCACCATCACGCCCTTCGTCGCACACTTCGACGGAGGTGACAACCGGCGGGACGGATCGGCTCGGGCCTATCAACATGCGGCATATTTTCATGCAGATTGGTTATGTAATATCATTACGATGCGCAAGCCTAAAATGCCTTTGTCGGGATAATGTCGACGCTCGGTCGGGCCGCCATGCCAAGCCGGCACGCCTCACCCTGACGACGAAAGGCTCGGGCTTCCCTAACGTGAACCGACGAAGGTTACGTCCAGGCGATCGGCGGGATGAACGACAAGAGCAGCCGACGCTCAGCGCGGCGCCGCATCACGTCGTGGCCCGACGAAGAGATAACGACGGCGGGACTTGCCGACCGTTCTGGCTGTGCGCCGCCCGCCTCCCCGGTAACGTCGTCCGTTACTGTTACGTACTTGAAGACAGCCACAATCAGTGATGTGCTTCCAGGTGAAAAGACCGTGCATCAGCAGACGCGCAACGACGTGGGCCGAGCTTGCCCGAGATCGCGCGGCAGCGAAACGAATGCGCCTGCGACGTAGCATCCAGCCTGTCCGCGTACCTCCCGAATACGACGAGTTTCTTGAAGGGGATGACGGTGAATCCGATAGACTTTTTTGTTGATACCCTGCGTACCTATCCGCCGGTCGCCGTTTTTCTGGCGCTCGGCATCGGCTTTCTGATCGGTCCGATCAAGATCGCCGGGTTCAATCTCGGAAATGTCACGGCCACGCTTCTGGCCGGCGTCGTCATCGGACAGCTGGGGATCCAGGTTTCGGGCGACCTGAAGTCGACCCTGTTCCTCCTCTTCCTGTTTGCCGTCGGCTACGGCGTCGGCCCGCAATTCGTTCGCGGCCTGAGCACGGATGGGCCGAAACAGATCCTCTTTGCGCTTTCGGTCCTCGTGCTGTGCCTGATCGTGCCCTATCTGTGCGCGCTCGTTGCCGGCCTGCCGCTTGGCTACGGCGCCGGCATGTATGCGGGTTCGCAGACGATTTCGGCGGCGATCGGCGTTGCCAGCGACCAGATCAACGCGATGGGGCTGACGCCCGAACAGGCCAAGACCTATACCGACCAGATCCCGATCGCCTATGCGGTCACCTACATCTGGGGCACGATCGGCTCGGCCATCATCCTGGCCCAGCTCGGGCCCAAGATGCTCGGCATCGACCTGCCGGCCGCCTGCCGGGAGTATGAGGCAAAGCTCGGTGGCGGCACCGTGGCGAGCGAACCGGGGATCACCCACGCCTATCACGATTTCGGCCTGAGGGCCTATCGCGTCGACGAGGCGAGCGGGCTCACGGGAACGCCGGTCAGGAACCTGCTGCCCGGCATCCGCGTCTTCGTCGAGCGCGTGCGTCGCGGCGGCCAGATCATCGAGGCGGACGGCAACACCGTGCTGCAGCCGGGCGACGTCGTCGCCTTCTCGGGCCGGCGCGCCCTGCTCGTCGAACACCTCGATTCCAAGCTCCTCGAGGTCGAGGACAAGGAACTGCTCAACGCCGAGGCCGAGGTGCTCGACGTCTACGTGACGAGCAAGGCGCTTGCCGGCAAGACGCTTGCCGAAGTCAGCACCATGGACTGGGCGCGCGGCGTCTACGCCCGCAAGATCGTTCGCTCGCTGGTCGAGATCCCGGTGCTGCCGGGAACGACCGTCGAACGGGGCGACATCGTCACCATCGGCGGCGCCAAGGCCCATGTCGAAGCGGCGATCAAGGCGCTGGGCTTTGCCGATCGCCCGGTCGAGACCACCGACATCGCCTTCCTCGGCTGGGGTCTCTTCGTCGGCGCCATGATCGGCGCCCTCACGATCACCATCGGCGGCATACCGATCGGCCTTTCGACCTCGGGCGGCGCGCTGCTTGCCGGCCTCGTCCTTGGGTGGCTGCGCACCACCTACCCTGCCTTCGGCCGCATTCCGAGCCCCGCCCTCTGGCTCCTCAATACGCTGGGCCTCAACATCTTCATCGCCGTCGTCGGCATCGGCGCCGGCCCCGGCTTCGTCGCCGGCTTGCAGGAAGTCGGCATATCCCTCCTGATCTGGGGCATCGTGGCGACCTCCGTACCGATGATCGCCTCGGTGCTGCTCGGCCACTACGTGTTCCGCTTCCATCCGGCGATCCTGTTTGGCGCCTGTGCCGGCGTGCGCACGACGACGGCCGCGCTCGGCATGATCCAGGAGGCTGCCAAGAGCAAGGTGCCGGCACTTGGCTACGGCATGCCCTATGCCATCGGCAATACACTTCTGACCATCTTCGGCCTGGTCATCGTCATCATGCTGGCTCCGTCAGGCGGGCCATGAGTTCGAGACAAACGTTCAAAGACACAAGACAACTTCGATTAGGGGAGTGTGATTCATGTTGGACAGAAAATTCTACGACAGTCTATCCGAGCTCAGCCCGTTCGAGATCAAGGACGAGCTGATCAAGCTCGCCAGGACGAACGCCGAAAAATCCGCCAAGGCATTCCTCAATGCCGGCCGCGGCAACCCCAACTGGACGGCGACCAGGGCGCGTGAAGCGTTCTTCCTGCTCGGCCAGTTCGCCATCACCGAGGCCAAGCGCACCTCCTTTGATCCGAAAGCCGGCGTGGCCGGCATGCCGGCGCGCGACGGCGCCTATCAACGGTTCCAGAAGTGGATCAAGAAGCAGCTCCAGATGGCCGCCCACTGGGACGAGGAAGACGACGGCGAACTGCCGGCCAAGACGCTTTCCGATGCCGTCGAATACGCCATCCGCGCCTTCAACTTCGACGCGGACGCCTTCGTGCACGAGCTCACCGACAGCATCATCGGCGACAACTACCCCGTTCCCGACCGGGCGCTCTACCACAATGAGAGGATCACCCACGAATACCTGATGTGGGCGATGTGCGCGGGCTTCAGGCCCGACGCGAAATTCGACCTCTATCCGGTCGAGGGCGGCACCGCCGCCATGTGCTACATCTTCAAGGCGCTGAAGAACGCGCGCCTGCTCAACGCCGGCGACACGATCGCGCTCGGCACGCCGATCTTCACGCCCTATCTCGAAATGCCGGAACTGGAGGATTACGACCTCAAGACCGTGCATATGAGCGCGGAGCAGGAGGACCGGTTCCAGTTTACCGACGAAGACATCAAGGCGCTGGAAGACCCCAAGGTGAAGGCGTTGTTCCTGGTCAACCCGGGCAACCCGTCTGCCGCCGCACTCGATCCCGATACGATCGGGCGCCTTGTCAACTTCGTCAACACCAAGCGGCCGGATCTGATGATCCTGACCGATGACGTCTACGGCACCTTCGTGCCCGGCTTCCAGTCGCTGCTCGGCCACCTGCCGCACAACACCATCGGCGTCTACTCCTACTCGAAATACTTCGGTTGCACCGGCTGGCGGCTGGGCGTGATCGCGGTTGCCCAGGACAACATCTTCGACAAGATGATCAAGGCGCATCCCGAGCCGCTGCAGAAGGTCCTGGAAAAGCGCTACAAGGCGATGACGCAGACGCCGCGCGCCGTCAAGTTCATCGACCGCATCGTCGCCGACAGCCGCGACGTGGCGCTCAACCACACCGCCGGCCTCTCGCTGCCGCAGCAGGTGATGATGTCGCTGTTCAGCCTGGTCGAACTGCAGGATGTCGACAAGCTCTACCAGAAGGCCTGCATCGCGATCTGCACCAAGCGGTTCCGCAACCTGGTCGACGGCATGGGCATCGAATCGAACCCCGGCATCTATTTCGACCACTATTACGGGATCATCGATTTCGAGTTCTGGCTGCGCAAATATGTCGGCCAGGACGTCGTCGACTGGGTCAAGGAGAACATCCACCCGCTCGACATCCCCTTCCGGCTGGCCGAGGACTACGGCATCGTTCTCTTGAACGGTTCGGGTTTCGATGCTCCGAACTGGTCGGCGCGCGTCTCCTTCGCCAACCTCAACGACGATGCCTATACCCAGATCGGCAGTGCCGTGCGCTCCGTGGCGCGTGGTTACGTTCAGGCCTACCGGGCGTCGAAGGGTCTTCCGATCAGTTGATCGCACGACGACGCCGGCCGCCGGGAGGTGGCCGGCGTCGTCGCCTCCCCACCTCGCTTGAAAGCCTCGTTTCGTCGACCGCGTTCCCGCGCGACCGAAAACCTGTCGCGGGCTGCAGGCGACCCATACCGTGGAATGCCCATCCCCATTCGGCGCGCGGCCCACCAGCCTCAGGCGCGCAACATCGAAGGATCGTCACGTGGTCGAACAGGCGTTCAGCATTCTGCGGGCTCATCCGGAACTCGCCCTGTTCCTGGCGCTCGGCATCGGCTATGCGGTCGGCAAGATCACCATCGCCGGCGTCACGATCGGCGCCGTTACCGGATGTCTGCTTGCCGGCGTGTTGATCGGCCAGACCGGCGCCGTGCTCTCCAATGACGTCAAGCAGGCGTTCTTCCTGCTCTTCCTCTTCGCCATCGGCTATCGCACCGGGCCACAGTTCTTCCAGAGCCTGAACGCCGACGCGCTGCCGCAAATCGCCGTCACGGTGACGCTCTGCGTGGTGGCGCTCGCAACCGCGATCGTGCTGTCGATCTTCTTCGGCTTCGACCTCGGCACGGCGGCCGGCGTGCTTGCCGGCGGTGCGACGGAATCGGCAACGGTCGGCGTCGCCATCGACACGTTCCGCAAGACCGCGCCGACGCCGGAGGCCGCCAGCCAGTTCGAATCCGCCATCGCGACCGGCTTTGCCGTCGCCTACCTCGTCGGCGTCGTCAGCGCCATCCTCGTGCAGTCGCAGCTCGCGCCCCGCATGTTCGGCCGCAGCCTGAAGGAGGCCTGCGCCGAACTCGAAGCCGAGCTCAACATCACTCCGAACGACACCGGCAACAGCGCCCGCCGCGAGATCGAGGCGCGCGCCTTCGTCGTTGGCGACAATCTCGTCGGCCTCACCGTGCAGGAGGCCGAGGCACGCGTTCCCGAGCGGCAGAAGGCCTATATCGAACAGATCAGGCGCGGTACCGAGATCATCACCCCGGCGCCCAAGGAGCGCCTCTACGCCGGCGACGTCATTGCCGTTGCCGGGCTTCGCGGTTTTCTGGTCGAATATGCCGACCGGATCGGCACAGAGATCGACGATCGCGAGTTGCTCGATATCCCCGTCGAGGTCCTCGACGTCGTGGTGACGAACAAGGAGGTCGCGGGCAGACGCCTGTGGGAGCTGAACCAGCGGCCTGAAGCGCGCTCCGTCTTCCTGCGCGGGATCCTTCGCGCCGGCCAGAAGATCCCGATCTTTCCCGGGCTGACGGTCAGGCGCGGCGACGTGATGTCCATCGCCGGCGCAAGGCGCCATGTCGAGGATGCCGCCGCCTTGCTCGGCTACGCCGATCGCGAGACGACCGCGACCGACATGGTTTTCGTCGGCGTCTTCATTTTTCTCGGCGGTCTGATCGGCATTCCCGCACTGAAACTGGGCGCGCTTGAAATCGGCCTCGGCGTCGCCGTCGGCGTGCTGATTGCCGGCCTCGTCGCCGGCTGGCTGCGCTCGACGCGGCGCACCTTCGGCTTCGTGCCGGAGGCAACGCTGTGGTTCTTCGATAGTGTCGGGCTCTGCGCCTTCATCGCCTGCGTCGGCATTTCGGCGGGGCCGAGTTTCGTCGCAGGTCTCGTGCAGTCCGGCCCGGCGCTGGTCGTCGCCAGCGCGCTGATCTGCGTGATCTCGCACGTGGCCGCCCTCGCGCTCGGCCGATGGGTCTTCCGGATGAACGAGGGCGTGCTCGCCGGCACCTGCTGCGGCGCCGGCACCTCGGCCCCGGCGCTCGCCGCCGTGCAGGAAGCAGCCGGAAGCCAGGTCCCCACCCTCGGCTACGGCCTCGGCTATGCCATCGGCAACGTGCTGCTGGCGCTCTGGGGCGCAGTTCTCGTCACCGTTCTCGCATAGGCAGAGGCCACTGTTGTCGCCATGCGAGGCGCACTATCCCACCCGCCCGCTCCACATCAGGCACGCAAGACCGCGTCGGTATTTCCGGATGGGCGTTAGGTGCCGCTCAGATAATGCGCCTTCTGCGCCGGGTAATAATCGTCGAAGGACGGCAGCGGCTTGCCCTCACGCGCAGCGACCAGCATGTCGAGATAGTATTCCCAGCCGGGTCCGACATCGCCGGCGAGCTTGGCGTCGCTCAGGCGCTGCACCAGGCGCAGCTCCGTCTCGTCGCCGGCCTGCGTAAACGTCAGCTCCATGCGCCAGTCGCCGAAGTCGTCCTTCATGGCGACCACCAGCCGGTGTGGCGCCTCGCACTCCTCGATCGCGACATTGGCAAAGGGCTGGCCCTTCTCATGGAGCAGTTGCAGCCGCACGGTCTTGCCGGGGCCGGCCTCGCCTTCCCAGCGACCGAACCAGAGCGCGGTGTTCTCGGACTTCGTCACGCTCCGCCAGACGTCGGCGACCGGGGCGCGAAACCTGCGCGTCAGGATCAGATCGTTGCCACTGAGGTGGCCGGTGGGCTGGGGGCTCATGTCGTCTCCTTGCCATCAGTCGTTTCGGATCTGCCAGCTTGCGGCGGATCGGCGCCGCGCGCTCCCTTGTACACCTTAAACGCACTCTCTGCGAGCGCCAGCAACCCGCGCATGCACGCGCGCCGCTTGTGGGGGCCCGGCTTCAGCGCCTCTAGCGCAAGGGCCAGACCAGCATCAGCGTCGGGATGCTGACGATGACGATCACGATCGAGAGCGGCAGGCCGAGGCGCGGATAGTCGCTGAAACGATAGCCACCCGGCCCCATGACCAGCGTGTTGCACTGGTGGCCGATCGGGGTCAGGAAGTCGCAGCCGGCGCCGATGGCGACCGCCATCAGGAACGCCTCCGGCCGATAGCCGAGCGCGGTCGCAAAGCTCGCGGCGATCGGCGCCATCACCAGCACGGTCGCGGCATTGTTGAGAAACGGCGTCACCGCCATGGCAGCCAGCAGGATCAGCGTCAGGGCGCCGGCCGGCGGCAGGCCGGTCGCAACCGTGCCGAGCCAGCTGGCAATGACGTCGGTTCCACCGGTGGTGCGCAAGGAGTCACTGACCGGGATCAGCGCTGCCAGCATCACAAGGATCGGCCCGTCGACCGAGCGGTAGACGTCGCGCAGCGGAATGATGCGGAAAATGACCATGGCAAGGGCTGCAGCGAAGAAGGCGATAGGGATCGGCACCAGGCCGAGCGCGGTCGAGCCCATGGCGGCCGCCAGGACAAGAAGCGGCAACGTCGCCTTGCGGATGGTGCCGAGCAGGATCTCGCGCTGGGCGAGCGGCAGGCAGCCGAAATCCTGCAGAAACGACGGCAACTCGCGCCGCGCGCCCTGCAGCACGACGATGTCGCCCGCCCTCAGGCGGATGCTGCCGAGCCGCTGCTTCAGCCGCTCGCCCTGGCGGCTGACGGCGAGCAGGTTGATGTTGTGGTTGTTGAACAGCGCCAGGCGCTGCGCTGTCATGCCTTCGAGCGGCGAGCCGCTGCCGATCACCGCCTCCACCGCCTCGATCTCGGCACCGGTCTTCTCGCTCGACGAGGGCGAGCGGTTGCCGGAGATCTTCAGCTTGGCCTGCGAGACGATGCGGTCGAGCGCATCCGGCCCGCCCTCGAGCAGCAGCACGTCTTCCGCCTCGAGCTTGATGTCGGGCAAGGGTGCCACATGCAGGCCGCGCCGGAACACGCCGATGACGGCGGCGCCGCCATCGCCGATCTTGACCAGCTGGCTCAGCGACTTGCCGATGACGGGAGAGCCGGCGGCGACCACGGCCTCGGACGTATAGTCGGTGATCTCGATTGCCGCCTGCATCGAGACGTGCTGGCTCGTGCGCTGCGGCACGAGCCTATAGGCAAACAGCAGGAAGACGACGCCGACGACGGCAAGCGTGGCGCCGACGGGCGTGAAATCGAACATGGTGAAACTCTCGCCCGTCAGTTCCTGGCGTACGCGCGAAACGACGATGTTGGGCGAGGTCCCGACCTGGGTCATCAGCCCGCCGATCAGCGAACCGAAGGCCATCGGCATCAGGAAGACCGAGGGCGTGACGCCCGAGCGGCGGGCAAACTGGAAGGCGACCGGGATCATGATCGCGAGCGCCCCGATATTCTTGATGAAGGCGGAAAGAACCGTGACCGTGATCACCAGCAGCGCCAGCTGCGCCCGCACCGACGAGATATTGGGCAGAAACCGCTGGATTGCCGCATCGACGATGCCCGAGCGCGCCACGCCGGCACTGACGATGAGGGCGCTGCCGACGATGATGACGATATCGTCACTGAAGCCGTCGAAGGCGTGATCATAGGGGACGATGCCGACGGCAACCGCGAGCATCAGCGCGGAACAGGCGATCACGTCGTATCGAAACCGCCCCCAGATGAAGAAGGCCATCATGGCGCCGATGACGATAAACGCGAGAGACTGTTCGGCGGTCATGCAATACCTGGATCTGGCATAGGGACTGGAAGGAAGGTCTGGCAGGCGACGCACGCGATCGGCGCACGAGCCTAACGCGCGATCCGACAGGAAGTTCAGCCAAGACCTACCGCATGTTTTGCCAAATCGGAATTCGCACCGGCGACAAATCTGGGTATGAGCGTGAAACGGTTGCGCGTCATCGCCAAGACCTGCCTCGTTTCCCGTACCTGTCCGGGGAAAGGCGAGCAAGCCCAAGTCCTTGGGCCGAGGGGTTCCTTGACCCGACCGACGTCAGGTCGCTGGTCTCAGGCACAAGGCCGGAATGAGGGAGATCGGGATGGGGCTTCCGTCAAACCGGCGTTATCGACGTCGAAAGGCTCCACATTCGCCAAGCTCTCCTCATTCCTGTGCCTATCACAGGAATCCAGCAAGCCCAAGTCCTTGGGCTGAAAGACTTTTTGACCTGACCGACGTCAGGTCGCTGGTTTCAGGAACAAGGCCGGAACGAGGGAGATCGGGATGGGGCGCGGTCAAACAGGCGATTGCCGAAGACCTCGGCAGTCGCAGGCCCGGAAGATCGCTCTTCCGGGCCTCGAATTGTTTGCCTGAATGGCTCGAATGTCTGCCCTCACTGAGCGGTTTGCGCCGCCTTTTCGATGAGATCGGCGACAGCCTTCGGATTGGAGACATAGATCGCGTGGCTGCCGGGCACTTCGACGACGGTCGCGCCGGCGCGCTTGGCCATCATTTGCTGGGCCGCCGGCGGGATCATGCGATCGTCGCCCGCAACCAGGTAGTAGCTCGGCTTGACCTTCCATGCCGGCGCGGTGACGGCGCCCGTCAGGGCCGCGACGTTCCAGGGAACCTGGGAATCGGCCATGAAGGCCGCGGTCTCGGCATCGACGTCGGCGGCAAAGGAGGCTGCAAACTTTGCCTTGTCGAGGAAGAGGAAGCCGTCGACCGGCGGCAGGATCGGCGGCACCGGCGCGCCTGCCGGCGGGTTGGCGATCAGCGACGAGACGGACTCACCCTTATCCGGCGCGAAGGCGGCGATGTAGACGACGGACTGGACCTTCTCATCGGTGCCGGCCTCGCTGATGACGACGCCGCCATAGGAATGGCCGACCAATACGACCGGCCCGTCGAGCTTGTCGATCGCCTGTTTGGTGGCCGCGACGTCGGCTGCAAGCGACGTCGTCGTGTTCTGGACGATGCTGACGGTGTAGCCGTCCTTCTTCAGGATGTCATAGACCCCTCTCCATCCGGTGCCATCGGCAAAGGCGCCATGAACGAGGACAACATTCTTTGCCCCCTGTTCGGCAGCGGATGCGGTGGTGCCGGCGGCAAACAGGGCGAGCGAGGCGGCAGCGGCAAGCAGAGATTTCTTCAACATGTGCGCAACTCCTTAATTGATTAGCGCGATATTCTTTATCGCAATAATCATTAAATACGCCTCCGCTCGAACGCTGTCCAGCATTTTCGTTATCGCGATAATGGTTTCCGTGCTAAGGTCATGAAAAGCCGGCAATATAAATTGGAGACGACCATGCCCGAACCCAAACCGCTGCCGCTCGACAGCCAGCTCTGCTTCTCGATCTATTCGACGGCGCTCGCCATCAATCGCGCCTATAAGCCGATGCTCGATGCGCTCGGCGTCACCTACACGCAGTATCTGGCCGTGAGCGCGCTGTGGGAACAGGACGGGCTCAGCATATCGGCGATTGCCGAGCGGCTGGGGCTGGAGCCGAGCACGATTACGCCGGCCGTCAAGCGCCTCGAGACGGCCGGCTTCCTTTCCCGGCGAAGGAGCACAGCCGACGAGCGGCTGGTCGAGGTGTTTCTGACGCAGAAGGGCAAGGAGCTGCACCCCAAGACCGCCTGCCTCACCGATACGCTGCTCGCCCGTTCGGGTTTCACCGTACCGGAAATGGTGGCGCTCAACGAAAAGGTTCAGCGCCTGCGTGACGGCCTTGCCCACGAAGAAAAGCCGAGGCGGCGCGCGGAGGCCTAGATCCGGCAGCCAGCAGATCCGCATCGCCGCTATTCGCGCGGCCCGAACTTGGAAATTTCCTTTGGCGCGCTACACTTTAGAGAAAGATGTTGGACAAGCGCACGCGCAAGCCGGAATAAATCGCGTCATCTGGGAGTCGCGCATGGCATCGGGCAGAAATTCACGCCACTTCCCGCATCATCGAGGCCCGCTATATCGAGGATCGTCGACATGAAACACGCCCTTGCCGCCCTTGCCGTCGTCACGCTGCTGAGCGGCTGCACGACCGGCGTCCAGACCTACGGCTACTCGCCGAACCTCGAGCCCATCCCGGGCAGCATCACCTACGGCGGCCAGCCGCGCACCAAGCTGACCAAGTCGCCGATCGGCAGCATCGTGCCGCACCAGTTCCGCGACCAGTTCGGTCGCCAGGTGTTTGAAACCTATGTCATCCAGCCGGATCGCTCGCTGCGCCTCGTCAGCCGCCGCTGGAGAAACTACGACGTCTTCGGCGACTTCGACTGAGCGTCAGAAGGTGTCGCGTCGACGCCGTTAAACTGCGCGTGTACCCAATCGCGAAGCACGCGGGTCGCGGGCCGCTCGGCCATGCGTGGGCTGTAGACAAGGTCATAGCGGTCGCCGTCCAGCGTCAGCTCGAAAGGCTGGACGAGAATGCCGGAGGCAAGCTCCTGCGCAACGAGCGTCAGGCTCAGGAGCGCGATGCCCTGCCCGGCAACCGCCGCCTGGACGGCATGTATCTCATCGGTAAAGGATAGTCGCGCGCCGGCATCGACATCGGATGCACCCGCGCGCTCCAGCCAATGCCGCCAGACGGGCGCGCGATGATCGTTGCGGCGTGCGGGGCCCCAATCGAAGTGAATGAGCGTTGCCAGTTTGAGATCGGCCAGGCCGGTCGGCGCCAGCCTCGGTGTGCAGACGGGCGCAAAACGATCGGCAAACAATGCCTCGGTAACGAGCCCCGGATAGTGACCGCCGCCTAGCCGGATCGCCGCATCCGCATCCGCCTCGAGGTCGACCGTGCGGTTCGAGGCATCGAGCCGCAGTGTCCATTCGGGATAGGCTTCGCGGAACGAACCGGCAAGCGGCGCAAGCCTTTTGGCGACGAAGGCAACGGTGGAGGTCAGGCGCGCGACCTTGCCCGCCTCCTGGCGGCGCACATCGGCAATCGCCTGCTCGAAACGATCCAGACCATCGCGCAGCACCGGAAACAACGCCTTGCCTGCGGCGGTGAGATGCACCTGCCGTGTCTCACGCTCGAAGAGCTTAACCTCCAGCATCTCCTCAAGCTGCCGGATCTGGTGGCTGACCGCGGTCGCCGAAACGTTCAGCTCCTCGGCCGCATGCTTGAAACTCAGCCGGCGGGCAGCCGCCTCGAAAACCCGCAATGAACCGAGTGGCGGCAATTTCCTCATGACACCCTATACATGAACTGAATTCATCCATCGGCTGAAAAATCGTCTTTTGTCAGCCGCGTTAGGCCACATCATATTGGTCTCAACAGCCAAGGCAATGACGCCAAGCTGAGAAAAACTCAAGCATGAGGCAACACGCCATGTTTCTCGAACAGGTCATCACCAAGCCGGATCCCTATGCGCCGTTTCTGCTGTCGCAGGCGATCAAGGCCAATGGCTTCGTCTTCGTCTCCGGCCAGGCCGCCATCGGCGACGATGGCGAAATCGTCGGCGAGGACGATTTCGACCGCCAGGCCGAGCAGGCCTTCCGTAATCTCGACCGTGTGCTCGTCGCCGCCGGCTCCAGCCTGTCCAAGGTGGTGAAGGTGACGATCTTCCTGCGCTCGATGGAAAACTTCGCAAAGATCGTCGAGCTGCGCCGCAAGTGGTTTTCGGCCCCCTATCCCGCCGACAGCATCATCGAGGTCTCCTCGCTCTATTCGCCGAAGGCGATGATCGAGATCGAGGCGGTCGCGCTCACCGGGGAGCGTTGAGATGACCGTGCACGCCGCAGTCGCCTCGTCGGTGCTATCAGCAACAACACTCAAGGGCCTGGCCTTTGCCAACAGGCTGTCCGTCGCGCCGATGACCCGCATCAGCGCCACCGCCGAGGGCGTGCCGACCGAACGCATGCTGCGCTACTACGAGCGTTTCGCGCGGGGTGGGTTCAGCCTGCTGACCACGGAAGGCATCTACACCGACAAGGCCTATGCGCAGACCTACAAGGGCCAGCCGGGGCTGACCGACCGGCAACAGGCGGAAGGCTGGAAATCGGTCGTCGATGCCGTGCATGCGGCCGGCGGGCGGATCTTCGCCCAGCTGATGCATGGCGGCGCGCTTGCCCAGGGCAATGGCTATCGCGGCGACACGGTCGGCCCGTCTGCCCTTGAGCCGAGAGGCCAGCAGATGGTCTCCTACCACGGCGAGGGTCTCTATGCCGTGCCGCGCGAAATGGACGAGGCGGATATCGCCGAGGCGATCGCAGGCTTCGCCCAGGCGGCGCGGCTTGCAATCGAGGTCGCCGGCTTCGACGGCGTCGAGATCCATGGCGCCAACGGCTATCTGCTCGACCAGTTCTTCACCGATTACACCAACCGGCGGCAGGACCGCTGGGGCGGCGACATCGGCAAGCGGCTCAGCCTCAGCCTCGCGGTACTCGACGCTGTTCGCGCCGCAGTCGGCAACGCGGTACCCGTTGGCCTCAGGCTTTCCCAGGGCAAGGTCAACGATCTCAGGCACAAATGGGCGGAGGGCGAAGAAGGTGCAGCGGTGGTCTTCAAGGCCTTGGCCGAAAGCGCCGCCGACTTCGTGCACCTGACCGAGTTCGAAGCCTGGCAACCGGCCTTTTCGGAGACCGGAAAGTCGCTGGTAGCGCTGGCCCGCCAGCATGCGCCGGATCTGTTCGTCATCGCCAATGGCGGCCTGCACGACATCATCAGGGCCGAACAGGTGCTGGACGCCGGCGCCAACATGATCGCGCTCGGCCGCGGCGCGCTCACCAATCCCGACTGGCCGCGCATCACCGCCGCAAGTGGTGCGCTCCGCCCCCTGGCGCTCGACATGCTGTCGCCGATCAGCGACATCAAGGATAGCGAGCTTGCGTATTGATACGACAAGGACGGCGCCACGCAGGTGACGCCGTCCTTGGGCTCTCGCAATCGAACCGGCCGCTTTGCGTGCCGAAGCATCCCCACCCTCATTCCGGCCCCGTGCCGTAATCCAGCGACCCGACATCTGTCGGGTCAGATAACCTATTTAAACCCAAAGACTTGGGCGGACTTGATTCCTGTGACGTGCTGAGGAACGAGGGACGTTTGGCGCCAACCAAACTTGCCCTTACGTCCCGGAGACGAAACGATAGGCCGCGCCGTTCCGCTCTGCCCGGCCGATACCCGGATAGCTCCAGTGGTAGCCGAGCAGCGTCAGCTTTTCGCTTGCCGCCCGGTCGATCAGCATCTTGCGGGTCTTCAGCGCCAGGTCCGGATCGGTATCAAAGCCGAAGTGCCAGTCCGGGTGTTCGAAGAAGACGATGTTGCTCGTCGCCGCATCGCCTGAGATCACCAGCCCATCGCCACCTTCGAGTTCCAGCGAGATATGGCCGGGGGTGTGGCCGCGCGTGTCGAGCACCTGCATGCCGCTGACAATCTCGTCGCCGGGCTTCACCAGCGTCAGCCGCTCCCTGACCGCGAAGAGATCGCGCTGCGCGCCGCGGGCAAAACCATGCAGCACTTTCGGCATGGCCTTTTCGTAGTCGGGGTTCGTCCAGAACGCCCATTCACGCTCCGAGACGAAATACTGCGCATTGGGAAAGGTGAGCTTGCCATCTGTCCCGATCGTGCCGCCTGCATGATCCGGATGCACATGCGTGAAGACCACCTTGGTCACGTCGGCCGGATCGATGCCGGCCGTTGCCAGATTGGCCGCAAGCTTGCCCGCACTTGCCTGGAAATTGCCGCCAGATCCGTTGTCGACGACGATCAGGTCGCTGCCGGTGCGGATGAACGGAATGTTGGTGTGGAAGGGCGCACCTTCCGGCGTGCCGCCGAGCCGACGCATGATGCCGTCGCGTTCTTCAGGTGCTGCGTCCGGCAAGACGATGCCGACCGGCAATGTCAGGAAGCCGTCGCTGACGACGGCGATATCGAACTTGCCATGGTTGAACCGGTGGATGTCGGCGGCATAGACGCCCTTCGGCAGCAGCGGCAGGGCAGCGCCCGCCGCCGAGCCGGCGAGAAAGGTACGGCGGTCGAGGCTCGAGGTCTTGTCGTCGGTGCGGGTCATGGGATCGGTTCCTTCTGTTTTCGAGGAAAAGCATACGGCCAGTGGCGCTTGCGGCGGCACCGGCCGAAAAGGGTCAAGACCGGGCGAATTCGAGCAGGTCGGCGTTGAGCTGATCCTTATGGGTGTCGGTGATGCCATGCGGCGCGCCGGGATAGACCTTGAGGATCGCGCTCGGCACCAGCTGCTTCGAGGCACGGGCCGCCGCATCGATCGGCACGATCTGGTCGTCGTCGCCATGGATGATCAGCGTCGGCACGTCGAACCGCTTCAGGTCCTCGGTAAAATCGGTCTGCGAGAAGGCGACGATGGAATCGTAGGTGTTCTTGTGCCCGCCCATCATGCCCTGCAGCCAGAAACTGTCGATCATGCCCTGCGAGGTCGTGGCACCGGGCCGGTTGAAACCGAAGAACGGGCCGGAGGCGATATCGCGATAGAGCTTGGACCGATCCTTGAGGCTCGCCGCCTGCAGCCCGTCGAACACGTCCTTCGGCAGGCCGCCGGGGTTCTTGTCGGTCTTCACCATAAGCGGCGGCACCGCCGAGATCAGCCCGGCCTTGGCCACACGGCCCGTGCCATGCCGGCCGATATAGCGGGTGATTTCGCCGCCGCCGGTGGAGAATCCGGCAAGGAAAATGTCGTTCAGGTCGAGCGCATTGATGAGGTCGGCGAGATCGTCGGCATAGTGATCCATGTCGTTGCCGTCCCAGGGCTGGGAGGAGCGACCATGGCCGCGGCGGTCATGGGTGATGACGCGAAAGCCGTTATTGGCGAGGTGGAAGGCCTGCGCCTCCCAGCTGTCCGACGAAAGCGGCCAGCCGTGGCTGAGCACGACCACCGGGCCATCCTTCGAACCCCAGTCCTTGTAGTAGATCTCGACGCCATCGCGCGTGGTGATGCGGCTGCCCATGGTGGTTGCTCCCGGTGTCTGGGTTGTGTTGTTGGTTTCGGCCTGCGCCGGACGAATGACGGCCGGGGCGGCAGCGGCGGTGGCTGCAGCGCCAAAGGCTGCCGAAAGAACGGTGCGGCGCGAAAGGCCGGTGGAGACTGCTGCGGAAGTTGCGGAAACGGCCTGTGCTTCAATCATTGTCCTGCCCTCTTTGATCTTGGTTGCTCGGCTCACTCCGTTCCGGAGCGCTGGTTGAATTGATAGAACGACCGTCCTAACCTCTCGACCGGCAAAGCTGACAACGATGGGGGCAAAAGTGACAAAGCCGCTTGAAAGCGAACCGGCGGAGATCGGGATCGTCGTCTATCCGCGTGCGCTGAAGTCGGCCGTCCACGGGCTGACCGACATGTTCCAGGTGGCTTGCATGCAGGCAAGCGAACAGGGTGGTGCCAACGCGCCGCGCATCCGCATCAGCCACTGGCAGCTACAGGAGGATGGCTCCGTCACCAGGACCCTCGACACCCACCCCGGCCCCTCCTCCGGTCTCGTCGCGCTGATCCTGCCGCCGACGCTCGCCGAGTTGCCCGTTGGCGGGCGCATGGGCCAGCTGCCCGCCTTCGTGCGCGAAAAACATGCCGCCGGCACCACCATCTGCTCCGTGTGCGGCGGTGCCTATCTGCTGGCGGAGTCGGGGCTTGCAGCCGGCCGCACCATCACCACCCACTGGTCGCATCAGGATCTGATCGCCGACCGTTACCCCGACGTGCGCATCGACACCGACAAGCTGCTGATCGACGAGGGCGACATCCTCACCGCCGGCGGCATGATGGCCTGGATCGACCTGGGGCTGAAACTCGTGGACCGGTTTCTCGGAACGGACGTGATGCTGGCAACCGCCCGCTTCATGATTATCGATCCCGGCGCCCGCGAACAGAGCTACTACAGCGTTTTTGCGCCCAAGCTCGACCATGGCGACAGCATCATCCTGAAGATCCAGCACTGGCTGCACGGCGCCAGCACCAAGGGCGTGACGCTGCAAACGATGGCCGATCGCGCCGGCCTCGGCGAGCGCACGTTCCTCAGGCGCTTTCAGAAGGCGACCGGCCTCAACCCCACCGAATATTGCCAGCGGCTGAGAATCGCCAAGTCGCGCGATCTTCTCGAGCGCTCGCACATGTCGATCGAGCAGGTCGCCTGGCAAAGCGGGTATGACGACACCAACGCCTATCGCAAGATCTTCCGCAAGATTCTCGGCCTCTCGCCGCGCGAGTATCGCCAGCGCTTCTTCGTGTCGGACAGCGCCCGCCGTCCGGCCACGGCAGAGCTTGCCGGCGCCCTGCCCGCCTGAGGGTTGCGGCGGGCTCGCAGATAACGGCGCCTCAGTCGACGCCTGGCTTTCGCCCCAGGATCTGCCGCACGCCGCTCCTGGAAAAGGGTTGAACCAGTTGGCCGAGCAGGCTGCGCGACACCTTGCCGGTGATACCGATGTCGGTCGACGACGGTCGATCAGGGTTGAAGTAGGTGCCGAATACGTGATCCCACAGCACGATGTTCTCACCGTAGTTGCTGTTTCCCTCCGCAAGATCCTTCGAATGGTGCCAGCGGTGCAGCCGCGGCGTCGAGAAGATCCAGTCGAGCGGGCCGGTGCGCATCTCGACATTGCAGTGCGTCAGCAGGCCGGCAAAGGCAGTCGTCGCACCAACCCACAGAAAGACCTGCAATGGAGCGCCCAGCAGATAGAGTGGCAATTGGCTGAGCGTCACCTTCAGCAGGGAATCGACGACGTGGAAGCGCCCGGTATTGAGCACCCAGAGCCGGCTGACGCTGTGATGCAGCGCATGGAAGCGCCAGAGCTCCAGCCGCTCATGTGCCAGCCGGTGCGCCGAGTAGAGCCCGAACTCGGCGATGACGAGGCCCAAAACGACCTGGGACAGCATCGACCAATGTTGCGGCCAGATATGCGGCTGCGATCCGAAGAATGGCTGGGCGAAAACGGCGACCAGCATCGGAAAAGATGCGCCGAACGCGGCTGCGATCTGCACAACACCTTTTGTCAGCAACGTGTGGCCGAGATTGTTGAACGTTTCGCCATCGGCTGTAAGCCATGTCGGCTCGTAGGGCATGATGCGTTCAAAAACAGCGATGATCGCGGCCACCGAGACATAGACGACGTTGAACCAGAGCACCGGCGTGGATGTGGCGAAAGCAAGCCCGGTCGAGGCCAGTCCGCCGAAGAAGAGCGCCGGCCATAACAGGATCGAAGCCAGGTAACGCAATTGCGTGGAAGTTTTTCCTTGAACAGGTTTCATGTGCTTACTCGAAGAATTATTGTTGAAAATCATAGAGGCTGACGGAGCGTGCCGTGCGAAAGGCTCAAGCCCGCGCCTCATCGTCAGTACCGATCGGTAGGCTCGTCGCAGTCGTTGGCATCGCCGTTGTTGAAGCCGCGATCCCGGCAGTGCACCGGGCGATGCTGGACGAAATGCTGCTCAAGCGCGAAGCGATCGTCGCCACGCAAGTCCAGGCGGCCGTGCTCGATCGGGGATGATATCCCGATGATGTGACAGGCCAGAAAACCGATGTTGAGAAGACACATGAGCTGTCGCCAATCCTCGCCGTTGCGATCGTGGTGACAGACTTCGCTGATTTCATTACAGCAGCATTGCACTCAGGCGATGCCGTCGGTTTAACCCGCGCCGCTTGCCGTCGACCCGGGCTGCCCTTTGCGAGCATCGGCATAGCCGATGCCGTTCACCTTGAAGCTTGCCAGGCAAGGAATAGTTGGACCGCAGCGCTCCGCGGATTGTTGGCCGAGCAGACCGCAGCTGCAGGCCTCGCCGAGTGTTGCAGAACATGGCGCCCTGCCGTCCAGGGAGCAGAGGTGCGCCCACTTTCAGGAACGGCAACGTCAGGCTTTACACTTGACGCAGCGACGAACGCCTGCCCCCGCGCCTAGATCCAGCGATCGTTTGCAGCCGTGCGCTCTCCGCCTGCGTTGCCCGTGTTCAATACGCCACGTGGCTCGATCAGCAACAGTCGCACCTCACGCTCCGCATATGGCTTATGCTCGACGCCGCGGGGCACGACGAACATCTCCCCCGGCCCCAGGCGCACGAAACCGTCGCGAAAATCGATGCGCAGGATGCCGTCGATGACGATGAAGGTTTCATCGGTCTCAGGGTGATCGTGCCAGACAAAGTCGCCTTCGATGCGCACCAGCTTGAACTGGTAGTCGTTCATCTCGGCAACCACGCGCGGCTGCCAGAGGTCGTCAATCAGATCCAGCTTCTGGGAAAAGTTGATCGGCATGCGCTCTGGCGTCTCGGTGCTGTTCGTCATGGCTATCCTCGTGTTGGTCGAGCGACATTATGGACGGGGTCTGCGGCCCGATATTGAATGATCGTGCGGGCGTCCGGAAGCGATTTAGGCCCGATCGAACGCCACCCGCCGGAAGCAGGCGACTAATTCCGTATTGCCCGATGCAGTAACTACTGTATCTTGTTTCGCTTCGGCACTGGCTATGGACGTCCATGAAGGAGGTTCGAATGCAAGATCTCCCGCATAACTCGGGCAGGCAGTTGAGTCCGGATGACATCGAAATGCTGCAGCGGGTGTTCGACGCCACCTGCTTTGCGGCGCGCGTCCCACGCCGCGGCGAACGCGCCAACCGCCTCGCCAAGTTCATCATGGATGAATTTCGCATTGGCAATGGCAGCGAACGCGCGCTGCTCGAATGCGCGCTGTGGCGCGAACGTCGCCGCCTGCCTCCACGAACACCGGAGGCAGAGACCGTCGACATCTGGGTCGCCAGACCTGGGCAGAGGGGCCAACAGCCTCGCTGAAGGCCTTCACAAAAAAATGCGGCCTCTCCGTGGACAATCGAGACCGCATTCAAGCTGATGTGTAATGGCCTATTGTATGCCTGTCGCAACGATCGGACCACAATCCTGCCGTGTTGCCTGTGGCGATATTTGACCTATGGGAACATTCCGTCGCGCCTGATCAGCATCGCCTGTGCCGGCGGCGATTTCCGGACGCGGAAAAGCCGGCGGGGTTGCGACGCAACCCCGCCCCCACATCGCCATCCGTGTAAAACCGCACCTTTGATGATGGCTGACGATGGCGCTACAGACCGCCGTCGTGCTCGACACCTGGCGTGCCTGAGCACGGAATTTTCAGCACCATGGAACCACCCGTCACGCTGAGAATTTAGCCTTCAGAACGGGAGGTTCATCATGTTTGCATCAGATACGAAAGGACAGATCGGTCGGGTCGTCAAAAACTGGAACACGCGATACGACCTGGAAGAATTCATCGCCGCTTCCGGCCTGCCGCCGCTTGAGGCGCGCGAAATCTTCGCGAAACACGGGCCGTACAAGGCCGACCTCGATCATTTGATACCAGCGCGCAGGCACCGGCCGGCGGTGTCGAAATAGCCCTGCGCAACAGACGTGGGAGGCTCAGGTGCAACATCGCTCCAGCCACTTTGATTGCGCATTCAGCCCGGCCGAGATCGCCATGCTCCAACGGGTTCTCAACACGGCCTGCCTGGCCGCGGGAATGCCGCGCAGCGACTATCGCGCTGACCGTCTGGCGAAATTCATCATCGGCGAATTTCGCTCCGGCATACGCGCCGAGGCGGCGCTTTGCGAGCGAGCCTTGTGGTTCGAGCGTCGAAGCGCGCCGTGGTCGTCAGCGCGCGACCATTGACGTCCAGGGCCGGCGACGCACAGGGCGGGCCACGGGCTGGGCAGCATGGAGGCCATGTGATCGATCGCGGTCATGCCAGTATCGCGACGCGCAAAAGCGGCCGGGGTTGCAAAGCAACCCCGGCCGTACCTATCCTATTGTATGCTCATAGCCTTTCGGCCTATCAAGGGAAAAATCCGCTGCCTCGAGATCAACAGTCGGGGCGCGGTTCCGGCTCGCGGCAACGGCCAGGGAACCCTGCGGGATTGGTTCGCTCACTCAGGACATGTTATAAACGCTCATGACCCAAACAGAAGAAGACCTCGAGCTTTCGGAATTGTCCGGTGAGTTTACCGACGACGACGTCATCGTCCATATCCGCATTTCCCGCCCCATGGGCTCCAACCTCGATTGGACGCTGGAAGTGATCGACGAGGAGGGATACTCCACCGTCTGGGAAGATTCCTTCCCCACCGATCGCGAAGCCTATGAGGAATTTCTTGCCACGATCGAGCGCGACGGCATCCAGACATTCACCGAACACCCGGTGCAGACGCTTCACTGACGATCCGATTTTGTCGGGGCGATCCTGTGCGGATGGCGGCTTCGCCGTTCGAGGATCGCATCATCCCCCTCTGCCGACGATGGCGAACGCGACGCGCCTCAGCGCCTCGGCGAAGCTGACGCCGAGCGCCATGGCAGCAATCCCGGTGACGCCGAGGGCGCCGATGCCCATCAGCTTCCAGCGCCTGACGTCGTCGGTCACCGACTTCACTTCCGCGAAATCTCCCCCAAGCGTCGCGACCGTCGCCTCGAGATCGCCGACACGGTCCACCAGCTGATCCATCCGCTGATGAACGCTAGCGCGGCTGCTCGTGGCCTTGTCCTCGGCACGCAGCGCGCCTTCCTCGATACGGCGGATCGATTCCTGCAATCCGCGCATGCCCGCGACCAGCTCGCCGAGCTGGCGGTGGACGCCGACATCAATCTCAACCGGAGACATCGTGATGATCTCCGTGCCTGACACAGTCTCGGTTGGTCCAGACGTTTGCGGCACACAGGCCGACGACGGTGCGATCGATCTTGCGCTGATCTGCAGCCGTCGTCCCACGCGCGCCGACGAGATCGGTACCGACGACGCTTCTAAGGCCCGTGACATTTTTGGGTGCGGAAGTCCCACAGCCCGCCAGCATCAATGCAAGAATCGTAAGCGAGGCGCTTTTCCCGGGCCCGGTTCGCAGCTTCATTGTTCTGCCTTTCGATGGTGTGAAGGACCGACCGGGCGCCATCGGCCCGGATCTCGAGCACGGCCCAGCTGATGGCGGCAATCAGCAGCGCTGCGCACGTCAATTTCAGCCAGGCGCTCATGCCGGATCGAGCCGCCTGCGCAGGAAAAGAACGGCACCGATGAGAAATGCTGCGGCAATGATGCCGGCAAATGCCCACTGCAGCGGGCCATTTCCCGTAAACGCAAAGCCGAGGGACGAGAGAATGCCGGCAAGCCACGAGATATTCTCCTTGCTGACAACGTCGACTGGCGTCGGCACGGCGATAACCGTATTGGACGACACGAATTCGCCCTTTGCCCAAAGCCCGGCTTCGGCCGAGCGCCGGTTGACCAGCCCCTTGATGCGCTTGCCGCCGGCATGGACCCATTTCATCAGCTCGATCGGCACCGCCTCGTAATCGCCGGCGTTCAACTTTTTCAGCAGGGTCGACTTGTGCAGCCTGCCGGTGTTGAAGTCGAAGGAAACAAGCGCTGCGAACTGGTTGTCGCTCAACGGCACCGTGACCAGGCGCGACACGCGCTCTTCAAAGACGGCAAGGTCCGTCCTCAGGATCTCTTCCGCCTGAGACGCGGCGATTGCCATTCCGGGCTCGACCGCCGGTTTGCCCGCAGCACTGGTATGGCCATAGCCGATGGTCCAGATGCCGCCGACATCCCGATAGGCCTTCGTCTTCAGGCCCTCCCACTGCTTGACGAGCGAAAGGCCCGTCGCATTGATGCGTCGGTTCATGTTCATGTCGTTTATCCTGTTTAGGTTGGGAACCAGAGGGAACGATGATGCGTTGCTGGGGCGTAACGGCCCTGTCGAGACCGACAGGCATAGACGCAAGCAGTTCAATGCCCTCCAGCCTTTGTGCATCCGCACGGATGCGCGTGGCGGTCGGCGATCAAAGGGGGAATTACGCTATGGTGGACGCCGCATTCGTGAAGATGACCGCTCTCGCCATCGTGCTCATCAGCTGTGTCGTTATGGTACAGCCTTACTGACAGGCGTAGATGCCGTGACAGACGTCACGAGACGGAAGGCGGTTTCGGGGGAGACAGGGACGCGAGCAAGCTCTTGAGGCTCTCGTTATCTGCGAGCAATGCTTTTTCGCCACGATCGTCACTGCACCTCGAGCGCAGGCTGCGAAGAAAGACGGCGACGTCGTAGAGTTCGCCGATCTCGACCCGCACCTGAGCTTCGATTGTCGCGTAGATTTCTTCCAGTTCTGCCGCGCCGGCATCGCTGCCGGCGCCGGAAAGCGCCGAGGCCTTCATCTTGAAATCATCGAGCAGGCCATGGAACTCGTTGGCATCGCGTCCAGCCTTGGCTTCCAGGCTTGCAATCAGCATTTCAAGGATATCCAGGTGTCGGCGCTCGACCGATTGCAGATCGAAGGCCACGCGGAGATCCTTGCGGGTGCGCTCGCCCTTGCGCAAATGCGCCTTGAGGCGAACGCCATTCTCGGCGCAGCGCCTCATGATTTCACCGATCGAGAGTTGCCCCTCCACGAGCCGGTCAAGCAGGGGACGAATGAGCGAAGGCGGAGATGTGACATTGAGCGCGGCCGAGTAGAGCGCCAGGTCGATCGAAGCATCCGGCATAAGCTCCCTCCGCCTCATCTGGGGCCTCGTGAAGCGACAGTACCAGTATCCCGGATGTCTGGCCGCGATTTCAGCCCCAATGCTTTCCTGTTGGTTAAATCGAACCATTGAGCGCCGGCGGCGCCTAGCGGAACGCGCCGACCAAAACGACGGTTCGGACCGGACCGGCAAACGCCGCCGTTTCAACGGATCAGAACTTGTGCGAGGTCAGATTTGCGCCGCGCCGGCCCACATGACGTCGATCTGGGCATCTCCCAAACCGATCGCAGTGCCAACGATCGCAATCAGCGGATCCGTCCGGCTAAATGTGGTCGCATATTCCCATTCGATTTCTGCTGTCTCTTTCTGCTGTCCGGCCGGCATGGCACGGAGCGCCTGGGTCACCTCGGCCGGCGTGTGTCCAGCCGCGAGCAGGCCAAGACGAAACTGCCGGGCCGTCAAACGAGGCATTTTCGCCCGAAGCTCCTCGGCTGTCGGCGGCACATGCACCCATTCGCCGAGAATGTAATGATGGTCGGCCGATGGCTTCAGCGCCACCTCGATCGTACCCTCACGATAGGAAGCGAGAATGTCATCCGTTGGTTTTGTGTTCGTCTGCCAATATCCATCGACGGGATTGTAGAAGCCTTTTCCCTCATCCATCGTCCTAGTTCCTCGCCTCGAATACATTTAACGTCGCGCTGAATGAGTAATACCAGCCAGGCGGCACAAGACCGAACGTCGAGAAATCGTTTCCGCCACTATAGCCTGCATAATGCGCTGAAGTTGCCGTCGCGGCAGTTGGACCGTAAAGGATCGCAATGCCGTTGTTGCCACCACTCGCCGATATCGGGAGCCAGCGCCCTGTTGTGTTTTGATAGACAGTGCCGCCGATCCGGGACGCGCCAATCCATGTCCCTGCCCAGCCCGACCAGTTCGACAAGGTCGCCGCGCTGCCGGCCGAATTCGCGTAGTTCACATTGAAGTTGGAAGGGTTGTAGACATACATTTCCTGGCCGTCGTTACCACCCCAGAGCCAACTTGGCTGGCCGCCCTGACCGGACCAATGGAAATTGATAGGCGCGCCCCCAACACGCCGTGGATAAGACCGACCATCGGCTGTAATCTTGCTGTCGAGTACATTGGATAAATAATTTCCGTACATCGGCATGTATATATTGCCATCGTTTTGAAATAAGGCACTACTTCCGAGACGTATATTACCACCCCATTGTATTTCCGACGATGCACCTCCAATGTAAAGATCTCTATACCAAGATCCCGCGGAATTAAACGTGCTAATTATTACAGCATCATTGGCTTGATCATGACGAACCATACCGCGAGTAGTCCCCGCGATCGTGCGAAATTGAAGCACCCTGTCAGAGTTATTATCAATGTATTCGGCCGTCGACTTAAGTGAACCAGCGCCTACTTGACCCGCGAATGAGCCACTGGCAGCGGAGAGCGCCCCATTCGCGGCAAATGTTGCTGCGGTGAGAGAAAGAGTACCCAATCCGTTTCCAACAGCGCCCCCCGATGCGATGAGGCGCACGTCAAAGTCGTTGACCGTTCCAGCAGAATGGAAATCTATGAAGGGACTGTTGATAACGTCAGGCTTCCCAATTTCAAGCGCGGAGTTTCCTGAGGAGGAATAGAGATACACAGGGCCAGAAAATATCTTGCTCGACATGGTTCCGGGCAGGCGCGCGTCGGCCACCGTGCCTGTCGTGAAGTTGGAAGCGTTATTCGCCCCGAAAGTTGAACGTGCCGTCGCAGCATCCCCGTCGTCCAACACCGTTTTCATGAAATCAGATACGCCTAGAGTACTAAGGGCAGAAGACGAATTGCCGTCGTCAAGCAACGTGCGCGCGAAAGGCGTGAGCGCCGTCGTGGCATAAACATCGGCCGCCGTCGTATAGATCATCTGATCAGCAGACGTGACAAGGCCGGAGATCGATTGCAAGCCGGCATCGTAGGCTTGCACGTTCGTGCCGACCTCGACGCCAAGTGCTGCTCGCGCGCCGCTGGCTGATGTCGCCCCCGTACCGCCGGCTGTCACCGGCCTCGGAGCGTTGGCATCGGCTGCAAGGTCGTCGATCAGCGTGTTGTAGGGGACGCTCTGGATGGTTGCGTTCGGCACGCCTTTGGTGCCGGCGGGGGGCGAATAGACGCCGCCTGTTCTGGGCATGGCTTTTCTCCATAGAAGCACCCCATGCTCGGGGTTTCCAAGTCGTCGAATGGTGATGAGAGGTTTTCGCGGGCGAGCATTCGTCGGTCGCGCGGGCGCCGAGCGACATGCCCCTGGCGATGCGCTGCAAGCGCCAGCCTGGTTTTGCTTGCGGATGAAAGCCCCCGGCCCCATCGGGCCAGGGATAGTCGACGCCACTTCAGACGCGTCGCGCCGGCTCCCTCGCGGGTAGCGCTGCAACATGCAAGCAGTCGCGAGGGCACCGCCCTGGATCTTGCCCGGCCTTGACATCGACCGCGCGGACAAGCGGACGTTAGCCGCGTGTCGAAGCCCGTTGTCGCGACCGCCCCGGTTCCTGGGCCGCGAATGTGGACCCTAACGCCTTTTTCGTCCGGCGGAAAACAGCCGACCATAGTCGACGCGGCGCATGCCGTCCGGATCGCGGCTGACGACGTCGGGGCGGGTTTTTTCCACTTCCTGCGCCATCACGCCAATGTGCTTGTCGCTGTGCTGGGGCTCGCCCTTGTACCGGTATTCGTAGAGCGAATGCCCCTCGAGTTTGCCAACCTGCTTGATGTCCTTCTTGAGACGACGATCGGAAGGCTTCGGCAAAGCACCAAGAATGTTGCCAAGAAGGCTGCTGATGCCTTCGCGCTTCTGGTTGTGGGCAGCGACCCGGTTCTGATAGTCCTGTTGTACCAGCCCGGCATAGTTCACCGGTTCGATCCTCTGCCCCTGGGTTGGCACGAAGTTGGGGCTGCTCACCTGCGCCCCGGAAAGAAGGCTGGAGATTTCGTTGATCGGCTGATTGCGCTGTGCGTACATCTCGTTGAGATATTGCGCCCGTGCCGCGTTCTGGGCCGCGACCTGCGCCTGCTGTGCGTTGTAGGTCTGGTCTTTCAGCGCATTGTTGGCGGCCGTCGCCGATTGGCCGTTCTGGTGCATTTGCTGCTGCGCGTCATTGCTGAACCCGGCCGCCGCCAACGCCTGATTGAAGTTCTGCTGTTGGGCGGCGTTCATCGCCTGCTGTTGTGCCTGGTTCTGGGCAAAAAGCTGTGCCTGTGCGGCATTCGCCTGCTGCATGCTGTTGGCGTTCTGGGTGTATTGCTGGTTCTGCGCCTGGTTGGCGAACTGGCCGCTCGTCAGCGCCTGGTTATAGGACTGCTGCTGCGCGTTGTTCTGGAATCCGGCCGCGTCGCGCGCCAGCCCCACGAGCCTGGATTGCTCCTGCCCGGCATTGAGGATGGCGCCGAAGCGAGCATCGTTTGCCTGACGGCTCGCCTGGTCGACCGCCCGATTGTAGGCTTCCGATCCCGGCTGCAGGCCCTGGTTGGCCAGTTGCGTTTCCAGCGCCGCCCGATCCCGGTCGAGTTGCGGGTTCATCCGCGCCATCAGCGCATCCTCGTAGCGCCTGGTGTCGAAGTTGGTCTCATAGGAGCGGGTGATATCGCCGGCATTGCCGAGCGATGTCTGGATGGCGCCGGAATTGCCGACAGCCTTCTGGATGTCGCCGGCGCCCGCAATCGCGTTCTGAGTGGTTCCGGTGTTGCCGAGGCTCGTCTGCAGGTTCGGTCCGCCGCCATGTTGCGCATAGCTCGGCAGATTGATGGCGGCAGGGTTGCCCGCCGCCGGCGCGCCGGAAAGGTCGATCGGCCTGCCGAGCAGGTCGTTCAGTCGTCCCGACTGGGTGTTGGCGAGTGTCGCAAGGTTTTTTTCGGCGGCATCCGTCTGATCCTTGATCGCCTGTTGCGCCGCGGACAGTGTCTGCGTCGCCGTCCAGATCGGCAGATCATAGTTTGCGCCGTTCATCGGATCGGTCCATTTGCGGGTGCCGGTCTGCGAATAGGTCAGGCTCCCGTCGGGTGTCACCTGGTTGATGTTGCTCAAGGTACCGTTTGCAACGGCCGTTCCGATGTTTGTCGAGGTTTGCGCCGCCGCGGTTTCGCGCGGATCCGGCGGTTTTGGTGCTTTGGACTTGCCCATGTTACCTACCCTTGGCCATGTTGATTAGCTTTGCGATCTTGGCTGGCGCCGGTTGATTGCATGCGCCCGCCAGTCATCGTCCGTGAGTGTGAAGAGGATTTCCGCCTCGTCGCGCCCGCGCAGGCGCGGGATGCGGTGGCTGTCAAAGCCGAAGCGGTTCGCGATCGCGATCATGCCGGCGTTGCGCTCGGAAACACGCAGCACGAGCATCTGGCATCCGACCTCATTTAGCGGATAGCCGAACATCGCTTTCAGCACCGGCCGCGTCAGCCAGCGCTTGCTGGTTGCCGCGGCAGAAAGCTCGATGACATCGGCCTCCGGCGCATAATTGTGAAAAACCACGCCGGCGATCAGCCTGTCGGCCTCCGTCACCCCCATCGTGGTGAAGTCGGCAAAGCCACGTTCGCATCCGTCGATGTGGCAGGCGACGAAGTCGGCAATCGCCCGGTTCGTTTCCGGGTTGCCGGCGCCACCCCAGATGATGGTCATGTGCTCGCCTCGCCTGCTGCCACCTGCAATGTCGACAGGTCCACCTCAAGGTCGAGCTTCGCCGGCCCGCCGGAGGTTATGACGCAGCCGACGGCAAGCATGTCGCCGCCCGCGCGCACGTTCTGTCGAAAACTGTAGCGCTGCTGCTGCGACACGCCATCCCAAACGCCGACATCCCAGCGCCCGACGTCCCACTCCGAAGACTTCGCGTCGCCAGATGTCACGGCGGTAAAACTCGGTATCGCCTTGTCGAAATCCGCTCGGGCAAAGAGACGGACCTTGGGCTCGGATTTTGCCCGGAAATACATGTGCGCCATTGTCACTGTCGTGCGCTGGCCAAATCGGCTGGCAGGCGCAAATTGCGAAAGATAGGCCGCCGTGAAGCTCAACCCGTCGTCCGTACCCGTGGTATCGCCCTGCCAGCAAAAACCGTTGAGCGAACCGTAGAAGAGCCCGCCTTGCAGCGTCTCGTAACAGCTCGCCTGCCAGTTGCTGATGGTCGACCAGCGGCCGCTCAGGACATTGAGCACGAAGGTCGTGTCGCTGACCACGGCATTGGCGGGAAAGGCGACGAAGACAAGGTTCTGCTCGGGCCATTGCTTCATCACCCAGCCAGCACCCGTTGCGTTTGCCGCCCTTCGCCAGTCATCCTCGATCGGTCGCGACACCGACACCTGGCTCAGTGCCTGCCGGTCGCGCTGGAACACCTGCGAGATCGGCGTCAGGCCATCGGTGGTGGCAATGAGAATGTCGCCGCCGGCCCTGATCCAGGCATTCCTGCCGAGCGGCCGGCCGATCTGGTAGACGCCCTTCAGGCCGAAGTTGTTGGCGTCGCTGGGGTCGGACCCGGCATAGACCGCCACCTCGCCCTCGCTCGAGACGAACACGCAGAGATCGGAGAGACCGTCACCGCTCTCGAGCGACCAGGAAAAACCCGTGAGAAGCGAGCCGCCCTTTTTCATCACTCCGCCGAGCGGAAACACCGCCGCCGCTCCGCCGATCGAATTGACCGGGAGGTAGTAGGCGTCGAGCGTCGCGTTCTTCAGCAGAAACTGCCGGTTCTTGAACAACCATCCGTAGTTCAGCTGTGCAGCCGTCGTCGCATCGGTAAAGGTGATCGCCGGCGTCGTCGCCCATGTGCTGCCGTTGTAGACCCGACGCTGGTCGGTACCGTTGAGGCAGATCAGGAAGGAGTTGCCGGCGTTGGTATGCTGGAAGGTGCACCAGTCGCCGCTTGTCAGGCCGCCCGTTGCCGCCGCGGTCGTCGCCGGCGGCGGTGCCGGCGAGGTCATGTCGTAGATCGCGGTGGCCGTTGCCATGAACAGCTTCTCGACCGCGCCATATTTGTATTTGAAGGCGCTGCGGATCGTTCCTCCGTCGGCTGCCCGCCCACGCTTCTGCGAGCCGCCACGGATGCGGCAGCCTACCAGCGTCGGCAGGAAGTTACGCAAAACGGTCGCCGAACCCGGTTGTTGCGCGGCCATGTCAGCCGTCGTCACCAGGCCGTTCTTCGGCGCCGGAAAGGTGATCGGCTGCGAGGTCTGCTGGCGCCCTATCGCGACCGCCCCACGGTTGCTCTGCCCGGTGCGACCGGGCCGGATATCCATTCTCATGATGCCCCCCGGTCGGCGTTGATTTCCTGGATCAGGTCGGCCTCGAATTCGGCGAGGCTGTCGTCATAGGCCAGTCCCTTCTGGCGCTTCCATCGCCAGAGGATGCCCTTGGCCAGCAGCCGCTCGGCAAAGAGCGGCCGATCGTCGTCGGCTTTCAGCGTATCGCGCTGCTCGAAAGGGTCGCCGAGCACCCAGTTCTTCGACACATAGTCGATAATGGTACCCGGGCCTGCGGACGCTGGTGACAGCAGGAGCAGGTCATCCCTGATGAAGAAGTAGGGTTGGGGCTGAGGTTGAGCCTGGGCTGCGGCTGAAACGACGGCCCACTGCGAGCCGTTGGTGATCGGCCGGAAGAAGTCGCCGGCGGCCGTGCGGATCGCTCCGCCCGGTGCCAGGCGCTGGAAATCCGCCGGCAGCTTTTGCGGCAAGGCAATCACCAGATGCTGCTTCAGCATGCGCTGCCAGTCGCCACGCCGCGAGATCTCCTCGCCCGCTTCCTGCGCCAGCGCCACCATCGTCTGGGCGTTCGGATCGTTCGATCCGTAGACGCTGTCGAACTGGTCGAGTGAAACGATGTCGCAAACCTCGTTGATCGCGGTAATCAGGGTCATGGCGTTGCACCTCCGACCGTCATTTGTGCATCGCCCCAGCGGGCGCGTTCGTCGCCAATCTTGAGGCCCGATAGCGCCATGAGCTTCAGCTCCTTTGCCGCGCCCGCCTTGCCGGCGTCGCGCTCCCACACGGCGATTTCCTCGACGAGTGCATAGAGATAGACGTCGGCCGCCTTCTCCAGGAGCCAGTTGGTCGGGTTGGCCGGCGAGAGCGGCGGGATCTTGCGATAATAGGTCATCGTCAGCCCATGGTCGCCGGCAGGGCGAACCGTGATGCGGTTGCCGACGATGGCATAGCCATGCGGCGGCCCTGCCCCGTCCCCGCCTTGAGCATTGATGGCAAGCTGCTGCAGCGCGACGGCGCGGATTGGCAAGCCACTTGCCGAAAGCACCTGTCGCGCCTCGATGAAATCTGCCGGCAACGGCGCTTCGCCGTCGACGACGGCGATGATCGCCTTATGCTCCATCTCGCTCACCCGCAGCACGCGATTGAGCTTCAGCTCGGCAAGGCCAAGGAACCGTGGAAAGAGATGGGCGACATCGTTGCGCCCGCTGTATTCGCCCGCGTCGACGAGCAGGGAAGCATGGTCGGATATTGTCATAGCTGTCCGTCCTTCGTGCGCCAGGCACGGTTGTCGCCGTCGTTGAGAAAGCGTTTGACGAACCGGTCGTCACCTTGGGAATGCGCGGCGACAAGGCCGGAGGAATGCGCGACATTGAGCGGGATGGAGGCAACGCGATGCCAATCGCCGCGCCAGGCCTTTTCAGCGCTGTTGCGCACGCCCTGGTTTTCGCTGATCAGATTGTCGACGGGATAGTCGACGCGAAACACGTCCTTCTCCCCGTCGAAGTGATGCCAGACGCACCGGCCGCTTGCCATGTCGTGGTCATGGAGCGTCCACGCCCCGTCACGGATCACCATGGGTCATTCCCCCGGCAGCGGGTCGGCGCGCACGGCCTTGCCCGCGGCGATCAGCAGCTTGGCTTCCTCCAGGCCAAGCGGCACCACCGTACCCGCATCCGTGCGTTCGCCTTCCTGGAACCAGACGTCATAGACCAGACGAACCGGCACCAGTTTCTTTGTTTCGGACATCAGAATTCTCCATGAAAAATGGCGGCCCCGAAGAACCGCCTTGCCAAGATTTGTTCGTTTGAAAGGCAGACGCTGCCACGCAATCGTCCCGGCGGCGGCATAACGCCCAACCACCAAAGGTGACGGATGAAAGCCCACCGCAAAGCGGCCTGGCGACGTCAGGCGCGCGATGTCACCATCGTCGCCTGCGTCGGGCGATTTCGGCCGGATCGGCCCAGGGCGAAAACCAGGCCTTGGTATCGCCTCCAAGTGACATGAGAAGCGAGACTATAATCGCTGGTCGGACGTGAGTAAGTCCGCGAACCGGTCCATCTGATCCATGAGGTCAGGCAACCAGCCGGACCAAGGCTCGAACCTATCGAGCCTTTGCTCACGGGATGCTCAATTCAGCCAACCACCGATCCACGCGAGCCATCGACTCTGGCTGTCCCAAGTCTCGAAAAAAAGATCCTCGACTTCAGGCAAGGGCTCGACGTCGCCAAGGTCATTTCGTCCCGTATGACATTCCATATAGGCACCAGTTTCCCCGGCCTGTGTCGGCTTGACAAACGCGAAGAGTTTTCCCGGTTGCCCCGGAAAACCCCGTGTGGCCTCCAGCATGTTCATGGTACCGCGGAAAGGCGTCTCGCCGGGGAAGTACTTCGAAAGGGCGAGTGCAGCCCCTGCTGGCGTCTCATCAACCTGAAATCCCCACGAAAAAGAGGACGGTTGAAGGCCATAGTTAAGCCCTAGCGCCTGCCGATAACCAGTGAGGCGGAGACCAAGCACCTCGACCGGTGGATCAAACTTGACAATGTCGATGCGCTGGTGCTCGTAAAAGAAGGTCCTGACTTCCTGAGAACGAAAGGCCGCCCGCTCGCGGCTCAACACTTCGAAGAAGGTGCGGTCACAGGCAAACAAGGCTTCAACTGCTCGCTCTGCCCCAGCGACGGCCGGTGACGCAAACCCCGCAGACCACAGAGCAATCAGGATTGGCACCACCACTCGAAACAAAATTCCCTCCCGCCGACTCCGAACGCCCTTTGCTAAATCCAGGGTGCTTTTGCACGGCGCCCCAACAATGCTACCTGCGCTTTTGCCAGCCATGGAATGCTCGCTCCACCTGTAGAACATTACATGAACATTTGCAAGCTGGCCGCCGCAAACGTCATTCGAAAATCGGCAGGGCAACCCTCAACGAAAAGCTACGCGGGTTTCGAGCACCTTCCGGTTTCCAGCGGCTAGCGCGGAAGACCGCAGGCCCAGACAGATCAGCCGCGATGCCGAGGCCCTTTTCGTTGTGCACCGTCAGCGTGCCCTCGCCGATGATCACGCCCCGTCGGCGTCGCCGGTCTTGGCCACGGCCCTGTCTTCCTGGATCTGGCGCAGCCACAGGAAGGAGAGCATGTCGGTATCCAGGAAGAAGGCGTTGCGTGCGAGCTTGCCATTGCCAGCCTGCACCCGGTTCGGGTGGATCATCACCGTGCCGAATGGGCCTTCGCAATAGTCGGCCGTGGCAACGATCGTGTTTCGCTCGCCGCCCTGCGAAACCGCATAGCGGAACGGCGCGACATTGGCGTCGGACATGAAGGTCACGAACACCGATTTCACATAGGGCGAAACCGAAACATGACGGAAGTTGGCGCCGTTCTGGTAGCCGGTCTGCATCACCTGGTCGAGGATCGCCTTGGTGAAGGGGCGCTGGGCGCCATCGGTCGGCGCGACGGTCAGCCCCCTCTTTCGAAAGACCTCGCCTTATCTTTATTGCCTGTACGCGGTCCGAAAGAGGTCCGCCGGGTCCGGCAGCGCCTTGGCGGATGCGAGAGATGTCGTGCAACCGATGAACCCGTCGGTAAAGTCGAGAGCCTCGGAGGGCGTGTAGCCGGTCGCTTCGGCGTTGAGGTCGAGCGTCCAACCATCCGAACCGTCGTAGCTGCTTCCCGTGCGGTTCTCGGCCACACGAACAAGGCCGTCTTCATTGGCCGGCGTCTGGAACCCCCAGAGCAGTTTCGGCTGTCCGGCGACATCGACGCGGCGCTGGATGTATCCGGTCAGCATAAGTCCCGAGACATAGACGGGCTTTTCGAACGCCACGCGCTGCGCCACCCGCGCACCGTGCCCGGGATCTCGGTATGGCCCCATGGCATCCAGGAGCGTCACCTTGCCGAAGGCGTCCTTCTCCTCACCGAGTGCCGCGAAGAAATCCGGCCGGCATTGGAGCAGCGCGTTCACCAGCCTGTTGCCGCGCAACAGCGGCGGCGGCCCAAGCTCGGCCAATCCGAACGTCTCCTCCGCCCACGGCAAGCGGAAGTCCGTCGTTTCGCTTTCGTCGGGTTCGCAGGTTATGGTTGCCTGCTCGTCAGGGTCAAAATAGGAGGCAATGTCCAGGTGTTTCGAGACCGGGCCGGCGGCAGCATCCTTCGCGCTCAGCGAAGAATAATCCCCCCAGAACCGCACTCGATATCGCTCAGCAATGGCGCGCGCGACAGCACCGGGCGGTGCGTTGACCTGAAAGGCCCAGGCAAAACGTGTCGGCTTGCCCTCCTCCATCGTCCTTCGCTGAAAGAAGCGCACCACGGCAAAATCGCCGATTTTGACGGGACGCTCGAACGTCACGCTTTCGTTGTAGGTATTCACGGCCTGGGGAACATGAGGCATATTGCCCGGGCTTTCAAAAGCTTCGACGCGAACGCGCGGAAAGGCCTTTCTTTCGTCCCGCAGCACATTGAAGAACGAGGGCTTGCACGCGACGAAAGCGTCGAGAATTTTATCGGCTTTGGCCGGGGCCCTTATCGACGGAAACAGGTCCTCCGGTGAAGGCAGGCGCTTCCTTCCCGTCTCCTTGTCCGTTGCCAGACCCGACATCCGATCCTTGGAAGCGTCGCACATCAAAAGTGTACGCGTGGGATCGTTCGCCTGACGAATGACGATTTTCCTGTAGCTGTCCTGCGCTGCGACCGTTGTGTCGCTGCGCTTTGCCTCCTGCTCGGTGCTGAGCTTCAACTCGAGCAGATGGCGATCTTTGGCAACGAAGCTGGCGCCTGGCAGCAGCGCCTCGATCGCATTGGTAACCTCAGGCAGACCCCGCTCCACCTCGAAGCCCCACGCAAAGTGCGGAACCGCAATCCCGACCGCCTCGAACTGGACATACCTGCCAAGCGGCAGTCCAGAAGCAACGACAGGCGCCGCGAACGCGATATAGTGCCCGTTTACGCCGTCCGTCTCTTGGTCGTAAGGGGTGATCGCAATTGCACGGAAGTCTGCCCTGTCGCTCGTGAGCAGGGGAAAAATGTCGGCCTTGCAGGCCAGGAATGTTGCGAACACGTCTTCCGCATCCGCCCGCTCAACCGCCGCTGCGGGCGTAGCAAATACGAGCAGATAGAAGACCGCGCAAAGGCGCGTGAGAATGTTGGACCGCATCTGCCGAACTTGCCTTGTGACCTGCATTGGTGATGCCCGAACGCGTCGGACAAGCGCTTCGAAACTGCCTGTGACGGTTGGCGGACCGTCATTTCCCGACATCCCGCCAACACAACCAGAGAATATTTCCATCGATTGATGGCTCGCTCCACTTGTAGAACATTACAGGAACGAGAGCAACGGAAATTTGGCGATGAACCTCGGCGTCTCCTGACGGGGAGCGACGCGCGATGAACGGTATAGCGCCCCTTTAGCCGTTACCTTTCGGCACGACGGCTACCAGTGCCTACTGTCGAGGGGCGCCGGGTCGGCACGGGTGGCTCATAGTCCGGAAGGCTCATGGCACGGCGCGCCAGCCTTTGCCGTTCCTCAAGCCTCGGTTCACCTGACCTCAGATATCCCCGCTCGATGATGTGTGCAGCCTCCTCGGCGTTGGTCGCCTGCTTGAGGCTCTTCAGGACTTTCTTTTCCGGCGTGTCGGTGAGCTCGTGCTCCAGAAAGCCGAAGCTCGGCCGGTACGACTGTTCGATCGACTGCTGGTCGTAACCGTTCTCCGCAGCCCAATTCTGCAAATCCTTCCGCCGTACTCCGTCCCATTGAAATGCGCCGAGAGCGTTGCCATTGTCCCGGCCTGTGTCGCGGCCCTGTTGCCACAGATTGCCTCGCAATCGTCCAAATCCACCACTCTCATGGTCAGCATTCCCGACAAATCCTGCCGCGACGTGTTCGGGCATCAAGCCATCCTCCAGGCCGGCGCCCCCCCTCCAACAGACGCAGTTGGAGATCTCGTTTCATTCGTGCGGCGATATTGTCCGAGAGTTTGTCGCGCGCGCCTGTCTCCTTGAGACGCTCGGCCGGCAACACATCGTGGTTGCCGCTGAATCTGGTTGTATCGGTAAACGTACCTCGATAATGCATCGGCGCCTTGCGAAAATCGCCACTCATCATTTCGCCTGCAGGCGGGTGACGAAACTGCGGCACCTGCTCGCGCGACCCATCCGCTTGGGCAATCGGCGTGTTGGCCGTCAGTGCCGGATTCTCGTCGAAATATTTGATCGCATCGCGAACGGAATGAATTCGCGTGGGCATTCCCATCGAGTTGAGGAATTTGTCTTCGAGGTTCATTTTCAGACCTAACGTGCTGGAGATTTGTTCTGCCTTCCTCGACCCGGTCGCCGCATGCGTGACAGTCATCGGGCCTGACGAAAGAGAGCGGCTCGTTGGAGCCGCTCTGATGCCAAGGGTCGGAACACCCGATCGGACGGGCGTCCCCTCCTTGTTCAGCTCGCAGCACTCAGCCCGAACAGGTCGGCCGCGATGCCGAGGCCCTTTTCGTTGTGCACCTTCAGCGTGCCCTCGCCGATGATCACGCCCTTGTCGGCGTCGCCGGTCTTGGCCACGGCCTTGTCCTCCTGGATCTGGCGCAGCCACAGGAAGGAGAGCATGTCGGTATCGAGGAAGAAAGCGTTGCGCGCCAGCTTGCCATTGCCAGCCTGCACCCGGTTCGGGTGGATCATCACCGTGCCGAATGGGCCTTCGCAATAGTCGGCCGTGGCAACGATCGTGTTTCGCTCGCCGCCCTGCGAAACCGCATAGCGGAACGGCGCGACATTGGCGTCGGACATGAAGGTCACGAACACCGATTTCACATAGGGCGAAACCGAAACATGACGGAAGTTGGCGCCGTTCTGGTAGCCGGTCTGCATCACCTGGTCGAGGATCGCCTTGGTGAAGGGGCGCTGGGCGCCATCGGTCGGCGCGACGGTCAGCCCCGTCGTCGGGTTGTAGCCGCCATTGGCGCCGCCGGCCCCGCGCGAAACGTTGGTCGCAAGCCAGGTCGGCAGCGAGCCGAGCTCACGGGTTGCGCCCGAGACCGAAGCATTGGTGTCGACGATGGCGTATTCCAGGTCCTTGCGGATCTCCACGCCCTTCTTCAGCTTCTGGTACTTGCGCTTCTGCACGTTGCCGGCCTCGGCCACCACTTCCTGGGTGGCCGAAATGATCCAGTCCTTGCGCAGGATCTGGGTGTAGTTGCCGAGCCGCGTCGGCGCGATGATGGTGCCGAAGGTGTAGTCGTCGCCTTCCTGGCGAATGTTTTCGCCGGGTGACGCGAGTTCGTCGGTCTCCCATTCCGGGTGGTGCGTCTTGCACTTGCCCTTTTCGATCAGCGAGTAGATCGGCGTGTCTTCCGGCGTGATGCGGGAAACGACGTCGGAGAGATCCTCGCGGTTGCCCACGGCCTGCGAGGTGGTGAAGGTGTTTGCTACAACTGCCATGTTGGTGTCCTTGAATGTTGGGATGGGTCGCACGCGCGGCCTCAGGCGGGCGCGGGCGATGCGGATCGGTTTTGGTCGGATGCGCAGGTCGCCGGCAGAGCGGGCAACGCCTGCAAGGGCGCCCTGCCAAAAGTCATGCAAAGACAAGACGCTGGGCACGTTTCCGGATTCTGTTTGTGTGCGTCTTGAAGGCATCGGTCAGTCGAAGTCGATGGCCATCGCGTCGCGGATCGAGCCGGTTTTCGACAGGCGTTTCATTGCCTCCAGGCTTTCGCGCGGCGACCGCTCGGCTTTCGCCGCCGGCCTTGGCCGCGCCACTGGTGACGGCGCCCGTTTCAGCTTGGCCATCGCCCGCATCTTTGCCTGTTCGGCCGCAAAGCCGAGCCGGGCATAATGGGCGAGCTTGAACATGCGGTGGTCGGCGACCTCGCGCACTTCCTCTTCGGAAAAGCCGAGCACCCGCGCCACTTCGAAAGCCCCGGCAAAGAAGGCAAGACGGCCTTCCTCGTCGGCCGTCTCAGGAAAGGCTTCCATCAGCTTGGCGTTTTCGGCCTCGAGGGCCTCGTCGCTGGCCACCGATGCCATGGTGTCGACGATCTCCGCCGGTCCTTCTGCAATCGCGAGGATCTCGTCGATGCGTGCCAGCCCCGCCTGGTGCAGCCCCCATTGGCGGCGATAGCCGTCGGGGTCGAGCACCGCCATGTGTTCGGGCGGCTCCGGCGGTATCTGGCTTGCGAGCAGGTTGGCAAAGGCATTGGCGGATTGCGCGACGCGGTTGGCCATGCCTTCGAGCGCCCGCCCGCGGTTGGCGATGTCCTGCGTCTTGTGGCGGTAGTCGCGATCCCGCATGTATCCGAGCTTCAGCTCGGAGAACGGCACGTCTTCGCCGCCCTTCAGCCGCACCAGGAAATCCTCGGCTTCGTTGGCCGCCGTGTCCTCGTCAGGCTCGGTCGGCTCGTCATCAAGGGATGCGGGTTCGCCGGATGTCAGGCCATCGTCGATGGCCGCATCGCTCTCGCCGTCATGGTCGGCTCCATAGGCCTCGGGGTTGGCCCTGTCATCGACATCGGGCTCCCGGAAGTTGAGGTTTTCGGGGTCGTCGAGATCGGTCGAGCGGTCAACGGTTTTGCTCCCGCCGTAAGGCAGGTTGGCACTATCGTTCGTCATGGGGTGACCTTCTTGAAAGCTGGTTCAATGCGTAAGGTCGTTCCGGCGAATGCCTGGAGCGACCATGGAAAGCGCTTGCCCTCAGGCGGGTGCGCCCTTGCCGTCAGCCTTGGCTTGTTCCGTCAGGAACTTGAGCTTGGCCCGGAAATTTCGAATGGCACGGGTCTCCGCGGCATAGGCCGCGCGCCCGGCGTCGTCGGTCGGGCCGGCGTGGATGCAGCCATTGATCGCCGCCCACTCCAGCTCGCTCATCAATTCTTCGAAAAATGGCACGTCGAGAATGGCACGCGCGGCGGCTGCCCGTTCCTCTGGTTTCATGCTTCTGACCTCGGTTGGAGAATGGCGCTTTCGATCGATATTTTGCGTCGAACGCCGCCTTGATTCTGCTTTTGTTCCGCGCTACCGATGTGCGAAAAGCCGCAATTTGCCACCCTGAGTCGCTTTCGCGAATACCAAACGAGATTTTGCCTGCCCGGCCATTTCAGCGTCAGATGCCTCGCTCAAGGTTGCCCGCCCCAGCGCAAGGCCCGACCGCAGCAGATGGCCGGCGACGCCACCGATACGCGCGCGTCTATCGAATGAGGAACCCGTGAGAAGATTATCGAGCTTGATACTGTCCGCCCTGCTTCTCGCTGCCACAGCTTCGCCGGTCAACGCGATCGGCCAGTCGGGCGAGCCGCGCTTCCTCGTCAAGGCCTTCCTGTTGAAGACCGACAAGACCTTCGATCATGCGACGGGCTGGTGCGGCCATGACAGCGTCTGCAGCCTCACGGTCGGCGATTACAAGGTCGGCTTACGCTTCTTCTTGAGCGGCAGTAGCTACCGCCTGCGTGTTGCGCCATCCTGGGATGGCGCCGATCCCTGCTGTGTCTTCAAGGATGGAAGCGACGAGACCTCTGTACCGAACGGCCAACCGCACGACGTAGAACTCTATTACAGGAAAGCCTCTGGCCGCCAGGAACTTGGCACACTCTACATCGCGCTCGAGAGCCTCGAATAGCTCAAGGCGGTCACTCCCTCCATATGTCGAGCGCTTTCCTTAGGGAAACGGGCTGCTCCCGTGTTGGATTGTTCCAGGGCATGTCTTGCCCGTTCAACTGCGGGTGGTTCCTGAAGGGATCCTCGTAGAAGCTCTGGTATTCCTTCAAGCTCAGCCCTTCTTGCAACGATTGAATGGACGAGACGATGTCCTTCAAAGCTGCCAAACCATCGCCGTTTGAAACCTTGGACTGCATCAGGTCGAGCTCGGTCTTTACGTCTTCAAGATTTTTCTGCATTCCGCTCAGGCCCTTGCGCCGTCCGGCAATGTGGGCATCGTCGCCACGTGGATCCTTCGACAATGCGCCCAAAGGTTTCCGCGATCCCTCCGCCGTATAGGCTTCGGGCCCCTCGCGAGCGCTGCGCAAAAGCTCGTAGGCATAGGCTTTCGCATCTTCGGGACTTAGATAGCCCGCGCGAAGGCTCGGCAGATTGCGTCTCTCGACAGCTCCGGAACCCGGCTTGGCTCGACCCGGAAAAATGAAATCATCCATACCTTTGTCCTTTCCAAATGGCCGTTACAGGCCAGGATTTCCTTGCGCTCCCGCGCGCAACACCTGCCAGGCTGTATTGCCTGGCGGAGCATAACGGTGTGTGCGGGATTGATTCTGCTTTTGTTCCGCGCTACCGATGTGCGAAACGAGATAATGCGCTACCCTAGGTAGCTTTCGCGACTACCAGACGAATTGCTGGCTCCCGGCTGTTCAGCGTCAGCGGTCCCTGCTCGGATTGCCAGCGCTTGGCACAAATGGCGCGAGCGGTCGTGCACCAGTCACCGACACGCGCGCGTCTATCGAATGAGGAACCCGTGAGAAGATTATCGAGCTTGATATTGTCCGCAGCACTTCTGGCCGCAGCGGTTTCGCCCGCATCGGCGATCGGCCAGTCGGGAAAACCGCGTGTCCTCGTCAAGGCCTTCCTGCTCAAGACCGACAAGACCTTCGATCACGCGACCAGTTGGTGCGATTATGACACGATTTGCACCCTCACCGTCGGCGATTATGATGTCGGCCTACGCTTCTTCGCTACAGGCTTCACGATCGACAGCAGCTACCGCCTGCGTGTCGCGGCGTCCCGGGAAAACGCCGAGCCCTGCTGCTTCTTCGAAGATGGACACTACGAGACCTCCGTCGCAAGTGGCCTGCCGCATGCCGAAACGCTCTATTACAGAACAAGCTCTGGCCTCCAGGCGTTCGGCACATTCTATATCGCTCTCGAGGGCCTTAAGTAGCGGATCGCCAGCCGGCGCCGGGGCGTTTCTGACCAAGTCTGATGGTGACGCCCGTCCATGCACGGGGCCGCTTTTTCGGTGGCCAATCGCACGGATCCGGATTGCCTGGGGGACGCCCCTCGCACGTTGCAGCCGTCGCCGTCAGCGGATATTGCCTGGACGGGATGGGCCAGCCCGGATGCGCATCATCTGCCTACATTCCGTAATACGGCGCCTGCTTGCGGTGATCGCGGCCGAGTTTTCCCGGTGCGTTGTTCCGCTCATATTCCTGCCGGGAGAGCCCATAGGCGCGCTTGAGTTCGTCTTCCTTCGACAGGAGCTGTTCGTGCGGCGGCAGCACCGCCGGGTCGTCCGCCGCTTCACGAAGCGTCATTCGCCCCGGATAGTCCGTGGTCGAGTTCATGCCGTGCGAGGAAGCGGGACCGAGGTCATCGGCCGCCGGCGCCCCGCCCCAACCGGTGCGACCTGGCGATTGTTTGGTGACGCCCTTATGCATCTTTCCCAAGGGGAGCATCCCGAACAGTCCTTCGGCAGCACCCAGATAATTGCCTTGTATCGCGTCCGAAAGCGCTTCTTCGGCGCCGAGATACGTTCCCGCACCGGGTATGAAGTCCACGATACCGGTGCCGCGGCCAAGCCCGGTCGTACCCATGATGCCCTCGACCAATCGCCCTCTGAGCGATGTCGCCTTCTCATCGCCCATCAATGTCTGAGCGATGCGCTCCCGCGTTTCCGGATGGTATTGCCGCAGCACGGCCTGGGGTCGCGACCCTCCAAGATTGTTGCGATCGTTCCAGTCGATGACCTCGCGTGGCGGCTCGATAAGCTCTCTCACATCAGGCGGCGTCGCAGCGCGGCGCGCCGGGGAGATGTATTCGCCCGAACTGAAGGTGTTCGGCAACCCACGTTTCTTTAAGTCCATTGTTCAGCGTCCTATTGTTCGATTGAGGTTCGGCCGTACAGCACGGCCGATTGGTCGAAGCTTTCAATCCGAATGCGAGGCTGTATTCACACGACACCAACCACCGGTGCCGGCTCGGGAGCCGAGATACCGCCCTGCCCCCTTGCCAAACTCGCCCGACGGAAGCTTGCTGCCGTGGACACCGTCCAACCAACCGCCAGCAAGGCCGGTCGTCGGCCCCCGGGGCAACCCTCAGCAATCTCCATGGCTCTAGTGCACCTGCGCCCATCGCTGTTTTCTCGCCAGAGTTCGGCGAGCGGTTACTCACAGTCAGCGGCGTGGCTTTGGCCCTTGTGGCGGATTTTCCGGTGTTTTGATTGTTTTCTGCCAGTGCCCGTCAAAGCTTCAGCGTATCGGTTTTCAACTTTTAGGGTCGAAGTGCGTGTCAACCGGATTTCGACCAGGGACGCTGCTACCTCCCGCGTGTGGCGCCGCCGTTAAGGATGTTACGCGACCGCCGGACAGAACCGCCGCACGAGGCGGGTTTCCAGGAAAACATAGGTGAGCACGAAGACCAGGTAGTTGGGGCCGATCCAGCTATGCAGGGAATACAGGAACAGGCCCCGCACAAACGACTCGCTGTCAAAAGTGCCATCAGCCACGAATGTCCAATGAAATGCGCGCGCAGCGATCGTCAAAAGCATGAAGACGGTGATGAGTAAGACGCGGTTGCGAAGCGAGACTGTGTGAAGCGGGACAAATGCCACAAGAAAATAGGTCGTGGCATAGGGCGCCATATACCACTGGAAGAAACGCCCATAGAGCAGTTTCGCAACAAGCAGCATAGCCGCATAGCAAACGAGAACGCGGACGGTATTCCATAGCGTGTATTGCATCCGTTCTCGTATCTGCTGTTGAGTAGGTGAACGTTGAGGCCAGCGATTTCTACTCTAGAGATTGCGGCGCATTTGCGCCACCCTGAGTTTAAGAAGCGGATTTAGGGCTTCCGCAGCACACGGCGCAAGCTTTCCAAGTCGGTGGCCTCGTCCACATGCCTGTTCAGACCGCGCAACTGCCATCTCCAGCTTCCGCCTTGCGTTTTCGCCGTCCATGCGCGCCTCCTCGTTCGCCAGCTGCATGTGCATCTGCAGTTGCTGCATGCCCACGTCAGGCTGTTGCTGCGGCTCAGCCGCCTGCATCCGCTTCTGGATGTCCTCTGATGTCGGCTTGGTGAAGTAGAGGTCAGGTGATTTCAGCCCCGCCGCCTCAACGGTCTTGGCAATACCGTTGTAGAGATTGTCGGGCGAGACATAAGGGTTGTCGGGGCTCAAGCGTCGCGTGGTACTACGCGTCTTGCAAGACGCACAAGGTCTCCTTCGCGCACGGACTAGCCCAATCTACCCTGGTTCTGACCGGTGTTGATCAATCAAGCCAGCCCAGGTTTTCAGCGGGAGTTCGAGGCACAGATAACTTGTCAGGAACACCACATAATGTGGCCCGAACAATGCAATAGCAAAGATGAGTGCGCCCTCGTCGAGGTTGGGGGGCAAATGGCCGGTGCTCAGGTAAACGTAGACGGTGACGCTTGCGAGGTAAAGCGCGAGCAATCCTGCAACCGTTAACGTGATCAGCAATATCCTCTTAAGAACACCGATGCCCGGGAGATGAATGAAGGAGAAGGCATAGAAGGCAAAAACAAACGCAACCGCCTGAAAACTGAAGAGGCGTGGATAGAAGAACCAGCAGAAAACCGCCGTGACCGTATACGCCAGCAAAACGCGAACTGCATTCATCGCGGCGTACTGCATCATGACCCTCCCTCCAACAGCGAAACCCGCTCGTCGACGCATCGTCGATACAAGCCGTTCATCGCTACCTTTGCGTGCAATGCGGCCTTTGTATTGCAGGTAACCGATTCAAGCCGCAGAATATCCGTATCAGAATTTATCTTTGTATCTTTTCGCTCGTTCCAGAGCGTCATTCAGCCGGCTCGGAAACGCGGTTTTCTCAACTGGCCCGAACGGGCCAATACGATCTCCTTTGCGATTGAGAATGACGACACCGCTGTGTCCTTTGTCTCCCCAGCCAGGAACCTTGTTCTCAGGGTTGGTGTTTGAGATTACATAGGTGTCCGCCACCTCGATGCCTTTGTCGCGCCCACGCTCCTTGCCCCAGTTCTGCAATCGGCTGTTGGCCTCTTCACCGAAAACGCGCAGCTCCAGCGCTGTAGTCGACCTTTGGCCAGTCTCGTAGGCGTCGTCGTCCGGCGTAAGACCGAAGGTGTTGAAGCCCCGCCTGGTATTTCTGATCATCCCGGCATCCCTCCGATATGCGCTGTGGTCAGTGCCGTGCCGCCGGCCATCTCGGCCAGGTTCTGCTCGCGCTTGAGGTTGAGTTCGGCGTCGATCTGGTAGCGTTTGAGCGCACCGTTCTGCTGGATCTCGGTTAGCTTCAGCTCGCGCTCCATCTCCAGCTTCCGCCTTGCGTTTTCACCGTCCATGCGCGCCTTCTCGTTCGCCAGCTGCATGTGCATCTGCAGTTGCTGCATACCCACGTCAGGCTGTTGCTGCGGCTCAGCCGCCTGCATCCGCTTCTGGATGTCCTCTGATGTCGGCTTGGTGAAGTAGAGGTCAGGTGATTTCAGCCCCGCCGCCTCAACGGTCTTGGCAATACCGTTGTAGAGATTGTCGGGCGAGACATAAGGGTTGTCGGGCCCAAGCGTCGTCAGCAGTTTTTCCTGCAATTGCTGGATCATCTGGATCATCAGCATGTCGCGCTCACGCGTGCCCGCCCCAAGGCCGGTGTTGACGGTCGCATCCATGCCGGCGTTCCAGTGGCGCGGGTCGAACGTCACCCATTTGCCGCGAAGCCTCACTGCCCGCGGCCGGTCCTGGTGTTTGATGACGAGGCCGAGCAGGCCCTTGAACACACGGGCAAGCCCTTGCGCGAAGGTGCGCACCATCAGCTCCGTCTGGCCGATGCCCGCCTGTTCGACGAGCGCCGTCGCCTTCGCCGTCATGTTCTGCAGCGCGTCCGGCGCCATGCCGCTGGAGGCATCGGAAATGCCGGTGCGGTCCGTCGCCTCCTGGTCGAGATAGCCGAGCATGGAAAAGGATTCCCGCGCCACGAACGGCACTGCCGTGTAGCCGACGGCGCCGCGCACATCGACGCCCTGGCCGACGCGGATCGGCTGGCCGAACTTCGGGTTCAGCACCGATTCCGGGTTCTGGATCACCCCTTCCTGCACGATCGGCTGCTGGTTGTTCTGCCAGTAGAGATTGTCGAGCGTCTGGCGCAGAAGCACGGTCTTGACCCGCTGGATCTCGGCCATGTCGTCGGTGACGGCGTTGCCCTCGCGCTGGTGCGGGCGCCTTTCGATGATGAGATCGGCAAAGGGCACCTCGTCCCATTCCTCGTCGGAAAGCAGGTTCTCCGGCCCGGTGCCGCCGGCAAAGACCAGGCGCCGGAGTTCGGCGATACCGTCGTCGTCGGCGTCCACCTTCACGTAGAGCTCGTAATATTCCACTTCCTGCAACGCCGTGGCCGTCGCCTCGCCCTCGCTGAAGATGTCGCGGCGGCGGCTGAATGCCTCGTCGTCGCCATCATCGTCGCCGGCGACCGTAAAGCCCTCGACCTTTGCCCGGTCATAGCCCATGGCGACCAGGTCGGAGCGGCGCATGCGCCGGTTGATGCCGGTGATCGGGCTGTCGTCGATCGAGATTGCATCGGGATGAATGAGGAATTCTTCCAGCGGCACCGCAGCAAGCCGCGTCGTGCCGCGCTCGCCGGTGCGGCGGATCTTCACGTTGAAGACGGGCTCTTCCACCCGGCCGGTCGGCAGCTCGATCGCCTCGACCGACTGCGATTGCTCCAGCACCTCCACCGCGTCATCGGCGATCAGCTGCACCAGCGCCTGCTCGTCGAGCCCGCTATGGCTCGAGACCTCGACCGTCTTTCGCTTTTCGTACCACCAGCGGATCACGCCGTTCCTGAGCTTCAGCGCATCGTGCGCCGCATCCTGCACCGCGTCGTAGCCGTCGCTTTCGGGAAAGACGATGTAGTTGATGTAGTCGGTCGCCTGCTCGGCGCCTGCCTCGTCGCCCTGGTTGACGGGCTGGTACTCCACCACCTTGTCGTTGCCGAGCACGGTGCGGATGAGTGAAGGCAACACCTTCTTGACCGCCGCGCGCACATCGCGCGAAACCACCTTGGAGCGGTTGGCATCGGAAGGCACGTCCTTCATCACCCCGTCGTAATATTCCATCGCCCTGATGCGATCGATCGACAGCGCGTCGCGATAGCTCTCGCAATCCTTGACGAGCTGGCCGACGAGGTCCGCCAGCGCCTGTTTTGTCATTGCAGCCATTACACAACCTTCCGATCCATGAATTTCCAGGCGGCCTCGTCGGCCTTCGCCCGGGCAAAGCGTTTCATCATCAGCGCATAGCGACAGGCCGAGAGCACGTCGTCGCGTTCCTTGACGATCCGGCCGTCCTTGCGGTGGTAGAGCCTGAATTCCTCGAACCATTCGCAACAGGTGGAAAACACCTTGAAGCGCCCGGTCTGCATCCTTTGCAGCATGTCGGAAATCCCGGCCTCGACACCGTTGGTGCCGTCGTCGAAGGTCGCCCGCTCCTGGAGCATGGCGAGCCCCTGCCCGCGATACTGCGCCGCCAGTTGCTCGCCCGAGCCCTTGTCGTGCTGCAGGCCGTCATGCGGCCATGACCAGGGCAGCCAGGCCCCCCAGGGCTTCAGCGCCGCCGCGTGAATGATCGGCGTCGCCTCGCGCTCGCGATAGACCTTCGTCACATAGAAGACGTCGGCGTCCCGGTCCCAGGCGCAGGCGGTCGCCGCAAAGGGGTGGTCCCAGCCAAAGTCGAGCCCGCCGATCTGCACCCAATGTTTCGGGATCTCGAACGGGTCGATGCGAACCTGCTCCTCGGTCACCGGGAAGATCCGGCCCGAGCCCAGCGTCGGCACGCCCTTGGTGCGCGCTTCCTTTTCGTGCGCCGGGTAACTGGCAATGATCTTTGCGCGCTCGCCGGCCGTATAGTGCTCGGCATCGTCGATCGTCATCGTCACCACCGTCCTGTCATCGGAGGGTTCAAGCAGATAGCGGCTGACTACGGAGCTCATGCCCTTGAGCGGCGTAAACGTCACGGCGACCGAGCCTCCGGTCGCATTGGTGCGGGTGATGCCCTCGAAATAGACGTCCTCCGGCGGCTCCTCGTCGAACCAGACATAGTCCACGGTGTTGGCCTGCCACTTGGCGCGGCCCTGCTCATAGGCCTTCAGAAGCAGCGTCGAGGTTGCGCCCGAAGCGTGGCGCACCGTCACGCTGTCGAGCGCGCCCGAGGCGCTCGATCGGCGCGTATGGGAGACGATCGCCGCCTTCGGGATATAGCCGGTGCCCCAGTCCTCTTCGCTCATTGGCGGGCCGACGAGCAGCCGCTGCACGCCATCGCGTGTCAGCTCGTGCGATTCCGAACCACCGATCATCGTGATCGGTCGGTCGAAGCGTCGGCCCGCCCACCATTCCGGGTAGTCGCCAGTCAGGTGCATGGCCGCTTCGGCCGCTCCTGCCAGCGTCTTGCCCAGCTGGTTTCCGGCCATGAAAAGCCGTTCGCGAAAGGTGGCGCCCGCCAGATGAAAGGCGGCCTGCCTGGCATAGGGCCGGTAGTAGCGCAGCCTATTCGTGCTCTGCCTGCGCCCGATCTCCATCGCCAGCTCCATCCGCTCCCGAAGCAGCAAGGAAAGGCTTGATCTTGGCGTCGAGCTTGCGGATCCTCTCGAGGAGTTGCTCATCCGTCATCTCCCCTATCTGGTTGACGTTGACGGTGACGTCCTTCGGCATCAGCGATGCCACGGCCTTCAGGAAGTCATGGGGGTTCTTCTCGATCAGGGCGTGGATCGCAGCCGCGCCCCGGCTCTCCCAGGCGCAAAGCATGTCTTCGAGAAAGAGTTCGCCGAGCTTCGAGCGCACCGCCTTGCGGGCGCGTGTCCGAGAAGGCGGCGCGGTGCCTGCCGGTGCTTCAGCCCGCCCCTCGCGCGGCAGGAATCGTCCGGTCTTCGGATCCTTGGCTGGCCCGGTGATGCTCATGAAAGCCCCTCCGATATTTTGTTCCCGGTGCCTCCAGGCCATGCGAAATGGTCCGGATGCCATCCGCCCGGCGCGGATGCATCTGCAACAGACAATCTAAAAGTCGGGGGAAACGCGATTGGGCACTTGACCTTAGGTTGCATTCAGTCACCAATGCTGCTTGACGCGCCGTGTGTCGGTGGCACGCCCGGCGCGGGAAGCGCCGCCAACCGGACAACGCTCGCCGAAGGCGCCGCCAACCGGAGATCGCAGACAGGCTTGAGGAATAACACTTTCAAATCGCAGCATATTAATCCGTTCGATCGATCCCGACTTTAAGGAACCATGCGATGAATGAGACGGGTGGCTGATGATCCAGAACGCAGTCAGAAAGTTGAAGACCATTTTCACGCCGCGGCTCTCCGCCGCAAATGTCTCGCCAACGTTGCTCGAGCTCGCCACGTCGGGAAACCTGGATGCCCAGGCGGCGCTCGGAGAAATCTATTTCAACGACGGCCGCGAGGAGAACTACGCCGCATCCTATCACTGGAACGGCCAGGCCGCCCGGCAGGGCCATGCAGCCTCGCAGGCTCGGCTCGCGACAATCTACAATAACGGCCTCGGCATCGAGCCTGACCCTCAGGAGGCCAGCCGCTGGTTGCGCAGCGCCGCACGCAAGAGTCACGACAGCGCCTGCCGGATTACAGGCAGGCGCAATCCGGACGACCGCGACATCGACTTGAACACCGCGACAGCCGGCGTCCGGGCGCTATCCGATCCCAAGGGGCGCCACCATCGCCCGATCGAAACCAGGCCGGCGGAAAGCCTTGCAAGTCAGGTGCCGGACATGGCTGAAGACGAGCGGCGGGATACCGAGCCCCACTGAGCAGGCAAAGGGCGGCGCGCGCACGCTGCCGCTCGGGGGCGGCGCGCGTCAAAAACACCCAATGGCTGCACACTGTGCGCCCTTCGTTTGCGCATCGTTAATAAATTCCCTCGATAGTTGCATTCATATCAGCAATCACAATCCTTGCTTCGCGCATGACGCCTGAACAGTAGATTGATTTTCGGCCGCAATGCTGGCGGATCGAGATCCGGGGAACGAACCATGACGCCGATATCGTCCGTCAACAGCACGGCACTCTTGATCCTGCAGCAGGCAAGTGCATCCAGAGGCGCCCAGCAGGCTGCGGGCGGCGAAACGGACATTCTCAAGGTCGCCAACGGAATTTCCAGCGAACCATCGGCGGGAAAGAAGTCGGCGGCGGCGGCGATCGGCAAGTTCGCAATCGATACCGCGCCCAGCAAAGGCAAGATCGTCATGGCCGAGCTCGGAGCCGCTGACAGTTGGGAGGAAATGCGCGAACGCGTCGACAACAACGCCAAATTCACGGACGGCGAGAAGAAGACGTGGCATGCCAGGATTACCGAGCTTCAGGAACTGTTTGCCTCTGCCGAGGAATTCAAGGCGTCGGACCTCTACCAATCCCTGGTATCGGGAGAGCTGAAGCCGCCACCGATCGATGATCTGCCCACGGCGATGTCGGAGGAATTGGCACAGCGAAAGGCCGGCCCGCTGAGCGATTTTCTGGCCACGATCGGACGGGACCCGTTGCACGAGCGCACCCGGGCGTCGCTGATCATGCGCCTCTGAGCGTCGGCTTGCAGCGTGGGGGCACAACAGGGTCACGAAATGACGGGCAAGGGTTGCTGAGCTTATCAACGGGCCACCTGACCAACGGTCGCACGCAAAACACGAACGTCAACAACGCAACCGGCACGCCCCTCTCCGGAAACAAAAAAGGCCGCTTCGATTACGAAACGACCATCCTGAAATATCCTTAGCCCGCTTCCGGTTCGATGACAAGCCCTTCGGACAAGATTTGTTCTTTATTCGTTCTTTTTCTTCAGTGGCCTTCGACCGCGCCAGTTTTCGGGAAAAACGCCGCGATGCAGGCCTGCACCCACGTTAGAAGGCGCGTTCGCATCGGGCGACGCGGTAAAGCCGGCGCGCATCGCCTGACAGACGCCGACCCTCCCTGATAACAGGCGAAACCGTCTCCCTCTCCTTTCGGTCAAAGCCGGCCCGGCGCTACCGCCGTTCTGATCGCGTGGGAATAATTCCACCGCGCCCGGAACAACCCGAGCGTGGCCATCGTTGACCCACGGGTGCTTGCCGGCCCTGCGTCATGCTTATGGATAAGCTCCAGGTATTTGGTTGTGCGCGTCCGATTGTGTTATCATCCCTGTCGGGAGGAGAATGTCATGGAGAATTTCTTCGCACTGCTCGCCATCGTCGTCGGTTCCGCCGTGCTGGGGCTTGCCCTCGCCTACGGCATGCGCCGCCAGAAGGAAGCGCACCCGCCGCCCAAACACGACGATGCCACGCTGAAATTCTAGCCGCGCGCGTCATGTCCGTCCCCTCCAGGTTGCGCACCGGCCGCTCCCTGAGCGAAGCCATGCCCTCGCGCCACGCTTGAGCCGCTCCCCATACTGCACGATATCCGCAAGACATGACCCATTCGCGACCGGCTGAGGAACCATTCGGCCGCTCGCAGCTTAAGCCTTGGTCACCACCAAGGAGATGCGACCATGCCCCGAACAACGCTGAAGCCACGCCTGATCCCGGATAGCCAAGGCAATGATCTGCCGGATGTGCCCGCCGACCAGATCCCCGATGGTGGCGATCTGCCACCGCCAGACCAGGGCCGCGTGCCCCCGGTTCCGAGCCGCGACGAGGCAAATCTGGAGAGCGACGAGGCCCTGCCGGATGACGCGGAAGAAGAAGCCCTCGAGCGGGATCCGTCGCGGCAAGCCACCCGCTTCGATGAAACCCTGCCCGATCAGGACTGATACGGCCGGGCCGTCTTCAAGGCTGAGACGCCAGATCCGGTCTCGAGGCAACCTCGATCAAGGCGGGCGGCGAAGCCGGCAGGCAGGCGCCGCCCCCGCAAAGGCCTGCCCGCTCCCGTTTGCTCGCCATTCCGGCCCATTTACCTCTCCGGCCGTTCACCTGTCGGCATGCTTCATCCATCGCCAGGCAAAGCCTCGGCGCCTTCCGGCGGTCTGTCCGTCGGCGTTCCCTGGTGAAACAGCATCTGCCATCGGCCTGCCGTCCGCTTCCAGATGGAGGATCGCAGCGCCCGCCGTTCCGACCCGTCACCACCGCGGCGAACGGTCCTGTAGGTCAGCAACACGGCGTCGGGAGAGATCGGCGTCAGCGCGAAGTCTGTCGCCTCGAGCGCGCCGTCGTCGGGCGCATCATCCTCCTCACAGAGAAGCTCGATCGTCTCGGCGCGCCGATAGGTCGTGCCCGACGCGCCGAATTCGAAGAAACCGTCGGCAAGCAACGCCTCGACCGCCGCTCTCGAGCGGCGCACCTCCGGCCGGTGCAGCGCCTCCTCCAGCGCCCGGATGTCATCAAGTTGGACGGGAAGACCAGCCATATCGCACACGCTTTCCTTCAAGGGCCACACACGATCTCATGCGCCGGCACATGTCTGCGGCACGCACACGCTTCGACACAAGTGCCCGGCCGAAAAATCCGAGAAAGGCCCCGCCAGCGGCCCATGCTGGCGGGCCAAAGACCGGGCAGATGTCCGATCCCGGTCACGGCCCGCCGCAAGGCCAGAGCGGTAAACCTTCGCTAACCAAGCTGTGCGGCTTCCTGCCGTCTTGCGGTCGAAATACGGCATCTGCCGTATTCCCGGCCGCCCGCCCGGGCCGTAGGTGCGAAGAGCCGCGTCAACGCGCCGGCGGCCAGCTGGGGCCGAAACCCCGCCTGGGCCGAAACCAAGTGTAAGGAAACAGCGATGAAGACAATCATTCTCGCCGCCGCCGCCTCGTTCGCCCTGGCGGCGAGCGCCATGGCCGCAACGCCCCCGAGCTCAACCGTGAAAGCCAAGCCTGCGAAGGCCGAGCAGGCTGGCCCCGCCGCAATCGAACTGGCAGCCGGCCCCGGCCGGATCGGCAGACCCTCGCCGGCAACCGGCAACAAGGGCTACGCATTCTGAGCGCACGCACGGGCGATCGTCAGCTTGTCGGTCATCGGACCGTTGGCCGAACCTTTGTTCGCTCAGCGTTTTTGCGACGTTGAGGCCTTGTCTCTCGACACGGCGATTTCTCAAATGAATATCGGCGCGCCCGACAGGGCTCCGTTGTCCCAGGGCGGATGATCTCTCCGACAAAGATCCCGCCGGTCGCAGCCGATCGGCGGGGCTCGCCCTGCCTTAATAGTAAGGCGAGTAGCACTGCTGCCGCGGCCCGCCATAAGGCTGGAACGAGTTGTCCCAGGCCCGGTACGAGCGGTAGCGGTCATAGCACCAGCTGGCATGGCGCGGGTTCACGCCGGATTCGACCCGGCGCGGCGGAGGAGCGGCAATCGCGCCGCCGATGATGGCGCCCGCCCCGAAGGCCGCCAGCGGATACCACCAGCCATCGTCGTGGCGACGGTATCCGTCGCGATAACCCCGGTAGCCGCGATGGCCGTTGTACCAGCCGTAGCGGTATCCGCCGCTGCCGTGCCAGCCCGGCCGTGGACGATACCCGCCCTCCCAGTGGGGTCGCGGACGGTAGCCACCATCCCAGCCCGGTCGTGGGCGGTAGCCCCCATCCCAGCCGGGACGTGGTCGATATCCACCATGGTTCCAGCCCGGTCGTGGGCGGTGACGGTCGCCACCCCACTCGCGATATTGCACGTTTTCGATATCGCTCTGTTGTCTCAGCTGGACGGCTGCAACCGGCATGGCATTCGCGGGCGCATAGCTCGTCAGAGCGGTCACCGCTGCCAGGATCACAATGCCTATCTTCTTCATCTCGACACCTATCCGTTTCGAACAGGTGCAAGCTTTCGCCCCTTGACGTGAACCCATGGTGAATGCGTTTATCGTCATATTAGCACATTAATACATAGAGCTATCAGCGACAGCTCATCTGACCGATGAAGCACGCCCCGGCGCCAAGGGTTCCCACACCCCGAATATCAAGCCGTCGGCGCCGGTCGAGAATTCTTTGCCGGCAGGCCTTCCCGCGCCTTGCCGGCGACACCACCTCAGCATGCGACCAGGCATTGCGGACCCTTGGGGGCGCCTCCTTGATCGAGGCTCCTCGCGGGCACGACGGTTTCCGGAAAAAAGTTTCCGGCAGACTGTCGGCCCTGCTGCAGCCCGTTCGTCATTTAGGCATGAGAGGCCGTTTTGGCCTTGTCGATCAAAGGAGAAAAGACCATGCGCGTGATAGTTATGGTGAAGGCGACCGAGGACAGCGAAGCGGGCAAGATGCCCTCGACCGAACTGCTCGACGCCATGGGCAAGTTCAATGAAGAGCTGGTCAATGCCGGCATCATGCAGGCGGGCGAAGGCCTTCATCCCTCCTCCAGGGGCAAACGCGTCGCCTTCGACGGCGCAAACCGCCTTGTCATCGACGGCCCGTTCACCGAGACCAAGGAACTGGTCGCCGGCTTCTGGATCTGGCAGGTCAAGGACATGGACGAGGCCGTCGCCTGGGTGAAGCGCTGCCCCAATCCGATGCCGGGCCCGAGCGAAATCGAAATCCGCCCGGTCTTCGAGGCCGCCGATTTCGGTGACGCGCTCACCCCCGAAATCATCGAACGCGACGACCGCCTGCGCGAGCGCATCGGCGGCAACTGAGCCGGAAGACAGCGTGCCGACGGCCGGGTTGCCACCCTTCCCGGCTGTCGGATCAGCCGGCAGCGACGACCCCCACGGTATCTGTCGCGTCCCTCCCGCCAGCCCCTCGCCCCCCCGGCGGCAGGCCCCACCGGCAGCCAGGCGGCAATCTTGCAGGTGCCAGCGACGATCGGGTTCAACCGTCCCTTGCCTCACCCGGTATTCCACCTTCGGCTGGCTCCCTTTCATGCCGACAGCATGCTTCGCTCCCGAGCCTGTGAACGCATCAGGGACGATCCAGCGTGTTCTTGTAGATGACGCCGTCCTTCATGATGATCTTGAAATTCTTGGCCGCGTCGGCCACCAGTTCCATGGTCTCCAGCGGGTTGCCGTCGACCAGCAGCAGGTCGGCAAGCGCGCCTTCCTCGATCACGCCGAGCCTTCCCGGATAGGGATTGCGCGGGCCGGAAAGCGCCAGGAGTTCCGCATTGGTCCCCGTCGCCATCGAAAGCGCTTCGGCAGGCGTGTACCAACGGGTGAGCGAGGCGAGGATCGCGCCCTGCTGCTGCGCCAGCGCGCGGGAAAACAGCACATCCGTGCCCCACGCCGTCTTGATCTTGTATTTCTTGGCCAGTTCGTAGGTCCTGGCGATGCCGGGCCACACCTCGTCCGCCTTGGCGCGCTCGACCGTGCCTTCCGCAAATCCCTGTCGCAACAGTTCGGGCAGCGGTTGCAGGCTCAGCCAGATGCCCTTGTCGGCAATCAGCCGGGCGGTCTCCTCGTCCATCAGGAAACCATGCTCGATGCACTTCACGCCGGCGGCAATCGCCACCCTGATCGCATGGGAGGTGAAGGCGTGCGCCGCGACATAGGTGCCCCAATTGTCGGCGATCTCGACGGCGGCGCGCAATTCGGGCTCGGTAAAGGTGGTCACATCCAGCGGGCTGTGCGGTGACGACACTCCGCCGCCCGCCGTCACCTTGATCAGTGCGGCCCCTTGCATGAATTGCTCGCGCGCCCGCAGGCGCACCTCGTCGGGGCTGTCGACCACGATGCTGCCGCCGACCACCTCCATGCGGGTGAACGGGCCGCCGATCGCCCGCGGCAGGTCACTCATCTGGCGGAAGTCGCCATGTCCGCTGGTGACCGTGATCATGGCGCCGGAAGGGTAGATGCGCGGCCCCACGACGATGCCGGTGTCGATCGCCCGTTTGAGCCCGAACACCGGCCCTCCCACGTCGCGCACGGTGGTAAAGCCGCGCATCAGCGTGTCCTTCGCCTCGTCGGCGGCCACGAGATTGTTGAAACCGACGTCGCCGAACGATTCCGCAGGCGTCGCGCGCGCCAGCATCGCATGCCAGTGCGCATCGATCAGTCCCGGCATCAGCGTTCGGCCGTTGCCGGCAATGCGCAGGGCACCGTCCGCCTCGACAGGCTCGGTCGAGATGCGCGCGATCCTGTTGCCCCTGACGAGCACATGGGACGGTGCCGACAGGGATGTCGCGCCCTTCCCGTCGAAGATCCTGATATTCTCGAAGAGGACGTCATCCGCCCATGCGGGCGGACACGCTGCGAGCGCGACGAGGGCCCAAAGCCACCGCCCGCCTGGCGCCAGCCTTGTTAAGCCCCTCCACCTGAGAGAGCCGGCGCCCAGGGCACGCAACCAGACGCGCGCCACGGACGCTGCCACCATCAAAGCCTGCGATGCAAAGGACCTGATACACACGGCAAGTCTCCAGCCTTGAGGAAGGGATGGGGCGTGGCACGCGAGAAAGCTGCTGCATTCGTTGCAATTGGGGCCGAGGCGCACCGCGCCTCTCGTCTACGCTTTTGCAGGACAATCACCGCCGTCGGGCCGGTCGCGCCGCGGCAGGAAAGAATACCAACGTCTGCCGCCAGGGACAAGCAGACGTTGAAGGCAGGGGACGAAGCGCGGCCGGGTTCGGCAAGCGCCAGGATCCGCGCGGTATTATCCGCCGCGTCCGGGAGCGCACATCTCTAAGCTGAAGGCGCGCCCGCAGCCAGCCGCCGCCAACGCGGCGGCAAGGGTTGTATCGGGTGGGGCCGGTGACCGGCCCGCAAAGCGGCTACGCCCTCACGCATCAACCGCCGCCGCCTTCTCCCGGGAAAGCCCGAGGTGCCAGTGCAGTTCGGTCAGGCCACGCTTCAGCCAGGCCAGTTGTGGGTCCGGCATGCTGCGCAGCGCCTCATAATCCATCACGCAGACATTGAAGACCGTGGTCTTCACGCGCGGGCCCTCCGGCAGTTTCAGGAGCACGCCTTCGAGCTCCATCATCCGGTTGGCGGCCGCCCTTGCCGCCCGCGTGCGCTCGGCTGTCGTTTCGCCCTCGAAACCCTTGACGCTGAAGAGCGATTGCGCCCGGACGCTCGGAAAAGGGATGCCGGTCAGGCTGTAATAGCGCGCCATCTGCCGGGCATATTCGTCGCCCGCCTCGCGTTCATGCGCCGTCAGCTTGCCGTCGAGAAACATCCGGCCGAGCGTGTAGCCGGCTAATGGACTGCCGGCATCCACGCCCCTTGCACCGGCAAAATGCTGGCGCTGTCGCGCGGCGATCGCCACCGATCGCACCTCCCTTTCCGTTTCCCCATGCTTGATCTGCCCGCCGGGATAGCGCGCCACGTCGGCCTTGCGCGGCCGACCGGCCTTGCTGGCCCGCTTGATGCGCATGCGTTCCGCCCTGGATGTCATCGTGCTTTTCCTTCTGTTCGTCCGTCCGCCATCGTCGATGCGCCTGCGCCCCGCAGGCTGCGGCTGGCTCTGCGCCTATCGCCATGCTCATGCCCGGCGCTGAGAGGGTCGCTCGAGAGCCGGCTCATCGTTTTGCCCTGCCCTTGTTGACCGCATGCAGCACAGAGGAGTGGTCTCGCTGAAAGATGCGGCCGAGCGCCGGCAGCGACAGGTCCTCGCGCTCCTCATAGACGGCCGCCATGCAGGCGTGGCGCGGCTCGACCAGACGGCGTTCGCGGCGAACGCCGATGATGTCGGCCCAGCCGACGCCGGGATAGGCCGCCAGCACCTCCTCCACGATCTCACGCACCGGACGGCGGCCAAAAAATCCACCCTTGCCGCCGGCAGCCGTGCCGCACAGCAATTGCGCCTGTGAAAGCAGCCGCGCCTGCGTGTCGGCGAGCGCCAGCTCCAGTTCCAGCACCCGCAGCCGCTGCGCCTTCACATGGGCGCAAAGGGCGCCGAGCAGATCTTCGGGCACCGGCGGCGCCGCAGCCGCGGTCCTGTCCTCGTCCAGCCGCATCTTTCCGCCATCCGCATCGCCTCGCGCATCGGCCATGTCGCCGATCAGGGCCATCTCGGGTGCTGATGTCGTGCTGCTTCTCGTCATCGGTTCCATCGCGCTTGCTCCACTTGTCAAAGGTCTCATTGCCAAAGGTCTCGGTTCAGACTGCATCGCTTGCCACCTCCACGGTCAGATCGTTGCCGACCCTGCGCCTAGCGCCATCGGCCATGGCGCATGCCGCCCTGGCCGCCGCGTGCTCGGCATGGAACTGCCGAAGTCTTGTCCGCACGCGCTCGCGGATCTCGGGCGAGCGCTCTGTTTGCGACGAAGCCGGGTTCAATGCCGCGGTGATCTCGCGCTTGCGCGCCAGTTCGGCCCGCGTCGTCGCAGCCTCGCGCCGCGCCAGCGCCGCCAGCACCGGAGGCTTCGGAATGGTGCCGAGCAGCACATTGGCGTTCTCGGCATAGTCGCCTCGGATCAGCTTCTGCGTGACGACCGAAAGGCCGCAGGCCGGCACGCCACATAGGGCGTAGCGGTAGACCGGCAGCAGCTTCGCCGGCTCGATGCCCGCCGGCATGGTCATGCCGGCCGCCTGCATCGCGCTCAGGCTGCGCAGGATCGCATCGTCGCCGGCTGGCGCCAGCCGTTCAGTGAGCGCGGTAATCTCGCGGCTCAAGGTCGAATGTCGGTGTTGTGTCGGTAGGTTCATCATTGTCTCGGTTTCCATTGAGTTCGCGCTCTATCGCGTGTCGGCACGCCCGCTGATGGCGGGCAAAGGCGCTTTCGCGCGGCGGCGCATGAGGTCGGTGGCTCTTGCGCGGCCCTTTGGCGTTGCGCATCCAGTTGCGCCACGTGGCAGGCCAGTCGAGCTTGGCCGCGTCCCGTCCGGATTTCGCCGTCCAGTAGTCGCGGAATTTTTCAAGCTCCGTCTCCACCTCGGCCGCACCGAAGCCGAGCCGCGCGGCAAAATCCCGGTCCGGCTCGAACTGCTCGGGAAGCCGCACGGCGCGCTTGTGAGCGGGCAAACGGTGCTCGCGCTGAAGGGTTTGTGTGTTGTCGGGAGAGTTAATTTCTTTAGGGGGTGTGGGGGACCTTTCTTTATCAGAGAGGGGTGTCGCGTTCGTCGCCGTGAGCGCCTGTGACGTCACGTGAGCGCGACGACGCTGCTGCCGTTCGCGATCGCTCGCCCGCCGCCTGTCGATATCGGATTGCAGCCCGGCTTCCGCCGCCCGCACGGCGCAGAGGATCATCTCCGGCGTCGCACCGCTTTCAACCAGGGCTTCGACGATCGATGTGATGTGCATCGCCTAGCCCTCGACTACAGTCGCGGGGATCCGCTGGCCGAAAACCCGACCTGCAAAGGTCACAGCTGTCGGCAACAGCGCCGCCATCGCGAACCTTGGCGCAGCCAAACGCCGTCCCTTGGCCACACACGGCCCATTGCACAGAACGCCCGCCGAAGGGCTGGCGGCATCGTGCAACGCCCGGTCCGCCCGGCGCTTGCCGCAAGGGGCAGAGGCCTGCACCCTGCCTTCGCCCTGCGCGAGCGCCAGTCCGCGGCCCGTGCCCCGGCCCCTCTCCCGGCCTGGGCGCCAGCCGGCCAAAATCAACCACCATTGCCGCAATGCCGGCTGCCTCGCGCACGCCCGTCCCGTTAATGTTTCTTCCCGCATTCCGTTGTCTCCTCTTTGTGTGTCGCGCGGGCAGGCCTCGCCCAAAACGACGATCGCCCTACCGTGTGCAACGCACCTGATCTGATTGACTGCCGCGCGGCGCCGGCACGCCGCCCCCCAGGCCACGATTGAAAGGCCACGATCGAAAGCCGCGATCGAAAGCGTTCGCCCCGGAGGCGCCGTCGCCGGGTCCCGCCAAGATCGCTGCCGATCGCGGGCCCGCCACAGTGGCCTTAGGGGCTAAGCCAAGGGGCCGCCGGAAAGAGACATAACGCCCAAGCCGTCATCGCCGCTCGACTGTGCCTGCACGACTCCCGGCATCGCCATCGAAACCGGCGAGCCACGCAGAAACGCGACACGTTACAGTGCGCCTGCCAACGGCGCATGCCGGGCGGCGCGCCCGGGCGCCTCTCCCCGTCCCCCGCAGAACCGCGTATCCTCACGCTTTCGGGCCGTGCCCATGTCGGCGCGCGTGATCGCCCTCGTCTCGCCGCCTGCCACGGCGCTGGGCCGAGCGACCGGCGCGCGCTGCGCCCCGCTTTGCCTGATGCAATTCCCCTGACAATCATCGGTTCACTCCAGCATCCGTTCAGTCATCGAAAAGGCGAAGCACTTGAGCGCCCATCGGTTGCATTCAGGCCGCTCGGATCCAGGGACCCGGCCGAAATACCGGGCTTTCCGGGTGGTATTGACTTGCTCGCTTCCGTTCATATCCTATCAATAATAGGAACAGTTTCGTTTATCAAGAGGAAAAATCCTATTGGACGTAGGAAGCGAAATCTGGGATGCCAGCATCATGGATCAGTTGCGGCGCCTTATCCGGGAAGCAGTCGAAGCGAAGAGGACGACCTACAAGGATCTGTCCGTCGCGATCGGGAAGAACCACGCCTATATCCAGCAATTCGTCGAGCGCGAGAGCCCCCGCGAGCTGCGTGAGCGCGATGTGCGCGCCATCACCGACCTGATCGGCGTGGCGCCGGACGCCGGCGCGCCCGGCCAGCCGCGCAACATCACCGGCTTCAATCCCCAGATCGTTCCCGGCGAGCAGCTCGTCGGCCATCGCGACCTGCCGATCTTCGTCGCCGCCCAGGGCGGCGATGGCCATGTGATCGTGACCTTCGATGCGGTCGAATACGTCAAGCGCCCGTCCGTGCTCGAAGGGGTCAAGGGCGCCTATGGCATCTACCTCACCGGCACCTCGATGATCCCGGCCTATGAACCCGGAGACATGGCGCTGGTGCATCCGCACCTGCCGCCCGCCCGCGACAAGGATGTCGTGCTCTATCACGTGCCACCCGCCAACGATGCCGAGGCGATCATCAAGCGCCTGGTATCGTTCAATGACCGGGAATGGACGCTGAAGCAGTACAACCCCTACCTGGAGTTCACCGAGAGCCGGGTGGAGTGGTCCTTCTGCCACCGGGTCGTGGGAAAATACAGCGCCCGCTGAGGCGCGCCATTGGCGTCACGGAGCGTGCTCAAGGCGAAGATCGAAACGGTCACGCGCCTGGAAAAGAAAATTAAATCAACAATATGCGGCACATAGTACTTTTGTCGGAAACCGGAAGCACCTGACATCGGCGCTGCAAGAGCAGGCAGCCGTATCGCACGACAGCCCTCTTCCCGGACATCTCGACGCCAGCCCGGACTAGGCGGCAGGACGTGCCCGCCACCCCCAAAAAAGGCGCCGCCGGTCCGGCGCCATCGATCGAACCCCTCTGCCGATTCGGCGAAAAGCCGGCCACCAGCCCGGACCGCGTTTTCCGGCGCACCCGGACCGGCGCGCAACGCGCCCTGCAACGCTCGACACTGGATACATCCGGATCAACAAACGGAAGGGACCGAGCCCATCGGGACTGGCAACGCGATCCTCGCCCGGGCTCGGGCAAGCATTCAGGCATAGCGCCTGCGCCGCGCCGCACAGGTTGCCCGGCGCATGACCTCAATCGCCTCGCGCACGCCTTCGGCCGCTACGCGGCCATGATCTCCTGCATCTCGCTCGGCAGGTCGCCGCCGAGGTAAAGGATGGTCGCATCCTCGAACTCGCCGGTTGCAAGATCACCTGTACGACTGAACGCCACGACACCCACCTTGGTCGACGCCAGCCTCTCGGCAAGCCGGAGCGCGTGGTCGGCTCCCGTCGCCTGCACCGGAGTGTCGGCAAGCAAGGCGCCCCGATTTCCCCGCGTAAAGCTCTGAACGACGAAGTATGTGACCATGTCATGCTCCTCTCCGCCACTTGCGATGGCAGCCTTAAGCTGGCGCAATTTGGCGAACAAAACAAGAACAAATCAGAGGCTATCGACAGCCCAGTCATAAAAATCCTGCCGGATGTAAATTTCCTATTGACCCATCAATAGGATTTTCCCTATCATGCAGCCAACAGTTGAAACCGTAGCCGAGGGGCGGCGACAGATGGCAGTTGCCATCGCCTCGCCTCGCCGCCGTGCATCAGGGAGAAGGCATGACATCGACCAGTGGCAGCAGGTGCCCGCCCCCCTTGACCCAGAGCAGCGAGGTCATCCTCGTGGTCTCCACCTTCGGGCGCGGCAGCTTCATCGAAGAAAGCGATTGTTTCGGCGCGACCTACGCCACCGCCGCCGATTGGCTGAAGACACATGACGGAGAGCAGGCGGTCCGACTGATCCGTTTCGATCTTGACGCCCTCTCCGGCGAAGACATTTCGGAGACCGTGGCCGACGCCTGGCTCGACGGTTTCGACAGGACGCCGGACGAGGAACACCTCGTGCCCATCTTCGTGCGCACCTCCGAGGCCTGGGAACGATGGCGTGCGGATTTCGAGGCAGTGCCCGGCGGCCCTCCTCACACCGCCCCCTTCGGGCAGCGGGATCACGGCACGCTCAACCACCGCCAGCAATTTGGAGCTTGAGGCCGCGATGACCGTCTCGCTCGACAAATCGGCGCTCTTTGCCGCCATGGAAGCGTTCTGGCAGTCGGAAACGGGCAACGACAGGGGTGTGGAGGCGGCCGTCTCCACCTATATCGAGCGAATGGGCCTTGCCCCCTTCCACGAGATGGCCACCCGCAAGCGCGCAGCCCTTGCTGCGGCCACGGCGCGCCGGTGATCGCCCACACAATCTTTCGTGGCAAACCCGTCGATCACCGCGTAATGTCAGGATGTCCAGTCGCCCGTCGTTCGGGCGCAATCTTTCCATCCCCTGGCGCGACCATATCCGGACCCTTCATGCCCATCCGACAAGCCACCATGACCGACCTCGAAAGTCTGGTCGCCCTCGACACCATTGCCGCCACCTCGCCTGAGCGGCAGGCGCATATCCGGTCCTGGATCGACGCCGGTTCCTGCCATGTCGTTGAAACCAACGGCATCGTGGCCGCCTATGGCGTCCTGACCTACCATTTCTTTTCCACCGGCTTCATCGAACTGATCATGGTCGGCGCGCAGTTTCGCCGCCAAGGGCATGGTGCGGCGCTCGTTGCGCATTTCAAGGCGATCTGCCAGACACCGAAACTCTTCACATCGACGAACCTGTCCAATCAGGGCATGCAGACGCTGTTGCGTTCGGCCGGCTTCCGCACCAGTGGTTACATCGACGATCTCGACGAGGGCGACCCGGAAATCGTGTTCTGCTTGCGCGCCGGATAGGCGTTCCCAACGCATCCCTTTCGCCTTGATCTGGCCTTGCGCCTTTGACATCACTTTCGTCCCGGTCAACGGAGGAATCCCATGGAAGTCGCAGAGCGCCAGACCCCCTATTTCAGCCAGTGGGAAAGCCCCGACATGACGCTGGCGGTGCTTTCGCAAGGGGCAGCAGCACTGCACCGCGATCCGCTCTGGCGCAATTCCGGCGCCGAGACCATTGAGGAATATGCCCGCTGGGCCGTGAATGTCTGCGGCATGGCCTGCCTGAAGATGATCCTTGCCGCGCGCGGCGAGGTGCATCCGATCCTCTCGCTTGCGCGCGCCTGCACCGGCTATGGCGGCTATGTCGTCAATACGGCCGACGCCTCGATCAAGGGCTTGATCTATGCCCCGTTCGTCACCTTCGTCGCCGATCGTTTCGGACTGTCAGCCGAAACCTTGACGAATGTCGAGACAGCGGACATTCCCGGCGTGCTCGCCCGGCGCCGCTACTTCATCGCCTCGGTCAGCAGCGCGGTCAGATGGCCCGAGCGCGAGCCGCCGTCGAAGGGCGGGCATCTGGTGCTGGTCACGGCCGCCTCGGGTGATCGCGTGCGTTTTCACAATCCCTCCGGCCATGACCCGGCCAGCCAGAGCGATGTCGACATGCCGCTTGCCACCTTCGATCGCTTCTTCGCCAATCGCGGCATCGCCGTCGACGCGTGATCCCACGGGCCGGCTGCAACCTACCCAATATAGGCAGGCAGCATTCACGTGCATAAATGCTAATAATAAAGCGGGGCAGGAATCGAAGGGGAGTTTTTCCATGCCGCGCCTGGCACAATTGTATTTCAAGACGGCCATCGTCTTTCTGATCATCGGCATCGCCATGGGCCTGCATATGGCCATCGGGCAGGATCATAGCGCGATCGGCGCCCATGCCCATGCCAATCTGCTAGGATGGGTCACGATGGCGATCTTCGGTGGCTATCACGCGCTGAACCCGGCCAAGGCGCAAAAGCGCCTGGCGATGCTGCAGTACTGCGTCTACACCGCCGGCGTCGCCCTGCTGGTGCCGTCGCTGTATCTGATGCTCACCGGCAGCCCGCAGCTCGAGCCGGTCGTCGCCATCGCGTCGATCATCACGTTCGTCGGCGTGCTGATGTTCGCGGTCATCATCTTCGGCAGCGGTGAAACCCGCTCGCGCCCGACGGCCGTGCCCTCGCGCTAGCCGCAGGGCTGCTGGCCTTCGCCCGCGCAGATCGGCGCCATCAGGAAAAAGGCGCGCCGATACCGCACTTCGGGCGGCCATGCCGGGCCTGCCGCAGCGGTGCGTGCGGCGTCGCGTTCCTCATCCTTGAACCGTGGCGCGCGGCGACACTCGACACCTCCCAAAACTTGGCGCACTCTGGATTGCATCCGCTCGAGAGGACTTCATGATCAGGTTCACGCAAAAAAGCGGAGCCCCGCTTGATCTAGACGCAAGCCGGGTGCTGCGCATCCGCCGGTCCGACCCGCGCCTCGACGACGATCTCGGCAACACGCTGATCAATGCCGACGCGACCTTGTTTGCCCAGGAGGAAGCGGCCGGCGTTGCCGCCGCCGTCAAGGCCGAGCTGCCGTCGCTCTATCGTTTCACCCATCGCCTGGGCGCGCCGGTATGGGTCAATCTCCAGGCGGCCAAGGGGCCGATGCCGCTTGCGCCCAATCACCACGTGCCCGGTCTCAGCTCGGCGCTCGATATCGGCGGCAAGCGCCAATATGTGCGCGAAAGTCCCGAGGAAGTCAGAAGCGCGATCGCAGCTGCCGGCGGCGATGCCCAGCCCATTCCCGAAGAAGGGCTCTGGGTCCAGGGACGCGAGACCCTGCGAGAAATCCTCGGCAGCCTGGAAGCCTGGGACGAGGAACTGTCGACCCTGGAATAGCCGGCCAGGCGTCGTGTCGACCCCGCGCCGGCGCCTCGGCTTTTTTTATTTTGCCAGGCGTACCGGAATCGCGGAATCGGACCTTCCCCAGCGGCGGGACCGCATAGTATTAACCGTACCGCGCAGTACGTTCCATTATGGCCTGCGCTTCCCCGCACCTGAGCCATTTTGGGTGCTTGCTTGCCCCGCCATCGCGCGGGGCTTTTTCTTGTTCGGAAATACCGGCTGATCAATCGACCTTGAAAACCGCATCGCCGACGAAGACGATGACATATTGCCCTGTCGTTCCGGGCTGGCGCGCCCAGCTCGAAAGCTGCTGCGCATAGGGCTCGCGTTTCCACATGTCGGGAAAATCGGGATCGACCAGCACGGTGATCTGCGGCCCCTGCCGGTAGATCATCATGTGCGATTGCGCCGGATCCCACGCGGGCAACAGCGCCTCATCCGTCATCCACAGACAGAGGAAATCCCGGCAGAGCTGCGGCCGCTGCTCGTAGATGCGGCAGCCCTGTCCCTCGATGCAATTTCGGCACCATTCATTGGCCGGCTTGTCCAGCGCGTCGATATCCGGCAGCCGGCAACAGAGCGTGCAGGTGCCGCAGGCGCGGTTGACAGGAGAGATCTGTTGCATGGGCGCGTCCGTATCATCTCGAACGCGCCGGCAACAGAAAATTCAACCGCGCCGATGCGAGAAACGCCGTCACACGACGGCGCTACCGGCCATGAACGCCAGCACCAGGAAGATCAGGAAGATGATCAGGGCGATATAGAACAGGATCTTGGCGATCCCGGCCGTTGCCGCCGACACGCCGGAGAAGCCGAGAAAACCGGCGATCAGCGAAACCACGAAAAAGATGAGCGCCCATTTGAGCATAACGATACCCTCGTTTCGAGTTGTCGCTACAAGAAGTCCGAACGCGCTGAAAAGTTCCCGCAGGCTGGATGCCATTCGCGACAGATCCCGGCTTTGCCTGCGCTCAGGCGACGGGTCGCCGGTGCCTCATGCTGCAGGCTTAGTCAGGGTGCGCGGCCGATACTTCCATAGGGCTAATGTCCCGTCCCCTGCCCGCATTGTAGGATGCGCCTGTTGTTTGCGACCTTGGGGGCGGCAATGTTTCTGCAACGGACCGAAATTCGCGAGCCGACGGTCGAGCTGCGGGAATTCGTCGGCGAAGGCAGGGTCGAGATCGACGAGCGCATCCTCTTCGACGATGAGGGCTCCCATATCGTCCTGCTGCTCGAGATCCTGGAAGGAGACGTCACCTTCACCCTGCGCGGACCGGATGTCGAGAACCTGGCAAGGGGCGGCGACGATCGCACGTGGCTCTATGTCATGCCGCCCGCAAGGCGCGCCTATGATGCGTTCCTGGAAGTGCGCGCCCGGGCCGGCAGCCGCTTCCGCTTCATCATCGCCCGCATCGGCAGCACATTTGCCGACGTTGCGGGCGAATTGTCCTGCCGCGCCTGCAAGGAGGTCTGCAAGCTGCTGGTTTCCACGGTTCTCGCCTATGTCGGCGTCTCGCGCCCGGATGATCTCGCGCCCGGCGATCTCCTGCAGATGACCGCGCAACAGTCGCAGCATCTCGACGAGGCGCTGAGCTATGCCGGTGTCTACGGACCGCTTGCCGACGGCGCGATCGGAACCTTCCTTTCGCTGTTCACCGATACGATCAGGGGCATCGTCTGGTCTGCCCTGCAGGCGGCACGACAGGTGTTCCAGCCGTCCGACCGGATCTACGCCGCCGCCTGCGTGCGCCTCGGCTGCTGCCCCCGGGGGTAAGACGCCGTTTGCGCCAGAAAAAACCTCGCCGACCGGAACAGGTTGGCGAGGTTTCTATCTGTTCCATCCAGGGGAAGGCCCGATCCGGATGGTGGAGCGGGGGACAGGCGGGCCTTCGTACTTGCCATTGAAACGCCGCTGCGGCGCTTTGGTTCCGGTCGCGCGGTCCAACCCCTGACGCCTCACCTGCCTAGACCTTCAAGCGCTCGGCCCGCTGCTGCAGAAATGCGGCGTCGGACGGCGAAGCGGCAAGCGCGATCGCGGTCGCGTAGGCCCTGGCAGCCCGGTCCGCGTCGCCGGACCGTGAGAAAAGCTCCGCCCGCGCCGCATGATAGGGCTGGTAGTCGGCAAGCTCGCCGGCCAACCCATCGAGCGCCCGCATCGCCGGCTCCGGCCACCCGGCCTCAAACAGCGCCACCGCCCGGTTGAGACGGATGACGGCGGTCGGTTCGAGCCTGAGCAGGCTGTCGTAGAGCAGAACGATTTGTGCCCAGTCGGAGGTCTCCCCCTGGACATGGCAGGCCGCGATCGCCGCCTTGATCTGGTAGGGCCCCGGCGCGCGGCGTCGCATGGCGACGTCGATCAGCCCAAGGCCTTCGTCGATCAGCGCGCGGTTCCACCGTGTGCGGTCCTGTTCGGCAAGCGGCACGGTGACGCCGTCGCCATCGATGCGGGCGCGGCAACGGGCATGGGTGATCAGCACCAGCGCCAGGCACCCCTCGATCTCGGGATCGTCAGGGCGCAGCCGATCGAGCATCCGGCACAGAAACACCGCCTCCTCGGCCAGATCGCGGCCCTGCCCCGGTCCCGCGGCATAGCCGGCGGTGAAGATCAGATAGATGACGGCCAGGACCGATTGCAGCCTTTCGGCCCATTCCTCCGGCCCCGGCACGGCATAGGCGATGCGCGCCGCCGCGATCTTGGCCTTGGCCCGCGACAGCCGCTGCCCCATAGTCGGCTCGGCGTCGAGAAAGGCCCGCGCGATCTCCGTGGTCGACAGGCCGCCGATCGTACGCAGTGTCAGCGCCACCCGGGACTTCGGCTCCAGCGCCGGATGGCAGCAGGTGAAGATCAGTCGCAACCGTTCGTCGGGGATGTCGTCCGGCTCGTCGGCCGCCTCGTGCGGTACGAGCGGCCGCAGATCGACCGATTTGCGGATTTCGGATTTGTTCTTGCGGATGCGGTCGATCGCCTTGCGATAGGCGGCCTGCAACAGCCAGCCCTCCGGCGCGTGCGGAACGCCGTTGCGGCCCCAGTGGGAAACGGCCGAAACAAGGGCGTCCTGAAGCGCGTCTTCGGCCAGCTGAAAGCTGCCGAGCCTGGCGATCAGCGCCGCGATCAGCCGCCCCCGATCGTTGCGAACCAGGCCATCGAGGGCCCTGGTCGCGGCAACGGCACCGGAGACGGCTGATTGCATGTCACTGCTCCACCAGTAAGGGCTATTCCGCGGCGGGATTGTAATCCATCAGCGGGCGGACCTCGACGGTGCCCCAGGCGACGGATGGCACCAGGGCCGCATAACGCAACGCGCTGTCGAGATCGGGAACCTCGATGACGTAATAGCCGCCCAGATGTTCGCGCGTCTCGGCAAAGGGACCATCCATCGTCTCGACCTTGCCTGCGCGCACGCGCACCGACGTTGCCGTCTCGACGCCCTGCAGCCCCTCGCCCGAAACGAGCACGTTGTCGGCCTTCATCCGCTCGTTCAGCGCGAAAAAGCCGCCCATCATGGCTTCGAATTCCGGCGTGCCATAGGCCGGTTCGAGCGTCGGGTCGTTATAGATCAACAGCATATACTGCATTTTCGTGTCTCCTCTCGTTGCGGTTATGGCCGTTTGGGCCTGCAGCGGCAACGTCGCTGCGATCGTGAAGATGAGTGAGGTCAGCAAAAGAGCGCGGCGCCGGAAAAGGCGAGCGGAAGCATCCCGAAAAATCAGGGTCATGAACGGCTCCATTCTTTTGGCTGGTTGGGGATCAGATCCCGGTGAGGATCCGGATCAGCGCGATTGCAAGGATCGCCACGGCGAGAATGTTGGTGCCGTTGCCCAGATAGCGCAGCGGATGTCCGGCATTGTCGACCGGCAGGCCGAACGGATGGGCAAGCCGCCCGATGATGAGAAGCACGCCGGCGGCATGCAGCCACAGCGCATCCGTGCCTTGCGCTTCCGCCAGCACCATCAGCACAAGCACGAACGGCACCCATTCGATGAAGTTGCCGTGCTGGCGGATCCGCTGCAGCAGCTTGGGGTCGCCCCCATCGCCGATCGAGCAGGAAAGAGCCGTCCGGGCCGAACTGACCCGCATCCAGAGCACGAACCAGATGGCGCTGAGCAGGAGGGCATAAAGGGAAGTCGTCGCAAGTGTCATGGAAATATCACCGGTTTGAGTTGTCTACGGCCCAAGAACGCAAGCCATTCCCGGATTTCGACATGGCGCAGAAAATTTTTTGAGAGAACTGAAAAGAAGGATGGAAGGCTCCCCGCAGCCGCGTCGAGCACTCGCCATTTGCAGCCGGCCTGGCCGCGCCGGGACCATGCTCCGTCGAGGGTCATGCTCCACTGGATCGCTTCTCCCGGCCGGCGCGCGCCGGTCAATTCTTCGCTGAAAATGCCTTGAAACAGGATCGGTTGCAAGGACGCAAACCCATACAACCCGATTGTTAATGGGCAATTACGCAGGCCGAAAATGAGCAGTGCGATACGACCACAAGTTGGCTATTCTCCGCACAATCGACGGAGGAGCGAAAATGAGCGACCAGCAGGCAAACGACCCATTCGATGGCCCACAAATGCAGGGGACGCGTTACGAGCGTGCCGATCTGTCAGGCGCTGACTTCGACGGCGTAAATCTCGCGGACGCACGATTTCACGCTGTTTTGACGAACGCAAAATTCATCGACACCAACTTGTGCGAAGCGGAATTTGACGATGTGAACCTTGCGGGAGCACGGTTCGATAACGTCAATCTGTCCGGAGCCGCTGTCACGAATGCAAATCTGTCGCGACTAACCATAAGCGGTGTCACATTGGCCGATTCGGACATCAAGGATGCCGATTTGACCGGAACGCGGATCAATGGAGTTCTCGTTACCGATCTATTCGAGGCCTATAACCAGGCGAAAAGCTGACGATCAGATGTCCGCATGGGCCACAGGCAGGCAAGGTGGCAGTTGCCACAGAATGCCTCAAAAAAGCCCCACCAGCCGGGGCCGATGGGGCAGAGGGACCGTTTGATGGAAAACGGCCATAGGTGGTTCAGTAATAGGGCGACATGCACTGCGCCCTGACTCCGGCTCTCGGCACGTAGGTGTTGTCATAGGGCCGATAGCTGCGGTAGCGCTGCAGGCACCAGTCGACATGGGCGGAACTGTACTCGCCCTGGACTGGACGGTATTGCGGCTCGCGATACTGCGGTTCGCGATACTGGGGCTGGCTCGCGATCGCGCCGCCGATGAGCGCGCCGGCGCCGAACGCCGCCAGCGGATACCACCAGCCGTCGTCGCCGCGGCGATAGCCCGGACGGCGATCCTCATAGCCGCGATAGCCGTTGTAATAGCCGCGCCGCCTGTCACCGCGATCCCACTGGCGATCGTCGCGCCGGTACTGCACGGCCTGAACGTCCGCCTGCGAAAGCACCGGGCTCTTGGGGATGGCGAGCGGCGCGGCCTGAGCCGGCACCATGCCGGACGCCGCCGTGATCACGGCGACAAGTGTGAGCAAACTCTTCTTCATGACATTCCTCCGGAAACCTCTGTTTCGCATCTGCGCATGAGGACCAAACGCCAGGGCGCGCCAATGGTTCCTGACAGTCCGGGCGATCGTCGCGGCGGCACGGAGAGACTGGAGGAGAAAAAGCGGTCGTCGCACCGGCCGTCGAGGCGCGCGCCACAGCGGCCGAATCCAGCACCGATTTCAACGGGAAACGGGCCGGAAAACGTCGGGGGATGCTGATGGAAGGGTGATACGGAGCCCTGGACTCGATCTGTCCGGCGGCGAGAGTGTCGTTTGACGTCGAGCCATGGCGCTCAGGCTTGCACAGCCTGAGGCAGACGCTCCGTCTCGACGACTTGTCCCGCCATGGCTACTTTATGGTCACGCCGAGTTCGGGGGATCCTTCGGTCGACCAGCACGAACAGGGTTCGCCAGCCGGGCCAGCGCCGTAGCTGCACTGCTTCTTCGGCGTCTTGCACTGTCTCGGGCTGCGCGCATCCGCCAGCACCTTGGCCTCGGCCTCAGCCTGAGCCTTGGCCTTCCGGCTGCTCGCAGGCTTGGCCTTGGCCGCCTGGCTCAGATGGGCCTTTTCAACACCTGGGCGCGCGCTCCCCGACGGGCCTGTTTCGCTGCAGGACGAAACAAACATGAGGGCGGCGATGGCAAGGGCAATTCCAGCAACGATCTTCATGAACATCCGGTAATCCGCCCGTCGAAAATTTTCAAGATGGGTCGTGCGTGGATTTTTGCGCCGCCCTCAGACCCACGTCGCAACTCAAAGCCACCTCGCCTGTTGGCAGAACGCCGCAACGTGTGCGGATCTTGAATACCTGCATAGATTGTCTTACGACGCGCAAGCAACTTGCGCAACGTGAGGGCATGATGAATTTCCGCCTCGTGGCCGCCAGCATGGTGATCGGGCTTTTCTGCACGATCGCACTCTACCTGTTTGCGCCGCACACGGCGGCAAAGCCGCGCACGGATGCCGAGTACCGGCAGGCCGTGAGCGCCCTTATCAAGCGCCCCGGCGCAATCGACAAATGGCTCGACGGGTGCATGCCGCTGTTCGCACCGCTCCCGACCGCAGCGGCCGAGGATATCTGCCGACGGATGTTGACGGTGCTCGCCGATGGCCGGCTGAAGATGAGTGAAATCTACGACCACAAGGATGCGTTGGCGGTCGCGGTCATCGAAAATGCCGAGCGCCGGCCACTGCCCGTCAATCGTCCCTAGCCCCAGCATCCAAGGCCCGCGCCGATTGCCACCGATCGGTTGCACGCCGCGTTCTCCCATCGGAAAACGGCCGTCGCCTGCCGACGCCTGTCGCTCAAGCCGGAATGCCGAATCACACAGTCGAATGCGCGAACGTATTTATCTCGCGGCAAGCCGATGACACTGGCCAGCGGTGCCGAGAAAAACGCCTGAGGCGAAGTCGATATTGAGGTTGGTAGAAGTCTCACCAGGGATTTGTTTTGGTGGGTGATCACGGGCTCGAACCGTGGACCCGCTGATTAAGAGTCAGCTGCTCTACCAACTGAGCTAATCACCCATCCGGACCGCTTCGATATCTGTCGCGAACGACCGTGAGAAGAAGACAATCACGAAGTTGATGCGAGGTTCGTACAAATCTCGCCAAGTCGTTGTTTTGGTGGGTGATCACGGGCTCGAACCGTGGACCCGCTGATTAAGAGTCAGCTGCTCTACCAACTGAGCTAATCACCCATCCGGACCGCTTCGATGTTCGTCGCTGCGGTCTGGAGGGGCGTATAAAGGCGTTCCCTCACCTTGTCTAGCGCCCATTGTAAAATTTCTGAGAAAAAATTCCAGAGGCCTGGAAAACCGGCTTTTTCCACAGCAACGATCTCAGACTGCCCCCGAACCTGCGGTCGCAACGCGCCCCGAGCTCCGAAACATTCCGCTATCCGCTTTGCCGGACCTCAAAAAAATTCTGCGTCAGAGCAAAAGTTCGCCGGCGGCCATCTTCACCGCGTGGCCGCCGATGCGCGCCGAGTTGATCTGGCCGGCAACCACGTCGAGATGCAGATGGATGAAGGACGGGCGACCCATTTCCACCCCCTGCTCGATCAGGAACGGATGGTGGCCGTCGACCAGCTGGTCGAAATGATGGATGGCTCCGGAAAGGGCTGCCGCCGCCGAGCCCGTTGCCGGATCCTCGGTGATGCCCATCTCGGGCGCGAACATGCGGGTATGAAAGCGGGCGGTGTGGTTGATGCCGCCGCGACAATAGAGATAGGCCGATGCGAGCCGCCCTTCGGCAAGCGGCGCCAGTTGCTCCCAGCGCTGCGGATCGAATTCGACGTTGGCTGCGGCCGAAACGTCGTGCAGCGGCACCATGACGAAAGGAACGCCGGCGCTCCAGAAAGACGGCGCATGGTTTTCGAAGCCGATCTGCGATGTCTTGAGGCTCAGCGCGTCGGCGAGCGCCTGCCGGTCGAGGCGGACGTCGAGGCGGGCGGATTTGCGCGGCAGGTCGAACTCGGCAAAGCTCGCCTCGCCCGGCTTGATGCGCACGGCGCAGCGCACCGGCCCCACCTTCTCCTCCAGCACCTGGACGAGATCGGCGCTCTCCGTCGATCCGCCATGCGCGGCCTCGGCGATCGCCACGGCGGCGCCGACCGTCGGGTGTCCGGCAAAGGGAAGCTCATGGCCGGGTGTGAAGATGCGCAGCCGCGCCGTATGCGCCGCCCCGCCCGGTCTGCGGATGAATACCGTTTCCGAAAGATTGAATTCCTGCGCGATCGCCTGCATCGCCTGATCGTCGAGCGCATCCGCCCCGAAGACGACGGCCAGCGGATTGCCCTCCAGCCGGTTCTGCGTGAAGACATCGTAGATCGCGTAACTGAGCGGCATCTATTTCCCCTTGCGCATATACTTCGCCACGAACTTGCAATGCCATTGCGCGGGCGGCAAGCGCAAAAAACACCGCCAGCCGCCCCGCCCACCGTTCTCGATATGCCGCTGCCGCGCCCGATCGCGCCTGCGGCCGCCATGGGCTTGCGCCGGTTCACCGGCAGCCGCATCGCTTGCGCCGGCCGCTGCCGGTGACGGAAAAGTGATCGCTGCCGATGACGGGGCTCGACCGGACGTTGCTTTTGGTGTTGATCTCACGCCTGCCGTAACTCCCCCTCTCGCCGGGGCATATGAGGCACCACGCAGGGAGCCGTCGAGCAATGCACGAGATCCGATCTGAAGACGAGGTTCTGAGGCATGGGACACCCGGGATGGCGCATGCCGGTCGTACCAAGGCTTTGAATCCGAAGCGTCATTTCCTCCCCGGCTTCGCTTTGCCTGGCGAAACGGCACGTTAGCCGATGCAGCAGCTGGCGCGACCGAGGGACGACCGGACGATCTGCTGGGCGCTGGGGCTTGCGCTGCTGTTGCACGCCCTCGCCTTCGTCGCCCTTTCGCGCCTGCCGCCAGAGACCATGGCCTTGCCGGCCGCCGAAGGCAGCGTCGACGTCGAGATCGTGGCGCAAATGCCGGAAATGCCGAAGCCGCCGCCGCAAACCGCTGAAGCGACCAAGAAGGCAGGCGAGCCGAGCCGGAGCGAGCCAGAGGCGCGGGCAGTGTCCGACGGGCAAGCCACCACACCCGTTGCGGGTCAACCGGCCGCAAGGCAGCCGGATACGGCGAATGCTTCCGCGAGGCAAACGCCCACGGAACAACCGGGATCGTCGGCAGCGGGCATGATCCGGGCCGCAAAGCTTTATTCGAAGGACGTGCTCGCCGCGCCGCGCAGCCGACAGGCGCGCAAGGGGCTGGCGCAGCTCGACCCGCAAGAGCGTGTGGTGCAGCTCTGCAATCTCGAAGCGATGGAACAGGTCCAGCGCTGGAAGGCCGATTTCGAACCAGACTTTGTTGTCGCCTACGCTCTTGGCCGCGTGAAGATTTCAGGCGGAACGCTGACGGCCAGCGGCGCGGCGTTTCGCAGCAAGCGAAAATGGTGGCGCATCGCCTATTCCTGCACGGTGACAGCCGATCGCGATGCCGTCGTGGATTTCGCTTTCAGGGTCGGCGACGCCATCCCCAGCACCCGATGGCAGGACCTCGGGCTTTCCGTCGCCGACGCCGACGACTGACACCTGACAACCGGCGGCCGGCGGCGCGCGACTTTCCACCGGGCCCACCCCCGTCATGATCCATCTCGGCTGCCATGTGCGCAACGCCCGCTTGGACGCCCCGCAAAGAGAGAAAGCCAGATGCGACGGTGCATGAAGGCACGCACGGAATTCCTTGAATCGATTCAAGGAATTGCTGGCTCGCACGTGGCTCGCACAAACCCGATCGCCGGCAACGGCACCTGCCTTCCACATCGCCGATCTCGCACATGTCCGCCCCGCCGAGACAGCGCAGATTCGCCCCTTGCGCATTGATGCCGAGCGCCCTCGTCGGCAGCCTGAGCGATGCAGTCGTGAAGTCGCGCGATACGCCGCCTTGCGCCTGTAAGCGCCTGTCAATGCAATGTCCTTGACACATACCGACCGTTTGGTATGTTGAGAACATGCCCAGACCGACCAGAAACGCCCCAGAACGCGGCAATGCCAGAATCCGGCTCCTCGAGGCGGCGCGCGACATCATCCGCGCCAAGGGGTTTGCCGCCACCAGCGTCGACGACCTCTGCCGCGCGGCGGGTGTCACCAAGGGCGCGTTCTTCCACCATTTCGCCGGCAAGGAGGCGCTCGGCGTCGCTGCCGCCGAGCACTGGGCGGAAACGACCACCGCCTTCTTCGCAGCCGCGCCGTATCACGCCCCACCCGACCCGCTTGCGCGCGTTCTTGCCTATGTCGCCTTTCGCAAGGCGATCATTGTCGGCGAGATCGCGGAATTCACCTGCCTGGTCGGCACGCTGGCGCAGGAGGTTTATGCCAGCGCGCCCGACATGCGCGATGCCTGCGGCCGCAGCATCTTCGGCCACACCGCCACGCTCGTGGACGATATCGAGGCCGCGCGCCTCGACCGCGGCGTTGCCGGCAACTGGACGGCCGAAAGCCTGGCGCGCCACACGCAGGCGGTCATCCAGGGCGGCTTCGTGCTTGCCAAGGCCGGCAACGATCCGGAGCTGGCGCGCGAGAGCCTTGACCATCTCGACCGGTACATCCGGCACCTGTTCCACGTCACCTGAGGAGGATGCGACATGAGCGATGCCACCCACATCGGATGCGCCTGCGGACAGACACTGCTGAAGGTAGAGGGAGCGCCGATCCTGGTGTCGGAATGCCTCTGCGACAGCTGCCGGGCGGCCGCAAGCCGGCTCGCTGGCTTGCCCGGCGCCCGCAACATGCTGACGTCCTATCAAGCCACCCCGGCGGCGGAATACCGCAAGGACCGGATCACGATCGTCTCCGGCGAGGAAAACCTCAGCGAATTCCGCCTCTCTCCGGACGCCGGCTCACGCCGCGTCGTCGCCACCTGCTGCAACACGCCCATGTTCCTGGAGATGAAGGGCGCCCATTGGCTGAGCCTCTACCTGCACCTCTGGCCCGCCGACACACGGCCAAGGGCAGAGCTGCGCACCATGGTCGGCGACCTTACCGACACCTCCCGGCTGCCGAAGGACATTCCCAACCTGAAGACCCACACCGTGTCCTTCTATGCCAAGCTGCTCTGGGCCTGGATCGCCATGGGCTTCCGCAACCCGAAGATCGCGATCGCCCGCAAGGTCGAGGCCTGACGGCGAAAGGCGGGATGGTACAGGGCCGTGCCCCCGCCTCGCTTGAAGCTGCCTTCGTGGCGTTGAACAAAGCCGGCTACCCTTTCTGGATCCGGATGCGCCCGACGCACCTGTAATGCCGCGCCGGGACGATGCGCATTGCGCCCATCCTCCGGCCATGCCATGTCCCGGCCATGGACAAGACCACGACATTCCCGCTCTCGTTTTCCGGCTATGAAATCGAAGGCTTGACCGAGGCGGACGCACAGCGGCTGCTACCGCTCTATCAAAGCTGCTCGGATTATGTGGTGCTGGAGCGCGGCCACGGGCCGGACGCTGCCATCGCGCTCGAAGAGTTTCAAAGCTTCCCGCCTGATCGAACCGAGGCCGACAAGTTCGTCTTCGGCCTGAAGGCGGCCACGGGCGCGCTCGTCGGCATGCTCGCCTGCGACCGCGATTACCCCAGGGAGAAATCCTGGTGGATCGCGCTTCTGATGATCGACCCGGCCGTGCGCCGGCACGGCGTGGCCAAAACCCTGTGCGAGGATTTCTTCCGCTTCCTGAAGACACAAGGGGCCGACCGCGTCGAGCTCGCCGTCTTCGAGGAGAACGTGGCCGGTCTTCGCTTCTGGGAGAGCCAGGGCTTTAACCCGGTTCGAACCGCAGGGCCGGTCGATATAGGGACGAAGCAACACAGCCTGCAGGTTCTTGCTCGGCAGCTGTGAGTGGCTCGACGCTGCCAAGCTCACCCTCCAGCCTCCGGACAGTTGCCGCGACCGCGGCAAGGCCCGACCAATGCCGACCCCGGCATCCAACTCGGCGCCCCCAGGGCTCACCCCTTGCCGTCGAACAGCCAGGTGAGGATCGGCAGGATGAAGGGCGGGTAGTTGTGCGCCTCCGGGTCCGGGCCCCAGATGGCGATCGCCTCGTCGATCTCCGGTTCGGGATCGCCGGCGATGTGGGCTGCCACCTTGTCGACCAGCGCCTCGGCCGTTTCAGCGACGTGATAGAGCCGAAAAACGGTGACGGCCCGGCCCATGTGCAGCACGTGGTAGCCCGGTTCGGCTATCGCCTGGTCTAGGTCGATGCCGGTCTCCTCCAGCGCCTCTCGGCGGATATTGCCGGCGATGTCGCAGCGCCCGTCGACGATATCGTCAGGCTCGAGCGAGCCCGAGGGGCTGTAGACGCGCGCCGGATTGGCCGTGTGCGACCCCATGCGCACCAGGATCAGGGCACCGTCCGAAGACACGATCACCGGCATGGCAAACAGATGAAAGGCCGCGTCCGTGCGGGTCTTCCGCCACCACAGGAACGTCGAATAGGGCACCACATGCCCCTCGCCCACCACGCGACCATCAGCGATGCGCAGCGCCCGCTGCAGCACCATGCGCCCGTCGAAGAGATGCGGGTTGGCGGCAATCTCGCCCCGCCAGTTTTCCCGGGCTGCCCCCACCTGATCGAGGTGGAAGGGATGCGGCGCGTCCTCGACGCGGATATCGACGCCCGAGATCGCCACGATCTCGCCTTCGTCGGGCCAGTCGGCAAAGTTGCTTTCGAATGCGTTCATGATCACACGTCCAGCGTCATCGCCACGGGGCAATGGTCGGAGGCCTTCGGCCTATCCCAGCCGGTGCGCGGATAGCGCTCCACCTCCTGGCCCGGCGGAAAGATGGTGCGGAAAGGCTGGCCGCCGCGGATGATCTCCGGCACCCGGCCCTCGTTGCGCCGGGCGAGCGCCGGCGACAGCCAGATGTAGTCGAGCTGGCAGAGGTGCCGCTCCTGCGGCCCGCGGCTGTGAAACAGCGTCCAGCGATCGAGCACCGGCCGGCGCAGCATCGGATTTTCGACGAAACCGTCCGCCGTCAGCGCGTCGAGCGCGCTTTGCTCCTCCTCGCGCGGCACGAACTCGTAGCCGTTGCGCCGGTCGCCGAGAATATCGACCTTCTCCTGGTAGTCGTTCATGTCGCCGCAGATCGCAAACATCTTGTCGGCCGTATGCCCGCGGCCGAAGCGGCTCTCGATGATGTGGCGCACCGCCTTCGCTTCCGCCTCGCGCACCGGCATGGTCGCCTGTCGCCCGTCCATCCCGTCGCGCGCCGGCCCCATGGATTTGAAATGCACCACATAAAGCGTCAGCGGCCGCCCGCCGATGCGCAGGTCCAGCTCCAGACAGTCGCGCTTGAAGATCCGGTCGTTCGGCCGGTTGTTGGACGCCAGCGCATCGTTGAAGATGTCGAGATCCGCATAGGTCAGCCCCGCATGGCTTTTCACCTCAAGGCACTCGATGGGCTGGCCGTCGCGCGTTTCCTCGCGCATCAGCACCGCGACATCGATCCCGCGCGAATCATTGCCTTCGATCAGGTATTTCTGGCGATAGCCGTTGCCGACCATGCGGAAGAGATAGTTGTATTCGAAGGCCTGCAGCGACGCCATGTTGTCGGCCTCCTGCAGGCAGAGGATATCCGCATCGCAATCGGCAATCGCAAGCGCGGACATCTGCCTTGTGTCATCCGTATGCGCGATCGTGCGTGCCTCCTCCAGCCGCTGATACTCGGCCTCCGTCTTCACCTCGAAGAGCCTGAGCACCCGATCCTGCTTGAGCTGGTTGCGAAAGCCGGAAAAATCGAAGCGGCTCATGAGATTTTCAATATTGAAGGTGGCAAGGCGAAGGGACATCAAGCAATTCCATGACTGAAGTGTCGCGGAGATTAGGCATTGAGCCGCAAATGTCGAGGATGATTTGGCCGGGGGCGGCCGCGAGGAAGGACGCCGTGCCGGAGGCTGGCATTGACGCCGTGGCGCCCTGTGTCTTCTGTTGACATATAAGGGGCAGCCCATAAGCTGCGCGCACGCCTTTGAGATCGATACCGTTTTCCGGAGACAGGGATCATGCAGGTGCCCCGCAGACACGTAAGGCCTAGCGCATGAGACGTTTTCTGCTCGTGAGCCTCGCCCTTTTCTTTTCGGCCCTGGCGACCACCGCCGCAACGCTCGACACCATCGCGAAGCGTGGCACCCTGCGGATCGGTTACATCGCCGATCAAGCGCCATTTTCCTCCGCGGAGCCAGGGGCCGAGCCGGTGGGATATGCCATCGACCTCTGCCGCAGGATTGCCGACGAGATCGAACATCAATCTCCGCAGCTGAAACGCGAGTTTGTCGAGATGACGCTTGCCGGCGGCTTCGATGCCGTCGAGAATGAAGATATCGACCTGCTTTGCGGCTCCATCACCGTAAACCTGAAGCGGCGGGAAATCGTCGATTTCTCGCAGCCGATCTTCCTCACCGGCGCGAGCGCGCTGCTGCGCAAGGATTCGCCCGAATACCTGCAGGCGCTCTTTCGCACCGCACCGGCCATTCACGCCGTCAGCGCGCGCGCTGCCACGAACGTCATCGGCATGCGCGCCAACACCACGACGGCGGGCACGCTTCGCGAGCAGCTCGCAGTCCAGGAATCGACGACCAAGCTTGCCGATTTCGAGACCCATGAGGACGGGCTCAGGGCGCTGGAGGACCGACGCATCGATGCCTACATCGCCGATCAGGTGCTGCTCATCAACCTTGCCAAGCGGGCGCGCGATCCTTCCTCGCTCGCGGTCGGCGATCGCCTGATCACGCATGAACCCTATGCGATCGCCTTGCGCCGCAACGACGCCGACTTCCGTCTGCTGGCAGACCGCGCGCTGACGGACTTCTACCTTTCGGACGAGTTTCTGCCGCTGCTGGAGAGCTATTTCGGAGCCGAAGCGCCGATGTTGCACACGCAAATCATCATGCAACACGTGCCATAGCGGCGTGTGCGGCGGGCGGATACCACGCCAATCGGAGAGCGTCCGGTCGGAAGAAGCAAGGCTGGCGCCGGTCGCGCGCAGCGCATGGTCGTTGAACAAATCCTGGAACGCGTCGGGATTATCCCCCCCGTTACATCTCCGGCAGGCCGGCCTTTCTGAAGCCGTCGACAAAATGGTCTCGTACCGTTGCATCGCGCAGCGGCTGGGAGTTCAGCCAATGGCCGATCGTGAAATGAGGGTGGGCGATCAGGAACAATTCTGCTTCGCGCCGTGCCTCCTCGCGGTGCCCCAGCTGCGCAAGCGTAGCCGCCAGGAACTTGCGTGAGTTGGTGCGATAGGTGTCTTTCCGGCGCAGTGTAGCGGTTGCCGCCTCGTAGTCGCGCGCGGCGTATTGCGCCTGCCCAAGATGACAAAGATACCAGCAGGCCGGATAGGGATTGAGGCGCAGCGCTTTTTCGATCTGCCCCAGTCCGTCGGCCACCCGGCCGTCGAGCACGGACATGTCCGACATGGCGGCCCAGGTGTCTGCGTGGTTCGGGTCTAGCTCCAGCGCCTTGGCGAAGGCGGTCTCCGATTCCTCCCATCGCCGCTCATAAGCCAGAATGGTCCCCAGGATGTAACGGCAGCCGGCATCGTTGGGATCGAGGTCGATCGCCTTCTGCGCGAGCGTCACCGCCATCCGGCGGTTGGGATCTTCCGGCTCGCCGAAATGCGTCCAGGCAAGCCAGCGGTTGTAGGCGAGCAGACCCACCGCCTCCGCATAGGATGGCTCGAGCTCGACCGCCCGCTGAAGCAGCAGATGGGCCTCACGCTCGGTTTGCGGCGACTCTTCCGTCAGCAGGCGGGCGCGCACGCACAGCTCGTATGCCTCGAAATTCTTCGGCCGCTTGCGCTGCGTCGGGATGGTCAGCCGGCCGACAAGGGCGTCGACAATCTTGGCGTTCACTTCATCCTGTAATTCGAAAACATCTTCCACCGTCCTGTCGAACCGGTCGGCCCACAAATGCTGGCCGCCGAGCGCATCGATCAACTGGGCATTGATGCGCACACGGCCCATGGCGCGCCGGGCGCTCCCCTCAAGCACGTAGCGGACGCCGAGTTCCTGGGCGACCAGCCTGATGTCGACCGGCTTGCCCTTGTAGCCCTGCACGGAATTGCGCGCGATGACGAACAGGCCGGCAGTGCGGGAAAGGTCGGTGATCAGGTCTTCGGTCAAGCCATCGACGAAAGGCGCGTCCGCTTCATCCCCGCTCATGTTCGTGAACGGCAACACGGCGATCGAGGGACATTCGGGCAGCGGCAACTTGCTCTGCAGCGCATCCGGCCAATGCCATACGTGGACCGGGCGCGTGAGGTTCTTCAGGTAGCGCTCGCCCGCATCGAAGAACCGCTCGCCGATCTTGCCGACGATCTCGCCGTGAACCTTGGCTGAGATGCAGATGCCGCCCGGTTCGGCCTGCGTCTCCAGGCGCGCCGCGACATTGACGCCGTCGCCGAGCACGTCCGACCCGTCGTCGATGACATCGCCCAGATTGACGCCGACACGCAAAAGCAGGCGCCGGTCTGCGGAAGGCCCGACGGAAACTTTGGGTCGTTGCATTTCCAGCGCCGCTGCGACCGCGTCGACCGCGCTCCCGAATTCGATCAGGAACCCGTCGCCCATGACCTTGAAGATACGGCCGTTGTGGCGCATTACGGCTGGCTCGATAACGCCGGAACGCAGTTCCCTGAGGCTCGCCAGCGTTGCGACTTCATCAGCCTCCATCAGGCGTGAATATCCCACCACATCGGCAACGACGATGGCGGCAAGGCGACGCTGAAGAGATTGATCCGTCATGTGAGGACAAGCCTAACGACCGAATTGGCAGGGTATTGTTCGACCGCAGGTGAGTCAACAAGTGGCACGAGGCGTGCCCGGGCGATCTCCACCTCCGTCACGCGGCCATCCCTGCTTGTGACCGACGCCGCCGAAGCGGGCGACGCCCTTGCCCCGGCGCATGCGCGCCGCCGCCGAAACGGGCCCAGGCGCAATTCCGACCGCTTGACAGTCGAACGAGCCGACAATAGAGACGCATGCAGGTCCACAGGGTGACCTGCCGCTCGCATGGCGTTATCGCCAGTGGTTAACCCCTGTCTTGGACGTGCTGATCGCCATTTCCCTTAAGGGGGCAGTTGGAGCGATGGCAATGCGAGCCCCATCAAAATCATCCGACTTGCCCATGACGGGAGTTTTTGATGAGCGACCAATCGTCGTTGCCGGCTGAGCCGAAAAATTCACTCTTGAGCGGATCGGTCCGATCCGCCTTCATTCGAACCAGCCTGCCAATCATCGTCGTAACGACGATAAGCGGCCTGCTGACCGTGGCCGATGCCATGCTGCTGGGCGCATTTGTGGGGGCGGATGCCCTGAGCGCGGTGACGTCGGTGTTTCCGATCTCGATGTTATTGCTGGCCGTTTCGACGATGGTCGGCATCGGCATGGCCAGCATTCTGGGACGTCGCCTCGGTGCCAAAGACATGGCTGGGGCCGTCAGTACCCTCGCTTCGGCCCAGGGCCTTGCCCTTGCTGTCGCTGCCCTGGCAATGCTGACTTTTTTCGGACTGGGTACCCATGTCGTTAGCTTGGCGGCGGGCGGCAACGCCCACCTCGGCGAGATGGGCTGGACTTTCCTTGCTGTTTCCTTTGCGACCGCACCGGCCGGGTTTCTGCTCTCGGTGCAGGTCGACGCGCTGCGCATGGAGGGGCGGGTTGGGTTCATGGCCATGGCAGGCGTTTTGGTGACGCTCGCCAATATCGGTTTCAACGCATTGCTGATCGTCGTGTTTGATTTCGGCGTAGCCGGGTCGGCCTGGGGTACGGCCCTGGCGCAGATATTGGGGCTGGGTGTCGTTGTCATCTATCGCATGAGCGGCAGAGCACGCCTGCCGATGGTCGGTATGAAATGCGACGGTGAATGGCGGGAAATGCTGGCCCTCGGGGCACCGCGCAGCCTCAATTTCATCGGCATTTCGCTCGGCTCGGCCGCGGTTCTGTTCACCCTGCGACGGCTGGAGCTGCCGCAACCCGACATGACGATCGCAGCCTATGGGGTGGTGATGCGCTTGATGACATTTGCCTTCCTGCCGCTGATGGGCATGAGCCTGGCCCTGCAGGCGATTGTCGGCAATGCGGTGGGTGCCAGGCAAGATGAGCGTGCAAAGCAGACGCTCTATTTTTCGCTTGCCGTAAGCGGAGCCTACTGCCTGCTGGTGCAACTGCTGCTGTTTGGTGCACGCGGCTGGCTGGGCGGACTTTTCGTGCCCGATGCCCCTGTTGGGCTGGAGGTGGCCCGCATTGTACCACTGTACCTTGCAGCATATGTCGCTTTTGGCCCGGTCATGATGGCCGCCAGCTATGCGCAAGCCATGGGCAGCGCACGGCGAGCCGCTATTCTCTCGCTGGGGCGAGCCTATCTGTTCGCAATCCCACTGACCTTGGCCTTGCCCCACATTTGGGGCGAGACCGGCGTGTGGGTCGCCGCTCCGATAGCCGATATCTTGATGTTGATGCTCAGCATGCTGGTTTGGTGGCGTGCCCGCACGTACACCGCGCGAAAGGCCGGCGGCTTCGGATCAAACTCCCTCACGCCATAAGGGGCTCATGCGCCGCGTCGCCAGATGCACGGTCATGGCTGATCTCACTGATGCCTTGCGCCGGACGGAAGCTCTGGGGATTTTGCACGGGGGTGATCTCGGTGGCTGGCGCAATCGTTCGATGGCCACGCCCTCCCGGCGCCGCGTCCTGGCGCATCTCGCAAGATGCGCAAGCTCGAGGTCCCGCTTGGCGGCGGGACCTCCTGATGTCCTGCCCGGACCATCCCGGAGATTGCCAAGGCAGCTTTCCACCACGATCTTCGGCTGCTGCCATGACCAGTTGAGGATCCCGCGCCTGCCTCGCGGCTCTACTTCAGTTCGATCTGGACCTCCTTCAGGCCGCCGTTGAACGCAAACGGCGGCTTGTAGTCCGATGTCACTGGCTGGCCCGTATCGGCGCCGATGCCGAAGGTGTCGATGCCAAAGCGCCCGGCGACCGTCTTTTCGATTTTGCCCTCGGCCACCTTCTTGTCGTTCACGAAGATGGCGGCCGACGCGGCTTTGCCGAGCTCCTTGCCGCCTTCATAATCGAAATCGAGGCGAACGACCGCATCACCTGTTGGCAGTGGGGTGTCGGACTTGATCACGTAGTGGTCCTCGAACCAGTTGTAGTCGAACACCGGCTTGCCGTCCTTGACATAGAAGACCATGCCTGCCGAAACCCCGCCGAACGCCATGATCGCGCCTTGCGTATCCGCGCCCGAAGAAGTGACCTTGGCGGTAAGCGACCAGGAGCGATTTTTCATTTGCGGCGCGGCCGTCTCCGCAAGGCGCGTTGCGCCCTGGTAGAATGTAAAGGTCATCGCCTTGTCGTCATGCCCGGGCGCGCTTGGCTTTGCGATCGCCAGTCTCGCCGCGCCACGGTCGTCCAGCGGGTAGACGTGATACTGCCTTGCCACCTCGTCGAAGCGAGCCTTCATCTCGGAAAGCTTTTCCGGCATGTCCTTGGCGAGGTCGTTCGCTTCGGAAAAGTCCTTGTCGAGATTGTAAAGCTCCCAGCGGTCTTCGTCCCATTTCCCAGGCGCGAGGTCCTGGCGCCAGGGAAGCGTATGCTGAGCGTTTGCCTTCCACCCCTCGAAGTAGATCGAACGGTTGCTGAGGATCTCGAAATACTGCTCCGTGCGGGCCTTGGCTTTCGGATCGGTAAAGCTCGGCATGAAGGACTCGCCGGCCAGAGGCAGCTGGGTGATGCCGTTGACGGCCCGTGGCATGTCCACATGTGCGGCTTCAAGGATCGTCGGCGTGACGTCGACCAGATGCAGGAACTGGTCGCGCGGCTTTGCGTCGTGCTTGATCTTGGCTGGCCAGGAAACGACCATGCCCGTGCGTGATCCGCCGAGGTGCGACGCAACCTGCTTGACCCACTGGAATGGGGTATTGCCTGCCCAGGCCCAGCCGACCGGATAGTGCGGCTCAGTATCCGGATTGCCGATATCGTTGATGCGCTTCAGCGTATCTTCGATCTTGGCAGGCTCGCCGCTCAAGGATTTGATTTCGTTGAGCGTGCCATCCGGACCGCCTTCGGAGGAGGCTCCGTTGTCGCCTGCGATGTAGATGACCAGCGTGTTGTCCGCGTCCGGAAGCTCGTGGATCGCATCCGTCAGACGGCCAACCTCATGGTCCGTGAAGGCAAAGTAGCCGGCATAGTTCTCCATCAGCCGGTTATAGAGCTTCTTCTGGTCGGCGCTCAGCGTATCCCATGCAGGAACCCAGTCGGGGCGAGGCGTGAGTTTGGTGTCGGGCGGAATGATGCCCATATCGATCTGCCGCTTGTAGACCTGCTCGCGGTACTTCTCCCAACCCATGTCGAACTTGCCCTTGAACTTGTCTCGCCATTCGGCCGTGACATGGTGTGGGGCGTGCATCGCACCGGGCGCGAAATACATGAAGAACGGTTTCTTGGGCGACACGGACTTGAAGTACTTCATTCGCGCGATCGCCCTGTCGGTCATGTCCGTCATCAGGTGATAGCCTTGTTCAGGCGTCTTGTCGGGCTCGACGGGCGTCGTGTTTTCAAAGAGAACCGGATAGAACTGGTGCGTCTCGCCGGCATTGAACCCATAGAAGTATTCGAAGCCGAGCCCCGTCGGCCAGCGCGTGAAGGGTCCGGCGACCGACGTTTCCCAATCGGGCGTGTTGTGGTTCTTGCCATACCACCAGGTCGAATATCCGTTTTCCTTCAACACTTCCGCGACCGTTGCCGTTTCTGGCGGGATCATCGTGCTGTAGTTGGGAAAACCGGTCGCCCATTCCATGAGGAAGCCATTGCCGGTGTCGTGATGGTTGCGGCCGGTCAGAAGCGCCGCACGCGACGGGCCGCAGATCGCAGTTGTGTGGAACCGGTTGTATTTCAGCCCCTGATCCGCGAGCTTGTCGAGGTTCGGGGTCGGGATCAGGCCACCAAATGTCGACGGCTGCCCGAAGCCAACGTCATCGAGCAGGATGACGACCACGTTGGGCGCGCCCTCCTCGGCCGTCGGGATCTGGGGCCAGGCCGGCGTCGAATCCTTGTAGGTCTTGCCGATGACGCCTTTGAACGCCTCGCTCGGACGCGGGATCGGATCGTTCCCCGCCGCATGCGCAGCCACGGCCATCACGACCGCGAACCCCATGCTGAACAAGACCGTCGTATGTCTGAATGGCTTCGTCATGGAATGCGTTCCTCTTGTCGGTGGCGAGTGCGGTCGCTGCCGCAAGCAATGCGAAACCTCGCCTCGTGCTTGTCTCCTCATGTATCGAAGGACGCATCTGAACCGGCGTCGTCGACGACCGCTTCTGACGGCAATCCTCAGCGTGCCGGTGCATTGAGCGGCCGGATCGAACCGAACATTGATCACGGCGCGCCGGCCGAAGGCGCTTCGTCGCACCGACGCGTCAAAGGAGAAGATTAAAAAGGAATCGTGCAAGTACGTAACGGTAACGATCAGCGTCAGGACAGGCACATGCTGATCCGACGGCCCGCTCTCGCGACAAGGTCTGCCGCAGGCAGGCAGCTGGCGCCTCTGGCCGTAGCGCTGCTGCGAAGCCACCGCAAGTGGGCGAGGCAGGGCAGCCGTTGCCGCGATGCCCCGCTGGCGACCTCAGGAGATCGCGGTGATCTCCAGCTCCTGCCCACCGACTGTCGCCACGTCGCCGACGCCCTTGCCCATCAGTGCTCTTGCCACCGGCGATACATAGGAGATCGATCCGGTCTTCGGATCCGCCTCGTCCTCGCCGACGATGCGGTAGGTCTGCACCCGGCCGTCGTCGCGGCTGAAGGTGACGGTGCTGCCGAAGGCCACGATATCGGTGGCGGTCGGGGCAGAGACGAGTTCGGCGGTGCGCAGCCGTTCGGCAAGATAGCGCAGGTCCCGCAAGGGACCGGCCGCCTGTCGCCGGCGCTCGTTGACGTCGTCGATGCCGCTCACCGCCTCATAGGCCGCGCGCGCCTCGCGCTGCTGCTCTTCCAGCGCCTTCAGCCCCACTTCAGTCACCAGGTTCGGATGCGGAGAAACCGGACGGTCGGGCAGAAGGGTTTCGGCCGCGGTTTCGGCACTTTCTTCCTTGGTAAAGGCAACGCTCACGATCGAACTCCGTTTTTGACGCGGCAGGCTTTTACAATGCATCCGGGGCCGGACGGAAGCGGTGGATGCGGGATTCAAACGCGCATTGTGCCTGATCGGTTGCCTCCGGTCACCGGCATATTCGCATCGCCACACGCACGGGCGGTCCTCGCGGGCGATCGCTGCCGATCGCTTCGGCCGTATGGTTGTCCCCACAAAAAATCCCCCGCGGCAGTCCTCGCACGGGGGGATTTTGATCGAATGGCAAGATGCGTCAGGGCTGCCGCAACCGGGCAGTGCCAATGCCGCCAGTTACTGCAGCGTGCGGGTCGGCGCCTGGCCGGGCTGGCCCGCCGATGCCGCCGCGCCCGCCGGGTCTGCCGTGTTGCGCTGGCCATCGAGGCCTGTCGCCACCACCGACACGCGGAAGGTGCCATCGAGCGTGCGGTCGAAGATCGAGCCGACGACGATGTCGGCCTCGTCGTAGACCTCCTCGCGAATGCGGGTCGCCGCTTCGTCGACTTCGAACAGCGTCATGTCCATGCCGCCGGAGATCGAGATCAGCACACCCTTGGCGCCGCGCATCGACACTTCGTCGAGCAGCGGGTTGGCGATCGCGGCTTCCGCCGCCATCAGCGCGCGGCCCTCGCCGGTCGCCTCGCCGGTGCCCATCATCGCCCGGCCCATGCCCTTCATGACGGATTTCACGTCGGCGAAGTCGAGGTTGATCAGGCCTTCCTTGACGATCAGGTCGGTGATGCAGCCGACGCCCGAATAGAGCACGCGGTCGGCGATCACGAAGGCGTCGGCAAAGGTGGTCTTGGCGTCGGCGATGCGGAAGAGGTTCTGGTTGGGGATGACGATGACGGTGTCGGCCGCCTCGCGCAGGCGCTCGACGCCCTCTTCAGCCATCTGCATGCGGCGCTTGCCTTCGAAGCTGAACGGCTTGGTGACGACGCCGACGGTCAGGATGCCGGCCTTGCGGGCGGCTGCCGCAATCACAGGCGCTGCCCCGGTGCCCGTGCCGCCGCCCATGCCGGCGGTGACGAAACACATATGCGTACCACCCAGGTGATCCATGATCTCGTCGATCGATTCTTCCGCGGCCGCCCGTCCGACTTCCGGCAGCGAGCCGGCGCCCAGTCCCTCGGTCACCTGCGCGCCGAGCTGGATCAGCCGCGATGCCTTCGACATCGCCAGCGCCTGCGCATCCGTGTTGGCCACGATGAAATCGACGCCCTGCAAGCCCTCGGCGATCATGTTGTTGATGGCGTTGCCGCCACCGCCGCCGACACCGATCACGGTGATCTTCGGGCGCATCTCGGTGATCGTCGGCTTCTTGAAATCGTTCATGGCTTTGTCTCCTAGGGCGAACGCCGCCAAAACAACGGATCGGGGCGAATCGGGCAGCTGTTATTTTAGGAATTGAAAAAAGCCACGGAGAAGGCAAGCGAAAAGGCCACGGCCACTTTCCACACATGATTTGTCTTTTGCCGGCTTGGCGAGATTGCCGGCTGCCGGGCAATTCGCATGGATTGGCCAATTAAGCCATCTTATCAGAGACTTGCTTCAGCTCCTCCGCAGCGACCATCATTGCCGGAGACGAAGGCGGCCGTGCTCTTTTCTGGCTTCAATAGACCGAGTTGGCGCGGCGCATCTCTCTCCGCTCCCTGTCATTTGGGCAAATCCGGTCATCGCAGCGCCCGAACGGCGCAAACGCGAACGCCAGAATTATGGCGAGGCTTTGCCCCTCACCCCAACCCTCTCCTCGCCTGCGGGGCGAGGGAGACCCGAGATTGCAGCCGCCTCACGCTCCTGCCGACAGGTCCTGTTCCAGTTTCGCCGCCCTCGACAATGTCCCCGAGCGAGCGCCCCAACGTCCCTTCTCCCCGCCCCGCGGGGAGAAGGTCGCGGCAGCGGGATGAGGGGCCAACCCGGGAGCAACAATGCCCTCTAGCGCGATCCTCAAGCCGCAAAGCTCGGCCGCGCCCGCACCCGCTCCAGCCAGCGCTGCACATTGGCAAGATCGCCCGGCACCTCCATGCCGAAGACATCGCCGAGCCACGCGCAGACGCCGGCGGTGATGTCGGCGATCGAGAAGGCGTCGCCGGCGAGATACGGCCGGCCATCGCCGAGCTCGCGGTCGAGCCAGGCCCATTTCTTCGGCACCGCCAGCCGCTCGGTCTCGGCAAAAGCCGGAAACTGCGTCAGCCGCTCCTTGAAGAAGGCGTCCGAATGCAGCGCCACATTGCCGATCGTGCCGAAGATCACCAGCTCGGCGCGTCGGTTCCACATCTCCACCTTCGCGCGACTGACGGCGTCGCTGCCGAAAAGCTGCGGCTCGCGGTGCGTCTCCTCGAGATAGCGGCAGATGGCGACGCTCTCGGTGATGACGGTGCCGTCATCGAGTTCCAGCACCGGGATCTGGCCGAGCGAGTTGAGCGCCAGGAACGCAGGCGCCCGGTGTTCCGCCTTGGCGAAATCGACATCGACCATCGGCACCTCGATCCCCTTCTCCGCCATGAAGATGCGCACCCGGTACGAATTCGGTCCCATGCCCTGATAGAGTTTCATCGCGTCCTCCCATCGGCTTGCGCGACACCATCGTCGCTCCGTCCCATGCCAGGCACTATGCCATACCAGTTGCTTTTAGCAACCGGTTTTATTTAACTCAACGGTTTAGATGTTGACATGCTTGGGGGGACGCAGCCGTGGCGAAATGACCTGGCGCCATGGCAAAGCACCTTGCGGACCGTGCGAGCCCATGGTCTGTGTCCTTCGACACACAGGAGCCGCCCATGCCGATTAGAGCCCTTGTCCTTGCCGCCACCATGCTTTGCGGCGCCAGCGCTGCCCATGCCGCCCTTGCGCCGAACTTCCAGCGCGCCAACGAGCTGACGGCGATCATCGGCGCGGTCGCCGAGGCCGTGCCGCAATACCCGATCGACAAGATCATCCATCAGGGCCGCGACCGCTACGCGGTCATCGCCGGCAAGTGCACCGTCATTGCCCGCATCGTTGCCCTGCCGCCCAAACCCGGCCTCGTCGGGCCGAAGCAGTTCAAGGTTGAACTCGAAAGACCGCGCTGCGACTGATGGTTTCGCCTGCAGATAGAGCCGTTGCCGATCGCATGGCCCGACCGTCGCGTTCGGCGTCTATCCCCAGCCGTCAAAGCCGCCAGCCGCTGACAACGGCAAAGTTCGCCTTCTGACCCACGGGTATCGCCGTGTCGCCGAAAGCCTTCAGCGCCTGCCCGTCCGGCAGCGCGAGCGTCAGGGCGAAGCGCTCGCCCTCGTAGACGCAGGCCGTGACCTCGAGCGCCATGCCGAGAGGATCCGGCCGGACATGCTCCGGTCGCACCAGCACGTCGCAGCGATGGCCCACGCCCGGCGCAGAGCCGATCGCCTCGCGCAGCTGCGGCCAGGCGAGCGCGCGCGGCGCATGCTCGGCCAGCGGAACCTTCAGGATCGAGCCGCGGCCGATCAGCCCGCCGACGACGGTGCCTTCCGGGCGCGCATAGATTTCGGAAGGTGCGGCCATCTGCACCAGCCTGCCCTCCGACATCACGGCGACATCGGTTGCCAGCGCCATCGCCTCCGACTGGTCGTGCGTCACATAGACCATCGTCGCGCCGGAGCGTTCGTGAAAGATGCGGAACGTCTCCTCCATCGACTTGCGCAGGTGCTGGTCGAGATTGGCGAGCGGCTCGTCGAGCAGCACCACGTCGGGCGACGTCACCAGGCAGCGCGCCAGCGCCACCCGTTGCCGCTGGCCGCCGGATAAGGCCGCCGGCCGGCGCTCGGCGTAGTCGGTGAGCTTCACCAGTGCCAGCGCCTCGCCCACCTTGCGCCGCCAGGTCTCGCCGGAGACGCCGCGCACCTTCAGGGGATAGCCGACATTTTCCGCCACCGTCATATGCGGCCAGAGCGCATAGGACTGGAACACCATCGCCATGTTGCGCTTTTCCGGCGGCAGCGCCCGCGCGGCATCCGAGAGCCGGCGCTCGCCATAGTCGATCGAGCCGTCGCTCGGCTGCTCGAAGCCGGCGATCATGCGCAGCACCGTGGTCTTGCCGCAGCCCGACGGGCCGAGCAGCGCCAGGAAACCGCCTTCGCGCACCGTCAGCGACACGTCCGAGACGGCAGGCCGGCCGCCGCCGAAATCCTTGGTCAGGTGATTGAGGATCAGTTGCGCCACGGCAGCACGCCTTCCGGAAGGTAGTTTGCAAGGGTTTCGAGCGCCGCCATCAGCGCCATCACCATGAGGACGACCAGCACCGACAGCGCCGAGGCCAGATCGGACGAGCCGCTGTCGTCGAGATTGAAGATCGCCACGCCCAGCGTCTGCGTGCCCGCCGACCATAAAAGCGCCGAGACCGTCAACTCGTTGGCGGCGATCAGGAACACGAGGATGATCGAGGCACCGGCCGCCGGCGCCACCAGCGGCAGGATCACGTCGCGCATGCGCCGGAAGAAACCGGCACCCGACAGCCGTGCCGCCTCTTCCAGCGAAGGGTCCATCTGCAGGAAGGCGCTCATGACAGGCTTCAGGCTGACGGCAAGGAAAGAGGAGAAATAGGCGATCAGGATGATCCAGATGGTGCCATAGAGCGACACGTTGAGGATTGGCAGCGGGGCCGCGAAGGTGAGGATGAAGGCGACCGCCAGCACGATGCCGGGCAGCGCATAGGGAATTTCGATCAGGATGCCGAGCGTATTTGCCAGCACGCCCTTGCGCCGGTTCATGAGATAGGCGGCCGGCACGGCAACGACGAGCAGCCCGAGGGCGGCGGAACTGGCAAGGAACAGCGAATTGGTAAAAGCGCTCAGCGTCATCGTCTGGCGAAAGAGGATTTCCTCATAGGCGCGCAGGGACACGGTCTTGAGCGTGAGCGGCACGCCATAGGCCGGCACCAGCGAACTGGCGATCAGTGCCGCAAGCGGCGCCACCAGCACCAGGAACAGGATTGCCGCAAGGGCCAGTTCGACAGCCACGCGAAACCGGCCGAGCGAAAAGGCGGCATTGGCGCCGGAAAGGCCGATGATGCGGTAATCTTTGCCCGAAAGCGCCCGCTGCTGCAGGATCAGCCCCATGGCCGCGATCGCCGCGATCAGGCTGGAGATCAGCGCGATCTCGCCGAAGGTGCCCGAGCCGAAGCTTGCAAGCCGCGTGTAGATCAGTGTCGGAAGCACCGTAATCCCGGCGGGAATTCCGAGGATCGCCGGAATGCCGAAATTGCCGACGCCGGAGACGAAGGCGATCGCCGCACCGGCGATCAGCCCGGGGGCTGCCAGTGGCGCGACGATATCGCGGAAGACGCGAAACGGCGATGCGCCGGAAAGCCTTGCCGCCTCCACCCCGTCGCGCGGCGAGGCCGAAAGCCCCGCCTTCAGCGCCAGGAACACCAGCGGCGCGTGCTGCACGCCGAGAAGCAGGGAAATACCGAAGAGCGAATAGAGCGGCTGGGGGCTTCCGAGCGGCGGCGCGATGCCCAGCGTCTTCAGAAGCGGGCTCGCCGGCCCGGTCATTTCCACCCAGGCAAGCGCCGTCACCTGCGGCGGGATCATCATCGGCAGCATGAAGGCGAAGCTCAGGGTCAGCTTGCCCCGGATATCGGTCAGCGCCACGGCAAAGGCAAACAGCGCGCCGATTGCGACCGAGATCAGCATGCCGCCCGTCGCAGTTATCAGCGTGTTGCGGATGGCGGCATAGGTCGCGGGCTCGGTGAGCACGCCGATGGAATGGCCGCTCGCAAGCCCCGAAAAACCGGCTTTGGCGAGGCTGATCAGCGGCAGCGCGCAGAGCAGGAAAAGGCAGGCGAGCACGAAGGGCACGAGCCAGCGCGGCTCGCCGGCCGGCGATGCGCCGGGCTTTGCCCGCCTCAGGCGCAAGAGGCCGCCATTGGAAATGCGCAGCCAGCGGGGCCGGCTGCGCATGGTTTCTGCCTGTTTCAACATTCAGGCGATCAGTTCGTGCCGAAGATGCCGGAGAAGGTCTTGAGGTCGGCGTCGGAATTCTTCACCGCCGCGGCCGCATCGATCGGCAGCACCTTGATCGTCTCGCGGGCCGGATAGCCCTCCGGCAGCGCCACGCCGTTGCGCGCCGGGATATAGCCCATCTTCACCGCCGTCTTCTGGCCCTCTTCCGAAATCAGGAAGTCGACGAACTTCTTGGCGGCTTCCGGGTTCTTGGCGGTCTTCAGGATGCCGACCGGCTCGGTGACGGCCGACACGCCTTCCGCCGGGAAGACGAACTCGACCGGCGCGCCCTTGGCCTTCTCGCGGATCGCCATGAAATCGACGATCATGCCATAGGCCTTCTCGCCGGTGGCGACCGCCTTCAGCACGCCGCCATTGCCGCCGGCAGCCGTCGCGCCGTTTTCGGCGAGCGCCTTGTAATAGTCCCAGCCGAGGCCGTCGATGCCGGCAAGCGTCTGCGCATGGATGAGCGCCGCACCCGAGGTCAGCGGGCTCGGCATCGTCACCAGGCCCTTGGCGTCGGCCTTGGCGAGATCCTGCCAGCCAGCGGGCTTGGTCGGGGCCGAGGTGTTGTAGATGATGCCGGTGGTAATCATCTTGGTGGAATAGTAGGCGCCGTCGGCATCATAGAGTGCCGCATCGTAGCTTGCCGCTTCCGGCGACTTGTAGGCGAGCAGCTGGCCGGCTTCCTTCAGGCGCTGCATCGTCACGGTGTCGGCGATGAGCAGCACGTCGGCAACCGGGTTGCCGGCTTCGATTTCTGCCATCAGCTTGGCCATCAGCTTGGTCGTGCCCTCGCGCACCCACTCCACCTCGACGCCGGGATTGGCCGCCTTGAAGGCATCGACCGTCGCCTGCGCATCCTCGTTCGGCTGGCTGGTGTAGAGCACCAGGCTCTCGGCAAAGGCGGCGGTTGAAAGTAGCGTGGCGACAAGCGCACCGGCAACGACGGAGACAAACGATTTCATCGACATATCCTCGGTTCAAGATGGCGCCGAGCCTTAGAGCCGATGTTTTACAGCCATGTGACAGGCGAGAGGCGGTTCCACCTTGACAGCACGTGCGCGTCGGGAAATCGTGCCCGCCAAACGGGAGGAGATGCATTGATGGATACTGTTCTGAAAATCGTCGGCGCTCTGGTCATTCTCGGAGCGCTGGGCATGGAAATGTCCCAAACGGTGCCGGCCTTCGGCACGGTGGGCATGCTCATGGCGCTGCAGTCGGCCCTGCCCGGCATCGGCATCGGCATCGCCCTTGTCGCCTTCGGCTCGATGCTCGGCGAGTTGAAGGGCATCCGGCTCGCCTCCGAGCGCAAGGCCGATCTGTACAAGTCGATCCTGGATAGCCGCCAGCCGGCCAAGTAACGGATGCCGCCGGCCTGGATGTCATCCGGCTTCTAACGATGCTGGGGGCTGGATGGCGGCTCCGCGGTACGCGTTGGCCCCTTCCGTCTGTGCCGGAAAAGATTCTTTCGAAAAATTCGGCCCCGATGTCACACCGGCCGATCCTGTCTCGTCATGGTAGTGGAACCAACGAAAGGAAACGGAACCATGACTGCCAAGATCGACCTTTTCGCCGCTGCCCCGCAACTGATGAAGAGCTGGACCAGCGTCTCCATGGCCATCGCCGCCAGCCTCGAGCCCGACCTGATCGAACTCGTCAAGATCCGTGCCTCGCAGATCAACGCCTGCGCCAACTGCATCAACATGCACACCCAGGAAGCCCGCGCCAAGGGCGAGACCGAGCAGCGCATCTACCTGCTTTCGGCCTGGCGCGAGGCGCCCTGCTACTCCGAACGCGAGCGTGCCGCACTCGGCTGGACCGAAGCCCTCACACGCCTTTCGGAAGGCCACAGCCATGAAAGCGCCCGCCAGGCGCTGGCCGAACAGTTCACCGAGGAGGAACAGGTGAAGCTCACGCTCATGATCAACGTCATCAACGGCTGGAACAGGCTGGCCGTCGGCTTCGGCCTGTGGATGGAGCCGGCTGCGGCAAAGTCCGCCCAGGCGGCCGCCTGATGGCGGGCAACGCCGAGGAGAACGCAGCGGCCGGTTTTGACCCGCTGCGTCCAAAGCTCATCCGCGTCGCCTACCGCATGCTCGGCTCGGTCGCCGATGCCGAGGATATGGTGCAGGAGGCCTTCATCCGCTGGATGGGGGCCGACCGCTCTGCCGTGCGCGAGCCCGAAGCGTTCCTGCGCCGCACCGTCACCCGGCTCTGCCTCGACCAGCTGAAGTCGGCGCGGCTGAAGCGCGAAACCTATGTCGGCCCATGGCTTCCCGACCCCGTCGTCGAGGAGGAGCCGGAGGAAGACGTCACCCTGCCCCTGATGCTCGCTTTGGAGCGCCTGTCGCCGCTCGAGCGCGCCGCCTTTCTGCTGCACGACGTCTTCGGGCTCGGTTTCGAGGAAGTCGCCGCCACCATCGACCGCGACCCGGCCGCCTGCCGGCAACTCGCCGCCCGCGCCCGCACCCATGTGCGCGAGGGTCGCCCCCGCTTCCAGGTCGAGCAGCAGCGCGGCATCGAGCTTGCGGAAGCCTTTTTCACCGCTTCGCGCAGCGGCGACCTCAAGGCGCTCGGCGCCATGCTCGCCTCCGACGTCAGCATCCACGCCGATGGCGGCGGCAAGCGCTCGGCCGCCATGCACCCGATCCTCGGCTTCGAGGCCGTTATCAAGGTGCACGAACAGCTGGCAAAACTCTTCCGCGAGCACGGATCGAACCTCGTGCGCGCCGGCTTCATCAACGGCCTACCGGGCTTCGTCACCCGCGAGGCCGACGGCGAGCTTCAGTCGACAGCACTCGAGATCGAGGACGGCAAGGTGGTGGCGATCTACATCGTGCGCAATCCGGACAAGCTGGGGCATCTGCACTAGGCGCGTGACCGCCGGCGGCATGAAACGGTTGCCCACGTGCACTCAAGCGTATGCGCCCTGATGTCGGTACGGTCGGCGCGACAGCGCCGGCTCAGCCGTCCGTTCCCGCATCCGGCCTATTGCCCGATGCGGCGCTCCTGCATCTCTTCGCCGACGAAGCAATTGTAGCCTGTTTGCGCGGCAACCGGCCGCACCGCCGTCTCGGATCGCTGAAGCCGAGCAACGTTCGGCCCCAGGATCTCGACGATCAGCTTGGCGAGGATCGCCTGCGCAAATGCGCGCGTATCCGAGATTTTCAGGAGAAAGGCGCCATCGCCACCGATCACGCAATTCTCGTAATAGGCGTCGAGGTCCGGGATCGACTCTGCATCCCGACGCGGCAACAGGATCGGCAACCCGTCGATGACGATGCCCTGCGCCACGGTGGAGTTGCGGGCGACGGGCGCCGGCACGCCGGAATTGTTCGGCCCGTCCCCCGATATGTCGATCACGCGCCGCACGCCGCGAAACCGGCTTAAGGGGAAGAGTTTGCGGGAAAACGCAAGCGCATTGGAAATCGAGGTGAACGAGATCCGCCGCATCGGTTCCCGTTGCAATGCCTCGGAAAACTGGCGGGCGCTGCCGGTGCCGTCGATCAGCGTCCAGGGCAAGACCTGCGCGGCCGACCCGCCCCACTCGACATAGGTCACCGCGATCCGGCCGATCGGGCCGCTGCGGATGGCAGCGACAAGCGCGGGCTGGAGAAAGGCATTCACATAGCCTTGGCGCTGCAACTGCTGTTCGTCTGCCTCCATCGAATAGGACACGTCGACGGCCAGCACCAGGGCGAGATCGACGTCGAAGGGAGAGGCCCGGGCGGGCGTGCTGCCCGCCAGGAGACCGATGCAGACAAGAAGGGCACAGCGCAGTGTCATCGCGGTCGCAAGCCCGTTGCCCGACGATACTACGCCTCTTCGGCTCGCCCGCAATGCAGGGGCGGCGCTGGCCACGCAGTTCGACGCGCGTGCAAAGGCATACGATCCGCCACCGAAAGCATGCCCCGCGGTTGAAAGGCATCGCAGCTTCACACCGGAAGGGTCTTTCAAGAGAGGCTTACCGCAACATCGATGCCGCCATACGCTTCATGTGTTCGGGGCGGAGATCAGATTTCCTTGAGCGTCCTCGGGCTGCCGAGACTTCCGATCAGAGTTGCGCTCGCCTCGTTCAACCCCAGGACCGTGGTGGCGATATCATGGACTCTAAAACGCCCGACGACCTTATCGAGTGCCGCCACAGCCGTAATATCCCAGAAATTGGCCTGCGAAACATCGATGACCACGCTCTTGCCTGCGGCTTGCTCGATGTCGAACGCGTCGATGAAGACATCGGCCGAAGCGAAGAACACCTGCCCCGAGACGCGATATCTTATCTGCCCGCGACCGGCGTCGGTCTCTGTTTCCACCTTCATCAGGCGGGCGACCTTGAAGGTGAAGAACACGCCGCTCAGAAGAACGCCGATGGTGACGCCGAGAGCAAGGTTGGCACTGAACACCGTCACGAGAACGGTCACCACCATGACAACGCTGGACATCTTCGGATGAACGACCAGCGTTTTCAACGACGACCAATCGAACGTATCGATGGACACCATCACCATGATGGCGACGAGGGCAGCGACGGGAACCTGGGAGACCCATGGCTTCAGGAGAACCATGAGGACGAGCAGGAATGCGCCGGCGAACAGCGTGGACAGCCGGCCCCGTCCGCCATATTTCACGTTGCTGACGGTCTGGCCGATCATGCCGCAGCCGGCGATCCCGCCGAACAGGCTCGCGGCCGTGTTCGCGATGCCAAGGCCCGTACATTCCCTGTTCTTCGAGCTTGGCGTCCCCGTGAGATCGTCGACGACACTCGCCGTCATCATCGATTCCAGGAGGCCAACCATGGCTATGGCAAGTGCCGGCCCGGCGATGATCGTCAGCGTTTCCAGCGTCATCGGCACAGCGGACCAGCCGAAGACCGGCAGGGAATCAGGCATTTTTCCGAGATCCGCAATCGTCATGACCGGAAGCTGCAGGGCGATCGATGCGACAGTCAGGACGATGATGCAGATCAGCGGCGACGGGATGGCGGTCGTGATCCGCGGTGCGAGGTAGATGACCGCGAGGCCCGCCGCCAGCATGCCGTAGGCGAACCAGTCTCCCCCGATGATATGCGGCAGTTGCGCTGCGAAGATCAGGATCGCCAACGCGTTGACGAATCCCGTGCGCACGGATTTCGAAACGAAGCGCATCAGGACCCCGAGACGGAGAAGCCCGAAGACGATCTGGATCACGCCTGCCAGCAGACCGGCGGCGAGGAGATGGGCAAGTCCGTGCGCATGAACCAGCGGCGCCGCGACAAGGGCGACCGAGCCCGCAGCGGCAGAGATCATGGCCGGACGGCCCCCCGTGAAGGCGATGACGATGCCGATGATGAAGGACGCAAACAGGCCGACCTGGGGATCGACGCCGGCCACGAAGGAAAACGCGATAACCTCTGGAATGAGCGCGAACGTCGCGACGGCCCCAGCGAGCATTTCGCGCATGGGATTGGCGGACCAATCCCGGCGGATCGAAGAAAATTGCATCTGGTGAGTTCTCGCAAAGCATGGCGAACGCGCTCTGTCGAGCGGTCGTTTGAGTGGCATGCAGGTTTTGCGTGGTCTGGCGGATCGGCGGCCAGAAGAGCCACCCGGAATTTCACCGGGTCCGTGGTGAGTAGATTCGTAATATCGCAAACGCCCCGCATTGCAATATGAAACTGCAACGGCGATCGACGCGAAACGGCCGTTCACACGATGAACGGCTGCTTCTCCATGCGTATGGGTCGAGGCAGGAACTGTCCGGCTACCGCCAATCGGCGATCAGGCGAGGACCTCCACAGAGGTGGACTTCGCGACGATCTCCCCCTCCCGATCCAGCGGATAGACGGGCCGGCGGACGCTGCGGTAGGTGCGCGCGCCGATATTGGCGGTGCTCAGGCCATCGGCGTCGACCTCGATGATAGCGGACGCAATGGGCCCGAAGGCGGCGCGGAAGTGCTGCTGCGACTTCACGACGACGATGTCGTAGGTGGCCGGCTCGATGCCGACGGCGCGAAAGAGGTTCTGGTCGAGCATCTGCTGGCGCTCGCTCGAAATCAGGATGTCGATGCCCGAGACGTGGAAACGCACGCTCGGGCCGAGCGACGCCGGCAGGCCCTGAAACATCGGCCCTTCGAAGATGATCCGCCCGTCGGAGATCGCCTGCACCGTGCCCCTCACCCGGATCGGCCCGCCGCCGACGGCGGGATCGATCTTGCAGCCGAGCGTCACTTCGCGCTCGGCGCCAAGGCCGGCCGCGATCAGTTCGGCAACGACCGCCGGGTCGCACAGAGCCCCGAAGGCGGCATTGGCCACACCCGCCTGCAACAGGCCGGTGAGCAGGCGGGTGGAATCGGCATAGGCGCCGCTGCCGGGATTGTCCGAGAAATCGGCGATCACCAGCGGGCCGGGCCCGCGCTGGCGGCCCGAATGCTCGGCAATGGCGCCGGCCAGTGCGCTCAGCGGCAATTGCTCGTCCTGATGTTCGCGCCGCTGCCAGATCTCGTCGCAGAGGCGCTCCGCATGGGCGATCGCCACGGCGTCGGCCACCTTCCCCTTGTCGTAGCAGATGACGGCTGAAGGGCCGGTGTTCAGGATATCGGCATCGTAGAAGCCGGCATTGATGGAGGTGGCGAGAATGCCGTTTTCGCTCGCAATCGCATCGGCGATCTCCAGCAGCTCGGTCATGGCGCAGGCGTGGGTGGTGCGCCCATCGTTGCAGCCGTTGATCATCGGCGGCTGGCGAATGGCGATGGCGGGCACGATCTCGCCGCGCATCGCCGCCTGAAGCAGCGCGCCGGCTTTCAGCGCGCAGTCGGCCATGTCGACATGCGGATAGGTTCGAAACGACACGGCGATATCGAGAAGGTCCGCCATTTCAGGCGCCGAATTGGCATGCAGGTCGAAGGTCGCGGCAATCGGCAGGTCGGACCCGACGATGCTTCTGACCACCTGGAGCAGCTGGATCTGGGCGTCGTCCGCCGTCTGCGTGCACATGGCGCCGTGAAAGACGATGAAGACGCCATCGAGCTTTTCGCCCGCAAGCGCCGCCGTCACGTCCGCCACGAAGCGCAACCGCGTCGCCTCGTCGACCCGGCCGCCCGGCTCAGCCCGCGCCGCCACCGTATAGACCGGCTGCCAGCCGTAACGATCGCAACAGGCGATGAAGCCGCCGATTTCCGAATTGGTGCCGCGGCAATTGTCCTCGATCGCAGCCCCCTTGAAATAGTGGCACGCCTCGAAGTCCTTGAAGCCGGTCTTCAGCTTGGAGAACGTGTTGGTTTCCTGGTTGAATTCGAGAACGGCGACCTTGAAGCTCATGGCATGCACTTTCATTCGGGAAATGGGAGATGGTCGTGGAACCGGGCGCCGGGGAAGCGCGAACACCCCGGCGCCCGCTCGCCGCCTGCTGCGCGCTGCATTGCATGCAGCCCGTAGCAGACGAATTCCTTGGGAGAGGCTTGGCTTGCACGTTGCGGCTTGCCCCTTACGCGTTGCTGTGCGGTCATCCCCTCACAGCGTTCATGTGGGGCTTGCCCCACACGCATTCTCTGCCTGGATTGCCCCTCACCCTAACCCTCTCCCCGCAGGCGGGGAGAGGGGACGAGGTCGGCCACGAGCGTGTCGCGTTGTGGATGCCGTGGTGCGAACAGGGAGAGTGTGGTTGCAGTTCATCCGTCACCCTGGAATGAGACATCCACCACTTGGGCCAGACGAGTGAAGGGCTGAGAGATTTCGAGGAAGCGAGCGGCTGCCTCACCGTCCCTTCTCCCCGCTTGCGGGGAGAAGGTGGCCGGCAGGCCGGATGAGGGGTTTAGTCAAGCCGGCAACCACCCCGCTCCTTAGCGAAAATACTCGCTCGTGCTCTTCGGCCGCGCCATGATGTCGAAGTCGAAATACTGCTTGCGGATCGTCTCGTAGGTGCCGTTGGCCATGATCGCGTCCAGCCCGGCGTTAAGCTTGGCCAGCAGTTCGTCATTGCCCTTGCGCACCGCCATGGCGTTACCCTGCGCCGTGTCGAGGATGAAGCTGTCGCCGACGAAATCGCAGCAGCCGCTGTCGTCCTTGGCCAGCCAGTCCGTCAGCGCCATCTGGCCCTCGAGGATCAGGTCGAGACGGCCGTTGGCCATGTCGAGGAACACTTCGCTGAGCGTCGGATAGAGCTTGACCTCGCTGTCGGGAAAGAACTCCTGCAACGCTTCGACGGCGACCGATCCGGATTGCGTGCCGATCACCTTGCCCTTCAGCGCCTCGGGCGAGACGTCCGTCAGCCCCAGGTCCTTGCGGGCGATGAAGCGCATGGCGTTGAAGTAATAGGGCTTGGTGAAATCCACTTCCTTCTTGCGGTCCTCGTTGATCGCCATCGAGGCGATCATGACGTCGAATTTCCGGGCCTGGAGGGCGGGGATGATGCCCGACCATTCATTGGTGCTCCAGGCGCATTCCACCTTGATTTCGGCGCAGACCGCCTGGCCGATATCGTAGTCGAAACCCTTGATCTCGCCACCTGATGTCACATAGTTGAAGGGCGCATAGTCACCTTCCGTGCCGATCGAAAGCGTGTCGGCCGCAAGGCTGGTGCCCGACAGCGCGCAGGCGAGGAAGAATGCCGCCACACCCATGAACTTCTTTTGCATCTCGTTCCCTTTGTAATCCGTCCGGCATCTACAGAGGTCGCGCGCGGCACAGTCGTATCGGGCGGTGCCCAACGCTGATTTCGCGTGCTATTCCTTGATTTTACAGCCGATCGTTGTTGCGTTATCGCTTTATTATTCGTCGACAATGGGCGACGTTCCGGCACTTCGCAATGCCAAAGAAATAATCTCAGCCATCCAAAAAATTCATATATGGTGGAAGGGTCGGACTGCCTCCCGGAGAAGCCCATGCGCGACCTGCCGAGCCTCAAATCCCTGCGCGCCTTCGAGGCGGCGGCCCGCAACGGCAGCCTGACGGCGGCGGCAAACGAGCTGTGCATCGGCCAGGGCGCCATCAGCCACCAGATCCGCATACTCGAGGACAATCTCGGCCTCAGCGTCTTCGTCAGGAAGCAGCACGGCGTCGAGCTGACGCCGGAAGGCGCCCTGCTTTATGCCTCCTGCAACCGCGCCTTCGACGATCTCGAGGGCGTCGTCCAGCACATTCGGCCGCGCAACACCCAGAAGATCCTGCGCGTCAAGGTCGGGCCGTTCTTCTCGATGAAGCTGATCGCGCCGAGGATCTCCGGGTTCCTCGGCGAAAACCCCGGCCTGCAGATCCACCTCTCGCATCTGGAAACCAACGCGCCCGCCACCGGCACGGCCGATGTCATCATCGACTATTGCCTGCACCCGCCGCCCGCCCGCTTTTCGCAGCGACTGTTGCGCGAGCGCCTTGTGCCGGTCTGCGGCAAGAGCATCTCGGATGCTGCGCGCGACAAGCACGACCTGCTTTCGGGAAACCGCCTGCACTATCGCGGCCTGCAGGAATGGCAGAGCTGGATCGCCTCCTCGGGCCTGAAGCTCCCCCCGAGCCGCCAGGACCTGATCTTCGACGATCAGCACATCATTCTGGAGGCGGTGAAGGAAGGACAGGGCGTGGCGCTGATCGACCGCACCCTGGTGGAATACGAGCTCAGGTCCGGCCAGGTCTGCCTGGTGCACGACCACTATTATGAGCCCAGCGAGACCTACCAGTTCGTCTGCCTGGAAGAGCTGTTCCGTACCAAGCCGGTAACGAAAAGCTTTCTCGCCTGGCTGTTGCAGGAAATCGACGACCGCCAGCGCCGCTATGCGCAGATCGCCTCCGACCACGCCGGCGCCTGAGGCAGCCCCCGCTTCACGAGCCGACGCGACGACATTGCGGCCGGGGCTTCAGCCCACCCGTTCGAAATCGGCGAGCTTGAAGCTCCTGTCGTTGAAGGCCTCGGTCGGGCCATAAAAGCGCACGGCCGGCAACGGCCGCTTTCCTGCAGTCGGTATCCAGTTCGCCTCGAGCCCATCCGGCGCCTTCGGCCCGACATAGATGCTCACGCCGCCATCGGCGTTCTTCTTCATCTTCTCCACGTCGTAGGACGATAGCGTCGTTCGGTTGAGGTCGCTGTAGATGAACGACATCGTGGCGCGGTCATAGACCGTCAGCGCCCAGAATTGCTTGACCGGCATCTCGGCCGGCAAGTCGAGCCTGTAGAGCGAGCCCGCTTCCAGCAGACGCCCCTCATTGTCGGCCATCGCCATCATATATTGGGTCGCCGGCGTATCGCTGAGCACCTTCGGCATGTAGGTGCACCAGAAATATTCGGCAGCCCGCGGTATCAGGTCGATATAGTCGTCGTAGATGAACGAGAAGGTCTTGTTGTCGTCTGCCTGCAGCAACGACACATAATGGCGATCCGGCCAGTAGCGCATGCTATCCGGCGTGTGGTCGAACCAGTCCTGAAGGTAGAACCAGACGTCGATCACGGCCTGGTTCATGGCACGCTTGGCCGTTTCATCCGGCGAAAACGGCTTGCCCTTTTCGATCCCGAGCGATTTCAACATGCCCATCATGACCTTGTCGTGCTCGCGCACGGGCTCGACGCTCATGATTTCATGCATGTCCTCGAAGTGACGCCCGTCGTAGAAGGGAAGCGTCGGATAGCGCTGGTCGATCGGGTCGACGAACTTCTGCTCCGGCGGATTGGCGGCTTCGCTGAGATAGTACATGCGCAGGCGCTTGGCATAGGCATAGGCGTCCGCCGTCGATTTGCCCGCCGCCGGCACGGAGCGGAAGGCGAAGGCGACACGGTAATTCGGCGATGCCACCTGGATGTAGCCCTCAGGAACGGCATCCGCGTAGCCGGGCGGCGTGAACAGCAGCTTTCCGCCCTTGCCCTGGTCAACACCGGCCGGGCCGACATCGGCAATCGTGAACTGCCACGCATCGACGACCTGTCCGTAGAGGCTGCCGTCGGCGCCGGCGATCGGCACCTCCAGCACCACCGGCCCCTTCTGCAGGTCGGTGAAGGCGGAGATATAGGGTGTCGTGCTGTTGGCCGTGATCGCTTCGAGCTTGGGCGTCGCCACCGCCGAATAGGCGATGATGTCGTTGTCCTTCATGCCGAGGTCGGTGAAGGCCGCACGGCGGAACGAATAGATCGCGATCGCCGGCATGTTCCACAGCACCGCCTCGAAAGCCCGCTGGTACTTGATCTGGTAGTCGAAGTCCTTGATCGAGGGTGCGGCACCCTTATCGGGCTGGCCCCCGAGCGGGTTTTCGCCATCCCTGGCGAAGGAAGGCGTTGGGATAGCCAGCGTCGGGATTGCCGCGGCAAGGGCCACGGCCGAGACCGTCGCCACCCCCTGCTTGAGAACATCGCGACGGTTGAAGAGCCACCCGGCAAAATCATCGCTGCGCATCTGAAATTCTCCCGTTCAATGGCCTGGGTCGATTATGGAATGCCCTGTTTGCTTGTCGGGAACGGCAGGGTCGATCTCCCCGGCCGCAAGCACATGCCCGACCGCCAGGACCCGCATTCGCCGGCTGGCATCAGGCAATGCATGAAGCTGTCTTCACAGACTGCAGCCCGGATGCTTGTAGAGATCGGCCTGGGACAGATCGGGTGGGCATTGCGTCTTGCTGCCGCCGCTCTCGCCACATGCCGCCGCCTTGATCTGGGAGATCGCCGAATACTTGCCCTGGGAAACATGCACCCGCACGCAGACCTTGGTGCCGGCGTTCCACCAGGTATTGTTGCCGCCGACATCGACATAGCCGCGCGCCTGCATTTCGCTTTCCGCCCCAGGGGCGCGCGCGCCGACGAGATCCGCGATGTCGGACGGCGATTTGGCCAAGGCGCCTTGCGCGAAGACGAGTGACGACGCCAGGAAAATCATCGAACTTTTCAGCATGTGATCTACCCTCCATGGTGGGTTTCGAAGACCCTTCAACTTGGCTGTGCGGCGCCGCGGCCTGCTTGAAGCAATGGGCCCGCGAGCCGGGTGCCGACGATGATCGCCCGCCGCCCCTGAAGGCGGCGGGCAAATCGGCGGCCGTTAAGGCGTGACGATGTTGAACCAGAAGTCGAAGCTGTCGAGCATCGAGACGAGCTGGTTGAGCTTGGCGCTGTCGCCCGTGAGCTTCACCTTGCCGTCGGTCACGGCCTGGTCGAGCTTGGTTTCGCCGAGCACGATGCTGTCGAGTTCGGCGCGCGCAAGCGTGATCGTCGCGTCGGCCTTCTCGGCCTGCCGGTCCTTGGTGTTGTTCAACACGCCGTTTTCGAGTTCGACCAGGTACTTGCCGTCGGCACCGAAATCGAAGTTGAGCACGATGTGCGCGTCGGCGGCCTTTTCGGCATTGAGACGCACGCCGAGATAATCGAAGAACAGGTCGAGCGACATCGCCTTCACCGTATCCGGGCTTGCCGTGTTCGGCGTCGGCAGCTTCTTCACGCCTTCGCGCAGTTCCTTCGCACCCGTCAGGTAGAAGTTGCGCCAGGGGCCGGACTCGGCCTGATAGCCGAGCTGTTCCAGCGCATCGGCGACAAGGTCCTTGGCCGGCTGGTTGTTCGGGTCGGCAAAGACCACGTGGTTGGCGACCTGGGCCACCCAGCGATAGTCGCCGTCGGCGAAGGATTTCTTGGCCTTTTCGAGCACCGCGTCTGCGCCGCCCATGTACTCGACGTATTTCTTGCTCGCCTCGACCGGCGGCAGCTCATGCAGCGTCGAGGGGTTGCCGTCGAACCAGCCGAGATAGAGCACGTAGGTCGCGGCCACATCGTGGTAGATAGAGCCGTAATAGCCGCGGTTCGCCCAGAAATTGTCGAGGCTCGGTGGCAGTTTGAAGGTTTCGGCGATCTCCCGCATGGTCATGCCGTGGTTGACCATGCGCAGCGTCTCGTCGTTGATGTAGCGATAGAGATCACGCTGCTTTTCGAGCAGGTTTACCACCTTGGCGTTCGTCCAGGTCGGCCAGTGGTGCTGGGCGAACATCACCTCCGCCTTGTCGCCCCACATGACCAGCGCCTGGTTCAGGTATTTCGACCAGGGCAGCGGCTCGCGGATCTTGGCGCCGCGCAGCGAATAGGTGTTGTGCAGCGTGTGGGTCGCATCTTCCGCGGCCGAGATCGCCTTCTTCTCCTCGATGTACCAGAGCATTTCCGAAGGCGCTTCCGAGCCCGGCGCCATCATGAACTCGTAGGTTAGCCCGTCGATCGTCTCCTTCTGGCCGGTCTTGGTGATGATGTCAGTCGGCGCAATCAGCGTTACAGTACCGGCTGAGGTCGTGGTGCCAAGACCGGCACCCACCTGCCCCTTGGGATCGGGGTTGAGGAGATTGCCGTACATGTAGCTCGCCCGGCGGCTCATCGCCGTGCCCGCCATCACGTTTTCGGCGACCGCCGCCTCCAGGAAGCCTTCCGGCGCGTAGATCTTCACCTTGCCGGCAGCGACATCCTCTTCCGAGACCACCCCGCGCACGCCGCCATAGTGGTCGACATGGCTATGGGTGTAGATCACCGCCTTCACCGGTTTGGTGCCCCGGTTCTTGTAATAGAGGTCGATCGCCACCTTCGCGGTCTCGGCCGAAACCAGCGGATCGACGATGGTGATGCCTTCCTTGCCTTCGATGATCGTCATGTTGGAGAGGTCGAGATTGCGCACCTGGTAGATACCGTCCGTCACCTCGAACAGGCCGCTCATGGTGATCAGCTGGGATTGCCGCCACAGGCTCGGATTGACGGTCGCCGGCGCCGCCATACCCTCCTTGATGAAGCCGTACTGCTCCGGATTCCAGATCGCGTTGCCGCTCTCACCCTTGATAAGCTCGCTCGGCAGCGGTGCAATCAGACCCTTCTTGGCGTCATCGAAATCGCTGGTGTCGTTGAAGGGAAGCTGCTTGAGCAATTGGTCGTTTGCAGCCTTCGTCGCTTCGGTCGCATCTTTGGACGCCTGCTGGGCCTGTGCTGAAACTGCACCGGTTGCAATGAGGGCGATGATCGAGAGGCCTGATAGATATCGTTGAATTCGCATTCTCACTTCTCCTGCATGTATCCGGATGAAATGGCCGAGGCGGACTTGCCACCGTCGATGAGACTGCATTCGGCGAAAGCGTCAGAGCGCTTCCCGACAACGGTTCCTGCCGTCGAGGTCATTTACCTAGGCCTCCGGTGCGGATGAGGAAGTACGTAACTGTTAATTGTAACCATACGAATTCGTGATCAGGAGATGCGCGCTTCGGCCATCGGCGCCGCCTTCGGCTGCAATCGCAGGCCGAAGACCAGCGGCACCGCGATCGCATAGACGGCGACGACCGACAGCCAGATGGCGCCCGGCCATTGCGCGCGCACGACGAAATAGAGGCTCGAAAACGCCAGCGGGCTGATGATCGAGGCGAGGCTGACGACCGAGGCGAGCACGCCCTGGAGCTGGCCTTGCTCGCCGCCATCGACCTTGGAGGTCGCCAGCACCTGCAGCGCCGGCACGCCGATGCCGCCGAGCGCAAAGAGCGGCATGATCGCAAAGATCATCCAGCTATCGCGTGCGAGCGCCATGACGACGAGCGCTGCCGAGACCGCGGCGATCCCGATGAGGATCGTTGCGCGCGCGCCGAACAGCCTGACCGCCGGCCCCGGAAGGAAAGCCTGGGCAAGAGTCTGGCAGACGCCGAAGGTGCCGAGCGAAAGGCCGATCCAGAGACCGTTCCACTGGAAGGTATCGCTGCCCCAGAGCGCCCAGCAGGTGCCATAGGCCTCGCCGGTGGCGCTGAACAGGAAGAAGATGGCGACGATGGGCAGCAGGCCCCTGCCCGCAAGCACCGATCGCAAGGGCTTGAGCGGGTTGAGCGCCGAAAGATCGAGCGCCTCGCGACTGGGCGTGCGCGATTCCGGCAGCATGAAGAAGGCAAGCAGCAGGTTCAAGCCGTTGAGCGCGGCGGCAGCGACGAAAGGCAGCCGCAGCCAGGTATCGCCGAGCGCGCCGCCGATGACCGGGCCGATGATGAAGCCGATGCCGAACATGGCGTTGAACAGGCCGAAGCGGCGGGCGCGCTTCTCTTCCGGCGAAATGTCGGTGATGTAGGCCATCGCCACCGAGATGTTGGCGCTCGTCAGGCCCGCGATCGCCCGGCCGACGAACAGCAGCACGAGGTTGGGCGCAAAGGCGAGCAGCAGGTAGTTGACGGCAGCGCCCGCAAGCGAAATCAGAAGCACCGGCCGGCGGCCGAGCCGGTCGCTGAGCGCGCCGAGCACCGGCGCGAAGACGAACTGCATGGCCGCGTAAAGCGCGGTCATGGCGCCGATATAGGGCGCGACATTGTCGGTGTGCGCCACTTGCCTTAGCAGCGCCGGCAGGATGGGAAAGATGAGGCCGATGCCGACGGCATCGAGCACGATGGCAAGGAAAATGACGATAAGGGGTCTGGTCATGGCACGCTCCGGCGACCGCGTGGCCGCGGGCGCTCGACGGCACCGACGGCTCGCGTTCAGGGCTGGCGCACGATTGCCCTTCGTCGCAACGAGGAGAAATCATGCAGCGAATTGAAAGGCTTGCAGCGCATGGAACGCCATAGGCGACGCACGCGTGCTGCAAGGTGTCAGCTATCGATTTTGGGAGCCGCTGGCAGATCCCTGCTGGACGCAGGGATGAGATGTGCTTGACCGCCTGGACGCCAATTCGTCCACCTGTTTACTCCGCCACTGAGCGGATCAAGGGAAGCGGTCGCTTTTCGCGACGGGCGATAGATACGCCTGTCGGCGGCGGCGGGCAAGCCTCTTTTTGTGCGCCGGCCGGGAGATCGTCGCTGCGCCCGCCGGCGAAGCCTTCGGCCTGAGTGCGCTCCATCAGCCGTGTCGCCAGACCTTAACCGCCGCGACCAGCAGGATCACGGCGAGCAGATCGAGCACGATGGGCCGGTTTTCCCCGATCGCTGCAAACGGGACGGTTGCGGCCCGGAAGGGAAGAGCGGTCGCTACGTCGACGAGGCTTATCGCCTTGTTGAAGATGGCGGCGTCCAGAGCGGAAAAATGGAACAGGCCAATGAGCGGCGGCAGGCGGAACTCGGCGCCGCCGAGGCCGATAAGGTCCCCGTATGCACCGATCAGCGCGCCTGCGCCGAATGCGGCCGGGGCGCTGCGCGCAGGCGCGGACGATGTGTTGGCAGACGTTTCCATGGACGATACATATGTCCGAGTGCAAAGTTTCGCATCGTCAGCGGGTGCGAACAGATCGGCCGCTTTGGCGGTGGTCGATCTCGTCAGCGAAGGGACCTCTTTGTGAATAGCAAGCTACGCCGCGTCGTGCTCGTCGTCGCCCTGTTGAACCTTTGCTATTTCGGGGTCGAGTTCCTCGTGGCACTTGCGATCGGCTCCGTGTCGCTGATCGCCGATAGCGTCGACTTCCTGGAAGATGCGTCCGTCAACATCCTGATTTTCTTCGCCCTGGCCTGGACGGTGCGCAGCCGCGCACGGGTCGGCATGGCCATGGCGTTCATTCTGCTCGTCCCCGCGCTCGCCTTCCTGTGGACCGCCTGGGCGAAATTCATGGACCCGATCCCTCCGGAGCCGTTTGCCCTGTCGCTGACCGGCTTCGGCGCGCTTGTCGTCAACCTCTTCTGCGCATACCTGCTCGCCCAGTACCGCCATACCAGCGGCAGCCTGACGCGGGCGGCATTCCTGTCTGCCCGCAACGATGCCTTCGCCAACGTGGCGATCATTGGCGCGGGCCTGGCAACGGCTTACCTCTGGCATTCGGCCTGGCCGGATCTGATCGTGGGGCTCGGGATCGCGCTCATGAACATGGATGCGGCGCGGGAAGTCTGGGAAGCTGCGCGCGAGGAACACGACGCCGTGGCGTAATTCGCCGAGGCTCGAGCGAGCGACGGACGCGACGGCACAACAAGTGCATGCCCGCGCGCCGCTTACCGCGCAAGACCGGGTTCCATGCCAGACAGTACCGCCGCGCCAGGCGTTGCGCGGGAAACAATCACTTCAACTTGACGAGCGCCGGCGGCCAATAGGTGCCGTTCGCCACGCCGTCCTGCGGCCCGTAGAAGCGGAAGGTCAGGCGAAACGCCTGCCCCTTGGGGATCGGCAGCCAGTTTCCGTCAGGCGCGTCGGCCGGCTTGTCGGTGGCGAAATAGAGCGTCAGCGAGCCGTCCTGACCGAATTCCGGGTGCGTCTGCTCATTGAGCAGGAAGCGGTTCTTAGGGTTCGGCAACACCCGGTAGTGAAGGTTGTCGACGGCGATGACAGACCAGAAATATTTGGCGAAACGCGACGGCAACGCGTCCTTCGGGAAGGTCATCTTGTAGGCGTGGTCGCCATTGAGATCGCTGCCGCTGTCGTCCTTGCCGCCGCGATAATAGAGCACCTCTGGCTTGATGTTCGCCCAGATGCCGCCGCTGTTGATCAGCGTGCGCGCCAGATAGTCGAGGCCGTATTCGCCGACGACGCCGGGGCGTGCCCATCCGTTCTCCACGACGCCGTGCCCGATCGTCTGGCCGGCCTTGCCGATCTCGGCCACGGCATTCGCCTTGATGACCCCATCGACGCGGGCGTGCTCCTTCACGCTGTCCTTGACGGCGGCGGCGATCTTGCGCACGTCCGCCTGCCGCTTTTCAAGCCCGACGCTCAAGTCCGGCTCGCCGTCGAGCGCCGCGCCAGCGGCCTCGAAGGCCTCGACACCCGGAGGCTTGTCGAGATCGAAAATCGGCGTCTTGGCGATTTCGGGCAATTTCGGCGTTCCGGTCACGCGCAGCTTGAACTGATGCTGCAGCTCGACCGCCCGCTCCGGGTCGCTGCCGAGCGCCACCCGCGACAACACGCGCGCATGGCCAACCGGCAGGTCGATGCGCTTGATGTTTTCAGGCAGCTCCACCTTCGCGCCGCGCAGGCACACGGCAAAATCGCCCGAAGCCTTGCCCGGGAACAGCCGCTCGTTGATGTTGGCGAGCGTCTCGCCCCAGCCGTTCAGGAACTGGACGGTGAAATAACGGTCGCTGATGACAGGCACCGTGACGATGGTGCAGCTACTGTCGTCGACCGCAACCCATGCCTCGGAATAGGCGACATCCAGATTGGGGTTCGGCCAGTCGACGGCGCCGGGCTTCCTGTGGACCAGCTCGTTCCACTTGAAGCCCTCCTGGAAATCGAGCTGCTGCTGGCGCGTGATCAACAGGCGGCCGAGCAGATAGATATAGGCCTCGCTGATCTCCTCGTCGCTCGCCCGCCCGGCGCGCACCTCGCCGTCGGCAAGGGCGACCGCGCTGCCAAACACAGGCGCGCCCCCGAGCGCGAGGCCGCAAAGGAGCAAGAGACGGGTGGTGTGTTGCAGTCGTTTCACGGTCGCTTCTCCCTCTGTTGTCTCAAGGACGATGCGCCACGCCCGGCGACAAGAAAAGGATGTTACGGTTACGGCGTGGCCTGGCGAGCCGCCAGATGCGATGGCCCGCGCCGGCTCCAAGTGCCGGCGCCCCTGTTCGCCCCTCTGTCATCCGGCCTGCGGCGAACCATGCGCATGGATCACCGCATCCGCCTCCTTGCCGTAGAGCTCCTCGAAATGGTCGAAGCTCTTGGAGAAATAGCCGATCCCCTGCGTTGCCGAGCGTAGCGCGCGGGCAAGCTCGTCGAGTGCCGCACCCGGCACCAGCGCGCGAAAGACGTCCCAGCCCTTGGCCGCCTCGTCGCGGTCGAAGCCCAGCACCTGGCCCTTGAAGGTGGAAACCACCGGCACCAGGCTCCCGGAATAGATCGAGGGGATGTGGATCTCGACGCGCGCCACCGGCTGCATCAGGACGGCGGAGGCCTGCGACAGCGCCTGGCGCACGCCCATCTTGGCGGCGGCGCGAAAGGCAAATTCCGAGCTGTCGACCTGGTGGTGCTGACCGTCCGTCAGCGTCACGCCGACGTCGATCACCTGGAAGCCGAGCGGCCCTTTTTCCATCGCCTCGCGCGCGCCCGCCTCGATCGCGGGAATGAAGTTGCGCGGCACAGCGCCACCTTTCACCGTCTCGTTGAAGCTGAAGCCGCCGCCGCGCTCGTTCGGATGCACGCTGAGCTTGACGTCGGCAAACTGCCCCGCCCCGCCCGTCTGCTTGCGATGGCGGTAATGCACGTCGGAGGGTTTCAGCACGGTCTCGCGATAGGTCGGGCTCGGCGGCCGGTCGGTGACGCCGACATGGAAGACGTCGGCGAGCGTCTTGCAGAGATCGCGCAGATGCACCGGCCCCTGCACGCAGATCAGCTGCGCGCCCGTACCCTCCTCCTGCATCACCTTCAGGCTGCGATCGGTCTCGGCGAGCTTGGCGAGCGTGCCGGAAAGCTTGGTCTCGTCGCGCTCGCTGTCGGGCACGAGGATGCGCTCCAGCATCGGCGTCGGCGGCACCGTCCAGTCCGGAGCCTCGGCCGCAGCCGTCGCGCTCAGAAGGGCCGGCACCGGCAGGTGATCGGATTTGACCGCGGCAAAGATCGTGCCGGGTTCGGGCGTGCCGGTCGAAAGCGGCTTGCCGGTCGCCGGGTCCTGCACCGAGCCGAGGCCGCCGCCGCCGAGCGGCGCGCCCTGCTTGATACCGGCCGTAAGCGCCCTCACCAGCACGGTCTTGCCGACATTCTGACGGTGATAGGCGTGGAAGCTGACGGCCGAAAGCCCCGATACCGGGATCTTGCCCGCTTCGGCGAGCCGTTTTGTCAGCGCATCGACCGCGGGCGCCTCGTGCCTCAGCGCCTTCATCAGCCGCAGGATGCCGTTGCTGTGGCTGGCGGCGCCGACGAGTACCGGGATGATCCGGTTTTCCCGAAGCAGCCGTGAGGAAATGGCGTAGATCGTGTCGCTGGCCGGCTCCCGATCCTCGATCAGTTCTTCCAGCAGCCAGTCGTCGAATTCGGAGAGATGCTCGAGCAGCTCCGCGCGCGCTTCCTTCTCGCGCTCCAGCGCCCCATCGGGGATCTCGATCAGTGCCGAGGTCTGGCCCTCGCGGTAGCGCCAGGCGCGCTCCGAGATCAGGTCGCAACTGCCGACGATCTTGTCGCCCTCGCGGATCGGCACCTGGCGCAGGATCAGCATGTGGCTGGAATAGTCCTGGAGCGCCGCGATGACATCGCGCAACCGTCCGCGCGGCTCGTCCATGCGGTTGATGAAGATGATGCACGGCGTGCCCGACGCCTCGATCACCTTGAGATAGGGTGCTGCCAGCACCGCCTCTTCCGGCGCCGGCGAGACGCAGAGCACGCAGGCATCGCTCGCCAGCAGCGCGTGCTGGGCGTGGGCCAGCGCCTCGGTGCCGCCGGGCGCGTCCAGCGCGCACCAGGGCTCCTTGCCGATCTCGAATTCCGTGATGTTCAATCCGTATGGTGACGTGGCCTTTCTGGAGCTTTCCCCCAGCGCAGCCAGTTTTTCCACCAGCGTGGATTTTCCGGTCTGCGAAGGCCCAACTACCGTGAAGCAGCGCATCGGCGATCCTCCCCTATCGAGATCGCGAGAGCGCCCATGCGTTGCAACGCCCCGCCTTCTCTTAATTCTAGGGCAGCTTTGCGACTTTCAAAGGCATGGCGCCAAAACGCGCGCATCGGACCGGCGCGGTGACATGGCAGTGCCCGATAAACCGATTGCGAAACCGCATCAGTTTTGCCATAACTTCCTTCGTGAAGTCCGGGCCACCGGCATTGCGCCCGACGAAACCCTGTCCCAGGTCAAACGCACCGGAGATCGTTCGCATGTCGCTCACGCTCTACTATCATCCGCTCGCCTCCTTCTGCCACAAGGTGCTGATCGTGCTCTACGAGAACGAGACCCCCTTCGACGCGAGCCTGGTCGACCTGCTCGATCCCGCCGAGGCGGCGCGCTTTGCCGAGATGTGGCCGGCCGGCAAGATGCCGGTCCTGCGCGACAGCGACCGCGATGTCGTCGTGCCGGAAACCTCCGTCATCATCGAGTATCTCGATCGTCATTATCCGGGCAGCCACCCGCTGATCCCGTCTGACGGGAACGCGGCGCTGCAGGCAAGGCTCTGGGATCGCTTCTTCGATCTCTACATCCATGTGCCGATGCAGAAGATCGTCACCGATACCTTGCGCGCCAACGGAGAAAACGACCATCGCGGCGTCGCCGACGCCCGCGCTACGCTCGCCACCGCCTATGCCATGGCCGACCGGCATTTTTCCGCCAACGCCTTCGCCGGCGGGCCTGCCTTCAGCCTTGCCGATTGCGCGGCCGCGCCGGCGCTCTTTTATGCGGGGATCGTCGAACCTTTCGCCGACAGGCACCCGCATCTGTCAGCCTATTTCGAGCGGCTGCTCGAACGCCCGTCGATGCGCCGCGTGCTCGCCGAGGCGCAGCCCTACTTCCACATGTTTCCCTATAAGGATCTCATGCCAAAGCGGTTTCTGGCCGCCGGCTAACGTCCGTCACTGCCGCGCGACGAGCCGGGCCCCGCGCTGCGGCTTCGGGCGCAGCCAGCGGGTCCGGGCTATTCGACCGGCTTCGGCGGCGTGCCGATCGGGAACGACACGGTCACCAGACCGGCGGTGCCTTCGGCGCGGTTCTTTGCCGCAAACTCCTGGAACACCTTCAGGCGCAGCGACACCGGGGTCTCGCCCATCTTGAAATTGTAGCCGACCGTGCCGCCGAGTGCCGCCACCCGGCCCTTGAAATCGCCGAGCCGCGCGCCCGGGCCACTGTCGCCCGTGACCTGCTGGTAGAAGTAACCGACGATACCGGCCGAAAATGCCGGGGTGAACTGCTTGGAGAGCGCCCATTCCGCGTGGAATTCGGTGCCGGTGCGGTAGTCCGTCGCCGGGTTCTCGCCGTTGAAGGTGAAGCCGGCGGCGCCCGAGAGGTCGATACCGGTTTCCGGGTTGAACCAGGTTCCGGCAAAGGTCAGGTCGGCCGCCCAGCGGTTGAAGGAAAGATTGGCGATCTCGCCCTTCTGGTAGTCGCCGATCGGCACGTTGACGGCAAGGTTGGTCGACCAGTGGAAATCGCCTTCTTGCCAGCCGAGCGAGGCGCCGATCACCGGGTCGCCGATGGTGAAGATCGAATCCTCGACGCTACGGCTCAATCCGCCCAGGGATGCGGTCGCGTCGACTTTGGGGCCGCCAAAGGGAAGAATGGCGCTGAAGCCGAGATTGCCGCCCAGGACCTCCTCAGGCAAGACCCAGAGGCCGGTCACGAAATCAGCGATCAGCTTGACTTCGACGTCGGCGACCACCTGGCCGCCGACCGGCAGCTGGCGATTGCCGCCGAGCTCGCCGAAATAGAAATAGGTGTCGTTCTGCACATAGGTGCCGGGAGGGGCGAGCAGGCCCGCCAGCGGACCGCGCGCGCCGAGCAGATAGAAACCGGCGCCGTTTTCCGCCGCCTGCGCCACCTGAGGGCCAAGCAGGCCGGATGAAAATGCACAGGCGCCAAGGCCGACGGTTGCGAGCAGACGCGCAGCTGATCTCATGTGATTCCCCTCTTTCACAAAGCGGAGGTTATCACTTTAACGTGCACAAGCTACCCCTAAGACATGGGAGCAAGATGTCGCCCTGCCCGCGCCGTTGCGCCCCTAAGCCGGACGCGCAATGACGGGTTGCACGACGGTTTTGCCGGCGAGAACGTGCGGCGCGCTCCGCCCCAGCCGGCCCCGCGCTAGAATTGCGGCTGAAGCGCGCCCTCTTCGCTGTCTTCCGGTCCGCTGTCGCTCACCTTCGCAAGCTCCAGAACCTCGAGCACGCGGGCCAGTTCGAAGGCGGCCTGAAGATCGGTTTCAAACAGGGCGATGCTGACGTCGATCGGCTCCAGCCCCCCGCGTTCGGACGGCATTTCCCTTCTCCCGATCTCGTCCTGCACCCGGTAGAGATCGGCGCGGAGCGCATTGATATCGACGCCAAGGGTGTGCAGCACGATGTTGATCTTGCGTTGCAGGTAGCGCCGGGGCCCGGCCCCGAGTTCGGAGCGCAGGCCGAGGATCGACAGGAAGTTGACGAGGAACAGGTAGCCGTCTGTGCCGAGATCCGCATCGGGATAGCGCGGCAGGGCCCTGATGATCTCGCCGAAGCGCGGGCGCGAGCACAGGAAGATGTCGACGCGCAAGGCGGTGTCGATGAGATCGGTCCACTGCGCCTCGTCGAGCGGCCCAAGCGCGTCGAGTTCATGGTCGACATTGAAATAGGGCATGGCGCGCCGTGTGAGAATGAGCGCCAGCCGCAGCACCATGGGTGACATGGCCGCACCATCTGCGGCTTCGCTGCGCGCCATGCGAACGATGTCGGCATCGACGGTGCCGGATGCCATGCCGCGCATGCGGATGTGGTATTCCCGGCGCAGCATCCAGGTCTGGAGATAGGCAAGCCAGGCGATCCTGACCGGCTGCGACAGGGACCGGCGCAAGAGAAGATAGGCCGGCCCGATGACAGGCAGGCGGTAAAGGCGCAGGTCGTGCCGCTCGAAGCAATTGTGCTCGAAGCCCGCGAAAGGCTCGGCGAACAAGCGGGGGGCTTCCGCTTCGCTCACCGCAGGCACTCCTCGAGATCGTCGAGCACCCGCCGATAGCCGGCATCGCTCTTGCACACATCCGTGTGGTTGCGGCGATCGACCGTATAGAAGGGCGGATCCTGCGCGAAATCGCCGGGCTCGACGATGTTTTCATACTGGCCGATCGAGATCTTGGTCGCGACCAGGCATTTCAGCCGGCCGCGCGTCAGCCGTGTCAGAGTGCCGGCCTCCGCATCCCGCAGGAATTCCGATTTCGGCTTGAGGTCCTCGAGGATAGGCGCCCTGTAGAGCGCGCCTGCCCTCAGCGCCCCGAGCAGACCGGGTCCCTCCACCACGCCGCTCGCATTCTGCAACGCATTCGATCCCTTGTGGGCCGGCGCGAACAGCACGAGGTGGATATGGTCCGCATAGGCATCGTTGGCACGCGCCAGGTCCAGCGCCACCTGCCGCATGATCGCGCCGCCCAGCGAGTGCGCCACCACGACAACCCGTTCGTAGAGGAAGGGCTCGCGTTTGCGCCCGTGGTAGATGTAGCGATTGGAGAATTCGGCCGGGTCGGACAGCAGTCTGCGGAAAAGATCGAGCACCGAGCGGCTGATGACCTTTGCCCGGCTGCGCACGCTGTCATAGCCGACGAAGAGCACGTCGGCCCCGGAAAACAGCGCATCCCCGCGGATATAGGCACTGGCATTGTGCCAGGTCGCTTCGGCCGCACCGGTGAAGCCGTGCACGAAAACGACGAGCGTTCCCGGCGTGTCGAGGCACCAGAAGGCCGAACTGCCCACGCCGAAATCGATCCGGCCGAGACAATAGTGATTGCTCATTGCCCGCCCTTCCAACGCCTCTCTGCGCGCGATTATACAAGGCATTGCTCAAACACGCGATGCCTCCATTAGAAGTCGTATCGGCGTTGCACAGGCGGACGCGCACGGCCCGATCGTCACGCCTTGCGCTTGATCCGCTTGCCACCTTGCTCCGACCGCATCCGCCCCTAGTTTGTCATCGGACAGGACAGACAAAGGGGACAGCCAGATGGAATATCGACTGCTCGGCCGCTCCGGCCTGAAGATCTCGACGCTGACAATGGGAACCATGACGATCGGCGGCGGCGGCAAGTTCGCCCAGGTCGGCAATGTCGGCCTCGACGAGGCCCGCCGCTATGTCGACATGTGCCTCGATGCCGGCGTCAACCTGATCGACACGGCCGACATCTATTCCACCGGCGGCTCGGAGGAGATCATCGGCGATATCCTCGGGACCAAGCGCAAGAACGGCGTGCTTGTTGCCACCAAGGCGCGCTTCAACATGGGACCGGGCCCGAACGACGGCGGGCTCTCGCGCCACCACCTGATTGCCGCCTGCGAGGCGAGCCTGAAGCGGCTGAAGACCGACGTCATCGACCTCTACCAGGTGCATGAATGGGACGGCCAGACGCCGCTCGAGGAAACGATGGAAGCGCTCGATACGCTCGTGCGCCACGGCAAGGTGCGCTACATCGGCTGCTCCAATTATTCCGGCTGGCACATCATGAAGGCGCTCGGCGTGAGCGCGCTCGAGCGGCGCCACCGCTTCGTCAGCCAGCAGATCCACTATACGCTCGAGGCACGCGAGGCCGAGTACGAACTCCTGCCGATCGGCATCGACCAGGGGCTGGGCGTGCTCGTCTGGAGCCCGCTCGCCGGCGGTCTTCTCTCGGGCAAGCACCGGCGCAACCAGACGCCGGATGGAACCCGCCAGCTTGCCGGCTGGAACGAGCCGCCGATCCGCGACGAGGAGCGGCTGTGGAAGATCGTCGACATGCTCGTGGCGATCGCAAGCGAACGCGGCGTCTCGCCCGCGCAGATCGCGCTCGCCTGGCTGATCGACCGCAAGGGCGTGACCTCGGTGATCATCGGCGGCCGCCGCGAGGAACAGTTCCGCGACAATCTCGCCGCCGCCAGCCTGAAGCTATCGGACGAGGAACGCGAGCTGCTGGACGCCGTCAGCCTGCCACCGGTCATCTATCCCTATTGGCACCAGCTGCGCAGCGCCAAGGACAGGCTCGGCGAGGCCGACCTGTCGCTGCTGGCCCCGCATGTCTGAAGCGGGCAGCCCGGGCAAGGCGTTTGGCGCGACCTGCTGCCCAACGACGGGGGCGGCGCGGATGGCCGCCCGTGCCATTTGCCCCTGCGTCACCCTGTTTACGTAACGTCAAGCGCCATCAGCACGCTATCCCGGTAGACGCCATCGTGCTTCCATTCCCGGTGCCGGCGCCCTTCGACAACGAAGCCGAGCCTCGCGTAGAGACCGATTGCCGCGTCGTTGTCGTGCAGCACCGACAACTGGATCCGCTCGAGTTTCCGTGTCCTTGCCTGCTCCAGCGCCAGCACCAGCATGCCCTTTCCAATGCCCCGTCCCCGGTAGCCGGGCACGAGCCCCATGCCGAGCGTGCCGATATGCGCGTTGAGCGGGTTGTCGCGAGGCGCGATATCGCACCATCCGACGATGGCACCTTCCGCCGTCGCCACCACCTGTGGCGCCTGCATCTTCCGCAGGGACTGCCAGAAGGAGGCGTACCCATCGGCTGAAGGCGCCGTCAGGCGGGACAGCCAGCGTCCCTCATCGACGACAACGGCCAGGGCACGGTGGCAGCCTTCCATATCGGCATCGGCGGCGGGGCGTATATTGAGGCTCATTCGGGGGCTCGCATCCATCGGTTCATTTTATCCGGCACCACGCAGCGAGGCCTGCGCTCGGCTTCAGGATCTTTCGCGTTGATTTCGCGCCCGTGCAAGGCGGCGGGTTGTGAAAAGCAGCCTGAACGATCCACGTCATGCGGAACATTTGCTGGAACCGGCGGCATTGCGCCGTCCGTCGCTTCCGTGAGCCGGTTCTTTGGCATTGGTGCCCCCTTGCCACACGCAGCGCCCCTCATCCGGCCTGCCGGCCACCTTCTCCCCGCAAGCGGGGAGAAGGAAACCTGTCGCAGCCGGTCGTAATGAAAGTAAGGTCAGACAGCGCGTCCCCGCTCGGCAGCCAATGTGGTTTGGAGAAGCAGCCGTATTGCACGTCACCTCTCCCCGCCTGCGGGGAGAGGGTTAGGATGAGGGGCAAACCGGAAGTGAGCGGCAATCCACCGCCCCTTGACTTCCCGCCGAAACCCTCCATTTTATATCATATGATACGGCAGGCGACTTCATAGGAGATGACCATGGCCAATGCACAGCCAGCCTTTTCCCCCGACCGCGACGCGGAACGGCACGAGGAAGCCGTGATCGTCAAGGCGGTGGTCAAGGCCTGCGACCTCTGGAAGCTGACCAACAGGGAAGCATCGCAGCTGTTCGACGTGCCGATCGCCACCTGGAACCGGATGAAGGCCGGCGATTTCAAGGGCAGGCTCGACCAGGACAAGCGCATGCGCGCCAGTCTCATCGTCGGCATCTTCAAGGGCCTGCGGCTCTATTTCAACGGGCCGCTGACCTATCAGTGGCCGAAAGCGGTCAACACCGGCCCGGTGTTCGACGGCCAGTCGCCGGTCGACCTGATGATCGAGGGCGGCATCCCCGCGATGATGACCGTGCGGCGCTATCTCGACGGCCTGCGCGGCGGCCTATGATCCCTGAGATCGACTTCACCGATCCGGCCACCATCCGGCTGATCTCGACCGCCTATATCGACGAGCCGGCCGTGGCCCCGCTCTGCGACGACGATGACGACATCGAGATCCTCAACCGGCTGGAAGCCTTGACGTCGGCACGGCTGAGCCCGCTGGCCCTGCCCGCGGGCGTCAGCCCCGCCGAACTTTTGAATGACACGTTCGGCTATGGCTGGTCGCTGATCAACGCCGCCTTCTGCCACGCCCGCCCGCCGGGCAACCGCTTCAACACCGAGGATCGCGGCGCCTGGTACTGCGCCTTCGGCGACAACGCGCTCGAAACCTGCCAGGCGGAAATCGTCTATCATCGCACCCGGGCGCTTGCCGACGTCGGCATCTTCCAGGATATCGGCGCCTATCGCGAGCTGATCGCCGGCTTCACCTGCCGCTTTCACGATGTGCGCGGCAAAACCGGCGCCGCCTATCTCGGCCCCGACCCTGCCCTTGCCTATCCCGCCGGCCAGGCGCTCGCCGCCACCATCTTTGCAAGTGGCGGCAACGGCCTGATCTACCCCTCCGCCCGCCATCCCCAGGGCGAGTGCATCGCCGTCTTCCGCCCTGCCGTCATCCAGAACATCCGCCAGGGCCGCACCATCACCTTCGAATGGAAGGGCGCGCCGACGCCGACGATCCGGCACGAAGGCTGAAGCTTCCGCTTGCAGCCTCTTCCGACTTGGTCAGGGCATCATTTTTGAGCGGCCTGGCACGCCCTCAGCGCCTTGAAGGCGGCATCGGTGCCAGCCAGTTTGACGATGATCGGATTGCCGCCTGCGGGTGTAATCGTCACCGCCGTCTTCTTGGCCAGTTCGTAGATGAAGTCAGGATTGTTCACCCACACAAACGCGCCGCGGTAGCCGTCCATGACCTGGCCCTTGGCCTCGCCGCTGAATTTCTGGCCATCGACATCAAACAGAACCGCAAGCTTCTCGTTGGCAGCAACCTTGGCATCGGCTTTCGTGTAGAGCGCCATGTAGCCACGCAAGGCTGCGGTCGCATCGAGCCCCATCTGAATTTGCGTTCCGTCCGCGTTTGATTTGGTGATCAGGCATCCCGGCCCCATGTCTTCCTTCACCAGGATATCCCAGCCGGCCTCGGATCCGTATTTGCTCTGCGCTATCGCGCCCGTTGCAAACAAAGCCGAAAAAGCCACCGTAAGTCCAATTGCAATCGGCATTTTCATAGCAATCTCCTTTGGTTATCAGGAATTACCAAGCCAGATGCGGAGGAAGACGTCTGCAACAGCGCCCGATATGCTGCGCAGCAACGGCTTCAACACGAAGTTGCGCGCAGGAGAAAAGCGAGCAACTGCGGCTTTCTAATGGAAGCCGGAGAAATACTCTTGAGAGCCGCCGCTGGATTTGCACGCAAGATGCAATATCTCCCTGGATGGGCAGACGCTAAACTTGGAATGACTGGGGATGGCAAAGTGAAGCTGGCCGCTTGTGTCGGTCGGCGCCGCCCCTCGCAGCCTAGCGCGGCCCGCGATAGCGCAGCGCGTCGGCCACCAGCTGGAAGGCGGGCGACGTCTGGCGGCGGCTCGGGTAATAGAGGTGGTAGCCGGCAAAAGGCGGGCACCAGTCTGCCAGAACCTCCACCAGAAGGCCCGAAGCAAGGTGCGGCGCCACGGCGTCTTCCGGCAGATAGGCAAGGCCGAGCCCCTCCAGCGCCGCGTTCAGCCGGAGCGCGATGTTGTTGAATACGAGCTGGCCTTCGACGCGCACCTTCACCTCGCGGCCATCTTTCTCGAACTCCCAGGCATAGATGCCGCCATGGGTCGGCAGACGCAGGTTGATGCAATTGTGCTCCGTCAGCGCCTGCGGCGTCAGCGGCGTTTTGCGGGTGGCGAAATAGGCGGGTGCACCGACCACGACCATGCGCATGTCAGGCCCTATGCGCACGGCGATCATGTCTTTGGCCACCTGCTCGCCAAGGCGCACCCCGGCGTCGTAGCGCTCGGTGACGATATCGGTGAGGCCGTAGTCGACGATCACCTCGACATTCACGTCCGGATAGTCGGGCAATAGCCGGGCAAGCGCCGGAAAGAGGATGTGTTCGGCCGCATGTTCGCCGGCGGTGATGCGGATCGTGCCCGCCGGCTTGTCGCGCAGTTCGCTGAGCGCCGCCAGCTCCCGGTCGATCTCGTCGAGCCGCGGCCCGATCGACAGGAGCAGTCTTTCACCCGCCTCGGTCGGCGAAACGCTGCGCGTGGTGCGCGTCAAAAGCCTCAGGCCCAGCCGCGCCTCGAGCCCGCGGATCGTGTGGCTGAGCGCCGATTGCGAGACGCCGAGCTGCGCTGCCGCCTTGGTAAAGCTGCGTTCCCGTGCGACGGCAAGGAAGGCGATGAGGTCGCTGATCGGCTGGCGCGGCATTCATGAATTCCTCTCATAAGCGCTTGCGACATTTACCATCTAATCCCGATCAATCCCACGCCTTAAATTGCCTGAGACGACGCGGCCACAGCGGCCCGGACATCGGGCCCGATTGCGGGGCCCGCGCATTTGCAAGGGATCGACACCATGGACATCAAAAGAAGCGGCTCTGCCGCCTCGACCACGGGACCATCGGACTATTTCACCGGCACCGTGCGCATCGACGCCCCCTTCAGCGGTTCGCCGCCGGCGCGCATCGGTGGCGCCACCGTCACCTTCGAGCCCGGCGCACGCACCGCCTGGCACACACACCCGCTCGGCCAGACGCTGATCGTTCTTTCCGGCCTTGGCCGCGCCCAGCGCGAGGGCGGGCCGATTGAAGAAATCCGCCCCGGCGATATCGTCTGGTTCGCCCCGGGCGAAAAGCACTGGCACGGCGCCTCGCCGGCCGCCGCCATGACCCATATCGCGATCGCCGAAGCCCTCGACGGCAAGGTCGTCGACTGGCTGGAAAAGGTCAGCGACACGGACTATGCGGCGCAAACCAAGGCCGGCTGATCGCCGGCCGTCTGAGCGCGCTGGCCAATCCGGCCGCGCGCGCCATCTCTATCCCCGACACATCGGCACTCGAGACAAGGACCACCCCATGGAAAAGCGCACACTCGGCAAAAGCGGCCTTGACGTCTCCGCCCTCGGCCTCGGCTGCATGGGCCTGAGCTACGGCTACGGCCCGGCCACCGAAAAGCAGGCGGCCATCACCCTCATCCGCACCGCCTTCGAGCGCGGCGTCACCTTCTTCGACACCGCCGAGGCCTACGGCCCCTACAGGAACGAAGAGCTTCTCGGCGAAGCGCTCGCACCCATCCGCGACAAGGTGGTGATCGCCACCAAGTTCGGCTTCGACTTCAATGCGGAAGGCGGCCAGAGCGGCATGAACAGCCGGCCCGAGCAGATCCGCAAGGTCGCGGACGCAGCACTGAAGCGCCTGAAGACCGACGTGATCGATCTGTTCTACCAGCATCGCGTCGACCCCAACGTGCCGATCGAGGATGTCGCCGGCACCGTGAGACGGCTGATCGAAGAGGGCAAGGTCCGGCACTTCGGCCTCTCGGAGGCCGGCGCGCAGACGATCCGCAAGGCCCATGCGGAACAGAGGGTCGCAGCGCTGCAGAGCGAATATTCGCTGTGGTGGCGCGAGCCCGAGGCAGAGATCCTGCCGCTGCTCGAAGAGCTCGGCATCGGCCTCGTGCCCTTCAGCCCGCTCGGCAAGGGGTTCCTCACCGGCGCCATCAATGCCGAGACCACCTTCGACGCCAAGGATTTCCGCAATTCCGTGCCGCGCTTTACGCCTGAAGCGCGAAAGGCCAACCAGGCGCTGGTCGATCTGCTTGGCCAGATCGCCGCACGCAAGGAGGCGACATCGGCACAGGTAGCACTTGCCTGGCTGCTGGCGCAGAAGCCTTGGATCGTGCCGATCCCCGGCACCACCAAGCTTGGCCGGCTCGATGAAAACATCGGCGCTGCCGGCTTGCATCTCACTGCGGGCGATCTCGGCGAAATCGCCGAGGCGCTGGCCACGGTCACCATCGAGGGTGCGCGCTATCCGGCGCATCTGCAGGCCCGCGTCGGCCGCTGACGCCGTTTCGGCAAGAGGAAAAGCGATGACAGAGAACATCCGCGACAAGGTCGTCGTCATCACCGGCGCCAGCAGCGGCCTCGGCGAGGCGACGGTTCGCCGGCTTGCCCGCGAGGGCGCCCGGCTGGTGCTCGGCGCCCGCCGCATCGACAGGCTGCAGGCGCTCGCCCGCGAACTTTCCCTCGGCGAGGAGGCAGCGCTTCAGACCGACGTTACGTCGTTCGATGAGGTCAAGCGCCTGGTCGACCACGCGGTCAGGCTCCATGGCCGCATCGACGTCCTGCTCAACAACGCCGGCCTGATGCCGCACTCGCCGCTCGAGCGCTGCAAGGTCGAGGACTGGGACCGCACCATCGACGTCAACCTCAAGGGCGTGCTCTATGGCATCGGCGCCGCACTGCCGCACATGAAGGCGCAGAAGAGCGGCCACATCATCAACGTCTCCTCCGTCGCCGGCCACAAGGTCAATCCAGGCGGCGCGGTCTATGCCGCAACCAAGCACGGCGTGCGCGTCATCTCGGAAGGGCTGCGCCAGGAGGTGAAGCCCTACAACATCCGCACCACCATCATTTCGCCCGGCGCGGTGGCAACCGAGCTGCCCGACAGCGTCACGGAGACGGACGTCGCGGAAAATGTGCGCGCCCTCTACCAGCGTGTGGCGATCCCGGCCGACAGTTTTGCCCGCGCCGTGGTCTTCGCCATGAGCCAGCCTGAGGATGTGGATATCAACGAGATCCTGTTCCGGCCGACCGCGCAGGAATACTGAGGCGTTCTTCTTCTCGCCTGCACAAAAACAGACGGCCGGCGCCAGGCGCCGGCCGTCGATTTCGCTTCAGGATGAGACCGGGTCGCCCGGCCTTAGCGCGGCGCCAGGCTCTCCAGTTCGCCGAGCCGCTTCATCGCCGCCTGCTGCGCCAGCCAGCTGTAGCCGATGCCGCTGGCATTGAGCGTGCTGCCGCTCTGGAACGGATAATCGTTGAAGTCCTGGAAGAACTCCTTGATCTTGGCCTGGATTGGCACCAGCAACCACATGTTCCTGGCGACGAACTCCATGGACTCGCCGCCTTCCTTGATGCCGCGCTCGTAGGGATCCATCCTCAGGTTGGTGATGTTGGCCCAGCTCGGCACTTCGCGCGTCGCTGTCGCGATATTGCCTTCGCTGTTGACCGCGAAGCTGAGCTTCCAGTCGTTCCATCTGATCGCGTTGAGGTTGCCGCCCTGGTCGAAATAGTAGACCGCATCACGCGCCGGCTGCTTGGCTTCACCCTTGAGCGTACTCGTCAGGTCGTAGCCGTCGAGATGCACCTTGAAGGTCTTGGACGTGCCCTTGAAGCCCGCCTTCATCTCTTCCTTGACGTCGGCGATGCCGGCGGCCGTCGCAAACGTCGGCAACCAGTCCATCAGCGTCACGGGGTCGTTGATCTGCGTGCCCGGCTTCACCACGCCCGGCCAGCGCACCATCATCGGGATGCGGAAGCCGCCTTCCCAGGTCGTGCCCTTTTCGCCGTGGAACATGGTCATGGCACCATCGGGCCAAAGAGCGATCTCGGCGCCGTTGTCGGTGGTGTAGAGCACGATGGTATTTTCGGTAATGCCGAGGTCGTCGAGCTGCTGCAGCAACTGCCCGACGTGACCGTCATGCTCGACCATGCCGTCGGCATGAATGCCCTTGCCGGTCTTGCCCATCGACTCCGCCTTCAGATGCGTGAAGACGTGCATGCGGGTCGAGTTGAACCAGCAGAAGAACGGCTTGTCGGCCTTGACCTGGCGGTCGATGTAATCCTTGGCAGCGGCGAGGAACTCCTCGTCGATGGTTTCCATGCGCTTGGTGTTGAGCGCGCCTGTGTCTTCGATCTTGCCGTCGGCGCTGGACTTGATGACCCCGCGCGGGCCGAACTTCTTCTTGAACTCCGGATCCTTCGGATAGAAGTAACCTTCCGGCTCCTCCTCGGCGTTGAGGTGGTAGAGGTTGCCGAAGAATTCGTCGAAGCCGTGTTTGGTCGGCAGGTGCTCGTCGCGGTCGCCCAGGTGGTTCTTGCCGAACTGGCCGGTGGAGTAGCCCTTGGCCTTCAGGACGTCGGCGATCGTCGGCATCCAGTCCTGGATGCCATGCGGGTCGCCGGGCATGCCGATGGTGAGCAGGCCGGTGCGGAACGGCTCCTGGCCGAGAATGAACGAGGCGCGCCCCGCCGTGCAGCTGTTCTGACCGTAGCTGTCGGTGAAGATCGCACCCTCGGCCGCGATGCGGTCGATATTGGGCGTGCGATAGCCCATCAGGCCCATCGTATAGGCGCTGATCTGCGGAATGCCGATGTCGTCGCCGAAGATGACGAGGATGTTCGGCGGCTTGCCGCTTCCGGCAGCAGGCTGCTGCTGGGCCTTGGCCGCATTCAGCGGCGCGCCCGAGCCGACCATGGCGGCAGCGGCAAAGATCGTGCCGCCAAGAAGCAGGCTGCGACGATCGACGTCGAGCGTGTTCTGGGTCTCGTTGCTGGATGGCTTATCGACATTCTCAACCATGCTCATCGTCTCCTGTTCGCGAGGACTGCGGTCGTCGATTGCATTGAAACTCTGGTGTTCGAACGTGTCTGAAAGGGCCGCGAGGGATGACCGAGCCCAACTTTGCGTTATCGGTCCGGGCACGGATCATGGCCCGCCGATCACGATTGGAAAATTACCACGTCAAAGACCGCAGGCAGGAGTACGTAACAGTTACGTAGCGGCGATAAGCCGTCACGAAGGCGGCGCACCGCGATGCCTGAGCGGGGCGAGACCGGCTTCAGGCCGAAGCGGCAAGGGCCGGCGCCGCCGGCTGGTCTTTCCGCTCAACCTCTTCGAGCATCCATGCGCAAAAGGAACGAACCCGCGGATCGTCCACAGCGTTTTCCGGGTAGACCAGATGATAGGCATAATCGTCGGCGACGCTGACGCCGAGATCGAACAGCTGTACCAGCCGCCCCTCGGAAAGCTCGTTGCGGATCATCGCGAGGTCCACCAGCCCGACGGCGCCGCCGTCGATCACGGCCTCGACCACATGGCTGGTGTCGGTGAAGGCGACGCAACGGCTGTCGTCGAAACCGTCGATGCCGGCGGCCGCCATCCACATCCGCCAGTTCGGCCACAGCATGCCTTCGGTGGTGCACTCGACGTGACAGAGCGTCTGGCCGAAGAGGACGTGCGGCGTCTTCGGCCGCCCGATCTCAGCCAGCAGTTTCGCGCTGGCGACCGGGGCGATCACCGCCTCGAACAGCCGCTCGCACCGCGTCTGTCGGTATCGGCCCGAGCCGAAACGGATGGCGAGATCGATATCGTCGGCATGGAAGTCCCTGACATCGTCGGTGATGTCGAAGGTGAGCTCGACCGTCGGGTTCGCCTTCCGGAACTGCGATAGGCGCGGCAACAGCCAGTTGGTGGCAAAGCGCGGGCTCAGCGACACGCGCAGCTGCTGGGCGCCGCGCGCCATGCGGCGCGCCCGGCCGACTGCCCGCTCAAGCGTTTCCAGCGCCTGCGCGGCCGCCTCGAACAGGACGGCACCCGATGGCGTCAGCTGGATGCTGCGGCTGGTGCGGTTAAAGAGCGTGAGGCCGAGCTGGTCCTCGATTTCCTTGATCTGGTAGCTGACGGCCGCAGGCGTCAGCCCGATCTCGTCGGCCGCGCGCGTGAAGTTCAGATGGCGACCGGCGGCCTCGAAGGTTCTGAGCGCCCGTGTTCCTGGAAGCATTCGGCTCATGATCGTCAAACCTGGCTTGATGATCCAACGAGAACTACTTGTTTTTCTTGAAGCGAGCAATCGCAGATACTGATGATCAGAAACGGCGGCAACCGCCACCGTCACCAAATGGACCCCTGGAGTGATCTCGATGTCTGCCGGCCCCACCTCTTCGACCGTACAACGCAATGGCCAGGCCGCAACCGCGGCCGAGCTTTCGCCGCTGGCCTTTGCCGGCTACGCGCATTTCACCGCCATGCAGGTGCGTGGCGGCCAGGTGCGCGGCCTCGATCTTCATCTCGCCCGCCTGCGCAACGCCTCGCTTGAAATGTTCGGCAAGGCGCTTCCCGACGATCTCGTGCGCGCCCATCTGCGCGCAGCGCTCGCCGCCGCGCCCGCCGACCGTTCCTTGATGGCGACCGTCTACTCGCCGGCCGGAGAATTCACCGTTGCCGGTCCGGATGTCGGGCTCGACGTGCTCGTCACGACAGGCCCTGCGTCATCAGGTCCGAAGGGACCGCTTTCGCTCCTGACCGTGGAGCATGAGCGCATGCTGCCGCGCATCAAGCATGTCGGGGAGATCGCCAAGACCTACTACCTGCGCCAGGCCGTGGCCGAGGGTTTCGACGATGCCGCCTTCTTAGACCGCAAAGGCCGCCTCAGCGAAGCCTCGATCTGGAACCTCGCCTTCTTCGACGGCGACGCCGTCGTCTGGCCGGAGGCCGAGATGCTGACCGGCACCACCATGGGCATCCTGCAGCGCCAGCTGGCCCGGCTCGGCATCGCCCAGCGCACGCAGGCCGTCACATCAGCCGACCTCGCCGGCCTTGCCGGGGTGGTGATGAATTCCTGGACACCCGGCATTGCCGTCAGCCGCATCGACCAGACACCGCTGCGCGACCCCGCGCCTTTCGTCGCACTGCTCCACCGGGCCTTCGAGGCGGAACCGCTGACCTCGCCGTGACGCTGGAACGGGCCACGGACCGCCGCCGCGCCACGGCGGTGGCTTCGCTCGCGCACGCACCCACGGGTTGCAATCCCTCTCTCCCGGCATTATTTCAGACGCCATGGACCAGCTGATCGAAATCGCCAATACCCGCGTACTCAGATGCGCCGACAAGGGCGCTGCGCTGCGCACGCCGGCAGACGCCAACGATTTTCTCGGCGATGCCTGGGGTCATGAAGCCGACATGCTGGCGATCCCGGTCGCCCGCCTCGGCCCGGATTTCCTGAACCTCAGCACCCGTGTCGCCGGCGAGGTTTTCCAGAAATTCGTCAACTACCGCATGCGATGCGCCATTGTCGGCGATGTCGGCCAGGCGCTTGCCGAAAGCAAGGCGCTGCGCGATTTCGTGCGTGAAACCAACAAGGGCAATGCGCTCTGGTTCGTGGACGATCTCGACGATCTGCGCCGCAGGCTCGAGGCTGCGGCCTGATCGACCGTACCGATGGCCGGGGCGCCCCCGCAAGGGCACGCCGGCGACCATGGTCCGGCGGCGTTACTCGAACTTTTCGGTGCTGTCGGCCTTGCCCTTTACCCAGTAGCCCGATGCCTTGATCCAGCGAAGCGGATAGCCCCGCTCTTCGGTCAGGTGCGCGCGGATCGCCCGCGTCACCGAGGCTTCGGCCGCGACCCAGACAAAGGTGTCGGGTTCGATTTCGACGGTGCGCAGGACGGCGAGAAGCGCCGAGGCGTCAGTCGCCTCGCCGAGGGGACGATAGGCCCAGTGGCATGTGAGCGCGGCCCGCGTCTCGAACGTCTGTTGCTCGCCCGGGTCGGCCACGGCTGCAATGCTGGTGATGCGGGCGGCGGCCCCGGCCTCCTCTATCCGCCGGCCGATCGCCGGCAGCGCCGTCTCGTCGCCGATCAGCAACCAGCGCTCGACATTGGAGATGACGGCCGAACCGCGCGGGCCGCCGATATTGAGGACATCGCCCGGGCGGGCACTCATCGCCCATTGCGTGATCGGCCCGGCCTCGTGCAGGGCGAAATCGATGACCAGCGAGCGTTTTGCGCTGTCGTAGCGGCGCGGCGTATAGTCCCGCCGTTCCTCCGTGCCGTCGGCCGCGGGCACGATGATCTTGACGTGATCGTCGGCGCCCAGGCTGACGAAATCGGCAAGGTCTTCGCCCGAAAGCGTCAGGCGCAGCATGCCGGGGGTGATGCGCTCGGCATCGGTGACCACAAGCGAACGGCGCTTGAGTTCATGACGCACGCGCTCGATCTTCGGGGCCGTTGCATCGTGGGGAGAGGTCTGGGTCGTGTCCATCGGTATCCTTTTGGGGCTCGTTGATCTCGATCCGCAGGACACAGTCGCGCAGATCGAAGCCGCTTGAGCCGTTCGATCATACGCGTTGAGTGACGTTAACGCTTACGTGGCCGGACAGCGCCCGGCCATTTCGGTCGTTGTAGCCGACATGTCGGCTCGGCGCAACGTGCTCGCCCGCCGCCATGATGTGGCAGGAGACCGTAACGGTTACGCAGCCATCTCCGGCCAAAAGAAAAGGCGCGCCCGCATCAGCGGCCGCGCCTCGCAACGAAAAACCGTGTCGTCGGCGATCAGGCGGCGAGCGCTGCCACTTCGCCGCGCACGAGATCGCCGAGGCGGCGGATGCCCTCGTCGATCATCTTGTCGTTGGCGCAGGAGAACGACACGCGCAGCGTGTTTTCGCCGGAACCGTCGGCAAAGAAGGCGCGGCCGGGCACGAAGGCGACCTTGGCCGTCTCCAGCGATTTGGCGAGCAGCGCCGTGCCGTCCATGCCCTTGGGCAGCGTCACCCAGACGAACATGCCGCCTTCCGGCTTGGTCCAGCTCACGCCATCGGGCATGTATTTCTCGAGCGCCGCCAGCATGGCGCTGCGGCGGTGCTTGTAGACCCGGTGGATCTTGGCAACCTGGGCATCGAAGCCGCGCTCGGCCACCGTGCAGATCGCCATCTGGTTGATGGTCGAGGAATGCAGGTCGGCCGCCTGCTTCAGCAGCACGAGCTTCTTGATCACCGTTTCCGAGGCGCAGACCCAGCCGACGCGCAGGCCCGGCGCCAGCGTCTTGGAGAACGAGCCGCAATAGACGGTGCGGGTGTGGTTGATGTCGCCCTTGCGGGCGATCTCGAGCGCCAGGATCGGCGGGATCGCCTCGCCGTCGTAGCGAAGCTGCTGGTAGGCCGCATCCTCGATGACGGCGATGTCGAGCTCTTCGGCGAGATCGAGCACCCGCTCGCGCCCTGCCCGGTCGACGGTCTCGCCCGTCGGGTTGGAGAAGTCGGCCGAGAGATAGGCGAACTTGACGCGGCCGCCGTTAGCCTTCGCGGCTTCGGCATAGGTCGCGGGCGTGCGGTTGCCGCCCGGGTTCAGCTGGTCGTAATGCGGCTCATAGGCGTTGAACGCCTGCAGCGCGCCGAGATAAGTCGGCCAGGTGACGAGCGCCGTGTCGTTGGGCGACAGGAACAGCTTGCCGATGTAGTCGAGACCCTGCTGCGAACCGGAGGTGATGAAGATGTTGTCGACGGTTGCGGGAATGCCGAGCTTTTCCATCTGCTTGGCCAGCCATTCGCGCAGCGGCTTGTAGCCTTCGCTCACGGAGTACTGCAGGGCAGCGCTGACGGCCGGGCCGGAAAAGATCTCGGCATAGGCGTCCTTGAACTCCACATCGGGAAACAGCTCGGGATCGGGAATGCCGCCGGCAAACGAGATGATGTCGGGGCGGTCCAGCAGTTTCAGCAATTCGCGGATTTCCGAGGCGCGCATCCGGCCGGAGCGCGTCGCGAATATATGGTCCCAGTCGAGCATTGGGTGGTTTCCTCAAGGATTTTTGGTGCGGAGGAGCGTCTTCAGGCTCTGTCGCGCATGCATTGTCTTTGTCCTTCGACAGGATCACGGCGGCTAATTTATGTCAATGTTGTTGACCTAAATCGCGCAATTTTCTGCCTGTCTGCCCTTCACTTTGCGACACTTTGCAAACGTTGCGTGATCGATCCTTCCGCCCGCCGCGACGGGCGCCGTAGCCCTGGCGTTACTGTTACATCCTTGTCCGTTACACGCGCCGGGCGCAGACTTCCCCCGTACCTCGACTGCAAAACCGGGCCAAGATTTCGATTTTCAACGACACGGAGAAAGACGCCATGAGCACGCATCCGGAAGATGACGATCAACGCGAGAACGGGCATCCCCTGGCCGTCAGCCGGCGCAATCTCCTGCTTGCCGGAAGCGCCCTTGCGGCAACGGCCCTGACCGCGACAGGCGGCACGAGACCGGCGAGCGCCCAGCAGTCCACATCAGCCGCCGCCGGCGGCGCCAAGCCGAACATCCTCATGATCATGGGCGACGATATCGGCTGGTTCAATCCGAGCATCTACCATCGCGGCATGATGGGCTATCGCACGCCCAATATCGACCGCATCGGCAACGAAGGTGCGATGTTCACCGACTGGTATGGCGAGCAGAGCTGCACGGCCGGTCGCGCCGCCTTCATCACCGGCCAGTCGCCGATCCGCACGGGGCTGACCAAGGTCGGCCTGCCCGGCGCAGATCTCGGCCTGCAGGCCGAGGATCCGTCGGTCGCCGAATTCCTCAAGGCGCAAGGCTATGCCACCGGCCAGTTCGGCAAGAACCATCTGGGCGACAAGGACGAGTTCCTGCCGACCAACCACGGCTTCGACGAGTTCTTCGGCAACCTCTACCACCTCAATGCCGAGGAGGAGCCGGAGAACCCGGACTATCCGAAGAGCCCGGAGTTTCGCAAGCGCTTCGGCCCGCGCGGCGTCATCCACTCCTATGCCGACGGCCGGATCGAGGACACCGGGTCGCTGACGAAGAAGCGCATGGAAACGGTCGACGGCGAGTTCCTGGCCGCCGCACTCGACTTCATCGATCGCCAGCACAATGCCCAGAAGCCCTGGTTCTGCTACTTCAACTCCACCCGCATGCACGTCAACACCCATCTGAAACCGGAATCGGAGGGCAAGACCGGCAAGGGCGTCTATGCCGACGGCATGGTGGAGCATGACGGCATGGTCGGCGAGCTCCTGAAGAAGCTCGACGATCTCGGCCTCGTCGAAAACACCATCGTCGTCTACACCACCGACAATGGCGCCGAGGTGATGACCTGGCCGGATGGCGGCAACACGCCCTTCCGCGGCGAGAAAGCAACCAACTGGGAAGGCGGCTACCGCGTCCCCACCTGCATCCGCTGGCCGGGCGTCATCAAGCCGAACACCGTCTACAACGACATGTTCTCGCACTACGATTTCATCCCGACCTTCTGCGCGGCCGCCGGCGAAACCGACATCGTCGAAAAGTGCAAGACGGGCTACCAGGCCGGCACCAAGAGCTTCAAGGTGCATCTCGATGGCTACAACCTCCTCCCCTATTTCAAGGGCGAGGTGAACGACGCACCACGGCGCGAATTCCTTTATTGGAACGACGATGGCGAACTCGTCGCCGTGCGCTTCCAGGATTGGAAGGTCGTGTTCAAGGCGCAGGAAAGCACGGGTATCGGCGTGTGGCGCGACGCCTTCACCACGCTGCGTGCGCCCAAGCTCTTCAACCTGCGCGCCGACCCGTTCGAGCGCGGCGATGAATCGATCGAATACGAAAAGTGGTTCTTCGACCGCGCCTTCGTCGTCGTGCCGTCGCAGGCGATCGTGGCGAAATGGCTGGAAAGCTTCAAGGACTTCCCGATCCGCCAGAAGCCGGCAAGCTTCAATCTCGACGACGTCATGGACAAGCTGTCCGGTTCCGGCAGCAAGTAACGCTGCCTCGCGCCGTCCCTACCATGCCCGTTGCCGACCTTCGGCAGCGGGCATGGTGCCTCTAAAGCCCCCGAGATCCGTCGCGAGGACAGCGCGCAGCGACGAAGGATCACGACGGAACGGGCACGCCGGGCGCCTGCGGCTCGCCGATCTCGATGGGCGGTTCGCCGATCTCGATCGCATGCCCGTCCGGATCGTAAAAGCGGAACACCCGCTGCCCCCAGGCCTGTCGTTCGACGGGATGGATCAGCTCCACATGCGGCGCGATGGTGGCGAAGGCCAGATCCACATCGTCATCCTCGAAGTAGAGCAGCAGGTTTCGTCGCCCGTAGGGCTCGCTGCCCTCGCACGCCTGCCGCCAGATCGTCTGTTCGAGCGCGCTTGCCTCATGAATGGCAAAGCCGGAGGCAAACAAAACGAAACTGCCGAAATCCTCAAGGATCTCCAGGCCGAGCCGGTCGCGATAGAATTGCTTCGAGCGCTCGATGTCGCGAACGAACGGTATCGGATTGATAAAGCGCATGAACGTCCTCTCGTGACATCGGCTTTCGTGGCTTCGGCATTCGTGGCACGGACTTGCTGGCGCGCGTGGCGGCGCGCCAAAGCCTGCGATCACGGCCGAAGTTGCCACGGCTTCGCGCAATCCTCAAACAGGCGGCCCGACCGCACGACATCATGACGCAGCAGGTGCCCGCACCTGAACGCCGCGGAATTTCGGGGCTACAATTGCGCACATGGCCGATTCGACACGGGCTATATCAGCCATTTTCCCACGCCAGCCGTTTGGCGCAACATTGGCGCAATCAGGCTTTGGCATGGGTGGCGCGCAAATCGCAGGACGCAGCCGCAAGGAAGGAAAAATGCCATGACGACGAGCAGCAACGACACCATGGCCTTTTACCGGGACAACGCCGAAACCTATGCGATGCGAGACCGCAAGCCGCCCGCCGATCGCCTGGCCACGTTCATCGCCCGCCTTTCGCCCGGTGCCGCCGTGCTCGATCTCGGCTGCGGTGGCGGCCATGACAGCCTGCACCTGATCGAGGCCGGGCTCGATGTCACCGCCTGCGACGGATCGGAGCAGATGGCCCGGGCGGCCGAACAGCGAATTGGCCGCAAGGTCGAGGTCGTCACCTTTCAGCACATCGAATGGAGTGAGCGGTTCGACGCCATCTGGGCGGAAGCCTCGCTCTTGCATGTGCCCCGGGCCGAATTGCCGGACGTGCTGGTGCGCCTCCATCGGGCGCTGCGGCCGGGCGGCCTGTTGCAGGCAAGCTTCAAGGCCGGTGAGCGCGAAGGCCACGATCGCTTCGGCCGTTATTTCAACTACCCCTCGCCCGCCTGGCTTCGCACCTGCCTGGAATGGGCGGACTGGTCGGATATCCGCATCGATGAGGCTGACGGCGGCGGCTACGACAACGAACCCACCCGCTGGCTGCATGTCGGCGCGGTCCGCGCCGGCTAGCGCCCCGAACGATAGCGGGAACCTTCAAGGGGCGACGGCCCGGGTGCATGCGCCCGCGCGGTAGCGGCCAACCGCGGATGACAGGTCGCGTTCGCCCGCTCTTCAGGCCGCGGAACACCGGCTAGCGGCAGCGCGCCATTGCAAAGACAGCATCGGCAAACCTGCGCTTGCCGGCCGAAGCTTAGCGTGCCCTATCAGGCCTCGCGGCTAAAATAACTCAGGATCAGAAGCGTGCAGATTGCGGCAACGATCAGCGCGTCGAAAAGTGCGAAGTGCTCAAAGAATGAGAACATGGCATTTCCTCCTCTCAACTAAACCTATGAGAGCACATAATTCTCCATCTTGAAAGATCAATTCGCAGATATACTGAATTCCAAAGAAAACACACCGGAAATAATCTTGCATTGCAACATTATTATTTCTGCGCCGCACAATACGGACGAAGCCTCGCATCCGTTGGCTAACCCCTTGAAACCGCCGCGCGCGCCGGCGCCCGACAGATTGCGGGCAAGTCCGGCGTCCAGTTGCACGCTCATAGGGCCGGTTTTGTCCGCCAATCCGTGCGTTCGGGTGCATCGCCAATGCGGCGTGCGACCTCCCCGGTACACCCCTTGATGGCGATTGACGCCGCTACCGCAAGACGCAGATATTAGCCATATCGAATAGACAATTGCCGGCCAGGCGGGCTCGATTTGCGGGGAGTGAAGGATGGCTGAAATGCAGGAAAAGCACGTGGGCCCGAATGCCTGCGCACGCGAGAGCAGCGGATGCGACCGGAGCGGCCTGACGCGGCGCGAGGCGCTGATGAGCGGAGCAGCCTTCGCGGCTGCCTTGGGCATGCCGACCGCTCTTGCCACACTCTCCGCGGACAGCGCCCTTGCGAGCGGCACGGCACCGCCGAACATCGTCTACATCATCGCCGACGACCTCGGCTGGGCCGACGTCGGCTTTCACGGTTCCGATATCGCGACGCCCAACCTCGACAGGCTCGCCAGCACGGGCGTGACCTTCGAGGAATTCTACACCCAACCCATGTGCACGCCGACGCGCGCCGCGTTTCTGACCGGCCGCTACCCCTTGCGATACGGCCTGCAGACCGGGGTGATACCATCGCCGGGCGCCTACGGGCTGGCGCTCGACGAGGTACTTCTGCCTCAGGTCATGCAGGCTGCCGGCTACAGGACCGCGCTCGTCGGCAAGTGGCACCTCGGCCATGCCAAGGTCGAGTATTGGCCGAAGCAGCGCGGCTTCGACAGCTTTTACGGTGCGCTTGTCGGTGAGATCGACCACTTCAAGCACGCCTCGCACGGTGTGAAGGACTGGTATCGGGACAATGCCCCGCTCGAGGAGACCGGTTTCGACAACAGCCTTTTTGGCGACGAGGCCGTGCGTGTCGTCGAAGGTCACGATCCATCCGCCCCGTTGTTTCTCTACCTCGCCTTCACCGCGCCGCACACACCGTTTCAGGCGCCCGTTGCCTATCTCGAGCGCTATCGGCACATCCCCGACGAAAACCGTCGCGCCTATGCGGCCATGATCGCGGTGCTCGACGATGGCGTCGGCCGGCTGATGGCGGCGCTCGAAAAGCGCGGAATGCGTGACAACACGCTTGTTGTCTTCCACAGCGACAATGGCGGCGTGACCAGTGCTCTCTTTGCCGGCGATAGCAAGGTCGGCGGCGGGTTGCCGGCGGACAACGGCCCCTACCGTGACGGCAAGGGCACGCTCTACGAAGGTGGCACCCGCGTCGCGGCCCTTGCCAATTGGCCGGGCAAGATCAAGCCGGGAAAGGTCGCCGGCATGGTGCATGTCGTCGACATGTTCCCGACGCTCTCAGCCATAGCCGGCGCCGCACCCGACACACAAAAGCCACTCGATGGCATGAACCTGTGGCCGGCGATCAGCCAGGGCCAGCCCTCGCCGCGCACGGAGCTCGCCTACAATGTCGACCCGCTCGGCGGCGCGGTGCGCAGGGACAATTGGAAACTCGTGTGGAAGGCGACATTGCCGCCCAGGCTCGAACTGTTCGACCTTGCAGCCGACCCCTCGGAGACGAAGGATCTCTCGACCGACAATGACGAGCAGGTGCGCGAACTCCAGGACTGGATCACCCAACTTGCCGACGAGATGGTCCCGCCGCTTCTGCTCATGGACGCCGCGCGGCTGACCTTCTATGCGCCGCCGGTCGTCGCCGACCCCGCAACCCTCTTCGGCCTTGGCGACTGACCGGGCCTTTCACCTTGTCGGTGGGTTGGCTCGAAGGACACAGATGCTGGTACGCTCGTCCGTGCGCGCATGCACGTGTCGCTGTCGCCGCCTGATCACGGCCGACGAGTGCACTTTCTCCGGCAGGTTGCCGGACTAGTCGTGCCATCGATCGCTCCGCCTCTGGAATCCTCCCGCGAATGCATAACCGCATCGTATCCGCGCAGTCAGCGTGGATCGGTCGATCCAGGCCTGGATTTCGCTCGTCATGGCGCCGAGGAAGACGATGTCGGTGAGAGAGGCAACACTGTGCAAGCCGGACATTTCGGGCCATCCCATGGCGATGTCGTGATGACCGATCCAGGCAGCGGCATTGACATAGTCGATCACCCCGCGCGCTGTCCCTTCCGAAGCGTGCACGAAAAATCTGTAGGAAAGGACGCCGGGATCGCCTTCGGCTTCGACCCGCCGCGCCAGCACGTCGATCGCACGGGCAAAATGCTCGGGCGGAGCGTTCAACCGATACGAATTCAGGATGGTGAGCCGCTGCTCCATGATGATTGCCTCTCCCTTGAGAGATCAAATGGCCATCATCGCGGGGATGGCATCGACCCCACGGTCATGTCTGCCGTTCGGCGAAACCCGCGGTGGCGATCAAGCCACCGGCTGCACCGATTTCACGCTGCCATTGGTGTCGACGATGCAGTTGAACTTGCGCCCGCCCGCGTCGAGGTCGACGCTGTAGGAGGTCGCATCCAGCTGGCGCGAGCTTGTCGGCAGCACCTTGCTGCTGTCGACCTGGGCGGTGCCCGCAGCCGCGTTGGCGCAGATCAGCTGCAGGTCGGCCGGTGCCGTCTGCAGGCTCGTGCGCGCCATTTCCTCGGGCTTGGGCGGCGCCGACTGGCAGCCGCCGAGAAAAGCAAGGCCGATGCCGGCCGCCAGTACCAAGCGTTTTGAACGCATCATCCCCTCGATCACCAAAAATCTCCCCTTCGGATCCTGTGGTTCACTCCCCTGCCCGTCTTGAGCCCCTGAGGCAGGCATTCGGCATGGCTGTTTCATGCATCTTCCAGGTCCCGCCGACAGCAGCAGCCGTCGCGACAGGCATGCGGCGTGCGGCGTGTCAGCGCCACGCCTGCCCGCCCGGTCGGTCCGTCAAACGCGCCTTCAAACGCCCTTGTAGAGGGCTGCCCCCTGCATCAGCACGATCACCTTGGCGCCGACCTCGATGCGCGAATGCAGGTCGGTGACGTCGTCGTTGTTCATGCGGATACAGCCGGACGACACGTCGAGCCCGATGGTCCAGGGCTCGACCGTCCCGTGGATGCGGTAGATCGTGTCCTGGTCGCCCTCATAGAGGTAGAGCGCGCGGGCGCCGAGCGGGTTGTCCGGCCCGCCGGGCATGCCGGCCGCCCATTTGGCCGCGTTCGGATCGCGCGCAACCATTTCGGGCGGCGGCGTCCAGGTCGGCCACTCGGCCGTGCGCCCGACGCGCACGATGCCGGCCCAGCCGAACCCCTCGCGCCCGACGCCGATGCCGTAGCGGATCGCCTGCCCGCCGGGCTGGACGAGATAGAGAAAATGCTGGTTGCCGTCGATGATGATCGTGCCCGGCTTTTCCGCCGTGCGGAACGGCACCACCTGCCGGCGAAACGCCTCCGGCAACTGGTTGTTGCGGGCATAATATTGCCGCGCTTTCTTCTTGTCGTAGTTCACCCATTTCTTGGTGCGGGCGTCGTAGATCTGGGTCTGCGCCAGCGCTGCCGGCGGCCCGAAACACACGGCCGCGGCCAGCACCACCAGCCCGAGCTTTCGCGTGCGCGTCATGAAGCTGGTGGCTTTTCGATCCGGTGTCGTCTTCATGGCTTCGCCCACCCGTCGATACGTGCCGCGTTGTCATCAACCCATTTCTTCGCGTAGTCGGCCGGCGCCTGGCGCTCGACCTCCAGCGCATAGCTCATTTTCGTCACTTCCTCCGGCGAGAAATCGACCTGATCGAGGAACTTGGCGATGTCGGGATGCTTCTTGCCGAAGACGGTCGCGTAGGCGATCTGGAAATGGGCCGCGTCCCAGGAGGTCGCAGCCGTGGATTTGCTGATCCACAGGGGATCGTTGGCGCCGACGATTTTCCACTTGGCCGGATCGTGCGGCGGCTCGGCGATACGGGCGATCTTGTGCAGCTCGAACACGTGGTGCGGCGCGTAGCAGTAAAACACCATCGGCCGTGCGGTTGCGATCGCCGCATCGACGCCGGCCATCGCCACCTCCTCCTCCGCCTCGTAGAGCGTCAGGTTGGCGCTGTAGCCATAGCTGTTGGCCCGGGTGCGCTCGATGCCGGTGGAAAGCCAGGTCGGCGCGCCGATCCACAGTTCGCCCTTGCCGTCGCCGTCCGTGTCGAGGATCCTGGTCTTTTCGGGATCGCTGAGATCGGCGATCGTCTTGATCGTCGCTGCCGCCTCCGGCGTGGCGCAAAGGCCCTGCCAGGCCGGCACCGCATGGGCGCCGAGCGTCGCCACTTTCTTGTCGGTCACGTATTTCTTGACGATGTCGCCGAAATTCGGCTGCCAGACCTCAGGCTGGATATCCACCTCGCCGGTCTCGAAGCCGACGAAGGCGTTGAGCGTGCCGAGCTCCTTGACCTCGGCGTCGAGGCCGAATTTCTTGGCGATGCTGACCTTGAGAATGTTTGCCGTCGCCTGGCCGGACGGCCAGTTGGGCATGGCGATGACGAGATCGGCCGCCAGCATCGGGCCGGCGGCACCAAGCCCGAGCACCAGACTGACAGACATGCAGAACTTCGAACGTCTCTTCACAGTCCCCTCCGAGCAGTTTCGACCGATCGACCTGAATGACTTGCGAATGCGTATGACTGGCGAATGCGTATGAATGGCAGTGCGGAACGCGGATGTCGCCTGCTGCCCGTCGAATGCAACTGTCCCCGTGGCGGGCCGCTTGACGGCCCCGGCAGCGCTTTCGCCGCCCTGTCTTCTTTGGCCGGCAGGATGCCTACAGGATCGACATCCGTCAACGCCCGGCTGTAACGGACGTTGAAAGGACTGTGAATTTCCCGGTGACCACTGATTGTCGCCGGAAACGACAGACTATTTCATCGCGGGTACCGTCTCCCATGCATGACGCGACAAGCTGTGAGAACGCAACGCGTTTGCCGAAATTCGTGATTACCTTGCGTTCGGCGCAATTAAGGCCCACAGTGGCTCATCGACATTGGCCAGCTTGGCTTTTCGCGGCGTCAGAGGCTTTCGACCCGCCATCTCTTCCCATTTTCGAGCGCTGAAGTGCGCGCGCCGCTCGCGTTTGCTCCCACGCCCTGTTCTGACATGATCGCGGTTGCGATCATGCGTTTTGACGGCAATGCCGCCTTCGTTGTCTTGCCAATGGCCGCCGCACGATAAGGGTCGATGTGCGGGCGCACGGGCAGGTCGGACATCATATCGATCTTTCCCGGACAGGCGGTTCGGTTCGCGATCTGGAAAACACGAAAAGGGCGCAGCGCCGCCCACAACCTGCGGCTCCGACGCGGCCGTTCGCCAAACCAGTCGTCATGTCCACAATGCCGGATACATCCCGGCGTTAGAAGGAGACGTCATGTTCAACCGCACCAAGCACCGCACCGTCCACTTCAGCGAGCCCTTCCGATTGCCTGAGGTGGAAGGAATGCTGGCTGCGGGTGACTACGAGGTGGATGACGACGAGGAATTGATCGAAGGCATTTCATGGCTCGCCTATCATCGCGTCGCCACCTTCATCAAGTTGCCGCCCACCGCCGACAATGACCATCGCATGCGCATGGTCGCCATTGCGCCGGATGAACTCGATCGCATTCTCGCGATCGACCGCGCAAAACACGATTTCGCCCCGTCGACGCAAGCCTGAACCCAAGCCCTGGAGGTCAAGAGCCATGTCTGCACACCGTTTCGAGGTCGGATTGTCGGTCCGCCTCAGGGACCGCACGCACATCTCGCCGAATGCGGCGGAAACCTATCGCATCACAGCCATCATGCCCCCGCGCGACAGCCAGCCCCAGTACCGGATCCGCAACGACGAACTCGGACAGGATCGCGTCAGCAAAGAGGAAAACCTCGAGCCGATCGAATGGGGCATGCCGCGCCACTGACACAAGGAAACACCATGACCTACTACGGAAAACTGAGACAATTGCTCCAGTGGAAGGGCGCGCCCGCCATGGCGCCCATCGCCAGGCCGCCCGTTGCCAAGCCGCCCCGCCGCCATCCATCTGTCAAAACGCTGCACCACCTTTCTCATGACGAGCAAAAAGGCGTGAACGAGAGCCTGGTGAAATTGCGGCGCGGTCGCGAGACATTGGAGCGAAATCGCCTCTTGTAGGCTAAAACCGGCAGGACGCGGACCGGGGACCTGCGATCCCGAACGCGTTTTGCGCGGCAACGGCCACATGTGCGAGGAACGAGGAACGAAGGAAGGTAGACATGCCCTGGCCTCTCGCAGAAACGACTGACACCCTGAGCGACGCGCAGGCCGACATGTTGCGTCGCGTCTTCGAGGCCGTTTGCGTCGAACACCAGATCCCGCGGGAGGACGTGCGGGCCGAGCACCTCGCCCGATTTCTGATGGCCGCGTTCAGCGGGCCGCTTTCGACGGAGAAATCCCTGCTGGCCGCGACCCGTTCGTTTTATCTTCGCCACATTGCCGAGCCGTGAGCATCCGTCGCGCCCAAGCAAATGACGATCGCGCTGCCCGGCAGCCGGAGAGAAATGTCATGCGTCGCATCCTTCTGGGGCTTGCTCTTGCGCTGATCTGCGCATCCCCCGCCCTGTCGGCCTGTAACGACGACCTGCTGACAATCTCGAACTGGTCGATAAAGCCGATCGACAGCCACATGAACGAGCTTTCATTCACGCTGCGCTCCAGTGCTGAAAAAGGCATCAGGATGCTCGATGCGCAAGTGCGCTTCACCGACCGACTGGGCGCCACGATCGGTCCGCTGACCATCCAACGGGATGTCGCCATTCCTGCCAGCGGCAGCTTCACGGGCACGCGCGTCTGGGGACCCTTCACCATCGAGCGGCTCTTGGACGTCAATGCGGAAGACATCACTGCCCACACATGCGTGCATGCCGTGGTTTACGATGACGGTTCGACGGAAGTATTCGAGTGATCATGCAAGTCGGTACAGCCTGCACCGTCAGCGCGTTGAACAGCGCGCATAGAAAAAGGCCGGGAAATCCCGACCTTCTCGATATCGCCTCAATGGCCAATGCCAGTACATCCGTGGTCAAGGACCAGAGACGAAATTGGGGTGCTTACGCAGCAGACAGGTTGTCGGCGGCGTTCTTGCCCGAACGTGCATCGCGAACGATGTCGAAACGGATCTTCTGGCCTTCGACGAGCGAGCTCATGCCGGCGCGTTCAACAGCAGAAGCGTGAACGAAAACGTCGGTCGCGCCGTCGTCCGGAGCGATGAAGCCAAAACCCTTGGTGGTGTTGAAGAACTTTACGGTTCCAGTGATCATAGGAATTCCTTTCAATCAAAAAATTCGCCGCCCGGATGCTTCCCGGGTGAGGCAGTCAAATCGATTTTGATAGGAAAGGTCAGCTTGAACGCCGGTAGGCGAGAAAACAAAGCTCAGCAAGCAAGATCGATGACGGCTCCTTTACAGGCACATTGTGTTCTTAGCAAGGAGCTGCACGGACTGTGGAAACACGGGTGGATGACCGCGACAGGCCAATCAATGGCCGGCATGCCCCGGAAGACGGCGGATATGGCCGGTTCACCGGATGCGGCTCAAGCCGATGGCGCACCGGTCCGCGATACCGCCTCGGCCGTTTGCCTGACGGAGCGGGCCTTGCCTGAGCGGCCCACCCGCCGCAGCGACGTGCCCCCAACGCTATTTGATGGTGCAGACACCGTTGGCGCCGCCCTTGCCCGTATAGGAGACGGAGGGCGTGCCGTCGGGGTTGATGCTGAGCGAGATCGTCACCCCGGCGCCCTTGGCCTCGAAGTAGTTGTCGTTGAACTTCTTCAGCTTGCCTTCCTTGCCGTTGATATAGATCGGCCCGCCCTGGTCGGCGTGAACCTCGATCTTGCCCGGGCATGTGGCGTTGACCAGCGGAATGCCGGCGACCGCTTCGCCGGCCACGGCAAATGCGATGATTGCGGCAGCGGCGGGCAGATACATCTTCATGACACTCTCCATGGGGACCGTGGTCGGCTGAGCCGGGCGCAAACCCGACGCCCCGGATCGTGACACGATGGAGATGGGTGTCAAGCGCCGGATGGTCGCCACAGGGTTGCGCTGAAAGCATGGGGGGCTTCGATGCACGTGGCCGTGGCCAGACGAGAAAAGACCCGCCGCGGTCAGCACGCGACGGGTCTTTGGCAGATGCGGATCACCGACGTGGGAGGCTCGCCGGGATCACGTGAACCACTCGACTGGGAGGCGATCGGGTGGTTCGCATTGCTCTTGGCAAAGGTCATTGCCTTGCATGACCTGGATACTAGCCGAGCCTTCGCGCTCAAGGTGTTCCCAGGGTAACACCCGCAACGAATTCATCACGCGAGGTGAGCCCCGCCATCGCCTCGACACCGGCCGGCGAAGGCTTCGCGCCTTGCCCGGCCGCCTCCCCCCAGCGACACAGGGCAGCCGCCGCCACGTTCAGCGCCGCGCCGCGGTCGGTCAGCGAATAGACGACCTTCGCGGGCGTTTCCGGATAGACCGTCCGCTCGACCAGGCCATCCGCCTCCAGCTCGCGCAGCTGCTGCGCCAGCATCTTCTCGCTGATCGCGGGTATGGAATGGCGCAGCCGGCCGAACCGGCGTGCGGCCTTGCCGAGTTCGCACAGGATATCGGGCTTCCACTTGCCTTCGATGGCCTTGAGCGCGGCAACAAGGCCGCAATTGTCCGTGGTCAGCTGCACGTGCATCTCCTTACCTCAGGGTAACCACTTACCGGCGCGTTCGTATTGTGCGCACCGGGCGCCACCATACCTCTGGCCAGCGACGGCAAAACGAACGTCGCGGCAATGGATGGATATGGAGATTGGCAATGAAGCCTTCAATCAGTGTTTTGGGAATGGGACGCATGGGGTCGGCGCTGGCGCGCGCCCTGCTTGAGGCAGGCTATCGCACCACGGTCTGGAACAGGACGGCGCAGAAGACGGCCCCCCTCGCGGCGCTCGGCGCCAGCGTCGCGCCGTCGGTGCGCGAGGCGATCGACGCGGCCGAGATCATCGTCGTCAATGTCAGCGACTATGGCGCCACATCCGCGCTTCTGCGCGGCAGCGACGTCGCCCCGGGGCTTGCTGGAAAGGTGATCGTCGAGCTGACATCCGGCACGCCGGATGGCGCGCGAGAAACCAGCCGATGGGCGAAGGCGCAAGGGGCCGGCTATATCGACGGCGCCATCCTGGCAACGCCGGACTTCATCGGCACCGAGGCGGGCACGATCCTGCTTTCCGGCGCGCCCGAACTCTACACCGGGAATGCCGAGGTTTTTCGCGCGCTCGGCGGCAACGTCCAGCACCTTGGCGCCGAACCGGGGCTTGCCAACGCGCTCGACAGCGCCGTGCTCGCGCTGATGTGGGGCGCGCTCTTCGGCGGGCTGCACGCGATCGCCGTGGCTGAAGCCGAAAAGATCGACCTTGGCGAACTCGGCCGCCAATGGACGGCAACGGCCCCGGTAATCGAGGGCCTGGTCGGGGACCTGATCCGGCGGTCGAATGCCGGACGGTTTGCAAGCGACGCGGAAACGCTGTCTTCGGTCTCGCCGCATTACGGCGCCTTCCAGCATCTGAAAGCCCTGATGCAAGCGCGCAGCATCGATCGCACCGTCATCGACGGCTACGACGTCATCTTCCGCCGGGCGATCGCCGCGGGCCACCTGCACGATGACTTTGCCGCCCTCTCTCAGTTCATGAGAGCGGCGTAGGGACCGGTTCGACGGAGCCTCGCGCCTCTTGCAGGCGGCGGTGGCTCCGTCAGTCCGCAACCGGGCTTCCCTAGCCGGCGGTCGCGGCCGCTTCCGAGACGATGCCCTTCGATACCACGCAGCGCCAGGGCACATTCTTCGGGCCGACGCCGATCATCACGACGGTGCTTGCACCCGATGGCTGCGCACTCAACACCGTGACCGTGCTCTTTGCCTGGCGGCCGACCATGGCAAGGCAAGCCATTTCGTCGGTCTTGTCGCCGGTGCCGGCCGCATCGGTGCTGGTGTTGGCCGTTGCCGGCACCGGTGCCGGCTGCTCGAGCGGCTCGGTCTTGGAGCAGGCGCCGAGCACCGGCGCCAGGAACGCGATGGAAATGATCGTCAAAAGTTTCTGCATCGGGCCATTATCCTCCTCATGGGCTCGAAACGGGAACGGCGACAGGCAGCCGCAGTTCCGGCAATCGGGGATGGCACGCGAAAAACAAAAACTGGCGGCCGCATCGCCCCTCCGGTCGATGCGCCCGTCTCGCCACTCAAATCGTCACTTGCCCCACCCCTCCGGCGACCGAACGCAAAGCCCCGACGCCCGAACCGGGCATGAGGCCGACCTCGATATCGCTGGCACTGGTCGATCCGGCGGCCTCGCCGCCTCGACCGCCATCACCATGCGCTCGCCGAAGGCGCCATATAAAGACGATGACATCGCCGGTCGCAAGCGCCAGTTCGCGCAAAGTGCCGCCGGCGGCCGAGTTTTCCCGGCAGCGAGCCGCCCCTGGCATCCCGCGGTCGGCCCGCAGGATGCAAGTCGGGCAGTGATTCGCGATTACTTCGGCTGCGGCACGATGCGGATATAGGGTTTTGGCGCGCGCCAGCCTTCCGGATACTTCTGCTTGGCTTCATCGTCGCTGACAGAGCCGGCGATGATGACGTCCTCGCCGTTCTTCCAGTTCACCGGCGTCGCCACCTTGTGCTTGGCCGTCAGCTGCAGCGAATCGATCACCCGCAGCACCTCGTCGAAGTTGCGGCCCGTGGTCATGGGATAGATCAGGATCAGCTTGATCTTCTTGTCCGGCCCGACCACGAAGACGTTGCGAACGGTCTGGTTGTCGGCGGCGGTGCGCTGCGTCGGATCGCCCGAAACCGGCGCCGGCAGCATGCCGTAGAGCTTCGAGACGTTGTAGTCGACGTCGGCGATCATCGGGAAGTTCGGCTCTGCCCCTTGCGTTTCGGCGATGTCGGCCACCCAGCCGGCGTGGCGGTCGAGCGGATCGACGGATAGGCCGATGATCTTCACCCCGCGACGGTCGAATTCCGGCTTGATCTTGGCCATGTAGCCGAGCTCGGTGGTGCAAACCGGCGTGAAATCCTTCGGATGCGAGAACAGGACGGCCCAGGAATCGCCGATCCAGTCATGAAACTGGATCTTGCCTTCCGTGGTTTCCGCCTGGAAATCCGGTGCGATGTCGTTGATTGCAAGTGTCACGATAGACCCCATCATTTGAATTGTCTGGCCTTGGCCATACACGGCGGCGAGTGTGCCATTTTTGGTGCGATAGGCAACTTCTAAAGAAGAGGTAGGCAGACGGCACGCGGTGGCCACGCGGCTGTGTTAATCTATCTCATACCGAGCCGTTTTGGGATCAGGGCCGATTGCGCGGCCCGCCCCGGCGCGAAGCATGGTGCACAGAAAGGTTGCGACGTCGCCAGCGGCCCACACCGGGCCACCTGCGCGGCCGGGCGATTTCGGCTTCCGGCCTGCCCGGCGACGGGGCTTGCGCCTTCTTCTCGTCGGGGACCGAAAGCGTTGCGGCGAAGGCAGTCCATTTCAGTACGGGGTTGGCATCGGGTCGGAGCGGGCGTTGATGAGCGATACCAGGAAAATTGCTGCCATCCTTGTCGCCGACGTCGTCGGCTACAGCCGGTTGGCCGGCGCCGACGAGGAGCGCATCCTGGCGCGGCTGCGCACGCTGCGCAGCGACCTGATCGACCCGACCATCGCCATCCACAACGGCCGCATCGTCAAGCGCACCGGCGACGGCAGCCTCATAGAGTTCCGCAGCGTCGTCGACGCGGTGCGCTGCGCCATCGAGGTGCAGAGCGCGATGCTGGAGCGCAATGCCGGCGTCCCCGAGGACCGGCGCATCGAGTTTCGCATCGGCATCCATCTCGGCGATGTCGTCGAGGAAAGCGACGGCGACCTGATGGGCGACGGCGTCAACATCGCCTCGCGGCTCGAAGGCATTGCCCGCCCCGGCGCAATCTGTCTTTCAGAGGATGCCTATCGCCAGGTAAAGGCCCGCCTCGACCTGGCGGTGACCGATCTCGGCGACACCCGGCTGAAGAACATCGTCGAGCCGATCCGCATCTATGCGCTGGAAATCGGCCCCGCGCGCGCGGCGGAAAGCCCCGCCCCCGCGGAAACCCCGGCGCCGAGCGCCTACCTTCAGCCGGAAAAACCCGCGATCGCCGTGCTCGCCTTCGACAACATGAGCGGCGATCCCGAGCAGGCCTATTTTTCCGACGGCATCAGCGAGGACATCATCACCGACCTCTCCCGCCTGTCGGAGCTGCATGTCATCGCCCGCAACTCGTCCTTCGTCTACAAGAATGCGGCCATCTCGGTGCCGGAGGTGGCCCGCGCGCTCGGCGTGCGCTACGTGCTCGAAGGCAGCGTGCGCAAGGCCGGCAACCGGGTTCGCGTCACCGCGCAGCTGATCGACGCCCAGGATGGCGGCCATGTCTGGGCCAACCGCTTCGACCGCGATCTCACCGATATCTTCGCCGTCCAGGACGAGTTGACGCGCGAGATCGTCGAGGCGCTGAAGATCCAGCTGACCGGCGGGGACCGGACCCGGCTCGCCGGCCGCCGGCCGGTCGACGTCAGGGCCTACGAGCTGCTCCTGCGCGGCCGCGAGCAGGCGTCGGTGCACACGCGGCTTGCCAATCCCGCAGCGCGAGGCCTCGCCGAAGCGGCGATCGCCATAGAGCCCGACTATGCGGCCGCCCATGCGCTGATCGCGTTTACCCACGTGCTCGACTATATCAACGATTGGAGTTCCGATCCCGAAGTGTCGCTTGCGACCGGCCGCGCCCTTGCCGAACGGGCCGTCGCCATGGCGCCAGACGAACCCTATTGCCACTGCGCGCTTAGCATCGCCTGCATGTGGATGCGGGAACTCGACCAGGCGAAAAACGACGCGCATCTGGGGCTGGCGCAGGCACCCAATTCGGTACAGCTGCACATGGCGCTCGCCCACGCCCTGATTTTTTCCGGCGACCCGAAGGCCGCACTTTCCGAACTCGACATCTCGATGCGGCTCGACCCGCTCTATCCCGAAGTGCTGCTGCAGTTTCTTGCCGACGCCCATTTCTCGCTCGGCGCCTACGAGACCGCGATCCTCGCGATCGAGGCGCGGCTAATGCGCAACCCGCAATCGGAAACCGCCTTCGCGCTGCTGGCCTCCTGCCACGGCCATCTCGGCCACAACGACCAGAGCCGCCAGGCCTGGACCCGCGCGCTGGAACTCAATCCCGATTTCTCCATCCCCCGCCGCCGCCGCATCCTGCCCTTCCGCAACCCGGAGGATTTCGAACGCCGGGTGGACGGCTTGAGAAAGGCTGGGCTGGTGGAGTGAGGCCTAGAGACGTCGGAGCCGCGATGCTGACAACGCGCTAGTAGTCGAATAGATCTTCGAAATCGGTATAGAAACCATAGTTTGGCGCTTGAACGTACTCTAGCCCAAATGTGAAGAAGTGTTTTCGCGCAGCCCGCCACCCCCTGACAAGACTTGGCATCCTCGGTTCAGGTACATCTCCGCCTCGCCATGCGGCAAGATTAAGCCATGCTCCGGTTGCCAGCTCTTTATTGGAAGGAGTGGGACATTGGGAACCGTAATTCACTGTAAGGATTTGGTTACGCTTTTTCATGGCGCGGCGTACAACGCTCAAGAGCCATCCATCAATAGCCAGAAGCGGCGCTGGATCGTCCAGAAGACAATAGAACCCCATTATGCCCTTCATTCTCGGAAGCCGAGTACCCTTATGAATGAATCCATCAAGATCGGCCTCCGCTAATCCACCATACAGTGAGCGTCTAAGCTCGTAAATTAGACCAAGAAGGTCCCAATCATAGCTCAACGGCGCAACATTCGCACGTGACCGATTGTAACCAACGTCCAAATAATGAATTAAGTAAAGATTGATGAGTCGTGAAGCACGGCTCTTTATTCTCTCAACTGTCTTCTGTGGCATAGTCAAGCCTGCGGGACCGAAGCGATACCCAAGATAGTCGAAATATGGGTACGTACGAAGCTCTTGCTGAGAGTGCGATATTACAGCAATCCCAGGTGATTTTTTGGCATTTAATATTAGACCACTTGTACGACAGTGTGAAACGAAGCAGCGTTCTAGTTCTTGCGCTTCATTATAGCCGCTACACAAGGCAACTACATCATCGGCGAACCGAACGAACCGGCCAGATGAAGCAGCAAGCTTCACGTCCAAATCATGGTTAGAAAGATTTGCGAGCAAAAGCGAAACTGAGGAGCCTTGAGGGGTTCCTTTTTGGCGGCGCTCAAATGGGCCAGTAAAACAATTGCCATGGGCGGAGTATTTATGATGGATGAATGTCTTGAATATGTAACGCTCGTGAGGCGTTAAACTAATTTGCGATTCGTCGTCGATTTTCTTTTCGAGATACCATGCTGGTATGTTATCAAAGTATTTCTCAAAATCGATCTGAACAGAGAACAGCTTACCATCATGATCATATTCCTTGAGTGCGAGAATCGCATCGAAGACATTTTTGTCCGGATGATAAGCATAGGAAGAAGGCGAAAGGCGCTTTGTGTTTCGTCCCCTAGCGCGCCTCAGCACCACATTAGCCAACGCCGCATCAGGAATTGAAAAGGCCATGATTGACCTTTTTGTGCCGTCTGGCTTTGGAATCTGGTAATTTATTGCAGGACTAGGTTCATATGTTCCCTGTAATACTTTGTACCAGATCGTCTTAGCTAGGAAATTTGCATTACGGGAGCAATACTTTGGGTCGAAATGCCTCGGCTTTGACAATCCCGGCCGCACGGTGGGAATTCCCGCATTGATTCCAGTACGCTTTTCAAACTGGCGCCTATACTTATCTTCCGATTTCACTTCTCGAGCTTGTTGCAGAAAGGCCTTTTGAGCGAGGCGCTTAATTTCTTGCTTAATTGCGTTCTGCATGGCCCCTCGAAGAAGTTCGGCGGTGAGGGCCAAGAGTCAGGGATTCTGATAGACTTTTGGCCCACCTTCACGTCAACTTTTTCAAGCCAACGCGCCATCGGCACCTTAGGTGCCCGGTACTTTGCCCCCACCGCCTCGGCTACTACGCCAGTTCCCGCAACTTATTGGGGAGTTTCTGATCAGTCAATAGTGGTCAAAGACAAAGACATAAGCCTACTTTAGGTGGAATCTCGCTACGATAGCGGAGACCTATTCGAAGGTTCGCGCTGGGCACACAAAACGGCTATGTATTTTCAGTAAACACCGACTCTAACGTCCTCCCCAAGCATGTAAAATTCTTGCCGGTACTGCAGTCTGGGATGGAGAGGGCGATCGTAAAACACTCAGGCCGACGTCGAAAACATCAAATCGACAACGACGCCAATCTCAATTTGCGAACGCCCTTTTTCTGGATTGGACCGCACCCGATGAGGCACGCCACCTACCCAGCCATCTGGCTTTGCGCCACAGCCAAAGCCTCCACCACCGCCAGTTCCGCCATCGCCAGCGCCGCCTCACGGGTCTTGGCGGCGGCGATGAAGCGGCCGTTGTGGCAGAATGTGGCGCCCGTCACGCCGCAGGCGGCTTCGAGCGCTTCGTTGGTAAGGCCCGCCCAGGCGGCCGGCAGGTCGGCGCGCAGTTCAAATCCCTCGTCGGCGCGGCGGATGCCGGTCAGGGTCCAGTCCTTGTCGCGCGGGTGGACGACGAACAGCAGGTGGTCGGCGCCTGATTTCACGATAGCAGGACGGAAAGGCATGCCCATCGGCAGCTCCAGCACGCGGCCCTCGCCGGTGGCGACGATCGCCTGGTGCACGACGGCTTCGGCGCGTAGCTTGGCCGCGCTGCGCCCGACGCTCGCCTCGACGAAGCTGCGGGCGATCGCAAGCGCTGCATGGAAGGCGCGCTCGTCGGCATCCGGGTCGGTCTCGTCGAAGACGGGCTTCAGGGTTTCCAAGAGCGCCGGCAGCGTCAGGCCGGCAAGCGGCCCGGCGATCGAGGGGCTGAGCGCGCCATTGTCGACCAGATCGACCGGCAGCACGAAGCTACGGTCGAAGGAAGCGTGCACCCCCTCGACATGGGCTTCCGGCACGGCGGAGGCGACGAGATAGTCGCGGCCGTAATGCTTCCAGATCAGGCCGAAGGAGCTGTAAGGCTGGCCGTCGTCGCGCAGCGGCGCGCCACGCTGGTGGTGATCGAAGATGCGCGTGTCGGCATCATAGGCGCCGCCGACGTCGTAGATGATCCGGTCGAAGCCGGGCGTGATCCATTCGGGCGCGCGGCTGCGCACGATCTTCGCGTCAGGGAAAAGCCGGGTCAGGATGACGCTCGACATCAGCTCATCGGCATGGAAGCCACCGGAATGGGTGACGAGGAATTCTGGGGTCATGCCGGGATGCGCCTTGTGATTCTTTGATGGGTCTTTCGCCGGAGCGGCGTTTGCGGTGGTCACCAGATAGCCCTTGGCGCGGGCCTTCTCAACCCACCCCCGGCTTTTTCCGGCGCTGGCGGCCTTCCGTCCTGGCGCGCGGCGCCCGCGCCTGCCGCCTCGCGCCTCAGCGCTCGCGGAGATCCAGCGACCAGGTCTGGCCGACCAGATCCTTGCCGAAGGAATGGTGCGGCGCCTCTTCGACGAGGATGAAGCCGGCGCGCTGGTAAAGGCGCCGGGCGGGGGCGAGCACGCTGTTGGTCCACAGCGACAGCGTATGATAGCCGACGCTGCGGGCGCGCTCGATGCAGGCGGAAACCAGCGCCGCCCCCACGCCGCAGCCGCGCGTGTCCGGCTCCACATAGAGAAGCCGCAGCTTGGCGACGCCGGGCTTGTCGCCCGCCACCAGAAAGACCGAGCCGACGATGCGGCCGTCGATCTCGGCGATCCAGGCCGCCTCGCGGGCCGGATCGAAGGATTTGACGAAATCGGCAAGGATGCCGGCCGCCAGCGCCTCGTACTCCTGGTTCCAGCCGTGCTCCTCGACATAGAGGATGGTCTGGCGGTGGATGATCCAGCCGAGATCGCCGGGCTTCAGATCGCGCAGATGCAGTTCGCCACCGGTTTTCTTCGAAAGCACGTCGCTGACGATGCCGGTGGCGGCGATCAGCCGCCTGCGCTCGGCCGGCGCCAGCGTGTCGAGCAGCGCGCCAATGGCGGTGCGGGTGTTCTCTTCGAGTGCTGCGAAGGTCTCGCGCCCGAGGGCGGTGAGCGAGATCGGCTGGCGACGGCCGCCCTGCGGATGCTCCGCCTTTTCGAGCAGCCCGCGATCGGCAAAGCGCTTCAGCGTCCGGCTGAGCTGGGCGCGATCGACCTGAAGGATCCGCATCAGATCCGCCGCTGTCAGCGCCTGAGCGTGGGCAAGTTCATAGAGGATGCGCGCCTCGGTGAGCGTGAACGGGCTCTGGTCGAGATGGGCGTTCAACAGGCCGAGGCGGTTGGTATAGAGACGGTTGAAGGCGCGCAGTGCGGCGACATCGGAGTGATCGTTGGTGAGCGTCATCGGGATGATCCAGCATTAAGTTGACTCAATCAACAACGATTTGTTGATTGAGTCAACATGCCTGATCGGCGCGACAAAGCTGAGCGGGCAGACCGCAAACGCCCCCCGCGGTCGCGTCAGGCCCGCTCGCCGAACGCCAGCCTGCAGGCGAGCCCGGCAAAGACGCTGGCGAGCAGGTATTGCGGCAGCTTGCGCAAGCGCCCGGGCATCGAAAGGCCCCTGCGGATCTGGCCCACAAGCAGGATCACGGCGCCGTTGACGATGAGACCGATGCCGTTCAGCACCGTCGCCAGCACCAGCGTCTGTGCGACGATCGAGCCGTTATCCGGCCGCACGAACTGCGGGAAGAGCGCCAGAACGAACAGCGCCATCTTCGGGTTGAGCAGGTTGGTGATGAGCCCCTCCCCGAAGATGCGCCGAAGCGGCATCCGCTTCAGCTTCGCGCTCGGTGAAAAATCGAACGCCCTGGAGGCAAGCGTCTTCCAGGCGAGGTAGGCGAGATAGGCGCAGCCGGCCCAGCGCACGATCTCGTAGGCGACGGGCACGGTGGCGATCAGTTGCGACAGCCCGAAGGCCGCGGCGAGCGCATGGCAATAGGTGCCGAGCACGATGCCGGCGAGTGTCAGAAACCCCGCGCCTTGCCCCTGGCTGACGCTGCGCGACGCCAAGAGCAGCATGTCGGGACCCGGCGTGGCGGTGAGCACCAGGGCGGCGGCGGCAAAAAATGCGAGTGTGGAGAAATCCGGCATGACATCTTCCTTTGAGGTGGCCGGAATTTCGGTTTAGCCGCTTTTGCGGGAATAGCAAGGCCCGAGCGGCGGCCGCCTCACGCGCCTTCTTCATCAGGGGATGGCACCCGCACAGGCGCGCCGGCGCTGCGCCATTCCTCAGCGCCCGGCAACGTGACAGACCCAGGTTGCATGCAGTAACACCCAAACGTATAGGATGTCGAAACATTCTTATCGGGGGTTGAAATTCGATGACATTTTCCTTCAAGGCATTGCTTGCGGCCACGGTGATCGGCCTTGCCCTTATGCCGGGGCTCGCCAGGGCCGAATCCCTCGCCCAGCTCGAAAAGCAAGGCTACAAGGTCAGCAAGCTGACGAAAAACAAGGCCGGCTCGCAAGGCTGGGTGGCGTCGAACGGCGACAAGCGCTTTTTCTGCCGCATGAATGTCAGCATCGCCGTCGTCAGCAAGAAGGAACTGGTCAGCATCACGACGGCCGGCCGACTGATCAAGCTGGACCGCGCCACGTTCGAAGCATCCTTGGGTGGTCCCGATCCGTCTCTCCCGCTCTGGAGCGACCTCCAGGCCGGCCGGGTCAAGGCCCCACACGTGAAGGGCTGCACGCCCCTTCGCTGATCGCCGGGCCGGGCTTGCCTCAACACGTCTGGCGCAGGCCCGGTGCCCGATCGATACCGCCCCTTCGCGCGACCAGTTGCATGATCATGCAGGCTCGCCCAGCCCCTTGCGCCTGCCGGCCGCGACCGTGCGAAACCCTGGATGCCGCAGCAACGGTCGAAAATGACCTTTTCGCCGTGAATCTCACCGCATGGGCCTTGTCCGCGTCGGTTTTTCGAGCTTTTTCCTGGGGCGCTCAAGGCACCATATCATAAGGTTTCCAAACGATTTTTCGCCTCGGCGGCGGCGTCCACGCGCCGGCTCTCCCCACTCTGTCCACGCAAAAATGCCGGGGCCAGCTTGCCTTGGCGGTCGCCCTGGCTATATTAGCGATGCCTGAACGCCACTCATTATTCGAGTCGCACGATATTTTCGGGCCCCCTTCACCCGACGAAACTCCTTGTCGGTGGACGAACGAAGGAGACACTTCATGTCCTTTAAGAAAAATCTGAATAAGGCTACCGACGCCACCGTATCGCGCGTCAGCATCGGAGCCGCCGTAAAGCGTTCGCGTGAATCCCACGGTTACACTGTCGACGAAATGTCGGTGACCACTGGCCTGACGGAAACCGAAATTTCCAAGGTCGAACTCGGCGCCGATACCGATCCCGTCAAGCTCCAGCGCATCGCCGCTGCCTTGCAAGTCTCGCCTGCCACCTTCACCGCCACGCCGTAAGCGGCGGTGCCGGACACCGTGTCCTCGACGGGCATCGTGTCCATCCCGGGCGCAGCCCACTCGCATATGCACAAACGACGTCTCATTTTCTTGCAGCCAGGCTCATCTGCACTGCATCAAGCGGAGACTCTGAACTGAAATCGGCCCTTGCGGCCAGCGGCTCAAAAGCGAAAGCCGGGGTTCTGCCCCGGCTTCCTTCGTTTTTACCGGGCGCTCGGCTCGTGGTTCGCGCTCGTCGCCACCGACATATCCTCCACCGCCTCGCCCGTGACATCGAACAGCGCCGAAGCGGGGTAAGGCAGCGCAAGCTGCGGCATGTCATCCAAGGCGAAATAGGCAAGCGACCGTGTCTCACTGTCAGACCACGACCCCAAGTCTTCAACGACATGGCATCGAAACAAGGTGACGACGCATTCGACCTGATGGCCATTCGGATAGGTATAACGAAAGTCGCGCCCACCGAAGACGCCGAGAATGGCGCTGGGCGTGACAACAAGCCCGGTCTCCTCCATCACCTCGCGAATGACGGCCTGCTGCGGCGTCTCGCCGGGCTCGATCGTGCCTGCAGGCAGGCTCCACCCCTCGCCGGACGATTTTTCCTGCATAAGCAGCTTGCCGGCGCGATCATGAATGACGGCGGCGACGGAAGGCAGCAGCAGCAGGCGGTTTCCGATCAGGCTGCGCAGCTCCGTCAGATACGATCCCATCATGGCTTTCCCTCGGCGTTCATGCCCTCGTTATGCGCCGGGAAGAATGGCGCCGGTGAGGCGCTACGGCTGTCTCTTGATCTTCGGGGTAGCCGCCTTTGGCGGCACGCCCCGATCATCGGACACTCCCGCCTCAAACAGAAAAGCCGGGGTTTTCACCCCGGCTTTTCCTATTCGACCGTTCGCTAAGGCTTAGTTCTTCGCCTTGTCGACCAGCTTGTTCTTGCCGATCCACGGCATCATGCCGCGCAGCTTGGCGCCGACTTCTTCGATCTGGTGGTTGTCGTTGACGCGGCGGATGCCCTTGAAGCGGGCTGCACCCGACTTGTATTCCTGCATCCATTCCGAGGTGAACTTGCCGGTCTGGATGTCGGTGAGGACGCGCTTCATTTCAGCCTTCGTTTCAGCCGTGATGATGCGCGGGCCGGTGACGTATTCGCCCCACTCTGCCGTGTTGGAGATCGAGTAGTTCATGTTGGCGATGCCGCCTTCATAGATCAGGTCGACGATCAGCTTCACTTCGTGCAGGCACTCGAAATAGGCCATTTCAGGCGCGTAGCCGCCTTCGACCAGCGTTTCGAAGCCGGCGCGGATGAGCTCGACGAGACCGCCGCACAGAACTGCCTGTTCGCCGAAGAGGTCGGTTTCGCACTCTTCCTTGAAGTTGGTTTCGATGATGCCCGAACGGCCGCCGCCGACGCCGCAGGCGTAGGAGAGCGCGAGGTCAAGGGCGTTGCCCGAAGCGTCCTGGTGAACGGCAACGAGGCAGGGAACGCCGCCGCCCTTCTGGTATTCGCCGCGAACCGTGTGGCCCGGGCCCTTCGGTGCGATCATGACAACGTCGAGCGTCGCCTTCGGCTCGATCAGGCCGAAGTGAACGTTGAGGCCGTGGGCAAACGCGATGGCAGCGCCGTCGCGGATGTTGCCGGCGATGTCGGCCTTGTAGATTTCAGCCTGCAGTTCGTCCGGCGTCGCCATCATGATCAGGTCTGCCCACTTGGCAGCTTCAGCGACCGACAGAACGGAAAGGCCATCGGCCTCGACCTTGGCAGCCGTTGCCGAGCCGGGCTTCAGCGCGACGCGGATTTCCTTGGCGCCGGAATCCTTCAGGTTCAGCGCGTGGGCGCGGCCCTGGCTGCCGTAGCCGACAATGGCGACCTTCTTGGACTTGATGAGGTTGATGTCGGCATCACGATCGTAATAGACGCGCATTTGAATGGTCCTTCCCGTTAGTTGTCTGTTGTTTGCGCTGCACGACATCTGAACCGATCGATCCAGGCATCACCCAGCAATTCCGTGTTCTCGCAGAAACCTTTGCGCCCAGAGGCACGCGGCCCTGCAATTCCAGTTCGGCAGCGGTCCTCGCGCCGTTAAACCGTCTTGCCGTAGAGCGTGAGAAAGGCGCTGACCGCCTGCTCCGCCTTGCGGCCGAAACCTTTTTTCATCTCGCCGGCCTCTTCGCCGAGCAGCATCTTCAGATGCCAGTCGGAAACGACCAGCCCGTAAAGCGCGCCATAGGCCTCGTCGGCGTCGTCGAAGGCCAGAAGCCCCGCCTTGCGGCCGGCCTCGAGCAGGGCTGCCGCCCGCCGCCCGATCTGCCGGCGGCCGCGCTCCTGCAGCATGTGGCCGAGCTTGGAGCCTTCGCGGCTCGCCTGCCCGATCGCCAGCCGGTTGAGCGCCAGCGACACGTCACCGGCGAGAACCTCCAGCAGGTCCTTGGCAAACACCACCAGATGCCGGCTGAGGCTTTCCGCGTCGAGCGCGCTTGCGGCAACGTCCTGCGTGCGCACCTTGCTCGCCTGGAAGCCGATCATCGCCGACAACAGCCCGTCGCGATCGCCGAACCACTTGTAGAGGCTTTCCTTCGAACAGTTGGCCGCCCTTGCCACACCCGCCGTCGTCAGCGCCTTCTCGCCGCCATCGACCAAAAGACGCAACGCCTCTTCGAGAACCACGCCCTGACGCTCGGTCAGGCCGTTCCCGGCATTCGCCTCTCTTGTCGCAGCAACGCTTTGCACCTGGCTCCACCCAATTCAGTACCGTACGGTACGGTTCGCATTCTTCTAGTGAAGCCCGCCGGAAGCGTCAAGACGATTTTGATGGAAGGGCAAAATTTTGGCGGCGGCGGACGAAGGCGTGACCGTTGCGGGCATGGAGCACGGATGAATGCGCCGGATTGACGTCCGGTCTCCTTCCATCACGTACCGGCACAAGCAGGCTCGCCCGCGCTTGACGTATCGGGCCCGGCTGGGCACGCCCGCCGTCAGCCGGCGAGCGCCAGCCCGCCCTGGCGGCCGACATCCCTCTCGATTTCGCCGACCAGGCTGTCGAGCGCCGGATTTCTCGACTTGCGCGCACGCCTGACCACATAGGCGAGCGAGGGTGGCTGCGGCAGCCGCTCGGTCATGACCTGCATCTCGCCGCGGATATGGCGGTCGCTCAGAAGCGCCACGCCCATGCCCGCATTGACGGCAGACACGATGCCGGCGGCGCTCGAGCACTCGAAGACGGTTTCGAGAACGGCATCGTCCTTGCCGATGTCGAGCGCCCATTGTCGATAGAAGCACTCGTCATGAAACGACAGGAACGGGATCGGGCCGCCCTCGGCAAGCATCAATTCGGGATGCTTTACCCAATGCAGGCCTTCCCGGAAGAGAACCACGTCGGTTGGACGCACCTCATGGCCAAAGACCTGAACGATCGCGGCATCGAGCTCGCCGCGCTCCAGCATGGCGCGAAGCACCAGGCTCATGCGCACCTTGGTGCGCACGTTGACCCCGGGATGAAGCCGCTTGAAGCGGCCAAGCATGCGCGCGAGATCGGTGCAGGCCGTGTCTTCGGTGAGCCCGAGCGCAAGCCGTCCCGCAAGCGGGGTCTTTGAGAGGCTCAGCAGCGCCTCGTCGTGCAGCCCGACGATGCGCGCGGCATAGTCCAGCAGGTCCTCGCCTGCGGCCGTAAACATCGGCGCGCCCGACTGGCGACCGAGCAGCGCGCAGTCGAGGCTGACTTCAAGCCGCCTGATCTTGTGGCTCACGGCCGACTGCGACAGGCCGAGCGCAGCGGCCGCCCTGGTGATGCCGCCATGGTGGCGAATGGCGCAAAGCGCCCGCAAGGCGTCGATCTCGAGGCGCCGGCTGTTCAGTTCGTTCATGGCCATGTCCGTTTCGTTCTCTTCGGGAAGAGCATAGCACGGACCGCGCCACTCATGACATCCGTTCGCGCATTGTCATGCCTCCATCGAAATATGTCATGTGCACGCATCCTGCGATCCGCCTATCGGTAGGACACATTCCTCGCGATCGAGACCTTGATGACCGACATTTCGCTTGCCTCCGCCAATACGAGCCGCCATCCGCTGCTCTGGCCCTTCCTCGCCACGCTTTTGATCATCGGGTGGAGTTCGGGCTTTGTCGGCATCCGCTATGCCAATCAGGAGGCAAGCGTCATGCTGCTCCTTTTCTGGCGAACCCTGCTTTCGGGGGTGATCCTTCTGCCGTTCGCGCTGGCGATCGGGCCGCGCCTCACCCTGCGTGCGGTCAAGGATCAGGCGCTCTTCGGCATCATGGCCGTGTTTCTTTATCTGGGCGGCTTCGCGCTGGCGATCGAGCAGAAGGTGCCGACGGGCCTGGTCGCGCTCATCGCCGATCTCCTGCCGCTGGCAATCGCCGCACTGTCGCAGCCGGTGCTCGGCGAGCGGCTGACCCGGCGGCAGTGGCTCGGCACCGCGATTGCCGTCCTCGGCGTGTTGATCGTGTCCTTCGACAGCCTCAGTTTCGGCACCGCGCCGATATGGGCCTACGGGCTGACGGTGGGCTCGATGCTGATCTTCGCCGTCGCCTCCGTGCTGCACAGGCGACGCAAGACCCAGGCCATGCCCGTCCATCAGAGCCTTTGCATCCAGACGCTGATGGGCTCGGTTCTCTTCGGCCTCTGCGCCTTGACGCAAGGCAGCCTCGCGCCGCCGATGACGCGCGATTTCGCGGTGGGCATGCTCTGGCTGGTGCTGATCGCAACCTTCCTCGCCTATGCGGTCTACTACACCAGCCTGCGGCTCTTCCCCGTCGCCAAGGTGAGTGCCGCAATCTATCTCAGCCCGCCCGTGACCATGCTTTGGGCCTGGATGCTGTTCTCAGAACCGCTGACGGGCGCGATGTTCGCCGGGCTCGCGGTGACGCTGGTCGGCGTGTGGATGACGTCGCGCGGCTGAAGGGGAATCTCGCAAGGCTCAACGGGTGCAGGCCCGCCTCGGGCGCTGGTGCGCCTCTGGACCGCAACGACGCGACTAGGCACACCACGCATCATGGCAGATGAGCCATGAAGTCCGGACCCAACCGCCACCGAAACATTACAATAATATAATGATCTCAATGCTTCACGGCCCGGCCGTTTGTGCCTATTTGCTGCTAGGATGATTTGCGCCTGCGATGAAGGCGCGCAAAAGCCGGGAATGGGCATGAACAAGACAGGCAAGACGGCACGCACCGAGAGCACGCAGCGCGACGACGCGACGCCCAATGTCACCTTCATCCCGGGTGCAGCGCCTGTCCGGCGCAAGCGGCGCACGCGCTCCTGGCTCTGGGTTCCGGTCGTTCTCGCCGTCGTCGGCGCCGGCTACTACGGCTGGACGCGGTATGCCACGACCCCGACTGCCGCCGCCATGGTCACGCAAGCGGTGGCGCGCGGCGATATCGAAAACAGCGTGACCGCCGTCGGCACGCTCGATGCCATCAAGTCGGTCGATGCCGGCGCACAGGTCTCCGGCCAGCTGAAGGCGCTGCATGTGGACATCGGCGACAAGGTCGAGGCCAATCAGCTGGTGGCCGAAATCGACCCCGCCACCATCGAAAACCGCATCGAGATCGACCAGGCCGAGCTTTCCAATCTTGAGGCGCAGCTGATCTCGAAGAAGGCCCAGCTCGTGTTGAAGCAGGCCAATATCGACCGCCAGCGCAATCTGGTCGCCGTCAACAGCATCGCCCAGTCGACGCTCGACCAGGCGGTCGCCGATCTCGCCGCCGCCGAGGCCGACGTCAACGCCATCGAGGCGCAGATCCGCAAGCAGCAGGCGACGCTTGCCGGCGACAAGGTCGATCTCGGCTACACCAAGATCTTTGCGCCGATGGGTGGCACCATCGTCGCCAACCCGGCCAAGGAAGGTCAGACGCTGAACGCCAACCAGACGACGCCGACGATCGTCACCATCGCCGATCTCTCGACCATGACCGTGAAGGCGCAGGTGTCGGAGGCCGATGTCGGCAAGCTCAAGGTCGGCATGGACGCCTATTTCACCCTGCTCGGCCAGCCGGGAAAACGCTTCGAAGGCAAGCTGCGCCAGATCCAGCCGATGCCGGACACCGCCAACAACGTCGTGCTCTACTACGCCCTCTTCGACGTGCCCAACCCGGATGGCGAGCTGATGATGTCGATGAGCGCCCAGGTGTTCTTCGTCCAGTCGGCTGCCAAGGACGTGCTGGTGGTGCCGAGCGCGGCATTGCGCATGACCGGCGAAAAGGGCGCGGGCCAACGCTTCGGCCAGGGCAGCGACAAGCGCGCCGATCCCGCCGGCGCTGCCGGCGGCAAGGCGGCCGCTACCCGCGCAAGCGCCGAAGTGACCGTCGTCACCGCCTCGGGCGCGCTGGAAACCCGCGCGGTCGAAGTCGGCATCCGCAACCGGGTCAATGCAGAAATCAAGAGCGGCCTGAACGAGGGCGACACCGTCGTCGTCGCCACCGGCTCCGATACACCCGCCACCGGCGGCCGTGGCGGCCAGCGCGGCATGCGCATGCCGCCGATGTTCTGAGTTCGGCCATGACCCCGCTCATCTCGCTCCGGCACGTCAGCAAGACCTATTTCAACGGCGATCTCGCCGTGGAAGTGCTGCACGGCGTCTCGCTCGACGTCGAGGCCGGCGAATTCGTCGCGATCATCGGCCAGTCCGGTTCGGGCAAGTCGACGCTGATGAACATCCTGGGCTGTCTCGACCAGCCGACCGAGGGTGACTATCTGATCGACGGCGAGCGCGTCTCGGGCTTCGACACCGACGAGCTGGCGGCCCTCAGGCGCCGCACCTTCGGTTTCGTCTTCCAGAGCTACAATCTCATTCCGACCGCAAGCGCCAAGGAAAACGTCGAGGTCCCGGCGGTCTATGCCGGCATGTCGGCGCGCGACCGCCATGATCGTGCGGAAGCCCTGCTGCACCAGCTGAAGCTCGGCGAACGGCTCGACCATCGGCCCAACCAGCTTTCCGGCGGCCAGCAGCAGCGCGTCTCCATCGCCCGTGCGCTGATGAACGGCGGCCGCGTGGTGCTGGCCGACGAGCCGACCGGCGCGCTCGACAGCCAGAGCGGCTCCGACGTCATGGCGCTGTTGCGCGACATGAACGACAAGGGCCACACGGTCATCGTCATCACCCATTCGCGCGAGGTCGCCGAACAGGCCGACCGGCTGATCGAGATCCATGACGGCCGCATCGTCGCCGACCGCACGAAGAAGAGCCGTGCCAACCCGGAGGCCGCCCGGGCGCTGAGCCGCACGGTCAGCGAAGGCTCGGCCGCCATCGCCGACGTCACCGAAGCCATCAAGATGGCGTTTCGGGCGCTTCAGGCCAATCTGTTCCGCACCGTCCTCACGCTGCTCGGCATCGTCATCGGCGTCGGCTCGGTGGTCGCCATGCTGGCGATCGGCACCGGCGCGCAGGATTCCGTGCTCAACCGCATCTCCTCCATGGGCTCCGACCTGCTCGTGGTCAGGCCCAGCATGGCCAACTTCCGTGGCAGCGCGGGGGGAAGCAACGTCACGCTGGTGCCGGCCGATGCCGACGCCATTCTCGAGGTGCCGAACGTCGCCTTCGCCGTGCCAGAAATGACCAGCAACGTGACGGTGCGGCGCGGCAATGTCGACTACCAGACCAGCGCCAACGGCACCGTGCCGCAGTTCACCACCGCCAAATCCTGGAAAATGCAGCAGGGCGAGTTCCTCACCCAGGATGACATGGACAGCTATGCCCCGGTCGCCGTCCTCGGCCAGACCGTGGTCAAGACGCTGTTTCCCGATGGAGACAGCCCGCTCGGCCAATATGTGCTGGTCAACAAGATCCCCTTCCAGGTCATCGGCGTGATGGCGGAAATGGGCGCCACCTCCTTCGGCAACGACCAGGACGACGTGGTGCTCGTGCCGCTGACAACCGGCAGCATGCGCCTCTTCGGCCAGCGCAATGTGCGCACCATCACCGTGCAGGTGAAGGACGCCGCCGCCATCGACATCACCCAGCAGACGATCCAGGCCCTCCTGAACCAGCGCCACAAGCGCGAAGACACCCAGATCACCAACATGTCGTCGGTGCGCGAGGCCTTCACCGAGACCTCCAACACGATGAAGCTGTTTCTCGGCTCCGTCGCTGCCATCTCGCTGCTCGTCGGCGGCATCGGCGTGATGAACATCATGCTCGTCTCGGTCAGCGAGCGCACCCGCGAAATCGGCGTGCGCATGGCAACCGGCGCGCGCCAGCGCGACATCCTCCTGCAGTTCATCATCGAGGCTCTGGTGGTCTCGGCGATCGGCGGCACGCTCGGCGTCGTCCTCGGGCTTGGCACCGGGGCGCTCGCCGGCCAGTTCGGCATGCCGGTCTCCTTCACGCTCGGCCCGGTGGCGCTGGCCTTTGCCTGCGCCTTCCTCACCGGCCTCGTCTTCGGCTTCCTGCCGGCCCGCAACGCCTCGCGCCTGCAGCCGGCGGTGGCGCTGAGTGCCGATTGAGGGATCCGCGCGAGGTGATCCGATGGACAAAACGCGAGGCACCACCGAAGATGGTATTTTGCAGCCTCTAGGTGTGATTCGCGATGTGGAAGATCTTTGCAGTGCTCTATAGCCTGGCCTTTGCTTTCGGCCTGGTCGTCGTCGGCTATCTGATCGCGCTCGACGCTCTGGCCGGCATGACGTCCCTCGGCTGGATCGTGATTTCCGCGAGCATGGTCATGGCGCTCGGCACGGCAATTGGCCTCACCGCCTACGCCTTCAATCTGAACGTCCCTCCAGCCGAACTCTGGCGCCCATTCAGCTGGCTTGCGGGGGCGTGGGCGCTGTTTGCGTCCTTTATCAGCTTCACGAAATTCCTGTCGGCGGCCGCCGTTTCGTCGGGCAACGATCTGATCACCAGTGTTCTCGGACTGTTGCTCATGCTTGCCGTCCACGGTTTCAGCTGGCTCGGCGTCTGGCGCTACGGCCAACGTGTCTCACGGCAGGGCGCGCCTGCGCGCTGATGCGCGGCGGCTTTGCGACAACGGCATCTCCGTGCCAAATGCTGACGGCATTACGGGCAGCATCTAGGTTCCATGCCCGACGATGACATGTTGGTCCGCACTGCCAAGGATGGAAGGGTGACCGTTGCCGGAATCCGGAAAGGCAGGACAGTTGGTCAACCTCGTCCTCTATAGCGACCAGATCCACCCCGCCACTTCGGCGATCGACCGCAGGCTCGTCGACATGCTGAAGGCACGAAGAGCCGGAAATCGGCTGGCCTATGTCGCCTCCGGCCCCGAGCCGGATCGCAGCTTCTTCCAGAGCGGCCAGGCCTATTACGGCCGATCCGGCCTTGATCTCCAGCTGTTCGTCGATCTCGAAGAACCGCATTCGAAGGAGGAGATCGCCGCACTCTTTGCCTGCGACGCAATCCATCTTGCGGGTGGACATACTGGCGGCTTTCTCGAACGGCTGAAGCGAAGCGGCATGATCGGGAGGCTGCGGGATTGGGCACGCTCGGGCGGCGTCCTGATCGGCGTCAGCGCCGGCGCCATTCTCATGACCCCGACGATTGCGACGGATGCCCTCTTCATCGCACGAAGGCCTGAGGACATAACCGATGGCGATGCGCTTGATCTCACGCCGTTCGAGTTCTTCCCGCATCTGAGCGACGACGCCGCGTACCTGCCCGCGCTCCTGCGCTACAGCACGCACACGACACGGCCGATCGTCGCCTGCAACGACAGCGACGGCATCGTCGTGACAGGCGGGCGGATCGAATGTGCAGGAAATCCGCTTTGGATTTCCGGCGGCATCGTGCGCGCGCAGGGCGAGATCGCGCTCGACGGTTTTACGATCGCGCGGCCCTGAGCTTGCCGCACCTCCTAAAGCGCGCCGGCGCGTGCGGCCTGCGCCTGCTGGACCGAGGCTACGACCAACCGCGCAGCAGGCACGCGCTGCTCGCGTATTCCAGCCGTCGCCTCCGCCGGCGTCACGCCGATATCGACAAGCCGCTCCGCGTCGAGCTCGCGCAGCTGCTGCAACTGCCAGATCCGCGAGCGTGGTGAGGCGGAGAGATAGAGGGCGAGTTCCCTGAGCATGGTGATCACCAATCCTTTGTTGTTCATCACGCTCGTATTGTGCGGGGCGCTCGCGTATAAATGAAGCTTTGGCGTTCTATGCAAAGCATAAGGATTTCTTTGGCATGCCGTCGCTCGATCTCGATTATCTCAAGACCTTCGCGCTGGTCGCCGAGCTCGGCAGTTTCTCTGCCGCCGCAGAGCGCCTGGGGCTGACGCAGCCGGCGATCAGCCTGCAGGTGCGGGCGCTGGAAAGGCAGCTCGGCGTCCGACTGGTCGAGCGCGTCGGCCGCACGGCCAGGCCAAGTGCCGCGGGGGAGGAATTGCTGGCGCATGCCGGCCGCATCGAGGCGGCGGCCAGCCAGGCCATCGAAGCGGTGGCGCGCCATGCCAAGGGCGTTCTCGGCCGCGTGCGCGTTGGCACGGGCGCCACCCCGTGCGCCTTTCTGCTGCCGCCGCTTCTCGCCGATCTCAAGCGCCGCTTTCCCGACCTCGACATCACCGTGACCACGGGCAACAGCGCCGACATCGTCAGGGCCGTCGATGACAATCTGCTCGACATCGGGCTGGTCAGCCTGCCCGTCACCGGCCGCATTTTCGAGATCACGCCGCTCTTCGACGAACGCTTCGTCGCCATCGCGCCTGCGCAAACCGCCCTGCCCGAGACAGTAACACCCGAGACCCTGGCGCAGCGGCCGCTGATCCTCTACGAACCCGGCGCCAATACCCGCCGGATCACCGATGAGTGGCTGGCAGCTGGCGGCACCGCCATCAAGCCGGTCATGGCGCTCGGCAGCGTCGACGCGATCAAGGAAATGGTCGCCGTTGGCCTCGGCGCGGCCCTCGTTCCGGAAATCGCGCTGCGCGCCACCGATCGGGAACGCCTGGTCGTGCGGCCGCTGTCCCCACCGCTGTCGCGCCGTTTCGCCCTCGTGCTTCGCCGCGACAAGCGCCTCGACCGGGCGCTGCGCGAAACGCTCAATGCCCTGAAGACGCTGGCGGGACCCGGAACGGAACTCTGCAAGGGGTCAGAGATGTCGGACCTCTGACGGCGTCGAACCCCAGGCATCGTTGAGCCCGTCGAAATAGGTGACAGGCGCGGCGGCCAGTTCGTCGATATCGACGCCATCCAGACAGGCGACATTGATGTTGTAGTAGGTGTGACCGGTCATGTTCGGGGTATCGACCCGCTCAAACGGACGCACGCTGCAATGGCTGCAGAAGAAATGATGGGCAACCGGATTGCGACCGCGATAGTCCGTCAGCGCCTCTTGACCAGCGACGAGCCGAAAGGCTGAAGGCTTCACCGCCACCGACCAGAGCCGCATCTTGGTGCAGAGCGTGCAGTTGCACTTGCCCGTCCCGGCGCTGATATCGACATCCGCCTCGATGCGAACGGCGCCGCAATGGCAGCTTCCGCTGTAGGTTTTCAGCATGCCGTTCCTCCTCATGCGCCGCGCGACGCAGCGGACTATGCCACAGCCGCAGCCGGTCGAATATGCACGGCGCCCTTGCCGATCGGAAATCGGGTGGGCGCCCGTCCGTGCCGCAGATACTCAAGGGCCCTCAACCAAGAGGAGCAAGTTCATGTCCATGCTGCACAACAAGATCGTTATCGTCACCGGCGCGTCCTCGGGCATCGGCCGGGCGGTCGCCAGGCTCTTTGCCGCCGAAGGGGCGAAGGTGGTTTTGAACGCCCGCAGTGAAGCACCGCTTGCCGCGGTGGTCGAGGCGATCCGCGCCGAAGGCGGCGAAGCGATCGCAATCAGCGGCGACGTCACCGAGGAAGCCACCCATGTCCGGCTGGTGGAGGCTGCGCGCGAGCGCTTCGGCGGCCTCGATATCGCCATCAACAATGCCGGCTCCGTCGGCGCCATGCGGCCCGTCGCCGAGATCACCGCGGCCGAATGGCAGGAGACGCTTGCCACCAACCTCACCTCGGCCTTTCTCGGCGCCCGCCACCAGATCCCGGCGATGCTGAACCGCGGTGGCGGATCGCTGGTCTTCACCTCCACCTTCGTCGGCACCAGCGCCGGCATTCCCGGCATGGCCGCCTATGGCGCGGCGAAAGCCGGCCTGATGGGGCTCGTCAAGGGCATCACCGCCGACTATGGCGCAAGCGGCGTGCGCGCCAACGCCCTGCTTCCGGGCGGCGTCGACACGCCGGCGGGCGGCAGCGCCGAACAGAAGGAGTGGGCCGCCGGCCTGCATGCCATGAAGCGCATCGCCCAGCCCGACGAGATCGCCCGGGCCGCCCTGTTCCTGGCAAGCCCGATGGCCAGCTTCGTCGCCGGCTCCGCCCTCTACGCCGATGGCGGCAACGCCGCAGTGAAGTGAGCGGGCGCGAAGGCCTTTCCGTGCCGGGGCAAGTTGCCCCGGCACGTATCAATCGCCAGGCACAAGTCACTCACCGCTCAGCACGTTTAATCCCATGCATAGTGGAATTCAGCGAAGGGTGAACGCTTGCCGGCTTCACCGCTAGGTGGCAATCTCGTGCGGCAAATCGTTTGGAGGTTGAGAATGAGAGTATATCCCACGCCCGTGGAGGTTGGCGATGAAGAAGGTTTTGCAACAGGAAAAGATCTCTTCGGCAGAGCAGCGCTTGCGAGCGGCATGTCCCATCTTGTGGCTACAGTGGAGGACCCTCTAGTCATCGCGTTTGACGGACAATGGGGCTCGGGAAAAACCACATTCCTGAAGATGTGGGCGGGCGAGCTACGCAAAAGCGGGCACCCAGTCATCTTTTTTGACGCCTTTGAAAATGACTACGTGGAAGATGCCTTTGCCGTGTTGGCACGTGAAATCGTGGAACTGGCAGAGGGAAAGACCTCTTCGAAAAGCCAAGTTGTTCAGAGCTTCAAGGAGAAAGCAACCCACCTGGGTGCGGTATTGCTCAAAGGTACAGCAAAGGTTGGACTAAAAGTTGCCGTCCGGGCCGCGACGGCTGGTCTCGCGAATTCGGATGACCTTAAGGACATCGGAGCAGACATTGGCAACGAGGTAGAGAACACTGCAGAAGCCTACATGGACCAACTACTCGATCAACCGCGAAAACAAAAAGAAACTGCTGCAAGCTTCCGCGATGCTTTGGCTAACCTGGCTAGTGCATTAACACCACCGGCAGAGGGCGAGCAGCAAAAGCCGCTTATTTTCATTCTTGATGAACTCGACCGCTGCAAACCGCATTTCGCGTTGGCGCTTTTGGAACGCATTAAGCATTTCATGGCAGTGCCCAACGTCCACTTCGTGCTCGGCGTTCATCTTACGCAACTTCAGGGTTCAGTTAGGTACGCCTATGGCAACAACATCGATGCTGCGGCCTACCTTCAGAAATTTATCAACCTCACCATTCTCAATGTCGAAGGGAGCGAAGGTCGAAGAAGTACGGACCTCCACAAATACGCAAACCATTTGGCAACGAACCTCGGAATCCGTTCCAACCGAGAAAGCCCACTTGAAGCATCGGCAGAAACAATAATCCGGCTCGTTCAGCACGAGCAGATGAGTTACCGAACCCTGGAGCGGGCTTTCACGGTTCTTGCTCTAGCCATTGGGCTCACACCGGAGAACCAACTTCAACTCGGTGCGATCATGGGCGGGTTAGTGATGATGAAACTGCTGCGTCCTGACCTGTTTAAGAAGGCTAAACAGAGAAGGCTGACGCTGGAGGAAGCAAGGACATTCCTTAGATTTGAGCCAGATGAACACCGGGAAAAACAGATGGGCTGGGAGGAGGAATGGTGGACGTATCTGCTGGCGGATGTTGTGCCCGACGACCTTAAGGAGTTCGGAAAATCGCTTTCCTTCCGCTACCACTTTAGCGATAGGGCAGACGTTGTGAAGTACACCGCAAACAATGTCATTGATCGCCTTGCGCCTGCCTAGTTTGGTATGTCGGAGCTCACACCGGTATTTCCGTCGTCTCCTTGCCCGTGCGGATCACGAAGGTGGTGTAGTAGCGCGCCACATTGCTCTCCTCGCGAAACAGCCGCTCGGTCAGCGCGTCGAGTTCTTCCATGTCCTTCAGCCGCAGCATCAACAGCGCGTCCATCGCCCCGCTGACGCTATAGGCCTGGGTGACGGCCGGCTCCCTGGCGACGAGGTCGAGGAAGCGGCGCACATATTGTTCGCCGTGGCGCTCCAGCTCGACCGTGATGATCGCCTTCACCGATCTGCCCGCCTTGGCAGGATTGAGCAGCGCGACGACGCGGTCGATCACGCCTGTCGCGTTCAACCGCCTGATGCGACGCAGGCAGCTCGACGGCGAAAGCCCGACTTCGGCGGCGAGTTCGGCATTGGTTCGCGCGGCATCCTTTTGCAGGAGCGCCAGCAGCTTTCTGTCGATCCGGTCCATGTCATCCCTCCATAGCCGTCGCGCATCACCGCGCCCATCGTATGCGCGCATCAAGGCGCCGTGCAATTTTATTGCACAAACTCGCATATTTTGACCACAACTGCGAATGGCTCCGCGCTAGTCCTTGGACAACACATTCAAGGAGACATCGCCATGACCGTTCTCATCCTCCTGCACCGCAAGACGCTCGCGACCCTGGAAGTCTACTGGGACCTGGTGCGCATCATCGTGCCGGTCACCATCGCCACCCACATCCTGCAGGAGCTCGGCGTGATCCGGGCGATCGCGCCGGCCTTCGAGCCGTTGATGACCGTCGTCGGCCTGCCGCCGGAATTCGCCTTTGCCTGGCTGACCGGCCTGCTGGTCGGCATCTGGGGTGCCGTCGTCGTCGTCTTCGCGCTGGTGCCGGTCTCGGAGCTTTCGACCGCCGACATGACCGTGTTTTCAGCACTCATGCTGGTGGCGCACGCGATCCCGATCGAGCAGCGCATCATCCAGAAGGCAGGACCGAGTTTCCTCGTCACCGGCGCCATCAGGATCGGCGGCGGCCTCGTCTTTGCCGCCCTGCTCCACCAGGTCTTCGCGCTGACCGGCTGGCTCGCCACACCGCTTGATCCGACATGGATCCCGGCCAACGAGGGTGCCGGCTGGATCGCCTTCGCGCTCGGCACGCTGAAGACGCTCGCCACCATGCTGGTCGTGCTCCTCGCCCTCAGCTGGACGATCGAGATCCTCAAGATCGTCGGCATCCTCGCTTGGATGAACCGGGGCATGGCGCCGCTCTTCCGCCTCGCCGGCATCAAGACGGACACGGTGCCCTTTGCCGCCGTCGGCGTGCTTCTCGGCATCTCCTATGGTGGCGCGCTCTTGATCCGCGAGGCGCGCGACGCCAATGTCGCACCCCGACAGGTGTTCCTCGCCTGCGTCTTCATGGGTTTCGGCCATAGCCTGGTCGAGGACACGCTGGTCGTCGTGGCACTTGGCGCGGATTTCACCAGCGTCTTCTTCGGGCGGCTTGCCTTCGCCATCGTCGCCACGGCCCTGATCGCAAGGATCATTGGCGCGGCACCAGACGCCGTGTTCTTCAAATCGTTCTTCCGCAAGGACGGCGACCGGCTGGCGCCATCGGAAGCCTAGGCGTCAGATCGGGACATCAGCCGACGAAGTGGCGAAGCTTGGCCGGTGCCTGAAGGGTGATCGCCCTGTATCCGAGCGAAATCAAGCCACGCTCGGCCAGATGGCGAAGGACCAGGCTGACAGTCGGGCGGGAGAGATTGCTGAGCGCCGCCAGATCGTCCTGCGTCAGGATTGCGCTTGCCGGCTGATCGCCGCACTCGCGGCACCCGGCAACCCGCAGAAGCACGGCAGCGCAACGCCGCTCATTGTCGCGAATGAGCACATCGGCCAGCGCCTGCACCGCCAGCCTTGCACTCTCGAGCGACAGCAAACTCAGCCATCGCCACATTTCGGGCTTACGCTCGAGCAGGCTCTGGAGGGCGGCCTGGGGCATTCTTGCAACCTGGCACCGTGTCTGTGCGGTCACCGAAATCATCCGGGGCTGGCCATTGGTGACGGGGAAAATCCCGAACCAGAAGGCTGCGCCGGCAATGTGGATCAGCGGCCCATCTGACGACCCGACGGCCGAATAGACGCAGGCGGCACCGGAGACGATACCGAACATGCCGCCGCTCTCGTCGCCACCATGGGCGATCGCCTGCCCCGGATCCAGCTCGTAGCAGAGGCAGGCGTCCAGGATTTCATCTTGAAACGCCTTTGGGATCCGGCTCAACCAGCCGGTATTGGCAAGATAAAACGCAGCTTCCGATGGTATTGTTCGCAAATGAAATCCCCCGCCCCAGGGCCCAATTGTATAGTCTCAGACAATTTTTCGACAACACAAGGATAAAGTCGGAGCGGAAGCTACCCAGAATTACGGGTGAGCATTCCGACGTCTCATTGCGACGATTGAGGAGGAACGTCATGCCGGAGACTTTGCACCACTCTTCCATGGTCCTATCCGCTTGCGGCTGAACGTCAGTGCCCGCGGCGGTCGCATCGCTGCAATCTGACGCCGCGACTAAGAGCACGCCCATGCGCTCGCAGCTCCCTGGCGTTCATGCGTATTTTAACTGTTACGTACTTACGCGAACCGGGGGATTTGTGTCTGGTTCGGGCATTCTCGCTGCATCTCGCAAGCGTGGCCCGGTGGCAGCGATGAAATGCCCGCCGCCGTCATGCCGGGGCGTTGAAGAGAGCGGGCCCGGCCAGCCGCTTGCGCTGCGGCGCGAGCATTGCCTCAAGCCGGCACCGGCCCGGTGCCTGTACAGATCAAAAACGTTCGCAATGCCATCGACAATCCCGGACACCAATGAGGAGTACGATTGATGAAGGCCTTAAAGCATATTCTCTCTTGTTCACTGGCAGCCTCATTCACCCTGCTTGCCAACACGTCCCACGCCCAGGAAGCCAAGGGCTGGGACCGCACCGTCAGAACAGCCGATTATCTCGAGCCGGTCATTCCCCGTCCGGCCCAGGAACAGTCCGCGCTCGACCGTCTGCGCGAGTTTGAAACGAGAACCGGGCGCAAGCCCAACATCCTGATCCTGCTCGTCGACGATCTCGGCTATGGCGACCTTGGCGCCTTCGGCGGCGGAGCCATGCTCGGAGCACCGACGCCGAACATCGACAAGCTGGCAACCGACGGGCTGAAGCTGACGTCGGCCTATGCAACGCCGGTGTGCACGCCCTCGCGCGCGGCACTGATGACGGGCCGCATTCCGGCGCGCAGCGGCCTCACCCGCCCGCTGCTGGCCAGCGACCATCCGACCAAGAACCCCTGGGCCGACGAAGTTTCGGCTGCGAAACTGTTGAGCGAGAACGGCTACGTCACCGGCCTTTCCGGCAAGTGGCACATCGGCGAAGCCAAGGGCATGCAGCCGCAGGACGTCGGCTATGACGAGTTCCACGGCTTCCTGTCTGTTGTCAGCGAATACACCCAGTATATGGACAGCCGGAAATATTCGCAGCTGATGCTCGACCCGCAGCGCCTGGAGACGTTCAAGAGCCTCAGCGAGTACAACGGCGTGGTCGAGGGCAAGAAGGGCGGCGACCTCAAGATCGTCTACCCGCTCGAAACCCAGAAGCAGATGGGCAATGTCGACCAGGACTTTGCCAACTGGTCGGTGGATTTCATCAAGCGCGCGGCCAAGGACAACAAGCCGTTCTACCTGATCCATGCCTTCGCCAAGGTCCATTTCGACAACTACGCCGGCGATGGTTATGAAGGCCGCAGCCCTGCCAAGCTGCCCTATCGCGACGCCGTGGTCGAAGTCGACGACATCGTCGGGCGCCTGACGAAAACCCTCCAGGAAAGCGGACAGGCCGACAATACCTTCGTGTTTTTCACCTCCGACAACGGGCCTGAGGAAGACAGCTACCCCGACTCCGGCTTCACGCCGTTCCGCTCCGGCAAGGGAACGACCTGGGAAGGCGGCGTGCGCGTGCCAGGCATTGCCTACTGGCCGGGCATGATCAAGGGCGGACGCATCAGCGACGGCCTGTTCGACCTGATGGACCTGTTCAACACATCGCTGGCGCTTGCCGGCATCAAGGACAAGATCCCGACGGAGCGTTACATCGACGGTGTCGACCAGAGCAGCTTCCTGCTCGCAGACGATGGCCAGACATCCCGCCAGGCCGTGTTCTCCTACAATCAGGCTGATTTCTCGGCCATCCGCTGGGAGAATTTCAAGGGCTACTTCAAGGTCATCCAGTACGATCAGCCCTTTGCCAATATCAGCATGTCGACCTTCGTGCCGGTCGGCGTCGCCCCCTGGATCTTCGATATCTATCGCGACCCCAAGGAGCGCATTACCCGCAGCAACGGCGACTATGAATGGCTCTACGGCCCCATTCTGCAGCTGCAGGCCCAACACGCCGCGACCTTCGTCAAATATCCGAAGAAGGATATCGGCCTGGGGATCGGTGGCGGCGGCGATCCCAAGTAACCGTCCCGGTTACAAATAACCGATTGCGGAGAAAGGCCCCCATCGCCATCGATGGGGGCCTTTTCGTCGACCGTGTGGGCAGTGGCTGCACACCGCGCCGCTGCGCAGTCAGATGAATGCTACGGGAATTTCCGGCGCCAACCTGCAGCCCGCGGCCAAAGCAGGACAGATCATCGTGCACCCGCCATTGCAGGCGCGTCGGCAGGCGCATCGCCGGCAGTGGGCATCCGCCCGAACGTCGCGCGGTAGGCGGCAGGCGTCGTCGACAGCTGCTGGCGAAAGTGGTGGCGCAGCGTCTGGGTCGAGCCGAAGCCGGCAATGTCGGCGATCTGCTCGATACCGAACGTGCTTTCCTCCAGCAATTGCCGCGCCCGCGCCAGCCGCTCGCCGAGCAGCCAGCGCGCCGGCGTCGTGCCGGTGGCCGCCTCGAAGCGGCGCAGGAAGGTGCGCTCGCTCATGCCCACGGATCGGGCGAGAACCGCGATCGGGAAGTCCTTGCCGAGTTCGGCACGCATCCGGTCGATCAGCGGCCCGAGGCGCGCGCTCTCGTGCACCTCGGGCACCGCCCTTTCGATAAATTGCGCCTGCCCGCCATCGCGGTGCGGCGGCACAACGAGACGGCGCGCCACCCGGTTGGCCGCCTCGCTGCCGAAGTCGCGGCGGATCAGGTGCAGGCAGAGGTCGATGCCGGCGGCACTGCCCGCCGACGTCAGCACCGTGCCGCCATCGACATAGAGCACGTCGGGCACCACCTCGACATCGGGATAGAGCGCCTTCAGCTTGTCGGTGTAGCGCCAATGGGTCGTGGCCCTGCGCCCGGACAGAAGGCCCGCGGCCGCCAGAACGAAGACGCCGGAGCAGATGGAAAGCACCCGCGCGCCGCGGGCATGGGCTGCCCTCAGCGCCTCGCACAGCGCCTCCGGCACGGGCGTATCGGCGCCGCGCCAGCCGGGCACGATAATGGTTCCGGCCTGCGCCAGCAGGTCGAGCCCGCCGTCCGCCATCATCCGGATGCCGCCGGTGGCCCTCAGTTCCCCCGGCTCGATGGCGGCAACGGCAAAGCGATACCAGCCCTCGCCCATTTCGGGCCGCGGCAGGCCGAACAGCTCCACCGCCACGCCGAACTCGAAGGTGCAGAGACCATCATAGGCGAGCGCGACGACAAGGGGGTTGGCGGGTGCCGGATTGGCGGATGATTGTGAAGCGGCAAACGGTTTTGGCATGATCTTGAGCATATATGGCAAACTTGCCATCTGCCAGCGTTTTCCGCGCGCTGCTACATCTCTCCGCGTCAACGCCGAAAGCCCGCAGCCACAGGAGAGCATGATGAGCTACGTCACCGAAACCCCAGCCGCAGCCCCCGAGATCGCCATTGCCCATTTCGCCGGGCGCTTGAGCGTCGAAACCGATTGCGCCGATGTCGCCCACGCGCTCCAGAGCGGCGAGCAGGATTTCGTGCTGCTGCACGCGGTCGGAACCGAGGCTGCCTATGCCCGCCGCCATGTGCCCGGCGCGATCCACCTGCCCCACCGCGAAATCACCGCCGAGCGCATGACCGCCTGGCCGGCCGGCACCCTGTTCGTCGCCTATTGCGCCGGGCCGCATTGCAATGGCGCCGACCAGGCGGCGCTGAAGATCGCCCGCCTCGGACGGCCGGTGAAGATCATGATCGGCGGCATCACCGGCTGGGAAGACGAAGGCTTTGCCTTCGCATCAGGTGCTGCCCCCGGCGAACCGAAGCAGGTGCTGGCCGCCTGACGACGGCAAGGATGCGACGGACGGGCCGCCGAATGGCGGCCTTGGCGGATGCGTCGAAACACGCCAAGGTAGCCGCTACGACCACCGCCGCCCCCCACGCCCTCGAGGAACCCGATGACGCACACGCTTTCCGTCCGCCCGTTCGACCGCAGCGACGTGCCCGAGGTGCTCGCGCTGATGCGCGGCCTCGCCGTGTTCGAGGGCTATATCGACGCGTTCGCGGTCACCGAACAGGACCTGATCGACCATGGCCTTGGTGATGCCCCGCGCTTCGGCGTGCTCGCCGCCGAGGTCGACGGCCGTGTCGTCGGCATCGCCGTGCACTATGTCATCCCCTGGACCTATGACCTTAAGCCGACCTTGGTGCTGAAAGAGCTGTTCGTCGAGGAAGGCGCGCGCTCGTCGGGCGCCGGTGCCGCGTTGATCGCGGCGCTCAAGCGCCATGCCGCCTCGATCGGCGCTCCGCGTATCAACTGGACCGTGCTTGCCGGCAATGAGCCGGCCAAGCGCTTCTACCGTCGCCATGGGGGCGTGGCCGACGAGGTCTGGCAGCCCTGGACGATGGCGGTGCCTCAGGGTGGCGAAGGCTGAAGGCGGATGATGCCCGACGATGCAATGCCTTGATTTGGATGCGATTTGAGGCATTGTGCCTTCTCGGTTGCGCCAGGTTCGACCGCGTGCGCGACCAGGCTCGACGGCGGCCGTTCCGCCGGGCCGGAAGAAGCCGGGAAGCGGAGGAGCGAGCCCCCATGAATGCATCCGAACATATCGACCAGCTGATTGCCGACCTGAATGCTGACACCGGCGACTGGCGCGGCAAGACGCTCGCCAGCCTTCGCAAGAGCATCCTTGCGGTCGACAAGGATATTGTCGAGGAATGGAAGTGGATGGGGAGCCCGGTGTGGTCGCTGGGTGGCATCATCGCCGTCGGCAACGCCCACAAGGACAAGGTGAAGCTGACCTTTTCGCATGGCGCCAGCCTGCCCGACCCCGAAAACCTGTTCAACAACGGGCTCAACGGCAAGGTCTGGCGGGCGATCGACCTGTTCCAGAGCGACGAAATCGATGAGCCGGCTTTCCAGAACCTGATCCGTGCCGCCATCGAATTCAACAGGGCCAAGGCCGACGCAAAGAAGAAGAAAGCGCCGGCGGGCAGCCGGGCAAAGGCGGCAAAGAGCAAGGACACCTGACGCGATGCGCCTCGCCGTCAGCGCGGCAGCGCGATCCTCGAAATAGCAGCGCGCCCGGCGACCGCAATGCGCCTCAGGCGAGGTCGATCTTCACCGCCTGCCCGATATAGTCGGCGAGAGCCTCCGCGTTGAATTCGTCCAGATTGCGCACGAAGACATTGCGGTTGACCTTGCCGAGGCCCTGAAGCAGGCCGTGGCGGTCGTCGATCAGCACGCCCTTCGCGAAGGCGAAATTGACGCCCTTCTTGGTGGGGCTGATCCCGATGATATCGCGCTTCAGCCTGTACACCGGTATGCCGTAATAGGCCTCGGTGCCGCCGCGCATGCCTTCCTTAAGCTCAGGCGCCACCTTGCGGATCAGTGCCCGGAAAGCCTCGACAACGGGCCGATGCTCGGGCTGCACCTTGTCGTCGATGAATGCATCCACTGCCTTGTCCATGCGGCTCATCCCATCTTGCGGGCAGGCACGGCGCCGGCCGAAACAATGGATTTTCAGAAAACGGGAGCATCCCGTCAAGCCGCAATCAGGGATTGGCGACATCGGCCAAGACCGGATGTCTTCCCGCTTCGAGCGCGATCACGGCAACGCACTGCCGTCCCGCTCCCGCCCGTTTCCTGACGCAAGACTGCCCGCGGATTTTTCTCGAAACCTAGTGTCCGCCAAGCACCAGCGTCTGCACCGGCAGCATCAGCGCCTGTATCCGCAGGATCATGGCGTGGACGAGGCCCACGGCATCGACCCCGTGCAGATAGGCCCAGCGCACGGTGCTGATCCCCGGCTCGTCCAGTTTGTCGTGATTGCTGGTGTAGGCATTGGCGATGCAGCTGCTGCCGGGCGGCACGTCATCAAGCACCCCGGGATAGAGCGGCTCCATCACCACGGTCAGCGTGCCCGGTTGAGAGATCTGCGTGACGTCGACGAGCTGGTCGCTTGCCCGGATCTGGCCGGCCGCGATCACGTCCTGCACTTCGGTCACGACAAGGGGGATGATGGTGAAGGGCTTGCCGATGCAGGTGGCCTCGCCGATCATGCCGACCTTCATCACCTGCGCCTCGATCTGCCCGAAGCCGGCGACAAGTCGCGCGCGGCCCGCGTCTTCCGGAACCAGAACGCCCGCTGGCCGCAACAATGGGTTGACCACCTCGCCGATCCTGAGGGTGAATTGCTGCAAGGTGCCGGACACGCCGGCACGAACCGTGGTCTTGCCGATGTCGACTTCGGCCTGCGTCAAGTTGGCTTCGGCCGTGGCCTTTTGTGACGGCAGCAACGAATTGATCTTCGTCTCCAGTGTCTGCTTGCTCGATACGGCGGCCGTGAGCGCGCCCTTTCGTCCTTCGAGTGCCACTTGCCGGCGCTCGATTTCACGGCGGGCGACGACGTTGGCGTTGAGCCGGTTCAGCTCGACCTGGGTATCGTATTCGTCTTGCGCCTGCTTCACCGCGGCTTCCGCCTGGACGATCGCGCCGTCGGCGGCGACAAGTTCCGTGCGCGTCACGGCCATCTGGGCGTCGACCTCGGCAATCTGGCGGCGGGCAAGTTCGGCGGTCGCCTCCTCCTCGGTGCTATCCAGCTTGAACAGCGGCTGGCCGGCCTTCACCTTCTCGAAACGGGTGGCGTAGATCTCCGAAACGCGGCCGCCCGCCTCCGGCAGGATCGCCACGGTGCGGAATGCCGACGTGACGTTCTTGGTCGACGGGTGGAAGTAGAAGATGAGCGTGATCAGCGAGATCGTCAGCACGATGCAGGCGGTAATGCCCCAGCGCAACTCGAACCAGACGGAATAGATGGTGATCTCGCGGCCAAGCCGCTTGCCCTGTCCATAGCGGCGGAAGAGATAATCCGGGAAGATCGTCAAAAGCGAGCAAAGCAGAAACTCGAACATGGATCATGCCTTCCCTTCGATCGACGGATGAACCGGCACGGCCGGTCCGTGCGCCGTTTCCGGCCCGTTCCCCTCCACCACATCGCGCTCCGGCACCGTCGGTGGGTCCGCCTTGCCGGCAAGACGCTCCAGCGATCGCGCAATCGACGACAGCGGGGAGGAAAAATCGGGCAGGTCGATCAGGGCCAGGAGCAGCGCTGCCCCCCAGAGAAGGTTGTTGTGGGTCAACAGCGAGAGCAACGCCAAGACCGCCACCAGTTCGAGCTGGATCTTGTTGGTCTTGTGCGCCATGACCTCCGGCAGGGAGTGCAGCCGCAGATAAAGTGTGCCGAGACCGAAAATCGCCACGAGCAGGAAAACCGCGACGACATTGAGCAGCACATCCGTCTGGCCGGGCGCCGTGATGAACGCTGGAAGGTGATGGACGGCAACGGGATGAACGGCCTCGGACATCATGTCTCCCCAACAGCAGGCTGAATCAGCATGTGAGGAGATTAGCACAGTCTCATTAAATGCAAGGGATAATTGCAGAAAATCTTCCCGTGGCACATCGATGGGCCGTGCCTGACGTCACGTCACCCCAGAGAGCGAGATGCCGATAGCGGCCAGGTCCGAGTGCGCTTGAGCCCAAGGCGAAGGGTGTTCCCGATGTCTGTGCCCCCCGATGGCTTTTCCCGCTCATTTGCCGGGCGGCAGGCTCGTAGAGACACGGTCGGGCCAACGCGCCAGGGAAAGAACGGCCTGCGGCGCACGGGGTCGGCATGTCGACGCGGGATCTCCCGATCCGCCGCACAGGTGGCCGCCGCGGTCGGCCTCAGTCCTTTTCCCTCAGCGTCTCCTTCTGGGTGATCAGCCGGGCGCTGTGCTGGCCGCTGAGATAGGTCCAGAACCAGCTCCAGGCGACGGCAAAGCGGCTGCGGGTGCCGATCAGGAAGTAGATGTGGGCGATGCCCCAGATCCACCACGCAAGCGCGCCCTTGAGCTTGAAGCGGCCGAAATCGATGATCGCCGCCCGCCGGCCGATCGTGGCCAGGCTCCCCTGATGGCGATAGCGAAAATCGCCGGGCGATTTTCCGCCTGAGAGGCGCGCGCGGAGGACCTTGGCGACGTAGGCGCCCTGCTGCTTGGCGGCGGGTGCTATGCCCGGCACCGGCTTGCCGCCGTCATAGGTGACGGAAGCCGTGTCGCCGATCACGAAGATATCGTCATGGCCGGGCGCCTGGAGATCGGCGCCGATGATCGCGCGGCCGGCGCGGTCCTCGGCTATGCCGAGCCAGCGGGCGGCGGGCGAAGCCTGGACGCCGGCCGCCCAGACGAGCGTGCGGCTGGCGACGAACGTGTCGCCTATCGTCACCCCTTGTGCCGTGCAGGCCGTCACCGGCGTACCGGTGCGCACCTCCACGCCCAGCCGCTCCAGTTCGCGCCGGGCATAGTCGGACAGGTCCTCGCTGAAGGCGGCCAGAATGCGCGGCCCCGCCTCCACCAGGATCACCCGGGCCTTGCGCGTGTCGATGCGGCGAAACTCCGACGGCAGCGTGCTGTGCGCCATCTCGGCGATGATGCCGGCAAGCTCGACGCCAGTCGGCCCGGCGCCGATGACGGTGAAGGTCAGGAGCGCCTCGCGGATCGCAGGGTCTTCCTCGAGCTCCGCCTGTTCGAAGGCGAGCAGCACCCGGCGACGGATGGTGGTCGCATCCTCCAGCGTCTTCAGGCCCGGCGCCACCGGTTCCCATTCGTCATGGCCGAAATAGGCATGGGTGGCGCCGGTCGCGATCACGAGCGTATCGTAGCCGATCGCCTGCCCGCCCTTGAGCAAGACCGTCTTGTCAGCGGCATCGACGCCGGTGACCTCGCCGAGCAGCGTCGTCACTTCCGGCCGGTCGCGATAGAGGTTGCGGATCGGCCAGGCAATTTCGGAGGTGGCGATCAAGGTGGTCGCGACCTGATAGAGCAGCGGCTGGAACAGGTGATGGTTGCGCCGGTCGATCAGCGTGATGCGCACCGGCGCGCCCGCAAGACCGTTGACGAGCTGCAGCCCGCCGAACCCTCCACCGACGACGACGATATGATGCCTGTCCTGCATGGTGCTGATCCTGATTTGACGTTTCTCAAATGTGGAGCACGCGCGCGCCAACACAACCTCCGGCTTCGCATGTCGCCCTTGCAAAATCGGGCATGGCGCTTGGCGCAGCCCTGCAATAGGGTGGTGGACTGCGATGCTCTTCGCCCGCGCATCAAACGCCGCCTTCCTGCTCATCCTCCATCTCGTCCGGCTCTGATGTCTGCCTGATGCTGGCAGGCGCCTGCGCGTAATGTCCGCACAATCTAGTGTTTGCAAATCTCGTCATGCAGAAAAAAGCGGCATCAGCCGCTCGAACGGGTGTCAGCGGATACGCCGCACGGCCTTTCTATCAATGGGATGCAGATGGTGAGAAAGCTCTGGCCCCGGTCCCTCAAGCAACGGTTGATCGCGCAGCTGCTGGTGCTGCAGCTGGCGATCCTTCTCCTGTTCGGCCTCTCCTTCGTCACCCTCCTGGTCATGGCCGACGAGGGCGGCGTGCTTATCGGCCCGGCACCGGTCGAGACGGCGTTTTCAGCCATCGAGCGTGGGCAGGACGGCACGCTCGCCTTTGCGCAAACCGTCGCGCTGGCGGATGTGCGCGCCAGGCAGAAGGATTTCTGGTTCATCGCCCGCAGCGACCGCGGCGAGATCCTTCAGCTCGGCTCGGTGCCGGAAATCTACAAGGGCATCAGCCAGACGCTCAACCGGATGACCTATTCCGATATCCGGGATGTCGGCGATCCCTCGCCCTATCTTGCCGTGCTCAGGCGCCGCTCGAGCCCGGCCGGCGACTTCACCGTCTTCGGACAGGGCGAACTTTTAAGCGCGCCGTTCCTGATCCTGACATTTTCGAGGTTGTCGCTCGCCCCGATGCTGGTGCTGCTTGCGATCGTCACGGTGATCGGAGTCCCCCTCATCGTCAACCGGGCGATCAGGGGCATCGCGCAGCTGGCGCGCGAAACCGACGGGATCGATATCGCCAGGCGCAGCTACAGGCTGACGGAGACGGCCATTCCGAGCGAGGTCCGCCCCCTCGTCCAGGGCATCAACGGCGCGCTCGGCCGGCTCGACCTTGCCTATGATCGCCACCAGCGTTTCATCCTCGATGCGGCGCACGAGATCCGAACGCCGGTGGCGATCCTGCAGGCACGGCTCGATAAGCTCGCACCGGGCGCCGATCGCGATCGGCTGATGGCCGACTGCGAGCGGATCTCGGGGCTCGCCGAACAATTGCTCGACCTGCAGCGGCTCGAAGCCAATGCCGGGCCGCTCAAGCCGGTCGATCTCGTTACGCTCAGCCGGGATGTTGCAGCCGAGCTTGCGCCGCTTGCAATCGACCAGGGTTACGAGCTCTCCTTCGAGCCGGAGGTCGAGCACGCGCCGATCCAGGCAGACGCGGCGTCGCTGACGCGCGCCATCACCAATCTGATCCAGAATGCCATCGAGCATGGCGGAAACCAGGGTTCGATCGTCGTGCGGGTAAAGAGCGGTTTCGCAATCGAGATCAGCGATGACGGGCCCGGCATCCCCGAAGCCGAGCGGGAGCGTGTCTTCGAGCCATTTCATCGGCTGAAGCCGCGTGATCGCGGCGCCGGTCTCGGCCTGAACCTGGTTCTCCAGATCGTAGAGCGCCACGGTGCGCAGATCCGCATTCTGGCCTCGCCGAGCGGCGGAGCCTGCTTCCGGCTGACTTTTACCGAACTCGCGGCCTGAACGGCGGCAGATCGCCGGCACTCGCCCAAACGAAAACCGGACCTTGTGCCCCAGGCTCTCTAGACGAGCCCGCAGCAGCTGCCGCCCTCACCCCTTTGCTGGACCTGGCTGCGTCGCCTTCAGGAGATTGTCGCGCAACGTCGCCACCGTCTTCTGCACGACCGGAAAGTCGTCTCCAAGACCGGTTGCCTCTGTCAGCGGCGCGCCGGGGTCGAGTTCGACCAGCGCCCGCCCGGCCGGCGTCAGCGTCACGCGCACCTGGCGTTCGTCGGCCGGATCGCGCCGGCGCTGCAGGTAGCCTTCGGCCTCCAGCTTCTTCAGGATGGGCGTCAGCGTGTTGGATTCCAGGAAGAGCTTTTCGCCAAGCGTGCCGACCGTCTGCTCGTCTTCCTCCGAAAGCGCCACCAGCGTCACATATTGCGTGTAGGTCAGGCCGAGCTTGTCGAGGATCGGCTTGTAGGCGCGACCGAAAGCCAGATTGGCGGAGTAGACGGCAAAGCACAGGAAGTTCGAAAGCGACCTGCCGCCGGCCGCTGTCTGCGCTGCGGGCGTTTGATCGGTTTGCGCTGCATCTGCGGTCGGGGACGTGGGCATCGGCATAACCTCTTTCAATGTGCTGTTCACCGCCTCATTATATAGATCGCATCCGATTAAATCGCAACACTGTTGACATGGCGCAGCAACAGGACTATTAACAGCGCATCCGATTAAAGCGGATACGATCAAACAAACCATAAAGGACACCATCATGACCGAGAAGCTTCTTTTCACCGGCAAGACCCACAACACCGGCGGCCGTAACGGCGGCATCGAGAGCCAGGACGGCATGCTTGCCCTCAAGCTGAGCCAGCCCCACCCGGCCGCCGAAAACCTGTTCGGCGCCGCATGGTCGGCCTGTTACATCGGCGCGATCGAGGTCGCCGCCGCGCAGAAGAAGATCAAGCTTCCGGCAGGCCTTGCCGTCGACACCGAGATCGACCTCAACGTCAATGACGGCTCCTATTTCCTGCGCGCCCGCCTCAACGTCAGCCTGCCGGATCTCGACCGCGACGTCGCCCATGACCTGATCCACGCCGCCCACGCCATCTGCCCCTATTCCAAGGCAACCCACGGCAACATCGACGTCGAAACCAACCTCGTCTGAAGCACACCAACCGGACGAAGGCATTGGGCCGGGCGATCGGTGCCAGTTGCACGCGTGCCTGCCCACCAGAGCATGGCGGCCCCGGACGGGGCCGCCCAAACCCACGGCATTACGAACGGCCCCCGGCGTCAGGCTTTCGAATTAATCCGAAGCGGTGGCCGGCCTATCTTTCGGATTGCCGGCAGAAAACAGCCACATTCATGAAGGCACAAAAGTCGAAGGCTGGAGATAAAGGTGACCGGATTGCACCGCTGATCCGCAAGGGAGGATGTCATGCCGACCATCATGGTCCATCACGATGTCAAGGACGCCAGCCACTGGCTGGCATCGCCGCGCCGCAAGGAAGTCTTCGGACCGATCGGCGTCACCAACATCAGGACATTCGTCGATCCGCAGAGGTCCAACCGCGTCGGTCTGGTCATGGATGTCGCCGACATGGACAAGCTGAACGCCTTCATGCAGACGAAGGCGGCGGCGGATGCGATGGAGTATGATGGCGTCCTGCCGGAAACCCTCGTCATCCTGATCCAGTCCTAGGGACGTCCCGCCCGCGAAGCGCGCCGTCTACTCCGCATAGTCGACCGGCACCGCCGTACCGCTCTTCAGGATCTCCATCGAGATCGAGGCGGAGACGTCGAACAGTTCCACCTTGCGCACGATCTGCTTGTAGACGACGTCGTAGTGCTCGACCCGCGGCAGCACCACCTTGACTATATAGTCGTAGTTGCCGGTCAGGCGATGCGCCTCGACGATCTCGGGAATGTCGCTGATCGCCCTGCGAAACGCCTCGATCCACTCATCGGAATGATGCGCGGTCTTGATCATCGCGAACACGGTGGTCGGCACGCCCATGCGCTCCCGGTCGAGAACGACGATCCGCCGGGCGATGTAGCCCGCCTCCTCCAGCCGCTGGATGCGGCGCGAACAGGCCGAAAGCGAAAGGTTCACCCGGTCGGCCAGTTCGCCGACGGGCATGCTTCCATCCTGCTGCAACAGCCCCAGGAGCTTCCGGTCTCTCTCGTCGATCACGCGCACCTCTCCCATGTGATTTGCTATCTACGCCTCAAGTTTGCACCAGAGGCGAACCCTGCGCAAATGATTTGCGCCAACCCGCATTTCCAGCACCCTCAAAGCGCACCATTGCGGATCGGGATCGGGCATAGTCTCCCCCATGGCAAAACAAGCGGCCGCCTCGACGCGGACGCCGACAGGAGCAGACAGGAAGATGATGCAGATGCGCAAGATCGGCCTTATCGGCGGCATGAGCTTCGAAAGCTCGGTGGTCTATTATCGCATGGTCAACGAGGCCGTGCGCGAGCGGCTGGGCGGGCTGCATTCGGCCGAGGTGCTGCTGCACTCCGTCGACTTCCAGTCGATCGTCGACCTGCAGAAATCGGGCCGCTGGGACGATGCCGCGGCAAGGCTCGCCGACGTGGCCCGCGGACTGGAAAGGGCCGGCGCCGACTGCGTGCTGATCTGCACCAACACCATGCACCTGATCGCCGACGCGGTGCAGGCGGCAATCGACATTCCCCTGATCAACATCATCGACGAGACGGCCCACCGTCTGAAGGCCGCCGGCATTCGCAAGCCGCTGCTGCTTGCAACCCGTTACACCATGGAGCACGGTTTCTACGCCGAGCGCATGAAGAGCCACGGCATCGAGGTGATGGTGCCGGATGCCGACGGCCGCACGCTCACGCACAACGTCATCTTCGATGAGCTATGCGCCGGCAAGGTGCTCGGCACGTCGCGCCGGGCGCTGGTCGAACTGATCGACAAGGCAGAGGCCGAAGGGGCCGACGCCGTCATCCTCGGCTGCACCGAGATCTGCCTGATCCTCGACCCGAAGGCGCTGCCGCTGCCGGGCTTCGATTCCACCGCGATCCACGCCGACGCCGCCGTCGAATTCGCCCTTGGCCGGGAAGATGTCCGCCGGGCCGCATAGGGCCGGCCTTGAGCGCCTCCCGCCGCCCACACTAAGCGGGCCTTAACCCCTTGGCAGCTAAGGATCGGCTGCAGGGATTGGGGATTGGGGATTGCGGGACGCATGGCAGGAATTTCCGGGCTTGAACGCCGGCCGCAGACGCTGCGGCTGGCGGAGATCGTCAGCGCGCTCAGCTACGCGCTTGACCTCACGGACGGCCAGCCGGCCGGCCATAGCGTGCGCTGCTGCTGGATCGGCATGCACCTCGGCGAAAAGCTCGGCCTTTCCGACGCGGAGAAACACGATCTCTATTACACGCTGCTCTTGAAGGATCTCGGCTGCAGCAGCAACGCAGCCCGTATCTGCAAGCTGTTTGCCACCAGCGACCATAATTTCAAGCGCAACGTCAAGCTGATCGACAACAGCCTCACGCAGGTCCTCGGCTTCATCGCCGCCAACACCGCCGTGCGCTCCGGCCTCGCCGTCAAGCTGCGCACGGTGCTGAAACTGGCGATCAGCGGCGGCAAGATCGACCGCGAACTGATCGAAACGCGCTGCGAACGCGGCGCCGAGATCGCGCGGCGCATGCGTTTTTCCGAGCCGGTCGCGCAGGCCATCCTCGACCTCGACGAACATTGGGACGGACGCGGCCAGCCGCTCGGGCGCAAGGGCACGGAGATTTCGCTCTTGGCGCGTATCGCGCTTCTCGCCCAGGTCGTCGATGTCTTCTTCATTACATCAGGGCGCAACGCAGCCTGCCGCGAAGTGCGGCGGCGTGCCGGAAAATGGTTCGATCCGGATCTCGCGTCCGTCTTCAAGGACGTCGCAGCCGCCCCGGATTTCTGGTCGGCGCTGGCCGATCCGCAACTGGACAGCCGCGTCTTCGCGCTAGAGCCTGCCGGGTTCGCACGCGATGTCGATGAGGACCTGCTCGACGACATCGCCGACGGCTTCGCCCAGGTCATCGATGCCAAGAGCCCGTTCACCAGCGGTCACAGCAAGCGGGTTGCGCTGTTTGCCGACCTGATCGCCACCGAGCTCGGCTTCAGCCGCGCCCGCAAGCGCTGGCTGGTGCGCGGTGCGTTGCTGCACGACATCGGCAAACTCGGCGTTTCCAACGAGGTGCTGGACAAGCCGGCCAAGCTCGACCCGCAGGAATGGTCGGCGATGAAGAGCCACCCCAATCTCGGCGCCGCGATCCTGGAGCGCATCGACGCCTTCAGGAGGCTCGCCACCATCGCTCGCAACCATCATGAGAAGCTCGATGGCAGCGGCTATCCCGATGGGCTTACCGGCAGCGCGCTCGACCTCGAAACGCGCATCGTCACCGTCGCCGACATCTTCGATGCCCTGACGGCCGATCGACCTTACCGGGCTGCCATGCCGGCCGCAAAGGCGCTCGCGATCATGGCCGAAGATGTCGGAACCGGCCTCGATCCCACCTGTTTCGATGCGCTGACCCGCGCCCTGCAGGGGCTCGAATCGAAGGCCGCATAGCGTCGCGAAAAGGGACCGATAACAGAGAGATACGAGACTTTCGCGACTCATTTTACGAGCGGCGAAACGACCCGCTCATGCCGCCTGCGCGCCACCGCGCGGCCCGCGCAAACCGATGCAATTGCCCCAGGGGTCGCGCACCTGGCACATCCACAGATCGTCCTCGATTTCGAGCGGTCCGCGATAGAGCGGAGCGCCGATGGCGTTGAAATGCGAAAGCGCCCGATCGAAATCCTCGACCTGCCAATAGACGACCGAGCCGGCAGCACCGCTTGCCACTTTCTCGTCCGCCGGCACGATTTCCAGATGGATCGAGCCGATCTTCAGATACTCGAAATCGAAGGCAGGCAGGCGCTGCCGTTCGGCGCGCGGAAAGGCGCGCTGGTACCAGGTAAGCCCTGCCTCCACGTCGGCGACATGCACGAGAATGGCGGACACACAATCGGGCATGGGAAGACCTCGTCATCGGGGTGAATCGGGGCACGGCATCGCCGGAGAGGGCTGACCGTATACAGCCCTCCGACGCCAAGCCCAATGCCTCTCGCCTGTCCCGATGGATATAGCCCGACACGGTAAATTGCCGTGCGAAACGCCAGGCGGATAGCGGATGGCTCTAAAACGGCTCTCGGGTTCAGGCCAGTGATGGCGCCGCCTCTATCACGCGCGGCCGAGCGAATTCGGCCGCGACCGCAGCCCAGTCGCATTCCTTCAGGCCGGCAGCTGCAAAGGGGTCGATCAGCGTGCCCGAGACGATCGAGGCAAGCAGCGCCGGCGCCGGCGCAACGCGCGCGATCGTCGCCACCAACCGGTCTCGCACCCAGGCAAGGGCAGCTGAATCCGACTGATAGAAGGGCGTGAAGGCCAAAGACAGCATCTGGAACAGCCCAATGTGGTAACGCCGCGCCCGGCCATAGGCGGCAAGCGCTGCGTCAACGTCGTCGTTCAGCGACAACACATGCGCAAGCGTGGCCGCGTCGATCAGCGCCATGTTCGCACCCTGACCGAGTTGCGGACTGGTCGAATGGGCGCTGTCGCCGACGAAGACGACGCGGCCCGCCACCGGCGGACGCATGGTGCGGTGGCAATAGCGCGCCAGCGACAGCTGGTCCCAATCCTCGATCTGGTCGAGCAAGGGGCCGCAGTCGGGCCAATGGGCGCGAATGCCCGCCTTCCACGTCTGCAGACCCGCCCGCTTCACGGCATCGGCATCGCCCACCTTGACGCTCCAGAAGAAGGCGACGCGCTCGCGGTCTTCGGGCTCTGCCCGGCCCGCCGGCAGGATGCCGATCATCACCTTGGCGCGGTCGTAGCGCTGCGTCAGCGCGGTCGGATCATGGGCAAGGCCGTCGCTGTCGAGCGTCGCCCAGAAGGCGCCATAGGCAAGCTCCCGCACTGTGGGTGCCGTTGCGGCCTGTGCCGCGATTGCCGAGCGGGCGCCGGTGGCGTCGATGACGAGGTCATACGCTCCGGCCACACCGCCCGAGGCATCCTTCAGCACGGCCTTGCGCCCCGAGGTCGTCGCCGCCGTCAGCGTCACGCCGGTGCGAACGGAAATGCCCGCCGCAAGGACGGCCGCGTGCAACAGGCCGAACAGCGCGGAGCGCTGCACCCCCAGCCCAAAGCGGCCGCCGGCCAGCGCGTCGTAGCGCACGTCGAGCACCGTGCGGCCGGTTTTCGCGTCGGCGCCATAAAGCCGGTCGATCCGGCGGCCGAGGCCGAGCATCGGCTGCAGCAGGCCAAGCGCGCTCAGCACCGTCAGGCCGGTCGGCTGCAGCATCAGCCCGGAGCCAACGGGAGACGCTTGCCCGAAGCGCTCGATGAGTTCCACCCGGTGGCCCTGCCGCGACAAAATCAACGCCGCCGCCAGCCCAGCCGGGCCAGCACCCGCAATGCCGATATCCAATGTCTTCATGCGTTCCCGGCCTGGCGCGATCGAAGCGCTGCGTCAATTTCCACGGCAAACTATAGGGAAAATCAAGGCGCTACGGCAAGAACGCATGGCCGAGGCATGACGTCGCGCAGAACGTCGGCGGGCGTGGTCGGACGCGTCCGCCCTCATCCGCCTGCCGGCACCTTATCCCCGTATACGGGGAGAAGGACCATCGCGGCACCCGCTCGTTCGGCGACAGCGCCTCTCGTTTGCCTGCCATCTGACGCAAGATGCCAGGTGAAGATGCAACCGCCGATCTCGTCCCCTCTCCCCGCTTGCGGGGAGAGGGTGAGGGGCAAACCCGAGGAAAACGCCACGCTGCGCCCAAGGGTAAGACAATTGAACACGGGCCCTGCGGCCGGCCAGATCGACGCGGCCTCAAGGGGCGGCGTCATACACATCGCGGGCCGAGCGGATGGCGCCGTGGTTGGCCACCGACCAGTCGACGAAATGTTTCAGCAATCCCAGAAGCGAGCGCCCGAGATCGGTGAGCGCATATTCCACGCTCGGCGGCTGGGTCGGAAACACGGTGCGGCTGATATAGCCGTCGCGCTGCAGGTCGCGCAGCGTCTGGGTCAGCATGCGCTGGGAAATGTCCGGGATCAGCCGTCGCAGCTCGGAGAACCGCAAGTCACCGTCGGCGAGCGACAGGATCATCAGCGAATTCCACTTGCCGCCGATATTGTCCATGACGTCGCGCACCGGACAGTTCTCGACATCCATCGGCACGCCGCAAACCATGGCCACGCGCTTGCCCTTCACATCACCGGTCAGCTTGTTCATCGCACGGTACCCTTTTTGTAACCACAGCAGGAAAAACTGCCTCCTTTACAGTTCTTACCAGATTACTAGATTAGAGCAACTCTCAAAAAGAGACCACGAACCGGCAGCGCTGCCTTCCTCCCCAAGCGTCGGCTGGCACCACAGAGAAAAAGGAAAAGACATGTCCGATACATTGCTCGTGACCGGCGCCACCGGCCAACTCGGCAAGCTCGTGCTCGATGCGCTGCTCGCATCCGGCAAGGTCGAGCCCGCCAACATCATCGCCACCAGCCGCGATACGGCCAAGCTCTCCGATTACGTCGGCAAGGGCGTGCAGGCGCGGGTCGCCGACTTCGACGACCCGGCCTCGCTCGACACGGCCTTTGCCGGCGCCGACCGTATCCTGATCATCTCCACCGACGCGCTCGACCAGCCGGGCAAGCGCCTCAGCCAGCATCTGGCCGCCGTGGCCGCTGCCAAGAAGGCCGGCGCCAAGCATATCCTCTACACCTCGATGCCGAGCCCGGAGACCTCGGTCATCCCGTTCGCGCCCGACCATCTCGGAACCGAAAACGCCATCAAGGCGACCGGCATCCCCTACACGATCCTGCGCAACGGCTGGTACATGGAAAACCTGTTCATGGCGCTGCCGCATGCGCTGGAGACCGGGCAGTGGTACTCGTCCTCGGGCAACGGCCGCCTCGCCCACCTCGCCCGCGCCGATGCGGCAAAGGCTGCCGCCGCCGCCCTGCTTTCGGCCGGCAGCGAGAGCCGCACCTATACGCTGACCGGCCCCGAGCTGCGCTCGACCGACGAGATCGCCGCACTGGTCGCGAGCGCGGCCGGCAAGCCGCTCGACGTCGTGCACATTTCCGACGAGGCGCTGGCCGGCGGCCTGAAGGGCGCGGGCCTGCCCGACTTCCTCATCCCGATCGTCGTCTCCTTCGACGCCAACACCCGCGAAGGCCATATCGACATGGTGACCGGCGACGTCGCGACCCTGACGGGCGCCGCACCGCTGCCGTTGACCGCCTTCCTCGAAGCGAGCAAGGCAAGGCTTGCCGGCTGAGCGGCCGGAAGATGAAGAGGCCCGGCGTTCGCGCCGGGCCTCCATCGCCCGGCAGGCTTGCGCCGCGCCAGCCCGGAAGCGCGCGCGAGGCGGGGCCTATCACGACATATGTTCTTGTTATGTTCCTTGATTGCGGCTATTGAATCAGCCAATCAACACCGCAGGGAGCGAAGAGCATGAGCATTTATGTGACGGTGGGCGCTTTGGACGCCGACAAGTCCAATTCCTTCTACGATCAGGCCCTGGCGACCATCGGATGGTCGAAGCATATCGAATTTCCCGGTTGGCGCGCCTATTCCGAAGGCGGAACGGGCAAGGGCACGGTCCTGTGGGTCTGCCAACCCTTCAACGGCGCACCGGCCAGCGCCGGCAACGGGTCCATGGTCGGTTTCATGGTCAAGTCACGCGCGGAGGTGGACGCATTCTACCAAGCGGCGATCGCCCATGGCGGCGCGGATGAAGGCGCCCCGGGCGCGCGCCCCCACTATGGCCCCGACTGGTATGCCGCCTATATGCGCGACCCCTCAGGAAACAAGATTTCCGTCGTCTACAACGGCTAGGCATTTCCGGGGAAAACTATGTCGCGATTTTCCATCCGGAAAAGCGTAACAGCGGCTTAGAGCGTTTCTGTGTTCAGTCTAAGCCGGAAACGCTCCAAACTCTTTCGGCTCACGCGAAATCTCGTGCATGGCGCGTCCGGGGCTCAAGGGGCGCGGAGGCTGCGCGACGCCACCGTGCGGCCCTGCCCCACCAGGCCAGGAAGGCGTGATCGCCTATCGCACCGCCTCCACCGGCGCGGCATCGGCGCGCACCGCGATTTCGGCAAGCGCAAGCGCACCGACGCCAGCCAGGAAGAAGCCGGCCGACAGGTTCAGCGTCGATCCGTCGTAGAAGGCGCCGACCGCGATCGCAAACAGGGTCGCCACAAGGCTCGATCCGGACGCGATCAAGGACGCGCCGAGCCCTGCGACCTGCCCGAGTGAGCGCATCGCCATGGCATTCAGGTTTCCGAACAGCACCCCGATCGCGAAGAATGCGGCAAAACCCAGGAGCATCAACACGGCAAGCGGCGGCCGTCCGCCCCAGGCAATCGACGCCGCCAGCATCACGAGCCCGGCCGCTGCCAGGCCGATAAAGCCGGCGCGCGCCATCGCCTGCGCGCCGTGGCGCTCTACCAGCCGGGCATTCAGGAACGAGGCGAGCCCGATGCCGGTCGCAAGCATCGCGAAATAGAGCGGGAAGGTCTGGCCGATCCCGTAGACGTCGAGGAACAGGTCCGCCGCCGTGCTGAGATAGAGAAGCTGCGCGCCGAAGACGAGCCCTGTCGCCACGATCAGCAGCGTCACCCGCGCGCTTGCAAGGATCCGCCGCCCGTTTGCAAGGAGGAGCCGCGGGCGAAAGGCGATGCGCCTGTCGGCGGGCAAGGTCTCCTTCTGCCTGAGCACCAGCCACACCCCGAGAAGGCCTGCAACCAAGAGATAGACCGCAAAGACGCTCCGCCAGCCTCCGAGCGCGATGATGCCCTGCGCCAGGGCCGGCGCCAGCATCGGAACGAGAATGAACAGCGTGAACATGAACGACATGACCCGGGCCATGGCGTCGCCCTCGAACTGATCGCGGATCATGGCGCGCGTGGCGATCTTCGGACCGGAGACGCCGACGCCCTGCAGGAATCGCCCGAGAATGACCACCTCCAGCGAGCCCGCCAGCATGGCAATGACGGTGCCGAGCGCATAGACGCCAAGGCCGAGAACCAGCGCCCTCTTCCGCCCCATCGCGTCGGAGAGCGGCCCCAGCAGCAATTCGCCAAAGGCCATGCCAAGGATGAACAGCGAGATGATGTGCTGGGTGGAAAGCGGCGGTGCCGCGCCGACATCGGCGCCGATCTGGCGCAGTCCCGGCAACAGCGCATCGATGCTGATCGAGGTGAGCGAAGTCAGGAGGGCATAGAGAACGATGCGTTCGCGAAAGCTGGTCGAGGATGTCATCGGCTGCACATGTGGGAGAAGAGAGGCTCGACCTATAGCAGTCTTGCGGCGGGATGCGTGCGGCTTTCGCCACCTTCGGCTGCAAATTTCCGGCCGCTGCCTAACACAATCTCTCCCGCACTCAACCCGTCAGGTGCGAAACATCCGCAAGGCTGACGACCGCCCGGTTGCGGAAGAAGTCGTCCTGGCGCAGATGGGTGATGCTGCCGGATTTCGCCGGAAAGCTCAGGAACCCGCAGGCTTCGATCGGGACCTTCATCCAGGCGGCCAGCACCAGTGTCAGCGTGAAGCCATGGGTGACGATAACATGCGTCTCGCACGGCCGCGCGACGATGGCGTCGACCCGGGGGTAGACACGGGCGGCGACATCCCGTCGGGTTTCCGCGCCATCGATCCCGCAGGGAAAGTCGAGCCGGTCGTCGTCCGGCGCCGGCGTGTAGCGCGCATCGAGCCAGGCCTGGGGTTTGCCGCCGGCCACGCCATAGCTGATCTCCCTGAGATCGGCGGTTTCCGTCACGGGCTGGCCGAAACGCCTGGCGATGGCCGCTGCCGTCTGGGCGGCCCGACGAAGATCGGAACTGTGGATCTCCACCTCTTTGCCGCCGACGAGGGCCATCAGCCGCTCGGCCGTCGCCGCCGCGTCCTCATGCCCGCGCGCCGTCAACTCGGTGTCGTACCATCCGCCCACCTTGTCCTCCTCATGATGGATGGACTGCGTGTGCGTGACGACGAAAATCTCTTTCATGGCGGGCGCCTCGTGAGGGTCGATTCGTGAGGGTCGGTTCGCGTAGGAATGCGCAAGGAAGCAGGCGCCAACCGCTTTGGCACCAACGCAACACTGCATCAGGCGGGGATCCGGCATGCGGCCACGGGCAGTGCAACCGCAGCCAAGCGCTGGCCCACCGTTACGATCGGCCGCCGCCATCGGCGGCCGATCGTAAGACCTGCTGCGGATCAGCTCACACAGTCTGGCCGCAGGCGCGGCGGAAGCGGCGCACGGTCTCGGCCATGCCGTATTCCAGCGCATCCGCCGTCAGGCCGTGCCCGATCGAGACTTCGGCGATATTGGGAACATGCTTGACCAGCAGTGGCAGGTTGGCGACCGTCAGGTCGTGGCCGGCATTGACCTCGAGCCCGAGGCTGGCGGCGATTGCGGCCGTCCGGCCAAGTGCCGCGGCAATCTCTTCGGCCTTTTCCGGGTCATCGTAGCAGCCACCATAGGGGCCGGTGTAAAGCTCGATGCGGTCGGCACCGGTTTCCCTGGCGATGCGTAGCGCTTCGGCGTCCTCGTCGCCGTCGGCAAACAGCGACACGCGAAAGCCCTTCTTCTTCAGCCGGCCGACGACGCTGCCGAGAAGATTGTGGTTCTTGCGGAAGTCCCAGCCATGATCGGATGTCGCCTGCGCCGGATCGTCGGGCACCAGCGTCACCTGCTCCGGCTCGTGGGTTTCGACGAGACGCAGAAACTCCTCGTTCGGATAGCCCTCCATGTTGAACTCGGTCGACGAAAATTCATCGTCGATGAGATCGCGGATCGGCTGCAGGTCGGAAAAGCGCACATGGCGCTGGTCCGGGCGCGGATGCACCGTCAGCCCGCTCGCGCCGGCTTCAAGGGCAATGCGGCCGAGCGCGGTGACGGACGGCCAGGGAAGATCGCGCCGGTTGCGCAGCATGGCAACGGCATTCAGATTTACAGACAGTTTTGCGGGCATGTCGGAACTTTCCAGAGGCGGGCAATGTCAATGCAATGTTCTACTGCATAATGGCGCAAATCGAAAATGGTTTGAACCAAGATTATGCAGCAATTCCAAGGAGTAGATCGAGCGACGAAAGCTCGCTTTCCGCACAGCGTGAAATCGGGCCATCTCTTGACTGAACCTTGACATTAGTCACGCCTAACATGCAAAACATTGACTGCGTGCAGGTTGAAGCGGGCACTCCGCTACATTCTGCCACAGGAAATGGTCGCGATTTTTGCGTTTATTTCAGATAAATCTCAAATTTGGCGGCAACTGTTCATGACATCGGGTTTTTTTGAGCCTAAATTTCCGAATCATATCGAAAAGCGGCAGCCTGCCCTTCGATCCCTTTCATAAAGTTTCGCGGCGAATGAACCTGGAGCAACAATCGATGATGACGGTCGAAAGACCCTGCGACGAGACGATACGGCAGAGCCTTCGCCGGATCATCGAGAGCAAGGCTTTCGCACGCTCCGAACGGCTGCGCGCTTTCCTCGGCTATGTCGTCGAAAAGGAGATGAGCGGCGAAGGCCCGCAGCTGAAGGGTTATTCGATCGCCATCGACGTCTTCGATCGCCCGCAGGCGTTCAATGCCGACAGCGATCCGCTCGTCAGGGTGCATGCCGGCAAGCTGCGCAAACTGCTCAAGGCCTATTACGAGACCGACGGCGCCGACGACGAATGGCATGTGATCATTCCCAAGGGCACCTACGTTCCGGAATACAGCCGCCAACGCATCGCCACGGCCGCCCCGGCAAAACCCCAGGCGAGCCAGCCGAAATTCACGAGAAAGCGCCTTCCGGGCCAGAATTCGGCCTGGCCGCCGGCACCGCTGTCCTCGCCGCTGGCCGTGCTGTCCGTTCTGCCGCTGCTGCTCTTTGCGCCGCTGCCATCGCCGGAACTGACGCTTGATATCGACGCCCAGGCCAAGCTCTTCAACAGCCGCTATTCGGTCGAGCGGGTGTTGCCGTCCGTCAACGTCACGATAGCCGGCGAAGGCAACAGCGACGTCAAGGCTTTCGCCACGGCCCTTCGCACCGCTGCCCAGCGTCACCGGACGCTGGCGCGCGCCACCGATGGCGATTCCGGTCGGCCGGTCTCGCGCAACGCGGCATTGTCGTTCTCCGTCGAGCTTGCCTTCCAGGACGAGCCGACAGCCGGCGTGCGGATCACGCTGAAGCATGACGGCGAAGGCGTGCCGCTGAGGCAGGATTTCATCACCACGGAACGGCTGAAAAGCGAACCGGACGTGCTGTTCGAGAGCATGTCGCTGGCCTCCGAGCTGTTTTCTCTCGATGGCGAGATCTACACCCATGCGAGCGAGGAGCAGATCCAGAGCCCGCTGATGGACTGCATGACGGCAACCGCGCAGTACCGCAAGCTCCTGAGCCGCGACACCTTCGAAAAGGCATGGTCCTGCCAGAAGGCGCTGGCGCCGCTGCGCGGCGATGAGCCTCTGTTCATCCTCAGCGCCAACAGCCCGCTCAAGGTCATCGGTCACTGAAAGCCGCCAAGGCGGAAGCAGGCATCGCGTCCGCGCCGTTAAGGCGCGCACGCATCGCCCGAACCAGCATTTCCCCTGCAATATTAAAGACTATTCATATACGCGATTCGCGTATACGGTGTGCTCATGCGTTGGGAATTGGTGCCTGGTTGCTCGTCAGGCAAGCACGATTGTCCGCAGTAACCGCGCGTTTGCGCGGTGTGCCCCAGCCGAGCAGCATGCGCCATCGTCGACGACCGACGGTTGCATGGGAGCGCCCCGCGGGTCTCGCTCCGATCACACCGCACGGGCGCGGCAGGTTCCCGATGCCTGCGGCATAAATCCGTAAATCGGCAGCGATATCCGGATCGGTTGTGCCGCAAATCGCAGCGTCACGGCCCCTTGCGCGCCTTGGGAAAGGCGTTGGGGCCGTCAATCGGGGACAATCGATATGCCGCGAGACTACATGAAATACGAGGGCGTGCTGGCGGCGCCCGAGCGTGTCGGCTACCTGCCCAAACTGCCCCTTCCCCATCACGACCCCTCGAGCCCGCTCGCCATCGCCGACATGGCGGATGCGTTCGGCGTGACCCATCGCACGCTGCATTTCTATGAGGAGAAGGGCCTGCTCATTGCCGCGCGCCTCGGCCCCATGCGCGTCTATGGCCCTGATCATATCCGGCGCATGGCCGTCATCAATGCCTGCCGCGAAATCGACATGCCGATCGCAGCGATCCAGGAGCTGCTGTCGAGCCTTGCCGGCGCCGACACGCAGATGGAGGCCGACCGTCTGTTCAAGGAGGCGCTGCTGTCGAGACGGCGCGAACTCGCCGCCCAGCAATCCAACCTGCGCCGCCAGATGCAACGCATCGCCGAACTGCTGGAAGACGGCGCCGAGCACGGCGGGGCCTCGCCCGACGAGAGCGAGCACGTCCACCTCACGGCGATCGAAAGCGAGTGCCTGACCTTCATGGCAGAAGGCTACCCCGCCTCGCGCATCGCCCGGCTGATGGAGATGGATCTGGCGGCATCGCTCACGCTCGAGGCCGGCATCATCCGCAAGTTCAACGCCCACAATCGTTTCCAGGCAATTGCCAAGGCGGTGCTGTCGGGAATGATCACCCCGGAGTAGCCACGACGGCGCTAGCCGTGCAGACATGACGAACATTCAGCCGCCCTTGCGGCCCCGCCTTTTGGGCGCTGCAACGTCAGAAGGGGGAACTGCGCTTTCCGGCGGGCAACCGGAACGGATAGCTCAGGCTTTTGACAGCCGACGGAGCCGAAGCCTGAGTTCGTTGGCAAGCGCCGTCTTGCGAAATGGCGTCAGCTTTCGCCAGGCCCTGATTTCGTCGACGGTGCGGCCACATCCGACACACCACTTCTTGACCGGGTCGAACTGACAGACGTCGGTACACGGCGATCGATCCTTCATGGCGCCTGACAATATCCTTTGCGTTATTTCATGTAGGCCCTGACGACGTCGATAAGCTCGGCCGCTGCGTCGTCGCGCTCCTTCTGGCTCAAGCCCTCGGCCGCCAGATGCAGCCGGATGTGATCTTCGATCACTTCGCCCATCAGCCCATTGACCGCGCCGCGCACCCCGGCGATCACCTGCATGACCTCGGCGCAGCCTTTCTCCTCCTCGAGAAGGCGTTCGACGCCCTCCATCTGTCCGCGGATGCGGCGAACCCGGTTGATCAGCTTTTGTTTTTCGCGCGCGGTGTGCGTCATGGAATTAGGCTCCCGATGTGGTCGTGACTGGCTACGCCGCCCGCGCCTCGACCTCAACCGTTACATGCGACAAATCCGAAATCGCCGAGAGCTTTTTGCGGTAATGGGACGGTGCCATGGGCATCTCGGCGACGATGGAAACGATGGCACCGTGGTGCCCCGGCCCCAGCTGCCAGACATGGAGATCGATGATCTCCGCGCCCTCCGCGGCGATGATCTCGCTGATTTCCGCCGGCAGATCCTCGCCATCGGGGATGTAGTCGAGCAAGACGCCGCCCGCATCGCGGATCAGCCCCCATGACCATCGGGCGATGACCAGGGCGCCGACGATGCCCATTGCCGGATCGAGCCAGATCCAGCCGTAGAGGCTGCCAAGCAGAAGCGCCGCGATGGCGAGCACGGATGTCAGCGCATCGGCGAGCACATGAACATAGGCCGCGCGCAGGTTCTGATCCCTGCCGCCGCCATGTCCATGCGCGTGCCGATGCGAATGCGAATGCCCGTGATCATGACCATGGGAATGGCCGTCCCTCAGCAGCAAGGCGCAAACGACGTTGACCACCAGGCCGACCACGGCGATGCCGATGGCTTCCCTGAAGTCGATCGCGATCGGCGCGCTGAAGCGCTGGATGCTCTCCCAGCCGATCAGCATGGCGACGATCGCAAGGATGATGGCGCTGGCGAAACCGGCGAGATCGCCGATCTTGCCCGTTCCGAAACTGAAGCGCGCATTGCGGGCGTGCCCGCGGGCAAAGAGATAGGCAAGCGCCGCGATCAGCATCGCAGCCGCGTGGGTCGACATGTGCCAGCCATCGGCGACGAGCGCCATCGAGCCATAGACATTTCCAGCGACGATTTCGACCACCATCATCGTGGCGGTGATCGCGATGACGGCCCATGTGCGTCGTTCGTTGCGCTGATGGTCATCCCCGAGGAAGACGTGGTCGTGAGCCGCGTGCAAGACCCTCGCCTCGCCCGCACCATGATCATGGTGGTGATCATGGCCGTGCGGATGCGGATGGGCGTTGCCGTGATGGTGACTGTGGGACCCTGTCATGTCGCCTGCTCCTCAATTTAATATAGGAGGGTATACTATATTTTCACGCACGACAACAGCTCGGGAGCCCCCCGCCGATCTGCGCCATAGTGGCGAGCGCCTGCATTTGTCCCCCGTTCGGCGACAATGGGATGTCTTAAAAGTCACGCGCATGATAGGAGGCGGGCTCGACAACAGACATGAGATACCGCGATGCTTCCCTGGATCCAGCTCGACCGCGCAACCATTCCCGGCGATGGCGACGAATTGCGCCTGAAGCAGCGTGGTCAGGAATTCTCCATCATGCTCGGCTCGACGGAGCTGATGAACAGCCGGCTCAGCGGCTCGGAAGAAGCCCTGGCGACGCTCAGCCATGAGCGGATCGCCGGTCGCAAGAACGCCTGCATGCTGATCGGCGGGCTCGGCATGGGCTTTACCCTGCGCGCCGCGCTCGGCGTGCTGCCGGCCGATGCCCGGGTGGTGGTGGCCGAGCTTGTGCCTGCGGTCGTCGATTGGGCGCGCGGGCCGATGGCGGATCTGCACAAGGGCACGCTCGACGATCCCCGCGTCGAGATCCACATCGGCGACGTCGGCGCGCTGATCCGCGCAAAGACGGCAGCCTATGACGCGATCCTGCTCGATGTCGACAATGGCCCCGACGGTTTGACTAGGCCTTCCAACGACAGCCTGTACAACCACACCGGCCTTCGGGCCGCCAAGGCGGCGCTGCGTGCAAACGGCGTTCTTTCCGTCTGGTCGTCCGCGCCCGACGCCGCCTTTACCCGTCGCCTGCGCGAAGTCGGCTTTGCCACCGACGAGGTCAACGTGCGCGCCAACGGCAAACGCGGCGGCGCCCGCCACGTGCTCTGGATGGCGACGAAGAAGTAGGCGACCCCACGGAACGCGGCGTCGGCCCGAGCGCCGCGATGCTGACCTCAGCGAACGATCGTCAGGCGCTCGGCGGCACGCGTGATCGCGGTATAGAGCCAGCGCTCGCGGGTATCGCGAAAAGCCCAGCTCTCGTCGAACAGCACGACGTTGTTCCACTGCGAGCCCTGCGCCTTGTGCACCGTCAGCGCGTAGCCGAAATCGAACTCGTCGTAGCGCTTGCGCGTCGACCAGGGGATTTCGCCCTCGACATCCTCGAAGGCTGCCTTCAAGAGCTTGATCTTGGCGGCACCGCGATCCATGTCGTCGTCCTCGGGACGGATCATCAGGTTGATGCCGGGCTTGACCGTTTCCTTCGACGAACTCATCACCTGCCAGAGCGAGCCGTTGAGCAGCCCCTTGGCCGGGTCGTTCCTGAGGCACACCAGCTTGTCGCCCGATTGCGGGTATTCGCTGGTAAAGCCTTTCAGTTCGCGAAGACGCTGGTTGTAGCGCCGCCGCGTCTTGTTGGTGCCGACCAGCACCTGGTCGGCCTCCAGCACCAGGTCCTGGTTGACCTGCCCGCGGCCGATCACCTGGGTGGTGCCGTAGTCGCCATGCGCGATCTCGTTGCCTTCGCGCACCTGCATCGCCAATCGGATGATCGGGTTGTCGCGCGCCTGGCGGTGGATATCGGTCAGGAGATAGTCGGGTTCCTGGTTGGTGAAGTAGCCGCCGCCCGTCACCGGCGGAAGCTGGCCGGGATCGCCGAGCACCAGGATCGGCGTGCCGAAGCTCATCAGGTCCTTGCCGAGCGCCTCGTCGACCATTGAGCATTCGTCGACGATGATCAGCGCCGCCTTGGCGACCGGGCTCTGGCGGTTGATCGAGAACATCGGCGCGATCGAGGTCTTGCCGGTTTCCTCGTCGGAAACCTCCTCTTCTCCGCGCGGCCGGTAGATCAGCGAATGAATGGTCTTGGCGTTGCTCGCCCCCTTGGAGCGCAGGACCTGGGCAGCCTTGCCGGTAAAGGCCGCAAACAGCACGTCGCCGTCCACGTGCTCGGCGAAATGGCGCGCGAGCGTCGTCTTGCCGGTTCCGGCATAACCGAACAGCCGGAAAAGCTGCGAGCGGCCTTCCTTCAGCCATTGCGAAACGGCCTTGAGGGCCTCGTCCTGTTGCGGAGCAAATTGCATGACGCGAAGTGTCAGGATTCGGGGTCGACAAGCAAGCCCGGATTTCTGAGCCTCCCGGCCGTAACCGTGGCCCGCAAGCCGCGCCGGCGGCGCAAGCCATGTGAAATCCCGCGCCGGATCAACACGATATCGCTTCGAAGGTGCATGAGGCTGGCTTGCAGATGGCTCGGCTCCAGCAGCCGTGAATGCGCCGGCCGCCCGGCCGTCCTGACTCGCAGGCCATCGCCTGTGGCACTTTCTTGCCCTATCGCCCGCCTGCCGCTTGAATGGCTACGTGCAATGCTGCTAACGAGCGATTGCGCGACATATAGCCCCATTGACGGGATGGCCCGCGCCAAACTGATCAGGTCCGCAGCAGGAATAGCTCCGCCTGAAGCAATGCCGGAGAATGCCCTTGACGCCCGACCAGCCCGCCACGCCTTCCCCTTCGGCACCCGTCGGTCTTGGCCGCCTCGCACCGGCCCTGCAATGGCTGCTTCTGACGCTGGTTTCCGGGGTGTTCGCGGTTGTCATGGAGCTGTTCGGCATCCCCGCCGGCCTGTTGATGGGGCCGATGCTGGCCGCCATCCTCTTCGGCATGAACGGCTGCACCATCCGCCTGCCCAAGCAGCTCTTCTTCTGCGTGCAGTTCATCCTGGCGATGATGATCGCCGGCGCCATGACGCCGGGCATGCTCGTCACCTTTTCCGGCAACTGGCCGCTGTTCCTCTGCGTCATTCTCTCCGTCATCGCCGTCAGCACGCTTTGCGGCTGGGTGATCACCCGCATGCGCATCCTGCCGGGCACCACCGCGATATGGGGTTCGTCGGCGGGCGCCGCGTCCACCATGCTGATGATGGCGGACGCCTATGGCGCCGATGCGCGCCTTGTCGCCTTCATGCAGTATCTGCGCGTCATCTTCGTCGCCAGCACCGCGACCATGGTCGCCCATCTCTGGGTGACCGGCCCCGAAGCGGAGGTGGCGATCGTCTGGTTCGAGCCGGTCTCGCTGCTGCCGTTCCTGGCAACGCTTGCCGTCGGGCTTGGCGCCGCCTTTGCCGGGCGCATGCTGCGCGTGCCGGCAGGCGCCTTCCTCCTGCCGTTCCTCGTCGGCGCCGCGCTCAATATCTCCGGCGTCATGACCACCGAGCTGCCGCAATGGCTGCTGGCGCTCTGTTTCGCCCTGCTCGGCTGGAACATCGGCCTCGGCTTCACCCGCTCCATCCTCGCCCATGCGCGCCGCGCTCTGGTGCCGACGGTGATCTCGATCGTCGTGCTGATCTCCTTTTCCGGCCTGCTCGCTCTGCTTTTGATCAAGGTTGCCGGCATCGATCCGCTGACGGCCTATCTGGCCACCAGCCCGGGTGGTCTCGATTCCATCGCGGTAATCGCTGCCTCGAGCAATGTCGACCTGTCCTTCGTCATGGCGTTGCAGACCGCCCGGCTGATGATCATCACCATGATCGGCCCGGCGCTCGCCCGCTTCGTCGCCGACCGCGCGTGAGAAATTCGTGACGGTGCAACAAGACCGGGAATAAATCCCGTTCTCATCGTGTCTCTCTATCGGACCCGCGCGCCTGCGCACTCCGTTAGAAACACCTTGAGGAAGGAAAGCTCCCATGAGAACGTTACAGCTCGCCATCGCCATTTCCCTTGTCGCCGGCAGCGCCCTTGCGGCCCCGCCGGTCAAGACGGTCGAAACGGCGAAGGGCAATGTGCTCGCCGCCGCCAACGGCATGACGCTTTACACGTTCAAGAATGACAAGAAGGGTGAATCGACTTGCTACGAATCCTGCGCCACCAACTGGCCGCCCTTCATGGTCGAAGGTGACGCCAAGGCGGAGGGCGCCTTTACGATCGTCGACCGCAAGGACGGGGCCAAGCAATGGGCGAAGGACGGCATGCCGCTGTACTTCTGGATCAAGGACAAGAAGATGGGTGACGCGACCGGCGATGGCGTAAAAGGCGTCTGGGATGTCGTCAAGCCATGACCGCATGAGCGAGGGTGCGGAGGCGAGTGCCGCCGCGCCCGACCGGTTCGAGGAGGACGTGCTGGCGCTGATGCCGGCACTCAGGCGCTATTCGCGCAGCCTTGTGCGCTCGGACCCCGATGGTGAAGATCTGCTGCAGGATTGCGTCGAGAAGGTTCTGGCGCGCCGTGCCCAGTGGCGCGGCGTCAACCTGCGCGCCTGGGCCTTCACCATCATGACCAATCTCAGCCGCAACCGTCACCGGCACACGGCGCTGCACCCCGAAGTCGAGCTCGACGACACGCTCGGCCTGCAGGCGGAAACCCAGGCGAGCGATCCGCTCGAGCGCTCGCGGCTCGAGCGGGCGCTCAACGGCCTCTCGGCGGAAAACCGCTCGGTGCTGATGCTGGTGGTGATCGAGGGCTACCGTTACCAGGACGTGGCCGAGATGCTGGCCATTCCGATCGGCACGGTGATGTCGCGCCTGTCGCGCGCGCGCCACCAGCTGGCCGAAGCGATGAAGGACGACAACGTGATCAGCATGCGGAGACCGAAATGACGGACGAATGGAACACCGTCTCCGAAAACGACCTCCACGCCTATGTCGACGGCTTCCTGAACGAGGCGGACAAGGCGCGGGTGGAGCAATGGCTTGAGCGCAACCCGGCACGCGCCGAGGACATCCGGCAGTGGCAGGCCCAGGCGGGCGAACTGCGCGCGATGTTTTCGACCTATGCCCGCAGCGACGAGCGCGATCGCGCGCTCTTGAGCCCAAAGACCAACCCGGACGAAGCCACGGCTTCGGCGAACCGATGGAACGCTGGCCTCGCCCGTCGCATCGCAGCCGGGCTCCTGTTGTTTGTGGCCGGCGCGCTGACCGGGCTCTATGCGCCGCATATCCTCGCCCCCGGCCGATCCGATCGGGTTGCCGAGGTCGCCGAAAGCCTGCCGCGCCAGGCGCAGTCGGCGTTCCTGATCTATGCGAGCGAAGTGCGTCACGCCGTCGAGGTCGGGCCGGACCAGCAGACCCATCTCGCCAACTGGCTCGGCAAGCGCCTCGATCATCCGCTCAACATCCCCGACCTGTCGAAGCTCGGTTTCTCGCTGGTCGGTGGTCGGTTGCTGCCGGTCAACGGCAAGGCCGGCGCGCTGTTCATGTATGAGGACGCAAGCGGCCAGCGGCTGACCGTGCTTCTCGGCCGCAACCCGGACAACCGCGAAACCAGCTTCCGCATCGACAACAGCGGCGGCGTCGAAACCTTCTACTGGATCGACGGCCCGATCGGCTATGCCGTCACCGGCGAGGTGCCGCGCGCGCTGCTGCAAAAGGTCGCCGACGAATGCTACCGCCAGTTCGAGGGCGCCGGGGAGGCAAAGAGCTGAGTTTGGTGAGCCCCGGCTGACGAATGGCCGATCCTGCCAATAGCGTAGGATATCAGGGCTTTACGTGGCCATTTGCGTCAGCGGTTCACGTTGCGTGACGCAGTCCGTGTTGCTCCGGCCTGCCTGCTTCCTTTCGCAAGCGCAGAACCTGCCCCTCATCCGGCCTGCCGGCCACCTTCTCCCCGCCTGCGGGGAGAAGGAAACGCGCGGCACCCGCTCGCGTCCAAACAGGCTAATCTCGGTCCGCAAGATCTCTAACCGCAAATGCCGCAACGGGACGCAGCCGCAGCGCGCGTCCCCTCTCAACGCTTGCGGGGAGAGGGTTAGGGGCAAACCCGCTCGCCCTGAGAAAATAGGCAATTCGGCTCGCGCCCTCACCGCAGCGGATCGTTCTCGATCACGATCGGATGCCCGTGCGGCGTCGCTTCCGCGGCGCGCTGCCAGCTCTTCGTCAGGGTGTCCAGCTGCCCGCTGGAGGTGATCGAAAGCTCGGTAACGAGGCGCGACAGAGCGGCGACCCAGCAGTCGAAATAGTCGCTGGCATCGGCCTTGCGGCCCGGCCTGTAGAGCTCGGCCGAGAGCGCTTCGGCCCATTCGGTCCAGGAAAACACGCCCTTTTCGTGCAGCCGGACGGTCATGGCAAAGGCGGACGCCTGCCAGGGCTCGGCAAAAACGGGATCGCCTTCCGGTGATTTCGGCAGTTCCGCCGAGGCTGCAAGCGGCGATGTCGTATTACAGGTGCTCAAGATAGCTCTCCCAGGCATCGATCGAGACCGAAAGCGTCGGGTCGGCGCCCTCGCCCCAGATCTCGGCCCCGTCGAAAACCACGGTATAAAGCCACTGCGCGTTCTCGCCGCGGCCATGGGCGTTGTCGTCGGGAAAGACGAAGGAGCCCTGCACTGCCTCGACAATGCCGGTCTTGGCGCGCGCATAGCGCGGCAGCCGCGTGTGGGTGGTCGGATTGAAGTTCCGGGTACGCACCCTTTCACCGACGACGAAGCGCGGGGGCTGATCGACAGGCCGGTCGCAGGGACCGCCTTTGGCAAGCACCGCCGGCACCATGTCCGCCTTCAGCACGCGCTTGGGGGTCGCACCCTTTTCGAGCATGTGGCCGCCATCGAGCTCGCCCTGCGTGACGAAGCCGTGGCGCTTCAACAGCGTTTCCAGCGCCCGCGTCCAGATCTCGTAATAGCTGGCCGAGAGATAGGTCGCCGGGGCCAGGTTTTCGCGCGCATGCCGGCTCTCGTCGATCGTCCATGCGCCAAAAGCGCCGCAGGAGAGCGTCACGCCAAGCGCGCGCTTTTCCCATTCGGCATGAAAATAGGGCTCGTTCGGCTCGGGCGCGACCGGGCCCATGCCATGCTGGCCGCCAAGATCGTGCGGCCCGTTCATCGCAGCGCCTCCGGTGACAGCGCAAGCCCGGTGCCGATCATCGCATCGCGGGTAACAAGGTCGGCAAGCTGCGCCTCGTCGAGACCCTCCGTTCCTGCCGGCCGTTCCGGCACCACGAGATAGCGCAGCTCCGCCGTCGAATCCCAGACGCGAATGCGGGTGTCCTCCGACAGTGTCAGCCCGAACTCCGAAAGCACCCCGCGCGGATCGATGACCGCCCGCGATCGATAGGGCGGCGCCTTGTACCAGACCGGCGGCAGGCCAAGCACCGACCAGGGGTAACAGGAGCAGAGCGTGCAGACGACGAGATTGTGGGTGTCGGCCGTGTTGAAGACGGCGCGCATGTGCTCGCCCTGCCGGCCGGTATAGCTGAGGCTGGCGATCGCCTCTGTCGCATCCCGCTTCAGCCAGTCGGCGAATGCGGGATCGACCCAGGCCTTGGCCACGACGCGCGCACCGTTGCGCGGGCCGATCTTCGTCTCGTAGGTCTCGACAATGGCATCGATCGCCGCCGGGTCGATCAGCCCCTTCTCCGTCAGCACCGTTTCGAGCGCCTTCACCCGCGCTTCCATGTCGGTGAAATGGTTGTCGTGATGATGGTCGTGGCTGTGACCATGATGATGTTCGGACATTGCCTGGCTCCTCGCAGCACGGCGCCCCATGGGCGCGCAGATCGTGCCGCTGCCTCCCTGTGGCAATAGTCGTAGCGAATAAACGCCGATTTCGAAATCGATTTTACCAGCGGCCGCGGACCAGAATTGTCACGGTAACAAGTCCGGTTCGACAGCGACGAAGACATGATTGCAATCCGCGACCACCACAAGTCGACGGTTGCGTTAAGGTCTTCGCACACCGGGTGATTCGACGCGACGGCCCTGCTGGCGCGGCGGATCCGGGACGAGGCATGAGGGAACGGACAGCGGATGACGACACCAATCGAAAGTGCTTTCCCATCCCGTGCGATCAGGATCGTTGCGCCGTCGTTTTCCCTCGGCTTCTTTTTCTTGCTACTGGCACTTTTGCCGTTGCCGTTCGCAGTCGGGCTGCTGCGGCTGCCGATCGACGAGATCAGGCGCGATTACGCCATCAGCCAGAACCCCGTCCTCGTCAGCGGCGCAGAGATCTGCACGGTCGATTGCGTGGGTGGCAGCGGCGAGCCCCCGCTCTGCAGGACGCAGGTTCGCTTTCAGCACGATGGCCGGCCTGAAGAGCAGGTCTTGGCCACCCGTTCGCTCGGCCAGCCCGGCGCTTGCCGGCAGGGCAACATCACCATCGCCGGCGACAACCCCGCGCATATCAGCCTCACCCATGATTATAGCAGCATCATGCGGTCGACCGCGCAGCGACTTATCCTCGGCGCCGGCCTTGCGCTGTTCAGCCTCGTCATGTTGGCCAAGGCGATACCCGTTCTCCTTGCCCGCCGCGTGGCCGGCCGGCGGTACCTGCTGAAACCGGTCATCGTCGATCTCAGCGGCAGCCAGGTGCTGCGCTACACGACGAGCCTTCCCTTGGCGCGCGGTGCGATCAAGACAGCCTATACCCGAATGAAACCGGGCGAGAACCCGCTATACCTCCGGCCGACGGCCGACAACGGCACGCCGCCGACAGCCGCCTTTGCCGCTCACGACTACCCTGCCCTTGCCGTTGTCGCTGAAGGCGTCTCGTTGCCGATCCTGCTTGACGACAAGCTGACGCGGCTTGAACTGAGCGCGCCGGAGCGCAAGCGCATTCGGGCGGCCATCGACGAAACGATCGGGTCTACCGCCGGAGACATCGTAACCCCTGCTTCGGTGCGGGAGAGGCTCATCCGGCCATTGTTGAGACATCGGCCCCTCGATGGACCGCGATTGTCGCCCAAATGGGCACACCGGCTTGCCATCAGCGGGGCCGCTGTGGTCGCGATCCTGATCGTTCTGGTAACGTCCTGGCTCGACGTTTTCAGCGACTGACGACCTAGCCAAGTCCGCATGCCATGGACTGGCGCCAGTTCGGCGTGGCGAACGCCTTGCCTGCCGTGACCGGCCCCTTCCGGCGGGTGCCGGCAAGGCCCCGATTTTTGCTATTTCAGCATCGGCCAAAGGCTGATGACGAGCAGCACCGCCATGGTGATGTTGAACCATTTGAGCCGTGTCGGTTCCGACAGCCATTGCCGAAGCGCCGAGCCGAAGCCCGCCCAGGTCGACACGCTCGGCACGTTGACGAGCGCAAAGACGAGGCCGACGACGAGCACGCTCATGAGATAGTTGGCACCGCCCGTATAGGTCGCCATCGCCGAGACGGCCATGACCCAGGCCTTGGGGTTGACCCACTGGAAGGCGGCGGCAGACAGGAAGCTCATCGGCGTGGCACCGGCCTTGCCTTCGGCGAGGGAGCGCGACGTGCCGATCTTCCAGGCGATCCAGACGAGATAGGCGCCGCCGGCGAATTTCAGGATGGTATAGAGCAGCGGCACGGAATGCAGCAGCGCGCCGAGCCCAAGACCGACGGCGATCAGCAGCGAGAAAAAGCCGGCGCCGATGCCCAGCATGTGCGGGATCGTTCGCACGAAGCCGAAGTTCACGCCCGAGGCAAACAGCATCATGTTGTTCGGACCCGGCGTGATCGACGTCGTGAATGCGAACAGAAACAGCGCCAGAAGCGTATCGGCCTGCATGGTCTTCCTCCTCGTGAATTAGGTCAACATAGCTGACCTAATTGCGGCGCGAAGCCGCAGACTTGTCACGGTGACAAGATCGGCCGACGCCCTGCGCGATACAAGCCTGCCCGCGGCCGAAAATTGCCAAGGCCGTGCGGTCTCGGATAGACAATTGACCGGCTCGATCATGGAGGAGGCACAGCATGGACCAGTTCACGGGCGGGTGCCGGTGCGGCAGCGTGCGGATCGTGGCGACGGGCCGCCCTTACCGGGTGGGCATTTGCCACTGCCTGGACTGCCGCAAGCACCATGGCGCGCTTTTTCACGCATCCGCGATCTTTCCGCAGGACGCGGTGGCTATCACCGGCGAGACGCGGGACTATGCCGGGCGGTTCTTCTGCCCCCGCTGCGGCTCCTCCGTATTCTCGCGCTCCGGTGACGAAATTGACGTGAACCTCGGATCGCTCGACGCCCCCGATCAGCTGACGCCGACCTATGAACTCTGGACCGTGCGTCGCGAGGCATGGCTGCCGCCGTTCCCGCAGATGACACGATACGAACGCGATCGTGACGAGACCAGCCGCTTCGAGAGCGGGGTGTAGATCGGGCGGGGCATCATCCAACCGACCCCACGATCAAAACAGACGGCAAGGCAAGGAACCACGGCGATCCGCGCGCCTGAAAAGACGCGCGGATCGCCGTGGCATCGGATGGGATCAGCCCCACTTCATCTCGCCCTTGGCCACCTTGGCGCCAAGCTCGAGCGAGGAGACGTCGGCAAGATCCGGGTAAAGCGCGACCATGGCGGCGATCAGTTCGGCGCTGTCCTTTGCCTTGGCTTCCGCCGCGTTGAAGGCGATGAGATAGTCGCGGGTAAACAGGATCGCCTCGACGCCATCCGGCCCGCCCTCGACCTTGTGCGCCGGCACGGCGATTGCCGGTTTGCGCGCCGCCATGGCGTCGAGCGCTGCGATCCATGCCTTGCGATCCTCCGCCGTCGGCTCGTCGGCCACCCAGACATGGCTGCCGGAATAGACGAGCACGCCGCCGAAGATGGCGTTGAGCGAAGGCACGTGCAGGTAGCGGCGATCCTTCATGCCCTCGACGGTGACGATGTCGATCTGATTGCCTTCGAGCGACAGCGAGGAAAGCTCCGATGGCGCGGGGATGACGACATCGGCCAGCACCTTCGGTCCGTTGTCGCCGAGCTGCGGGCTCCAGGTATCGAGCTTCGTCTGGACATTGGCGTTGATCGCCGCAACCGTTGCCGGCGCCGCCATCACCTTGGCCTCCGGGAACGCCTCGACGACGGGCCGCAGGCTGAAATAGAAGTCCGGATCGCTGCAGCTGACATAGATCGTCGTCAGCCTCTTGCCCGTCGCCTTGATCGCCTCTGCTACGGCCCTGCCATCGGAAAGCGTGAAACCGCCATCGATCAGGATCGCTTCTTTTTCCCCGGTCAGGAGCACCGGCGTGCGGCGGAAACCGGCCTCGCCCGCCTGGAAATAGGTCCAGTCCAGCTTCGATGCGGCCCTCGATGCGGCTTGGGCCGTAATGCTGCCGGCCGGCTGCAGGAGCGCAACCGCGCCGACGGCTGCGGCCGTCTTCAGTGCGGCGCGCCGCGTCATCAGGATGTGCATGGGTTCTCCTTTGCATGAACCGGTGATGTCGGCGCGACAATGCCGAGCGAAACCCGCTTGAAAAAGCCCGACGGTTCGAACAGATTGTCTGATAATTTCAGACAATTGCCAGGAAAACCAATTGACCGTCAATCTGAACCGGCTATCCCACTTCGTCGCCGTCGTCGAGGCGGGGTCGTTTACCGCCGCGGCCGAGAAGCTCGGCCTCGCCAAGGCCGCCGTCAGCCACCAGGTCGCCCAGCTCGAGAGAGAGCTCGGCACGACGCTGCTGATCCGCACGACACGCCGGCTGCGGCCGACGGATAGCGGCCTGAGGTTCTACGAGCGTTGCGTGCTGATCCTGCGCGACGCCGACGAGGCGGTGGGCGCCGTCTCGCAGGAGGCCGAAGTTCCAAGCGGCACGCTGACGCTGACAGCACCGCTCGATTACGGCATGCGCGTCGTCGTCGACGCGGTCGCGCTTTATGTGGCGCGTTATCCCGCCCTGCAGGTGGACCTGTCCTTCAACGATATCGTCTTCGACATGATCGAGAAGCGGCTGGATATCGCCATCCGTGCCGGCTGGCTGGTCGATTCCAGCGAGCGGGCGCGGCGGATCGGCACTTTCGAGCAGTATCTCGTGGCATCGCCCGCCTATGCCGCCCGCCTCGGTGCGGTCACGCATCCGCAGGCGCTTTCGCGGGCGCAGTTTATCGCCAACGGCGCGCTGAAGGCGCCGCTGAACTGGACCTTCTCCCATGCCGATGGTGAACAGGCGCCGGTGGTCGGCAGCAGCGTCGTCGCCGTCGACAGCACGGACGCCGCCTATTGCTGTGCCCTTGCCGGCATCGGCCTTGCCGTGCTGCCGGATTATCAGGTGCGCAACGACCTTGCCGAAGGCCGTCTTGTGCGCGTCCTGGCCGATTGGACGCTGCCCTCGGGCGGCATTCACGTCGTCTATCCGCCGTCGCATTATCGCCCCGCCCGCGTGCGCGCCTTCGTCGACATCCTGCAGAAGCTGGAAAAGGAGCGCGGCCGGTCAGCCACCTGAGACGGCGTATCCGTCGCCTGCAAATGACACCTCGAAAGACGGCACGGTTGCGCTAGATTGCACGCGAGCGACACCCGCGCCAGATCCCGCACCGCCTGCCAGAACGAGGAAACCGAATGCACGATCCGATCCCCACCACCACGCTGATAGACGGCCGGACCGTGCCGGTTCTCGGCCAGGGCACCTGGCGCATGGGCGACGAGCGCGCACGCGCCGCCGACGAGGTGAAGAGCCTGCAGGCGGGCCTCGATCTCGGCATGACGCTGATCGACACCGCAGAAATGTATGGCAACGGCGCCTCCGAGGCGATCGTCGGCCAGGCGGTCAAGGGCCGGCGCGACGAGGCTTTCATCGTCAGCAAGGTGCTGCCGTCGAACGCCAGCCGCGATGGCACCGAGGCTGCCTGCGAGCGCAGTCTGAGGCATCTCGGCGTCGACCATATCGATCTCTATCTGCTGCACTGGCGCGGCGGGTACCCGCTCGCCGAGACGGTTGCCGCCTTCGAAGCGCTGAAGAAGGCCGGCAAGATCGGCGCCTGGGGCGTTTCCAATTTCGATGTCGACGACATGGAGGAACTGCTGGCGGTGCCGGGCGGGCAGAACGTTGCCGCCAACCAGGTGCTCTACAATCTCCAGCGCCGCGGCATCGAATTCGATCTCCTGCCCTGGTGCCAGAAGCGCGGCGTCGCATTCATGGCCTATGCCCCGCTCGATGGCAGCGGACTGCTGCGCAATCCCGATCTCGTCCACATCGCCAAGGCGCATCAGGCAACCCCGGCGCAGATCGCGCTCGCCTTCCTCAAGACCCGCCCAGGCGTCATCTCGATCCCCAAGACAGGTTCCGCCCAGCGCACCCGCGAAAACCGCGAGGCGATGGACATTCACCTCACCGCCGAAAATCTCACCGCCCTCGACCACGCCTTCCCGCCGCCGAGGCGCAAGCGGTCGCTGGAGATGAGCTGAGGGCCGTGTGCTTGCACCGCGCGCGTCGCGTCCGCCGCAACCGGCCTGCCTTCGCCACCGACAGGCAGTGACATCGCTGCTGCCGGCTCGACGCGCCTCAAGCCGGCAGCGTGCTCGGTTTTGAAAGGCGGCTTGGTCCGCGTGCCAATCCGGCGAGCGGAAGCGGGCGATCAATGGCTGCCGTTGCCAGGCGCAGAAGGGCCCTAACGGCCGGACCAGTATTCTTCATGGAGTTTCGCGGCTTCCGCCGCGAGCATGGGGCCGACGACTTCCGTCGGGCGCTGTCCGGCGGCAAACACGACGTGGCAGGGCAGATCGAGCGTCGGGTTTTCCTCGCTCTCGCCAATCTGTTGTTTCATCTCCTTCTCCGACTGGCCAAACACGACGCGCCCAATGCCGGCCCAATAGATCGTGCCGGAGCACATGGCGCAGGGCTCGGCGGATGTGTACATCGTGCATTCGGCAAGGAAATCGAGGCCGTAGGCCTTGCCGGCGCGGGTCGCCAGAAGCCGTTCCGCATGCGCCGTGCGGTCGCCCCCTTCCGAGCTGTAGCCATTGCCCTGCTCCAGCAAGACATTGCCGTCGCGGTCGGCGAGAATGGAACCGAAAGGGTGGTCCCCACCTTCGCGCGATCGCCGCGCCACGTCGAAGGCCTTGCGCAGAAGGGACTCATCGTAGGGCCGAATGGTGCTTGCCATTGGTGCGCTCCTGAGAATGATCGCGGGTTCATTGAACATCGATATTTGCCCGATCACGGAAAGGGCAATTTGTGTTCTCGGCCATGCGGTAGCCTGCCAACCTCCAGGTGTTGGCTGCCTGCCATCCCCGATGAACAGACATCGCGGACGGATGTTGATCCTTTTTGACAGGCGCAGCAAGACCGATCGGAAGGTGCACGCCCGTCGGACAGGCATCGAGAGACCGGCGGCAGTTGCGACCGGATGGCGCAAACGCGAGGTCAAGCCCCTTGCTCTGCCTGCGGGGTGCGAGCGGACCCACCCGCATGGCGCCAGAAAAACCAGACGAGGGTCAGCCGATGTCCGCTGGCCGAACGTCACATGCCCTGCGGGTGGCCCTTCCCTGCGTCGGCACCGGTCCGTCAAGCGCGCGGCAGGATCTCCACCACCACCTTGCCCTTGGCGCGGCCGGATTCCAGATAGGCAAAAGCTTCGGCAACGTCCTTGAACGGGAAAACGCGGTCGATCACCGGCTTGAGGGTCCCGGCATCGATCAGAGCGGCGAGTTCGGCAAGCTCGCGGCCATCAGGATGCATGAAGAGGTAGCGGTAGGTAACGCCATGTTTGCGGGCGGCCGCGCGGATCCGGTAGGACGCCAGCCAGAAGAGCGACTGCAGGAAGACGCCACGGCCGAGGTCCTTTCGCGCCGTTTCCGGCTCGGGCATGCCGGCGATGGAAACCACCTTCCCGCCGCGCCTGACGACGCCGAACGACGTCAGAAGAGTTTCGCCGCCGAGCAGATCGAAGACGCCGTCCATGTCGCTCAGCCGATCCTCGAAGCGTTCGCTCGTGTAATCGATCACGCTATCGGCGCCGAGCGCCTCGACGAGCGCGCGGCCGCGCGGCGATGCCGTCGTCGTGACCTCCGCGCCCAGCCATTTCGCCAGCTGGATGGCAAACGTGCCGACGCCGCCGGCGCCGCCCGGAATGAAGACCCGGCTGCCCGGCCCCACATGAAGCTCGTCGCGAAGGGCCTGCAACGCGGTGAGGCCGGCAAGCGGCACGCCGGCTGCCGTAGTGAAATCGATCGATGTCGGCATTTTGGCCAGCATGTTTTCCGGCACCACGGCATATTCGGCAAGGCCGCCCATGGCGCCCTTGGGCATGCGCGCAAAGACCCGGTCGCCCGGCTTGAAGGACGTGACGCCGTCTCCGAGCGTCTCGACGACGCCAGCAAGCTCGTTGCCCATGACGACAGGCAGCGGGTAGCGCTGGACGACCTTGAGCATGCCGTCCCGCGTCTTGTAGTCGACGGGATTGAGACCAGCCGCCTGCACCCGCACGAGCACGTCGCCGCGCGTTGCGCGCGGCCGCGGCACCGCGCGCAACGCGGTTGCTTCGGGACCACCGTATCGTGTCAGAACAAACGCCTGCATCGTCGTGGAGCTCATCCGGCACCTGATATCTCTGGGGTTTCTGTCCCTGATTAATCGGCGAGAAGCGCAGGCAAAGTCAACGCAACGAATGGAGTCGATTGCTTCCATCAGGACTTCGCCCTCGCCTCATCCGCCCGGTGAGGAACCCCTCATCCGCCCGGTGAGGGGCATCCCTCATCCGGCCTGCCGGCCACCTTCTCCCCGCTTGTGGGGAGAAGGACACGCGCGGTAACCAGCGGGCAATGATACGCCGCCGCCACTGCAGCTATGGCTTTTAGAGGTCAGAAGCGGTGCGGCACACTCGACACTATCCCCTCTCCCCGCCTGCGGGGAGAGGGTTAGGGTGAGGGGCAGCCCCGGCACGAAGCATAAGGGGCGATCCCCGCTAAAAGCACAAAGGCAGCCCCGCGTGATGCGTGGGGCTGCCCAAGTTTGCTGCGCGATGGTGGCTATGGGCGCAAGGAGGACCGGAGTGGCCCTCGCCTGCCCAAAATCACATGCCCTGCGGGCCGCGGTTCATCGCGGCGATGCCGGTGCGGCAGACCTCGATGAGGCCGAGCGGCTTCATGATGGCGATGAACTGTTCGATCTTCGCCGGCTTGCCGGTGATCTCGAACACGAAGTGATCGATGTTGGCGTCGATGACCGAGGCGCGGAAGGCATCGGCGAGCCGCAGGGCCTCGACACGGTGATCGCCCGAGCCGTGCACCTTGACGAGTGCCAGTTCGCGCTCGACCGGGCGGTCATGGCCGAGCGTGGCGGCGCGCACCGTCAGGTCGACGACGCGGTGGACCGGAACCAGCCTTTCCAGCTGGTTCTTGATCTGGTCGAGCACGTGCGGCGTGCCGCGCGTGACGATGGTGATGCGCGACAGATGCGCCGCATGTTCCGTTTCCGAAACGGTCAGGCTCTCGATGTTGTAGCCGCGGCCGGAGAACAGGCCGATGACCCGGGCGAGAACGCCCGGTTCGTTGTCGACGAGAACCGAAAGCGTGTGCGTTTCGGCGACTTCGGTTTCCTTGGCGATGAAATAGGCGGAACCGGTCGGTTGAAGGTGTGCGCTCATTTTGTTGTTTCCTGTCCCTATCTCAAACCAGCTGGCGGCCCTTGGCGTCGATCGCGTTGGCGACCGCTTCGTCCGTGGCCTCATCCGGCAGCAGCATCTCGTTGTGCGCCTTGCCCGACGGGATCATCGGGAAGCAGTTGGCGAGGTTGGCAACGCGGCAATCGAAGATGACGGGCGCCGGCGTGTCGATCATCTTGCGGATCGCCGCGTCGAGTTCGCCCGGCTTGTCGCAGCGGATGCCGACGCCGCCATAGGCTTCGGCCAGCTTGACGAAGTCGGGCATCGCCTCGGTGTAGGAGTGCGACAGGCGGTTGCCGTGCAGCAATTGCTGCCACTGGCGCACCATGCCCATGTACTGGTTGTTGAGGATGAAGATCTTGACCGGCAGGCCGTACTGGACGGCGCAGGACATTTCCTGGATGCACATCTGGATCGAGGCATCGCCGGCGATGTCGACGACGAGGCTGTTGGGATGCGCAACCTGCACGCCGATGGCGGCCGGGAAGCCGTAGCCCATGGTGCCGAGACCACCCGAGGTCATCCAGCGGTTCGGCTCCTCGAAGCCGAAGAACTGGGCAGCCCACATCTGGTGCTGGCCGACTTCGGTGGTGATGTAGGTATCGCGGCCCTTGCTCAGCTCATAGAGCCGCTGGATCGCGTATTGCGGCATGATGACGTCGTCATTGGCGGCATAGGCGAGCGAATTGCGCGCGCGCCACTTGACGATGCCTTCCCACCATTCGGCAAGCCGCGCCTTGTCGTCGGCCTTCTTGGCCGCGCGCCACAGGCGAACCATGTCTTCGAGAACCGAGCCGACATCGCCGAGGATCGGCACGTCGACGCGCACGTTCTTGTTGATCGACGACGGGTCGATGTCGATGTGGATCTTCTTGGAATTGGGCGAAAAGGCGTTGAGGCGGCCGGTGATGCGGTCGTCGAAGCGCGCGCCGATGCAGACCATGACGTCGCAATCATGCATCGCCATGTTGGCTTCGTAGGTGCCGTGCATGCCCAGCATGCCGAGCCAGTTCTTGCCGGAAGCCGGATAGGCGCCGAGCCCCATCAGCGTCGAGGTGATCGGGAAATTGGTGAGTTCGACCAGCTCGCGCAGCAGCGTCGAGGCCTGCGGGCCGGAATTGACGACGCCACCACCGGAATAGATGATCGGACGGCGGGCCGTGCGCATCAGTTCGACGGCTTCCTCGATCTTCTTCAGATCGCCCTGCGTCTTCGGCTGATAGCTCTTCTGGGCCGGAACGGCCGACGGCGGCGTGTAGGTGCCGGTCGCAAACTGCACGTCCTTCGGAATGTCGACGACGACAGGGCCCGGACGGCCCGACTGCGCGATGCGGAAGGCCTCATGGATGATGCGGGCGAGATCGTTGACGTCGCGAACCAGCCAGTTGTGCTTGGTGCACGGACGGGTGATGCCGATCGTGTCGCATTCCTGGAAGGCGTCGGAGCCGATCAGCGAGGTCGGAACCTGGCCGGAGATGCACACGAGCGGGATGGAATCCATCAGCGCGTCCTGCAGCGGCGTGACCGCATTGGTGGCGCCGGGACCGGAGGTCACCAGCATGACGCCGACCTTGCCGGTCGAGCGGGCATAACCTTCAGCCATGTGGCCGGCGCCCTGCTCGTGGCGAACGAGGATGTGCTGGATATCCTCCTGCTGGTGGATTTCGTCGTAGATCGGAAGCACGGCGCCACCGGGATAGCCGAAGATATGCTCGACGCCATTGTCCTTCAGTGCCTGGAGAACGATCTCCGCGCCTGTCATCTGGTTTTCTGTACCGCTCATTGACTTGCTTCCGTCCCTTTTCCCAGTTGGGTGCTTAGCTTGTTTGAAGGCATAAAAAAAGGCCCCGTCAGGAGCCTCGTTTAGCGCATGGGTGGCTATCGCCGGATGGTTACACCATCCTGCCCATGCGCCGTCCCACCACAAGAATAATCGCAAAATTTATCATGGGACGATTTGATAAACACAAAGCGCTAAAGCGTCAACGCTTTTTCCGGGAGATATCGGATCGCCCGCTTTCCCGCCGGCACGACGCCCGGTGCGCCTTCACGCCACCGGCGACAATCCACTCCGTTTACCATATTGATCCACATAAATTTAAGGGGGTCTGGCGAAGATGACCGTGCTGCATGATGCAGCGCTAAAGACAAGGCAATGATATGCTTGACCTCACCGTCCTCTCGCCGCTGGTGATCAGCGCGGCCGCAATCTATCTCTTCTTCCGCTGGGTCGTGTTCGACATGAACTCCCATCAGTAAAGCGGATGCACAAGAGCCGGCCCCGGCCGTTTCCCGGCCGCAGCATCGCCGCTCGCCGACATCCGCTTCCGCCCGCCTCGCCTGCGATCCCGACGGGATAGCGCCCGCATCTTCGCACGCCTTCGCTTGGGCCCGCCGCGGCAAGGCAAGTCGGCGCAAGGTTGGCGCCCCGTCCGTGACACCCGCCTGGGGCACGGGCCGGAGCGCAGCCCATGCCCGCTCAGGCAGGCAGGCGCTTGTCGTAGTCCTTCATCAACCGGCTCCAGCCGTCCCAGAAGGCATCCGGCTTCGTGCCCGTCGCCCGGGCGGCCAGAACATCGAGATGCATGTGCCAGCCGGCCCCGAACATCAGCATGGTGGCGCGGTCGGCGATGCTGCGATGGGTCACGGTCAGGAGAACCCTGTTGCCCACCGGCTCCAGCTCGAAGGAAACGTCGCCGCTGCCGGCCCAGCTGATCGAGAGTTTTCTTGGCGGGTCGAGTTCAGTGATCCGGCTTGCCATCCGGTGCTCCTCGGGAAATCCCGCCGGGCGCTCGCCGGGTGGGTCGGTGAGCTCGTCATTGCGCCAGACCAGCTCGACAGGCGCACCGGTCTTCATCTCCATGGTGCCCGCCGCCAGCCACTGCGCGCGCAGATCGCTTTCGGTCAGATAGGCCCAGATCCGCTCGATCGGGCCCGGCAACAGCCGCGTCAGTTTCAACGTATCGGGCTCGCTCAGCACGCCATAGGCGTCGAGGGGGGCGAGATCATTCATCTGCTGTCTCCTTGCTGGTCCTGTTGCGCTTCGGTCTAAACGTTCTTTGGTATCGACCGGCCCGACATCCGCCCGGCCACTGCTCTTCGAACGATCGGTCGCCATGGGCCGCGGCACCCGCACGCCAAGCACCCCTTCCAGCCTGTCGAGACAGTCGCTCCAGAAGCGTTCCTGCGCATTGGGCATATGATCGGGATGAAAGGTGAACATCGGTTTCGGTATCCATAATTCAACCATTTGGTTGAATGTACGCCTGCGACGCCCGATAGTCAACCGATTGGTTGAACGTCTGCATGCATGAGCCCGGCGCCCGTCGGTATTTTGCGGACGATCGTGCGGCAGCGGCCACCAAACCTCTCCGATATGGGACAAATACCAGAAACCACTTGTTAAATCCCCGGCGCTAACATGAAGGACCGTTGTGCCGGGGATATGCGTTGCTGAACAATGATCTTCATTCCTCGATCCGTGCCGGAGAGCAGGATCGCCGCGACGGCCTGAAGCCCGGCAACCGCTTTCTCGGCCGCGTTGTCGCGTGCAGCGGTTCGCGCGCGACCATTGCCGCCATCGCCGAAAACGGCGAGACCTCGTTGACCGAGCTCTGGTCGGTCGGCCGGCTCATTTCGATCACCGTCGGCAGGAACCGCGTGGTTGCCCTCGTCTATTCCATGCAGACGGCCAGCAACGAGTGGGGCGAAGACGCCAACAACATCTTCCGCATCGAGGTCGAGCTGATGGGCGAGGTCCATCCCGGCCCCGGCGGCCGCGAGGAATTTTCCGCCGGCATCAGCGTCTACCCCTATCTCGGCGCCGTCGCCCACCGCATTCGCGCCGCCGATCTCGCCCGCATCTACGATTCCGGCCAGACCGATTGCGCCATCATCGGCAAGCTCACCCAGGATGAAAGCCTCGACGCGACGATCCATGTGCCCTCGATGCTGGCAAAGCATTTCGCCATCGTCGGCACCACCGGCGTCGGCAAGTCGACCGCGGTCACGCTGCTCCTCAACAAGGCGATTGCAGCCGATCCCAAGCTGCGCGTCCTGATCCTCGATCCGCACAACGAATTCGCCGCCGCCTTCCCGGAGCTTTCGGTCGTCATCGATCCCGATACGCTCGACCTGCCCTTCTGGTTCTTCCGACTGGAAGAATTCGCGGAAGTCATCTTCCGTGGCCGTCCGGCGGTGCCCGAAGAGCTCGATATCCTGCGCGATGTCATCCCCGACGCCAAGAAGGCCTTCAAGGGCAGCGGCGAGTCCGGCCTGATGCGGCGCCAGACGGAAAAAAGCTCGGTGACCGCCGATACGCCCGTGCCCTATCGCATCGCCGACCTGCTGGCGATGATCGATGAGCGCATCGGCCGGCTCGAGGGCCGAAACGACAAGCCCTATCTGCGTTCGCTCAAGGTCAAGATCGTCTCGGCGATCAACGATCCGCGCTACCATTTCATGTTCTCGTCGAACACGATATCCGACACCATCCAGGACACGATCGCCAAGGTCTTCCGCATTCCCGGCGACGGCCGGCCGATCGCGACCTTCCAGCTGGCCGGCATCCCCTCCGAAGTCGTCAATTCCGTCGCCTCGGTGCTCTGCCGCATGGCGTTCGAAATCGGCCTTTGGAGCAATGGCGGCATCCACATGCTGGTCGTGTGCGAGGAAGCCCACCGCTACGTGCCCGCCGATCCCTCGCTCGGCTTCCTGCCGACGCGCCAGGCGATTGCCCGCATCGCCAAGGAAGGCCGCAAATACGGCGTCTCGCTCGGCATCATCACCCAGCGTCCGGGCGAACTCGACCCGACGATCCTGTCGCAGTGCTCGACGGTCTTTGCCATGCGGCTTGCCAACGACCGCGACCAGGACATCATCCGCTCGGCCATTCCCAACTCGTCGATCTCGACGACCAGCTTCATCTCGTCGATCGGCAACGGCGAAGCCATCGCCTTCGGCGAGGCGGTCGCCGTGCCCATGCGCATGCGCTTCGACCGCGTCAAGGAAGAGCGGCTGCCGCGCGCCCACGGGATCACCGACAAGGTCGACGAGGACGCGCCGCCAACCGTTGACATCCGCTCGATCGTCAACCGCATGCGGGCAATTACCGGCCCCAACATTTCCAGTTTCCAGCAGAGCTATCTGGCCGCCACCGTCACCGGCGAGCAGGAAGAGCGGGCCTGGGCGGCCGAGCTCGGCCCCGAAGCCCGCGACGAGCCGGTGGCTACAGGCTTCGAGGAGGCAGAGCCCGAGATCGAGCCCTACCGCCCCGACATGCTGCCGCGCCCGCCCGAGCCGACAAACCCGCAGCTCGAGCGCTTCAACCAGATCCGCCAGCAGCTTCTGACGGAGACGCCGGAGCCCGCCGCCGGCTACCGGTCACAGCCTGCCGCCGACCCGACCGCGGTGCGCCCTGCGCCCGAGCCGCGACGCGAGGGTTCGCTGCGCGAGAGCCTGCTGAAGCGGCCGCTGAGCAGCATCATCCGCAAGCCCTGACGCCGGGCAGCCTCGCCGCCCGTCAGGATACGGGCGTCACGCGACGGGCCAATTGCCCCATGTTTTCTTGCCGTTGCTAAAATACCGCGACGCCGCCACACTCCCCAGAGGAAAGAATCACGTCCGTCTGCGCGGGGGTTGGCGCGTGGCGGCCGATCAAGGGGCTGATGATGCGACATGCGGGATTGAAGTACGCTGCGGCCCTGTCCGCACTCTTTGCGACGGCTGCACAGGCACAGGATTCCAACCAGGAACTGGCCAAGAAGCTGTCGAACCCGGTCGCCTCGATGATCAGCGTTCCCTTCCAGATCAACTATGACCGCGGCTACGGCCCTAATGACGGCAACAGGACCACCGTCAACATCCAGCCGGTCATTCCCATCGCGCTGAACGCGGACTGGAACGTCATTTCGCGCACCATCCTGCCGGTGACCTCGCAAAACGACATTGCCGGCCCGAGCGGTTCGCAATTCGGGCTCGGCGACACGCTGCAAAGCTTCTTCTTCTCGCCCGCCAAGCCCACCGAGAGCGGCATCATCTGGGGTCTCGGCCCGGCCTTCCTGATCCCGACCGCGACCGACGACCTGCTCGGCGGCGAGAAATGGGGCATCGGCCCGACGATCGTCGTGCTCAAGCAGGAGGGCGAGTGGACCTATGGCGCGCTCGCCAACCACATCTGGTCGTTCGCCGGCAGCGACGAACGCAACGACGTCAGTTCCACCTTCCTGCAGCCGTTCCTGTCCTACACCACGAAGGATGCCTGGACATTCACGCTCAACACAGAATCCAACTACGACTGGAAGGCCGACGAGTGGACGGTGCCGATCAACTTCAACGTCTCCAAGCTCTTCACCATCGACAAGCAGCCGATCAGCCTCGGCGCCGGCCTGCGCTACTGGGCGGCAGCCCCCGACAACGGCCCGGAGGGCCTCGGCGTCCGGGTGACGCTGACCTTCCTCTTCCCGAAATGACGTCAGCGCCCGGCGTCGCCACGCCTGCTTCCACGCCAGCCTAGGTAAGCTTGGGCGGCAGCAGGTAGAGCGTCATGGCGAAGATCAGATAGACCATCAGCATCAGCACGCCGACGAACCACGTGGCGCGGCCGCTATTGGTGACGATGAAGGCGGTCATCGTCGCGACAAGCACCATGATCACCGCGCCCGGCCAGAATTGCAGGTCCATCGGCGTCGGGCCGATGACATAGCTGATGAGGACGAGAACGGGCGCGACGAAGAGCGCGATCTGGGCGGCGCTGCCGAGCGCGATACCGACGCTCAGGTCCAGCCGGTTCTTGCGCGCCCCGGAGAAGGCCGAGGCCATTTCCGCAGCGGCACCGACCAGCGCCACCACGATGAAACCGACAAAGGCCGGCGTCATGCCCAAGGTCTCCGCCGCCTGCTGCACCGATTCGACGAAAATCTCGCTGACCAGCGCCACCATCACCGTCACGCCGGCGAGCGTGGCAAGCGCAACGTTCAAGGGCCACACATCCTCGCCATCGCTGGCGGCATGTTCGGCGCTGGAGAAGATTTCGCGATGGGTCTTCAGCGAGAAAAAGAGGCCGAGGCCGTATGAGAGGATCAGCAGGATTGCAAGGCCAAGGCTGAGCTGCCGCATGAAATCGGGTGCCGCCGCCACGCTGTCGGCCCCGGCCATGGCCGAAGGCACGATCAACGCGATCGCCGCGAGAAACAAAAGGCTCGTCTGCAGCCGGGCGCTCGCCTGGTTGTAGTCCTGAACGTGGAACTTCAGCCCTCCGAGCAGGAACGATGCGCCCAGCATGAAGAGCGTGTTGCTGACGATGGCACCGGCGAGCGACGCCTTGACCAGCGTGTATTGGCCGAGCCGCAGCGCGGCCAGCGCGATGATCAACTCGGTCAGATTGCCAAGCGTGGCATTGAGCAGGCTGCCGACGGTGTCGCCGGTCTTGGCGGCGACGGCTTCCGTCGCATGGCTCAAAAGCGTCGCCAGCGGAACGATCGCCAGAACCGAGAGCAGGAAAAGCAGCGTGTGCGCATCGGGCCATGCGACGTGGACCACCAGCACCAGGGGCGCCAGCACCAGAAGCCAGAGGATCGGTGTATGCCGAATTTCTTTCCAGAGCCGCCCCATGTTACCCCCTCGCCCAGGTTTTCAGCCAACGGCCGTGCCGCCATCAATCCTTGCGCTTCTCGTCCGCCGCATCTGCCGTCGCGCGCAATGCCTGCACGCTCACCGCGGCGACGAGGCCGGTCAGCACGATCCCCGTAAAGCCGATCACGATCGCCAGCACGCGCGATGACAGATGCTTGGGCACCAGATCGCCGTAACCGATGGTCAACCCGGTGACGAAGGTGAAATAGAACGCATCGACGAGCCGCCATTCCTCCACGCGCCCGATGACGACGCCGCAACCGACCATGATGCAAAGAACCCCGGACAGAACGGGCCAGACGACACCAAGCTGGCGGTAAAGCTCGACAAAGAAAATCCGCCTCGTATTCCTTGACCCCATCGGACCTCGCCCGAAACCGACGACAGCCGATCCGCTACGACCATTTGACCGGCCGGATCGGTGGCCAGGTCGGCGGATTGCCGGCGACTGGACTGCCGTTGCGGCCCAGCTTGCAATTTAGGGTGATCTAATGCGGATGGATGTCAACTCTGTAACGGTAACGACGGGCGGCGGCCATCGCCAGCGGCACCACCTTGCGCGCGTTCAGATAACCGCGGCGCCGCTTTCGACGCGCTGCCAGCTGTCATCCAGCTGGTTGCGAAACCAGGTCATCTGCCGCTTGGCATATTGCCGGGTTGCGGCCGAGCCGGTCTCGATCACCTCGGCTTGCGTGATCTCGCCGCGCAAAAGTGCGGCAATCTGGCTGACGCCGATCGCCTTCATGACCGGCATGGCCGGATCGAGGTTCAGCGCCGTCAGCGCCCGGACCTCGTCGATCGCCCCACCCGCCAGCATCAGGCCGAAGCGGCGGTTGATGCGATCGTGCAGCACCTTGCGGTCCGGCAGGACCACCAGCTTTCGCGCCCGATTGGGATTGATGATCTCAGGGCCGTTCTTCTGCTGGTAGACACGGATCGACTGACCGGTCGCCTCGACCACTTCGAGCGCACGCACGATGCGCTGGCCGTCTCCGGGTTTCAGCGCCTCGGCCGTCTGAGGATCTTGGGCGGCAAGCACCGCATGGAGCCCCTCCGGTCCTTCGGTCTTCAGCCGCTCGCGCAGCCGCTCGCGGATGTCGGCCGGAACTTCGGGCATGTCGGCAAGGCCGCCGGTCAGCGCCTTGAAATAGAGCCCGGTGCCGCCGACGAAGACGGGCAAGCGGCCACTCTCGCGCAGCTTGCCCACCAGCGCTTGTGCCTCGCGCAGCCACGCCCCGGTCGAATAGGCGTCTCCCGCCGGCACATGGCCGTAAAGACAGTGCTCGACGCCACCCATATCGGCCGCGTCGGGGCGCGCCGTCAGCACCCGCAAGGTGTCGTAGACCTGCATGCTGTCGGCGTTGATGACCACGCCGCCATGCCGGCGCGCCAATTCGACCGCAAGCGCGGACTTGCCGCTGGCGGTCGGCCCGGTTATCAGGATCGCGTCCGTATCGGTTTCAAGGTTGTTGTCCATGGCTCTCGTTGCCACGCTTATCGCCAATCCGTCAAATCCTGTTCTGACGCCAGCGCTCGCGGAAGCCGCCGCTGACGCCGTCAAGGCATCCGGTCTCTACTGGCTTGCCGATGGCGTCGCCTGCGACCTGGCGCTCACCGATGGCACCGACGCCTTCGCCGCCGAAGCGGCGCTGCGCGGCGCGCTCAATGGCCTGCCCGTCGATGTCGCAGTCCAGGACGCCGACACAAGGCGCAAGAAACTGCTGATCGCCGACATGGATTCGACCATGATCGGCCAGGAATGCATCGATGAACTGGCGGCCGAGGTCGGGCTCAAGGACAAGGTCGCCGCCATCACCGCGCGCGCCATGAACGGCGAGATTGCCTTCGAGCCGGCGCTGATCGAGCGCGTCGCGCTGCTGAAGGGCCTGCCGTCCAGCGTCGTCGGCGAGGTCATCGCCCGGCGCATCACGCTGACGCCGGGCGGCCTTGAACTCATCGCCACCATGAAGGCGAAAGGCTATTACACCGCGCTCGTATCGGGCGGCTTCACCGTCTTCACCGGCCCGGTTGCAGACATGCTCGGCTTCCAGGAAAACCGCGCCAACACGCTGATCGAGAAGGACGGCACCCTGACCGGCGAGGTCGCCGAACCGATTCTCGGCAAGCAGGCGAAAGTCGATGCGCTCATCGACATCGCCGGCCGCCTCGGCATCTCCACCGACGAAGCACTGGCCGTCGGTGACGGCGCCAACGATCTCGGCATGCTGCAGCTCGCCGGCAGCGGCGTCGCCCTGCACGCCAAGCCGGTGGTCGCCGAACAGGCGAAGGTGCGTATCGACCATGGCGACCTGACGGCCCTTCTCTACCTGCAGGGCTATCGCAAGACCGACTTCGTGCGATGATCGTCTCGGAAACCGAACGGCTGCGCATCCGCGCCTGGAAGGAGACCGACCGCGATCTCTTCTTCGAGATCAACAACGACCCCAAGGTGATGGAATTCTTCCCCCATCGCCGCAGCCGGGAGGAATCCGACGCCCTGTTCGACCGCGTCGGCCGCGGCATCACCGAGACCGGCCTCGGCTTCTTCTCAGTCGCCCTGAAGGCGGACGATCGCCCGATCGGCTTCTGCGGCCTCGCCTATACCGACCTCGAGCCTTACCTGCCAAAGGGAACCGTCGAGATCGGCTGGCGGCTGGCCGCTCCGTTCTGGGGCAAGGGCTATATCACCGAGGCGGCGCTCGACCTCCTGCGTTATGGCTTTGAAGAAAAAGGTCTTCGCGAAATCGTCTCCTTCGCCATTCCCGAAAACACCCGCTCGACGGCGGTGATGAAACGCATCGGCATGCACCGGGACCCGGCGCGTGACTTCAACCACCCGCGCATCCCCGCCGACAAGCCGGAGCTCGTGCGGCATGTGCTCTATGCGATGACACGGGCGGACTGGCAGGCCGAGCGAGCCTAGGCCCGATGATCGCGCACCCTCTCCGGTAAGGCTTATCGCACGCGCTCCATCCGCATGGCCCTGGCGCTTGTCACTTGGCGCCCGCCCCTCACTGTCCTGCCGGACATCTCTCCCCGCCTGCGGGGAGAGAGACGCTGGGCGCACCCACCGCGCCCATCCGCAACGCGAGCGCATCGCCGATCCAGCCGTATCGCCACATGCGCTTCGGATTGGCAAGGTCGATGCGGCACGCCTCCTCGCAGTGGAGGAATCGCCAAACAGGTCGGTCCGCCTGCAATAATCGAGAAGCCGCTGCAGGACGAGACGGTCACCACTTGCGTCCTTCTCCCCGCCTGCGGGGAGAAGGTGGCGGCAGCCGGATGAGGGGCATCGCCAGGCTGAGACATGCGGACCGGCGGCACCTGTTCAATTCCCCCGCCCCGCGCCCGGATACGCCCGCTCGACCCAGGCGACGAAAGCTTGCGCCGCTTCCGACAGCGCATCGAACCGCCGCGCCACCAGAAAGAAAGCACCATAGGGCACGGAGACGTCGAACGGCTGCAGCAGGCGCCCGGCCGCAAGCTCGTCGCGCGCATGGTCGCGGTCGATCAGCCCGACGCCGTTGCCGCGCAACGCCGCCTGCAGCACCATGGCGCCATCGGTGAAGATCGCGCCGCGCTCGATGCGAACCGGCCCGGCGCCCGCGGCCGTAAACCATTGCTGCCATGCTTCGCGATTGTCTTCGTGCAAGAGCGGATGCTGCATGAGATCGACCGGCGTCGAAATCGGTCGACCGGACCCGGCCAGCTCCGGCGCGATCACCGGGATCATCTCGACACCGCCCAGCCGGCGCGCCTCGACGCGCGGCCAGGAGGAAAGGGTGAGACTGTAACGAATGGCGATATCGGCGTCGCCGCTTCGAAAATCGGTGAGCCGCGGGTCGGCATCGATCACCAGATCGATCTGCGGATGCTCGCTCTGGAACTCAGCCAGATGCGGCACCAACCAGCATCCGGCAATGGACGGCTCGGCGCTGACCTTCAATGTCTGGCTCGCGCGACGACCGGAAAGCGCCTCGAGGCTGTCGCCGACCATGTCGAAGGCCGACGTCAGCACCGAAAGCAATGTGCGCCCCTCCGCCGTCAGGCGAACGCTGCGGTGGCGCCGCTCGAACAGCGGCCGGCCGACGAGATCTTCCAGTTCGCGGATCTGCCGGCTGATCGCAGCTTGCGAGACGAACAGCTCGGCAGCGGCCAGCGTGAAGCTTTCGAGCCGGCCCGCCGCCTCGAAACTCCGCAACGCTGTCAGGGGCAGCCGGCCGCGCTTCATGCATAACCTCAAGTCATCCGAAAGCGACAGTAAACTCGTTTGAGCGCCGGCGGCAAGTGCGTTGAAATGGCGGGACAGAAAGGAGGATCCGGCCATGTATGCCATCCTCGAAACCCTGATCGACGCGCTTCGCCTGATGACGTTTCAACCGCCGGCGCGCCGCAGATGCTGTGGCGGTTCAGATCCGGCAGCAGCCGCCGACCAGGGCATAAGCAACACCTGACCGCCCGGCAATACCGCGCGGCGGCATTGCTGCCAGGCGCAAGGCTGAAATTCGCAACGATGAGCAAGCAGGATCATGAAACAGCCGGACAGGCTGATGCGACCGCAACGCGCCGGGATCTACGCGGACCATGATCAGAGGACAAGCGCGTCCGGCTGGAACGTGATCCGCACCGGATCATTTCGAAGCACGGTGCGACGCAGATCGGGCGCGAAAGCGATCCTGAATCGAAATCTCAACGACCGGAATCGCCCTGCGAAAAACGGGCGCGATGGGCCTGAAAGGATTCAGGAAATCGCCATCGCGCCGCGTCGTCCTACTCCATCCGCACGGTGACGAAGCGCAGCTCGCCGGTCTTGTTGGACAGCATCAGCAGCGCGTTGCGCCGGCCGTCGGACTTCAGCTCCTCGACACGATCGGAGACGTCGTCAGGCGTATCCATCGCCTCCTGGCCGACCTCGACGATGACGTCGCCCGGCTCGACCCGGCGCTCGGCCGCGGCCGAACCTGCCTGCACCTCGGCGATCACCACGCCTTCGACATCGTCGGCAATGCCGAATTTCTTGCGGCTCTCGGCATTGAGCGTCGTCAGCTTCATGCCAAGCACGGTGTCGGAGGCCGGCATCTCTGCGGCGGGCGGCTGGTCGGTCTTCTTGTCTCCACCGCCTTCGTCCGTCGTGGTCGCCGCGGCATTGGCGATACCCTCGCCATCCTCGAGCCGCCCGAGCGTGACCTTGACGGTCTGCTCCTTGCCGTCACGGATGACCACGACGTCCACAGCCTTGCCGACGCCGCTTTCGGCGACCGCGCGCGGCAGGTCGCGCATCTCGGCAACATCCTTGCCATCGAACTTTATGATGACGTCGCCGGCCTTGATCTCACCCTTGGTGATCGGCCCGCCTTCGATGATGCCGGAGACCAGCGCGCCGCGTGGCGAGGCCATCTTCAGGCTTTCGGCAATATCGTCGGTCACCGGCTGGATGCGCACGCCGAGCCAGCCGCGCCGCGTCTCACCGAAGTCCTTCAGCTGCAGAACCACATTGGCGGCAAGCTCGGTCGGGACAGAGAAACCGATACCGATCGAGCCGCCTGTCGGCGAAATGATCGCGGTGTTGATGCCGATGACCTCGCCCTGCATGTTGAACAGCGGGCCACCGGAATTGCCGCGGTTGATGGCGGCGTCCGTCTGGATGAAATTGTCGTAGGGGCCGGCATTGATGTTGCGGCCGCGTGCCGAGATGATGCCAACGGACACCGAGCCGCCGAAGCCGAACGGATTGCCGATCGCCATCACCCAGTCGCCGATGCGCATCTTGCGGGAATCGCCAAAGGGCACCGCCTTCAACGGCACCTTCGGCTCGACCTTGAGCACCGCAAGGTCGGTCTTGGTGTCCTTGCCGACGAGCTTGGCCTTGAGCTTGCTGCCATTGGCGAAGATCACCTCGATATCGTCGGCGCCCTCGATCACATGGTTGTTGGTGACAATCACGCCGGCGGGATCGATGACGAAGCCGGAGCCGAGCGAATTGACGGTGCGCTGGCGGTTACCGCCCTTGTCGCCCTGCCCCTTGAAGAATTCGTCGAAGAAGTCCTGATAGGGCGAGCCCTCCGGCACCTGCGGCGTCGGCGCATCGTCGTCGTTCTTGACGCGCTGGGACGTCGAAATGTTCACGACGGCATCAAGCAGGCCGGCCGCAAGGTCGGCGACGGATGCGGGGCCGTTGCTCGGTGGACGAACGGCCGCCGTCTGCGCCATCGCGACATTGGACAGAAGCAGCGTGGCTGCCAGCGCCAGGGCGCCGAGTGATTTCGATCGAGTGGACAATTCGCGGAGCTCCTCACATTGTCTCGGCGGTGCGATACCTGAAAGGGTAGCGCGTCATGCGATGCTGCGCAGCCCCGGGCGCCCGACAGGGAGCATGGGTCGCCGCAGCGACGTTGGTTCATCCCGCATAATCGCTCCGATCACCGGTTGGGCCACCGGGGAATTATGCGCGTTGGCGACAGCGACGTGGTCAAGGGTTCGCAGTCCCGCCGATCTTCCAGTGAAGATACGGCGGAATTCAGAAGCGTCCAGACACGATTTTCTGATCCGTCCGAAAGAACCGAAGCAATCAGATGGTGATCTCGTGCCCGTGTTCCTTCAGAGCCTGCACCGCCTTGTCGAGATCGGAACCGGCAACGAAGATGTAGTCGGTGCTGAAAGTCGAATTGGCAAAGACGCCGATGCCGGCGTTCGACAGCGGCCGAAGCACCGAAGCGAGCACGCCCGGCACGTCGAAGCTGAAATGCTGTTCGATGCGGAAGCAACGCCAGCCGAGCGAACTCTGGGTGCTTGATGGCACGCGCGCAGCGCGGCACACGAGGGTCATTTCCTCGCGCGAGCTGGACACGGTCCAGAAACCCGGTCCCGGCAGCCATTCGGGCATCTGGGAACCGACATTGAGACGGGTGATCGCATATTCGGCGTCGACCAGCCGGATCAGCAGTTTATGTGGCATTTCGCATTATCCTCGAAGCAACCAGACAAGTCCGACCCCGGCGGCAACGGAAAATACCCCGGCCAGTCGAAGCTGATGCTCCGGGACATACGGCAAACGCTTCGCCAATTCCACTAAAACCAAAGGGGCCAGTGCGTACACCAGCCCCTCGATGATCAGGAAAAAAGCAATCCCGGTCAGAAAGTCGGACATTGTCCGCTTAGTTCCCGGTCACCGGTTGCGTCGTTGTTGCAGCCGGCAGCTTACCTTCCGAGTCGTTGAAATAACGGAAGAACTCCGAATGCGGCGACAGGACGAGTGTCGTGTCAGAGCTGCCGATCGACTGCGTATAGGCGGTCATCGAACGGTAGAATTCGAAAAACTGCGGATCGCGTGCAAAAGCGTCGGCAAAGGTCCTCGTCCGTGCGGCTTCGCCTTCACCGCGCAGGATTTCCGATTCGCGCTGGGCGTCGGCGACGATCTCGACGACCTGACGGTCGGCGATGGCGCGGCGGCGCTGGCCGGCTTCGTTACCGCGGGCGCGGATCAGTTCGGCTTCCGCCAGACGCTCGGCCTTCATGCGGTCGAAGGTCTGCTGCGAGACTTCCTGCGTCAGGTCCGTGCGACGGATGCGAACGTCCTCGATGTTGAGGCCGAGCGATTCCGCGTCGGTCTTCAGGTCGGCGCGAACTTCGCGCATCATCGATGCACGTTCGTCCGACAGGGCGGCTTCGAAGCCGCGCAGACCGTAGACGCGACGCAGCGATGCGTCGAGACGGGTGCGCAGACGCGCTTCGGCGGAATCGCGGTCACCCGAAACGGTTTCGCGGAAGCGGCGTGGGTCGGCGATCTTGTAGACGACGAAAGCGTCGACTTCATAGAACTTGCCGCCCGAGACCTGGACGCGGATGTTGTCGAGATCGAAGCGAAGCGCCTGTGCCTCGACATACTGAACGCGGTCGGCATCCATGAAGGCGAAGGGCAGCTTGAAGTAGAGGCCCGGCTCTGTCTTGACGTCCTGGATCTGGCCGAAGCGGACGACGATCGCCTGCTGGCGCTGGTTGACCACGAAGATCGACGAGTACAGACCGACGAAGACGACGGCGAGCAGGATCAGGATGATTGAAGTACGATTGTTGATCACTGTGCGCCTCCCGACTGTGCCGGCCGACCAATTTCATTCAGCGGCAGATAGGGCACGACGCCCTGCCCGTTCTTCTCGTCGATGATGACCTTCTTCGACTTGCCGAGCACGCCTTGCATCGTTTCGAGATAGAGACGCTTGCGGGTTACGTCAGGCGCCTTGGAGTATTCGTCATAGACCGAGATGAAGCGCTGGGCCTCACCTTCCGCTTCCTTGACGACACGATCCTTGTAGGCGGCTGCCTCTTCGCGGATCTGCGCGCCCTGGCCGCGGGCCTTGCCGAGGATCTGGTTGGCGTACTGGTTTGCTTCTTCGACGAAGCGGTCTTCGTCCTGCTCGGCGCGCTGCACTTCGTCGAACGCGTCGGCGACTTCACGCGGCGGAGCCGCATCCTCGATCGCGACCGTGTTGACGGAAACGCCGGTGTTGTAGCTGTCCATCGTTGCCTGGATCGTGCTCTTCACGTCGGCTGCAATCGCCTGGCGATTGTCGCGGAAGATGTCCTGGGCCGGACGACGGCCGACCACTTCGCGCATGGCGCTTTCGGCGACGCGCTGCAGCGTGTCCGACGGATTTTCGACGTTGAAGAGGTAGGACTTCGGATCCGTGACCGAGAACAGCACCGAGAACTGAACGTTGACGATGTTCTGGTCGCCGGTCAGCATCAGGCCGGCATTGGACTGACCGCTGTTGCGGCCGCCGATGTTCTGCTGCTGCTCGGTGATCTTGACGAACTCGACGGTTTCGAGCGGCCAGAAGTGATAGTGCAGGCCCGGCATCGAGATCTCGTCCTTCGGCTTGCCGAAGCGCATTTCGACGCCGCGCTCATCCGGCTGGACCGTGTAGATCGAGTTGATCAGGATGAAGCCGACGATCAGCAGGCCGACGATGGCAAAGACGCCGCCGTTGAAGCCACCGGGAACGACGTTCTTCAGTTGGTCCTGGCCACGGCGAATGATCTCTTCCAGATCCGGCGGGCCGCCTTTGCCGCCGCCGCCACCGCGCGGGCGGTTCGGCCCCTGGCCCCATGGACCCTGATTGCCTCCGCCGCCGCTGCCGCCGCCGCCCCAAGGGCCGCCGCCGCCATTCTGATTGCTCCAGGGCATCAAAACCTCTCTTTTAAATACTGCTCACGATGAACTGCCGCGCGAATGCACGGACGTCCACGATGTGAACCCGTTATAGGTATGACATGCATCGCTTTCAACGCGATAGGCCAGAGTTCACCGTAAATGGTTCAAAATAGTTGACGAATGGCGCATTCGGCGCCGCACGTCGACTATGCCGCACCAGGGCGACGTGACACGGCAACCGCGCGGCCGGAGATTCTCCATCGCGTGTTGCCGATGGTGCGGGCCGGCGTCAACCGGCGCTGCGTCGGCGCCACGTCACGAAGTGCATCGCGTGGCTGTCCTTTTCGCCTTGCGGCAGATCCTCCTCGAACACCTTGTCGAAGATTGCGGGATCGATCTGAGGAAAGCGCGCGTCGCCTTCGATATCGGCAGGAACCTCGGTGATATGCAGGATATCCGCCACGCCGATCGCCTGGCGATAGATCTCGCCGCCGCCGACGACGCAAACCTCGTCGGCGCCGGCTGCCGACGCTTCGCGCCGGGCCGCGACGAGCGCTTCTTCCAGGGAATGGGCGACAATCGCGCCCTCGGCGGAAAACTCGGCGCTGCGGCTGATGACGATGTTCGCGCGGCCCGGCAGCGGCCGGCCGATCGAGGCCCAGGTCTTGCGGCCCATGATCACGGGCTTGCCGAGCGTCAGCGCCTTGAAGCGCTTGAGGTCGGTCGGGAGCCGCCACGGCAGATCGCCCTCGCGTCCGATGACGCCGTTTGCGGCAACCGCGGCGATGAGGGAGATTTTCGGCTGGTTGGTGCTGGTATCAGTCATGGAACCCATTCGGTTTGCTGTCGATTTCGCTTGCCCTGACATTGGCGGCCCGGTCCGTCACCACGTGGATGTAGCGGTCGACGACCTCGCTCTCGGGCAGGATCTTGCGCATCCATTGCAGCGCGCTCGCCAGGAGGAGGTCGGCGGCACTCATCGTCGCGCCGAGCAGATAGGATTGCCGGCCGAGAACGTCGATCACATGGGCGCACATCTCGCTATAGAGCCGCGCCTGCGCCGGATTGTTGATCGTCGCCCCGGTCATATGCGCGAGCGCCGTCGGCTCGATCACGCCGGCATAATAGGCAAGCCAGGAGAGATAGGCGCCGCGCTCGGGATGACCCGGCGCCCGCCCGAGGCTGCATCCGGGATGAAGGTCGGTCAGGTACTGCACCACGGCCACCGTCTCCCAGATCAGCACGCCGCCGCCGTGCAGAAGCGCCGGCACCTGTTTGTGGGGATGCGGATTGTCGTCGTCGGGCGCGCCGGAACCATCCCAGCGCCGGATCGAGACGTAGCGGATCTCATAGTCCGCACCAAGCTCCTCGAGCAGCCAGACGATGCGCGATGAGCGCGACCTCGGCGCATGAATGAGCGTCAGCATCGAAACCTCCCCGTAGCGTCGGGCACGGCGCGAACCGACGCCGCAACGCTTGAATGACCCGAGAGACGGCAACCCCTACGGCCTGCCGCGTTCACACGCATGGCTTTATCGACGGCTCCGCCGCCCCGCCGGAACCGGCCGCCGGTCAGACGGCAATCGGCGCCTTGATGCTTGAATCGGCTTCGTAGCCGACGAGGGTAAAGTCTTCAAAACGGAACGAAAACAGGTCCTTGACCTCAGGGTTGATCCGCATGGTCGGCAGCGTCTTCGGTGTGCGCGTCAGCTGCAGCCGGGCCTGGTCGAAATGATTGTGGTAGATGTGCGCGTCGCCGAAGGTGTGGACGAAATCGCCAGGCTCAAGCCCGGTCACCTGCGCCACCATCATCGTCAAGAGCGCATAGGACGCGATGTTGAACGGCACGCCGAGGAAGATGTCGGCCGAGCGCTGGTAGAGCTGGCAGGACAGCTTGCCGTCGGCCACGTAGAACTGGAACAGGCAGTGGCATGGCGGCAGTGCCATCTCGTCGACCAGCGCCGGGTTCCAGGCCGAAACGATATGCCGGCGTGAATTCGGATTGGTCTTCAGGCTTTCGACGAGGCCGGCGATCTGGTCGATATGCCGACCGTCCGGCGCCGGCCAGGAGCGCCACTGGTAGCCGTAAACGGGGCCGAGGTCGCCGTTTTCGTCCGCCCATTCGTCCCAGATTCTGACGCCGTTGTCCTTGAGATAGGCGATGTTGGTCTCGCCTTTCAGGAACCACAGAAGCTCGTGAATGATCGAGCGCAGATGCAGCTTCTTGGTGGTCAGCACCGGAAAGCCTTCCGACAGGTCGAAGCGCATCTGGTAGCCGAAGACCGAGCGTGTGCCCGTCCCGGTCCGGTCGCCCCGGTCGGTTCCCTTGCTCATCACATGGTCGAGGAAGTCAAGATATTGCTGCATGGTCTGGCGCCGCCGATTCGTGTTGTCCCAAATTTAGGGTGAAGCCGGCAGCAAACCAATGTCTCCGGGATGTTTATCCCGCAAAATCGGCCACACCCCGTATCCTGTGCGCAGGAAACCGGGTGTGGCATCGCGCCATCTCCGATCGATCGCGCGCCGGGTTCTCCGTCACCCGCGTGATCGCAAGGCCGTCGCGAGCGGCAGCCGTGTCGCGGCGATCGCCGGCAAGGCGCCACCGACGACGCCGATCGCAAGCCCCAGCAATCCGGCTCTCAGCATGACGTCGCCGGTGACCGCCAGCTGGAATGCCATACGCGCATTGTTGCCGCCGATCGTGCTTGCCTGCCAGCCGTTGAAGGCAAGCCATGACAAAGCGAGGCCAAGGAGAACGCCGACGGCTGCAAGCAGCACCGCCTCGATCCAGGTTGCCGCCGACGCCGACAGGCGGCTGAAACCGAGCGTTCGAACGGTCGCGATCTCCACGGTGCGATCGGAAACGGAGTTCATCATGGTGTTCAGCGCGCCGGCGGTGGCGCCGATTGCCATCAACAGCGCGAGCGGCCATCCGAACAGCCGGATCAGCGAGGCGGTGCGCTCCGACTGCGCGGCATAGAGATCGGCTTCGGATACGGCGATCAACGGCGTCGTCGTGATCGCCGCAAGCTCGCGCGTCAGGACCGCAAGAGCTGCGGGCTCGGCGAGCCGCATCCGCAGGCTCTGGACCTGGCCCTGCCGATCGAAAGCGGCACCGACCGTATCGAGGTCGGCCCATATCTCGGATTCGAAGGCGCTGCCCTGCGCGGAGAAGGTCCCGACGACGCGCCAGTCGACGGTGCCGAGCCGCACGCTATCGCCGGTGCGCAACCCGAACTCGCGGCCAAGGCGATCGCCGACGACGATCTCGCGCGCGCCGGGCGCAAAGAGCCGCCCACCCGACAGGGAGACATGGTCGCGTATCGCCGCACCTGCGGCGTCCATGCCCCGCAGCGCCAGTGTCCGTCCGGCATCGGTGCCGACCGGTTTCACCTCCACCGTCACGACCATTTCGCGAGACAGGACGAGCGCGCTATCTTCGAAGCGCTTGACGCCGATATCGCCCGTCATCGCCTGCAGCGTGCGGATGACCGATGCGGGAATATCGGAGCCCGTCTCCTGGTTTGTGCCGCCGCCCAAAACGACGGCGACCGAAGGCGAGCCCGCGCTCTGCAGCGCCGTTTCGAAGCCCTTGGCCATGGCGAGAAATCCGGCAAGGACGCAGACGACGAGCGCGACGGACAGAACCATCGAGAGGGAAATGGACAGGCGCCGCGGCAGGCTGAAGACGTTGGCGCGCGTCATGACGAATGTTTGTCTAAGGATGGAAGACATGGATCTACCTCTGCCTGAAAGCGGCGATGACAGGTGTTCTGAGCGCGTTGATGGCCGGAAGAGCCCCGGTCGCAAGACCGAGAATGACGATAATGACGACCGCCCGCGCCAGAACAGGCATTGAAAAGAAGAGACCGAGAGCCGGATCGCTAAAGCTCACGGCAAGCTTGGCAAGCCCGAGGCCGGCGCCTCCTCCCACCACGACGATGAAGAGGGTTTCGGCGAGGATCAGCCCCATCACCTGCGCGCCGGAAAAGCCCAGCGTTTTCAACACGCCGATTTCGAAGGTTCGCTCCCGCACGGCAAAGACCATGGTGTTGATGACGATCATCAGCAGGGTGACGAAGGCGGCGCTGACGACAAGATCGACGATCAGGCCGACATCGGCATATTGCCGCAGAAAGGCTTCCAGGAACTGCTTTTCCGATTGCGTCCGGGTCGGCGCGGCAGAGTTGGCGAACATCTTGTCGATGCGCGCGGCAAGATCGCCGGCCGAGGCGCTCGCCTGTGGGCGCACCACGAAAGCGTCCACCGTATCCCGGTTGCGGGCGCGCGCCGCGTTCAGATAGTCGTAGTCGGCGATCATGAAATAGGTATCGGTTGAGGCATTCTCGCCCTCGAAGATGCCGGCGATGCCGAAGGACCAGTCGCGGCTGCCGCCGCGCTTTGCCATGTCGAAACCGGTCACGGTCACGCTCTGACCGACACGCCACCCTTGCGCTTCGGCAAGCGCCCGGCCGACGAGCACCCTGTCGCGCTGCGCTGCCAGCGCATCGACGAGCTCCGGCGTCAGCCCGAGCTCCTTCCCGCTCACGGCCATGAGACGCTGCGGGTCAAGGGCGCTGACGGCAACGACATTCTTCTCGACTGCAACGAACCCGCGCATGCGGCTCGTGTAGTTGATCGCCGCCACGTCCGGATCGGCCGCGATCCGGTTCATATGCGCCATCGGCAAGGGCTGCGCACGGCCGGCCGCACTCATGACGCCGAGGATATCGTCGCTTGCCGCCGACGTGCCCTGGCTGCCGCTGACGAAACTCGCCGTCAGGCCGTAGATCAGGAACGCGACCGAGACACACAGCATGAGCAAGGCGGTGCGCAACGGCTTCCGCCAGGCATTCTTCCGGGCCAGATCGAACAGGGTCATCAGGCAGCCCTCCGCTCTTCGATGAATGTGCCCTTGTCGAGATGCAGCGTCCTGTTGGCATGAAGCGCTGCCTGCGGGTCGTGCGTCACCATGACGATGGTCTTGCCGAATTCCCGGTTGAGCATGCGCAGCATCGCCAGCACCTCGTCGGCCGACTTTCGATCGAGATCGCCGGTCGGCTCGTCGCAGAGAAGCAAGGCCGGATCGGCAACGATGGCGCGGGCAATGCCGACACGCTGTTGCTGGCCGCCGGACATCGAGGCCGGATATTGTCGGGCGCGGTCGGCAAGCCCGACCAGTTCCAGCACCTTTTCCACCCGGCCACGCCGGTCCCTCGCCGACAGGGATTTGAGCAGCAGCGGCAGTTCGACATTCTCCGCAACGGTCAACATGGGCAGCAGATTGTAGAACTGAAAAACGATGCCCATGCAGTGCGCACGCCAGCTGGCGCGGGCCGCCTCGCCCATCTGGTCGAGCCGGTTTGAGCCGATGCGCAGGCAGCCGGCATCCGGCCGGTCGATGCCGGCCAGCATGTTGAGCAAGGTCGATTTTCCCGATCCGGACGGGCCCATGATCGCGACGAAATCGCCGCTCGGGATTTTCAGGTCGAGGCTGGAAAAGATTGGTACGGTTTCGCCGCCGATCGCGTAGGCTTTGCTGATCCCGCTCAGCTGAATGTAGGGTTCCAGGTGGTTTGCAGTCGTCATTGCGATGTCTCTCCGATCTGATTTTCCAAACGAATGCGCGCGGCCATGTTCGGCCGGATACCAGCAGGCGGATTGCTGAGGGCAAGGCGCAGGGTGACGGTGCCTTTCTCTGCGGAGGCGACCGGCGCGATCCGCAAAATCTCGACGCCGAAGGGCCTGTCGGGAACGCCGTCCAGCACCGCCTCGCCGGGCAGCCCCGGCCGAAGGACGCCGATGCTGGTTTCCGCGACGTCCGCATCGATCACCAGTCTCGACGTGTCCGTGATCGCGAGCAGCATCTGGTTCTCCAGGACGCTGTCGACGCGCGCGAGCACCATGTCGCCGGCATGGGCATCGAGCGCGGTGACGGTGCCCGTCATCGGAGCCCGCACGACGAGCGCATCGACCCGCTCCTGCGCGATGCGCACCTGAAGCGTCGCCTTTGCAAGCCTCTGCCGCGCCTGGGCCAGGCTGTTGAGCGCACTGTTGCGGGCCGTGGCCGCCTTTTCGAGATCCTGCGTGGAAATGGAATGCGAGGCGGCGAGCGCTTCCGAACGCCGGAACGACGCCCCTATCTGCTCCAGCTCGATTTCGCTCGCCTCGACGACGAGGCCCGCGAGGGCCTTTTCGACGAGCGCCTGTTCGAGCGCAAAACCCGCGCCGGCATCCTCGAGCGTGACGAGGATTTCACCGGCTTCGACATGTTGCCCGATCTCGACATCCACGGACATGATCCGCCCTTCGTATTTGGAAAACACCGAGACGCTGTGCGGCGCCACCACATGGCCGGAGCCGGTGACTTCGCGCGGGACGTCGGAAGACGGCTTCATCAGTGTTGCCGAGCCGTCGTTGCGGGTGGCCGCCTGGCTGAGGGGTTGCGCGGATTGCCGGGCTGCGGCCTCGACCGTCGCCGGTTCTCCACCCGGCGCTGGCTGCCAAAGGAAGGCCCCGAGCCGATCGGCGGCATCGGGCGAGATCAAGGGGACAGCGACGGTCGCGCCGGCCGCCAAAGCGAGCAGGCAACCGGAAAGCAGACGTCGCCGAAATCGTCTCGGCGGCGGCGTCCGTGTTTGTGGCGAAGGCTCGAGCGAAAGCGCCTTCAGCGTTTCGGCGAGTTTACGGTCGTGTTCAGGGATGATGTTCATGCCGGCACTATGGGCGCCGGCACCGGGATCTCGACCGAAAACGCGATAAAGGCCGTACTCGATCCTGAAAGAGTACCTGGCGTCAGCCCTTGGCCGGGCCTCGTGACCTGCGCCATTCGACCGGGGTCATCTCGGTCGCGCGGCGGAACTCGCGATTGAAGTTGGATTTCGTCTGGAAGCCGACCTCGAACATGATTTCCGTCACCGGCTTGGCCGTTTGCGCAAGCAGATCGCACGCCTCCCTGATCCGGAACGCGTTGACATATTGCGAGACGTTGCTGCCGGTCGCCTCGTTGATGGCCGTCGATATCTGTCGCGCCGGGATGCGGAGCTTTCTCGCCAGCCGGTCGAGCGTCAGGTCGCAATCGCGGTAGACCGCCCTCTCCCGCATCAGCGTCTCGACCGCCAGCATCGTTTCCGCGGTCTCGACGCCTTTCGAGGCATCCGTGACCTCCGACATCTCCGCCGAGCCGGCAAAAGGTCGGCTCCGCCCCATGGCTGCCACCGCAACCGAGAGAATGACGAGCCCGGCCAGTTGTCCGCCCATGATGACCAGCGGGGCGTTCTGCCCATGCATCCAAGCCATATCGAGAAATACGAGGACATCCCCCAGCGCCGACAGGAACAAGGCACCTGCCGCAAGGAGAATGGCCCGATAGGCAGACCCTGCTTCATCGAACGCGGCAAGGCGAAGGGCATCCGCGCCCGGTTGCACCAGGAGGAGAATGGCGACCCCATAGCTGACAAAGATCAAGACGAGAGCCAGGTCGATGCCATCGCGCCAGATGACCGTCAGCGTAGCGACAAGGAGAACCGGGAGCGCATGCACGCCGACCCTGAGAGAAAGCGAGAACCAGCTCCTGCCGATCAGCTGGCAAACGCCGGCATAGACGAGCGGCGGGATCGTTGCAGCAACGACAGGCGCGACAAACATGATCTGCTGCAGCCCGTAGCCCCATCTGAGACCCACCAGCAGGCATTGCAGTGCGCTGACCAAAATCAGGGCGAGGAACGGCATATTTGCCGGCCTGTCTTCCGCGCCACGACGGACCGCGACGATGAAGAGCCCGAGAACCAGAATCGACACGACGATAGGCAATGGGATGAGAAGCATGAGGCGGCCGGGCAAAAGATGCGTTGCGATGCTGCCGGCGACGTCTACACGACGCAACGACGACGGTCATCCTGAAAGAGATAGACCGAGAAAGCAGAGCTTGGATCACCCTCTGGCGTCAGAGGTATCGAGAGGATCGTATCGATGGGGACAGCGACCGAGCGGCATCACCAGCTGTACGCGCGGTCCGTCGGCCCGATGCCGTCACGATCCAACGCCGACCCGCAAATGTCCGCGTTGAATCTGCTGTGTCCCCGGGGGACTGTGAAACCGCTGCGGAAACCTAGAGGGTCTGCAGCTTGCCGAGGTTCTTGGCAACCAGATAGTAGAAGGTCACGCGGGACTTGGAGCGGTCCGCCGCCATCGCCTTGGCCGTGGCCGAAATGGCTGCATCCGCCTCGGCACCCGCCACGCCGAGCTTCTTCTCGCACCATTTTTCCCTGACGCGTTCGAGCTCCTTGGGGTCGGTTGCCGATACGAGCGAGGAATCCTTGTTGCGCAGCGCAATGCCGAGATGGCGCACGATCTTGTTCACAACAGCTTCGTCGGCGCCGCTGTCATACTTCTGCACATCTGCGAGATAGTCGGTCATGATGCCTCCACATAGGATTGCTCGAAAACTGCGCCATGCCCGGGCCTGCCCTTGAGCCTGCACGCAGCCGCCGGAGTTTTTCACGGCTGCCGAGCATGTCAAGGGTTTTGGCCGATCGGGAGATTTGCCTTCGCCGCGGTTTTGAAAAAGCAGCGATATATCCGCTTCCTCCCCCTTTTCTTGGGGCGCGGAAAGACCTATATGACAGATGCCGTCTTCGGGCGGCTATGGCAATAAACGGGCGGTGAAATAAACCCATTGGACCCGGGGGCGGTACCCGGCGCCTCCACCAAAAACCGGTCGATACTTCGATGACCGGCTTTTGATGGGGGCGAAATAGGATCGACAAGGGCGTAAAGATCGACTTTTTGCTCGGCATTGTACCACCGTTATCGGGCTAAACTTATAGTTGCAAACGACAACTATGCTGAAGCACGTCTCGCTGCCTAACGGCGGTGCGACACTTCAAATCAAGTCCTTCCGGGTAGCACCGTAAGGCGGGGTCCGAAGGCACCTGGCAACAGAAGCCTTCACCTTCTCCCCCGCTTCGAAATGGTCTATAGATGCTTGGATAATTGACTCGTCATATCGAGACGGGCATTGGAAAGCCGACAGTAGAATTGAGTTCGAGAGAGACGGGAATCCCATGGGCCAGGACCACATTCGCTATGACATTCTGGCGCAGGACGCGCTTCGCGGCGTCATCCGCAAAGTACTGACCGAGGTTGCCGCCACCGGCCACCTGCCTGGCGAACACCATTTCTTCATCACCTTCCTGACCGGCGCGCCGGGTGTTCGCATTTCGCAGCACCTGAAGTCGAAGTATCCCGAGCAGATGACGATCGTCGTCCAGCACCAGTTCTGGGAGCTCAAGGTCTCCGATATCGGCTTCGAGATCGGCCTCTCCTTCTCCGACACGCCGGAACGGCTGGTCATCCCCTTCAATGCCATTCGCGGCTTCTACGATCCCTCCGTCAATTTCGAACTCGAATTCGACGTGGCGACGGCCGAAGAGGAAGAGGTGGAATCTGCGGAGATCACCGCCTACCCCGTGCCTGAAACCGACGGCGAAGCGCAGCCCAAGGACACGGAAAAATCCGGTGAAGCCAAGAATGGCGGCGGCTCCGTCGTCTCGCTCGATTCCTTCCGCAAGAAGAACTGAGCCGCACGAAGACCTGAGGCAACCGAAAGGGCGCGGCATGAGTGGTGACGTCGTCAATCTGCGCCAGTTTCGCAAGCGCAACGCCCGCGCCGAAAAGGAAAAGCAGGCCGAACAGAACCGTATCTCGTTCGGCCGCACCAAAGCCGAGAAATCGTTGACCGACGCCTTGAACGCCAAGGCCGAAAAAGCGCACGAACAGGGGCGCCGGGAACCGACGGCCGACAGGCCTGACGAGACGAAGGACTGACCGGCCGCATGCGGCCGATGCGGCCCGGCGTCACGTTTCCGAAACGCCGGCGTCACGCTTCCGAAACGATTTGAAAGCAAGGCACGTCACGGATTGAGATCGCCAGCCGGGCCCTCGACAGGGTACGCAACCGGCGAAAAACGATTCCCGTACAAGAGCTTGGCCCGGCTTTCCGAATCAAACCGCCAACGACTTGAACGAGGACACGAGCTCCGGCGATGATCCGAAAACACTCCGCCACCCTGCACGGACACCGCACCAGCTTCTCGCTGGAGGATCCGTTCTGGCTGGAACTGAAGACGATCGCGGCTGCCCGGGCCATGCCGATCGCCCAGCTGATCGTCGAGATCGACGATGCCCGCGGCGGAGACAGCAATCTCTCGTCTGCGCTGCGGGTCTATGTCCTCGACTGGATCAAGTCGAAAGCCGAGCGATCAACGCCCGGCGACGCGTGACGGTGCGTCACCGTGGTCGGTGAAGGCGTCCGTAAGGGCGCCGGCAAGTCCGTCGCGCAGCTGTGCGGCCATCGCCCTGATCCCGCCCGGCAGCCGTGAATACTCCACCAGACACACCCGGTTGCGCCCCGTGTTCTTGGCGAGATAGAGCTGGTCGTCGGCAACCTTGAAGATGTCCTCGTACTGGACCGGGTAGGTAAACAGCGCCACACCGATGCTGACCGTCACCGGATCGGCGCTCGAAGCAATCGCCTGCCCGCGCTCGGCCACCGCCAGACGAATGCGTTCGGCCATCGCGCCGATCGTTTCTGGATGGGCTTCATGGACGAACACCCCGAATTCCTCGCCACCCAGACGGCCGATCAGGCCGCTTTCCCCCACCGCCGCGCGCATCTCGGTTGCGATCGCGACCAGCGCCTCGTCACCGGCCAGATGCCCATGCTGATCGTTGATGCGCTTGAAGTGGTCGGCATCCAGCACCATCAGCGCCGAGGTGGCCGGAAAAGGCTTGAGATCCTGTTCGGCGGCGAAGGCCGTCACGTCGGACGTGAATGCCGCGCGACTGAGACAGCCCGTCAGGCCGTCATAGCGGCTCGCAAGCGTCAGGAGATCGTTGGCACGCGCAAGCTGCTGCAGCTTGATGCCGATGAAGGCGAAAAGCGGGATGGCGAGAAGCAGCGGGATGTAGAGGGCAAGACGCATCGATGTCGCCATCACCTCAGGCCCGAAAGGGGCGATGAAGTGATAGGTGATGAGAACGGCAACGGCGGTGCAACCGACGGTGCCCGAAAATGTCCAGTTCACGATCCAGATGACCGCGCGGCGATCAAGGCCCTTATAAAGCGACGTCATGCCACCCCCCGTTGCCATCACCACTGTGAAGGCAGGATGCTAATCGCCGCTCAACCAATCCATTAGGATTTTAGGTGCTTTGCGTTTCGACGCACAGAACGGCGCGCACCGATCGATCCCGGCCCCGCCCCCAGCCGCGGCGCCGGCGCTGGAGCGCAGGCCTGCACAAGCGTCTTCTCCTGTGTGCTTGCCGCCACAGATTGGCCAAATCGATACGGCCCGACAGGCCCGCCGGGACATTTCCCCTTGTTAAGGCAACGCTAATTTAAAACAATCCTCATCGTGTCAGCGGCCCTTGCCGCGACGCCTGCAAGTTGTGGGAGGGAGAACACCCATGCGTCACTGTGCACGGATCGGCCTGGCGACCTGCCTCGCCCTGTCATCGACTGTCATCGCAAACGCCGCCGACATCACACCGCTTCTGGCCCCGACCGCCGAGCCTCAGCAGACGCAGAGCGGCTGGCAGTTCTCCGTCGCGCCCTATTTCTGGATGGCCGGCCTGACGGGCGACACCAGCCAGCTCGGGCTGCCCAATGTGCATATCGATTCCAGCTTCGGCGACATCTGGAACAATCTCGATTTCGCCCTGATGGTGACGGGCGAGGCCCGCAACGGTCCCTACAGCATCTTCGGCGATACGATCTACATCAAGCTTTCCGCCAGCGGCAGCACGCCGGACGGCGTCCTTGCCGATAGCGTCAGCCTCGACACCCAGAGCTTTTCCGCAACGCTCGGCGCCGGCTATGCGATCTACGAGGATCAGAACTCCCATCTGGATGTCGTCGGCGGCCTGAAAGTCTGGTCGGTCGACACGACGCTCTCCTTTTCCGGCGGCTCGCTCGGTGGCGTCAGCCGCGACGACAGCGCCACCTGGGTCGACGCGGTCGCCGGCCTTCGCGGCGCCTATTACTTCACGCCCGAATTCTATCTGACCGGATGGGGACTGATCGGCGGCGGCGGAGCGGATCTCGATTGGGATGCCGCACTCGGTCTCGGCTACAAGTTCACCGACACGATATCGGCGGTCGCCGGTTATCGCGCGCTGGGCGTCGACTACAGCAATGACGGCTTCAAATACGATGTCGTCCAGCACGGCCCCATCATCGGCGTTTCGGTCCGCTTCTGACAGGTCGTCCGGCAGTTCAGCAGGTCAGGGGCCGCAAGGGCCCCGCAAACCTCGCGCATCGTTCAAAGTCCAGGGATGATCACGGACTGACGCGGGGCGCCCTTGCCCGGACCAGCTGCACCACCGGCGCGGCGAAGACCTGCCCTCACCCACTTTGACCGAAGGTCCGTCAGCGCGGTGCTATTGAACCGTCACGTCGGGCAGGACGTCGAAGTTCAATCCATCGCCATTGGGCTTCTGCTGGCCATCGGCGCCGCCGGCTCGCGGCAGTGCCTGCGAGGGCGCACCCAGTTGCAGCTGCTGCTGGCGTTGACGTTCGAGTTCCGCTGCCGCTTCTGCGGCCTTGCGTTCCGCCTCCGCGCGGGCGGCGAGTTCGGCCTTCACCCGTTCCGCCTCGACAGCGGCCGCCGCACGCCGACGCTCGTCGGCGATCGCCCGCAGGCGCTCGACCTCGCGCTGCTGCGCATTGGCCTTGTAGAGCTGGACCTCGCGACGCAGCCGTTGCTTCTCGAGCACGTTGGCCTGAAGCGTCTCGACGCGCCGACGCTCGCGCTCGAACGCGCGCAGCGACAGGAAATTCGAGAGATCGGCGACGTCGAGGCTCACGCCCGGGGACGCCAGCAGACCGGCATAGCCAAGCCGCACCCGAGGCTCCGCCCCTGCCAGCGCCTCTTCGCCGGGCCGGAAGGTCATGTCGATATTGGCCTCGAGCCGTTCGGCCGCCAGATCGAGCGACGCTTCGCCGGTAAAGGCCGCGTTGCCGTCGGTTGCCGTCACGTTCTGGGCTCTGAGCACGCCGCCGGCGATGCTGAATGGCATCTTGACGACGCCGACGACCGACTGGCCGGAAAACACCGCCGCCTCCGTCGCCTGGCGGATCGCATCGGCAGAGATTTCGGTCTTCAGCCCATCGGCCGTTGCCATCAGCTGCGGCAGGGCCGCGCTGTTGACGCCATTGAGCGTCACGCCGTTGAAGGTGGCGGTGCCCGAGCCGCTGGCCGAATGCGCCATGGCTTCGGCATTCGCACCCGATGCCTCGAGCGCCACCGAAAGATCGAACGTGCCGGTGGCGACGGGCACGCCCGCATGGGTCCAGCCCGCCTGAGCCAGATCGCCGCCCTTGACGTCGAGCCGCGAGCGCAGGAAGCCGGAACCGTTGGCATTGCCGAGCTGCACCCGGCCCTCGAGCTTGCCACCCAGCCAGTCGCCGGTGGCGTCGGTGAAGGCGATCTCGTCGCCCTTCCAGACCATCTTGCCGGCGAAATTGCCGATCGCGCCATATAGGCCCGGCCAGAAATTGGCGGCCTGCACGTCGAGGGCAACATTGAGGCCGGTCCAGGCAGGCTGCGCCACCGGTGTTTTCGAGAAGGCGCCGCTCGACATGTTCTGAACCGGCCCGAGGATGCCTTCGGCAAGCCAGGCGAGATCCAGCGTCGCAAGATTGATCTGGCCGTCCGCCTTGCCCGGCACCTTGCGGTCGATCGTCAAGGCGCCGGCAAAACCGTTGTTGTCGGCCTTGCCCTCGACCGTCGTCAAGGCGATCGTCTCCGGCGTCGTCGCGACATCAGCGGAAACGGAGAGCGGAAGGCCGCTGCCGGTCTGCGGCAGGGCGATGCCCTGTTGCAACAGGTAGGGTTCGAGATCCTCGCTCTGCAGCGTCACCTTGGCCTGACCTTCGAGGAAATGATCGCGAGACAGGTCGAAGCTGCCCTTGGCGGCAAGCGAGGTCTTCTCGGTGGTGAAGGTCACCGTGCCGTTGGCGTTGGAGCCGTCGGTGCTCTGCAGCTTGACCGAGAGAATGCCGTTGGCATCGGCATCGAACGGAAGCGGATTGAAGCCGGCCTGACCGAGCAGAAGCAGCGTCTGCGGATTTTCGAGTGTCGCCTCGAGCAGCATGCCCTTGCCGGAAAGCGCCTGGGCCATGTCGGGCGCCTGATAGCTGGCGGCAATCTTGGTGCCGTTGGCGGTGCCGAAAATACCGAAGGTCGCGGGCGCGTTGCCTTCCTTGTTGCCGGCCGTGAGCGTCACGTCGAAGGCGGCATCGGCATAATAGGGCCCGGCCGCAGTCAGGCGGCGAAGGGCGGGATGGTCGACGGCGTGCCGGCCGATCATGTCGAGGAACGGCGTCAGGTCCTTGGCCGCGAGCTTCATCTTGGCCGAGATAACGGGCTTTTCGAGGTCGCCGCTGGCCCGGCCGGAAAAGGCGAGCTGGGCGCCGGCGAGCGAACCGATCGCCACGCGCTCGGCCTGCAACTGGCCGTTCTTCAGCGTCACCACCGCCTGGACGTCGCGCGCATCCTCGCCGAAGGCGGAGAACTGGTCGGCCGACAGGTCGGCGGCAATCGCATGTTGCATCAGCGTCGAAGTCGAGGCGTCGCCGGCAACGAGGCCAGCCAGCGCCTGCAGCGCTTCGAGATCGATGCGGTTGCCGTTCAGCTGCAGGGAAAGGTTCGGCTGCTGTTCGGCGAAGGACTGGCGCTCGAGCCGTCCCTTGAGGCTGGCATCGCCGGCCGCAACTTCGAGGTTCTCAAACTGCTGCAGCGTGTCGGTCAGGTTGACGGTGGCCGAAAAGCCCGCGGTCTTCAGCTTGCGGATCGCCGGGTCGACCGAACCCGCAAGCCAGGTTGCCAGCCCCGAAGGCTGGTTGGAGGCCAAAAGCAGGTCGCCACGGAAGGAGCGCTGGCCCTTGAGGTTGAGCCGGCCCTTGGCTTCGAGCTGTGTGCGCCCGGGCAGAAGCGCCACGACATTGTCGATCACCCAGCCGGCGCCATCCGGCTGCACGTCGATGCGCACGTCGCGCACGGTCGTGTCGCCGATGACGATCGCTGGCAGTTTCAGGCTGGCGCGCCCCGGCACCTGCGGAATGGGGATGTCGGCGGCAATCGCCAGCATCGCCTCCAGCCGCTGGCGCATGGAGATCGCCGGATCGCGCCCGGTCTTGCCGTTGGTCCCGGAATTGCCGATGCGGCTGACGTCGATCTGTTGGCCGTCGGCGATCAGCAGGAACTTCTGCTCCTTGCCGGTGTCGAGCGTCGCCTCGCCGGTGACCACGTAAGGGTCATCGGAAGGGCCGATCTCGAAGCGGTACTCCGGCACGCGGATGCTTTCGTTTGTCAGCTGGAAATCGCCGTTGATGCGCAGCGGCGCATGGCCGTCGACGTCCTTTGCCTCACCCTGCGGGCGGTTTTCCGTCAGCGTGAAACGGCCGCCATAGAGCGGCTTGAAGTCGACGATCTTCAAGGCGCCGTCGAGCTCGACGCCGAAGGGACGCTTGTCCGGCGTCACCTTCGCCTTGAGGCTGAGCGCACCCACCTCGTCGACCTCATTGCTGGAAAAGGCAAAACTGCCGGCCTCGCCGTCGAGCGCCGCGCGCCCCTCCACCTTCCAGGGACCGGCCAGCGACCGGGCGGAAAGATCTGCCGCAAGGTCGGTGACGCGTCGGGTGCGGCCGGTCTGCTCGTCGATGAATTCGATCTCGCCCTGGGTGATCTCGACGTTTTCGAGCACCACCGTCTTGGCGGGAATGGCCGTGCGCGTACCGCGCGCCCAGTCGAGCGTGCCGTCGGACAGCAGCCTCACCTTGGCCTTCGGCCTGTCGAGGCGCATGTCGAAGATCAGTGCCTCGCCGGAGAGGAACGGCGCCAGTTCCGCGCTCATGGAGAATTGAGCGACCTGGATCAGCGGCTCGCGGGTGTCGTTTCCGCCGACGCGCACATCATTCAGCGTGACCGTCGGGAACGGGATCAGGCGCGCATCGACACTGCCATGCACGACGACGGGCTTGCCCATGATGCGGCTCGCCTCGCGCTCGAATTCCTTGCGGAATCCCGTCCAGTCGATGAACCACGGGGCGATCAGCGCCGCAAAAAGCGCAACGACCACAAGACCGCCGATGGCAACCAGAATTCGCGAAAGCACTGTGCCTACATTCCCATCAGTTCAAAGACGCCGTCGGCGCCGTCTGCGTCCATATGAACGCCAAAGGGACGTTTCCGTCCATCACATTTGCTCGGGCGCGCCCGCCTTTGCTGCGAAAGGAGTAGTCGGACACGGCCCGCCTGCCCCCTCGCCTATCCAGTCAGGCGAAGATCTTTCCGGGGTTGAAGAGACCCTGCGGATCAAGAGAACGCTTGATCTGCCGCATCAGATCCAGCGCGTCGCCGAGTTCGGCTTCGAGGAAGGGCATCTTGCCCTGGCCGATGCCGTGTTCGCCGGTGCAGGTTCCGTCCATCGACAGCGCCCGCGCGTTCAGCCGCTCGACGAAGGCTTCCGCACGCGCGACGTCGACCGCGTCCTGGTCGTTGAACAGCAGCCCGACATGAAAGTTGCCGTCACCGGCATGGCCGACGATCGGCGCCGTCAGGCCGTGTGCTGCAATATCCTCATGGGTTGCCGCGACGCAATCGGCCAGCCGCGAAATCGGCACGCAGACATCCGTCGAAAGAATGGCGGCACCCGGGATCAGGCTCTTCTGGGCCCAATAGGCGTTGTGCCGCGCCTTCCACAGTCGCGCCCGCTCCTCCGGGTTGGTGGTCCACTGGAAACCGCTGGAACCGAAGTCCGCCGCGATCTCGGCGAAATGCCGCGACTGCATCTCGACGCTCTCGCTGTTGCCGTGAAATTCGACGAACAGCGTCGGCGTCTCCTCATAGGAAAGGCCGGAATAGGCGTTGCACGCCTTCATCTGCAGCGCGTCCAAAAGCTCGATCCGGGCAACAGGTATGCCGGATTGAATGGTCAGGATGACCGCGTTGCAGGCGTCGGCGATGGTCGGGAACGGGCAGACGCCGCCGGAAATGACCTCCGGGATGCCCTGCAGCCTGAGCGTGATCGAAGTGATGATGCCAAGCGTGCCCTCGGCGCCGACGAACAGGCGCGTGAGGTCGTAGCCGGCCGACGACTTGCGCGCCCGGTGCGCGGTGCGGATTTCACGGCCGTCCGCCGTCACCACCGTCAGTGCCAGCACATTGTCCTTCATCGTGCCGTAGCGCACCGCATTGGTGCCCGACGCCCGCGTCGAGGCCATCCCGCCGATCGAGGCATTGGCGCCGGGATCGATCGGGAAGAACAGGCCGGTGTCGCGCAGGTAGACGTTGAGTTCCTCGCGGGTAATGCCCGGCTCGACCCGGCAATCGAGATCCTCCGCATTCACCTCGAGCACCCGGTTCATCCGCATCATGTCGATGGAGAAGCCGCCATGCGGGGCGTTGACGTGGCCCTCGAGAGAGGAGCCTGTGCCGAAGGGAATGAGCGGCACGGCGCTTGCGGCCGCGATCGCCACGATCTCGCGCACCTCATCGGCGCTTTCCGGGAAAACCACGCCGTCAGGCAGCTGCGCCGGAATATAGGTGGTGGTGTGGGCATGCTGGGCGCGGATCGCCTCGCCCGTCTGGAAGCGCTCGCCGAATCGGACGGCAAGCTGCGCCCTTGCGGTGTCGATGCCAGTTTCGTTTCTCGAGCCAGCCTTGATCGCCTTCAATGCCACGGAAAACGCCCTCTTCTTCACGCCACCCGCGCCGTGCCGATCACAACGCGGGGAAGCGCTTTCATTTCAAGGCGCTACTGTGCAAATCGGAATCACTTTGTCCAGACGTTCGCGGACTTCTTGGGGCAAGGTAGGGCAGGAAAACGCCAACGGTGAGACCGGAGTGTCACAGCAGGCCGCTTGAGACCGTCGCGACGCATCCGCGCGGCCAGCCGCTGCGATGACGCTTCCCAACCGCCAGGCAAGCTTTCTAGCCGACACGTCGAGCCGCAAGCATCTGACGGCCCCCGCGCCGTGCCCGTCAAGCGCGCTTCGCCCGGATATTAACTGTTACGTACTTACGCCCGGCCGCCCGCAGGGCGACACTCCGCGCGTTCCGCGACCCATCGACATCCTGCCGATCGTCCGCCTGAACTCAGCTCGGCATTTCGTGAACCTTCGGAGGCTCGAATAATGAGAATTCCCGGCAAGCTCGCGGCTCTTGGACTGCTCCTTTTAAGCAGTTCGGCCTATGCACAACAGCCCGCCCCGGCAACGGACAAGCCCAACGTCCTCGTCATTTTCGGCGATGATATCGGCCAGAGCAACGTCTCGGCCTACACCATGGGCGTGATGGGCTATCGCACACCCAACATCGATCGCATCGCGCACGAAGGCGCGATCTTCACCGACTACTACGCCGAACAGAGTTGCACGGCCGGTCGCTCCACCTTCATCACCGGTCAGTCGACGCTGCGCACCGGCCTTTCCAAGGTCGGCCTTCCCGGCGCGCCCATCGGTTTGCAGGCAAGCGATGTGACGATCGCCTCCGCGCTCAAGGACAAGGGCTACGCAACCGGCCAGTTCGGCAAGAACCACCTCGGCGACCGGGACGAGTTCCTTCCGACCCAGCATGGTTTCCAGGAGTTCTTCGGCAACCTCTATCATCTGAATGCCGAGGAAGAGCCGGAAGACCGCAACTATCCGCAGGATCCGAGCTTCCGCAAACAGTTCGGTCCGCGCGGCGTCATCAAATCCTCCTCGGACGGCAAGATAGACGACACGGGCGCCCTGACGCGCAAGCGCATGGAAACCATCGATGACGAGACCTCGGCCGCCGCGATCGACTTCATGAAGCGCCAGCACGCAGCGGGCAAGCCGTTCTTCACCTGGTTCAACACCACGCGCATGCACGCACGCACCCATGTGCGCGACGAGCATCGCGACAAGCCGGGCCTGACGGCCCGTACCGAATATGCCGACGGGATGATCGAGCATGACGCCATCATCGGCGAGGTCCTGAAGTCGCTTGACGACATGGGCATCGCCGACAACACGATCGTCGTCTACACCACGGACAACGGCCCGCACGAAAATACCTGGCCCGACGCGGGCAACTCGCCGTTCCGCAACGAGAAGACCACCAACTGGGAAGGCGCCTTCCGCGTGCCGGCCATGATCCGCTGGCCGGGGCAGATCAAGCCGGGAAGCCAGTTGAACGGCATCGTCTCGGGCCTCGACTGGTTCCCGACCTTGCTTGCCGCCACCGGCGACACCGACATCAAGGATCGCCTGCTCAAGGGAGCAACCATCGACGGCAAGCAGTACAAGAACCACCTCGACGGCTACAACCAGCTCGACTACCTCACCGGCAGGTCGCCCGACAGTGCCCGTAAGGAGTTCTACTACTTCAATGACGACGGCGATCTCGTCGCGATGCGCTATGAGAACTGGAAGCTGGTCTTCGAGGAACAACGCGCGATCGGCACGATGGCCATCTGGGCCGAGCCCTTCACCAAGCTGCGTGTCCCCAAGATGTTCGATCTGAGAGCCGACCCCTACGAAAAGGCCGACATCACCTCGAATACCTATTGGGACTGGCTGTTCACCCATGCCTACCTGGTGGTTCCGGCACAGGCGAGCGTGGCGAAGTTCTTCGAGACGTTCAAGGAATATCCGCCGGCGCAACGCCCGGCGAGCTTCTCGATCGACCAGATCCAGGAGCGGCTGCAAGACTCCATGACGTCGATGGGCGGCGGGCAGTAACACGCAGCAAAATGGGCCCGGAGGTAAAATCCGGGCCCATGACAACTTGCAATGAACAGTGCGCTTCGAAAGGCACCCGGGGTGCCAGGGCCCGTTCCGGCCGTTACTTCACTTCGAGCGCGGCCGCCGCTTCCATTTCCTCGTGCAGCTTGCGCTCCTCGTCCGCATGCGGCTTGGTGAGCCCGGCGATGACGAGATAGGCGACCGGCGTCAGGTAGAGGGTGACGACCACGGCAAGGCCAAGACCGCCGACCAGCACCCAGCCGAGCGCGATGCGGGCTTCCGCGCCGGCACCGCTCGCCATCACCAGCGGCACCGCGCCGACGATGGTGGCGATCATCGTCATCATCACCGGGCGTAGGCGTATGTTGGCGGCGTTCTCGATCGCGGTGCGCACATCCTGGCCGCGGTCGCGCAGCTGGTTGGCGAATTCGACGATCAGGATGCCGTTCTTCGCCATGATGCCGACCAGCATCACCAGACCGATCTGGCTGTAGATGTTGAGCGTATTGCCGGTGAGGATCATCGCAAAGACAGCACAGGCAAGCCCGAGCGGCACCGTCGCCATGATGATCAGGCCGCTGACGAAGCTTTCGAACTGTGCTGCCAGCACCAGGAAGATGATGACGAGGGCAAAGCCGAAGGTGACGATGAGGCCGTTGGCGTTCTCGTTGAGGCTCGCGGCTTCGGCGAGCGGCATGATGCGCGAACCCGGCGGCAACAGCGGCTCGGCCATCTGCTCGACCATGGTCAAGGCTTCGCCGAGCGCCAGGTCGGATTTCAGCCCGGCCGACAGCGACACGGCACGAAGCTGCGATTCGCGCGACAGCTGCGGCGCCACGGCCGTTTCCTCGACGCTGGCGATCGTCGACATCGGCACGATCTTGCCGTCGCCGGCCTTCAGATAGATGTTCTGCAGGTCGGTCGGGTCGTTGACCGGATTGGTCGAGGACAGCAGCTTGACCGGGTAGGACTCACCGTCGACGAAGACGTCGACGACGCTGTTGCCGTCGAGCATGGCCTGCAGCGCCCAGGCGAGCCCGCCGATATCGACGCCCATGTCGGAGGCGCGCTCCCGGTCGATGGTGATCGCAAGCTGGGCCTGGTTTGCCTCGTAGTTCAGCCGCACGTTCTCGAAGCGCCCGGTGTCTTCCATCTGGCGCACGAGCTTGGCGGCGGCATCGCCGAGCTTGGTGTAGTCATTGCCGACCAGCGCCACCTGCAGGCCGCTGCCGGCGCCGCGAATGCCGAGGCTGTTGGGCTGCATCGCAAACACCCGCACCGAGGGGATGCGCGCCGTGACCTTGTTGATCTCGGAGACGATCTGCTGCTGGCTGCGCTCACGCTTGTCCCAGGGGGCAAGCGTCAGCACCATGAAGCCGCTGTTGGACGAGCCGCCCTGGCCGGAAATCGAGAAGATGTTGTCGATCTCGCCGGATTTGACCAGCGGCTGCAGCCCGTCCTCGATGCGGCGCATCTGCGATTGCGCATATTCGAGCGACACGCCCTGCGGCGCGTTGATGCGCATCATCACCTGCGAGCGGTCTTCGCTCGGCGTCAGCTCCGATTTCAGCGTCATGAAGCCGATGCCGCCCATGGCGGTGAAGAAGGCGGCGACCACGAAGACGATCAGCGGCGCGTTGAGGCAGCCGCGCAGCGTCACGCGGTAGAATTCGGACGCACGCGCGCCGAACCGGCGCATCGGCCCGGGTTTCGAATGGTTCTCCTGCGTCAGCATGCGCGAGGCCAGCATCGGGCAGAGCGTCAGCGACACGAAGGACGACAGGAGGATGGAGAAGGCGAGCACGAAGCCGAACTCGCGGAAGAGACCGCCGGTCTGCCCCGGCAGGAACGACAGCGGAATGAACACGGCGGCAAGCGTCGCCGTCGTCGCCAGCACCGCGAAGAACACTTCGAGCGTGCCGTGCACGGCCGCAGCCCTCGGGCCCAGCCCCTCGGCCCGTCGCCGCACGATGTTTTCGAGAACCACGATCGCGTCGTCGACCACAAGCCCGGTCGCCAGAACGATGGCCAGCAGCGTCAGGATGTTGATCGAGAACCCGGCCATGTAGATCGCCGCCACCGTTCCAATCAGCGCGATCGGCATGGTAATGGTCGGGATCAGCGTCGCTCGCCAGTCGAGCAGGAACATGTAGATGACGAGCGTGACGATGAAGATTGCCACGACCAGCGCGATCTCCACCTCGTGAATGGCGCCGTTGATGAACACCGCGTCGTCGCTGGTGATCTTGAGCTCGGTGCCCTCGGGCAGGATCTGCGTCTGGATCGTCTCGACGACCTTGCGCACGCCTTCGGAGATATCGACCGTGTTGGACTGCGCCTGGCGGATGACGCCGAGGCCGATGCCCTGGCGGCCGTTGGAGCGTAGCGCCGTCGTGCCGGTATCGGGCCCGAGCGTCACCGTGCCGATGTCGCGCAGACGCACATTGTTGACGAGGATCAGGTTTTCGAACTGTTCAGGCGTCTGCAGGTCGGCGGTGGCGCGCACCGAGATGTCCTGGCTGGCGCTTGTCAGCGAGCCCGCCGGCACATCGTAGGAGGCGTTGGCAAGCGCGGTCCTGAGGTTGGCCACCGTCACCCCTCGCCCGGCGAGCTTTGCCTGGTCGAGGTCGATGCGGAAGATCTTTTCCTGGTCGCCATAGACGGCAACGTCCGCGACACCCTCGACGGCGGCAAGACGGTCGCTGATCTCGTTTTCGACGAGCAGCGTCATGTCTTCCATCGACATGGTGTCGGAGGTGAGCGCGAGGCGCATGATCGGCTGGCTGTCGGCATCGGCCTTGACGATGCTCGGCTCGTCGACATCCTCGGGCAGCTGGTTGCGCACGCGGCCGAGCGCGTCGCGAATGTCGTTGGCCGCCTGACCGATATCCGTGGTGTCCGAAAACTGCAGCGTCACCCGGCTGCGGCCGAAATTGGAGGTCGAGGAAATGTCCTTGATGCCCTGAACGCGCGAGACAGCACCCTCGACCACCGAGGTCACCTCGCGGTCCATGGTTTCGGGGGCTGCGCCATCGAGCGTCGTCGTCACAGAGATGACCGGCTGGTCGACCTGCGGCAGCTCACGGATCTCGATGCCGTTCCAGGCGGCAAGGCCGGCGACGACGATCAGCGTGTTGACCACCAGCGCGAAGATCGGCCGGCGGATGAAAAGGGCTGTGAAGCCGGTCTTGCCGGCCTCGCGGGCGGTCTGGATGCCTGGTTCCTTGCCGCCGCTCACTTCACGTCCTCCGCGACCTTCTGCGTGGCATCGCGGCGCTCGCGCCCGGCGATGCGCACGTCGCCGCCGTCACGCAGCCGCTGCACGCCTTCGGTGACAACCTCGTCGCCTGTGTTCAAGGCCGCGTCGACCAGAACCTTGTCCGGGTTGCGCTGGATGATCTTGACCGGCACCCGCTCGCTCTTGTCGCCGCTGACGCGCCAGACATAGGACCCTTCCGAGCTCCACTGGATGGCCAGCGGATCGACGGTCGGATAGGTGTCGCCATCAAACGCCATGGTGACGGAGAAGGACATGCCCGCCCGCAATGTGTCTTCAGGGTTTTCAAGCCGCGCCCGCACTCGCAGCGTGCGGCTTGCCTGGTCGAGGCGGTTGTCGATGGCGTGGATGACGCCGTCGAGCTGGCTGCCCGGCTGGGCGATCGCATGCGCCGTCACCGGCTGGTTGACGACGATCTTGTTGGCGAAGCGTTCCGGCACCCAGAAATCGACGAGGATCTCCGAGCGGTCGTCGACGACCGCGATCGGCGTCGTCGTGGTGACGTAGTCGCCGACATTGACGGTGATGATGCCGACGACGCCCTTCGACGGCGCGACGATATCGCGGCGCTTCAGATCGAGTTCGGCGGTCTTCAGCGCCAGTTCCGCGGTCTGCATGGCAATTTCGGCGTCGCGCACGTCGACGGCGGTGACGGCGCGCGCGGTGCTCAGATTGCGGTAGCGCTCCACCTTCTCGCGGGCGCTGTCGCGGGTCAGCCGCGCCTGGTCGGCCGCGATCTTCTGGTCGTCGCTGTCGAGCTTGGCGATCACCTGGCCTTGCGCCACCTTGTCGCCGGAACGCACGAGAATTTCGCTGAGGTTGCCGGTCGCCGTCGGCGTCACACTGACGGAATGGATCGCTTCGCCATTGCCGATAGCGTTCAGTCGGTCGTTGACGACTGATGTGGCCGAGGGCCGCACCATGACGAGAATGGCGTCGTTGCCGCCCTGCCTGCGCCCGCCATTGCCTTCGCCACCCTGGCCGCCCGCACCACCGTTCTGCTTGGAAATGGCGTCGATGAGCGGATGCGAGACACCGATTGCCGCCAGCGTTTCACCTGCCCCGGGCACGAACCGCACCCAGACGCCGGCACCCACCATAAGCACAACGGCGCTGACCGCCAGCTGTTTCCAAACCCGCATTCATGTCTCCAAATAAAGAAAACGCGCTCCTGCGCGGCACGTGCCGGCGGACCGTTCCGATTTGCCCAGAGTATCGTTGTTCGCACCTTTGGGGGCAACGCCGGAATGCCATCATTACGCAATTGTAATAAAAGCGAATTTGTTGGCAGTATGATGTCATCACGGCCATCATCGCGCCGGGCGGCAGGATATCGCCTTCATTCCCTAGAAAAACACTAGACAATCACCGTTTACAGCGGCCGCCACTGCGGTATCCTGCAACCGCCGGCAGCCATTGCCACCAGGTTTCAGCCGGTTCTGAAGAGGGGGAAAGATCATGTGCGATGCGTGCGTCCTGGAATCCGTAAAGCAGAAAATGTTGTCCCGCCGCAGCTTCTTCAAGGCGGCCGCCGTCGGAACGGCGGGGATCGCGGCCGCAAGTGCGGGCATTGCGCCTGCGGCGCTGGCCCAGGGCCACACGGCTGTCACCGACCTCACCCATGAGCTCTACGAGGAGTTTCCGACCTTCTTCGGCCAGCAGCAGTTCTTTCGCGAGGAAAAGTTCAACTACGCCAAGGACAAGTTCAACATGTTCGAGCTGAGGGTCAACGAGCACACCGGCACCCATGTCGATGCGCCGCTGCACTTTTCCGCCGATGGCCTGTCGGTGGCCGAGCTTCCAGTCGACAAGTTGATCGTGCCGCTCGCCGTCATCGACATCCGCCAGAAGGCGTCGGCCGATGCCGACGCGCAGCTTACCCCTGACGACATCAAGGCCTGGGTCGCCGCAAACGGCGACATTCCGGAAAACGCCTGCGTCGCCATGCTCTCGGGCTGGGACGCGCATCTGGGCACCGACAAGTTCCGCAATGCCGATGCCGACGGCAAGCTGCATTTCCCGGGCTTCCACGTCGAAGCGGTCAAGTATCTGCTGGAGGAGACGAAGGCGGCGGGCATTGCCGTCGACACGCTGTCGCTCGATCATGGCCCCTCGCCCGATTTCGCCACCCACTATGCCTGGCTGCCGGAAGGGCGTTGGGGCCTGGAGGCGGCAGCAAACCTCGACAAGGTGCCCGCCAAGGGCGCCACCCTGGTACTCGGCGCGCCGAAGCATCGTGGCGGCACCGGTGGTCCCGCCCGCGTCTTCGCGCTCGTCTGATCCCTTTTCCGACTGAACCGGCGGCGCCCGGCCGCCGGCGATCCTTGAGCAGGAGACATCATGAGCACCATCACCCCGCCCGCCGATCCGGAATCCGACCCGCGCGTCAAGGCCGTGTTCGACGACATCCGCACCACGCGCAAAGCCGACTTCATCAACAACATGTGGCTGTGGCTCGCCTTCGATCCCGATCTGCTGGAGCAGACCTGGCGCGACGTCAAGGCCGTCATGGCGACGCCCTCGGCGCTCGATCCTCTCGTCAAGGAAATGCTCTATATCGCCGTTTCCGTCACCAATGGCTGCGGCTACTGCGCCCATTCCCACACAGCGGCCGCAAGAGCCAAGGGCATGACCAATGCCGAGCATGCCGATCTCTTGCGCGTCATCTCGCTTGCCGCCAGGACCAACCAGCTGGCGACCGCCCTGCAGGTGCCGGTGGACCCAACCTTCGACAGGACGGTCTGACAGCGGCGGGCACAAGAATAAGCGGCTTCGAAATCGCCTGTCTTTCCACAGGCTTGGTGCTGGTGGCGCAGAAAACGGAATAAAAGAAGAACATCCTTTCTGGCCTTTCGCCTCCGAATCACTACATTGAGCCGCATGATGAGTGGTTTCGACGATATTCCCTTCTTCGACGACGAGCCGGCCCCGCGCAAACCGCAGCCTCCGGCAACGGGCGGCATTGCCGCACGCGCCATGGCAGCCCGCGACCGGCAGCAGCGCCCGGATTATCTCTCCGGCCTCAACGCGGAGCAGGCCGAAGCGGTGGAAGCGCTCGATGGCCCGGTGCTGGTGCTCGCCGGCGCCGGTACCGGCAAGACCCGGGTGCTCACCACCCGCATCGCCCATATCCTGACGACCGGCCGCGCCTTCCCCTCGCAGATCCTGTCGGTGACCTTCACCAACAAGGCCGCCCGCGAGATGAAGGAACGCGTCGGCGTGCTCGTCGGCCATGCGGTCGAGGGCATGCCCTGGCTCGGCACCTTCCACTCGATCGGCGTCAAGCTGCTGCGCCGCCATGCCGAACTCGTCGGCCTGCGCTCCGACTTCACCATTCTCGACACCGACGACGTCATCCGGCTGATCAAGCAGATCATCCAGGCCGAGGGCCTCGACGACAAGCGCTGGCCGGCCAAGCTGTTCGCCGGCATGATCGACGGCTGGAAGAACAAGGGGCTCGACCCCTCGCAGATCCCCGAGGGCGACGCGCGCGCCTTTGCCAACGGCAAGGGCCGCGAGCTCTATGCCGCCTACCAGAACCGCCTGCGCACGCTGAACGCCTGCGACTTCGGCGATCTGCTCTTGCACCCCATCCGCATGTTCCGCAGCAATCCGGATGTGCTGAAGGAATATCACGACAAGTTCCGCTACATCCTCGTCGACGAGTATCAGGACACCAACACGGCGCAGTATATGTGGCTGCGTCTTCTGGCGCAGCGCCCCAAGGGCGTGCCGCAGAACGTCTGCTGTGTTGGCGACGACGACCAGTCGATCTACGGCTGGCGCGGCGCGGAAGTGGACAACATCCTGCGCTTCGAGAAGGATTTCCCGGGCGCCAAGGTGATCAAGCTCGAGCGCAACTACCGCTCGACCGAGCATATTCTCGGCGCGGCCGGCCATCTGATCGCCCACAATGAGGGGCGGCTCGGCAAGACGCTGTTTACCGACCGCAGCGACCCGGACGACGAGAAGGTGCAGGTGCATGCCGCCTGGGATTCCGAAGAGGAAGCCCGCGCCGTCGGCGAGGAAATCGAGCAGCTGCAGCGCAAGAGCCACAAGCTCAATGACATGGCGATCTTGGTGCGCGCCTCGTTCCAGATGCGCGAATTCGAAGACCGCTTCGTCACGCTCGGCCTCAACTACCGCGTCATCGGCGGCCCGCGCTTCTACGAGCGGCTTGAGATCCGCGACGCCATGGCCTATTTCCGGCTCGTCTGCCAGCCGGCCGACGATCTCGCCTTCGAGCGCATCGTCAATACGCCGAAACGCGGCCTCGGCGACACCACCATCCGCACGCTGCACGACTATGCACGCGCCCGCGACATCCCGATGCTTGCAGCTGCCAGCGATATCATCGAGACCGACGAGCTGAAGCCCAAGGCCCGCAAGGGCCTATTCGACGTCGTCGCCGATTTCCGCCGCTGGCAGGGCCTGCTCGAAACCACCGTGCATACCGAACTTGCCGAGCAGATCCTCGACGAGAGCGGCTACACCGCGATGTGGCAGAACGACAAGTCGGCCGAAGCGCCGGGCCGGCTGGAAAACCTGAAAGAACTCATCCGCTCGATGGAAGCCTTCGAGAGCCTGCGCGGCTTCCTCGAACACGTCTCCTTGGTGATGGACGCCGAGCAGAACGAAAACCTCGATGCCGTCTCGATCATGACGCTGCACTCGGCCAAGGGGCTCGAGTTCGACACCGTGTTCCTGCCCGGCTGGGAGGAAGGCCTGTTTCCGCACCAGCGCGCGCTGGACGAAGGCGGCCGCTCCGGCCTCGAGGAAGAACGGCGCCTTGCCTATGTCGGCATCACCCGGGCAAAGCACCGCTGCCACATCTGGTTCGTCTCGAACCGCCGCATCCATGGCCTGTGGCAATCCACCCTGCCCTCGCGCTTCCTCGACGAGCTGCCGGTCAGCCATGTCGAAGTCGCCGAGACCGAACAGTCCTATGGCGGGTACGGTCGCGGCGGCTACGGCCAGTCGCGCTTCGACAAGGCCGACCCGTTCCAGAACAACTACTCCACTCCCGGCTGGAAGCGCGCCCAGCAGAACCGCTCCGACGCCACCCGCGACAACTGGGGCTCGCGCTCCGGCCACGCGGTCGAGCGCATCGGCTATGGCGAAAGCGGCCCGCGCAGCCGCACCATCGACGGCGAACTGGTGGCGAAATCCACCAGCACCGAGCCCTCGCGCTTCACCGTCGGCGACCGCGTCTTCCACATGAAGTTCGGCAACGGCAATATCTCGGCGATCGAAGGCAACAAGCTGACCATCGACTTCGACAAGGCGGGCCAGAAGCGCGTGCTGGATGGGTTCGTCGAGAAGGTGTGAGCGGACAGGCGTTGGGACGCCGAGAGCCGCCTAGAGATGCTGAACCGCAAGCCGACCGCCCCAGCGGTCGTTGAGGTATTCGCACACCAGCGTGCGGTGGCAGCGGTGTGGCTTGTCCTCGGCACAGAGCAGGCAGGCGCCCCGTAGCGCCTCCGGCTTGACCTGCTTCTCGATCTGGCGCTCCGCCATCAGGTTGAGGAAATCCCTGGAAAATGTCTTCCAGTCGCCCTTCTCGGTCTTGTAGGCCTTCATGATCGCCTCGGTCGGCGCGAAAAGCGGCTGGTGCACATAGTCGATGCCGCCGATGCGCTTCAGGAAGAAGGCGAGATCCGTGGCCTTGGCAAAGCCGGCGAGCTGCGAGGTATTGTGCAGCCGCACGTCGACAACGGTCCGCACGCCGGCCTTCTGCAGACGATCGAAAAAGTCCTCGGCCGACGATTTCGTGAAGCCGATCGTCGAAACCTCTACGTCATCGGTGGTGCTCATCCCAACTCCCCCGCCTTTGCCCGGCCTTCTCCCGATCAGAGCCTAGACCACCTTGCGGTAGACAAGAAAGCCCGACTTCTCCGCCACCTTGTCGTAGAGCGTCATCGCCGTCTCGTTGGTCTCGTGCGTCATCCAGTAGACGCGCGGCGCGCCAACGGCCCGTGCCGCCTCATAGACGCCCTCGATCAGCGCCCGCCCGACACCCTTGCCGCGCGCTTCGGCGTTGGTGAAAAGGTCCTGCAGGTAGCAGTTCGGCTGGATCATCGTCGTGCTGCGGTGGAAGAGGTAGTGCGTGAGCCCGACGAGCCGCCCTTCACTTTCGGCCACCAGCGCATGCACCGGCTCGTAGCCATCGAAGAAGCGCGACCAGGTCATCGCGGTAATGGCGGGGTCGAGCGCCGTTGGTCCGGAGCGGCCATAAAAGGCGTTGTAGCCATCCCACAGAGGCAGCCATTGATCATAGTCAGACGTGGCGATCGGGCGGATGCGAAGTGCGTCGGTCATGCTGGCTCCTGCTCTCTGGCAGCGAATGTGGCTTTGTCTGCCACCATCTGCGAAATGCACGCGGGACGCATCGTTGATACTGGCTTTTCCCCCGCAAATTGAGAATGTTAGTCACGACTGATATTCATGCGAAATGCCTGTCAACGACCAAAGGCAAGCGGCGACATGTCCTGGGCAAGCGCGACACGGTAGCTGGCTGAGCCGGGCCTGACCGAGGCAGGCGAAGCGGATCGCCAGGGCATAGCCGTCGCCAACCTGGCGGCGGCCGTCATCGCCATCTCGTCCAGCGCCTTTGCCGTCATCTTCGCTCTCCATGGGCAGCAGAGCCTGAAGGGCCTCGTTCTTTGCAATGGGCTCCTGGCCATTGCCGCGACGGTGCTGCTCATCGATATCGTCGAATTCGTCCGGCTCTCCAACGAACTCGGTCCGGAGCGGACGGTCGCGCTGCTGGACGACGTCTTCACCCGGCTCGACGCCGCATCCGCCCGGTTCGGCGTCGGGAAAATCAAGACCATAGGCGACGCCTATCTGGCCTCGGCCGGCGTGCCGAGCCCTCATCCCAATGGTGAGGAAGCCGCCGCCGACTTTGGGTTCCACGCGCTCCACATCGCTGAACATGTCGGCAGGATGCACGGGGTCGTGCTGCGTCTGCGCATGGGCATGGCCTCGGGATCCGTCACCGCCGGTGTCCTCGGCCGCACCCGCTATGCCTATGACATCTGGGGCGCGCCGGTGAACATGGCGGCGCGGCTCGAGGCGCTCGGCGATCCCGGTTGCATCCTCACGACCCGCGACGTCAAGGCCGTGCTCGACGGCAAGTTCGCATTCGAAGCCGGCGAGGTCATCGACATCAAGGGGCTTTGGCGATACCGAGACATGGCGCATGAGCGAGGCGCGCTGACGGCGGATCCCGATACCGCCTCGAGCCCGCTGGCAAACGCCACACCGACAGGGCTGGCGATTGTCAGCCGGCTTTGGCGGTGGTTGCCTTGCCTCCGACCATTGCGCTAACGATCTCGTCCACGCCGGTCAGGATAGCGTCGCCCATGAAGGCAATGTTGTCCATGGAGCGCTCGCCAGCCTCGTGATGGCCGGCGCCGCAGGCGTCGCGGATGACGATCGGCACCAGCCCGAGATCGGCGCCATGGCGCACCGTCGGGTCGATGCCGATTTCCGTCGCGATGCCGCAGATGGCAAACGAGGTAAGCCCGAGATCGCGCAGGATGATGGCAAGCGGCGTGCCCTCGAAGGCGGAAAATGTGATCTTGTCGAGGATCGCCTCGTCTTCGCGCGGCGCCAGTTCCGTCACCAGCTCGAAGCCGGGCGCGCCGCGCAGGAACCAGGGGTTGACCGTATCGGGATCGTCCGTGCGTTGCCAGGCCATGGCCTGACGCATCTGGAACGCCCCCATCAGCGGCTTCGGCATCGACAGATGCCGAAGGAAGATGACCGGATAACCGCCGGCGCGCGCCGCCTCCAGCACCTTGAGCACTTCCGCTAGGATCACCGGGCCATTTTCGACCTGGTTGGTAATCCCCACCTGCATGTCGTAGACGACCAGCGCCATCCGGTCCGGCCGACAGAAATCGGCAAGCGTTTTTCCAATGTCCAATGAAGTTGCCATCGTCCCCCGCATCCGGCCCGCCTCCTCAGGCGACCGTGCCCACACTTCCATCAAGCATGGGGAATGTGGCGCGGTGGCTCCAAGCTTTCAATACGGTCGGCAGCAAAGACAGCAACCCGGTTGCTTCGATTGACGTCGGGCATCGGCAGCACCCATCCGGCTCAAAATGGGTCGGCTCACGCTTCGCCGCGATCCACCCTCGCCCTCTCGAGCAGGGTGATCACTTCGGCATCCGACGTCTGCTCGAAGTCGCGGTAATGCAGGCCGACGGCGCGAAAGAAGGCAGGGGCGGACAGGCAGACGATGCCATCGACCTTCGATCGCAGGCTTGCGATCGCGCTTGCCGGGGCGACCGGCACCGCCAGAAGCAGATGCCCGACATCGCTCAGACGCAGTGCCTCGATCGCCGCCCGGATCGTGCCGCCGGTGGCGATGCCGTCGTCGACGAGCACGACATTGCGCTGTCGCGGCGATAGCGGCTGGCGCTCACCGAGATAGAGCTGGCGCCGCCTGGCGATCTCGGCGCGCTGGCGCTCGGCTTCGGCGGCGAGGTAGCCGCGCGGCGGCCTGACCAGGCGCACGGCCTCGCGGTTAAGCACCAGCCTTTCCTCCTGACCGTCGACCAATGCGCCAAGGCCGAATTCCGGATGGCCGGGTGCGCCGATCTTGCGCGCGATCAGCACTTCGAGCGGCGCGCCGAGCGCGATCGCGATCTCGAAGGCAACCGGTACGCCACCGCGTGGCAGCGCCATGACCAACGGCTCCGGCAGCACCTCGCCGGCCACGGCCGCGGCGAGCCTTCGGCCGGCATCTGCCCTGTCTTCGAAGAATGCCGGCGTGCTGAACATCGGCCCCTCTCCCGGCCCCAAGGACACTCTCCAGTCAACCGATCTGGCTCCACCGGGCCGCAAAATCGCCGACCGCCCGGCAGTTGTTGCCCCGCATCGGTGGACAACCGTGCCAATCTCGGCATTCGCTCAAATTGCAGCGAATTTCGCCGGGTTTCGTTAAGGCGCCAAAGCTACCAATTGACCTTGCGCATTTGGCTTTGACGCAAGCCGCCTTCTTCGATTTTAGCACGACGGGCCGTTTCGAAATGAGCTTTCTTCCTGCCTTATCGATCATATCCCTGCTGGTCATGCTGCCGGTGCTGCTGTCGTTGCGCAAGGCCGCGACGCCGGGCGCCGAGGCGTTCGCCTCCGGCTGCGCGGCGACGGCCGTCGCCATGACCCTGGTGATGCTGTCCGAGATCCCGTCACTACGCCCACTGGTGCTTGTCGGCTATGCCTTGCTTGGCGTCGCCTGTCTGTCCGTCCTATCCGGCTTCAAGGCGTTTTTCGAACTGCCCACATGGTGGCCTGCGGTCCTGGCGCTCGGCGCGACTCTGTTTGCCACTCTCCTCGCTCTCTCCACTGGCGGTCCCGACAGTGCCGCCGCCCGCGCGCTGATCGCACTCGGCATTGCCGCCGCCGCCTTCGTCATCCTTTCCATATCCACGCTCCGGTTGCGCACCGTAAGCGATCCGATGGCGCGCCGCGCCATCGTCGTCGGCGCCGCCATTGCCGGTGTCACGCTTCTGCATATCGCCGCGCATTCGCCGGCGGCCACCGTGAACCAGGCCGGCCCCGCAGCCGATGTTGCCTGGAATTTCGCCCAGGCCGCCACCTGGCTGCTCTATATGCCGATCCTGTTTCTGGGCGTCATCCTGATGGCGCATGACCGTGTCATCGCCGAACTCAAGACCACCATTGCCCGCGACGAGCTGACGGGTGCCTTGTCGCGGCGCGCCTTCATCGATCTCGGCGAGCGCGTCTTTGCCGCTTGCGTCGCCCACAACCGGCCGGCCGCCTTCCTCCTGCTCGACCTCGACTACTTCAAGCAGATCAACGATCGTTATGGTCATGCCGCCGGCGATGCCGCACTCGGCCATTTCGCCAGTACGGTGAGCGCCTGTCTTGCGGGACGCGGCACGTTCGGCCGTATCGGCGGCGAAGAATTCGGCGTGGTCCTGTCGAACCACACGGAAGGCGAAGCGTTTCTGCTTGCCGAGGAAATCGGCCGCACGGTCCGCGAAACACCGGTCGGGCGCCTTGGCCAGCCGATCCGGCTGACCGTCAGTATCGGGGTCGCCAGCGCCAGCGCCGGCGATACCATGACCGACGTGATGGTCAGGGCCGACATGGCGCTCTATGCCTCCAAGGCGGACGGCCGCGACCGCTGCACGATCGCCGGACGCCTGCTGCCGGATGCAAGCACCCGCGCACTTGCTGCCGCCGCCGCCCAGTTGCGGGCGGCCGACGACTTCTCCCTCATGCCGCAACTGCTTCGCGATACCGGCTGATCCTGAAGAGCCGCAAGAGCCCTCAGGCACGCCCCCATGCCGCGCCCCGGGTTGCGCCCCATGTTGCCATGGCGATCTTGCATTGATCTGGCCAGAACCTATGTGAACGGTGACACCTTCAGGAGGAAATTCATGTCCCGTTCGTTCCGCGCCTCGATCCTGGCCGGTCTTGCCGTTCTTGTCGCATCGGTTACGCCCCTGCGTGCCGAAACCGTCGGCGAAGTCGGGGTCGACTGGCTCGGCAACGACATCATCGTCGATGCCGTCAGCGATCCCAAGGTCAAGGGCGTCACCTGCCACGTCACCTATTTCGATCGCGGCGTCATCGATCGGCTGAAAAACGGCAACTGGTTCGAGGACCCCTCCAACAACTCGATCGCCTGCCGCCAGACCGGCCCGATCGAGATCGGCGACATCGAGCTTTCAAAGGAAGGCGAGGAAGTCTTCCGTTCGGGCCTGTCGCTGATCTGGAAGGACCTGCTCGTCACCCGGATCTACGACCGCAAGAACGACACGCTGATCTATCTCGCCCATTCGCGCGAACTGACCGACGGTTCGGCCAAGATGTCGATCACGACGATCCCGCTCTATGGCCAGACCGTCAACTGGCAGCAGGGCAAGCCCAAGCCCTGACGCGAGCCTCGGCCAAATCGCCAAGACGTAATCGGTGAAACACCAACCCTCCCGAAGTCCTGTTCCGGGAGGGTTTTGTCACTCGCCAGTCCCCACAACCGGCGTCGATCGATGCTTGGAAGGTTCTATGATCAGTAGCTGGGCGGCACGATACCTTGATAATAGTCGCCGTCGCCGCCCTGATAGCGGTCGTTCGCCGGCTGCTGGTAAACGCGTGGCGGCGTGGTTCTATAGATGCTTCCGGTCGACATGCGATCGATCGACGTGGAATGGGTCGCCATCGGGGCGGCCATGACGCGATGCTGTGTTCCGGGAGGATTGTTGACGTCGATGCCCGGATAGTAGCTGTCGGCGAATGCCGGAGCCGCGATACCGGTGATTGCGGTTGTCAGAACCAATGCAGCAAGTGAGTTTCTCAGAGACGTTGTCATGACATAAACTCCTATGTCGTTGTTTGCACCACCCGGCCTCCGTTCGGGTAGGGCAAGAACGTACCATACACCCACTTGTTCCTCGGTTGTTGATGACGTTTCGCTCACATAATCTCGTGCAACCGTGATGCACATTACCCAACTGTAACTTGACCGTCGGGGATCAAGCAGGCGTCTGCCGCCGTGCTTATTCAACAAGTGATTGAGGGAACTCGATTTTCCACGACCGAAAGGGTGAGCGCCAACGTCGCGTTGGCCCCAGTCTTGCCGCTTTTTCGCAGCCTCCCGGATGAAACCGGCCAACCCCGCGAAAAGTTCCAGGAGCCGGAAAAGCAAAACGGCCCGGGACAGGGTCCCGAGCCGCAGTAAAAATCTCTGTGCTGGCGCCGCGATCAGGCCGCCTGGGCGAGCTCGTCGGCAATCACCGTGTCGAGGTTGAGGAAGCAGACCATGGTCTTTTCAAGCGCCACGATGCCACGGCAGAAGGCGCGCTGCGCCTCCGGAATGATCTCCGGCGCAGGCTGCAGGTCTTCGCTCTTGATCGTCATCATGTCGGACACCTGCTCGACGAGCAGGCCGACCAGCTTGCCGGCGATATCGGTGACGATGATCGCCGAGCGCTCCGACGGCTCGGTCATCTTCATGCCGAGGCGGCAGGCCATGTCGATGACCGGGATCACCGCGCCGCGCAGGTTGATGAGGCCGAGCACGTAAGGTGGCGTATGCGGCATCGGCGTCACCGGCGCCCAGCCGCGGATTTCGCGGATCGCCATGATGTCGATGCAGAATTCCTGATCGCCCAGATGGAACGAGACGATTTCGAGATAGGCGCCGGACTGCTTGATTGCGTTGGACATGATCAGAATTCTTCCCAATTCTCACCGGAGGCCGACGTCGATGGCACGGAGCCCGGTTGGTTGCCGAATGCGCCCGCAAGCTTGCCCATGAGGGCCTTGGCGGGAGATGGAGCTGGACGCGAGGTCGATTTTGCCGAAGCGAGGTTGCGAAGCGGCACAGCCCTTTCGGTGCCCCGCGGCACGAGCCTTGCCGACGACGACGTTATCGATGCCGGGGCGGCCGTCGCTTTCGTCTGGACGGGCGGCGCTGCGGGCTTCACGCTCGGTGCTGCCTGTGGGGGCGCGTTCGAGCGCATGGATGCGTGAACGGCACGCCCCTCGTGGAACTGGCCGACGAGCTGCGTCAGTTTTTCCGCGTCCTGCGCCAGCGTGTGGCTGGAGGCATTGGTCTGCTCGACCATCGCTGCGTTCTGCTGGGTCATCTGGTCGAGCTGACCGACAGCCGTGCTGATCTCGTTGAGCCCGGTCGACTGCTCGCGCGCCGCCATGACGATGGAGCTCATGTGCTCATTGATGCGGGCGACGTCGGCGCCGATGCGGCCGAGCGCTTCGCCCGTCGCCTGCACCAGCCGCACGCCGGTGCCGACCTCGTTGCCCGAGCGGCTGACGAGCGTCTTGATATCCTTGGCGGCACCTGCGGCGCGCTGTGCCAGTTCGCGCACTTCCTGCGCGACCACAGCAAAGCCCTTGCCGGCTTCCCCTGCCCGCGCCGCCTCGACGCCGGCATTCAGCGCCAGGAGGTTGGTCTGGAAGGCGATCTCGTCGATGACGTTGATGATCTTGCCGATTTCGCGCGACGCATCCTCGATGCGGGCCATCGCATCGATCGCCTCGCCGACGATGCGGCCGGATTCCTGCGCGTTGGTGCGCGTGTAGTCGACCATGCGGCTCGCCTCTTCGGCGCGCTGGGTGGCGGTGCGGACCGTCACGGTAATCTCGTCGAGCGCCGCGGACGTCTGCTCAAGCGAGGCTGCCTGCTTTTCGGTGCGCCGCGCCAGGTCGTCGGCGGCGCTGCGCATCTGGCGGCCGTTCGTCTCGATCGAGAGCGCGTTTTCCTTGACGTTGAAGAGCACGTCGCGCAGGCGCTCGACCGTCTGGTTGAAGTTGCGGCGCAGCGTATCGAGGTTGCCGTCGAAGGGCCGGTCGATGGTGACGGCGAGATCGCCTTCGGCAAGCTGAGTCAGCGCGTGGCCGAGGCTGTCGACCGCCGCCTGAATGCGGCGCACCGCTTCGTCGCGCTCGCCCTGCTGCTGCTCGCGTTCCTTCTCGATCTCCCGGCGGCTGGCCGCCGCATTCTGTTCGAGCGACTGCTTTTCGATCGCCGTTGCGCGGAAGAGATCGACCGAGCGGGCCATGGCGCCGATCTCGTCGCCCCGATCGAGTGCGTCGACCTTGGCGCCGAGCTCACCCTTCTGGATGCGCTGCATGCTGTCGCGCAGCCCCAGGATGCCGCGGCGCAACGTTGCGCCATGAAACCAGAGGAGGCCAAGCAGGGTCGCCATCGCCACGAGGCCGACGGCACTCTGCATCCAGAGCGCGTTGGCCGACACGGCTCGCGCCTCGTCGACCCGTGTCTTCACCAGCTCGGTCGCAGCCTCCGAAAGCTGCGACAGTGCCAGGCCGACCCGTTCGCCGGCACCGTCGATCGCGTCGTCGATCTTGCCGAATTCGTCGGTCGAAGCCTTGCCTTCGACCAGTGCCTTCAAATCGACGCCGATCGCCTGGCGCAGTTCGGCGAGATCCGCCTCGAAGGTGGAAAGGGCATCCGTGCGCCCGAGCAGCCCTGCAAGTGCGTTGATATCAGCAGTGCTGGCCTCGAGCCGTGCGAGCGTGGCTGAAATACCGGCGGCGCGCTCGGGATGGATGACACCTTCGTCGCGGTCGACGATCGTATCCATCGCGTTGAGCACCAGATTGGAGGTGGCAAGCCGCATCTCGTCGACGGTGGTCAGGCCGCGCTGCGCGGTGATGGCGCCGTTCAGCGCCTCGTTCGAGCTGATGTCCTCGTACCAGCCGACACCGAACACGGTGCCGAAACCGAGGAAAGCGGCACCGGCAAGCGTGGCAAGCCGCTGGCTGACGGAGAGATTCTTCTTGAAGGGCGCAGACGTTGCGGTCATTGAGCAGTCCATGGTCACGGACCTGCCCACCTGAGCGAAGTCCTCCGTTAAAATCGATGCGGAAAGCCGGGCTCGATCAAACCGGATGACGTCATGTCATGTAGAGGTGAAGCACTTCACCCGCGTTGGCAAAACACTGGCAAAGAGACCTTAAGCATTCGCTAAGCCGGCCCTCGAAACCTGGGGAGAAACCCCTGAGTCACGCGATGCTCTGGCTGATGCGGACCAGCCCCTTGAAGCCAATTCCTTGAAGAGTGCCCGGCCGAAGCGCAATCACTGCCCGCGCGCCATCGGAGCCTTCCCCTTGGCGCGATGGATGCTATGATGCCGGCATGAACACCAGACTTGAGAAATCCCTCCGGCTTCCGCTTCTTGCGGGTCTCGCCCTGGCGTTGGCGCTGGTGGCGGTTCTTGCGTTCCGCGGCTGGATGGCAAACGGCGCCGAGATGTTCCTGGCGCTCGCCCAGTCGGGCCTTGCATGGTGCCTGTGAACCGGGCTGTCCGCCGAGCGAAATCCGCCTCAACATGAAGTGATCGCCTGCGGCAATTGTCCCATTTGCGCGGCTGCAAGGGAGACGGTATCAACAGCCGATCAACCTGATATGGCCGGCCAAGGCCCCAACACAATCGGTAGCACCCATGAAAACCATTCGCATAGCCCTTTGGGCCGCCGTCGTCGTCATGGCCGGCGTTCTCGGCTGGCTGACCTATGAAATGACCCAGTCCAAGCAGCAGGTGGCATCCGGCCCCTTCGGCGTGCCCTTCACGCTGGTGGCTCAGGATGGCAAGGCGATCACCGAAAAGGCCTTCACGGGCAAGCCGACCGCGCTGTTCTTCGGCTTCACCCATTGCCCCGAAGTCTGCCCGACCACCCTGTTCGAGCTGAACGGCTGGCTGGAAAAGGTCGACCCCGAGGGCAACAAGCTGCAGGCCTACTTCATCACCGTCGACCCCGAGCGCGACACGCCGGAAATTCTCGGCCAGTACGTCTCCAACGTCTCCAAGCGCATCACCGGCATTTCCGGCCCGGCCGACAAGGTGCTGGAGATGGTCAAGGGCTACCGCGTCTATGCCAAGAAGGTGCCGCTCGACGAAAAGCAGCCGGATGGCGACTACACCATGGACCATACGGCTTCGGTGTTCCTGCTCGACGCCGACGGCAAGTTCTCCGGCACGATCGCCTACGAGGAAAATCCCGAGACGGCGGTCAAGAAGCTCGAGAACCTCACCAAGGGCTAAGGACGGCCCGAGCATCGAGCGAACACATTTGCAAGCGCCGGCATCGTCCGGCGCTTTGCGTTTGCGCCGCATTCATGGTAGCGGCGGGGCCTGCAGCGCCGCGCGCCGGGCCATGCGCCGGATTGGGCGCGAAAAAGCAGGCAGCGTCAGCCGAAGGACAGGACCTTGAGCGAGATCAGACTTTTCGTCACCACCACCGAGAAGCGTGCGGAAGCCGTGCTCGACCGCATGAGCGAGGTCTTCGGCGAAGAGGATTTTGCCATCGGCACGACGGAAGTCGACGAAAAGCGCGACGTCTGGGAAGCCTCGATCTACATGATGATGGCCGACGAGGACGACGTGAAAGAGCGGCTGGTGCAAGCACTCGCCGAAGGCTTTGCCGATCTTGCCATCGAGCGCGAAGTGCTGCCCGACATCGACTGGATCGCCAAGTCGCTCGAAGGCCTGGCGCCGGTGCGCGCCGGCCGCTTCGTCGTGCACGGCTCCCATGACCGCGACAAGGTCCGCACCGGCGAAATCGCCATCGAGATCGAGGCGGGCCAGGCCTTCGGCACCGGCCATCACGGCACCACCGCCGGCTGCCTCGAAGTGCTGGCGACCGTGGCGCGCACCCGCCTCGTGCGCAACGTGCTCGATCTCGGCACCGGCAGCGGCGTGCTCGCGATCGCGGCCTGGAAGCTCCTGCACGTGCCGGTGCTCGCCACCGACATCGACCCGATCGCCACCCGCGTCGCCGAGGAAAACGCCCGCCGCAACGGCGTCGTCACCGGCATGACCTTCGCGACCGCGCCCGGCTTTCATTCCACGGCCTTCAGCGGCAACGGCCCGTTCGACCTCATCATCGCCAACATCCTCGCACGGCCCTTGATGAAGATGGCGCCGCAACTGACGGCCAATCTCGCCCCCGGCGGCTCGGTGATCCTGTCGGGCATTCTTGCCGAACAGCGCTGGAAGGTGCTTGCCCACTATAACGGCCAGCATCTGCGCCACGTGCGCACCATCTGGCGCAACGGCTGGGTGACGATCCACCTGGAGAAGTAATTTCAGCTCTGAAGGGGACGTTGAGTCTGCCCCTCATCCGCCTGCCGGCACCTTCTCCCCGCCAGCGGGGAGAAGGCAATTGTGGCACCGAACCACCCACCACCGCTCGCGGCCCGAGAGCCAAGAACACCCCCGCAGAAATGTCCCGCTGTCCGATAAATGACATCTGAGGTCACCGCCTCCCGGTGAGCCAACCAACGCGCACGTCCCCTCGCCCCGCCTGCGGGGAGAGGGTTAGGGTGAGGGGCAGCCGTGGACAAGAATGAGAGCCGTCGCCGCACGGACATTCGAACGACAAAGCCCAGCGGTCTTCGCGTCTGATTAGCGTCCCGCCACGTTTTCAGAACCCCGGGAAAAAACGAAAAGGCCGCCACGTCCATCATGACGGGCGGCCCTTCGAAACAAAGGCGATGCCAGGGGCATCGCCTGCTGGCCGGCTTGAGACCGACCATGCCCGCGAGCCTGAGGAGGAGGAGCGCTCGAGCGGGCGTCTACCGTTCCGAAATTGACCACCCTTGAGGGAGGAGGAGAACAGAGTGACCAACTATTCTCGGAACTGCAGGCTTTTGAACCACCGGATGTTCGTCCGTGTTCGTTGAGGCGGCTTATAAACTATTATTCCGATAGAGAAAGCGGCTTCTTGGCATAGGAGCCATGCACAAAGCGCATATGTATGGTAAATGAGCAATTGCCCTCCAATCCTGTGCACGCCGCGCTCACGGAAATGGGTGGGCATGATCTCGCCTCTTTCCTCGCAAGGGGGCTTTCCGCTAAGATCGCCCATCTTTCCCGCGGTTCTCCGCCCAATCTACCGGAAATTCCTCATGTTTCAGTCCTTTGAAGTCACCTCCACGCCCCAGTTCGGCAAGGAGCGCACCGAGGCCCTGCGCGCGTCCTTCGCCAGCCTCGGCATCGACGGCTTTCTCGTGCCGCGCGCCGACGAGTTCCAGGGCGAGTATGTGCCGGCATCGTCGGAACGGCTCTCCTGGCTGACCGGCTTTACCGGTTCGGCCGGCGTCGCGCTCATCATGCAGAACCAGGCCGTCGTATTCGTCGATGGACGCTACGTCACCCAGCTGAAGGAGCAGGTCGACGGCCAGGTCTTTACCGGCGGCGATCTCGTCGGCGAACCGCCGCATCTCTGGCTGGAAAACAAGGGCACCAAGGGCTTCAGGCTCGGCATCGACCCGTGGCTGCACACCGGCGCGGAAGTGCGCCGGCTGGAAAAGGCGCTGGCAACGCTCGGCGGCACGCTCGTCTTCCTCGACCACAACCCGCTCGACCGCATCTGGACCGGCCGCCCTGCAGCCCCACTCGGCCGCGTCTCCATCCAGCCGATCGAGCAGGCCGGTGAACTGGCCAAGGACAAGATCGCGACGATCGCGGCCGGTCTCGGCAAGGCCGGCGCCAGCGCCGTCGTCCTGACCGACCCTTCTTCGGTCGCCTGGACCTTCAACATCCGCGGCACCGACGTGCCGCACACGCCCCATCCGCTCGCCCGCGCCATCATCCATGCCGATGGCCGCGCCGAGATCTTCCTCGACAAGCGCAAGACCGGGATCGAGCAGGAAGCCTACCTGACCCAGATCGCCGAGATCGCGGCACCCTCGACCTTCGACGACCGCCTGAAAGCCCTCGGTGCTGCCGGCGCCGCTGTCATGCTCGATCCTGATCTCGCTTCGTTTGCCATTTCCGAGCTGATCCGCGCCAATGGCGGCAAGGTGGTCGAGGCGCTTGACCCCGCCCGCCTACCCCGCGCCCAGAAGAACAAGGCTGAGATCGAGGGCTCGACGCGCGCGCATCTGCAGGACGGCGCCGCCATGGTGGAGTTCCTTGCGTGGTTCGACAAGGCCGAACCGGGCACCGTCACCGAAATCGGTGCCGCCAACCAGCTGGAGGCAGCCCGCGCCGCCGTCGGCGAGCGGATGCAGAACCCGCTGAAGGACATCTCCTTCGACACCATCTCCGGCGCCGGCGCCCACGCGGCGATCATGCACTACCGCGTGACCACCGACACCGACCAATCGATCGACGCGGGCACCATGTTCCTGATCGATTCCGGCGCGCAGTACATCAACGGCACCACCGACATCACCCGCACGGTGGCGATCGGCGCCGTGCCGGAAGAGCAGAAGCGCTTCTTCACATTGGTGCTGAAGGGCATGATCGCCATCAGCACCGCGCGTTTCCCCAAGGGTTCGCGCGGCGTCGATCTCGACCCCTTGGCCCGTATCGCGCTCTGGAAGGCGGGCGCCGACTACGCCCACGGCACTGGCCACGGCGTCGGCTCCTATCTTTCGGTGCATGAGGGCCCGCAGCGCATCGCCCGGCTTTCCACCCAGGAGCTGCTTCCCGGCATGATCCTGTCGAACGAGCCCGGCTACTACCGCCCGGGCGCCTTCGGCATCCGCATCGAAAACCTCATCGTCGTCCAGCCTGCCACGGATGTCGCCGGCGGCGACCTCGCCATGCTCGGCTTCGACACGATCACCTATTGCCCGATCGACCGCCGCCTGGTGCTGCCGGCGCTCCTGACCGACGAGGAACTGTCCTGGTTCAACGCCTACCACGCCGAGACCCGCGAAAAGCTGATGCCGCTGTTGGTCAGCGACGAGACACGCACCTGGCTGAAGGCGGCGACCGAGGCGCTGACGCGCTAGACCGGAACACGACAAGCGATAAAACGAAGAACGCCGCGGTTCACCTGAACCGCGGCGTTTGCATATGGGCAAAGCTCGAAGCGCTTGTTCGGCGCACACCGGTCACCCCATTCTCCTCAACCTAGCCCTTGTGGCGGGGATCCAGCGCCCTGGCGCCGGTCGGGCCGAAAGACCGTTCAACCCCAGCGCTTCGTGACGGGATTCCTGCGCCAGACACGGACATGAGGGACCCCTCGGCTGCCGTCTGGTACGCGGCCAGCACGCGTGACGGTTGACCCGCTCACAGCACCACGTGCCGGATCAGCATCACCACCACCCAGCCGATGACCAGCATGCGCAGAGTGGACAGGTTGAGCCCGAGGGCGATGGCGAAGGCGACGAACATCGAGACCGCGACGTCGAAGCCGCCATAGACGAAGGCGGGCGCAACCAGTGTCGTCAACACGGCGGCCGGAACCGCATTCAGCGCCGCTTCCAGCCGCGGCGGGATCTGCTTCATCTGGGTGATGAGCACATAGCCGCCGATACGGGTGATAAAGGTGGCAACCGCCGCCGCGATGATCAGGTAGATGAGATTGAGGTGTTGCGGATCCATGACTCAGGCCTCCTTCTCGATGGCGACCGGCGGCACCGCTGCGGTCTCGGTGGGCGGCAGGCAGGCGGCGAGCAGGACGCCTGCCAGTGCCCCGATGCTGACATGCCAGGGCGAGCCGACGAAATGCATGCCGGCAACCGAGGCTACGGCCGAAACGGCAACGATCGGCAGGAAGCGGTCGCGCTTGCGAAAGCCCATCACCAGGCCGAGGAAGTAGATCGGCAACAGCACGTCGAGGCCGATCGCCTTGGGATCGCCGATCATCTGGCCGAAGATGGCGCCGAGCAGCGTGTTGAAGATCCAGGGGAAATAGATCACCAGCCCGAAGCCGAGATACCAGGGGAAGGTCACCGGCAGGCCGCGCTCGCCGCGTTTCTCGGTCTCGGCATATTGCGGATCGACCAGCAGGAAGAAGGCGAAGAACTTCTGAATGGGCGTGAAATGCCGGATGTATTTGGCGATCGAAGCGGAATAGAGCACGTGGCGGAAGTTGACCGCAAACACCGAAAGCACCACCAGCCAGGGCTGGACGTGGTTGCCGAACAGCTCGATGCCGACCATCTGGCTGGCGCCGGCATAGACGGTCGCGCTCATGAACACGGTGTCGGCGATGGTAAAGCCGTTGTCGACCGCAAGTGCGCCGAACAGCGCGCCGAACGGCGATGCCGCCAGCATGATCGGGAAGCCGCCGCGCACGCCCTCCCAGAATTCGTCTTTTCTCATGGGTTCCTCCCGCGGCACCGAATGGGCGCCCGCGGCATGGTGGCTTCGATCCCGTCGATCAAAGCCACATGCAGTGTTTCAAACCTGATGTAACGGCCGCAGCGCTTCGGCGCGCACGGCTGTCGTCCTTTGCCGGACAGATAGGCTCTTCGCCCCCCGCCAACAATTCAATTGCGCTTATACAATGATTGAATTTTATGATGCCTGGAGGCGGCAGGCTTGAACGAAAGGCGCATGGGCGCGAAGAACCACAGCGGTTTTCATTCTCCCCGCCGCGCCACCCTTCGGCGCGGCGACATCGCCTGACGGCGAGGCTCGATCAGCGCTTGACCTGGAACGTATGCTCGACGCCCGGGAAGGTGCGCGCCTTGACCTCGTTGGCATAGTCCTCGGCCGCCTTGGAAATCGCCGGCGCCAGTTCGGCGAAATGCTTGACGAAGCGCGGCTTGAAATCGTTGAAGAGGCCGAGCATGTCGTCGGAAACGAGGATCTGGCCGTCGCAGGCCGGCGACGCGCCGATGCCGATGGTCGGCGCGCGCAGCTCGGCGGTGATCTCGCGCGCCACCGGCTCGACCGTGCCTTCGACGACGATCGCGAAAGCGCCGGCATCGTCGATCGCCTTGGCGTCGCGGCGGATTTTCGCCACTTCCTTCTCGTTGCGGCCGACCGAGCGGTAGCCGCCTGTGGTGTTGACGAGCTGCGGCATCAGCCCGACATGGCCGAGAACCGGAATGCCGCGGCTGACGAGGAATTCGACCGTTTCGGCCATCTCGGCGCCGCCCTCGAGCTTGACCGCGCTGCAACCAGTTTCCTTCAGCACCCGGGCAGCACTGCGAAACGCCTGTTCCTTCGATTCCTGGTAGGAGCCGAACGGCAGGTCGATGACGATGCAGGAGCGCTCAGAGCCGCGCATGACCGCCTGGCCATGGGCGATCATCATCTCGAGCGTGACGCCGACGGTGGTGTCGAGGCCGTAGAGCACCATGCCCAGCGAATCGCCGACCAGCAGGAAATCCACGTGCGGATCGAGCAGCCGGGCGATCGGCGTCGTATAGGCCGTCAGGCTGACGATCGGGCGCTCGCCCTTCAGTGCTTGAATGTTGGCGGGGCTCAGGCGGCGTCTGGCGGACTGTACGCTCATTCTCAGGCAACCTTTGCAAAACGGGCGGATTTGACGGTGATCACGCGGTTGTCGAGCAGCTTCGTCGAGCCGAAGCGCACGAAGAGCAACAGAAGAACCGGCTTGTCGCCGATCGACTGAAGGGTTTCGAGCGTATCGGGGTCGCGCAGCGCCACCACTTCCGGCCGCGCCAGCGGCTCGGCTGAAAGGAACGCCGTCACGGCCTTTTCCACGTCACCGACATCGGTCACGCCGGATGCGACCAGTCGCTCGGCCTCGGCGAGCGCCCTCGGCACAATTGCGGCGGCCTTGCGCTCGTCGGCCGTCAGATAGACATTGCGCGACGAACAGGCGAGCCCGTCGGCCTCGCGCACCGTCGGCACGCCGATGATCTCCACCGGCTGGGCGAGGTCTTCGACCATGCGGCGAATGATCTGAAGCTGCTGGAAATCCTTCTCGCCGAAATAGGCCCGGTCCGGCTGGACGATGTTGAACAGCTTGGTGACGACGGTGGCAACGCCGGCAAAGTGACCGGGGCGCACAGAGCCTTCCAGCTCCGAGCCGAGCTTCGGCACGTCGACCACCGTCTCCATCGGGCGCGGATACATGTCGGCGACACCCGGCGAAAACAGGAAGTCGACGCCGCCCTCTTCCAGCATGGCCTGGTCGCGGGCGAGATCGCGCGGATATTTGCTCAAGTCCTCGCCCGGGCCAAACTGCAGCGGATTGACGAAGATGCTGGCGACGACCACGTCGTTTTTCTCGCGCGCGCGCCGCACCAGCTCCATGTGCCCGACATGCAGATAGCCCATGGTCGGCACGAGCCCGACCGTCTTGCCCGCCCGCCGATGTTCGGAAAGCGCTGCACGCAGCTCGGCAATGGTGGTGATCGTCTTCAAATCCGGACCCTCCAATCCGCGAAGGCGCCGTAAGCGCCCTGCCCCGCGGCCCATGGCTTTCGGCCCGCTCCGCGAAAAAGCAATTGCACAAAATTTGGCTGAAATGCTCTATCTTGTGCAGCGCAAAAAGACAAACGGATTTGGTGCCGGTGCGAAGGCGGCCATGCTTGCGGCGACGCCATTGCGCGTCCGCCCGCACGTCGGCCGTGCATCCGCGCCTGCCGGTCCACCCGGCGTAGGCGAGGTCATGGTTCGGCGGCTTCCGGCACGCGCCAGGGCGGATCGAGCCTGTTGGCGCCGGCGAAATAGAGCACGACGCGGTTGCCGCCGGGATCGAAGACCTCGGCCTCGCGCCAGAGCCAGCGCTTGTCCGTGGGGCCGCTCGCAAACAGGATGCCGGCCTCGATCAGCCGGCTGACGGTCACATCCAGGTCGTCGCACTCGAAATAGACAGTCGTGCCGCCACCCGAAACCTCGCCCTGGTGCAGCGAAAACGTACTGCCGCCATCAGGACAGACGAAGCGCACGTAATGCGGCCGTGCATCGACGATGGGAGCAAGCCCTAACCGCCGATAGAAATCCCAGCCCGCATCGAGGTCGGGCATCGTCACCGTCACCTGGTTCAGGCGCATGGCATGCACCGTTCGACTGACCGCGCCAAGGCGGCCTGCGCTGGTTCAAAGGACATCGTCACCCAATCAGCCATCAGAGAGCTCCGCGCAGATGCGCCGTAACGTCGATCGTTACCGTAACGTACTGGCACCCTTTGGCGATGGCTGCAACATTCGGGCACAACATCGCGATCAAGGATCAGGGCGCTGGCGGATGCCGGCTCGGCTCGCCGAAAAAGCGTGGGGGGCACTCCGGGCGAGGCGACGGGATTAAGCCGACGCCGTCGCACATCGAGCGTGCTGGTCGCCAGGGATCATGGTCGATCGCCCGATTGAAAATGCTTTCGCCCCTGTGCAAGCCGGAGGAACGCAATGTCACCGCCAAAGATCAGTCGTTTGCGCCATGTTGCAGTCCGTCCGCTTCTGCCGATGACCTTGTCCCTCACGCTCATGTTCTCGGCCGTGCCGCTCCCCGCCCACAGCCAAAGCGTTCCCTCCGATGGATCGGTCCTGCCATTTCCCTCCGAGCCGATGAAGGGCGTTGCCAAGCCGCGCCTGCAGGACTCGACCATGCAATGGCCAGCCGCGCCTGAACGGCTGCCGAAGGACGCGCCGAATATCCTGATCGTGATGCTCGACGATGTTGGCTTCGGCGTGTCTGAAACCTTCGGCGGCGAAGTCCACACCCCGACCCTGTCGCGACTGGCAAGCGAGGGCATTACCTTCACCGGTTTCAACACCACGTCGATCTGCTCGCCGACGCGTGCAGCCCTGTTGACCGGCCGTAACCATACGCGTGTCGGTTCCGGCACCATCGCGGAGCGCGCGGTGGCCTTCGACGGCTATACCGGCGTCATCCCCAAGACCGCAGCGACGTTTGCCGAGGTTCTGAAGAACTACGGCTACCACACCTCTGCTTTCGGCAAATGGCACAACACGCCGGCCATCGAAACGACGGCCATCGGCCCGAAGGATCATTGGCCGAACGCCTACGGCTTCGAGCACTTCTACGGGTTCCTCGGTGGCGAGACGTCGCAATGGGAACCCCGGCTAACCGAGAATTTCGACGCCGTCGAGCCGCCGCATGACGACCCGAAATACCACCTGACCGAAGATCTGGTCGACAAGGCCCTGAAATGGCTCGACGACTACCGCGCCTTCGACCCGCAAAAACCCTTCCTGATGTATTGGGCGCCGGGCGGCGTGCACGGTCCGCATCATGTCTTTCCGCAATGGGCGGACAAGTACAAGGGCAAGTTCGATAGCGGCTGGGATGCCTATCGCGAGCGTACCTATAAGCGCCAGCTGGACATGGGCATCATCCCGCCCGGCACCAAGCTGACCGAGCGCGACAAGACCATGGCGTCCTGGGACAGCATCCCTGCGGATCAGCGCCCGTTCCAGGAGCGGTTGATGGAGGTGTTTGCCGGGTTCGTCGAGCATACCGACGCCCAGGTCGGCCGCCTGATCGATGGCATGGATGCCCGCGGCCTGCGCGACAACACGCTGATCTTCTACATTTTCGGCGACAACGGCTCGAGCGCGGAGGGACAGCAGGGCTCGATCAGCGAGCTTCTGGCCCAGAACAACATCGCCAGCACCGTCGCACAGCAGATCCAGGCGCTGGAGAAGGTCGGCGGGCTGGCGGCGCTCGGCACCGGCCGCACCGACAACATGTACCACGCCGGCTGGGCCTGGGCCGGAGGCACGCCCTTCAAGGGCACGAAGCTGATGGGCGCCTATTTCGGCGGAACCCGCAATCCGATGGTCGTGTCGTGGCCAGCGCACATCAAGCATGACGGCAAGGTCCGCCAGCAGTTCCAGCACGTCGTCGATATCGCGCCGACCTTGTACGATATCCTGAAGATACCCGCCCCGAAGGTCGTCAACGGCTACGAACAGTTGCCGATCGACGGCCTGAGCCTGGCCTCCACCTTCGACAATGCGGATGCAGAGCCGCGCCACAAGGAACAGTTCTTCGACAACAACGGCAGCCGGGGCATCTATCTCGATGGCTGGTTTGCCGGCGTGCCCGGGCCATTCATCCCCTGGGATACGCCCGGCTCCGCCAAGCGCCTGGATGCGTGGGATTCCGCCAAGGACGAGTGGGAACTCTACGACCTGAAGAACGACTTCTCGCAGGCAACCGATCTCGCGCGCGACAACCCCGAACGACTGCAAAGGATGAAGGAACGCTTCCTGGAGCTCGCCGAGGAAAACAGTGATTTCCCGATCGGCGCCGGCAACTGGCTGCGCATGCATCCGGAAGATCGGATCAAGTCATCCTACAATAGCTGGACCTTCAGCCAGGGAACGCGTCGCATGCCGGAATTTGCAGCTCCCGGCGTCGGACGGCAGAGCAACACCGTGACGATCGACGTGGACCTTACTGAAAATGCCGATGGCGTCCTCTATGCGGTCGGCGGCGCCGGCGGCGGCCTCAGCGTGTACATGGATGCGGGTTCGCTCGTCTACGAATACAACATGATGATCGTCGAGAACTATCAGGCACGGACCGGCAAAATCCCCGCTGGCAAGCATCGGATCGAGATTTCGACCGCCATTGCCAAGCCCGGCGGCCCCGCCGACGTGGTGATTTCGGTCGATGGCGCCGAGGCGGCCCGCACCAAGGTCGAGCGCACGGTGCCGACGGCCTTCACCGCGACCGAATCCTTCGATGTCGGCGTCGACCTCGGGTCGCCCGTCTCATCGGCCTATTTCGACAGGCGCCCCTTCGAATTCAACGGCCGGATCGACGGGGTGCATGTGGAATTGACGCGATAGGTCCGGCGGACGTCGCGCCCGCATCCGGCAGTCCAGTGAACCCGAAAACGGCAAACGGGAGAATGTGGCATGAACCTGAAGACACTCCGCGCCCTGGTGTTGCAGACCGCAGTGCTTGCGGCGATCCCCGGCTTCACGCTCGCCCATTCGGTGCTGAGCAAGGCGGAACGGACCAGCGAGAGCATGGAACCGGCCCTGCGGCACAGCCAGCAGAGCGACGCCGCGCAAAAGAAGCTCGACGCCCTTCTCAACAGGATGGGCAAGCGGCCGAACATCGTCTGGCTGGTTGTGGACGACATGGGCTATGGCGACCCCGGGGCCTTTGGCGGCGGTGCGGCGATCGGTGCGGCAACGCCGAACATGGACCGGCTGGCAGCCGAAGGCCTAAAACTCACCGCGACCTATTCCCAGCCGACCTGCACGCCCACGCGCTCGGCGATCCTGACAGGGCGGTTGCCTGTGCGCACCGGCCTGACGCGCCCGATCCTGGCCGGCGACAAGATCACCAAGAACCCCTGGGCGGACGAGATTTCGCTGCCGAAACTGCTGGGCGAGGCCGGCTACAGCACCGTGCTTTCGGGAAAATGGCATGTGGGGTCTGCCGAGGGCATGCGGCCGCACGATGTCGGCTTCGACGAGTTCTACGGCTTCTACGAGGCCGAGAAAGAAATCAGCCAGAGTGTCGACAAGCGCCGCTACCCGGATCTCGTCCTCAATCCGGAGCGGCTGGAAATGCTGCGCCGCACGGGCTCCAGTGACAGCCTTGTCCACGGCCTGAAGGGCGGCAAGACGTCTGATGTCGTCAAGATCGACAGCATCGAGACGATGGCGGAAGGCGACCGCATGACGAAGGAGTTCAGCATCAAGAAGATCAAGGAACTCGCCGCCGGTTCCGCCCCGTTCTTTCTCGAGCATGCCTTCATGAAAGTGCATGCCGACAACTTCGCGTCGAAGGCCTTCGAGGGCAAGAGCGCCAGCAAATATCCATACAAGGACGATGTCGTCGAGGTTGATGCCTATATCGGCGAAATCGTTGCGGCGCTGGACGCAGCCGGCGTGCTCGAAAACACCTTCGTCTTCGTGACATCAGACAACGGCCCGCAAATGGATAGCTGGCCGGACGCCGGCTACACGCCCTTCCGCGGCGCCAAGGCGTCGGCCTGGGAAGGCGGCGTGCGCGTTCCCGGCATCGCCTACTGGAAAGGCATGATCAAACCCGGCCGCCAAAGCGATGAACTCTTCGATCTCATGGACCTCTTCAACACCTCGCTGCATCTGGCGGGCGCCGCCCAGAAGATCCCGACCGACCGCTACATCGACGGCATAGACCAGACCTCGTTTCTGCTTGCGGACGACGGCAGCTCCAACCGCGAGAAGGTCTTCATCTGGGCCGAAAGCGATCTGATGGCGATGCGCATGTATGAATACAAGATGCACCTGAAGATCGTGGAAGAACATGCGCAATGGCTGGGCATCGACATGACGACCATCAGCGATGTCGGCCTCGCGCCCTGGCTGTTCAATCTCTATATCGACCCGAAGGAGCAGTATCCGGTCGGCCACCGCATGAATGCCTTCCTCGCCTCCATGGTCGCCGAGATGAAGGGGCATGCGGCAACCTTCAAGAAATACCCGCCGAAGGACATCGGCCTCGGTCAATAACCGATACCTGCACAGGCGACGCGCGTTCCGCCCCGTCGAGGCGCCGCGCGCTCGCCACCGGGCATTCCAAGCGCCACCGCCTCGCCGAGCCCTTTGCCGGCAGCCCTGGGTGAACCCAAGAATTCTTGAAAACCGCTGATTGCACACCACATCGTCGGGGACAGATCGCATTTCTTGAAAAAAATGTCTGTGTGGTTGTCGGCAGCGTGCCGCGCCGAACGTCCTTGTTTTGTCCAATGAAGAAAATCCCCATGAGGAGCATTCCATGCGCATGATTTTTGTAAACCTGCCCGTCAAGGACCTGAAGGCTTCGCGGGCATTCTTTGCCGCGCTCGGCTTCACTTTCAACGAGCAGTTCTCCGACGACACGGCCGCCTGCACGGTGATTTCCGAAAACATCTTCGTCATGCTTCTGACCGAGCCGAAGTTCCAGGGCTTCATCAACGGCGGTATCGCCGACACGTCCAAGGGCGTCGAAGTCATCACCGCCCTTTCGGCCTCGAGCCGCGCCGAATGTGACGATATGCTCGCCAAGGCGCTCGCCGCCGGCGGCAAGCCCTGGAAGCCGGCCATCGACTACGGCTTCATGTACGGCATCAGCTTCCAGGATCCCGACGGCCACGTCTGGGAATTCATGTGGATGGACATGGCAGCCCAGCAGCAGGCTTCCTGATCCGGCGCAACGCCTCTCGTCTTGCGCCCGCCGCCTCTCGCGGCGGGCGTTTTTGCGTGACCTCACGGCCACACGACGCGCCAGCAATTCGCCCTTTGCGGTTTTGACGAGAAATTCCTCGGCCGATTCGATAGTTGAAAAGCCGTTACGTCGACAGGCGCGAGCGCGCCTGAAGCGACGCTTGCAAGCATGCAGAATGAGGAAGACCCATGTCCACGAATGTCGAAGCCAAGCACTGGTCCAAGGTCGAGCTTTTGCACGAGACCGTGCGCAACCCCAACATCCATGTGCGTGGCACCAACAGCTACTACAGCAACGCCTGGACGGGCTCGTTCGAAGACAGCGTCGTTCGCTACCTCTATGGCGATGCCTACAGTCTCGAGGCCTGGGAGCCGCAATGGCCGATCGACCAGCTGAGGATCGGCGACTACGTCGCGATCGGCGCCGAGGCCGTGATCCTGATGGGTGGCAACCACACCCACCGCACCGACTGGGTGAGCCTCTACCCGTTCCTCGACGTGATCGGCGAGGCCTATATCGGCAAGGGCGACACCGTCATCGGCGATGGCGCCTGGATCGGCATGCGCGCCATGATCATGCCCGGCGTCACGCTGGGTGAAGGCGCCGTCGTCGCCTCGGGCGCGATCGTCACGAAAGACGTGGCGCCCTACACCATCGTTGCCGGCAACCCGGCTCGCCCGGTTCGCCAGCGCTTCCCCGAGGCCGATATCGAGGCCTTGCTCGCACTCGGCATCTACCAGTGGGAAAAGGCCAAATTCGACGCGCTGCGGCCCTTTATCTGCGCCGACGACATCACGGCGTTGAAGGCCGCGTCTGAGGCTTACGACGCGCAGCAGGCGTAGCGGCGAAGCATTCCGCCCCTGATCGCGCGCATCAGCCTCTGGGCGCGCGCATCAGCCCGCGATCAGGGCCAGCCACTCGTCCTCGTCCATGGTCTGCACCCCAAGCTCGCGCGCCTTGTCGAGCTTGGAGCCCGCCCCCGGACCGGCGACGACGATATCGGTCTTCTTCGACACCGAGCCCGCCACCTTGGCACCGAGGCTTTCCGCCCGCGCCTTGGCCTCGTCGCGCGTCATCTTTTCGAGCGAGCCGGTGAAGACGACGGTCTTGCCGGCAACGGGGCTGTCGCTCGCGACCGGCTTTTCCGCGTCCTCGGGCGTGACTTCGGCCAGGAGCCGCGTCACCACTTCGAGATTGCGCGGCTCCTTGTAGAATTCGACGACGGCGCGGGCGACCACCTCGCCGATGCCGTCGATGCTGTTGAGCTCGTTCCAGGCATCGCCGGAAAAGCTGCCGGCCTCGCCCATGGCCGCGCCAAAGGCCTCGTAGGTGCCGTAGGAGCGCGCGAGCAGCTTGGCCGTGGTCTCGCCGACATGGCGGATGCCGAGCGCGTAGATGAAGCGGTTGAGCGCGATCGAGCGGCGCGTGTTGATCGCGTCATAAAGCTTGCGCACGCTGACCCGGCCGAAGCCGTCGATGTTCTCGAGCTTCGTCAGCGACGCCTCCTGGCGCTTCTCCAGCGTGAAGATATCGGCCGCCGTGCGGATCATGAGCGTCGGATCCTCGCTTTCGAAGAAGAACTCGATCTGCTTGGAGCCGAGGCCCTCGATATCGTAGGCATTGCGCGAGACGAAGTGCTTCAGGTGCTCGATCGCCTGCGCCCGGCAGACGAAGCCGCCGGTGCAACGGCGCACCGCGTCGACCTTGCCGGATTTCTCGTTGATGTCGCGCACCGCATGGCTGCCGCAGACCGGACAGGTCGTGGGGAAGCGATAGGGCTCGCTCCCCTCCTTGCGCTCATCCATCACCACATCGACGATCTGCGGGATGACGTCGCCGGCGCGCTGGACGATCACCATGTCGCCGATGCGGATGTCGCGGCCCTCGCGGATCGGCTCACCCGAATTGCCGAGCCCCTTGATGTAATCCTCGTTGTGCAGCGTGGCGTTGGTGACGACGACGCCACCGACGGTGATCGGCTCCAGCCGTGCCACCGGCGTCAGCGCGCCGGTGCGTCCCACCTGGATGTCGATCGCCGTCAGCCGCGTAAAGGCCTGCTCGGCCGGGAACTTGTGCGCCGTCGCCCAACGCGGCGAGCGCGAGCGGAAGCCGAGCCGCGCCTGCAGGTCGAGCCGGTCGACCTTGTAGACGACGCCGTCGATATCGTAGTCGAGATCCGGGCGTTCGCGCTCGATATGATGATAGTGCGCCAGCAACTCGTCGGCCGACGAGATCCGCTGCATCAGCGGATTGACGGGGAAACCCCATGCCTTGAACGCTTCCACCATGCCGAATTGCGTGTCGGCCGGCATTTCCGACATCTCGCCCCAGGCGTAGGCGAAGAACCGCAGCTTGCGGCTGGCCGTCACTTTGGCGTCGAGCTGGCGCAGCGACCCCGAAGCAGTGTTGCGCGGGTTGACGTAAAGCGGCTTGCCAAGCGCTGCCATCTCCGCGTTGAGGGCGGCGAAATCGGACTTGCCCATGTAGATTTCGCCGCGCACCTCGACGATATCGGGTGCGCCCGCCGGCAACGTCTGCGGGATCATGCCGATGGTGCGGATATTGGCGGTGACGTTTTCACCTGTGGTGCCGTCGCCGCGCGTCGCCGCCGTCACCAGCTTCCGGTTTTCGTAACGCAGCGACATCGAGAGACCGTCGATCTTCGGCTCGGCGGTAAAGGCGATGGAGTTATCAGGTAGCTGCCCGAGAAAGCGGTAGACGGACGCCACGAAATCACGCGCATCCTCGTCGGAAAACGTATTGTCGAGCGACAGCATCGGCCGGGCATGAACGACCGGCTGGAACGTGACCGAGGGTGCCGCACCCACCTTCTTCGAGGGGCTGTCCTCGCGGATGAGCGCCGGGAACCGCGCCTCGATCGCATCGTTGCGCCGCTTCAGCGCGTCATAGTCTGCGTCCGTGATCTCCGGCGCGTCGTTGCCGTGATAGAGCGCGTCATGACGGGCAAGCTCGGAGGCGAGATAGGCCAGTTCGCCTGCCGCTTCCGTTTCGGTGAGGGTCTCGACGGGTTTCAGTTCACTGGACATAGGCTGCGACTCCGGATTGGGAGTCGTTTTTTAGAGCAACTGCCGGGAAAGAAAAGAGCAACCGCGTTTCGCAGAGCTGCGATCAGCCCGCAGGGACTGCTTCCGACGCGACATCGGCGCAGCGCCGGATCTCCAGTTCGCACCAGCGCTCGTATCGCTTCTGGTAGCGATCGCGTATCGCCACCAGATCTTGCCTGTGGACGCCGCTGCGGCGGTAGATCCATTTGCCTTCGGCAAGACCGCGCATGACCTTGCCGGCCGGCTTGAGCTCGAACATTTTAAGGATCGCCGCGCCGCCCGTATCCCAGCCGATGCCATAGAGGTCGATACCTTCGGGAGGAAACTCCTGATATTCGAGAATGGCCGAGACCGTCGCCCAGACGAGGATACCGTTCTGTCGCATGCGTTCGCTGCGCATGGAATCGAGCAGATAGCTCAGATTGAGGATCGTGGCGAGATAGACCACCTTGGCCTTGCGCGCCTTCGGATGGGCCAAGAGCCCGTTGGCAAGCAGGTCGTCGAAGCCGTAGTCGCCCTGCAGGAACAGTTTGAAGTGCTTCTTCTCGAAGGCGTAGTAGTCGGTGAAGCCAAAGATGTTGTCGTCGGAATCCTGCAGGCAGATCAGGCTGTAGGGGTCGGAGAAGAAGGCTTTCATATCCTCTTCCGGATCGATCGCGTCGCTCTGGAAGACCTCCTGCGCCTTGCGGATCACATCATAGGCAACGGCGGTCGATGGCGGGATGCGCACCAGATAGGGCCGATCGTCTTCCTCGCTGGAGCGCAGAAGGCCGAAGGGCGCCGGCCCATCGTCCTTGTCGTCAGGCAATTCGATGCTGCGCGCGCCGCGAAGCCTTGCGGCGAGATAGGGAATGAACGCGGTGCCGGCCACCACAGCCAGGATGCCGAGCACGCCGAGCTTCGTCGTGGCCTCCTTCATCGTCAGGATATAGCCGACGAAAGCGAGCGAATAGAGCAGGATGAGCTCCGGATGCTTGCGCATCTGGTCCAGTCGAAGCTGAAGTCTCTGTTGCAGCTGTTCCCACATGCCGACCCCACCTGCCCGCAAACCGCTTCCATAAAGACATGGGGGCGGCGGGCCGGCAACTTGGCGAGAAGGCGTAGGAGGGCCTAACCGTTGCCGGACAGCAAGCGGGCGGCGGCCGCCCTCGCCTCTTCGGTGATCGAGGCGCCGGCGAGCATGCGGGCGATTTCTTCCGTGCGCGCCTTGTCGTCCATGCGGGCGACGCGGGTCGAGATCATCTCGGCCTTCTCGCTCGAAGGACCCTTGGAGATCAGCAGATGCGTCGCGGCGCGGGCAGCAACCTGCGGCGCATGGGTAACGGACAGCACCTGCACCGTGCCGGACAGGCGCTTCAGCCGCTGGCCGATCGCGTCAGCCACCGCACCACCGACGCCGGTGTCGATTTCGTCGAAGACGAGCGTCGGCGCCGAGCCGCGGTCGGCAAGCGCCACCTTCAGCGCCAGGAGGAAGCGCGAAAGCTCGCCACCCGATGCCACCTTCATGATCGGGCCCGGACGGGTGCCCGGATTGGTCTGCACATGAAACTCGACGAGATCGATGCCGTCGACGGTCGGCTGCGCCGGATCGCTCTGCACTTCCACCATGAAGCGGGCGCGCTCGAGCTTCAGCGCCGGCAGTTCGGCCATCACGGCTGCCGAAAGCGCCGAGGCAGTGTTCTGGCGCTTGGCCGACAATGACAGCGCGGCAGCGTCGAAGGCAACCCGGGCAGCACCTACCTGTGCGTCGAGCTGCTTCAGTTTCTCTTCGCCGGCATCGAGATCGGCGAGCTCGGAGATCATCCGCACGGCGAGCGCCGGAAGCTCGGTGACCGGCACGGAAAATTTGCGGCTGGCGCCGCGCAGCGCAAACAGGCGTTCCTCGACGCGCTCCAGTTCCTTCGGGTCGAACTCGGTGTTGCGCAGCGCCCGCTCGACGGCCATCTGCGCGTCGGAAAGCTGGTTCAGCGCGCCATCCAGCAGCTCGACTGTTTCTTCGAGCAGGCCGGGCGCCTCGTGGCTCTTGCGTTCGAGCCGGCGCACCAGGGAGGCGATCAGCGGAACCGGCGAGCCATTGCCGTTCAGGAATTCGGAGGCTTCGTTGATGTCGCCGGCGATGCGCTCGGACTTCATCATCCGGGCGCGCTTTTCGGCAAGCTCGTCCTCTTCGCCGTCGCGGGGATTGAGCTTTTCCAGCTCCTCGACGGAGGCGCGCAGATAGTCGGCCTCGCGGGCCGCAGCCTCGACGCGCTCGCGGTGCTTCTTCAGCCCGCGCTCGGCATCCTTCCAGGCGCGGAAGAGGCCTGCCACCTGCTCCGCTTCGTCGGCAGTGCCGCCGAAGGCATCGAGCAGCGTGCGGTGGGCGTCGATATCGACCAGCGCCCGGTCGTCATGCTGTCCGTGGATTTCGACCAGCGTCTGGCCGAGCTGGCGCATCAGCTGAACGCTGACCGGCTGGTCGTTGACGAAAGCCTTGGTGCGACCATCGGCCGATTGCACCCGGCGGAAGATCAGGTCGCCATCGTCGTCGATACCGTTGTCGCGCAGCATCAGCCTTGCGCCATGCCCCATCGGCACGTCGAAGACCGCCGTCACCTGCCCCTTGTCGGAGCCGTGACGCACCAGCGAGCCGTCGCCGCGCCCGCCAAGGGCCAGCGACAGGCTGTCGAGAAGGATGGATTTTCCTGCGCCGGTCTCACCGGTCAAGACGGACAGTCCGGCCTCGAACGCCAGATCGAGCCGTTCAATCAGGACGATATCGCGGATCGAGATCTGGGCGAGCATCCGGGGTCAATTCTTCCGTGTCAGGCGCCGATCAGCTTCTTGCCTGCGCGCGCAATCCAGGAGCTGCCGCTTTCGCGCGGCTCCAGACCACCCGACTGCAACAGCTTGAACGAATCACTATACCATTGGCTATCAGGATAATTGTGTCCGAGCACGGCCGCTGCGGTCTGCGCTTCGGAGGTCACGCCCATGGCGTAATAGGCCTCCGTCAGACGGGCCAGCGCCTCTTCCACCTGGTTGGTCGTCGGATACTGCTCGACGACGGTGCGGAAGCGCGAAACGGCAGCAAGATATTCCTTGCGCTCGAGATAGTAGCGGCCGACCTGCATTTCCTTGCCGGCGAGCTGGTCGCGGGCAAAGCGGATCTTCGTCTGCGCGTCCTCGACATATTGCGAGTCCGGATACTTGTCGACGACAGCCTGCATCGCCTCGATCGCCTTGAAGGCCGGCTTCTGGTCCTGCGTCACCGACGGGATCTGCTTGGTATAGGCCAGACCCTGGATGTACTGGGCGTAGGCGGCATCTTCCGACTGCGGATAGAGATTGAGGTAGCGACCGGTGGCGTTGATCGCCTCCTGGTACTGACCGTTGCGGTAGGAGACGAACGCGCTCATCACCAGCGCCTTGCGGGCGTATTCGGAGAACGGATGCTGCTTGTCGAGCGCCTCGAACTTGCGCGCCGCCTCGCCGGTCTTGCCGGCATTGAGGTTGGCGAGGCCCTGATTGTACAGCACTTCCGGCGGATCGGTCTCGGCCGTCAGCTTGGTGATGTCGATATCGGGATCGTTCTGGCAGGCTGTAATCAGAGCGCTGCCGGCAACAGCCGCAACGACCACGGCAAACACACGCGCTGACTTCTTCAAATCAACAGAAACTGCAAGAACCATCGGATATTCCCGTTCCATTCTGCGGGCATGGACCCGCCAGACATGCGCTTTTAGAGCAAGTTGCCTCAAGACCGCAACGTCATGATCGGTGATTCATGCAAATTTGTGGCAGCCCTGACATGAAAATGCCGGCCTTTCGGCCGGCGACTGGAGGAGAGTGTCCTTTTGTTGTTATGCGGACCAGGGCGCGAAGCCCGGAACTGCAACCGCAACCATGTCGCGCGCACGGGTGCGCTGGCGTGGCGTGGCGGTTTCGACGACCTCGTAGGCCGTGGGATCGCTGAGCAGAGCCTTGAGCGCATTTGCGTTCATCTTGTGGCCGCCGCGATAGGAACGGTAGCAGCCGATGAACGGCGCGCCGGCAAGCGAAAGGTCGCCAACGGCGTCGAGCGTCTTGTGGCGCACGAATTCGTCGGTGTAGCGCAGGCCCTCGACATTGACGACCGCGTTGTCGTCGGAGATCACGACCGAATTTTCCAGCGACGAGCCGAGTGCGTAGCCGGCAGCCCAGAGGCGCTCGACGTCGCGCATGAAGCCGAAGGTGCGGGCACGCGACAGTTCGCGCTTGAACACCGAAGGCGTCATGTCGCCCTTCCAGGCCTGGCGGCCGATCAGCGGGCAATCGAAATCGATTTCCACTTCGAAGCGCATGCCGTCATAGGGCGTGAACTCGGACCAGGACGCGCCCGATTCGATTCGGACCGGCTTGATCACGCGGATGTAGCGGCGCTTGACGGCGAGCGCATGCACGCCCACCTGCTCGATCGCCTCGATGAAGGGTTCGGAGCTGCCGTCCATGATCGGCATTTCGGCGCCATGAACTTCGACCGTAAGGTTGTCGAGGCCGAGCGCGTAGATGGCGGCCATCACGTGCTCGATCGTCGCGATCGAGGTCGATGGCGACATGCCGAGCACAGTGCAGAGATCGGTATTGCCGACCTGGGAGGACACGGCCTTGAACTCGCTCAGGCGACCGTTGGAAAGAACGCGCTGGAAAACGATGCCCGCATCGGCTTCGGCCGGATGAAAGGTGATCTCTACCTCGGCGCCGGAATGAACACCGGTTCCCTTGAGCGTTACCGGGCTAGCGATCGTGGTCTGAAACCCGAGCAGTTCGATTCCCATTCTCGTCGTCACTTTCAATACTGATGGCCCATGGACCAATACTGTTGGCCCGAGGGCCCAAACATCAGGCGGATGCAGCGGCTTTCAGGGCACAAGAATTATGCCCGAGAGTTACGGCGCAAAGGCCGGAACTCTGCGTTTCGAACAGACAGCGCGTGATCGAATCGCATGCATCCCCAATTCCGATACTGAAAATAGTAGTTCTGAGGCACCATTCCAAATCACTGTTCGTTTCGCTTTGTTACGCATTTGCGACGGCCAGAGTGGATAAGGCAAACTATTGAAAAAATGACGGAAATGCAAAAATGCCCGGGCGTTAGCCCGGGCACTCGGCAAGGTGAAGGAACGGTCCTTCAAAATCAGTTCGATTGACGGCGCAGGAACGCCGGGATCTCGAGCTGATCATCTTCGTGCGAGCGCGCCTGCGGTGCGGCGCGACCGTGATCGTCAAGCTGGCCGCGACGCGGCGCATAGAGGCTGGCTTCCGGCGACAGCGGACGGCGCTGCTGCGACGCGGCCGCCGGCGCACCGGCGGTCATGTCGGCCGAAACGCTGTGGCTTTCCTTTTCGCGCAGGCCGAGCGAGCTGGTGATGCGGTTCAGCAGGCCCATCGGACCACGCTCTTCCGGCATCTGCGGTGCCGGCTGGGCACGCTGGTCCATCTCGGCCTTCACGACCGGCGGGAAGTCTTCGACCTTGGGCATGCGAACCGGCTCTGCCTGCTGGCGGATGACCGGAGCGATCGGCTCCTGGCGCTGGACCGGCTGCGGCTGAACCTGGGCGTGAACCGGCATTTCGACCGGACGCTGGACCGGGGCCGGCTGGCGCATGACCGGAGCGGCTTCTACCGGTGCGGCACCGGCAAAGAGCTTGCTCTGGGGGCGAAAGTCGTCGTGAGCCTGCTGCACCGGAGCGGGAGCCTGGGTGGCGGCGCGCGTCGCGATGTCGAGTTCGCGTTCCATTTCCGCTTCGCGGATCGCAAGCGCGATCTGGTCAGCCGAGCTCTGCTGCTGCACCGGCTGGGCAACCGGCTGCTGAACCGGAGCGGGCTGGTGCTGGGCAACGGCCGGCTGCTGCGCCGGGATGGCTGCGGACGGACGGATGATCGGCTTCTGTGCTGCTACCGAACGAAAGTCAGCCGAACGACCGGCCACCTCCGCGGCCGTGCGATCGATGCCGGTGGCAACGACCGAGACGCGGATCAGGCCTTCGAGTTCTTCGTCGAACGTGGCGCCGAGGATGATGTTGGCGTCCGGATCGACTTCTTCGCGGATGCGGGTCGCAGCTTCGTCGAGTTCGAACAGCGTCAGGTCGCGACCACCGGTGATCGAGATCAGGAGGCCCTGCGCACCCTTCATCGAGGTTTCGTCGAGCAGCGGGTTGGCGATCGCCGCTTCGGCAGCGGCCATTGCGCGGCCCTCGCCCGAGGCTTCGCCGGTGCCCATCATGGCGCGGCCCATCTCGCGCATCACCGAGCGGACGTCGGCGAAGTCGAGGTTGATGAGGCCTTCCTTGACCATGAGGTCGGTGATGCAGGCAACGCCCGAATAGAGAACCTGGTCGGCCATCGCGAACGCGTCCGCAAACGTCGTGCGGTCGTTGGCGATGCGGAAGAGGTTCTGGTTGGGGATGACGATCAGGGTGTCGACCGACTTCTGCAGTTCGGCGATGCCCTGGTCGGCCAGGCGCATGCGGCGCTGGCCTTCGAAATGGAACGGCTTGGTTACGACGCCGACCGTCAGGATGCCCTTGTTGCGGGCGGCCTGCGCGACGATCGGGGCTGCACCGGTGCCGGTGCCGCCGCCCATGCCGGCGGTGACGAAGCACATGTGGGTGCCGTGCAGGTGATCGATGATCTCGTCGATGCACTCTTCGGCGGCCGCGCGGCCGACTTCCGGCTGCGAGCCGGCGCCGAGACCTTCGGTCACAGCCACACCCATCTGGATGATCCGCTCTGCCTTGGTCATGGTCAGCGCCTGCGCGTCCGTGTTGGCAACGACGAAGTCGACGCCTTCAAGACCCGCGGTGATCATGTTGTTGACCGCATTGCCGCCGCCGCCGCCAACACCAAAGACGGTGATGCGGGGCTTCAGCTCCGTGATATCCGGCTTCTGCAAGTTGATAGTCATAGTACCCGTTCCTTCTGTTTTCTGGCCGCCTTGCCGAGCCGACCAAATCCTTGAAATTCCAAAATTGACGTCACCGGGCGCCGTCCCTGTTCGGCGCCCGCTCTACTCAAAAACTCTCTTTCAGCCACTGGCCCATGCGGGCGATGCGGCCGTTGCCGTTGCCGATCGACGAGAACATGCCGCCGTGGGTGGCATGCGTTTCGAGGTCGGCGACCTGCGGATAGATCATCAGGCCGACGGCCGTTGAGAACGCCGGTCCCTTGGCAGCCGCCGGCAGCCCGGAAACCCCGAGCGGACGGCCGATGCGAACGTTGCGTGCCAGGATCCGGCGGGCCGCTTCCGGCAGGCCGGTCAGCTGGCTGGCGCCGCCCGTCAGCACGATGCGCTTGCCGACGATCGGGCTGAAGCCCGAGCGCTGGATGCGATCGCGGATGAGTTCAAGCGTTTCCTCGATGCGGGCGCGCACGATGCGCGAGACGAGCGCGCGCGGCACGTGGGTCGGCTGGTCGCGGTCGTCCTCGCCGATCGGCGGGACCGAGACGATGTCGCGCTCGTCGGCGCTGTTGGGCAGCGCCGAGCCGTGCACGACCTTCAGCCGCTCTGCGTCTTCGATGCGGGTCGAAAGACCGCGCGCCAGATCCGTCGTCACATGGTGGCCACCGAGGCTGACGGCGTCGGCGTGAACCAGCTTGCCTTCGGCAAAGACCGAGATCGTCGTCGTGCCGCCGCCCATGTCGATCGCGGCGCAGCCGAGTTCGACTTCATCGTCGACGAGAGCCGCCAGACCGCTGGCATAGGGCGTCGCGACGATGCCCTCGACCGAGAGATGCGCTCGGTTGACGCAAAGTTCGAGATTCTTGAGTGCCGCCCGCTCGGCGGTCAGCACGTGCATGTCGACGCCGAGAACGTCGCCGAACATGGCAAGCGGATCGCGGATGCCGCGCTCGCCGTCAAGCGAGAAGCCGGTCGGCAGCGAATGCAGGATGGCGCGGTCGGAGCGCAGCGACTGCTGGCCTGCGGCCGACAGCACCCGCTTCAGGTCGCTGGCATCCACTTCCTGGCCGCCGAGATCGATGGTCGCGGTATAGACGTCGCTCTGCAGCCGGCCGGCGGAGATGTTGACGATCAGGCTGTCGATGGTCAGGCCCGCCATGCGCTCGGCCGCATCGACGGCAAGCCGCACGACGCTTTCGACCGCATCGAGATCGGCGACGACGCCGTTCTTCACGCCGCGGGACTTCTGGTGGCCGATGCCGATGATTTCGACGCTATGCGTGCGGTTGGGCAGGATCTGGCTTTCGGCGCGCGGCGTCAGCCGGCCGATCATGCATACGATCTTGGTCGAGCCGATATCCAGCACCGAGACGACATGAGACCGCTTCGAAGAAAGCGGCTTCAGGCGCGGCAGGCCAAAGCTGGAGGAACCGAACAAACTCATATCCGCCCCTCTTTCTTCTTCTCCGTCTCCTGCGCCTTCAACATCTTGTCCCTCGCCTTCAAGGCAACTTCGCGCCGGCTGACCGCACCCGGCGTCAATTGAACTGTGGTTCGATCTTCCAGCCTGAGATCGACGGCTGCGATGTCGCGCTCGAGCAGCTGGTGCTGGCTTTCCATGTCGGAGAGCACCTGCATCGCGCGGGCAACATCGTGTTCCGGCAGCTTGACGACGATGCCGTTGTCGAGGCGCAGGTCCCAGCGGCGGCCGGCAACGCGCACGAAGGCCTTCACCCGCGAGCGGATCTCCGGCCAGCGGGAAAACTCGTCGTAGAAATCGGCGGCCGCCGTCTCGGCATCACGGCCGACGAACAGCGGAAGGGCCGCAAACTTGTTGTCGCGAAGCGGCGCGATCGCGCTGCCGCTGCGCTCGATCAGCGACAGGTCGGAACCGTGCTGCCAGATGCCGAAGGCCTTGCGCTCGGTCAGCGTCACCTCGATCGTGCTCGGATAGACCTTGCGCACTGTGACGCCCTGCACCCAGGGCAGCTCGGCGATGAGCTTGCGCGCCTCGACGATATCGAGCGCCACCAGCGACGTCGTGCCGTCAAGGCCAAGCTGCTGCAGGATATCGATCTCGGAGGTCTGCTCGTTGCCGGAGACGCGCACGTCCTCGATGGCAAAACCGGCTGCCGTCGTCGACGCCTGCGCGACGTTCTGCGTGTGGCCGCCGAGCGACATGCCGTAAAAGCCGGTGGCGGCGAAAAACGCGATGGCAGCGATCGTGCCGGTGTGGGCCGGGAAGCGGACACGTCCGCTGCCCAGGCTCACCAGAAACCGTACGGCCTTGCGAAGAGGGCGCGGCAGAACGCGCGCGCCATCCGCCTCGGCGGCAACGGCGCCCAGCGGATCACGAACCCTTTTGCCCCTTTTGCCCCTTACCGCAAGCACGAAGCGTCCTCCACCATCCAAGTCAGAAACTCGCCAAAACCAAGGCCCGCATGCTGGGCCATTTCGGGCACCAGGGAGGTCGGGGTCATGCCGGGCTGGGTGTTGATTTCCAGCCAGATCAGTTCGCCTTCACCGGAGGTACGGTCGTCGAAGCGAAAGTCGGATCGGCTGACGCCACGGCAACCGATTGCCTGATGCGCCTTCAGAGCGAGTGTTTGAATTTTTTGGTAAATATTTGGTGAAACCTGTGCCGGAATGACGTGTTGCGAGCCACCTTTTACGTATTTGGAATCATAATCGTAGAAGGCGTGGCCCTGCGGGATGATTTCGGTGACGCCAAGCACCCGGTCGCCCATGACGCCGCAGGTGAGCTCGCGGCCCGCGACATAGCGCTCGACCATGATTCGGTCGCCGTAGCGCCATTCGCCGGAGGTTACGACCTGGGGCGGATGCGACTGATCTTCCTTGACGATAACGACGCCGAAGCTCGAGCCTTCGCAGACCGGCTTGACGACATAGGGCGTCTTCATCGGATGCGCCGGCCCGAAAGCGTGGCGATCCATCACGAGCGCCTCGGCAACCGGGATGCCGGAGGCGGCCGCCACATGCTTTGCCTGCGCCTTGTCCATGGCGAGCGCCGAGGCCAGCACGCCGGAATGGGTGTAGGGAATTTCCAGATATTCGAGAATGCCCTGGATCGTGCCGTCTTCACCGAAGGGGCCATGCAGGGCGTTGAAGGCGACGTCGGGACGCAGCTCGGAAAGTACCGTAGCAACGTCGCGCGCGACATCGACGCGCGTTACGCGAAAGCCTTCCGCTTCCAGGGCATCGGCGCACGCAGCCCCGGACGACAGGCTCACCGGTCGCTCCGAAGAAAATCCGCCCATCAGGACAGCTACATGCCTGCCGTTCATTCCTACCCCCGAAAATACGCCACTATCGCAGCGCTTGCTTGCGTCTGGCTGGTTCCGGCATCGCGAGTCGCCGGTGGCCATCGGGGGCACTAGAGCGTCATTATAGTTAATGAACCGTTTACTTTTATTAACCTTAGTCGGAAAACGATCGCGCCCGGCACGGAATATCGCAGCGATTACAACGCTTTCTCGCGTAAAATCAGGGCGTTGCCAGAGCTCGTTTACGCAAAACACAAACTGCTAAAAAATGAAGACCCCGCACCAATCTGGTGCGGGGCCGCAACGAGGCGCATCCGCTTGCGCCGGCCGATCGACCGGCCGGCGTGAGGAGGTTAATCGTCCTCGCCGACGATTTTCCAGACGATTCCGGCAATCGCCGCGCCGACGATCGGCGCCAGCCAGAAGAGCCAAAGCTGCGACAGCGCCCAGCCGCCGACGAACAGCGCCTGCCCGGTCGAGCGAGCCGGATTGACCGAGGTGTTGGTGACAGGGATCGACACCAGGTGGATGAGCGTCAGCGCCAGGCCGATGGCGATCGGCGCGAAGCCCGAGGGCACGCGGCCATGGGTGGCGCCCAGAATGATGAACAGGAAGAAGAAGGTCATCACCACTTCGATGACCAGCGCCGACGTCAGCGAGTATCCGCCCGGCGAATGCTCGCCATAGCCGTTGGCGGCAAATCCGCCGAGTTCGAAGCCCGCCTTGCCACTGGCAACCACGTAGAGCACGGCCGCCGCAACGATCGCGCCCGCAACCTGTGCAATGACGTAGCCGATCAGGCTGGACGCTGGAAACTTGCCGGCGACCGTCAGGCCCACCGAGACGGCCGGGTTGAAGTGGCCTCCGGAAATGCCGCCGACGGCATAGGCCATGGTGAGCACCGTGAGACCGAAAGCGAAGGAGACACCGAGCAGGCCGATGCCGACCTCAGGAAATGCGGCCGCCAGGACCGCGCTGCCGCAACCGCCGAAAACGAGCCAGAATGTACCGAGAAATTCCGCAGAAAGCTTCTTGAACATGCATTCGCTCCTGAAAAACGAAGCTGATCGCTTCAGTTGCCCAGAGTTTGCCACATTTCGATTCCGGTCAACCCCGGTTGCGCGGCGCGTCGGAGCACCCGCTGTCGACGAAACTTGCCCCGGCCCTCCAAAGGCCCAAACCGCCCGGAGACGCCGGCCGGTCATCGTCTTGGACGTTGCGGCCGAACCTCGCGGCTTCACGGCGTTCAGCGACGCTGCCATACCACACCTGCAATCCGCCACGTTCGAACACCTGGCGTCCGGCTCACGTGCCATCGGCTTGACCCGGTTACCACGCTTGGTCAGTCGCCGGCGGTCATTTGTCGATTTCGTCCGATTGCACCGCTGCGGATCGATGGATCGCGATATCAGGGCTCGATGGAAGCAACGCCATTGCATAAAATGCAGGCAAGGACCGGCCGTCTGCGGGCGAGCCATGCAGCCTCGGAATAATGCTGCGTGTCACGGCGGATTCGTTCGCACTTCTTACGATTTCAGGGTTTCAACAGGCGAAAACTTGCGTTAGAACGCCCCGACCGCCTCCCAAGACGGCATGACAATCATATCAGGAACGACAACCATGACAGACGCGACACACTCCCTGTCGCCGAAGGATAGCGCGTTGCAGACGCCGGCAGTGAACTCCCCTGCCCGGGTGCTGTTTGCCAGCCTCGTCGGCACGACCATCGAATTCTTCGACTTCTACGTATACGCCACCGCAGCCGTGCTGGTCTTCCCGCACCTGTTCTTCCCGACGTCGGACCCGACATCGGCGATGCTGCAGTCCTTCGCCACCTTCTCCATCGCCTTTTTTGCCCGCCCGTTCGGCGCGGTGATCTTCGGCCATTTCGGCGACAAGGTCGGCCGCAAGGCGACACTGGTCGCCGCATTGATGACCATGGGCATTTCCACCGTCGTCATTGGCCTCCTGCCGACCTACGCGTCGATCGGCGTCGCAGCGCCCCTGCTGCTCGCCGTTTGCCGCTTCGGCCAGGGTCTTGGGCTCGGCGGTGAATGGGGCGGCGCCGTGCTGCTTGCCACCGAGAATGCGCCCGAAGGCAAGCGCACCTGGTATGCCATGTTCCCGCAGCTCGGCGCGCCGATCGGCTTCCTCCTGTCGGCCGGCACCTTCCTCATCCTCGGCGAAGTCATGTCCAACGAGGACTTCCTCGCCTGGGGCTGGCGCGTGCCCTTCATCGCCAGCATCCTGCTGGTCGCCGTCGGCCTCTATGTCCGCCTGAAGATCACCGAGACGCCGGAGTTCCAGAAGGCGATCGACAAGCACGAACGCGTCCAGGTCCCGATCGCGCAGATCTTCCGCTTCCACAAGCGGAGCCTCGTGCTCGGCACCTTCGTGGCGCTCGCCACCTTCGTGCTGTTCTACCTGATGACGGTGTTCTCGCTGTCCTGGGGCACGGCCAAGCTCGGCTATTCGCGCGAGCAGTTCCTCGTGGTGCAGATGACCGGCGTCGTCTTCTTCGGCCTGATGATCCCGGTCTCGGGCATCCTGTCGGACCGCTACGGCCGCCGCCTGGTGCTGATCATCACCACCATCGCCATCGGCGCCTTCGGCCTGGTCATGGCCCCGCTGATGGCCGGCGGTCTTGGCGGTGCCTTCCTGTTCTCCATCCTCGGCCTCGGCCTGATGGGGCTCACCTACGGTCCGATCGGTGCAGCACTTGCCGCCCCCTTCCCGACCTCGGTGCGCTACACCGGCGCGTCGATGACCTTCAACCTCGCCGGCATCTTCGGCGCCTCGCTGGCGCCTTACATCGCCACCTGGCTCGCCACCAACTACAGCCTCGACCACGTCGGCTATTACCTGCTGGCAGCCGCCGCGATCACGCTCGTCTGCCTGGTGCTGTCGACCGAGGAAGAGGTCTCGGCCTGACCGGACCAGCCGCGCTTCGGCGCGTCAGAGGCAACAACAAGAAGGGCCGCAGCGTCACCGCTGCGGCCCTTTTGCATTTCACCTGCAGCACGCATCCTCAGGGGACTTCACCTCTCACGCCCGGCGCTAGACTCAGATCTGTGTCATCCCGAGGATCCATTCCCTCGGCATCCCAAGTCGCTGCTGGATGGAGCCTGGATGCTCGGGTCAAGCCCAAGCATGACGCAGCGTGTGAGACGGCGCTGCCCCAAAGAAAAAGGCCGCGGCGTCGCCGCCACGGCCCTTCGTCATGTATCGTTCGCTCAGCCTCAGGCGATACCGCGGCCGAGGAATTCCTTGATCTCGTAGCCCGGCATGAAGGTGCCGATGCGCTTGATTTCCCATTCCAGCCGGACGCCGGAATGTTCGAGCACACGGCTGCGCACGGTCTCGCCGAGATACTCGAGCTCGTAGCCGGTCGCCTGGCCGGTGTTGATCATGAAGTTGCAGTGCAGTGGCGACATCTGCGCGCCGCCGATCATCATGCCGCGGCAACCGGCCTCGTCGATCAGCTTCCAGGCCGAATGTCCCTCAGGGTTCTTGAATGTCGATCCCCCGGTCTTTTCGCGGATCGGCTGCACGGTTTCGCGGTGCTGGCGCACGGCATCCATGTCGGTGCGGATCTTGTTCTTGTCCTCGGGATAGCCCTCGAAGATCGCGTGCGTGAAGATCAGGTCCTTGGCCGCGGCGGAATGGCGATAGCCGTAGCCCATGTCGGCATTCGACAGCACGTGCGTCTTGCCCTGGCGATCGACGGCGTGCACCTCGACGACCCGCTCGCGCGTTTCCGCGCCGTTGGCGCCGGCGTTCATGCGCAGGGCGCCGCCGATGGCGCCGGGAATGCCGTAGTAGAAGTAGAAGCCGCCGATGCCGTTATCGAGCGCCATGGCCGCGATGTTCTTGTCCGGGCAGATCGCGCCGGCCTTGATGCGGTTCTCGCCGACAAGTTCGAGATCGCCAAAACCCTTGGCCGACAGGCGGATGACCACGCCGGGAATGCCGCCGTCGCGCACCAGCAGGTTGGAGCCGACGCCCATGACCATGACAGGCACTTCCGCCGGCACCAGCTTCAGGAAGGTGACGAGATCGTCGGTGTCATGCGGCTGGAACATCAGCTCGGCAAGGCCGCCGGCGCGGAACCAGGTCACCCGATCCATCGGCGCGTCGGGCGTGATGCGGCCGCGAACGGCGCTGACCCCGCTTCCGAGGGCTTCGAGGAGTTTCTGACCGTTGACCTGTTTCATGCGCAATTTCCTGAAATGTCTGCGAGTTCCCGTGGCAAGGCGGCGGCCCAGTAGGTGATGCTGCCAGCCCCCAAGAGAACCACAAAATCACCCGGCTGTGCAATCTTGTTGACAACCGGCGCGATTGTTTCGGGACCGGTCACATACCGGGCGTCGCGATGACCGCCGGCCTTGATCCGGTTGACGAGTTCTTCGGAGTTGATGCCGTCGATCGCCTCTTCGCCGGCCGCATAGACCGGCGCGATCAGGATCGTGTCGGCATCGTTGAAGCAGGCGGAGAAATCTTCAAAAAGGCTCGCAAGCCGCGAATAGCGGTGCGGCTGGTGCACGGCGATGATCCGGCCCTGGCAGGCCTCGCGCGCCGCCCGCAGCACAGCCTTGATCTCGACCGGGTGGTGGCCATAGTCGTCATAGACCCGCACGCCGTTCCAGTCGCCGGTAAAGGTGAAGCGACGCTTGACGCCACCGAAGGACGCGAGCCCCTTGGCGATCGCCTCCGGGCTGACGCCGAGGCGCTGGGCGACCGCGATCGCGGCGGTTGCGTTCGACACATTGTGCCGGCCGGGCATCGGCAGCCGCAGATCCTTCATCGTGATCACCTGGCCGGTGCGGCGGCGGCGGATCTCGACGTCGAAGACGGAGGTGGCCCCATCCATGCGGATATTGCTGAAACGCACGTCGGCCTGCGGGTTTTCGCCGTAGGTGACGACCTTGCGATCCTCGATCTTGCTGACCATCGTCTGCACTTCCGGGTGATCGAGGCAGAGCACGCCGAAACCATAGAACGGCACGTTTTCGACGAACTGCCGGAACGCGGCGCGCACGGCGTCGAAATTGCCGTAGTGGTCGAGATGTTCGGGGTCGATATTGGTGACGACGGCGACGTCGGCCGGCAGCTTCAGGAAGGTGCCGTCGGATTCGTCGGCCTCCACCACCATCCACTCGCCCTCGCCCATGCGGGCATTGGTGCCGTAGGCATTGATGATGCCGCCGTTGATGACGGTCGGGTCGAGGCCGCCGGCATCGAGAAGGGCTGCGACCATCGAGGTCGTCGTCGTCTTGCCGTGGGTACCGCCGATGGCGATGGCGTTGCGGAAGCGCATCAGCTCGGCCAGCATCTCGGCGCGGCGCACGACCGGCAGAAGCTTCTCGCGCGCGGCAATCAGTTCCGGGTTGTCCTTCTTGATCGCCGTCGAGACGACCACGACTTCGGCATCGCCGATGTTCTCGGCCTTGTGCCCGACGAAGACCTCGATGCCCTTGTCGCGCAGGCGCTGGACGTTGGCGCTATCCGATTGGTCGGAACCCTGCACCCGGTGGCCGAGATTGTGCAGCACCTCGGCAATGCCGCTCATGCCGATACCGCCGATACCGATAAAATGGACCAGACCGATCGTTTTCGGCATTTTCATGAGCGTGTTTCCCTGAATTTCTCTACTGTCGAACCGCTGGCAATAGCCTCTACCATGCCTGCAAGCAAGCGCGCGGCGTCCGGCTTTCCGGTTTCGCGCGCATGGGCGGCCATCTGCGCCAGCGACTGCGGATTGGCCATGGCGTCGGCCAGAATGCCGGCCAGGCGCTCGGCGGTAAGCTCGGCCTGCGCGATCACCTTGGCGCCGCCCTTGGCGGCGATGGCCGCGGCATTGGCGGCCTGGTCGTGATCGAGCGCATAGGGATAGGGAACGAGGATCGCCGGCCGGCCGATGACCGCAAGCTCGGACACCGTCGAGGCACCGGAGCGGCAGATGACGAGCTGGGCATCGGCTATGCGCTCGGCCATGTCGGTAAAGAACGGCGAGACGTCGGCGGGAACGCCAAGCTTCTCATAGGTGGCGATGACGCCGTCGCGGTCTTCCGGCCGCGCCTGCTGCGTCACCTTCAGCCGCTGGCGAAGCGCGTCGTCTAGCCTGCAGATCGCCTGCGGGACGGCCTTCGAAAAATACTGCGCGCCCTGGCTGCCGCCGAAGACGACGAGATGGAACGGCTCGGCCCCCGCCGACGCGCGATAGGAAACCTTCGAAGCCTCGAGCACGGCCGGCCGTACCGGATTGCCCGTCGTCACGGTCTTGGCGGCGAAGGCGCCCGTGCCTTCAGGCAGGAAGCCGCCGGCAATTGCCTTGACGCGCGAGGCGAGCGCCTTGTTGGCGCGGCCCATGACCGCGTTCTGCTCGTGGATCATCGAGGGCACGCCCATACCGGTTGCCGCCAGCAGCGGCGGCACGGTCGGATAACCGCCGAAACCGACAACCGCCTTCGGCCGCAGGCGCGCAATCAGCCGGCGCGCGGCGCGCATGCCGGTCCACAGCGTCCACAGCGAGCGCGCGACATGGATGGGGTTCTTCGAGCCGATGGTCGCCGATGGCACCACATGCACCTCGTCGGCCGGAAACTTGCCGGCGAAACGCTCGGCACGGCTATCGGTCACCAGATGCACCGAATAGCCGTTGGCTTTCAGCTCATGGGCCAGCGCCTCGGCTGGAAAGAGATGGCCGCCGGTTCCCCCGGCGGCAAGAAGAATGATGCCTTTGGTCATGTTTTACTCCGCCGGCACGCCGATGCCGGACCGAAACAGGCTGCGCTCCACGGCGCGCTTCTCCGGGCGATGGCGCGTGAGCGCCAGGATGAAGCCGGCGGTGACGCAGATCGCCACCATGGACGAGCCGCCATAGGAGATCAGCGGCAGGGTCATGCCCTTGGCCGGAAGCAGTTCGAGGTTCACGCCGATGTTGATCATCGACTGGATGCCGATCTGAAGCACCAAACCGGCGACGGCAAAGCGGTTGAAGTCGTTGCGTTCGCGGAAGGCGTGGTTGAGGCCGCGCAGCACCAGGAAGGCAAAGATCATCACGATCAGCATGCAGAAGACGATGCCGAATTCTTCGGCCGCCACCGAGAACACGAAGTCGGTGTGGCTGTCGGGGATGATGCGCTTGACGATGCCTTCGCCGGGGCCGCGGCCGAACCAGTCGCCGCGGATGATCGCCTCGCGCGCCGTGTCCATCTGGAAGGTATCGCCCTCGCCGGTGAGGAACTTGTCGATACGGCCGGCCACGTGCGGCAGCATGGTATAGGCGACGAAGAAGCCACCGAAGGCCGCACCCGCAAGCACGATGATCCAGAGCCAGGGCATGCCGGCCATGAAGAACATGCCGCCCCAGACCGCGGTGGTCAGGATCGTCTGGCCAAGGTCTGGCTGGGCGACGAGCAGCGCGCCGACGATGCCGAAGAGAAGGATCGCAAACAGATTGCCGGGGATCTCCGGCTGGCGGGCATGCTCGGAAAACAGCCAGGCGCAAACGACCACGAAGGCCGGTTTCATGAACTCGGAGGGCTGGATCGAAATGCCGGCGATCGAGATCCAGCGCATCGAGCCCTTGACCTCCTGGCCGATGAACAGCACCAGCACCATCATCGAGAGCGACACGCCGAGCAGGATGATCGCCGCGCGGCGCACCTGACGCGGTGAGAGGAAGGATATGGCCACCATCACCACCAGTGACGGCAACAGGAAAACCGCGTGCCGCTTGACGAAGTGGAAGCTGTCGAGGCCGATGCGCTCGGCAACCGCCGGGCTCGCCGCGAAGGACAGCATGAAGCCGACGCCCATCAACAGGATGAAGGTCGCCAGGAAAAACCTGTCGATCGTCCAGAACCAGTCGGCCACAGGGCCACGTTCGGCTCGGCTTACCATCTTGTCAGTCCCCTTTATCAGGCGCGCCTGCGCCAAACGTCCGAAACCCCGGCATCACCGCCACCTGCCGCACGCTACGGGAGCGCCGGCAGGCGAGCGTCAGATCAGCATCGTCACGCCCTGCAGTGCCTTGACGTGGGTCACGAAGGCATCGCCGCGTATTTCAAAGTTCTTATACTGGTCGAAGCTTGCGCAAGCCGGGGAAAGCATCACCGCCGACGCACCCTTGCCGTCGCCTTCTGCATCGGCCGCCGCATGCGCCACGGCCTTCTCCAGCGTGCCCGAAATCTCGTAAGGAACCGCCTCGCCGAGCGTCGCTGCAAAGGCGGGCGCCGCCTCGCCGATCAGGTAGGCCTTGACGATCTTCGGGAAGAACGGCGACAGCGACGTGATGCCGCCCTCCTTCGGCAGACCGCCGGCAATCCAGTAGATGCGCTCGTAGCTCGATAGCGCCGGGGCCGCCGCATCCGCATTGGTCGCCTTGCTGTCGTTGACGAACACGACGGCGCCCTTGCGGCCAACCGGCTGCATGCGATGCTTCAGTCCGGGGAAACTCTTCAGCCCCTGGCGGATCTCGTCCTCGCTGACGCCGACCGCAAGGCAGGCAGCAATGGCTGCCGCCGCGTTCTGGGCATTGTGGCCACCGCGCAGCGTCTGGATGCCGTCGAGGTCGACGAAGAGACGTGACGTACCGCCATGCGCCTGCAGAATGCGCGACCCGTCGGCATGGATCCCGTCGGCGAGCACGTGCCGGCGCGAGATACGGACAACCTTCGTGCCTGCCCGCTCGACGCGGTCGGCAATCAGCGCGCAAAAACTGTCGTCGACGCCGACGATCGCCGTGCCGCTGCCCGCCACCAGCCGCTCCTTGATGTCGGCATAATGCTGCATGGTACCGTGACGATCGAGGTGATCGGGCGTGAGATTGAGCAGGATGCCGGCCGTCGGGTTCAGCGTCGGCGCCAGATCGATCTGGTAGGACGAGCACTCGACCACGTAGAAGCGGCCGGCCTTCGGCGGATCAAGCGTCAAGACGGCCGTGCCGATATTGCCGCCGAGCTGCGTGTCGCGCCCGCTCTCCTTCAGGATATGGGCGATCAGCGCCGTCGTCGTCGATTTGCCGTTGGTGCCGGTGATGGCGATGAACGGGCAATCGGGCGCCTGCGCCCGGCGCTCGCGCACGAAGAGCTCGACATCACCGATGACCTCGACGCCGGCCGCATGCGCCAGATCGACGGTCCAGTGCGGCTTCGGATGGGTCAGCGGCACGCCGGGCGACAGGACGAAGGCGGCGTAGGCGCGCCAGTCGATGCCGCGCAGGTCCGCCGTCGGAACACCCGCCTCGCCAGCCCTTGCGACGCTGTCGGGATTGTCGTCCCAGGCCGTCACTTGCGCTCCGCCGGCAACGAGCGCCTGGGCCGTCGCCAGCCCCGAGCCGCCGAGGCCGAAGAGCGCGACCTTCTTGCCCTTGAATGTGCTGACCGCGATCATCGTCCGATCACCGCAGCTTGAGGGTGGACAGGCCGACCATCGCCAGGATGACGGCGATGATCCAGAAGCGGATCACGACCTGGCTTTCCGTCCAGCCCTTCTTTTCGAAGTGGTGGTGGATCGGCGCCATGAGGAAGACGCGGCGGCCGGTGCGCTTGAACCAGAAAACCTGGATGATCACCGACAGCGTTTCCATGACGAACAGGCCGCCGATGATGATCATGACGAACTCATGCTTGACGGCGACGGCGACGGTGCCGATCAGGCCGCCGAGCGCCAGCGAACCGGTGTCGCCCATGAAAATGGCGGCGGGCGGTGCGTTGAACCAGAGGAAGCCGAGGCCGGCGCCGATGACGGCGCCGAGGATGACGGCCAGTTCGCCCGTGCCCGGCACGAAATGGATCTGCAGATAGTTGGCGAAAACGGCGTTACCGGCGAGATAGGCAATCAGGCCGAAAGCGGCTGCCGCGATCATCACAGGCACGATGGCAAGCCCGTCCAGTCCGTCCGTCAGGTTCACCGCATTGCCGGCGCCGACGATGACGAAACCGCCGAACAGCACGAAGAAATAGCCGAGATTGATCACCAGGTCCTTGAAGAACGGGAACGTGACCGAGGAGCCGAAGGTCGAGCCGGCAGCGCCGCCCGAAAGCGAGGCCTGCATCATGAAGAACACGGCGATGGCGGCGATAATGAACTCGAAACCGAGACGCGCCTTGCCGGAAAAGCCCTTGTCCGACTGCTTCGTAACCTTGAGGTAATCATCGTAGAAGCCAATGGCGCCAAAGCCGAGCGTGACGAGAAGGGTGGAGACCACGTAAACGCTCGAAAGGTCGGCCCACAGAAGCGACGAGACGACGATGCCGGCGAGAATCATCAACCCGCCCATCGTCGGCGTGCCGGCCTTCTTGAAATGCGTCTGCGGCCCGTCGGCGCGGATCGGTTGTCCCTTGCCCTGCCGGATGCGCAGCGAAGCGATCATGCGCGGGCCGAACAGGAAGACGATCAAGGCCGACGTGAAAAGCGCTGCTCCGGTACGGAACGTGATGTAGCGAAAAAGATTGAAAAATTGAAAGTGGTCCGCCAGTTCCACGAGCCAGATGAGCATTAAGGGACCTTTCCCCAAAGGTTTAAAATCGGACACCGTCCAACAGAATCATCTGAAAAACGATACGCGCTTGTATACAAAAGTGTTAGGTCGCGCTGCCTAACCCGAAACTGTTTCCACCGCAGCGGAAGGAAGCCCCCCCGGAGCTTTACGCGCCCTTCGAGCGATGAAGCGCCAAGGTCCTGCTTGCGACAGCATCTCGGCCACCTGACCGCGTGCGGCCGCCACCATCACGCGGTGGCTTCGTTTCCTTCGGCCTCGGGCTCCGGATAGGCCTCGATCAGCGCGTTCACGATCTTGACGCAGCCCGTGCCCTTGGAAGACTTGACCATCACCACATCGCCGGCAGCAACCGCGCCCAGCGCGTATTTCTTCAGTTCGTCGATGGTTTCGCGGTAGACGACGGAGATTTCCGGCGGCAGCGCGTCACGCAGGTGCGCCATCAGCGGACCGGCAAGCCAGACATCGGTGATCTCTGCTTCCACCAGCGGCGTTGTGAGCGCTGCGTGGACGTCGACGGCGTGATCACCCATCTCCAGCATGTCGCCGAGCACGGCGATGCGGCGTCCGCCCGGTGCCGGGGTCGAATCCTTGAGCAGCGAAATCGCGGCGCGCATCGATGTCGGGTTGGCGTTGTAGCTTTCGTCGATCAGTGTCAGCGTGCCCGGGCCGACCAGCAACTGGTGCCTGCGGCCCCTGCCCGTTTCGGCCTGCATGGTCGCGAGCGACACGGCGGCGTGGTCGACATCGGCGCCGACGAGCTTGACGGCGGCCAGCACGGCCAGCGCGTTTTCGGCGATATGACGGCCAGGCGCGCCGATGGTGATCTCCATCGTCCGGCCGCCGAGCGCTGCCCAAAGCACCGATCCGTCGGCAGCACCTGCGAACTCGACGAGACGGAATTCCGCCTTCGGATTGACGCCGAATGAGTGGATGTAGGTGACGCCCGCGGCACCTGCCGCCTTTTCCAGCAGCTTGTACTGGGCACTGTCGTGGTTGATGACCGCGTGGCCGCCCTTGACGACGCCTTCGAAGATCTCGGCCTTGGCCTCGGCGATCTGGTCCAGGCTTTCGAAGTTGCCGAGATGGGCAGCGGCGATGCTGGTGACGATGGCCACATGCGGGCGAACCATCTTCGTCAGCGGCCGGATCTCGTCCGGATGGTTCATGCCGATTTCGAAGACGCCGAAATCCGTGGCCTCGGGCATGCGCGCGAGCGTCAGCGGCACACCCCAGTGATTGTTGAAGGAAGCGACCGACGCGTGCACCCGGCCCTGTGGCACCAGCACATGGCGAAGCATCTCCTTGGTCGTGGTCTTGCCGACCGACCCGGTGACGGCGATGATCTTGGCGGCGCTGCGGTCGCGCGCCGCACATCCGAGCCGGATCATCGCCTCGAGCACGTCGTCGACGACGATCATCGGCGCGCTGAGGCGGCCGAGCGCAGGCAGCTTGCCTTCGCTGACGACGAGCAGGGCTGCGCCATTGGCAAGCGCAAGGCCGGCGTAATCATGGCCATCGACCCGGTCGCCCTTGATCGCGAAAAAGGCCTCGCCCTTGCCGACCGAGCGGCTGTCGATCGAGATGCCGCTGACGCCTTCGGGCAGATTGCCAACCGGACGGCCGTGCATGGCGGCCAGAAGATCGCTGCTTGTCCAGAGCCAGTTCAAATCACAGACCTCCCAATGCCTTGCGGACTTCCGCATGATCGGAGAACGGCAGCGTGACGGAACCGACCGTCTGGCCCTCCTCGTGTCCCTTGCCGGCGACGATCAGCGTGTCGCCGCTCTGAAGCATGCCGACGGCGGCGCGGATTGCTTCGGCGCGGTCGCCGATTTCAGTCGCGCCCGGCGCCGCATCCATGATTTCCGAGCGGATCACGTCTGGCACTTCCGAGCGTGGATTGTCATCGGTGACGATGACCACGTCGGCCAGCCGCGTGGCGATCTCGCCCATGATCGGCCGCTTGCCCTTGTCGCGGTCGCCGCCGCAGCCGAAGACCACGATGACCCGGCCCGTCGTGAACGGCCGCACGGAGGCGAGCACGTTTTCCAGCGCATCGGGCTTGTGGGCATAGTCGACATAGGCAAGCGCGCCATCGCGCGTCTGGCCGACCAGTTCGAGGCGGCCGGAAGCGCCTTGCAGCTTTTCAAGCGCGGAGAATGCCGCCTTGGCGCTGATGCCGGTGGAGATCGCGAGACCCGCGGCGACAAGCGCGTTGGCCACCTGGAAATCGCCGGCCAGCGGAATGTGGATTTCGAAGATGTCGTCGCCGACGTGAACCTCGGCCGATTGCTTGTGGCGGAAATGCTCGACCCGCTTCAGCGCGATGAAATCGCCCTTGCGGCCGACGGTGCGGACGTCGAGCTTGGCCTTGCGGGCAGCCGCGATCGCCTCGCCCGACCACTGGTCGTCGGCAAAGATCACGGCCGGCGCGCCCTTCGGAAGGAGCGCATCGAACAACCGCATCTTCGAGGCCATGTAGTGCTCGACCGTCGGATGATAATCCATGTGGTCGCGACCGAGATTGGTAAAGGCGGCCGCAGAAAGCTTGACGCCGTCGAGCCGGCTCTGGTCGAGGCCGTGGCTGGACGCTTCCATCGCCGCATGGGTGACGCCGGCGTCGGCGAGTTCGGCCAGAAGCTTGTGCAGGGATACAGGATCGGGCGTCGTCAGCGACCCGTAGTCGTTGCGGCCGGGCGCAATCACGCCCGTGGTGCCGATCATCGCGGCGGCGAGGCCCGAATGCGCCCAGATCTGCCGGGTAAAGGAGGCGACCGAGGTCTTGCCGGCAGTGCCTGTCACCGCCACCATCGTCTCGGGCTGGCGGCCGTAAAAGGCGGCAGCGGCACGCGCAAGAAAGGCACGCGGGTTGGAAAGCGACAGAACCGGCGCCGAAGCCCCGTCCGGCTTGACATTGCTTTCGGCAACGACCGCGACCGCGCCGCGCGAAAGCGCGTCGGCGATATAGCTGGTGCCGTTGGCCTTGGTGCCGGAGACGGCGACGAAAAGATCCCCTGGCTGCACCTGCCGGCTATCGGCCGTGATGCCGGCTACCTCGATCCCAGAGGAAGCGTCATCCAGTTGCGCAGAAAGTTCAGGGAAGCTCGTTCCCGCCAGGTCTTTTATCTTCATGAACCGCACGTCTCACATCGCTCTTAATCCGCCGGTTGGCGAATCGTCCCGCATTCTCATTTCATGCCTAATAAGACACAAGCATGGCAGAACCATCTTCTCCGAACTTCGGTTCGACGCCGAGAAGCGGTGCGGAGCGGCTGATGATGTCGCGAACCATGGGTGCGGCATTCGAGCCGGCGGTCCGTCCGCCGCCTTCGCCGGTCTTCGGCGCATCGATGAAGGTCAGCACGATGTACTTCGGATTGTCGATCGGAAAGGCGGCGAGAAAGGCGTTGAAGTTCTGGTCGCTGGCGTAGCGGCCGTTGACGACCTTGTCGGCCGTGCCAGTCTTGCCGCCGACGTTGAAGCCCGGCACCTGCGCGCGCTTGCCGGAGCCGGCGATGCCGTTCCAGCGCAAGAGGAAGCGCATGTCGTCGCTGGTGCTCTTCTTGACCACCGTGGTCGCCAGCTCGTCGGCCTGCGCTTCGGAACGCGGCAGGAAGGTCGGCGGGATCAGCTTGCCGCCGTTGACGAGGGCTGCACCGGCGACGGCCGTCTGCAACGGCGTCGTCGAGACGCCGTGGCCGAAGGAGATGGTGATCGAGTTGATCTTCTTCCATTCGCGCGGCTGGCTCGGGGATTTGACCTCCGGCAGCTCGGTCGGCAGCTTGGAAAGCAGGCCGAGCCGCGTCAGGAATTCCTTGTGGCCGGGAATGCCGATGAGGTCGGCGATCTTGGCCGTGCCGATGTTCGACGAGTACTGGAAGATTTCCGGAACGGTCAGCACCCGGCGCTTGCCGTGGAAGTCCTTGATGGTGAAGCCGCCGATGCGGATCGGCGCCGAGGCGTCAAAACTGTCGTTGAGCGTCACCTTGCCGGAATCGAGGCCCATGGCGATGGTGAACGTCTTGAAGGTGGAGCCCATCTCGAACGTGCCGTTCGACATGCGGTTCATCCAGCCCTCTTCGGCCCCTTCGGCTGGCTTGTTGGGGTCGTAGTCGGGCACGGACGCCATCGCCAGCACTTCGCCGGTATGCACGTCGAGCACGACGGCGCCGGCCGCCAGCGCCTGATAGTTCTTCATGCCGGAATCGATGACGTCGCGCACGATGTTCTGGACCCGCACGTCGATCGAGAGCTTGACCGGCTCCATCTTGGCATCGCTGGTCATGCCGATGGCGGCGAGATCGGCGAGCCCCTGCCCGTCGATGTAGCGCTCCATGCCGGCAACGCCGCGGTTGTCGATGTTGACGTGGCCGACGATATGGGCGGCGGTCGGACCGCCGGGATAGAAGCGGCGCTTTTCCGGCCGGAAACCGACGCCGGGAATGCCGAGCGCCAGGATTTCGCTCTGCTGCTTCGGCGTCAGCTGGCGGCGCAGCCACTGGAAGCGGGATTTCGACTTCAGCTTGTTGTAGATGTCGCGGGCGTTGAGGTCGGGCAGCACCGTCGCCAGCCGCTCGACGGCCTCATCCGCATCGACGATCTTGTGCGGCTCGGCATAGAGCGAGACCGTGCGGATGTCGGTGGCGAGAATCTCGCCGTTGCGGTCGAGGATGTCAGGGCGCGAGGCCATCAGGTTGTCGGCGCGACCGATGCTCGACACCGTTTCCGGCTGGGCCATGCCGTATTGCACCAGCCGGCCTCCGATGACGGCATAGACGATGCCGAAGCTGGCGATGATGATCGCCACGCGGTTCTTCGCCTGGTTGGTGGTTTTCTTGCGCGTGCCCTGGAAGGTGACGTTGAGCTTGGCCTCGGCCGGCAGGTTGTTGCCGCCGGCGGAAAAGTGCGCCTTGCTCTTCAAGACCATGATGCGGGAAAGAAACGACATCAGTGCGCCACCGAACCTGTTGCGATGTTATCGGTCGTCTGCTCGGCGGCCTTGGCGGCCGCGAGCTTCTTTTCTTCTTCCGTCGGCGGCACGTCCGCCTTCAACATCGGCAGTTCCTGCGGACGCACGAGCTGCGTCGACGGCGTCGGCGCCAGCTGCAGGTCGGCGCCGAAGGCGCCCACCAGGCGTTCCAGCCGGTTCGGCTGCGTCAGCAGCGCCCAGTCGGCGCGCAGCAAGTCGATCGTGTCTTCTTCCAGCTTGATGGCGGCATCGAGCTTTCGCACCTGGTCAAGCTTGTTTTCGGCCTGGTGCTTGATCGTGTAGGTGACCGTGGCGGCGGCCGTCATGACGACGATCAGGACTATGTCGAGTGTTCGCAGCATGGATCCCTCAGCCCCCCAACCGTGCAAGGCTCGCCAGTTCCGGCAGATTGAAAATGGACAGATCGTTTCCCGGCGATGGCGCTTCCGTGCGGATACCGGCTCTGAGCTTGGCAGACCGGGCGCGCGGATTGAGGGACGCTTCTTCCTCGCTGGCCGCCACCATAGGCTTGCCAACTGGTGTGAAGGTTGCCGCACGCGCGGTCACCAGCGGCAGATGCCGCGAACCGGCGGCCTTGCCCGAGCGATCCTGGAAGAACGCTTTGACGATCCGGTCTTCGAGCGAATGGAAGGTGACGACCACGAGGCGGCCGCCTGGCTTCAGCGCCCGCTCGGCGGCAAACAGCGCCTGGGCGAGTTCGCCGAGTTCGTCGTTGACGAAGATGCGCAGCGCCTGGAAGACGCGGGTCGCCGGATGGATCTTGTCCTTGGCCTTGCGCGGCGTGACGATTTCGATCAGCCCGGCGAGATCGCGGGTGGTCTCGAACGGCGCTTCGGCCCGACGCTTCTCGATGGCGCGGGCGATGCGGCCCGACTGCTTTTCCTCACCGAGGAAACCGAAGATGCGGATGAGATCGGAAACCTTGGCCCGGTTGACGACATCGGCGGCCGAAACGCCGGCGGCCGACATGCGCATATCGAGCGGGCCCTTCCTCTGGAAGGAGAAGCCGCGCTCGGCCTCGTCGATCTGCATCGACGATACGCCGATGTCGAGCACCAGCCCGTCGAGGCTGCCTTCGGGCGCATGCTCGGCGAGTTCGGAAAAGCGCGAATGGATGAGTTTGAGCTTGCCGCTGGATGCCGCGACCATCGGCTGGCCCGCAGCGATTGCCGTGGGGTCGCGATCGAGCGCGATCACCTCGGCACCGGCATTGAGGATGGCAGAGGCATAACCGCCGGCCCCGAACGTGCCATCGAGGATGACCTTGCCGGGGGCCGGGTCGAGGGCTGCGAGAACCTCGTTCAGGAGGACGGGAATGTGACGGACCGGTCCGCCATCGGCTTCAGAAGCTCCTCCGCCTTGTTCCGTCACCATTCCGCCTCTCCATTCTATTCCGGACGCAGCCCCCGTGACTTGCGCCCCTCCCGGGCCGCCGCCTGCGCCTTTTGAAAGGCCTGCGGCTCCCAGAGCTGAAAATAATCGCCTCGCCCGACGAACATCACATCGGTCGAGATCCCGGTGAAGTCGCGGATGAAATCCGTCACCATCAACCGGCCTTCCGGATCGAGCTTGACGAAGACCCCACCCCCATGAACGAGCAGCGACATCTCGTTGGCAGCCGGAGAAAATGGATCCTCGACCGCCATCTGCCTCTCGAACCGATCCAGGAGTTCCGGCCCGCCGACGCTGATCGCCGGAAAGACGAAGTCCTGAAAACAGTATAGCTCCCGGACGCCCCCATCCGACAGAACGGAACGAAACGCCGAAGGCACGGACACCCGCCCCTTTGCATCGATCCGATTGGTGGCATTTGACAAGAAGCGGTTCATGACGCGAAACGGCCGCCCAAGACTGACGGGCCATAATCATCGACCCGCGAGAACACTCGACTGCACCCGCAAAACGCCCCCGCCGGACACCAACATGTCCGCCCATCTCCCGAAGCCGGGAGACCCTGGAATCTTGCGATGATGGGCCACGAAGCGGCCCTTGCGCAGTACCATTATGGGATATCATGGGACCATATGGGCGTCAATGGGATTGGCTCTTGAACAGCCGGGTAGCTGATCAAATATTGATAGGTTGTTAAGTTTAACGAAGCGTTACGAACAGACCCCCGCTGACCCGGAATGCGACGGTCAAACGGCTTCAAATCGTTGGGAAATCAGAATGTGAGAAAGAATGCAGCAAGCCGGGGGCGCTGATTTTTTCCGGCACGCTTTCGAGGCCCCGCCTGCGCGCTGGCATCGCCAGGGCGCATGGTCGGGCGGCGGCCGTGCGCGCTGCTTCGCGGCCCGCGCACGCATCTTAAAAAGGGAAAATCGCCAGTTGGCCTGTAAGCCGGGTTCTGTATGGCCCCGCTGCCCGAAGACAACGGAACGTGGCAGCCATTCATCTGGGACTACGTTTGCACGCAGCCTCTTGCAACCCACCCGGATGACTGGCCCGGAAACAGGCTGGACGCTTGCGCGTCCGCGTCATCCCTATTCGGTCTTGCTCCCGGTGGGGTTTGCCGTGCCGTCCATGTCGCCATGTCCGCGGTGGGCTCTTACCCCACCCTTTCACCCTTACTCCGCAAGCGGAGCGGTTTGCTTTCTGTGGCACTTTCCCTGAGGTCGCCCTCGCCGGACGTTATCCGGCACCGTACTTCCGTGGAGCCCGGACTTTCCTCCCCCCGCGGCCTTTCGGCACTTGCGGAGCGCGGCTGCCCGGCCAACTGGCAGGCGGTCCTTAAACGACCGGGAAGCCGAGCGCCAGAGAAAAACGGCATGCCCGGCGTTTCACCGGGCCGCCCCGAAGCACTTTCACACTCAGCGGAACGAGACGGCGAAATCCGTTTCATAGGCCGCGTCGTCGATCCGGCCCTCGGCCACCAGCACGGCACCGAGCCGGCCGATCTCGTCGGAACTCTTGGCCGCCTGGCCGTTGCCACCGGTCACCACGGCAATGCGATCGTCGCCGGCAAAGCCGATATAGGGGAAGCCGTGGCGGGTGAAGGACGTGACGCAGGGGCGAAAATGCGTCGAAGCGGGCCGGAAGTCGGGCATCACCCCGGCGAGCAAGCCGCCCATATGCGCCGCCGCCCCGGCGCCGGCGCTGCCACGGAACCAGGCGCGCACATCGGGCTCGGTTTCGAGAACGCGGTCGGTCGGATCGCCGCCGATCTTGATGTAGTGCTTGCCGTCCGCATAGGCGACCGGGGGCAACAGATAGTAGCTATTTTCCTGCTCAGGCGCAGCGCCGATCAGCGACGGCATGTTCTCGTAGCTCGTCAGATCGCCCGCCGCCACTTCGGCGAAAAACACGGTGCGCGCCTTGACCACAAGGTCGATCGGCCGTGGCAGCAGCTGGTCGGAAAGCGAAAACCCGCCGGCCGCGACGATCACCCGCCCGCAGCTCAACACAGCACCATCGACCGTCGTGACGACGACACCATCGGCAGCGCTCGACACCGACGCCACTTCGCTGCGCACGATCCGCGCGCCGGCCTTTTCGGCGCAGATCGTCTGCGCCAGAACCAGCGCGCGCGGATTGATGTAGCCGGCACCTTGCGCCTCGTGGATGCCGGCGAAACCTTCTGGGAAACAGAACCAGGGAAAGCGTTCGGAAAGGATGTCCTGATCGAGCAGCGGCGCTTCGACGCCAAGCGCGTCGCGCGCATAGGCGACCTTTTCGATATAGTCGTAACTGCCACCCGGCGCCGGTCCGGCGATCAGGCAGCCGACTTCGGCATAGAAGTCGATGCCGCTCAAAGCGGCGATCTCGCCATACCGATCGATGGAGCGCTTGGCGAGCCGCGCCCAGACGGGGTCGTCGTCGATCGTGCGGGTGATGCGGGCATTGTCGTAATGACTGGAAAAGACGCCGCCGTGACTGGCCCAGTCGCTGGGTTCGTCCGGCCCGACCAGCGCCACCCGCGCACCCGACAGCGCCAGGTGCCGCGCTGCCGCCGCCCCCATCATGCCCTTGCCGACCACGATGAAATCAAAGCTTTCCGACATGTCCGTCCCCACCATTTCGATCAGGTCGAGATAGCATGCCGGCGCGGATATGACACTGCGGTTGCATCACGTTTGGAGCATTTCCAGGAAAAGTGCGGAGCGGTTTTCCGCCAGGAAATGCGTAAGAGAGAGAGACATAGAGCGTTTCTATGTTTCCGTCTAAATGGGAAACGCGCGAAAGATCGCCGGAACGCGAGACCTGTCCGGCTGGAGCATCCGCCACCCCTTGGGAAAGGGCGGCGAATGATGCTCGGTATTCCATGGAAACACTGCCCCTGGCCGGGGCGCCCTCCCCGGATCGACATCGATCCAACGGGGAGGTCAGGCGACACGCCTCACCGATGAAGCGTGCATTGTGCGCACCATCGGGCGCGCCCTCATATCGGCATCAATCAGTCGATGATGCTCTGGACCTTGCCGCAGTAGCGCTTGGAAACCGGGTTCATGCGCTTGGCGCCATGACCGGCATTGTACTTGAGCACGGTGCCGCAGGTCGTGCCACCGGAAAGCTCATGCGCCATGGCAAGGTACTTCATGCCGAACTTGATGTTGGTTTCCGGATCGTAGAGACCCTTGGAGGAGCCGGAATAGCCCATCATGCGCGCCGTTGCCGGCTTGATCTGCATCAGCCCGATTTCGCCGGCGCTGCCGCGTGCCTTCGGGTTGAAGTTGCTCTCGACCTTGACGATCGCATGGGCAAGATCGATCGGTACACCATACTGCTTGGCATAGGACTGGATCAGGATCGTGTACTGCGTGCCCTGCGCGAGTTGCGGGTTCGGGTAGCCTGTCGTCCGTGAAACTGACTTGAGGGATGAGGTCTTGATGGCCTTGTCGACGTTCCCCGCATACGACGTACCAATCCCGGTGAAGAACATGCCAAGGCATGCCGCCACCGCAGCAACAGACGATATTCTCATGTAGTTTGAAGTCTCCGGTCTGGGGAATGGGCAGCACGGCGCACCCCGCCGTCCGAGCCTCACTTCCCGATCGTTTCATTGACAGGAAGGAGCGTCTTGCCCTTGCGTTTCCTGCAGTTTCAATGAGCGGCAAATGAATGCCGCATCATGGTAAACATGTGGCAACGAAGCAAATTTGTGCGGAAACGACCGAAAAAGCTAATTTAGCACGCAAAAATTTTGCGCGTCAGGCCCCAAACTGAGGCAGCGCCTGGAGCAGTCGGTGCAAGGTATCGAGCGTCGAGATATCGGCGATGCCATCGACCCTCTGCTGGCGAAAATGCCGCTGGAACGCAGCAACCGTGCCCTCGGTGCGTTCGCAGAAATCGCCAGTGACTTCAATGCCGTAACCGTAGAGCGACAGCATCGACTGGATCGCTTCGACCGGCTGGCCGCGATCACCGCGCTGGAAAAAGCGCCCGCCGCCAATCGGCGCCGGTTCCACCCAGTGGCCGACGCCCTCCTGGTGCAGGCGGTGCCACGGAAACTTTTCGCCCGGGTCGACCTTGCGAATGGGGGCGATGTCGCTGTGTGCAAGCACCCGTTCAGGGGCGATCGACCACCGTTCGCCACAGTCCCGACACAATTCGACGACCGCCGCGATCTGTTTTTCCGGAAAGTCGGGCAACCCGCCAGGGTGGCCGGCATTGGCGATCTCGATGCCGATCGAGCTGGAGTTGATGTCCGTCTCGCCCTTCCAGACGCTCTTTCCCGCGTGCCATGCGCGCAGCGCCTCCGGAACGAGCTGGTCGACGCGACCGTCCTCATCGACGAAATAGTGGCTGGAAACCTGGCTTTCTTCGCGACACAGCCATTCGAGCGCCGATTTCGGCGTCGCCATGCCGGTGTAGTGAAGCACGATGATATCGGGAACCCGGCCGTCCGCGCGGTCGCCGAAATTGGGCGACGGCATGAAGCGCGCACCCGCATAATCGCAGTATTTCGACGTCATGCGGCGCGGCGTTCTCTCTCGATCGCCTCATAGGCGGCGTTCAGCGCTGCCATGCGATCGTTGGCGATCGCATGGAATTCCTGCGGCACGCCGCGCGCCACCAGCCGGTCGGGATGGTTCTCCGACACCAGCACACGGTAGTGCTTGCGGATCTTGGCGAAATCGTCCTTCGGCGAAACGCCGAGAACCAGATAGGGGTCGCGGCCGTCTCTGTGCACATGGCGCGCCATGATCTGCTCGAAATGCGCCTCGTCCATCCTGAAGATCTCGGCGACCCGCGTCAGGAACGCCAGTTCCTTCTCGTGCACGGCGCCATCGGATTTGGCGATGTGGAAGAGCCCATCGACGATGTCTTCAAGGATCGGGCAATTGTCTTCGCACGACGAGCACAGCGTCGCCATCTTCTCGGCATAGGCCTCGTAGCCGGCCACGTCCTGGCGCGCGAGATTATAGAGACGGGCGACGTTCTGCGCCTGATCGGCGGGAAATTCGAAGATATCGCGGAAAGCCGAGACCTCCGCCTCCGTCACCACGCCATCGGCCTTGGCCATCTTGGCCGAAAGCGCGATCATCGCCACGGAGAAAGCCACCTTGCGCCGGGTTTCCGGGTCACCTTCAAAAAGCGTGCGCACGGCTTCGACCACACCGGCAAGCGCGTTGCCCGTGGCGGTGACGATCTTGAGGAGGCTATCCCAGAATGACATGCACGATTTTCCTGTCTCTCCAGCCTATAGCATGGACTATGGTGGTGGCAAATTGCAAGCGGTAGCCTGCGGCGAACCACGGGGATGACGAATTTGTGATGGCCCCTCACTATTGTCAATCCGTTGGGGTAACGTTGCGCCAGCGCAAGGGTTCCGACCTGTTCCCTGGGGAACAGTTCGGCCGCGCCCGAAGGCCGCCAAGACCCTGACCGGCACCGGCTTGCGCCGCGTTCGAAGGTGCGCTGCCATCCCCGTTGTGACAGGATGTTCCGAGCAGAGATCGAACCGCATACGGTAAAAACGGCGCGTTTGCCGGCCGGAGATCCACAGACCCGTCATTTAACTTCCATGTGATTTGCGCTAGAGAGGCCCCCACCAGTTGCGTGCCGAATCCCGAGGAGGAAACATGGCCAAGAAGAAAGTCGCAATGCTGACGGCGGGCGGGCTCGCGCCTTGTCTGTCATCCGCCGTTGGCGGCCTGATCGAGCGCTACACCGACATCGCGCCTGATTACGAGCTGGTGGCCTACCGCTCCGGCTACCAGGGCGTGCTGCTTGGCGACCGCATCGACATCACCAGGGACATGCGCGAAAACGCCCATATCCTGCACCGCCACGGCGGCTCGCCGATCGGCAACAGCCGCGTCAAGCTCACCAACGCTGCCGACTGCGTCAAGCGCGGCCTCGTCAAGGAGGGTGAAAACCCGCTGCGCGTCGCAGCCGAACGGCTCGCCGCCGACGGCATCTCGATCCTGCACACGATCGGCGGTGACGACACCAACACCACGGCTGCCGATCTTGCCGCCTATCTCGGCGCCAATGGCTATAACCTCACGGTCGTCGGCCTGCCGAAGACGGTCGACAACGACGTCGTGCCGATCCGCCAGACGCTCGGCGCCTGGACGGCTGCCGAATACGGCGCGCGCTTCTTCGATCATGTCAGCAACGAGCAGAGCGCCGCTCCGCGCACGCTGGTCGTCCATGAGGTCATGGGCCGTCACTGCGGTTGGCTGACGGCGGCAACCGCCCGCTCCTACGTCCAGATGACCGACGACAAGCAGTTCGTCGACGGCTTCATGATGAACCGGCAGCTGAAGAACATCGACGGCCTCTATCTGCCGGAGATCAAGTTCGACCTCGAAGCCGAAGCCGAGCGCCTGCGCGGCGTCATGAACCGCTCGGGTTTCGTCACGCTGTTCGTCAGCGAAGGCGCCTGCCTCGACGCGATCGTCGCCGAACGGGAAGCCGCCGGCGAAACCGTCAAGCGCGATGCCTTCGGCCATGTGAAGATCGACACCATCAATGTCGGCAACTGGTTCACCAAGCAGTTCGCGGCCCTTCTCGGCGCCGAGCGCTCGATGGTGCAGAAATCGGGCTACTACGCCCGCTCGGCGCCGGCAAACAGCGACGACCTGCGCCTGATCCAGAGCATGGTCGACCTCGCGGTCGAAAGCGCGCTCAACAAGGTGTCCGGCGTTACCGGTCACGACGAGGACCAGGGCGGCAAGCTCCGGACCATCGAGTTCCCGCGCATCAAGGGCGGAAAGCGCTTCGACACCTCGACCAAGTGGTTCGGCGACGTCATGGACGTCATCGGCCAGAAGTGGCAGGCCAACGACTGAGACCCAGCGCCCGAAGCGCAACCGCTTCGGGCGACGGCTCCATATCATCGAGCCTCTCAATTGGCAGTTGACGGCTCCGCGTCTTGATGGCTCCCTCCCGAGATCAGTCTCGGAAAGTCCTCAAGCGTGGAGCCTTTTTCATGTCGTTCGAACACTGGTTTGCCTTTGCCGCCGCCTCGGCCGTGCTGCTCGCCATCCCCGGCCCGACCATATTGCTCGTCATTTCCTATGCGCTCGGCCACGGCCGCAAGACCGCGGGCGCGACGGTCGCCGGCGTGGCGCTCGGCGACTTCACGGCCATGACCGCGTCCATGCTCGGGCTCGGCGCGCTGCTTGCGACCTCGGCTGCGGTCTTCACCGTGCTCAAATGGGTGGGCGCCGCCTATCTCGTCTGGCTCGGCATCCAGCTCTGGCGGGCACCGGTTGCGGGCGCAGGAGGAACAGACGAACAGGCGCCGCCCAAGGAGCGACCGCTGCGCATCTTCTTCCACGCCTACGCCGTCACCGCGCTCAACCCCAAGAGCATCGTCTTCTTCGTCGCGTTCCTGCCGCAGTTCCTCGATCTTTCGCAGCCGCTCTTTACCCAGATGGCGATTTTCGAGGTGACGTTCCTGACGCTCGCCATCATCAATGCCAGCCTCTATGCAGCCCTTGCGACGGCCGCCAAAGGCACGATTTCAAAGCCGAATATCCGGCGGATCGTCAACCGCACGGGGGGCTCGCTGCTCATCGGCGCCGGGCTTCTGACGGCAACCATGAAGCGGGTCACCGCCTGAAATTCGCTCGCGCGCTTGCTGCCGGCCGCCCCATGGGTTAATGGAGATTCACGCATGGCGGCTGGCAGCCGTTGATTTGCAGGGGCTGCGGGGCCCAGAAGCACGAAAGTGACAGCATGGCGAAATTCCGTATTTCCCTTTCAAAACAGACGTTTGGCGCGGCAGCTATTCTGTCGGCGACCCTCGTCTCGGGGTGCTCGACCGTCGAGCATACCTCCGTGGAAGAGCTTACGGCCGTGCAGACGGTTACCCCGCTTGCAAAACCCGGCACTGAAATGACCGCCTACGCCCTGCCGACACCGGATGGCGCGGCGACCGCGGCCTCGGCTGCGCTGTCGGCGCAGACGGCGGGCATGGCGACCACCCTGCCCGTCGGCACGGATCTCGCCCAGGCCGCAGGCCCGGCACCATCAGTCGTTGCAGTTCCCGGCGGCAAGCCCGGCGAAGCCCAGGCCGTTGCCATGGCGACACCGGTTGCAGCATCGGCCAATTCCGCGGCCTTGCCGCAAACCGCATCCGCCCTCGTCTCGCCGAAGACGAGCCGCGTTCAGGATCTTCCCGTTTCCACGCTTGCAGTTGCCGCAGCGATGGAATCGGACTTCGACACCGGCGAACCCGTCGGCCTCGAGACGCTTGTCGCCAACCGCATGATCGTGCCGACCGAAAAGCCGAAGATGGGCGTAATCGGTTCGAGCGTGGCAGCCGTTGCCAGCGTCATTCCCGATTCGTTGAAGCTGACGAACGCGCCGACCAGCTCGCGCCCCGAGCTCGACAAGCTGATCAAGCACTACGCCGATCTCAACGGCATCCCCGTCGAGCTCGTGCACCGCGTCGTCAAGCGCGAGAGCAACTACAATCCGCGCGCCTATAGCAAGGGCAATTACGGCCTGATGCAGATCCGCTACAACACTGCCAAGGGTCTCGGCTATGAAGGCCCTGCCGAAGGCCTGTTCGACGCGGAAACCAATCTGATCTACGCGACGAAGTACCTGCACGGCGCCTGGATGGTTGCCGACAACAAGCACGACGGCGCGGTCAAGCTCTATGCCAGCGGCTATTACTACCATGCCAAGCGCAAGGGCCTGCTCGACGACCTCGGCATGAAATAAGCACGACGGTCATTTCGCAGAGACTTCATGAGGCGCTCCATCGGGCGCCTCAATTGTTTGCAGGCGCCTTAATTGTTTGCGAGCGCCTCTATGATCCTGGCGTTGAGCTGCTGCACGTCATAGCCGCCGCGCGATGGCGTCAGCCCCAGCCGCACGACCGCAAGCTTGAGCGAAGGCACGAGCATGATCGCCTGGCCGTCATGCCCGAGCATCCAGAAGGCATCGGCCGGAAAGACCCCGGTGCCGGCGCGCACGCCGTTTTCCTGAAGCCAGACCTGACCGGCGCCATATTCGCCGCCGGAGGCCTTTGTCGGCGTGCGCATGAAGGCGACATAGTCCTTCGGCAGCAGCCCCCTGCCCTTCCAGACACCGTCCTGAAGCAGGAACTGCGCAAAGCGCGCCCAATCGCGCGCCGTCGCATACATGTAGGATGACCCGACGAAGGTGCCGCTGGCATCGGTCTCCATCACCGCGCTCGTCATTCCGATCGGCAGGAACAGGGCATCGCGCGGATAGGCAAGTGCGGCGGCCGGATCGTCGAAGCTTTGCATCCAGAGCCGCGACAACAGCGTGGTCGTGCCGCTCGAGTAACGGAAGGTCTTGCCCGGCTCCGATGCCGCAGGCCGTGATGCGGCAAAGCCCGCCATGTCCCGTTCGAGATAGAGCATTCGCGTGACGTCGCTGACATTGCCGTAGCCCTCGTTGAAGTCGAGCCCGCTTTCCATGCCCATCAGGTCGGCAAGCCTGATCTTGGCGCGCTCGTCGCCGCTCCATTCCGGCAGCAGGCCGGCGCGCGTCACGTCCATGCGCCCTTCGGCAACGCGCATGCCGATCAGGGCCGCCGTCACCGATTTCGTCATCGACCAGCCGAGAAGCGGCGTGGCGCTATCGAAGCCCCGACCATAGGTCTCCGCAATCAGGCGTCCGTCATGCACCACCACGACCGCCCGCATGCCGGGGCCGGCAAGGCCGCCGTCCTCGATCAGCTTTTGAACGGTCGGATCGATATCCGCCCTGTCGCCGTCCGGCCAGGAGACCTCGGCCGAGCGCGTGGGCGGCGGCACAGGCTGCGTCGTCGTCGCCTTCAAACCGGCAATGGCATCCGCGGAAACATTGGCGCAGCCGAGCCCCGGCCGATAGGCCGCGTAGGTCGGCGCGGCAAAGCCGAAGATGCGGGCCGAAACGAATTGCTTTTCGCGGTCGACCGAGACGCCGATGAATTTCAACAGCGGATGCCCCGGCGCCTGGACGTCATCGGAAAGCACCGCCTGCCCGTCCCGCCCGGCGATGAAGACATTCGAACAGACGATCTTGGCGGCGTAGCCATCGCCGACCTCAAGCAGTTCGGGCGGCGCCAGCGCCAGCCAGCCGGCAACGCCGGCAAGGGCGACGGCGATCGTTGCACCGACAGTTTTCAAGATGCGTCCCATCATATCCTCCGCCTGATGCCGCAGAGAGAAGCAGCATTCGCACGAAAGGAAAAGCCCTGCCGTCTTTGCCCGATGAGGACTGAGGGTATCCAGCCACAATAAATCGCCGTCGCCCGGGTTGCGCGACGTGGCGCCCCAGAGGGAACCGTTTTGTTCGAGCTTGATGGAGTTGCGACGCGGCTTGCGGATCAGGCCTGACGCACGGCCTCGGGCAGGACGGCGCCCGCCTGCGGCTCCCGCGCCGACAGCAGGTCTGCAAGTTCGCGCGCGGGCAAGGCCGGTGACAGCCACAGACCCCAGGCCTCCGAAGCGCCGGCGGTGCGGGCGCAATCCATCTCGCTTTCGCGGGCAATGCCGCGCACTGCCATCGGCAGACGCAGGACCTGGCCGGTCTTGACCAGGCAGGCGAGCAGGGCGACGCTACGCTCGCTGCCATGCGCGTTGCGGATCGCCGGCAGGTCCACCGTCAGCTGGTCCGGTTGCAGCGCGCCGATCAGGCTGAGCGGCAACGAGGCGGAAACCCCGCCGCTGAGCGCGATGCGCACGCCGAGCGCACGCAATCCGTCGATGTTTTCACTGACTAGCGCCATGTCTTCGGCCGAGAATGCGTCCGGCACCTCGATCGTCAGCCGCCCCGGCGCCAGGTGGGCGTCGTCAAGGCAGGCCCTGACCTGGCCGACGAATTCACGATCGCGCAATTGCAGCGCGAAGGGTGCGAGCGTCAACCCGACCGGGGATGGCCAGCTCGCGGCCTGCCGACACGCCTGCCGCAACACCCAGTTGCCGAGCGGCAGCGCCAGCGCTCCCTGCTCCAGCGGCTGGCCGAACGCCTCCGTCCCGATCACGCCGCGCGTCGGGTGCATCCAGCGCAGCAGCGCCTCGAAGCCGCGGATGGCGCCGCTGGCAGCGCCCGCTATCGGCATGTATTCCAGGAAGAATTCCCGTTGGGCGACGGCGCGGGCGAGATCGCGCTCGGCCTCCGCGCGTGTTTCGGCGGCCTCAGCGAGATGAGGCGCATAGAAGACATGATTGTTGCCGCGCGTATCCTTGGCTTCATAAAGCGCCAGATCCGCCCGCTTCAACACGGCGCCCGTCGACAGATCGCTTTGCTCCAGAAAAGTCACGCCAATGCTGCAGCCCGATGCCACCTGGCCTTCCGCAAGATCGAAGGGCGCGTCGAACAGCGCTTCGACGCGCCTCGCAAGCTCTGCAACCTCGCCGTCCGACGGGGATCCCGGACCAAAGAGCACGAATTCGTCCCCGCCCAGCCGGTAGACAGTCGCTTGGCCGGCAAAGGCGCGCCGCAACCGGGTGGCGATGCCGCTCAGCAGCAGGTCGCCGGCGTCGTGGCCCATCGTGTCGTTGACCGCCTTGAACCGGTCGAGGTCGATCAGAAGCAGCGGCCGGCGCTCGAAGGCCGGACCGACCGAACGCAGCGCGCGCAGCACATCGGCCTCCAGCGCTGCCCGGTTCTCGAGCCCGGTCAACCCGTCGCGGTGAACCGCGTTGCGCAGCAGCCGTTCGGCACGCCGCGCAGCCCTCAGTTCACGCTCCAGCCGTCGTGAATAGGACCAGCGGTAGAAGGATGCTCCGACCACGAAGGGCATGACGCCCGCCGCAAGTGCTCCCGAATAGTTTGAATGCGTGACGACCCCATCCGTCAACAGCGTTTCCGTGGTCAGCCAGATGGCCGGAAACAATGCGCCCAGTGCCGTGCCGGCAGCTGCAAATCGCTGCTCGGGCTTCGGCAGAAACGTTCTTAACATCATGTCGACGCCCCCCGAATATAAGAAGGAGCTAGCACGCCAGGGTTTAATGAATTCTTATGGATGAAAAATCGTAGTCGGCTATTTTGTGCAGTGCGGCAGTTGTCCGGAAAGCCCGTCATCAAAGTGTAGCCGAACCACTTTAGAAGCGGCTAAGTTTCAACTGGATGCGCGGCAGCGATGACCGAATTTGCCCCTGACGTCGGCTTTGGCAGAAAAAATCCGAAGCTGAAAAACGCCCTCCTGCAACACAACACATTCTCGCTTGCCGGCCTATCCGAGCGCCTGTTCGGCCTGCTCTTTTCGGGCCTGGTCTATCCGCAGATCTGGGAAGATCCCATCGTCGACATGGAGGCGATGCAGCTTCGCCCAGGCCATCGCATCGTCACGATCGGCTCCGGCGGCTGCAACATGCTGACCTATCTCTCGGCCGGCCCCGGCCGCATCGACGTGGTCGACCTCAATCCGCACCACATCGCCCTCAACCGGCTGAAACTCGGCGCATTCCGCCACCTGCCCGGCCATAAGGACGTCGTCCGGTTTCTGGCGACGCAGGGCACGCCATCGAACGTCCAGGCCTTCGACCTGTTCATCGCCCCGAAGATCGACCGGACGACCCGCAGCTACTGGAACGGTCGCGACATGACGGCACGCCGTCGCATCGGCGTCTTTAACCGCAACATCTACCGCACCGGCCTTCTCGGCCGGTTCATCGCGGCAAGCCACATCCTCGCCCGCCTGCACGGCGTCAACCCGCAAGAGTTCGTCGAGGCGCGCTCCATGCGCGAGCAGCGCCAGTTCTTCGATACGCGCCTGGCCCCTCTGTTCGAGCGCCCGTTCATTCGCTGGATCACCAGCCAGAAGAGTTCGCTCTTCGGCCTCGGCATCCCGCCGCAACAGTTCGACGAGCTGGCGAGCCTCAGCGCCGACAAATCGCTTGCCTGTGTGCTCCGCCACCGGCTGGAAAAGCTGACCTGCCACTTCCCGTTGAAAGACAACTACTTTGCCTGGCAGGCCTTTGCCCGCCGCTATCCGGAGCCGCACGAAGGCTCACTGCCGGCCTATCTGCACGCGGACCGCTACGAGACCATTCGCAACGGCACCGACAATGTCGAAGTCCACCATGCCAGCTTCACCGAGCTTCTGGCAAAGAAGCCGGCGGCGTCGGTCGACCGCTACGTGCTGCTCGATGCACAGGACTGGATGAACGACCAGCAGCTGAACGATCTGTGGAGCGAGATCACCCGAACGGCCGATACCGGCGCCATGGTGATCTTCCGCACGGCCGCCGAAGACAGCATCCTTCCCGGGCGCCTGTCGCCTGTGCTGATGGAGCAGTGGCATTACGATGCCGAAACATCGCTGGCGCTCGGCAATGCCGACCGGTCGGCCATCTACGGCGGCTTCCACATCTACCGGAAGAAGCCATGAGCGAGCTTCACGCGGCCGAGACCAGCCACCAGAGACGCATGGACCACATGTACCGCTACCAGCGGCATGTCTACGATCTGACGCGCAAGTACTATCTCTTCGGCCGCGACACGCTGATCGGCGAACTGAATGCGGGGCCAGGCATCTCCGTGCTGGAGGTCGGATGCGGAACGGGGCGCAATCTCGCGCTCATCGGCAAGCACTTCCCAAGGGCCCGGCTTTTCGGCCTCGACATCTCCGCCGAGATGCTGGCCTCGGCCGGCGCCAAGCTCAGCCGCCGGGGCAGATCGCCCGCCATGCTGCGGGTCGCCGATGCCACCGACTTCGATCCCCGGCTCTTCGGCGAAACGGGATTCGACCGGATCGTCATCTCCTATTCCCTGTCGATGATACCGGACTGGCAAGGCGCGATCGACGCGGCCATTGCCGCGCTCAACCCCGGCGGCTCGCTGCATATCGCCGATTTCGGCCAGCAGGAGCGGCTGCCGGCGAGCTTTCGCCGCCTGCTGCGCGGCTGGCTCACACGCTTCCATGTGACGCCGCGCGAGACGCTGTTCGAAGTGCTGGCAGAGCGGGCAAGGCGCAACGGCGCACAGCTCGAGCGCCGGGCCATCGGCCGGGGTTATGCCTGGCTCGCGGTCTATTACCGCCCGGCGGCGACTGCGGCATCAGCCACCAATCCGACCGTCGCGAGGGTTCACGGTCCGGTGGCCGCCGTAATTCCCGCTTGAGCTAACTCAATTTTTACGATGATATGGTGAAAATGAGGTTCACGCCTCGCGGGGGATATCACCATCATGGAAGCCATCGTGTGAGGCAGGCTCGTCGTTCGTTTCGAAACAGGACCTCCATGCGCCGGCTTCTTCTGGCTCTGCTGCCTATTGCCACCCTCCTTTCGGCCTGTTCGTCGACCGACTACGATCTGATGCAGACCGCATCGATCCCGCCGCGCTTCAATGACACCGATCCGCAGAATTTCGGTGACCGGACGCCGCAGCACCACAACATCCACGGCATCGACGTCTCCAAGTGGAACGGCGATATCGACTGGGTAAAGGTGCGCAACTCCGGCGTGTCGTTCGCCTTCATCAAGGCGACCGAGGGCAAGGACCGCGTCGACGCGCGCTTCAACGAATACTGGCAGCGCGCCCGCGCCGCCGGCATTCCCTACGCGCCCTACCATTTCTATTATTTCTGCTCGACCGCGGACGCGCAGGCCGACTGGTTCATCGCCAACGTGCCGAAGAGCGCAGTCTACCTGCCGCCGGTGCTCGACGTCGAATGGAACGGCGAATCCAAAACCTGCCGCACCCGCCCCGGTCCGGACGAAGTCCGCGTCGAGATGAAGCGCTTCATGGACAGGCTTGAGGCCCATTACGGCAAGCGGCCGATCATCTATACCTCGGTCGATTTCCACCGCGACAATCTGGTCGATCAGTTCAAGGAGCACCACTTCTGGGTCCGCTCCGTCGCCAAGCATCCGGGCGAAGTCTATGTCGAACGCCGCTGGGCCTTCTGGCAATACACCAGCACCGGCGTGATCCCGGGCATCGACGGCGCCACCGATATCAACGTCTTTGCCGGCTCGGCGAAGAATTGGAAGAACTGGGTCGCCGCCGTCTCCAAACCGAAGTGACGACGGCCACGGTTCTGTTGAGAAGCGCGGCAAACCGGCCGTTTTTCTTCTTTCCGTCATAATGCTCTGAGAGACGAGCAGCAGATTGCATCTTTGGTACATTGACCGCCAGCGGCGGCGCATCGCGCCGTGCGGCGACAGAAAGGAATTGTCATGATCCTCAAAGCCCGGCATGCGCTTGCATCCGTTGCCCTCCTCGCGCTGACCGCCTCCCCAGTTCTCGCGCAGCAGGCGCCGGCGTGCGGCGGCGATCTCGGCACCTTCCTGCAGGGCGTCAAGGCAGAAGCCGTGGCCAAGGGCGTTCCGGCCGATGTCGTCGACCGGGCCCTTGCCGGCGCCGCGATCAACGAGAAGGTCTTGAGCCGTGACCGCGCCCAGGGCGTGTTCAAGCAGACCTTCACCGAGTTTTCCAAGCGCACCGTCAGCAAGTCGCGGCTCGATATCGGCGCGCAGAAGATGAAGGAATTTGCCGCCGTCTTCGCCCGTGCCGAAAAGGAATATGGCGTTCCGGCCCCCGTCATCACCGCCTTCTGGGCGATGGAAACCGACTTCGGCGCCGTTCAGGGTGATTTCAACACCCGCGACGCACTGGTGACGCTTGCCCATGACTGCCGTCGTCCGGAAATGTTCCGTCCGCAGCTGATTGCCGCCATCGAGATGGTCCAGCACGGCGACCTCGACCCGGCAACGACGACGGGCGCCTGGGCCGGCGAGATCGGCCAGGTGCAGATGCTGCCTGAGGACATCATTGCCTATGGCGTCGATGGCGACGGCGACAACCACGTCAACCTGAAGAAGAGCTCGCCCGACGCGATCCTGACCGCTGCGAAGTTCATCCAGAGCCTCGGCTACAAGGCCGGCCAGCCGGTGATCCAGGAAGTCAGCGTTCCCGAGCAGCTCCCCTGGGAAAAGACCGGCCTGCAGCCGGGCATGAAGGCCAGCGACTGGTTCGCGCTCGGCGTCAAGCCGCGCAACGGCGACACCGCCTTCGGCAATCTCGAAGCATCGCTGGTGCTGCCGCAGGGCCGCAAGGGCGCTGCCTTCCTGACCTATCCCAACTTCAACGTCTATCTCGAGTGGAACCAGTCGTTCATCTACACGACGTCGGCTGCCTATTTCGCAACCCGCCTCGGCGGCGCGCCGACCTATGAGGGCGGCAACCCGGAGCCGGGCCTCGACGACACCGGCATGAAGGCGCTGCAGACCAAGCTGCAGACGCTCGGCCACGACGTCGGCAAGGTCGACGGCATCCTGGGCTCGGGCACGCGCGCAGCGCTCCAGAAGGAACAGCTGCGTCTCGGCCGTCCCGCGGACGGCTGGGCGACGCTCGACCTGCTGAACGCGCTCTAAAACCGCTTTCCGGCCACGATCCTGGCCGGTCGCACCTCCCCCGGCTGCTGCGCTCAACCGTTTGCAGCAGCCGGGCGGACGTCCATTCCCTCCCCTGACATCGCAACCGGCACGCCGCCATCGCCGCCGCAGCTCGCCCATGGCAGCCGCGCAATGTGTAGCCATGCAAGAAGTGGGTGGTGCCCGTCGCCACCCCGCGCTAGATCTCTGTGACGCAACGCTCTTGCCTGCCGGCTGCCGTCGGCACGGGGGAAGACGCGGCCTCTTTTCGATGGCGCATCCGCACCGGCCGATTGCATCGGCAGCGGCGGCGCACAAAGCGCGAGCAGCATCATGACCGCAGCACCGACCGGCAACCAGCAGATGACCACGCGGACCTGGGCGCTTCTTGCCCTGCTCGGCCTCATCTGGGGCGGCTCGTTCTTCTTTGCCCGCGTCGCCGTCGCCCACGTGCCGCCGTTCACGCTGGTGTTCCTGCGGCTCGGCCTCGCCGCTCTGGCGCTGCACATCTACATTCGCGGACGCTTCGGCATCTACCCCGCACTTGCCGGGCGCTGGCGCGAGTTCCTGCTGCTCGGCCTGATCAACAACGCCATCCCGCACGCCTTCATCTTTCTCGGACAAACCCAGGTCGGCGCCGGCCTTGCGGCGATCCTCAACGCGACCACGCCCGTCTGGACCGTGATCATCGCCAATATGGCAACCGAGGACGAGAAGCTGAGCGCCGGCAAGATCGGCGGCTGCCTGCTGGGGCTTGCGGGCACGGTGGTGCTGATCGGCCCGAGCGCGATCGCCGGGCTGTTCGGCACGTCCAACAGCGTGCCGCTCTGGGCGCTGCTGTTACCGGTGCTGGCCGCCGTCAGCTACGGCCTGGCGGCAACCTACGGCAAGCGCTTCCGCGGCCTCGCGCCACCGGTGACCGCCGCCGGGCAACTGACCGCTTCGTCGCTGATCATGCTGCCGGTCGCATGCCTTGTCGACACACCGTGGGCGCTGCCGGTGCCGCCGATCGAGGCGATCCTCGCCATCCTGGGGCTCGCACTCGTCTCGACCGCCTATGGATACATCCTGTTCTTCCGCATCATGGGCGAGGTCGGCGCCACCAACACGTCGCTGGTCACGCTGCTCGTACCGCCAAGCGCGATCCTGCTCGGCTACCTCTTTCTCGGCGAAACGCTGCAGCCGGCGGACGTGGGCGGCATGGCGCTGATCGCAGCCGGACTTGTAGTGCTCGATGGCCGCGTGCTCAGGCGAAAACACGCCGCCTGAGCGGGGAATCGCCTCGCATCGGCGGCCGAAAACCGTGTCCTTCCGGTCCACTCACGCCCGGTTACATCCGTTTACATTAACCTTCCGGCAGCGATTGTGAAAAAAATGTGGCGGGGCAAAAACCACCGCAAATTCATCAATTTAGCCCTGTTGATAAGACGCCGTCGATCACGACCTTTCGCACTGCAGCACAAGTTTCCCTTTCAAGCGCCGTGAATTCGCCCTATGTTTTAACGGTCAGCGCAAGGAGGGTCTTCGATGGGACTTACACATTCGTTGAATGTCCTCATGATTAGTGCAGCGTTCGTATTCGTGGCCACAATGCTCTTCATCTGAAGTCAGGCCGCTGAGAGTCCAAACCGAAATAGGGACTTTAATTTTCCGGAAATCCAATTTGCAGCAGAGATCTCTGAGGTAGCTGAAAAGCAAATCGCCTCGTTGCTGCAGGAAAAAAGAAAGCGCATGAAGGCCACCTTCATGCGCTTTCGCTTTTTTGCTGCGTTCTCGACGGGCGCGGGTGCCTTACGCAGCCGCCCCTGCCAGGACCGCCTGGTTCTGCGGCAACTGATCGGCGCGCTCGAACCCGACGAGATCGCACACCGCCGTGACCAGCGGCGACCGGTTCATCGTATAGAGATGGAAATCGCGGATGCCGCGCCGGGCAAGGTCGACGATCTGCTCGGCGGCGATATGCGTCGCTTCCTTGAAGCGCTCGGCAGGCTGGTCTTCCAGGTGCGCCAGGCGGGTGACGATGACCTCCGGCACGCTGGCGCCGCAAAGGCCGGCAAATTTCTGCACCTGACCCAGATTGTTGATCGGCAGGATGCCCGGCACGATCGGGATATCGATGCCCGCCCGGCGGACGCGCTCGAGGTAACGCTCGAAATCGTCATTGTCGAAGAAGAACTGGGTCAGCGCCCGCGTAGCACCGGCGTCGACCTTGCGCTTCAGCATGTCGATATCGGCATCGACATCGGGGCTTTCCGGATGCTTTTCCGGGTAGGACGACACCGAGATCTCGACGTCGCCGCGATCTCTGAGCGCGCGCACCAGGTCGGAGCTGCTCTCGTAGCCGCCGGGAAAGGGCGCATAGGCGCTACCGATGCCGCCCTGCGGATCGCCGCGCAGCGCCACGAAGTGCCGCACGCCGAAAGAGAGATACTCGTCGATGACCGCATCCACCTCCGCCTTCGGCGCGCCGACGCAGGTCAGGTGCGCCGCCGTGTTGGCAAAGCCCTTTTCCTCGATCATCCTTCTGACCGTCGTCAGCGACCGCGCCTTGGTCGAGCCGCCGGCGCCGTAGGTGACAGTGACGAAGGCGGGACAAAAGACGGACAGATCTTCCGCCGTCTGGAAGAGCTGCGCTTCCATCTCATCGGACTTCGGCGGGAAATATTCGAAGGATAGCCGCAGATTGCCGCGCTCGGCGGGATAAAGCGTCTGTGCGGTCATTCTCAAATTCCCCCTGCTTGCATGCGCTGATGTGGCGCTTCGCTCTCCTCGACGACGCGCTGATCGCGCGCCAGCCAGATCGTCACCGTCAGTTTTCCTTCGTCCGCGCCCTCCGGCGACAGATCGGTCGTCTTTTCGAGCGCGAGTCCGGCCTTTGCCAGCCAGTCGGTCATCGCCTGATGCGAGAAGCCAAGCCGGGCATGGGCATGTTCGTCGCGCAGGTGCTCCAGCCCGTGCGGGGCAAAATCGATGATCACCAGCCGGCCGCCCGGCGCCAGCATGCGCGCTGCCTCGGCAATCGCCGCTTCCGGCTGTTCGAGGAAGTGCAGCACCTGATGGATGGTGACGAGATCGAACACCTGGCCATCGAGCGGCAGATTGAAGATATCGCCGTGGCGGATCGACGCCTTGGTGATGCCGGCGCGGTCGAGATTGGAGCGGGCAACGGCCAGCATGTCGCGGCTGGCATCGATGCCGATACCGCGCTTGTAGAGCCCTTCGAACAGTTGCAGGATGCGGCCGGTGCCGGTGCCGAGATCGAGCAGGCTTTCCACCGGCTCGTCGCCGACCATGGCGCGCAGCGCCGTCTCCACGTCGCGCTCGCTGACATGCAGGCGCCGCAGTTCATCCCAGCCGGCAGCGTTGCGGCTGAAATAGGCCTGCGCCTTTTCCGACCGCGCCTTTTTCAAGGTCACGAGCCGCGAGGCGTCCCGCGACAGGACCGCATCGTCGGAGGTCGCCGAAGCGAGCATGGCTCTCACCATCGACACGCGGGCCCCCTCCTGGCGCAGGCGAAAATAGGCCCAGGCGCCCTCCTGATAGCGGTCGACGAGTTCGACCTCGGCGAGCAGCTTCAGGTGCCGCGAAATGCGGGGCTGCGATTGCCCGAGAATTTCTGTAAGATCGGTGACGGTGAGGTCTCCGGCGGCAAGGAGCGCGAGAAGGCGCATACGGGTCGGTTCGCCCGCAGCCTTCAGCACATCCACCAGCGCGTCGAGACCAAGCTCTCTCAGTTCCGCCATACCAATCCCCATCAACACATAAAGATATGTTTATGTGATTTGAGCGTGCGGCGCAAGCGGATTTGCGCGCACAGAGCAAACTATGCCGCTCAAGGAACAGCCCTTTCCGCCACCCCGACTGGCAAACGCACCGTGCCGGGCGCCTGGCCTTGCGGCCACGGCAACTTATGACGGTGTCGTCGTGCCCCCGCTCCGGCTCCGGCCTTACGGTGACGCCTGCGAAGGGAGCGTGTGCATCACCTTCAAGGTTATGCGACAGAAGCGTTGCTGCGCTCTCATAGCCCCCTCGTCCGATCGGCGCGATAAGGAAGGCGTACACCGGCTCATTGTCGGCGATCCGGCAAGCCATCCCGTCGAACCAGACGGCCTTTACGCGAAGAATGCGAAACGCCCGGTTGTGAAACGCGGCGCAAGTCACTAGAGGTGCCTCATGCGTCTCATCCCGAAGGCTCCTGAAACAGGATCGTGCCTATGAAGCTGGTGACCGGTAACTCCAATCGCGCCCTTGCCGATGCCATTGCCAGCCACCTGGGCCTTGCCCTGACCGATTGCACGGTCAAGCGCTTCGCCGACCAGGAAGTCAACGTTCAGCTTCACGAGAATGTCCGCGGCGAGGACGTCTACATTCTCCAGTCGACAAGCGCGCCGGCCGACGGCAACCTGATGGAGCTGCTGATCCTCACGGATACGCTGCGCCGCTCATCGGCGCGCCGTATCACCGCCGTGATCCCCTATTTCGGCTATGCCCGCCAGGATCGCCGCGCGACCGGCCGCACGCCGATCTCAGCCAAACTGGTCGCCAACATGATCGCTGGCGCGGGCGTCCACCGCGTCATGACCGTCGATCTGCACACCGATCAGATCCAGGGCTTCTTCGATATCCCGACCGACAACCTCTATTCGGCGCCCGTGATGACGCGCGACATCAAACAGCGCTACGATGTGAGCAACCTGATGGTCGTTTCGCCTGATGTCGGCGGCGTGGCGCGCGCTCGCGCGATCGCCAAGCGCATCGGCACCGATCTTGCAATCGCCGACAAGCGGCGCCCGCGCGCGGGCGTATCGGAAGTGATGAACATCATCGGCGATGTGTCGGGGAAACGCTGCCTGCTCGTCGACGACATCGTCGACAGCGGCGGCACGTTGATCAATGCCGCCGAGGCTCTGTTGAAATCGGGGGCCAGAGACGTTTCGGCCTATATCACCCACGGCGTTCTGTCCGAAGGCGCCTGCGCACGCATTGGCGCAAGCCCCCTCAAGGAATTGGTCGTCACCGACAGCATCGTTGAAACCGAGGCGCAGCGTCAAACCCGCAATATCAGGCGCATCAGTATTGCGCCCCTGATCGGCGAAGCCCTTTCCCGTACCGCGAGCGAGCAAAGCGTCTCGAGCCTTTTCGACTAGCGCGCTTCATTCCTGATCCGAAACTTTCATCCGCGGAAATTTGGCCAGGCCCAAGGCAGCTGGCAAAGAGCGAGACGGCAGCCGTGGTCGAGACGGCGGCGATGGCCGAATTCATCGGACCCTTCGGCTTGGCCGAAACCGTCCCCGCACAGTATCGGTCGGCGCTCCCGATGGATCCGTATCGCTCAGCGCCATCCCCCGTGTGGAACAGCCGTCGCGAGCCAACAGGATCGCTTCCGTTCAAAGATCAAGCGCTGGAGGCCGAAGACCCGGAAAACGATCAGATGCTGGGCGGGACGCCCGGCCTGCGATCCGACCGCGCTTGCCCTTCGATCAGCAGATCAAGCATCATGTCGAACGTGTCGGTGCGGTGAAGGTGTTCACGAACGGCAGGAAGATACTCCGCCCGACTTCTTATGGCAGCGACAGCCGATCGGAGGCGGATCAGAACCTGCCTGGAGATTGTTGCCTCACTGCGGAGCCCTTCGGCCTTTTGCCAGAGAGGATTTTCCGATGCGTCAAGTGTGGCTCATCAAAGGCATCCGCCCTCAGCAATTTGCCGGCAGAGCGATCCGTCAACGCGTGCAATACAGTATCGAAGTGACCTTCCGACATGCACGCCGGTTTGCCAGGGAGCCGGACTCCCTTTCAAAATTCTGCGCAGGAGATCGGGCTTGCCCGCTTCCTCACATCATCTCGGGTCCGAAGCCCCGCCGCACCGCGCGTCAGCCTGACGCGCCATGGCCGCCGTGACGTTTCGGCGTTCGTGCATTTTTCAGGGCCGCGCTACGCCGGAGGCAAGCGTGCCGCAGGAAATGGGCACGTCGCGCAGACCTCGACCCGCGCGACGTGCCGGAACATCAACGCGTCAGGCGCTTGTAGGTGACGCGCTTCGGGTTGACCGAATCCGGGCCGAGGCGACGGATCTTGTCCTTTTCGTAGTCTTCGAAGTTGCCTTCGAACCATTCGACCTGGCTGTCGCCTTCAAAGGCGAGGATATGGGTCGCCAGGCGGTCGAGGAACATGCGATCGTGGCTGATGATGACGGCGCAGCCGGCAAAGTTTTCGAGCGCGATTTCGAGGGCTGCGAGCGTCTCGGTGTCGAGGTCGTTGGTCGGTTCGTCGAGCAGCAGCACGTTGCCACCGTCCTTCAGCATCTTTGCGAGGTGGACGCGGTTGCGCTGACCACCCGAGAGGTTGCCGACCTTCTGCTGCTGGTCGCCGCCCTTGAAGTTGAAGGTCGAGCAATAGGCGCGCGAGTTCATCTCGTACTTGCCGAGCTTGATGACTTCGGCACCGCCCGAAATTTCTTCCCAGACGGTCTTGTTGCCGTCGAGCGCATCGCGGCTCTGATCGACATAGCCCAGATGCACCGTCTCGCCGATACGGATAGAACCGCTATCGGGCTTCTCCTGGCCGGTGATCATGCGGAACAGCGTGGTCTTGCCGGCGCCGTTCGGGCCGATGATGCCGACGATGCCGCCCGGCGGCAGCTTCAGCGAAAGACCGTCGATCAGCAGGCGATCGCCATAGCCCTTGGTGACGCCGTCCATCTCGATGACCACCTGGCCGAGACGTTCGCCGACCGGGATGATGATCTGGGCGTCGCCAGGACGCTGGTTTTCTGCGGCATCGACCAGTTCGTCATAGGAGCGGATACGCGCCTTGGACTTGGCCTGGCGCGCCTTCGGGCTGGATGCGATCCATTCCTGTTCGCGCGCGATCGCCTTCTGGCGGGAGGCCTCTTCGCGGCCTTCCTGCTGCATGCGCTTGGCCTTGGCGATGAGGTAGGCCGAGTAGTTGCCTTCGTAGGGAATGCTGCGGCCGCGGTCGAGCTCGAGGATCCAGCCGGTAACGTTGTCGAGGAAGTAGCGGTCGTGGGTGATCATCAGCACGGCGCCCGGATATTCGCGCAGGTGCTTTTCGAGCCAGGCGATCGTCTCGGCGTCGAGATGGTTGGTCGGTTCGTCGAGCAGCAGCAGGTCGGGCTGCGACAGGAGCAGCTTGCAGAGCGCGATACGGCGCTTTTCACCGCCCGAGAGGCTGGTCACGTCGGCATCACCCGGCGGGCAGCGCAGCGCTTCCATAGCCATTTCGACCTGGCTTTCCAGGTCCCACAGGTTCTGGCTGTCGATGATGTCCTGGAGCCTTGCGCCCTCTTCCGCCGTCTCGTCGGAATAGTTCATCATCAGTTCGTTGTAGCGCTCGACGATGGCGGTCTTGGCGGCAACGCCTTCCATGGCGTTTTCAAGCACGGTCTTGGTCGGGTCGAGCTGCGGCTCCTGCGGCAGGTAGCCGATGGTCGCACCGTCGGCGATCCAGGCCTCGCCGGTATATTCCTTGTCGAGGCCGGCCATGATGCGCAGCACCGTCGACTTACCGGCGCCGTTCGGGCCGAGGATACCGATCTTGGCGTCCGGGTAGAACGACAGATGAACGTTGTCCAGGACCTTCTTTGCGCCGTAGGACTTGTTCAGCCCGGCCATGTGATAGATGAATTGACGTGCCATAAAGGAAAGCTCCGCATGGGAAGGAAATTTGCCCGCTATGTAGGCGAATTAGTGCAAAGGGGCAATCGCCAAAGGCGCTTGCCCCCGCCTATCCCATGCCGGCAGCCCTCGTCCGCCGCTATCCGCGCCCTGCCGCGTCGGCAATGCCCCTGGCGCATTTGAACTCGGTCGGCCCGGCTGCCTGGATCAGCGATGCAAGACCTGTTTTGCCCGAGACGTCGCCGGTGAGCCCGATCGTGAGCCCGGTGATCACGCTGCGGCCTGCCACCGTCTGGCAGCGCATGCGCACCCGGTCGCCCGCGCCCGCTCCGAAGCTCTGGTCGAAGGCCTGCTTGATCGACGTCTCGTCGAGTTCGGAACCAATGCGCCCTCGAAAGAGCGTGCCGACGGCGGACCGGTTGAGCTCATCAAGCATGCGCAATTGCGCCGCAAAATAGTCGTCGACCGTGCCGCCCTGGCAGGTGCCGCTGCGCAGCCATTGGTGGCGGTCGAGGCCCGATTGCACACCCGGCATGGCGACCAGCAGCCTCGCGGCGGTATCGTCGGTCAGGCCGAGCTTCGGCAGGTCGAGCCAGTTGCCTGTGCGGTCCTGGCTGCGCATCTCGGCCGCGACCCCGCAATAGCTCTTGCGCAGAGGCCAGAGCCCGTGCAGCGACAGGTTGGTGGCATCGAACCGGTCCGCCGTCTGGCTCACGCATTCCTTGCGATCCGGCCGCGTCTCGCAGAAGCCCGGTTGCCAGCTGACCGCCAGCACATAGTCCGTCCGTCCCGCGCCTGTTTGCCCCGCGCTACCTGCCGCCTCCTGCGCCAGAGCCGGGGTCGACGGTGCAAGCAACATCGCCAGCGCCACCGCAGCACCTGCCAGTGAACGTGATATCGCATTTCTCCAAGATGCCATGACACTCTCCCGAAAAACAAAACGAGAACAAATATCGCCCATAACGGGAAAATTGCAACTGGAAATTACAGGTGCGGGAAATCGCTTGTGACCTCATGCGCAGAGATCACCAAGCCGCGATTGCCTTTCCCTCCCAAATCGATTTGATATCGCCAAAGCTGACGATTGGTCCGGGAGAAGGCATGTTCGGGCAGGTGAGGACGCATCAAAGCCCGACCGGCGCTCTTTTGAGCTGGCGCCATTTTCCGGCGACCACCGACGCGCGTGGCATTCTGCTCGTCAGCCATGGCCTTGCCGAACATTCCGGCCGCTACGCCCGCTTCGCGGAAGTGATGGCCGGCCACGGCTTTCACGTCTATGCTCATGATCACCGCGGGCACGGGGCGACGCGCGCGCCGGATGCGCCGCTTGCGATGTTTTCGAACAGCAATGGCCTCGGCAAGGTGTTTGCCGACATCAAGGCCATGCGCGCGCTTGCCCTTGAGGCGCATCCGGGCCTGCCGGTCATTCTCTTCGGCCACTCCATGGGTGGTCTCATCGCACTCAATGCCGCAGAGACCGATCCCGGCCTCTATGACGCGCTCGCCGTCTGGAACTCCAACTTCCGTCCTGGCATCGCCGGCCGCGGCGGCCAGTTGATCCTGAAGATCGAAAAGGCGCTCAAGGGCTCCGATGTGCCGAGCCCGCTGTTGTCGAAGCTCACCTTCGGCGCCTGGGGCCAGGCGATCAAGGACCGCAAGACCGGTTCCGACTGGCTGTCGCGCGACGCGGAGGAAGTGGCGAAATACATCGCAGACCCCCTCTGTGGTTTCGATGCGACGGTATCGCTCTGGCTGGACCTGATGCGGCTTGCCTTTGCCGGCGCCCGCACCGACCGTCTGGCGCGCCTTCCCGCCAATCTGCCTGTCCATCTCGTCGGCGGCAGCGCCGATCCCTCGACCGAAAACGGCAACGCCGTTCGGTGGCTCGGCGAGCGCATGAAGGCACGCGGCATGACGAACGTGTCGGTGACCATCCATGAGGGCATGCGCCACGAGACGCTCAACGAGATCGGCCGCGAAAAGGCGGCAGCGGACTTTGCCGCCTGGTGCCAACAGGCCGTCGCAACCTCCGTTACCGGCACGCCTGCCGCCGCCGGGGCCGCGGCCGGCCAGAGGCGCTGAACCGAAATCACCATGGCAGACATGTCCCTTCCCACGGCCAAGAACGCAAACGACCGCATTTCCTTCGGCCTGACGCTGATGGTCCTTTCGGTGCTCCTGTCGCCGCTGATCGACATCTTCGCCAAGCTCGCGATCGCAACCGTTCCCTCGGCGCAGATCACCGCGGTGCGCTTCATCCTGCAGGTCGTGTTCATCCTGCCCATCGTGCTGGTGCGCGGCAGCCTTTTCGATCTCACCTGGCGCAAGACCGGGCTGCACGCGTTGCGCGGCGGCCTGCTCGTCATCACCATGCTCTCTTTCATCACCACGCTGAAGGTGATGGAGGTGGCCGACGCCATCGCCATCTTCTTCGTCGAACCGATCATCCTCACCATCCTCGGTAGCATCTTCCTGAAGGAAACCATCGGCTGGCGGCGCTACACCGCCTGTGGTGTGGGGTTTTTCGGCGCGCTGCTCGTCATCCAGCCGAGCATGCAGGAGGTCGGGCTGATCGCGCTGCTGCCGATCGTCGCCGCCTTCGGCCTTGCGGTGTTCCTGCTGGTGACGCGCATGGTCGCGCAGAACGAGGACCCCTGGTCGATGCAGTTCCACGCCGGCATCTGGGGCGGGCTTTTCTGTCTCGTTCTACTTTGGCTGGGCGAAGGCAGCGGGTCCAGCATCTTCGATCCGGTCTGGCCAGAGGGCAACACCTGGTTCTACCTGCTCGGCGTCGGCGTTACCGCCACCATATCGGGCGTGCTCGGGGTCTATGCCTATCGCTCGGCTCCGGCCTCGGTGCTGGCGCCGCTGCAGTATCTCGAAATCGTTTCGGCGACGATCTTCGGCTGGCTGGTCTTCGACCACCTGCCCGACGCGCTGAAATGGCTGGGCATTGCCATCATCATCGGCTCCGGCCTCTACATCATCTGGCGGGAACGCCGGGTCGACAAGACTGCGAGCATCGCTCCGGTTTCGCCAGCGATCTGAAAACGAGCAATCTGAAAACTGGCGATCTGAAAACAAAAGAAAGACTATCGGGAGGAAGAACATGAAAACTGGAGGTCAGCTGGTCGTCGACGCACTCGTCGCCAACGGCGTCAAGCGCATCGCCTGCGTACCGGGGGAAAGCTATCTGGCGGTGCTGGATGCGCTCTATGACACCGACATCGACGTCGTCGTCTGCCGCCAGGAGGGGGGCGCTGCGATGATGGCCGATGCCTGGGGCCGCCTTTCGGGCGAACCGGGCATCTGCATGGTCACGCGCGGCCCCGGCGCCACCAACGCATCGGCAGGCCTTCATGTCGCAAGGCAGGATTCGATCCCGATGATCCTCTTCATCGGCCAGGTGCAGAGCGATGCGCGCGAGCGCGAAGCCTTCCAGGAGATCGAATACCGCCGCGCCTTCACCGAAGTCGCCAAATGGGTTGGCGAGATCGACGATCCCGCCCGCATCCCGGAATTCGTCACCCGTGCCTTTGCCGTTGCAACGTCGGGCCGGCCGGGCCCTGTCGTGCTGACGCTGCCTGAAGACATGCTGACGCGCAGCGCCGATGCGCCGGCGGCAAAGCCCTACCAGCCGGTCGAAGGCCATCCCGGCCCCTCCCAGCTTAAAAAGCTCGGCGCGCTGCTTGCGGACGCAAAGCGCCCGATCGCCATCCTCGGCGGCACCCGCTGGACGGCCGACAGCGTCGCCGGATTCCAGCGTTTCGCCGAACGCTTCAGCCTGCCGGTCGGCTGCTCCTTCCGCCGCCAGATGCTGTTTGATCACCTGCATGCCAATTATGCCGGCGACGTCGGCATCGGCATCAACCCCGCGCTGGCCAAGGAGATCAAGGAAGCCGATCTGGTGCTTCTGATCGGTGGGCGTTTCTCCGAAATGCCTTCGTCCGGCTATACCCTGATGGATAGTCCCTACCCGCGCCAGACGCTGGTGCATGTGCACCCGGATGCCGCCGAGCTCGGCCGCGTCTACCGTCCGGAATTGCCGATCGCCGCAAGTCCGCGCGATTTCGTCGAAGCGCTCGAAGGGCTTCGACCTGCGGCCGAGCCGGTGTGGTCGGCGCGCACACGGGCGATGCACGAAGCCTATCTCAAGTGGTCGACACCGCCGCAGACAGGCCCCGGCGCCGTGCAGATGGGTCCGATCATGAACTGGATCGAAGCCAATACGCCTGAGGACACCATCTTCACCAACGGCGCCGGCAACTATGCCACCTGGGTCCACCGCTTCCACCGCTTCCGCCGATATGCGACGCAGGCGGCGCCCGCATCGGGATCCATGGGCTACGGCCTGCCGGCCGCCGTTGCGGCCAAGCACCTGCACCCGGAGCGCGAAGTCATCTGCTTTGCCGGCGACGGCTGCTTCCTGATGCATGGCCAGGAGTTTGCGACCGCGGTGCGCTACCGCCTGCCGATCATCACCGTCGTCGTCAACAACGGCATCTACGGCACGATCCGCATGCACCAGGAGCGAGACTACCCCGGCCGCGTCAGCGCCACGGACCTGACCAATCCTGACTTTGCCGCTCTTGCCCGCGCCTATGGCGGCCACGGCGAGACCGTGGAAAGGACCGAAGATTTCGCCGATGCGTTCCTGCGCGCCCGCGCCAGCGGCAAGCCGGCGATCATCGAGATCAAGCTCGACCCGGAAGCGATCACCCCGACGCGCACGCTGAGCGAAATCAGGGCGGGCTGAGCGGGCTTTTACGCTTGGACGATTCGATCACGGCGCCGACGCGCCGTGACTGGATTCCTGTGACAGGCACAGGAATGAGGGCGTCGGAGATATGATTGGTGAACAAGCGGACTGTTCCGCATGCAGCCGCGATCAATGAGGGGTTGCTGTCCGCGTCCTTACCTCATTCCTGTGCCTGTCACAGGAATCCATCAGCGCCGCGTCGGCGGCGCGGATATCGCCCCGTTTAGCCTAGCTGACCGAGAAACCGCGAACCGTCGGCTTACGCGTCCTCCAGCCACTCGGTGGCAAATGCGCCGGCCACGTGCAGGTCGGTGGTCTCCAGGCGTCCAGGTCCCAGGTTCTCGAACTTGTGCGGCACGTTGGCCGGCGCAACGACGATCTGCCCGGCTTCAGCCTCGATCTTGCGATCGCCGACGGTAAAGAGCGCCCGGCCGGTGCGGATGATGAAGGTTTCGGCATAGGGATGGCGGTGCAGCTTTGGCCCACCGCCGATCCTGTCGGTGGTGAAGAACATCACCGAGACGTCGGCGCCATAGGCGCCGCCCTGGAATTCGCCCTGCCAGACATCGGGCTCTTCCGCCCACTGCTCGCGCTCGATCAGGTGTATTCCGCTCATGCCGTCTCCTCCGTCATTGGCGTGTTTGCACCACGGTTGAGCCGGCATCAGCTGCACTGCGAATGACGCAACGCACGCCGAGGGCGCGCGTTGCGCACCCAGCTGTCGCGAAGGGCCGGCTCAGCCGCGAATATGCTGTGTCTGCTGAAAGACCGCCGTCGATCGGGCGCCGGAGCGGCAATAGCCGAGCATCGGGCGCTGGAACTCGTCGAGCGCGTCGACCATCTTTTGAACCGCGTCCGCCGTCACGCCCATCGGGCCGACAGGGATATGCATGGTCTCGATGCCCAGTTCCTGCGCGCGCGCTGCGATGGAATCAAAAGTCGGCTGGTCCGGCGCCTCGAAATCGGGGCGGTGGCAGACGATGGACTTGAAGCCGAGCGCCTTGATCTGGTCGAGGTCCTCGACCGTGATCTGGCCGGAAACCGAGTATTCATCGTTGATCGGGCGGATGTCCATGGCAGCTTAACCCCTGCAAAAAATCTGAGGCCCTTGATGTAGGCGCGCCGTCTGCCGGCGTCAATTCCAAAGGCTTGCCTCAGACGACGCCGAAGCCAAGCGCATAGGTCTGCGTCTGGCCGGGCTCGAGCAGTGTCAGTTCCTCGGCGGCATGGAGCTCCGGCCGTTTGGCGAGCCGGTGCGAAGCCGGCTCGATGCTGATGACGTCAGCGGCCCCGCGCTGGCAGCGCCACATCTGCAGAAAGGGCAGCGTGTCGGCGCGGAAGCGTACCGTCAGCCGCCTGCCGCCGACGCCGGCAAGCGGCGACAGCGAGACCTCTGACCACCCGTCCGCTCCCATATGTGCCGGAATGCAGAAATGCGCGCTCTCGCCCTCGCCGAAGCGCCAGTCGCGTGCCCCCTCGGCAAGGGAGGGGCTGACGATGCGGGTCTCGTTGCCTGCGAGCCGGCCGGCAATGTTGAGGTGATACATCATCATCGGCGGGAACGCCCGGGCGCCGGTGTTGGTCAGCCGGTCTTCGAGCATCACCTGGTGGCGGTCTGCATCCACCTGCCAGCGCCGCTCGAGCAACGCATGGCCGCCATCGGCCAGAGCGATCTCGACCGTGGCAATGCAAAGCGTGGCGTCGGCCGACATGTGCGTATGCTTGACCGGCGTGCCGGCCAACGATCCGTGCAAGGGATAGCGCGCGCCCGCCTCGCTGCCGTCGATCGGCTCGGGGTGGCGGATGTGATCGGGGCCGCAGGTGAAGAGAAAGCCTTGAAGCGCCCGGTCTATGCGCGGGTCGCCATCGCTCGGGATCGCCGCCCCCGGCGACAGGTCGACGCCATCGACGACGAAAGCGGCAATGTCGAGCGCCGACAAGCGGTCGAAGAGAATGTGATTCTCCTGCTCGTCCTCCGGCGCATCAAATCTTGTTCGCATGCACCGGCCCTCCAGCCCAAACCACTCCAGCCCAACCCACGGGAATCACAGCGATCACAAAGACATGATAGCCGATGGGGGCTGTTTTTCATCGGTTGAAAGCTGCTAACGCTGCGCCTAGATAGAATTTAACCGCTTATTCATGATGAATTCATTTTTTTCACATTAACGTCGAAATCCGAATGTACCGCGCCACATCAACCACCATGAGAACAGGTTTTAACGTGACGTCAGCGACCCGCACCGGCCTCTCGCTCCTCGCCGCAGCCGGCTTCCTCGCCGTGGATCTTGCATCCGCCTTCGCTCAGGAAGGCTACGGCCGCAACCGCCGGGGCAATGGCGACGTGATGCTGGTGACGCCGGACGGCGAAATTCTCGACTATATGCCGGGAGCCGACGAAGTGCGCACCATGCGCGACCGTCGCGGCCGCACCGTGCTCGTCGACAACTGGGGCAATCTGGTCGCCACCGTCGTGCCGTCGGAAGGCTATGGCGCCTACCGCCGCCAGCAGGAAGCGGACTATTATTCCAACCGGCGCACCCGCGATCGCGGCTACGGCTATTCCGAGCCGGGCGACGTCACCGGATCCATTCCAGACTACCGCGACCAGGCCTATCGCGACGTGGTGCCGCCTTCGGTCGAACGCAACGAACTGCCCAACAGCCTGCCCGGCCTGATCGACGGCGGTGAACAGGCGGCGATCGATCCGCAATATGATGAGCCGCCGCGCCAGTCCATGCCGCCGGCGATCTCGGTCAAGTCGAAGTCACGCGCCGAAATCACCGCATTGCAGGTCTTCCTCGACCGCGAAGGCTTTTCGCCCGGCGTCATCGACGGCAAGATGGGCTCCAACGTCACCAAAGCCATCGAGGCCTACCAGCAGTCGACCGGCGAAACGCTCGATCCGAACAACACCGAGGACATTCTCGAGCGGCTGCGCATGAACGGCGGCCTGCCGATCACCAGCTACACGATCACGGCTGCCGATGCCGCGGGGCCCTATGTCGCCTCGATCCCCGACGATTACGCCCACAAGGCGATGCTGCCGCACATGTCGTTCACCGCGACGAGCGAAATGCTCGGCGAGAAATTCCACATGGACGAGGCCTATCTGCGCGAACTGAACCCGGGCGTCGACTTCACCATCCCCGGCACGATCATCAAGGTCATCAACCCCGGCGAAAACCGCAAGGAAAAGGTCGCGCGCATCGTCGCCGACAAGGCTCGCAAGCAGGTTCTGGCCTACGACGCAGCCGGCAAGCTCGTCGCCGCCTACCCGGCGACGATCGGCTCGTCCGACACGCCCTCGCCGTCCGGCACCGTCAATGTCGAGCGCATCGCGCTCAATCCCGGCTACACCTACAATCCGAAGATCAACTTCAAGCAGGGCAACAACGACAAGATCCTGACGTTGCAGCCGGGCCCGAACGGTCCGGTCGGAACCGTCTGGATCGCGCTGTCGAAGCCAACCTACGGCATTCACGGCACGCCTGAGCCCTCCAAGATCGGCAAGACCCAGAGCCACGGCTGCGTGCGCCTGACCAACTGGGACGCGACCGAGCTTGCCAAGATGGTCAGCGTCGGCGTCACGGTCGAATTCGTCGACTGATGCGCCGCGTTTGCACGGCAGCGCATGTCGAGCGCTTGAGCCGATCGTGGCCTCCAGCCGTTGGAAGCGCTGAAGGCGCTTGCTTCTCGAGCGCTGCGCCCATTTTCCCTCATTCCGGCCTTGGGCTGGAATCCGGAGACCTGACGGACGTCAGGTGAAAAGCTATTCATCCCAAAGACTTGGGATCGCTCGATTCCTGTGACAAGCACAGGAATGAGGTGCCTTGACCCTTAGCAAGGGCTTGCGTGGTATCGGACAACGAGAATGAACGACCCTGTCCGACGTGCCAAGGTTCTTGCACGGACAATCGCTGCCCCCTTCGGCATCGCGGCAAGGCCCCCAACGCCCCGAAATTCCTCCGAATCCCTTGAAATCGCAGCTTTTTGTTTGCGCCTTCACCCAATTGGGGGAGTGACACCGGCAGGCCTCCATTGAAAATGCCCCTGTCTGACCAAGGACATCCGCGGTCAGGCTATTTTCATCGGAACCCATAGGGCCGGTGCGGCGGACCACCGACCCGGCAAAGACATTTAACCCGACTACTCCATCGACACGACCCAGACCGCGGCCGCCCACGAAGCGGCTGCGGTCATTTTTTTTGCCAGGCCCGCACGAGCCCTTTCAGGCGCACCCGGCCTGCATGACCTCATGAAACATTGTCATGAGAATTTTCGAGGCGTTGGTCCTATCACTTAGCCACCTCTAAATTTCAGGCCCTTACCGAAGGAATGTCCGCGATGGCGACCGAGCGCACCCTGCCCAACCTTTGGCATGCGACCGCGCCGGCAGCGCCGGAGACGCGGCCACTTTCCCGCGACATCACCACCGATGTCGCCATCATCGGCGGCGGCTTCACCGGCCTGTCGGCCGCCCTTCACCTCGCAGAAACGGGCGTGAAGGCGACCGTCATCGAGGCGAAGATGATCGGCTTCGGCGGCTCCGGCCGCAATGTCGGCCTCGTCAACGCCGGCATGTGGGTGAAGCCCGATGACCTGATCGCGACGCTCGGCGCCGACGCCGGCAACCGCCTGCTCTGTGAGCTCGGCGACGGCCCGGCCATGGTGTATTCGCTGGTCGAAAAGCACGGCATCGCCTGCGAAGCCGTGCGCAACGGCACACTGCACATGGCGGTCGGCGCCGAGGGCCTGAAGGACATCAGCGACCGCGAAGCCCAGTGGAAGAAGCGCGGCGCGCCGGTCGAGGTCCTCTCGGCCGAGCGGGCGGCAACACTCTCGGGTGCACAAGGTTTCTCCGGCGCGCTGCTCGATCGCCGCGCCGGCACGATCCAGCCGCTTGCCTATGCCCGCGGCCTCGCGCGCGCAGCCCTTGCCGGCGGCGCCGAGATCTACACCGACACGCCGCTTGTGGGCGCCGAACGCCAGGGCGATGCCTGGCTGTTGCAGGCGGGCGAAAACACCGTCAGGGCCAAGCAAGTGATCCTCGCCACCAACGCCTATGGCGGCATGTTTGCGCAGACGCCCTGGCAGCAGCACACCCAGGAACTGACGATCCTGCCCTATTTCCAGTTCGCCACCAATCCGTTGCCGGAAAAGGTCGCAGCCCGCATCCTGCCGGAGCGCCAGGGCACCTGGGACACCGGCCTCGTCATGACCTCGTTCCGGATGGACCAGCAGAACCGCCTCATCTTCGGCTCGATCGGCCGGCTGGATGCGATGGCGCAAGGCACGCACCGCGCCTTCGCCGCCCGTTCCGTGCGCAAACTCTTCCCTTACATCGGCGATTTCCGCTTCGAATACTGGTGGGACGGCCGCATCGGCATGACGACCAACAACCTGCCGGCCATGCACACGCTGGCGCCGAACGTGTTTTCCGTCAGCGGCTACAACGGCCGCGGCATCGCACCCGGCACCGTCTTCGGCAAGGCGCTCGCAAGCCACGTCACCGGCCAGACCTCGGCAATCCCGCTTGCCGAAACGCCCGTGACCCCCGACAGCCTGCGCACCGTCAAGTCCGCCTTCTACCATGCCGGCGCGCAGGCCAAGCACCTGGTCGATCATCGTTTCTAAGCCCTCAGTGCCCGCCAATGGGCTGATCACCGCTTTTCTCCTCATTCCGGCCCTGTGCGGGAATCCGGCGATCTGACGTCCGTCAGATCAAGAGCCTTTCAGCCAAGGACTTGGCTGCCTGGATTCCTGTGACAAGCACAGGAATGAGGTCGATTGTGGCTATCACTGAGCCATTGCGGTTCTCGGCAGCCCTCCGAAGCAGGTCTTGTGCACGCAACACGGACGACCGACGAGCGGCGATCCGCATCGCAAGGTGTCGACACGGGTTAATGACAGCCGCCCGCAGATCACCCGGCGCCAGTCTTGAATGTTGAATTTTCGACGTGTAGCTTCCTCTGCGGAAGCCTCTCCAAACCTGCTGCCGGGTTGAAGGGCCGCTGACCTATCACCCGACGATGATGTTCACCAACGTCGAAGCGTAATCGGCAGACTTCGGCCAAGAGCATCGGATCGTCATATGCTGAACCCGCAGCTTAGGTTCTCGTCTGCCAACATTGCTACCCTGAAGAAATCTCTCCGAGATCATTACCCTCAGATCAAATCATCGCACCTGGACGAGGCGATCGCCTCATCCATTGGCTTCAAGTCATACGCAGCGATGCGGCCAGCGCTCCTTCAAGTCGGCAGCCACGCGCGGTTGATCGTCGTGACCGATCACATGTTGCTTCTGCTTCGACTGGAAGAACTGGGATACCGGGACATCGACGCGGGGCACCTGCGCCGCCTCATGTGGGATATTAATTTTCCGGATCGCGAGTACGATAATCAACTCGATGAAGCTGTCTCGAAACGCAGAAGGCCGACGGCCGCGAACTCGTGATAACGGTACAGGCCGTCGGGGACTGTCTGTTCGCTGGCGCGCAGGTGGTCACGTCACCGGCCAGACCTCGGCAGTCCCGCTTGCCGAGACGCCTGTACCGCCCCTGTCCCTTTATGCGATGGTCACAGCTTTTTCCTCATTCCGGCCTTGTGCCGGAATCCAGCGATCTGACGTCCGTCCGATCAAAAGCCTTTCAGCCAAGGACTTGGCTGCCTGGATTCCTGTGACAAGCACAGGAATGAGGTTGATTGTGCGCTGAGCCTTCCGTTGATCCGCACAGCAAGTCGGTCTCGGCGCTCCCAGACGGATCTCCGAAACACGTCTGATGTACGCATTGCGGACAGCCGACATGCGGCGATCCGCAATGCGGTGTGCTGCCTCAGGCCACGCGGCGATAGCCGGGTGCGGTGCCGACGTGGACCTGGGTCGATGTCTGGAATGCCTTCAGCTTCAGTGCGATCTGTTCGGATTCCACCGTCAGCGCCTGGCTTGCGGCATTGGCCTCTTCGACCATGGCGGCGTTCTGCTGGGTGATCTGGTCCATCTGGCCGATGGCCGTGTTGACCGCCTGCAGGCCCTGCGCCTGTTCGGCGGTGCTGGCGCGGATATTGCCGAAGACCGAGCTGACCTCGACCACCTGCGAAACGATCTGCTGCAGCGACTGGGCAACCTGGTTGACCGAGTTGACGCCGTCATCGACCTGGCCGCGCGACTTGGCGATCAGGCCCTGGATGTCCTTGGCCGCATCGGCGCAGCGCTGGGCAAGCGCGCGCACTTCGGAGGCGACAACGGCAAAGCCCCTGCCCGCCTCGCCGGCACGCGCCGCCTCGATGCCGGCGTTGAGCGCCAGCAGATTGGTCTGGAAGGCGATCTCGTCGATGACGTCGACGATGCGGGCAATGCTCGCCGACGACGTCTGGATTTCCTGCATCACCTCGATCGCGTGGGTAACGATCTCGCCGCTCTGCTCGGCATTGGCGCGGGCGGCGATCACGGTCGAATTCGCCTGATCGGCGCCTTCGGCCGTCTGCTTGACCGTGCGCGTCACCTGCTCGACGGCGGCAGCCGTCTCCTCGAGGTTGGCCGCCTGGCGCTCCGTGCGCTTGGCGAGGTCGTCGGCAGCCGCCGCAATCTCCTTGGCGCTCAGATGGATCTGGCTGGCGCCGGCCTCTATGCCGCCGATCGCGCGGGCAAGCTCGCTGATCGCATGGTTGAAGTTCTCGCCGAGCTCCTCGTAGGCGACCGGAAGATCGGCCGCGATGCGCGCCGTCAGATCGCCGTCGGAAATCTTCTTCAGCGCCACGCCGAAGGTCTGGCTGACGAGCTTGCGCTCGGTTGCCAGCACCTCTTCCTGGACCGCGCGCTGCTTGGTCACGTCGGAGGCGTCCATATAGACCGAGATCGACAGATCCATGTCGAGGAACATGCCCTTGACGAGGCTCGACAGCATTGCGCTCATCTCTTCGGCCGACGTTGCCTGGCGCGAGAACATGCCGCCCTTCGGCCAGTGCGCCTTGACGATCTCGGTGATCAGGTGCTCGGCGATCAGCGCGTAGCCGCCGATGTACCAGCGCGGCTCGAGCCCGATGCGGGCATGCACCTGGCCGATGGTGCGAACCTTCGCACCGTATTCGTCGTTGAAATTGGCGTCCGCGATATTGGCCCAGTGGCCAACCTGCGCGCCCTTGGCGCGGTTGATATGCGCATCCGACGAGAAGAAGCGGTTGGTCTCCGGCGTCTTCCTGACCCGGGCGTAGAACTTGTCGAGCGCCGGCGCCAGCTCCTTTTCGAGGATCGGCTTCAGGGCCTTCAGGCTAGCCTTGGCGGCATCGTCGAGCGCCATGAAATTGAGACGACCGGCGATGTCTTCCTTGCCGGCAGCGACGTGTTCCGTTTTCATGCGCGACTTCCCTGCATGCTCTTGCTGGATCATGGAAGCTGGACGGGAGACCATGGGGTCGGATCCGCAATCCTTGCCGCAATCATGGCGGCTATCTGCACCCCGGCGAACCGCCTTCAGGTACAATCACTTTCCATCGGCACTCGTATAAGCCCATGGTAAAGGAAGCCTTACGGGAAACAGCCATTTCGGGTAACCGCAACGCGTTTCAACCGGAATTGACGTCCGTCAATTCCGGTTGAAGTCAATGTCCTGAATGCGTGTGCAGCCAGTTCAGGCCGCGCGCCGCGCCCAGGCCGGGGCGCGCGAAGCCCAGGAACGGCGGGCTTTTACAGGCATCAGCGCCTGCACTTCCCTGGCAAGGGCCAAGGCGTTTTCACGTGCCTTGTCGAGATTGCTGACCCGGGTTTCGTCCATGGACTGCAGCGTTCCGCCGCAGTCGAAGATTTCGCGATAGGCGACGCGTTCGACGATCGGCGTATCGAGCACGCTGACGCCGCGCGAGGCAAGCAGTGTCTTGATCGTCTGCAACGCCCGCGTCGTCACCAGCGAATTGACGCGGGTAAGCACGACGGAATGGTTGATGCGCACGCGGGCTCTTTCCTCGATCTGGCGGATGAGCTCGAGGATCTGCACGGCGCCGCGCGCATCCATGGCACAGCCCTGCACCGGTATCAGCACCTGGTCGGAAAGGGCGAGCGCCAGCGCGACGATCTGGTCCTTGGCGCCGGCGAGGTCGATGATGATGTAGTCGGCCTCGTCCTTCATCTCCCGGATATGACATTCGAGAGAGGCCGGCGTGATGTGGGAGATGACCGAGAGATTGGCGATCTGGCCGGAGTTTTCCGCCCAGCTGGTGATCCAACGCTGCGGATCGGCATCGAGGACGACAACGCGGTGTCCCTGCCTTGCCAGTTCCGTCGACAGGATCAGCGCCGCCGTCGTCTTGCCCGCGCCGCCCTTTGCATTGGCGAAAGTGATGACCGCCATCTTATTCCTCATTTTCTGCTCTGTTCCCGCGCCCTGCCCGACCGAAGCGTCGAACAAGCAGTGCCGCTTAATAGAACCTTTCAGAACATGGTTAACGAAACGGAAATTTTCGCGGGCGAAGATTAACACCCGCCCGCGCGGGGGCGCGGGCGGAAACACGAAAAAGCCCGGAAAACCATGGGCTTCCGGGCTTTGAGAAAAATTAACGCTCAGAGGCATCCGGCAAGCCACCGGGGCTCAGATGCACTCCCTGAACAGCGTCTTGGCCGCATCGAGCGTCAGTTCGACCGGGTTGCCGCCGGCGGTCGGGTCGACGATCGCCATTTCCGACATTTCGTCGATGCGGTCGGTGCCGACGCCGAGTGCGGCAAGCTTGTCGGGAACGCCAAGCTCCTCGCGCAGCTTCAGCACGTAGTCGTAGAAGCCGTCGAAGCCGCCGGAGATGCCGAGGTAGGCGGCAGCCCGCACGATCTTGTCCTCGATCGCCGAACGGTTGAAGCGCAGCACTGGCGGCATCACCACGGCATTCGTCATGCCATGGTGAGTGTTGTAGATCGCGCCGACAGGGTGCGAGAGCGAATGGATGGCGCCAAGACCCTTCTGGAAGGCCACGGCCCCCATGGCGGCAGCACTCATCATGTTGGCGCGGGCCTCGATATCGCTGCCGTCCTTGTAGGCGCGCGGCAGATATTCTTTCACCAGGCGCATGCCCTCGAGCGCGATGCCGGCCGACATCGGGTGGTAGAACGGCGAGGAATAGGCTTCCAGGCAATGGGCAAAGGCGTCCATGCCGGTGCCGGCGGTGATGACCTTCGGCATCCCGACCGTCAGTTCCGGATCGCAGATGGTGACGGCGGGCAGGAACTTCGGATGGAAGATCACTTTCTTCACATGGCTTGCCGAATTGGTGATGACGCTGGCGCGGCCGACTTCCGAGCCGGTGCCGGCGGTCGTCGGCACGGCGACGATCGGCGCGATGCCCTCGACGCTCGCACGCGTCCACCAGTCGCCCACATCCTCGAAGTCCCAGACGGGCCGCGTCTGCCCGGCCATGAAGGCCACGCACTTGCCGAGGTCGAGGCCGGAGCCGCCGCCGAAGGCGACGACGCCGTCATGGCCGCCATCCTTGAAGGCCTTGACGCCGGCCGCCAGGTTCACATCGTTCGGGTTCGGGTCGACATCGGCGAAGATCGCCCGGCCGAGGCCGTTGGCCTCGAGGATATCGAGCGCATTCTGCGTGATCGCCATCGGCGCCAGGCCACGGTCGGTGATCAGAAGCGGCTTCTTCATGCCGGCCGCCTTGCAATGGTCGGCAAGCTCCTTGATCCGGCCGGCGCCAAACTTGATGGCGGTCGGATAGCTCCAGTTCGCGGTGATCGTCATGCTGTGACTTTCTTCAGATGGTAGGATTTCGGACGGGTAAGGTTCTGGAAGCCGATGACCGAAAGCGAGCCGCCGCGGCCCGTTTCCTTGACGCCGGTCCAGCAAAGCGCCGGATCGAGATAGTCGGCGCGGTTCATGAACACGGTGCCGGTCTCAAGGTCGCGGCCAAGGCGCGAGGCGCGGCCCGCATCCTTGGTCCACAGCGACACCGTCAGGCCGTACTGGCAATCGTTCATCAGCTCGATCGCCTGGCTGTCGCTCTTCACCTTCATGATGCCGACTGCCGGGCCGAAGGTTTCCTCGCGCATGAAGGCCATGGAGTGGTCGACATCGACCAGCACCTGCGGCGCGAGATAGGCGCCGCCGTCGTCCTGCGGGAACAGTTTCGGATCGACCAGCGCCTTGGCGCCCTTGGCGATTGCGTCGGCGATCTGCTCGCGCACCGTCGCGGCAAAGCGCTTGTGCGCCATCGGGCCGAGCGTCGTGTCCGGATCGAGCGGATTGCCGAGCTTGTAGTTCGAAACCCAGGCGACCGACTTCTCGACGAAGGCGTCATAGAGCGTCTCGTGCACATAGATGCGCTCGATGCCGCAGCAGCACTGGCCGGAGTTGAAGGTGGCGCCATCCATCAGGGTGTCGACCGCAGCGTCAAGGTCGGCATCCTCCATGACATAGCCCGGATCCTTGCCGCCGAGTTCGAGGCCGAGACCGGTAAAGGTGCCGGCCGCCGCGCGCTCGATCGACCGGCCGCCCTCGACCGAACCGGTGAAGTTGATGAAATCGAAGCTTTTCGCCGCAATCAGCGCCGCCGTCGTCTCGTGGTCGAGGAAGACGTTCTGGAACACGTCGGCCGGAACGCCCGCCTCGACGAAGGCGCGCACCATGCGCTCGCCGACGAGGATGGTCTGGCTCGCATGCTTGATGATGACGGTGTTGCCGGCCATCAGCGCCGGCGCGACCGTGTTGATCGCGGTCATATAAGGGTAGTTCCACGGCGCGATGACGAAGACGACACCATGCGGCTCGCGCTCGATGCGACGGCCGAAGCGGTCGCTGTCCTCGACGAGGATCGGCTTCAGCGCGTCGGCGGCAATCGAGGCGACATAGTTCGAACGCTCGTTGAAGCCCTTGAATTCGCCGCCGTAGCGCACCGGCCGGCCCATCTGCCACGCCAGCTCCGGCACGACCTCGTCGACCATCTCGTTGAGGCGGGTGACACCGGCCAGCACCAGATTGACGCGCTCGTCCAGCGGACGGCGGGCCCAGGCCTTCTGCGCCTGGCGGGCGTGGGCAACCACCTGCTTTGCCATGTCCAGCGGCAGCGCCGGGCGTTCGGCATAAACCTCTCCGTTCACCGGAGAAATGCACTTGATCATGCTCATGATCGTCTTCCTGCTTCCATTTCGAATGACGGGTGGCCGGCCCTGGCTTTGGACCGGCCACTGAAAACGTGACTAACAGGCCGCCTCAGGCCCGTTCGAAACCGCGCGCCACTTCCCAGTCGGTGACGCGGCGGTCGTATTCTTCCTGTTCCCACTCGGCGGCGCGCACATAGTGGTCGATGACGTCGTCGCCGAAGGCCGCGCGCAGCATCTTCGAGCCGGTCAGCGCTTCGGTCGCAGCGCGCAGGGTGCGCGGGATTTCGCGTACATTCTTGCCGCCATAGGCGTCGCCGACAAACGGCGCCTCCAGTTCCATCTTGCCTTCGATACCGGAAATGCCGGCCGCGAGCAAAGCCGCGAAAGCGAGATAGGGGTTGAGGTCGGAGCCGCCGACGCGGCACTCGATGCGGATCGCCTTGGTATCCTCGCCGCACAGGCGATAGCCGGCCGTGCGGTTGTCCTTGCTCCACACCGCCTTGGTCGGCGCAAACGTGCCGGCCATGAAGCGCTTGTAGGAGTTGATGTAGGGCGCGAGGAAATAGGTGATCTCGCTGGCGTGGCTGAGGAGCCCGGCCACATAGTGCCGCATCTGCTCCGACATGCCGTGCTTGCCGTCCTTGTCGAAGAATTTCGGCGTCTTGCCGTCGGCGCTCCACAGCGACTGATGGATGTGCGAGGACGAGCCGGCGGCCTGATAGTTCCACTTGGCAAGGAAGGTGATCGCCTTGCCGCGCGACCAGGCGATTTCCTTGCAGCCGTTCTTGATGATCGCATGGCGGTCGGCCATCGTCAGCGCGTCGGCGTAGCGCACGTTGATCTCTTCCTGGCCGGCCGACGCTTCACCCTTGGAATTCTCGACCGGAATGTCGGCGCCCTGCAGGCCGTTGCGGATCGCCCGCATCACGTCTTCTTCCTTGGTGGTCTGGAAGATGTGGTAATCCTCGTTGTAGCCGCTGACGAGCTGCAGGTCGCGGTAGCCGGACTGGCGGGCGTCGTCATAGGTCTGGTCGAACAGGAAGAATTCGAGTTCGCTCGCCATGAAGGCCTTGAGGCCCATCGCCTCCAGCCGCGCGACCTGTTTCTTCAGGATCGCGCGCGGCGAATGCGGCACTTCCTCGTGGGTGTGGTGGTCGAGCATGTCGCAGAGCACAAGCGCGGTGCCCTCGAGCCACGGAATACGGCGCAGCGTCGAAAGGTCCGGCTTCATCGTATAGTCGCCGTAGCCCTTCTCCCAGCTCGTCGCCTTGTAGCCGGAGACCGTCTCCATCTCCATATCGGTCGCCAGCAGGTAGTTGCAGCTATGCGTTTCCTGCCAGGCGCTGTCGACGAAATACTGCGCGTGGAAGCGCTTGCCCATCAGCCGGCCCTGCATGTCGACCTGGCAGGCGAGAACCGTATCGATGCGGCCGGCGGCAACATCCTCTTTCAATTGCTCAAACGAATAGCTCATCAAAATTCATCCCATGTTTCGGCAAGCGGCCGTTCCCGTGGCCGCAAAAAGAAAGGCGGAAGCTGCAGATGCGCTCCCGCCCATTTTGTTGTTGCTTAGACTTGGCCGACGGCCTTTTCGGCAGCGGCGATTTCGGCCTGGCGACGGGCGACTTCTTCGCCGATCGGCGGGCCGCGGAAGCGGCGGCTTTCAAGGCCGAACCAGATGATCGCGGTCAGGACCAGGAAGCCGACGGTGATGTAGAGCGCCCAGTCGTTCGGCGGCTGGATGCCGAGGATGAAGATCAGCGCCATGGCGATGATCGACAGCACCGCGAAGAGCTTGAACATGCCCTCGCCGAGGTTCCACGGACCCATCTTGTCCCACTTCGAGGTGCCCCAGGCGAAGAGACCGAGCGTGATCGGGATCGCGAAGGAGAAGAACAGGAAGATGACCGTGCACGACACGACGATGGTGTAGACCGGCGTTTCGCCGATCGCGACCAGCGACGAGCCCCACACGAACAGCACGGCGAGGATCGAACCGGTCCAGATCGCCGCAACCGGCGTGCGGTAGGTCGGGCTGACCTTGGCCAGAGCCTTGGATGCCGGCAGGCCGCCGTCACGCGAGAAGGCGAAGATCATGCGCGAGACCGAGGTCACGGTCGCCAGGCCGCACAGCCACTGGCTGACGAGGATGGCGAGGTAGAGCACGTCCTTGATGACAGGGTGAACCTGCGCGTCCATCGCCCAGAAGAACACGTTCCAGCCCTGCTTGGCGGCCTCGTCCATGTTCGGCAGCATCAGCACGAAGGAGCAAAGCATGATGTAGCCGAACAGCGCCGACCACAGCACCGACGAGACCATGCCGCGCGGCACGGATTCGGCGGCCTTGACGGTCTCTTCCGAAGTGTGCGCCGAGGCATCGTAGCCGGTGATTGTGTAGATCGGCAGAAGCAGGCCGAGCAGGAAGACCCAGGAGCCCGAGGTCGTCGGCCAGACGTTGCCGCCGGCTTCACCGGAATAGTTGGAGAAGGTGAAGAGGCGCGCGATATCGTAGCTGTCGGCGGCAACCAGGCAGACGAGCGCAAGCAGGATCGACGTCGCGAAGATCAGGTAGCCCGAGAAGTCGGTGAGCTTGGCCGTCAGCCCGATGCCCATGTGGTTGACCAGCGCCTGCGCGCCGGTGATGACGGCCAGGAAGACGATCCGGGTCAGCGTCGTATCGGCAAGGCCGAAATACGGCGTGCCGAACGAGCCCATGAAGAAGTAGTAGGTGCCGACATTGATGGCACCGAGAACGGTGACGAGACCGAGCAGGTTGAACCAGGCGGTCAGCCAGCCGGTGAAGCGGTTGCCGAGGATCGAGCCCCAGTGATAAAGCCCGCCGGCGGTCGGATAGGCGGAGCTGATCTGCGCCATGGCGACGGCAAAGACGAGCGAGATGAAGCAGCCGAGCGGCCAGCCGATGCCGATTGCGGCCCCACCCGCACCCGACGTCGCCTGGGCCAGCGAATTGATGCCGCCGGAGAGAATGCAGATGATCGAGAACGAGACCGCGAAGTTCGAGAACTGGCTCATGCGCCGCTCGAGCTCCTGGGCATAGCCCATCGAGTGCAGGACCTGCATGTCCTGCTTTTTGTCGTGATCACTGTAGTCTGACATATTTCTTCCCCTGATTTCTCCGACCCCGCCACCCCATTGCGGCAGGATCCCATCACTACCCGCCCCGGCTGGCCGGAACAGGACCGCGGCTATGCCGCTCCCCAGGGTCTTTTATTGTGCTGAAAGTGCTGCCACGCCTTTGCTGAGCAGCCCTTCCAGATAATCGGCCATGACCCTCTGGCCGATCTCGTTTCGAATGAGATCGTTGCGGATCTCGATCATCACATTCGCCAATCCGTTGTGGACGCCGTACTCGATCAGACTGTGCGTCACGCCGTCGGCCGGCCCGTAGGGCTCGTTGCGGCGGATGTCGTAGGCGACCTTGCCCCTGGTGGCGAAGGTCAGCATCTGGTCGGCGAGCCGGCTGTCGGCGTCGTGCAGGATGCCGACCTCCACGGAGCGCGGCTTGCCGAAATAGATGGGCGTGAACGAATGCATGGTGACGACCACGGGCGGGCGACCATTGTCCTTGCGCTCGGTGACGAACCGGCTGATGGCGTCGTGGAACGGCAGGTAGATCTCGTCGACCCGCGCCTGTCGCTCATCCCCAGCCATGTCGCGATTTCCCGGAACCTCGTAGACTTCGCTGACGACAGGCATCGCGCCCTCCGCCTCCGGCGGACGGTTGCAGTCATAGGCAAGGCGCGAGAAGCGCTGATAGATGAGAGCGGCATCAAGCTTGCGCGAGAGAAGTTCGGCCACCGCGAGTGCGCCCGGGTCCCAGGCGATGTGGCTTTCGAGCGCCTGCTGCGAAAGGCCAAGCGAGCCGAGGCGCTCCGGTACCCGGCGCGAGGCATGTTCGCACACGAGAACGATATCGCCTTTTGCGGCGGCGTTCTCGATTGCAACCGGTTCGCCATCTGTATCGGTCAAAAGTCGCGTCAACACCGGCATCCCCTCTTGCCCCGTTAGACGTTCGTTAATGAAAAGATTTGTTCAGAGATCGACCAGTGTCAATCGAAATCTGAAACGATCTCTTCAAAATTGCGATTGACTCCAATTGTGACAGCGATGTTTAATCTGTCACAAACTGGCGTTAGACCAGTTCAGGGGAGACAGCGTGACCAGCAAGGCGACATCCACGACGGTGTCGGATGTGATCAATGCCCACTTCGCCGCGCTGACCCGCGCGGAGCGACAGTTGGCAGAGACGCTTCTCGACAATTATCCGGTCTCCGGGCTCGGTTCGATCACCACGGTCGCCGAGAATGCCGGCGTGTCGACGCCAACCGTCGCACGCATGGTGCAAAAGCTTGGTTTCAAAGGCTTTCCCGATTTCCAGTCGCGGCTGCACCAGGAGCTGGAAGCGACGATTTCCAACCCGATCACCAAGCATGACCGCTGGGCGGCGAGCGCGCCGGGCACCCATACGCTCAACCGCTTTGCCGATGCCGCCATGAACAACATGCGCGAGACACTGTCGCAGATCGAGCCGCAGGAATTCGACGAAGCGGTGGCGCTCATCGCCGATCGCAAGCGCAACGTCTATCTGCTCGGCGGCCGCATCACCCGCGCCGTTGCCGATTATCTCTTCACCCACCTGCAGGTGATCCGTCCCGGCGTCACCGAAATCGCCTCCAATGCCAGCGCCTGGCCGCATTACGTGCTCGACATGCGCCATGGCGACGTACTGATTCTCTTCGACATCCGCCGCTACGAACAGGAAATGGAGACGCTGGCGAAGTCGGCGCGCGAACGCGGCGTCGAGATCGTGCTCTTCACCGATCGCTGGAGCTCGCCGGTGGCGAAATCCGCCTCCAAGGTTTTTCGCTCGCAGATCGAGATCCCCTCCGCCTGGGACAGCTCGGTGGTGATCCTGTTTCTGGTCGAAGCGTTGATCGAAGCCGTTCAGAGCTCCAACTGGGACGCGACCCGCGACCGTATGAAGACGCTCGAGGGGCTGTTCGATTCGACCCGCATCTTTCGCAAACCGGTTTAGGAGGGACAGCCGGAACGTTCACGAAGTTTTATGCACATGTGTTTCAGTGAAGGCGCCGTGTCGGAAAAAGATTTGTTCTTCCAACGACATGCGCGGCGCGATCAGACGGATCGCTGTCACACAAGTTTCATAGCATCTCTTTAACAGCATCGCCGAAATTGACTGAAAACCCATAAGGAGAACACCAGTGATTTCAACGACTCAACGACTGCTCTCGCTTTCCACCGCCATTCTCTTGGCAACGACGGCCATTGCCGCTGCCGAGCCGAGCGCAGAGCTCATCGAAGCTGCCAAGAAGGAAGGCATGCTGACCACGATCGCCCTGCCCCACGACTGGTGCGGCTATGGCGACGTGATCGCCGCCTTCAAGGCCAAGTATCCGGAAATCCAGGTCAACGAACTGAACCCCGACGCCGGCTCTGCCGACGAAGTCGAGGCAGTCAAGGCCAACAAGGACAACAAGGGCCCGCAGGCTCCTGACGTCATCGACGTCGGCCTCGCCTTCGGCCCGCAGATGAAGGCCGAAGGCCTGCTGCAGCCCTACAAGGTCTCGACCTGGGACGAAATTCCCGACAGCGTCAAGGACGCCGAAGGCTACTGGTACGGCGACTACTACGGCGTCATGTCGTTCCTGGTGAACAAGGACCTCGTCAAGGAAGCGCCGAAGGACTGGGCCGACCTCCTGAAGCCGGAATATGCCGGTCAGGTCGCTCTTGCCGGTGACCCGCGCGCTTCCAACCAGGCGATCCTCGGCGTTCTCGCCGCTGGTCTTGCCAAGGGCGCAAAGTCGGGCAAGGAAGCCGGCGAAGCCGGTCTCGGCTACTTCGCCGAGCTCAACAAGGCCGGCAACTTCGTTCCTGTCATCGGCAAGTCCGGCACGCTCGCCCAGGGCTCGACCCCGATCATCGTTGCCTGGGACTACAACGCACTCGGTTGGGCAAAGACGCTCAACGGCAACCCGCCGACCGAAGTCGTCGTTCCGGCCAGCGGCGTTCTCGCCGGCGTCTACGTTCAGGGCATCTCGGCCTATGCGCCGCACCCGAACGCAGCAAAGCTGTGGATGGAGCACCTCTATTCGGACGAAGGTCAGCTCGGCTGGCTCAAGGGCTTCTGCCACCCGACCCGCTTCAACGCCATGGTCAAGGCCGGCAAGGTTCCGCAGGAACTGATCGACGCCCTGCCGCCGGCAGCAGCCTATGAGAAGGCCTACTTCCCGACGCTCGAGGAAGTCGACGCCAACAAGGCAGCCGTCACCGGCGCATGGGATTCCGTCGTCGGCGCCAACGTTCAGTAAGCGTTTCCACAACCATGCTGCCCCGGCCGGTTTTCCGGCCGGGGCAGATGCGATATCGCTCGCATCTTTCCTCGTCCTCCTCGACATGAGGACGAAAACATGCAGCAATTCAATGTGCTACAGCGACCTTTGCGCGTCGGGAGGACGCGCAAAGGTCGCTGTAGAAAATTCAATGAACGACCGCGTCCGTAGCGCGGCATCTCGGGGCGAACGGAATGTCATCTGCTCACACCGGCGCCAGGCCACCTGCGCGCCGCCTTCCGCTTCACTGGCTCGGCGTCCTGCCCTTTGCGGCGTTCGTGTTGCTGTTTCTCATTCTGCCGACGATGAAGATCGTGGTCGGCGCCTTCCAGACGCCTGAGGGCGGCTTCACCTTCGACAACATCATCGGCCTGTTCACGCCCTCGATCCTCTCGGCCTACTGGATCTCCATCAAGATCAGCATCGCCTCGGCGCTTCTCGGCTGCCTGATCGGCTTTGCGATTGCGTCCGCAGTCGTCTTCGGCGGATTGCCGAAATGGATCCGCGGGCCGCTGCTGACCTTTTCCGGCGTCGCCTCGAACTTCGCCGGCGTGCCGCTCGCCTTCGCCTTTCTGGCGACGCTCGGCCCCGTCGGCATCCTGACCGTCTTCCTGCGCTCCAACTTCGGCCTCGACCTGAGGCTGCTCGGCTTCAACCTCCTGTCCTTCTGGGGGCTGACCGTCACCTATCTGTTCTTCCAGATCCCGCTGATGATCCTGATCATCACCCCGGCGCTCGACGGCTTGAAGCGCGAATGGCGCGAGGCGGCCGAAATTCTCGGCGCCACCGGCCTGCAATACTGGCGCATGGTCGCCTTTCCGATCCTTCTGCCCTCGCTGCTCGGCACGCTGGCACTCCTGTTCGCCAATGCCTTCGGCGCGGTTGCGACCGCGATCGCGCTCACCGGCTCGTCGCTGTCGATCGTGCCGATCCTGCTCTTCGCCCAGATCCGCGGCGACGTTCTCGGCAATCCGCATCTCGGCTACGCGCTCGCCTTCGGCATGATCGTCGTGACCGGCATCGCCAACGCGATCTACATCTGGCTTCGCGCCCGCAGCGAGAGGTGGCTGAAATGAAGAAGATCTGGGCCTGGGGGGCCCTCGTTTTCGGCCTCCTCTATTTCACCCTGCCGCTGATCGGCATGACGAACTTCTCCTTGAAGATGCGTCGCGGCGAGTATTCCTTCGACGCCTATGGCAAGGTCTTCAGCGATCCGCGCTTTCAGGAGACCTTCACCTATTCGATCATGCAGGCGCTGTTCACGATCCTGTTCGGCGTTCTGCTGGTGGTGCCCACGGCCTACTGGGTTCGCCTGAAGCTGCCGCGGCTGCGGCCCTACATCGAGTTCATCACGCTTCTGCCGCTCGTCATCCCGGCGATCGTGATCGTTTTCGGCTACATCCGTCTCTACAACACCTCGAGCTGGCTGCCTTTGACCGGATCGATCTTCGGCACCAACGTGCTTTTGATGTTCGGCTACGCCATCCTCGCCCTGCCCTACATGTACCGGGCGGTGGATACCGGGCTCCGCACGATCGACATCGCGACGCTCACCGAAGCCGCCCAGAGCCTCGGGGCAGGCTGGGCGACCATTCTCGGGCGGATCATTCTGCCGAACGTCCTGGTCGCGGTGCTCTCCGGTGCCTTCCTGACATTTGCCATCGTCATCGGCGAATTCACCATGGCAGCACTTCTGAACCGGCCGGCCTTCGGTCCGTACATGCAGCTTCTCGGCGCCAACCGCGCCTATGAGCCAGCCGCTCTCGCCGTCATCGCGTTCGGCATCACCTGGGGCTGCCTCGGCCTCATCCAGCTCGTCTCGCGCTTTCAAAAAAGCGCGCCTCCCAAGGCCTGAGGATCGGTCCATATGAGTTTCCTGACACTGACCAACATCCAGAAATCCTTCGGCCCCGTGCAGGTCGTGCATGGCTTCGACATGTCGATCGAGAAGGGCGAATTCGTCTCGTTCCTCGGCCCGTCGGGCTGCGGCAAGACGACCGTGCTGCGCATGATCGCCGGCTTCGAGATGCCGTCCAGCGGATCCATCGTCATCAACGGCAAGGACCAGGGCACGCTGAAGCCGAACCAGCGCAACATCGGCATGGTATTCCAGGCCTATGCGCTGTTCCCGAACATGAACGTCGCCGACAACGTCGCCTTCGGCCTGAAGGTTGCCGGCGCGCCTAAGGCGGAGATCGACGCGCGCGTCAAGCAGATGCTCAGCCTGATCAAGCTCGAGCACCTGGCCGATCGTTTTCCCTATCAGCTCTCCGGCGGCCAACAGCAGCGCGTGGCGCTTGCCCGCGCGCTTGCCGCCAAGCCGCAGGTGCTGTTGCTCGACGAGCCGCTGTCGGCCCTCGACGCCAAGATCCGCGTGTCGCTGCGCGAGGAAATCCGCCAGATCCAGCAGCAGCTCGGCATCACCACCGTCTTCGTCACCCATGACCAGGAAGAGGCACTGTCGATCTCCGACCGCATCGTAGTGATGAATTCGGGCCGCGCCGACCAGATCGGCACGCCCTTCGAGATCTACAACACGCCCGCCACCCGCTTCGTCGCCTCCTTCGTCGGCACGCTCAACATCATCGAGGCCAAGGTGGCAGATCCGGCCACGGGCACCGTTGCCATCGGCGACCAAAAGGTATCGCTGAAGGAGCCGATTTCCGGCATGAAGGGCGGCGACCCCATTTCGCTGGCGCTGCGCCCGGAGGCGGGCTCGATCGCCGACAGCGCCAAGGGTGATACCGCGCTCACCGGCGAGGTGGTTTCGACCAGCTTCCTCGGCTCGGTCATCCGCACAAAGCTGCGCATTGGCGGCGACGTCATCTCCTTCGACATGTTCAACGATCCCGGCCTGACGCCGCCCGCCTACGGCGACAACGTCACGCTGCGCTTCGCCGCCAAGGATCTGCTCGTCATTCGCGAGTAAGATCGGACGTGCAAAGACCGAGCGCTGCCGGAACCATTTCGCCCGGCAGCGCCCGGTCTTGGAAAAATCTGTCGTAATTTCCAGGATTTTCGTCGCGCCACGCGTTTGACCCCGCGTGGCCGTTCTATATAGTCGGCCCTGTTCTCAGGGCGGGGTGAAACTCCCCACCGGCGGTAGCGATCACTACAGCGCCGCGCGTTATACAGACGCGCAAAGGTCGCTGTAGAACTTAACGTGCTGCATGTTTTGTCCTTAAATCAGTGAGGTTTAAGGAAACATGCAGGGATCGAAGCCCGCGAGCGCCTTGGAGTCGGCAACGGTTCCAGGGGTCAGCAGATCCGGTCAGATTCCGGAGCCGACGGTTAAAGTCCGGATGGAAGAGAGCAAGCAGGAACGTGAACCCCGCGCACGGGGTTTCGCGCGCATGCATGTTCGCCCGACGGGAAAATTGGAAACGCCAAACCCTGGAAGGCCGAGACCATGACTATTCTTTCCCACCCCACCGCCAAGATCGCGATTGTCCGTGCCCGCTGGCATGCAGACATCGTCGACCGTTGCGTCGATGCCTTCATCGCGCAGTGGACGAAGCTCGGCGGTTCTGCCGCCGACGTCGAGATCTTCGACGTGCCGGGCGCGCTCGAAATCCCGCTGCACGCTCAGAAGCTCGCAAGGACCGGCCGCTACGCCGCGATCCTCGGCACCGCCTTCGTCGTCGACGGCGGCATCTACCGGCATGATTTTGTTGCCGGCACGGTGCTCGACGGCATGATGCGCGTCCAGCTCGACACCGACGTGCCGGTGCTGTCCGCCGTGCTCACGCCGCACAATTTCCAGGAAAGCGCGCCGCTGATCGCCTTCTTCCGCGAACATTTCGTGACGAAGGGCGAAGAGGCCGCCAATGCCTGCGCCCAGATCCTCGACGCCCGCGCCAAACTGGCGCTGGTCAACGCCTGATCTCAAGACAGCGACACCGTGACCGGCAGCCCCTCATCCGGCCTGCCGGCCACCTTCTCCCCGGCTGGCGGGGAGAAGGACATGCGTGGCACGCGCTCGCGTCCAGCATCGTCATCCGATAACCCTGACCGACGGAATGGATTTCAAGGCGCGCGGCGCGTGAAAGCGTACGCCGCATGCTCGACAGTTCCCTCTCCCCGTTTACGGGGAGAGGGCTAGGGTCAGGGGCAACGCTGCGCCAAACGAGTGAAACACCGACGCGGGCGAAAGCGATGCCCTTCTTGAATCAACCTCTGAAGCACCTGAATCGACCTGCAAGCACCGACGCTTAGGCCGCTGTTTCGACTCGACAATTCCCCGACGCTCAATGCGCCGGCTCGGCCTCTGCAAGGCACCGTTCCAGCGCCGCCATGCGGTGGCGGTGACCAACCGCCTCGAACCCGACGACGGTGACGAACGGCGCGAACATCAGGATAACAAGGCAGACCGCCATGTCGACGCCGGCGATCGCAGCCGCGATCGACGTCGCCAGCAACAGGGCGGTTCCCGCGAGCAACCACGCGTGCAGCGCCTCTGCCTGCCTGAGCAGATAGGCATACATGCCGTAGACCAGGCCGATATAGGCCCCGACCGGAACGGCGACGGTGAGCACCGTTGCCAGCGAGCCGATATGCGCCTTATGCTCGATGTAATAGGCGGCGACATGCAGGCCGGCGCCGGTCGCCACGATCGCCGCAAAGATGAACATGTGGCCATAGCCCCAGACGAAGGAGCGCCGGCGGTGCGCATGCAGCACCTCCGCACTCGGCAACAGGAAGTAGATCCACCACATGCCGAAGGTGAGCCCGGTGCCGGCGAGGCAGACGAGCGCGACGTCGAGGTTCCACCCCTCCCCGTCGACGACGGCGGTAATCGAGGCGACTGTGCCGACGACGCCCTCGCCAAGCGCGATGATCGCAAGAAGCCCGTAGCGTTCGGCGATGTGGTGCGCATGCCAGGGCGTGCCGCCATGCCGCGTCTCGGCGATATAGGGCCCGAGCATCTCGATCGCCGTCAGCACCACCACCATGGCAATGGACACCGTGAGCGAGAAATCGAAGAAGATCAGAACGATCCAGCCAAGCTGGGCAATGCCGATGGCGATCACATAGGTCATGCAGGCCTCGCGCCTGAGCGGATCCTGGCGGGTGGCGCGCAGCCACTGGAAGATCATCGCCACGCGCATCACCACATAGCCGAGCACCATCACGCCATTGTCGAGATGCCCGCCCACGTCGATCGAGTGGAACATGGCCGGAAGCCCGATCGCCAGGATCAGCACGCCGACCATCTGCACCATGGTGACGCAGCGAAACACCCAGTCGTCGGTGTCATAGGCGGACGCAAACCAGGTAAAATTGATCCAGGCCCAGCAGATGGCGAAGATCGCGAGCGTAAAGCCGATCAACCCCGCCTTGAAATGTCCTTCGGCCATCAGATGCGCAAGCTGCGACGCCGCAAGGCTGAAGGCGATGACGAAGGTCAGGTCGAACAGAAGCTCGAGCGTCGTTGCGGTGCGATGATGTTCGTGGGTATCGCGGCCGCTCATGCGGGCCAGCCGATGGGCTGCTGGATGGGACGATGTCGTGGTGGCGTCGGACATGGGGCAGCATTCCTCGTTGACGGAATGCAAGAATATTCAAATATTTGCAGAAGCCTCGTCAAGCGCGCAGCGCCGGATCACCCAGTATTGGCTGGAGATGAAAACGCCCGGCATCTCTGCCGGGCGTCTCGCCGCAATGCGCGAGGGAGGATCAACGTGCATTGCGGTATCAGCGTATCTCCAGCAAACGCGCTAGACGGTTTGCGCTGGACATGTCTGAAGCAGGCAGATGGAGCGTCTCCCGGGCCGGATCGGGCCGGAAACGCTCCGTTGCTCGATCGAATTACTTCGCCGCGTCGAGACGATCGATCGCGTCGACATTGCCGGCCGAAGGGCCGTTCGGGTCGAACTCGGAGGCGAGCCACGCGTCGACGATCGACTTGGCCAGCTCGGGTCCGATGACGCGGGCGCCCATGGTGATGATCTGGGCGTTGTTCGACTTGGCCGCCCGCTCGGCGGAATAGGTGTCGTGGGTCAGCGCGGCGCGGATGCCCGGCACCTTGTTGGCCGAGATGCAGACGCCGATCCCGGTGCCGCAGAACAGGATGCCGCGCTCGTTCTCGCCGTCGACGATGGTCTGCGCCAGCTTCTGCGACAGGTCGGCGTAAAAGCCGGACTGGCTGAGGTCGCTGACCTCGAGGCCGGTTTTGCTCTTCAGGTGCGCGGCGATGACGTCGAGCAAGGGCTTGCCGGCGCTGTCTGCTCCGATTGCGATCTTCATGATGGTTCCTTTCCGTCGTTTTGGTTGGCGTGCGGGGGACTCAGATCGCCCCGGAGACACGCTTGAGAATGTCGAGATAGCCGTTGACGTCCCAGGCCGAGCGGCCGATGAACAGGCCGTCGATATGCTTCTGGGCAATCAGTTCCTCGCAATTGCCGGGATTGACGCTGCCGCCGTAGAGCACGGGCACGCGCACGCCGAGTGCGGCTTCAGCCACATCGGCGATGCGCTTGTGGCGCTCGTCGGCATAATCGGATGTTGCCGGGATGCCGTTGACGCCGATCGCCCAGACCGGCTCATAGGCAAGCAGGACAGTCGCTTTGCGGGCATCGCCTTCCAGCAGTTCCAGCGCCCCTTCCACCTGCCGCTTCAACACGGCATCCGCCTCGCCCGCTTCGCGCTCGGCAAGCGTCTCGCCGATGCAGATCAGCGGCACCAGGCCATGGCGCACGGCTGCCGCCGTCTTCAGGCCGACGGTCCGGTCGGTCTCGCCGAAATGCTCGCGGCGTTCGCTGTGACCGAGTTCGACGACGTCGAGATTGCAATCCCGCAGCATCACCGGCGACACTTCGCCGGTCCAGGCACCGGCATCGTCCCAGTGCATGTTCTGCGCGCCGACCTTGACGCTGGTTGCGGCCAGCCGCTCCTTGACCTGGCGAACGGCGGTAAAAGGCGGGATGACGAAACGCTGGATGCGCTCATCGCGCGTAGCGTCGGCGGCGGCCAGCCCATCGGCAAAGACCATGGCCTCCGTCAGCGTCTTGTTCATCTTCCAGCTTGTGCCCACCCAGAGCTGCGGCTTGGTCATGTTTTCTCCGATATTTTTCGTGTGTCGACCTGGACCAGGCGAATACCGGCTTCGCCGAGCGCCTCGGCATGCTCGTCCGCCACCTCGGCGCCGGTCAGCACCGCGTCGAAGGCGTCGAGCCCGGTCAGGAAATGAAGGGCGGACCGGCCGAACTTGTCGTGATCCACCATGAGATATTTGCGCGCGGCCGACTTCACCATCAGGCGCTTGGCCTGCACGACCTCCTGGTCCTGGTGGAAGGCTGCCGTTCCCGCGACCGCGGAACTGGAAAGGAAGGCGATGTCGACGCGCAGCGAACGTAGCGCCTCTTCGGTGACTATGCCGAAGAAACCATTGAATTTCTTACTGTACTGGCCGCCGAGCGCGATCACGTTGATGCCGGGCGCGCCCGACAGGCTGGCGATGACGCCAAGATTGTTCGTGATGACGGTGAGCGGCCTGATGTCCCGGATGAAGGCCGCGATCGCTCCGGCCGTCGAGCTGTCGTCGATGAGGATGCTCTGTCCCGGCTCGATCAGACCGGCTGCATATTCGGCGATGCGGCTCTTCTCGGCGGCGGCAATCTTCTCGCGATAGCGGAAATCACTTTCGAACTGCGGGCTCGACTGGATCGACGCGCCACCATGCACCTTGCGCAACAGACCGGCCTGCTCGAGGTCGTCGAGGTCGCGATGAACGGTCATCTTGCTGACGCCAAAGCGCAGCGCCAGATCCTCGACGGACGCCGTGCCGGCCTCCATCAAAACATCCATGACCGCCTGTCGCCTGTCTTCCGGCTTCATCGCCATCCGCCTCGATCCGAAGGCGCGGGAGCACGCCATCATGCCTGGGAAGATAACACTTGAATGTTATATTTCAATATCAAGAATGATACTTTGTGATCTTTCAGTGTGATTTTGACGGTCGATTGAACCCGGTGTCAATGTAGGGCTCCCAGAAAGCCACGGATTCGCGGATCATATCGACGACGTTGTGATCGGTCGGCTCGCGCTCGCGGAAGGACAGCTCCAGGCAGATCTCGTTGTCCGTGCCGCCGCCAGCCCTGACCGCGTCGATCAGCTTTTCCGGCGTGATGCGCCCGTCCCTGTTGTAGGCGGCGGTGAACGGCCAGTGGCCGCCCTTGTTCATCGACGACTGCTTGATGTGGATGATCGGCGAGCGCTGGGGGAACGCGCCAGCCCAGGCATAGGGGTCGATATCATCAGGGTCGGAGGACGTGACGTCGCCGTGGTCGATATCGACCATCATCTTCATAGGGATCGCCAGCTCCGCCTCGGCAAGCCGCTGGTCGAGCGCGCGGCATTCGGCGATCGTGTGGCCGAACTCGCGGCCAACCGACATCGGCTCCCAGAACACATAGGAAAGGCCGGCAGCCTTGCCGTGCTCCGCCACCTCGCGCCAGCAATCGATGGCGATCTTCATCAGCGCCTCGCGCCGGGCCGGATCGTCATAATCCCTGAGCGTGAAGATCGCGAACTGCGTGCCCATGCCGGACGCGCCCAACTCGGCGGATATGTCGGCGAAGGTCTTGAACCAGTCGACGTAGTAACGCCGCACATCCGGATCCGGATGGCCGAAATGATTGAGCCTGCCATAGGGCCCGGTCATGCCCGAGGTGATCTTCACGCCGGTGCGGCCAAGCGCTGCCCGGAATTGGCGTATGGTCTTGGAGATCGTCGCCGCCGGCCAACCCGGATTGACGAACTCGTGCGTCAACTGCACGTGGCCGATGCGGATTTCCTCGCCGATCGTCTCGATCAGGTCATCGGGCTCGGCAAAGCGGTTGACCAGCGGATTGGTGTTGAGCGACAGCGTGAAAGCCAAGGCGATACTCCTGACTACCAGAGGAATTTCGGAAGGATGAAATCAGGTGTCGCGCCGTGCTCGGCAAAGAGCTTTTGCCGTTCCGCGCCGGTGGCGTGCTCCAGGATGCCCGTGGTCACCAGCACCGAGCCAAGGCCGGCACCCGCGGCACCGGCGATATCGTGCTCGATGCTGTCGCCGATGGCGCAGACGCGCGACGGATCGGGACGACCGAGGAAATCGAGCGCGAAATCGTAGATGTCGCCGAAGGGCTTGCCGATCCAGCGCACCGTGCCGCCGAGTTCCTCATAGAGTTCCGCAATCCGTCCGGCTGCGAAGGCCGTTCCGGTTCCGGTCAGCATCACCTTGTCGGGATTGGTGCAGAGGCACGGCACGCCGCGCCGCGCAGCTGGCGCCAGCAGCGCCTCGTAATGCGAAAGCGGCAGCACATCGCCCTCGCTGCCGGCGAGCAGCACGACGTCCGCATCCGCGCCGCTTTCGGTGCGCTCTAGGTCGAGCCCTTTCACCGGCGAAAGATCGTTGTCGCGGCTGATCAACAGGCACTTCTTCACGAGCCCGCCGGCCTCGGTACCCTCTTTCTTCAGCATCTGCCAGGCGACCTCGCCCGAGGTCAAAAACCAGTCCCAGCTGCCGGCGACGAAGCCGAGATCGACGAGGCGACGATCGTTTTCCGCCGAACGCTTGCCGGAATTGGAGAGAATGATGAGGCGCTTGCCATGGTCCTTCAGCCGCACCAGCGTCTCGGCTGCCCCCGCATAGGGCCCGCGCCCGTCGCGCAGCACGCCGAACTGGTCGATGAGGAAGGCATCGTAGCGATCGGCGATATCGGCAAGGCCGGCGATCTCGGTCGTCATAATACACCTGCCTGTCTTGCGCCCATCAGCGCCAGCCGCGCCGTGCCGGCTGCCGCCTCTTCGGAACGCACCGTCAGGAACGGCACGCCGAGCTTGCGCGCCCGGATCGCCGACCACGCCGCATTTTTTGCTCCGCCACCGACGGTGCGGATGGAGCCGAGCTTCGGGCCGCCGAGCGCCGTCAGCCTGCCGTAGGCAAGACTTTCGATGCCGGCAATGCCCTCGAAGATCGCCTTCAGGAAGATCGCATCATCCTGCGGTCGCGGTGTCAGGCGCGGCTCCAAATTCGGGTCGGCGATGGGAAAACGCTCACCCGGCTTCGTCAGCGGATAGTAGTCGAGCCCGGTATCGCCAGCCGGATCGATGCGCGCGGAAAGCGCCTCGATCTCTTCGGCGGAGAAATGTTCAGCCAGCACGACGCCGCCGGTGTTGGACGCGCCGCCGGCCAGCCACATGTCGCCGATGCGGTGGCTGTAGAGCCCATATTCCGGAGCAAACAGCGGCCGGTCGGACAGCAGCTTCACCGTCAAGGTCGTCCCGAGCGCGGTCACGCCATCGCCCGGCCGATCGGCACCGGTGGCCAGAAACGAGGCGCAGCCGTCGGTGGTGCCGGCAACGACGACCACCTCGCGCGAAAGGCCGAGTGCTTCGGCAGCCGCCGCCGAGATCGTCGCGACCGGCTCGCCGGCCGGCAGCACCTCCGGCAGAAATCCGGTCCGCGCACCGGTCTTTTCGATCCACTCCGGCCAGCACCGGGCGACCGGATCGTAGCCGGTTTTCAAGGCATTGTTCTCGTCGGACACGTCGTAGAGTCCGGTAAAATGTCCGGCCAGCCAATCGGCCTGGTGGATGATCCGAAAGACACCGGGCAGCGACTGGAATGTCAGCACCTTGGCAAGACCGGATGTGGCGCCGTGCGCGGCACTTTCCTTGGGCGCGTGGGCGGCAATCGCCGCAAGGATTGCGGTATCGCCAACCGGATCGTTGTACATCATCGGACGAGCCAGCGGCGCGCCGTCGGCGGCGACCGGCAGCATGGTGCCCGAGGTGCCATCGACGCTGATCGCCCGGATGGCTCCGCGTTCGACCGCCGCGAGCACGCCGCCGAGTGCCGCCTGCACCGCCTTCCACCAGCCGACAGGATCGCGGTGATCGTCCGAGAAGGCTGAAAGTCTGGCAGCGTCAGACGCGACGATCGCGCCGTCGGGCGTCATGGCGACGGCGCGCGCCCCCGATGTGCCGATGTCGATGCCGACGACGAGCGCGTCGTTTCTTCCGCTCATTGCAGCGCCTGCCCTGCCCGGTTGAGCTTCTGGCGATATTTTTCGGCATCCCAGCCCAGCAGTTCGGCATTCTCCGCGTCGCTCAGGTAGCGCAGCCGTCCGCTCGCCGGGATACGGGCCGTAACGTCGGCAAGGCAGCGCGCCATGGCAAGCGCGCCGGCCGAGATGCCCTTCTCGACGAGCACCCCCTTGCCGGGAAAGAGCAGGAGCGGCGGCAGACTTTCGCCCCGGTCTCGCCGTGTGGTCTCGATTGATACCGCCGTCTCGTCCGGTGCGGCGATGACGCAGCCCTTGCCGAGGAAGATGACATGGTCGGGGTAAAGGCTGCCGCCGGCGGCGATACGGCAGCTCTCAAGGTCGGTGGCAACCGCATGCAGCCTGATATCGTCGGGCAGGCTGTAGCCACTGTTGACCGCAAGCCGCGACAGGGCCGCAAGATCCGCTGCGGGTGCGGCCCGGCGCTGCACCGTCAGCCGCCGCGAGACGTCGGTCAGAAGGATCGCCGCATCGGCGACCGTCTCGGCGGCAACGGCAAGACCGTGATTGCCAAGCACCAGAACGGCGGTCTTCTCCTGCATGCGCTCGGCAATCGCCCGGGCGAGCGGCAGGCCCGGCCGGGCATAGGGCACGAACACATGGGAGATGCCGGCGAGACGCTCGGCGGCGATGGCGGCGCCGTTTGTCTGCACAGCGGTCGCGATGGTCTCGACGCAATGGACGTGGATCACCACCTTCTGCGGCATCAGCGCGTGCACGGTGGTCTCGATCGAGGGCCGCAGACCCGAAGGGTTCATCTCAGATATGACGAAGTCCTGCGCCTTCTCGCAGGCCGGATCGTTACGGTCCAGTGCGTCGAGCAGCGGGTCGAGCGCCACCGGCACCATGACGTCGCGCTGCCGCGCCTGGGCGAGCCAGAGGCCGGAAGCCTTGATCCAGAGCGTGCCAAGCTCCTTGATCGACGTGTTGCCACCCGCCCCCTGAACGAGCAGAGGATCGGCGCCGACACGCGCCGAGATATCCAGCAAGGCCTCGAATTCCAGACTGCGCATCAAATGCTCTCCTTCAGGCCGCCGCCTGCTGGCGTTCCAGCCAGCCGGTGAAAGCCTGCCGTTCGGCCGGCGTCATGTGCAGGCCATGTTTCGTCCGACGCTCAAGAAGATCGTCCGACGTCATCGCCCATTCGGTGTCGATCAGGAAGCGCGCCTCACGCTCGTAGAACAACGGACTGAAGGCGGCGCCGAGATCGCTGAGCGACCGGGCATTGCCGATCAGCTCATGCGTACGCGTGCCATAAAGCCGCGCATAGTGCTTGGCGAGATCGGCCGGAAGCCAGCGGTAACGTGCCCTGAGATCCCCGAGAAACTGCTCGAAATCGGCATTGACCATATCACCACCCGGCAGATGCGCCTTGGCGGTCCAGGCAGCGCCCATCTCAGGAAAGAACGGCTTCAGCCGCTCGAGCGCATGCTCCGACAGCTTGCGGAACGTGGTGATCTTGCCGCCGAAGACCGACAGAAGCGGCGCCTGGCCATTTTGCGCATCGACCTCGAAGATGTAGTCGCGGGTGACCGCCGAGGGGTTTTCGGCGTTGTCATCATAGAGCGGGCGCACGCCGGAGAAGGAGTGGACGATATCGTCCTCGGTCAGCTGCTGCTTGAAATAGCGGTTCACCGACTTCAGGAGATAGTCGATCTCGTTGCCGTCGGCCGACACATCCTCCGGTCGCCCTTCATAGGGAATGTCGGTGGTCCCGATCAGCGCCAGGTCGTTCTGGTAGGGATTGATGAAAATCACCCGCTTGTCCGGGTTCTGCACGAGATAGGCCTGCCGCCCCTCCCAGAATTTCGGCACGACGATATGGCTGCCCTTGACCAGCCGCACGCTGCGGCTGGAATTGAGCCCGGCGATCCGCCCGATAACGTCGTTGACCCAGGGGCCGGCGGTGTTGACGACCGCGCGGGCCCTCGCCTCGGATTTCGCGCCGGTGCGCAGGTCCGTCATCTCCACCTGCCAGAGCCCGTCGACCCGACGGATCGCGCTGCAGGCGGTGCGCGTCAGCACCCGCGCGCCCTTCGTCTGCGCGTCGAGCGCGTTCAGCACGACGAGCCGGGCGTCATCGACCCAACAGTCGGAATATTCGAAAGCCTTGCGGTAGTCCCGCTTGATCGGCGCGCCCTCGGGCGCGGTGCCAAGATCCAGGCTGCGCGTACCCGGCAGGCGCTTGCGACCGCCAAGATGATCGTAGAGGAAGAGCCCGAGCCGGACGAGCCAGGCGGGCCGGTCGGCCGGATTGTGCGGCAACACGAAGCGCATCGGCCAGATGATGTGCGGCGCCGAGGAAAGCAGCACCTCGCGCTCGATCAGCGCCTCGCGCACCAGCCGGAACTCATAATACTCAAGATAGCGAAGCCCGCCATGCACGAGCTTGCCCGAGCGCGAACTCGTGCCCTGCGCCAGATCGTCCTTTTCGCAGAGCAGGACCGAGAGCCCTCGCCCGGCGGCATCGCGGGCGATGCCGGCACCGTTGACGCCGCCGCCGACGACGAAGAGATCGTATATTCCCGTCTCGGAACCCACGTTCTTGCCCCCTGTCATCAGCACGGATTGACCGGCGGCAAGCCGGCGATGTAGCGGCGCACTTCCTCCGCCGCCATCTCGGCGGCATAGGTGACTGTCCGCACCGATGCGCCGGCGATATGCGGCGTCAGCGTCACGTTCGGAAGCTGCAACAGTGGCCAGTCCTCCGGCACCGGCTCCACTGAAAATGTCTCGAGCATGGCCGCCGAAAGATGCCCGCTCACCAGGTTTTCGTAGAGCGCGTCATAGTCGCAGAGCGGTCCGCGTGCCGTGTTGACGAAGATCGCACCGGGTTTCATCTTCGCGAAGGTCTCGGCATTCATCATGTTGCGGGTTTCTTCGGTGACGCGCGGATGCAGCGTCACGAGGTCGGAGCGCGACAGGAGGCTGTCGAGCGAGACCTGCTCGACACCGGCATTGAGATCGTCGGCCGACAGCTGCACATAGGGGTCGTATACCAGGACCTTGGTGCCGAAGGCCCTGAGCAGCCGGACCACCTTGGTGCCGATATTGCCGTAACCAATCACGCCGACGGTCATCTCGCAGAGTTCCCGGCCGGTGCGGTCGGCGCGGTAGAGATCGCCGCGCCACTCGCCCCTGCGCAGCGCCTCGTGGCCGGTGCGGATCAGCCGCGTCTCGGCGAGGATCGCGCCAAGCGTGAATTCGGCAACGGCGCTGGCATTGCGGCCGGGCGTGTTGACGACGCTGACGCCGGCGTCACGCGCCGCCGCCATGTCGATGTTGACAGGCCCGCCGCGAGAGACGGCAACGAGCTTCAATCCGGGAAGCGAGGTCAGCATGCCGCGCGAAAGCGGCGCCAGTTGCGTCACCAGGATTTCGGCGTCGCCGATGAAGTCGATGATGTCGTCGGCCTTGCCCAGATACTCCTTCAGGCCGTCCATGCCTTCGACGGCGTAGCCATGCTCCATCGGCACGTCGGGCCAGGGCAGTTCGAGGGTACGGATGTCATGGCCGTCGCCGCTTGCTTCGACGATCTTGTCGCGAAACACGTCCGGCAACATGAACCGGTCGCCGATGATGGCTATCTTCTTCATTTCAGTCTTTCCTGTTGTGGTTCCGAGGCATCGCCTTGGGAAAGGGCGTGCCAGACGGGGCGAAGCGCGATGCGCGACTGCTGGTAGGAGGGGAAAAGGCCGTCGTAGCGGCGCGCGAGCGCCGCGTCGGCCGGCTCGGCTGCACGCTGGTGCGGCAACACCCAGTCGCGCACGCAGTCCGCCATCGAGGGGTAGATGCCGAGAGACACGGCGGCGATCATGGCAGCACCTGCCGCCCCCGCCTCCTCGCGTTCGCTGGTCTGGACGCTGGCGCCAAGGGCGCCACCGAGAATGCGCCGGAGCGAAGCGCTGCGCGCAGCACCGCCCGTCAGCCGGATGCGGCCGGGAAGCGGCCCCATCTCGGCGTAGCAATCGCGCGCGGCCATGGCGAGCCCGTCGAACACCGCCTTCACCATGTCGCCGAAGCCGTGGGTGATCGACAGCCCGACGAAAGAAGCGCGCGCCGAAGCGTCGACGAAGGGCCCGCGCTCGCCGGCTTCCGAAATGTAGGGCTGGAACATCAGCGAGCTATCCTTGGCTTCCGCCAGCCAGCCGTCGACATGGGAGAGCAGTTCGCTCTTGGTCTTCTCGACGCCCATGCCCTTGAGGAGCCCGCCGGCAACCGAGAGGATCCAGTCGATGTTGAGCGTCGCCGCCATGTTCGACTGCATCTGCGCATAGGTGCCGGCGATCGGCATGCACATGGTGTAGCCCGTGAGGTCGCGGTTGAGCCTGACATCGTCGGCGCTGGTCGCGAGCCGCATATGCATGCCGGTCGAGCCGATGATCGAGCAACCGGTGTCGGTGCCCGGATCATAGAGCCCGGCGCCAAGGGCGGTGCACACCACGTCGACATAACCGAGCACGACAGGCGTCCCCTGGGGAAGACCGGTTGCGTGAGCCGCCTGCGTCGAAAGGAGGTGATGCGACGTCGCGCCGTCGACGATCTCCGGCAGGAAATGCTTGAGCTTCTGCAAGCCCAGAAAGCGGATGACGTCGTCGTTGTAGTTCCGTGTGCGAAAGTTGCCGAAGGTGAAATTGGCTTCGGACGGGTCCGTCGCGCGCATCTGCGTCAGCTTGAAATAGAGCCAGTCCTTGCAGTGGAACGTGGTGGCGACGCCGGAGAGCATTTCCGGCGCGTTGTCGCTCATCCAGCGCAGCTGCGCGCCCTGCTGGCAGGCGGCAAGCCCGGAGCCGGTGCTGGCGAAGCGCTCGACGTCGCCGCTATCGCCACGCAGCCGCTCGACCGTGTCACCGGCACGCGCGTCGAGCCAGAGCCAGCCCTTGCCGATCGGCTCGCCGACCTTGTCGATCATCCAGGTGCCATCGCCCTGGCCGGTCACCGCGATCGCGGCAACACGGTCGGCGAGACCGTCGATCTTGGCCGAAAGCTCCGTCAGGGTGGTGACCGTATCGGCCCAGGTGCGGTCGAGATCCTGCACGCTGCCGGTCCTGCCGACGGCCTCGTAGGCGTTCGCCACCGCGGCCATGGCGAGCTGCCGCCCGCCAAGGTCGAAGGCCACCGACTTGATGACCGACGTTCCCGCATCGATGCCGATGAGGATGTCGCGCATCAGGCAAGCTCCACGCCATGGCTGATCGCCTTGCCGCTTTCGCCGTCGAAGACGTGCAGGCTCGACGGATCGAGGCGGATGCCGATCGGCTGGCCGACGGCAAGCTCGGTGCGGTCATGCTCGACCAGCACCATGGTGCCACCGGCGAAATCTGCAGCAATATGCGTCTGGTCGCCGAGCCACTGGTTGACGGCCACCCGGCCAGCCACCCCGTCGGCGCTGCGGCGCACCGCATAGGGCCGGATGCCGAGCACCACCTTCTGCCGCTTCACCAGCGCGTCGCGCACCGCATGGGAGAAATCGGATGCCGGGTATTCGAGGCGTACCCCGTCCTTGAGCCCGAAAGAAACCTTCGCTTCCGATCCGGTGACGCTCGCCTCGAACACGTTCATCGGCGGCTCGCCGACGAAGGTGCCGGTGAAGAGATTGGCCGGGCGCTCCTTGATCTTCTGCGGCGTGTCGAACTGCTGCAGCACCCCGCCTTCCATGACGGCGATACGGTCGGCAAGGGCGTTCGCCTCCGTCTGGTCATGGGTGACGAGGATCGCCGTCAGCCCGCGCTCCTTGATGTAGTGCTTGATGCGGCCGCGCAGCACGGCGCGCAGCTGCGGCTCGAGCTGGCCCATCGGCTCGTCGAGCAGGTGCAGGTTGGCGTCGCGGATCAGTGCCCGCCCGAGCGAGGCGCGCTGCTGCTGGCCGCCCGAGATCGAGCTCGGATAACGACCGAGAATGTCCTCGATCTCCAGAAGCTTGGCGATGCTTGCCACCTTCTCGTCGACGACGCTTTGCGACAACTTGGAAGCCTTCAGCGCAAAGGCGATGTTCTCGCGCACCGTCAGCGGCGGGTAGAGCGAATAGCCCTCGAACGCCATGGCGACGTTGCGGCGCACCGGCGCGAAGGTCTGCACCTCGCGTCCGCCAAGCGAGATCGTGCCGCGCGAAACGGCCTCGAAGCCGGCGATCATGCGCAGGGTCGAGGTCTTGCCGCAGCCGGATGAGCCGAGAAGCGCGATGATCTCACCCTTCCTGACGTCCATGTTGAGCTTCTTGACGGCATGGACGCCGTAGTCGACGGGCCCATAGAACTTGTCGACGTCCCGGATCAAAAGAGCGGTGTCGGTCATGCCGCTTCTCCATTGCGCTTGGATTCCATGTCGGCGCGCGGCAACAGCCGGCCGCTCGCCTTGTCGAAGAGGAAGGCCTGGGCGCCGTTGACGGCGATATGGGCGGGGCCGGCCGTTGGGCCCGGCGTGCCGGCCGGGCGCGACACCAGGATTTCCCGGCCGCGCGCGGTCATCGCCAAAGTCACGGTCTTTTCATTGAGCGGCGTTTCCGCCTCGACCGTCACGGGAATGGCGCCCGGCGCCGATGCATCGACAAAGACGATGGCCTCGGGGCGAAGACCGAGAACGCAGGCCTTGCCCGAGACATCGCCGTCATAATCGGAAAGGCGCACCCGGACGTTGGAAAGCTCGACGAAGACGCCGTCGCCGCTCTTTTGCGGCACCACGTCCAAAAGATTGATCGTGGGGTCGCCGAAGAGGCGGGCAATCTCGATATCGGCCGGCGCGTTGTAGATCTGTTGCGGCGTGCCGATCTGACGGATGCGGCCCTGCGACATCACGGCGATCCGGTCGCCGAGCGCCATCGCTTCCTTGTAGTCCTGTGTGACGTAGACGACCGTTGCACCCTGGGCGGCCAGGAGGCGCGGCAGTTCCAGCCGCATCTCGAAGCGCAGCTTGGCGTCGACGTTGCGCAAGGGATCGTCGAGCAGCAAGAGCGGCGGCGAACCGACAAGCGCGCGGGCAAGCGCCGTGCGCTGCTTCTGGCCGTTGGAAAGCGCCTTCGGGTGGTGGCTGAGCACGTGGTCGATCTTCAGGAGCTTCGCCACCTTCTGCACACCAGCCGTGATTGCATCCTTCGAAGACCGGGTCGCCGTCAGCGGGCTCGCGATATTGTCGAAGGCGCTCATGTGCGGGAAGAGCGCGAAGTTCTGGAAGGCCATTCCGACGCCGCGATGTTCGGCGTCGACATCGGTCATGTCCTCGCCGCCGATCAGCACCCTGCCCTCGTCCGGCTCGATGACGCCGGCGACGAGACGCAGAAGCACCGTCTTGCCGGCACCGGAGGGGCCGAACAGCACCAGGCGTTCGCCGTTGGCGACGTCGAGCGACAGGTCGTCGAGAACCGTCTGGCTCTTGTAGCGCTTGACGATGTTTTGCAAGTGAAGCGTCGTCATGTCTTACCCTTTCACCGCGCCGAGCGACAGGCCTTCGACCAGGTAACGCTGGGCGTAGAGTGCAAGCGCGAGCGTCGGCGTAACCGAGAGAACGATGGCCGAGGCGATCTGCCCGTATTGGATGCCTGAAGAGGTGATGAAGGCAAGAGCGCCCACGGTCACCGGTTGCTTGTCGGCGGACGCCAGCACCAGCGCGAAGACGAAATTGTTCCAGGCGAAGATGAAGGCGAGCAGGCCGGCGGCGGCAATGCCCGGGCCGGCAAGCGGCAGGGCGATCTTGCGGAACGTCGCAAACCAGGAATGGCCGGCAATGCGATAGGCATATTCGACGTCGGCCGAGATATCCTCGAAGTAGCCGCGCACGATCCACAGGATGAGCGGCAGGCAGATCAGCTGGTAGACCCAGATCAGGCCGAAATAGGTGTTGGAAAGCCCGAGCCACTGGAAGTACTGGGTCAGCGGCAGGAGCACCAAAAGCGGCGGCGCGAAGCGGAACGACAGAAGCGTGAACGCGATGTCCTCCGATCCCTTGAACTTGTGCCGGGCGAAGGCATAGGCGGCGGGAACGCCCAGCACCAGCGCCACGGCAACGGAGGTCACCGACAGGAAGATCGAGTTGCCGAGGTTGCGCATGAAGGCGATGTCGAGCGTGCCGGCCGCCGTCTGCAGCTTGCCGGTGATCAGCGCCGCATAATTCGACAGCGTCGGCGAGAAGACGATCGATGGCGGGATCGACAGGATCGTCTCGTTCGTCTGGAACGACATCAGGAAGATCCAGAAGATCGGGAACATGAAGAAGACCACGACGAGCGTCAGGGCGACGGCACGCAAGGCCCGTTCGATGGGAGACATGGTGTCCATTGGAACCTCCTTACGCTTCGCCGCGAGCGCGTTCGCGCAGGCGCAGCCAGTTTTTGATGAAGACGTTGGAGAGCGTGTAGGTAATCGCCCACAGGATGATCAGAAGCGCCGCCGAACGGCCGACATTGGTCGACTGGAAGAAGTTGAGATAGGCCTCGACCTGGAAGACGGTCAGCGTGTTGCCGGGTCCGCCTTGGGTCATCGCATAGATGATGTCGAACTGCTGGATGCTGTCGAGCAGGCGGAACAGGGTCGCCGTCAGGATATAGGGCGTCAGCATCGGCAGGGTGATGCGGAAGAACACGAAGCTGCGGGGCACGCCGTCAAGGGCTGCCGCCTCGAATGGCTGCGTCGGCAGCGACCGCAGGCCCGCAAGCAACAGGATCATGATGAAGGGCGTGTAGACCCAGATATCGACGAGGATGACGGTGAGAAGAGCCGTGTCCGGCGACGAGGCCCAGCGGAAATCATGCAGGCCGACAAGGCTTGCGAGATAGCTGAGAATGCCGAAGCTCGGATTGGTCATCAGCTTCCACATCAGCGCGGCCAGCGCCGGCGCAATCATCAATGGCAGAAGCAGCATGATCGAGATGAAGTTGTTGATGGTGGAGCGGCGCTGCAGGAGCAGCGCGATGCCGAGACCGAGCAGCAGTTCCAGCGTCACGGTGATCCCCGCATAAAGCAGCGACACCTTGAGCGTGTTCCAGAAGGCCGGGTCGGTGACGAAGTTGAGGTAGTTTTCGCCCCAGTTGAACTGGCGCGCCCAGGGCTGGCTCAGCCGGTAGCGCTGGAACGAGTAGATGACGGCCGTGAAGAAGGGGATGAGAATGCCGATGCACACCAGAAGCGCCGGCAGGCTCAGCACGTAGGGAAGCATCTTCCGGCTGATCCTGAAGCCTGACGCGGGCTTGCGGAGGGTTGCTGTTGAAGCCATGTCGAGCTCCGTTCTCTAACTCTTGAAGAAAGCACGCGGCACGCGAGGCGTCTCGCGCCCGCGCCAGTCCATCGGCATCTCAGGTTGCTTTGGGCGGCCACCGGCCGGTCGCGGGACGCCCGACGCTCAAGTGCCTGTTTGCGTTCGCCAGAACGCGCGGCCCTCAAGTCGCCGGGCATCGCTTGGGAGGCCTATCAGCCGAGACCAGCTTCCTTCAGCTGGCGATTGATGCTTTCGACGAGCTGGTCGAGGCCTTCATCGACCGGCACCTGCTTGGCGACCATCTTCTGCAGCGTCGCCGCCCACTCGGTGGTGACGTCGAAGAACAGCGGTTGCGGCGTGAACTTGATCGAGGCGCCGGCGGCCGAGGCGTCGAACATCTCGACATATCCAGGATACTTGCCGTTCAGCTTCTCGCGGAACATCTCGTCCTTCCAGATCGACTGGCGAACCGGGTCGACGAAGTCCATCTTGGTGGCGCCGAACAGCGCATGCTCCGGACCGGAAGCCCATTGCAGGAAGTACCAGGTGGCGTCCTTGTCCTTGGAGAAGTTGGACATGGCGAGCGACCAGATCCAGATGTTCGGTGTCGAGGCGGTGGCTTCCGGATTGGCGGCAAAGGCGGCATAGCCGAGCTTGCCGGCCATCTTGTTGTCGCCGCCATTCATGAAGTAGCCCAGGCAATCGGCGTCGAAGATCATCGCCGATGCGCCGGCACCAAGGTCGGCCCCGACCTGATACCAGGTGTAGGTCGACCAGTCCTTCGGGCCGCTTTCCTGGATCATCTGCACGAACTTGGCGTGGTAGGCCTTGGACTCGGCCGTACCCATTGCCGCCGACAGCTTGCCGTCGGCAGACACGTTCAGGTCCTTCTGATTGAAGTTGGCGTAGCCCGACAGGAAGCCCGGGTGGATCGTCGCCCAGGAGCGCGAACCGCGCACGCCGATACCGTAGATGCCGCCGATGTCCTTCTGCAGCTTGGCGGCAACGGCGATCATGTCGTCGAGGTTCTTCGGCAGCTCGACGCCGGCCTTGTCGAACATCTCGCGGTTATAGGTGATGTTGTTCTGCTCGAACGCCCACGGAATGCACCATTGCTTGGCGTCTTCCGAACCGAGCGCTCCACCCGGCTGGCCGTTCCAGGCGCAGGAGTTCTTCACGCCGGCAAGGAAGTCGTCCCAGTTGTAGTTCGGGTTGGTCTTGGCCGGATCCTTGATCCATTCGTTGAGATCGGCGATCCAGCCGGCCGGACCATAGGTCCAGGTCATGTAGGCGCCGGTCATGAAGGCGTCGTATTCGGTCGAGCCCGAGGACAGCGCTGCCGTCACCTTGTCGAAATAGACGTCTTCCGGGAACACGTCATAGGTGACTTCGATGCCGGTCAGGTCCTTGAAGGCCTGAAGGTTGGCAATCATCGCATCGGCATAGGGATGCTTGTTGAGCAAGAGCTTCAGCGACTTGCCGGAATGTGCCTTCCAGTCGAAATCGGCAGCCAGCGCCTGGGTCGACATCATGTTGAAGAGCGTGCCGGCCGAGCCGGCGGCAATACCTGCAGCCCCGAGACCCTTGAGCATGCCGCGACGATCTACCTCTCCGCGCAGAAACGCACTGATGAGGTCTTTCTCCTTCTCGTACATAAGTCTTCTCCTCCGTTGCGGGTATGATTGCTTCATGCGATCACCGGCTACCCGACCGGTATTCCTCCCTGAAGCCCTGACGGCGAAACCTCCTCGCCGCCCTCTCCGGGCTTCACTCGATCTTGTCAGTCACTCCTCATTTGCCGTCGGCGGCGAGCGCCCGGGCCGTCTTCTCGTCAGTGATCAGCCCGCTCAAAAGGCCGCTGCCCAGCACGGCGCGGATGGCGGGCGTCTTGATCTTGCCGCCGGCGACCGCCACCGTGCGGCGGTCCTTCAGGTCGTCGCGGCTCAAGGTGAAGGTGCGGTTCGACAGCGTCGTCTCGATCGGCCGGCCATCGTCGTCGAAGAAGTGGCCGAGCAACTCGCCCTTGCCCCCGCCTCTCTGGATTTCCTCGATCTCGCTCATCTCGATCATGCCGGTCGACACCAGCGACGCCTCGCGCTCCGCCGTGCCGATGCCGACCATCAGGAGGTCTGCGGTCTTGGCGAGATCGAACACCTCGCGCACGCCGCGCTGGCTGAAGAGCACATCGCGGTCCTCGACCGTGTTGGCGAAGAACGGCACGGGCATGACATAGGCTTCAGCACCGGTGCGCTCGGCCAGCCGGTGGATCACGTCATGGGGGTTGGCCGAGAACTTGCGAGTGAGCCCGCCGAGCAGCGAGACGAAGCGGGTATTGTTGCTGGTCGTGCGCGGCAGATATTCGACGCAGGCCGCAAGCGTGCGGCCATGACCGACGCCCACGAGCGCCGTGTCGCCGCGCTCGATCTCGCGCTTGAGGAACTGTGCGCCGGAAATGCCGAGCGCCTTCAGCGGCAGGTCGTCAGCATCGAAATCCGGAACGACCTCGCAGTAATCGAGGCCGTAACGTGCCGAGAGCTTCTGCTCCAGCTCGACGCATTCCGACACTTCACCGTCGATATAAACCTTCACCAGGCCTTCCTGGTTGGCCTTCATGATCAGGCGATGCGCTTTCAGCGACGTCAGCCCCAGCCGCTTGGCAACCTCCGCCTGGGTCAGGCCGCCGGCATAGTGCAGCCAGGCCGCCCGCGTCGCCATGCTGGTTTCGTCGTCGCGAAGGTTTGCACCGCCGATGATAGCCATCGTTTCCACCCGGATCTTTTATGTTGCGGTGCATGATAAATTTTGCACCGCATGATATTTTTTTCTCTCTAATGAAAGAAATTTCATGTGGTGAAAAAAATGTCAAGCAAGAACATGCGGACCGCGGTCACGGTTTGCGGATCGATGCGAATGAAAGGGGGAAAAGACCGTCGCTGCGCCCATCTCTTCGGACAAGCACTCTGGTCCTGCACGGCCATGAACGGCGGACAAGCGGCATCGACAGACCAATTGCGAGTGATGCTGCCGCCAGAAAAACCGGCGACGCCGCACCGGCTTCGTCAGCCAGGCCGTTCGTCAGCATGGGTGCGTGGGGCGCCGAACATCCATCACGCCGAGGGCACGACCCCGCGACAGGCCCAGGCGACCGCGGCAAAGGAGCGAGGGCCATCGGCCTCGCCCGCTTCAAAGGCGGCCCTTACCGCCGCCTCGGTCCTTGCCCGCTGGTCCTGTGGCAGCGAGGCGACATATTTGCCCAGTGGCCCCTCGCCAGCGGCAATAGGTTCCCAGAAGTCCGAAAACGATCGATAGTCCATCCGGATCGTCAGCGATGTTTCCTCGACATTCGTGAGACCGTTCGCCATGAAACTGCGTTTCATTTCGCCCGGCCGGGTCATCGGCTGGAAGCAGTAATGGCTGCGGATCCGGGCAGCATTTTCATCAAGCATGGCCGCGGTATCCAGGACCATGCGCATGCCAGACATTCCGCCGAGGTGATCCCACACGGCAGCCGCGACCACGCCGCCGGGCCGCACTACCCGACACATTTCGGCAACCGCCTTGTCCGCCTCGGGTACGAAATGCAGAACCAGAAGCGCCAGCGCCCGATCGAAGGAACCGTCGGCGAAGGCAAGCGCACAGGCATCGCCCTGCTGGATACTGATCTTCTTATCCGTGTTGCGCTGGCTCGCCGCCTCGACGAAAACGGGCGAAAAATCGATCGCGACGATTTCGCCGAGATTGGCAGCCTGCGGCAGTGCGAAGGTGAGACTGCCGGTACCGCAGCCGACATCGAGGACCCGCTCGCCATCGGCAATGCCGGCGAAATCGATGAAAGGCGGCGCAAGCTGCTTGCTCCAGCGGCCCATCAACTGCTCGTAGCCGTCAGCGTTCTGCACAGTGAAGCTCGACGTCATGATCGCCTCCAGGCAGTGAAAGACCGTATTGTATCGCGGAGAGATCGGCGTACCAAGGCGCTCGGGATAACCCCCAATCAGTTTCTTCCCCTCCCTCATTTCTGTGCTTGTCACAGAAATCCAACAGCGCCGCGTCGGCGGCGCAAGGGACCCTTCGTCCTATGGACAGGGATCATTCACGGCGCGGACGCGCCGTGGCTGGATCCCTGTGACAAGCACAGGGATGAGGTCGGGGTGCAAGTCGCCTGCCAAAAGCCAGGTCGGATCCGCGCGCTAAACCTTCACATGCCCGATGCCCTTGGCGGCGATCTCCTCGAAGCTCTCCTCATAGCCGGCATCCGCATAGCGGATGACGCCGAGCGCGGTGTCGTTGGTCAGCGCATGGTCGAGCCGCTCGTCGGCCTCCGCCGTGCCATCGGCGACCACGGTCACGCCGCAGCTTGTCATGTAGCCGGCATAACCGCCGCCGCCGGAGTGCACGACGACGAGATCCGCCATGGACGAGCAGAGCAGCATGGCATCGAGAAGCGGCCAGTCGGCGATCGCGTCGGATCCGTCCTTCATCCGCTCGGTCATGATGTTGGGGTGCGCCATGGCGCCCGCATCCAGATGGTCGCGCGAAAAGGCGATCGGGCCTTTCAGTTCGCCGGAAGCGACCAATTCGTTGACGCGCCGCGCCAGCTGAGTGCGCTCGCCATGCCCGAGCCAGGCGATGCGGGCCGGCAGGCCCTCGAACGGGATATGCTCGCGCGCAAGCCGGATCCAGTTGGTGACGATCCTGTTGTCCGGGAACATTTCGAGCAGCAGATCGTCGATGCGGGCGATGTCGCTCTCCTCGCCCGAAAGCGCCATCCAGCGGAAGGGGCCGATGGCGCGGGCAAAGAGCGGGCGCAGATAGGCCTCGGTGAAGATCGGGATGTCGAAGGCGTTGGCGACGCCGCCCTCGCGTGCCTGGGTGCGGATGAGGTTGCCGTTGTCGAAGACTTCGGCGCCCTTTTTCTGGAAATCGAGCATCGCCGTCACATGCTCGACGATCGAGGCGCGGCTCGCCGCCATCAGCTGCCCCTGGCCGTCGTCGCGCAGCGACTTGACCTGATCGAGGCTCATGCCCTTCGGCACATAGCCGTAGACGAGATCGTGCGCCGAGGTCTGGTCGGTCACCACATCGGGCACGATGCCGCGCCGCGCGATCTCGGGATAGATCTCGGCGGCGTTGCCGACGAGGCCGACGGAGAGCGCGCGCCTGTCCTTCACTGCCGCATCGATCATCGACAGGGCCGTGTCGAGATCCGGCGCGATCTCCTGGAGATAGCCGATCTCCCGGCGCTTCCTCGCCCGGTCCGCATCGATGTCGACGCAGAGGATCGCAGCCCCCGCCATGCGGCCGGCGAGCGGCTGCGCGCCGCCCATGCCACCGAGGCCTGCGGTCAGAACGAAGCGACCCAGGAGATCGCCGCCGAAACGGCGCTCGGCAATGCGCATGAAGATCTCGTAAGTGCCCTGGATCACGCCTTGGCTGCCGATATATTGCCAGGCACCGGCCGTCAGCCCGCCCCAGCAGATCAGCCCTTTGCGCTGTAGCTCGTAGAAGACCTCGGCCTTTGCCCATTGGCCGACGATGTTGCAATTGGCCATGATGACGAGCGGCGCCTTGGCATGGGTCTTGAGCAACCCCACCGGCTTGCCGGACTGAATTATGAGCGTCTGGTCCTCGTCCATTTCGGTCAGCGCCTTGACGATGGCGCGATGCGCCGGCCAACTGCGCGCCGCCTTGCCGAGCGCTGCATAGACGATAAGATTGTCCGGATCCTCGCCGACGGAAAGCACGTTTTCGAGCAGCCGCAACAGCGCTTCTTGCCGCCAGCCCCTGGCGCGCAGCTCCGGCCCGCCGGGGATGGGAAAAGCAGGATGGCGGGGATTGGCCTTGGGCATGGTGTCGTTCCTCGTTGTTGCGTCCGTGGGGCGGTGTGGGCGGCCTCTCACCGACGGATGCCGGATGGTTGCGCCCCTCATTCATGACGGCGCGGCGGCTACCCCATTCATTCTCGGCGGCGACAGGTCACTGCTTCCATTCATCGTGCGGAGAAAGCCTGCCCCTCACCCTAACCCTCTCCCCGCTTGCGGGGAGAGGGGATTGCGTTGTGCTTGCTGCGCTGGCCTAAACCACGGCGACATTGCTTCGTCCCACGCTGGGCGGGAGAATGGTTCGGCGCTTGCCACACTCTCGGCGGCTACCCGTCGATCTCGTCCCCTCTCCCCGCTTGCGGGGAGAGGGTTAGGGTGAGGGGCAAACCACGCCCTCTTAGGATTCACTTCGGCGGCAACGTCTCCACGAACGCAATCGCGCCACCGAGCAGCCGCCTGCGCAAACCATCGTCGCCATGGGCATCCGCCCCGGCGCGCACCCAGCCATGCATCGCCCGACCGTTCATCACCATCAGCTCGATATCCGGCAGATCAAGCGCCCAGCCGTCATTGCCCTTGCCGAGCCTCACGAGCAGCGAGCCTTCGCGCGCACCCAGGAGCAGGTTGCCGTTCAGCAGAAACGCCCAGCCGCCGAACATCGCCTTTTCCGAAAGCCCGGCGCGAACGACGAGGTCTTCGCGGATCAGTTCTTCCAGCCCCGCATCGCGCGCCATGATCCTCTCCCGTGATTACCGTCCGGCCAGCGCGTAGCGGGCAAGCTCGATGCCCATTGCCTTTTCGACCGATGGATAGACCGTCGGGTCGAGCACGCTCGACGACAGCGGGATCACCGTCTTCGGCACATGCAGCACCAAGATCGTCATACCCACCTGCAGCTGCCCGACGCTCAAGGGTTCGCCCTCCGGCGACAGCGTGGTGATGACGTCGGGGAAGGTCGCAAGCCGCGTGCCTTCCGCAGAGTCAACCGCCATGTATTCGTTCATCACGTGAAGGGTCGTAGAGTCAGATCCCTTCCCCAGCGTCACCGTGCCGATGTCGAAAGCTTCCTTGGTGTAAACCACGGATTTGTCTGTGATCACGCCTTCAGCAAGGATCACGCCATTGGTCGTCTTGACGATCGCGTCGATGACGGCACTGCCACCCCTGGCTTCGGCCGCGATGATCGCCTCGCCCAAAGCCAGCGCCAACGAGATGCCACCAAGTGCTGCATTGTCCCGGACATAGGATGCCCTGACCGGATTTCGGCAGGACGCAATGAAGCCGCCGGACATGTCCGACGCGGTGCGCAGGATCGGCGACACCTTGGCGGTCGCCCCGCGCACCACCAGCTCGATATAGCGGTTGTCGTCGCGATTTCCGCCGACCGCCGTCTGGATCATCGGCTCGGGCGACCCGGCAAGGCCGATCGAGCCCATGTCGCCGGTCGGGTGCGCGCGGATGTCGCCGACCGCATCGACCACCTTGGTTCCGAGGATCGCCGAAGGCAACCAGCCGTTCAGCGTCGAGGACTTGCCGTTCTGGCCGATGATCAGGCCCGCAACTTTCTCGCCGAGCGCCTCCTGCAGCAATTGCACCGCCTTGACGTAATCGACGCCGCGCATTTCCCAGGGCGTCGTCGAGGCGGGCGCGCCGATGGCAGCCGCCGTCGCCACCCAGTCGTTGGCGTCGAGTTCGTCGATCGACACCAACTCGGGCTTGCCGATGGAGACTGCGGCATAGCCGAGCATGCGGCCGTGATCGGCCCAGCCGCCGCCGCCGGCGGCATAAACGGAGCCGCCCTTGACGGCTGCTTCCACGTCCTTTTCCTTGAGTATCCGGCCCATCTCAAACCTTCTCCTGCAATCTCTTGTCGAGCGCCTTCACCGTCTCGAGAAGGACGGCCGCACCAAGCGCGATGTCGTCATTGTCAGCCCATTCGTCGGGCGCGTGCGATCGGCCGCCGCGGCAAGGGATGAAAATCATCGCCGAGCGGGTGATCCGCCCCATCCAGGCGGTGTCGTGGCCGGCACCCGACGCCATGCGCCGGTGGCGCGCGCCGATCTGGCCACAGCTTTCTTCCAGCGTCGAAAGCAGAAGGGGATCGCCGGGTGTAGGCGGGTTGTCGGAAATCACATTGGCGGGCGCGATCGTCACACCGGCCTCGCCAGCAACGCCGAGACAAAGCGGCCCAAGCGCTTGAAGAAACCGCTCCATCTGCGGGCGCAACTCGGCACGCGCATCGATCAGCAACCGTGCGCGCGACGGCACGACATTGGCGACGTTCGGCTCGATCGAGAATTCGCCGACCGTCGCCGTGAAATGCCCCTCGCCCCTGGAAAACTCCGTCGCCAGCCGTTCGATCGCGAGCACCAGACGCGAGGCCGCGACAAGGGCGTCTCGGCGGTGCCCCATCGGCGTGGTGCCGGCATGATCCGCCTGGCCCTCGACGATGATCTCGATGCGGGTGATGCCGGAAATGGCCGTGACCACGCCGATATCGAGCCGCCCTGTCTCCAGTACCGGGCCCTGCTCGATATGCAGCTCCAGAAACGCCTTGATGTCGGAGCGCTTCGAGCCGGACAGACGCGACGGATCGCCGCCGACCTCGACGATGCCCTGCCTGAGGCTGAGTTCCCCCTGCATCCGGCTCAGCCAGCCATCCGGCAGGATGCCGGCCATGCCGCGGCTGCCGACGCAGGAGACGCCGAAGATCGACACTTCCTCGGCCAGGAAGTCGACGATCTCCAGATCGTGATCGAGTTCGATGCCGGCATCCGAAAGCGCGCGCGCCACTTCAAGCGCCGCCGCCACGCCGGCAATGCCGTCGAAACGACCGCCCTCGGGCACCGTGTCGGAATGGGAGCCGAGCATCAGCGTGCCCAATGCCGACTTGCGACCCTTGCGCCGGCCAATGAGATTGCCGGCCGCATCGATGCGGGTTTCGAGGCCGGCCGCCCGGAAGCGGCGTTCGAGAAACGCGCGGCCCTCCAGGAAAAGCGGCGTGAAGGCGCGCCGCGTATAGGGCCGGTCCGGCTCGGTGATGCCTGCAAGCCCGTTGACGATGCCGGCGATCCGGCCGGCATCCACCGGCAGATTGGTCTTTGTGCTGGTCGTCATCGGGCCTCCTGCAGGGCCAGGGTCTGAAGTGGGCGAACGAATGCGCCGGTGCCTGGCTTGGCAACGACAATGCGGCCATCGAAGGCAAGCGCTCCGCGCAGATAGGTGGCAGACACCCGCCAGGGCAGCCGGATGCCGTTATAGGGCGACCATCCGACGACGTTGTTGCCGCTTGTCGCGGCGTCATAAACATAGGGCTCAGGCGTCATCACGATGATGTCGGCGTCCTTGCCGGGCTCCAGCGCGCCCTTTTGGTGATCGAGCCGGAAATGTCGCGCCGGGTTCAGCGACATCAGCTCGGCCGCCCGCGTCAGGGAAATGCCGCGTTCGAGCAAACCCTTGACGAACAGCGGCACCATGACCTCAAGCCCCGGCACGCCGGAGGCATTGGCGAGCATGTCCGGGTTGGTCTTTCGATCCTCCGACCAGCTGACATGATCAGTCGAAACCATCGTCACCGTGCCGTCGGCCACATGCCGCCATAGCTTTTCCACCTCGGCGCGCGGGCGGATCGGCGGATTGATCTTGGCCTTGCCGCCGAGCCGGCGCACGTCGTTTTCCTCGTCGAGCGTCAGGTAATGGATGCAGCATTCGATCGTCGCGGCATGGCCCTGCGCCCGATAGGCGGCGGCGATCTCGTAGCCGCGCCCGAGCGAACAATGCACCACATGCGCCGGACATCCGGTCGCAGCTCCGGTCTCGTAGATCTGGTTGGTCGCAAGCAGCTCCGTCAGCGGCGGGCGCGACAGGCCGTGCGCCCGGTAGTCGGCAACGCCCGCGGCCTTGACCTTTTCGATCGCCGCGCGCACCGCCTCGTCGTCCTCGTTGTGCACGCCGGCTGTCAGTCCCGTCGGCGCGATGGCGCGAAAGCAATCCTCGAGCAGGGCTGCCGGAATGCGCGGAAAGCGCTTGGGATCGGTGCCGAAGGTGGAGAACTTGAAAGCGGCGACGCCGGCCTCGACCATTTCGAGAATGCGGGCCGGCCCCTCCTCCGGATCGACAGTGCCGTAGAGCGCAAAGTCGACGCGTGCCTGCGGGCGCGCATGCTCGACCTTGTAGGCGACGGCCTCGGCCGAGCAGACGAGATTGCCCTCGTCATAGGGCATGTCGACGATGGTGGTGACGCCACCGGCGGCCGCCGACCGCGTCGACCAGACGAAATCCTCCTGGTTCTTCTGTGACAGCGAATGCACCTGCGCATCGACGGCGCCCGGCAGGATCATCGCGGTACCGAGATCGTGGCGCTCGCGCGCAGACGGCGCGGCGCCCTGCCCGACATGCACGACCTTGCCGTCGCGCACCGCCACATGTCCGCCCTCGACGATCCGGTGCGGAAGAACCACGGTGCCTTTCAGGACAAGATCGAAATCGGACATGGTGTTCTCCCCTCTGATCGGTCTTGCTGGATCGGTTTCAGGTCATTTGCCGAGCGCGAAGAAGTCGTCGAACTCCGGCATCGGCGCCATCGAAACGAATGTGCGCAGGAGGTCATGGCAGGTGAAGGCCTGCTGCAGCGCCTCGATCTCCTTCGAAAGCGGCCGGTCCTTGATATACATCGGGCTGATCGAGCGGGTGCGCTCATGCGCGAGCTTGACGATCCCCTGCGGCGCGTCGCCGACGAGGTCTATCGCCTGTGACGACAGGATCGCCTCGATCGCCGCCAGCTGCCGGAGATCGCGCACCTGCGTTTCCATGCGCTCGACGATCAGCGGCAGGAAGGTTGCTTCCTCCTCCAGCCCGCCGGCAACGACGATCGACTGCGCCGAAAGCGGCACCGCCATCGACTGCACGCGCATGTAGAGTTCGACGGCGAGCTTCATCAGCGGACCGAGACCGGTCGCGACTTCGCCCGGCGCCACCAGATTGACCGACAGGTTGCGGCGTCCGCCATTCGACAGGAGGATGCAGCGATTGAGCACGTTGCGCGCCACATGCGAAAAGGCGATCTGCGCGGTTTCGACATAGAGCGTCGTCGTCAGGGGCAGCGAAGCGCCCGAGGCATGCACCTGGCCGCCGAGCACCACCGGATTGTCGTCTGAGAGATAGGTCGCCTCGACCAGCCGGCCGGCGGCCACCAGCAACGTATCGACCACGGCGCCGAACACCTGGGCGGTCATGCGCAGGCTCAAGGGGTCATGGATCGCCGTCGGCAGCGGCCAGTCGGCCACGCCGGACTGGCCGTAGAGCCAGGAGCCAACCAGCGCCTCGCCGCGCGTTGACAGCGTTGCTGCCACCCGCCAGGGATCGGCAGAGGCGCCGAGCGCCTGGGAAGACATGACGCCGGTGACAAGCAATACGCGGATGGCGGCTGCGGCCTCACGCAGCACGTCGGCTGCCGCCGAATAGGCGATCGCATTGACGCTGAGGGCGGCCAGCGCATCGCGCGGCCGCATAACCAGGGGCTCAAGCCCGGCATCGGCAAGCGCGGTCTCTGCGGGCACCAGCCGGCCACGATGATAGGCCTCGCCGACCCCGGTCAGGACGGCGGCGATCTGGCCCATCAGGCCGATATCGGCGCAGCCCATCGAGCCGTGCCGGCGCACGGCCGGAATGATGTCGTGCTCGATGAGAGCAAGAAACGCGGTGATCAGCTCGGGGCTGCAGCCGGTGTGTCCGCGCATGGCGGTGTTGCAGCGGATAGCGATCGCCTTGCGCACGATCGGCACCGCGAAGAATTCGCCAGTGCCGAAATGGTGCGCGCGCACCAGCGACGTGTTGAACTCCGCCAGGTCGTCGGCCGTCCACAGCCGGTCCTTCATCGAGCCGACGCCGGTGTTGGAGCCGTAGACCGGCAGGCCAAGCGCGATACGGTCGGCGATCACCTTGTGGGCGGCGGCCACCCGTTCCATGCCACCCTCGTCCGCGACCGGCCTCGCCGCCCCCGAGCCGATTTCCTCGAGCGTCGCGAAGTCGAGCGGTTTCCCGCACAGAACGATGGACTTGACCTGTTGCAGCATGCCTGGGGTACCTTACCACGCACTCCGCCTCGATGCCGAAACGATGCGTGGATGCAAAGACTTGGACGCGATCGGCCCTTGAGAAAGAGGGATCGTCCAGCCGCATGCTATGCGTTTTGTTCGCCACCATGATATATCCCAAATCCGGAACAGTCGATGCCGATTGCCGAACATGGCAATCACGACGCTGCCGGCGGAGAACTCTTGTCATGGACATTGCCACGATCCTGCTCGTCGAGGCCGTGATGAACGAAGGCGGCATCAGGCGCGCTGCCGCCGCGACAGGTCGCGCACCATCGAGCGTCAGCGCCGCCGTGCGCCGCTTCGAGCAGGCCGTTTCGATCCCCCTCTTTCGCCGCGATGGCAACCTCATGGCGCTGACGCTGGAGGCCCGCGCACGCCAGGCCGATGTCGCCACGGCGAGCGCCACCATTCGATCCTTGCTTGCGACCGCCAACACCGAACCGATGGCGACAATCCCGCCTGTCGGGCTGGTGGCGCTCGATCGGTTCGTGCGCATCGCCCGCGCCGGCAGCGTGCGCGCCGCCGCCCGCACGCTCAGCCTCGGCCAGCCGCAACTGACGCGACAGGTCGGCGCCTTGGAGCGTCATTTCGGATGCCGGCTGTTCGAACGCTCCCATGGCGGCATCGTCTGCACGCAGACCGCCCTCGACATCCTGCCGGATATCGAACGCCTGCTCGACATCTGGGCGCGGCTGACGCGCGCATCGGCCGACCGCTTCCGAAGAGACGTCACCACCTGGCGCCTCGGCGCCGTCATGCCGCTCGGGCCGGAAAGCGAGATAGCCCGCATGCTGGCGGCACTGACCGCGACCTGGCATCGCGCCCGCCCTCGGCAGCCCCTCTTCATTTCCAGCACGACCGCCGACGAGCTTCTGGCCGGCCTGAAGAGCCGGCGCTTCGACGCAGCCCTCCTCGACATCGCCGGCATTCCCCCGGATTTCGATGGTCGCCTGGTGACCGAGACGCCGCTGGTGCTGGCCGGCCCGGCGCCCGCCTTGTCGGAAATGGGTGGCGATCTCCCGCAGCTTCTCGCCACCTGCCCGATCGCCGTGCCCAGCGTGCGAAGCGGCCTGCGCCGTGAGGTCACCCGCTTTCTCGAAGACACGCTCAGCGATGTCGAGCGCCGCCGGGTGACGCTGGTCGAGGTCGATTCCATCCCCGTCATCATCAACCTGGTCAGCCACCACGGCTACCTCTCGGTGCTGCCGGAAACATCCCTGTCGCGCATCCACCGCCCACCCGCGATGATCAGGCTCGGGGCGCACTACCGGCAGTCGCTTACCCTCGTCTGGCCACGCGGCGCCTTTTCCAGCGATGTCGGCGAGTTGATGATTTCGATGATGCGGACAAGCGCTCAGACTTGAGGCCGCGCGGTGTCATGCGGTGTAGCTGGCACATAATTTCGCGAGCTCGGGTTTGCCATTGTCCTCATTCCTGTGCTTGTCACAGGAATCCAGTCGACGTGCGACGACGCGGCCGAAAGACTCTTTACCAGCCCAAGGACTTGGGCCGGCTAGATCCCTGTGACATGCACAGGAATGAGGGAGGGAGAAACGGTCGCGAACGAAAGCAGGCTCCATACCTGAAGCAACGGCTTCGGACTCAATTGCTGAGCACTCGCGGCCAACCCTCAGAAACGACTCCCAAATTCACCCCTTGAATCAAAACTTGAAGTGCGCTCTCAGCCCTTCAGCTTCAGCCGCCTGCGCGTCTCGCTCGGGCTTTCGCGATAATGCGCGCGATAGCTGCGCGAGAACGATGATGACGAGTTGAAGCCGGAGATCGCGGCGATATCGGCAAATTCCATGCGCGTCTCGATCACCTTGCGCCGTGCCGCATTCAGCCGCAGTGCCAGATAATGTTCGTGCGGCCCCACCCCCATCGTGTCGCGAAACAGGTCCTGCAGGTGGCGCACGCTGACACCGATGCGGCGGGCAAGGCGCGCGAGCGTCAGCGGCGCTTCCACCGTCTCCTCCATCAACTTGACGGCAGCGCCGACGCGGGGATCGAGGATGCGCATGTTGCCGATCGCCGGCATCTGCAGGAGGTCGCCGCGGGTGCGCTCCTGCTCGTAGATGAACAGCCTGGACACCTCGAGCGCCAGCGAATAGCCGTGCGCCCGGCGGATCAGCTCCAGCATCAGGTCGAGTGTCGGCAGAGAGCCGCCCGTGGTGATGCGTTTGCCGTCGATGACGAAGCGCTCCCGCACCATCGTCACCTGCGGATAGGCCGCGGAGAAATCCTCGAAATCCTCCCAGTGGGTGGTGGCTCTGGATGTGTCGAGCAGGCTGGTTTCGGCGAGCAGCCACGAGCCGGATTCGATGCCCGCCATCAGTTGGCGATGGCGGGCGGTCTGCGACAGCATCATCTTCAGCTGCGAGGTGGCGCTGCGTTGCCAGTTGTAGCTTGAGAGAATGAACAGCGGCGCCGTCTCGCGCTGTGGCCGGAAGGTGCCCGAAACCGGGATGGGAATGCCGCTTTTGGTTTCGATCGGCTGTCCGTCGGGGCTGTACAGCGTCCAGCTGTAGAGCGGCCGCCCGGCGATGCGGTTGGCGGCGCGCATCGGCTCGATCACCGAGGCAACGAGGATCAGATTGGTCTCCGGCAGCACGAGGATATCGGCGTGCTGCACCTGCGAAACGACCTGATCCATATGCAAACTTCTCCGCCCCGTTGCCGATAATGTACAATCTGGAACCGATTATGAAAAGCAGCGCTGTCGTTCTTGGCTCGTAATGGCCGCAATAAAAGGGAGACAGCAATGCCGCTCAGCATGAACCGCGAGGTATTCATCACCTGTGCCGTCACCGGCTCGGGAGACACCGTTTCGAAGTCCAGCCACGTTCCGATCACGCCCAAGCAGATCGCCGAAGCGGCGGTCGAGGCGGCCAAGGCGGGTGCGGCCGTCATCCACTGCCACGTTCGCGATCCGGAGACCGGCGCGCCCTCCCGCAGGCTCGATCTCTACCGGGAAGTGACCGACCGGATCCGCTCCGCCGATATCGACATCGTCTTGAACCTCACCGCCGGCATGGGCGGCGACCTGGTGTTCGGCAATGTCGAGAGCCCCTTGCCCGTCAACGAGAAGTTCACCGACATGGCCGGCGCCACCGAGCGTGTCGCCCATGTGGCCGAGTGTCTGCCGGAGATCTGCACGCTCGATTGCGGCACGATGAATTTTTCGCTCGGCGACTATGTCATGACCAACACGCCGTCGATGCTGCGCGAAATGGCGCGCCAGATGACCGCGCTCGGCGTGCGCCCCGAGATCGAGGCCTTCGACACCGGCCATCTCTGGTTTGCCAAGCAGCTCGCAGAGGAAGGCCTGATCGAGGATCCGGTGCTGATCCAGCTTTGCATGGGCATTCCCTGGGGCGCGCCTGACGACCTCAACACCTTCATGGCGATGGTCAACAACGTGCCTGCCAACTGGACCTTCTCGGCCTTCTCCATCGGCCGCAACGCGCTCGCCTATCCGGCAGCGGCAGTCCTTGCCGGCGGCAACGTTCGCGTCGGCCTCGAAGACAACCTCTATATCGGCAAGGGCCAGCTCGCGACCAACGGCCAGCTCGTCGAAAAGGCTGTCGGTGTCATCGAGGGCATGGGCGCCAAGATCATCGGGCCGGATGAAGTCCGCAAGAAACTGAAGCTGACGAAACGCTGAATGAGAAGGTGTCCGGCAGCCCCTCATCCGGCCTGCCGGCCACCTTCTCCCCGCAGGCGGGGAGAGGGCTAGGGTGAGGGGCAAACCCACGCAAGGGGTAGTCTGCAATTTTAGAAGTCGAGGTGAGGAATGACCGAAATCAAGAATGCAGCCTGCGTCGGTGGCGGCGTCATCGGCGGCGCCTGGGTGGCGCGTTTCGCGCTCGCCGGTATCGATGTGAAGATCTTCGACCCGCATCCCGAAGCCGAGCGCATCATCGGCGAAGTCATGGCGAATGCCGAACGCGCCTATGCCATGCTGACCATGGCGCCGCTGCCGCCGAAGGGAAAACTCACCTTCTGCAAAAGCATCGAGGAAACCGTCAAGGACGCTGATTGGATTCAGGAAAGCGTGCCCGAGCGGCTGGAGCTGAAGCGCGGCGTGATCACGCAGATCGATGCCGCGGCACGACCGGACGCGCTGATCGGCTCGTCCACCTCCGGCCTGCTGCCGTCCGACCTGCAGGCGGAGATGAAACATCCCGAGCGCATGTTCGTGGCGCATCCCTATAACCCCGTCTACCTCTTGCCGCTGGTCGAACTCGTCGGCGGCAAAAAGACCTCGAAGGCGACGATCGAACGCGCCATGCGGGGCGTCGAGCAGATCGGCATGAAGGGCGTCGTCATCGCCAAGGAGATCGAGGCCTTCGTCGGCGACCGCCTGCTGGAGGCGCTGTGGCGCGAGGCGCTGTGGCTGATCCAGGACGATATCTGCGATACCGAGACGCTCGACAACGTCATGCGCTATTCCTTCGGCATGCGCTGGGCGCAGATGGGCCTGTTCGAAACCTATCGCATCGCCGGCGGCGAAGCCGGCATGCGCCACTTCCTCGCCCAGTTCGGCCCGTGCCTCAAATGGCCCTGGACCAAGTTCACCGACGTCGTCGACCTCGACGATGCGCTGGTGGAAAAGATCGGCGCCCAGTCTGACGCGCAGGCCGCCGGCCGCTCGATCCGCGAGCTTGAGCGCATCCGCGACGAAAATCTCGTCGGCATCATGCATGCGCTGAAATCGGGCAATGGCGGCGAAGGCTGGGGAGCCGGCAAGCTGCTCGCCGATTTCGAGGCCAAGCTCTGGGCCAACGCCAAGAAGCCTGAAGCCGATCTCGGCGACGTCAAGCCGCTGCACATTCTCGATACCAAGGTGAGCGCCGCCTGGGTAGACTACAACGGCCACATGACCGAACACCGCTATCTCCAGGTGTTCGGCGATACTTCCGACGGCCTGTTGCGCCTGATCGGCGTCGACCTCGAATATGTCCGCGACGGCCACAGCTACTATACGGTCGAGACCCATATCCGCAATCTCGGCGAGGCCAAGCTCGGCGATGCGCTCTATTCGACCTGCCAGCTCCTGTCCTCGGACGAAAAGCGCCTGCATCTCTTCTCGACGATCTACAATGCCGCAACGAAGGAAGCGGTCGCCACCGCCGAGCAGATGATGCTGCATGTCGACAGCAAGGCCGGCAAGGCGGTCGCCGCCCCTGCCAAGGTCCTCGACAAGCTGAAGGCGATCACCGAGGCGCATGCCGGCCTGCCGACGCCCGAAGGCGCCGGCCGGTTCGTCGGCCAGAAGCGCTGACTGCGCCGAAGCGGGCAATGTCGGGCGAAGGCCCCTCATCCCGCTGCCGCGACCGTCTCCCCGTGCACGGGGAGACGGGACATGCCGCAACCGCTCGCTCCTCACAATGGTCGCAGCGGTTCTGGTGGCCGCAGCGATGAGCTGCGCGAGAGGCGTCCCCTCTCCCCGCCTGCGGGGAGAGGGTTAGTCCTCGGGTTCAACCCGAGGAGAGCGGCAGGATAAGCACGCCTGCGGTCGATGGGGAGATTGACCGCAGGACGCGCAAAACGAATTGCGAGGGAGAACACATGAATTTCGCACTGACCGAAGAGCAGCAGATGATCGTCGACACGGTCAGGAGCTTTGTCGAAACCGAAATCTATCCGCATGAGGATGAAGTCGAGCGCACCGGCATCGTGCCGCGCGAGCTCGGGCAGGATATCGCCCGCAAGTGCAAGGAACTCGGCTTCTTCGGCTGCAATTTTCCCGAAGAAGTCGGCGGCGCCGGGCTCGATCACGCCTCCTTCACGCTCGTCGAGCGCGAGCTTGGCCGCGGCTCTATGGGCCTCACCGTGTTCTTCGGCCGCCCCTCCGGCATCCTGATGGCCTGCAACGATGAACAGCGCGAGAAGTACCTGCTGCCGGCCGTCAAAGGTGACAAGTTCGACGCGCTTGCGATGACCGAGCCGGATGCCGGCTCCGACGTGCGCGGCATGAAGTGTTTTGCCCGCAAGGACGGCGACGACTGGATCGTCAACGGCACCAAGCATTTCATCAGCCACGCTGACATCGCCGATTTCGTCATCGTCTTCATCGCCACCGGCGAAGAGGACACGCCGCGCGGCCCGAAGAAGAAGATCACCTGCTTCCTCGTCGACCGCGGCACGCCGGGCTTCGAGATCCGCAAGGGCTACAATTCGGTCTCGCACCGCGGCTACAACAACTGCGTCCTGACCTTCGACGATTGCCGCCTGCCCTCCGCCCAGATCCTCGGTGAAGTGCACAAGGGCTTCGACGTCGCCAACGACTGGCTGTTTGCAACCCGGCTGACGGTGGCGGCGACCTCGGTCGGCCGTGCCCGCCGCGCCTTCGACTATGCGCTCAACTATGCCGCCGAGCGCAAGCAGTTCGGCAAGCCGATCGGCGCCAACCAGGGCGTCTCTTTCAAGCTCGCCGACATGATCACCGAGATCGACGCCGCCGACCTCCTGACACTGTCGGCCGCCTGGCGCCTCGACAACGGCCTGCCCTCCAACCGCGAGATCGCGTCCGCCAAGGTCTACGCTACCGAGATGCTCGCCCGCGTCACCGACGAGGCGATCCAGATTTTCGGCGGCATGGGCCTGATGGACGACCTGCCACTCGCCCGCTTCTGGCGCGACGCCCGCGTCGAGCGCATCTGGGACGGCACCTCCGAAATCCAGCGCCACATCATCAGCCGCGACCTGCTCCGGCCGCTGGGAGCGTGAGGGGATGATCGAGCAAGCCTCCTCTCCCACCCTCATTCCCGCGCTTGTTACGGGAATCCAGGTGCGGCATGTCCGTGCCGTGCAAGACCAGAACACGGCCGGCATTGGCGCCGTGAAAAAGAAAGCTTCTATCGGCTTGCCGACGCAAGCCGGCTGGATTCCTGTGACAAGCACAGGAATGAGGATGCCAGCGGACATGCGAGTAACGGAGTGCAAGACAGCATGATCCACGCTCCCCGTTCCCTCGACCGTCTGATCCGACCGAAATCCATCGCCGTCTTCGGCGGCAAGGAGGCGCGGCGGGTCATCGAACAATGCGACAAGATGGGCTTTGCCGGCGATATCTGGCCGGTGCATCCGCGCGAAGAGCAGATCCTCGGGCGCAAATGCTACCGCTCGGTGGCCGAATTGCCGGGTGCGCCGGATGCCTCCTTCGTCGGCGTCAACCGGCAGCTGACCATCGACATCATTGCCGCCCTTTCGGCACGCGGCGCCGGTGGCGCCGTCTGCTATGCCTCGGGCTTCCGCGAGGCGGCAAGCGAGCTCGACGACGGCAACGATATGCAGGACGCGCTGGTCAAGGCGGCCGGCACCATGCCGATCGTCGGCCCCAATTGCTACGGCTTCATCAACATGCTCGACGGCGCCCTGCTCTGGCCCGACCAGCATGGCATGCAGCGCGTCGACAAGGGCGTCGCCGTGCTGACGCAATCCTCAAACATCGCCTGCAACATCTCGATGCAGACCCGCGGCCTGCCGCTCGCCTACCTGATGACCGCCGGCAACCAGGCGCAGACCGGCCTTTCCGACATCGCCTGCGCTGTGCTCGAAGATCCGCGCGTGACCGCCGTTGGCCTGCATATCGAGGGTTTCGACAGCATTGCGAGCCTCGAGCGGCTGGCAAAGCGCGCCCGCGAGCTCGGCAAACCGGTGGTGACGCTCAAGGTCGGCAAGTCGGAGGCGGCCCAGCTTGCCACCGTCTCGCACACCGCCTCGCTTGCCGGCAACGACCGGGTCTCCTCGGCGCTGCTTGCCCGCCTCGGCATCGGCCGCGTCGACACGCTGCCGGCGCTCTTGGAAACGCTGAAGCTTTTGCATGTGGCCGGCCCCCTCGACAGCAACGAGATCTCCTCGATGAGCTGCTCGGGCGGCGAGGCCTCGCTGATGGCCGATGCCGGCGTACGCTACCGGGTGAACTATCGCGCGCTGCGCGACGAGCAGAAGAAGCCCCTCAAGGAAGCGCTCGGCGAGATGGTGACGATCGCCAACCCGCTCGACTACCACACCTTCGTCTGGGGCAACCGCGAGAAACAGACCGTAGCCTTCAGCGCCATGATGAAGGGCGGCTATGCGCTGAACCTCATCGTGCTCGATTTTCCCCGCCAGGACCGCTGCGACGCCGCCGACTGGGTGACGACCTGCGACGCGGTGATCGACGCGGCGAAGGCGACCGGCGCGCGCGCCGGCATCGTCGCGAGCCTCGGCGAAAACATGCCGGAACAGACGGCGCTGTCGCTGATGGCGGCCGGCGTCATCCCCTTCTTCGGGATAGACGAGGCGCTGGCGGCGGTCGAAACCGCGGCAGGCATCGGTGCCGCCTGGGCGAAACCAGCACCGCCGACACTGCTGAACGGCGGCGTTTCGGGCGGTGGCGGCAATTCGGTCACGCTCAGCGAACACGAAGCCAAGGCAGAGCTTGCGGCTTCCGGCCTGCGCATCCCGGCAGGCAGAACTGCATCGACGCCGCAGGACGCCGCCGCGGTTGCCGAAGGCCTCGGCTTTCCGGTCGTTCTGAAGGGTCTGGGCGTTGCCCACAAGACCGAGGCCGGCGCCGTCAAGCTGAACCTCGACAGCCGCGAGGCGGTGCTTGCGGCGGCGCAGGAAATGGCTTCCGTGGCGTCGGGCTATCTCGTCGAGAAGATGGTGGCAAAGCCGGTTGCCGAACTGATCATCGGCGCCATGCGCGACCCGGTGGCAGGTCCTGTGCTGACCATCGGGGCCGGCGGCATCCTCGTGGAACTGCTGGATGATTCCGCCATCCTGACGCTACCGACGACGCCGGAGCTTATCCGCGAGGCGATCGACGGCCTGAAGATCCGCAAGCTTCTCGACGGCTATCGTGGCGCACCGAAGGGCGATTTCGCAGCCCTTGCCGACGCTGTCGCCGCTGCAGCATCCTATGTCGTTTCAAACGCTTCAATGATCGAAGAACTCGATATCAATCCTTTGATGGTGTTACCGGAAGGCCATGGAGCCATTGCCGCCGACGCCCTGATCCGCCGGAGGAACTGACGCCATGACCGGACCGATCCTGACACGCCGCGAAGGCGGCATTCTGGAAGTGACGATCGACCGGCCGAAGGCAAACGCCATCGACCTGAAGACCAGCCGGATCATGGGCGAAATCTTCGCCGGCTTTCGCGATGACGACACGTTGCGTGTCGCCATCATCACCGGCGCCGGCGAGAAATTCTTCTGTCCGGGTTGGGATCTGAAGGCGGCAGCAGCCGGTGACGCGGTCGACGGCGACTACGGCATCGGCGGTTTCGGCGGCCTGCAGGAGCTGCGCGACCTTAACAAGCCGGTGATCGCCGCCGTCAACGGCATCTGCTGCGGCGGCGGCCTCGAAATCGCGCTGTCGACCGACCTTATCCTGGCGGCCGAGCACGCAACTTTCGCGTTGCCGGAAATCCGCTCCGGCACCGTTGCCGACGCCGCCTCGATCAAGCTGCCGAAGCGCATCCCCTATCACATCGCCATGGACATGCTTCTGACCGGCCGCTGGCTCGACGTCGTCGAGGCCAACCGCTGGGGTTTCGTCAACGAGATCCTGCCGGCCGACAAGCTGATGGCGCGCGCCTGGGAGCTCGCCCGGCTGCTCGAGAGCGGACCGCCGCTGGTTTACGCCGCCATCAAGGAAGTGGTGCGCGCAGCCGAAGGCGAGACCTTCCAGACGACGATGAACAAGATCACCCGCCGGCAGTTCAAGACCGTCGACATTCTCTATTCGAGCGAGGACCAGCTGGAGGGCGCAAAGGCTTTCGCCGAGAAGCGCGATCCGGTCTGGAAGGGGCGCTGACAGCAGCTGCGCCGGGCAGCGCAGGACCGACAACCGGCCGGTGAACCGGCAAAACGACGTGACGGAACGCGCGGGATCGTTTGCGTGCCGCCGAAGGCATTCCATAAGCCAGACTTATGGAAACAAATGATAATTTAGGACGTTACAAGGATCATCCAAGCGATTAGGCTTATCGATCTGAACCAGATGCGTCCGCCCGGGAAAGGAGAAACACCGCAATCGACGACGACGAATGGCCAAAACGGCCGATCCGAAAGCCACCCACCCGGTGGCGGTACGCAGCAATCTCTACCAACCACAACGAACGGCGAATGCCGACAAAGAAGGGAACAGGGGAATGAGCGATTACAAGGATTACCTCACGCGACAGGTCATGCTCGGCAAGATGAACCGGCGCGAATTTCTCGGACGCGCGGCTGCAGCCGGCATCCTCGCATCGACCGCAGGCACGCTGTTTGCCACGAGCGCTCAGGCACAGGAGCCCAAGCGCGGCGGCCATCTGAAACTCGGCCTCGAAGGCGCTGCCGCAACCGACAGCAAGGATCCGGCCAAGGCCCTGTCGCAGTTCATGTTCGTCGTCGGCCGCAACTGGGGCGACATGCTGGTCGAAAGCCACCCGACCACCGGCGCACCGGTGCCGGCGCTTGCCGAATCCTGGGAGCCATCGGCCGACGCTGCAACCTGGACCTTTGCCATCCGCAAGGGCGTGAAGTTCCATGACGGCAAGGAACTGACCCTCGACGACGTCATCAAGACACTGCAGCGCCACACCGACGAAAAATCGGAGTCCGGCGCGCTCGGCGTGATGAAGTCGATCAAGGAAATCAAGGCCGACGGCGACAAGCTGGTGCTGGTGCTGACGGAAGGCAACGCCGACCTGCCGCTGCTGTTGACCGACTACCACCTGATCATCCAGCCGAATGGCGGCCTCGATGCCCCCGATGCCATGATCGGCACCGGCCCCTTCAAGGTCGCGAGCTTCGAGGCAGGCGTTCGCGCCACCTTCGAGCGCAACGCCGACGACTGGCGCACGGATCGCGGCTTCGTCGATTCGGTCGAACTGATCGCGATGAACGATGCCACCGCCCGCATCGCCGCCCTTTCCTCCGGCCAGGTCCACTACATCAACCGCGTCGACCCGAAGACCGTCAACCTCCTGAAGAAGGCGCCGACCGTCGAGATCCTGAACACGTCGGGTCGCGGCCACTACGTCTTCATCATGCATTGCAATACGGCGCCGTTCGACAACAACGACCTGCGCATGGCGCTGAAATACGCCATGGACCGCGAGACCATGGTCCAGCGCATCCTCGGCGGCTACGGCAAGGTCGGCAACGACTTCCCGATCAACGACACCTATGCCCTCTTCCCCGAAGGCATCGAGCAGCGCGCCTACGACCCCGACAAGGCTGCCTTCCACTACAAGAAGTCGGGCCATAGCGGCTCGGTGCTCCTGCGCACATCCGACGTCGCCTTCCCCGGTGCCGTCGATGCGGCCGTTCTCTACCAGGAGAGCGCCAAGAAGGCCGGCATCGAGATCGAGGTCAAGCGCGAGCCGGGCGACGGCTACTGGACGAACGTGTGGAACGTCCAGCCCTTCTCGACATCCTACTGGGGCGGTCGCCCGACCCAGGACCAGATGTATTCGACGGCCTATCTGTCGACCGCCGACTGGAACGACACCCGTTTCCTGCGGCCCGACTTCGACAAGATCCTGCTCGAAGCCCGCGCCGAACTGGATGAGACCAAGCGCAAGGATATGTATCGCACCATGGCGATGACCGTGCGCGACGAAGGCGGCCTGATCCTGCCGATGTTCAACGACTTCGTGAACGCCTCCACCAAGCAGGTGAAGGGCTACGTCCACGATATCGGCAACGACATGTCGAACGGCTACGTTGCCACCCGCGTGTGGCTCGACGCCTGATGATGGAAAGCGGACCGCTGACTGGTCCGGTTCCGACGGATGGGACCGCGGATGGAGCACATCCGCGGTCTGCCGATCTTTCCGGTGTACCAGCAAAACCCAACCCCGCCGACGCCATGGGCGAAATCGGCGGCACCTTCTGGCGGCGTTTCACCTTTCGCCGTCCGCTCGCGGCGCTGATCCTGCAGCGCCTGGGCCTGAGCGTCGGCCTGCTTTTTGCGGTGTCGCTGATGATCTTTGGCGGCATCGAGGCGCTGCCCGGAGATTTCGCCACCACCTATCTCGGCCAGTCTGCAACGCCGCAGGCCGTCGAAAACATCCGTAAGGATCTCGGCCTCGACCGCCCCTGGAGCGAGCGTTATCTCTCCTGGCTCGGCGGCGCCGTCCAGGGCGATTTCGGCACCTCCTGGGCCAGCAAGAATTCGGTCGGCGAACAGATCGGCAAGCGCCTCGGCAATTCGCTGTTTCTCGCCTTCTTCGCGGCGATCGTCTCGGTGCCGCTTGCCGTCGGTCTCGGCATGCTCGCGGTACAGTTCCGCAACCGGCTGCCCGACAAGATCATCAACGTCGTCTCGCTCGCGGCCATCTCGCTGCCGGAGTTCTTCGTCGGTTACCTCCTGATCATGTTCTTCGCCGTCAAGTTCGGCGTCGCTACCTTCCCGGCAACCGTCTATGACAGCATGAGCTTCACCGAGCGTCTCTCGGCGATCGCCCTTCCCGTCGCGACCCTCGTGCTCGTCGTGCTCGCCCACATGATGCGCATGACGAGGGCGGCCATCCTCAATGTCATGTCGTCGGCCTATGTCGAGACGGCCGAGCTCAAGGGGCTCGGCATGTTCCGCATCATCGCCCGCCACGCAGCACCCAATGCCGTGGCGCCGGTCATCAACGTCATTGCGCTCAACCTTGCCTATCTCGTGGTCGGCGTCGTCGTCGTCGAGGTGGTGTTCGTCTATCCCGGCATGGGGCAATACATGGTGGATGCGGTGACCGTTCGAGACATGCCCGTGGTCCAGGCCTGCGGCCTGATCTTTGCGGCCTTCTACATCTTCCTCAACATGGCGGCCGACATCATCGCCATTCTCGCCAACCCGAGACTGAGGCATCCGCGATGAACCTGAGAGCCATCCCCTTGAGCGCCTGGATCGGCATTGCCGGCATCGCGATCGCGATCTTCTGCGCACTCTTTGCACCCGTCATCGCCCCCTTCGGCGAGCGCGACGTCGTCGGCGACGTCTGGCTTCCCGCCGGTGGCGACTTCCTGCTCGGCACCGACAATCTCGGTCGCGACCTGCTCTCGCGGCTCATCTATGGCGCCCGCACCACCATCTTCGTGGCGCTGGCGGCAACCGTTCTGTCCTTCTCGCTCGGCATGATCCTGTCGTTCACTGCGGCCGTCATGGGCGGTTTCGTCGATCAGGCCTTCTCGCGCTTCAACGACCTGATGATGGCGATCCCGACCTTGATCTTCGCCCTCGTCGTGCTCGCGGTGCTGCCGCAGCATCTGTGGATCCTGATCCTGGTCATGGCGGTGCTCGACAGTACCCGCGTCTTCCGCATCGGCCGGGCCGTCGCGCTCGACGTCGCGGTGATGGAGTTCGTCGAGGCGGCACGGTTGCGCGGCGAAGGCTCGCTCTGGATCATCTTCCGCGAGATCCTGCCCAACACGCTGTCGCCGCTCTTGGCCGAGTTCGGCCTGCGTTTCGCCTTCTCGATCCTCTTTCTCTCCACCCTCTCCTTCCTCGGCCTCGGCATACAGCCGCCGGCCGCCGACTGGGGCGGAATGGTCAAGGACAACAAGGACGGCATCATCTTCGGCATCTCGGCGGCCCTGATCCCGGGTGCGGCGATCGCGACGCTGGCAATCTGCGTCAATCTCGTGGTCGACTGGCTGATGAAGCGAACCTCCAGCCTGAAGGGAGGGCGCGGCGATGCCTGAAGCTCCATCTGCAAGAAAAATGCTCCTTTCCGTCCGGAACCTGAAGATCGAGGCGACCAGCTATCCCCCGGGTGAACCACCCAAAACCGTGACGCTGGTCGAGGGTGTGTCCTTCGACCTCGAAAAGGGCAAGGTGCTCGGCCTGATCGGCGAATCCGGCGCCGGCAAGTCGACCATCGGACTTTCCGCATTGGCCTATGGCCGCGGCGGCGTGCGCATCACCGGCGGCCAGGCCCTGCTCGACGGCAAGGACATCCTGACGCTCGACAAGACCGGCATCCGCTCGATCCGCGGCGCCCGCGTCTGCTATGTCGCGCAATCGGCAGCAGCAGCCTTCAACCCGGCCCACAAGCTCGGCGACCAGGTGATCGAGGCATCGCTGCGCCACGGCATCATGAACCGGGAAGAGGCAAAGAAACGCGCGCTCTATCTGTTCCGGGTGCTGGGGCTGCCCAATCCGGAAACCTTTGGCGACCGCTACCCGCACCAGGTCTCCGGCGGCCAGCTTCAGCGGGCGATGACCGCGATGGCACTCTGCCCCAATCCGGAGCTGATCGTCTTCGACGAGCCGACGACCGCGCTCGACGTTACCACCCAGATCGACGTGCTTGCCGCCATCAAGCACGCGATCGAGGAAACGCACACGGCCGCACTCTACATCACCCACGATCTCGCGGTGGTCGCCCAGATCTCCGACGACATCATGGTGCTGCGCCATGGCAAGACGGTCGAATATGGCACCACCCAGCAGATCATCGAAGCGCCGAAAGAAGACTATACCCGGGCGCTGGTCAGCGTGCGCCAGACCAAGCGCGACGAGGCACCGGATCAGACCGGAACGCAACTGAAGATCGAGCATGTCAGCGCCGGCTACGCCAATGGCTTCAAGGTGCTGCACGACGTCTCCATGCATCTGCCCAAGGGCCAGACGCTGGCGATCGTCGGCGAAAGCGGCTCGGGCAAGTCGACGCTGGCGCGCGTCATCACCGGGCTCCTGCCGCCGACCGAAGGCCGTATCACCTTCGAAGGCAAGGAACTGCCACGGGCGCTGAAGGGCCGCAGCAATGACGAGCTGCGCCGGATCCAGATGATCTACCAGATGGCCGATACCGCGATGAACCCGCGCCAGACGGTGCGCGACATCGTCGGCCGACCGCTGTCCTTCTATTTCGGCATGCATGGCGCCAAGAAGACGGCGCGGGTGAAGGAACTGCTCGACCAGATCGAGATGGGAACGCGCTTCCTCGATCGCTATCCGGCCGAGCTTTCCGGCGGCCAGAAGCAGCGCGTCGCCATTGCCCGGGCGCTCGCCGCAGAGCCGGACCTGATCCTGTGCGACGAGCCGACCTCGGCGCTCGACCCGCTGGTGGCCGAAGGCATCTTGAATCTGCTTTTGAAGCTTCAGGAGGAAACCGCTGTTTCCTATGTCTTTATCACCCACGACATCGCCATCGTCCGGGCGATCGCCGACAGCGTTGCGGTGATGCATCGCGGCAAGCTCGTGCGCTTCGGGCCGAAGTCGAAGGTGCTGGCGCCGCCCTTTGACGACTATACCGACCTGTTGCTGAAATCCGTGCCGGAGATGGAAATCGGCTGGCTGGAGCGGGTGCTGAAGACGCGCCGCATGGAAAGTGCTGGCAACTGAGGACCGACACCGTTTCCCCTCCCGGCTCGCCGGGAGGGGAGATACCGGCGATCATTTCGCCTTGCAGGCGACATCGCCCAGCCGCTGCGCCGCCTGGCCTTCGAAGGTCACCGTCGGTTCCCCCTTGGCGGTGCAATCTCCCGCCGCACCACTGCCGGCACGAAAATGCACGACCGGCTGCCCCTCGATCATGATGCTCGGCACCACCTCGTAAAGCTCCGGCGGGCAGTTGGCGACATCGGAAAGCCTGAGCGCCGGCTGGCCGCCGATCATGACGCTGGTGGATCCTGACAGCGCGCAGGCCGGAATGGGCGGGCGCGCGTCCTCTGCACCAGACGGCACGGCCGAGGCTGCAAACAGACATGCTGACAGGGCGATAGCGGCAATTTTCATCGGCGTCCCTTCTCTCGAAGCACTCGGGCAATGTTAGGGCGACGACACCGATGCCGCCACCTCAATAATCGGTCGGCACGCTCAAAATATTCGCCTCCGGCGTCTCGAAAAAGGCCCTGACCGTGGCAGGCAACTGCCGCGATCCGGCAGCCACGACGCCGCAGCGCGACAGCATCTGCCGCAGATCCGGCTCCTGTCCGAGCGTGCGCCAGATCATCCGCGAGGCATAGGGCAGGTTCTCCTTGCGCCAGGACACGCCCATGGTTGTGCCTCGCAGATAGACGCGCTGGTGCACCTCGAACGGCATCAGGATCGTCTGCGACAGCATCGGCTGCCGGCCGACGCTGCGCTCGGCGATGAAGATCCGGTTGCGCCACAGGGTAACGAGGCCGACATATTTGGAGAACTGCTGGATCTCGTTGGTGGCATCGCGGATGCGCTCGATCGATTTCACCCGGATCGAGCCGCTCTCTTCATGAATGCGGGCGCAGGAGCAGACGACGCGCCCCGGCCAGGACGGCGATTGGTGATAGGTCTGGTAGTAGCCGACATGGCGGCGAAGGCCCGCGAGATCGCCGGGAAAACCTTCCAGCAGCAGCCCCGCTTCCGATCGATCGCGGCCGGGCCGCACCAGGCGGGCCTCGAACAGTTTCGACGACAGCGAAAAATCCTGTGCCTGCAGCCCGAAGAAGCCGGCGATGCGCGCGACATTGTGCGCCGAGGGCCGCGCCTCGCCGCTGATATAGCGGTTGAACTGCTGGCGGTTGATGCCGATTTCGCGGCAGATCTGGGAGATCGAGCGCCGCGTCGCGCAGGCAAAACGAAGATTGGCGGCAAACAGGTCGGCGTCGTGCACGATGGTTCTCCAGAACGGAATGCCAGATAGCGTAAAGTCGCGTAAGATAGCGTCAAGTCGCGAAATTGTGTGACCTGTGTCAGGCGTTAGGTTTTCTCAGGAAACAACACTTCAGAGGGAACCTGCACATGAGCGATTTCACCAAGCGTCCCGACGGCCTGATCGTGCCCGCCGGCATCAACCGCCGCGGCTTTCTCGCGGGCACCGCAGCGCTCGGTCTGGCGGCGGGTTTTGGCGGTACGTTGCTGGCAGCGGGCGATGCGCGCGCAGAGGAGCCGAACCGCGGCGGTCATTTGAAGCTCGGCCTGAAAGGCGGCGCCACCACCGACACGCTCGATCCCGCCGGCTACAGCGGTTCGGTCTCCTTCGTCATCGGCCATCTCTGGGGCGACACGCTGGTCGAGTCCGATCCGAAGACCGGCGCGCCGCTGCCGGCATTGGCCGAATCCTGGGAGCCCTCGGCGGACGCATCGCAGTGGACCTTCAAGATCCGTAGCGACGTCAGCTTCCACGACGGCAGCAAGATGACGATCGCCGATGTCATCGCCACGCTGAAGCGGCATTCGGACGAAGGCTCGAAGTCGGGTGCGCTCGGCCTGATGCGCTCGATCAAGGCCATCGAGGAGAAGGCAGGCGCGCTGGTGCTGACGCTGACCGAAGGCAACGCCGACCTGCCGCTGCTTCTGACCGACTATCACCTGATCATCCAGCCGCGCGGCGGCGTCGACAATCCCGCCTCGCCCATCGGCACCGGCCCCTACAAGCTTGCAAGCTACGAGGCGGGCCTACGCTCGACATTCGAGAAGAACACCAATGACTGGCGCCAGGATCGCGGCTTCGTCGACAGCGTCGAGATCATCGTGATGAACGACACGACGGCGCGCATCGCAGCACTCTCCTCCGGCCAGGTGCATTTCATCAACAACATCGACCCGAAGACCGTGCCGCTCCTGAAGCGCGCGCCGCGCGTCGAGATCCTGCGGACCGCCGGCAAGGGTTTCTACAGCTTCCTGATGCATTGCGACACGGCCCCCTTCGACAACAACGATTTGCGGCTGGCACTGAAATACGCCGTCGATCGCCAGGCCATCCTCGATCGGGTCGTCGGCGGGTTCGGTACGCTCGGCAACGACTACCCTGTCAACGAGAACTATGCGCTGGCGCCCGAGGGCATCGAGCAGCGCGCCTATGACCCCGACAAGGCCGCCTTCCACTTCAAGAAGTCGGGCCACGACCGGCCGATCCTCTTGCGCACCTCGGATGCCGCCTTCCCCGGCGCAATCGATGCCGCCGTCCTGTTTCAGGAAAGCGCCAAGAAGGCCGGCATCGAGCTCGAGGTTCGCCGCGAGCCGGAGGATGGCTACTGGACCAATGTCTGGAACGTCCAGCCCTTCTGCGCGTCCTACTGGGGCGGCCGCCCGACACAGGATTCGCGCTACTCCACCTCCTATCTCTCCAGCGCCGAGTGGAACGACACCCGCTTCAAGCGCGAAGATTTCGACAAGCTGCTGCTCCAGGCCCGCGCGGAACTCGACGATGCCAAGCGCAAGGAGATGTACCGCACGATGGCGATGACCGTGCGCGACGAAGGCGGCCTGATCCTGCCGGTGTTCAACGACTACGTGAACGCCGCCACCGCATCGCTGAAGGGCTTCGTGCACGACATCGGCAACGATCTTTCGAACGGCTACGTCGCCAGCCGCGTCTGGTTCGACAGCTAAGACGGCGGCTTTTTTGGCAGTCAGAGTAAGAAACAGGTCATTTCCGGCAAAAGCGCGTGGCGGTTGTGCCGGAAATGCCTGAAAACCATGAGAATGAGCGGAACAAGCGATATGTCAGACCGTGACTTCACCCTGATCGAGAACGAGTGGATCCGATTGAAGGACGGCACCCGCCTAGCCGCCCGGATCTGGATGCCCGCAGGCACGGATGCCGATCCGGTTCCCGCCGTCCTCGAATACCTGCCTTACCGCAAGCGCGGCGGCACGAGCCTGCGCGATGAATCGACCTATCCGGTGTTTGCCGGCGCCGGCATTGCCGGCGTGCGCGTCGACATCCGGGGCTCGGGCGAAAGCGACGGCGTCATCGACGGCGAATATACGCCGCGCGAACTCGCCGATGGCTGCGAGATCATCGAATGGATCGCCGCCCAGCCCTGGTCGAACGGCAAGGTCGGCATGATGGGCATCTCCTGGGGCGGCTTCAACTGCCTGCAGGTGGCGGCGCTGAAGCCGCCTGCACTGAAAGCCGTCATTTCCATCGCCTCGACGGTCGACCGCTACAATGACGACATCCATTACAAGAACGGCTGCCATCTCTCCGCCCAGCTTTCCTGGGCGGCGACGATGCTCGCCTATCAGTCGCGCTCGCCGGACCCTGAAATCGTCGGCGACCGCTGGAAGGAAATGTGGCTCGAACGCCTGGAAAACGAGCCCTACTTCATGGAGGAGTGGCTTGAGCACCAGCGCCGCGACGCCTTCTGGCAACACGGCTCGATCGCAGATGACTTTGACAGCTTCGACACGCCGGCGCTCGTCATCGCCGGCTGGGCCGACGGATATCGCAACACGCCGCTCAAAGCCGCCGATGGCCTGGGCTCCAAGGCCAAGGCGATGATCGGCCCCTGGGTGCACAAATATCCGCATTTCGCCTGGCCGAAGCCACGCGCCGATTTCCACGGCGAGGCGATCCGCTGGTGGAACCGCTGGCTGCGCGACGAGAACAACGGCGCCGAGGGCGGGCCGCAGGTGCGCGCCTATATCCTCGACGGTCCGCGCCCGGCTGTCAGGCGCGACAATGACCCGGGCCGCTGGGTCGCCAAGGATGTCTGGCAGACGCCGGAAATGCAGGTTCTCGGCGTCACGCTCGACGGCCGACTGGCCGTCAACACCAACGGCAAGGGCATCGGCGACGTCTATCTGAAGTCGCCGCTCGACACCGGCACCGCGTCTGGCGAATATTTCACGCTCAAGCCCGATGCCGAAATGGCCGGCGACCAGCGCATCGACGATGCCGGTGCGCTGACCTTCGAAACGCGGCCGCTGCTGGAGGCTGAGGATTATCTCGGTCAGGCACGCGTCTCCGTCGACATCACCTGCGGCGCCGATATCGCCAACCTCGTCGCCCGCATCGTCGACGTGCATCCGGACGGCACCTCCACCCGCATCGCCTTCGGCGTTCTGAACCTGGCGCACCGCGACGGCAATGCCGAACCCCGGGCGATGGAAAAGGGCCGCAAGACACGGATCACGCTTGCGCTCGACGCCTGCGGCTATCGCGTGCGCGCCGGCCACCGCATCCGGCTGTCGCTATCGACCTCCTACTGGCCGATGATCCTGCCGCCGCCGAGCGATCCCGGCCTGACGATCGACACGGCCTCTCTGTCGCTTTCGCTTCCCTTGCTTGGAGAGCACGCTGAGATCGTCGTGCCCGAGCCGGAAAACCCCGATCCGCTGCCGAAATACATCGAGCGCACAGCCGGTAGCACCAGCCGCACCGTCGAGCGCGACATGAGCAATGGCGTCACCCACTACCGGATCTACGAGGATGGCGGCTTGAGCGAGCACCCCGATACCGGGCTCGCAACGCAGGACATTCGCGACGAGACCTGGTCGATTGCCGCCGACGATCCGCATTCGATGGTCGGCACCTCGACCTGGACCTGCATTGCCCGGCGCGAAGGCTGGTCGGTGCGCACCGTCTCGACCTCGGTGCTCACCTGCGACGCCAAGGACTGGATCACCGAAGCCAAGATCGTCGCCTATGAAAACGACGCGCCGATCTTCGAAAAGAGCTTTGCCAAACGGGTTGCGCGCGATCTGATGTAACGCCGCCTTGACAACAAGCGCGCATGACTGTACCAATCGGTAAACAATTTACCGATTGGTACAGTCATGCGCCATTTCTTCTTTCGTCACCAGCCCGCAATCCAGATCGGCCGTGGCCTGATCGCCGGCATCGGCGGTCTTGTCGCCATCGCCGCCGTCGGCGCGCTCACCAACATCGTCGGCGAGCCATTGCTGATGGCACCGTTCGGTGCCAGTTGCGTGCTGATCTTCTCGGTGGCGGCAAGCCCGCTGTCGCAACCCGCCAACGTCGTCGGCGGCCATCTGGTCGCGACATTCGTCGGCCTCGTCCTGCGCGCGCTCCTGCCTAACGAATGGTGGGCGGTCGGCCTTGCCGTTGGTGCTGCGATCGCGCTGATGGCGGCGCTGCGCATCACCCATCCGCCGGCCGGCGCCAATCCGCTGGTGGTCTTTGCCAGCGACCCCGGCTTCGACTTCCTCATCTTCCCCGTGCTCACCGGTTCGCTGATCCTGGTCGCAGTCGGCACGCTGTTTCATCGGTTCGGCAAGGTCGAGTATCCACTGCAAAGGAAACCCGCATGAGCCGCGTCGTCGCCGAACGCCAGGACGTCATCGCCACGCTCGCGGAGGTCTTTCGCGAGCACGGCTATGACGGAGCGAGCCTTAGCCTGATCACCGAGAAGACCGGGCTCGGCAAGGGCAGCCTCTATCACTTCTTTCCCCGCGGGAAGGAGGAGATGGCCGAGGCCGTGCTTGCCGATATCGCCTCATGGTTCCAGACCCACATCTTCGACCGGCTGAACGGCGATGACAGGCCGGCCGCCGCCGTGGACGACATGTTTGCGGCCGTCGACGGCTATTTTCGTCAGGGCCGCCGCCTCTGCCTGATGGGCGTCATTGCCGCAAGCGGCGCCCATGATCGCTTCTCCGTCGAGCTCAACCGCTACTTCGTCGAGTGGCGTGCGGCGCTGGCCGCAGCGCTCGGCCGCCGGGGTATCGCCGAAGGAGACCGACAGGCGCTGGCCGAGGAGGTGATCGGCGGCATCCAGGGCGCGCTCATTCTTGCCCGCAGCCTCGATGATCCCGAAGCCTTCGGCCGGGTGCTGGCCCGTCTGAGGACCCGCTGCCAACCGTCGCCGAACTGACAAAAATCAGCTCGCAAGCGCCTCCTGCCTTGACAATTCGGCGCGCGCGCAGTTATTAACCGACGAGTTAAATAACTTTCGAGTTAAAGAACGGCCGCGCATGACGATTGCGCTGGCCACTGGAGGAGTTCGTCATGGCATTGACCGGTGAAAGCGCGTCGCGCGAACACAGACTGAGCCTTGAGATCACCAGGATCTTCGACGCGCCGCGCAGTCTGGTGTTCAAGGTCTGGTCGACGCCCGAGCATGCCTTGCGTTGGTGGGGACCGCGCAACTTCACAGCCCATTCCATGAAGATGGACTTCCGCCCCGGTGGCGCCTGGCGCGGCTGCATCCGCTCGCCCGAGGGCCGCGACTATTGGATGGGCGGCGTCTATCGCGAGGTGATCGCGCCGGAAAAGCTCATCTTCACCTTCGCCTGGGACGAGGACAACGAACCGGGGGCCGATACGCTGGTCACGGTCTCCTTCACCGATGTCGGCGGCAAGACGCGCCTGACCTTCCACCAGACCCCGTTCGACAGCGCAGACGAGCGCGACTCGCACCAGGAAGGCTGGGGCGAGTGCCTCGAAAGACTGCAGGAGTATGTTTGCAATGTCTGAGACACGCGACAGCATGAACGCCGCACCCGGCCCGAAGGCCACACGGCGTGAGTGGATCGGCCTTGCCGTCCTCGCCCTGCCCTGCATGCTCTATTCGATGGACCTGACGGTCCTGAACCTGGCCGTGCCGCAGCTGACCGAGCAGATGAAACCCTCGGCATCGCAGCTCCTGTGGATCGTCGACATCTACGGTTTCATGGTGGCGGGCTCGCTGATCACCATGGGCACGCTCGGCGATCGCATCGGCCGGCGCCGGCTCTTGATGATCGGCTCCGTCGCCTTCGGCATCGCCTCGGTGCTCGCCGCCTTCGCCTGGAGCGCGGAGACGCTGATCCTGGCGCGCGCCATCCTTGGCGTCGCCGCCGCCACGCTCGCACCCTCGACACTGTCGCTGATCCGCAACATGTTCCTCGACGACAAGCAGCGCACATTGGCGATCGGCATCTGGATCGCCAGTTTCTCGGCCGGCGGCGCCATCGGCCCCGTGGTCGGCGGTCTGATGCTGTCGCAGTTCTGGTGGGGGTCAGTCTTCCTGTTGGCGGTGCCGGTGATGATCCTGCTCCTGATCCTCGGCCCGATGCTGCTGCCGGAATTCCGCGATCCCAATGCCGGCCGGCTCGATCTGGTTAGCGCAGGGCAATCCCTCGTGGCCGTCCTCTCGGTGATCTACGGCATGAAGCGCATCGCAGAAGACGGCGTCGACGTGACCGCCGTGGTCTTCATCCTGCTCGGGTTCACCGTCGCCATCCTGTTTGCCAGGCGCCAGAGCCGGCTTGCCGATCCGCTGATCGACCTTGCCCTGTTCAGGACGCCGGCCTTCAGCGCGGCGCTCGGCGTCAACATCCTAGGCCTCTTCGTCGGCTTCGGCGCCTTCCTGTTCGTGGCGCAGTACCTGCAGCTCGTGCTTGGCCTGTCGCCGTTCGTGGCCGGTCTCTGGTCGGTGCCGACGGGTGTTGCCATGGTGCTCGGCTCGATCCTCGTGCCGTCTCTGGCCGCACGTTACGCGCCCTCCAACCTGATTGCGGGCGGCTTCGTCCTGACCGCCATCGGCTTTGCCATCTGCACCCAGGTCGAAACCACGAGCAGCCCGCTGCTCGTGACGACGGGCCTCGTCGTGCTCTGCCTCGGCTTTGCGCCCGTCGGCACGCTGACGACGGACCTGATCGTCGGATCCGCCCCACCGGAGCGCGCCGGCGCCGCCTCGGCGATCTCGGAAACCAGCTTCGAATTCGGCGGCGCGCTCGGCATCGCCGTGCTCGGCAGCATGTTGACCTCAGCCTATCGCAGCCGCATGGACGAGGTGGTGGTAACCGGCGTTCCCGAAGAAACCGTAGCGACCGCACGCCAGACACTCGGCGGCGCCGTTGCGATCGCCGAGCAGCTTCCGGGCGACCAGTCCGCGCGGCTCTTGTCGGCCGCCCGCGACGTGTTCACCAACTCCTTCGCCTTCACCGCATCGATCTGCGTCGCCCTCTCGCTGCTGACGGCGCTGCTTGCCTTCCTGCTTCTGCGCAAGGCGACCGACGACGGCGCCGACAACGATCCTGTTGTCGCCGACGATACGGAAATCTCGGCCAAGGCCGGATAGCCCGGAAAGCCACCGCCTAGCCACGCATCGACATGCACCCTGGCAGTGTCCTCCCCGGTCGCAAGTCCGGGGCCAGGCGACGCCTGCCCAACGACTGGAGAGCTCCGATGAAAAAGCCCTATCGTGGCAGCTGCCACTGCGGCGCCGTTACATTCGAATGCCAGCTCGATTTTGCCGAAGGCATCCGCCGCTGCAATTGCAGCTTCTGCGCCAAGACACGCATGCAGAAATCCTTCGCGCTTCGCGATGAGTTCGCGATCACCAGTGGCAAGGAAGCGCTGACGAGCTATCGAGCGGTGCCATCGAACTGGCGCGAGGGCGACGTCGATCACTATTTCTGCAACCGCTGCGGCGTCAGGCCGTTTTCCCGCGGCTATCTCGAGGATTTTCTCGGCCACTTCTATGCCGTCAACGTCGCCTGCCTCGACGGCGTCAGCGACGAGGAGCTGGGCACGGCCCCGATCATCTACGAGAACGGCCGCCACGACGATTACGAAAACCCGCCGGCCGACATCCGCTTCATGGGATCGGCGGCATGATTACGCCGGGCTCAGTGCCCTGAGCGCTGCAAGCGCCCGCTCGGCGTCCGCCTTCGGCAGGAAGATGTGGTCGTGATAATAGGCCGCAACGACATTGGCGCTGATGCCTTCGCGCGTCAGCGCGGTGGCCACGGCCGCCGTCAAACCGACGGCTTCGAGCGCGGAATGCACGTTGAGCGTGATGCGGGCGAGCACGGGGCCATAGGTGAGGTCAGCCGCATCGGCCGCATGACGCTCCAGGATCAATGTCACCCCCTCGTCCTCTCGATAGGTGGCAAGCGGCGCGAGCGACATATAGCGCTGCGCCTCGTCATGGGGCACGGTGCAATAGACGTAGGTTTGCGGAAACAACACCGGCGCCATCGTCGCCAGCAACTTCGCAAGATCCGTTTCCCCAGCCATCGTCCCTCCTCCGGAATATCCCTGGTCACCGCTCAACGCGATCACACCGCCATTCGTCTGGTAGCGGATCGTCACATTGCCGTGAAGCACGCGTTTGCGATTTGCTTTCGAAGGGTCTGGCGAAAAGCATGGGAGCATCACGGCCGCCGCCCGACCGCGGCAAGGGAACCGACCGATGGTTGCAGAACGCGATATGCATCCGCTCTCCATGAAGACCAGCCGCCGCTTGCGGCGGATCGCTTGTGCCATTGCGCTCGGCGCGACGCTTTCCATTTCAGCAGTGGCAAAGGCCGCGGAACCGGCCGTGTCCATTCCGCCGCCATCGCTGGACGAGAAGGCGGTGAGCGGATCGGAGACCGCCGTCTTTGCCGGCGGCTGCTTCTGGGGCGTGCAGGGCGTGTTCCAGCATGTGAAGGGTGTCCGCAAGGCGGTCTCCGGCTATGCCGGCGGCAAAAGCAGTACGGCATCCTACGAGGCCGTCAGCAATGGCGACACCGGCCATGCGGAATCGGTGGAGGTGACCTATGACCCGGGCCAGGTGAGTTACGGAAAGCTGCTGCAGATCTTTTTCTCGGTCGGCCATAACCCGACGCAGCTGAACTACCAGGGACCGGATCACGGCACGCAGTACCGCTCGGCTCTCTTCGTCGCGACGCCGGAGCAAAGGAAGATCGCCGAGACCTATATCGCCGAACTCGGCAAATCCCGCGTGTTCCCGGCCGAAATCGTCACCGAAATCACGCCCCTCAAGGGCTTCTATGCCGCCGAGGCCTACCACCAGGATTTCCTGACGCGCAATCCGACCTATCCCTACATCGTCTACAACGACATGCCGAAGATCGAGAGCCTGCGCCAACTGTTCCCGCAGAGTTTCCGCGCCAACCCGGTGCTGGTGCTCAAGGCAAAGAGTTAGCGTAACTCCGTGGAAGCCGGCGGTACGCTCAGCCGGTGCCGACCAGAACGGCAATGCCCGCTGCGAGCCGGCGAAAGCCTTCGCGCGCGCCCTCGCTCATGTGCCGGGCCCTGAGCCAGGCATGGATCATCTGCGGCTCCTCGCGAAAGGTGACATCGACACCCGCGCTTGCCAGCCGCGCCGCATAGGTTCGGGCATCATCCCGCAACGGATCGAAAAAGGCGCCGGTGATGTAGGTCGGCGGCAGCCCGGAAAGATCCTTCTCGACCAGCGGTGCGGCAAACGGATTGCCGGCGGGCGCCTGCAGGATCTCCCGGTAGTACTTGGTATCGGCCGTCGTCAGGCCCGGCGCGTCGGACATCTCGACATAGGAACCGGAAACGAGATCGCCGCCGAGGCCCGGATAGATCAACGCCTGCCCGACGACACCGGGCAGCCGATCTGCCCGCGCCTTCAAGACGACCCCGGCCGCGAGATTGCCGCCGGCGCTATCACCGGCGATGACAACAGGTCGACCATCGGCCAGCAAAACCTGGAGAACCGCGTAACAATCCTCGAACGCGGCCGGCCAGACATGCTCCGGCGCCAGGCGGTAGTCGACACTGACGAGTTCGGCCCGGGCAAAATCGGCAAGCTCGGCGCAGATGGCATCATGGCTGTCGAGCGAGCCGACGACGAAACCGCCGCCATGAATGTAATAGATCCGGGTGTCGGTGGAGATCGTCGCCGGCCTGTAGCGCCGGATCGGAATGCGGCCGTCGACCAGCGCGTCCTCGCGCGTCAGGCCTTCCGGCGACGGCGCGTCGAACTCGGCACAGAGCGCATCGTACCATTTGCGCTGCTGCTCGATCGGCGCATCGACCGCGTCTGCAGGATAGAACGCCTCGCAGCGCTGGTGGAAGGCGAGGATGCCTTCCTCTGTCGGCATCGGTCTTGCCACGAGCTGATCCACAATCCGCCTCCCTGATGTGTCCGGCGCAAGTCTAACATTGCTCGGCCCGCCATCTGTCCGGAAACCGACATCGGCGCGAAAATCCCGCCGCAGTTGCGTTGTCGGGGATGACCGCTCTGCTGCGCTTGCAAGCACGCCGTGACAACGATTAACTCGTGCCATGGCCTTCACCTTCAGACAGTTGCAGTATTTCGTCGCCGTCGCCGAGCAGGGCTCGATCACCCGCGCGGCACAAAACCTGTCGATCTCGCAATCCTCGATCACCGAGGCGATCAAGGAGCTGGAAGGCGATCTCGGGGTCGAGCTGTTCGACCGGCATCCGCGCGGCCTGTCGATCACCCACAACGGCCATCAGTTCCTGCGCCACGCCACCAAGATTCTCTCCAGTGTTTCCGACGCCCGGCGCAGTTTTTCCGACAGCCGCGAAGAAACCGGCGGCAAGCTCAATCTCGGCGTCACCTCGCTGGTTGCCGGTTACGTGCTCTCCGATCTCCTGGCCCGCTACCGCCGCGCCTGCCCCGGCGTCGATGTCAGCGCCATCGAGGACAATGGTTCCTATCTCGAACACCTCTTGATCGGGGGCGAACTCGACGTCGCCGTCATGGTCATCTCCAATCTGCGCGACCGCATGGCGCTGCAGGCCGAGATTCTCGAGACCTCGCCCTACCGGCTGTGGCTGCCGATCGGCCATCCGCTTGTCAGCGCCGACATCATCTCCATCAGCGATATCGCCAAGGAGCCGCTGATCATGCTGACGGTCGACGAAATCGAGGAAAACACCGGCAAGTTGCTGTCGGCGCTCGGCGCCCGCCCTCATGTCGCCTTCCGCACCCGCTCCGTGGAAGCGGTGCGCAGCCTGGTGGCAACGGGTGCCGGCATCGCCCTTCTGCCCGATCTCGTCTATCGCCCGTGGTCGCTCGAAGGCGACCGCATCGAAAGCCGCGACGTCTCGGGCGCGCTTCCCGTCGTCCAGGTCGGCATGGTCTGGCGCAAGGGTTCCAGCCTGCCGCAATCGGCCCGCGATTTCGTCGGTATCGCCGAAGCGCTGCGCAGCGCCCGCCCGCGCTGACGCGCCCATCTTCGGCGCAGGCGCCTCCATCTCTTTGTTTTCACGCAATTCCGTACGCTACACCGCTGCGCACTGTTGCTGGAATTACTCCTGATATCGGCAAAACCGATAGCGGCATTCTGATTAATGAATTTGCGAATGCGGAGAAATCAAGGCACGCTTCAACCTGGGAACGAAGCCGTAAAATGCGGCTCTAAACTGGGAGAATTCAGATGAAGCAGATCCTGAAATCCTGTACCGCGCTGACCCTTTCGCTCGGCCTCGTGGCACCCGCTTTGGCGCAGGAACCGCTGAAGGAACTGGGCAAGGGCGAAGGCGAACTGTCGATCGTCGCCTGGGCCGGCTACATCGAGCGCGGCGAGACAGACAAGAACTACGACTGGGTCACCGACTTCGAAAAGCAGAGCGGCTGCAAGGTCTCGGTCAAGACGGCTGCGACATCGGACGAAATGGTGGCGCTTATGAACGAAGGCGGCTTCGACCTCGTCACCGCCTCTGGCGACGCCTCGCTGCGGCTCGTCGCCGGCAAGCGCGTCCAGCCGATCAATACCGATCTCATCCCCAGCTGGAAGACCATCGACGAGCGCATGCAGAATGCGCCCTGGTACACGGTCAACGGCGTTCACTACGGCACCCCCTATGTCTGGGGCCCGAACGTGCTGATGTACAACAAGGATGCCTTCAAGGGCGAGGCACCGAAGAGCTGGAATGTCGTTTTCGAGGAAATGACCCTGCCCGACGGCAAGTCCAACAAGGGCCGCGTCCAGGCCTATGACGGCCCGATCCATGTGGCGGACGCCGCCAACTACCTGATGAAGCACAAGCCCGAGCTCGGAATCAAGGATCCCTACGAGCTCAACGAGGACCAGTACAAGGCTGCCCTCGACCTGCTGCGCACCCAGCGCACCCTCGTCGGCCGCTACTGGCACGACGCGATGATCCAGATCGACGACTTCAAGAACGAAGGCGTCGTCGCCTCCGGTTCCTGGCCATTCCAGGTCAATCTGATGGAAGCCGAAAAGCTGCCGATCGCCTCGACCATCCCGGAAGAAGGCGTGACCGGCTGGGCCGACACCACCATGCTGCATGCCGAAAGCGCCCATCCGAATTGCGCCTATATGTGGATGGAGCACTCGCTGTCGCCGAAGGTTCAGGGCGACGTCTCCGCCTGGTTCGGCGCCAACCCCTCCGTCGGCGCCGCCTGCAAGGGCAACGAGCTCCTGACCGACGCCGGCTGCAAGACCAACGGCTACGAGGACTTCGACAAGGTCAAGTTCTGGAAGACGCCGGTGACGAAATGCGCAAGCCAGGGCGAGTGCGTACCCTATCACCGCTGGGTCTCCGACTATATCGGCGTCATCGGCGGCCGCTGAGCCTTAGCGACCGTATCGCAAGCATTTGCCCCTCACCCTGACCCTCTCCCCGCACGCGGGGAGAGGGAACGCCCCCGGCAAACCTGCCGGATGAGCTATGGGCGAGACGCCAACCGCAGGAACCCTTCGCCCCGCAAGCGGGGAGACGGTCGCGGCAGCGGATGAGGGGCTGGAATCCTGGAGCAATCTGATGTCCACCGCCGTACTTTTCGACAATGTTTCCCGCCACTTCGGCGCCGTGCGCGCCGTCGATGGTGTGAATCTCGAGATCGCCGAGGGCGAGTTCTTCGCCATGCTCGGCCCCTCAGGCTCCGGCAAGACCACGTGCCTGCGCCTGATGGCCGGCTTCGAGCAGCCGAGCGGCGGCCATATCGAAATCTTCGGCGAGACGGCCGAGGGCGTGCCGCCCTATCGCCGCAGCGTCAACACCGTATTCCAGGACTACGCCCTCTTCCCGCATCTCTCGATCCTCGACAACGTCGCCTATGGGCTGATGGTCAAGGGCGTCGGCCGCGAAGAGCGTCGCAAGGCGGCCGAGGACGCGCTCGCCATGGTCAAGCTGCCGAACTACGGCAGCCGCCGCCCCGGCCAGCTGTCCGGCGGCCAGCGCCAGCGCGTGGCGCTCGCCCGTGCGCTCGTCAACAAGCCGAAGGTCCTCTTGCTCGACGAGCCCCTCGGCGCGCTCGACCTGAAGCTGCGCGAGCAGATGCAGGAGGAGTTGAAAAGCCTGCAGAAGTCGCTCGGCATCACCTTCGTCTTCGTCACCCACGACCAGGGCGAAGCCCTTTCGATGGCCGACCGCATCGCCGTCTTCAACGATGGCCGCATCCAGCAGCTCGGCAGCCCCGAAGAAGTCTACAAGCAGCCGAAGACGCGCTTCGTCGCCGATTTCGTCGGCTCGTCCAACGTGCTGCCGGCAAAGCTCTGCCAGAAGCTGGGGGTCAGATCCGCCTACGCGAGCCTGCGTCCCGAAGCGATCGCGCTGTCGGCACCGTCCGAAGGTGCGCTCAGCCTCTCAGGCACGGTGGCCGCCCATAGTTTCCTCGGCGCGGTCAACCGCGTCGTCGTCGACGTCGATGGCGCGCGCATCGCGGTTGCAAGCCCCGCAGCACTTGCCGTTCCCACGATCGGCAGCCCCGTCACCATCAGCTTTGCGGCCAACGAGCTGCACCCGATGGAGGACGCATGACCGCCCTTGCTGAAAACCTCAACGCGGTCGACCGCCGCGGCGCGGCCGGGCGGCTGTCGGACTTCTTCTGGAAGCACCCGCATGTGCTCCTGACGGTGCTCCTGGCACCGCCGCTCCTGTGGCTCGGCGTCGTCTATGTCGGCTCGCTCTTTGCGCTCTTGCTGCAGAGCTTCTTCTCGATCGACGATTTCTCCGGCCTCATCAGCTACGAGTTCACGCTTGCGACCTATCGCCAGCTCCTCAGCGAAACCAATCTCGACATCATCCTTCGCACCGTCTCGATGGCGGCGATCGTCACCATCGCCTCGGCGCTCATCGCCTTCCCGATCGCCTATTACGCGGCACGGTATGCCCAGGGAAAATGGAAGGTGCTGTTCTATCTCGGCGTCATGCTGCCGCTCTGGTCGAGTTACCTTGTCAAGATCTATGCCTGGAAGCTGATCCTCGCCAAGGAAGGCATCGTCACCTGGTTCCTCGGAAAACTGCATCTGCAGTGGCTGCTTGACGCCTGGCTGTCGCTTCCCGTCGTTGGCGGCAACTCGCTCTCGGTCAGCTATACCGGCACCTTCATCGTCTTCGTCTATGTCTGGCTGCCCTTCATGATCCTGCCGATCCAGGCAGCACTGGAGCGCGTGCCGACCAACCTGATCGAGGCCTCCTCCGATCTCGGCGGCACGCCGGCCCAGACCTTCCGCCACGTGCTCTTTCCCCTGGCGCTTCCCGGCATCGTCGCCGGCTCGATCTTCACCTTTTCGCTGACGCTCGGCGACTACATCATCCCGCAGATCATCGGCTCGTCCCGGCTGTTCATCGGCCAGGCGGTCTATGCCCAGCAGGGCACGGCCGGCAACATCCCGCTTGCCGCCGCCTTCACCGTCGTGCCGATCGTCATCATGGGCGCCTATCTCTTTGTAGCCAAACGCATGGGGGCCTTCGATGCGCTCTGAACGCAACCGCTCCCCTCTCGGCCTGAAGATCGCGGCTGCCGCCGGCCTTGCCTTCATGCATGTGCCGATCCTCCTGATCTTCCTCTATGCCTTCACCACGGAGGAAAAGAGCTACCAGTTCCCGCCGCCGGGCCTGACGACGCAATGGTTTGCCGTCGCCTGGAACAGGCCGGATGTCTGGGCGGCGCTGACCCTGTCGGTCAAGGTCGCCTCGATCGCCACCGCGATTGCCTTGGTGCTGGGCACGCTTTGCGCCGCCGCCGTCAGCCAGACGCGGTTCTTCGGCCGCGAGACGATCTCGCTGCTGGTCATCCTGCCGATCGCGCTTCCCGGGATCATCACCGGCATCGCGCTGCGCTCGGCCTTCTCGATGGCGGAGATCCCGTTTTCGTTCTGGACCATCGTTCTCGGCCACGCGACCTTCTGCATCGTCGTCGTCTACAACAATGCGGTCGCCCGCTTCCGCCGCATCTCCGGCTCACTGATCGAGGCGTCGATGGACCTCGGCGCCGACGGCTTCCAGACCTTCCGCTACATCATCCTGCCGAACATCGGCACGGCGCTTCTGGCCGGCGGCATGCTCGCCTTCGCGCTTTCCTTCGACGAGGTGATCGTCACCACCTTTACCGCCGGCCAGCAGTCGACGCTGCCGATCTGGATGCTCGAAGAGCTCATCCGCCCGCGCCAGCGCCCGGTGACCAATGTCGTCGCCATGATCGTGGTGCTGGTCACCTTCCTGCCGATCCTCGGCGCCTACTACCTGACCCGCGACGGCGACCAGATCGCCGGCGCCGGCAAATGAACAAGACGTTCAAGGGAGAACAGACATGGACACCCAGCTTTTGATCGGATCGCGCTTCGAGGCCGGCACCGAAGCAGACGAGCTCATCCTCAACCCGCGCACCGGCGCAAAGATCATCGATCTTGCCGAAGCCTCGCACATGCAGGTCGAGGCGGCCGTCGACGCGGCGGAACGCGCCTTCGTCTCCTGGTCGATGACGACGCCGGGCGAACGCTCCGGCTACCTCCTGAAGATCGCTGACGCGATCGAGAAGAACGCCGATGATTTTGCAGCGCTCGAAGCGCTCAACTGCGGCAAGCCAATCAATGCCGTCAGGAACGACGAACTGCCAGCGATCGTCGACTGCTGGCGTTTCTTCGCCGGCGCCATCCGCAACCTGCATGCGCCGACGTCAGGCGAGTATCTGCCCGGACACACCTCCATGGTCCGCCGCGACCCGGTCGGCATCGTCGGCTCGATCGCGCCCTGGAACTATCCGCTGATGATGATGGCGTGGAAGCTGGCGCCAGCGATCGCCGGCGGCAACACCGTCGTCTTCAAGCCGTCGGAACAGACGCCGCTGACGGCGCTGAAGCTTGCCCGGCTGCTGGCCGACATCCTGCCGGAAGGCGTCGTCAACGTCGTCACCGGCCGCGGCGAAACCGTCGGCAATGCGCTCATCAACCATCCGAAGATCGCGATGGTCTCGATCACCGGCGATATCGCCACCGGCAAGAAAGTGCTGACGGCCGCTGCCAAGACGGTCAAGCGCACCCATCTGGAGCTCGGCGGCAAGGCCCCCGTCATCGTCTACGACGACGCCGACCTCGAAGCGGTCGTGAGCGGCATCCGCACCTTCGGCTACTACAATGCCGGCCAGGACTGCACCGCCGCCTGCCGCATCTATGCCGAGGCCGGCATCTACGAAAAGCTCGTCGCCGACCTGAGCTCGGCCGTCTCGACCATCCGCTACAATCTTGCCGACGATACCGAAAACGAAATCGGCCCGCTGATCTCGCGCCGCCAGCGCGACCGTGTCGCCAGCTTCGTCGAGCGCGCCGCCGACCAGAAGCACATCGAGATCACCACCGGCGGTGCGCCCGGCAGCGCCGACGGCTTCTTCTTCCAGCCGACGGTGATCGCCGGCGCCACCCAGGAGGACGAGATCGTGCGGCGCGAAGTGTTCGGCCCCGTTGTCTCCGTCACCCGCTTCACCGGCAACGACGATGCCGTCGCCTGGGCCAATGACAGCGATTACGGCCTCGCCTCATCCGTCTGGACCAAGGACATCTCCAAGGCGATGAAAGCCGCCTCGCGCCTGCAATACGGCTGCACCTGGATCAACACCCACTTCATGTTGACCAACGAGATGCCGCATGGCGGCGTCAAGCAGTCCGGTTACGGCAAGGACATGTCCGTCTATGCGCTGGAGGATTACACTGCCGTCCGTCACATCATGATCAACCACGGCTAGGCGTTCAGGCGTGGCGCGATGTCCGTTCGGCGGCGCCACGCCTGAAACCATGACAACGGGAGGAAATGCCATGTACCGCCGCCAATTGCTTGTCGCCTTGGGTGCTCTGGGTCTGAGTGCCGTTGTCCACGTGTCCCCAGGCTTTGCCGCCGAGGCGGCGCCTGATGTCGTCAAGGCCTATGTCGCCGCCTGGAATGCCCATGATGCGGGCAAGGCCGCCTCCTACTTTGCTGATGACGTCAGCTATTACGACGCCTCGGTCGGAAAGCCCGTCACCGGCAAGGATGCCGCCAAGACCGGCGTCATCGACAATTTCCTCAATGCGGCGCCCGACGCCGTCTGGACCATGAAGGGCGACCCGATCGCCGCCGGCGACAAGGTCTCCTTCGAATGGGAATTCTCGGGCACCAATTCCGGCGCCTGGGCCGACGGCACGGCGGCGACCGGCAAGAGCTTCAAGTTTACCGGCGCCTCGGTGTTCACGGTCAAGGACGGCAAGATCGCCGCGCAGAACGACTATTACGACGCCCTCGGCTTCTACAAGCAGCTCGGACTGCTGTAGCCGCGACAGCGCCCAGCCTTGACGAACCGCGAGGGAAGGCTCGCGGTTCGTCCTTCTTCCCCGGCCCGGGATCAAAACATGGTTGCAAAGTCACGAAATTACTTGCACCTGCTAAAATCATGAGTATCACGTTCACCTTATGAGTTTCTGACGGGGTTCAGACGGTGTATCGCATGCTCGCAACAAGGTTCGCTGCTTCGGTCGGGTTGCCGGCTGTGTCACGCTCACACCGGGTGACGCGATGACGGCGGCTGCGTCCGAAGCGCTCATGGAGACGGGCGGCATCAAGGTGCTCTCGTCCGCCTTTTCCGGCCCGCATGCCTGGTGCAACGAAAAGATGATGCTGTCGGACGACCTTGCCGATGGCATCGCGCTGCCCGAGTTCTTCGGCTCCGGCGCCTTCGACCAGGCGCTCGACATCTACGCTGCGGCATCTGGCGGCAGCGACCGCCGCGCGGTCGCCTCCATGTGGTCGCTCTATTATTTCTCGGCGCTGACGATCCCCTACATCGTTGCCCGCGTGCTCGATCACCAGGTGCTGCCGGTGTCGTTCGACCGCATGAAGGTGGCACTCGCCGAGGACGGCCTGCCGCGCGCCTTCGGTGTCGCCGATGCCGGAGACTGGCAGGCAAGCGACGACGAAGACGTCTTTGCCACCCTGGCGCCGCTGATGGGAGAGCACCTGCGCGAGGTCGTCGGCTACCTCAAGTCGAGCGGCGGCATCGCCCCGAAGCTCGCCTGGAACAACGCGGTCGTCTACATCGACTATGCGCTGCGCGCCGCCGGCGTCGAGCCGCTTCATGCCCAGGCCGAAGCCCTCACCGGCCGCAAATCCCTGCCCGACGGCTCGCCGAACCCCTTCTTCGATTGCCTGCGCCACGAGGAAGAGGACGGCGCACGCGTCTGTCGGCGCAAGATCTGCTGCCTGCGTTACCTGCTCCCGGGCGTGCGCAGCTGCGGCAGCCTCTGCGCCCTGCCCAGCCAACGGAAACAGTAGCTTGCTTCATCTCGCCTTGCGCTTCGCGACCCGTGCATTCCTGACGCTGCTCATTGCCCTGACGGTCTTCGCAGCACCTGTGCAAGCCGAGGGCAAATGGCCGATGACGGTCACGGGCGCGGCCGGACGCGAGGTGACGATCCCCGCGAAACCGAGTGCGATCCTGCTCGGCAGCGGCTTCAACCTGATCGCGCTTTCGCTCATTCACCCGGATCCCGTCAGCCTGCTCGCCGGCTGGTCCAGCGACATGAAGGGCGCCAATCCCGAGATCTACGAGAGTTTCCGCCAGAAGTTCCCCGCGATCGCGGACGTGCCGCTGATCGATGACGGCACGCTTCCGGGCCTGTCGAATGAAGCGCTGCTGACGCTCAAGGCCGACCTCGCCATCCTCGCCAACTGGCAGGCCGACACCGAGCCGGGCCAGCGCACGATCGACTACCTTACCAGCATCGGCGTGCCCGTTATCGTCGTCGATTTCAACAGTGACCCGCTCAAGACCACGCCGGACATGATGCGGCTTCTCGGCAAGATCCTGGAGCGCGACGAGCAGGCCGAAGCCTTCGCCCGCTACTACGAGGACAAGCTGGCCCTGATCCGCGCGCGTGTGGCCGCCAAGCCGGAGCCGCGGCCGAGCGTGCTGATGCATGCCTTCCCCAAGCCCGACCAGTGCTGCTGGGCCTTTGGCGTCGGCGGGCTCGGCGAATTCCTGACGATCGCCGGCGGCCGCAACATCACCGAAGACGCGCTGCCGCGAGCGGGGGGCACGGTGGGTGCCGAAGCCGTCATCGCCGCAAACCCCGAGGTCTATATCGCGACATCGTCTCCCGGCGGAACCTATAGCGGCTTTTCCATCGGGCCGGGCGTTGCAAGGGATGAGGCGCAGCAGACCTTGGCAGCGGCGGTCGAGGCGCCAGCCCTCTCCGGCATCGCGGCCGTCGAAGGCGGCCGTGTCCATGGCATCTGGAACTTCTTCAACGCCATCCCGCTCAACATCGTCGCCGCCGAAGCCTTCGCCCATTGGCTGCGGCCCGACATCTTTGCCGATCTCGACCCGGAAAAGAGCCTCGCCGAGATCAACGAGCGCTTCGCTGCCGTGCCCTTCGAAGGCACGTTCACCGTCAGCCTTGGTGCCGATTCCGCTCGCTAGAGGGTCAACTCTGGCCCCTGCATTCACAATCGGCGCAAGGGGTTGGCGAAAAGACCGGCGGCGCGAACGGCCAAATGCCGAAGGCGTGACCGCCGTGCGCACCCGGCGATGTTGCCACCTGCGGCTCACCCTATATAAGGGTCGATAGGGAGGAGCTTCATGCTTTGGTTGGTAGCGTTGGTTGGCGTGGCGGTCGTGTATCTGGCGGCGCGTTTCAGTCGCTTTCGTCGGTGGGCCGAGCCCATCCTGTCGGTCGCAGTGGCAATCGCCCTGCTCTCCGCCTTCATCGTCTGGATCAGCGACCGCAGCGAGCGCAAGTCGCCGGCACCCGAGCCGGTCGCAACTGAGCCTGTAACGCCTGCCGCCGAAAACATAGCGCTCACCGACATGACCTTCGAGCAGAGCCAGCCGGAGCGGAGCTTCCGCCTGCGCGGCACCGTCACCAACAACGGCGCGACGCCGCTTGAATATTTCCGGCTTGCCGTGACGCTCGAGGATTGCCCCGAAGACAGCTGCACCAAGATCGGCGACGACACGGCACTTTTGCTTTCGCGCGTGCCCGTCGGCCAGGCCAGGCCGTTCGAGACCTTCCTGACCTTCCCGAGCCGCGAGGGCGTAAGCCTGACGACGCCGAAATGGACCTACCAGGTGCTGGAAGTCCGCGGCGCCGCCAGCAAGTAGCGCGCCGCAGTATTCCTACGCTGCCGCCGCCGGCCGCAAGGCGGAGACGATCTCCGCCGTCGTCGTCAGCTCGGCAAATTCCGCCCTGAGCGTCGCGACATGCGCCCGGTGGATATCCCGCGCCGGGATCGTGCCGCCGGCACCATCCGGCTGGTCGAAACAGTCGCAGGCATCCTCCACCAGGATCACTCGATAGCCGAGATTGGCGCCGACCCGAACGGAGGTCGAGACGCACATGTCCGTCGAGATGCCGAAGAGCACGACCGTATCGACGCCGAGCCGGCGCAGGCGCAAGTCGAGATCGGTGCCGATGAAGGCGGCGTTGACGCTCTTGCTGACAAGCGGCTCGTCGCCCTCAGGCGCGAAACCCGGCCGTGGCGCGTTGCCGGGAGCACCGGGCGCAAGGGTCGAGCCCGGAGCGACACTGTCGTGGCGCACGTGGATGACCGGCCGTCCCGCCGCCCGCCACGAGGCGAGCAACGCGCGCCCGTTGTCATCGACGGCATCATTCCAGCGCGGCGGCCAGGGTGCCGCGTCGAACGCCTGCTGCATATCGATCGGGATCAGGACGGCATTGTCGGGAAGTCGCGGTGTGGTCATGGCTGAAGCTCCTTGGTTGCCTGAAGAAGCTAGCTGCCCTATCGTCCGGTTTCACTGGACAAGATGACGCCTGGCCGGACGAACTTCCGGCTTTGCGTGCATAGGGGCGACATATTGACAGACATGGATGAGAAAGACCGTTTGCTGGTCGCTGCGCTTCGACAGGATTCGCGTCAGAGCCTGGTGGCGCTCGCCCGCCATTCAGGCCTGTCGCGCAGTGCTGCCCACGAGCGTCTTCGGCGGTTGGAAACGAAGGGCGTGATTGCCGGATATACCATCCGCCTGGGGATCGAGGACAAGGCACCGGTGGTGCGCGCGCTGATCGCCGTCTCCTTCCAGCCCGGCAAGAACTGCGATCACATCGTGCCGCATCTGGCCGGCATGCCGCCTGTCGTCAGTTGCTGGTCGCTTGCCGGCGAGACCGACCTGATGCTCCTGATCGAATGCGCCTCGAACGGCGATCTCGACACCATCCGCCGACAGATTTCGCTGATCTCGGGCGTGGCCACGGTGCAGACCCATGTGGCGCTGCGCACTCATTTCGACCGACAGGAGTAATCGCGCACTGGCGCACCACGACGGCGGGCACTTTTCCGGCCCCAATCCGCCGCTGGGCCATGGAGCCTCATTCCTGTGCTCGTCACAGAAATCCAGCGACGGCGCGTCCGCGCCGTCAGCCATAGGCTTCGCCAAGCCGCAGTGTTCGAATGTCTCTCACACCGCCGCAGCGGCAACGCTCCCACCCTGCGCAGCTGCCGACGACACAAGGGTCGGCCGGCTGATCTCGTCCAGATACCAGTTGATGTATCTGAGCTCGTTCTGCTCCATCGGCGCGATCGGCCCCGGCACGAAATAATGCGAGCGCACGCCGCGCGAGGTGTGTTCGATGATCGTCTTGTCCTCGTCCGTCGTCACCGTCCACAGCCAGATGAGCTTTTCGAGGTCGTAGTCGCGCCCCGCCTCGGCCTTGCCGTCGACGAGCCAGATCAGTTCCATCTCGCAGGTGCCTGCCGTCTTCGGAATGAAGCGGTAGATCATGCCGTGATCGGGATAGCAGACCAGGAATGTCGTGCCGCCGAGATGGATGGAGGTGACGCCGCCGTCGAAATCGCTGAAGCGGCCCATCAGGGTGCTGAGCGGCTGGCCGTCCTTGCTGCCGGTCTTGACGCCGTCATAGAGCGCATAGCGAAAAGCGTGCACCGTCTCCTTGCCGCCGGCCGAGGACTGCCAGTGATCGCCGGAGCCGACCTCGATGCCGAGCGCGCAGGTGCGCTCCTCCATCCGGGCGTTCAGTTCCTCGATCATGTGCAGTGGCTGTTCCAGCGCGTGGGTTTCGGAATATTCCGGATGGGCCGGGCCGCAATGGTAACACTCGACATAGTTCTCGACAGCGAGCTTCCAGTTGGCATCAACGGGATAGGACTGCCGGTGCGCGACCTTGGCTTCCGCCCAGCCATATTGGCCGCAAGTGGCATGCAGCAGGTTCTCGACCTCGGTAAAGTCGAGCGGCTGTTCGGCGAAGGAAATGAAGATCAGCCCTTCCACCACGCGCACGTGAAGCTTCTTCAGCCCATGATCCTCGCGCTTGAAGTCCTTCGGCATCAGCCTTGCTGCCTTCAGCGCCCCGTCATTGCCATAGGTCCAGGCGTGATAGGGACAGACGAAGGCGCGGGCATTGCCCTTGTCCTTGGTACAGACCTCGGCGCCGCGATGACGGCAGACATTGAGCATTGCATGGATCGCGCCGGTGGCGGTGCGGGTGACGATCACCTGCTCGGAGGCCATGCGAAAGACTTCGAAATCATTGGGGTTGGGGATCACGCTTTCATGCGCCACGCAGTGCCAGTGGCGGCGGAACACCCGGTCGAGATCGCGCTCGTAGATATCCTCGTCGTGGTAGAAGGCGCGGACGAGCCCATGGCCCGGCCGATGCGCGGCGACCAGCTGATCGATGCGGTCGCCCGCTATGGCGGTATTGGAAAGGTCCGATGCGAACATGGGCCTGAACTCCCGAAAGATGGACCGGAAGAACCGCGTTCCGGCGCGCGCATTTTCGTTGTGCCTCGAAAGGCCCCTCATCCGCCTGCCGGCACCTTCTCCCCGCAGGCGGGGCGAAAGGACATCGCAGCACCCACTCGTTCCCCAACTCCATTTGCGGCTCTGCCATTTCGACGACTGCCATCGTATGGCAAGCATGCCGCATTCTCGTCCCCTCGCCCCGCCTGCGGGGAGAGGGTCAGGGTGAGGGGCAACCCCAAGCGCGAGTTCACATCCTCACCCGCTCGGAGCGCGGATCGTACATCGCCTTCAGCGACGCCTCGGCCTTGACCCGCGTGCCGGCGATCTCGATCTCGAAGCTTGAGCCGAGCACATCGGCATCGCTCTCGCCTTCCGACGGCACGTAACCGAGGCCGATGGCGCCGCCGAGATGGTGGCCGTAATTGCCCGAGGTGATGGTGCCGACGATCTTGCCGTCGCGCACGATCGCCTCGTTGTGGAAAAGAAGCGGTTCGGGATCGGTGAGACGAAACTGAACCAGCCGGCGCGACAGCCCGCGATTGTGCTTGGCGAGTACAGCCTCGCGGCCGATGAAATCGCCCTTGTCGGGCTTGACGGCAAAGCCGAGCCCGGCTTCGAGCACGTGATCCTCGTCGGTGATATCATGGCCGAAATGGCGGAATGCCTTCTCGATGCGGCAGCTGTCGAGCGTGTGGATGCCGCAAAGCTTCAAGCCCAGATCCTGGCCCGCCGCCTCCAGCGTCTCGAATACATGCGCTGTCTGGTCGGTGGAGACATAAAGCTCCCAGCCGAGTTCGCCGACATAGGTGACGCGGTGCGCCCGAGCCAATCCCATGCCGATCTCGATCTCGCGCGCCGTGCCGAAGGGATGGGCCGCATTGGAGAAATCGTTCGGGCTCACCTTCTGCAGGAGATCGCGTGCCTTCGGCCCCATGACGCAGAGCACGCTTTCCCCGGCTCCGACATCGGTGATGACGACGAACTCATCGCGCACATGCTTGCGCAGCCAGGCAAGATCGCGCTGCAGCGTGGCGCCGGGCACCACCAGCAGGAACGCCGTCTCAGAAAGACGCGTCACCGTCAGGTCGCTTTCGATGCCGCCGCGACCGTTGAGCATCTGGGTGTAGACGATGCGGCCGGCCTCCACGTTCATCTCGTTGGCGCAGAGCCGCTGCAGGAAGGATAGCGCATCGCGCCCCTCCACCCGGATCTTGCCGAAGGAGGTCATGTCGAACAGGCCGACGCCATTTCGCACGGCGAGGTGTTCGGCCTTCTGGTTTTCGAACCAGTTCTGTCGCTTCCAGGAATAGCGGTATTCGCGCTCCTGGCCGTCATTCGCAAACCAGTTGGCCCGCTCCCAGCCGGCGACTTCGCCGAAGACAGCACCGCGGGCTTTCAGGTGTTCATGCAGCGGCGAGCGGCGCACGCCGCGGGCCGTCGCCATCTGGCGATAGGGGAAATGATCGGCATAGAGCAGGCCGAGCGTCTCGGAAACGCGATCCTTGAGGTAGGCGCGGTTCTTCTGGAACGGCTGCGCCCGGCGGATATCCACTTCCCAGAGATCGAAGGGCGGCTCGCCGTCGTTCATCCACTGGGCCAGCGCCATGCCGGCGCCGCCAGATGAAACGATGCCGATCGAGTTGTAACCGGCCGCGACCCAATAGCCTTTCACCTCCGGCGCTTCGCCGAGATAGTAGCGGTCGTCAGGCGTGAAGCTTTCAGGGCCGTTGAAGAAGGTATGGATGCCGGCCGTTTCCAGCATCGGCATGCGGTTGACCGCCATTTCGAGGATCGGCGAGAAATGATCGAAATCGTCGGGCAGCTGGTCGAAGCAGAAGTCCTCGCGGATACCCTCCATGCCCCAGGGCTTGGCCTTGAGCTCGAAGGCGCCGACCAGCATCTTGCCGGCATCCTCCTTGTAATAGGTGCATTCGTCCGGCACGCGCAGCACCGGCAGGCGGGTCAAGTTGGGGATCGCCTCGGTGACGATGTAGAAATGCTCGCAGGCATGCAGCGGCACGGTGACGCCCGATTGCCGCGCAAACTCGCGGCCCCACATGCCGGCGCAGTTGACGACATGATCGGTCTCGATCGTGTAGGTCTCGCCGTTCTGCTCGCAGGTGACCCCCGTCACCCGGCCGTCCTTCTTCAGAACGGCCGTGACCTTGACGCCTTCGATGATCGTCGCACCGTTCTGGCGCGCACCCTTGGCGAGCGCCATGGCGATGTTGGCCGGGTCGCACTGGCCGTCGAGCGGCAGATGCACGGCGGCCTTCACGTCGGAAGTGTTGAGGTGCGGATACATCGCCTTCACCTCGTCGGGCGTGATCTCGCGCACGTCGACATTGAAGGCACGCGCCAGCGATGCCTGGCGATAGATCTCTTCCTTTCGCTCCTCCGTCAGCGCCACGGTGATCGAGCCGTTCTGGCGCATGCCGGTGGAAATGCCGGTTTCGGCCTCCAGCTTGACGTAGAGGTCGGCGGAATATTTCGCCAGCCGCGTCATGTTCTGCGAGGCGCGCAGTTGGCCGATCAGGCCGGCCGCATGCCAGGTCGTGCCCGAGGTCAGCTGCTTGCGCTCAAGCAGCACCACGTCGGTCCAGCCGAGCTTGGCCAGGTGATAGGCGACGGAACAGCCGGAGACGCCGCCGCCGATGATGACGGCCCGGGCTTTCGAGGGGATGGGCTTGGTCATGCGCGCAGTCTTTCATTGGAGGGATCCCAGAGCGGCTGGTCGGCCTCGACGGTCGCCTTGAAGCGATCACCGAAGATCTCGACCTCGATCTCGTTGCCGGGCACGGCGAGATCGGCCCTGAGCATGCCGAGCGCGATCGACTTGCCGACGCGGTAGCCCCAGTTGCCCGAGGTGGTCTCGCCGACCACCTGGCCGTCCGACCAGAGCGTCGACATATAGGGCGCATCGCAGCCGTCGGCGGCGACCGTCAGGGTGACGAAGCGCTTGGAAACGCCCTGCTGTTTCTCGCGCTCCAGCGCCGCCTTGCCCTTGAAGCCCGGCTTTGCCCAGTCGACGAAGCGCTCGAGCCCGCCCTGCAGGATGGTGTAGTCGGTCGACAGGTCACCCTTCCAGGCGCGGTAGCCCTTCTCGATGCGCAGGCTGTCGAGCGCCTCCATGCCGAAGGGTTTCAGGCCATGTTTCTCTCCAGCGGCCCAGACGGCATCGAAGATGACCGCGGTGTCGTCCACCTTGGTGTGGATCTCCCAACCGAGTTCACCGGCAAAGGAGACGCGCACCAGCTGGCAATAGCGCCCGGCGATTTGCGCCGTCTGGTGCGTGAGCCAGCCCTTGGCGAGATCCGCGTCGCTGACCTCGGCGAGGATGTCGCGCGATTTCGGTCCCGTCAGGATCTGGCAGCTGAATTGCGTGGTGACGTCGTCGAGCGTGAAGGCGGCATCCGCAGGCAGATGTTTTTGCAGCCATTCGAGATCGTGCCACTGCGCCGTTGCCGCCGTGATCAGGAAGAAGAAATCCTCATCCAGCATCATGACCGACATTTCGGTGACGATGCGGCCCTTGTCGTCGGAGAAATAGGCAAGGCCGATGCGGCCGGGCTTCGGCACGCGCCCGGTGATCAGGCCTGCGAGCCACTCGGTCGCGCCCTTGCCCCTCACCCGGAAGCGCGAGAAGCCCGGCAGGTCGAGGATGCCCGCCGCATCGCGCACGGCGAGGCATTCCTCCTCGATGCGCTTGGCCCATGGCCCTGCCCGGCCCCAGGTCTGCGTCGCCTCTTCCGAGGTGTCGTCGCCGGGCTTGGCATACCACATCGCGCGTTCCCAACCGTTATAGGGCTTGAACTGCGCACCGAGCGCCGCAATCCGGTCGTGGATCGGCGACAGCTTCTTGCCACGGCCGGCCGCCCAATAGTGCTTGGGAAAATGCATCGCATATTCGTGGCCGTAGATCTCCATGCCCTTGGCGATGCAATAGTCCTGGTCGGTATAGTCGGTGTAGCGCCGGGGGTCGCAGGACCACATGTCCCACTCCGTCTGGCCCTCGGTGATCCATTCGGCGAGCACCTTGCCGGCACCGCCCGCCTGGCAGATGCCGAAGGTGAAGACGCAGGCCTCGAAGGCATTGGGCACGCCAGGCATCGGCCCGATCAGCGGATTGCCGTCAGGCGCATAGGGGATCGGGCCGTTGATGATCCGTGACAGCCCGGCGGTTCCGAGGATCGGCACGCGCTCGACGGCATCGTTCAGGTACCATTCCAGCCGATCGAGATCGTCGGGGAACAACTGGAAGGAAAAATCCTCCGGCATCGGGTCGTCGGGTGTTGTCCAGTGGGCGCGACAGTTGCGCTCATAAGGCCCGAGGTTCATGCCGTTCTTCTCCTGCCGGAGATAGTAGGAGCTGTCGACGTCGCGCAGGAGCGGCAGCTTGTGGCCGGCTTCCTTCGACCAGGCGGCGAGCTCCGGGATCTCGTCGAACAGGATGTACTGATGGCTCATCACCATCATCGGCACGTCGCGGCCGAACATCTTGCCGACCTCGCGGGCATAATAGCCGGCGGCGTTGACGACGTATTCGCAGCGGATTTCACCCTGCGGCGTGGTGATCACCCACTCGTCGTTTTCGCGGCGCGCCGCCGTGACGGGACAGAAGCGGATGATCTTCGCGCCCATGTCGCGCGCGCCCTTCGCCAGCGCCTGCGTCAGCTGGGCCGGGTCGATGTCGCCGTCATAGGGGTCGTAGAGTGCGCCGGTCAGGTCATGGGTTTCGAGGAACGGATAGCGGCTGCGCATCTCCTCGGGCGAGAGGATATCGAGATCCATGCCCTGGTATCGGCCCATGCCGACGACGCGCTTGAACTCCTGCAGCCTCTCCTTCGAATGACCAAGCCGGATCGAGCCGGTGACGTGGTAGTTCATCGGGTAGTCGACCAGCGCGCCGAGATCGCGATAGAGCGAGGCGGAATAGCGCTGCATGTTCATGATCGACCAGGATGACGAGAACGTCGGCACGTTGCCGGCCGCATGCCAGGTCGAACCGGCCGTCAGCTCGTTCTTTTCCAGAAGCACGCAGTCGGTCCAGCCGGCCTTGGCAAGATGGTAGAGCGAGGAAGCGCCGATCGCTCCCCCGCCGATGATCACGACACGCGCGTGAGACGGCAAATTCGACATGCACTGTTCCCTCGTTTTGCCGGAATTCTTGCCGTTGAAACGATGCGCCATCAAGCGATGGAAACAGGCTTTATTGATCGATGAATTCGATTAGATTGGACCGACCTTCAAAACCGGACAAGGCGCCGATGCAAGTCGACCTGATCGAAACGTTCCTGGACCTGATGGAGACCCGCTCCTTCAACCGCACCGCCGAGCGGCTGAACATCACCCAGTCCACCGTTTCCCACCGCGTCAAGGCGCTGGAGGCGCAGTTCAACCGCAAGCTCTTTACCCGCAACAAGGGCGGAACCGTACCGACGGCCGCCGGCCTCAGGTTTCTGGATTACGCAAAAGCGCTTCAAAACCAATGGCATGAGGCAACGCGCGCGGTCAGCAGCGCCGGCGCGCTGGAGCGCTCGATGCGGCTCGGCATCCAGCACGACCTCGCCGAGGCCTTTGCCGGCGCATGGCTCGCCACCATCAGGCAGGAGCTGCCGACCACCGAGATCTACATGGAGGCGGACTATTCCAACCAGATGAACCGGGATCTCGGCGCGGGCGATCTCGACCTCGCCTTGCTCTATACGCCGCATTATCTGCCCGATCTTCATTATGAACGGATCGGCGATCTGCATTACGTCATGGTCAGCAGCGATGCCGCTTCGCTGGCGGATATCAGGATTGAGACCTATGTCCAGGCGATCTATTCGCCGGCCTTCGATCGCGCTCACCGCCTCGCCTTGCCGCATCTCTCCGCAGCACCGGTGGCGTCAGGCCAGAACATGGCGATCACCATGCTGCTGCATTCTCTCGGGGGGGCCGCCTATGTCACCGTCGCGACTGCCGACCGGCTCGTCCAATCGGGCCGGGCCACTGTCGTTGCCGACGCGCCTGTGATCCCGCAGGCGGTCTATGCCGCCACCAGCCTTCGCACACGCCACGCCCACCAGCACCGCAAGATCATCGCCGCCATGCAGGCGCTGCTTTCCGCAGGCAGCGAGGCGGCGAACTGAAGCTAGGCCATGCGGCGCTGGATCAGCCGCTGCAGGACCATCAGGATGGAAACGATCGCCAGATAGTAGACGAGTGCTGCCGAATACCATTCGACGAAGCGGAAGCTCGAGGCGATCGCGTCATTGACGACCGCCATGATCTCCCGCATCGAGATGACATAGGCAAGCGACGTCAGCTTGATCAGATTGATGAACTCGTTGACGAGCACCGGCATGACGATGCGCAGGGCCTGCGGCAGGACGACGAGGAAGAAGGTCTGCAGCCGGTTGAGCCCGAGCGCGCGTGCCGCATCGGTCTGGCCCTGGCCGATCGCCGAAAGCGCGCCGCGCATCGCTTCGGCCATGTAGGCGGTGGTGACCAGCGTGAAGGCGATGAAGGCGGCGGCAAACGGCGTGTACCAGGGCGCCCGCGTCAGGCCCGGAAAGAGCTGCGGCGCACCGTTCCATACGATCAAGAGCACGAGGATCAGCGGGGCCGAGCGAAACAGCCAGACATAGACTTGGGCCGCCGTGCGGCGTACCGCTGCCATCGAGTTCAAGGCGACGGCAAGCGGCAGGCAGAGCAGGAACGAGGCGGCCTGCACTAGAATGGAGAGCAGGATGGCGATCGCCGCCCCCTGCAGCATCACCGGCATGGTCAGGGCATCGAAAAACAGTTTGGTGTCAAAGTTCATGCCCTGCCCGCTTCCCTGGGTTAAGCTAGCGCGGGATGCGGGCGGAAAACCGCCACACGTTTCCCCATCCCGCCCTCAAGCATCAACGATCGTAATCGACGTCGAACAGCGCCGGATCGAGGCCGTATTTCTTGGCGACGCCGGCAAAGAAGCCCTGATCCTTCAAGGTCTTCAGGCCCGCCTTGATCTGGGCGGCATCGCCGCCCTCGCGCCGGGAGTAGATGCCGTAGGTGAAATCCGAAGCCCAGGTGTAGGGAAGCTGCAATGTCCCATCGGAGCGCGAGGCGCGGTATGCGCCTTCGGCTTCCTCGGTCATCGTCGCATCGACACGGCCGACGAGCACCTGCTGGTAAGCCGCCTGCTGGGTCGGATATTCCTGCACCTCGACCGGCGGCTGCCCCTTGGCGGCGAGCGCCTTGTTCAGGGGCTCGATCCGCTCTTCCTTGTAATAAGCGCCGGCTTCGAGCGCGATCACCTTGCCGCTCAGGTCTTCCGGCACCTTGATGGCGTCGCTGCCGACCTTGGTCACCATCGCCGTTGCCGATTTCATGTAGGAGACGCCGTCATAGGTCTCGCGGCGCTTTTCGTTGATGTAGATGCCGCTGATGATCATGTCGCAGCGCCCGGCGCCGAGCGTCGGCAAAAGGCCGGCAAACTCCGTGACGGTATAGCTGACCTTGGCGTTCCAGAGACCGGCAAGCGCCTCGACGATTTCGATGTCGATGCCGCTCGGCTTCGCATCCGCCGGGCTTACCTTGAAGGTGAGCGGCGGAAAGGCGGCTGTGGTGCACACGCCGATATCACCGTCCGTTGCAAAAGCCGGCGGCTCCGCCTGGGCAAGTCCTGCAGACAGCAGGATAGTGGCGAGAAGGGTTGCATGCGATGCCAGTCTGATCATCTCTATTCCCCTCGATTTAGGTTGGTGAAACGCGCCCGACGATGTCGCCATAGGTCTGGCTGTCGAAGGCGGGAAGGATGAGCGGGTCGACGAACCCGTCGCGCCGCGCCGTCAGCACGTATTGCATCATCGACGCATTGTCGGGCATCTCGAAAACCTGGACGAAATCGTAGGTTCCGAGCGTGGCGTAGAAGGCGACCGAGCGGCCGCCGAGCGATGAGACGCGATCTTCGCTCACCTTGCGCCGCGCGCCGCTGTCGGCAAGTTCGGCCAATCCCTTGGCCGTCAGCTTCATCAGCGAGATATATCTTTGCATGGGGCATCATTCCGTTGGAACGGTTGGCAGAACGCTTTGAAATGGGGATGTGTTGTCGGCGCTAGCCGCTGGCTTTGGCCAACCCGGCAATGACGGCGTCGCTGGCCGAGACCGTGCCGAAAATGCCGTTCTCGATCGAGATCATGTTGATCGCCGCTTCATGCGCCCATTGCTCGCCGCTGGCGCAGCAATCCGAGATCGTCAGGCACTGGAAATTGCGATCGCAGGCCTCGCGCAGCGTCGTATGCACGCAGACATCGGTGGTGCAGCCGGTAAAGAGCATATGGGTGATGCCCCGCGCCCGCAGCACGTGTTCGAGATCCGTATAGGTGAACGAGCTGTTGCAGGTCTTGTCGACGATGACGTCGCTCTCCGCGACATCGAGCTCGGGCAGCAACTGGAAGCCGGGGCTTGAGCGCAGAAGCACCTGTGTGTTTTCAAGGCCCGAGCGCTTGCGCCGCCATTTCTCGTAAGGGGTCATGTCGGCGAGGTCGGCGCGATAGCCCTGGCGCGTATGGATGATCAGGCACCCGGCCTGCCGCGCGGCCGAGATCACCCGGTTGACCGCCGGCACGATGGCGGCGAGCGGCGCCGGATCGTAACCCATGGAGGCGAAGTAACCATTGGGCGAGCAGAAGTCGATCTGAAGGTCGATCACCATCAGCGCGGTCTGCGACGGCACCAGCTTGCCATCATAAGGAAAATCAAATGGTTGCGCTGCGATCATGGTGTTACTCCCTCTCTCCGATCCGGACCATAGGAGCAAAAATCGATTGGGAATAGCGATTTTTTATGCTTGATATTGTGCAGTTTTACTAAACAATTGTGGATAGCGGAAACGCATCAATCCGCGGCAGATCAGGGTTCGGAGGACGAATGAAAGCGCTGCACTTCCTGCCCTATATCAGGGTCTTCGAAGCCGTTGCCCGGATCGGATCGGTGCGCCAGGCAGCCGATGAGCTCGGCCTCAGCCCCGGTGCCGTATCGCTGCAACTGCGCCGGCTTTCGGAGACGACGGGACTGACGCTTCTGGAGAAATCGGGGCGCAATATTCGCCTGACCGCGGCGGGGCGCGATTTCGCCCAGACCGTCTCCCACGCCATCGGCAATCTTGCGGTTGCCGTCGAAAACAATGCGGAACGGCAGCTCGAAAACCAGCAGACGAAGCTGACGGTCGCCTTGCCGCCGGCGCTCGCAATCGCCTGGATGGCGAGCCTGCTGGTGCAATTCGCCGATGCGCGCGGGGTCAGCGATCTCGCCATGCGCAGCTGTATCCGCGCAGGCGACGTGCAATGGGACGATGTCGACCTGGCTGTGGTCTACGACAATCCACCCTTCAACGGGCTGTGGTGGCAGGTCGTCAGCGACGTGAAACTCAGGACCATCTGTTCGCCGCTTCTTTTTCCGCGGCTGGAAGGGTCGCATCGCGACCGCAAACTGCGCGACGTCACATTGCTGCACGAGGATGACGGCCGGGAATGGTCACGCTGGGCGGCCGCCGCGCGTATATCGCTGGAAGGCAGCCGCAGCGTCCGCGTCCCTTCCGTCGCCGTCGCGGTGGCGTCCGCCCTGCAGGGACAGGGCATCGCTCTCGTCTCCGATGTGTTGACCCGCTCCTACCTGCAGGAGGGCCGGCTGATCCAGCCGTTCGCAACGGCGATCCCGGCATCGGCAGGCTATTACCTCCTCTGCCCGACGGAAAAGGCCGAGGCACCGCTGATCCAGGCGCTTGCCCACCAGATCGCCGCCCACCTGCGCGGCGACTGAGGTCGTCGGTTTCAGTAACGCCCTTTGAGCTGCGCCTTCAACCGGGCGGCATCATCCTCGGTGACACCGGGTGGTGCGACCATCTGCATCCAGGCATCGATGTAATGTTCCGGCGCATAGACGTGGCCGTAGCCGATCGGCGTCGTCGTGGCCATCGCCATGTCGGCCAGGAGCTGGAACATGGTCACGACAGGGTACCACCTGAGCGCCGGCGAAACGTCGGGCCCACGCGGCGCCTTCATCCAGTCCGGTTCGCGGTAGAAGGAATACGGATCGAAGAAGGTGATCGGATCGCTGGCATACTGCAGGTAGACGATGCGGACATTGCCCCATTCCGCGCCCGGGATAGCGAGTGTGTTTTCCTGGTTGGTGAAGCGGATGACCGAGCCATCGCGATAGAGCGGGCGCCATTCCGGCGAGCCCGGATTGCGGTTGCCGGTGATCTGCAGCCATGTCTTTGTCGGGAACGGCGAGCCGACCCAGAGCGCGCCCTGGAACGGATCGCTGATGATATCGAACGGATCGACCGAACCTTGCGAATTCATCGAGCCGAGGCTGAGGCCGTAGAGGTAGAGCCGCGGGCGCTTGTCCTTCGGCAGCGTCGTCCAATAGCCATAGACCGCGTCGAACAGCGCATCGGCGGTCTCGGCGCCATATTCCGGTTCGACCAGCAGCGAAAGCCAGCTCGTCAGGTAGGAATATTGTACTGCGACGCTCGCGACGTCCCCCTTCAACAGATATTCGAGCGAATCGACACCCGGCGGGTCGATCCAGCCGGTACCGGTCGGCACGATGACCACAAGGTTGGAGCGCTCGAACCCGCCGACACGTTTCAGCTCGTCGAGCGCGAGCTTGGCACGCTCCTTCGCCGTCTCGGCCGAGTTGAGCCCGGCATAGACGCGCAAGGGCTCCTTGGCTTCGCCACCGAAGAAGGTGCCGATATCCCCGGCGCTCGGTCCGGAGGCGATGTACTGCCGCCCCTGCCGGCCGAGTTCGTCCCAGGTCATCAGCGACGCGCCGCTGCCCGTTTTCATCGGGTCGGTCGGTGGCGCCACATCCGGGTCGATCAGCGCGTCGAGCCGCTGGAAAGAGCTGTCGGCCGCATGCAGGGCGTAGCGGAAGATCACCCCGTCGGTCGCCGACCAGAACAGTGCGACGGCCGCGGCAATGGCGGCAAACTTTGCAAGCGGCCGGGTCAGCACATATTCGAAGCGCCTGGCGAGAAAGCGGAAGGTCAGCCGGAACAGGCGCGCCAGAAGCACGATGACGATGAAGACGACGGCGGCGATAAGGCCAAGCTTGAAGGGTTCGGCGCTCTCGACCGGCTCAAGACCCATGATCGTGCGCACGGTGTTCTGCCATTCGGCCGTGCGCCAGAGGAAAGTCAGCACCACCAGACTGCAGCCGAGTGCTGCCAAAAGCTTGACGATCAGCCCCGTCTTCGGCCGCACATCCGGCAGTTCGAGATAGGACCACAGCCAGCGCAGGAAGACGCCGATGGCATAGCCGGCGGACAACGACAGACCTGATATCACCGCCTGGATGACATAGGGACGCGGGATCAGGCTCGGCGTCAGCGAAGCGGCGAAAAACAATACGCCGACAATCAGACCCGTCGTCGAAAATGACGCCAAAAGCCCGGTCACGAACTGTGGAACGGGCCATCTCGCCCTGCGCGCACCCGTCTCTTGAAGGTGATCCATCGGCAGGCTCCTTGTTGTCGGTCAGTCATCGAGCGCGGCAGAGGCGGTGGCGCGCTGCCCGATTGATAGCCGCCCGCCACTGCAACGACAACCGGCGATAGTCAGCGCAAGGGCCAAAACGGCGGGCATGCCTTCGCCCGCAGCCCCGCCGATCAGCTCTTCTGGAACGCCAGGTGCACGCCGAGCCCGACGAGCACGCCACCGCCGACGCGCTGCATGGCGCGCTGCGCCATGCTCGAGCGCTTGAGCCGGGCCATCAGCACGCCCGCCAGAATGACGCAGACGATATCGGCGGAAGAAAACATCAGGTTGACGATCGTGCCGAGAATGACGAACTGCAGCCAGACGGGGAACGCCGCCGATGCGTCGATGAATTGCGGCAGGAAGGCGACGAAGAAGATCGCCGTCTTGGGGTTCAGCACTTCGACGGTGATGCTTTCGAAGAAGGCCCGCCGGCCGGATTTGACGCCTATGCCCGGCAGGTCGCCCGCCCCTTGCGCCTTGGCGCGAAACAGCGAAATCCCGAGCCAGACGAGATAGGCAGCGCCTGCAAACTTGACGATCATGTAGAGCACCGGCACCGCATGAAACAGGACGGAGAGGCCGGCGGCCGCCGCAAAGACATGCACATAGCCGCCAAGGTGAATGCCGAGCGTCGCCATCAGCCCCGACCAGCGCCCACGCGCCATCGTCTGCGCCGCCGCATAGAGCATCGCCGGCCCCGGGATATAGGCGAAGATCGCGGTGGTCACGACGAAAGCCAGAAGCAGTTCCATAGATGGCATCGCAATGCTCCCAGAAGGTCGGATGATGTGGAATATCCGGCAATAGACAATGCCGCGGCGCGCTTGGCAAGGCGAGATCGATGACCGCTCGCACGCAGGCATTGAAGCGGCCGGAGCGCGCCGCCTTGAACCTGCAGGCGCCGCCGACCTGTCTCCGCTGACATCGGTCCCTCCTTGATCGTATTCTCACGAAGGTCACCCGCCCCCGACCGGGCAAAGCCGACGGCCGACACGTTCGGCAAGGTCGTGGTCGACGATGCGGGCGACAACCGCGAGGCGCGCAGAATTCCACTGCCCGTCTCGCCGGCAATTTTCTGCGTTATATCCGTTCGATCCTGGCGATATCTTGCGCAACGCAAGGCCTTGGGATCGCAAATAGCAAGGATCGGCCCAAGCGTCTGATATAACTTGCCTGTCAGTCGCCCCGTTTCGCTTCAGGAGAAAGCCATGACCGCGCCGCACCCCTCCAAGACCCATATCGGAAATCACAAGCTGCATCCCGAAACGCTGATGCTGAACTACGGCTACGATCCCGAACTGTCCGAGGGGGCCGTCAAGCCGCCGGTGTTCCTGACCTCTACCTTCGTCTTCCGCTCCGCCGAGGAAGGCCGCGACTTCTTCGATTTCGTCTCCGGTCGGCGCGAGCCGCCGGCCGGTGTCAGCGCCGGCCTGGTCTATTCGCGCTTCAATCACCCCAACAGCGAGATCGTCGAAGACCGCCTCGCAGTCTACGAGCGCACCGAAAGCTGCGCGCTGTTTTCCTCCGGCATGTCGGCGATTGCAACGACGCTGCTCGCCTTCGTCAAGCCCGGCGATACGGTGCTGCACAGCCAGCCGCTCTACGGCGGTTCGGAGACGCTCTTGGCCAAGACCTTCCTCAATCTCGGCGTTTCGGCGGTCGGCTTTGCCGATGGCGTCAATGAGGCGGCCGTGACGGAGGCCGCCGAAGCGGCGATGGCCAAGGGCCGCGTCTCGGTCATCCTGATCGAAACACCGGCCAACCCGACCAACAGCCTCGTCGACGTCGCCATGATCCGCCGCGTCGCCGACGCGATCGGCGCCAAGCAGGGCCACACACCTGTCATCGCCTGCGACAACACCCTGCTCGGCCCAGTCTTCCAGCGGCCGATCGAGCATGGCGCCGATATCTCGCTCTACTCACTGACGAAGTATGTCGGCGGCCATTCCGACCTGATCGCCGGCGCGGCACTCGGCTCCAAGGCGGTGATGAAGCAGGTGAAGGCGCTGCGCGGCGCCATCGGCACGCAGCTCGACCCGCATTCCTGCTGGATGCTCGGCCGCTCGCTCGAAACCCTGTCGGTGCGCATGCACAAGGCAAACGACAATGCCCGCGTCGTCGCCGAGTTCCTGCGCGACCACCCGAAGGTCGAGCGCATCCACTATCTGCCCTTCCACGACGAAGCCTCGCCGCTCGGCAAGGCCTATGCGGCGCAGTGCACCGGCGCCGGTTCGACTTTCTCCTTCGACATCACGGGCGGCCAGGAGGCAGCGTTCCGGTTCCTGAATGCGTTGCAGATCTTCAAGCTCGCCGTCAGCCTCGGCGGCACGGAATCGCTCGCCAGCCATCCCGCGGCGATGACCCATTCGGGCGTACCGATCGACGTGCGCCGCCGCATCGGCGTCCTCGACACCACGATCCGGCTTTCGATCGGCATCGAACATGCCGATGATCTGGTCGCCGATCTCGCCAATGCGCTGACGCTCGCCTGATATGGAAGTGCCGGCCGACGACGCGTTCGCCGGCCGGCACTTCGCCTTCGATCTCGTCAATGAGACAGGATGTTGATCACGTTGCCGAACGGATCGCGCAGATAGAAGCGCCTGACACCCCAGGGCTCGTCAGTGATGTCATAGACGATCTCAGCGCCCTTTTGGCGGGCCACGGCATAAACAGCATCGGCGTCGTCGACCTCGACCGACAACACCGGCACCGGCGTACCGTTGCCACCTTCGCTTGCCACGCCCACCTGCGGCATCGCCGCCTGCCCCTTGGCCGCAAAGGTCAGGATCCAGCCATGATCCATCACCAGCTCAAGCCCGAGCAGGTCGGCATAGAAGGCGTGCGCGGCCTGCGGATCGGCCGCGTACAAATTGGACACGATGCGTTTGACTGCCATGCTGTCCTCCCGGTTTTCGTGCGGCGCAATCTGTCTCGCGCGCGCCGGTTTGCCAAGCCCCGCCATCTCGATGCCGGCCTGACGCCATCCGAACTGGCGACCCGGCCGGATGCCGCTCAAGAGGTGGCGGTCGCCCCACGAACGAGCGCCGCTGCCGCCTTGCCCGCGCTTTCCATGTAGCTCGCATCCCGGTGCAGGAGCACGACGGCAAAACTGCCGTCGAGCAAGAGCAGCATCTGCCGCGCCAGTTCACCGGCATCATCAATGCCCGCATCGCAAAACACCTGCGCCAGCCAGGTTTCGAACTTCTTCTTGTGGGCAGCGCCGATGCGGATTGCCGGATGGCCGGGCATGTTGGCAAGCTCCGCCGTGGTCCGCAGAAAGCCGCATCCCTTCCATTTCGGATGCCGGGCGACACGGGCGAGATTGACGAAGATCGCCTCGACCTTTGCGGCGAGATCGCCGTCGGCCGCCTCGAACCACTTGCGGAAGAGCGAAAGATTGGGCTGGTCACGGCCCTCGAGATAGGCGGCGATCAGGTCGTCCTTGCTGTCGAAATGGTAGTAGAGCGTGCGCTTGGTCACCCCCGCAGCCTCAGCCACGGCATCGACGCTGACGGCGCGGATACCCTCGGCGTAAAACAGTTTGGATGCGGCATCGACGATGCCTTCCCGGGTGGTGCGCTCTGGTTTCGCCATCTCGATGTATACCGACTAGTGAATATACATGCGATCTTCCCTCACCTAGCCTGCCCTCGTCAATGGCTCGCTCGATGCGACGACAGGAGAACACCATGTCCGATACCGTATTGCTGCAGATTTCCGAAGGGATAGCGCTTCTGACCCTGAACCGGCCCGGGAAGCTGAATGCGCTCAACTACGCGCTGATCGACAGGCTGATGGCCCTGCTCGACGCCATCGAGGTCAACGACGCGGTCGGCGCGGTCATCATCACCGGCGCGGGCGAGCGCGCCTTTTCCGCCGGCGGCGATATCCACGAATTTTCCGAGAGTGTGGCCAAGGGCGTAAATCCGGCCGTGCGCGATTTCGTCCGTCGCGGCCAGAGGCTCACGGCGCGGCTGGAAGCCTTTCCGAAGCCGGTCATCGCCGCCGTCAACGGCATCGCCTATGGCGGCGGCTGCGAAATCACCGAGGCCGTACACCTGGCCATCGCCAGCGAGCGCTCCCGCTTTGCCAAGCCCGAAATCAGGCTTGGCATGCCGCCGACCTTCGGCGGCACCCAGCGCCTGCCGCGGCTTGCCGGCCGCAAGCGCGCGCTCGAACTTCTGTTGACGGGCGAGGATTTCTCGCCGGACCGCGCCCGGGACATGGGCCTCGTCAACCACGTGGTGGCCCATGAGGAACTGATGCCCGTCGCCCGCGACCTTGCCAGACGCATCATGGGCCATTCCCCCCTTGCCGTCCGCTCGATCATCACCGCCGTCACCCGCGGCCTCAACATGTCGATCTCAGAGGGGCTGCTGGTGGAAAGCGAGCAGTTCGCGCAGATGGTGCCGACCGACGACCTTTCCGATGCGCTTGCCGCCTGGAAGGGACGGCGCATCCACGACGACCCGCCGCGTGACCGCCCATTCTCGCGCTACTACTAAATTCAACCAATCGGTTGACAATCCCAAGGGCATCGGCGATATTCAACAACATGGTTGAATATATGAACGATAGGCTCGACGCCGTTTTCCATGCGCTCTCCGACCCGACGCGGAGGGCGATGCTGCAGGATCTGTCAGCAGGCGAAAGGCTGGTGGGCGAGCTTGCCGCCCCCTTCTCCATTTCGCTTGCCGCCGCCTCGAAACACATCAAGGTGCTCGAAGGCGCAGGCCTCGTGCGCCGCGAGGTGCGCGGCCGCGCGCATGTCTGCCGGCTCGACGCCGAGCCGATGCATGCCGGCATGGAATGGATGCGTCACTACGAAGCCTTCTGGCGCGGGCGCATCGACGTGCTGGAGGCACTGCTCCTGGCCGAGGATGCGGCAAAGGGCGTGGATACCCAGCCCCGGGAAACGGAGATGAAGCGATGACTGCACCAGCCGGCACCGGCGACGGCCTTGCCCGGATCGTCGCGCCGGATACGGCGCGCATCGAGCGCCTGCTGCCGGGGCCGATCGAGCGCATCTGGGCCTACCTGACGCAGGAAGACAAGCGCAGGCAATGGATGGCGTCGGGGATCATCGGTGATGCGACGGGCGCCGGCGTCGAACATATCTTTCGCCACGAGGAACTGGGCAGCGACTGCGGCGAACCGCCGCCAAAATATGCCGCTCTGGCCGGCGAAAGCCGGATCCATGGCCACATCATCGCCTGTGAGCCCCCACACCTTTTGGCCTACACGTGGGGCGAAGGCACGCCGACGCCGTCGCAGGTTCGTTTCGAGTTGAAAGCAAGGGGCGCCGAGGTGCTGCTGGTCGTCACCCATGCGCGCATCGCGGCGCCGGAGATGATGGCGAGCGTCGCCGCCGGCTGGCATACCCATCTCGACATTCTTGCCAATGTCGTCTCCGGCCGCCCGTCAAGCGGCTTCTGGGAGAAGCATACAAGGCTGGAGCAGGCATACGCGCAGCGGATGACTGCGCGCTAGCAACCCGACGCATCAGACGTACTTCATGGTTTTCCGCCCGGATCGGTGTCGCTCCGGGAAACCATGCCGCATGCCCACGCACCAACAACGGATCAAGGGAGGTTTCCATGTTGCTTCAGGATAAGGTGGCGATCATTTATGGCGGCAGCGGCGCGATCGGCGGCGCCGCGGCGCGTGCCTTTGCGCGCGAAGGCGCCCGTGTCTTTCTGGCCGGGCGAACGGCTGAAACCTTAAGACGCTCGGCCGAAGCAATTCGCGCCGCGGGTGGAAAAGCGGAATTCGACGTTACCGACGTGCTCGATCAGGCAGCCGTCGAGCGGCATGTGCAATCGGTCGTCGATCGCGCCGGCCGGGTCGATGTGGTGCTGACGGCCGTCGGCTTTGCCCATGTCCAGGGCCCACCCCTGTCGGCGCTGACGCTGGAGCAGTTCGAACGACCGATCGCCGCCTACACCCGCGCCAATTTCATCACCGCCAAGGCGGCCGCTACGCATATGGAAAAAAACGGCAGCGGCGTCATCCTGACGGTGTCGACGCCCGGCTCGCGCATGTCGGGCTCGGGCTTCCTTGGCTACGGCACCACCTGCGGTGCAATCGAGACGTTTTCGCGCATTCTCGCCGGTGAAGTGGGCAGCCATGGCATCCGTGTCGTCTGCCTGCGTCCGGACGCCATTCCCGAGGCGCTGCCGGTCTCACACGCCCGGGCCGTGTTCCAGGGCTTTGCCGACCGTTTCGAGACGACCGTGGAGGAGATGATCGAGGGCCGGGCAAAGACCGGCACGCTGCTCGGGCGCTTCCCGAGGCTCGACGAGGTCGCCGACTATGCGGCGTTCATCGCCTCGGACCGGGCGGGCGCCATGACCGGCGCGATCGCCAACCTCACCTGCGGTTCCCTTGTCGACTGACGGCAACGACGACCGGCGCACCTCTGGAAGGTACGCCGGTCGTCCTGTTTCAGGCGCGTGCAAACCCAAGGACGAACAGCGCCAATGCCGCGATCGAGGACACGGTGCGCACATGGTTCCACCAGACCCAGTCGGTCAGGTAGCGCTGCTGCCAGAATTCGGCGGCGGCCTGGCCAGGCGTCGTCGCGACCAGCGCGTCGTTCATCGGCACGTTGAACACGATGGTGACGATCAGCACGCCGGCGACATAGATAATGCCGCCCGCCGCCAAAAGCAGGCTGCCATTGCCGCCCGAGAAGAAGGCGACGACCACGAGGGCGAGTGCCAAGAGCGCCGTGCCCATGAAGACGCTGAGAAAAAGCGGATTCTGGATCACGACGTTGATCGCATTCATCGCGGCGATCCCCTGCTCCGCCGGCAGCCGCCCCAGCGCCTGCATGATGCAAACCGAGAAGATGAAGAACAGCCCGGCCATCAGGCCGGAGCCGATCGCGGCGGCAAACGCCAAAGCGGGGATCAGCGGGATCATGCGGCAAGACTCCAGACATCTGTTGCGGCGGTCTCCCGGGCATAGTCGGCGAAATCGCGCGGCCTGCGCCCAAGCACGTGTTCGACATCGGACGTCAGGTGCGAATTGCGTCCGTCGAGCACCGACGTGAAGAGATAACGGATCAGCGCGACATAGTCATCCGGCACGCCGTCCGCCTTCAGCTGCGCGGCAAAATCGTCGACCGGAACGGACTGATAGCTGATCCGGCGATTGGCGGCAGCCGCGATCTCGCCCACCGCATCGGCAAAAGTCATCAACCGCGGCCCGGTCAGCGAATAGACCTTGCCGACATGGCCATCGTCCAGAAGTGCCGCAACCGCGACATCGGCAATGTCGTCGCAACTGATGAAGGGTTCGGTGACCGCATCCGTCGGCAGGAAGACCGAACCGCCCACGATGCCGTCGGCAAGGAAACCTTCGCTGAAGTTCTCGAAGAACCAGCTTGCGCGGATGATCGTCCAGTCGGCGCCGGAGGCCTGCAGCGCGCGCTCGGCGGCTTCCGCCTCGTCCTCGCCGCGGCCCGACAGAAGCACCAGCCGCTTGATACCAGCGTGAACCGCAAGCGCGGAAAACCGGCGCATGGTGTCAACCGCTCCCGGCGATGCGAGGTCGGGCTGGAAGCAGACATAGACGCGGTCGACATTTTCCAGGGCCGCCGCCCAGGTCGCCTCGTCCGTCCAATCGAAGTAAGGCGATGTCGAACGGGCGCCGATGCGCACCGCGATGCCCCGTTCCTGAAGGCGGGCTGCCACGCGCCGCCCCGTCTTGCCGGTGCCGCCCAGAACCAGTGTGAGTTTGTCCGTCATCGCTTCCTCCTGAGGTTGATCTACAAACATGAGCATCTCTCACATTTGCAAATGTGATAAATCCTCGTATTTTAGGAGTCAAGACAAAATGTGAGCATTACTCATGATGCCAGAGACAAGCCCGGCCGCGATCCCCGCCGACGACGAACCGGCGCTGCGCCGCACACCGAGCCAGAAGCGCAGCCGCGAGCGTGTCGAGCAGATCCTTGCCTGCGCGACGGCGCTCATCCAGGAGAAGGGCAGCGACGCGATGCGCATGAGCGAAGTCGCTGAAAAGGCTGGCATCTCGATCGGCTCGCTCTACCAGTACTTCCCCGACAAGGCGGCGATCGTGCGCACGCTGGCCGAGCGCTACAATGCCGTGTGCAACGAGTGCATCGGATCCGAGCTCGCCAGGGTCACCTCGATGGCCGAGTTGCGCGAGGTCTTCTCCGGACTATTCGACATCTACTACGACATGTTCCTCGCCGAACCGGTGATGCGCGACATCTGGTCGGCGATGCAGGCCGACAAGGCGCTGAGGGAGATCGACCTGCAGCAGAGCCGTGCCGGCGGCAAGCTTCTTGCCGACGTCTGGGCCCGGTTTGCGCCCGACACGCCGCGCGCGACGATCGACAGCGCCGCCTTTCTGATCATGCATCTCGGCGATTGCACCATGCGTCTTGCGGTCTCCGTCGAACGGGCTGAGGGCGACCAGATCGTCGAGGCCTATAAACGCATGATTGTCAGGGATCTTGTCGCGGATGGACCGGGCGGCGGCGCAAGTTCAATTGACATCTCCGGGGCGCAATCCTAATCATCATGGGATCGATTGGTTCCCGCAACGCGAACGCGTTTCGGGAGTAAACGGGAACGTGACGGATGGACCCATGCTGGGCATTCAAATCACGGCCGACCCCGCGACTGTAGAGCGACGTGAATGCGCCGTTCCGGAGCGATCCGGAAGAAGCCACTGGAGACGAGACCGCGAGAGGGCGGACCTTGGCTCTGGGAAGGCGAGGCAAATCCAGGGTGATCTCACCCGACGTCCTGAGCCAGGAAACCTGCCAGTCGATGCGGGCATAGGGCCCAAACCGGGAAACATCCCGATGCCATCACGGAGGTTGTCATGGCTACGTCTACAGTTTCGAGCATTCCGCTCTCCCTCAGCGATCGTCTGACCGCGGGTATCATCGCGCTTCTCATTGGCGGCTTCCTCGTCTTCGGCGCAGGCCTGGCGAATTCGGCCGTGCTGCACGACACCGCGCACGACACCCGCCACTCCTACGGCTTCCCCTGCCACTAAGCGATGGTGAGGGACGCTGCCTGCGTTCCGCATCGACATAGCAGCGGACAGAAACGCTTCCGGCTTACGGCCGGACGCGTTTGCTCGCGTCTGATGCAGACGATTGATCTGCCGGATCGAGCCGCTCACGGAATTGCCAATGGGACACGGCGCCGCCTGCCGGATGCGCGGCGCGCCGATAGCGAGGGATATCGAAAATGATTGTCAGAACGCTTCTGGCCGCGATCGTGGCTGGATTGATTGCCGGTGTCTTCATGACCGGCGCCCAGGAGTTGCGGGTCGTACCGCTGATCCTGCACGCGGAAGAATTTGAAGGCGAGGCGCCAGCAGCCGGCGAACAGCCGGCCGTCCAGCCGGGAACGGCAGACCCCGCCGCAACCAACCACGACCAGCACTCGTCGCTGAAGGCTAAATCTCCGATTGGTGCCCTGCTTGATGCGCTGTCGCCCATCACGCCGGCCTATGCCCATGAGGGCGAACACGAGGAAGGCGGCATCATGTTCGGCATGAGCCGCTTTTCCGGCACGCTGATCGCCAATCTGGTGACCGGTTCCGGCTTCGCGCTGCTGCTTGCGGGCGTCAGCCTCGTCATCGGCTACCCGATCACCCTCAGGAACGGCGCACTCTGGGGCGCCTGCGGCTGGCTGGCCGTGCACATGCTGCCGGCCATCGGCCTGCCACCGGAACTGCCGGGCTTTCCGGCCGCCGAGCTCGGCGACCGCCAGACCTGGTGGTTGGCGACTGTGGCGCTTTCGGCCGTCGGCCTCTATCTCGTGGTCCTGCGCCAGGAGATCGTCGCCAAGGTCGTGGGCCTGGTGCTGATCGCAGCGCCTCACGTCTATGGCGCGCCGCAGCCGTCGGACATTTCCAGCAACGTGCCTGCCGTGCTCGGCGCCGAGTTCGCCGTGGCGGCGCTCGCAACCACGCTTGCCTTCTGGATCGTGCTCGGCGTCGTCTCGGGCTTCATCAACGACCGCTTCGCCAAGGCATAAGCGGGCCGGCATGGCAGCAGACAGGAGCCCCCGGTATCCGACGGAGACCGGGGACTTTTTCGTTCGCGTCGCTTCAGACGGCCCGCGATGCCAGAAGATGCGCCTGCAGGCGTTCCCGGCGCTCCCCCGGCGAAAGCAGCACGCAGCTGTCGCAGAAGCTGCCGCCTTCGGTTCGGTAATAGAGACAGCAGCCGCCACGCAGGCGATAGATCCGCGACAACGGCGGTTGGCCTTGCCCCTCGCCGATCGCGATGGCCTCGTAAGTCAGCTTGTCGGAATAAAGCGGCGTGCCTTGCCGCTTGACGATCGCCAGCGCCTTCGAAATCGCATTCGCCTCGTCGCCGAGCGTCCGCCCAACCTCGAGGAAAGCACCTGCGAGCGAATCCGCCGCAAGCCGCCACTGCGCGCCGGAGGATAGCCCCGTGCGGCGTTTCAGCGAGGCAATCACCGGCGCAAGTTGCGCTGCGAAGGCCTCGCCGAAGACGTCCGCATCCGCACGCTGCCGCGGCGAGCGTCTGGACAAGGCCAGATGGAAATGAAACCGCTTGGCCGCCACGGTGCGTTCGCTATGACATCGGGAGACATCGTAAAAGCCAAGACCACGCAGCTCGGGCACGATGTCCGCCCCAAGATAAAGGCAAGCGAGCGCCAGCGCGAGCTGGTTGCCATAGAAGGCGATCAGATGCGCGGCACGGACCTTGTCGTCCATGCCGGTGGCAAAACAATCCTGATAGGCAAGCGCCACATCGATCCCGGCACCGCCTTCTGCCCAGAACTGGGCCGGGGAGAGCGCCTCGTCGCCGCCTTCGTCGAGCGAAAACCCCACCTCGGGAAAGCAGGGCTGCAGGCGCGCGATGGCGGCAAGCGCACGCTGCCGCACGCCTTGTTCCGTCCGGTCGCTCTGTAAGCGATCGTCCTGACGCTCGTGGCCGAAACTCATGCCATCTCCGTGCTATCGAGCCAGCCGCCGCGAAAATCCGCCCGCTGCAAGCCGCGCCGGATGGCCAGGATATCGCGCATCAGGCCCCAGACGAAGCCGTTTCTGGCATTCTCGATCATCATCACGACGAGCCCCTGGTCAAGCCCGACCACGCGGTCGTCGACCCAGCCCTCAGGCCCTACGCCCGGCAGGCTCGGATTGAACCCGCCGGGAAAGCGTCCTTCACACAGGATATCCGGATAGCGGCTCTCGAGCGCGGCCAAGGCCGTCCGCGACCCGTCCGCATCGAAGGGCAGTGAAGCAACAGCCGCCCACGGCGCCAATGTGCCGTCGTCAGGCCCGCCGGGCGCGCCGCGCGCGGCATAGCCGAGCATCTGCTGCCAGCGCCCGTCGACGAGCCGCAGCTTGCCGGTCGGCCCGTCGCAGGCACTGAGGCCCCAGATGTCGCGCCCGTATCCGGCATAGCCGCCCGGATTGTCCTCGGCGTAGCGGCGCTGCAATGAAATCGCCCGGCAGCTGTTGTCGAAGTAATCCGTCGCCTTCTCGCGCATCGGCTGGTCGCGAAGGCCGCGAAGGTCGAGCCAGGCCTGCGGAAACAGATGAATGAACAGCGGCGCGGCTGGCAGATGCGGCATGGCATCCACGGTGGTCCAATCATAGGCGGCGGTAAAGGCGCGGTAATGTTCGGGCCTGATCGCATGATGCGGCGCGCCGAGCGCCAGCACATAGAGCAGCAGCGCCTCGCTATAGCCCTGCCAGCGATACTTCAAAAATCGCCCAGGCGGCCGCCAGCCCATCGTCAACGTCTCGCCGCGGCCAAGTGCCCAATGCCAGTCGACACGGGAATAGAGCGCTTCCGACAACGTGCGAATTTCCGTCTCGGCCGCGTCCTCGCCGGAAAAATAGGCGGCAGCGGTCAGGACGCCCGCCATCAGCAGCGCCGTGTCGATGGTGGAAAGCTCGCACTGCCACACCCGTTCGCCGGTCTTCATGTGGAGAAAATGATAGTAGAAGCCGCGATAGCCGGTCGCGAGCGGATCGCGCCCCTGCCGGCTATTGGCGAAAAACCGCAACGCGGTCAGCACTCTTCCGGCCGCGTCTTTGCGGGAGATCCAGCCGCGCTCGACGCCGACAGGATAGCAGGAAAGCCCGAAACCGGTCGCCGCTATACTCGATGGCGCGTCGGCAAGCGACGTATCGGCCACCAGCCCCGTATCCGGGTCGCTGTATCTGAGAAAATAGCCAAAGGCGGCAGACTGCAGCCTATCGACCTGAAAACATTCGGTATTCCGCGTCTGTTGAAGCATATACCCGGCTCATGTGGACTAATCTGCACAGTAGCTTGAGCCCGATGCCGATGTCGATATCACCTTTTATTGAAGGCCGGTCGGCCCCAGGCAGTCGCCGAAAGCCAATCCTGTGTTACATTTCGTGGAATGACGCGGCTCGCAATGACGGGTTGAAGCTATGTTGAGCATGCTGGCGTTTATCCTTTCCCTCACCGGTAGCCCGGCCCAGACGGCAGGCGCTGCGACCGATGTCGATGTCGAGCTGGTGCTGGCCGTCGACATGTCCGGATCGATGGATCTGGACGAGGCGCGCGTCCAGCGATCCGGCTATGTCGAAGCGCTGCGCCATGCCGATTTCCTCGACGCGGTGACGGGCGGGCGCTATGGCCGCATCGCGCTTGGCTATTTCGAATGGGCGGGCACGGTCAACGAATCCTCCGTCGTCGCCTGGCGGGTCATCTCCAATGCCGCTGAAGCCGAAGCCTTTGCCGCGATGATCGAAGCGCGCCCTGTTGGCACCAGGCGCGGCACCTCCATTTCCAATGCCATCACCTACGGCACGGCGCTGATCGATTCCAACGCCTTCTCCGGCATGCGCCGCGTCATCGATGTTTCCGGCGACGGACCCAACAATATCGGCCCGCCGGTCACCCCTGCCCGCGACATCGCCATTGCCCGCGGCATCATCATCAATGGCCTCGCTATCCTGATCCGGCCGTCGGTTTCGACCGGACCGCTCGACCAGTATTATGCCGAATGTGTCGTGGGCGGTCCCGGCTCCTTCGTGCTGCCGGTGCACGAGCCGGAGGACTTTGCCGTCGCCATCCGCCAGAAGCTGATCCTCGAAGTGAGCGGCCTGCCGCCGCCACCGCGCGTGCGCCTCGTCGATGCCGCGCCGGCACCCGACTGTCTGATCGGAGAAAAGCTGCGCCCCGGCTTCCTCGATCGCGTCTATCCCGAACTCGACAAGTAGACGGCGACGGCGCGGCGGCACGATCCACCGCCATGCGCGCCACCATGCCAGATTGTCGTTTCCCTTCGCTTCGCGCGGCGATAAGATGCCGAACTCATTCGCGGATCGATTTCATTCATGCCTCCCACCTCCCCTGCGGCGCCAGCCGATGCCACCACCGATAGCCAGCAGATCCGTGACAGGCTGCGCGACGCGATCGTCGAGAGGCGGCTTGCGCCGGGAACCAAGCTGTCTGAAAGCGATGTCGGCGACCTCTTCAAGGTCAGCCGCACGCTGGTGCGTGCCGCCCTGCAGGCGCTCGCCTATGAGGGGCTGGTGACTGTCGAGAAGAACCGCGGCGCCTTCGTCGCCCACCCCTCGCCTCAGGAAGCCCGCCAGATCTTTGCCACCCGCCGGCTGATCGAGCCCGGCCTGCTCAGCGCCGCTGCAGCGCGCATCGGCCCCGGCGAAATCGCAGCCTTGCGCAAGCTCCTTGCCACCGAAGAGCACCTGACTGCACAGCGCGGCCGCTCGGCCCGCCGCGCCGAGATCAAGGCATCCGGTGATTTCCACCTGGCGCTCGCCGACCTCACCGGCAACGCCATCCTCAGGCGCTTCATGGACGAGCTCATCGCGCGCTCCTCGCTCGTCATCGCACTTTACGGACAATCCACCGTCTCGAGCTGCGGCCATAGCGAACACGACGACATTCTGACCGCCATCGAAAAGGGCGACGTCGACACGGCTTCATCGCTGATGATCCGCCATATCGACCACATCGAGGCCGACCTCGATCTTCGGGAGCGCAAGCCGACCGACCTCAGGGCCGCGCTCGACGTCTGAAAGCCGCCGATCGCACTTCCGAAGCGGCCGGACTGGAAAATTTTCCGAGAAAGATGTCCCCGCCGCGATCTCCTGTGCAAGATCTGGAAATGCCTGCGATTGCTGGCTTCTCGCCTGGTCATCGATTTCCGATCAGGCCAACTCGCCATCGCCATGGTTAAAAAACTGCAGCGCCCAGGGGAACCATCGGCGATCCCCCGCGTTGCCCTCCCGCTCAAAAGACCATGAAAAAGGAATGCAAGATGAGCGAGAAAACCTTCGCAACACCGATCCACCTGAAACTGTCGTCCAAGCGACAGACCGTCGTTCGCACGGTCTGGGAGGCGCTTGAGCTGCTGCGGCATTGGCCCGGCAGACGGGGACGGGAGTATCGCGCCGCCCTTCAGCGCTGCCTGGATGCGCTCGACGGGCTGACCAGCGTCAGCAGGGCCAGCCACTGCTTCACCGCGGCTGCCCGTGAATCAGGCCTTCTGCTCGCCTGAAAATATCCAGTCTTCCAAACCTTACGCACCGGCTGCAGGGCCGGTGCGTCCATCGTAGCGTCCCACGAGCAACGGTCCATGTCGCGACGGGCAAAGCCTGGCGCCGCCCATCGGCTGCATCGTATATAGACGACCGGGAGAACCCCCCGTCGCTACTGCGTCGGCCGGCCGGTGGCTTCGCCCCTGCCGGCAACCAGCGCCGCAAGCGTGGCCTTGTCCAGCCGCCAATCTGGCGAACCATAGCCGAGCGGCCACGCATAAGGCTCCCTGCCGTTGAAGAACACCACTGCCGTCAGCAGCGGGAACCGATCGCGATAGGTGCTGCGATCGAAGATCTCGGCATACCAGGCACGCCTGTATTCGGAAGAGCCGGAAACCCCGAGTTCGGCCACCATCACCGGCTTGCCGAAGCCTTCGACCCGTCGGTATTTTTCACCGAGCGTCTCGCCAAAGCTGCGTTCGCGGCCCCAATAATCCAGATCCATCTTCTGCAGGCCCCAGACGGGAATGCCGATGGCATCGACCACGTCGTCGCCGGGATAGTAGCCGCTCAGGTTGCGATGGCCCTTGGGTGACCAGACGAAGCACACGTCGGGCGCAAGCTCCCGGCAGCTTTCGACGAAATAGCGAAACGCCTTCTTGTATCCGTCCGTGTCGCGCCGCGCCCAGGGGTAACGCCCATCGGCGTCCTCCATCTCGTGGCCCCAGCGCATGTAGACAGGTGCGGCCACAGCACCGGCGCGCTTGCAGATGTCGCGGATCTCGCGGTCGAAGCGGCCGCGGCCGATATCGGCAAACAGCCGCTCGCCGCCCGCCCGCCAGTCGCTCGCATGGGTATAGGGCTCGACGGAGATCATCAGCGCCCGGCCTTGCGCCTCGGCAATGGCGATCTTGCGCTTCAGCATCGCCGTGTCGAGCGCCTGCCAATAGACGAAGACGTGCTCGATCGTCAGCGCGTCGCTGTTTGCCACCGCGTCGTGCGGATCGTAAACGCCGATCGCGACCTGCCTTTCGCCAGCAGCCTTGCCCGCCGTGCCGATCGAGGCGGTCGTCAGCACGCGATCGACCGTATTGCCGAGATCGGCAGCCGCGGCACGCGTGCAGGCGATCGCGGGCGAAAGCGCCACGAGGCCGGCCAGAACCACCGATCTGAACATCGCAATCGACAAGGTTGTCTCCGACGGAGGATCTGAAACATGGGCCGGAACGGGCCGATCGGCTCTTTTCCGGAGGAGAGGCATGTCTGCTAGATGGGCGTGTTTCCATCATTCAAACCCAGGGAGGAAACACGCTGACGGCACGGTATGAGGGCGAAGCCTGCAGAGCGCATCACCCAATTGTGGGAATGGCTCTAGAGCGAACTTCTGAGGAAGCAGCGCGACGTGTGGCCAAAGCCGCTCGGCGAGCAGATATAGGGCGCGCGACCGATATAGGCGGTGACGCGCTTTCTGGCCGGTAGCGGCTCGACGATATCGTCGCCGTCCGCGACCTGGATCACCTTGCCTGCCTTTACAGCAGCGCCCTTCGGGCCGGCAGAAGCAAACAAGGGGCTTTCCGCCATGCCCGCCGACGAACAGCCGGCCGTAACAAGCAGAAGACCGAGAAAAGCGGGAGCGACGAGAAACTTGAAACCCGAAACGGTGGTGCGGCAGGCGCCGCTTGGCGCGGTTAGGCTTCCCATAAGCATCCTTTCGAACGAGCGGCTCGCCGCCTGGAAATTTTCCGAAAGCGCCCGCGCGCCGGTTCACGTGCGCAAGAACCCATACGCCTTTTGAGTGGCTGCAATCCCAAAATGGGACAGTCCCCGTGGAGAAATGCAGTAGCGGGAAACGGCCGCGACGTTCAACCCCAACTTCTTATTATTGACAGCTAAAATTAAGAGTTTCTTTCGGAGCGCCGCTTTTTCGCGCACGTGATCCGTCTTCCACCTTCGCCGCCAACCCCGGGGCCATGCCCCACAACCGGCCTCGAAAGCGCCTTCCGAAGCAGACCAAAGACGAGGAAATCCCATAAAATCATGAGGTTGGATCGCCAGAACCTGCGCGCGCCAAACTGAACCTGGCAGCGATATCTGCCCTTCCACCCTCCGTTACCGGACGGGCCGAAACCTTCGCCATCGCAGCTATGCACGCAGCCGCGCTGTCAATAGGGAACAAACGTTCCTCTGCGGGTGGCTGATTTGCGAGCGCAAAAAGCTAGCCGCCACTCGCTCCGACCAAAGTCCCCCTCATTTCTGGCCGCCCGCCGTTTACACAGTGTTGACCTTCGTGCCGCACCTTGGCTGCCAGGCGCAACATGTTTGAGCGTATGCGCCCACTCCAAAACTGCCCGCCACGTGCGGGCATTTTTTTGGTCGAGGCGTGGCCTGCATGTCCACGTCAACAGCGGCGCCTCGAGCGATCATTTCCAGCATGCGCCAACGGAATGGGATTGACCAAATGCTTGAGTTCCAGATCGGGGTCGTGATCGCGCTCGGCTGGGTGCCCATTGTCATGCCCTGGCTGATCCACTTCAAATGGCGCGGCGTGTGCTTCTGGACCGCCACGTTGGTGATGGCCGTAAACGCCATGTTGCCGCTTATGTTTACGCGCTCCAGCGGCGACATCGCGGTGGAAGCCTTGGCCTGGCTTTTCTATGTCATCACTCCAACGGCCATTCTTCTCTTCATTGGCCTGATGTCCTGCTACGCAAGAATCTTGGTCCAACGCTCCAAGGATACGGGGGATGCGCTTCACGAAACCGTTCATAGAAAATGACATTGGTGGGCCCGGAGGGAGGAAAAGAGGAAAAAATTTATTATTTAAAATCAATAAACTGAATGCCAATGTTTGACCAAATGTTGGAACTTTGAAATTTCTTGTTTTGCACCTGGTTTCAACATCGGTTCCGATTAGTGGAAATACCCGGCAAAGTGCTATCCACAATATGCGCATGTGGTCGCATCCGGCCTATAGAGGCTTCTCCCTTGCAGTGGATCGGGCAACTCTATTGGGTGGGTGTGACCCACAATGCACGACGCCGGAATGTCCGACCGAAGGCATATCGAGAAATCGATTGGAGCCGACCAGTCCGGCGTATTACAGGCAAATCGAGCCCACTCTTTCAGCATCTTGGAAGCCAGCTCCCTGCGAACGCCGGAACCAGCCATGGAAAGAGGGAGATCAATCTCCAACAAGGTTGGAACGCCAACGTTTCTTAGTATCCGTCGCCCCGGCTCACCAAGCACAGCTACAATCCACTCGCTTCCATATATAAGATAGTGCGCGGCGAACCTCAGGAGAGCTGTGTCATCAGCCACTACGTATAAGCGCCCCTCATCCGTGACGTTGTTGACCTCTTGAATTGCCGCCTCCATCCGATCCCGCATGAAGTCGAGTTCCGGGTTTTCCTCGATAATCGTACGGAGCTTCGCGGTTAGGGTACTGCGATCATGAACGCGGAGCCCTTCGCGGAAGTAGAGACCAGCATCATCGGTTCGGCAACCATGGAAAGTGCGCAGGGTCCCGTTTTCGATAGAATCCGCGAGTTCATCGACATGACTGTCAAAATCGCCGCGAAGTGACATTGCCAGTATGTCACCCCATTCCGGATCATCCCAGCAAACCTCGCGAAAGGTTCCAGGGCGTAGCCGATGCAAACCATCTTTACGGAATCGGGGAGAGAGCCACCTCTGAACCAGAGGCATCCAAGTGTCGGTCTTCTTCCAAGCAAACTTTTGACCGCGCCAAGCAGCATCCATCCTAACAACAGCGGGCTCAACGTTCATGATGAAACATCGCTAACAATTAAGCGTTCAAACAACATTTTTTATGCTTCTTTCCACTCCCGCACGAGCAAAGGTCGTTGCGCCCTAACTTGCGCTTACTCACGCCAGCGGAAAGGGCCGTGATTGGCATCAACGGCTTCCTTGGCCATGCAGCTAATGCCCTATCCATATTGCGATCGCCTTTCCACCTCCCCTCAATAGCCAGCGCACCCAGTATTTCGCCGCTTCCGGGCGAAAGCCATAGCCCGTACCAGCTATCCGCCTTGGTGTCGTATTTTCTCATCCCGCAATGGGAGGACAGCCGCTCGCGAGCTACGGCCTCTGGAAGCGAATTTACGTGGACAGTGAAGCCAGACTTGCCATGTATTGCGGGGACAGAAAAATCATGGGGTTGGCCGTCCGCAGCAGCGGCTGCGACCATTTTCTTTAACCCGACGTTAATATGGTCAGCAGTGTCAGAACTGAGCTGCAGGAAAAGCATACCGAGACCAACGAGCTCCGGAGTGGCGCTGGCCTCGATGTCAGATAGAAGCTTGCCTATCGGTGAGCCGTTGAAGCGAGTTAGAATTCCCTTGGGCGTACGAAGTCCGGGGACCCCAAGCCGACGTACCGACATAGCAACGTCCAGAGAACTGGTGAAATCATCCCCCAAGTTCACCATGCTGTATTTATCTTCGAGCCAAAGATTGTGCTTCAAGTGATAACCTAAAGTCGTCAACTCTTGCGTTACAAGAAGTTGTTGATCGAACTTTGACCGAAGCTCCAAATAATTAAAGAGATTAAGCGGAGTGCTCAAAATTTCTGTCAAAACATCAACAAAAAATACATCCGTAATGATGGGGCTTTCGATGATATCCGTTTTCTTAGTTTCTAGGAATTGCCGCACCTGCGCTGCCAGTGCAGGATAATGATCAGAAACCACACACAGCGGAAATATTTTCTTTGGCTTATTGGAGAATTTTATCTCTTCTCCGGATGCTAGAACAAACCTATAACCTTCGCCGAGTAAGGCCGTGCAGCACAAGCGCGACTGATCATAGGCGTCTTGAATAGCCTTCTTGAAATCGTCCTTTAATTGGAGGTCGTTTCCTTTTCGCGCTTCGATAGTTAGCCGTTTGGATTTGGCTTGAACCACGATCGCTCTGTCTCCGTAGAACACAAGTACGTCAACCTCAGCAAATCGGTCTTTACCTTTATAAATGTCAACGTTCGCAAATACCTTCTCGTGTCCGAATACTCCGCACAGTCTATCCGTTAAAAATTTCTCCGCGAAATCCCCACGATTCTTTGAAGCTATCGAACGATATTTTTTGTCTGCAACCATCCAGTAAAATGGTGCTTCATACAGAGCTTCGAACAGACTGTATTGTTGAAACAAGACATAAGAATTTTCTGATAGACATATAATTGGAGCAGCGTTCGCTTCGTTGAAGTCACTCAAGCTTGAAAATGAAACATTTTTCTTAGATGTATCTAGACATAATGCTGACACAACGAGTTTAACAGTTTCAAGCGGTAGTTTTGTTGGCTCGACCAGCTCCTCAGGGCTGAACACGAAGCCGGGCAAGAAACTCCATTGATCTGGATGAATAGAAAGCAGCGTCTTTCGGAGGCCGGCGATTCTCTCCAACTGCAATTTCCCAAGGGCGTTAGCAATGATACACGCCTCGTCAATCGTGAAGCCCATGTTGAGCTTTAACCAGTCGTTATCGTTCTGGTATTTTTTCCGCGCCAACTCCTCGTATTGGAAATTGTAGGCGGACTCGCCGCCGTAAAAGATAGGCTCCCGCAAGCCCTCCGCCGTGCTGAACGGGTCAATTCGCTTTGCTTTTGTTGGATTGCGCGCCATTTCCTTGAATGCCGCCATCCAGCTCTTTTGAAGGCTCATGTGCATCTCATGCAAAAGCGCCTCTGACCGATCGATGTAACTCTGAAGCATTTGGGGTGAGGGCATGCGGGGGTCCACCTCCCCCTTTGTCATCAGACCAATAAGCGTCGCAATTTCAGTTCTGATCAGTTGATCGTGAGAGTACTGATGCTGGAGGTCGTCTTCAGTTATCTGCTCACCCGAAAATGGGATTAGATTATCGCGCCAGCAAAAATATGCGATTGCGTGCAGATAGCCGGCAGAGGTGCAAAGTGTTTGCAGGTCGTTGAAAATGTCAGCCTCACCTCTAGCGGTTATTGGCGTAATTTTGTCTTTTTCCATGGTCAAGAACCGTTAGTAGAATCACAATGAAATGATGCAACCTAGCAGGAAGAATTGGCAATCAGTCGCAAAAAATCTGCGCCTCTTGCCGCGCGTTTCGCTCCGAGCTACTTCGCCCGAAGCTAAAAGAAAATCTTAGATCGCCTTAACTCTTGAATTTGTTGCAGCCGAGCCTGCCGCTCATGCTTGTAGTCGTATTCGCTATCCACAGCAGCTACAAAGCGTGACCCTGCAAAATACCAATCTGGCCCATTGCCGTCGCGGTCAACCAATAGCTCTCCCGCGACGAATTGCGGTACGCTATGGAACAAAAGCACCAAAGACGCCGCCAAACCTCGGGCGACGAGCTTGTTCAGTTCATCAATATCCTCTGGACTTTCCTTTCCAGATGTCCGTCCGGCATCAGTTGCCGCGATACGCTCATTCAGTTGCGTGGGTGTCAGGTGCACGTAACTTGACGTTAGTCCGTAAATGCGGCCGCATTCTTCAATAAATGGCCATCTTTCTTCCTCTGGAAGAAGAAAGAGATTTAGTTCTCGGTTGATGGATATTCGCTGGGATTTTAGTTCTGCGTCAAACTTCTCAATCTTTTCCCTTATCGTGAGCTGATATTCTTTTTGCTGAACGTAGCAAAGCTTAATCGTTGCCTCCAAGATAAATCGAACTTCTCGCCTGGCGACATTCAACAATCCCTCGGCACCCAACGTCACAATAGATATTGCAGATTGTAGTAAGTCCTGAACTAGGTAGGACAGAAAATGATTGTCGTTGTAGGATGGGTCTCTGGAAGTATCCATGTGAACGAAACCAAGACCCATGAGATACGAATTAATAATTATCCGCATTTCCATTAACGGCTTTCGCAGATTCTCAGGCAATTCTTCGATCGTGCTCTTGGTGATCATGTTTGCTTTTTAACTCCGCAACAACTTTTGTAGTGGGGCCGTGCGCGGTAATCTGCATACAGCGCCTCGCGACAGTATGGGTTGTCGTTATGACGAATGCCCCCCCACGGCGTCGATCATCATTTTGCAACGAGTTGCAGATTTTGACGCAGCCACAGGAAACGCCCGTCCTATGCCATTTTTTGCCGCCCAATCGCTCCGAACGGCAAGAAGCCCGACCAACTTTCCCTTAACTACAGCCAGCCGAGCCGCACCGTCAGACGGAAAATCAGTGACACCGCAGACGGCGCACTGCCGCCCGGCTGCGTACCAGTCGCGACCGGCGAGGTAGACCTGGGCGGTGGCCATCATCTCCAAGCCCAGAACCTAGGCTTTTGATAGAGCGCTAATACCTCTGCGTTCGTTCTGAAGCTGGGGCCGCTAAAGTAAATTAGCGTGACGACTTTTCTCGCCACCTACATGTTCGTGCACGATTTTGACAAATAGGACATCACGCCTACTGCCGTCACGCCAATGATCATCAGAGATGAGGTAGTAAGCCGGTTTTCAAGTAACGCCAATCATTTGCGACATTCTGCGCCAGCCGCCTGGGAATGCAGACCTGAAAAGTGCTCGCCCAACTCACATCAATTGAAAAGGTGAACTTGGTTGTCACGCTCCGTGATTTTGAACCCGGTTTCAAAAGCTAACATTTCTCGATTGACAGTTCGAAGCTGGCACGCGAACACAAATCTGGCGCATTACGCGATGCGCTGGGGCGTGGAAACCCCGAATGGATAGGTATGAGGCCGACCGGAACGGCCTCGACTCCTTGACCTATGGTCGGGGAGCCTGCGGCGTATGCAACAGGTTCTCCGAACTAAAGGCCGTAGGGACCGTATCCATTCGGTTTTCCAACTCCCCGATCACCAGAGATCAAGGGGGAAGCTCGCGGGGGCGTACCGCGCCGTCCCCTTTCGCGACAAGGGTATAGGATGCGGTTTCTGAAGGTTGCAGCCGTTGTCGGGTTCTTCTTGGTTACGGGAGGCACTTCGCTATTCGCGGACGACCTTCGCATAGATGGCTCCTCCGAAGTGGCGTTTGAGCGCTCACTGCAGGCCATAGCGGCCACGATCTCTGCGGAGGATAAGGAAGCCTTCGACAGGGGATTTGCTGCAATTTTCGCTGATCGCTACTTGAAGCTGGATAGTGGAGGCGCGAAAGCTGGTGTCGCTGCAATGAATGGCGTCACCAAGGAAGAGCTTCTAGCGGCAGGAAGAGGAGTGATCGCAGGAACGGTGTCTTCAGCCGATTCTCTGGCCGAAATTGGTTGGCAGTATTCTAGCCATACCGACGATATGACGGGACAGCCGAGTCGATCTGCTTATATCTCTTCCTCGAAACCCTTTGAGTTCTCTGCTCCATACACAGGCGAGCAGTACGCTATCCTGTCCGTTCGCCACCATCCGCGCGAAGGTCTCGATGTAATGTTGCGAATCGAGAAAGGGCAGTTTGCGTGCGCGGTTGCGGAATGCGCAGTCAGCGTTCGTTTTGACGAGGGACCGATACAAACCGTCGAGGTTACCGCTCCTACGGATATGGACAACACCATTCGTTTTGTTCGGAAACCGGAACCATTCCTCCATGCTTTGAAGGAATCGAAATCCGTTCGGATCGAGGCGACATTTTATAACGAAGGCAACCGAGTATTTGAATTTCGAACGGCCGGCTTAAAGCACGAATAGGCCCCCGCCTCGCTATCAGTCAACGCGGGTGGTTCAAATAGGGTATGCTCTTCCGAAACCAACTGAATGACGGTTCACAAATACAATTTGACCATTCTAAATGAACCAGATAAATGTGAACCATCCTAAATGAACTGGACGGGACTTTATCATGTTGGTTCGGGCTTATCTCCGTGCATCTACGAACGAGCAAGATGCAAAGCGAGCAAAGCAGCAGTTGGAAGCGTTTGCCTCAGAGCGTGGTTTGATTATCGCGTCGTTCTATACCGAAAATGAGAGCGGCGCGAAGCTGGTACGCCCAGAGCTGTTTCGGTTGCTTTCGGACGCCCGTGCGGGCGACATTCTCCTCATTGAACAAGTAGATCGTCTTTCCCGTTTGAACGACGAGGATTGGAAAAAACTCCGCAGCGAGATCGATGCAAGGCAAATACGCGTTGTGGCACTTGACCTCCCGACATCATGGATGCTCGCAGCGTCTTCGGATGATTTTTCCGGGAGAATGTTTGCTGCAATCAATACGATGATGCTCGATATGCTCGCAGCCGTTGCCCGAAAGGACTACGAGGATCGCCGCCGGAGACAGGCACAGGGGCAAGCCAAGGCGAAGGCGGAGGGACGTTATCGTGGCCGCGTCGAGGATGTGAAGCGCAACGACAGTATTGCCGACATGCTCAAGAAGGGCATGTCGTGGTCTCAGATTCAGGCTGGGACCGGCTGCTCGCGGGCAACCATCTCGAAGATTGCAAAACGCGCGTCGTAAGGCGTTGGTGCGTGCTGCTATGCCAAAGCCCGCACATTGGTTTTGCACCCAGTTTCAAAAAATCATCCCCGAGAGAAGTCCTCGTCGAAAGTGGCGGTAATGTTGCACGACATAGGTCCAGTGTATGTTCTGCTCCATTTGGCAGCAACCCACTGTGTGGGCGCGGGCTCTCCGGGCTTGTGCCACAGGAACGGGATGCAGCCCCGCTTGTCCCGGAAGAAATCGATCATCGCCTTGCCCTCTAGCCGCGTCAGGTTTTCCGCTTGAAACGCAAAGGTGGTGTTGATCGAATTGAGGCCGTCCGGCGACTTCTGAGAGTAACCGTCACCGAAGTCCGCCCGGCGGACGCGAGGGGTATAGTCCTCCCCCGAACCGGGAGAGGGGCCGACGCCGAGGGGAGGAATGAAGGTTTCGTAAGCCATTAGTTGAACCCGTACCTGTTGAGTGTTCCGCCGGAGCGCATCTGTTTTGCCATAAACTCGTTCATCTTGGCGTCCATCATATCGTTGACCTTGGCTGCGAGCTGATCCCCAAGAGCCTTTTGCTCCTCTGCGCTCCCGCTCGCACCCTGCAAGGTGACTTGTGTGACCGGGGCGAAGGTCATCGAACCGCCACTACCGCCACCCTCGCCGCCACCCAGCGCCTTGACACCGAATGAACCATCCGGGAGCCGAACGGTCGGCATGACCGCTTCACCGTCCTTGAGAACGGCGCGGCGCTCGCCAGACTTGAGACCGCCGACGATACCCCCGTCATGGTACTTCGGAGCCCCGGCCCAACCAACAGCGGAAACATGGCGCTGGATGCTGCCGCCAGAGCGGCCCGTGGAGCCGACGATGCCGCCCTTATGGAAGCCCGCGATTGAGGCGATGATACCGAGGATGCTGCCCAGCCCGCCACCGCCGCCCCCCTTGCCGCCGAGCCCGGAGAAGATGCTCTGGAAGATGCCACCAAGGCCCTGAAACACACTGCCAAATATGTTTTGGAACGCGCCGCCGAGCGACTGGAAGATAGCCCCGAACGTGCCCTGCGTGGTCGCCGCGACGTTTTGGAAGGCCCCGCCAACGCTGGACTGAATTTTCGGCGCAGCCTGTTGGACGGCCCCGGCAATCGGACTGCCGCCGTTGGCCCCGGTCATGCTGGAGACGTTCATCTGCTGGACCTGCATGGCACCCGCAGCGCCTTGCACTTGCTGCGCTGACTGCTGGATGCCCGACAACTGCTGCTGGCCGATTGTGTTCGCCTGCGCGGTGTTCTGCTGGATGGTTTGCAGGGCAGCGGTCTGCTGCTGGATGGCCTGCACCGCAGCATTGTTCGCCATGCCGCCCATACCGACGCTCTGGGCATCAGGGAAATAGGCCCGCTGCGCGAAGTTGAGCCCCCCGGCCCAAGAGCCGCCACCCATGCCGACGCGCCCCCCGGCGGTGTCGAAGTGCATGGTGTCGAGCGCACCGTACTTGCCCTTGCCGCCGGAGAAGTAACCGCCCCAGCGGAACTTGTCCGTGAGTTCCGGATACATGGCCATCTGGGACTGGCGCGCTTGCTGCGCGAACTGTTCGTAGGCGCGGAAGTCGGCTCCGTTCTGGTAGTTGTTGAGCACGCGCCCGGTCGCCCGGTCGGTCAACTGCACGTCTGCGGCCATGCCCTGTCCGTGGAAGCGCTTGTCGCCGGGACGGAAGCCGGAGATCACCTTGACCGCGTAGTCAGACTTCGAGGCGGCATCGCCCAATATGCTCATGAGCTTCGGATCGACGCCCGCCTTGTAGTTGCCGCCGAAAGACAGCGCGCCGCCTGCGCCCCCGGAACCGGCCCGCAGCACATCGGCCACGATATCCGTCTTGAGGCTCTTCACGGTCTGTACGGCGGTGGCCGCAGCGACGTTTGCTACGGGTTGCACGTTTCCGGCGGAGCCCACGCCCGTGGCCGCGCCGTTCGGAATGCCCTTGATCGCGTTCGCCGCGCCCGCGAAGAAGCTGGTTTTCGTGCCCGGCTCATCGCCAAGGCCCATGGCTCCCAGCACCTTGGCCATTAGAGGCCTAATAACCAGCAAGCGCAGGAAATCCGAAATCATTGACTGGATCATTTCCTTCCACCCGCCCTTGCCGATGGTGAAGAAATTGGCCAGCGAATCTTCGAGCGAAGACAGCGTGTTGCTCATGAACGTCTTGGCGTTCTCGAAGGCGTTGCCCGCCTCCAGCGCGTACTCTGTTGCCGCCTCGCGGGCACCATTCGTCGCCGTCCTGTACTGCTGGAGACGGGACATGTGATCGACAAGCGCGGTGTTGTATTCGCGCAGAAGATTGTTGCGCTCCTCCTGTGTCAGGTTCTCCATACCCATGAGCTGATTTTCGAACTGCATGAGCTGCTGGACGCGTTCACGCTCGCGACCGACAAGCCCCAAGAGCTGCTGTTCCTGCTGGAGTTGGAGCACGTGCGAGCGGAGCTGGTCGTTGGCCCGTTCGATCTCGCGGGCGCGAGTCTTCTCCGCCTTTCCGTCCGGCTGCGGGGTGGCCTTAAGGCGCAGCTCTGCGGCTTCGTCGCGGGAACCCTTATCGCCGCGACGGTCCATCTCCATCGCGCGTCGTAACGCGTCGGCTTTCGCCTTCGCCACGTCCAGCTCTTTGGTGAGCTTGGCAACGCGGGCCATGAACCCGTCCCCTTCCGGGGCGGAGTTGAGGGCTTCCCGGAGGGCGGCGCGTGCCTTTTCCTCTTGCTCGCGCAGGCGGTCATATTCGATCTTGGCTTGATCGACGTAATCCGAAAGGGACCTCCGTTGGCGCGCGTCAATCGCCCGTTGCTCTCCGATGGAAAGCATCGCACCGGAGAACCGGGTGACGTTCGGGTCAATCGTCCGCTTTCCGAGCACTTCCGCGACGGCGTTGTAGGCCGGAAGGACGTTCGTTATCAGCCTGTCGAGCTGGCGCACGAGGGAGTCCACCATCTCGGAGAAGGTGTCCTTGATGCCGTCCGCCATGTAGCCGAAGAACCCGCGCACGTTTGCGACGACGGCCCGCCATGTCTCCTCGAATAGGCGCGCTGCGGCTATGCCCTTGTCGGACACCCACTGCCACAGACTTTCAATTGCCGAGCCGACTACGGTCGCGGCTTCCGTGACATACTGCGCGGTGACGGTCATGTATGACTGCACCTGCGAACCGAAGGTGCCAGTGATGCCGTTGGCGGTGATTACGGTGCCTTGGAAGTAGACGAATGCTCCGGCGAGAACTGCAATGGCTGCGGCGAGGCCAGCCACCGCTAATGTCGCTTTCACCAAAGGGCCACCAAGCGAAGAGATAGCCTTCGCGGTAAGAATGAACACTGAGCCACCGCCGACAACAGTCATGAAGACCGCTGCACTCGCCGCCAGTGCCTTGAACCCCCTGTCCCCGTTGGCGATAGCCGTGGAAATCGTGTTGAGTGCGTTGGCGATCGATGCAGAGACGCCATACGCCTTATCGATTTCCCCGATGAACTGGGTGAGGCTCGTGCGGAGGTTGGTGAAGGCGTTGCCGATGGTGATCTGCGTCTTGTTGAAGGCAGCGTCAACGCTTGCGCTGGCCTTGTAGATCGCAGCGAACACCCGGTCGGCGGTGATCTTACCTTCCGCGCCGTATTCCTTGAGCTGGCCGATGGTGATCCCGAACTCGTCTGCGATGGCTTTAGCGACCAGGGGCGCGTTTTCACGGATCGAGCGCAGTTCATCGCCCTGCAAGACGCCGGAGGCGAGGGCCTGTCCGAACTGGATAAGAGCGGCCTGCGCTTCCTGTGTGGATGCGCCCGCGATGGTCATGGACTTGGAAAGTGTTTCGGTGACGCGGGCAACCTGCGCTTGGCTCGCGCCAATCTCTTGGGAGGCAATCGTCAGGCGGGCGAACGTGCCGCCAACGTCCTCGATAGAGTTGCGCGACCGGCGGGCAATGTCCGCGATGTCCTTGAGGGTACTTGGTACGTCTGCGAGCGGGACGCCAACTGCGGCGATCTTGTTGCCGAGACTGGTCCAAGTGTCCGCATACTGTTGCAACTCGCGGAGAAGCGCTCCGAGGGAGGCGGCGGAGATGAACTGCGCGACCGCCGTTTTCGCGTCCTCAATCCCGTTGGACAGGTTGGCCGTGGTCTGGCGGACGGATGCAGCGTTTGCCGCGCCGGAGTTGTTGCCGCGAGCTGCCGTCGTGTTCTGGTTGGCCGGGCGCTGCACACGCGTAGTTATCGGGTTGTTGTAGGAAGCCCGCAGGCGGTTCAACGACGCGATCAGCTTGTTGTGGTTGGCGATGACCTTTTGAGCTGCCTGCTGGGCATTCTGCGCCATGCTCTGGTAGGCCTTACCGGCGGCGTTCACCGCCTGCCCCGCAGAGGCGGCAGAGCGGGCGATTCGACCGTTGGATGTTTGGACCGCTTGCGCCGCTCGCCGGGATGCGGTGGTGACCGTCTTGAGAGACTGGTTCATGTTGCGCGAGACAGTCGCCAAGGGGTTTTTGGTCTTGGACAGAGAGGCAAGATTCGCCCTGACACCCTGCGTCATCTTCCGAACCTGTCCGACGAACTTCTTCACGTCCTGCTGAGCCGCATTTCTCATACGAAGGACATATGCGATTTCCCTATTGGATAGTCTTGCCATGGAAGAGCCTCAGATTGTTTGGAGTGGACACGGATCGATTGTGAAACCCGTTTCAAAATCGGCGTGCGCGATGGAGTCGATATTGCGCGTAGACGAAGGTGACGGGCCAAACCGCGATGAACGAAGCGGCGGCCAAAAGAGAGGCGGCGAACTCGGCATCAAGACGACGCGCGACGATATCGTCAGCCAGCGCGATCACATCGGCATTGCCAACCAATCTGGCGTCGGCAAGCAGTCCGCGTAAATGAACAAGCCCGCCGATAAGGTAGAGCAGCAGAAAAAAGCATACGGTCATTGCTGCTCGCCCCTACCCGCTTCCTTGCTAAGACCTGTCTGCACATATTCACGGACAAGCTCTGAGCGCGAGATGTACTTCCCTGTCGCGTACCGCCTGTCAGCAATGATCTTGTCGAGCGCCAATGCCTCATCCAGAGACACACGAAGGTGGTAGTGGATGAATCGCGCGTCAGCGTCGGACGATGTGGTCTGAACTTTCATAAGCAGTCTCCAATTCATGTAAGTTTCAGGGAAGTTTGTCCCAACCCGCGCTCCTCGCGCCGATTTCCGCAGCCGCGACGAGATCGGGGATCGGGTCGTTCTCCCCCAGCGGCTTGATGTTGTTCTCTTCCCGATACTGCTGGAGGCGCTTCTTGTCTTCGGCGCGGCGCGCTTCCTGCGCGGCCAAGGACCGGGGATGGGGTGCGCGGTTTCCGGCTCGGTTTGCCTCCGCCAACGCCAGTTCGGCTTTCTGCCATGCCGCCCTGGCCGACTGCTTGGCCTTGGCGTTTTCCTCCCGCATCCGCCGGGCGGCGCGCTCTTCCGCGATTTTCATCCGGGCGGCTTCCGGGGACATTCCTTCCTTCACCGTCAGACGGGCGAACTCGCGGGCCTCGAAATCCTTCATGTCGGATATCCAGCGGTCCGTGGCGTCCCGCCCCATCTCCACGAGGAAGTTGGCGTGGTGCCGAAGCCAGAAACCAAGCTCCGGAAACTCCGGCGGGCGGTCGCGCTTCATCCAAGCGAAGCACGGGCGGGACATCATCGCCTGCCAGTTGGCGACCGACCAGCGGACGAAGGCGTGCGCCTCTTCCGGGGAGCTGGTCCAGCGATTCACGAACATGTTCTTGACCATGCCCATTTCCTTGGGGGTCCACGCCAGGAAGATCGCGCCGGGCTGGCGTCCAAAGTGCTCCGAAAACTCGATCCGGAATGTTTCCTCCAGTGCACCCGGTTTCAAAACCCGACTGGCCTTTTCGAGACGGCGCTGATCGCGGGCGGCAAGCGGGGCCAGCAGATCGTCAACGGTGGTGGTGGAGGGGGCGGGCGCAACCGGGGAGGAGGAAATTTCTTTCGGGCGAGCCGCAGGCTCGCTTTCCCAGCCGGAGGCGGGATCTATTTCAAGCGAAGCGGAACGGGGAGCCGTGTTCCGCGAAAGCGGGACAGGGCCATACCCTTCGTGCTTAGAAAAGTCTTGCTGAATAGTTCTTGCTTTAATGTCCGGCTGTTCACGACCGGAGGGGGCGGCTGTTTGCAGCCGGGGGGTCCGGCTGTCTGCGACCGGGGTAGCGTCTTCCCAAACATCGGTGTTTTCCGGGTGGGCAACAGCATTTTCCCCATTTTGGAACCTTTTCCGGCCGGATGGCATGTTCGCCTCCGGGTTCCATTCGAGGTTGATCGATATAAACAGGCCCTTGGTGGCCGCATCTTGTCTGTTCACGACGATGACGCCGACCTTCTCCAGCGCAGACAAAGCAGCGCGCATGGGGCGTTCCGACTTACCAAGCCCACGGGAAGCGTGGTCGCCGTTCGCAAACAGTCGGTATGTGAAGTATTCGCCAGCCTTGCCCCACTCGATGGTGCGCCCAAAAATGAAACCTAGAAGTTTCCATTGTTCATCGGGCAACACGATCCATTCTCGCATGAACTTGCGAGCATAGTGGTTCTGTCCGATTGGCTGGGTGATATCTCTTAGGTCGGTTTCCGAAACCAGCTTCCGTGGTTGCGGGTTCAAGGCCACTACTTTTTGGGACGGGTGCATCAGCGCACCTCTGCTCGAAAAGGTGCGCGAGCAGGGTCGCGCCATGTCAGATTCACTCGAAGAATACTCACGCCTCGCACCGCACTATCGCGCTCGATTGTGATCACGTTGGAGGCTTCCAGCTCGCCTAGCAATCGACGGACACGCCGCTCAGTCATGCCGCAACGCGCGGCGATATCGACTGCCGAGAGCGCCGCACTTTCCAATCCATCAAAGATCGACATCCCGAAGACGAAGACGGTCACCTTGAAGGGAGCGGGCTTAAGCCCGAACCACTCCTGAAGCATCACAAGAAACAGCCGGTATTGCGTTTCTGGGTCTTCTAGATCGAGAGGGGAGGAGAGAAGCCTTCGGCGTTCGTGCTCACGGAACGAAACGACATTGTTTGTGACGGTCACCTTCTAAGTCCTTTTGCGCTATCAACGCATTCAGAATTAGCATAACTGTCAATTTTTACCAGACGACAATAACATACCACAATAAATTCTAAGAACTACTCCCCACACGCCCTGCCAATATACTGTGTATTTGTTTACAGTATAGACCCATCAAAGCCTTAGCCATGGCGCGCGGAATGCACGCGGAGGCCTGGCAGAAAATGGGACAGGAATACGCGCCCTTCTAGGAAGCGAATCATATTTGCCAGAGACTTGTGAGGGTTAGCCCTCCAGTCAGCGTGCCGTTGTGATAGCGCGAGATCACTGACTGGAGGTAAGAAGGGGCCGGGTAAGGGCCGCAGACGATTACTCGCTTGCAATTCAAATGTGCTTCAAAAAAATCTTGAAGGCAAGGGTCATTATTTTAGCTGCTGCGGTTTTTGCACCCCGTTTCAAACTTTTACGAGAGGAGAGAAGTCCACATCGGGATACCCCACCTTCCCCATCCATTCAGCCAGAACAGAGGCTCTGGTCCCCTGCCCGTAGCGATCTTCGATACCTGATCCTCGCCCCCACCCTCCGAGCGCCCTGGTAACATCAATGGGAACGCCCGCATGACGAAGAGCGTCTCGAAAGTTGTGTCTATAGCTATGATATGAAGTGCCCTTCCGAACCTTGACATCTGTTTTGAGCCAATAGCTGAAGCGCTTTTGGAAGAGATCCACCGCGTGCCGCTGATCCTCACCCGGCAGGTCAGCAAATATGCGGCGCTGCTGATCCCCGTCGCGCTGGACGGCATCTAGGAGCCCAAACTCCACGAGCCTTGGATGAACCGGGACTACGCGGGCCGATCCCCTCGTTTTCAAGCTACGGTCGTCTGTGGGCTCCAACACGAAACACGTCACGCCATCGACTTGCCGGATATCGCAATATCTGAGCCAGATGATTTCCCCCAGCCGCATTCCGGAGAACAGTGCTATGAGGGGGAGCCAAAACCGACCACGGCTGCCCTCGCTCCATTGCGGCAGGCTGGCGATGAGCCTCTTGAGTTCGTCGGTATCGAAGGGAAAGCGCTGCGCCGGTTGGGAATTGCCAGACGCCATCAATCTAGTCGCCGGGTTCGTCTCGATCACACCCTTGTCGATTGCATAGTTGAAGAACGCGGAGAGGTGGTGCGCGTAGACCTCCACGGTGCCGCGAACCAGTTTGATCCCGCCTCTTTTCCCATTGATCTCGCCAACTTCCCGCAGAGACTTGCCGTTGAGGGACTTGTCCTTTCGGTAGTTTGGCGGCAGCGCGGCTATGGTTTCGATCATGTCGGCGCACATCGCGCGGTCAATCTCGCGGACGGGAAATTCACGTCCGGCAACCTCGCGAATGGCCGCAAACGGAACGATGTATTTACGACCGGCACTCTCCGTCAGGCCAGCCCGGAGAGGATCGCTTTCGAAGCGAGTGATCAGCTCGTCAACGGTCAATCCCTTGTTGCCTACGAGTTTGGGCGCGAGGTTGGTCGCGAACACTTCAGCGAAGAGCCTATCATGGCCCGCTACGCTGAAAATGTGGGCAATACGATCCAGCGACCGGCGGCAATGTTCCACCTCCGCGCGGTGAACAAGGCCGATAAACTCAAGCCAGTGATGGTCGCCCGGCTTGATCTTAAGACGAAACCGGCTCGCTATATCTAGAGCCTTCTTATGAAGATCGCCCGCCCACACATCATAGGGCGACTCCAAAATCTCCAACCATTCATTGAGATAATCGCGATCACTAACCGAGACAGGGCTACTTTCCGCATCGCGCTCCGCCTCAAATAGGTAGACACGTACCGCTTGCTCCAGTTGGTGTCGGGACGCCTTATTTTCGCGATCCGCTGCGGTGGAGATGCCCAGCCGAGCATCCTGAAACTGTTTGTCTACCTCCGCCGCCTTAGCGCGGGCGCGCTCAGATGCGATTCGATAGTCCGTCGTGTTAAGTGGGATGGTGAGCTGCTGCCGATTTCCGAACAAAGCCGCGATATCCGCAGGGATGCGCCTCACATAAAAGTAGGCAGATTTCTTGCGAACTAATCCCGGCGTTTTTGCCATCTGTCCCACCTGCATGACCGACCACGTTGGAACCAATGTTGGAACCTAAGCACGGTACAAAGTCTTTGTTTACAGGTATTTGCAGAGAAATCAAATAGGTAGGAGGTCAGTGGTGGGCCCGGAGGGACTCGAACCCCCAACCAAGCGGTTATGAGCCGCCGGCTCTAACCATTGAGCTACAGGCCCACGCCGGATTGGGTCCGGGACTCAGCGAACCAATGGCAGTTCGTGAACGGCAATGGCTCTAGCCGAAAACCTTTTTGACGACAAGTCATTGCCGTAATGCCCACACAATCGGTTATCATGAAGTGAGCAGGGACAGAAACAACCGGAGAGACACGACCCATGACTTCCACACGCACTGCCCGCACGCTTTCCATCGCTGCCTTGGCTGCCGCCTTTGCGGGTATTGCCGCTGCCGGCGCGCACGCGCAGGATGCGACCAAGGAGCGCGAAGCGATCATCACCGTTGCCGGCGAAGGCCGCTCGTCGATCGCGCCCGACATGGCTATCCTGCAGCTGAGCGTCGTCAAGGACGCCAAGACCGCGCGCGAGGCGCTCGACGCCAACAACAAGACGATGGCCGAGGTTCTGAAGGCGCTCAAGGACGGCGGCATTGCCGAGCGCGACCTGCAGACGAGCGGCTTTTCGGTCAACCCGCAATACAACTATCCGAACAACAATGACGGCGGCAACCGCCCGCCGGAGCTGATCGGCTACCAGGTGGCCAACGGCGTCAGCGTGCGCGTGCGTGACCTCGCCAAGCTCGGCGAGATCGTCGACAAGTCGGTCACGCTCGGCGTCAACCAGGGCGGCGGCATCCAGTTCACCAACGACAAGCCGGAAGGCGCGATCACCGAAGCACGCAAGGCGGCCGTTACCGACGCCATCGAAAAGGCGAAGGTGCTGGCGGAAGCTGCCGGCGTTTCGCTCGGCAACATCGTCAACATCACCGAGCAGGGCTTCCGCCCCGAGCCGGTGCCGATGATGCGCGCCGGCATGGCCAAGGAATACGCGGCCGATTCCGTACCGATGGCAACGGGCGAAAACAGCTACAACGTCACGGTCAACGTCACTTTCGCGATCAAGCAGTAAAGCGCGATCAGGCAGCAATGCCTGGCGCCGGAGCCCGAACGCGGCGATCCCGGACGGGATTTCAAGCGATCGGCCAAGGCCGGCATCGGACGAGATGAAAGACCCCGCGCGGTTTTACTGCGCGGGGTCTTTTCGTCTCTCGCGTCAGATTGCCCGTGCCGCGCAAAAGGTTGCTGCGACCCGCGGCCAACAGCATGGCGCAGAGCTCTCCTCTGGACAGGTGCGGTGCCGGCGTACCGCAGAAGGGCGCCGCGATGACGCCTGAGATGAGCCGTGGCGCATCTCTATGGCAGGTATCTGGCCTTGCATTCGCTGTCGAGATCCACGGGCGAACGGGCGCTCCGCCGAACCTTAAGCAGACCGCATTGTCTGAGATACGGGATCCTGCTGTCCCGAACTGCCATGACGGCCAGCCGCCTGACCCGTGGCGGGCTGCGCATTGAAGGCTGCTCGCAGCGCCCGGGTACAACGCACGGACTGCTGCCCCGCACCCTGTCCTTGCCCGGACCGCCTGTCTTCGCGCATTTTTTCAGAAATCGGCCGTTACCGTCCTGCGTCACCGCCAAGTGGCGCCGCGGCGGTGGATTAGACCGTCTGCGTCTCCGATGCGAGCAGAGACGAAGAAGACGAACTCTTGGTTTTAGGCATGACCCGACGCAAAACCGCCTCGCACTTCCCCCCGATCATGCTTGCAATCCTGGCCGAGGCCGATGATGCAAACATGCCGCTGCCGGGCCAAAGGCGCGGCCCCGTCCTTCACACAACAAAAACCCCTCACGCCTGGGGCGTGAGGGGTGCAATTCCGCCGGCCGGGGGAGACAGGACGGAAAAGGGCTTGTTACCAGCGGCCGATAACCGGGCAACCGCGCTCGTTGGCGAATGCGATCGTCTGGCGATAGCCGCGGCGGCTGCCTTCGACGATCACGCGGCGGTGCGAGACATCGGCGACGTAGGCGCGGCGCAGGCCGTGGTCGCGGGCCTTGTCGACGGCCATCCAGGGAGCGCAGCCTCTGCGGCGGCCGCCATCCCAGCCACGATCCGGACCGCGGCGATCACGACCCCAATCACGCTCGTCGCCGTAACCGCCGTTGTAATCGCGGTACTGGACCTGGACGCCGCCGCCCGAGCCGAAGCCGAACTCGACGGTGTCTGCGGATGCGGTGGAAGCGGCGCCCACGAGGCCGGCCAAACCGATGACGACGGCGGCGGCGGTGTTGATGAGGATGTTCTTCATGGTCTTTCTCCGGGCTTGAAGGGTTCGATCTGCAATCACCGTCCCAAGCGATTGATCCGACATTAGCGGCGCCAAACTGAACGCCAGCGGAATTGCACATTCATGCCGGGTTCAGATTGCGGACACCTGACGAGAAGCGGCGCGAGGAAGGGATTCGTTCGACTTTCAGGCGAAGAGCGGCGGCGGGTGGCCGACGAGGTCGCGACCTGTTTTTCTGGGCGATACCAATGGATTAGCCGGCGTGAAAGCGCGCAAGGATCGAGCGATCTGCGCGTCGGGCCCCGAACATGGGGCCACACCAGCAAGCTGCGAGGATCACGCCATCCGATACGCTCAGCCGGAAAGTTCCGCCTCGAACGCACGCATGTTGCGATAGTGGCTGAGACGGGTAATCGACTGGTCCTCGATCTCGAAGACGAAGACGCTGGGGATCGAATAGGTCTGGCCGGAGGCGGCAGGGAAACCGTCAAACGTCTCGCGGTAGCTGCCGCGCGCCGTCAGGTCGGCGGCGACCCGCTGGCCGAAGCTGTCGCGCATGAGCACGATGTCGCCGTAGCTTTCGTCGAAATGGCGCAGAAACGTCATGATGTTGGCCCGCAGCGGCTCGACGCCGACCGTGCGCTGGCCTGTCAGCGAATCGAGCGCCACATCCTCGTCGACAAGCCGCGAAAGCGCGTCGAAGTCGCGGTCGTTCAGTGCCTGGATGAAGCGGCTGGCGATGGTCTGCGCGTCGGTCATGTCTGCCCTCGATGCTGTTTGCGGATGCGTGACTGCCCATGCCCGAAAGCGTTGAAAACGCCGATCGGGCGGATGGCGCGGGGGCACCGTCCACCACTTGATATGGAAGGGCGACGGCTGCCTTCAAGGCGTTGAAGCGATCAGGTTGCGATCTCAGGCGCCAAGATGCAGCACGATTTCACGGCGATGCGGCCGGTCGCGATGTTCGAAGAGATAGATCCCCTGCCATGTGCCGAGCGCCATGCGCCCGGCATTCACCGGGATGCCGATCGATACCTGCGTCAGCGCCGCCTTGATATGGGCGGGCATGTCGTCGGCGCCCTCATCGGTGTGCATCACCCAGCGCATCGATGAATCGGAGGTCGGCGGGACCAGTCGGCCGAAGAATTCTTTCAGGTCCCGCTTCACATCGGGGTCGGCGTTTTCCTGGATCAGCAGCGAGCAGGAGGTGTGGCGCACGAACAGCGTCAAAAGACCCTCGGCCCCGCCATTGGCGCGCACGAATGCTGCCGCCTCGTCGGTGAACTCGTAGAGCCCCTGTCCGCGGGTGGAAATGACGATCGTGGTCTGCGGCATTGGCGTCGGCCCTCCCCGGCTGGCGGCCGCATGCCGCGCCCGCTCATCCACGCAATCGGTACATGCCGTCGCCAAGTCAAGCCGGTCGGGGCCTCAAGCCGGCCTACTTCTCCAGAAACGCCTCGAAGCCGCCATAGATCATGCGCTTGCCGTCAAAAACGTCCTTCCATTCGTCACCCTGCAGCCGTGGATCGGCCATCACCTTGGCGACGATAGCGTCGCGATCGGCGCGGGACTTGTAGGTGATCCACGAAAACACCACCGTCTCGTCGTCCTTCGCCTGGACCGCGCGCGGAAACGACGTCAACTCGCCATAGGGCACGTCGTCACCCAGGCATTCGGCATAGGAAAGCGCGCCGTGCTCCATCCACACGTCGCCCGCCGCACGCGCCATGTCCTTGTAGGCGTCGATATTGCCCTTCGGCACGGCGACGATGAAACCATCCACATAACTCATGTCGATATCCTCCTTTTCAGCTCCTGCCACCAAAGGACGATCGGGACGGAAAGGTTCCGACAAGGCGCCACGAATTTTGAAGATGGCGGGCATCGAGCCGTCCAGGACTGCACCCTTGCGGAAAAATTCGGTCAGCCTGTCGGCTGGCGCGCCACGACTTCGTCCTTTGGTGGCAGACGATCATTCAAGGGAGAACCGCCATGCAGAAGATCACGCCGTTTCTCTGGTTCGACGACCAGCTCGAGGACGTGATAGAATTCTACACATCCGTCTTCCGCAATGCCCGCGTCACCGACATCAGCAAGGGACCCGACGGCAAGGCCTTCACCGCCTCTTTCGAGCTTGAGGGCCAGGCCTTCATGGGCCTGAACGGCGGACCGCATTTCCAGTTTTCCGAAGCCGTTTCTTTCTTCGTGCGCTGCGCCGATCAGGCCGAGGTCGATTACTATTGGGAGCGCCTGCTCGAGGGCGGCACGCCGCAGCGTTGCGGCTGGCTGAAGGACCGTTTCGGTCTTGCCTGGCAGATCATTCCTGACGCGCTGATGCGCCACCTCGGCGATCCCGATCGGGCGCGCGCCGGCCGCGCCCAGCAGGCGATGATGGGCATGATCAAGATCGACATCGCCGGGCTGGAAAAGGCGGCCGCCGGCTGACGACGACCGTCAGCTGCCGCAGCTGCCGAGCTGACGGCTATAGAGCGAGGCCATGCCGGCGGCGCGCTTGGCGCCGTTCTTGGCGGTCGTGCTCCAGTTGCCGCGGGCATAGCCGGCGTGGCCGTGATAGTAGGCTATGTAGAGCCGGTAGGTGTCGTTGAGCGCGATGCCGTTTCGCTGGCCGCTTTCGCGGTGATACCAGGCGATGAAGCGGATGGCGTCGCCGAAATCCGAGCGCCGCGCCGTCCAGCGGCCGGTCTCGCTCTGGTAGCGCGCCCAGGTGCCGTCGAGCGCCTGCGAATAGCCATAGGCCGTCGAAACGCGCGTCCAGGGGATGAAGCCGAAGAGCTTGGTGCGCGGCGGCTTGGCGTTATGGCGGAAGCCCGATTCCGTATAGATCGTTGCCATCAGCACCGGCACGGGCACGCCATATTCGCGCTCCGCCTGATAGGCGGCGCGGCGCCAATTGTTGAATAGGCCATCTCGCTGCTCGAAAACCGCGCATGCGTTCCGGGTGTCTCTCGGCACCGTCGCGCAACCGGCCAGCAACAGGAGGACGACGACAAAAACGCAACGCATCTTCGAACCTCTCGTATCCGAGAGATTGATAAAACGTAAACGTTAAGGATCGGTTTTAATTCGAATGCGAGGGATCGGGGGGCGCACGTGCAAAGCCCCGAGATTGCGCTATCTGAGGGTTCATGTTTGGCCTACTCTGCGCAGGCTGGAGGACAGCGGCAGACCGGCGGCCGCAGGCTCAAGCGCGGCGCGCGATCCCGGGCACGCCGAAGGCGACATGGGCAAAACGAGGAGAGCGAAAGATGCGACTTCCTGCCGTGATGTTTGCAGCGTTGGTCGGACTGACGGGCATGACGCCGGCGGCCTGGGCCGACGATTGCGCCGATGCCAGCGACCAGGCAACGATGAACGAATGTGCGGGCAAGTCCTTCAAGGTTTCCGACGCCGAACTCAACACCCTCTACAAACAAATCGAGGCGCGCCTGAAGGACGACCAGGACAAGGCCAGGCTGCTGGTCGCCGCCCAAAAGGCATGGATCGCCTTCCGGGATGCCGAGTGCGATTTTTCCGCCGCTGGCGTCGCCGGGGGCTCGGCCTATCCGATGATCGTTCTGCAATGCAGGGATGGCCTGACGCAGAACCGCGTCAAGGACTTCAAGACCTATCTGAGCTGCGAGGAAGGCGACCTCAGTTGCCCCGTGCCATCAGCCAACTGAAGCGCCACGGGCGCAGAAGCGCAAAGGCGTGGTTTGTTGCTATCGCGCTTGCCGCCACTGGGGCCGGCAACAAGGCTGAGGCAACGGACCTGTCTAGCCTCTATACCAGCGACGCGATCGTTACCGGAACCGGCGAAGAAAACCGCGAGCTCGGCTTTCGCGAATGCCTGAGCGAGGTTCTGGTCAAGGTCTCCGGCGATTTCAAGATTGCCGACAGCGCGGCGCTTGCGGCCCTTCAGCGGAACGCCGCGCCCTATGTCGCTTCCTTCACCTATCGAGACAGGCTCGAAGGCGTGCCGATCCACGACGAACAGGGAACGCACGATCGGCCGCACGATCTCACCTGCCGTTTCGATCCCGCCATCATCGATCCGCTCCTGGCAAAGCTCGACCGCAAGCCGTGGCTGTCACCGCGTCCTGTGATCGCCGTGCTGTTGGCGGTGCACGACCAGAGGCGCCGCTTCGTCCTGGCGCGCGACGGCAGCGAGAGCCCCTATATGGTGCAGTCGCTCGAGGCCGCCACGGTTCCGCTGGCGCTGACGGCGCGCCTTCCGGACGTGGCGACGCTGACCGCAGGCGGGCTCGATTTCGAGCACCTGCCGCAGCTGAAACCGGCCGAACTTGGCAGCCTCGCCACGCAGATCGACGCAGAGATCCCCCTCGCCGGAACGCTCGTCTGGTCCGACGCCGCGCGCGGCTGGATTGCCGACTGGCGTCTCATCGAAAACGGTAGCGAACACCACTGGCAGATCCGCGGCGTCAGCTTCGACGATGCGTTTCGCAACGCCATGCGCGGTGCCGCCCGCATCCTCTCCGGCAACGGCGCGCCCTAGGTCGCCGCGCTCAACCGAGCGAGGCCACCAGTTCGCGATAGGCCGCTTCCGGGAAGGCTTTCAGCGTGCGGGTGCGCACATTGCCGCCCATGCCGAGCGTCATGGCAAAGCGCGCCGCCACCGCGTCGTCCGGCGCCTCGCAGATTGCCACCATGTCGTATTCGCCCATGGTGAGAAAGAAATGCTTGAAGGAGCCGCCCATGTCGGCGAGCATCTTCTTGGCCGCATCGAGGCGTTTCGGAGACTCGCGCACATTCTTCACGCCCTGCTCTGTCCAGTTGAGGAGCACGACATAAGTGGTCATTTCACACCTCCCTGAGGACACGCTTGACGCCCGCGGTGCGATTGCTCCCGCGCTTTGGCCGGGTGCCCCGATTGCTCGGAAAGGCACAGTATAATCCTCTGCGCCAACGCTCACAAGAAATTGACCGGGAGCCGCCGAACAAGGGGAAGCGCGCAAACGAAAAAGCCGGGCGAAGTGCCCGGCTTTTTGATGGTTCGGTGGTCGACCGCTTAGCTGTCGAGGAAGCTTCTGAGCTTCCTGGAGCGGCTCGGATGCTTGAGCTTCCTCAGCGCCTTCGCTTCGATCTGGCGGATACGTTCGCGGGTAACCGAGAACTGCTGGCCGACTTCCTCGAGCGTGTGGTCGGTGTTCATGCCGATGCCGAAGCGCATGCGCAGGACGCGCTCTTCGCGCGGCGTCAGCGAGGCGAGAACACGGGTCGTCGTTTCGCGCAGGTTCGCCTGGATGGCGGCGTCGATCGGCAGCAGCGCGTTCTTGTCCTCGATGAAATCGCCGAGATGCGAATCTTCTTCGTCACCCACCGGGGTTTCGAGCGAGATCGGCTCCTTGGCGATCTTCAGGACCTTGCGGACCTTTTCGAGCGGCATGGCGAGCTTTTCGGCCAGTTCTTCCGGCGTCGGCTCGCGGCCGATTTCGTGCAGCATCTGGCGCGACGTGCGAACGATCTTGTTGATCGTTTCGATCATGTGCACCGGGATACGGATCGTGCGGGCCTGGTCGGCGATCGAGCGGGTGATCGCCTGACGGATCCACCAGGTGGCATAGGTCGAGAACTTGTAGCCGCGCCGGTATTCGAACTTGTCGACCGCCTTCATCAGGCCGATGTTGCCTTCCTGGATGAGATCGAGGAACTGCAGGCCGCGGTTGGTGTACTTCTTGGCGATGGAGATGACGAGGCGCAGGTTGGCTTCGACCATTTCCTTCTTGGCGATGCGCGCTTCGCGCTCGCCCTTCTGCACCATCGAGACGATGCGGCGGAATTCGGCAATCGAGATGCCGGTTTCGGTCGCAAGATTCTGGATTTCCTGGCGGATGTCGCGGATCGTCTGGTTTTCGCTCTTGGCGAATTCCTTCCAGCCCTTGCCGGCCAGGTTGCTGATCGACTTCATCCAGTTCGGATCGAGTTCCGCACCGGAATACTGTTCCAGGAACGAGTCGCGCTTGACGCCGTAGCTTTCGGCAAGGCGCAACAGGCGGCCTTCGTTCTGCATCAGGCGCTTGGAGATGTCGTAGAGCTGCTCGACCAGGCTGTCGACGCGGTTCTGGTTGAGCGACAGCGACTTGACCGCCTTGATCAGCTCGTCCTTGAGCTCCTTGTAGCGGCGCTCCTGGGCAGGCGACAGCGTGCCGGTGGCAGCAAGGCGGGCTTCCACCTGCTGGTCCTGCAGCTTGCGCAGCTTCTTGTAGGTCTCGGCGATGATGTCGAGGGTTTCCATGACCTGCGGACGCAGTTCCGCTTCCATGGCAGCGAGCGAGAGGTTCGACTCGTCGTCGTCTTCCTCTTCTTCCTCGCTCGGCATGACGTCGCCGCCGACATTGGTGATGTCGTCGTCGTTGGCGGCGCGAACCTTGCGGGTCTTTTCCTTTTCCTCGGCAGCCTTGCGGTCGGCCTCGATCTTTTCCGGGCTCTGGAACTGTGGCGCAGCCTTTGCCTCGGGACCGGAATAGGTGGTTTCGAGATCGATGATCTCGCGCAGCAGCGTCTGGCCCTCGTTGAGTTCGTCGCGCCAGATGATCAGCGCCTGGAACGTCAACGGGCTCTCACAGAGGCCGGCGATCATCGTCTCGCGGCCAGCCTCGATGCGCTTGGCAATCGCGATTTCGCCTTCGCGCGACAGAAGCTCTACCGAACCCATTTCGCGCAGATACATGCGCACCGGGTCGTCGGTCCTGTCGGTCGGCTCTTTCTTCTTGGTCGCAGCCAGCGCCGTGCCGCCGGAAGGGGCCAGTTCGCCGCCTTCACCGTCGTTGTCGTCGTCGCTGCTTTCGTCGTCGCTGCTGCTGCCGGCGGCTTCCTCAGCTTCCTCGTCTTCGATGACGTTGATGCCCATGTCGGAGAGCATCGCCATCGTGTCTTCGATCTGCTCGGAGGTGACTTCTTCGGACGGCAGGACGGAATTCAGCTCGTCCATCGTCACATAGCCGCGCTTCTTGGCGGCCTTGATCATCTTCTTGACAGCGTCATCGGAAAGATCGAGAAGCGGGCCGTCCGGAGCGCCTTCGCGTTCAACGTCAGCTTCTTCGTTTTCTTTGACTTTGGTTGCCATTTAGTTCGTCGCTTTCCTTGTCGCAACCGGCGTGAGCCCGGTGCAAATGCCGCTCGAAGGTCCGGGTGCGCCGCGCACCCGCCACCGAATCATTTCCCCTGACGTAACGGGATGATGTTTAATTCCTGATTAACCACGATAGCGATCGTGGCCAAGCGGGCAAGCTTCGACAGTCCTGCCACTGAAGCACTACTGGCATGATATCCTAACCGCCGTGTCATTTCGCCATTTCTTGCTTGGAAATGGTGATTCCCAGAATTTTCGATCCCGTCAAGCATTTCCGCTGAAAAACCGCCCGATTCGGCAAAAATCGCCTCAGTTCACGTTTTATGGTGTTTATCAGCATCCGCTGAACATGTAGGCACTGCCCGTAAAAAGACAAGGGTCGAGACCGCATGTCGGCAATGTCAAATTGCATCTGATCGGACACCGCAACCATTGCGCTGCTCTTATCGGGCACCGGTCAAACCGAACGCCCGTCATACTTCACGATTTTCACCGCTTCGATGTCGAACTCCGGCAGGCACCGCAGGTTGATCGCTGCCATCGGCCCATTCGGGCCAGCACCTTCGCCGTAAGGCGCAATGCCGCAATGATCACAGAAGTGGTGCTTGATGACGTGCCTGTTAAACTCATAGGTCGAGAGGTCGGCTTCCGGCGTCTTCAGGCGCAGACTGTCGCGCGCGACGAAGGCCAGCAATCCGCCGCGTCGGCGGCACATCGAACAATTACAATCGATCGCCTCGGAGAATTCGCCGTCCACCTCGAAGGCGATCTTGCCGCAATGACAACTTCCCTCATAACGCATGCACGATCTCCTGTTGCCGTTACAACCGTCGATCGCAGTCACGCGCGACCGTGTGGGCAAAGATAGTGCGTTGTCTCGACCAAACAAGCGGCTGCTGATGCCCCGCTCAAAGACGCAAAACAATTCCTCTGCGGAAGCCGGAATGAAACGCAGTTTGCCACCAGGCAGACGAAAGGGCCGCACGCCTTCACGACGCACGGCCCAATCATAAGGCTTCGATTTTTGCGGCCTCACCCGGCCCCGCCTACCAGTCCATGACGACCTTGCCGGAGTTGCCGGAGCGCATGGCCTCGAAGCCA